>NZ_JBHUDY010000001.1:0-2626484 GCF_042678385.1 Sphingomonas tabacisoli
CCAATATTCCCCACTGCTGCCTCCCGTAGGAGTCTGGGCCGTGTCTCAGTCCCAGTGTGGCTGATCATCCTCTCAGACCAGCTAAGGATCGTCGCCTTGGTGAGCCTTTACCTCACCAACTAGCTAATCCTACGCGGGCTCATCTTTCGGCGATAAATCTTTGGTCTTGCGACATCATCCGGTATTAGCACGGGTTTCCCCGAGTTATTCCGAACCGAAAGGCAGATTCCCACGCGTTACGCACCCGTGCGCCACTAGACCCGAAGGTCTCGTTCGACTTGCATGTGTTAGGCATGCCGCCAGCGTTCGTTCTGAGCCAGGATCAAACTCTCAAGTTTGATGTCCGCATCCGACGCGGGAGGAATAGTCCCACGACGAACACGCTCATTTCAAGGAGCCGTTCCTGCACATATATCACGTATGGAAACGTGAAGGACATGTAAGACCGTCTGCCAAGACCGAAGCCTCGAACAGAAGATCTATGGAACGGCTTGGTTTTTCCGAGCACCCGGCACCTTGAGCTGCCGGACCCGGGGCCGCCGCCCACATGTCCCTTCATCTTGCATCAACAATGTCAAAGAGCCAAAAACAGGGACGCCGTGTGGCTTCCCCTTTTTACCGGGGTAGCCGGGCGTCCTGCTTTTTTGCGACCGCATCAGTGGGGGCCGTGCGGCCCGCGTCGCTGCGGTGAGAGGGCATATATGTGGGGCGTTTTCCCCCGTCAACAGCCTTTTTGCATTTTTTGTGACGGACTTCCGGATCGACGTTCCAGACCCCGTTCACGGCCGGATATGAGCGATTGAGAGCGTCCTACACGGCCCACTCTATATGTCGCGTGCGCGTATGCGTGCATTGGGTCGTGATTCCGCCGCCCGATCAGGCGGTCTGAATATATTCGCGCAGCGCTTCCGCTTCGGCTTCGATCTTGTCGATCCGGTACTTCACCAGGTCGCCGATCGACACGAATCCGACCAGCGAATCCGATTCGGTGACCGGCAGATGCCGGAATCGGCGCTGAGTCATCAGCGACAGCGCTGAGAGAACGCCCTGATTCGGGCTGACCGTGTGCGCCGGCGCCGTCATCACGTCGGCGACTCGCCTGTCGAGCGCCGCTGCGCCGCCGGAGGCGAGGCAGTAGACCACGTCGCGCTCCGAGAAGATGCCGAGCACGCGGCCGTTGTCCAACACGGGAAGCGCACCGATTCGCTTTTCCGCAAGCAGGGCGATCGCGTCCGACACGCTCGTGTCCGGCCCGACGCTGATCACTCTCCCTTCCCGTCCCTTCAGAATCGCCGCGATCGTCATGGTTCGACTCCCTGGTTGGGTGAACGAGCAGCATTGATGTTCGGTCCGTTTCCCGCAAGGGGAAAGGCGATGGCCGAACCCAAGCCCAGCCTGTCCGACCCGGACTATGCCCGATTCGCCTGGGGGCGCTTCAAGCGGCTGATGGCATGGATGGCGCTGGCGGCGCTGGTCGCGACAGCGACGGGCCTGGGCATTCTGTGGCTACTCCAGGGACCGGTGCCGCTGCTCTTCCTGATTTTCACCGCGGGCGGAATCTTTTTTTCAGTGCTGCTGGCCGCGGCGCTGATGGGGCTGGTCTTCCTGAGCGCCGGCACCGGCCATGACGAACATATTCAGGATTATTCGGAAGACGATGATGACAATCGATTCGCGTGAACCCATTCTCCGCGTCGCGCCCCGGCCCGGCGACATCAACTCGAACGGGCATATCTTCGGCGGCTGGGTGCTGAGTCAGATGGACATCGCCGGCGGCATCGTCGCCGGACGCACCGCCAAGGGCCCGACCGCGACGGTCGCGATCGAGGCGATGACCTTCATCGCGCCGATCCTGCTGCAGGACATCATCTCCGTTTACGCGCATGTCGAAAAGCGTGGCCGTACCTCGATGGGCATCCGCATCGAGGTGATCGCCGACCGCGCGCGGGGCGCTCAGCAGGTCAAGGTCACCGAAGGGCTGTTCACCTTCGTCGCGCTGGACGAGAACGCCCGTCCGCGCCCAGTCGCCTGGGAAGACTAGACGAGCGCCAGCGCGCTCAGCTCTTCAAGCAACTGCGGCGGCAAATCGGCGAGACCGGAGCCGCCGCCCATATCCTTGGGCGCATCCGACGGAGTCAGATATCGCCAGCCTTGGTGCGCGCGGCGCGGATGGGGCTGAACGGCGATCAGGTGCGAATCGAGCTCGATCAGGCAGCGCCGGTCCTCGCTTTCGGCAAAGCCCAGGATTTCCTGACGCCCGACGAGCCGGTGTTTGATGATCCAGAACAAGGATCCGCCGATCATCTCGGTGTGCCGCGTCGGTCGGTACCGCGTCGTGATGCGCACCACGCCGCTGTCCGCTCGCCCGGAGATTCGCGCGCGCAGCGCCTCGGCCGTGGCGCAGCCAACCGCGACTTTGGTCAGGTGAAGCATGGCCTCTCAGGTGGGGCGGAGGCGCGTCGGTTCAACCGCCCAAATGGAAGAGCGTCGCCAGACCCAAAAAGCTGAAGAACCCCATGACGTCGGTCGCGGTGGTCACGAACACCGCCGACGACACCGCCGGATCGACTCGCAGCCGGTCGAGCGTGATCGGGATCAGGATGCCGGCCAAGCCTGCGACGAGATTGTTGATCAGCATGGCGAGCGCGATCGTCAGGCCGAGCAACGGATAGGCGTAGATCAGCCCGACCGCGACGCCGATCAGGAGGCCGAGACTGAGCCCATTGGCGCTGGCGATGGTCAGCTCGCGCCCGAACATGCGGAGTGTGTTCGATTCGGTAAGCTGGTTGGTGGCAAGCGCGCGCACCGCCACCGCGAGCGTCTGCGTGCCGGCATTGCCCCCCATGCCGGAGACGATCGGCATCAGAACGGCTAGGAGAGCGAATCGGCCGATCTCGGCCTGAAAAAGCCCGACCACCGACGCGGCGAGAATCGCGGTGCCGAGGTTCACCACCAGCCAGGTGAGCCGCGTCTTGATCGTAAGCTGGATCGGCTGGTTGATGTCGCCGTCGCCGGCGCCGGACAGGCGGAGAATGTCCTCGCCCGCTTCTTCCTGGATGATGTGGACGATGTCGTCGACGGTGATCATGCCGACCAGCCGCCCCGACTGGTCGACGACGGCGGCCGAGATCAGCGCGTATTTCTGGAAGCGGAGCGCCACTTCCTCCTGATCCATGTCAACCGGAATCAGCGTCTGCTCGCGCTTCATCACGTCGGCTATCGCGACCTTGCGCGGCGTGCGCAGGATCCAGCTCAGCTGGCAGGTGCCCACCGGATGATGCGCGGGATCGACGACGAAGATTTCCCAGAAGTCGGTGGTCAGCTCGTCATTGCCGCGCAGATAGTCGATGACATGCCCGACGGTCCAATGCTCGGGCACCGCGATCAGCTCGCGCTGCATCAGGCGGCCGGCGGATTCCTCCGGGTAGCCGAGCGCTTCCTCGATCGCGGCGCGGTCGTCCGGCTCCATCGCGCGCAAGACTTCGCGCTGCTCGGCCGGCTCCATATCCTCGATGATCGCGACCGCGTCGTCGGTATCGAGCTCGGAGGCGATGTCCGCGACCTGAGACGGATCGAGCTCGTCGATCAGGTCCTCGCGGACATAATCGTTCATCTCGGCGAACACGTCGCCGTCGAGCAGGTCCTTCAATGCGAGGGCGAGCGGCTGGCGCCATTCGGACGGGGCCAGCTCGAACAGGTCGGCGATGTCGGCCGGGTGGAGCGGCGCGACCAGGGCGCGCGCGCCTTCCTCGTCGCCCTCTTCCAGCCGGTCGATGACGGCGCGAACGAACTCGGGCTTCAGCCGGTCGTCCTCGTCGAGCTGGGTTTCTGCTTCGGAAGCGGTCTGGTCGAGTTCGGTCTCGCTCATCTCCGCCTCCTTTGCTTTAGCGCCCGCGGCGGCTTAGGCCGGGCGCGCGGGAAAAGGCAATCCTTCCATCCCTGTGGCACCTCTCTATATGGGCGCCTTTACATCCCAAGGAGTTCCGACATGGCCGGCGATACGCTCACGCTTTCTCTCGACACCGGCGGCGACGTGGTCATCCGGCTGCGCCCCGACCTCGCCCCCAACCATGTCGAGCGAATCTCCGAGCTGGCGAGCGAAGGCTTTTACGATGGCGTGGTGTTCCATCGCGTGATCGACGGCTTCATGGCCCAGGGCGGCGACCCGACCGGCACCGGCACCAGCGGCTCCAGCAAGCCGAACCTGAAGCAGGAATTCAACAGCGAGCCGCACGTGCGCGGCGCCTGCTCGATGGCGCGGACGATGGATCCGAACAGCGCCAATTCGCAGTTCTTCATCTGCCTGGACGACGCGACGTTCCTCGACCGGCAGTACACCGTGTGGGGCGTGGTCGAGAGCGGCATGGAGTTCGTCGACAAGCTTCCCAAGGGCGAGCCGCCGCGCAATCCCGGCAAGATCCTGAAAGCGACGGTCTCCTGAACACACTTCTCGTCATGCTCGGCGGCGCCATCGGCGCGGCGCTGCGCTTCCATGTCGGAAGCGTAACGATCCGCGCTTGGGGTCCGTCCTTTCCTTGGGGGACTTTGATCGCGAACATCTCCGGCGGGCTGGCGATGGGCCTGCTCGCCGGCATCCTTGCGCGAACGAGCGGCGGCAACGAGCCGTACCGCCTGTTCTTCGGGGTCGGCGTGCTGGGTGGATATACGACCTTCTCGGCATTCAGCCTGGAAACGTTCGGCATGATCGAGCGCGGACAGACCGCGCTTGCCCTTGGCTATATTTTGATTTCGGTCGCTGGCGCGATCGGCGCGCTGGCGGCCGGATTGTTGCTGGTGCGCGCGGTCGCATGAGCGAAGTCCGCACCTTCACCGTCGCGCCTGACGACGACGGCATCAGGCTCGACCGCTGGTTCAAGCGGCACATGCCGGACATTTCGTTCGCGCAGGTCTCGCGCTGGGCGCGCACCGGCCAGCTCCGCCTCGACGGCAAGCGCGCCACGCCCGGCGATCGGATCGAAGCCGGACAGGCGATTCGCGTGCCGCCCGCCGAACCGGCTGCGCCCGAAAAGGCCAAGCCGAAGCGCGAACGGGTACCGCTGACCGACGACCAGATCGCCTTCGCCCAGGAATTGCTGATCCATCAGGACGCCCAGGCGCTGGTCATTAACAAGCCGCCGGGGCTCGCGACGCAGGGCGGCACCAAGACGCACGAACATGTCGATGCGCTGCTCGACGCGCTCCAGTTCGAAGCGGACGGACGGCCAAAGCTGGTCCACCGACTCGACAAGGACACGTCGGGCGCGCTGCTGCTCGCCCGCACCAGCCGGGCCGCCGCCTTCTTCGGCAAGAGTTTTTCCAGCCGCACTGCGCGCAAGGTCTATTGGGCGCTGGTCGCGGGCGTGCCCTCGATCGAGAACGGGTTCATCGACCTTCCGCTTGCCAAGCAGCCCGGCACCGGCGGCGAGAAGATGCATGTCGACGAAAAGGAAGGGCTGCCCGCCAAGACGCGCTACCGTCTGATCGAGCGCGCCGGGAACAACACGGCCTGGCTGGAGCTGCAGCCGCTGACGGGCCGCACCCACCAGCTGCGCGTGCATCTGGCGGCGATCGGTCATCCGATCGTCGGCGACGGCAAATATGGCGGTCCGGACGCGTTTCTGGCCGGCAGCATCAGCCGCAAGATGCACCTGCACGCGCGGCGCATCCGCATCGACCATCCCGATGGGGGACGTCTTGACGTCACTGCCGAGCTTCCTGCGCACTTTGCCGAAAGCCTGCACACGCTGGGCTTCGACCCGAGCGCGGGCGACCTTCCCCTCGACGAAGTGAAGTTCAGCGAGACGCCCGAAGGCAAGCGCCGCGCCACAACCGCCGCCGCCAAGGCGCGCCGCAAAGAACGGAAGGGCGAGCGCCGGTCGCGGAGGCGGGGGTGAACCGCCTCGCCCTGTTCGATTGCGACGGGACGCTGGTCGATTCGCACGGGGCCATCGGCCGCGCGATGGACGAGTGCTTTACCTGCCACGGCCTGACGCCGCCCGATCGCCACGCGACGCGGCGGGTGATCGGGCTCAGCCTGCCCCATGCGATGCAGGCACTGCTGCCGGACGCGGAGGCCGAGCTGCATCACGCGCTGGCCGAGACCTACAAATCCGCCTTTCAGCGCCACCGTGCCGAGGGTCTGGTCGACGAGCCGCTGTTCGAAGGGATTGCCGAGGCACTGGCCGCGCTGGAGGCCCGGGGCTGGCTGCTCGGCGTGGCGACCGGCAAGTCGGACCGGGGCCTGCGGCTCTGTCTTGAGCGGCACGGGCTTCACGCCCGGTTCGTCACGCTGCAGACCGCCGACCGCCATCCCTCCAAGCCGCACCCGGCGATGGCGGAGGCGGCGATCGCCGAAGCCGGGGCGGCACCCGAAATTACGGTGATGATCGGCGACACCAGCTTCGACATGATGATGGCGCGCGCCGCCGGCGCCCATGCGCTGGGCGTCGGCTGGGGCTATCATGACGCGGCCGAGCTGCAGGCCGCGGGCGCAGCCGCCGTGGTCGACACGGCCGAGGAGCTGACCTGCTGGATGGAGCGTTTCGCGTGACGAATCCCGATGACCTCGCCCGCACACGCTTCTTCATCCTGTCGCTGCTGCGTCTGTCCGGCGCGGTGCTGGTGATGTTCGGGCTGGTGATCGCCGCGGGCCGGTTCGAGTCCATCCCAAAAGTTGCCGGCACGGCGATGGTGCTGATCGGCGCACTCGACTTTGCGCTGGTGCCGCGACTGCTGGCGCGGCGCTGGCGAACCCCGAAGTGAAGCGTTTCTGGAAAGAGGCGCGGGCTGACGACGGCACGGTGCTGCTCGACGGCAAGCCGGTGCGCACGCCCAAGCGCAACCCGCTGGCGCTGCCGACGTCCGCGCTTGCCAAGGCGATCGCTGCGGAATGGAACGCGGTCGGCGAGGAACTAGACCCGCGCACGCTGCCGCTGACCGGCCTCGCCAACGCTGCAATCGACATCGTCGAACCGGATCGGCTGAGCTTCGCAGCCCAGCTTGCCAAATATGGCGAGACCGATTTGCTCGCCTATCGCGCGGAATCGCCGCCCGAGCTGGTCGCGCGCCAGGCCGCGGAGTGGGACCCGCTGCTCGACTGGGTGCGCGCACGATACGATGTGCATGTCGAGATCGTTACCGGCATCATGCATCGGCCGCAGCCGGCGGCGACCGTGGCGCGGCTGCGCGATGCGACCATTGCATGCGGCGACTTCGAGCTGGCGGCCCTGTCGCCGCTGGTGACGATCGGCGGCTCGCTGATCGCGGGCCTTGCCGTGCTCGAACGCGCATTCGATGCCGGCACGGTCTGGGCCGCCGTCAATCTGGATGAGTTGTGGCAGGAAGAACAATGGGGCGCCGACCTGCTGGCCGAGCAAGCACGCGAGTCCCGGCGGCGGGACTGGGATGTCGCGGTGCGGTTTTTGGGGTTGCATCGTTAAACAAGCAGCGCCCTAAACTCCGTTCGGGCTGAGCCTGTCGAAGCCCTGCCCTTTTTGCGGAATCAAGAGAAGAACAGGCCTTCGACAAGCTCAGGCCGAACGGTGCGGGTGGAAGCTTCCGAACCTAATCCGCGAACAGCAGGACCGGGGTTTCCAGCAGTTTCTTCAGCGCCTGCACATAGCTTGCCGCATCCCACCCATCGACAACGCGGTGGTCGCAACTGATCGACAGGTTCATCAGCTTGGCGCGAACGATGTCGTCGCCGCGGAACACCGGGCGCTCGACGATCTTGTTGGGGCCGATGATCGCGACTTCGGGGCGGTTGATGACCGGCGTCGTCGCAATGCCGCCCAAAGGCCCGAGCGAAGTGACGGTGATCGTGCCGCCGCCGAGTTCGTCGGGCTTGAGCTTCTGCGTGCGGGCCGCCTCGGCCAGCCGGGCGATTTCGCTCGCGAGCTGCCAGACATTCTTGTCCTGCGCATCGCGGATGACCGGCACGGTGAGACCGGCATCGGTCTGCGCCGCCATGCCGAGATGGACGCGGCCCGACCGCGTCACAACACCCGCTTCATCGTCATAGCGCGCGTTGAGCATCGGAAACTCGGGAAGCGTCCGGCAGATCGCGACGATCAGGAACGGCAACATCGTCAGCTTCGGCCGCTGCCCACGATTGGCATTCAGATCGGCGCGGACGTCCTCGAGTGCGGTCACGTCGATTTCGTCGACATAGGTGAAGTGCGGGATGTGGCGCTTCGCCGCCTGCATGTTCTCGGCGATCTTGCGGCGCATGCCGATGACCTTGATCGTCTCGTCCGCGCGCGCGCGGCTGACGTGGGGCGCGTGATAGCCCTGGCCGGCATTGTAGGTAAGGAAGGCGTCGAGATCGTGGTGCCGGATGCGCCCTTCCTGCGACGGCTTCACTTGCGACAGGTCGATCCCGAGCTCCTTCGCGCGCGCGCGAACCGCGGGCGAGGCGAGGACCGAAGCGTGCGACCTGGGCTCCTCGACTCCGTTCGGGCTGAGCTTGTCGAAGCCTTGGTCTTTCTTCTCCGGAGCGGAAGGCGAAGGGAGGGCTTCGACAGGCTCAGCCCGAACGGCAGGAGGTGTGACGGACGGCGGCAGATCCGCTTCGGTCTCCACCGACATCGGCGCAGCCTTGTCCTCGGCCACTCCGGCATCCTCCCCTGCCGTCTCAATAACGACCAAGGTCGAGCCGATCGGAATCTGGTCGCCGACCTCGCCCGCCAACTGCAGGACGGTGCCAGCGACCGGGCTTTCCATCTCGACCGTCGCCTTGTCGGTCATCATGTCGGCGAGCTGCTGGTCTTCCTCCACACGATCGCCGACCTTGACGTGCCACGCGACGATCTCGGCCTCGGCAATGCCTTCGCCGATGTCGGGCAGACGGAATTCGAAGCGCGCCATCGCGGTCAGTCCTTCATGATCTTCTTGAGCGCCTGGCCGATGCGGACCGGGCCCGGGAAATACGCCCATTCGAGGCTGTGCGGATAAGGGGTGTCGAAGCCGGTCACGCGTTCGATCGGCGCTTCGAGGTGATAGAAGCAGCGTTCCTGCACCAGAGCGGACAGCTCGGCGCCGAAGCCCGAGGTGCGTGTCGCTTCGTGGACGATCATGCAGCGGCCGGTCTTTTTCACCGATGCCTCGATCGCGTCGACGTCGAGCGGGACGAGCGTGCGCAGATCGAGGATCTCGGCATCGACGCCCGCTTCCTCGACCACTTTCTGGCAGACATGGACCATCGTGCCGTAGCAGAGGATCGTCAGCGCCTCGCCGGCGCGCACGACGTTGGCCTTGCCGAGCGGCACTTTGTAATAGCCTTCGGGCACTTCACCGCCGGGATGCCTCGACCAATTCTCGGCCGGGCGGTCCCAATGGCCGTTGAACGGGCCGTTGTAGATGCGCTTCGGCTCGAAGAAGATCGTTGGATCATTGTCCTCGATCGCAGCGATCAGCAGCCCCTTGGCGTCATAGGGCGTGGCCGGGATCACCGTCTTCACGCCGGAGACGTGAGTGAAGATGCCCTCGGGCGACTGGGAGTGCGTCTGTCCGCCGAAAATGCCGCCGCCATAGGGAGAGCGGATCGTCATCGGCGCCGTGAATTCGCCCGCGGAGCGATAGCGCAGCCGCGCCGCTTCCGACACGAGCTGATCGAGCGCCGGGTAGATATAGTCGGCGAACTGGATTTCCGGTACCGGCCGCAGCCCGTACGCGCCCATGCCCACCGCTACGCCGACAATGCCGCATTCCGTGATCGGCGTATCGAACACGCGGGTCTTGCCGTATTTTTTCTGCAGGCCCGCGGTCGCGCGGAACACGCCGCCGAAATAGCCAACATCCTCGCCCATCACGATCACATCCGGATCGCGCGCCATCATCACGTCCAGGGCCGAGTTGATCGCCTGGATCATGTTCATGCGGGTGACAGCACCCGCTTCGCCCGTCTCTGCGGTCATTTCGCTCACTTCCGCGCCCATGGCCGCCCCGAGGCTTCTTCTTCGTCCAGCATCATCTGCCGCTGCTCGCGCAGGTGCCAGGGCATTTCCTCGAACACCCCGTCGAACAGCGTGTCGAGCGGCTGGTGCAGGCCGTGGCCGAGGATGCCATTCTTCTCCGCCGCCTTCTGCGCGTCACGGACGAGCTCGGCGACTTCCTTGTCCTGGGCGGCGTGGCGCTCCTCGTCCCATTCGCCAATCGCGATCAGGTGATTTTTGAGACGATTGATCGGATCGCCGAGTGGCCAAGCGTTGGGCTCGCCGGCCGAGCGGTATTGCGAAGGGTCGTCGGAGGTCGAATGGCCCTCCGCGCGATAGGTGAAATGCTCGATCAGGGTCGGCCCCTGGTTGGTCCGCGCCCGCTCGGCCGCCCAAAGCGTCGCCGCATACACCGCCAGCGCATCGTTGCCGTCGACGCGGAGCCCGGCAATGCCGTAGCCGACCGCACGCGCCGCAAAGGTCGTCGCCTCGGCGCCGGCAAAGCCAGAGAAGGAGCTGATCGCCCACTGGTTGTTGACGACGTTGAAGATGACCGGCGCGCGATAGACGGTTGCGAAGGTGAGCGCCGAGTGGAAGTCGCCTTCCGCCGTCGAGCCTTCGCCGCACCAGGTTGCCGCGATCCGCGTGTCGCCGCGCGAGGCCGAGGCCATCGCCCAGCCCACCGCCTGCGGATATTGGGTCGCGAGGTTGCCGGAGATCGAGAAGAAGCTGAACCGCTTTTCCGAATACATGATCGGGAGCTGCTTGCCCTGCAGCTTGTCGCCCGTGTTCGAATAGATCTGGTTCATCATGTCGGTCAGCGGACAGCCGCGCGAGATCAGCACGCCCTGCTGGCGGTAGGACGGGAAGCACATATCGTCGTCCGCCAGCGCAGCGGCAGCAGCGACCGACACCGCCTCCTCACCCAGGGATTTCATGTAGAAGCTGGTCTTGCCCTGCCGCTGCGCGCGGAACATGCGCTCGTCGAAGGCGCGGACCAGCACCATGTTGCGCAGCATCCGGCGCATCGCATCCGGGCTGAGCTTCGGGTCCCACGGCCCGACCGCCCGATTCTCCTCGTCGAGTACACGGACCATGGAATAGGCGAGGTCGATGAAATCCTGCGGCCTGTCAGCCGTGTCCGGACGCCGCGCGGCGCCGGCGGCGGGCACGTCGACCGCGCTGAAATCGACTTCGTCACCGGGCCGGAACTTCGGCTCGGGCACATGCAGCCGGAGCGGCGGCAGGTTGGAACGGATGGACATCCTCTCTCCAGATTCGGGCTCAGCGGCCCTTTGCCGTGCTTGTTATAAAATTACAAAGCTTCTCGCGAGTCAGGCGGCGGCGCGGACCGGCGACTGTCCTTCGGCCGCCTCCAAAAGCCGCTTTTCGAGGGCTTTCAGACGCGCCGGCGCAATGATCTTCGCGCCCAGCAAATCAGTGACATAGAAGGTGTCGACCGCGCGCTCGCCATAGGTCGCGATATGCGCCGAGTGGATCGTGACCTTCGACTGGAACAGCCCGTAGGCGAGCGCATAAAGCAGTGCCGCACGGTCGCGCGCATTGACCTCGATCACCGTGAAACGATTCGAGGCGCGGTTGTCGATCAGCACATTGGCCGCGATCGGGAAGGCATCGGCGCGCGGACGCGGCAGCGGCTTGGCGACCAGCCGTTCGGTCAGCCGCGAACGGTTGGCGAGGGCATCCTCGACCGCGGCTTTCAGCCGTTCGAGGCGGCCGCTTTCGTCGAATGGCTGACCGTACGGATCCTGCACCAGGAAATTGTCGAGGGCCATGCCGTCGCGCGTGGTGTGGATGCGCGCGTCGATGATGCTGCCGCCGGCAAGATGGATGCCGCCGGCGATGCGGTAGAACAGGCCGGGATGGTCGGCGGCGTAGACGGTGACGAGCGTGGCGCCGCGTTCCGGATAGACCGAGGCGGCAATCGCGAGCTGCTTGTCGCCGCTTTCAGCGACGTGCCGCGCATTCTCCTCCAGCACGTCGAGCGGTTCAGCCACCCAATAAGGCTCCGGCAGCCGCTTTGCGTAGCGCTGAAAGTCAGGCTTGCTCCAGCCAAGGCGTTCCGCCAGCGCCTGCTGCTTCGCCTCGACACGCTCCTTGCGGCCGGTCTGCTTATGGCCGAGCCGAAGCACTTCTTCGGCGCCCTCGAACAGCTCGGCGAGCAACTGACGCTTCCAGCTATTCCACACGCCCGGCCCGACCGCGCGAATGTCGACGATGGTCAGCAGCAGCAGCAGCTTCAGCCGCTCCGGGCTTTGCACCACTTCCGCGAAATCGAGGATCGTCTTGAAATCGGAAAGGTCGCGCTTGAACGCTGTAGCCGACATCAACAGGTGATAGCGGACCAGCCAGGATACGGTCTCGGTCTCAGCCGCCGTAAGGCCGAGTCGCGGACAAAGCTGCAGCGCGATCTCCGCGCCGAGCACGCTGTGGTCGCCGCCGCGGCCCTTGGCGATGTCGTGCAGCAACACCGCCAGATAAAGCACCCGGCGCGAGACGATCTGGCGGACGATGCTGGTCGCGATAGGATGCTCGGCCTTCAATCCGCCGCGCTCGATCGTTGCGAGCAAGCCGATTGCGCGGATCGTGTGCTCGTCGACCGTGTAATGATGGTACATGTCGAACTGCGTCTGCGCGACGACCCGGCCGAAGTCCGGCACGAAACGGCCGAACACGCCGGCCTCGTTCATCCAGCGCAGCACCGACTCGGGGTCGCGCGGTGAAGTCAGCACGTCGAGGAACAGCGCGTTGGCGCGCGGATCGCGCCGCACTTTTGCGTCGATGAGCCGGGCGTCGCGGCGTGCGGCACGAATGGCCGCCGGGTGGAGTTCGAGGCCGTGCTTGTCGGCCAGTGCGAACATCTCGATCAGCCGCACCGCGTCCTGCTGCAGAAAATCGTCCGACGGCAGCGCCAGCCGTCCGCGCACCAGCCGGAAGCCGTTCAGCTTGCGCGGGCGGCGCGGAATCGCCGCCAAAGTGAAGCGGCTGCCACGGCTCGCGAATTGCTCGTCGAGATGGGCGAGGAACAGCCCGGTCAGGTCGCCGACCGTCTTCGCCTGCAGGAAATAATACTGCATGAAGCGCTCGACCGCCGATTTGCCGGTGCGGTTGGCGTAATGCATCCGCTCGGCGATCTCGCGCTGATAGTCGAAGGTCAGACGCTCCTCGGCCCGCCCGGCGATCATGTGCAGGTGGCAGCGCACCGCCCAAAGGAAATTCTCGGCGCGCTGGAATTGGTGGAGCTCGTCGGGTGTCAGCAGCCCGGCGTCGACCAGGTCTTCGACCGAATCGACGCGGTGAACGTATTTGCCGATCCAGAACAGCGTGTGCAGGTCGCGCAGGCCGCCCTTCCCTTCCTTGACGTTGGGCTCGACGACATAGCGGCTGTCGCCCATGCGCCGGTGGCGCTCGTTGCGCTCCTCCAGCTTGGCGGCGACGAAGGCACGGTCGGTCCCTTCCACCACTTCGCGGCGGAAGCGGGCGACGCCTTCATCGTTCAGCGCACGGTCGCCCCAGATGAACCGACCCTCGAGCAAAGCGGTGCGCACCGTGAGGTCGCTTTTCGCCATCCGCACCGTCTCGTCGAGCGAGCGGCTGGAATGGCCGACTTTCAGCCCCAGATCCCAAAGGGTGTAGAGCATTGATTCGATGACCTGCTCCACCCAGCCGGTTTGCTTCCACGGCGTGAGGAAAGCGATGTCGACGTCCGAATAGGGCGCCATCTCGCCGCGGCCATAACCACCGACAGCGAGAAGCGCGATCCGCTCGCCGGCGGTGGGGTTGCTGACCGGGTACAAGCGCTTGGTCGTGAAATCGAAGGCGAGGCGGACGATCTGGTCGATCAGGAAGGCTTGTCCGCTCGCCGCTTCCAGTCCGCGCGACGGATTCTGCATCAGCCGATCGGCGATCTCGGCGCGGCCCTTGTCCAGCGCGGCCTTCAGCAACGCGACTGCCTCTGCGCGCAGCTTCGGCCCGTCGCTTTCCAGCGCCGCAATATCGTCGGCGAGCACGCGCCGGTCGATGATTGCGCGGCGATTGGGAACGGCGTCGATGCGGCTGGCCATTCCCTCTACATAGGAGCGGCCAGCCCATCGGTCATCAGCGTTGCGCCGTCAAAGCGCGGGCTGCAGCACCACCTCGATCTTTTCGGCGGCGGCCGGTTCGGCCGCGCCCTCGATGAAGGCGAGCAGGTCGGGATTGATGATCTCCGGATGCGTGGTGCACATGCCGTGCGGCAGACCGGCATAGGTCTTGAGCGTGCTGTTTTTCAGCAGCTGCGCGGAAAGCGGCGCCGAATCGGCATAGGGCACGATCTGGTCGTCATCGCCGTGCATCACCAGCACCGGCACATCGATCGCCAACAGATCGTCCGTGAAGTCGGTTTCGGAAAAGGCCTTGATGCAGTCGTAGTGCGCCTTCGCGCCGCCCATCATGCCCTGCCGCCACCAATTCCAGATCACGCCCTGATCGACCTTCGCGCCCGGTCGGTTGTAGCCGTAGAAAGGGCCGCTCGCGATATCGAGGAAGAACTGGGCGCGGTTCGCGTTCTGTGCGGTGCGAAAGCCGTCGAACACTTCGATCGGCAGGCCGCCCGGGTTCCGCTCGGTCTTCAGCATGAGCGGCGGCACCGCGCCGATGATCACCGCCTTGGCGACCCGTCCCGGCTGGGCGCGCGCGACATAATGAACGACTTCGCCGCCGCCCGTCGAATGGCCGATATGCACCGCGCCCTTGAGGTCCAGTGCTTCCGCGAGCGCAGCGACGTCGGCAGCATAGGTGTCCATCTCATTGCCGGTCCATGTCTGGTCCGACCGCCCATGACCGCGGCGATCGTGCGCGATCACGCGGAAGCCGCGGCCTAAGAAGAACATCATCTGGTTGTCCCAGTCGTCGGCGCTGAGCGGCCAGCCGTGATGGAAGACCAGCGGCTGGGCCTCCTTCGGACCCCAATCCTTGTACCAGATACGCGTGCCGTCCGATGTCGTGATCGCGTTCATCTCTCGGCTCCCAAGTGAGTCGCCCGCCCGGTCCCCTTCATACCATGCGGGCGGCTGCGCGGCATCGTTGCGTCTGCGATGCGTTTCGCGCCCCATTATGCTATCGAAGCGCCACTTCGAGGCGGGGGAGGTTCAGATGAACGGAGTTGCGAAGGCAGCAATAGCGTTGACGCTCGTGGGTGCAAGAGGCCCGACATCGGCAGCCGATCCGGCGGTCGAAGCGCCGATCCGCACGTTCCTCGAGGCGTTCAATCGCGGCGACGTCACGGCGGCAGCGGCCACGCATGTGGCAAGCGGCGTCTCCATCGTCGACGAAGTTGCGCCCTATCACTGGAGCAGCTTCCAGGATTGGCTCGGCGCGCTGGACAAGGAGACGAAGGACGGCGGTCTGACCGAGCAAAGCGTGATCGTCACCGGGCCGACCGTTCGCGAGCAAGTCAGCGGCGACAGCGCCTATGTCATCATGCCGGTCCGCTACGCCTTCAAGGCGCGCGGCAGGGCGATGCGCGAGGATGCGCAGATGACATTCGTGCTGACCAAGGTCACCGGGAGCTGGAAAATCGCGAACTGGACCTGGACCGGCCCCGATCCCAAACCGGTGCGGTGACGACAACTCATCCGCTCGACCGGCCGGTATGGAATGCGCTGACCACGCGACAGGCGTCGCTGGCAGTCGGCAATGCACGGGCGTTGCGGTTTCGTCCGGAGATCAACCTGTTCGCCGCGGCGGCCGATCCGGGTGATGCCGAGGCGATCAGTGCTTTGCTTCCCGAGACGGGCGCAATCGGACTGGTCGAGGCTGGCGAGACGCCGCCCATTCCCGGCGCGCGAATTAGGAAGCGGGCTGTCGTGAACCAGATGGTCGCAGAGCGCTCGCCGGGCGTAGCGGAAGGGTTCGATTATCTGGTGCTGGGCGACGCCGATGCGGCGGAAATGCTGGCCTTGGCGACCCTGACCGAGCCGGGCCCGTTCTTTTCCGAAACGCATCGGATGGGCCATTTCATCGGCCTGCGCGAAAGAGGGCGGCTGGTCGCGATGGCCGGGCAGCGGATGCGCGTGCCCGGCTTCACCGAAGTGAGCGGCGTTTGCACTCATCCCGATTCGCGCGGGCGCGGCTATGCCGGCAAACTGATGCGGGTCCTGATCGAGCGGATCGTCGGCGAAGGCGATGCCGCCTTCCTTCACGTCTATCCGGACAACTTCGGGGCAATCGGTCTCTACGAGACACTGGGCTTTCGCTTCCGCGCGCAACTGACCTTTACGGTGCTCAGTCGCGCGTGAGCGCCTTCAGCCGGTAAAGCACCTCCAGCGCCTCGCGCGGGCTGAGCGCGTCGATGTCGAGCGACTCAACCTCGGCGCGGATCGCGTCGAGCTGTTCTTCTTCCGCCTGCGCGGTGGCAGCGAAGAGCGGCAAGTCGTCGAGGCCGGCGGCGATGCCGCCGGTCTTCTCGCGTCCCGACTCCAGCTTCTTCAGCACGTCGCGCGCACGGCCGAGCACCGGCGGCGGCAGACCGGCGAGCTTGGCGACGGCGAGCCCGTAGCTGCGGTCGGCGGCGCCTTCGACGACTTCGTGCAGCAGCACGAGATCGCCTTTCCATTCCCGCGCGCGGACATGATGGAGCGACAGCGCATCCAGCTTGCCGGCGAGGCGAGTCAGTTCGTGATAATGCGTGGCGAACAGGCAGCGGCAGCGATTGAGGTCGTGCACCGCCTCGACCACCGCCCAGGCGATGGCGAGACCGTCATAGGTCGAGGTGCCGCGGCCGACTTCGTCGAGGATCACGAAGCTCTGCGGCGTCGCTTGCGCCAGGATCGCGGCGGTCTCGACCATCTCGACCATGAAGGTCGAACGGCCGCGGGCCAGATTGTCCGATGCGCCGACCCGGCTGAACAAGCGGTCAACCAGGCCAAGCGTCGCAGACGCGGCGGGGACGTAGCTGCCCGCCTGCGCCAGCACGCAGATCAGCGCGTTCTGGCGGAGAAAGGTCGATTTGCCCCCCATGTTGGGGCCAGTGACGAGCCAGAGCCGCGCCTGCTCCGACAGGCCGCAATCATTGGCCACGAAGCGCCCGCCCGCCTTCGCCACCGCTGCTTCGACGACGGGGTGCCGGCCCGCGACGATCTCGAGACAGGGGTGATCGACCAGCGCCGGCCGGCACCAGCCGCCCTCGACCGCGCGTTCGGCGAGGCCCGCAGCGACGTCGAGCCGGGCGATTGCGTCCGCGGCAGACGCAATGGCGTCACGCCGGTCGAGCGCCTGCTCGGTCAAATCCTCCAGATGCGCCGCCTCGGCGGCGAGCGCGTGCGCCCCGGCCTGCGTCACGCGCAGCGCCTGCTCGTGCAGCTCGGGCGCGTTGAAACGGACCACCCCGGCCAGCGTCTGGCGATGCGCGAAACCCGACTCGGGCGCCATCAATTTGTCGGCAGCGCGCGCCGGCACCTCGATATGATAGCCGAGCACATTGTTGTGCCGGATCTTGAGCGCCGACACGCCGGTCTGGTCGCGGTAGCGCGCCTCCAGCGCCGCGATCGCCCGCCGCCCTTCGCCGCCCAGGCCGCGCAGCTCGTCGAGTGCGGCGTCATAGCATTCCGCGATATAGCCGCCCTGCGATGCGTCGAGCGGCGGGCTCGGCACCAGCGCGCGGACGAGCAGGTCGACAAAGCTGGCATGCCCTTCGAGTGCTGGCAGCAGCTCGGCCAAGAGTGCCGGCGGCTGATCGATCCGCGCGAGCCGATCGCGGAGGGCACGCGCTTCGCTCAGGCCATCGCGGAGCTGCGCAAGATCGCGCGGGCCACCTCGCTTTGCGACGAGCCGGCCGAGCGCGCGGCCGATATCGGGCATTGCCCGCAGCGCCGCCCGAGTCGCGTGCCGCAGCCCGTCGTCATGGAACAAGGCGACGAGGTCGAACCGCGCCTGGATTTTCGCGCGCTCGGTCAGCGGCGCGCCAAGATCGGCGGCGAGCAGCCGCGCTCCGGCGCCGGTGACAGTGCGGTCTATACAATCAAGCAGACTGCCAACCCGGCCGCCGCTCTGCGCCTGAGTCAGTTCCAGGCTCTCGCGCGTCGCCGCGTCGATCAGCATATGCTCGGCGGCCGAACGCCGGCGGGGCCGCTGAAGGAACGGCAGCGCGCCTTTGCCGACATGCTCGAGATAGGCGACGAGCCCGCCCGCCGCCGACACGCCCGGTCGCCCAAACTGCCCGAGCCCGTCGAGCGTCGCGACACCGAACAGGCCGCACAAACGCCGTTCAGCGCCAGTGCTCTCAAAAGTAGAACGTGGGCGCTCGATCGCGTTGCGACCCCAGCTTTCGGGCGCGATCACCTCAGCAGCGGCATAATGCGCGAGTTCGGCATCGAGCAGATCGGGCGTGATTTCGGCGATCTCGAGAACGCCCGTCGAAATGTCGGCGGCCGCCAACCCGATCGCGCCACCGATTTCCGCCAGCGCGACCAGCCAGTTCGATCGGCGCGCGTCGAGCAATGTCTCTTCGGTCAGCGTGCCCGCCGTCACGAACCGCACGATCGCGCGGTCGACCAGCGCCTTGGAGCCGCGCGCCTTGGCCTCTGCCGGCGATTCGGTCTGCTCGGCGATGGCGACGCGGAAGCCGGCCTTGATCAGCCGGGCGAGGTAGGATTCCGCCGAATGGACAGGCACGCCGCACATCGGGATCGGCGCACCGTCATGCTCGCCGCGCGACGTCAGTGCGATGTCGAGCGCTGCCGCGGCCGCCTTCGCATCGTCGAAGAACAGCTCGAAGAAATCGCCCATCCGGTAGAACAGCAGGCAATCCGCCGCTTCCGCCTTGAGGCGCAGATATTGCGCCATCATCGGCGTTGGGGCGCTGTTCATGTTTGCCGGACTAGCGTTCCGGGCCCGGCTTTCCAACGGGCGCGTTATCGGTCAGAACTCCCTATCCACAGAAAGAAACCGGGTGGCTGAAGCGTTCATCAATGCGATCGGGACGGCCGTTCCCGATCAGGACATCCACCAGCCGTTTCTCGACTGGGCGCTGGCGCGCATTGCCGATCCGCGCCACGCCCGGCTGTTCGAGCGTATGGTCGCGCGAAGCGGGCTGGAGCATCGCTGGTCGGTGCTGCCGTCTGCGCCGAACGGGGGTTCGCCCGCCGAGCCGGGCGGCTTTTACGGGCGCGAGACCTTGCCCGGCACGGCCGAGCGAATGCGCTTCTACGGTGAGGCCGCGCCCGCGCTCGCGTTGCGCGCGATCGACGCGCTGGACGGCGACCTCAGCGGAATCACGCATCTGGTCGTCGCAAGCTGCACCGGCTTTGTCGCGCCCGGCGTCGACCAGATCATCGCGCGACGACTCGGCCTGTCGCCAAGCGTGGAGCGGCTGCTGGTCGGCTATATGGGATGTTACGCGGCTTCGGTCGCACTCCGGTCCGCGCGTCATATCGTGCGCTCGGATCCCGCCGCGCGCGTGCTGGTCGTCACGGTCGAGCTCTGTTCGCTGCACTTGCATGAAATGGACGAGATCGAGCCGATGCTGGCCGGTTTGCAGTTCGGCGACGGGTCGGCTGCGGCGCTTGTCACGGGCGATCCCCATGGGCTTCGCCTGGGCACGCCGTTCTCGGCAACGCTCCCCGAATCGAACGAGCTCATCCGGTGGGACATCACCGACAAGGGCTTTGTCATGCACTTGTCCGGCGAAGTGCCGGGCCGGATCGGCGCTGCGCTTGCGGAGCCGGACATGCGCGAGGCCATCGTGAATGGTGGCGTCGAGGAATGGGGGGTGCATGCGGGCGGACGGTCGATCCTCGACGCGGTCGAGAACGCGCTGCAATTGCCGCCGGATTCGCTGGACGACAGCCGGGCCGTGCTGCGCGCGTTCGGCAACATGTCCTCTTCGACGCTGATGTTCGTGCTTCAGCGCAAGTTCGGCCGCCAGTTCGACGCCGGCGTGGCCATCGCCTTCGGACCGGGCCTTGCTGCCGAAGGGTTTCGGTTCGCGAGCGCATGAGCCTCGCCCAGCGCACCATCGCCGAAGAGCGGATGGATTCGGAGGAGCTGTCGCCGTCCGAATATGCGGCGGTGATCGGCGATCTTGCCAAGGTCAATTGGTGGACGATGGCGGCGCGACCGACGCTGTCGTTCGTCAAGCGCGCAACGAAGGACCGGCCATTCCGCTTGCTCGATGTGGGGTTCGGGCATGGCGACATGCTGCGCCGGATTGCGGCTTATGCGGAGAAACGCGGCCAGACCTGCGGGCTGGTTGGCGTCGACCTCAACCCGCGGAGCGAGCCGGCGGCGCGCGCGGCGACGCCGTCCAACATGCCGATCCGCTACGTCACCGGCGATTATGTCGAGCTGGCAAGCGAGCCCTGGGACCTGATCGTCTCCAGCCTGGTCGCGCACCACATGACGCACGAACAGCTCGTGCTCTTCCTGCGCTTCATGGATGCGACCGCCAGAATGGGCTGGCTGATCAACGATTTGCACCGGCACACGCTGCCCCATCTCGGTTTCCCGGTGCTGGCGACGCTGATGCGCTGGCATCCGATCGTGAAGGCGGACGGCACGCTTTCGATCGCGCGCTCTTACCGCCCGGCCGAATGGCCGCCGATCCTTGAGGAAGCGGGCGTGAGCGCGCGGGTCTATCGCGCTTTCCCGTTCCGGCTGTGCGTCGAGTCGATACGCTGATCCTGGGCGGTGGGCCGGCTGGCTCGGCCGCTGCGATCACCCTGGCCCGGTCCGGCGCAAGGGCGTTGGTGCTGGAGAAGCAGCGCGAAACCGGCGACGCGCTGTGCGGAGGATTTTTGAGCTGGCATAGCCTCGACGAGCTCGAGCGGCTCGGCATCGAAAAGTTGCGCGGCGCGACTGTCGATCATGTCCGGCTGTTCACTCCGAGCGGCTCGGCGAGCGCGACGCTGCCGCGGCTCGCACTGGGCGTGTCGCGTCGCCAGTTGGATTCAGCGCTGCTCGCCCGTGCTGAAGCGTTGGGCGCGGCCGTCGAGCGCGGGGTCACCGCTCGCGAGATTCGAGGTCGGTCGCTAGTGGCGGAGAGGGTGGGATTCGAACCCGAACGGCTGCTGCTCGCGGCCGGCAAACATGACGTGCGGGGCGGGGGGCGTCCCAAGCCGTCGGGCGATCCCGCGCTTGGGCTGCGCGTGCGTCTGGGGCCATCCGCAGCGCTGGCCCGTTTGCTGGAGGGCGCGATCGAACTGCACTTGTTCGATCGCGGCTATGCCGGACTGGTGCTGCAGGAAGACGGGACCGGCAATCTCTGCCTTGCCATTCGCAAGTCGCGTCTGAACGAAGTCGGCGGTCCACGCGCCTTGCTGCAGGGGATCGGGCGCGAAGTGCCGGCTTTGGGCGAACGGCTCGCCTGGCTGGGCGAGGCCGCGCAAGTCGATGCGATCGCATCGATTCCCTATGGCTGGCGCGCCATGACGACAGAGTCCGGCGTCTATCGGCTCGGCGACCAGGCTGGCGTCATACCGTCACTTGCGGGCGAAGGCACGGGCATTGCGCTCGCGAGCGGTGTGCTCGCGGCGGAAGCGGTGCTGCGCGGCGAGAGCGCCGAGCTTTACCAGCGCAAGCTCGCGCGCCGCACGCTGCGGCCGATCACCGTCGCCCGCGCGATCCTCGCCGCCGCCGAGCGTCCCGCGACCGCGCCGGTGCTGGCGCAACTTATGCGGATCGCGCCGGGTCTTGCCACATTGCTCGCCCAAGCCACGCGCGTGAGCCATTGACGAGTCTCCGTGCCGCCCCAAATTGCCGCGCATGGAAAAGCTCGACCTTCCCGAGTCGGAGTGGCGGAAGCGCCTCTCCCCCCAACAATATCATGTGCTGCGCGAAGCCGGCACCGAGCGAGCCTTCACCGGCGCGCTCTACGATAACAAGGCCGAGGGCACCTACCGCTGCGCGGCGTGCGGAGCGGACCTGTTCCAGAGCGACACCAAGTATGATTCGGGATCGGGCTGGCCGAGCTTCACCCATCCGTTCGCGCCCGAAGCGGTGACGGAGCACGAGGATGTCAGCCACGGCATGCGCCGGGTCGAAGTGCGTTGCGCGAAGTGCGACGGGCATCTGGGTCATGTGTTCCCCGACGGTCCGGGGCCGGAAGGCCTGCGCTATTGCATCAACAGCGTGTCGCTGGACTTCGAACCGAAGAAATAGCCGGACAGGCCGAGGGCGCGGCGGCGCGGTTCATCCTTGTGACAGGCGGGGTTAGCCACTAAACCGGGCGCACCCCGATGGCATCTCCTCCGCGCCCTTCGCGCCCTCCCCAGCCGAAACAGCCTGCGCCGTCCCAGAGACGCCGCACCTTCATGCGTGTGATCAAGATCGCCGCCGCGAGCGCGCTGGTCGGGCTCGTCGCGCTGGTGGTCGCTGTGTACCTCCAGGCGTCGACGCTGCCGACCTATTCGGAGCTGAAATCCTCGCCGAACGGGCAGATGATCCGCGTCCATGCCGCCGACGGCACGGTGCTGGTGTCGCTTGGGCCGAGCTATGGCGAGTGGCTGACCTACGACCAGATCCCGCAGGTGATGAAGGACGCGATGGTCTCGGTCGAGGACAAGCGCTACCGCATGCATCTGGGCGTCGACCCGATCGGCATCGCGCGCTCGACCTATGTGCGGGTGCGCCGCGGCTATTGGGCGCAGGGCGGATCGACCATCACCCAGCAACTCGCACGCAACGTGTTCCTGACCAACAGCCGCACTTTCGGCCGCAAGGCACGCGAATGGCTGCTCGCGCTGGCTATGGAGCGAAAATTCTCGAAGGACCAGATCCTCGAGCTCTATCTGAACAAGGTCTATTTCGGCGGCGGCTCCTACGGCATCGATGCTGCCTCGCGCCGTTTCTTCGGCCATTCCGCGAACAATCTGAGCCTGGCCGAAGCCGCCGTGATCGCGGGGCTGGTCAAGGCACCGTCGCGCTATTCGCCGACCGCCGATGCCGAGGCCGCGATCGGCCGTTCGGGCGTGGTGCTGAACTCAATGGTCGAAAACGGCGTGATCAGCCAGGCCGACGCCGCCAACGCCGAACAGGTGAAGGTCAAGCTGAACGAAGACGCGAACGAGAACAGCGTCCGCTACTTTACCGACTGGGCGCTGCCGCAGCTCGAAACCTTGATCGACGAGACGGTCGAACCGCTGGACGTCTGGACTACGCTCGATCCTGAAATGCAGAAGGCCGGCCAGGCCGCGATTCGCGCCAACGCGCCGGGCAACGCGCAAGGTGCGCTCGTCTCCCTCGACCGCGACGGCGCGGTGCGGGCGATGATCGGCGGCAAGGATTACGTCACCTCGATTTACAACCGCGCGACGCAGGCGACGCGCCAGCCCGGATCGGCGTTCAAGCTGTTCGTGTACCTCTCGGCGCTGGAGGCCGGCTACAAACCCGACGACACCGTTGTCGACGAGCCGGTGACGATCGGCGGCTGGAGTCCGCGCAACAGCAATGGCCGCTACACCGGCGCGATCAACCTGCGCACCGCCTTCACCTATTCCGTGAACACGATCGCAGCGAAGATTGGTCAGGACGTCGGCACCACGACGATCGCCGACATGGCGCGGCGTTTCGGCATTACCACGCCGATCAACACCCAGCCTTCGATGGTGCTCGGCACGTCGGACGTGCGGCTGATCGACATGACGCGCGCCTTTGCCTCGGTCGGCTCAAAAGGCATCGCGATCTCGCCCTATGGCATCACCAAAGTCACTTCGACGAACGGACGCGTGCTGTACAAGCACGAAACCGACACCTCGCGGGTGCTGGTCGCGCCTTGGGTCGCGGCCGAGATGACCGACCTGATGCAAAGCGCGGTCTCCGCGGGCACTGGTCGCGCGGCGCAGATCGGGCGGCCGGTCGCCGGCAAGACGGGCACGACCAGCAGCAACAAGGACGGTTGGTTCTTGGGCTTTTCCAGCGGCCTGACGACCGGCGTTTGGATGGGCCGCGACGATGCGCGCACCGTGCCCGGCCTCCAGGGGGGCACCGCGCCGGCCCGCGCCTTCGCCGCCTTCATGCGGGTCGCTGTCGCCAAGCGCCCGGTCGAGCCTTTCGAGACGCAAGTGAAGCTGCCCGAATGGCAGCTCGAGCCGGACGCGGAAGCCTATTACGGCAATGCCGACCAGGCGCAGGCGCCACCGCCAGTGCTTGACGAGCAGGGCAATCCGGTGGCGCCGACGGCGCGGCCTTATGACGAGCAGGGCGGCAATCCGGATCAGGGCGGACAGGAGCAGCTCGACGATGCATTCATCGACCGGGCGATCGGCCGCGACCGTCCCCCGCCGGCCGAACCGCGCGACCGGCGCGCGCCGCCGCCCGATTATCGCGACCGGCCGCGGGAACCGCAGCCGCAGCCGGATCAGGGACGCCCGTACTGATGCAATGATGCGCCGTGCGTGCGCAGCCAGGCGCGCGCCCCGGCGGGGCTTTCGCCCAGCAGCTTTCGTTCCAGCGCCTTGAACGCGGGGCCGTGATTCATGTGCACACGGTGCGCGACTTCGTGAGCGACAGTCGAGCGGCGCACGAACGGCGGGGCGAGGATCAGCCGCCAGCTATAGCGGATATCGCCGTTTGCCGAGCAGCTCCCCCAGCGCGAGCGCGTGTCTGATACCGAAACGCAGGCGACCGTCACGCCGGCTTCCGCGGCGATAGCGCGCGTTTCCGCGTCCAGCACGCGTCGCGCTTCGGCCTTGAGCCAGCGCAGCACGCGCGCTTCGAACAGCGCCGGATTGCCGCCGACATACACAACGGCGCCATCTCGCCTCGTCACGCGCGTCGTCGCCGGAATGAAAGTCAGCGTTTCTCCCGCCACGTCGAGCGTCATGCCCGGCGCAAACGCCGTGCGCGACGGAATCCGGGCGAGCTGCGCCTCCACCCAGGGCCGCTGGGTCTCGACCCAGGCATAAGCGTGGCGCAGCGACGCGCGGCGGGGGAGCGTCAGCCGCACGGCGCCGTCGCGGGGATCGACGCGCAGTCGCATCACGCGCGCAGCGGCGTGGCGCACAACCTTGACCGGCTTGCCCGCGAATTGCGGCTCAGCCTTCGAGAATATGGTCTTCAAGCTCGCCCGCTTCGACTTCGGAGACGGTCCAGCCCCGCACCGATATGCCCGCCTTGTGCACCGATTCGGGATCGCCACTGTTGAGCGGGTGCCAATCGGCCAATGGCTTGCCCTCGGCGCGTAATTTGTATGCGCACGTGTCCGGCAGCCAATCGAGCGTCGCTGCGAGTTTCGGCGTCAGCCGCACGCATTCGGGCACGAAGGCGCGGCGGTGCCGGTAGTTCGAGCATCGCCCGCTATGCCGGTCGAGCAGCTTGCAGGCGACGTTGGTCGGGAACAGCTCGCCTGTTTCCTCGTCCTCCAGCTTGTGCACGCAGCATCTGCCGCAGCCGTCGCACAGCGCCTCCCATTGCGCGCGGTCGAGTGCCTCGAGCGGCTTGTCTTCCCAGAAGCGCCCGCCGCTCATTGCACCCATCGCTTCAGCTCGGCGGCGATCTGGTCGGGCGCGCCATCCTGCGGAATCAGCGCGATCGGGTCGCCCTTCGGCCCGAATAGGTACGCGACGCGGCTGTGGTTCACGAGATAGTCGGAAGCGCCTTCCCGCTTCTCCTTCGAATAGACGACAGCATATTCCTTGGCGGTGGTCGCGATCTGCTCGGGCGTGCCGGTCAGGCCGGTCAGCTTCGGGTGAAAGGCGGTCACATATTGCTTCAGCACCGGCGGCGTGTCGCGCTCCGGATCGACGCTGACGAAGATCGGCGCGATCTTGGCGGCAAGCTGCGGGTCCGAACCTTCGAGCTGCCGGTAGCCGGCCATCAGCTTCTGCAGGTCGACCGGGCACACGTCCGGGCAAAAGGTGTAGCCGAAGTACATCAGCCGATATCGACCGGCGAAGTCTCGATCGGTGACGGTCTTGCCGTCCTGGTTGGTGAGCTGGAACGGGCCGCCGATCCGCGCGCCGGCAAGCGGCGCCTCGGGCGCAGTGGCGGACTGACCGCAGGCGGCAAGCGCGAGCGGCAGGGCGAACAGGAAAGCGCGGAAGTTCATCGCGCAGGCAGAAATGCTGTGCTAACCCGCGCCGATCAAGTGCAGGTGGGCCTTATCGTGACGTTTCGCACCGCTTTTATCCCTCTCGCCATCGTCGCCATTGCCGCTCCGGCGAGTGCGCAATTCTCTTCAAGCTTCAATTTTCTGAAAGCGGTCAAGGATCGCGATGGCGCCAAGGCGATGGAATTGCTCGGTAAGGGCGGTCCCAACCTGATCGACACCCCGGATTATTCGACCGGCCAGCGCGCGATCCACATGGTGGTGAAGGACGGCGATCTGAACTGGCTCGGCTTCCTGATCCAGAAGGGCGCACGCGTCGACCTCAAGGACAACCAAGGCAATACGCCGCTGATGGTCGCGGCGCGCGTCGGCTTCGTCGAGGGCGCCCGTCTGCTCATCGCTAGGAGCGCACAGGTCAATGCGAGCAACTCGCTGGGGGAAACGCCGCTGATCATCTCCGTGCAGAATCGCGACCTTGCGATGACGCGGCTGCTGCTGACCGAAGGCGCCGACCCGGCCAAAAAGGATACCTCGACCGGCATGTCCGCGCGCGATTACGCGGTGCGCGACGGCCGTTCCGAGGCGCTCATCAAGCTGATGGACGAGATCAAGCCGACGCCGAAGCGCGGCATCGCCGGGCCGAAATAACTCAGCCGAACGATTCGCAATCGGGATCGAGATGGCCGAGCAGCCGGCGGGCGGCGCGGCGGCCGAAATCCAGCGTCGCCACCTTACGGCGCGGCGCGGGCACCGCGAACTCGGCAGCCTCGCGCGCAATCGCCGCGTCGTAGCGATCGGCGACAATCAAGCCAGCCAAGTCAGGGCTGAATGCGTCCGTGTCGAACGGCGAAAGGTCGAAGCCCTGCGGCACGGCCCAGAAGAAGCGGTCGCAATAGTCCAGATAATCACGCCATTTGCCGTCGCCGAGCAGATCGGCGCGCGAGCACTTGATCTCGACGATAATGATGCGCCCCCGCGCGTCCACCGCCATCAGGTCGGCGCGGCGGCCGTTGGCGAGCGGCACTTCGCCGATCGCGACATAGTCGTGCCGCAACAGCAACCGCGATACGCCGCGTGCGACATCGATCGCGGTCATCGCGGACGGCAAAAGGGCGGGATGGCTTGCCACCCCGCCCTTTTAGAACATCATGCGAACGCTGAAAAGCGGATCAGCGATAGAAAACGTGATTGCCGAGCTGAGCAACGCGCACCCGGTTCCAGCCCGGACGAACGCGCGTGGCGTGGAAGTAGAGCGCCTTCGACGCACGGCTGTCCCACTGATCGTTCATTGCGATCTGGGCGATGGCGACCGCGGTCTTCCACATGATCCCGGAGCGGGCGATCGGCGGGAAGCCGTGGCCGCGGACGAACGAGAACTGCCCCTTCTGGAAAACGACCGAGCAGACCGACGGCGGGAAACGACCACCCGACTTGGCGCGGTTCAGCACGACCTCGGCAACGGCGAGCTGGCCTTCGAGTGGCTCGCTCTTCGATTCGAAATAGACGGAAGCCGCCAGGCACTCGGTCTCTTTGTCCAGCGTGGCGGGAACCGCCTGCTGCGAGACGAGCTTGTCGAGGCTCCTGGTCTGGATCCGGCCGGTGTCCTCCTCCTCGGCAGGCGCGGCCGTGATGGCGCTGTCGCTGCTGGACTGGGGAACCGGGGGAAGCGGCTCGACGGCAACAGCCGGAACCGATTGGGAAATTGATTCGTTGGTGGTCACGAAAACGGGCTTGGAATCCGTTTCGGCGAACGACGGGGCGCTCACCACGGTCCCGACAAAAGTGCAGAAGGTCACAGCCGCAAGACTAGCGGCCCGATAAATGCGACTCATTATTCGTTCTACTGTGCGGTGAGTCGATCGACGGGATGAGGCGCAAAACAGCCGCGCGTCTTCCTGATCTTCCCCCCGACTGCGCTATCTCCGCTGCGGTGCTTCCGCTTTGCGGCGATGCGGCGCGTGACTGGTTGCATCCGCTTTCGTTTCGCCGGCGGCCAGCGTCAACAAACTCAGGTCATTTCAGCGGCGAACCGTTCGGCGTCTGCGATGTCCAGTTCAATTAACCATAAGTCGGGGTCCGAAGCGCGCCGGCGCTGGATGTAGCCGTCGCGAATCGCGTCGGACTCAACATCTTGCGGTCCGCACGGCGTCCAGTGGTAGTTTCCTTGCCCGTCTAGCGTGCGCTCAAGCAGCGCCTTCGGCTCACCCCGTTCGCTGCAGAGAAGCAGGATTGCGCCCGCCATGTCGTCGCCTCGGGCGAGCACCGCCGCGAATCCGCCCTCCGCCGTGACGCGCCGGATCAGCGCATCGACGGTCATGCGAGCGGTCAGGCGCGGAGTCATGCGGGTGGCGCGTAGCCCTTCAGCGATGACAGGGGAATGCGGGAGCGCATGAACGTGCCGGTGCCGCGTGCGGCCTCTTCGCCATCGGGACCAATCAGGCGCGCATCGGCGACCAGAACTCTGCGCCGTCCGCTTACCCAGCGTCCTTCCGCAATCACCGGGCCAGAGACGATCGGGCGCGTGAACAACATGTTGAAAGCGGTGGTCAGCAGGAATCGGTCGCTGACCAGGCTGTTCGCCGCATAGAAAGCGGCGTCATCCAGCATCTTGAAATAGCTGGTGCCGTGCGCCGCTCCGGCCGCGTGGTGGACGGATGCATCGACCTCGAAGCTGATCCGGGCCACACCTTCTTCAAGGATCTCGAGCCGGGACTGGAAGAGCCGGTTGATCGGCGCCGACGCGTACAGCGATTCAAGCGCGCGAAAATGCGCCTGGGCTCCCGCCTCAGGCGGCATCGCGCGTTTCGGCCGTCGCGAATAGGGCGTAGAGCGCATCCGGCGAGCCGGCGCCGCGCAGTTTGGCAACGAACGCCTTGTCGCGCAGCTTGCGGCTCACCTGGGCCAGCACCTTCAGATGTTCGGCACCCGCATCGACCGGCGACAGCAGCATGAACACAATATCGACCGGCAGATCGTCGATGGCGCCGTAATCGATCGGCTTGGGAAGCCGGACAAGCACCGCGCGAATCGTGTCGAGCTCGGGCATGCGGCCATGCGGGATCGCAATCCCGCCGCCAAAGCCGGTGGTGCCGAGCCGCTCGCGCTCGTTCAGCCGCTCGACGACGTCCTTTGCCGGCAGCCCGAGCGCCCGCTCGGCAATGCCGCCGAGCGCCTGGAACAACGCCTTTTTGTTGGCGACCGCCAAGTCGGAAACGACCGCGTCACCGCTCAGGAGATGAATGAGATCCATTGAGACAAGTCCGATGCGGCGCGGGCCTTAGCGCGCGCCGGCCAAGAGTCAAATGACGTGAGTCACACCCGTTGCGGCTCGACCCAGCCAATCGTCCCGTCGCCTCGTCGGTAGACCATGTTGAACGTGCCGGTGGCGCTGTTCTTGAACAAAAGCGCGTTGGTGTTGCGCAAATCGAGCATCATCACCGCGTCCGAAACGCTGGCGTCGGGCACATCAACTCGCGTCTCGGCGACGATCGGCGGATTGTCCGGCGCTTCCTCTTCCTGTTCGGCCTCGGGCAGGCTGAAAACCGTATAGCCGGCATTGTCGAAGGCCACGTCGGCGATGCTCGCCGCCTGACCATTGCGGTTGCGCAGGCGCCGCATATAGCGCCGCATCTGCTTTTCTATTTTATTGAGCGCATCCTCGAACGCCGGCTGCGCCTCAACGCCACGGCTGCTGCCCTTCAGCACCACGCTGTTGGGCGCATACAGGATGATCTCGCAGTCGAAGCGATGGTCGTGTGGCCCCTTGCCGAACGTGACGGTCGAGGAAATGGCGCGGGCATCATATTTGTCGTTGGTCGCCTGCAATCGCCGCGCGGCATGACCCCGGAGCGCTTCGCCTACATCGACCTGATGTCCCGAAACGCGCACGTCCATCTGAGCCTCCATCGTCAGGGCGGGGAAATCGAGCCCCCGCAGCGTCAATCCTCAAGCAGCCGCCGTCGTTCCCATCAACCATACAGGATCGGTCAACTGTGCGAGGAATCGCGCATGCCGCTCCAGCTCCTCGGGGGAAGCCGCGTGCGGCCGCGGCGGACGAACCGGCCGCGTGATGTCGTAATTGATCGTCGTCGCCGGCCCCTTGTCCGCAGGCGCTTCGGCCAGTCCCAAGCCAATCTGGCGGCCGCCGGTCAGCTCGACATAGCATTGCGACAGCAACTGCGCGTCGAGCAGCGCGCCATGCTTGATGCGGTGGCTGCGATCGACGCCGAAACGCGCGCACATCGCGTCGAGGCTGTGCTTGGCGCCGGGAAATTTCGTGCGCGACAGCGCCAGCGTGTCTATCATCCGCGAGCGCGGCACGTGCAGCCGGCCGCACTCGCCCAGCTCGAAATTCAAAAAAGCGAAGTCGAACGCGGCATTGTGCGCGACAAGGGGGCTGTCCTCGAGAAAATCGAGCAATTCCTCGCACGCGTCGCGGAAGAGCTGCTGTCCGGCCAGGAAGGCATCGGAAAGACCGTGCACCGCCTGCGCCTCCGGCGGCATCGGCCGTTCGGGGTTGAAATAGGCATGGAAGGTCCGGCCGGTTTCGACGCGGTTGATCAGCTCGATGCAGCCGATCTCGACCATGCGGTGGCCTTCGGAAACCTGGATTCCGGTAGTCTCGGTATCGAAAACGACTTCGCGCATTGTCCGTGCAGCTATCGCGCTTTGGGCTCCAACAAACAAGAGATGAGTTGCCGCACCTGGGCGCGGGTGTCCTTGTGCGGGACGCCGGTGTCGATGACGAAATCCGCGCGCGCGCGCTTTTCGGCGTCCGGCATTTGCAGCGCCAGGATGTGCTCGAACTTCTCGACCGTCATGCCCGGGCGGGCAAGCACGCGGGTGCGCTGGGCTTCGGCAGGAGCGGAGACAACTACCACTGCGTCCAGGCCCGCTTTGCCCGTTTTTTCGAACAACAGAGGAATGTCGAACACGATCAGCGGCGCATCCCTGTGCCGGTCCAGAAAAGCCTGACGCATCTGCTCGACTGCCGGATGCACGATCGCTTCGAGCCGGGCGAGCGCCTCTGGATCGCCGAGCACGCGCGGTCCGAGCTTTGCCCGGTCGACGCCTCCGGGACCGGTGGCGCCGGGAAACGCCGCCTCGATCGCTTCGATCAGTTCCCCGTCCGGTCCCTGAAGCCGGTGAACCGCCGCATCGGCATCGAACACCGGCACGCCCGCCTCTTCGAACATGGCGGCGACCGCCGATTTGCCCATGCCAATCGATCCGGTGAGCCCGAGAATCTTCATGACGCCTGTGTCGAGCCTGGTCGAGACATCAGCAGATCACGCAGTTCGTCGTCGCGATCGCGCGGCGGTTCGGCATCGAAGAACAGCTCGAAAGCGAGTGCGGCCTGGCCGATGAGCATCTCCAGCCCGTCGATCGTCTCCAGCCCTCGATCTTCCGCCGCCTGCAGCAGCGGCGTCAGCAACGGCGCATAGACCACGTCGTAGACGACAGCGTCCTCGGGCAGCGGGGCCAGGTCGAGCGCGAGCGGCGGCTGGCCGGTCATGCCGAGCATGCTTGCGTTGACGAGCAATGCCGCGGGCGGGAGCGGGCCGTCCAGCGGCAAGGCCTTCCCCATGAGGCCAAAGGCCGCGAGCAAGCCGGCGCCTTTCAGCGGCGTGCGATTGAGCAGAGTGACCGGCCCAACACCCACTCGCGACAAAGCGAACAGCACTGCACGCGCCGCGCCGCCCGCACCGATCACGACGACCGGCTTTCCGGCGAGATCGAGCGCAGAGATTGGCGACCAGAAACCGGCCGCGTCGGTGTTGGTGCCGGCAATGCCGCCGCTTTCGTCATGGAAAACGGTGTTGATCGCGCCGATCGTATCGCGGATGCCGCCCGGATCGGGAACATGTTCCAGTGCCGCTTCCTTGTGCGGAGCAGTGATGTTGCAGCCGCGCCAGGCTGGGTCGGTCCTGCGGGATTCGAAGTATCCGGCGAGTTCGTCCGGCCGCACCGGGCATCGGCGATATTCGCCCTGGATGCCCAGCGCATCGAGCCAGAAACCGTGGATGACCGGCGACTTAGAATGGGCGATCGGATCGCCGATCACCTCTGCGTACGGTGTCATGACGTCAATACTTCCCGCGTTCGGAGGTAGTCGAGCAGCGGCAGCAGGGGCATCCCCATCACCGTGAACTGACTGCCCTCTATCTTATGGAAAAGCTGGGCGCCGGGCCCCTCAACCCGGTAGACGCCTACGCACCAACGCGCCTGTTCCCAATCGCGGTCGAGATATGAATCGATAAAGGTGTCCGACAAGGGACGGACATGCATCACCGCGCGATCGACGAAGCGCCAGATCGGTCGGCCGCCTTCCGCGATGACCGCGGCACTGTAGAGATGGTGAGGCTTTCCCGACATGCGCCGCAGATGCTCCGCCGCCTCCGCCCGGGACTCGGGCTTGTCGAGCAGCGTCCCGTCATCGAGCGCCACCACGGAATCGCAGCCGAGCACAAGCGCGCCAGGGTCGCGGCTCGAGACTTTCAGCGCCTTCAACTCGGCAAGCGCGTCGGCCATGTCGCGCGGGCCGTGATTTTGGGCAGCAAGGCTCGCCTTGGCAGCATCTTCGTCGACGCCCGGCGACAGAGCCTCGAACGGCACGCCCGCGGCCTCCAGCATTGCACGACGACTGCTCGATCCGGACGCGAGGATCAGGCGCATTGCCGCCGCTCGTTGCACAGGTTGATGATCGCCGCCGCCGTTTCCTCGATCGAGCGGCGGGTCACGTCAATCACCGGCCAGCCATTGTCCGCGAAGATGCGCCGGGCGAAGGCGACTTCGCGGGCGACTGCTTCCTGGTCGACATAATCGGTCTCCGGCGCCTGATTGAGCGACAGCAGCCGATTGCGTCGGACAGCGATCAGCCGTTCGACGTTAGTCGTCAAACCAACGACCAGTGGATGTTTCAATCGGAACAGGCTTTTCGGCGGCGGCGATTCGACCACCAGCGGAATGTTCGCGACCTTGTAGCCGCGATTGGCGAGATAGATGGACGTCGGCGTCTTCGACGTGCGGGAAATGCCGGCGAGGACGATGTCGGCTTCTTCCCAATCGTCGAATCCGATGCCATCGTCATGGGCGATCGTGAATTGGATCGCGTCGACGCGCGCGAAATAGGCGGCGTCCAGCGCGTGTTGCCGCCCCGGCCGCGCGACGGCGGTCTGTCCCAGCATATTGGAAAGGGCGTCCGTCACCGGATCGATCGCGCCGACCGCGGGCAGGCCGAGGGTGCGGCAGCGCTGTTCGAGCGTGCGCCGGGTCTCCGGATTGACCAGCGTGAACAACACCAGCCCCGGATTCTGGGCGATCTCCTCGAGAATGCGTTCGAGGTTGGCGCCGGATCGGATCATCGGCCAGAAATGCCGGATCGTCTCGACGCCCTCGAACTGCGCAAGCGCCGCCTTGGCGATCGTTTCGAGGGTCTCGCCGGTGGAATCGGAGAGAAGATGAAGGTGCAGCCGCGTGGTCACGTCCATATCCCTGTGGAAAAGCGGGCGGAGAGGCAAGCGGGAGATCGGTGCGGGCGATTCCGCGCCCGATCCGGCAGGCGTCTCCAACAGCTTCGCCCACAGCCGGAAAATATCGCTCTACTCCTGTGGATTACGGGGAACAGGCGCGCGAATCGGGAACCTTCCGCGATTCCGCCAGAGTCAAATTGTTGGCAGAGTCCCGCAACCCGCCTAAGTCCCCACCACTCCCGCCCCAACTTCCTTCATCATCCTTTTCAATTAAGAGAATAATAGATTGAAGAGCGGTCGTCCCTTGCTGAACGTGCTTCGCGGCGAACGAGGCGAAAGGCCGCCTGTCTGGCTCATGCGGCAAGCGGGACGCTATCTGCCCGAATATCGCGCTTTGCGAGCCGAAAAGGGCGGATTCCTCGAGCTGGCCCTGGACCCGGAGGCTGCCGCCGAGATCACGCTCCAACCAATCCGGCGCTTCGGCTTCGACGGCGCGATCCTGTTCTCCGACATTCTGATGGTGCCGATGGCGCTCGGCCAGAAACTCTGGTTCGAAGCCGGCGAAGGGCCGCGCCTCGCGCCGAAACTGGTCGATCATGCGCTCGGTGAGCTGGAGAGCGCCCCTCAACGGCTCATGCCCATCTATGAGACGGTGCATCGGGTCGCGACTGCGCTGCCGCCCCAAGTGACCTTTCTGGGCTTTGCCGGCAGCCCTTGGACGGTCGCCACCTATATGGTCGCCGGCCAGGGCAGCCGCGAACAGGCGGAGGCGCGGCGCTTCGCCTATCGCGATCCGCAGGCATTCGGCGCGATCATCGATGCGATCGAACGGATGACCGTCGATTATCTCTCGAAGCAGATCGAAGCGGGCGTCCATGCCGTCCAGTTGTTCGATAGCTGGGCCGGATCGCTGTCGCCGGCGCAATATGAGCAATGGGTGATCGCCCCGACGGCGAGGCTGGTGTCGGCGCTCAGGACGCGCCATCCAGACACGCCGATCATCGGATTCCCGAAAGGCTCGGGCGGCAAGTTGCCCGCCTATGCGCGCGAGACCGGCGTGGATGCGATCGGGCTCGACGAAACGGTCGATCCCGCCTGGGCCAACGCCAGCCTGCCCGACGGCTTGCCGGTGCAGGGGAATCTCGATCCGCTCGCGCTGATCGCCGGCGGAGTGGCGCTCGACCAGGCAGCGGCGCGCATTCTTGACGCCTTCGCCGGGCGCCCGCACATCTTCAACCTTGGACACGGGATCCTGCCCGACACGCCGATCGCGCATGTCGAGCAGCTGCTGGCGCGGGTACGGGGAGGCTGATGCTTGGAGTCCTGGAATTGTCCTATCTCTGGCTGAAGGCCGCCCACATCATCTTCGTCATCTTCTGGATGGCGGGACTGTTCATTTTTCCGCGCTATCTGGTCCATCACCAAGATGCGCTCGGCCGGCCCGAAGAGGCGGCCGCCTGGATCGAACGCGAGGCGAAGTTGCGCAAGATCATCCTCACGCCGTCGATCGGCGCGGTCTGGCTGTTCGGGCTTCTGCTCGCGACGGTCGGCCATTTCTGGGGCGAGACCTGGCTTTATGCCAAGCTCGCGATCGTCTTCGCGCTGAGTGGTTTCCAGGGCTGGCTGGTCGGCTATTCGAAAGCGCTTGCGAAAGGCGAGGCGCGCTTGTCGTCGCGCCGCCTGCGCATCTTCAACGAGCTGCCCGCGCTCGCCGTGGTCGTGATCGTCTATCTGGTGGTCGTGAAGCCGTTCTGACCGGCTTGACTTGAATCAAGCCGCTCCCTAACTCGCCTCAAGTCGTGCAGCCGCTTTCCTGGCCGCGCGTTCTCCTTAGATCGCCGTTCCTTCGTTCGATCTTCCTCTCCCGAAATCCAGCTTTCCGAGCCCCCCGATGCACCTCAAAGACCTGAAAAAGAATACGCCCGCCGAGTTGGTCGAAATGGCCGAACGGCTTGGGGTCGAGGGCGCGTCGACGCTCCGCAAGCAGGATCTGATGTTCGCGATCCTGAAGGCTGAGGCGGAGAATGGCGAACAGATCATGGGCGAAGGCACGATCGAGGTGCTGCCCGACGGCTTCGGCTTCCTGCGCTCGCCAGAAGCAAATTATCTCGCCGGCCCCGACGACATCTATGTCTCGCCGAACCAGGTGAGGAAATTCGGCCTGCGCACCGGCGACACCGTCGAAGGCGAGGTCCGTGCGCCGAAGGATGGCGAACGCTATTTCGCACTGACCCGGCTGAACGCGGTCAATTTCGACGATCCCGACGCCGTGCGTCACCGCGTCAATTTCGACAATCTGACCCCGCTGTATCCCGAACAAAAACTCGATCTCGATCCCAAGGACCCGACGATCAAGGACAAGTCCGCGCGAGTGATCGACATCATCTCGCCGCAGGGCAAAGGCCAGCGCGCGCTGATCGTCGCGCCACCGCGCGTCGGCAAGACCGTGCTGCTGCAGAACATTGCGCGCTCGATCACGGCCAATCACCCTGAGGTGTTCCTGATCGTGCTGCTGATCGACGAGCGGCCCGAGGAAGTCACCGACATGCAGCGCTCGGTAAAAGGCGAGGTCATCTCCTCGACCTTCGACGAGCCGGCGCAGCGCCACGTCCAGGTCGCCGAAATGGTGATCGAAAAGGCGAAGCGCCTGGTCGAGCACAAGAAGGACGTGGTGATCCTGCTCGATTCGATCACCCGCCTCGGCCGCGCCTACAACACGGTCGTGCCGAGCTCCGGCAAGGTGCTGACCGGCGGCGTCGACGCCAACGCTCTGCAGCGGCCGAAGCGCTTCTTCGGCGCCGCGCGCAACATCGAGGAAGGCGGCTCGCTTTCGATCATCGCCACTGCACTGATCGATACCGGCAGCCGCATGGACGAAGTGATCTTTGAAGAGTTCAAGGGCACCGGCAACTCGGAAATCGTGCTCGACCGCAAGGTCGCCGACAAGCGCGTGTTCCCGGCGATGGACGTCGGCAAGTCCGGCACGCGCAAGGAAGAGTTGCTGGTCGACAAGGGCAAGCTCTCCAAGATGTGGGTGCTCCGCCGCATCCTGATGCAAATGGGTACCGTCGACGCGATGGAGTTCCTGCTCGACAAGATGAAGGACTCGAAGACCAACGAGGACTTCTTCGACTCAATGAATCAGTAACCGAATGCGGCCGGCAGCACTTTGCTGCCGGACTCGCATCGGTTCGGCCGGCGGGCGTCGCCCGACCGACGGCGCGGATTTACTCCGCGCCCTCTCTCTAGACTCATTCTGTGCCTTGCGAGAGACCAACGCTGCGCTACAGCGTTGAGCCTCTATGCAAGACCTCTGGGCCCATATCGTCGCCGACTTCGCCAATATCGGCTCGCCGTCCGCGCTCGCCGCTTTCGGCCAGGTGCTGATGATCGATGTCATGCTGGCGGGGGACAATGCGATCGTCGTCGGTGCGCTGGCCGCGGGCCTGCCTGTCGATCAGCGCAAGAAAGTCATCCTGATCGGCATCATCGCCGCGCTGGTGCTCCGCATCCTGTTCGCGCTGATCGTGACCCAATTGCTCCAGATCGTCGGCCTCGTCTTTGCCGGCGGGCTGATCCTGCTCTGGGTCGCCTGGAAGATGTGGCGCGAGCTGACCTACAAGGACGCGAACGCTGACGGGCACGAGGATTTGAGAGCCGCCAAGAGCTTCGCCGGCGCGGCCTGGGCGGTCGCGGTGGCCGATGTCAGCATGAGCCTCGACAACGTGCTCGCCGTCGCCGGCGCCGCGCGTGAGCACCCCGGCATCCTGATCGTCGGCCTGCTGCTGTCGGTAGCGCTGATGGGCATCGCGGCGAACTTTATCGCCCGGTACATCGAGCGCTACCGATGGATCGCTTATGTCGGCCTCGCGGTGATCGTCTATGTCGCGGGCAAGATGATCTACGACGGCATCGTCGACCCGCACGTCGGCGTGGGCGTGTTGTTCTCCTAGGCAAGATGCTCCGCGAAGAACGCTTCTGTTCGCCCGTCTGCCAGCCGCGCGCCTTCCTCGTTCCGGCGTTTGCCTATTTCGGCCGCGAAGCCGTGGTCGAGACCTTCATAGTCGTGCAGCACGACTTTCGGATGGTCGTCGAGGCCTTCGTGCATCGCCCTCTGCACGTCCGGCCCGACGAAATGGTCGGCGGTCGGAATGTGCAGCATCAGTGGACGGCTGATCGCGTGTTTCTCGCGCAGCAGATTGTCGATGCCAACACCGTAATAGCCGACGCTCGCATCGATATCGGTGCGGGTTGACGTCATGAAGGCAAGCCGGCCGCCTAGGCAGTAACCGACGCAGCCGACCTTTCCCCTTCCGCCAAGCCTTTGCCGAGCGGCCTTGATCGTGGCCTCGATATCACGAATGCCTTGATCCTGGTTGAACTTGCCCATCAGCCCGAGCGCCTGCTGGAACTGCTCTGGCACATCGGGATCGAACTCGACGCGCGGTTGCAGCCGCCAGAACAGGTCGGGCGCGAGGGCGAGATAGCCTTGGCTTGCCCAATGGTCGCATTTGCGGCGGATGCCTTCGTTGACCCCGAAAATCTCCTGGATCACGATCACGGCGGCGCGCGGCGTTCCGGCGGGCTCGGCGCAATAGGCCTGGAAGGAGCCGTCATGCTCCAGCGTCTCGATCGCGATCATCATAGCAGCCATCCTTCCGCGCGTTCGTGCTTCAAAAGCCAGATCTTGGTGTCCGGTCCGTCGCCTGCCGAATAATAACTGAGCGTGCCGCCGGCGCCGAGCACGCGGTGACAGGGGACGACGATCGGGAACGGATTGGTTGCGCAGGCTTGGCCGACCGCGCGGGCGCTGGCGCCGGTCCGTGCGGCCAGGTCGCCGTAGGTCGCGGTTTCGCCATAGCCGATACCGCAGATCGCATCGCGGAGCTCCGGCCCGCGGTCGCTCGGCAGCGGCGCCAGCGGCAGATCGAACCGGGTGAGCCGGCCGTCGAAATAGGCGGAAAGCTGCGCCACCGCCTCGTCCACCGCGGGATGGCCAGAATCGGAAGGGCCGCCGCGTCCGATGCGGATGCCGGTCAGCACATCGCCCTCCGCTTCGACCCGAATCGGACCGATGGGCGTTGCGATCATCGCACTGGCGCGCGCATAAGCCATAGGGGCGGGTTAGCAGTGGGGCGAAGCACCGCTCAAGCGGAGATGTCATGAAGATCAATGTCGAAGTGGATTGCACGCCGGAGGAAGCCCGGCGCTTCATGGGCCTGCCGGACCTGACACCGGTGCACGAAGCCTATGTCGCGCAGCTCGTCGACACCGTGAAGAACGGCGTCTCCTCCGAGGGGCTTGAGACGATGATGAAGAGTTGGGGTCCGATGAGCGACGCCGGCTTCAAACTGTGGCAGCAGATGCTCGAAGGGATGAGCGGCCGCGCCACGTGAAGGACACGATCTTCGCGCTGTCGAGCGGCGCGCCGCCCGCCGCGATCGCGGTTATACGGGTCAGCGGGGCGAAGGCACTTCGGGCCTTGGAACAGCTTGCGGGAGCGGCCCCGGCACCGCGAACCATGTCATTGAGAACCATACGAAATCCAGAGACAGGCGAGGTTCTGGATCGCGGACTCATTGCGGTCTTTCCGGCCGTGACATCGGTGACGGGCGAGCCGTTGGCCGAACTCCATCTTCACGGCAGCCGCGCGATTGTCGAGGCGGTCGAAAACGTTCTTGCCGGCATGGAGGGGGTGAGACGAGCAAGGGCTGGTGAATTCACGTGGAGAGCCTTCGAGAATGGCAGGATCGATCTGGTGCAGGTCGAAAGTCTGTCGGACCTCTTGCGCGCCGAAACCGAATCTCAGCGCCGCGCCGCAATGGCGGAGGAGGGGCTGAGCGGGGAGGTTGAGAGATGGCGGGGCGCCTTATTGCACCTGTCTGCGTTGGTTGAAGCCGCACTTGATCAATCGGACGAGGACGATGTCCCAACCGACCGAACCGAGATCGACCGGATCGGTTCGCGCCTGGCCGCCGTAATAGGTTCGATGCTTGACCGACCTGGAGCCGAGCGACTCTTCGATGGCATTCGGGTTGTGTTCGCCGGGCCTCCGAATTCGGGCAAGTCTACTCTGATCAACGCATTGTCTGGGCGAGAGGTCGCGATCACCTCGCCGATAGCCGGCACAACCCGCGACGTCATCGAGGCGCCGGTTAAGCTCGGAGGTGTGGCTTTCGTGCTGACCGATACTGCGGGCCTCCGCGCAGAAAGCGGCGACCCGATTGAGAGAATCGGGATTGAGCGCGCGCACCGCCGTATCGAGGAGGCGGACCTAGTCGTTTGGATGGACGATGGTCCACCCCCTCATGACGAGGCTGCCAAGGTCATCCGGATCTTTCCGCGCGCAGATGAGCGTCGCGTTCGCGCGAGTGCGGACGAGCTCCCTGTTTCCGCAGTAACGGGCGAGGGGCTTGCCGCATTGACTCATCTGCTCATTGAGCGCGGTCGGGCGTTATTGCCGCGCGAGGGCGAAGTCGCGCTCTCGCGGCGCCAACGTGAACATCTGAGCCGGTGCCATGCGAGCCTGGCCGAATTTCAAAACGAGTCTGATGAGCTGATCGCTGCTGAGCATCTGAGGCAGGCGCGGCAGGCGCTTGATGAGTTAACCGGACGCGCCGGTACTGAGGAGATGCTGGACGCACTGTTCGCCACCTTCTGCGTCGGCAAATAACGGTGTTCCACGTGGAACAGTTTGACATGCACGCCTCTCTGCGATTTGAGCGCGCGCCATGTACGACGTGATTGTCATCGGTGGGGGACATGCCGGCTGCGAGGCTGCGGCCGCGGCTGCGCGGATGGGCGCCGCGACTGCATTGGTCACATTCGATCGGCGCATGCTCGGCGCAATGTCGTGCAATCCAGCCTTCGGAGGCCTGGGCAAGGGGCATCTTGTCCGTGAGGTTGATGCGCTGGACGGTTTGATCGGCCGCGCCGCCGACGAGGCTGCCATCCATCACCGCATGCTCAATGCTTCAAAAGGAAGTGCGGTGCGCGGGCCGCGCGTGCAGGCAGATCGCAAGCTCTACCGTGCCGCGATCCAGAGGATGCTAGCCGATCAGCAGCGTCTCGACATTGTAGAGGGCGAAGCCGCATCCCTCCTTCTCGATGCGAGCCGGGTGGCCGGTGTCTCGTTTGCGGATGGGCGGCAGGTTCGTGCCAGGGCAGTCGTTCTCGCGACCGGTACGTTCCTCAATGGCCGAATGCATCGCGGCCTTGCGACTCAGATTGGGGGACGCGTTGGCGAGGCATCGTCGACGCGCCTCGGCGACCAGCTTCGCGCGCTCAGCCTTCCCATCGCTCGCCTCAAGACGGGAACGCCGCCGCGGCTTGATGGGCGCACGATCGATTGGGCGGGTCTCGACGCGCAGCCGTCGGACGATCTCGCTTGGACGATGTCATCGCTCACGTCGCGCCGGCGGAATCCTCAACTGTCCTGCTTCATCACCCGGACGACGGCATTGGCTCACGATGCGATCCGCGCATCTTTGCACGAATCGCCGCTGCATTCCGGGGCGATCGAGGGCAGGGGCCCCCGCTATTGTCCGTCGATCGAAGACAAGGTGCTGCGCTTCGGCGACCGCGATGGCCACCAGATCTTTCTGGAGCCCGAAGGTCTCGATGATCCGCTGATCTACCCGAACGGCATTTCCACTTCACTGCCGCTGCGGGCGCAGGAGCTATTCGTTCGGGCGATCCCGGGTCTCGAGCGGGTACAGATCGCCCAGCCGGGTTACGCGGTTGAATATGACTATATCGATCCGCGCGCGCTTGAGCCCAGCCTTGAGTTGCGAGCAGTGCGCGGGCTGTTCTTCGCCGGACAGATCAACGGCACGACCGGCTATGAGGAAGCGGCGGCCCAAGGTCTCGTCGCTGGCATCAATGCCGCACGCCTTGCCGGCGACCAAAGCCCCGTGATCCTCGACCGTGCCGACAGCTATATCGGTGTGATGATCGACGACCTGACACTGCAGGGAGTCACAGAACCCTATCGGATGCTGACGGCACGCGCGGAGTATCGCCTCCGCCTTCGTGCCGACAATGCGGCTGAGCGTTTGACGGGATTGGGCGAGACCGTTGGTTGCATCGGATCCGAACGGGCAGCTCATGCTCGAGCGCGGCGCGAGAAGCGCGACGAAATCGACGCTCTGCTGGCAAAGCCCCTTCGGGCACGCGAGGTGACGCCCGAGCTGCGCGATGATGGCCGCACTCGCTCGCTGGCCGAATGGCTGCGCTTTGGCGGCGTCGAGCGTGAGCACTTGATCGCCGCAGAACCTGCCCTCGCCGACGCGGACGCGGATCTACTCAACGTCGCAATCGATGATGCACGCTACGCTCCCTATCTCGAGCGGCAGGAGACGGAAGTGCGTGCGATCCGAGCGGCCGGGCGTGCGCCGATTCCAGGTAACATCGATTATCGCACTATTCCCGGCCTCTCGAACGAGATGGTCGAACGCCTTGAGGCAGCGCGGCCAGCCGACCTCGAAAGCGCCAGCCGCATCCGCGGCATTACTCCCGCTGCACTCGCAGTCATCCTGGCGCACACCCAGAAGCGTGCGGCGTGACCGAAGAAGAATCGCGCGATTGGATTGCGGAGCGATATGGGGCCGAAAAGCTCGGGCTGCTTGATCGTTACGTCGAACTGCTCCTCACCGCAAATCGCACCCAGAACCTCATAAGCAAGGCAACGGAACCTCAAATCTGGGCGCGTCACATCCTCGATTCCGCCCAGCTTCTTCGCTTCGCGCCGGAGGCTCGATCTTGGCTCGACGTTGGATCGGGGCCCGGTTTGCCAGGCATTGTCATCGCTATTCTCGCCGACGTGCCCACCATGTTGGTCGAGCCGCGGCGCAAGCGCGTCGAGTTCCTTGCAGATGTTGCGCACCGGCTTGGGCTCGCTCACATCCGCATCCGGCAAGCCGCCATAGCACAGGTGCGCGGCGAAAAGTTCGCGGCTGTTACCGCGCGGGCCTACGCAGCTTTGCCCGAGATCTTGCTGTCCACGCATCAACTCACAACTTCATCCACAATTTGGGTGTTGCCGAAGGGCCGAAGTGCGCAGGCCGAACTGGATGAAGCGCGTCAGGCATGGCAAGGTGTGTTCCACGTGGAACAGAGCCTGACCGACAACGATTCCCATATCATTGTCGCGACGGATGTAAGGCCGAGGTGAGCATGATCTGCGTAGCTGTGGCGAACCAGAAAGGCGGTGTGGGTAAGACCACAACCGCGATCAATGTCGCTACCGCTCTGGCGGCGATCGGCTGGCGCGTGCTGCTCGTCGATCTAGACCCGCAGGGCAATGCGTCTACCGGCCTCGGAATTCCTCAGTCTGCGCGCGAGGCAAACAGTTACGACCTGCTGACGGGACAGGTTTCACTCGAAGAGTGCGTAATCGGCTCCCGCGTGCCTCGCCTGGAGATCGTGCCGGCCACGGTCGACCTCTCGGGTGCCGAGATTGAGCTGGTCGATATGGAGCACCGCACCCATCGGCTGCGCAACGCGCTTCATGGCCGCAGCGCTTCACGGTGGGACATTTGTCTCATCGATTGCCCGCCATCGCTGGGGCTGCTCACGATCAACGCGATGGTCGCTGCAGACTCCCTGCTTGTGCCGCTGCAGTGCGAATTCTTCGCGCTGGAGGGATTGAGCCAGCTCCTGCAGACGATCGAGCGGATCCGCGCGCGGTTCAATCCCGGCCTCGCGATCCTAGGCGTTGCGCTGACGATGTACGATCGTCGCAACAACCTCACCGAGCAGGTCGCGCAGGATGTCCGCACCTGTCTCGGCGATGTCGTGTTTGCAACCGTGATCCCGCGGAACGTCCGCTTGTCGGAAGCGCCGAGCCACGGTGTGCCGGCCTTAATCTACGATCATCGCTGCTCCGGCTCCGAAGCCTATATGGCGCTCGCTCGTGAGCTGCTGGCCCGCCTTCCTCATCTGAAGAGAGCTGCATGACCGACGCTGGCGCCGCCCGCAAACGCCCGACCGGATTGGGTCGGGGGCTTTCCGCGCTTCTCGGGGAAGCCGGCCGGGAGGAGCCGATCGCACCGGCCGGTGACCGGTCGACCGGCGTCCGCTTCCTCGCAGTCTCCGAGCTCGAGCCGCACCCGGAACAGCCGCGTCGACATTTCGACGAGGACGCGTTGGACGAGCTTGCCCGCTCGATCGAAGCCCGCGGGCTGATCCAGCCGATCGTCGTTCGGCCGCACGAAGGTCGTTACCAGATCGTTGCCGGTGAGCGGCGTTGGCGCGCTGCCCAGCGCGCGCAACTGCATCAGGTCCCGGTCATCGTCCGCGAGTTCGACGAAGCGGAAACGCTGGAGCTGGCGCTGGTCGAGAACATCCAGCGCGAGGATCTGAACGCGATCGAAGAGGCCGAGGCCTATCGCAAGCTGATCGATCGCTTCGGCCACAGCCAGGAAGCGCTCGGGCGGATCGTCCATAAATCGCGCAGCCACATTGCCAACCTGTTGAGATTGCTCGATCTTCCGGCGGCCGTGCGCACAATGGTCGCCGACACGCGGCTGTCGATGGGCCATGCCCGGGCGCTGATCACAGCGATCGATCCGGAAGGTCTGGCCAACCAGGTCGTCGAGCGCGGTCTGTCGGTGCGCGAAACAGAGCGGCTGGCGCAAGGTGCTCGCCCGGCTGCGTCGCGGGCAGCGTCGGTTCCCCGAGAACGCGATGCCGACGTCGCTGCGCTGGAACGGCAACTCGGCGACATTCTGGGTCTCAAGGTCAAGATCGCCTACGCCAAAGGAACCGGATCGGTCACCCTGGGCTTCTCGAGCCTCGATCAGCTCGACCTGATTTGCCAGCGTTTGACCGGCGAGCGTATCTAAGCGCCGATAAAAGCACGTCTTTTCCCCCATCGAAAGCTGAACGCGCGCTAACAGGCGCATTCAGGCTCATCTCACGCGACTCGGTTCATAAGCACTCCCAAGACGCGGGAATCCGCGGGCGAAGGAGACGAACCATGATGAAGAAGATCGGACTGATCGGTGCGGCGCTGGCGACTGTTGCTGGCGCGACCGTCGCGGCAACTCCGGCCAATGCGCAGTATTATGGCGGCGGCTACAGCCGCGGCTATTACGGCAACAATGGCTATTATGGTCGGGGCGGCTACGGCAACGGCTATTATGGCAACAATTATTACGGCAGCCGCTATGGCAATGGCTATTACGGCCGCGGCTATAACAACGGCTACTATAGCGGCCGGTCCTATTATGGCCGCAACAGCTATGCCTATCGTTGCGGCGGCAGCGGCACGACCGGCGCGATCGCCGGCGCGGTTGCCGGCGGCCTGCTCGGCAGCGCGGTCGTCGGGCGTCACGGCAGCAACACCGCGGGCGCCCTGATCGGCGGCGGCCTGGGCGCGCTGCTCGGCCAGCAGATCGAGCGTAACGGCCGCTGCTACTAAGCCAAAGCCAGCTTTCCCCTCCGGTGGCTTAACGAGGGGACGGAGGCCGGGGCGGCGACGCTCCGGCCTTTTGTATGCCTGCCTAGCCGGTGAAGTCCCGGAAGCCGCGGTACATCAGCGTGATCGAGACGCGGCGATTGCGCGGATCGGCCGGGTTCTTCTCGATATAGGGGTCGCGATCGGCGACGCCTTCGATCCGCTCGAACCGTCGCTCGACGATGCCGCCCATTGCCAGCTTGCGCCGCGTCGCCTCGGCGCGGCCGCTCGACAGCATCCAGTTGTTCATCGTCCGCGGATCGCCATAGCCAAGGCTATCGGTGTGACCGCGAATCGAGATCTGGTTGGGCATCGACGAGACCGCTTTGGCGACCGTGTCGATCAGCCCGGCCGCATCGGGATTGAGCGCAGTCGTGCCCAGCGCGAACATCGAATAATCCGCGTCGTCGACCAGATCGATGCGCAGCCCATCGCGGGTCGGCGTAAAGCGCACATGATTGGCCAGCTTCTTCAGTGCCTGATTGGTCGCGAGCTGACGCGAAAGCTGCAACCGGACACGCGAGAAATTCTGCATGTCCTCGGCGCGAAGCTTATTGCCCGCAGGGGTTTTGAGCGAACCTTCCGGTCCGCTGCCGACCTGCGGTCCACCTTCCGCGCCGACCGGAATGGTCATCGCGCGCGTGCCCGTCTGCGAGGCCTTGAACGGGTAATTGTCCTTGTCCGTCAATGACGAGCCACCGAGCAGGCCATTCGAGCCCGCGCTGTTCTGGCGGTATTCCACCAGCGTCGGCGTGAAATAATCGGCGATCGACTTGCGCTGTTTCTCGGTGGTCGCGCCCAGCAGCCACATCAGCAGGAAGAAGGCCATCATCGCGGTCACGAAATCGGCATAGGCGACTTTCCAGGCGCCGCCGTGATGCCCGCCATGATCGTCGCCGACGATTTTCTTGACGATGATACGCGGCGGCTCGTTGGAGCCAGCGCGCGCGGGGACAGTGACGCGCTTCGCCATGCTACTTGCCGCGCAGGCCGTCGAACACTTCGGCGAAGCTCGGCTGCTTCGCATGGATGATGCCGGAACGCGCCGCTTCGATCACCAGCGGCTGCGGGTGGCCATGGAGCGACGCGATGATGATCTGCTTGATGGTCTGATAGATGGCGGCGTCTTCCTCCATCACGGCCTTCAGCCGCGTGGCGAGGGGGCCGACCATGCCATAGGCGAGCAGCACGCCCAGAAAGGTGCCGACCAGCGCCGAGCCGATCATCGCACCCAGAATCGCCGGCGGCTTGTCGATCGAGCCCATCGTCTTCACGACGCCGAGCACTGCCGCGACGATGCCGAGCGCGGGAAGAGCATCGGCGAGGCTCTGGAGCTGGTTCGCCGGCCCCATCGCTTCGTGATGGTGCGTCTTGATGCTGTTATCGACGACTTCCTCGACCGCATGCACGTCGAGCGTGCCCGACGAAACCACGACCAACCGCAACGTGTCGGCGATCAGATGGACCAGCGTCGTGTCCTTCAGCAGCTTCGGATACTCGGCGAAGACCGCGCTGGACTTGGGGTCCTCGACATGCGGCTCGAGCGCGATGGGTCCTTCGACGCGCAGCATCTTCATCAGCCGCGAGACCAGGAAGATGACGTCGAGGAAGTCCTTTTTGGTGTAGCTCGGTCCCTTGAAGGCTTTCCCCAGTCCCGCGCCGAGCGCCTTCAATTGCTTGCCGTTGTTGCCGATGATCAGCGCGCCGACAGCCGCGCCGCCGATGATGATCATCTCGTGCGGCAGGGCTTCCAGCACCGGTCCCAGCGCGCCGCCCGTGAAGACGAAGCCGCCGAACACCATGCCCAGGAGAACGACAAGACCGATCGCTGGAAACATCGGGCTTACGCCGCCTCCTTAAAAGCCACCTCGCGGATACGCCCGCGCACATGAGGTAAGACGGCCGATGTTCCCGAAACTTGAGGAACAATGTTGGTTAAAAACGCGGTAATCCGCGATTTTTCGGCGTGTTAGTTGATGTAGTCGAACAGGCTGAGCTGGCTGAGCTTCGAGAAGCTCGCCTGGGTCGCCTGCAGCGTCAGCATCGTCTTCTGCAGGTCGGTCACCGCCGCCTGCACGTCGACGCCTTCGAGATTGCCGCGATCGATCTGATAATCGTTGGCGGCCTGCGAAAGCCGCTCGGATTCGATGTCGAGCCGGGCGCCGCGGGCACCGATCGAGGCGCGGGCGGTGTTCACGCGTTCGAGTGCGTTCTTCAGGCCATCGCTGGCATCGGCCAGCGCCTGCTGGCGCGCGGCGGGCGTCGCGCTGCCGCCGACATCGAGCGCGGCGGCGAGATCGCCGACGATCTGGAACACGTCCTTGGTGCCGGCTCCGGCCTGGATGTTGCCGAAGATGCGCGCGCCGCTGTCGGTCGCCTGCACGTTGACGCCGTTGCCGATCGGGATCGGCGGCGCTTCGCCTTCGCCGGCATAGCTGATCGTGCCATCGGCCGCGCGGGTATAGGCCGCCCCGCTGCCGCTGCCGCCGAACAACGCGGTGCCGCGCACGTCCGTGGTGTTGGCGGTCGAATAGAGATTGTCGACGATCGACTTGAGCTCGGCTGCGAGCGCGGCGCGGTTGTCGTCGTTCAGCGTGTCGCTGCCGGCGCGGACCAGCAATTCCTGGGCGCGCTGCAGATCGTTTGCCACGCTCTCCAGCGCGGTGTCGCCCTGGCCGAGCAGCGACTGGGCGAGCTTGACGTTGCTGGCCGACTGGGTGTCGTTCGACGCGCCCGTCGCCATCCGCGCGAGCCGGGCCGAGACGACGGGATCGTCCGACGGCGTCAGGATGCGCTTGCCGGTCGAGATCTGCTCCTGGATCTTGGAGGCAAGACCCGACAGGTCGGCCATTTGCCGATTGCGCGAGTCGAAGAAATAGGCCGTGCCGATCTTCATGACTTACCTCACCGCGTCGAGGATCGACTGGAAGATCTCGCGCGAGACCTGGATCACGCGGCTCGACGCCGCATAGGCCTGCTGGAACTTCATCAGGTCGACCGCTTCCTGGTCGAGATTGACGCCGGTCACCGCGTCGCGCGCGGCGGTCGCGCCTTCCAGGATCGCGTTCTGCGCATCCTGCACTTGCCGCTTGGCCGAGAGCGCCGAGGCATTGGACGAGACCATCTCGTTCGCCGTGCTCTCGAACGCGCCGCTGGTGCGGAGCGCAGCCAGCGCATCGAGATTGCCGTTGTCACGGCTGCCGGGCTTGGTCGCCGAGATGGTGAAGCTGTCGCCATCGGCCGGCGAGCCGCTGACCGTGATGTCGAGGCCGGCGAGGGTGACTGGTGTGCCCGGGGTGTAGGGCGCGGTGCCGATCACGCTGTTGGTGACCGGATCGGTCGCGGTCAGCACGCCGCCGCTAATTGTGTATTTCGTGGAAGTAAGCGGGGTGCCGTTGGTCTGGGAGACCAGCGCGCCGCTGCCGGTGTTGGAGGCTCCGTTGCCGACCGTCCAGGCCCGGGCCGCGGCGACCTGCCGGACCGACAGCGCGTTGACAGAAATCGTTCCATTTCCGGCACTTGCGTCGAAAATCGCAGCGCCGGGATTGCCGTCGAGATCGACGCCTTGGGCCTGGACCTGATTGACGCCGGTGGCGAGCGAAGAGGCGAGGTCGGTGAGCTGCTGCCGGAGATCGGCGACGCGCGTCGAGGCTTCGCCAAAGCCGGCGATCGAGCCGCCGCGCAGCACGACGGCCTGGGGCGTGACGTTTGGGTCGAGCGTCAGCGCCATCGTGCCGGCCGCGTTGAACGACACGTCGAGCGGCTTGGTGTCGAGGCCGTCGACCAGCACCGGACCGTTTACGTCGTTGAACTTGACGGTGGCGACGCCGCGTTCGTCGGTCTTGACGCTGATCGATGCGAGCTGGCTGATCTGATCGATCAGATTGTCGCGCTGATCCATCAATTGCTGCTGCTCGTTGCTGCCGTCGCGGGCCTTGACCAGGCCCTTGTTGGCTTCGACCAGGGCGGTGGCGAGACCGTTCAATTGATCGACCGCGAGCTTGGCCGAGGCGCGCAGGTCGGTGTCGATCGAGGCAAGCCCGTTGGCTGAGGTCGAGAAGGCCGCGGACACGCCATAGGCAGCATCCAGGAACGCGGCGCGCGGGGCCGAGCCGGTCGGATCGGCGGCGATTGCCTGGCCCGCATTGAAGAATTTGGTCATCGCCGTCGAAATGCCGGCGGTGTCGAGGGTCTTTTCGACGCGGTCGAGCCACACGATCGTGGAGCCGGTGCGGCCCGACTCAGCGGTGGCGTTCCGCATATCGGCCGCCTTGAACGCATCCCATTCGCGGCTGACGGTGTTGGCGGCGACGCCCGAGCCGACCGACGTGTTCGAAAGCAGGATGTAGCGCCCGGCGCCGCCCGAAATCTCGGTCAGGTTCGCTTCGCGGCGGACATAGCCCTTGGTGCTCGCGTTCGCGATATTCTCGCCAACGACGTTCAGCGCCGTTTGATAGGCGCGCACACCGGTCGAGCCGATCGAGAGCAGGTCGCTCATTTGGCTTCTCCGCCTTTCGCGCTCGCGTCTCCGCCCTTCAGCTCAGGCCGGTTCTTGGCGAGGAAATCGGTCAAGGCCTTGCCGATCCCCATCGGTGTATGGAGCGCTATGGTTTCCGAAAGCTTAGCGTCCTGCATGTCGCGGAACTGATCGCCGGCATCGCTGTCGAACAGACCGTCGTCCAGCTTCGCCGCGCGCGCGGATTTCAGCATCTGGTTGATGAACACGGCCTCGAACTGGGCCGCGGCCTTGGCCAGATTGTCCTTTGTCGCCAGCCGACTGGTGTCGGTGGCGACGCTGGGACTGCTGGTGATCGGTGATGCCAGAGGCGGGATCGTGGTCACAGGACGATCAACTCCGCTTTCAGGGCGCCAGCTTCCTTCAGCGCCTCCAGGATGGCGACCAGGTCGGCCGGCGTTGCGCCGATATTGTTCACCGCTTTCACGATGTCGGCGAGCTTGGGGCCGGGATCGAGCAGGAACATCGGGTTCGCCTTTTCCTCGACCTGGACGTTGCTCTGCTGCTCGATGGCTGTGACACCGTTGGACAGCGGCGCGGGCTGAACCACACGCGGCGCTTCGTCGATGCGGACGGTCAGGCGGCCGTGCGTCACCGCGGCCGGGCCGACGCGGACCGCCGAGTTGATGACGACGGTGCCGGTGCGGGCGTTGACGATCACTTTCGCCGGCGGCTCGGCCGAGACGACGGTGAGGTTCTCGACATCGCTCATCAGCGCGGTGCGGACTTCGGCGCCCTGCGGCGCCTTGATCGCGATCGACACGCCGTCGAGCGTGCGGGCGGTGCCCGTGCCGAATCGCTTGTTGATCGCCTCGGCGACGCGCTCCGACGTGGTGAAGTCGGACTTTTGCAGATTGAAGCGCAGCTCGTCGCTGGTCGCAAAGCCGGTCTCGACCGCGCGCTCAACCGTAGCGCCGTCGGGAATGCGGCCGGTCGAAGGGACGTTGACGGTGAGCTTCGACCCGTCCGCGCCTTCGACGCCGAGACCGCCGACCGCGAGCGCGCCCTGCGCCATCGCGTAGATCTGTCCGTCCGCGCCCTGGAGCGGGACCATCAGCAAGCTGCCGCCGCGCAAGGATTTCGCCTTGCCGATCGCGGCGACGGTCACGTCGATCCGCTGGCCGGGTTTGGAGAAGGCAGGCAGTTCGGCCGTCACCATCACCGCCGCCGCATTCTTCAGGCCCGGATTGACGCCGGCCGGCAGGTTGAGTCCGAAGCGCGAGGTCACGCCCTTCATCGACTGGACGGTATATTCCAGATTGTCGTCGCCGGTGCCGGCCAGGCCTACCACGATGCCGTAGCCGACCAGCTGGTTCGGGCGCACGCCGGCAAAGGCGCCAAGGTCCTTGATCCGCTCGGCGGAGACAGGCGCGGCGATCAGCGCCAATGCGACACAAAGCGCCTGCACCAAAAGCGTCCATCCCGAGCGAAGTCGAGGGACGTACTGATCTGCCGCACCGAGGAAAGTGCGTGTCTCGACTTCGCTCGACATGGACGGGTTTTTTCTGTTCTGCCGCATGTGGAATCCTAGAAAGGGCTGACCAGCGAGAAGAAGCGCTGCAGCCAGCCGGGCCGGCTCTGCCGCTGCAGGTCGCCGCGGCCGGTGTAAGTGATCTTCGCATCCGCCACGCGGGTGGAAAGGACGCGATTGTCGAAATCGATGTCGGCGATCCGGACAAGGCCCTGGATCTGGACATATTCGTCGCCGCGATTGAGCCGAAGCTGCTTTTCGCCGCGCACCAGCATCGTGCCGTTCGGATAGACCTGCGCCACGGTGACGCTGATTTCGCCGGTCAGGCTGTTCGACTGGCTGGCGCTGCCATTGCCCTTGAACGCCTGCGTGCCGCTCGCCGACGCGTCGGTCGGGTTGAACAGCGACAGCGCGCCGGTCGAGGGCGGGGTCAGGCCGATATTGCCGTCGCGGCCGGATTTGGACGCGACATCCTTCTGCGCGCTCATCCGTTCGGCGAGCACGATCGTCAGCGGATCGCCGACCCGGCGCGCACGCGGACCTTCGTACAGCGCTGCATAGCCGCCCGACGCCTGGAAGATTGCGCCGTTTGCCGGCGGCGGAGGAACCTGGACCGGAGCAACCGGCGCGAAATCGACCTTCGGCGCCTTCTTGGCGAGGGCGGGCGAGGCGATGAGCGCCAGCGCGATCAGCGCAGCCTTAGAGATTCTGGTTGGCATATTGCAGCATCTGGTCGGTGGCCGAGATCATCTTCGAATTGACCTCGTAGGCGCGCTGCGTCTCGATCATGTCGACCATTTCCTCGACGACATTGACGTTCGAGCCTTCGAGCATGCCCTGGCGGATCGAGCCGCGGCCTTCGATACCGGCGACGCCGACCTGGGGCGCACCGCTTGCGGCGGTCTCGGTCAGATAGTTGCCGCTCTGCGGCGCAAGGCCGGCCGAGTTGGCGAAGGTCGCGAGCGTGATCTGGCCGATCTGGGTCGGCGCCGTCTGGCCGGCGACGGTTGCGGAGACCGTGCCGTCCGAGCCGATCGTGATCGACGTCGCGCCTTGCGGGATCGTGATGCCGGGCTGCACCTGATAGCCTTCCGACGTCACCATCAGGCCTTCGGGCGAGCGGGAGAAATTGCCCGCGCGGGTGTAGCCGATCTGGCCGCCCGGCATCTGCACCTGGAAGAAGCCGTCGCCGTCGAGCGCCAGATCGAGCGAGTTGCCGGTGGTCTGGAGCGACCCCTGCGTGTCGATCTTGGCCGTGCCCTGCACGCGCACGCCGGTGCCGAGATTGAGCCCGGTCGCGTACTTCGTTTCCGACGTGCTCGGCGCGCCATTGGCCGTGATCGTCTGATAGGCGAGCGTCTCGAACGCGGCGCGGTCGCGCTTGAACCCGGTCGTGTTGACGTTCGCCAGGTTGTTCGAGATCACGCGCATCCGCTCGTTCTGAGCGTCGAGGCCCGTGCGGGCGATGTGCATCGCTGCGCTGGTCATTTCATTGGTCCTTTCACGGCATCCGCATCAGAGATGCGCCGCCATCGTCCATGTCCTTGGCGGAGGAGAGCATTTTGGCCTGGATTTCGTAGGAGCGCTGATTCTCGATCATCCGGATCAGCATCTCGGTCATGTTGACGTTCGACTGCTCGAGCGAGCCGGATTTGACTGTGGCGTCCAGATTGGCGGGAAGCGTGCCGCCGTCCTTGACGCGCAGCAGGTTGTCCAGGCCCTTGACGGTGGTGCTGCCCTTCGGATCGACCAGCTTCAGCCGGTCGATCGCCTGCGGCTTGTCGAGATCGCCGCCCGGCGGGACCACGAGGACGGAGCCGTCCGGGCCGATCGTCACCTTGGCGGCAGGCGGCAAGGTGATCGGCCCGCTATTGCCGATCACCGGAAAACCGTCGCCGGTCTGCAGCACGCCCGAAGGCGCGATCGTGAGGTCGCCGCGGCGGGTATAGGCTTCTTCGCCGTCGCCTGCCTGCACCGCCATCCACGCGTCGCCGTCGATCGCGACGTCGAGGTCGCGGCCGGTGGAGAGCACGGCGCCGCCCTTGCGGTCGGCATCGACGACTTCCTCGGACGTGAGCGCGCGGGAGTCGAAGCCGGTGCCTTTGAGCGCGAGCTGCTCGAAGTTGAACGTGTCGGCGCGGAAGCCGATCGTCGAGCCGTTCGCCAGGTTGTTGGCGATCGCGGCCTGCGCGGACATGCGCCCGCGCAGACCCGAATATGCGGTGTAGACCAGCCTATCCATCGATCGCCTCTAGCCCTGCCTCTGGATCAGCTACGGATGTTGATGATGGTCTGGCTGAGCTGGGTCTCGGTATCGATCGCCTTCGCATTCGCCTGGAAGTTGCGCTGCGCGGCGATGAGGCCGACCAGTTCCTCGGTGATGTCGACGTTCGAACGCTCGATCGCGCCGGCCATGATGTTGCCATAGCCGCCTTCGCCGGCCTGGCCGGGAGTCGCGTCGCCGGAGAGGCCCGAGACCGACCAATAGCTGTTGCCGATCTGGCGCAAGCCTTGAGGGTTGGCGAACTGGGCGAGCACGACCTTGCCGAGCGCCTGGTTGGTGCCGTTCGAGAAGCTCGCCTTGACCAGGCCGCTGGAGTCGACGGTCACGCCCTGAAGCTGGCCGATCGGCTCGCCGTCCTGGCTCTGCGCGATGATCGAGAAGGCGGCCGGGCGCTGGGTGGTGGCGATCGAGAAATCGACCGTCATGTCCTGCGGCGCCGCGTTCGGCGGGGTGAAGGTCGCGTACTGGGTCGGGCCGGCCGGCGTTTGCAGCACGCCGTTCGAGTCGAACGTCATGTCCAGCGCCACGGGCGGCGTCGGCTGAGTGGGGTCGGCCGAGATCTGCTGGCCGCCGACGAACGAATACACTTTCCAGGTGCTGTTCGTGTTGGTGCCGCCCGGCGCCGTTTCACGGACATAATAGTTGGTCAGCGTGTTCGGATTGCCGACCGAGTCGTAGATGACGGTCGACGAGGCGTAGTTGTAGGTGTTCGGGTCGAAGCGGCTGAACGCATAGGGGCTCGCCGCCGTCCAGCGCGGGTCGGCCGACGGGATCGACGCGTTCGCAGAGAGGTTCACCGACACTTTGGCCGCAGACGTTGCTTTCGGCGTGCCGCTGGTCTGCGGCAGGCGGAGGCTGACGGTATCGTCGAGGCCGGTCGCGACAACTGTGCCGCTGCCGTCCACCGGGAAGACCTGCACGGTCGCGCCCTGCGAGTCGACGACGAAGCGGTCGGCCGAGACGGAGAAGGCGCCGTTGCGGGTGAAGGCGAGCTCGGTGGTGTTCGGGTTCGGCTTCACCACGAAAAAGCCCTCGCCGCTGATCGCGAGATCGAGCGACGATTGCGACTGCTGCAGGCCGCCCTGGGCGAACTGCTGGCGAATGCTCTTCACGTAGGAGCCGGAGCCGATCAGCTGGTTCGGGCTCTTGGTCGTCGTCGAGGCGATGACGTCGCCGAACTCGACGCGGCTGCGCTTGAAGCCATTGGTGCCGACGTTCGCCAGGTTGTGCGAGATCGTCGCCAGCTCGGTCTGCGACCCCTGAAGGCCCGAAAGAGAGGTGTAGAACGACATGAACTTACTCCTACGTAATCTGTTCAGCCGACCTGGCGGACGGCGGAGAGGGGTTTGGTGCCCAGACCAGCCAGGTTCAGGGTCGGCGCGGTGCCGTCCGAACCCAGGCTGACCGAGGTGACCGGCGCCCAGACATTGACGGGTGAAGCAACTCGCGTGCCATTTCTGAGCACGCTTGCCGCGATCTTGTACGGGCCGGCGGGCGCAGCGCCGCCGCTGTCGGTCTTGCCGTCCCAGTCGATCGCCATGTCGCCTGTGCCCTGCGATCCGTAATTGATCGTGCGCAGCAGGTTGCCGGCGCTGTCGCTGATCTGGACCTGGACGTCGTCCGCGCTCTCGGAGAGCGGCAGCACCGCATTCAGCGAGCCGTCCTGATTGGGGAAAGCGGTGTCGCCTTCGATCAGCACGGTCTTGCCGACATAGGAGATCGCCTGCGCGGCGTTCGCATTGCTGAGCTGGGCCGCGACGCTCTTCAGCGTCGTGTTCATCTCGGAGATGCCGGCGACGCTGGAGAACTGCGCCATCTGCGCGACCATGTTCTCGTTCTTCACAGGATCGAACGGATCCTGGTTCTTCAGCTGCTCGGTGAGCAGCTTCAGGAACGAGTCCTGGCCCAGCGTGTTCGCTTCCTGCTCCGTCTGCACCTTGGGGGTGCTGGCGACGCCGGTGCGCGAAATGCCGAGCTTGGCGAGCGTGTCGTCGAAACTGGTGGATACGTCCGTCATTTGCCGAGCCTCAAGGTATCGAGGATGAGGCTCTTCGCGGTCTGAAGAACCTCGACATTGTTTTTGTAGGCGCGGGCGGTCTCCAGCATGTCGACCATCTCGCGGCTCTCGTCGACCGCCGATTCGAAGACGTCGCCATTGGCGTCCGCCATCGGGTGGTTGGGATCGTAGCGCTTGGTGGGGGCGGGGCCGGCGGTGACGACCTGTTTGACGTCGACCGTGGCGAGCCCGCTCGCCTTGTCGTAGCTCGTCTGGAACACCGGCTTCATCGACCTGTAGGCGGCCGCCTCGCTGCCCGCGACGCCGCCGGCGTTCGCAAGGTTGGACGCCGTGGTGTTCATGCGCACGAGCTGCGCGGACATCGCGCGGCCGGCGACGTCGAAGATGGTCAAGGGTTGCGCCATGCTTATTCGCCTTTCAGCGCGCGCGTGAGCGTCTGGATGCGCCCGTTCAGGAAGGAGAGCGTCGACTGGTAGGCGACGGCGTTCTCGGCGAACTTGGTCTGCTCGGTGTTGAGCTCGACCGTGTTGCCGTCGAGCGAAGGCTGCAGCGGCACGCGGTATTTGGTCGCGGCTTCGATCGCCTGCGACATGCTGGCGCCCGGCTGCTCCGCCGCGCTCAGCGCCGAAGCGAAATCGATGTCCTTCGCCTTGAACCCCGGTGTGGAGGCATTGGCGATGTTGGAGGCGAGCAGGCCCAGCCGCTGCGAGCGCAGCGCCAGTGCCTTTTCGTGCACGCCAAACAGATCGTCACCCAGTGCCATGTCGGCCCCTCGCGAATGTTGCGCGGGATTATGTGCAACGGCCGTGCCAACTGGCCTCTGGGCGGCGCCACGACCCCGAACCGGCAGCGACCGGCAACATCTTGCCGCCGCACGGCAATCCGGCTTGCCGGTCCGGCTGCCAAGCCTGTCACTCGCGCGATTGGCCCGGCTCTTGCTGAACACGAGCGCGATGATCGATGCATCCGCTCTCGCTATTTTCCTCGACCCCGTCGCCCTGGCGATCGTGGGGGGCGGCACCTTGCTGGCGACCGCTGCGCGCGGCCCGCTTCAGGATACCGTGAACGCGCTTCGGGCGCTGTCCGTGCTGGTGCGCCGTCCGTTCGACTTCGGTCCGGCCCGCGCCGAGCTCGCCCATGCCGAGCGTGTGGCCAGCGCCAAGAGCTTGCTCGCGGTCGACTCGCACTTGCTGAAGGACGCCGATGTGGCCCGCGGCGTCGAGGCGGTCGCGGACGGCGCCGGGCCCGACGAGGTCGAGCAGCTGCTCAACCGGCTGCGGATCGACCGGCACGAACGGCATGTGGTCGTCCACGATTTCTGGTCGGCCGCTGCCGAAGCGGCCCCTGCGATGGGCATGGTCGGCACGCTGATCGGCCTGGTGCGGATGTTCCGGTCGATGGACGATCCGGCGACGATCGGCGCGGCGATGGCGATCGCGCTGCTTGCGACGCTATACGGCGCGCTGTTCGCCAATCTGGTGGCCGCGCCGATCGCTGCCCGGCTCGCGCGCCTCTCGCGCGCGGAAGAGAAGGAACGGCGCGCGCTGATCAAGCCGTTCCGCGCCTTTGCCGAGCGGGAGAAGCCCTTGCCGCGGAGCCGCGCCGCCTGATGCGCCTCGCTTTGCCCCGATCCGCGCGGCCGCTCTGGCTGATCACGCTCGCCGACCTGTCGCTCTTGCTGGTCGGCTTTTTCGTGTTCCTGCAAGCGACCGCGCACAAGTCGCAGCCCGAACAGGCGGCGATCCAGGCGGGCATCCGCCAGGCATTCGGAGGCGAAGCCGCGCCGCGGCTCGCCGTCGAGGCCAATGCGATCACCGGCTTTGCCGCCGGCAGCGCCGCGCTTCCCCGCGATGCTGCCGCAATCGCCGCCTGGGCGAAGGATGCGCTTTCCGACCCGCGCACCAAGCTGGTGGTCACCGGCTACGCCGACGGCTCGCCGTCCGATCGCGCCAGCGGCAGTGCGCTCGCGCTTGCCGGCCTTCGCGCCGAAGCCGTGGCGGCGACGCTCACCGGCATTGCGCCGGACCGTATCCGACTTTCCGCCGCGAGCGTGCCGGGCGCGCGCCGCGTCACCCTTACCATTTCCTACGATCCCTGACGGAGCCGAACCATGCTCTCTTTCTTCCTCATGGCCGTGGCAGCGCCGACGGACCTCACGCTCCTCGACCGCGCCGCGGAGATTTTCGCCGGCGCGCCGCGCGGCACGCCGGGCGGCCCGCTGGCGCCGATCGACCGGCGCCTGCGCCTTGCCGCGTGCGGCTCCAGCCCGGAATTCACCTGGCGCAGCGATGCGCACGACGCGATCGTCATCCGCTGCCCGGATAATAATGGCTGGCGAATCTTCGTCACCGTCGCTGCCGCACCGGCCGCGGTGCAGGCGACGGCGGTCAAGGCCGAGCCGGTCATTCGCCGTGGCGATCCCGTCACGATGGAGGCCGGCCGCGACGGTTTCGCGGTCAGCGCCGACGGCATCGCGATGAACGATGCGGCGCCCGGCGCCCGGCTTCAGATCAAGGTGGAAGGCGCGAAAGCGCCGGTCCAGGCGATCGCCGTCGAAGCCGGCAAGGCGACGCTTCCCGGCTGGTGAGCAACTTTTTCTAAAGGTTCTCCGCAACCGGCCGTTTCAGTCATTCGGAACCCTCGCTAGCCAGGAAAGGACGCGGGCATGATTGATCCGATCGGCGTAACGCCCGGCACCGTCCCCAGCGGACGCGTCGAAAGCGATGGCAAGGCCAAGGTCGTCCGCATCGATGCGGTGCGCGCAGCCGAGCCGGCGGTGGTTGCGGAAACCAGCGTGCGGGAAACCGCAAAGGCGCTTGCTTTCCGCCCGCCGGTGGATCTGGAGCGCGTCAGGCAGATCAAGCAGGCCCTTGCCGACAAGGGCTATCCGATCGTTCCGTCCACGATCGCCGACAGGATGATCGAGGCGCAGATGAGATGGGTGGACAACAAATGACGCGGACCGAAGCGCTGAAGGCGGTGATCGCCTCGCTGCAGAACGAGCTGGCGGCGTTGAAGAGCTTCGACATCGAGGCGCTGGCGGCCGCGACCGCGGAAAAGGAAGGCCGGATCGGCGTGCTTGCCGCGCGCAACGACAATCCTGTCTCGACCGAGGAACGCGCCCTTGCCGAAGAGGCGATGCGCCTGAACGAAACCGCGCGCGCCTATGTCAATCTGATGAGCGCGAACGTGAAGCAGCGCCTTGAAGCGCTGACCGGCATTCGCCCGGTCGCCTACGCGCCGACGAGGGCGGTGGCGTAATCTAGCCCCTCTCCCGCGAGCGGGAGAGGGAGGGGCCCGCCGCGAAGCGGTGGGAGGGTGAGGGGCTGTTAAGGCTCGGCGCCCATTACCCTCACCCCGCTCGCGCCCGCAGGCGCGAGTCGCCCTCTCCCGCAAGCGGGAGAGGGGCTGTTAACCAGAACTGGCACAGGTCTTGCTGATGTCGTCCCGAAAATAACCGGGACTCGTGAATGACCGTCGCGACGCTTCAATCGCTGCTTTCGACCGGAGGGGTTCAGTCCGCTATTCAGCGGGCGAGCCTGAAGACCGGCGTCGACTTTTCCTATCTGCTTGGCCAGGCGCAGGTCGAATCCAGCCTGCGCCCCGATGCCAAGGCGAGCACCAGCAGCGCCTCTGGCCTCTATCAGTTCGTCGAACAGAGCTGGCTCGGCGCGGTCAAGAAGCATGGGGCCGAGCACGGCCTCGGCTGGGCCGCGGACTCGATCAGCCAGGGCGCGAACGGCCGCTATTACGTCTCGGACACGGCGACCCGCGATTACATCCTGAAGCTGCGCAACAACGCCGACGTCTCGTCGCTGATGGCGGCCGAATATGCGTCGGACAACAAGGCCGAGCTGCAGACCGCGCTGGGCCGCGACGTCGGCGGCGTCGACCTCTATATGGCGCATTTCCTGGGCGTCGGCGGCGCGAAGAAGTTCCTGACGGCGCTGAGCAGCGATCCCGGCGCCTCTGCCGCGCAGCTCTTCCCGGCCGCGGCCGCGTCGAACCGCGGCGTGTTCTTCGGCGAGGGCGGCCGCGCCCGTTCGGTCTCCGAAATCTACGACCGCTTTGCCGCCAAGCTGCAGAAAGGCGCGGAGGTTGCCGCCGGCGGCAATGCGTTGCCGGCCATTGCCGCTCCCGGCAAGATCGACCCGCTGCAACTCGCGGTGATCGAGCAGGACGCCGACCGGCCGGAGGTCGCGACGCTCGATCAGCTTCTCGCCTCGGCCGACAAGAGCTCGCTGATGCGGCCGTCGCCGGCCAATGCGCAGCTCGCCTATATGCTGCTCGCGAGCATGGGGGCGTAACCGGTGGCATCGCTCGCTCTCACCCCCGCCGCCGCGGGCAAGGCCGGCCGCCTGGCCGCGCTTCCTGCCGGCATCCTGATCCTCGTGCTCCTGATGGTCGTGCCGATCCCGGCCGGCCTGCTCGACGTCTTCTTCGTGATGAACATCATGATGTCGATCGCCGTGCTGATGGTCGCGCTGAACGCCGAAAAGCCGCTCGACTTCTCCAGCTTCCCGACCGTTCTGCTGCTGTCGACCCTGTTCCGCCTGTCGCTGAACGTCGCCTCGACGCGCGTCGTGCTGGTGCACGGGCATGAAGGGAAAGCGGCCGCGGGCCATGTCATCGAGGCGTTCGGCGCCTTCCTGATCGGCGGCAATTATGTCGTCGGCCTGCTGGTTTTCTCAATCCTCGTCATCATCAACATGGTGGTGATCACCAAGGGCGCGGGCCGCGTGTCCGAAGTGTCGGCGCGCTTCACTCTCGACGCCTTGCCCGGCAAGCAGATGGCGATCGACGCCGATCTGAACTCCGGCCTGATCACCCCCGACGAAGCCAAGGCGCGGCGCGTCGAGACCTCGGTCGAGGCCGATTTCTACGGCTCGATGGACGGTTCGTCCAAGTTCGTGAAGGGCGACGCGGTTGCGGCGCTGCTGATCCTGGGCGTGAACGTCGTCGGCGGGCTGATCATCGGTGTTGCCAGCCACGGCCTCGGCGTGTCGGAAGCCGCCAAGACTTACGTCCTGCTCGCGGTCGGCGATGCGCTGGTCGCGCAGATTCCGGGCCTGTTGCTGTCGATCGCCGCGGCCGCCATCGTCACCCGCGTCGCTTCCAGCCATGACCTTGCCGGCCAGATCGGCTCGCAATTCGCTTCGCCCCGCACCTGGGCGCCGGTCGCCGCGATCCTCGGCATTATCGGCGTGCTGCCCGGCATGCCGCACATGATCATGCTGCCGGCGGCCGCGCTGGCGGGCTTTGGCGCGTGGAAGCTGTCGAAAGCCAAGACCGCCGCGGATGCGATCCCGGCGCCGGCAAACGACGACACGCCGGCCGATCTCAGCCGCATCGACTGGTCCGAAGTGTCGGACGCGATGCAGGTCAATCTGGAAATCGGCTACGGCCTCGTGCCGCTGGTGGACGAGCGTCAGGGCGCGCCGCTGATGGCGCGCATCACCGGCGTGCGACGGCAGCTCTCGAAAGAGCTGGGATTCGTCGTCCCGCAGGTGCGGGTGCGCGACAATATCTCGATCGCACCCTACAATTACCGCATCCTGGTCAACGGCGTCGTCGTCGGCGAGGACACGGCCTCGCCGGACGAAATGCTGGCGCTCGACACCGGCCAAGCGATCGGCCGCTTGCCCGGCAAGCAGGCCAAGGACCCGACCTTCGGGCTGGACGCGGTCTGGATTTCGCCGAACGACGCCGATGCGGCGACTGCCGCGGGCTTCATGGTCGTCGATGCCGGCACGGTCATCGCGACGCACCTCAACCACCTGCTGGGCGCACATGCCGCCGAGCTGCTCGGCCCCGACGAAGTGCAGAGCCTGCTCGACCGGCTGAAGGAATCGGCCGCGCAGCTCGTCGCTTCGCTGTCGCCGACGCCGGTGCCGCTGACGACGCTTACGCAAGTGCTGCGCTCGCTGCTCGCCGAAGGCATTCCGCTGAAGGAATTCCGCCGCATCGCCGCCGCCATCGCCGTCGCCGCGCAGCGGACGCTCGATCCGGAGGAGCTGGTCGAAGCGATCCGTCCCGATCTCGGCGCGCTGATCATCCAGCGGCTGTGCGGTCCGCGCGAGGCGCTCAAGGTGATGACCCTGGAGGGTGGGCTCGAAGCCATTCTCGGCCAGGCGGTCCGCTCCGATCCGTCGAACCGGCACATGGTCGAGCCGGAGCTTGGCCGGCGGATCATCGACGCCTTGCAGCAGGCCGCGCGGCCGCTGATCGCCGCCAACCAGCCGTTCGCCCTCGTCGTGCAGCCGGCCGTCCGGCTCGCCGTCCGCAAACTCGTCCGCGCGTCGCTTCCCGACACGCCGGTGATGAGCTTCCTCGAAGTCCCTGAAGACAAGGCCGTCGAAGTGGTCGCCGTGATCGGCGCCCCCGAGCGGCTGGCCGCGTGAGGTCAATAATGGCTACGCAACCGCTTTCCTCCCCCACCTACACGCGCACCGGAGCCAATCCGGCGGCTGCCAATGAAGCGCTGATCCGCGAGCATATGCCGCTGGTCCGCCGCATCGCCTGGCACGTGCACGGATCGGTCTCGAGTTCCGTCGAGGTCGAGGATCTGGTGCAGACCGGCCTCGTCGCCTTGGTCGAATCCGCCTCGAGCTTCGAGGATCGCGGGCAGGTCACCTTCGCCCAATATCTCTCCACCCGCATTCGCGGCGCGATGATCGACGAGCTCAGGCGCCAGGCGACGATCACGCGCGGGGCGATGCGCCGCCGCCGCGAGATTGCCGAGGCCGAGTCTGCGTTATCCGTTCAGCTTGGGCGGCCGCCGTCCGACGAGGAGCTGGCCTTCCAGCTCGGCGTGCCGACCGAACGGTTGCGGCAGGAACGGGACGCGGCCCAGCCGGTCCGGTTCGAGCCGATCGACGGCGTCTATACCGACGACAATCCCTGGTTCATGAGCGAGGACCCGAACCCGTTCGAGCTGCTGGAAAGCGAGGATCTGCGCCAGGCGCTGATCGCCGCGATCGGCAAGCTTTCCGAGCGCGAGGCGCAAGTGATCCAGCTCTATTATGTCGAGGAACTCAACCTCGAGGAAATCGGGCTGGTGCTGGGCGTCGGCGCGGCGCGCGTCTGCCAGATCAAGAAAAGCGCGCACGACCGGCTGAAAAAAGCGCTCGAAGCGCGGATCGGCTGAGCGTCAGACCACCTCGACCGAGACTCGCTGCTCGTTCATCGTGACCGGCCCGAAGCTGGTGAGGAAGGCGACATCCGCGGCATCCCGTCCGACGCCGATCTTCGCCATCTGCCCTTCCTGCGCCATGCCGGTGGCGTCGACGAGATGCCATTCGCCGCCCAGAAACACTTCGGCGACGGCGTGGAAATCCGGCGGCTCGACCTTCGGCGCATAGACCGAGGCGAAGCGCGCCGGCACCCCGCCCGCCCGGGCGAGGGTGATCAGCAGGTGCGTGAAGTCGCGGCAGACGCCCTGCCGTTCGACGAACGTGTCGGTCGCGGTCGTGCTCGAGCGACTTGCGCCCGGTGTGTACAGGATGTTTTCGCCGATCCAGTCGCGCACCGCGGCCACGCGCGCGCCGCCGCGCACCGTGCCGAACGTGCGGTTGACAAAGGGCTGGAAACGGTCGGACGGGCAATAGCGGGACGGCAGCAGATACTGGACAGTCTCGCCAGGCAGCAGGTGCGGCGGCACTTCAGGCAGGGTGGAGATATCGGCCAGGATGCGATTGATCGCGACCGTCGCGCTATAGTCCACCGTCAGCCCGCGCTCCGCCTGGACCCAGATGCGATCCCCGATCCCGTCCTGCGCGGCAACGCGCGCGATATGGGTGCATTCCGAGAGCCGCGTGGACGCATCGGCGACGGATTGCTCAGGGATAGCGGCGGCTTCGATCTGAAGCAGGATGTCCGTGGGGGCATCGAACGCATAGTCGAGCCGCGCTTCGACCCGCAGCTTCATTGCGCCTTGTCGTGCAGGAAGGCGCGGATTGCTTTGTTCACTTCGTCCGGCGCTTCCCAGGTGACGAAGTGCCCCGCGTCGACTTCATCGACGGTGAGGTCGTCGACATAGGCGGAGAGGCCGTCGAGCTGCACCGGCAGCAGCGCCGTGTCGCGCATGCCCCAGATCACCAGCACCGGCATCTTGAGGGTGGGGAAAGGGGCATCCAGAAACGCCGGCCGCTCGATCTGCTCGTCGGTTGCCGGCACGATGACGGCCGAGGCACGGTACCAGTTCAGCATCGCCGTGAACGCACCCGGCGTGCGCCACTGGTCGAGATAGGTCTCCTTCTCTTCCTCGCTCAGCAGCTTGCCGTCGGCGTGGCGCATGAAGCTGATCTCGAAGAATTTCTCCAGGCCCATCGCGCCGAGCTTGGTCTCGAACAGCGGATCGCGGAAGGTGCGGATATATTGCGAGGCCTCGCGCTGGCCGCGGTCCTCGATCAGAGTGCGCTGGAAAACGAACGGATGCGGCGCGTTGGCGATGATGAGGCGCTCGATCCGGTCGGGATGCTTCAGCGCCGCCATCCAGGCGATCGCGCCGCCCCAATCGTGGCCGACCAGGGTGAACCGTTTCAGCTCCAGCGCATCGGCAAGCGCGATCAGGTCGGCGACCGGCTTGTCGGGCGCATAATCCTCGACGTTGGGCGGCTTCGACGACCCGGCATAGCCGCGCTGATCAGGCGCCACGACGAAATATTCGTCGGACAGGTCGGCGAGCTGGTGCCGCCATGTGCGGTGCGATTCGGGAAAGCCGTGCAGGAAGATCAGCGCTTCGCCGTCGCGCGGGCCGCCGAACGTTACGTCAAGCTCGACGCCGGTGGGCAGATGAAAGCGTTGCTGCTGCAGGGTCATTCATGTTCTCCTTGCCCGCCCGGAATGTCCCTAGCCTTTCGGCCCCGGCAAGGTCGAGACCTTACCAGGTGAGCGGCGCCACGCGCCGGATCATCACGCTCCAGAAGAACACGCCGGACAGGCTGACGGCTGCCGCGACCGCGAAAGCCGCACTGAAACCGCCGGTCCGGTCGACCAGCCAGCCGGTGAAGGCAGGCGCGACGATGCCTGCGAAATTGCCGATGCAATTCTGGAAGCCGATCCATTTGCCTGCGGCGCAGGGTCCGGCCAGCGTCTGCCCCGTCGCATAGATATTGCTGCCGGTCATGCCCGAGAACACGCCGCTCACCAGCAAGGCTGCAATCGCGACCGGCGCGGTCCCGACCGCGGCGGCGACCATGCACACGCTCGTCAGCGCGCATCCGCCCGCCATCATGGTCTTGCGCGCGCGGTTCGGGGTCGCGCCGGCTGCGATCCAGCGATCGGGCAGCCATCCGAACAGGATCGCGCTGCCGCCCTGCACGACGTAGATGATGCCGCCGAGCGTCGCCATCTGGACGAGCGTGAAGCCGTGCGCCTTGACGAGATACAGCGGCAGCCAGGCGAGCATGAAGTAGAAGCTGTAAGTGACCGCAAAATGCCCCAGCGCCGCGCCCCAGGCCTCTCGTCGCCTCATGATCGAGAGCAGCGGCGGACAGCGGTTCGTCGAGGCGTGAGGCGCGACGCCGTTACGCGGCAGCCTCAGCCACGGTATCAGCCAGAGCAGCGACAGCAGGCCGAAGCCGATAAAGCTGGTTCGCCAGCCATAGGCTGCCATGACCATGCCGCCGACGTAAATGCCGAAGGCCGGTCCGATCGACAGCCCGAGCGCCGTCGCGGCGTTGGCCTGACCGTAGCGCTCCGCCGGCACATGGTCCGCGAACAGCTTGGAGCTGCAGGGGAAGGCGACGCTCTCGCCGAGCCCGAGCAGCAGCCGCAGCAGGAGCAACGAGACGAAACCGCCGGCGAAGCCGGTCAGGATCGTCGCCACGGCCCACAGAGCGAGCCCGGCGGCCAGCACCAGATGGGCGCTGAAGCGCTGAGAGAGATGCCCAGCCAGCAATTGCGCGGGCGTGTAGGTCCAGAAGAAAGCGGAGACGAGCAGGCCGAAGGCGGTGTTGCTCAGCCCCATCTCCGCTTTGACCAGCGGGCCTGCGGTCGCGAGATTGCCGCGATCGACATAGTTGATGAAGATCATCAGCCCCGCCAGCCCGACCATCCAGGTCACGGGCGACGGCGCACGTGCGGCGATCGCTGACGTTGCCATTGGCTCCCCCTCCAGGGCGGACCGTGACACGATTTGCGGCGCGCTCCAAACGCCGCGGCAAGCCGTTGGAATCAGGGATAGCTGACGGTGAGCGGCACCTCGGGAAGCGGGATGAACTCGTCCGAATCGCCCGGAACGAGCGGGAAGCGGCCTTCCTTCCAGTCGTGTTTCGCCTGGTTGATCCGGTCGCGGCTCGACGAGACGAAGTTCCACCAGACGTGGCGCGGCGTCGCAAAGGCTTCGCCGCCGAGCAGCATCGCGCGTGCGCCGGTGTCGGAATGCAAGCGCATCGGCACGCCCGGTTTCAGGATGTAGAGCGTATAGAGATCGAGCGGCGCGCCATCGAGACTGGCCGCGCCTTCCGCCACCACGATTGCCCGCTCGTCCGCGCCGGCGTCGATCGGCACCGACGCGCCGGGCGCGAGACGGATATCGGCATAGATGGTCTCGGCATAGCAAGTCGTCGGCGCGGTCCGGCCCCAGAGGGAGCCCATGATCACGCAGGCATTGACGCCGTCGCCCTCGATCTTCGGCAGATCCTCGGCGGCGACCTGCTCGAACGCCGGGTCGATGTCCTCGCGCCCGTCCGGCAGGGCGAGCCAGGTCTGCATGCCGGACATGATCGCGCCGCCCTGCCGTTCGGAGGCTGGCGAGCGCTCCGAGTGGACTATGCCGCGGCCGGCCGTCATCAGATTGACCGCGCCGGGCTCGATCGTCGCGAAAGTGCCCAGCGAATCGCGATGGTCGATTGCGCCGCCGAACAGATAGGTTACGGTGGCGAGATTGATGTGCGGGTGCGGGCGCACGTCCATGCCGTCGCCGGGCGCGAGCTGCGCGGGGCCGAATTGGTCGACGAAGATGAAGGGCCCGACCATCGTCCGCGGCTTCGATGGCAGGGTCCGCCGCACCTTGAAGCCACCGAGATCGTGCGTGGTGGGGGTGATGGTGAGGGTGAACAGATCGGACATAGTTTCTCCCCTCCCGCTTGCGGGAGGGGCCGGGGGTGGGCCTGACACGCGCTGCGGGCATTCAACCTTGCCCACCCCTAACCCCTCCCGCAAGCGGGAGGGGAACTATTCTCCCGGCGCTTTGGTCACCATTGCGAGCGCGTGCACCCGGTCGCGCAGCAGGTCGGCGAGCGCGGCGTTGACCATGCGCTGGCGGGCGACGCGGCTTTGCCCCGCGAAGGCCGCGCTCACCACCGTTACCGTGAAGTGGCTTTCGCCGCGTGGATCGTGCCCGGCATGGCCGCGGTGTTTCGCGCTGTCGTCGATCACGTCGAGCCGCTCGGGAGCAAGCGCTTCCGTCAGCCGTTTTTCGATTTCGGCCGCAACCGGCCCCTTAACCGTCTCCGTCATCGGCCCCATATAGCCGGTTTTGCCCGGATCAGAATGCGCCCGCCCAAGGATCGTCCCAATGCCCGTTTCCACGGCCGTGTCGAAGGCGCGGCCGACCGCTGCGCATGGCCGGGCTGTGCCGAGGCCGGCGAGTTCCGCGCGCCGCCTTCCGGGGATAGCCGCGCGCCCGACGCGCCGCCAGAATGGCGCTGGTTCTGCCTGGATCACGTTCGCGAGTTCAACTCCGGCTACAACTTTTTCTCCGGCATGAGCACCGAGGAGATCGAGGCGGCGCAGCGCCCCTATGCCGGCTGGGAGCGGGAGACGCGGGCCTTCGCCCATACCGGCGCCGACCGCCCGCCGCGCTGGGACGATTTCTCCGATCCGCTCGATGCGATCAGCGCCCGCTTCCGCCAGGCGGCGCCGAAGCCGCGCGACGACGGCAAGCCGCTATCGGGAGAGAATCGACGCGATCTCGATACGCTGGGGCTGGAGGCCAATGCCGACCGTCATGGCCTGCGCAAACGCTATACCGAGCTCGTCCGGCGCTATCACCCGGACCATAATGGCGGCGACCGCAGTCACGAGGCGCGGCTGCAAAAGGTGATCGACGCGTATCAGCGGCTGAGGAAAGCGCCGGCTTTCGCCTAGATATCGACGACGGCCGTGAACCCGCCGAAGATCATGCGCTTGCCGTCGAAAGGGACCGGCACTTGCTCGGAGCGCGGGTCTTTGGGGAGCTCTTTGAAGGCGGCGTCGCGCGTTTCCTTGTCGGGCCATTCGATCCAGGCAAAGACCACGATCTCCCCTTCGCCGAGCGCGACCGAGCGGCGGAAATCGGTGACCTTTCCATCCGGCACATCGTCTTCCCAACATTCGACGACCCGCAGGGCACCGTATTCGCGAAATATGGCGTCGACATGCCTGGCATGTTTGAGAAACTTTTCGCGGTTTTCGCGGGCGACCGGGATCACGAAGCCGTCGACATAGGTCATCTCACGCTTCCTGCCTGAAATCGGCGAGCTGGGCGGCGAGCGCGCGCTGGAAAGCCGGCCGGGCCTCGCCGCGCTTCACATAGGCGGCGAGCGTGGAGTGAGGTGCGAGCGCCGGCGTGCCGGTGAAGATGCGCAGCACCGCGACCATCATCAGGTCGCCGACGCTGAATTCGCCTTCCAGCCAGTCGCGGTCGCCGAGCCAGGTGGCGAGTTGGTTGAGGCGTTTGGTCGCCTGCTCGAACACCTGCGGCCGCCGCTCTTTCGTCCAGGCCTCGTCCTTGTGGAAGAAGTCGATCTCGGCGAGCTGCTGGGTGATCGGCTCGATGCTGTTGAGCGCTGCGACCACCCATGTCCTGGCCTTGGCGCGCCCGGCAGGGTCCGCGGGCAGCAGGCCCGGCCAGCGTTCGGCGATGTGGATGACGATCGCGCCCGATTCGAAGATGCGGACCTGATCGTCGCGATAGGCCGGCACCTGCCCGAACGGCTGCTCCTGCAGATAATCGGCGGGGCGCTCGGCCATGACGTCAAGCAGGCGCACCGAATAGGGCTGGCCCACTTCCTCCAGCGCCCAGCGGACGCGCAGGTCGCGGACATGGCCGCGCGCGAAATCCGGCACCCATCGATAGGCGCTGACCGTAATATCCGCCGCCACAAAGCCTCTCCTGATCTAATAGTTCACCTTGGGAAAGAAGGTCTCGCCCCGGCCTTCCGGCGTCATGTCGAGCAGCGCCCAGAGCGGGTCGATCGCATCGAGCGCGCGGTGGTTTTGCCCCGGATCGTCGGGCGCGAAGACCAGTTCGCTGCCCCAGATGTGCCGGATCGTGCCGTCCCCCTCCTTGCGGAAGACGTTGAGCATCGGCTCGTCCCAATTCTCGTCGGGCTTGTAGCCGCGCTGCTCGCGCATCGCGGGGGTCAGCGCGGCGGTGTTGCCGTAATAATGCGAAGGGTAGGCATTGCCGGCGGTGGAGAGCATCGAAAGATGGTTCCAGCCACGGCCATGCGCCCAGCCGGCAAGCCGCGCGATCGGCGAGCGTGCGACGACATGCAGGGCCGCGCGCTGCGTCACATGGCGGGCCGCGCCGTCCAGGCTGTCGAGCAGATGCGTGCAGCCGGGGCAGGGGCTGTCGCGCTCCGGCCCGAACATGTAGCTGTAGAGCAGCAGCGTCGAATGTTCGCCGAATAGCTCCGAGAGCCTGACGGGCTCGGGCCGGAAATGGGCGCCGATCCGCTCGAACACATAATCCTCGGGCACTTCGCCGCCGGGCGGAAGCGCGCGGCGCATCGCGGCGACTGTTTCGGTCTGGCGACGCAGCGCGATCTCGGCGTCGAGCAGCGCGTTGCGTGCTTCGCGATACGCCGCGCTTTCGTTCGGGAACGCCATGCGCGCGAAATCGCCCATGACTCAGGCCTCCGCCCTTGCCCGCTCTGCCAGCTCGGCGAGCTGCTCGGCGACCTTGCCCCATCCATCGGCGAAGCCCATTGCCTGATGCTGCTGCTTGGCGACCTCGGTCCAGTGGCGCGCGCGGCCGGTGTAACGGGTCTTGTCGCCTTCCGCTTCGAACTCGAAGAAGCCGATTATGAACGGTCCTTGCGGCGTCCAGTCGCCCTTGAACGCGTCGGTGAAGACGACGCGCTTGCCGGGGATCGCCTCGAGGATGATCCCTTCCATGCGGTTCTCCTCGCCGTTGGGGCCGTACATCACGGTGTTGGAGCGGCCGCCGGCGCGCAGATCCCAATCGACCTCCGCGCGCCAAGGCTTGGGACAGAACCATTCGTTGGTCTGCTCGGTGAACACCCGCCAGACGACGTCGATCGGCGCGTCGATCAGCCGCGTCACCGACAGTTCGAGATTGTCGCTCATTCCTTCCCCCTCATTTCTTGATCGGGCAGCCGATCGACCAGAGATGGCCGAACGGGTCGCGGACCTGGCCGTAGCGGTCGCCCCAGAATTGGTCGCCGATCGGCAGCACGACTTCGGCACCCGCGGCAGTCGCGGCGTTGAACCACTTGTCGGCATCGTCGACCTGCAGATGGAGCAGCACGCCAGCCGGGGCGGGGGCTTCGCCGCCGCCGCGATGCTCGGGGAAATCGTCGTGCAGCATCAGCGACGTGTCGTTCACCGTCAGATGCGCATGCATCAGCCGCTTCTTGTCGTCGGCGGGCACGCGGATATGCTCGGTCGCGCCGAAGGCTTTGGCGTAGAACTCGATCGCCTCGGCGGCGCGACCGTCGCGGATCGTGAGGTGCGGCGTCAGCCCCGTTCTGGGTTCCTGATCGGCCTGGTTGTCCATGTCTCTCTCCTCTCAGTCTCTGTCCGGCGCGCCCAGCGGGAAGAAGGCGCGATAGGGCCGCGCTTCGTCGACGCAGCGGACGATGGAGCGGCGGGCGAGCAGCCGCGCGCGATAGGCTTTGACGTTGGCGAGCTCGTCCGGGATCCGGTGCACCCAATCGGCATAGAACAGTGCCGGGCCGAAGGCGCAGTCGGCCAGGCTGAACGCGCCGGCAGCCGCCCATTCGCGCCCCGCCATCCAGCCGTCGAGCCAGCGATAGGCGGTCTCCAGCTTCGTCTTTACCTGCTCGACTTCGATCGGATCGCGCCGTTCGGGCGGGCGCAGCGCGTCGCCGACGACGCACTGCATGTTGAACATGATGTAGTTGTCGGAAATGCGATCGAGCATCCGGACCTCCAGCGCCGCCTTCGGATCGTCCGGGATCAGCCGGACCGGGCCCGGATGATAGAGCTGCAGATGCTCGATGATCGTGCTCGCTTCCATCACCGGCTGGCCATCGTCGACGAGCAGCGGGAATTTGCCGATCGGCCAGAGACGCCCGAAGGCCGCGCCGTTCTCCGGCTCGTCCGGGCCCAGCGCGCGAAACGTGAAGGGCAGGTCGTTCTCGTAGAACGCGATCAGCGCCTTCCAGGTGTAGGATGAGAAGGGATGGCCGTAGAGCTCCATCACCATGTGCCCTCCGCCATGCGCCGTTGCCGTTCCGTCTCGCGCGTGCTGGCGACAGGCGGCGGCTGATGCGGCGCTTCGGCCGGAATCGGCCCGGCGGGCTCGTAGGTCGCGACCACAGTGCCCGCGGAGGAGACCATGTGATCGACCATCCTGAGCGCGCCAGGCGGCGTGCCCTCGCCGAACAGCCTTTTGCCTTTGCCCAGCGTCAGCGGGTAGGTCATCAGCACCAGCCGATCGAGCAGCCCCGCCGCCAGCAAGCCGGGATAGATTGTGCTCGATCCCCAGATCCTGAGCTCGGGCCCGTCGCCCGCCTTCAGCGCCGCGACATCGTCGATGCTTTTAAGACGATGGCTGTTCTCCCATTGGAGCGGCTGGTCGCCATGCGTCAGCACATATTTCGCGGCGCGCGTGAAGGCCTCGCCGATCCCGGTCATCTCGCCTTCGACATAGGGCCAATAGGCGGCAAAGATGTCGTAGGTGCGCCGGCCGAGCAGCAGGTCGTATTCGCCGCCGAGCAACGGGCCGAGCGTCTCGTCGGCTTCAGGATCAGGGAATTTGAACTGCCAGCCGCCCTGGTCGAAGCCGCCGGTCGGGTCCTCGCTCTCGCCGCCCGGCGCTTGCATGACGCCATCCAGCGACTGGAAGACCGCGCCGACGATCCTACGCATCGGCGGTTTCGCCCGCCAGCGCGCGCTCGATCGTCGCGATGTCGATCTTGCGCATCGTCATCATCGCTTCCATCGCACGCTTGGCCGCCGCCTTGTCGGGATTGGTCGTCGCGGCGAGCAGCATCCGCGGCGTGATCTGCCATGAAAAGCCCCAGCGGTCCTTGCACCAGCCGCACGCGCTTTCCGCGCCGCCGTTGTTCACGATGGCGTTCCAATAGCGGTCGGTTTCCGCCTGATCGTCGGTCAGCACCATGAAGCTGACCGCCTCGTTCGGCTTGAAGTTCGGACCGCCGTTCAGCCCGACGAAGGATTGTCCCAGCACCGTGAACTCGACGGTCAGCTCCATTCCCTGCTCGCCGCCGGGAAAGTCGGTCGCGGCGTCATGCGCCGGGCCGACATGACTGTCAGGGAAGGTGGCGGCGTAGAATTCCGCCGCCTTGCGCGCCTCGCCATGATCGAACCACAGGCAGGTCGTCAGCTTGTTCGCCATCGTCTCTCTCCTCAACCGTTATTGGCGGGCGCAACCAGCCCGAAATGCACGCCTTCCGGGTCCTGAGCGTTGATCACCCATTCCCCGCCGGGCACTTCCATCGGTCCCTGGAGAACCGTGCCGCCGCCCTTCCTGATCTGCGCGATTGCGGCCTGGATTTCGGGCACGCGGAAGTAGAAGCCCCAGCCGGAATGGCCTTGCGGCGGCGTCTTCATCACCGCGCCGACCGCCTCGCCCTTGCTGTCGCCATTGGCGATGAAGCTGTAATCGCCCATCTCGCCCATCGGCATTGCGCCGACCTTGGTGACGTTGAACGCGGCGCCATAGAAGGCGAGCGCCGCGTCGGCGTCGGGCGTCAGCAGTTCGTTCCAGCTCACATGGCCGACGCCGTGCCGGGCATAGGCCGTGCTGTTCTCGTCGCTTGCCCCGCGCATCACATAGATCGGCACGCCCTGCGGGTCGCTGACCATGGCGATGCGGCCGACGTTCGGCGCGTCGAACGCCGGCAGATGGACCTGGCCGCCGGCCTTGACCACCGCGTCGACCGTCGCGTCGACGTTATCGACGCCGAAATAGCCCATCCAGAGCGGCTTTGCGCCTTGTGAGATCATGTCCGGGGTGAGCCCCATGACGCCGCCGGCCATGCCGTCCGGCGCGACGATCATCCGATAGTCGATGCCGCCGGGCTGCGGCCCGCCGATGTCCCAGCCGACCACCGGATCGTAGAACGCCTTGGCCGCCGCCGTGTCCGCAGTCATCAGCTCGTACCAGATGAAGGAGCCGTGCGCGTTAGGCATTGGCCGGTTCCTTCGCGTTCGCCGTGTCGAGCACCGGATCGAACCCGCCCCAGAACATGCGCGGGCCGGCCATCGGCATCTCGCCCTCCGGCTTCATCCGCTCGTCCGCCATCACGGCGGCCCATCCGGCGTCGCGGGTCGCCTTGTCCCGCCATTCGATGAAGGAGAAGACGACCGTCTCGCCTTCCTCCGCTTTCACGGCGCGATAGAAGTCGGTCGCCTTGCCGTGCGGCACATCGTCGGCAATCGCCTCGACCACGCGGGTCGCGCCATGTTCGCGGAAGAGCGGCGCGGCCTTGGCGGCCATTGCGCGATAGGCCTCTTCCTTGCCGGGCAGCACCGGCACGACATAGCCGTCGTGATAGCCGCCCTGGCCGCTGCCTTCGTCGACGAGCGTGCGGAAGCCGCCGACGATCATCCGCTTTCCATCGAAGGGCATCTCGCCCATGTCCGCCATGCGCGGATCGCTCATTATCTTCGCGTTGGCGGCGTCGCGTGCTTCCCGTGACGGATATTCGAACCAGGCGAAGACGATCTTCTCGCCCGGTTCCGCATTCACCGCCTTGCGGAAATCGGTGACCTTGCCTTCGGGCACGTCGCTTTCCCAGGCCTCGACGTGGCGGGCCACGCCGAACTCGCGCGCGATCGGCGCGAAGTGCTTCGCATGGGCCACATAGGCGTCCTTGTTCGCCTCGGGGACGGACACCACGAATCCTTCGATGTAGGTCATGCTGCTTCTCCTGCGCTTGAAATCAGGCGGCCGCCGGTTCCCTGGCGTCGGCCATCCCGGCGAGTGCGGCGTCGACGTCCATCCAGAACGGTCCGAAGCCGTGGCCGTCGGGGTCCTCGAACGCGCGGCTGTACATGAAACCCTCGTCCTCGGGGCCGTGCAGCTCGCGCCCGCGGGCGGCGATCGCGGCTTCGCTGACAGCGTCGACATCCGCCCGGCTGTCGAACGACAAGGCGATCAGTGCGCCGCTCGTCGTTTTCGCGTCGATGATCTGCTTGGGCGTGAAGGTTGCGTAGAATTCATGGGTCAGCAGCATGAAACTGACCGTGTCGGACCATTTCATCGCCGCGGCCTTTTCGTTCGAAAAGCGCGCGTCCCTGGTGCAGCCGATCGCTTCGTAGAAGCGAACCGAGCGGTCCAGGTCCGTAACCGGCAAGTTCACGAATATCGATTTCGCCATCTCGTCTTCTCCCTTCGGCCGCTCGTTCGGCGACTCGACTGTTGCGTTTGATGTGCGATCGAGTTATTAAAAGCAACCAGAAAGTTAGAAAAAGTGACTCGAACTCCCAAACTGCCTCGGGAACGCTGGTATGACGATGCGTGCGGCACGGCGATGGCGCTGGAGCTGGTCGGCGAGCGCTGGTCGCTGCTGATCCTGCGCGAGCTGATGTTCGGCCCGCGCCGCTTCGGCGAGCTGAAGAGCGGGCTGCCGGGCATCAGCGCCAATGTGCTGACCCAGCGGCTGGAAGGGATGGAGACATCCGGCATCCTCATTCGACGCAAGCTCCCGCCACCGGCGTCTGTCCAGGTCTATGAGCTGACACGCCTTGGTTACGCGGCGGAGACAGTGGTCAAGGAGCTCGGGCGCTGGGCGGCGCAATCGCCGCTCCACGACCCGACGCTGCCGCTGTCCGCCGCCTCGATCATGCTCTCCTTCCGCACCATGCTCAATGCCGGGCGTGCCGAGGGGATCGACGCGCAGATCGGCTTCCGATTCGGCGACGAAGAGTTTCGGGGCCGCCTGACCAAAGACGAGATCGCGATCCATCGCGGAGAGGCGGCGGGGGCGGACCTCATCTTCACCGGCACGCCGGTCACGCTCGCTGCTGCCGTTTACGGCGGGGTGCCGTTGCAAGAGCTCGAACAGGCCGGAGCGCTGACGATCGAGGGCGACAGGGCGCTCGCGGCGCGGTTCGTCACCTTGTTTCCGCTGCCGGACAAGCTCATCTGAAGGTTGCCGCGCGCGCCGCGCGCCCGTAACGCGGACTCGTCATGACCGATATCGCCAATATTCAGCCCGACAGCCGCGACAGCACGCTCCTCGAGGCGCCCGACAAGCAGATCAGCGTGCGCGACGTGTTCGGAATCGATTCGGACATGATGTGCCCCGCTTTCAGCGAGCCCGACGAGCGCGTGCCCGATCTCGATCCGGCTTACGTGTTCGATCCGGACACGACGCTCGCGATCCTTGCCGGCTTTGCGCACAACCGCCGCGTGATGGTCCAGGGCTATCACGGCACCGGCAAGTCGACGCATATCGAGCAGGTCGCGGCGCGGCTGAACTGGCCGTGCATCCGCATCAACCTGGACGCGCATATCAGCCGCATCGACCTGGTGGGTAGGGACGCGATCGTGCTGCGCGACGGCCAGCAGGTAACGGAGTTCCGCGAAGGCCTGCTGCCCTGGGCGCTGCAGCACCCGGTCGCGCTCGTTTTCGACGAATATGACGCGGGCCGCCCGGACGTGATGTTCGTGATCCAGCGCGTGCTGGAGACCGAAGGCAAGCTGACGCTGCTCGACCAGAACCGCGTCATCCGCCCGAACCATCATTTCCGTCTGTTCGCGACCGCGAACACGGTCGGCCTCGGCGACACGACCGGCCTTTATCACGGCACCCAGCAGATCAATCAGGGTCAGATGGACCGCTGGAACATAGTGGTCACGCTCAATTACCTGCCCGCGCAGGTCGAGGCGCAGATCGTGATGGCCAAGTCGGGCGAATACGATCAGCCCGAAGGCAAGAAGGTCGTCGACAACATGGTGAAGGTGGCGGAGCTGACGCGCCAGGGTTTCATCGCCGGCGACATCTCCACCGTGATGAGCCCGCGCACCGTCATCACCTGGGCGCAGAACGCGATGATCTTCGGCGATGTCGGCTTCGCCTTCCGCCTGTCGTTCCTGAACAAGTGCGACGAAGCCGAACGCGCGCTGGTCGCGGAATATTACCAGCGCGTCTTCGGCAAGGACCTGCCCGAAAGCGTCGTCGGGAAGGTTTAGGCCGCGACCGCGCGCCGCCGCTTCCAGCGGAGCGCCGTGCCCATGCCGCCGAAGCCCAGAATCAGCAGCGTCCAGGTCTGCGCTTCGGGCACGGCGGTCACGCGGCCGATCGTGAAATCGTCCATCGCGAATCGGCCGGAGCTCTGGCGGAAGTGGACTTCGTCGATGCTCATGTCGGTGAAGAAGTTCACATAGGTATAGGCGCTCGAATAGGCGGACGGGTCGTTCTTGAAGCCCGCCTTGGCGGCGCTGTCGACCAGGCTCCAGGTGCCGAGGCTCGCGCCCTTCGAGAACAGCTCGATCGTGTTCTTGCCGTCCAGCGCTTCGGTGCGGAAGCTCAGATACTGTACGCCGCGGTCGAGCTTCACGCTCGCCTGATCGGTGGTGAAAACATAGGCCGAGCCGCCGAAGCGGTTGTTGCCGGCATCGGCGCTGGCGAGCTTGAAGCCGGTGAAGGCCGCGCCGACGTTGGAGCCGCCGAAGCTGGAGCGAAAGTCGTCGCGCGTCGCGTCCGAGAAATTCTCGACCCGGCCGCCGGCCGCGATCATCGCCTGCGTGGTGGGCGAGGTCTCGACATACACCGAGACCCAGGCCTGCGCCGGCATCGCGAGTCCTGCCGCCAGAACCGCGCCCATCACCATTTTCTTCATTGCTCTTGGCCCCCAATCGAAATCAAGCGCGGCCTTAGCGCAGCGAAGGTTGACCGATCGTTAGGCAGCGCGACATGGAGGATTCGTGGCGAACGATTCCCCTCTCGACCGCTTTCGTTCCGTCCTGACCGGGGCGTCGCGCGCGCTGGCGCACGAGCCGGAGCTGGAGCTGGCCTTCACTGCCGATGCGCCCAGCCAGTCGGGCAAGAATGTGCGCGTGCCAATGCCGGCGCGCTCGCTGCCGCCCGAGCAGGTCGCGGAAGCGCGCGGCTTTGCCGACAGCTTCTCGCTGCGCCTGCGCCACCATAATGCGGCGCTGCACGTGAAAGGCGCGCCGCACGAGGCGGTCGCGCGCGCCGTGTTCGATGCGGTCGAGACGGCCCGGGTCGAGGCGCTTGGCTCGCGCGGCATGGCGGGCGTCGCCGCCAATCTCGGCCATGCACTCGACATGCGGATGAAGTCGGACCCGATCACGCGCGCGCGTTCGGCCGACGAAGTGCCGCTCTCGACCGCGTTGCAATTGCTGGTGCGCGAACGGCTGACCGGCCAGACGGCGCCCGAAGCGGCCAAAGCGGGGCTCGACCTCGTTCGCGGCTGGATCGAGGAAAAGGGCGGCTCGGACCTCGATGCGCTCGCCCTCGCGCTCGACGACCAGTCCGCTTTCGCCCGGCTCGCCACCAAGCTGCTCGAAGATCTCGAGCTTGTCGATGCCGAAGCCGAGCCGACGGAGGATCAGGACCAGGGCGAGGATGGCGAAGGCGAGGAGCCGGAGGAAGGCGAAGAGGGCGAGGATCAGGACGAAGGCTCGTCGGGCGCCGATGGTGAAATCCAGTCCCGCGCCGAACGCTCGGAAGGCGACGACACCGACAGCGAAAGCGGCGAGGCCGAACAGGATTTCGAGGCCGAGGTCGAAAGCCAAGCCGGCGACGATGGCGACGAAGGCATGCTGCCCGTCCGCCCGAACCGGCCCTTCTCCGACTTGTCACCCCAGTTCGATTACAAGATCTGGAGCACGCGGTTCGACGAAGTGATCGAAGCGAGCGAACTGTGCGACGAGGATGAGCTCGGCCGCCTGCGTGCCTATCTCGATCCGCAGCTCGTCCATCTGCAGGGGGCGGTGACGAAGCTCGCCAACCGCCTGCAGCGCCGCCTGATGGCGCAGCAGAGCCGGAGCTGGGACTTCGATCAAGAAGAAGGTCTGCTCGACGCCGCGCGACTGGCGCGCGTGGTGGTCAATCCCACCCACTCGCTCAGCTACAAGATCGAGAAGGACACGGACTTCAAGGACACGGTGGTGACCTTGCTGCTCGACAATTCGGGCTCGATGCGCGGGCGGCCGATCTCGATCGCGGCGATCAGTGCTGATATCCTCGCTCGCACGCTAGAGCGGGTTGGCGTCAAGACCGAGATTCTGGGCTTCACCACGCGCGCCTGGAAAGGCGGCCAAGCGCGCGAGGACTGGCTGGCGCAGGGTCGGCCGCCGCATCCGGGACGCCTCAACGATCTCCGTCACATCGTCTATAAGCGCGCGGACGAGCCGTGGCGCCGCGCGCGCAAGAGCCTTGGCCTGATGATGCGCGAGGGGCTGCTCAAGGAGAATATCGACGGCGAGGCTTTGCTCTGGGCGCATAATCGGCTGATCGGCCGGCCCGAGGAGCGCAAGATCCTGATGGTCATTTCCGACGGCGCGCCGGTCGACGATTCGACGCTCTCGGTGAACAGCGGCTCCTACCTCGAAAAGCATCTGCGCCAGGTGATCGCCTGGATCGAGAATCGTTCGCCGGTGGAGCTGGCTGCGATCGGCATCGGCCATGACGTCACCCGCTATTACCAGCGCGCCGTCACGATCATGGACGCGGAACAGCTCGGCGGCACGATGGTCGAGCAATTGGCGGGACTGTTCGACGCCCCCTGAACGCCCGCTGCGCTCGCGCGTTGGACCGTGAAAGCAGCAGGAGCGCATCATGTCCGACACCGACGTCCAGCCGATGATCCACGAGGACCCGCAGCCGGGTCGCGAATCGCAGCTCGAGCCAAAACCCGACTGGACGCCGCGCTATCCGGGCTCCGGACGGCTGCAGGGCAAGGTCGCGCTGATCACCGGCGCCGATTCGGGCATCGGCCGCGCAGTCGCAGCCCTGTATGCGCGCGAGGGCGCGGACGTGGCGGTCGTCTATCTGCGCGAGCATGACGACGCGCAAAAGACCTGCGAGATTGTCGAAGGCGAAGGCCGCCGCGCGATCCGCATCGCCGGCGACGTTGGCGACAAGGATTTCTGCAAACAGGCGGTCGAGCGGACCGTCGCCGAGCTCGGCGGGCTCGACATTCTCGTCAACAATGCCGGCGAGCAGCATCCGGACAAGCAGATCGAGGACATCACGGAGGAGCAGCTCAAGCGCACCTTTCAGACCAACATCTTCGCAATGTTCTATCTGGTCCAGGCGGCGCGGAAGCATCTCTCCAAGGGCTCGGCGATCGTCAATTGCACCAGCGTGACGATGTACAAGGGCTCGTCTGAGCTGCTCGACTATTCGGCGACCAAGGGCGCGATCACCGCCTTCACCCGGTCATTGTCCGAAAATCTGATCAAGGACGGCATCCGCGTGAATGCCGTGGCGCCAGGTCCGATCTGGACGCCGCTGAACCCGATGGGCGGCGCGACGCCGGAGAAGCTCAAGGATTTCGGCAAGAACACGCCGATGGGCCGCCCCGGCCAGCCGAACGAGGTCGCGCCGGCGTTCCTGTTCTTGGCGTGCGAGGATTCTAGCTACATGTCGGGGCAAGTGCTGCACCCGAATGGGGGCGAGATCGTGAATGGGTGACCAAGCCCCTCTCCCGCTTGGGCGGGAGAGGGAGGGGCCCAAGCCGTAGGCTTGGGAGGGTGAGGGCCGTTGCTGGTCTCGGAGCCCATGACCCTCACCCCGCTCGCGCCCGCAGGCGCGAGTCGCCCTCTCCCGCTTGCGGGAGAGGGATGAGGTTCACCCCGGCAGCTTCTCGGTCAGTTCCGGCACCACCTTGAACAGGTCCCCCACCAGGCCGATGTCGGCGACCTGGAAGATCGGGGCGTCCTCGTCCTTGTTGATGGCGATGATGGTCTTGGAGTCCTTCATGCCGGCGAGGTGCTGGATCGCGCCGGAAATGCCGACCGCGATATAGACTTCGGGAGCGACGATCTTGCCGGTCTGACCGACCTGATAGTCGTTGGGGACATAACCCGCATCGACCGCGGCGCGGCTGGCGCCGACCGCCGCCTTCAGCTTGTCGGCGAGCGGCTCGATGATCGCGTGGAAGTTCTCGCCATTCTGCAGCGCTCGGCCGCCCGAGACGATCACCTTGGCGCTGGTCAGCTCGGGCCGCTCGGACTTGCTGAGCTCCGCGCCGACAAAGCTCGACAGGCCGGCATCGCCGGTGGTGCCGATCTTCTCGACCTGGGCATTGCCCCCGTCGCGCGCCGCCTTCTCGAACGCGGTGCCGCGCACCGTGATCACCTTCTTGGCGTCACTGGACTGCACGGTCGCGATCGCGTTGCCGGCATAGATCGGGCGCGTGAAAGTGTCCGCGCTCTCGACCGAGAGGATGTCGGAAATCTGCATCACGTCGAGGAGTGCGGCGACGCGCGGCGCGACGTTCTTGCCAGTGGACGTCGACGGCGCCAGGAACGCGTCGCGATCGCTCATCAGGTTGACGATCAGCGGCGCCACATTCTCGGCCAGCTCATGCTCATAGGCGGCATCTTCGGCGAGCAGCACGAGATCGACGCCCGCGACCTTCGCCGCATGGTCGGCGACCAGCTCGCAATTGTGCCCGGCGACGAGGACATGCACTTCGCCCAGCTTGGCGGCGGCGGTCACGACGGCCAGCGTCGCGTCCTTCAGCACCTTGTTGTCGTGATCGGCGAGTACCAGCGTCTTCATGCGACAACTCCCAGGCTCTTTAGCTTGGTGACCAGCTCATCCACGTCCGCGACCTTGCTGCCGGCCTGGCGCTTCGGCGGCTCGGCGACCTTCAAGGTCTTCAGGCGCGGCGCGACATCGACGCCGTAATCGGCCGGCGTCTTCTGCGCCAAAGGCTTGGACTTGGCCTTCATGATGTTGGGGAGCGACGCATAGCGCGGCTCGTTCAGGCGCAGATCGGTGGTGATGATCGCCGGCGTCTTGAGGCTCACCGTCTCCAGACCGCCATCGACTTCGCGGGTGACGGTGACGGTGTCTCCCGACACTTCGACCTTCGACGCGAACGTGCCCTGCGGCTGCTTCAGCAGTGCGGCGAGCATCTGGCCGGTCTGGTTCGAATCGTCGTCGATCGCCTGCTTGCCGAGCACGACCAGCCCGGGCTGTTCCTCTTCCGCCACCTTGGCGAGCAGCTTGGCGACGCCCAGCGGCTCGACCTCGTCGTCGGTCTGAATGAGGATCGCGCGGTCGGCGCCCATCGCCAGCGCCGTGCGCAGCGTCTCCTGCGCCTTGGCCGGCCCGATCGAAACGGCGACGATCTCGGTCGCCGCACCGTTTTCCTTCAGGCGGATCGCTTCCTCGACCGCGATCTCGTCGAACGGGTTCATCGACATCTTCACGTTCGACAAATCGACGCCGGTGCCGTCGGGCTTCACCCGCGGCTTCACATTGTAATCGATCACCCGCTTCACGGGCACGAGGATCTTCATCTCGGACCTTCCTTCGATCTCAAGCGAACTCGCGCTCGCCAGTGACTAACGTTTACGCGAACGTCAAGCCGCGACCTTGGCGACCTCCGCGACGATCTTGCAGGCGGCGTCGCCCAGATCGTTGGCCGGCACGATCGCAAGGCCAGAGTCGGCGAGGATTTTCTTGCCTTCCTCGACGTTCGTGCCTTCGAGGCGCACGACCAGCGGCACCGAAAGGTGCACTTCCTTCGCAGCGGCAATGATGCCGTCGGCGATGATGTCGCAGCGCATGATCCCGCCGAAGATGTTGACGAGGATGCCCTTCACGGCCGGGTCGCTCAGGATGATCTTGAACGCCGCCGTGACCTTCTCCTTCGAAGCGCCGCCGCCCACGTCCAGGAAATTCGCGGGGAACGCACCGTTCAGCTTGATGATGTCCATCGTAGCCATCGCAAGGCCGGCGCCGTTGACCATGCAGCCGATATTGCCGTCGAGCTTGATATAGGCGAGGTCGTATTTCGACGCCTCGACTTCCATCGCATCCTCTTCGGTCAGGTCGCGCAGCTCGGCCAAATCCTTGTGGCGGAACATCGCGTTCGAATCGAAGCCGACCTTGGCGTCCAGCACCATCAGCTTGCCGTCGTCGGTGACGGCGAGCGGGTTGATCTCGATTTGCGAGGCGTCGGTGCCCTGGAAGGCGTCGTACAGCTTCGACGCGACGTTCGCGGCCTGCTTGGCGAGATCGCCGGTCAGGCCCAGCGCCGCCGCGACCGCCCGGCCGTGGTGCGGCATGAAGCCGGTCGCCGGATCGATATCGAGCGTGTGGATCTTCTCCGGCGTGTCGTGCGCGACCGTCTCGATATCCATACCGCCTTCGGTGGACGCGACCATCGCGATCCGGCCGGTGCCGCGATCGACCAGGACGGCGAGGTAGAATTCCTTCGCGATATCAACGCCGTCGGTGACGTAGAGGCGCTGCACCTGCTTGCCGTGCTCGCCGGTCTGCACAGTCACCAAAGTGTTGCCGAGCATTTCGGCCGCCGCCGCCCTCACGTCGTCGAGCGTCTTGGCGAGGCGGACGCCGCCCTTGGCGTCGGGGCCGAGCTCCTTGAACTTGCCCTTGCCGCGGCCGCCGGCGTGGATCTGAGCCTTCACGACATAAAGCGGTCCGGGCAGCTTCTTCGCGGCATCCACCGCTTCGTCGACGCTCATCGCCGCATAGCCCGCCGGGACCGGCACGCCGAACTTCGCCAACAATTCCTTGGCCTGATATTCGTGGATGTTCATGGGGCGCTTTCTCCGTTTGGGGCAGGCCTAAAGCATGGGCGCGCCCGCTTGCCAACCCAAGGTTTGAGCGGGCTGCGGCAAGCTCTTATATGAGCGCATGCCCTGGACCGGCCCCTTACTGTTCCTCCTGACCGTCGCTGTGATGGAAGGAGTCGCCTATGCGGCGCATCGCTGGGTGATGCACGGCCCCGGCTGGGTGCTGCACAGGAGCCATCACGCGCCCCGCGCCGGCTGGTTCGAGCTGAACGACCTGTATTTCGCGATCTTCGCGGCGCCTTCGATCGTGTTGCTGCTGGGCGGCGTTCGTCTCGGCTGGGGCGATTGGGCGACCTGGGTGGGGGTGGGGATTGCCGGCTATGGCGCGATCTATGCGATCTTCCATGACGTAATCGTCCACCGGCGGGTGGCGCATCGCTACGTGCCGCGCTCCGATTACATGAAGCGAATCGTCCAGGCGCACCGGCTGCATCATGCGGTCGAGACGAAGGAGGGGACGGTCAGCTTCGGCTTCCTCGTCGCGCCGCCCCCCGAAGCGCTGAAGGCCGAGCTCGCCCGCCGCGGCCGGGCCGGCGTCAGAGCGCCTGCCGGAGCGCCCTGAACACCCAGCCGAGCTTTGCCCACCGGCTGACGACGACGCGCCGGTCGAGCGCGGCTTCGCCCTGCCGCGCCACTTCGCGGGCGATCGCGCCATAGATGCCGGCGGCGGCGAGCACCGCCCAGCGCGCGCGGAACGGCAGCCGCTGGGCGCCGATCCTGGCGCTGGCCTCATAGTCCGCGGCCATTGCGGCCAGCCTGCGAGTCAGAAGTGGGAGCGCTGCTCCGTCCGCCAGCCAATCCTCCGGCAGATAGCAGCGCCCCGCTTCCGCGTCCTCGCGCACGTCGCGGGCGATGTTCGCGAGTTGGAAGGCGAGGCCGAGATGCTCGGCCCGCTCCAGCGTGTCGGCATCGTCGGCGGGCACACCCATCACCAACGCCATCATCCGGCCGACGACGCCTGCAACATGGTGGCAGTAAAGAATCAGGTCCGCCTCGGTCCGCGGCCGCCAGCCCTCTGCGTCCAGGGCGAAGCCGGCGATATGCTCGTCGAGCAGCGCGGGGGGAATGAAGACCTCGTCGGTGAGCGTGCGCAATCCATCGAAGGCTGCCTCGCCGACCCATTCGCCGGCCAGCGCCCGATCCGTTAGCGCGCGGATCGCCGTCAGCCGCGCCTGCGGATCGGCGACCGCATTCAGCGCGCCGCCCAGCTTCTGTCCGTCGGCGAGGTCGTCGCAGGATCGGCACCAGGCATAGAGCAGCCATGCCCGTTCGCGCGTCCGTCGGTCGAACAGCCTGCTCGCCAGCCCGAAGCTTTTCGATCCGCGCGCGATCGTCTCGCCGGCGGTCGCGACTAGCGCGTCCCGTGTCGGGACCTCAGAGCTCATCCTGCGTCATGCGGAAGATGGTCTGGTGCGGCTGGTACGCCGCCATCTTCGCCAGCAGCGCGTCGAGCGCCTCGTCGACGATGATGATGCCGGTGTGCTGCGGCCGCACGAAGCCGACCTCCGCCATATGCCGGTTGAACGCGATCAGGTGATCGTAGAAGCCGAAGGCGTTGAGCAGCCCCACCGGCTTGACGTGATAGCCGAGCTGCGCCCAGCTCACCGCTTCCCACAGCTCGTCCATCGTGCCGACGCCGCCCGGCAGGGTCACGAAGCCGTCGGAGAGGTCGGTGAACAGCGCCTTGCGCTGGTGCATCGTCTGCACGGTGTGGAGCTGGGTGAGCCCGCGATGCGCGACTTCGGCATTGACCAGCGCCTCCGGAATCACGCCGATCACTTCGCCGCCGGCTTCGAGTGCGGAATCGGCGATCGCGCCCATCAGGCCGAGCTTGCCACCGCCATAGACGACGCCGATGCGGCGCTCGGCAAGGGTGCGGCCGACCTGACGGGCGAGGTCGAGGTAACGAGGATCGGCGGGGGTGGCGGAGCCACAATAGACGGCAAGGCGCTTCACTTCTCCCCTCCCGCTTGCGGGAGGGGCAGGGGGAGGGAATGTCGATAGCTGTACATGGGTCGCCACTTGCCCTCCCCTAACCCAGTGGTCCAGCCCGCACAGGTAAAACATGCCCTCAGCATGTTTTAGGATCGTCTGGGAGACGATCCGACCTGTGCTGACTGGATCACTCGCAAGCGGGAGGGGAAATTAAGCCAAGTCCGCCAGCATCAACCCCGCCGTCGCTTTTGCGCTGCCGACGACGCCGGGGATGCCGGCGCCCGGATGCGTGCCGGCGCCGACGAAATAGAGGTTCGGGATTGCGTCGTCGCGGTTGTGGGTGCGGAACCAGGCGCTCTGGGTCAGGATCGGCTCCAGACTGAAGGCGGAGCCCAGATGCGCGTTGAGGTGGTGCGCGAAATCGGGCGGGGCATAGTGGAAGCGCGTGACGATCCGCTCTTTCAGGTCCGGCACGCCGATGCGCTTCGCTACTTCGTCGAGAATACGATCGGCGAATCGCGGCCCTTCCGCGTCCCAGTCGATCGCCCCGCGCCCGAGATGCGGCACGGGGGCGAGTGCGTAAAAAGTCGAATGGCCCGCGGGCGCCATGTTCCGATCGGTTGCGCTCGGGTGGTGGAGGTAGAGCGAGAAATCCTCCGCCAGCGCGCCGCCCTTGTAGATATCATCAAGCAGCCCGCGATACCGCGGCCCGAACAGGATCATGTGGTGCGGAACGTGCGGGAACGTCCCGCGCACCCCGAAATGGACGACGAACAGCGAGGGTGAAAATCGCTTGCGCTGCAGCCGCCGGCCTTCGCGCTTTCCGCGTGACGATCCGCCGAGCAGATCGCGATAGGAATGGACGATGTCGGCGTTCGACGCGACCGCATCGGTATCTGTCTGCCAGCCGCTCGCGGTTCGGACGCCGGTCACGCGGTCGCTCGCGGTTTCGATCCTTACCACCGGATCGCCCAGCCGCAGCTCGCCGCCCAGCCGCTTGAACTGGCGCACCATGCCGGCGACGAGCCGGTTGGTCCCGCCCTTGGCGAACCAGACGCCGCCGTCCTTTTCGAGCTTGTGGATCAACGCGTAGATCGCGCTCGTCGCCATCGGATTGCCGCCGACAAGCAGCGTGTGAAAGCTCAGCGCCTCGCGCAGCTTCTCGTTCTGAACGAAGCCCGACACGACCGAATAGACCGACCACCAAGCCTGATAGCGCGCCAGCGCCGGCGCCGCCTTCAGCATCGATGCGAAGTCGAGGAACGGCACCGCGCCCAGCTTCACATAGCCTTCGCGGTACACGCCCGCCGAATAGTCGAGGAAGCGCCGGTATCCCGCCACATCCGCCGGGTTCAGATTGGCGATTTCGGCATTCAGCGCCGGCTCGTCGTTCGAATAGTCGAACACCGTCCCGTCCGGCCAGGTGAGGCGATAGAAAGGCGAGACCGGCACGATCTCGACGTCCTCCGCCATGTTGCGGCCGGAGAGCGCCCACAGCTCCCTTAGGCAATCGGGATCGGTGATGACGGTCGGCCCGGCATCGAACGTGAAGCCGTCCCGCTCCCAGAAATAGGCGCGGCCGCCCGGCCTGTCGCGGCCCTCAACGATCACCGTCTGCACGCCCGCCGATTGCAGCCGGATGGCGAGCGCCAGCCCGCCGAACCCGGCCCCGATGACCACCGCGCGGTTCATTTCAGGATGGCCTTAATCGCTGCGCCGATCGGCACCGGCGGCTTGCCGGTCAGGATGCGTGCCTTGTCGGCAAGCGTCGTCTGCCCCGCATAGAAGCGGCCGATCAACGGCTCGGGCAGGCGATAGAAGCGCTCCAGCACGCGCCAGCGCTGCTCGGGCGCAGCGGCGCGGAACAGCATCGCGTCGAGCCGCCGGTAGAAGCCGCGTCGCCGCCAAGCCCGCTCGGCATGCTCCCGGGTCAGCCGCGCAAGTCCTTCCCGCGACAGGTCCGGCGCACGGACGATCGCCGACGCCAGCCGCACTGCATCGGGCAGCGAATAGCCGGTGGTCGGATGGAACAGCCCCGCGCGCATGCCCGCCTTCGCCACGCCCTTACCGGTAGAGCGCCAATAGGCATCGAAATCCCCGCCGATCGCGACCGGCAGCACACCGGTCTCCGTGCGCCCCGCCGGCTTCGCGCGCCAGCCCTGCGCCGCAGCATAGTCGAGCACCCGCGCCTCGATCGCCGCGACGTCGGGCGCGGGGGTGTCGCTATAATAGGTATCCTCGACGAACAGCCGCGTCGGCCCGAACGGCAGCACATAGACGAAGCGATAGCCGTCGATCTGCTTGACGGTCGCGTCCATCACGATCGGGCGATGAAGGCCGTGCGGCGCGTCGGTCTCGAAAAGCATTCCGACGAATTTCTGCCAGCCCAGATCGAGCGCGGAAAGATCGCCCGCACCGCGCGCATCGATCACCGCGCCCTCGCCCGGCGCGGTTTCACAGCCCAGCCGGACATCGGCCAGCCGCTCTCGCAGCACCCGGTCGAACTGCTCGGACTCGATCGAGTTATAGTCAGTCCCAAGCGTCCGCCGATGTCCGGGAAAGCGCACTTCATAGCCGTCCCACCGATGCGAGACGAACGGCGCGACGATCCAGCGGTCTTCGTCTGCAATGTCGCTATCGAAGAACGACCAGACATGGTTGCCGCCAAGCCTATCGTCACGCTCGATAAGCGCGACGCGAACCTCCGGCCGCCGCTCCGCCAGGGCATAGGCAATCAGCCCCCCGGCCAGCCCGCCGCCCAATATGCTCAACTCGAGATCACCGCTTGCCCCCACGCGATGGGATTAGCGAGGAATTCGGCTCATTCAAACAATGTCCGCAGCGGGTCCAAAGCGGACATTCCGGTTCGGCGGGGTTTGATTTAAGCATTGCGCCGTGTCCTCCCTCATCCTCTCCGCGCTCGCGATGACGCTGATCGTCGGAGTGCGCTATCTGGTGGTGAGCGGGGCGTTTGCGTGGGCGACGCGGGTGGTGCGGCCGGGGCTTTATGCCGGGCTCGATCCGCAGATCAGGCGGGAGATCGGGTGGTCGCTGGCGTCGGCGGCGATCTACGGCGTGCCGGCGGGGATCGTGGCCTGGGGCTGGCAGGCGCGGGGGTGGACGCGGATCTACACCCACATCGGGGCCCTGCCGCTCTGGTGGTGGCCGGTTTCGGTGCTGCTCTACCTCTTCGCGCACGACACCTGGTTCTACTGGACGCATCGATGGATGCACCGGCCGCGGCCGTTCCGCCTCGCCCACGCGGTGCATCACGCGAGCCGGCCGCCGACGGCCTGGGCGGCGATGAGCTTTCACCCGATCGAGGCGTTGACCGGCGCGGTGGTCATTCCCGCGCTCGTCTTCCTGATCCCGATCCACACCGCCGCGCTGGCGCTGGTGCTGGCGATCATGACCTTCATGGGCGTGACCAACCATATGGGGTGGGAGATTTTTCCGCGCGGTCTCGTTCATGGCCGGTTGGGGGATTGGCTCATAACTGCCAGCCACCATCAGCGGCATCACGATCAATACAGGTGCAATTATGGGCTTTATTTCCGGTTCTGGGACCGGCTGTGCGGGACGGACCGGGGATTGGGCGCGCTCGATCGTGCTACTGGGCCTGGCGCAGACGCTGCTCGCTTCGGCAGCGCCGCCGGCCGATCTTGACCTAAGCATCTCGGGCCTGCGCTCGGCACGCGGGCTGGTGCGCATCTGCCTCACCCGCGATCCCGATCACTTCCCCGGCTGCAGCAACGACGCTCAAGCAATCAAGCGTAGCGTGCCGGCGGGCCATACCGCGCTTCGCTTTGACGATCTGCCGAGCGGCGCCTGGGCGGTGTCGCTATTCCATGACGAAAATCGCAACGGCAAGCTCGACACCGTGCTGGGAATCCCGCGCGAAGGCTTCGGCTTTTCCCGTAACCCGCCGATCCGGTTCGGGCCGCCGCGCTTTTCGGCGGCGCGATTCTCGCTCACCTCGGGCGAAACCAGCCAGAGCGTGCGGCTCAAATATCTCCTTTGACGCAACGGAATGGGCTCAGCGACGTTGCGCTTGCGTATCGGATGGGAGTCGAAGCCAGTGAAGTTGATCTCAGTTGCCGTCGCGTCGCTCGCCCTTGCCGCCCCCGCGCTTGCACAACAGGCCGACGATCCGCTCGCCAAGCGCACCATCACGATCGCGGCGGGCGCAGCCTATCTGCCGACGTATGTCGGATCGGACGATTACACGGTCGCCCCGGCGATCGGCGCGCGCGGCACTATCGGCGGGTATAATTTCCAGTTCCGCGGCACCCAGGGCGGCATCGACCTGATCCGCCAGCCCGACGACCCGCATGCGATCGATCTGCAGCTCGGTCCCGTCGCCGGCTTCAATCTTACTCGTACGCGCGCGATCAAAGACCCGCAGGTGAAGGCGCTCGGCAAGCTCGACACCGCAATCGAGCTGGGCGGCTATGTCGGGATCGGCAAGACCGGCATCATCACCAGCCCTTACGATACGCTGTCGGCCAGCGTGTCCTATGTCCATGACGTGAACGGCGCGCACGGCAGCTACCGCATTTCGCCGTCGGTCACATACGCGACCCCGCTCAGCCGCAAGGCCTATGTGATGATCTCGGGCTATACCGATTTCATCGGTGCCAAATATGCGGACTATTATTACTCGGTGACGCCCGCCGGCGCGCTCGCGAGCGGCCTGCCTGCCTATAGTGCGCGCAAGTCGGGTATGCTCGACTATGGAGTGATCAGCCTGGTCAACCTGTCGCTGACCGGCGACCTGACCGGCGGCCTGTCGTTCATCGCGGGCGGCGGCTATTCGCGTGTGCTCGGCCGCTACGCGCGCTCGCCGATCGTCTCGATCGCCGGCGACCGGAATCAGTGGATTGGAGGGGCCGGACTGGCGTATACCTTCTGATCTACATCAACGGGGGAAGGAGGTGGACCATGCGTACGCGTAACCTTCTTGGCCTGGGCGCAATCGTGTTGCTGACTGCCTGCGGCGGCGGGTCGACCGCAATGCCACTCACCATCGTGCCGACGCCCACGCCGACACCGACGCCCAGCCCCACGCCGACGCCGGCGCCCACGCCCGGGCCGAAGCCGACCCAGCCCACGATCGTTTCCGAATTCTCGTTCGCGAACGATTCGAACGGTTTCCAGGCCGGCTTCGCCGACTATACGCCGGGTCAGGAAGGCGCGGTCGCGTTCGTCGCCGGCCCCGAGCGACTGCCCAGCCCGCTCGCCAATCTTTCCGGCTATGCGGTTTCCGCCGCCAATCCTTCGGGAGACGTGTTCACCTATATCTGGAAGCTGGTGACCGGCCTTGCGCCGAACACCTCCTATCAGGTGACGTTCAGCGTCCATTTCGCGACCAACGCCGTGCCGGGCTGCCCCGGCGGGCCGGGCGAGAATGTCTGGGTCAAGGCCGGCGCGGTGGCGGCCGCCCCGGCGCAGGTTACGCAAAACGGGCGCGTCACGGTCAATTTCGACAAGGGCAATCAAGGCACCGGCGGCGCCAACCTGACCGTGCTGGGCAATTTCGCGCAAGGCACGGCTGCGGGCACCTGCGCCGCGCCGCTTTATGCCGAGCGCACGCTCAGCAGCGGCAGCGTGGTGCCGACAGTGGTCAGCAACGCGAACGGTCAGGCCTGGATCGTGATCGGCCTCGACTCAGGGTTCGCGGGCACGACCAAGATTTACTACCTCGACGGCGCCGCGACCTTCTCGCCGTCGACAAGCTGAGCTTTCGCACGAGCCCAATCGGCGCTACAGCGACTCCATTCCCCGGGGGGACGCTGATCGGCGTCTGAGAGGCGGCCACGAGGCCACGACCCGCCGAACCTGATCCGGTTGAGACCGGCGGAGGGAGGGAGGCGTCGCACGCTCTTCGTCCGTCCGTAAATGGAGAGCGATACATGGCCGACGTCCCCGCCCGCACCGAACTGAAGGTCACCACCGGACCGATCCGCGGCAGCCGCAAAGTGCATGTCGGCCCGCTGAAAGTCGCGATGCGCGAGATCGACCTGGAGCCTTCGTCCGGCGAGCCATCCCTGCGTGTCTACGACACCTCAGGCCCCTATTCGGACCCGAACGCGCGCATCGACATCATGGCCGGCCTGACCGAGCTCCGCCGCGACTGGATCCGCGGCCGCGGCGATGTCGAGGAAGTCGCCCAGCGCGAAGTCCGGCCCGAGGACAACGGCCAGCTCGGCCCCGACCGCTCGGGCGGCGTCCAGCCCTTTCCGAACGTCCGCCGCAAGGTGCTGCGCGCGAAGCCGGGCGCGAATGTCAGCCAGATGCACTACGCCAGGCGCGGCATCGTCACGCCGGAAATGGAATATGTCGCTGAGCGCGAGAATCTCGGCCGCGAACGGGTCGTCCGCGAGCGCGACGGCCAGGATTGGGGCGCCGCCATCCCCGATTTCGTGACGCCCGAATTCGTCCGCGACGAAGTCGCCCGCGGCCGCGCGATCATTCCCAACAACATCAACCACCCGGAATCCGAGCCGATGGCGATCGGCCGCAATTTCCTAGTCAAGATCAACGCCAATATCGGCAACTCCGCCGTCGCATCGGACGTGGCGAGTGAAGTCGACAAGATGGTCTGGGCGATCCGCTGGGGCGCCGACACGGTCATGGACCTGTCGACTGGCCGCAACATCCACGACACCCGCGAATGGATCATCCGCAACTCGCCGGTGCCGATCGGCACCGTGCCGATCTACCAGGCGCTGGAGAAAGTCGGTGGCATCGCCGAGGACCTGACCTGGGAAATCTTCCGCGACACGCTAATCGAGCAGGCCGAGCAGGGCGTCGATTACTTCACGATCCACGCCGGCGTCCGCCTCCCCTACGTCCCGCTGACCGCCAAGCGCGTGACCGGCATCGTCAGCCGCGGCGGCTCGATCATGGCGAAGTGGTGCCTCGCCCACCACAAGGAGAGCTTCCTCTACGAGCGCTTCGACGAGATCACCGAGATCATGAAGGCCTATGACATCGCCTATTCGTTGGGCGACGGCCTCCGCCCCGGCAGCATCGCCGACGCCAACGACGAAGCGCAGTTCGCCGAGCTCTACACGCTGGGCGAGCTGACCAAGCGCGCCTGGGCACAGGACGTGCAGGTGATGATCGAAGGCCCCGGCCATGTGCCGATGCACAAGATCAAGGAGAATATGGACAAGCAGCTCGAAGCGTGCGGCGAGGCGCCCTTCTACACGCTCGGGCCGCTCACCACCGACATCGCGCCCGGCTACGACCATATCACCAGCGGCATCGGCGCCGCGATGATCGGCTGGTACGGCACGGCGATGCTCTGTTACGTGACGCCCAAGGAGCATCTGGGCCTGCCCGACCGCGACGACGTGAAGGTCGGCGTCGTCACCTACAAGCTCGCCGCCCACGCTGCCGATCTGGCCAAGGGCCACCCCGCCGCCAAGCTCCGCGACGACGCCCTCAGCCGCGCCCGCTTCGAGTTCCGCTGGCGCGACCAGTTCAACCTCTCGCTCGATCCCGACACCGCCGAGCAATATCACGACCAGACGCTCCCCGCTGAGGGCGCCAAGACCGCCCACTTCTGCAGCATGTGCGGCCCCAAATTCTGCTCGATGAAGATCACCCAGGAAGTGCGCGACTTCGCGGCCAAGCAGAATGCGGGGGCGGAGACCTTCATCGCGGCCGAGGAAGCGGAGGCCGGAATGGCGGAGATGAGCGAGACGTTCCGCGAAAAAGGCGGCGAAATCTACCTGCCCGCGGCGGAGTAAAGTGGCCTATATTTCCTTCGTATTTATCGGACGACCGGCTGGCTGTGCGGCGGTAAATGGACTGCTCCATTGATGGTGGAGCCGTGAATGCCGACTGTCCTCCGCCTCGCAGGCTATCGCTTCCACTTCTACAGCCACGAGCCGAACGAGCCGCCGCACGTCCATGTCGACAAGGGCGGATGTTCGCTGAAGGTGTGGCTGGTGCCGGTCGCGATGGCCAAGAATATCGGCTTCCGCCCGCACGAGATCAGCGCGATCATCAACATGGTGCGACAGCACCAGCCAAATCTGCTAGAGGCGTGGCATGGCTACTTCGGCTCAGATCGGTGACGAACGCGTCGCGGGCGTCACCTGCGACGACGACAGGCTGGTCGTCGATTTGATGGACGGCCGCACGATCGCCGTGCCGCTCGCCTGGTATCCACGTCTGTTCAACGCCACGGCAGAGCAGCGGGCCAACTGGGAACTCGCGGGGGGCGGCTATGGTATTCACTGGCCGGACGTCGATGAAGATTTGAGCACCGAAGGCCTGTTGCGCGGCGCCCCCGCTCCGGGAGTGCAAAGCCGCCGAGCCTGAAGGAGGAACGACATGGCGCACGGAAAACTGCTTCTGGCCTTGAGCATGATCGCCGCCGCGATGCCGGCCTTGGCCGCCGGCGGGGACGGGCCGCGGCCGGCAGCGGCGCCGGCCGGCACCCCCGACACCCGCTACTGCATGCGCATCTACGCGGTGACCGGCACCCTCATCGAACAGACCAAATGCTGGACCCGCGAAGAATGGACGAAGCGCGGCGTCGACGTCGACAAGGATTGGCCGAAGGAAGGCGTGCGCGTCTTGGGGTGAGGGCTGGGCGGCATGTTGACCTGTGACGGGGTCGCTCTACAAAAACCGTCACGTTTATCGCAGCTGAGGGGGGGCTGAGATGACTGTAACATTTCGCAAGAGACGTGAACTGTGCTTGCGGCTTGCGCGCAAAGCCGATGCAGAGTGAGATTTTGCCGCAAGGCGGTGGCCTTGGGCTTTCATTGGCGGCGGCTCTCAAGCCCTGTGTGTTGAGCGAAGCCTTCGACCGTCTCGACGTAGCGGTCGCGTATGCTACTCTTCAAGGAATCCGAGCGCTCGATCGTGTCACGGGCACAATCCCGGTTACGAGATGGATTTTAGGTCTCGATGATGCGATTACCCAGCCTGCGGCGATTGCCCATCTTCAAAATAGGGCGGGTGCTGAACTCAGGGTAGCTCGACTGTCGCCAGTGCGACGATTCCATCCCAAGCTATATCGCTTCTGGTCCTCGACTGCGCCTGAGAGCGCTCTTCTGGTCATAGGCTCTGGGAACATGACTCAGCGTGGATTACAGGAAAATGCTGAGGCCGCAGTATTACTCCGTGCGGAGGATGCTGCGGACGCCCGAAATATCTTAAGCGCCTTTGAGGAGCTTTGGGCGATCGGTCATGAACCTTCCGCTCAGGAACTCGCCGATTATGCGATAGTCTATGCAGCGACGGCGGTTGACCGCCGCAATGTTTCCAGTCGTGAAGCGGCCCCTCCGGAACCTGCGGCACAAGAACGTGTCGAAGACATGATACCAACCGGCAAGACTAGCGAGGCGGTCATCGGCGTGGCAGTGGCGCGGCTGGCTGCCGCGCAACCGGACGGTATCTGTACTCTAAATCTTGCGAAGAGAATGGTGCCCCGCATGATTGCGCTGACGGCCGATGATTTGGCGCCGTCGAACAGTCAACCCAACGCTAAATGGGTTCAGCGTTTGAGAAATATCCAGTCTAACTGGGATGGCGGTCCAGCCAGTAACAACCCGATTGCGCGTGGATATCTTGAGCACGTCGACAGTGGCTATCGTATAACCGCAGCAGGGCGAGCGATGCTCGCCCGGCGTGGCTATTCTGCGGCGATAGTATAGCCGGGAGCGTCGAAACGATCAGTTTCGTTGCCCCAAGCCTCCCACCCTGGTCGGGTTGCTCTTGCAAACATTTCTAGTCGCCGTGCGCCAGGATACATGCTCTCAATGTGAGCTTGCACTTCAGGTGGCTTTTGAGAGTGCTCGCGCTTAGGCGCAAGAATAACGTTTGGAACGCCCTCGTTATAGAGCTTAAGAGGGCGACCCTTCGCAACTTTGCTTGCAGCAATCACGTATTCGGCAGTGGGTTTGATAATGGACGGTCGTATACCTTGAGCACCTATAGGCTTGCCGTCCTTCCTAGCTTTTACCCACACAAACGCCATGCCGCGGAAATATAGCTTCCAGCTCTTTATGCATTCCATCGCAACATCGAGGCGCGGTGAGGTTGCCCACAAAAACAGGATACCGTTTTTCGAAAGCAGATCATGCATTGGCAAAGCGGCAATCTGCTCGTCTGGGGCTGTCGGATAAAACTTAGCTGCGGCAGTCCACTTGTCCTGCTGGCCGTAATACGACCAGGGCGGATCGGCCAAAACAACATCGTAGGGACCGCACGGTAGCCCTTCCCAGCGACTTACTTGTTGCTCGTCGCCAAGCCGAGCTTTCGAGCGAGAAGCTTTGGATTCTTCTCGTACCGGTCCATCAACTCGCGGATCGCAAAATGGCAGATCGAGGATCGATTGATCACCGGCTGAGCGGTTGGAGCGGTACATGCCTTCAGGGCTCCCTCTAGGGCTTCTAAGCGGATCTTGGTGTCGATCGAGACTGAGACAGGGACCATATTCCTGGCCATGATGAGATTCTGACAGAATCAGAAAGAATCCGCAAGAAGAGTAACGTGTTTGTCCTCGCCCACATCGCCCTGATCGTCCGCGACTATGACGAGGCGATCGCCTGGTTCACGGGCGTGCTCGGCTTCACGCTGGTCGAGAACAGCTACCAGCCCGAGCAGGACAAGCGATGGGTGGTCGTCGCGCCGCCGGGAGCGGGGGAGAACGGCGCCTCCATCCTCCTCGCCCGCGCGGCGACGCCGGAGCAGGAGCGCTTCATGGGAGACCGGGCGGGCCACTTGCCTGTCACCCCGGACTTGATCCCGGGTCCACCTCTTCTTCTCTCAAGGCCCGAAGCAGGAAAGATGGGTGCCGGATCAAGTCCGGCATGACGAAGGGGTGTCGAAACAGCTCCTGCAACCGCTGGGACCTGATCGGGCGCTGAGCCCCGGCGTTCGCGCTCCCTCTACCGGACGCGCCGGGCGGCTGATACGCTGTCGGCATGGAAGCCGAGCCGCACCCGCTCGCCGCGCCGCAGATCGCCCGCGCCTCGCTGCGCGTCGGCGATCGCGTCCTGATGGAATCGGAAGTGCGGGTGACGCCGCTCGGCCTGCTCGCGATCGGCGGCCTGGTCGCGGCGATCCTGCTGTCCGTGCCGCCGATCGTCCGCGCCAAACGCGCGGCAAAGGCCCTGCCGCCGCCGGGTAGCTGAGCCGCACCTCGAGCCATGCGAGCCCGCAATCCGTTGTATGTCATGGCCAAGCCGCCGCCTGCGGTCGCCGCACAGATCGCTGCCCTGCCGCGCAACGATGCGAAGCGGGGGCCCGAGCTGCTCCACGTCACCCTGGCATTGCTGTTCGACCTTCACCGTGCGCCGCCGGACTGGCTGCCGACCACGATCGCCGCGCTGGACGCGTTCGACGGCACGGCCTTTCCGCTCGCCTTCGACCGGATCGAGAACCGCAAGGCCGTCACGCTCAGGACGCGCGATCCGTTGCCCGAAGCGCGTGCGTTCCAGGCGGCGTTGATCCGCCACCTCGTCTCCGCCCGTGCGCCGCTGATGCTCGGCACCACGCCCGAGCCGCATCTGACGATCAACTATGGCGGCGATCGCCTGCGCGCGGAGAAGATCGCGCCGATCGGATGGACCGTGGAGGAAATCCTGCTGGTCGAAAGCGTCGTCGGCCAGACCCGACACGTCGAGCACGGCTGCTGGAAGCTGCGCCCGACGGTGACTTCGCCGCTCCCGATTTGATCCAGACTCCCCGCCCCCTTGCGCAAGCCTCAGAAAAGCCTGACAAGTCGGCCCGCAACGGGGGGACTGTCGCATGGGCTGGGAGGAGAGCGCGGTGCGTGCCGCCGCGCTCGCGACGCATGAGCTGGCGCTGTTTGCGGCGGTCGGCATCGCGATCGGCGGGCTCGACGATCTTGCCGTCGATCTGATCTGGCTGGCGCGGACGCTGTGGCGGCGAGTCGTCGTTTATACCAGGCATCCGCGTGCCGATGCGCAGGGCGTGGCGGCGCGCGGGAGCGGTATGGTCGCGGTGTTCGTGCCGGCCTGGCACGAGGCGGCGGTGATCGGTCCGATGCTGGAGACGGCCCTGGAGCGGTGGCGCGGCGCGGACTGCCGCATCTATGTCGGATGTTATCCGAACGATCCGGAGACCTGGGCCGCCGTGCAAGCGGTCGCGGCGCGTGAGCCGAAAGTTCGTCCCGTCCTCAATCCGCGCGACGGCCCGACCACCAAGGCGGACAATCTCAACGCGATGTGGCGGGCATTGCTGGCCGACGAAAGAACCGGCGCACCGGTGGTCGCGGTGGCGCTGCATGATGCCGAGGACGTCGTCCATTCCGCGGAGATCGGCATCTATGCGGCGCTTTGCCCGCGCTTCGATCTGGTCCAGCTCCCGGTGCTGCCGCTGATCGAGCGCGAGCGCGGTATGTGGGCGCAGGCGATATCCAGTACCTATGCGGACGAGTTTTCGGAATCGCATGGCAAGGTGCTGACGGTCCGCGAGGCGATCGGCGCAGGCGTGCCGTCGGCCGGCGTCGGCTGCGGTTTCTCGCGGGCGGCGCTCGACAGGATTGCGGCACGGCACGGCGCGCCGTTCGACGAAGGCAGCGTCACCGAGGATTACGAGCTGGGCCTGCGCATCCGCGAAATGGGCGGGCGCGGCATTTTCGTGCGTCTGCCGGGAAATGCCGGCGGCGGCGCGGTCGCGGTGCGCGCGCATTTCCCCGATACGCTCGACGCCGCAGTCCGGCAAAAAGCGCGCTGGCAGGCGGGAATTGCGCTCTCGGGCTGGGGGCGGCTCGGCTGGCGCGGCGGCTGGGCCGAGCATTGGATGCGGCTGCGCGACCGCCGCGCGATCCTTGCCGCGCTGGTGCTGCTCTGCGCCTATGTGTCCGGTGCTGGCTGGCTGGTGCTGAACCTGTTTGGGCGCGGGCCTGCTTTCGGGCCGGTCGCGCAGGCGCTCTTCGCGGTCTGCACCGGATTGATGCTGTGGCGGCTACTGGTCCGCGCGGCGTTCGTGACGCATGCCTATGGACCATTGGAGGGACTGGCTTCGGTCCCGCGCACGCTGCTCGGTAATCTTATCGCGATGGCATCGGCGCGGCGGGCACTGATTTCTTACCTCCGCCTGGCGCGCGGTGCGCCTTTGGTGTGGGACAAGACAGAGCATAGCTTCCCCAAGGCCATGCCTGCCGAATGAGGACCGGCCCGGTCGGCTTCTTGTTTCTGGTGGTGGGCGGCTGGGCGGCAGTCCGCGCGGTGATGTTGTGGCCGGAGCATCGGGCGGCTGCAAAGCCCAAACGTATCGCATGGCAAGCTCCCCTCTCGGCGCTACCCAGCGATACATTGCCGCTCCCTCTAGCCACCGGCGCCCGCGTTAGAATCGTGGCGCGCGAAGCCATTTCGGGGCAGATCGAGGCGCCGCCGAAGGCGCTCGCCTCTCCGGCCTCGGGCGTGTTGCTTGTCTCGGCTGAGCCTGCGCCTGATCGACCCAGCTCACCCGCAGCGACGCCCATTCAGCCGCCGCAGCCTCCCGCTCCCGACGTGATGCCCAGCAACCGCTTCTCCGTGTCGACATGGAGCATCGTCCGCGGCCGCGCCGGACCGGGGCTTGCTTCGGCGGGACAGCTCGGCGGCAGCCAGGCCGGCCTCCGCGCGCGATATGAACTGGGGTCCGGGTTGGGGGCGGCCGTGCGGGTCTCCGGTCCCTTACAAACGCGCCTTGGCAAGGAAGCGGCGGTCGCGCTGGATTGGCGGCCGCTGCCCCGAGTTCCTATCACGCTAACGGTCGAGCGGCGCGTTGGGCTGGACCACGGCGGCCGGGATGCCTTTGCGCTCGGCATCTTCGGCGGTGCGGATTCCATTGTGCTGCCGTTCCGGGGCATGCTCGACGGATACGCGCAAGCTGGGCTGGTCGGAGCGAGGCGACGCGATCCCTATGTCGACGGAGCGGTCCGCATCGAGCGTCCCGTCATCCGCGCCGGCAAGGTCAGGATCGGCGCGGGTGCCGGACTTTGGGGCGGAGCGCAGCCCGGCGTTTCGCGACTGGACGTAGGGCCGCAACTCGTCGCGCATGTGCCGATCGGCAGGGGAGCGGTGCGGATTGGCGGCGAATGGCGCGAACGGGTGGCCGGTCATGCGCGACCCGGGTCAGGTTTTGCGCTGTCGGTGGGCGCCGACTTCTGATCGTGCTTCCGCTTCGCGCGCTAGGCCGATAGACCGGCGCGACGCCGCAGCGGGACGCGCATGGACCTCTATCTGCCGATTGCCAACCTGTCCGTGAACGCGCTCGTGATCGTCGCGCTGGGGCTGGGCGTCGGCGTGCTCTCCGGATTGTTCGGCGTCGGCGGCGGCTTCCTGACCACGCCGCTGCTGATCTTCTACGGGATTCCGCCGACCGTCGCCGCCGCGTCCGCCGCCAGCCAGGTGACGGGCGCCAGCGTTTCTGGGGTGTTCGCGCATTTCCGCCGCGGCGGGGTCGACGTACCGATGGGGGGCGTGCTGGTCGCCGGCGGCATGATCGGATCGATGCTGGGCGCGGTTCTGTTCCGCGTGCTTCAGGCGACCGGCCAGATCGATACCGTCATCAACCTGCTCTACGTCGTGCTGCTCGGCAGCATCGGCAGCCTGATGATGCGCGACGCGATCCGCACGCTGCGTGCGATGAGGACCGGCGAGGCGCCGCCGGCGAGCAAACGACGACATCATCCGTTGGTCGCCGCGCTGCCGCTCCGGTGGCGCTTCTACGCCTCCGGCCTCTACATCTCGCCGCTCGCGCCGCTGCTGCTCGGCGTGGCGACGGGCATCCTGACCGTGCTGCTCGGCGTAGGCGGCGGCTTCATCATGGTGCCGGCGATGATCTACCTGCTCGGCATGGGGACGCGGGTGGTGGTCGGCACGTCGCTGTTCCAGATCCTGTTCGTGACGGCGGCGACGACATTGATCCATGCGGTCACCACCCACGCCGTCGATATCGTGCTGGCCGCATTGCTGCTGATCGGCAGCGTCGTCGGCGCGCAGCTCGGCGCGCGGCTCGCGCAGCGGCTGAAGCCCGATTATCTTCGCCTGCTGCTTGCCGCGCTGGTGCTGATCGTCGCCATCCGCATGGCGATCGGGCTTGGCTGGCGGCCCGACGAAATCTACACGGTGCAGCTCTCGTGAAGCGCGCCGGCCTGCTCGCCTTGCTGGCGCCCGCGCTGATCGGCGCCGTCAATCCGCTGCTGGTGCCCGACGTGTCGCAGCGCGACATCCAGATCGTCTACAGCTTTACGGGCGTCGAGCTCTTGCTGTTCGGCGCGATCGTCTATCCCGGCGGCCGCGCGCCCGAACGGCAGGCCGATATCGCGGTGGTCGTCAAAGGGCCGGTGGAGCCGATCGTGCTGCGCGAGAAGCAGAAAGTGGCCGGCATCTGGGTGAACGCCGACAGCGCGCGGTTCCGGTCGGCGCCCGCCTTCTACGCGGTGGCGAGCTCGCGGCCGCTCGACCAGCTTGTCGATGAACGGACGTCCGCCATCTATGAGCTCGGCATCCGTAACCTGCAGCTCTCGCCAGCCGATGCCGACACGCCGGACAAGGCCAACCGCTTCAAGAACGGGCTCGTCGATGTGCGCGAACGGAGCGGCCTTTATGCGGAGCAGCCAGGCGCCGTCCGCATCGCCGATGGCGTGCTTTATCGCGCCCGCATCCGCATCCCGGCGCGCGTGCCGGTCGGCACCTACACCGCCGAAACCTTCCTGATCCAGGACGGCCGTGTGATCGCCGCCGCCGTCAAGGACATCCAGATCCGAAAATCCGGTTTCGAGCAATATGTTGCGCGCGCGGCGGAAGACCACGGCTTCATCTACGGCATTCTCGCCGTCGCGCTCTCGGTCGGGCTCGGTTGGGCGGCGGGGGCGCTGTTCCGCCGGTTCTGATTTTCTTTACCTGCCGACCGTAAACCGATCGGGCCCATTCAGAGGACCCGAAGATGGATCTTGTACCCGGTCAGTCCCAGTTTCACGACGATTCCGCCGGCGTGCCCTCGTCAGCGCAAGCGTCGGCTGCTGCGATCGGTCACGTGATCGACATCGCCGGGTCCAATTCGCAGATCGTGCTCGACAAGGCGATGCTCGATCGCCTGGCCGGCAATCCGGACCCCAGCATCGCGATGTCGGGTCAGGTCGGCGCGCAGGTGAAGATCAAGGTCGGCGCCGTCTGGCTGGTGGCGAACGTCCGCGCGCTGCAGCTCGATCCGGCGAGCGGCGCGATCCGCGCGCAGATCGACTTCCTCGGCGAAGGCGATGAGGAGCGGCTGACCGGCCGCCTCTACAAATTCCGGCGCGGCGTTACCCGCTATCCGGTTCCGGGCACCGAGGTGTACCCGGTCAGCAGCCTCGACATGAAGGAAATGTACGCCGCGGACGAGCGGCCGCACATCGAGGTCGGCACGGTGTTCCCGACCCGCGACATTCGCGGCGCGCTGTTCATCGACGCGTTGCTCGGCAAGCACTTCGCGCTGCTGGGATCGACCGGTACCGGTAAATCGACCAGCGCGGCACTGATCCTGCACCGCATCTGCGAGATGGCGCCCGAAGGCCATGTCGTGATGATCGACCCGCACGGCGAATATTCGGCGGCGTTCGAGGGCAATGGCGCGATCTACGACGTGTCGAACCTCGCCATGCCCTACTGGCTGATGAACTTCGAGGAGCATTGCGAGGTGTTCGTCACCTCGTCCGGCTCCAACCGGCAGATGGACGCGGACATTCTCGCCAAGTGCCTGCTGGCGGCGAAGGCCAAGAACCGCGCGGCCGAAGGCGTGACGAAGCTGACGGTCGATTCGCCGATCCCGTATCTGCTGAGCGACCTGACCAATCTGATCCAGCTCGAAATGGGCAAGCTCGACAAGGCCGGCGACAGCGCGCCCTATATGCGGCTGAAGACCAAGATCGACGAGATCAAGGCCGATCCGCGCTACAGCTTCATGTTTTCGGGCATGCTGGTTGCCGACACGATGTCCGAGTTCATCGCACGCGTGTTCCGGCTGCCCGGCAAGGGCAAGCCGATCTCGATCATCGACGTCTCGGGCGTGCCGTCCGAAATCACATCGGTCGTGGTCGCGGTGCTCAGCCGCATGGTGTTCGACTATGCGATCTGGTCGCGTGGCGAGCAGGAGCGGCCGGTGCTGCTCGTCTGCGAAGAAGCGCACCGGTATGTGCCGAACGAGCGCAATGCCGATGGCTCGTCGGTCGGCCGCATTCTGAGCCGCATCGCCAAGGAAGGCCGCAAATACGGCGTGTCGCTGGGCCTGATTACGCAGCGTCCGTCCGATCTGGCCGAAGGCGTGCTATCGCAGTGCGGCACGATCATCGCGATGCGCCTCAACAACGAACGCGACCAGGCGTTCGTGAAGGCGGCGATGCCCGAAGGCGCGAAAGGCTTTCTCGATTCCATCCCGGCGCTCCGCAACCGCGAGGCGATCATCTGCGGAGAGGGTGTCTCGATCCCGATCCGCGTCGCGCTCGACACGCTCGAGGAGAGCAAGCGGCCGGCCTCTAGCGATCCATTGTTCTCCGAACTGTGGAAGCGGACCGGCGGCGAGGAAGACAGTCTGGCGCGCACCATCAAGCGCTGGCGTGCCCAGGGACGGTGAAGCCGGAGGGCGGCACCAGACCGCCCTCTACGCGTTGCACAGGCGTTACGATCATGAGAGCCTGAGCATGGACAGAGTCTTCACGCACATCGCCACCCGCATCGCCAATGCGTCGGGCCAGCCAATCACGTTCGTCTTCGCGCTGGTCCTGATCCTGATCTGGGCGGCGACGGGGCCGGTGTTCCATTATTCCGACACCTGGCAGCTGATCGTGAACACGGCGACGACCGTGGTCACCTTCCTAATGGTGTTCCTGATCCAGAACAGCCAGAATCGCGATGCCTCGGCGATGCAGGCGAAGCTCGATGAGCTGATCCGCGCCGTCGATAATGCGCGCGAGCAGTTCATCGGCATCGAGCATTTGACGGATCTCGAAATCTGCCAAATCCGCGATGCGCTGGAAGAAGAAGTCAGGGACTCGCAGGACAAGCAGAAAACCGCCGACGACACGGTGGACCGCCTGCTGAGGCGCCATTATCGGATCAGGCGGATGCAGGCGAGGAAAGCGAATGCCCGTTGACGCGACGAAGCCTTACGACCCCGACAATATCTTCGCGCGCATCCTGCGCGGCGAGATTCCATGCCGGAAAGTCTATGAAGACCAGCACGCGCTCGCTTTCCATGACATCAACCCGCAGGCGCCGGAGCACATATTGGTGATCCCCAAAGGCGCCTATGTCTCGTGGGACGATTTCTCCGCGAACGGCAGCGAGGCGGAGATCGCCGGCTTCGTCCGCGCGGTCGGCCATGTCGCGCGCGAAGCCGGATTGCTCGGGAGCGGGTACCGGCTGCTCGCCAATACCGGACTCGACGGTCACCAGGAAGTGCCGCACCTCCATGTCCATATCTTCGGAGGGCGGCCGCTCGGGCCGATGCTTGCGCGCTGACCGGCGGGCGCTTCGAGGGTGGCGGCAGCGTTGCCGCTGATGTAGTTATTGGGCTGCGCAATCGCGGCCTGGCGTAGGAGAATGCGGGTGACGTCTTTGGGGGCGAGGCTGAGGAGCCTTGGGAGCAGGCCGCCGGTGCTGCCTGGCTACCGTCAGGAGCCGTCGCCGCTGCGCAAGCTGGTGACGAAGAGCCTCTTTTACGTGACGATCGTGACCGCAAGCCTGTTTTACGGCCTTTGCGTCGCGCTGCTGCCGCCGCTGTTCCTGCTGTATTTCAGCTTCCCCGTCCTGGTGCTGGTGCTGCTGACCATTTGGGCGCTCCCGGATGGCACGCGCGGCCCGCTTGGCCTGCTCACGTTCAGTTTCTTCGCCTTCGCGGCCGTCCTCGTCATCTGGCCGGATTATATGGCGGTCCAGATTCCGGGTTTTGCCTGGATTTCGGCGCGGCGCATCTGGTCGTGGATGCTGGCGCTGTCGCTGCTGCTTTGCCTGTCCATGTCCGGCGAGATGCGTCGGGAACTTGCCGACCGGATGGGGAAGACCAAGCCGTTCTGGATCATGGCGGCCACCTACTTCGCGCTGCACTGGCTCACGCTGCCGATCAGCGCCACCGTCGCCGTGTCGTTCAACCAGTCGCTCAATCAGGTGTTCGTCTGGGGCTTGCCGCTGATCGCGGCCACTTTCCTGTTCGATAAGCCGAAGAACCTGCGCCGCTGGGAAGTGCTGATCCTGATCGCCGTCGCGATCAACTGCGTGATCAGCATTCTGGAATATAGGAACGGGCGTCTGCTTTGGGCCGACCATATCCCCGGCTTCCTGACCGTGCAGGACGAAGTGCTGCAGCGCATCTTGCAAGGCGCCATCCGCGACGGCGAATATCGCGTCACCAGCGTTTTCACCGTGGCGCTCTGCCTGGCGGAGTTCCTGTCGCTCGCAGTGCCCTATGCATTGCACCGTGCCTTCTCCAGCAACCATCTCGGCCGCATCCTCTTCTGGGTTCTGGTCGATTTGGTGCTGCTGGGCGCAATCATCCTCACCCGCGCGCGGCTGGGCATCGTCGGTCTCCTCGTCAGCCATTCGGTCTTCCTGCTTCTTTGGGGCGCGAAGCGGTGGATGGCCAAGGGGCGCGACCTGATCGGCCCGGCCATCAGCCTCGCCTACCCGGTCGCGGCGTCGGCCTTCATATTCGCGATGCTGTTCGTGCCCGCGGTGCACAACCGCACGATCGGCGGCGGCTCGACGGGCTTCAGCGACGACAGCCGCAAGGTCCAGTTCCATATGTTCTGGCCAAAGCTGTTCCGTAATCCGTTCGGGTACGGGACGGCGCGCAGCGGCGACACGCTGGATTACCACCTGCCGAGCGGCATGGTCACGGTCGACAGCTACTTCATTTCGGTCGGGCTCGATTATGGCGTGCTGGGGCTGATCTGCTTCTTCGGCATGTTCTTCTATACATTCGCGCTGGCGAGCCGGACCTATCTGACGTCGAACAGCAAGGAAGCCGAGCTGGCGTTGCCGCTGGCCTGCGGCATCGCGGTCCTGTTCTTCGTCCGCCTCGTGCTCAGCCAGAGCGACAACGTCCCGTTCATTTTCATCCTCTTCGGCATGACGATCGCGATGTACGCCCGCTATGCGGCGGCGCCGAAACGGCAGGGACTGGGCGCGGCGGCTGTGCCCGCAAGAACGATGCCCGGCCAGCTCCAGCCGGCCGAGTGAAGCGCACGCGTTGCCCGTAACCGCCGACCCACAGGCGTATGACGTCGTCATCCTTGGCTCGGGCGCGGCGGGGCTCACTGCCGCGCTGAACCTCGCCGACCGCTTCCGGGTCGTGGTGCTGGCGAAAGGTGGGCTTTCGGAAGGATCGACCGCCTGGGCGCAGGGCGGCATCGCCGCCGTGCTCGACGAAGGCGACACATTCGACAAGCATATCGAAGACACGATGATCGCGGGCGCCGGCCTCAACGACCGGCGCACCGTCGAGTTCGTCGTCGAGAACGCGCCGGCGGCGATCGCCCGGCTGGTCGAGCTCGGCGTGCCGTTCAACGAGGATGCCGGCGCGCTCCACCTGACGCGCGAGGGCGGGCACAGCCACCGCCGCATCGTCCATGTCGACGACGCGACCGGCTGGGCCGTGCAGCAGGCGCTGGAGCGCGCCGCCCATGCGCACCCGAACATCACGCTGGTGCCGGACCGGGTCGCGATCGACCTGGTGACAGGGCGTCATGGCGTCAGATATTCGGGCGACGGCCATGTCTGGGGCGTCTATGCGGTCAATCGCAAGACCGGCCATGTCGAGCTCTTCACCAGTCGTGCGACGATCCTCGCGACCGGCGGCGCGGGCCGCACCTATCTCTATTCGACAGCGCCGCGCGGGGCGACCGGCGACGGCATCGCGATGGCGTGGCGGGCGGGCTGCCGCATCTCCAACATGGAGTTCATGCAGTTCCACCCGACCTGCCTCTACAATCTGGAGGTCAAGAACTTCCTGATCACCGAGGCTGTGCGCGGCGAAGGCGGCATCCTGCGGCTGCCCAGCGGGGTTGCGGGCGGCGGCCACCGCTTCATGCCCGATTTCGACGAGCGGGCGGAGCTTGCGCCCCGCGACGTCGTCGCCCGCGCAATCGACCATGAGATCAAGCGGCTGGGCCTCGACTATGTCCATCTCGACATCAGCCATCAGCCGCCCGATTTCGTGAAGGGCCATTTCCCGACCATCTACGCGAAGCTGCTGGACCTGGGCATCGACATCACGACGCAGCCGATCCCGGTTGTCCCTGCGCAGCACTATACGTGCGGCGGCGTGATGATCGACCTGCATGGCTGCACCGACCTCCCCGGCCTGTACGCGGCGGGCGAAGTCACCCAATCGGGACTGCACGGCGCGAACCGATTGGCGTCCAACTCGCTGCTCGAATGCTTTGTGTTCGGCGAAGCGGCGGCCAAGCATATCAATGCGAATTGGGAAAGCTTCGCCGAGCCGCCGCCGATCCGGCCATGGGACGAAAGCCGCGTCACCGATTCCGACGAGGAAGTCATCGTTCAGCACAATTGGCGCGAGATCCGGCGCTTCATGTGGGACTATGTCGGGATCGTGCGCACCACCAAGCGGCTGGAGCGCGCCCAGCACCGGATCGCGCTGCTGCGCCAGGAAGTGGCCGACTATTACGGCCATTTCCGCGTGACGCCCGACCTGATCGAGCTGCGCAACCTGGTCGAGACCGCCGACCTGATCGTCCGCTCGGCCTTGTCACGCCACGAAAGCCGCGGCCTGCACTACACGCTCGACTATCCGGACATGCTGCCCGAGGCGCGCGACACGGTACTGGCGCCGTGACCGCCACAGGGGAAGGAGCCAACGCAATCAAGCAAGTTTAGGGTAGTTTACTGAAATCCGATAACTTGCAATAACATTGCTATGGACCCGCGCCGAAACCCGTTCACCCCAGGTGCCGGAACGCCGCCGCCGGAGCTCGCCGGGCGCCAGGATATGCTGGAGCGCACCGCGGTCGCGCTCGATCGCATCCGCGCGGGGCGTGCGGCGCGCAGCACGATCCTTTATGGCTTGCGCGGGGTCGGCAAGACCGTGCTGCTGGCGACGATGCGCGATGCCGCAGAGGCCGAAGGCATGGCCGTCGTCAACATAGAGGCGCCGGAGAACCGCTCCTTGCCCGGCATTCTCGTGCCTGCGCTTCGCGCCGCACTGCTGCGGCTCAACCGCCTGAAGCAGGCGACGGCGGGCGTGACGCGGGCATTGAAGGCGCTCGCCGGCTTTGCCAAGCTCAAGGTCCGGTTCGAGGACCTGGAGGTCGCGCTCGATTTCGAGCCGGAGCCCGGTCTGGCGGACAGTGGCGATCTGGAGGCCGACCTGGCCGATCTGATCGTCGCGGTCGGCGAAGCGGCGCGCGAACGGGAGATCGCCGTCGTCCTCGTGATAGACGAGCTGCAATATGTGCCGGAGGAGCAGCTCGCAGCGCTGATCAGCGCGCTTCACCGGGCCAGCCAGAAGCGCCTCCCGGTCACGATGCTCGCTGCCGGCCTGCCGCAGCTCCTCGGGCAAATGGGACGGGCCAAATCCTATGCTGAGCGGCTGTTCGAGTTCGTCCCCGTCGGCCCGCTGGACAATATGGCCGCGTCCGAGGCGATCCGGCTGCCGATCGAGCGCGAGGAGGAGACGATCGAACCTGGCGCCATCGCCCGGATCACCGCCGACACGCAGGGCTACCCCTATTTCCTGCAGGAATGGGGCAAGCATAGCTGGGACGCGGCCGACGCTTCGCCGATCACAGCCACGGATGTTCGCGCCGGCGCGGTCACCGCCCTGGCGGAGCTCGACGCGAGCTTCTTCCGCGTCCGCTTCGACCGCCTCACGCCCTCGGAAAAACGCTATCTCCGTGCCATGGCCAGCCTGGGCGCGGGGCCGCACCGGTCAGGCGATGTCGCCGATGCGCTGGGCGTGAAGGTCTCCAGCGTCGCGCCGACGCGCAACAGCCTGATCGCAAAGGGAATGCTCTACAGCCCCGCGCACGGCGACACGGCTTTCACCGTGCCCTTGTTCGACGCGTTCATGCGACGCGTGATGCCCGACTGAACACCCGTTTTTCCGAGCGAATCACTTGCCGAGGAACTGCCGCACCTCTGCGTAGAAGCGCTGCGGCTGGTCGTACATGATCATGTGGCCGCTGCCCGGCACGCGCCGGAGCTGCGCCTTGCGCGCCGGCGCGTAGCTGGTGCGATAGAGCCGATCGACCGCCGCGGCGTCCTGCGGATCGGCAGGCGCGGCATAGACGACCGTCAGGGGCGCGGCGATGCGCGGCAGTTCGGGCGTTAGGTCCATCGTCGCCAGTTCGTGCGTCGCGCGGGCGACGACGGCCGAATCGCTGCGGCCGTTCGCAAACCCCGATCCACCGAACGATCCGATCAGCGAATCCAGCATGGTTCGGCCTTGCGGCGAGGCGGTCAGCGTCTGGAACAAGGCGTCGGCGAACGGCTTGATTTGCGTGCCGGCGAAGCCGAAGCCGCTCGCCGGGGCGGGCAGGATATCGACGGCCATCACCTTGCCGATCCGGGCCGGAAAGCGCGCGGCGACCATCAGCGCGACGATGCCGCCCATCGAATGGCCGATCAGCGCCGGCCGCCGCAGGCCCGCTTCGACGATGTAGCGTGCGATCTCGTTTGCGACCGAGGCGACCACTTGGCCCTCGGCATTGCCGCGCGCCGGATCGCCGGCAAAGCCCGCGACCTGGACGAGATGATAGCGATAGCCGGGAACGGCGCTGACGGTGCCGTTCCACACGCTGCGGCCATTGGTCAGGCCCGGGATCAGGATCACGTCCGGGCCGTTGCCGCGCACCTCTATGGACAGCCGCGTCGAGCTGAACGCGGCCGCCATCGCTTCGCCCGCCAGCCCCAAGGCGGCCGCAGTGGCGCAGCCTTCCAGAAAAGTCCGTCGATCCATGATCTTGCCCGCTAGCTCAGATGGGTTGAACCTTAGCTGACGCAAGTCCAAGGCGTGTGCCCGTGACTCTCGATAACGACATCGCCCTTGCCCATGCGCTTGCCGATGCGGCTGGCGCGGCCATCCGCCCCTATTTCCGGGCGCGCTACGACCTCGAGATCAAGGCCGACGCTTCGCCCGTCACCCAGGCGGACCGGGAAGCCGAGGCGGCTATGCGAGCGCTGATCGAACGCGAGCGGCCGCATGACGGCATCATCGGTGAGGAATATGGCGAGCACCGCGCCGATGCCGAGCGCGTCTGGGTGCTCGATCCGATCGACGGCACCCGGTCCTTCATCGCGGGGCGGCCGATTTTCGGAACGCTGATCGCGCTGATGGAGCGCGGCCTTCCCGTGCTCGGGCTGATCGATCAGCCCGTCGCGGGAGAGCGCTGGATCGGGGTCGCGGGACGGCCGACCATGTTCAACGGCGAGCCGGCCCATGCGCGGACCTGCAGCGAGCTTTCGCGCGCGCTGTTCGCGACCACTGCGCCCTGGTTCTGCGACGGTTTCGACGCGTTGCGGGCGGCGTCCGGCGACACGGTGCTGGGCGGCGACTGCTATAATTACGCGCTGCTTGCGTCGGGGCATGTCGACCTGGTCGTCGAGGACGGGTTGAAGCTGCACGACTGGGCGGCGCTGCTGCCGGTGATCGAAGGCGCGGGCGGGCGGATGACCGACTGGTCGGGCGACGTGCTCGCTCAGGGCAGCGACGGCCGGGTGATCGCGGTTGGCGATCCTGCGCTGTTGGACCAGGTCATGGCGATACTGGATCGCGGCTGAAGCCGGTTTCCGCTCGCTTGCAACCCTGCACCCCGCATGCCATCCGATGCGCCTGTAAATGGGGCGGGAGCAACGTGTGCCGAAACTGAGAACCCTTGCGCATAGAGCAGTGTCGCGGTTTTCCGTCGCCAAACTGCGCCGCAAGGGCATGAGGATCGGCGAAGGCGTGATGCTCTCGCGCCATGCCCGACTGGACAATACCAACCCGCGCGGCGTCCATATCGGCGACTATACCGCGCTCGCACCGGCCTGTTCGATCCTAACGCACGATTTCGTGAACAACCGGCACATCGACACTTACATTGGCTCGAACTGCTTCATCGGCACCGGCGCGGTGGTGTTGGCGGGGGTCCGGATCGGCGACCATTGCGTGGTTGCGGCCGGATCGGTGGTGATGTCCGACGTGCCATCGCATTCGATGGTGATGGGCGTGCCGGCCCGCATCGTCCGGTCGGGGGTCGTGACTGGCCGTTGGGGAATTATGGCGGACGATTTCCTGGCCGTGGAATCGGAGCGCGGCCGTCTCCCCGTTCGTCCGGCTGCTCCGGCCGGCGGAGACGCGTCGAGCCTGGCAAGCAAGCTTTCGCCCGATCAGCTTCTGGAAGTCCTTCGCACGGTGAAGCCCGATGCGAGCGAGGCGAATCTCGCCGCGGATATCGACGCACTGGGCATCGACAGCTTCGGCTTCATCAACGTGCGCGTGGCGCTCGAGGCGGCGCTGGGACGGCCGATCCCGGAATCGCTTTGGGGCAGCCTGACGCGGCTCGACCAATTGCTGGCGAACAGCGGCGAGGTTCGGCAGCAAGCGCCCGCGGCGGCGTCCTTCGCAGCGCCCGCGGCCCAAACGCTGGCGCCCGAAGCGAGGCCGGCGGGCGAGAGCCGCACCTATACGATCAACATGCCGCAAATGGCGCTCCGTGGCCTCGCCGAACCTTGGCTGATGAAAGAGCTGGGCGACCTGCACTGGAGCATCCTGATGCGGGAGCTGCGGACCACATCGGGCGCGCTCGCCGACACGACGGGCGCGCGCCTCTACGCGACCTTCACGCGCATCCGCTATCGCTCCGACGCGCCGCTGACCGATTATCGAGAGAATGAGCGGCTTACGATGTCGATCGCGGAGCAGCGCTATGGCGCGGCGATGTTCTTCGGCAGCGGCATTTTCGAAGGCGCGCGGGGCAAGGCGAGCGTCGACATCATGTCGACCTTCTCCAAATATGGCGAAGCCGGCGCGAACACCTCGTTGCTCAAAGGTCAGCCGGACATTCCGGACGGGTGCGCGATCCCGAGCATCACCGAGCTGCCGGAATTCGGCCAGGAATATCGCGCGCTGCGGGCGTCCGATTTCGGCCCGGTGCTGGCGGAGACGGGCTACGATCTGCTTCCGGTGCATGACATCAACGGCGTCGGCCTGCTCTATTTCGCGGCCTATCCGTCGATCGCCGAGCTTTGCCTGACGCGGTTGAAAGGCAAATGGTTCGCGTTCGAGACCAGCCTTATCGCCCGCGACATCTGCTATTTCGCCAATGCGGACCCGGACGAGGAGCTCATCTTCCGGCTGCACGACTGGACGGAAGTTGGCGACGATCTGAGCTACGTCGCGACGCTTTCCCGCGCGAGCGACGGGCATGTGATGGCCCGGATCGCGGGAACAAAGCGACGCGTGACGCTTCCGCCCGCCGGCCTGCCGGTCACCGCAGCCTGAGGGCGGTGCGCGGCGAGGCGCCTGTGCGCTGGCGCTGGGCTGCGGCCGCCCTAGGCGGGCTGGCGGTGGCGATCGCGGCCGGCGACTATATCCAGGGGAAACGCCAGCTCGCCAAGGTGCAGGCGCTCCCGCTGCCACCTACCACAGTAGGCGCGGGCCTGTTGGTGATCGGCGACTCCCGCGTCGCCCAATGGCCGGCAGACCTGATCCCGGATCGCGGCGTCGCCGTGGGGTTTCCCGGCGCGGCGGCAATCAGCATCGCCGCGGTGGCCCCGCAGATCTACGCGCGGACGCGCCCGCGCCGCGTAGTCATTCAAGCAGGTTTCAACGATGCCAGCGCCGCAGCCTTTGCGTTCGGCAAGGAACGGGAGGCAATCGTCGAGGCGGCAGCCAAGGCCGTGACCCGCATGGCGATCGATGCGCGGACGGCAGGTGCTCATGATGTCGTGATTCTGACCGTCGCGCCTGCGATCCAGCCGGAACTGTCGCGGCGGCTGCTCTACGGCGGCCGGCACGATGCGGCCGTCTCTGCGATGAATCAGCAGCTTGGGAAGATCGACGTGGACGGTGTCACGATATTGGATGTGGAGCCGTTCCTGCGCGGAACGACCGGGCGGCTCGATCCGCTTTACAAGACCGATTCTGCGCACTGGTCCGCCGCCGCCTATCGGCGCATTTCGCAAGCGCTCGTGGAGGTTCTGGACGCGCGTTCGATGGACTAAAGGTGCGATGGCTTGGGCTGGAACGTCAGCAGCCAGAGGTCGGGCGTGGCGCCATAGCGGATCGGCACGATGCTGGCGCCAAGCCCACCGGTCACGACGAAGTTGCGGCCGTTCCGGTGCACGATCCCGCAGGCCACGGTGCGCCGGCCCTTTCTGAGGCTGACGAGCGCGCCGACGCCGGGAATGACGACCTGACCGCAATGGGTATGGCCCGCGAGCACCAGCCGTTCGCCGGGCGGCAGCCGGCGCACGACCTCCGGACTGTGGGTCAGCAACAGCACCGGCTGCGGCAGAGGCTTCGCAAAAAGCCGCGCGTCGGGAATGCCGGTGTACATGTCGTCGAGGCCGACGATCGTCAGGCCCCGGAATCGGACAATCCGGTTTTCGAGTAGAGGGATGTGAGCAGCAGCCAGCGCCCTGCGCGCGTCGGCCGCGCCCCGCCGGTGATCGTGATTGCCGAGCACGGCGATGCGCGGCGCATGAAGGGCGGTAAGCGGCGCAAGCGCCTCGTCGAAGCTGTAGCGGCGGGTGGTGAGCAACCGGGCGCTAACCAGATCGCCCGCGATCAGCACCAGGTCCGGCTTCAGCGCGTTGATCTGATCGACGATCCGCGCCACTCGCGACGGCGGCATGTCCGGTCCCGCGACGTGAATGTCGCTGATCAGCACGATGCGGACCGGCGGCTTGTTCGCCGACCAGCCATTCACCCACACGGTCCCGCGGCGCACGACCGGCATCCGCGTCGCGTTCCAATAGCCGACGGCCAGGAAGAGAACGGCCGCGGCCACGAACAGAAAGCGCCAGCGGTGCATCGCCGCTTTGCCTAGCGGCTTTTGCCAGCCGGCGCGACCGGATCAGATCAGGCCGGCCGTCTGCGCAAAAGCGAGGCTGTCGAACATTTCGAAGAAGGCGACCGCCTTGCCGTCCTCGAACGTCCAGATGTCGACCTTGGGCGATCCGACGTCGCGGCCGGTCTTCCGGTTGCGCCAATGGCATTCGCCGATCCACACCACGGTGTCGCCGTCCGCCAAAATCCGATGCTGCGGGAAATCGATCATTTCCCAATCGCGCTCCAGAACCTGGAAATACTCCCGCGCCTCCGCCTTGGATTTGCGGTGATCGGCAAGATCGTTGTCGACCTTGCGCGGCGACAGCACGGATCGCATTTCGCAATGGTCGGCCATCAGATCGAGAAAAACGTCTCCGTCCTTGCCTTTGCTTTCCCGCCACTGCCGATAGGCATTCTCCACCCGAGTGGCGGGCGTCGATGCAGCACCCATAAGCGCCTCCCCTGATTGGCACTTTGTTTCGGGACTGGCAGTTTATGCTTTCATGCGCGCCTTCGCCACTCTCCTCGAACGGCTGGTCTATACCCGGTCGCGCAACGCCAAGCTGAAGCTGATCGGCGATTATCTGAAGGAAACGCCCGATCCCGACCGCGGCTGGGCGCTGGCGGCGCTGACCGGCGGGCTCGACCTGCCGGCGATCAAGCCGGCACTGATCCGCGCGCTGGTCGAGGAGCGCGTCGATCCGGTGCTGTTCTACCTCAGTCGCGACTATGTCGGCGACACGGCAGAAACGGTGTCGCTGATCTGGCCAAGGCCGGACCATGTGCCCGAGACGGACCTCGATCTGTCGCTAGGCGCGGTGGTCGAGCGGATGCGGAGCCTGTCGCGGTCGGAAGCACCGGGCGTGCTTGCCGCCTATCTCGACCGGCTGGAGCCGGAGGAACGGTTCGCGCTGCTGAAGATGGCGACGGGCGCGCTGCGTGTCGGCGTGACCGCGCGGCTCGCCAAGACCGCGCTCGCCCAGGCGTTCGGCCTCGACGTCGATGCGGTGGAGGAAGTGTGGCACGGCATCGCGCCGCCCTATCCGACGCTGTTCGCCTGGGCGGAGGGGCAGGGCGCTCAGCCGCGCGCCGAGGCGCTGCCGGTGTTCCGCTCCTTTATGCTCGCGCATGCGCTGGAAGATGTGCGCGTGGACATGGCGGACTATGCTGCCGAATGGAAATGGGACGGCATCCGCGTCCAGCTCGTCCATGCCGGCGGCGAGACGCGGCTCTACAGCCGCGCGGGCGACGATATCACGCGCGGCTTTCCTGAAGTGGCGACCGCGTTCCGGGCGCCGGGCGTGCTCGACGGCGAGCTGATGGTGAAGGGCGAAGCGCAAGGGGCGGATGAGCATGGCGGCGCCGCAGCCAGCTTCAACGCGCTGCAGCAGCGGCTGAACCGCAAGGCGGTCACGGCGAAGATGCTGGCGGACTATCCGGCGTTCGTGCGGCTCTACGACATCATGTTCGATGGCACGGAGGATCTAAGGGAACTGCCCTGGACCGAGCGCCGGCAGCGGCTGGAAACCTTCGCGGCAAAGCTCGACCCGGCGCGGTTCGACGTGTCCTCGCTGATCGAGGCGGAAGACTTCACGACGCTGGAAGCGATCAGGGCCGGCGCGCGCGACGCGTCGATCGAGGGGGTAATGCTGAAGCGGCGGGACAGCGCCTATGTCGCCGGGCGCCGCGTCGGCTTGTGGTACAAGTGGAAGCGCGATCCGCTCACTGCCGACTGCGTGGTGATGTACGCCCAGCGCGGCAATGGCCGTCGCTCATCCTATTATTCGGACTTCACGTTCGGCTGCTGGACCGACGAAGGCGAGCTGCTGCCGGTCGGCAAGGCCTATTCGGGAATCACCGACGAGGAGCTGAAATGGCTCGACCGCTGGGTGCGCAATCATACCGTTCAGCGCTTCGGGCCGGTGCGCGAGGTCGAGAAATCTTTGGTGTTCGAAGTCGCGTTCGATTCGATCCATTCGTCCGGCCGGCACAAGTCCGGCGTGGCGATGCGCTTTCCGCGCATCGCCCGCATCCGGACCGACAAGCCGGCCGCCGAAGCGGACCGGCTCGAGACGCTCCAGCGCCTGATAACTTAGGCCATCGCCGTGAAGTGATCGAAGTGAAGCGAATGGAAGGAGTGGCCGCCATAGACTTGGCCGCCGCTCGATGCCGTGCTTGTGTTCGTGGTGGTCGCAGGCGCCGAGAACACCTGGCTGTAGGTCGGCAGCGGCTCCGACACCTGGGTGGCGACACCGGACACGTCAGCCACGGACGTCTTGACGGTCTGGGCGCTGGTCGCCGTGTTGGTGCTGCTGCCGAGATCCGCGCTGAGCACCGTCGAAACGGGCGTGCTGGAAACCGACGTCGTGCCCGGCACGTGATAGCCATAGTTGGCGATGATCAGGTCGGTGGGCGACTGCGGCGCGTTCAGGTTCGGAATCTGCGAAGCCATCGACGGCGTTTGCGACAGATCGACATTGTGGCTGAGCGCCACGCCGGTCACGCCGGGCATCACCATGATCTTGTCGCTGATGTTGTCCTTCACGGTGAAATTGTCGCCCGCGGTGAGCTGGATCCAATAGACCTTCCCGTCGGTGCTGTTCGACAGCACGCTGTTGCCTATGATCTGAACGCCATGCCCACCGGCAACGGAAATGCCGTGATACTGGTCGTTCCCGTACAGCAGATTGTTCTGGATCAGCACGTTCTTGTAGCCGACTGCGTTCGGGTCGGAGATAAAGATGCCCTGCGTGCCGGTGCCCGCGCCTTGCATCACGGTGTTGTTGGTGATCGTGATGTTCGACGAGCCGTCGGTCTGGTTGACCTGCCAGAACTGGATCGCGTCGGCGTGATCGCCGGCGATCGGATGGAAGTTGCTGAACACGTTCTTGTCGATGACGATGCCGTCGATCTTGCCCACGTTGATGCCGTCCATCCGGATCATCTGGTAATTGTTGGCCGAGACGGTGACGTTCGTGTCCTTCTCGAAATAGGACCCGCGGTACAAGTCGCGGAACTGCGTCCCCATCAATTGGACGTTGCTTGAGCCGGTCACGTACAAGCCGCAGCCATCGTTCGCGGGATTGTTGTCGAGCGAACCGTGGATCGACATGCCGACCATCTTGATCCCGGTCGAGCTCTGCACGCGCATCATATAGTTATAGTCGGCCTCCCCCGGTGCGAGGGCGTGACCGACGTCCAGCCCCTCGAAGCGCATGTTGCTCGAGTTATTCACCAGCACGTAATCGAAGTGCGCCTTGTTCGTGCTCGACGCGGACTTGATCGTGACGTTCGAGCTGAAATTCTTGTTCTGCAGATAGGCTGAGCCGTAATTGCCGGCGGCCAAAATGATCGAGTCCCCGCCCTTGGCGCTGGCCAAGGCTGCGTTGAACTGCGTGGTGTTGGAAACATTGAAAGTCGTCATGGTGATCCCCGGAGGGCGCAGGCCATCGTTCGCGGAAAGCAACGAATTGCCCGCGCCCGGATCGGTCCTGACCCTGCTTCTGTGGTTGAGAATTCAGCTTTCAGGTTGGCCTTAAAGGCCCGTTGCGCCCGCTCTCTTTGTTCGCAATTCCCCTTGATCGACGGCCATGCGAAGCCAACGACACACCCAAGGGCGCATCGAAGGGTCGGCCAGTGATGTCGGTTATGTTCTACGCCGCCCCGCACGACGTTCGATGTCCCGATTAAGGACATTCGTTACGCTGTGTTAGAGTCTAGCGATGGAGCGCGAGGGAAGCGCGACGAAAGGAGTCGTTGGAGGCCGTCTCGGGCGGAACCGGCGCTCAGTAGGCGGTTTTCTGGAAAACCAACGTCATGGCCGTGCGCGCCATGATGTAGAAATCGAGCAGCACCGACCAGTTCTCGATGTAGTAGAGGTCGTGCTCGAGGCGCTTGAGCAGCTTTTCCTCGGTATCGGTCTCGCCGCGCCAGCCATGGACTTGCGCCCAACCGGTCATGCCCGGCTTCACCTTGTGGCGCGCGGCATAGTGGTCGACGACATCCGAGAAGAGCCGCTCGCCGGCTTTGGTCGATGGCGCATGGGGGCGCGGGCCGACCAGCGACATCTCTCCGGCCAAGACATTGAAGAGCTGCGGCAGCTCGTCGATGCTGGTCCGCCGCAGGATGCGGCCGACGCGGGTGATGCGGTCATCGTCCTTGCGTGCCTGGGTGATGCCGTCAACTTCGCATTGATCGGTGCGCATCGAGCGGAATTTCCAGATGCGGAAGCGCTGGTTGTTGAAGCCCTCGCGGTCCTGACGGAAGAAGATAGGACCCGGGCTGTCGAGCTTGATAGCGAGCGCGACGACCAGCAGCAGCGGCGAAAGCAGGACCAGCGCCAGCGCGCCGACGATCATGTCCTCGATCTTCTTGATGATCTGGTCGAAGCCCGAGATCGGGCGTTCGAACAGGGTCATCACCGGCAGATCGCCGAGCAGCACGACCGGGCGCTGCGAGAAAGCAAATGTCGCGAGATCGGGCGCGAGGCGGATGCGCACCGGCGTGATCGCGAGTTCGGCGACCACTTCCTGCAGGCGCTTTTCCGCCGACCAGGGAAGCGCGACGATCACCTGGTCCACCAATCCCTTGCGGATATGGCCGATCAGGTCGGTCAGGTTGCCGTAGAGGGGCAAGTGCACGTCTCGCTCGGGCAGGCGCTCGGGCAGGCGGTCGTCGAAGAAGCCGACCAGGTCGATAGTCAGCTTCTCGTTGCCGAGAATGTATTTGGCGAGGCGGTCGCCCTGCGAGCCCGCGCCGAAGATGGCGACGCGGTGATTGAACACCCCGCGCCGCTTCAGCCGCTGCATCCAGGCCGTTCCGCCGGCACGGAGCGCGAGCAGCACACCGCCACCGACCGCAAACCAGGCGATCGCCCAGCCGCGCGAGAAATCGTTGGAAACCTTGAGGAGGAAGCCCAGCGTCATCATGAACATGCCGGTCGACAGCCAGGCCGTCATCACGCGCGCCCAGCCGGTGCGGACCGAGAAGCGCGTGTCGATGTCGTAGCAGCCGGTCACCTCCGCCAGCGCCGCGTAGAACAAGGCGGCGATCAGCGCGGCGTTGCTGTAGGAGCTTTCCTTGCCGGCCGGGATGAAGTCGAGCGATATCGCGGCCGAGATCCAGGCGGTGACCGCGACGCTGATCATCTCGGCGCCGCGCAGGAACAAGGTGCCGAGATCGAGCAGGACAGGCGAGCGGCCGGCCGTGGACGGAGCAGTGCCGCCCGCCTGCGCCGGAGCCGTGCCGATCACCTTTTCCTGCAGCATCGTTTCCTTGCTCGTTCCCGAAGCCGCCTCGGTCCGGTCGGGTTTCGTCGCGACCGCCATCAGACCTGGGCGGCTCCCGTGAGCAGCCGGGCCTGTTCGGTCGTGATCAGCGCTGGGCGCACTGCAGGCGGCACCGCTTTCAGCAGGTCCGCCGCGAAGCGCGCGTTCAGCTCGAAACCTGCGCGATCGTCGAGCTCCGTGTTCGAGATGCGGACCAGCACGCCGTCGGGAATGATCCCCGCCAAGGCCGTGCGGAATTTCATCTGCCGCTGTTCGCTGTTGTTGGTCGGCAGGAACTCGCCCAGCCGCGTCCAATAAGTGATCCGTTCCTCACGTCCGGGTGTCGCGGCGACCAGGTTCCGCGCGCGCACGACTGCGCCGCCGCTCATCGCGAGCGCGGTCGGCTGGTTCTTGGTAATCGTGAAACCAAAAGCCGGATAGCAGACCTCTGGCCGGTGCAGCTGGAGCGTGTCGCTCTGGGTGTTGCCATAGGCGATCAGCAGCATGACCGTGCTGTTGCCCGGCCCCGAATACATGCGCCCCACCGACTGGTTGTAGAGGCGGGCGGCAAGGCTGTCCTCGCTCTGCGGCGTGACGATGCCTTCCGCGTCGCGCTCGTGCCAGACGCCGAACGTCTTAGGGATCACGTCCTCGAGCTTTTCCTTGCCGAGCAGCGCCACACGCTTGTGCGGGCGAAGCACCTCGGCTCCGGCAGCGGCGGCAAAGCAGGCGCCGCCGATCAGCAGGTCGCGACGGTTGATCATGCGTGCGACCTCGTCAGCATCCGCCGCACCGGCGACATCACGCCGTCGACCAGGAAAATACCGAGCAGCGCAGTGGCGAACATCACCAGCCCGGCGGTCGAGTGCAGGAAGCCCTGCGCGGCGGCGTTGCCGAAATGGTAGGTGATCAGCACCAAAATCATCACGCGCACCAGATTGGCGAGCAGCGCGACCGGCACGATCCACAGCATCAGGAACAGCGCATAACGCCAGGACGCGTTGTGGAGGATGTAGATGTAGAACAGGCTGATCGCGGTCAGGCTGATCAGCGAGTTCAGTCCCGCGCAGGCATCCTCGACCAGCAGCTCATATTGCGCGACGTAGATCGTGACGCCCTGCCGCACGATCGGATAGCCAAGATGCCCGAGGATCCAGGTCGCGGTGGAGGAGACATATTCCTTCATCGGCGCGGTCATCGTCGTGATGACCCAGCCGGGCAGCGGCACCACGAAGCCGAGATAAAGGATCGGGAACCACATGCGCCGCACGGCCTCTGCGCCGAACGAGCCGTAGAAGACCGCGACGCACACGCCCAGGAATGCGGCCGCCTGGAAGATCAGGAAATCGAACGCCCGGCCGAAAATGTACAAGAGCAGCGACGGGATCAGCACGGCCAGCACGATTCCGATCCGTCCCGGCCGCTGAATGCTGAGCAATTCCTTCCAGCGCCGCGCGAACAGCCAGATGCCGGTCGCCAGCACGATCGGGCCGTGCACGCCCGATTCGCCGGTCCACGAGCCAGTCGCCACCGCATAAAGCGTGGGGAGCGCCAGAACGGCCAGGCCAAGCAGCAGCGGCCAGCGCCGAGCCAGCAACTCGGACCCCGGTGCCTTGGCCCGGATCGGGCGCGTGGCCATGTCCATCAAAAGTCGTTCAGGATCGAGCCGACGACGACCGAGCGGTCGGCGCGCAGCTGCTTCGACAGCACCTTCACGTCTTCGACATAGGATTTGTGCTTGCGCGACACGATCAGGCTGAAGCCCGCCATCGTCGCGACCCGCAGACCGTCCGAGCAGATCTTGGCCGGTGCCGTGTCGAAGATCGTCAGATCATATTCGCGCAGCAACTGGTCGACCAGACCGCGGAAGCGCGGCCCCGACAGCAGCTCCTGCGGATTGTCCGGCGTTTCACCGCCGCCGATCACCGCCAGATTGGGCATCAGATCCGTGTCGACGATCTCGGCCATCGGGACGGAGTCGTCGGCAAGGTAATTGGACAGGCCGGCCATCGACAGCGGCAAGCCGCAGAGGTCCGCGATCATCGGGTCGCGCAGGTTGGCGTCGACGAGCGCGGTGCGAATGCCCGCCTGCGCCATCGCCACGGCGAGGTTCAGCGCGACATAGGTGCAGCCGGATTCGGCGGACGCACCGCACACGGCGAGCGAGCGCCGTCCTTCGCGCAAATGCTGGGCGGTCAAGCGCGTGCGAAGCGCGCGGATCGCTTCCGCCTCGACCGAGTGGGGTGCGTTGATCATCACCGATTCGATCGGCGGCGTTCCGACCGCCGCCAGATCGTATCGTTGTTCGGTGCGGACGGGGGCCGCCTCCTGCTCCATTTCCTGGAGCGCGCTCTTCATGCTCATCGTTAATCAGGCCTCCGCCACGGCGTCGCTGGAAGCGGCGCCTCTACGATCGATCAGTCTCAGCAGCCGCGACGACGCGCTGTTTTCCGGACGGGGCTGCCCCACGGTCGCCAGCACCGGCGCACCGGTTGCATATTCCAGGTCGTCCTCGCTGCGGACGCGCCGGGCGAACAGCTCGACGAACAGCGCCAGCACCACGCCCAGGCCCAGGCCGAACGCCGCCGCCATGCCCACGATCAGCGGCTTGTTGGGCCATACGGGGCTGTCGGGCAGGTTGGTGCTGCCCATCGGCTCGAGATTGCTGTCGCCGGCCCGCGCGATCGCCTTCATCTGCTCGGACATCGAGGCAAGCTTGGTATATTGATCCCGCTTCACCGCGATGTCGTTCTGCATCTGGTTCAGCTTGTCGATCTTGTCGCCCTGCGCCAGCACGCGCGCCTTCTGCGCCTCGTAGGCGGCCTCGACCTGACCGCGGGTGGTGCCGCCGACCATCGATGGGCCGCTGCTCGATTGTCTTTCAGCAACCGAAAGTTGGCGTTCCAGCGCCTGCAGCGTCGGATGGTTCGGGCCGAGCGTCAGCTTCGCCTGCGCGATCTGCTGTTTCAGCATTTCCGCTTGGGCATTGACCTGGGCGCCGGCGACCATCTGCGGCGCCGTCGGCATCGCGGAAACGCCGCTCATCGCACTCAGCTTCGCGCTTTCGGCGTCCGTCAGGCCATTGAGAACAATTCCGTTCGCCTTGGCATATGCCGTCTTCTGCTCTTCCGCGGACGTGATTTCGGTAAGGATCCGCTTCGCCTGCTCGTCATAGGCGACGGCGCTGCGCTGCGCCGTATTGACGCGCTGGTCGCGGTTCAATTTCAGGAACGCCTCGCGGACCGCCTGCGCGATCGCCTGGGTGTTCGCCGGATCGGTGCCGCGATAGACGATCTCGATGATGCTGCTGCCCTCGGCGAACTTCGCCTGGGTATTGTCGGCGATCTGCTGGGCCAGCCAGTCGCGGATATCGCCGCCCGGACGGCCCGCGGCCTCGAACGCCGCCTGGTTGTTGGGATCGGTCGCCCAGCCGAGACTGTCGACGACCAGGCCGGCCGTCTGGACGTCGGTGATCAGCTTCAACTGGGTCGCGATATAGGCGCCCATCATCTGCGGCGAGATCTGGCCCACCAATGCGTCGGGCTTGGTGATGTCGATCAGCACGCGATTGTGCGATTCATAGCGCTTCGGCAGAAGCTGCACCGTCACCAGCGCGGCCAGGAAGCACGCGATCAGGGTCGCGAAGATGATCGACTTGCGCGCCGCCAGGATGCGCAGGAACTGAATGAGGCTCATGTCGCGCTTTCCTTAAAAGAGCCGCTCGCCGATGAAGAAGACGTCGCCCGCCTTGACCTTCATGTCGAGATTGACCTTTTGCTCCTGACCGTCGCGGAACAGCTTGATCCGCTTGATCGAACCCGACGGACCGACGCCGCCGCTCTTCGCGATCACGTTGCGCACGGTCATGTCGCCGCGCAGCGGGAACGCGCCCGGCTGGTTGATCTGGCCGTAAATGTAATAAAGATCGGCTTCCGGAACGTAGATCTTGTCGCCCGGACGAACCATCGGATCGTCGTTGGGGCCGCCGGAAGCGAGCTTTTCGAACGGGTAGTTGTGCTGCTCGCCATTGGCGCGCGTGAGCGTCACGAAATCAGCGCCGTCGGCGCGCATGCCGCCCGCACGGGCGATGATCTCGGACAGGCGATAGTCGCGGTCGACCGGCTGCAGACCGGCCTGGTTCACCGCGCCGAGCAAGACGACATAGCGGCTGGCAAAGCCGGACACTTCGACGTTGACGACGGGCTTCGCATAATAGCCGCCCGCGCGCAGCTTCTCGGCGATCTTGGGCGCGAGCGTCAGCGCCGTTTCACCCTCGATCTTCTGCTCGCCGATGAAGGGCAGCTGGATCGTGCCGTTGGCCTTGACGCGGGCCCGGGTGGTGAATTCCTGCTGGCCGAGCACCGAGATTTCGACGACGTCGTCGGGCCCAAGCACATAGCCGGCCTCGAGATCCTTCTGTGCCTTGGTTTCACCCGCAGGAGGACGGGCAGGCTGCACCGGCGCTCGACCCTGGGCCTGGGCCTGGATTTGCGCCTGCATCTGAGGAGGCAGTCCGGTCGGCGCGGGCGCGCGCACCTGCGCGCTTGCGGCCGCCGCGAAAAACAGAAGCAAGCCAATCGAACGCTTCAAAATCGTCATCTCACCTCATCCCCCTCAGCGGCCCAGCGACAGGCTGACGCCCAGGCTCGCCGTGGTGTTACTATAGCGGAAGCGCGCATCGTTTGCGCCCCGATGTTGTTGGCTAACTAAACCGTTAAGCCTTATCCGTCGATTAAGATCGTAGACGAAGCCCCCGTAGAAGCGCGTGAACTTGTCGTTGGTAATCGGGTTGGCGGCGGTTGCGGTCTGCCGGAAATCGCGCGTCTGCTGCGATGCGCCGAAGTTGAGCGCGATGCGCGGATTGAGGCGATACGTGCCGTTCAGGGCATAGACCTCGGTGATCGAAAAGCTCGCAAAGGTCGTATTCGACAATTCGGCGGAGCGCGACGCGAGCAGGTCGAGGCTCATCCGGTTCGTCGGAATGACGTTGATCTGGGCGGAATAGGAACTGCCGCGGAATTTCTTGGACGCCTGCGCTTTAGGGTCCACCCAGCTGTAGCCGAGCGAGAGGACGCCCGAGATGCGCGAGCCGATATTGCGCTCAAACCGTCCGCCGGCCGAGTAGCTCTTGACGCCATCGTGCGGAAGCCCGGTGAGTTGAACAGGCAGGCCCAGAATGTCGCGGTTCAGATATTCGCCGGTGCTGTAGCTGCCGTAGATCGACAGCCGGCCCAGGGTCGGGCGTTGATAGCCGATGCTGCCGTCAAACGAGTCCTGATTGGAGTCGTTGAACTTGAAGGCGCTCTTGCTGTTGCGCGTTTCGGAGTGGCGATAGCCAAGCCCCGGCGAAATGCCGAAGCCGCTGCCGCAATCCGCGCGTGCGCCGATCGACTTGAACTCTTCCGTGTTGTTGAGCCGGAGGACACTCCCATCGACCGGGTCTACGACGTCGCCGGCATTGGATCGGGTCCGCAGATAGGTGCCGTCGATCGTGGTCGTGCAGAAATTGGTGACCTGAAGATTGGCGCCGACGTCCATGTTGATTCGCGCGCGGTTCAGCTCGGAATTCTTCGTGAAGAAATCATAGCCGATCCCACCGCGGGCAAACACCGATTGCCGTCCGAGCGGTAAAAGGATGTCGAGCTGCAGCGACGGCGTGATCGAGATGTCGTCCTTGGACCGGCCGCCGACCAGCCGTGTCGGCGCAAGCTGGTCGCTCACGCCATAGACGTTACTGTCATAGTTGACGTCGACGTCGGCGCGAATGCCGATGTGGCGCTCCGGCGCGCCGCGGTTTGGGCGGCCGGGCGAGCCGACGACCGGCGGCCGCGGCGACGTGGTTTGCGCGATTGCAGCTTCTCCGCACCCGATGAGGAGAAGCGCCAGCCAGGCCCTTTTATCCACCCTTTATCCCTTTTCACCCAACGCCGCCGGACGTTCGCCGGATTTTAAAGAATCGGCATTGGTCCGGGCTATATCTGGCCCGCCTCCGCTGCAATCTCGTTAACCCAACGCACGAACGCATTATTGGTGCCTGTGACGGTTCGGCGACACTCCACGTGCCTTATTTCTTCATTTATAACATCTAAACCTCGCGTCGGGCATGTGTCTTGACGGCAACACTCCGCGAGGAGCGCTCGCTGGCGCTTTGTTTTGTGGGCCATTCGATGTTAGCGCAGCGGCTTGTTCATATGAGAAAGTGGCATGCAGACCATCTATGACTGGGTGACGGTTGCGATCTTCGCAGGACTGATCGTTGTTTTTCTGCAGCGCTCGGTCGGGGACACGGAACCGCAGGACTCGATTCTCAGTTACCTTCCGCCGGCGATTGGCTGTGCGGTCTCCAACTGGTTTGGCAATCAAGGCGTGGAAAACGGCAGCGTGGCCTATCAGGCGCTTGCTGCGTTGGGGATCGCAGCGGTGCTTGCTTACACCTACTTTGTCATCAAGCCGTTTCAGCGGCGCAGTTAAGGGCGGAGCGGATCTGCCGTTCGTATAAGGTCAGGTGAGGTGATCGTGGCGTTTTGGAACAGGATTTTGAGCTGGTTTCGCAAGGACCGTACTGCCGCGGAGCAAGGACGGCCCGACCGTGCCGAGCTTCTGGAGCGGCGCCGGGCCCGGCAGGCCGCGCTTGATGCGGCGCGTCAGGCGGAGGAGACATCCGCGCCCGCCGCATCCGGACTCCCCGGTTTCCGCACGTCCGCAGTGGACCGCGGCGCCGCACGCGGCGAGACGTCGCGGCTCGCTCGCGCCCGGATGACGCTGCGCGACGTCTTCACCCCTGCGCAGCCCGTCACCGAGCGCAGCAAGTTCGCCGGCCGGCTGGGCGTGCTCGCGCGGCTCATCGAAATCCTGGAAGAACAGCGCAGCCACGTCGTCATCTATGGCGAGCGCGGCATCGGCAAGACCTCGCTGGTCCACATCCTCGCCGACATCGCCCGCGAATCGCGCTATGTCGTGGTGTACGCCTCGTGCGGCGCCTTTTCGAGCTTCGAGGACATTTTCCGTGCGGTGTTGCGGGACGTTCCGCAGCTTTATCTGCGCGACATCGACCCGACGGCGCTTGGCGAAAACCAGGGCTCGCTTGCCGATCGGTTGCCGGAGAATTTCGATGCGCGCCAGTTGGGCGAATTGCTCGCGCAGGTGACCGGCACGCGCGTGATCCTGATCCTCGACGAATATGACCGCGCCGAAAGCGACCAGTTCCGCCAGAGTGTTGCCGAGCTGATCAAGAACCTGTCGGACCGGGCCGCGCGCGTGCAGCTCGTGCTCGCCGGCGTGGCGTCGAACCTTCAGCAACTGATCGGCTACATCCCCTCGATCCGCCGCAACATCATCGGCCTGCCGATGCCGCGCCTGTCGAGCGAGGAAGTGCGGGCGCTCATCCGCATCGGCGAAAAGAGCGCCGGCGTTACTTTCGAAGAGGATGCGGTGCAGGCGATCGAAGGCCTGTCGAACGGCTCGCCCTATCTGGTGCGCCTCGTCAGCCACCATGCGTCGATGATCGCGCTGGATGCCGAACGTCTCGACATTCGGCTGGAAGACGTCTGGGGCGCGCTCGACAAGGTCGTCGATGAATCCGCCAGCCGCCTCGATCCGCGCCTCCTTGCCGCGGTCGAGCCTTTCCTCGATAGCGGGCGGCGCAAGCTGATCGGCGCGGCCGCGCGCGCTGCGAGCACGCCGGACGGCTGGTTCGCGCCCGAAGACGCGGTGGCGCTGGACGATCATGCGTCCGCCGAACGGATGGCGAAGGAGCTCAACGAGCTCACCATCGCCGGCGTGATCGAGCGCGCGACCGATGGAGACGCGACGCGCTATCGTTTCCGCGAAGAGCCGTTGCCGACCTATCTCTGGATGCGAATCGCGCGCGACGAGAATGATGTGCGTAGCCGGCGCACGGCCGTAGGCGCCTGAGGGTCTTTCCGGGCGCGAACTACCGCGCCCACTCGGCCAGTCGCTTTTTGAGGTGGTCGATCAACGCGGCCGGCTCGGTCGTCGCCATGACCGGCGGCTTCGATCGGGCGCGTTCGATGGCCGCGCCCAATGGCTCTCCGTCAAGCACCACTTCGACCAAGCCCCGGGCTGCGAAAGCGGTGCTGATCTCTTCCTGATGGTCATCGTAATGCTCGCCGAGCGAAAACAGCCGCGGCATGACGATCGTGCGGCATCCGGCGCGCAGCGCAGTGATCAGCGACCCGGTGCCCCCGTGGCACACGACGAATGCCGCGCGCTGCAAGATGTCCTGCACCTGATCGAAACCGATGGAGCGATGCACCTCGACTCCGTCGGGAATATCGGACGGCAAGTCCACGTCGCCCACTTGCAGGATCACGCGTTCGGGCAGCGCGCCGCTCGCCTTCAGCTTCAGCACGGCTTCGACCAGCCTCGGGAACCCCAGGGTCGCGCCGACCGTCGCGAACAGCAGCGGCTCCTTGGGTGGCGGCGTTCCTTCGAGCAGCCGAAAGGGGTCGAAAAGCGTGACATCGGGCCACCGATCCTTCAGCGCCTTCGACTGGACGATCGTTTCGGTAGCGAACGGCTTCAGGCCGGTGGCGAACTTTGAAGGCGCATCGAACCGTGCGAACGAATCGATCAGCACGACCTTCGCGCCCGTCGCCCGCGCCGACAGCGCCGTCCAGTACATCGCCCCGGCGCCGGTGGTGATCACAACATCGGGTCGTTCCTGCCGCACCAGCGCCAGCGACTGGGCGAAGTTGCGTGCCGTCCCTTTCAGCATATCGATGCTGCGGCCGAGACGCGCCTGGCCCAGCGCGAAATGGTCGACGAAACGTACCGGATGCTTTTCGGCCAGGCTGCGGCCGAGCGCCGTATCTTCGGTGACGAAGAAATAATCCTGATCCCGCCATGCCGGTTCGAGGTCCAGAAGCTGGCGGACATGGCCGCCGCCGGATGCAGCCAGACAGAGTTTCAGGGCCTTACGGGTCACGCGTTACTTCCTCGATATGGTTAGCAGCTGGTCTTAACGTTGTTTTGGGTTCCGCGCGCTCAATTGCCTGCTAAGAGCAAACGCGCAAAATTGAACCGTGCCGGGCCGGCATGGTGTGGGGAGTGATCTATGCGGAAAATCGTTACGACGGCCTTGATGGTCGGAACGGCGTTGCTCGTGGCAGGCTGCGGCAAGAAGGGCGAAGGCGACCTCGAAAAAGGCCAGGTCGTCGCAACCGTCGACGGCAAGGACATTACCGTCCACGAACTCAATGCCGAACTGCAGGGCCAGCAAGTGCCGGCGAATCTGAGTCCCGAGCAGCGCAAGCAGCTTGAGCAGGGCGCGCTGCAGCAGGTCGTCAACCGCCGTATTCTCGCCGACATCGCGCGCGAGCGCGGGCTCGACAAGACGCCGATGTATCTGCTCCAGGAGCGCCGGGCCGAGGAGCAGATCCTTGTCCAGATGCTGCAGCGTCAGATGAGCGCCGCGGTGAAGCAGCCGAGCGCGGCCGACGTCAGCACTTTCATCGCTCAGAACCCGGACCTGTTTGCCGAGCGCAAGATCTTCACGGTCGACCAGATCCAGTTCGAAATGCCGCGCGACCCGCAAATCCTGCGCAAATATCAGCCGCTGAAGACGATGGACGAAGTCGAGGCGATGCTGAAGCAGGACGGCCTGCAGTTCCGGCGCGCGCCGTCGAAGCTGGATGTCGCCACGGCCAATCCGGACCTCGTTCAGCAGGTCCTGAAGATGCCGAAGGACGAGATCTTCCTGATCCCGGCCGGCCGCGTGATGGTGGCGAACCACATCACCGACACCCAGGTCCAGCCGCTCACCGGCCCGCAGGCGGAGCAATTCGCCACCGGCCTGATCCAGCAGCGCAAGTTCCAGGAACTGATCAAGCGCGATCTGGAGCCGAAGGTGAAGAAGGCCGAAGGCGAAGTGAAATATCAGGCCGGCTTCGGGCCGCCCAAGCCGGCAGCAGCGCCGGTCGCCGCGAAGTAAGAATCCGAGCCGCCGTTTCCCGAGAAACGGCGGCTCAGTTTCCGCTCTGCGCCGCGCCGGCGTATGGGGTGTGATCCCAGAGCTTCCACCACAAAAGCTTGCCGAGTCCGCCGCTCGCGCGCACCGTTTCCGCTTGCCATTGCGGCCGCCCCGCAAGTCGGAGAGCTGCCGCCCGTGCGCCGTGCAGGCCGACCTGCGTAGCGCCTACGCCCATCCATAAGGCAGCCTTCGTCCAGCCCCCGAAGCCGCCGCCGCCGCGCATCATGATGATCCGCTGCTGGCCCTGCCGGTATTTGCGGCTTCGGACATAAGCCAGGGTCGAGCGATCGGGCGGAATCTGTTCCTCCACGATCGCCGCCGGGTTCCAGTGAATGGGAATGCCCCGCTCGACAAGCGAGCGCACGAGCCAGACGTCCTCGCCGCCAGTGCCGTTCAGATCCGTCGTGAAGGGGGCGGAGCCAGTGAAGCAGGCGGCCTTGTCGAACAGCGAATTGCCGGTGCCGACGTGAATCCATTTGTCCGAGATGTCGGCATCCGGGGGCCGCGTCAGGTCGCGCGTATAGAGATCGTCCAGAAAGTCGCGGAGACCGGGCTCGACCGGCGCCAGATAACGCGGCAGGACCATCCCGAAACTCGCTGCAATCCCGCGCTCCGCGTGACGCAGCAGGGCATCGACCCAGGCCGGCTGCGCGAGTTCGTCGTCGTCGATGAACGCCAGATAGCGCCCGCGGGAGTCCGCCACTGCCCGGTTGCGCGCCTGGACGACGCCGGGGCTGGGTTCATGCACGTAACGCAAGTCCGCATCGGACCGGCTATCGCACAACGACCGGGCGCTTCCGTCGGGGTCATTGTCGACAACCAGAACCTCGACTCCTTCGCGGAGTTGAGGGAGCACCGTGTCCAGACACTCGGCGAGCATCTCGGCGCGCCGGAAGGTCGGAATGGCGATCGTCAGCAACACTAGATTTTTCCGGAATCGACCGCGTCGATGAATCCCTGGATATCCGGGCTCTGCATCAGGCCGGCCGCGCGGCGCAGCCGATCGTCCGGCCAGTCCCACCAGCGAATCTGCAGCAGCCGCTCCACAATCTCCGGCGAAAAGCGCTGGCGCAGCGCGCGCGCCGGGTTGCCGACGACAATCGTATAGGGCGGCACGTCGCGGGCGACGACGGCGCCCGCGCCGATCACCGCGCCGTCGCCGACAGTCACGCCCGACATGATGATTGCTGCGCGGCCGATCCACACGTCATTGCCGATCACGACATCGCCGCGGCTGTTCGGTTGTTCGGGATGATAATGCTCGCGCCACATCGCACCGAACGGAAAAGTGGTGACCCATTCCGGGTGATGGTTGCCGCCCAGAAAAATGCCGACGTCCGCAGCGATCGAGCAGAAGGCGCCGATCTTCAGCGTTGCATCGTGCGGATAGCTGAAAATACGGGGCTTGCCGTAGGTGCCGCGACCGATTTGGTATTCGGGGAAAATGAATGCTGTGTAGTTCAGCGGGGGCTCGATGCCCCGCAAATTGGCCAGCTTTGCCCGAAACGTTCTGATCAAACCCTGCACTGTATATCCTTTTGCCGCAGGCCTTTACGGACGAACAGGCCACCGGCGCCCCGCCTCGATCGATCCGCTCGATAAACCGTGGCAAGCAAAAGTAAAATCATCGCAATTGGCCGCGACGGCCGAACGCCAGGGCGCGCGCCGCCGGATCCGAGATTCTTTCGACGACCGCACGTGGGGGTGGCAAGCCGAGCGAGCCGGCAAGCACCGCATAGGCAGGCTCCACGCCGCCCTTCAGCAGCACCTGCGCGGCCTTCGCGACTCCCCATGCCGCCGCCACGGGCAATCGGGCGGGAAAGTGCCGCCGGACGAAGCGCACGCGGTTGCGCTGGTTGAAATAAAAGGAAAATGCGCCGGGCAGGCGCGAATGCGTGCCCGAGCCGATCGCGGTGCCGCCGCGATGATAGATGTCGGCGTCAGGCACCAGCTCGATCGGGATGCCGCGGCGGCGGAAAGCCCAGTCGACTTCCTCGTAATAGAGGAAATAATCCTCGGGCATCAGGCCGATCCGGTCGACGAACGCGCGCGGCACGACGATGTTGGCGCCGGTCACATAGTCGAGCGTCGCGGGGTCGGGCAGCGGCGTCGTCGCGGCGGGTGCGGCGGCATGCATCGAATGGCAGGTTCCGGTCCAGCGGCTGACGCGTCCGCCATCGGTCTGGATCAGCTCCGGCGTCTCGAAATAACGGCAGCGGCTGCTAAGCATCGCGGGCGGGCCGCTTTCCAGGCGTTCGAGGAAGCGGCCGGGAGTGGCTTCCGGCACCACGCTGTCGGGGTTCAGCACCCATTAGCCGATCACGTCGTCATGCGCCTGCAGGAAGCGGATGCCGGCATTCACGCCATAGGCATAGCCGCCATTCACGTCCGACAGCAGCAAAGTCAGCGGCGCGAGCTCGCCGGTGCGGTGGCCGCCGACCCGCGATGTGCTCGCCTCGACGGACGCCTTGCTAGCCCAAGCGACGATCGCTTCGCGCGTCTCGTCTGTCGACTGGTTGTCGACCACGACCACGCGCAGCGAGGCCGCCGCGTGTGCGCGGAACAGGCTGTCCAGGCATTCCAGGATCACGTCGGCCGAGTTGAAGGCAACAATGACCACGCCAAGTTTTACGCTCACCGATTCCCCGCTTTTGCTGGTTTGGAACCATATCCCTGGTTCAACGCTGATAAATGTTGCGCGTTGTTGAATAGCCTCTAGGTTTCGCCGCCACAAATGCGCGTGTTTCAGCCGCGTAGATAGGGGATCGTAAGGCATGTTATTCGGGCGCACCAAGCCACTCGACGCCGTTCTCGCCACCGCCGAAAAGAAAGGTCTGCACCGCACGCTGGGCGCGTTCCAGTTGACCATGCTCGGCATCGGCGCGGTGATCGGCACCGGTATCTTCGTTCTGACCTCGGAAGCGGCGCAAAAGGCCGGTCCCGGCATGTTGCTGAGCTTCGTGGTCGCGGGCTTCGTCTGCGCGGTGGCGGCGCTCTGCTACTCCGAACTGGCGTCGATGGTGCCGGTCTCCGGCTCCGCCTACACCTATACCTACACCGTCGTCGGCGAGCTGCTCGCCTGGATGGTCGGCTGGGCGCTGATCCTCGAATATGCGGTCGGCGCGAGCGCCGTCGCTGTCGGCTGGTCGAACCACGCGGTGGGATTGCTGAACGGCCTTGGGCTGCATTTCCCATCCGCGCTCGGCAACGCCGATGCGCTCAACGCCAAGGTTCTCCTCGCATTCGGCGCGGCGCCAAGCCCCGATCTCACCACCGCCCTGCAGGTTGGCGGCTGGATCAATATCCCGGCCGTTCTGATCGTCGGCGTCGTCACCTGGTTGCTGGTGATCGGCACCACCGAGAGCGCGCGCGTCAATGCGGTTCTCGTGCTGATCAAGATCGCGGCGCTGACCGCGTTCATCGCGCTGACGATCCCGGTGATGAACGCCGAGAATTTCACGCCGTTCACGCCCACCGGCGGAGCCGGCGTGTTCGGCGCGGCCGCATCGATCTTCTTCGCCTATGTCGGTTTCGACGCGGTCTCGACCGCGGCGGAAGAGACCAAGAACCCGCAACGCAACGTGCCGATCGGCCTGATCGGCTCGCTCTTCATCTGCACGCTCTTCTACCTGCTCGTCGCCTCGGGTGCGATCGGCGCGATCGGCGCGCAACCGGTGACCGGCGCGGACGGCACGGTGCTGGCGCCAGGCTCGGCAGAGATCGCCGGCCGCTGCGCCGCGATCGTTGCGAGCGGCACGATCGAGCCGCTCGTCTGCTCGAAGGAAGCGCTGGTTCACGTCCTGCAGGTCATCAACTGGCCGGTGATCGGCCGCCTGGTCGGCCTCGCCGCAGTGCTGGCGCTGCCGTCGGTCGTGCTGATGATGATGTTCGGCCAGACCCGCGTGTTCTTCACCATGGCGCGCGACGGGCTGCTGCCGGAGCGGCTATCGGCGGTGCATCCGAAGTTCCGCACACCGCACGTCGTGACGGTCGTGACGGGCATCGGCGCGGCCATCGCCGCCGCGTTTCTGCCCGTCGGCAAGCTTGCGGACTATTCGAACTCGGGCACGCTGTTCGCGTTCCTGATGGTTGCCGTGTCGGTGATGGTGCTGCGCCGTACCGACCCGAACCGGCCGCGCCCATTCCGGACACCCGGCGTGTACATCATCGCGCCGCTGTCGATCCTCGGCTGCCTCGGTCTCTATTTCTCGCTGCCGCTGACCGCGATCCTGGTCCTGCCGGGCTGGGGCCTGGTCGGGCTGCTGATCTATTTCGGCTATAGCCGCAGCCGCAGCCATGTCGGCCGCGGCATCATCGATGTGCCCGAGATGGATAGCGACGCTCCGCCGGTGCCGGTCCCGCCCATGCCGGGCGCGCCGACACCCGGCATCCGCCAAGCCTGACAAAAAAGCGGCCCCGGAGCGAAACTCCGGGGCCGCTTCGTATTTCAGGTGGGCGGATGATCAGGCCAGCCGCTTTTCGACCAGCGCCTTGATGTCGGCCTGCGGGCGCGGGCCGACATGGGAAATGCACTCGGCCGCGCAGATCGCGCCCATCCGCAGGCTGGTCTCCAGATCGCGGCCCTGCGCTTGACCGGCGAGGAAGCCGGCCGCGAACAAGTCGCCGGCGCCGGTGGTATCGACCACCCGCGCAACCGGTTCGGCGGGCACCCGCGCATGCTCGTCACCCGAATGCGCTTCGGCGCCATTGGGACCGTGAGTGCAGACCAGGGTCGGCACGCGTGCCGCCAGCGCCTTCACCGCTGCCTCGACATCCTCGGTCTGCATCATCGCGCGGACTTCGTTGTCGTTGGCGAAGAGAATATCGATCTCGCCCGCGTCGATCAGCGCGAAGAATGCGTCGCGATGCCCTTCGACGACGAAAATGTCCGAGAGCGTCAGCGCCACTTTGCGCCCGGCCGCCCGCGCCATCTCGATCGAGCGCTTCATCGCATCGCGCGACTGCTCCGCGTTCCACAGATAACCTTCAAGATACAGAATGCCGCCCGCCTTGATCGTTTCGGGATCGAGCGCACTTTCCGGCAAGTTCTGCGCGGCGCCGAGAAAAGTGTTCATCGTGCGCTGGCCGTCGGGCGTGATGAGGACGAGGCAGCGCCCGGTCGGCTCGCCGCCGCTCGCCGGCGCGGTTCCGAAATGCACGCCGAGCGACTTGATGTCGTGCGCGAAGACCTGGCCGAGCTGGTCGTCGGCGATCTGGCCGATGAAGGCGCAGGGCTGCCCCAGGGCGGCGAGGCCGGCGATGGTGTTCGCCGCCGATCCGCCCGACACTTCCTGGCCCGGTCCCATGCGCGAATAGAGCGCGTCGGCCTCGGCCGAATCGAAGATCAACTGCATCGACCCCTTGGTCATGCCTTCGGCAGCGATGAATTCGTCGGTCGACTGCGAAAGGATATCGACAATGGCATTGCCGATCGCGACGACGTCATAGGTAGCAACGGTCACGCAAATCTCCGAGTAGGGAACCGCGCGCCCATAGTCTGGATTGCTGGTGGGTCAAACTCTTGCGCGGGATCGCCGGGCGTGGTGGATCGGATAAATGCGCAAGGCTCTTGTGATCGGATCGACTCTGTTGGGCGCTGGCTGCGCGACTGCCCCGCCCCCCGCCGTGCCGGTTGCGCCGCCGATCATATCAACCTCGGGTCTGGAGCGCGTGCTCGGACATGACGCGCATGACCTTGTCGCGTTGTTCGGCGAGCCGGAGCTGGACGTGCGCGAGGATCAGGCGCGGAAACTGCAGTTCGTCGGGCCGATCTGCGTGCTCGACGCCTATCTTTATTCGAAGAACGGACGCGAACCGGTCGTGACCTATCTCGATGCGCGCCAGCCCGACGGCCGCGACATCGACCGCGCGAGCTGCGTCGCCGCATTGATCGCCAACAAGAAGCGCTAGTCAGTCTGCGCTCGTGTGCCGCTTCAGCTCGTCGCCGACGATGCGGGCGACGTGGAGCACGTTGGTGGAACCGGGCGTTCCGAACGGCACGCCGGCCATAATGATCACGCGGTCGCCTGCCTTGGCGATGTTGTGGCGGAGCGCCATGCGTTTCGACTTGGCGATCATTTCCTCAAACGAGGCGACATCCTTCGTGCGCACGGCGTGGACGCCCCAAAGCAGGCCCAGCCGTCTCGCGGTCTCCAGCTTCGGGGTCAGCACCAGCAACGGCACGGACGGACGCTCGCGGGCGACCCGCCGGGCCGTCGAGCCGGACGAAGTGAAACAGATGATCGCGGCGGCCGACACCGTCTTTGCGATCGCGCCCGCGGCTTCGGCCAGCGCGTCGGCAGTCGTGGGATCGGGGCGGGTTTCGGTGAAATGGACGCGGGCGGCATAGCCGGGATCGCGTTCGACCGCATTGGCGATCGAGTTCATCATCGCGACCGATTCCTCGGGCCAGTCGCCCGCCGCGCTCTCGGCCGACAGCATCACCGCATCGGCGCCGTCATAGATTGCGGTCGCCACGTCGGAAACTTCGGCGCGCGTGGGCGTCGGCGACTTGATCATCGATTCGAGCATCTGGGTCGCGACCACCACCGGCCGTCCCATCCGCCGCGCGCATTCGACGATCCGTTTCTGCATCGGCGGCACGTCCTGCGGCGGCAGCTCGACGCCCAGATCGCCGCGCGCGACCATGACGGCATCCGCGATCTCGAGAATCGATTCCAGCCGCTCCAGCGCCGCCGGCTTCTCGATCTTGGCGAGGAGCGCGGCGCGCCCCTGGATCAGCCGCCGCGCCTCGGCCACGTCCTCCGGCCGCTGCACGAAACTCAGCGCGACCCAGTCGATGTCATGATCCAGCGCGAAAGCGAGATCGGACCGATCCTTCTCGGTCAAGGCCGCGAGCGGCACGACCACGTCAGGGACGTTCAGCCCCTTGTTGTTCGAAAGCACGCCGCCGACCTCGACCTTGGTCTCGATCCGGTCATGTCCGGCCTTCAGCACCCGCAGCACCAGCTTGCCGTCGTCGAGCAGCAGCCGCGACCCGTCCTCCAGCGCGACGAACAGCTCGCGGTGCGGCAGACAAACGCGCTTGGCGTCGCCCGGCGTGGGGTCGCGATCGAGCACGAAATCCTGCCCCGTCTTCAGCATTGCCATGCCGTCGGCGAAAGTGCCGACGCGGAGCTTGGGGCCCTGGAGATCGACGAGGATCGTCGTCGGACGGCCGAGGCTTTTTTCCAGCGCGCGGATCGTCTCGATCGTCTTGGCGTGATCGGCCTGTGCGCCGTGGCTCATATTGACGCGGAAGGCGTCGGCGCCGGCCCGGAACAGCCTTTCGACCATTTCGGGGCTGCGGCTGGCGGGCCCCAGCGTCGCCAGGATGCGGACCTTGCGGGACCTGGGTTCGACGAACTGCGCCATAGCCTCTCTTCCGGTTGGACAGCGGCGTCCTACCCGCTATCGCCCGGCGATCAACCCGCGGGGACGATGTGATGGTCGAATATAGCGATGCCGCGGCGGCGGCCGCCTTTCGCCGGCTGGTCCGGCACCTGCAGGCGCGCACCGATGCGCAGAACGCGGACCTGATGGGGCTGGCGGGCTTCTGCCGCAATTGCCTCGGCGACTGGCTGGCCGAGGCGAGCGAGGGGGCGCTGAGCAAGGAACAGGGCCGCGAGGCGGTCTATGGCATGCCCTATGCCGAATGGAAGGCGAAGCACCAGGGCTCCGCCACGCCGGAACAGCTCGCGCGCATGGACGAAAGCGTGGCGCGGAACCGGGCGTTGGGATTGTAGCTTCCCTCAACTCCGTTCGGCCTGAGCTTGTCGAAGGCCTCCCTTCTTCTTACGGGCTTTACGGAACGAGAAAGGGAGGGCTTCGACAGGCTCAGCCCGAACGGAGAAGGGGGATAAAGTCTTGAGATTATTTGCTGTTGCCGCACTCGCCGCTAGCTTCCTGGGCAGCGCAGCCTTCGCACAGGCGCCGGCCCAGCCCGCACTGAAGGTCACCTACATCCAGGCCGGTGCGCTGCTCGCGGTTCCTGGAGAAGCGCCGCGCGGAGCGACCACGATCATCGTGCGCGGCAACAAGATCGCGGAGCTGCGCGACGGCTTCGTCGCTCCCGAAGCCGGTGCCTCGCTTGTCGACCTTCGCAATCAATTCGTGCTGCCCGGCCTGATCGACATGCACGTCCATTTCTATTCGAGCGGCTATCCGCTGCAGGCGCGGCTGACCTTTGCGAACAAGGACAAGGCGGACCAGTTCGTCGACGCCGAGCTGAATGCCCGCAAGACGCTGGACGCCGGCTTCACCACGGTGCGCGATCTGGGCGGCGACCCGCGCGGCATCCGGGCGCTCCGCGATGCGATCGCGCGCGGCGACGTCGAGGGGCCGACCATCGTCAACGCGGGCGAGATGATCTCGGTCACGGCCGGCCATGGCGATGCGAACGGTCTGCGCGAGGATTTCGCGCATGCCGAACGCGCCGACACGACGGCGATCTGCAACGGCGCCGACGATTGCCGCCGCGCGACCCGCGACCAGATCTTCATGGGCGCCGAAGTCATCAAATTCGCGGCCTCGGGCGGCGTCGGATCGAACATCGCCGGCGGCCTCGAAGCGCAGATGACCTATGACGAGATGAAGGCGATCGTCGACACCGCGCACGCCTTCGGCCGCAAGGCGACCGCGCATGCGCATGGCAAGTCAGGCATCGACACCGCGCTCCGCGCCGGCGTCGATTCGATCGAGCATGGCTCGTACATCGACGACGAGACGGTGGCTCTGTTCAGGAAGACCGGCGCTTATCTGGTCCCCACGCGCCTAGCCTTCGAGAATGTGATCCGCCAAGGGCGGGCCGGCGAGCGCCCCCGCGCCTCTGTCGAAAAGGCGGAGCAGGTGGCGCTGGTGGTCAGCGAAAGCCATAAGCGCGCCGTCAAGGGCGGGGTGAAGATCGCCTTCGGCACCGATTCGGGTGTGGGACCGCACGGCATCAACGCGCAGGAATTCGCGCTGATGACTCAGGTAGGAATGACTCCGGCAGCGGCGATCCGCGCCGCGACCGTCGATGCGGCGACCTTGCTCGGCCGCGCCGACCGGCTCGGCAGCATCGCGCCCGGCAAGGACGCCGACATCATCGCCGTTTCCGCCAGTCCGCTCGAGGATGTGCGCCGGCTGGAGCATGTCGGTTTCGTCATGCACCAGGGCGTCGTCCACAAGATTGGCGACAAGCGCCTGCCTTTCCCGGCCGAATAGCATTGAGGGGCGCGCGCGTCTGTCCTAGACGCGCGCCTTCATCTGAGCCGGGGAAATGATTCATGAGTGACAATGTCGCCGCCGAGCAACTGCGCCTTTTCATCGAGCGCATCGAGCGGCTGGAAGAAGAAAAGAAGGGCATCGCCGACGACGTGAAGGACGTCTATGCCGAGGCCAAGGCCAATGGCTATGACGCCAAGACGATGCGTGCGATCGTCCGCCTGCGCCGGATGGAAAAGAACGCCCGGCAGGAAGCGGAAGCGTTGCTCGACACCTACAAAGCCGCGCTGGGGCTCGACTGACGGGGGAAGACATGAAGGTTTACGGCTCGACCGCATCGCCTTTCGTTCAGCGCGTGCTGATGGCCGCGCGGATCAAGGGGCATGAGCTGCCGGTCGAGCCGCCGCCGGGCGGTATGCAGTCCGACGAATTCCTGGCGATCAGCCCGATGGCGCGCATTCCGGTCCTCAATGACGATGGCTGGACGCTCCCGGAATCGGCCGCGATCGTTGCCTATCTGGAGGACGTGCTCGACGGGCCTTCGCTGCTCTCGGGCACGCCCAAGGAGCGGGCGCATGCCCGGCTGATCGAGACGCTCGCCAGCCATGAGCTTGCCGGGCTGCGCCCGCTCATGGTGTGCAAGGTCTTCCGCATGCGCGACGAGCCGGTGCTGGTCGAAGAAGCGATTACCACGGTCGGCGTCGGCCTCGCCGCGATCGAGAAGGCCCGGGATGCGAGTCATGTCTGGGCGGCCGGCGATCAGCCGAGCGTCGCCGACTGCCTCCTTGTGCCGCTGTTCACGCTGATGGAGATCATCGACCCGATGGCGGGCACGCTGGCACTGATCGCAGAGCAACCCGGTCTCGCCGCCTATCGCGACCGCGCGTTCGCCACCGATATCGGCGGCCGCTCGCATCGCGAGATGAAAGAAGCCTTCGCCGCCATCATGGCACGCCGCCAACAGGCGCAGTGACCCTCAACCAAAGGACGTAAACGGCGATGGCCGGCCATTCCAAATTCAAGAACATCATGCACCGCAAGGGTGCGCAGGATAAGAAGCGCTCCGCCGCCTTCTCCAAGCTCAGCCGCGAAATCACCGTGGCCGCGAAGATGGGCACGCCCGATCCGGACATGAACCCGCGCCTGCGCGCCGCCGTCAACGCGGCCAAGGCGGCGTCGATGCCCAAGGACAATATCCAGCGCTCGATCGACAAGGCGAGCCGGGGCGATGCCGAGAATTACGAGGAAGTCCGCTACGAGGCGTTCGGCCCCGGCGGCACCTCGCTGATCGTGGAAGCCCTGACCGACAACCGCAACCGCACCGCGACCAACGTCCGCACTGCCGTCACCAAGAATGGCGGCAACATGGCGACGGTCTCGCACGGCTTCGACCGGCTGGGGCTGATCACCTATCCGGCGAGCGCGGGAGACCCGGAAAAGGTGTTCGAGGCGGCGCTGGAAGCCGGCGCCGAGGACGTGGAATCGGACGAGGACGAGCACCGCATCTGGACCGCGATCGACGCGCTCCACAGTGTCGCGCGTGCTCTCGAAGCGACGCTGGGCGAGGCGGAAGGCGCGAAGCTCGCCTGGCGCCCGCACATGCAGGTCGCGGTCGCCGAGGACGATGCGAAGCTCCTCCTCCGGATGATCGACACGCTGGACGACGACGACGACGTCCAGACCGTCTGGGGCAATTACGATGTGCCCGACGAGGTGATGGAGAAGATCGCTTGATTCCTCCCCTCCCGCTTGCGGGAGGGGTCGGGGGTGGGACGGTCCTGCCCTCTGCGATCTTTGAAGGCCCAGTCCCACCCCTAACCCCTCCCGCAAGCGGGAGGGGAATGTGATCATCCTCGGCCTCGATCCCGGGCTCGGCACGACCGGCTGGGGCGTGGTCCGGGCGGAGGGCAACCGCCTGGCGCATGTTGCGAACGGGCGGATTTCGACCGACGCGAAGCTGGATCTCGGCGCGCGGCTGGTCGCGCTGGATGCCGCCTTGGCGTCACTTCTGGCGGAACACGCGCCTCAGGCTGCGGCGGTCGAGGAAGTGTTCGTCAACAAGAACCCGCAATCGACGCTGAAGCTGGGGCAGGCGCGGGGCGTGGTGCTGCTCGGCGCGGCGAAGGCCGGGCTGATCGTCGGCGAATATGCGCCGACGCTCGTCAAGAAAGCCGTGGTCGGCACGGGCGGCGCGGAGAAAGCGCAGGTCCACGCCATGGTGTCGCGACTGCTGCCCGGCGTGCAGATCGCGGGACCGGACGCGGCGGACGCCTTGGCCGTCGCGATCTGCCACGCACATCATTTGAGTACGGCGCGCCGCATCGCCTGATCGCGCCGCGCATTGGCGATCGCCGCCGCGGTGCCGCAGCCGGCGCAAGCGGTCGGTACCTCACCTTCCTCCAGCGTGCGTAGCAGCGACGGCGCGTCGCCCGCTTCATCCTTCATGAAGCAGCAGGCCGTAGTGCGGCCGTCTGCGCTCAGATAGCTGCCCTTGACCAGCCAGGGGCAGTTGTCGCGGCGGGGGTCGAAGCCGTCGAACAGCGCGTGGTAGAAGAAAGCGTCGGGGCGCGGTACCGGGGCCAGTTGCGCCAACGCCTGACGATTGCCGAGGAAGCGGCGGACGTCCGCGTCGTCCATCAGCTCCGCCTGCATCGCGGCATCATAGTGGCGGCTATAGACCGGCATCGGCTGGAGCCGCTGCGCGACGATGCCGCCGTCGAGACTGAGTTTTCGATACAGATCGACAATGCCTTGCAAGGCATCCTGCGTGCTGCGGAGCACGGTGACTGCAAGCCCGACTGCGGGTTCCACCAGCCCGCGTTCCCGCCTGCGCTGCACCAGCCGCGCGAGGCCCTCGCGTACCTTGTCGAACTTGCCCCTGCGGATCTCGGCGAAGCGCGTGGGGTCCGCGCTTTCCATCGACACGTGGATCGAATGGATGCCGAAATCGAGCAGCCGCTCGACGCGCTCGGCGCTCAGCAGACTGCCGTTGGTGATGAGGGAAACGCGGATGCCGCGCCCTCGGCATGCGGCGAGCATGTCGAAGAAGCGCGGGTGCAGCAGGGGCTCCCCCTCGCCTTGCAGCTCGACGTGGCGCAGCGCCGGATGCGCGGCCAGAAAGGCGCGAAAGACGTTCCAGTCGAGGTCGCGCTGCGCCATCGCCCGGCCGGCGCAAAATCCGCAGGTGAAGTTGCACCGCGTGGTCGGCTCGATCTGGGCGAAAGTGACGGTCACGCCTTGCCTATAGCCCATTCTCCCCTACGGTCGCGCGCATGATTGCGCGGTTGAGCGGGGCATTGGCGGAAGCGGGAGCGGATCATGCGGTGATCGACGTCGGCGGCGTCGGCTATCTGGTCCAGGCCTCCAGCCGCACGCTCTCCGCGATCGGCCCGATCGGCGGCAGCGTGATGCTGTTCACCGAGATGCAGGTCCGCGAGGATTCGATGACCCTGTTCGGCTTCGGATCGGCGGCGGAGCGCGACTGGTTCCGCCTGCTGACGGGCGTGCAGGGCGTCGGCGGCCGCGTCGCGCTCGCGATCCTGTCGGCGCTGTCGGCGGACGAACTGCAGCGCGCGGTCGCGAGCGGCGACAAGGCAATGGTCGCCCGCGCGCAAGGCGTCGGTCCCAAGCTCGCCGAGCGCATCGTCCGCGAGCTGAAGGACAAGGTCGGCGGCATCGCGCTGGGCCCCGGCGCACCCGCCGCGATCCCGGCCGGCGGCGCCGCAACCGACGCCGTCTCCGCCCTCACCAACCTCGGCTTCCGCCCCGCCGAAGCGAGCGCGGCCGTGGCCGCGGCGAATGATGAACTGGGCGATGGAGCGAGCCTCGATGCGCTGGTCCGGCTGGCGTTGAAGAAGGCAGCGCGGTGAACCAATCCAATGAGCCGCAATCAAGCGCGAGGGAGCGGATCGGCGAACTCTATAACGCCCTCATGACTCAGATAGTCTTCAGGTTGGATGCCACTCTGGAATCCGGAAAAGAAGCTAGGGATAACAAGGATCATCCAGACAACTGGAAAAACGCCGAATTTTGCTATCTGCAGGTCAGAAAGGTTTGTGAGTATCTCGCCTTGGCTATCTTGGTCGCGCACGACGGCTATGAAGGTGCAACATCCAAGAAATACCGGTCATCGTATCATGCCGGGGACCTATTCGACGAGCTGATGAAGCTGAATCGGTACGCGTTTCCCGTCCCCGTCTTAGTTATGATGGATGCCCAAGGCGAAGGCCGGCACCATGTTGAACCCAAATCCAACGGACTGACGATAGCGGAACTCAAATATATCTACGGACAATGCAGCGATCGCCTGCACGTGGGCACTCTCAAGAAGCTTCTCTCGGGGCGAGCCCAAGCCTACGATCTGACCGAACTGATGGGCTGGCGAAACCGGCTCGTGGAAACGCTGAACACCCACATGGTGCTGCTACCAGAGATATTGTCCGTATTGCTGGTTGTTCTGAAGGATGAGAACGATGGATTGGTTCACTGCGCCTTTGGCGATGCCGACGGCGAGTTTGTGATTGGCGATAGGGTAGAGTTCGCGGTGGACCGGAAATTGTGACCGACACCGATCGCCTTCTCGCCTCGGCGCGTAAGCCGGAGGATATCGACGCCGCGCTGCGTCCCAAGTCGCTCGACGAATTCGTCGGGCAGAAGGCGGCGCGGGGGAATCTGCGGGTGTTCATCGCCGCCGCCAAGGCGCGGGGCGATGCGCTGGACCATGTGCTGCTGTTCGGGCCGCCGGGGCTGGGCAAGACGACGCTCGCGCAGATCGTGGCGCGGGAAATGGGCGTGGGGTTTCGCGCCACCTCCGGGCCGGTGATCGCCAAGTCGGGCGATCTCGCGGCTTTGCTCACCAATCTGGAGGACGGCGACGTCCTGTTCATTGACGAGATTCACCGCCTCGCGCCCGCGGTCGAGGAAGTGCTGTATCCGGCGATGGAGGACCGTGCGCTCGATCTGATGATCGGCGAGGGGCCGTCGGCGCGGTCGGTGCGGATCGACTTGCCGCGCTTCACCCTGGTCGGCGCGACGACGCGGCAGGGGCTGCTCACCACGCCTTTGCGCGACCGATTCGGCATTCCGATCCGGCTGCAATTCTACACGGTCGACGAGCTGCAGCATGTCGTCCGCCGCGCGGCGGGGCTGCTCCACCTCGAGATCGCCGATGACGGCGCGCACGAGATCGCCAAGCGTTCGCGCGGCACCCCGCGCATCGCCGGGCGGCTGCTGCGTCGTGTGCGCGATTTCGCGAACGTCGCGGGCGAGGAGACGGTGCACGCCGATGTCGCAGATAAGGCGCTCAACCGGTTGGAGGTCGATCATCTCGGCCTCGACGCGATGGACCGCCGTTACCTCCGCATGATCGCGGACATCTACAAAGGCGGTCCGGTCGGGGTCGAGACACTGGCCGCCGGGCTCAGCGAGCCGCGCGACACGATCGAGGAAGTGATCGAGCCCTATCTGATCCAGCTTGGCCTGATCGCCCGCACCGCGCGGGGCCGCTGCCTGAACGGCTTGGGGTGGAAGCATCTTGGGCTCGACCCGCCGTCGAACGGGCAGGACGGACTGTTCGACTAGGCGAGGCGAAACGGGGTTGGACGCCGAGTCCGCATCCGTTAAGGCCGCCCCAATGCCGCTCGACACCCCTCAGCGGGGCCGCTTCGTCGGCCGAGAGCATCGCTTTCCGGTCCGCGTGTTCTTCGAGGACACCGACCTGTCGGGCGTGGTCTATCACGCCAACTACCTGCGTTTCATGGAGCGCGCCCGCTCCGACATGCTTGCGGTCGCCGGCGTCGACCAGCGCGCGGCGCACGAGGCGGCAGAGGGCGTCTACGTCGTCGCCGATCTGTCGATCCGCTACCGCCGCCCGGCGCGCCTCGACGACGAGTTGCTCGTCGTCAGCACCGTGCAACGGATCGCGGCGGCAAGCGTCACCATTCATCAGCGAGTCATGTTAGGGCGGGAAGTTCTGACCGACGCTACGGTGCTGGCCGCGTTCGTCGCACCGGGCGGCGGCAAGCCGCGGCGGCAACCGCGCGCATGGCTCGCCATTTTCGAGGGGCTTTTGGAGGAATAGTGGATCAGCTTTTCGTGAATACCAGCGCGGCGACGCTCTCGCCCATCGGCCTTTTCCTCCAGGCCGATTGGGTGGTGAAGGCAGTGATGCTCGGCCTGCTGCTTGCCAGCATCTGGACCTGGACGATCATCTGCGGCTTCGGCTTTCGGCTGAAGCGCACCGTTGCCCAGGCCGACGCCTTCGAGCGCGATTTCTGGACCGCGCAGGACATCGATCGCTTCCACCAGCGCCGCGGCGACGAGAATGTGCCGATCGCGCGCGTGCTGGATGCCGGCATCAAGGAATGGCGCCGCTCGACTGGCGCTAAAAAGGTCGATGCTGAAGGCGTGCGCTCGCGCCTCGCGACCCTGATGGCGAGCGCCAGCGCGGCGGAGATCGACGCGCTTTCCGGGCGGCTGAACGTGCTGGCGACGATCGGCAGCGTCGCGCCGTTTGTCGGGCTGTTCGGCACAGTCTGGGGCATCATGCGCAGCTTCACCTCGATCGCGGCGGAGCAGAATTCGTCGCTCGCCGTGGTTGCTCCCGGCATTGCCGAGGCGCTGTTCGCGACTGCGATCGGGCTGTTCGCTGCGATTCCGGCAGTGATCGCCTACAATCGCTTCAGCCACGGCCTGAACCGGCTCGAGGCGCGGCTCCTCCGCTTCGCCGACAAATTCCACGCGACCCTGTCGCGCGAGCTGGACGCGGAGGCGGGCTGATGGCCGTAAAACTCCCTTCCGCCAGCCGCAGCCGGGCGCGCGCGCCGATGGCTGAGATCAACGTGACGCCTTTGGTCGACGTCATGCTGGTGCTGCTGATCATCTTCATGGTGACGGCGCCGCTGCTGACGGCGGGCGTGCCGGTGAATCTGCCGAAGTCCAAGGCCGGGGCGCTGAAGCAGGAGACGAAGCCGGTCACCATTTCGGTCGAGCGCAGCGGCCAGATCTTCATCGGCGAAGAGGAAATCGCGCCTGACGCGCTCTCCAAGCGTTTCGACAGTCTCGCGGCCGAAAACCCGCCGCAAGTCTATCTCCGCGCCGACCGCGCGCTCGATTACGGCGCGGTGATGCAGGTGCTCGGCGAGCTCAACCGGGCCGGCCTGAACAAGGTCGCGCTGGTGAGCGTTGGGCAGGAGACGCGCTGATATGGATCGGGCGGAGAAAATCGGACTCGGCACGGCAACCGCGGGGCATATCGTCCTGTTCGGGCTGCTGTCGGTCGGCTTTCTCGCGACGCCCAACCCCTCGATGATCGAGCGCCACCCGGTCGAAGTCACCTTCGCCAAGGACGTCGGGCTGGAAGCGACAGCGCCCCGCGCGTCCACACAGCCGCCCGCGACCAGCGTCGCGCCCCAGCTCGGCAAGCTCGAGGAAGCGCCGAAGGAGCAGGCGCAGAACCAGCCCGAGCCTGCACCTCAACCGGCCGAGCCTGCGCCTGCCCCGATTCCAGCGCCGACGCCCAAGCCTAATAAACCGCCGGTCCGCCAGCCGCAGACAGCGCACGGCGCGCGGCTCGGTCCCAATTTCCTCAAGGGCCTCACCGAGACCGCCAGCGTCAGCCGCAGCACGGAAGCGTCCGCGCCCAATATCGGACCGCGCGAGCAGGCCTCGCTTGCCGCCGAGCTGAAGCGACAGTTGAAACCCTTCTGGAAGCCGCCGAGCGGTGCGGACATCGACAAGCTCCGCGTCACCATCGTCGCCAATCTGGGTCAGGACGGCGCGATCGTCGGCGAGCCGCGCGTGATCGGCCCGAGCGGCGTCACGCCCAGCAACCGCGCCCAGGCCGACCTGTTCGTCGAGCGCGCGCTGACTGCGGTGAAGCGGGCCTCGCCCTACAATTTTCCCAAAGACTATTACGCGGCGTGGAAGACGATCCGGCCGCAGCTCTACGAGGGCCTATAGATGAAAGTGATCGGCTTACCCCTGTTGTTCCTCTCCGCGGCGGCGTTCGCGCAGGTGCCGTCCGCGGCCGCGCCCGAGCAGCCGTCCGGCCTCAGCGTCGACGTGACTGCGTCGGCCGGCGACGATCTGAAGATCGCGGTGCCGGTGCTGGCGACCGACCAGGTGCGAACGACTGTCGCGGGCGGCACCGACGCGCTCGGCCGCGAGATCGCCGACGTGATCGCCGCCGACCTGCGCGGCTCCGGGCTGTTCCGCCCGATCGGCCCGTCGGGCATTCCCTCGATCACTTTCGCCGAAGCGAACACGCCGAACTTCGCCATCTGGCCGCAGACGGGCGCCGAGGCACTGGTCAGCGGCTTCGTGCGCGCCGGTGGCGACGGGCAACTCACCGTCGGCTGCTACCTCTATGACGTGAACCTCAAATCCGAGCTGAAGCGTACCGGCTTCGTCGTCGCGCCGCGCGACTGGCGGCGGGCGGCGCACAAATGCGCGGACATGATCTATGCGCGCCTATCGGGCGAAAGCCCGTTCTTTGACAGTCGCATCGCCTATATCGCCGAGACCGGCCCTAAGGATCACCGGGTCAAGCGGCTCGCGATCATGGATTCGGACGGGGCGAACCACCGCTTCCTGACCAATGGCCAGAACCTGGTCCTCACGCCGCGCTTCTCGCCCGATTACAAATCGATCGTCTATGTGAGCTACCAGCAGCGCCGCCCGCACGTGTTCGTCTACGATATCGGTACCGGGCGGCAGAAACTGGTGCTCGACACGCCGAACCAGGTGATCGCACCGCGCTTCTCGCCGGACGGACGGACGCTGCTCTTCTCGATGAGCCAGGGCGGTAATACCGATATCTACAAAATGCCGGTCACCGGCGGCACGCCGCAGCGCCTCACCAACTCGCCCGGCATCGACGTTGGCGGCAGCTTCTCGCCCGACGGCAGCCGGATCGTTTTCGAAAGCGACCGTTCGGGCAAGCAGCAGCTCTATGTAATGAATGCCGACGGCTCGAACCAGCAGCGGATCAGCTTCGGCGGCGGTTCCTACGCCACGCCCGAATGGAGCCCGCGCGGCGATCTGATCGCCTATACCCGCCTCGGCAGCTTCAACATCGGCGTGATGTCGCCTTCAGGCAGCGGCGAGCGGCTGCTGACCAACGACGGCTGGCAGGACGAGAGCCCGACCTGGTCGCCCAACGGCCGCGTCATCCAGTTCTTCCGCACATCGCCGGGCCGCGGCGGCAAGTCGACCGTGTGGCAGGTCGACCTGACCGGCCGCAACATCCGCAAGATTCCCACGCCGGTCGATGGATCGGACCCGACCTGGGGACCGTTGCTCCCCTGATAACGACAAGGAGGATAAAATGAACCTTAGGCCTACGCTGATCGCCGCCACCGCGGCCATGATCGCGCTCGCGGGCTGCGCCAAAAAACCGCCCAAGGAATTGCCGCCGGCGCCGCAGCAGGCGCCGACCGCCGAAGCGCCGCCGGCAACTCCGGCCGGTCCGACGCCGGGCAGCCAGGCGCACTTCGTCGCCAACGTCACGTCCGACCGCGTGCATTTCGACACCGACAAGTCGGATGTCCGGCCCGAGGATCAGTCGATCCTGCAAAGCCAGGCGGCCTATCTGAAGCAATATCCGCAGGTGCGCGTCAGCATCGAAGGGCATTGCGACGAGCGCGGCACGCGCGAATACAATCTCGCACTCGGCGAACGGCGCGCCAATGCGGCGAAGAACTATCTCGCCTCGCTCGGCATTGATCCGGGCCGGATGACGACGATCAGCTACGGCAAGGAACGGCCCGAAGCGACCGGCTCCGACGAAACAAGCTGGGCACAGAACCGCCGCGCCGTCACGATCGTGGTGCAGTAGGCGACACGATCAATCGAAAACGCGGTTTGGGCTGAGCTTGTCGAAGCCCTCCCTTCTTTTCTGAAACGGTCAAAGAAGAAGGGAGGCCTTCGGCAGGCTCAGGCCGAACCGGTGTGGGGTTCACCATATAACTCCACCACCGGGGCCTGGGTGCTCGACACCTTGCCCCGGTACATGCCTTTCGAGTTGAACGCCCAGCCGCCGGTCCCGTCCGGGCCGACGACGATCACGCCGCCCGTTCCGCCGAGCGCGCCCATGTCGGCAATGGCAGACCGCGCCGCGCCCATCACATCCTCGCCGCCTAGCCGTACACGCGCGCAGATCTCGTGGGCGACGGCGGTGCGGATGAAGAACTCGCCCGATCCGGTCGCCGAAACCGCTCCGGCGCGGTCGTCGGCATAGGTGCCGGCGCCGATCAGCGGCGAATCGCCGATCCGCCCCCAACGCTTGCCGGTGATGCCGCCGGTCGAGGTCGCCGCGGCGACATGGCCGGCCTGGTCGCGGGCGACTGCGCCCACGGTTCCGTATTTCATGTCCACATCGAAATGGTCGGCGCCGCGCGCCTTCAATTCCTCGAGCTGCCGCCGGCGTTCGGCGATCTCGAACCAGTCGGCGCTTACCTGCTCGACGCCGTGGTCGCGCGCGAAGCGGTCGGCGCCGTCGCGGCTCAGCAGTACGTGCGGGCTTTCCTCCATCACGCGCCGGGCGAGGCTTACGGGGTTGCGCGTCGCGGTGACGCCGGTGACCGCGCCAGCGTCACGCATCCGCCCTTCCATCACCGCCGCGTCCATCTCGATGCGGCCTTCATAGGTGAAGACGGAGCCGCGCCCGGCATTGAAGTTCGGATCGTCCTCCAGCACGCGAACTGCGGCCTCGACCGCGTCGAGAGCCGTGCCGCCGGCGCGCAGGATCGCCGCCCCCGCCTCCAGAGCCCGTCCGAGCGCCTCGCGGATGTCCTTCTCCTGATCAGGCTCGAGCGTCCCCTGCTCGATGATTCCGGCGCCGCCATGCACGACCAACGTCCAGTCCGCACCGCTCACCAGGGCAGCTCCTCTCCATCATACGCGAAGAAGCCGCCGCTCTCGCTCAGCGACAGCCCCGCGATCACGCGGCGCAGGCCGCTGACGCTGGTCTCGGGCGCGATGCTTGCGTCGGCGCCGCCCATGTCGGTCTGCACCCAGCCGGGATGAAGCACGGCCATGGTGACACCGTCGCCGCGGAACTCGATCGCCAGCCCGTGCCACGCGGCGTTCAGCGCCGCCTTGGACGAGCGATAGGCGATCGCGCCGCCCGAATCATTGTCGGCGATGCTGCCCATACGGCTGCTGGTCGCGACCATCTTGCGCTCCCCGCTTGCCGCGACATTCGGCAGCAGCGCACGGGCGAGGAGAGTCGGACCAATGCAATTGGTTGCGAACGCCTTCGACCATTCGTCAGCATCCAGCCCCTGCGGATAGACGCCGGCATTGGCGATCAGCACGTCGATCGGGCGCCCGGCCAGCCGCTTCGCCAGTGCGCCAATGCTCGCGGGATTGGCAGCGTCGAGCGGCAACACATCGGGCCCAAGTTGCTGCAACTCCCCCGCGTCATCGGGACGACGCGCGGTCGCGATCACGTCCCAACCGTCGGCCGTGTATTGGCGCGCGAACTCGAGGCCGATGCCGCGGTTCGCGCCGGTGATCAGAACTGTCGGCATAACACCTCCAAGCGTGCCGGGCGCTTAGCGGTTCCGATTCCCCGCCGCTATCGCTATATCGACGGGCGAAGCAACGCAGAGACCCGTCGATCATGTCCGTTCGTCCCTGGCGCGATATCACGCGCCGCCCATCGCGTCAGATCATGGTCGGCAATGTGCCCGTCGGCGGCGACGCGCCGGTCACCGTTCAGACGATGACCAACACTCCGACCGAGGACGCGAAGGCTACGATCGACCAGATCCGCCGCTGCGAGGAAGCGGGCGCCGACATCATCCGCGTCTCCTGCCCCGACGTCGAAAGCACGACCGCTTTTCGCCAGATCGCCCGTGCCGCGCGCGTGCCGCTCGTCGCCGACATCCATTTCCACTACAAACGCGCGCTGGAAGCGGCCGACGCCGGAGCGGCATGTCTGCGCATCAATCCGGGCAATATCGGCTCGTCCGAGCGCGTCGCTGAAGTCGTGCGCGCGGCGAAGGCGAATGGCTGCGCGATCCGCATCGGCGTCAATGCCGGCAGCCTCGAGAAAGATCTCCTCGAGAAATATGGCGAGCCATGTCCCGAGGCGCTGGTCGAATCCGCGCTCGATCACATCAAGCTGCTGCAGGACCATGACTTCCACGAATACAAGGTCGCGGTGAAGGCGTCCGACGTGTTCCTTGCGGTTGCCGCCTATCAGCAGCTCGCCGAGACGGTCGACTGCCCGCTGCATTTGGGCATCACCGAGGCCGGCGGGCTGATCGGCGGCACGGTCAAGTCGTCGATCGGCATCGGCTCCTTGCTCTGGTTCGGGATCGGCGACACGATCCGCGTCAGCCTCTCCGCCGAGCCCGAAGAAGAAGTCCGCGTCGGCTTCGAAATCCTGAAAGCGCTCGGCATCCGCAACCGCGGCGTGCGCATCGTTTCCTGCCCGAGCTGCGCGCGGCAGGGCTTCGACGTGATCCGCACCGTCGAGAAACTGGAGGAGCGGCTGCAGCACATCCGCACGCCGATGTCGCTGTCGGTGCTCGGCTGCGTGGTGAACGGCCCCGGCGAGGCGCGCGAGACCGACATCGGCCTGACCGGCGGCGGTGCGGGCAAGCACATGGTCTATCTGTCAGGCGTCACCGACCATCATGTGAACGACGTCGACATGATCGAGCATATCGTCCGCCTCGTCGAAGCGAAGGCGGCGGAGATCGAAGCGGCGAGCCAGGCCCAGGCCGCCTGACCCAGACGTGAGCGACGTAAGGCTGCACCAAAGCTGGCTCGAACCGCTCCGGTCCGAGTTCGCCAATCCCTACATGACCGGCCTCAAGCAATTCCTGCTGGCCGAAAAAGCGGCGGGCAAGCGCATCTTTCCGGCGGGCAGCGAGTGGTTCCGCGCGCTCGACCTGACGCCGCTCGACCAGGTGCGCGTCGTCATCCTGGGGCAGGATCCGTATCATGGCGAAGGGCAGGCCCACGGCCTGTGCTTCTCGGTGAAGCCGGACGTCCGGGTGCCGCCCAGCCTCGTCAACATCTACAAGGAAATGCAAAGCGACCTCGGCATTCCGCCTGCGCGCCACGGCTTTCTGGAGCATTGGGCGCAGCAAGGCGTGCTGCTGCTGAACGCGGTGCTGACCGTACAGATGGGCATGGCCGCATCGCATCAGGGGCGCGGATGGGAGCGGTTCACCGACGCCGTGATCCGCCTGGTGAACGAGCGCGCGGAGCCCACCGTCTTCCTGCTCTGGGGCAGCCATGCGCAACGGAAGGCGTCCTTCATCGACCAGAGCCGCCATCTGGTGCTGAAGGCTCCGCACCCCTCGCCGCTTTCGGCGCACGGCGGCTTTTTCGGCTGCCGCCATTTCTCCAAGGCCAATGCGTTTCTGGAGCAGGCCGGAAGAGGCGCGATCGACTGGCAGTTGCCGGCGGCTGGCTAGGCTCAATCTGAGTTAAATCGGCCGCTGCCGTGAACCTTTGCCCGGCCAGCGCGTATTGTTCCCATATAGGAACAAGTCGGGTCGCGTACGCTGCAACAGGGAGCACGTCGATGGCCTTTCTCAAAACGCATGTTCGATTGCTGGCGACCGCATCGCTGGCTGCTGCGGTCCTCGCGACATCGCCGGCCGCCGCCGAGACGATCGTCGGCCTCACCACGCAAGGGGGGCTGGTGCTGTTCGACAGCGCGACGCCCGGAACGGTGAGCGCACCGGTGGCGGTGACCGGCCTTGGCGCGGGCGAAACTCTGCTTGGCATCGATCGCCGGCCGGCCACGGGTCAGTTGTTCGGCATCAGCAGCGCCTCGCGCCTGTACACGCTCGATACCATCACTGGCGCCGCGACCGCGGTCGGCGCGCCCGGCGCCTTCACGCTGTCGGGAACGTCGTTCGGCTTCGATTTCAACCCGACGGTCGATCGCATTCGCGTGACGAGCAACACGGGCCAGAACCTCAGGCTCAACCCCAATACCGGAGCGCTCGCCGCGACCGACACGCCGCTCGCCTATCAGGCCGGCGACGCCAATGCCGGCACTGCGCCCAGCGTGGTCGGCTCCGCCTATACGAACAATTTCAGCGGCGCGGCGTCGACGCAATTGTTCGATATCGATGCCAACCTCGATATCCTGGCGCTGCAGGTGAATCCGAATGCCGGCCTGCTGCAGACGGTTGGTCCGCTGGGCATCAACGCCGGCAGCCTGACGGGCTTCGACATTTCGGGGCCGAGCGGCATTGCCTATCTCGTCACCGAAGCGAACACCGCGCCCTTCTCGAACCTTTACCGCGTCAATCTGGGCACCGGCGCGGCGTCGCTGGTCGGCACGGTCGGCGGCGGACTGGCGCTGGTCGATATCGCGGCGCTGGCCGGCGTGCCGGAGCCGGGGACCTGGGCGACGATGCTCGCCGGCTTCGGCCTGCTGGGCTGGGCGGCGCGGCGCCGGCGCGCGCTCGCCAGCGCTTGAGTGCAAGCGGGCGCTTTGCGTGGCCGGTCCGTTCGATCTCGACCGGTTCGTCGCCGCGCAGGCGCCCGTCTATGGACAAGCGCTCCAAGAACTCCGCGCGGGGCGGAAGCGGAGCCACTGGATGTGGTTCATCTTTCCGCAGCTCAGGGCGCTCGGGCGGAGCGCGACGGCGATTCATTATGGCATCGGCTCGATCGAAGAGGCGCGGGCCTATCGGGTGCATCCGGTGCTGGGGCCGCGGTTGGACGAGTGCTGCGCGGCGCTCCTTCTGCACCGGGGCCGGTCGCCGGAGGCAATCATGGGCGGGATCGATGCGCTGAAGCTTCGATCGTCGATGACCTTGTTCGAGCGCACGGCCGATCCCGCGCCGTTCGCGGCGGTGCTGAACGCTTTCTATGGCGGCGCGCGCGATCCGCTGACGCTGGAACTGCTCAATGCGCCAGCGCCTCCTCCGCCGCGGTGAAGGCCGAGCGGCCTTTCGGCGCATCGTCGGGCACCGCCGTCACGAAATAGGCGACGCCGCGCCCGCGCTTGCGATCGACCCATAGACCGGAGCGCAGGCCATAGGCTTCGCCCGAATGGCCGATCCGATGCGCCCCGTCGCCAAACGGATCGTCCTTGCAGCCCTGGGTCGCCAAGTGGTGCACGGCGAGACCGTAGGTGCAGTAATAGCCCTTCTCCGTCTCGCCATTGCTGCCGTCGAAGCGCCATTCGGGTCCAGTCAGCGTGGCAACGGACGCGAGCGAGAGGAAGCCGTCGTCGTTCTTCAGCAGCATTCGCCCGATCCGGGCGAGGCCGGCGGCGGAAATGCGCGCGCCGCCTTGCGGGCTGAAAAGGGCGCCGTTGCTGCCGGGGACATAGCCGGTCAGATCGCAGGCTGGATCGGGCGAGAGCACCGGACAGTCTGGCCGCTTGCCGTGGAGATCGTCGCGCACGACTTCGCCCTTCGGGTTGCGGAGCGTGACGGCGCGACCGACGGCCGCGTCGCTGCATGTCGTCCAGTTGAAGCAGGCGTCGATCGAGAGCGGCGCGAACACCAGCCGCGCCATCAGCCGGTCGAATCGCTCGCCGGTCGCGGATTCCATAACCGAGGCGACGACGGGAAAGTTGATGTTGCCGTAGCGGAAGAAGCTGCCCGGCGGATGCTCGACATCCCAGGCTTTCGGGTCCGACAGTGTGTCCCGGAGCGTCTTGCCCAAGGGAATCGCATAATCGACACCGTCCTTCAGACTGGACCGGTGGGAGAGCAGCAGCCGCAGCGTGATCGGCCGATCGGGGAAAGCCGGATTGCGGAGCGACCAGCCGAGCCAGCGCGACACGTCGCTGTCGAGGTCGAGCGTACCGCTCTCGACCAGCCGCATCACGCCGAGCGCAGTGATCAGCTTGGAGATCGAAGCGACGCGCACCGGATCGTCGGCCCCTGCGCCGCGCGCCTGCACCGCCGTGATCCGTTCCCGATCGAACGAGACGCGCACCGCGACGCTCGCCGGGCTCGGCCTTGGCAGGGTCGCGCAGGCGGACAGGAAAGCGGTTGCGGCGAGGATCAGGAGCCTTATGCGCATGGCAGGCAGGATGGCGAGGGTGCATGGCGAGCGCAATCGGGCGTGTGTTCAAATGGCTTGGCGTAGGCGTGCTGTTCCTGATCGTGGGCCTGTGCCTTGCGATCGTGCTGGTGCCGCCTTTCCTCGACCGCATCTATTATCGCGGCCCCGTCTCTAATCATTTCGACGGACAGCGCTTCTTCAATCCGGACGGGGAGGACACGCTGCGGCCGCCGGCGGGACGCAGCCGCGGGGGGTTCCTGCTCCGCTACCTGACCGGCAGCGACGATCGCCCAGAATGGCCTGAGCATGTGGCGGTGACGCCCAGCCGCCCGCCGGCGCGGGTTGAGGGGCAGCGGATGCTCGTCACCTGGATCGGCCATGCAAGCGTGCTGGTGCAGACCGCCGGCCTCAATATCCTGACCGACCCGGTCTGGAGCGAGACCGCCGGCCCGCTCGGCTTCGGCCCGCGACGCGTCGCCGCGCCGGGCATACGGTTCGAGGACTTGCCCAAGATCGACCTCGTCCTCGTCAGCCATAATCATTACGACCATTTCGATCTGCCGACGCTCAAGCGGCTGTGGGACCGCGACAAGCCGGTGATCGTAACCGGCCTCGGCAACGACGCGATCATGCGCAGCCGCGGCATCGAGAGCATCGCGCGCGATTGGGGCGCAGTGGTGCCCGTGCGCGGGGCGGAGGTGGTGGTCACGCGCAATCACCATTGGGACAGCCGCTGGTTCACCGACCGCAATCGCGCGCTCTGGTCGAGCTTCGTCGTGCGGATGCCGGGCGGCAACCTGTTCTTCGCCGGCGATACCGGACTGGGCGACGGCAAATGGACCGCAGAGGCGGCGCGCTATGGCCCTATCCGCCTCGCGTTGATCCCGATCGGCGCATTCCGGTTCGAGCCCGGCCAGATGGGCATCGGCAGCCATATCGGCCCGATCGACGCCACCAAGGTGTTCGCCGGCCTTGGCGCCAGCCACGCGATCGGCATCCATTGGGGCACGTTCCGCCTTAGCTACGAAGCCTATGGCACGCCGCCCCGGCTGCTGCACGAAACGATGCGCTGCGCCGGCTATCCCGTGGGGCTGTTCGACACCGTGACGATTGGCCGTCCCATCGAAATCCCGGCTTACGCGCCCCAGCCAAAGGCGCAGCCGCTCGGCTCGGATTGCCTCGCCAGCCCCGCCGTGCGAGCGCTCCGCTGATCATGCCGCCCGCGCGCTCCATTGCCGTTCCGTTTGCCGTCGCGTGCCTTGGCATCGCGACCTTCACCGCGATGGACGCGTTCATGAAGGGGCTGTCGATCGCGATCGGCGCCTATAACGCGACTTTGTGGCGGACGATGGCGGGCACGTTGCTGGGCGGCGTGCTGTTCTTCGGAGCAGGCCACAAGCTGCCGGTGCTTTCGACGCTTAGGCTCCATTTCCTCCGCGGCGGCATCGTCGCGGGAATGGCGGTGCTGTGGTTCTGGGGCCTGGCGCGGGTGCCGATGGCGGAGGCGATCGCGCTCTCCTTCTACGCGCCGCTGATGGCGATCTATCTGGCGAGCATCTTCCTCGGCGAGCGGGTGCGCCAGCAGGCGTTGCTCGGCTCGTTGCTGGCGCTGGCCGGAGTCGCGCTGATGGTTGCGGCGCGTGCGCGGTTGGGCGCGGGCGACACCTCGCTGCTCGGCGCGATCGCGATCCTCTGCTCGGCTTTCCTCTACGCGTTCAACCTGATGCTGATGCGCAAGCAGGCGCAGCTCGCCTCGCCGGTCGAGGTCGGGTTCTTCCAGAACCTGACGACCGGCCTTTTCCTGCTGCTGGCGGCACCCTTCTACGCCGTCGTCCCGGACGCGAGCCACGCGCCGGCGATTCTCGCCAGCGCCGGACTGGCCTTGGTCTCCCTAATCCTGCTGTCCTGGGCCTATGCGCGCGCCGAGGCGCAATCGCTGGTCAGCGTCGAATATACCGGCTTCGGCTGGGGGGCGCTGTTCGGCTGGCTGGTCTATGGCGAGGCGGTCGGCTGGCCGGTACTGGCCGGCACCACCCTGATCGTCGCCGGCTGCCTGATCGCGGTGCGCGCGCCGCGCAAGCCCGAAGAAGTCCGGCTGGAGGCTGCTTTATGACCCTGACCATCCGCTGGGCACGGCCTGGCGACGAAGAGACGATTCTGCGTCTGATCAAGGGGCTCGCCACGTACGAGCGCGAGCCGGACGCAGTGCAGGCGACCGAGCAGTCCCTCCGCGACACGCTGTTCGCGCCGCATGCGCAGGTGTTCGCCTTCATCGCCGAGCTGGATGGTGCGCCGGTGGGGCTCGCGCTCTGGTTCCTGACCTATTCGACCTGGACGGGCCGTCCGAGCCTTTATCTCGAGGACCTGTTCGTCGATGACGATGCGCGGGGACGGGGTATCGCGCGCGCTTTGTTTAAGCGGCTCGCCGAGGAAGCCAAAGCCCGCAATTGCGCGCGGATCGACTGGGCCGTGCTTGACTGGAACGTCGATGCGATGGCCTTTTACGAGCGACTAGGCGGACGGCGTCAGACCGGCTGGGAGCCGTGGCGGCTGCATGGGGCCGCGCTCGACGCGCTGGCGGAAAGCTGATGGCCTGGGCGCTGCTGATCCTGGGCGGGCTGTTCGAGGTCGGCTTCACCACTTGCCTGCGGTTCGTCGAGGGTTTCCGCAACCTGCCCTGGACCTTGGGGTTCCTCGCCTCGGTCAGCCTGTCGATGGGCTTGCTGGAAGTGTCGTCGCGCTCGATCCCGATGGGCACGGCCTATGCCGTCTGGGGCGGCATCGGGGCAATCGGGACGGTGCTGGTCGGCATCCTGTTCTTCGGCGAGGCCGCCGCTCCGCTGCGCCTGATGCTGATCTTCGGGATCGTCCTCTGTATCGCGGGGCTGAAGCTGGTCGCCTGAACGCCGCTCAGGCCGAACGGGACAGCCCCGGTTCGCCCTCGGCGGGCAGCAGCGCGACCTTGCGCGCGCCGCACCACAATTCGCAATCGACGCCGGGGTGGTCGGCGCGCGCCTGCACGATCGCGGCGGCGTCTTCCGCTGCTTCGAACTCCTGCCTGCTCACGATGCGACCCTGCCTGTCGAGGCAGTAAACCTTATACTCTAACATCTACGTCCCCCCGGGGAGACTCGTGTATAACAGGTCGCCGCGCATCGATCTGCACGGGACCCGACATAGCGGACGAACAATGTGATCGAGGACATAGCGGGCGCGCCGAGGCCGCCTTTAGGGGGCTGAGAAAGGGAGGATGATCCTATGAGGCGGTTCCTGATTCTGTCGCTCGCTCTCGCTGCCCCGGCGCTCTCCGCTCCGCCAAACCACGCACCGCGCTGGGCGCCGGCCGGGACGGGCGAGGGCGGCGGCGTGATCGAGATCGACCGCGCGTCGCTCACCTGGCGGCCGCTGCAGCATGCCTGGTGGCGGATCCATTATGCGCCGCCGAAACAGGATGGCACTGTCGAGGAGCGCAACCTGGAGCTGATCGATTGCCGAGAGCGCGTGTCCTACGGCATCGAGACCGTGTCCCTCGATGCGTCCGGTGCCGTCATTTCCGATCAGCGCGACAGTGAGGATCTGGCGATGCAGCGCATGAGCCCGCCGACGCCGGGAACGCCCGGCGAGACCGTCGCCATCCAGGCATGCCGGATGCGCCCGCCGCCTCCGCCGCCGCGCAAGCGCCCCTGACGGGCATCCAAATAAGGTTTATGCCACCGTCGTTCAGCGGTTTGGGCGATTGTTAAGCATTTCGCTTTATGCTGGCGGCATGAGAGTGATGACCATCATGAGCATCGCACTGGCGCTGACCACGGTCTGCGATCGCGCGTTCAATCGCGGCGACCTGACCATGAAGCTCTATGCGAATGCACGGGATGTCCGCGATTGGGCGGAGAAGAGCGGCGGCGACGTTGCCGATAGCTTCATCGGCTTTCGCGCCTCCTGATTTTCCAAAAACGCGCCTAAATTCAAGCGCGTGACCCTCGATCGCAATCCCTGCCGCGCGCTGTGGAAAACGGCCCATTTCGCTTTCGTTTTCGGGCCTCCATCCCTATATCCTCGGCATGGCAACCACCCCCAATGAAAACAGTTACGGCGCCGATTCGATCAAGGTGCTGAAAGGCCTGGACGCGGTTCGCAAGCGCCCCGGCATGTATATCGGCGACACCGACGACGGATCGGGCCTCCACCACATGGTGTTCGAGGTTTCCGACAACGCGATCGACGAGGCGCTCGCCGGGCATTGCGACCTGATCCTGATCCAGTTGAACCCCGACGGTTCGGTCTCTGTCGAGGACAATGGCCGCGGCATCCCGACCGACATCCACCCGGAAGAAGGCGTGTCGGCAGCCGAGGTCATCATGACCCAGCTCCATGCCGGCGGTAAGTTCGAGAATACGTCGGATGACAACGCCTACAAGGTGTCCGGCGGCCTGCACGGCGTCGGCGTTTCGGTGGTAAATGCGCTGTCGGAGCATCTCGACCTGACGATCTGGCGCGACGGGCAGGAGCATTTCATGCGCTTCCGCCACGGAGATGCGGAAGCGCCGCTGAAAGTCGTCGGCACCGCGCCCGAGGGCAAGCGCGGCACGCGGGTGACCTTCCTGCCGAGCCCCGAGACTTTCAAGATCACCGAGTTCGACTTCGAGAAATTGGAGCACCGCTATCGCGAGCTGGCGTTCCTGAACTCGGGCGTGCGGCTGCGGCTGATCGATGCGCGGCACGAAGAGCGGGTGGAGCATGAGCTCTATTACGAAGGCGGGATCGCCGCCTTCGTGAAGTGGCTGGACCGCGCGAAGACGCCGCTGTTCCCCGACCCGATCGCGATTCACGGCCAGCGCGACGCGATCGGTATCGACATCGCGCTCGAGTGGAACGACAGCTATTACGAGAACGTCCTCGCCTTCACCAACAACATCCCGCAGCGCGACGGCGGCACCCACATGGCCGCGTTCCGCGCCGCGCTGACGCGCACGCTCAACGGCTATGCCGATCGCTCCGGGCTGCTCAAGAAGGAAAAGGTCAGCCTCACCGGCGACGACATGCGCGAAGGGCTGACCGCGATCGTGTCGGTGAAACTGCCCGATCCGAAGTTCAGCTCGCAGACCAAGGACAAATTGGTCAGCTCCGAAGTCCGTCAGCCGATGGAACAGCTGATGGCGGACAAACTGGACGAGTGGCTGGAGGAAAATCCGGCTCATGCCCGCGCGATCGTCCAAAAGGTCATCGACGCCGCCGCCGCCCGCGAAGCGGCGCGCAAGGCGCGCGAGCTGACCCGGCGCAAGGGGGTGATGGATATTGCCTCGCTGCCCGGCAAGCTCGCCGACTGCCAGGAGCGCGATCCGGCCAAGTGCGAGCTGTTCCTGGTCGAAGGCGACTCAGCCGGCGGCTCCGCCAAGCAGGGCCGTGACCGCAACATCCAGGCGATCCTGCCCTTGAAGGGCAAGATCCTGAACGTCGAGCGCGCGCGTTTCGACCGGATGCTGTCGTCAAAGGAAATCGGCACGCTGATCCAGGCGATCGGCACCGGCATCGGCCGCGACGATTTCAACATCGAGAAGCTACGCTACCACAAGATCATCATCATGACGGACGCGGACGTGGACGGCGCCCATATCCGCACGCTGCTCCTGACGTTCTTCTACCGGCAGATGCCGGAGATCATCGCGAACGGGCACCTCTACATCGCCCAGCCGCCGCTCTACAAAGTCGCGCGCGGCCGGTCGGAGACGTACCTGAAAGACCAGGCGGCGATGGACGAGTATCTCGTCGGCGCCGGCGTCGAGGCGATGCGGCTGGAGACAGCCGAAGGCACGCGCTTCGGCGACGATCTGCGTGCCGTGGTGGATCACGCCCGCCGCATGCGCGCGCTGATGGCCTATGTGCCGCGCCGCTACGATCCCGCGATCGTCGAGGCGCTGGCGCTGAACGGCGCGCTGGCGCCCGACATGAGCGCCGAGGTGAAAACAGCAGCGATCGCCCGCGTCGCCGAGTGGCTCAACCGCAGCGACACCGAGGCGCGCTGGACCGGCCGCGTCGCGGCGGAAGGCGGCTATCATCTCGAGCGGCTGTGGCGGGGCGTCACCGACCATCATATCGTCGAGGCGGCCTTCCTGGGCTCCGCCGAAGCGCGCAAGCTCCACGGGCTCGCCAAGGAACAAGCGGAAACCTATGCGGCGCCCTCGCGGCTGGTCTCGGTAAAGAGTGCAGCGGTCGAGGACGGCGAGGACGCGCCGGCCGATCCGAAGGGCACGGCAGTCAGCCGCCCGTCCGAGCTGCTCGACGCGATCTTCGCGGCCGGCCGCAAGGGCCTGTCGGTGCAGCGATACAAGGGTCTCGGCGAAATGAACGCCGAACAGCTCTGGGAAACCACACTCGATCCCGACGTGCGCTCGCTGCTGAACGTGGAGATTGCCCAGGCCGACGTCGCCGACGAAATCTTCACGCGCCTGATGGGCGACGTCGTCGAACCCCGCCGCGAATTCATCCAGGAGAACGCGCTGAGCGTCGCCAATCTGGACGTATAGTCGGTGCCGCGGATCGTTCGTCTCGCCAATACCGAGATTGCCATGTATTTTGCCGATCACAACCCGCCCCATTTCCACGTTCTCGGGCGCGGCGGGGCGGCGCAGGTCGCGATCGACACCCTTGAGGTGATCGCCTTGAGCGGCAGGATCGACCTGCGCGAAGCGCTCGATTGGGCGACTCGGAACCAGGCGCGGCTCCGGGAGCTGTGGAACGAGTTCAGCGGAGACGACGCATGAGCATCGGCAAGCTTGCCAGCGCGGAGCCCCAGGCAGATTTCGTCGTCGAACTGGCTTGGGATGATGGTTTCAAGGCAAGGCTCAACCTCGAGCCGCTGATCAAGATGCGCCCCGTCCTGAAGCCGCTTGGCGACCCTGCAGAATTCGCGCGCGTCCGATTGTCCAAGGACGGGTGGTCGATCGAGTGGCCCAGCGGCATCGACTTTGGAGCGCCGCAATTGCGTCGGTGGGCAACCGATGGTTTCGACAAGAAAGCCGCAGCCTAGTGAACAGCGAGACACGTCCCGAGCATTTTGCCTGGTCCGAAGAGGGCAAATGGAAGTGGATCGCGCGGGTCGGCTGGAAAGGCCTGTGCCCGCGCTGCGGCAAGGGGCCGCTGTTCCAGGGCTGGCTGAAAGTGCGGGAATCGTGCCCCGTTTGCGGGCTCGATTACCGGTTCGCGACCCCGGATGATGGGCCGGCCTTCTTCGCGCTGTGCCTGACGGCCTTTCCGCTGATCTTTTTCGTCGTGTGGCTGGAAGTCGCCTATGCGCCGCCCTGGTGGGTGCATGTGATCACGTCCGGGCCGCTGATGGCGCTCGGCACGGTGGCGAGTCTCAGGCCGTTCAAAGGCTGGCTGGTCGCATCTCAATATGTGAACCGCGCAGAGGAAGCGGGTACGGAAGATCTCGCCCGCCGGATCGACCGCAGGGACTGAACCCGGAACGACCCTCGCGTGTTCAACGCTCCAAGCCAAGGAGGTTGAGCAATGGATATTTCCAACAGGCCGCTGATCGAGCGGATCGCGCGGGTGCTGGCCGGGCAGCGCCTGAGCTCCAATGCGGAAGGATCGAACCCGTCGGCCGGCGAAGTGGTCGACCTCGCGTGGCGCGAACATCTGGATGATGCGCGCGCGGTGCTGCGGACGGTCCGAGAACCGGACGAGACGATGGCGGCAGCGGGCGATGCGGCGGTCTGGGAGCGGATGGTGCGCGCCGCGATCGACGCGGATGGCGCCGAAAAGCCGAACGCCGACCGGGTCGAGGAAGAAGCCGCGGCGGTCGGACCCTAAAATTCGCGGCTGAGCGCAAACTCTACGCGGGTGCGTTTGAAATCGTAGATCGGGATCGTCGAATCGCTCTCGGTGTGCGTCACGCGCACGAGCGGGGCGAGGCCGCGCCAGGTGAAGCGGCGCAGGATGATGCCGCCGGTAAGGTCGAATCGCTTGTCGTTGCGGGTGACGCCGAAGAGCGGATCGCGGCCGTCGGCGGACAGGCGGAAGCCGCTCAACTGCACGTAACCGAGCTGTTTGCCGAATGCGCGCGAGGCGAGCAGGTCGACCCCGACGCTCTTGGTCGCGAGGAAATCGACTTTTGCGTCCTGCCGCGTGCCCCGCACGCTTACCCGCGTGCTGAACCGCGGGCTGAAGGCGCGGTCATAGGCGATGCTGAGATCGCTGAGCAGACCGTCCTGAATGGGCGCCTTGGCATAGTTGCTCTGCAGCAGCGTCAGCTCGCCTTCGACCTGACTGACCCGGTCGAGCGGCTTCAGCACGTTCAGCGAGCCGCCATAGCTTTCGGAGTAGAGATCGCCGCCGAACCAGCGCCGTTGGGCGATGGCGGCGGGCCGCACCCGCGCCCCGGCGAGCCTGAACTCGGGACCGGACGCAAGCGTGAGCACCACATCGTTGAACTGCGACTTGCCGTAGAGATCGGCGCGCACCGAAGCGCGGCTGAGCAGGTCGATAGTTTCGGTCAGCTTGCCGCGCGCAAAACCCTGAGCCGAAAGCGAAAAACCGACCCCGGATGTGGCGCGCGCATCCTTGCTGAGCGTCAGCGGCGCGACGACGGTGTCGACGCGCTCTTGGCTGGTCGCGCGGTTGATGTTGCTGTCGGGCGCGACGGCCACTTCGATCGAACCGCCGATCGTGCGGCTGGACCGCAAGGCGGTTGCGAAGCGATCGACCACACGCGCGACATCGTCCGGCAATCCCGCCGCTCCGGCGCGTCGCAGCTCACGCCGCGCGCCGGATTCGTCCCCGGTCTCTGCAAGCAGGCGCGCGAGTTCCAGTCGCGGCCGTCCGGCATTGGGCTTTTCGTCGAGCAACGCCTTCAGCCACTCGATCGCGCCCTGCTTGTCGCCTTGCGCCTCGCGCAGGATCGACAGCCGGAACCGCGCTTCGGCGCGATAGTCGGAATTCGGATCGCGGGTCAGGCCCTTGAGCAGCGTTTCCGCGTCTGAGAAGCGCTTCGCCGCGACGTAGCGATCGGCGATCGCGAACACCTGGACGGCATTCAGCCCGGCCGCACAGCCCTTCTCTGAGTCGCACGCCGGAGAAGCTTGCGCAAATGCCGGCGCCGCAAAAGCGGCGAGGAGCAGCGCGGAGGCCATACGCACGAACACAAACCGCCTCCGCGGCAACAAGCAAAAACGAAACTTAGTTGGCCTTGCCGACCACGGCGCCCGCGGCAGTGCCGCCGCGGCCATTGGGGTCGCTCAGGCTGAACGTGTAGCCCACTTCCTGTCCTTGGGGGCCGAAGAAGGCGCCAGCGAAGCTGCCATTGAACACATTGCCGTCAGCATCGGTGCCGACGTGCGTGAAATTCCCGGCAAACCCGCCGCCCAGCGCCGCGATCGAACCGGTGCCGTCGAAGCGGCCGAGGCTCTTCGCCGTGCCGTTTGCGACGCTAGTGCCGTCGAGCTGTAGCGTCGTCGCGACCGTTTTGGCCGTGAAATCGGCCGTCAGGCTGCTTGTGCCCGCGAGCACATAGATGCCTTCCGGATTGTTCCAGATGCCTTCGACTGTGGTCGCATAGCTGCCCGAGCCGGTGCTCGGCGCATTCGCATCCTGCCGAATGCCATAGACGAAATACTGGAACGACAGGTCGGCCGTCGTGCCATTGCTGACCGAATGCCGCCAGGCGCCGTAGCTCACATAGCTGAGCGCAAGGGTGGTGTTGCCTGCGCCCGGATTGAACAGCACCAATTTGTCCTGACCGCCGCCAGCGGCCTGGTTGAACGTGGTGATCTTAGCGTTCGTCTCGTTGGGATCGGAGCTCTTGGTCGCCGGCAGGAAAGTTGCCGAGGCGCCACTGGCATCGCGGACGGTGTAGCCCTGGGTTGTCGCGTCATAGCTCAGCGACACGCCGCTGCCGAAGCCGTTGGCGAGCGCGGTCTGGCCGGTCGTCGTCTTGTCGGCCTGTAGCGTCGCCGCCGTGCGCGCGCCGGTGGCGTCGAACGTCTGGCTATAGACCAACGGCGAGAGGCTGGTGTTGGTGCCGCCAGGGGCGGGCGTCGGTGTCGGCGTGGGCGCCGGAGTAGGCGTGGGTGTTGGAGCCGGCGTCGGCGTCGGCGTCGGAGCCGGGGTCGGCGACGGGGTAGGAGTTGGGGCCGGGGTCGGCGTAGGTGTCGGCGCCGGAGTGGGTGTCGGCGTCGGAGTCGGAGTCGGGGTGGGCGTCGGCGCCGGAGTAGGCGTCGGAGTTGGGGCCGGCGTAGGCGTCGGGGTGGGTGTCGGCGCCGGGGTAGGCGTTGGGGTCGGCGTCGGAGTAGGAGTCGGCACGGGGGCAGGCGTGCCGCCGGCCGAACCGACGCTCGATCCGCCACCGCCGCAGGCCGCCAGCGCGAGGCCGAGGCTGAAAACGCACGAATTCCGCAACTTACGCATGAACTAACCCCGCCCGATCGGATGACCCGTTAACGATATTCGGTAAGGGTTGATAACGGGTTAAATCGCGGCGTCAGGCGGCGCGCAGGGCCTTTTGTCGCCTTCGTTGCACGGACGATCCTATTCCCATCGCCTCGCGATATTTGGCGACCGTGCGCCGCGCGATGTCGAAGCCCTTGTCGCGAAGCAGATCGACCAGCGTGTCGTCGGACAGGATCGCATTCGGGTCTTCGGCCGCGATCAGCGCTTTCAGCGCGCTCTTCACTGCCTCGGCGGAGACTGCCTCGCCGCCGTCCGCCGCCTGGATCGCGGACGTGAAAAAGTATTTGAGCTCGAACAGCCCGCGCGCGCAGCTCAGATATTTGTTCGAGGTGACCCGGCTGACGGTGGATTCGTGCATGCCGATCGCTTCCGCGACCTGCCGCAAAGTCAGCGGCTTCAGATGGCCGACGCCTTTCAGGAAGAAGAATTCCTGCTGCTTCACGATCTCCGTCGCGACCTTGACGATCGTGCGCTGCCGTTGGTCGAGAGCCTTGATCAGCCAGTTCGCGCTGTTCAGGCAGTCGTTTAGCCAGGCCTTGGACGCCTTGTTCTGCGGGCCGGAGACCAGCTCCGCATAATAGGAGCGATTGACGAGCAGCTTGGGCAAGGTCGCATTGTTCAGCTCGATCGCCCAGCCAAGCGGCCGCTTGGCGACGAAAATGTCCGGCACCACCGTCTCGACCCGCACCGCGCCGAACCTCAGCCCCGGCTTCGGATCATAGTTCCGGAGTTCCCGGATCATGTCGGCCAGGTCTTCGTCGTCGACCTGGCAGATGCGCTTCAGATTCTGCAGCTTACCGGCGGCGACCAGATCGAGGTTCGCGATCAACCGCTGCATGCAGGGATCATAGCGGTCCGCTTCCTTCGCCTGCAGCGCAAGGCATTCGGCAAGGCTGCGCGCGCCCACGCCGGTCGGGTCGAAGCGCTGGATGCCGGCCAGCACGCGCTCAATCTCGGCCAGCGGCACGCCGAGGCGGGAGGCGATCTCGGCCAAGTCGCCGGTCAGATAACCGGTCTCGTCGATCTGGCCGATGATCTGCGTCGCGATGAGATGGTCGCGGCCGGAAAAGCTCTCCCCGGCCTGGGCGAGCAGATGATCCTCGAGCGTGTCCGCCGCGTCGGCGAAGCTGTCGAAGTCGATCGCCTCGCCCGATCCCTCGCCGCCTCCCAATCCGAGCGATCCATCCAGCCCGTAGCTTTCGGTCGGGCCGTCGTGATGAAACGTCTCGGCGATCAGATCGACGTCGAGCGGGGCGTCGGCGACCGCGTCGCCATGCTCGACCAGCCGGTCGGCGGTGACGGGTTCGGGCGGCTCGTCGCCGTCCCATTCCTCCGCCTCCGGGGCTTCCGCAGGCGCGCGCTCCTCGCCGCCGGTTTCGAGCAGCGGATTCTTGTCCAGCTCCTCGGCGATGAACGCCTCGATCTCCAGATTGGACAGCGCCAGCAGCTTGATCGCCTGCTGCAACTGCGGCGTCATCACCAGCGATTGCGACTGGCGCAGGTCGAGGCGAGGCGCGAGGCTTGCCACGATTACAACTCGAAATGCTCGCCCAGATAAAGGCGGCGGACATTGGCGTCGGCGACGAGGTCCTCGGGGCTGCCGGCGAACAGCACGCGGCCGTCATAGATGATGCAGGCGCGGTCGACGATGTCCAAAGTTTCGCGGACATTGTGGTCCGTGATCAGCACGCCGATGCCGCGTTTCTTGAGCTGGCAGACGAGATCGCGAATGTCGGCGATCGAGATCGGGTCGATGCCGGCGAACGGCTCGTCCATCAGGATGATCGACGGATTGGCCGCCAGCGCACGCGCGATCTCGCAGCGCCGCCGCTCGCCGCCGGACAGGCCCATCGCCGGCGAATTGCGCAGGCGCGTCAGGCCGAATTCCTCGAGCAATTGCTCCAGCCGCTCCGCGCGGGCGTCGCGGTCCGGCTCCGCCAGCTCCAGCACTGCCAGGATGTTGCGCTCCACCGACAGGCCGCGGAAGATCGAGGTTTCCTGCGGCAGATAGCCAAGCCCCAGGATCGCGCGCCGATACATCGGCAGACCGGTGATATCCAGCCCGTCGAGCATGATGCGGCCGGAATCGGGCTTCACCAGCCCCATCACCGAATAGAAGCAGGTCGTCTTGCCGGCGCCGTTCGGGCCGAGCAGGCCGATCACTTCGCCGCGCGCGACGGAGAGCGAGACGTCGGACAGCACGACGCGCTTGTCATAGGCCTTGGCGATCGAGACGACCGCAAGGCCGTTGCCGACCTGCGGCTCCGGGTTTGGCGCAACAGGCGCGGTCAGGGTGGCGACGTCATTCATTACAACGGGCTACTCGCAAATCGAAGTTGGCGAACAGTAAACAAATGCGATTTGGCAAGGATCGTGCATGAAAGATAGGCCCCAATGCGACGAAGCGACAAAAGGGCGGCTTGTCCCGCGTGATCTTCGGCGCCGGATGTGGCAGCAGGCGCCGAACCACGGAGCCGCCTCTTGCCGTTATACCAACGAACCGATCGTCCCGCGCTTGCCTATGTTCATCGCGAAGGGGGCGGGCCCACGATCGTGTTTCTCCCCGGCTACGCCTCCGACATGGCGGGAACCAAGGCCGTCGCGCTCGACGAATGGGCGGCGCGCGAAGGACGGGCGATGCTGCGCTTCGATTATTCGGGCTGCGGGGAAAGCGAGGGCGCGTTCGAGGACGGAACACTCGCGCTCTGGCGCGACGATGCGCTGGCGCTGATCGACGCGCTGACCGAGGGGCCGCTGGTGCTGGTCGGCTCCTCGATGGGCGGCTGGATCGGGCTGCTCGTCGCCGAAGCGCGGCCGGAGCGGATCGCGGCGTCCGTCGGCATCGCGGCGGCGCCCGATTTCACCGACTGGGGCTTTACCCAGGACCAGAAGATGAAGCTGCTGAGCGAAGGCCGGCTCGAACGCCTGTCCGACTATGGCGCGCCGCTGGTCACCACGCGGGCCTTCTGGCAGTCGGGTGAAGGCTTGCGCATGCTCCACCGCGAGATCGCGATCGACTGCCCGGTGCGGCTGCTCCACGGCCAGCGCGATCCCGACGTGCCGTGGCACCATTCGACGCACCTCGCGACCCGGCTCCGTTCAGCCGATGTGCAGACGATCCTCGTCAAGGACGGCGACCATCGCCTGTCGCGCCTGCAGGATTTGGCCCTGCTGATCGCGACCGTCTCCAGCCTGCCGGTATGACGCCATGATCCTGCTTGTTCCCTTGCTCCTCCAGGCAGCCGCGCCGCTCCAGAACTGCGCCGAGCTCGTGAAGTCCGATCCCGCCAGGGCGCTGGAAGTGGCGAACGGGCGCATTCTCCAGGGCGGCGGCGTCTCCGCCAAGCATTGCGCGGCGATGGCCTTTGCCGCGCTCGACAAATGGCCCGCGGCCGCCGCCGCGTTCGAGCAGGCCGCGCAGGAAGCCGAGCGCAACAAGCTCGGCATTGCCGGCAGCCTCTGGGTGCAGGCCGCGAACGCGCATTTAGCCGCAGGCGACGCGGCGCCTGCGGTGAGCGCGCTCGATGCGGCACTCTCCGGCGGGTCGCTGACCGGGCTCGCTCGGGGCGAGGCCTATCTCGATCGCGCCCGCGCCAATGTGGCACTTGGAAAGCCTGAGCTGGCGCGCACCGACATGAACGAGGCGCTGAAGCTGGTGCCGCAGGATCCCCTTGCCTGGCTGCTGTCGGCGTCGCTCGCGCGCCGAATGGGCCAGCTCGACCGGGCGCAGACCGATATCGAGCAGGCGGCGAAGCTGTCGCCGGACGATTCCTCGGTCGCACTGGAAGCGGGCCGCATCGCGCTCGCCTCCGGCGCCCCTGGCGCGGCGCGGATCGCGTTCGAAGGCGCGATCAAGAACCAGCCGGGCAGCGAAGGCGCGAAGGCCGCGCAGGCGGAGCTTGACCGACTCGGGAAGCCCGGCGCACCGCCGAAACCATGAAATATCTGCACACGATGATCCGGGTCAGCGATCCGGACGCGACGATCCGCTTCTTCGAGCTGATCGGCCTGAAGGAAGTCCGCCGCTTCGACAGCGAGAAGGGACGCTACACGCTGATCTTCCTCGCAGCCCCCGGCCAGGAAGGCGTCGCCGAGGTCGAGCTGACCCATAATTGGGACCCGGAGGACTATACGGGCGGCCGCAATTTCGGCCATCTCGCCTACCGCGTCGACGACATCTACGAGACCTGCCAGCGGCTGATGGACGCCGGCGTAACGATCAATCGCCCGCCGCGCGACGGCCACATGGCGTTCGTGAAGTCACCGGACGGGATTTCCGTCGAGCTGCTCCAGGACGGCCACCTGCCGCCCGCCGAGCCCTGGGCGTCGATGCCCAATACCGGAAGTTGGTGAGATCAACGCAGATAGAAGTCGATCGTCGTCACCACCCGCACTTTCTGAAGCGGCGAACTCCCGGCCGAGCCGCCGCCTTCCCCATCGACATCGCCGTCGCGCGCGCCGATCGAGAAATAGCCCTGGCTCGCGGACTTGATGCCACCGACGGCCGCGCCGCTGTCATGCGCGAATTGCTCCGCGCTCGCCCGCGCACTCTTCGTGCCCTCGGCGATCATTTCCGGCTTGATGCTGTTGAGCTTGGTGAAGCTGTAAACGATGCCGCTGCCTTCCTCGAGCGCGACGCCGGCGCGGATCAGGTCGGACTGGCGAGCGAAGGCCGCGCGGGCGCGCATCACATCGGCAGTACGAAGCTGCAGCTTGCGGTGCACCGTGATCACATTCTCGTGGCGGTTGCTGTCGAAGAACTGATTGACGCTCGCCCCGGTGTCGCTGACCGCGCTCGCCGGAAAGCCCGCGCGTTGGAAGAAGGTGCGGACCGCCTGGCTCTTCTGGTCGATCGCGCTTTGGACCGGACCGAGCTCGGTGCCGGTCTCCGAAAACTGAATCGTCCAGGTGGCAAGGTCGGCGACGACATTGCGCTCGGCGAGGCCGCGGACGGTGACCGAGCGATCCGCCATCTTCGCGCGCCGCAGTCCGTCGCCCAACAGAAAGCCGCCACTGGTGAAACCGATCGCCAGCAGTGCGGCGGCTGTGAGCAACACTCTGCGGGTTGCGGCAACCTCGGTCATACGGTGTATCCTCCCGATGCCTTTATGCGGCATCTGAGATGAACCGTGCATTTATGTCGACGAACGGAGCAAAGTGCGATGCTTGAGATCGTCCGCGTGCCTGTGCTCAGCGACAATTATGTATGGCTGGTGCACGAGCCTTCATCCGGCGAGACGATGGCCGTCGATCCGGCGGTGGCCCAGCCGGTGCTCGACGCGGCCGCAGCACGCGGCTGGCGGATCACCCAGATCTGGAACACGCACTGGCACCCGGATCACACTGGCGGCAACGCCGAGATCAAGGCGGCGACCGGCTGCATCATCACCGGTCCGGCCGCCGAAGCGCCGCGGATTCCGACGCTCGACGTGCAAGTCCGCGAAGGGGAACGGGTGCGATTGGGCGCGGTCGAGGCGGAGGTGCTGGAAGTGCCGGCGCACACGGCCGGGCACATCGCCTATCACTTCGCGTCAGAGCATGTGGTGTTCGTTGGCGACACCTTGTTCGCGATGGGCTGCGGCCGGCTGTTCGAAGGCACGGCCGAGCAGATGTTCGCCAACATGCAGCGGCTGGCGGCCTTGCCCGAGGACACGCGCGTCTATTGCGCGCACGAATATACGCTGTCGAACGGGCGCTATGCCGTTGTCGCCGAGCCGGACAATGACGCCATTGCGGCACGCATGGCTGAAGTGTCCGCCGCGCGCGAGCGCGGCGAGGCTACGGTGCCGACCACCATTGCGCTCGAACGCGCGACCAATCCGTTCATGCGCGCCCGCGACGCCGTTCAGCTTGCCGAAAGGCGCGCGGCCAAAGATACTTTCAAGGGGTGAGTGCGTTCTTGTTCGGCAGATGGAGGCCAGACCCATGCGCACGCGTACCAGCATTGCATTGATCGGCGTCAGCGCTGCGCTGATCGGCACCGCCGCGATCAGCCAGACCGGGGATCGCGTCGTCGAGCGCGACCTGAAGATCATGGACCAGTGGCTCGGCAACAAGCAGGCCGGCAGGCCGGTGAGCTGCATCCCGCACCGCCAGATCCAGTCGACCTATTATGTCGGCGGTCGCACGATCCTCTATAAGATCAGCAACAACCTGGTTTACCGCAACGACCCGCCGGGCGGCTGCCCGGGGCTGAACAGCAACCTCGCTCTCGAAACGCGCAACCCGACGGGCCTGCTGTGCAGCGGCGAGATCGCGCAGGTCCGCGACTATAGCCAGGGCTATTCGCCGGGAAGCTGCGCGCTCGGCGAGTTCGTGCCGTATCGGCGGGTGAAATAAGCATATCTTTGCGAGGAGCGTAGCGACGAAGCAATCGAGTGCAGCGACTGGATTGCTTCGCTGCGCTCGCAATGACGGCTTCACTCAGCCCTTGTACAACGCGTCCAACCTCGCCCCGTAAGCCTCCTTCAACACATGCCGCCGAATCTTCATGCTGGGCGTGAGCTGCTCGTTCTCGATCGCGAACGGCGCGTCGGCGATGATGATGCGGCGGACTTTTTCGATCACCGACAGGTCCTTGTTGACCCGATCAACCGCCGCCATCAGCGCCGCCTTGTACATCGGGTTGTCTGAGAGCGCGGCGAAGTCGCACTTGTAATCGTTGCCGATGCACCATTCCGCCGTCCATTCGGGGTCGGGGACGATCAGCCCGACAAGATACGGGCGGCGGTCGCCATAGACCATCGCCTGCAGGATCTCGGGCTGCAGGGTCAGCATGCCCTCGACTTTCTGTGGGGACACATTGTCGCCCTTGTCGTTGACGATCAGGTCCTTCTTGCGGTCGGTGATGACGATGCGGCCCTTGTCGTCGATATGGCCGATGTCGCCGGTGTGCAGCCAGAAGCCTGCCCCGGACCCCGATCCGGGGTCCTTCAGCACGCGCGCGGTCTCGGCCGGGTTCTGCCAATAGCCGTGCATGACCAGCTCGCCGCGCACCAGGATCTCGCCGTCCTCTGCAATACGGACCTCGGTCTCCGCGAGCGGCGGCCCGACCGTGTCCATCTTGATGCCGGCGCTCGGACGGTTGCACGAAATGACTGGCCCGGCCTCGGTCTGGCCGTATCCCTGCAACAGCGTCAGGCCGAGCGCGTGGAAGAACACGCCGATCTCGGGATTGAGCGGCGCGCCGCCCGACACCATCGCCTTCATCCGCCCGCCGAAGCGCTGGCGGATCTTGGGACGGAAAAGCTTCTCGAGCAGCAGGTCGGTCGGGCGATCCCAGAGCGGCAGGCCGCCCGCCAATTCCTTCGCACCCAGCGATTCCGCCCGGCGCAGAAGCTGCGGCGCGAGGCCGCCCTGTTTCTCGATATTCTTGACGATCCGCTGCCGCAGCACTTCGAACAGTCGCGGCACCACGACCATGATCGTCGGCCGCACTTCCTCGATATTCGCCGCGAGCTTGTCCAGGCCTTCGGCATAGTAGATCTGCCCGCCGAGCCCGATCGGCAGATACTGGCCGCCGCTATGCTCATAGGCATGGGAGAGCGGCAGGAAGGACAGGAAGACTTCGTCGTCCCAGCCGAAATCCTCGGCGATCACGCGCACGCAGCCATTGACGTTGTGCAGGATCGCGCCGTGGTGTTGGGGCACGCCGCGCGGGGCGCCGCCGGTGCCGCTGGTGTAGATGATGCAGGCGGTGTCCTCGCGCTCGAAATCGGCGGCCGCGGCGACGGCCTGCACGTCGGCCGCGGTCGACGCCAGCGCTTCCCAGCTATGGAACGCGACGCCGCCCGCCTGCGGCACGCGCACCGTTTCCATCGCGATCACATGGTCGGCTTCGGAACGCAGCACGGCCGGGAGCAGCGTGCGCGCCAGCTTGTCGTTCGACACGATCACGGCTGCCGCGCCGCTATTCTCCAGAATGTGGAGGTGATCGCGTTCGGTGTTGGTGGTGTAGGTCGGGACCGTGATGCAGCCGGCGGCCATGATGGCGAGATCGGCGATGCACCATTCCGGCCGGTTCTCGGACACCAGCATCACGCGGTCGCCGCGTTTCAGGCCCAATGCCTTCAGCCCTTCCGCCACCGAGGCGACTTGCTGCGCGGCTTGCGTCCAGCTGATCGGCCGCCACGCATTTTCCGACTTGCGCCACAGGAACGGCTTGTCGCCGCCTTCCGCCGCGCGCGTGAAAAACATCGTCACCAGGTTCGGGAAGCGTTCGAACTGCCGCATTCTCTCTCCGTTTTCCTTTTTCGTTCAGTCGCGCCTCATTCGGGCGGGCGCGTTTCGGTCCTCCGGCGGATCGCGGTCACATGACCTTCTTCATCGATCGCGACGCCTTCGCTGCGCGGATCGGCGGCACCGACCCATTTGCCGCCTGTCCATTCGATCGCATTGGCCTTGAGGCCGAGCGGCGCCACCTGCACGCGCTCGCCGAGCTTGCGCAGCGCCGGCTCCATAGTCTCGGCCTGCGTGCCCTTCTCCAGATAGGCGACCGGCCCCGGCGCAAAGACCAGGCCGAGGCCGATCGCGTCCTGCGCGCTCATCTTCCAGTCGATCACGGCGACGATCGCCTTGGCGACCTGCGCGATGATCGTCGGACCGCCCGCCGCGCCCAGCGCAAGCCGGACATGCCCCGACGCATCATAGACGATGGTCGGCGCCATCGAGCTGCGCGGCCGCTTGCCGCCTTCGACGCGATTGGCGACCAGATAGCCATCGTCCTTCGGCACGATATCGAAGTCGGTCAGCTCGTTGTTGAGCATCGTCCCGTCGACCGAGAGGCCCGATCCGAACACGCTCTCGATCGTCGTCGTTACTTCCACGACGTTGCCCACACGATCGACCGCGACCAGGTCCGTCGTTCCGGGTACCTCGCTGGCCGGTACGCGGATGCGCTTGGGCGCGCCGGGCGGAACGCCGGCCTCGATCTTGTCGAGACTTTTGTTGAGCGAGATCAGCGCCGAACGGCGGCTAAGATACGTACGGTCCAGCAGGCCCTTCAACGGCACCTGCACATAGTCCGGATCGCCCGTGTACATATCCCGATCGGCATAGGCGAGGCGCGAGGATTCGGCGAACAGGTGCCAGGCAACCGGGCTGGCCGCCCCCAGCTTCGCCATGTCGAAGCGCTCGAGCTGCTTCAGGATCATCAGCACGGTGATCCCGCCCGACGAAGGCGGCCCCATGCTGCAGATGCGATAGGTCCGATAGGTCCCGCACAGCGGCGGCCGCTCCTTCGCTTCATAGCTGGCGAGATCGCCCCTGGTCATCCGCGACGGGTTGCGCGTCGCGCCGTTCACGGTCGCGACCAGCTTCTCCGCCTGAGGGCCAACATAGAAAGTGTCCGGCCCCAGGCGCGCGATGCGCTCGAACAGCGCCGCCTGCTCCGGATTGCGCACGGTCGTGCCGGCCGGCAGGATTTTCCCGTCAGGCCCAAGGAAAATGCGCGCGGCGCCGGCGTCCAGCTTGCCGGTCGAACCGCCGGCGATCTGCGCGAAGCGGGCGGAAAGCTGCCAGCCGTCGCGCGCGATGCGTATCGCCGGCTCGAACAATGCCGCCCAGGGAAGCTTGCCCGATTTCGCGTGCGCCAGCGCCATGGCCCTGAGCGCTCCCGGCACGCCGACGCTCCGGCCGCCGGGAACCGCCGCGCCGTGGCTGAGCGGTTTTCCGTCGGGGCCGTAGAACCACTCCGGTCCCGCCGCGTGGGGCGCAGCCTCGCGGCCGTCGACCGTCGTGACTTTGCCCGTCTTCGCATCGTGGCTGACGAAGAAGCTGCCGCCGCCGATGCCGGAGCTTTGCGGCTCGACCACGTTCAGCACCAGCATGGTCGCGATCGCCGCGTCGGTCGCGGTGCCGCCCTTTTTGAGGATCTCGACGCCGGCCGCAGCGGCCCGCGGGTCGGCGGCGGACACCATGCCTTGCGCCGCAAGCGATTGCGGCAGGATGAGCAGGAGGAAAGTAAGAAAAAAACGCTTCATGACGCGCGCGACCGTAATGCCGCGCATCGTTAGGGCAAGTGCGACTTCAACCTTGCCCTATAGCCTCCGCGACAGAGCCGAACCCGTCCTGCCTTAGCCGCCTGGCCAGCCCCCGCGCGATCCGGCGCGCGAGTCCGGGACCTTCGTAAACCAGCGCCGAATAGAGCTGGACAAGCGAAGCGCCGGCTCTGATGCGGGCATAGGCCTCATCGGCGTCCCCAATTCCGCCAGCCGAAACCAGCGGCAGCTTCCCTCCCGCCGCCGAACGGAAATCACGCAATCGCTGCAAGGCGAGCGAGGAAAGCGGAGCACCCGAAAGCCCGCCAGTTTCGTCCGCATAGCGTGATTGAAGCGGCGGCCGCGAGACCGTGGTGTTGGAGACGATCAGCGCTGAAACCCCGCGCTCGATCGCGACGCGGGCGATCGCGTCGATCTCCTCCGCTTCCAGGTCCGGCGCGACTTTCAGGAACACCGGCGTGGGCGCGGGCAGCGCACCCATGACGCCATGCAGCAGCTCGTCGAGCGCCGCCGCGCTCTGCAGCGCGCGCAGGCCCGGGGTGTTGGGAGAGCTGATATTGACCGTCAGGTAATCGGCCACGCCCGCCATCGCTCGCGCGCCCTTGGCGTAGTCGGCGCTGCGGTCGTCCGAATCCTTGTTCGCGCCGATATTAACGCCCACCGGACCCGCGCGCCGGCCGAGGCGCTGCAAGCGCTCTAGCGCGGACGCCTGCCCGCCATTGTTGAATCCCATCCGGTTGATCACTGCCCGGTCCTCAGCCAGTCGGAACAGCCGCGGCTTCGGATTGCCCGTCTGCGGCATCGGCGTCAGCGTGCCGACTTCGACGAAGCCGAAACCGAAGCCGAGCATTTGCGCCGGCACTTCGGCATCCTTGTCGAACCCCGCCGCCAGCCCGACCGGGTTCGGGAAGTGCAGGCCGGCAACGTCGCACGCCAGCACCGGATCGCTTTCGGGAGCGCCGAGCGCGGGCAACGGCTTCAGTGCAGCGATCGTCAGCCGATGCGCCTGCTCGGCGTCGAGCGCATGGATGAGCGGGCGGAACAGCGGATACAGCACGAAGGGCGCGATAGCATGTGCGCGCGCACTGGAAAGCCCGGGCCTGCGCCTCTAGGGTGCCGCCCAAGACACCGGCCAGGGGATTTCGATGAGCGAAGCGAACGTCCAATTTTCGGAACGCGAGGCGTTGCTTTTCCACTCTGTCGGCCGGCCCGGAAAGATCGAGATCGTCGCCTCCAAGCCGATGGCGACGCAGCGCGACCTGAGCCTTGCCTATTCTCCCGGCGTGGCGGTGCCCGTGCGGTGCATCGCCGAAGACCCGGCCCTTGCCTACGACTATACCGCCAAGGGCAATCTGGTTGCGGTCATCTCGAACGGCACCGCGATTCTCGGTCTCGGCAATCTCGGCGCGCTTGCCTCCAAGCCGGTGATGGAAGGCAAGGCGGTGCTGTTCAAGCGCTTCGCCGATGTCGATTCGATCGACATCGAAGTCGCGACCGAGGATCCCGAAGCCTTCATCAACGCGGTCGCGCTGCTGGAGCCGAGCTTCGGCGGCATCAACCTTGAGGACATCGCCGCGCCGGCCTGCTTCATCATCGAGCAGGCGCTCAAGGAGCGGATGAAGATCCCGGTGATGCACGACGATCAGCACGGCACCGCGATCATCACGGCGGCGGGGCTGATCAATGCGTGCCGGCTGACCGGGCGCGAGCTCAGGGACGTGAAAGTCGTCGTGAACGGGGCGGGCGCCGCCGCGATCGCCTGCACGTCGCTGATCAAGGCGATGGGCGTGCGCGGCGACAACGTCATCATGTGCGACCGCAAGGGCGTGATCTACCAGGGCCGTGCCGAGAGCATGGACCAGTGGAAGTCCGCCCATGCCGCCAAGACTGACCGCCGCACGCTGACCGAGGCGCTGGACGGCGCCGACGTGTTCCTGGGCCTTTCGGCCGCCGGCGCGCTGAAGCCGGAGATGGTCAAGAACATGGCGCCCAAGCCGATCATCTTCGCCATGGCCAATCCCGATCCGGAAATCACGCCGCCCGAAGCGAAGGCGGCGCGCCCGGACGCGATCATCGCGACCGGCCGGTCGGACTATCCGAACCAGGTCAATAACGTGCTTGGCTTCCCCTTCATCTTCCGTGGTGCGCTCGATGTGCGCGCGACCGCGATCAACGACGAGATGAAGATCGCGGCGGCGCAGGCCCTAGCCGATCTCGCGCGCCAGCAAGTGCCGGAGGAAGTGGCGGCGGCCTATGGCGGCAAGACGCACAGTTTCGGCGCCGATTACATCATTCCGGCGCCTTTCGACCCCCGGCTGATGGAGATCGTGCCGGCGGCGGTCGCCAAGGCCGCGATGGACTCGGGTGTCGCGACGAAGCCGATCCTCGACCTGAACGAATATCGCCAGTCGCTAAGGGCGCGGCTCAACCCGACTACCTCGGTGCTCACGCTGGCCTATGAAGCGGCGCGCGCCAACCCGAAGCGCGTGCTGTTCGCGGAAGGCGAGGAAGAGACGGTGCTGCGCGCCGCGATCCAGTTCCGCGACGGCGGCTATGGCACGCCCGTGCTGGTCGGCCGCGACGACGTCTACGACCAATTGAAAGAGCTCGGCGTCGACGATCCGCAGAGCTTCGAACTGCACAACAGCCGTAACTCGCCTTTGGTCCCCAAGATGGTCGACCGGTTGTACGAGCGGCTCCAGCGTCGCGGCTACCTGTATCGCGAATGCGAGCGGATGGTGAACCAGGACCGCAACATCTTCGGTTCGCTGCTGCTCGATCTTGGTGAAGTCGATGCGATGATTACCGGCACGACACGCACCTACGCCCAATCGATGCGCGAGATCCGGCGCGTGATCGATCCGCAGCAAGGGCGCACGCCGTTCGGCATCCACGTAATGGTCGGCCAGCACCACACGGTGTTCATGGCCGACACGACGGTCAACGAGCGCCCCTCCGCGTCCGAACTCGCCGATATTGCCGAGCAGACCGCGGCGGTGGCGCGGCGCATGGGCCATGAGCCGCGGGTTGCCTTCCTCAGCTATTCGACCTTCGGCAACCCGCCGGGCGAGTTTCTCGACAACATCCGCGGTGCGGTCGCCTTGCTCGATCAGCGCGGCGTGAGCTTTGAATACGAAGGCGAAATGTCGCCGGACGTCGCGCTCAACCCGCGCGTGATGGCGAGCTATCCGTTCAGCCGGCTCTCAGGGCCCGCCAACGTGCTGGTGATGCCGGGCCTTCAGTCCGCCAATATCTCGGCCAAGCTGCTGCGCGAGCTCGGGGGCGACGAAGTGATCGGCCCGATGCTGGTCGGCATGGACAAGCCCGTGCAGGTCGCGACGATGGCGAGCCGCGCCTCGGAACTGGTGACGCTCGCCGTGCTGGCCGCGAGCGGGATTGCGGGATGAGATCTAAGCCCCTCCCTTTTAAGGGAGGGGTTGGGGTGGGTGTCGGCCGCAGGCCGATCAAAACTCCAAAATAATCGGATGACAGCCCCACCCCAACCCAGCATCAGGTGAACCGTCCCCCAGACGGTTCAGGTCAGTCCGGGGGACTGACCGACCTGATGCTCCTGAAGGAGAGGGGCTTTCAACCTCACCCGCCCGTATTGTCGCTCGGCCCGCTGCCGCCGGGCAGCGTGCCGACCCGGCCGATATTGCCGAACAGGTCCTCGAAGAAGCCGTGCTTGCGGCCGAGCGTCGGGGTCTTATCCTTGACCGGATCGATGCGCGCGACCTTCTCAAGGCCGGTCTGCTCGATCTGGGCGACATTGCCGGCCTGGTCGAAGCGGATGTGCAGCACCGTCTGCGCGATCGGCTTCGGGCTGCCGAAGGCAAGCTGGCGGGTGTCGCGCGAGATATAATACCAGTCGTTGCTGTCGAACTGGCCGGCGAGGCTCGGCAGACCCAGCGTCTTCTGCACCGAAGCCTTGTTGTCGATGCCGGGCTGGACGGTCGCAAGGAGCTGCGAATCCACCAGATAGCCTTGATGCCCGCGAATGCGCGAGCAGCCGCCGGCCGCCACCATCACGCCCAAAAGCGCGGCGCCGGTGATCACGCGCCGCTGTACAGAAAACATTCGAATCTCCCGGACGTGACCAAGCATTGCGCTCGCCGCCCACTGCCTCAATATGCCGCACGCATGGCGCACACAAGCGCACGTGACCTGAACGGAGAGTTGATGCGCCTTTTCGACCGGCTTTTCGGCCGACCCAATGCCAATGAAGCCGCGCGGCCGCTCTACAATGCGGTGGTCGCGCGCGGCCGCGAGGCGCATTGGTATCGCGCAGGCGGCGTGCCCGACACGATCGACGGCCGGTTCGAGATGATCGCAGCGATCCTGGCGCTGGTCATCGCGCGCCTGGAGCTGGAACCCGAGCAGAAGCAGAACGTGGCCTGGCTGGTCGAGCTGTTCGTCACCGACATGGACAGCCAGCTTCGCGAGATCGGCATCGGCGACATGGTGGTCGGCAAGCATATGGGCAGGATGATGGGCGCGCTCGGCGGCCGGATCGGCGCCTATCGCGACGGCCTGCGCGAAGGGGAGTTCGAAGCGGCGCTGGTCCGCAATCTCTATCGCGGCGAGGAGCCGCCGGCCGCCGCGCTCGAGCACACGGCCGAGCAGCTTCGCGCCTTCTACCTCGCACTGCACGCCGCATCCGCCGATTCGATCGCGGCGGGTCAGCTCCCATGACGCCGGAATTCTCGCGGCCCCTCGATGCCGACACAGTATCCGAATCGCCGCGGACTCTGGAAATCGGCGCCGACGAAGCCGAGCGGCGAAAGCTGGCCGGCCGCTTCCGGCTGGTGGCGCTCGACCGGCTTGCGGCGACGGTCACGCTGGCGCGCCGGGCGGGCATCATCCACGCCGACGGGCGCGTTATGGCCGATCTGGTCCAGAGCTGCGTCGTCACCGGCGAGCCGCTCCCCGCGCACATCGATGCGCCTTTCTCGGTCCGCTACGTCCCCGAGACGCCGGGCCCGGCGGGCGAGGAAGAAGTCGAGCTCAGCGAAGAGGATTGCGACACGCTCCCGCTCGAAAACGGACGAATCGACCTGGGCGAGCTCGCCGCCGAGACCCTGGCGCTGGCGCTCGATCCGTATCCGCGCGCGCCTGATGCCGATCTGACGCTGGATGAGTCCGATACGGAAACCGACACAGGCCCGTTCGCCGCCCTCAAGGCGCTGAAGGACAGGATGGAGAAAGGCGCCTAGGCCTCGGTGCTGCGCCGCCGGCGTGCGTCCGGGCGGAATGGGATCACTTTCGCTTCATAACGCGGTCGCGGATGGGCGAGCAACGCGGGATCGAGCCCGAGCCTTTTGTAGAGCCGCCGCCGTTCGGCCGCGCTGAGTTGGCCGGGCAGCGCCGGCAGGTCGGCCGCCCGTCTTTGATGCCGGGCGAGCAAGACGATCGCCACCCACATGCTCAATGCAAGCAGTGCGGTGATGACGATTCCGGCCATGACAATCTCGCTAAGCAGATACCCTGTTTAGCGAGACGCCCGAATCGGCCCTGCTGTTCCCTTGAAAACGGCCCTCAGAACGGAACGTCGTCGTCCAGGTCGGAATCGAACGGGCTCGGACCGCCGCGGCCGCCGCCGCTGCCTCCGCGCCCGCCGCCGAAGCCGCCCGACGGGGTGTTGCCGGAGCCGCCGAAATTGCCGCGATCCTCGCCGCCCCAGCTTCCGCCGCCGGAGCCGCCGCCACCGCCTTCACGTCCGCCCAAGAGCACCAGCTCGCCGCGGAAGCGCTGCAGCACCACTTCGGTCGTGTACTTGTCCTGACCGTTCTGGTCGGTCCATTTGCGCGTCTGAAGCTGGCCTTCCAGATAGACGCTGGAGCCCTTGCGCAGATACTGCTTGGCGACGCGGCCGAGATTCTCGTTGAAGATCACGACGCGGTGCCACTCGGTCTTCTCTTGCGGGTTGCCGTCGCGGTCTTTCCAGCGCTCGCTCGTCGCGACGTTGAAGTTCACCACTTCGCCGCCGCTGCCCATCGACCGCGCTTCCGGATCGGCGCCGAGATTGCCGACCAGAATCACCTTGTTCACGCTTCCTGCCACGTATTGCTCCTAAAGGCCCGCGAGTGTTGCGAGCCAGTATGTAGCGCCCGCCGCCACATACGCTACCGCAAACAGATAGCCGACCATGAAGCCCGGCCATTTCCAGCCATTGGTCTCGCGCCTGGTGACGGCAATGGTCGAGATGCATTGCGGCGCGAACACGAACCAGGCGAGGAAGGCGAGGGCGGTCGGCAGCGGCCAGGCCTTGCTCAGCCGGTCCTTGAGCTGGGTGCTCGCCGCGGCGTCGTCGGCATTGGCGTCGATCGCATAGACGGTGGCGATCGCCGCGACCGCCACTTCGCGAGCCGCCATCGCCGGGATCAGCGCCATCGAGATGTCGTGGTTGAAGCCGATCGGCCTCACCACCGTCTCGACGCCGCTCGCGATATGGCCGGCGATCGAATATTCGCTCTGTTTCACGCCCTTCGGCGCCTGCGGGAAGGACGCGAGCGCCCAGAGCAGAACGGTCGTGAACAGGATGATCGTGCCGGCGCGCTTCAGAAATATCTGCGCGCGGGTGAGCAGCCCCAGGCCGACATCCTGCCAGCGCGGCCATTGATATTTGGGCATCTCCATCATGAAGCCCGATCCGCGGCCCTTGGTCACTGTGCGGCGCAGCACCAGGGCCGCGACGAACGCGCCGGCGATGCCCGCGATGTAGAGGCAGAACAGCACCAGCCCCTGCAGCCCCACGCCCGGGATCACCGCCCGGTCGGGAATGAAAGCGCCGATGATCAGCGTATAGACCGGAAGCCTGGCCGAGCAGGTCATCAGCGGCGCGATCAGGATCGTCGTCAGCCGATCCTTCGGATCGTCGATCGTGCGCGTCGCCATGATGCCGGGCACCGCACAGGCGAAGGACGAAAGCAGCGGAATGAAGGCGCGGCCGGAAAGGCCCACCCGCGCCATCAGCCGGTCCATCAGGAAAGCGGCGCGGACCATATAGCCGCTCGCTTCCAGGATCAGGATGAACAGGAACAGGATCAGGATCTGCGGCAGGAACACCACCACCGCGCCCACGCCCGCGATCACGCCGTCGGCGATCAGCGATCGCAGCACGCCGTCGGGCAGCATTGCGTTCACCCAGCCGCCCAGCGCGTCGAATTGGGCCTGCAGCCAGTCGGCCGGCAGCTTGCTCCAGCTGAACACCGCCTGGAACATCACGAACAGCAGCGCGGCAAGGATCACCGGCCCTAGCACCGGATGGAGCGCAATGCCGTCCAGCGAATGGGTGAAGCGCCGCGCCGGGCTTTCCGACACGATTGCCTTCATCGCCAGCGCACGGGCGCGGCGCTGCACCGTCGCCAGATCCTCGTGTACGAAACCATGACCCGCGCGCAGCTTCAGCGTGCCGTCGCCGACTGCATGGGCGAGCGCCGTCTTCAGCTCTTCCAGCCCGCGCTTGCGCACCGCGACCGTCTCGATCACCGGCACGCCAAGCTCTCTCGCGAGCACCGACGTGTCGATTTCCAGTCCGTCGCGCTTGGCGAGGTCGATCATGTTCAGCGCGATCACGATCGGCAGGCCAAGCCCGATGAGCTGCATCGCAAAGCGCAGATGATTGTCGAGGTTGGAGGCGTCGACGACCACGATCAGCGCAGCGGGTAGCCGCTCGCCCGCCTGCTGGCCCAGGATCACGTCGCGCGTCACCGCTTCGTCGGGACTGGCCGGTTCCAGGCTATAGGCGCCGGGCAGGTCGACCAGTTCGACCGGCCGCCCGTCGGGCAGCGCGAAGCGGCCCGAATGCCGCTCGACCGTCACGCCCGGATAATTGCCGACTTTCTGGCGCGCACCGGTCAGCGCGTTGAACAGAGAGCTCTTGCCGGCATTGGGATTGCCGACCAGCGCGACGAGCGGCGCCGGGTTCACGCTAGGGCGACGCGGATGGCGCTGGCCTGGGCGCGGCGGATCGCGACAGTCATGCGCCCGACGCGATAGGCGATCGGATCGCGGCCGAAGATGCTGCCATGATGCAGCGCTTCGATCGCCACGCCTTCGTCGAAGCCGAGCTCGCGCAGGCGCTTGCCCTCGGCCTCGCCCAGCAAAGCCCAGTCGATCGCACTGATATGCGCCGCCTTGCGCAGCGGCAGGTCACTGAGACGCATGCAGCATCAATAAGCTTGATGCGATTGATTATCAATAACGGGAAATACCTAGATCGCCGGATAGCGCAGCCGTCCGATGAAGCGCGACAGGCTGGGGCGGTGCTTCGCGCGTGTCTTGAAGTCGGCTTTGAAGCGTTCGAACTGCATCACATTCTCGACGCGGCGATCGAGGAACGCGCGCGTGTCGTGCAGGTCGGCCGTTTCGTCGTCGAGCAGCGCCATCACCGTCGAGGCATAAACCGCGCCCAGGGTCATGCGCTTGGTGTAATGGTTGAAGTCGGTGGCCTTGTCGCCGGCCAGCCGCCACATCAGGTCGACCGCGCGCCAGCCCATCTTCGCGGCCGTCGCGGCATTCTGCGGCATAGCAAGGATCGCGACCGCGCGCCGCAGCGCTTCGCGGTCGGGCGCCACGGTCTCGATTCGCGCCCATACGAGCGCTGTGATCCGGTCGCGGATTTTCATTGCCGCCAGTTCCTCGGCACTGAACTTCGCGGCCATCGCGTGATCGACCGACCGAAACCAGGCGTCGATCATCTGCACTGCGCCGTCCTTGAAGGCGAGGCGGGCGATGTCGGCATCGACACCGGCTTGGCTTGCCGCAAGCGCCACCGCCTCCGGTCCCCAGCCGTCGAACGCCGCATGGGCGGGGATCAGCGGCGCCAGATGGGCGCGCACTTCGTCGAGCGTCGGGTCCGCGGACAGATCAGCCATCGCTCCCATCTAGGCGGATCGCCGCGCATCGCCAAGCGTGACACGATTCCAACGACCTGCTAGTCCATTACGCGCCATTAACGACATAAAGAGGGGCTCGTCATGGCCAAGTTCTTCTCAAATCTGAATGCGGTGCTCGTTGCCGCCGTCATCCTGCTCATCGTCGTCATCGTCGGTTTCCACCGCGATATCGCCGGTAATGACATGATGGCCTATCTGAACGGACTGTTCCGCTACCTCCATGTGCTGTTCGGCATCATGTGGATCGGCCTGCTTTATTACTTCAACTTCGTGCAGATCCCGACCATGCCGAAAGTGCCGGCCGAGCTGAAGCCGGGCGTTTCCAAATATATCGCGCCCACCGCCTTGTTCTGGTTCCGCTGGGCGGCGGCGTTTACGGTGCTGATGGGACTGGTGATCGCCGGCAGCCCGCCCGACACCTATGTCGTCGAAGCGCTGACCTTCCAGCCCGGCTACCGGCTGATCGGCCTCGGTATGTGGCTGGGCCTGATCATGGCGTTCAACGTCTGGTTCGTGATCTGGCCGAACCAGAAGCGGGCGCTGGGCATCGTCACCGTCGACGACGCATTGAAGGCGAAGTCCGCCACCACCGCGATGATGTTCTCGCGCATCAACACGATGCTCTCGATCCCCATGCTCTACTGCATGGTGACGCAGGGCGTTCTCGGCGAATAACCTGTCAGGGGGCCGGCTCTTCCTGGGCCGGCCGCCGCACCAGCACGATCGCGACGGCGACCAGGGCCGCGCCGATCCAGTCGAGCGGGGCGAGCGCCTCGCCGTACAGCGTCCAGCCGATCGCCGCCGACACGACCGGCTGCAGCAGGAAAGCGAGCCCGGTCACCAGCGGCCGGACATGGCCCATCGCATAGACCAGCAGCCCCTGCCCGATGAGCTGGCTGCCGAGCGCGAGCCCGACCAGCGGCCACCAGGCATCGGGCCAGATCGTCTCGCCGAGACCCCATGCGAAGGCGAGCAGCGGCGCGATGCCCGCGATCGTCGACAACGTCAGCACCGGCCAGGGCTGCAGCGAGCCGCGCGCCCGGTCGATCGAGATCAGGTAGAATGTGTAGAGCCCGCCCGCGAGCAGGCAGAGCAGGTCGCCGACCAGGTTCTGCGGCGATAGTTCGTAGCTGCGCCCCATCAGCAGCCCGCCGCCCAGCGCCGCGATCGCGAGCGCAAGCGCCTGCGCCCGCGAAGGCCACGCCCGCGCGGCGAGGAAGCCATAGAGCGGAAAGATCAGGCTCGCCGTGTTGCCGAGCAACGTCGCGTTGGCGAGCTTGGTCTTCAGGATGCCGAGATGCCAGCTCCCCAAATCCGCGGCGAAGAAGAAGCCGCCGAGCGCGATCAGTGTCAGCATACCCCCGCGCAATCGCCCGATCGGCTGGCGCGTGGCGCGAGTCAGCAGCAACAGCACCGGCGCGGCCAGCGCCAGCCGCCAGAAGGCCGCAGCGACGGGGCCGATATGCGCTTCGGTGCTCGCCAGCCGCACGAACAGCGGCCCGAATGCCAGCGCGACATTGCCGCCCAGCAGCGCCAGAAAGGCGAGGCTGGTTTCGCTGCGCAAAGTTTTTCTTGAAGCCGCCGGCCGGTGCATGGCGCCCCTTAGCTTCCTATTTGCCGGTTGCAAAAGGAGACCGATAACATGACGAGCCTTTTCGATCCGATACAGCTTGGCGCCGTCCGCGCGCCGAACCGCGTGCTGATGGCGCCGCTCACTCGCGCCCGCTCGAGCCGGGACCATGTGCCTTCCGATCTGATGCCGACCTATTATGCGCAGCGCGCTTCGGCCGGGCTGATCATCACCGAGGCGACCGGCATCAGCCGCGAGGGGCTCGGCTGGCCCTATGCGCCCGGCATCTGGAGCGACGAGCAGACCGAGGCGTGGAAGCCGGTCGTCCGGGCCGTGCACGGCGCCGGCGGCCGCATCTTCCTCCAGCTCTGGCACATGGGCCGGATCGTCCATCCGAGCTTCCTTGGCGGCGAGCAGCCGGTCTCGTCCTCGGCGACAACGGCGCCTGCCTATGCCCATACCTATGACGGCAAGCAGCCTTACACCGAGGCGCGGCCGCTGGAGCTGCACGAAATCCCGCGCCTGCTCGACGATTACCGCCGCGCCACGCGCAACGCGAAGGCCGCCGGCTTCGACGGCGTCCAAATCCATGCCGCCAATGGCTATCTGATCGACCAGTTCCTGCGCGAGAATTCGAACCTGCGTACCGATCGGTACGGCGGCTCGCCCGAAAACCGCATCCGCCTGCTGCGCGAGGTCGTCGAGGCCGTCGCCGGAGAGATCGGCGCCGACCGCACGGCGGTCCGCTTCTCGCCCAACGGCAACAGCCAGGGCGTCGAGGACAGCGACCCCGCGTCCGTCTTCGTCCCCGCCGCCAAGGCGCTGGACGAGATCGGCATCGCCTTCCTCGAGCTTCGCGAGCAGGGGCCCGACGGCACCTTCGGCAAGTCGGACCAGCCCAAGGTCTCGCCCGAGATCCGCCCGGTCTTCTCGCGCCCGCTGGTGCTCAACCAGGATTACGACCTGCTCCGCGCCCAGGCCGACATCGACTCGGGCCTCGCCGACGCGATCGCGTTCGGCCGCCCGTTCATCTCGAACCCCGATCTGGTCGATCGCCTCCGCACCGGCGCACCGCTCGCGCCTGACGTCATGGCAACCTGGTACAGCCAGGGCCCCGAAGGCTATATCGACTATCCGGAGCTGGCGCGCGCCGCCTAGAGCGGGGCGAACCGAACCGGCAGGCCGTCTCTCGGGCGCGGAATCGGGAAGTATTGCCACTTCTCGCCCGCGCCCGCCGGCAGCTCGATCCGGTAGCGGCTCAAGAGGTGCGCCATCAGGATGCGCACCTGCATCGTCGCGAAGTGCAAGCCCAGGCACATATGCGCGCCGCCGCCGAACGGCACCCACGCATATTTGTGCCGCCCGCGCGACGCTTCCGGCGTGAAGCGCATCGGATCGAACCGCTCCGGCTCCGGCCAGTGCTCCGGCATGTGGTGCGTGTAGCCGATGCCGATATTGACGGAGGTCCCGGCGGGAATGCGATAGCCTCCGAACTCGAAATCCTTCAGCGCCCGCCGCGGCACCGAAGGCACCGGCGGCGTCATCCTGAGCGCTTCCTTGAACGCATATTCGGTCAGCACCAGCCGGTCGAGCTGGCCGTGCGGCACGCCGTCCGCGTCGTTCAGCCCCAGCGACGCGATCTCCTCGCGCAATCGGTCCTGCCACTCCGGGTTGCGGCCGAGCAGCATCACCAGGCTGGTCGCCGACGAGGTGATCGTGTCGTGCGCCGCCATCATCAGGAAGTTCATGTGATCGGCGATCGCTTGGGGCCCAAGCGGCCGCCCGTCCTCGTCCTCGGCCCGGCAAAATTGCGAGAAGAAATCCTGTCCCTCGCTCTGCCGCCGCGCCGGAATCTCGCGCAGGAACAGCTCGATCAGATACTGCCGCGCCTTGACGCCCCGCCGCATCATCGTGCCCGGCAGCGGCGAGCGCACCGGCGAGACCGACGCCTGCACTTCGTCCACGAACGCCTTGTTGATCCGCGTCGCTTCCGCCCCGAGCGGCATGCCGAGAAAACTCTCCGCCGCCAGATCGAGGCTCAATTGCTTGATCGCGTCGTAAAAGCGCATCGGCCGGTCCGCCCAGCCGGCGACTGCGCGCGCGATGCCCCGATTCAGCTGCTCGGCATAATGCCGCATCGGCTCCGGCTTGAACGCCACCGACAGCGTCCGCCGGTCGGCGCGATGCTTGTCGAAATCCATCAGCATCAGACCGCGCGGGAACAGCAGGTTCAGCGTCGGCCCCCAGCCCTGTTCGGACGAAAAGATCTTGTCGCGGTCGAACAGCACCAGCTCGTTCGCGTCGGGTCCGACCAGGTTCACCTGCCGCCCGCCGAACGCCCGGTTGCGATAGACCGGGCCGTAGGTGTCGATCATCCGCCGCCCGAACGCCGGGGGGTCCTTCAGGATCGCGAAGGTGTTGCCGAAGATCGGCAGCCCTTCCTCGCCGGGAATGTCCGCCAGCGCCCGCTTCGGATTGCGCGGCAGCCAGTGCGGATTGGCGGCGAAGGTATGGGCGAGCGCCATGCGGGACTCCGGTCTTACTGACAGGAGTGTAGCTAAGAGCGGATGACTAAACAATCGCCGCTTCTCCCCTCCCGCTTGCGGGAGGGGTCGGGGGTGGGACCGTATCTTAGTGCCTAAAGGCCATTTCCCTCCCCTAACCCCTCCCGCTCGCGGGAGGGGAAGTTAGGCAAACCGCTCCCGCAGCGCCAGCATCGCCAGCGCCGCCTTGGCCGCTTCGCCGCCCTTGTCCTTCTCGGTCTTGCGCGCGCGCGCCAGCGCCTGGGCTTCGTTCTCGACGGTGAGGATGCCGTTGCCGATCGCGAGCCCGTCCAGCGTCAGCGCCATGATCCCGCGCGCGCTTTCGTTGGAGACGACTTCGAAATGATAGGTCTCGCCGCGGATTACCACGCCCAGCGCCACGAACGCGTCGTAGCGCCCGCTCTCCGCCGCCATCGCGATCGCCGCGGGCACTTCCAGCGCACCCGGCACGGTGACCGTCTCATGGCTGTGCCCCGCCGCCTCGACCGCGCTCCGCACGCCGTCGAGCAGCAAGTCGTTCAGATGCTCGTAAAACCGCGCCTCGACGATCAGGATATGCGCCATAACCCACTCCGTTCGGCCTGAGCTTGTCGAAGGCCTGTTCTTCTTTTCTCAGCCCTAGAAAGAAAAGCAGGGCTTCGACAAGCTCAGCCCGAACGGCAACTGGATTACCGCTTCCGAGAGCCTATTCCCCGCCCGTCCCCGGAATCGGCTGCTCGCCCACGATCGACAGGCCGTACCCTTCCAGGCCCACCAGCGTGTGGTGCGTGTTGGTCAGCAGCACCATGTCGTGCACGCCCAGCTCGGCGAGGATCTGCGCGCCGATGCCATAGTCGCGCAGTTCCTCGACCTGCGGGTCGCCGGCAACCTTGCCCTCGGCGCGAAGCTGCATGAAGCGGCTGACGATCCCCTGCATCGGCTTGTTGATCACGACGATCACGCCCGCGCCCGCCTCGCCGATCGCTTCCATCGATTTGGAGAGCAGGCCAGCGCGCTGATTGTCCTCGCCAAACACATCGACGAACATCGACATGGTGTGCATGCGCACCAGGGTTGGCTTGTTCGGATCGATCTTGCCCTTCTGCAATGCGATCAGCTCGTCGCCTGTCACCTTGTTGCGGAACGTGATCGCCTTCCAGTCGCCGCCCCAGCGGCTGTGGAATACCATTTCCGCCGCACGCTCGACCAGATGGTCGTTGCGCCGCCTATAGGCGATCAGATCGCGGATAGTGCCGATCTTGAGGTTATGGAGCTGCGCAAAGGAGACGAGGTCGTCCAGCCGCGCCATCGTCCCGTCGTCCTTCATGATCTCGCAGATCACGCCGGAGGGGTTGAGGCCGGCCAGCCGCGCCACGTCCACCGCCGCTTCGGTGTGGCCGGCGCGGACGAGCACGCCGCCGTCGCGCGCGACCAGCGGAAAGACGTGGCCGGGCGTCACGATGTCGTCCGCGCCCTTGGTGCCGTCGATCGCGACCGAGATGGTGCGCGCCCGGTCCGCTGCCGAAATGCCGGTGGTGACGCCTTCCTTCGCCTCGATGGAGACGGTGAAGGCGGTTTCGTGACGTGTGCCGTTGTTGCGGCTCATCAGGTTGAGCCCCAGCTGATCGACGCGCCGTTTCGACAGCGCCAGGCAGATCAGGCCGCGGCCATATTTGGCCATGAAGTTGATTGCATCGGGCGTCGCCATCTGCGCCGGGATGACGAGATCGCCTTCATTCTCCCGGTCCTCGTCGTCGACCAGGATGAACATGCGCCCGTTGCGCGCCTCGTCGATGATCTCGTCGGGCGAGGAGAGATAGCCGTGACGAAGCCGGCTCACTTCAGCGGCGACCATGATAATACTCCATCCGTTGGAGATAGCGGGCGAGCACGTCGATCTCGATATTGACCGCCTGGCCCTGTTCCAGCGCACCCAGCGTGGTCACCGCCTGGGTGTGCGGAATGAGGTTGATCGCGAAATGCGCGGAGCCGTCCGGCTGGTCGGCGACTTCGTTCACGGTCAGCGACACGCCGTCGATCGTGATCGATCCCTTGGGTGCGATGAACGGCGCGAGGTCGGATGCGACACGGAAACCGATCCGCTTCGAATCGCCCTGGGGCGAGACGCTCACCACTTCGGCAACGCCGTCGACATGGCCGGTAACGATATGCCCGCCCAGCTCCTCGCCAAGCTTCAGCGCGCGTTCGAGGTTCAGCGGACGGCCAGCTGTCCATTGCCCTTGCGCCGTGCGGCTGATCGTTTCGCCCGAGACGTCGACCGAAAACCAGCCCGGCCCCTTGTCCACCACGGTCAGGCACACGCCCGAACAGGCGATCGACGCGCCCAGATCGACAGTGCCCGTGTCGTATGCGGTGCGTACGACCACGCGCGTGTCGCCACGCGCTTCGACGGACTCGATCGTCCCGACGTCGGTGATGATTCCCGTGAACATGTCAGCGTTGTCGCAGGTAGGACTCAAACCGGTCGCTGCCAAGCATCCGCGCGTCCGCCAGTGTCCACCGTCCGTGCGCATCGGAAAGGTCGGAGAGGCCGATATCGCCGATCGCGCTCTTGCCCGCCCCGATCAGAATTGCCGCGCGGTACAGCAGCAGCCGGTCGACAAGGTCGGCGCGCAGGAACGCAGCCGCGGTCTCGGCGCCGCCTTCGACGAAGAGATAGTCGCAGGGGAGGGTGGTGATCTGGTCCGGATTCTCGAGTCTTATCCAATCCCGTCCATCCCGAGCGAAGTCGAGGGACCCACTGTCCTCATACCCTGCTCGAAATGAAGTGCGTGCCTCGACTTCGCTCGGCATGGACGGCTTGGAGCTGAGCACCACCCGCACCGGCCCCCGTTCCTCCAGTCCCTCCAGCCGCACGTCCAGCCGCGGCGCATCCGCGTCCCACGTCCCGCGCCCGACCAGGATCGCCTCACGCCGGCTCCGCTCCAGATGGACATGCGCCCGTGCCGCGTCGCCGGTGATCCAGCGGCTGCTGCCATCGGCCAGCGCGATCCGCCCGTCGAGCGAAGTCGCCAGCTTCAACGTGACGAACGGCCGTCCCAAGCGCTGGCGCGTGATGAATCCGGCATAGGATGCCACCGCTTCCGCCTCGCGCACGCCGCTCACGACCTCGACGCCCGCGTCGCGCAACCGCGCGAACCCACTCCCCGCCGTGCGCGGGTCGGGGTCTTCGGCCGCCGCAACCACTCGCGCCACGCCCGCCGCGACGATCAGGTCGGAACAGGCCGGCCCGCGCGGGCTCCGGTGCGCGCAGGGCTCCAGCGTCACGTACAAAGTTGCGCCGCGCGACTCCGCGCCTGCCTGCTCCAGCGCCATCGCTTCGGCGTGCGGGCGGCCGCCGGGCTGGGTCCAGCCGCGGCCGATCACGCGCCCGTCCTTCACGATCACGCAGCCGACATTGGGATTGGGCGCGGTTCGCCCCTGGCCGCGCGCGCCGAGCGCCAGCGCGGCGCCCATCCAGCGCGCGTCGTCGCTCAGAAGCCCCACCGATTGAGCGTGTCGTCGATTCGCTTAAGCGCCGCGCGGTTCTTCGCCTCCAGCTCCTTGCGCTTCGCTTCCTCGGCCGCGCGGGTCTTCTGGTCGGCCTTCTGCGCGGCGACGATCTCGGCATCGGTGCGGTTCAGCGGCCAGCTCTGCACATATTGGATGTCGCGCTCGTACGGCTTTTTCAGGTCGCGCGCGTCGATCATGAAGCCGGTGATGACGAGCAGCGTGGTGACGATCGCCAGGAAGGCGAAGATCAGCTCATGCTTCTGGCGGGAATGGAGGAAGAGACGCAGGTCTCTCAATCCGACCAGCGGGTTGTAGCGGCGAAACCGGGACATGGCGGCCAAGATAGGACGGGCAGTCCTTGCGGACCAGTCCCCCTCCACGCCTTCGTGGAGGGGTTAGGGGTGGCTCTCTTTTCAGTGCGCCAAGGAAAACCACCCCCCCCAACCCCTCCAGCAAAGGCTGGAGGGGGGCTCAGCTCCTGATCTCGAACTTGACGGTCATGGTCTTCCAGCTTTCGACCGCGACCCCGTCGCGCGTGGCGGGCCGGAAACGCCATTTCCGCAGCGCCTGCCGCTCGGTCGCGTCGGCGAACAGCGGATCGTCGGCGGACACGATCTCTGCCTGCTTCACCCGCCCATCGGCGCCGATCAGCACCCGCACCACCGCCTTGCCTTCGATGCCGGTGCGCAGAAGCTGGGGAGGATAGGGCGGCTGGTAATCGCCGGCATAGCGGGGGTCCGGCTGCGGCCCGACCGTGACTGGCTCGGGCGGCTTCGGCGGGTCGACGGGTTCGAACTTGACGGGGGGCAATCCTGGATCGCCGATGAGTCCGCCCATCTCGGTGGTGCCGGCGATCTCCGTTCGATCGACAGCGGTTGGATGCTCGTGCGGCTGCGGCGTCCACGGGTTTTGCGCCTGTGGCTGATGCGGCCGCTGCTTGGGCGGTTCGGTGTTGGGCGGCGGAGGCGGAGGGTCGACGATATTGATCAAGGGAATGGCGCCCGGGGGCACGATCTCGACATAGCCACTCTTCGCCAGCATCAGCGCCGTCACGGCGGCGATGTTGATCGAAAGCGCGGCCGCCATCGCGACCGGATGGCGTTGTTTCTGCTGAAGGAATCCGTCTGCCGTCATCGCACCGTCTCCTGTTCACCGGTCTCTATGGACCGTAAGTAAGAGGATGTTACAACATCACATCAATTGCAAGCGGCTTGTCGTTCGCCCGTCGGTCGCGCAAAGCTGGCGGGGCATGAGTCCGCATCCCGAACAGCAATATCTCGACGCAATGGCCCGGGTCTGGGCCGAAGGCAGCGAGCGGATCGACCGCACCGGAGTCGGCACGCGTTCCCTTTTCGGCGTGACGATGCGCTTCGATCTGTCGGACGGCACGGTGCCGCTGCTCACCACCAAGCGGATCTTCTGGAAGTCCGCGGTGAAGGAGCTGATCTGGTTCCTCTCGGGCGACACGAACATCCGTCCCCTGGTCGAACAGGGCGTCCATATCTGGACCGACTGGCCGCTCGACCGCTACCGCCGCGAGACCGGGGAGGCGATCGACCGTGACGCCTTCGAAACGAGATTAGTCGAAGATGCCGCCTTCGCCGAAAAGTGGGGCGATCTTGGCCCGGTCTATGGAAAACAATGGGTTAGCTGGTCCGACGGCAAGGGCAATTACTTCAATCAAATAGCCAACTTGGTCGATGGCCTCCGCAAAAACCCGGCGTCACGCCGCCACATCTTCACCGGCTGGAACGTCGCCGAACTCGATCGCATGGCCCTCCCGCCCTGCCACATGACCTACCAGTACCACGTCGCCGATGGCCGGCTTTCCGGCATCCTCTACCAGCGCAGCTGCGATCTCGGCCTCGGCTTCGGCTTCAACATTTTCGAAGCCGCCCTCCTCCTCCGCATGCTCGCCCAGCAATGCGACCTCGAACCCGGCGAGATCATCTGGATGGGCGCCGACGTTCATGTCTATCTGAACCACGAGCACCTCGTCGCAGAGCAGATCGCGCGCACCCCGCGGCCATTCCCGAAACTCGAATTCAATCGTCGGCCGGACAGCATTTTCGACTACCGGCTCGAGGATTTCGCGATTGCCGGCTACGACCCGCACCCCCACATCGCGGCTCCCGTCGCCGTTTGAGGAGAAGCCCCATGCGCTACAACAAGCTCGGCCGCACCGGCCTCTACGTCTCGGAACTCTGCCTCGGCACGATGACGTTCGGCGGGCAGGGCATGTGGACGGCGATCGGGCAGCTCGACCAGTCCGCCTCCGACGCATTGGTGAAGACGGCACTGGATGCCGGCATCAACTTCATCGACACGGCGAACGTCTATTCCGAAGGCATGTCGGAACAGATCACCGGCCAGGCGCTGCGCAACCTCGGCATCGCGCGCGACCAGGTTGTGATCGCCACCAAGGCGATGGGCCCGATGGGCAAGGGGCCGAACGACCGCGGCACCTCGCGCTATCACATCATGAACCAGGTCGAGGCCAGCCTGAAGCGCCTGGGCCTTGACCATATCGACCTCTACCAGATTCACGGCTGGGACGCGGCGACCCCGATCGAGGAGACGTTGCGCGCGCTCGATAATATCGTCCAGCGCGGACTGGTCCGTTATATCGGCGTGTCGAACTGGGCGGCCTGGACGATCATGAAGGCGCTGGGCACGTCGGAGCGTCTGAACCTTGCGCGCTTCGAGAGCCTGCAAGCCTATTACACCATCGCCGGCCGGGACCTTGAGCGCGAGATCGTGCCGATGCTGCAAAGCGAAGGCGTCGGGCTGATGGTATGGAGCCCGCTCGCCGGCGGCCTGCTGTCCGGCAAATACAGCCGCGACGACGAGAAGAGTGGGGACGGCCGCCGCGCGGCGTTCGATTTCCCGCCGGTCAATCGCGACCGCGCCTATGACGCGATTGACGTCATGAAGGCGATCGGCGACGCCAATGGCGTCTCGGTCGCGCAGGTCGCGCTCGCCTGGCTGCTCCATCAGCCGGCCGTGTCGAGCGTCATTGTCGGCGCCAAGCGGGTCGAGCAGCTCGCCGACAACATCGCTGCGACCAAGGTCGAGCTGTCGCCCGAGGACCTCGCCAAGCTCGACGCGGTCAGCAAGCTGCCGTCCGAATATCCCGGCTGGATGCTCGAGCGGCAGGGCACGTATCGCAGCCAGCAACTCGCCGCGCCGGCGCCTCCGCCCCGCACGTGAAGCCCGAAATCGTGTTCGTCATTGCCCGGGCTGAAAACGGCGTGATCGGGCGGAATGGCGATCTCCCCTGGCGCATCCCCGAGGACCTCAGGCGCTTCAAGGCGCTGACCATGGGCGCGCCGATGATCATGGGCCGCAAGACGTTCGAGAGCCTGCCGAGGCTGCTGCCCGGCCGCCGCCATATCGTGCTCACCCGCGGCGATTGGTGGGCCGAGGGCGCGGAGGTTGCGCACACGGTCGAGGAGGCGCTGGCGCTCGCCGATCGCCCGCGCGTCTCGATTGTCGGTGGCGCGGATATCTTCCGGCTATTCGAGCCGCTTGCCGACAGAATAGAGCTGACCGAGGTGCGCGGGAACGTCGAAGGCGATACCGTCGTCCCGCCCTTCGCCGGCTGGCGGGAGAAGGCTCGGGAGGATCACGATGGCTACAGTTTCGTCACCCTCGTACGCTGAGCTGCTGTCCCGCGATTTCGCCGATCATAGCGAGTTGCTCCGCGCCCATGCGGCCGAGCATCCCGACAAGCTCGCCATCGCCGACGAGGACGAACGGATTAGCTGGGGAGAGCTCGACGCGTTGGTCGAGCGGATCGCCGCGAAGCTGCAGGCCGACGGCGTCGGCAAGGGCGGAGCGGTTGCGATCGTCGGCCTCAACTCGATTGCGTATGGCGCGGTGTTTCTCGCCGCGATCCGCACCGGCGCGGCCGCGGCGCCGCTCACGACGTCTGCCACGCCCGAAGCGCTGACGGCCATGCTGATCGACAGCGGCGCGAGGCACCTGTTTGCCGATCCTGCGATCCCAATGGAGGTGCCGGCCGGCGTCGAGCGCATATCGCTGCACGATCTGAACGCCTGGCTGCCGCCGGAAGGCGCGCGCGCCGCGCCGGTCCAGGTTGCGCCCGAGGATTCGTTCAACATCATCTATTCGTCCGGCACGACCGGCACGCCCAAGGGCATCGTCCAGTCGCACCAGATGCGCTGGAACTACCTGTCGCGCGCTGCAGTGTATGGACCGGATGCGGTCGCGCTGCTGTCGACGCCCCATTACTCGAACACGACGCTGGTCAGCTTCCTGCCGTGTCTCGGCGCGGGCGGGACGGTCGTGCTGATGAAGAAGTTCGACGCCCGCCGCTTCCTCGAACTGTCGGAGCGCTACCGCGTCACCCACACGATGCTGGTGCCCGTCCAGTATCGCCGGTTGATGGCGTTGCCGGACTTCGACGATTTCGACCTGTCCAGCTACCGCGCCAAATTCTGCACCAGCGCGCCCTTCGCGGCCGAGCTGAAGCGCGACATCCTCGACCGCTGGCCCGGCGGACTCGTCGAATTCTACGGCATGACCGAAGGGGGCGCCTCATGCATGCTCGTCGCGCACGAGCATCCCGACAAGCTCCACACGGTCGGCCAGGTCGCGCCGAACAGCGAGATGAAGCTGATCGACGAGGACGGCAACGAAGTCCCGCCCGGCGGCGTCGGCGAGGTGGTCGGGCGCGGGCCGATGATGATGACCGGCTATAACGGCCGGCCAGACGCCACCCGCGCCGCCGAATGGTTCGACAAGGATGGCCGCCGTTTCATCCGACATGGCGATGTCGGCCGGTTCGACAAGGACGGCTTCATGATCCTGATGGACCGCACCAAGGACATGATCATCTCCGGCGGCTTCAACATCTATCCGAGCGACTTGGAGGCTGTGCTCGCCGCCGATCCGGGCGTCATCGAGGTGGCGGTTGTCGGCGTGCCGCACGCCGATTGGGGCGAAACGCCTGTCGGCTTCGTGGTCCTCCGGCCGGGCGCGAACAAGGATGACGTGTTGACCGCCGCCAACGGCAAGCTCGGTAAGACCCAGCGCCTCTCCGCCCTCCATGTCGTCGACCAGCTCCCGAGGAGCGCGATTGGCAAGGTGCTGAAGCGCGAGCTGCGCGACCGCCTCGCCTGACCACATGTAGGGAAACTCTCTGCCGCTTCGCCGTTTAGCCCGCAAAGAACAGGGAGAACGGTCGTGCTTCAGCCAGAACAATTCCGACCCGGCATGCGGGTGGTCACGCCGGATGGTCAGCGCATCGGCAATGTCGACGACGCCGACAAATACGGGATCAAGCTGGCGCGCGACAGCACGGCGGACGGAGAGCATCATTACGTCGCTGCCGATCTGGTCGACCGGGTCGAAGGCGACACCGTCCATCTGAACCGCCGCTCGCTGGCAGTCATGCAGGGGCATGGGCGACGTTCAGGCGCCGCGAGCCTTGATCTGCACCGGCTGTTGCCGTGGATCCTCGCCGGTCTTCTCGCCCTTATTCTGCTCGTATTGCTGCTTAAGGACCGCGACCGGTCGGCTCCCGCTCCGCAGGCGGAAGCGAGCGCGGCCCCGGCCCAGCCGGCGGTCGCGCCCGTCGCGCTTCCGAACGGCAAGACGGTCGAGCTCGCGCCCGACACGCTGCCCTATGACGTGCAGGCCTATCTCGCTTCGCAGGAGCCGGCCCCGCACACATTCAGCTTCGAGCGCATGAATTTCGACACGAGCAAAGCCGATATCCGCCGCGAAGACCGGGACGCCCTGAACAATCTCGCCCGCGTGCTCACGGCCTATCCGAACGCGCGCATTCGGATCGTAGGCTACACCGATTCGACGGGCGGCGAACTGCCCAACCAGCGGCTTGCCTATCAGCGGGCGCGCAACGTCGCCCGCGCGCTGGCCGACAAAGGCGTGGACGAGGATCGGATCGAGGCGGTCAGCGGGGGCGAAAGCAACCCGATCGGGTCGAACCAGACCGGGCAGGGCCGTTTCGAAAATCGCCGCACCGAGCTGATCGTGCTGAGCAGGTAGCCGGAGCCACTTTGATACGGCCTCTCGCGGACTTACATCGGCGCGAATGGCCGACTCCTCCCAAGAGATCATCGCCCGCATCGACGACGGCGTGGCGTCATTCGACGCGGCCGAATGGGACGCCTGTGCGGGCACTGCCAATCCGTTCGTCAGCCATGCGTTCCTGTCGATTCTAGAGCAGTCCGGCAGCGCCACGGCGCGCGCGGGCTGGCAACCGCTGCCGATCTCGGTGCAAGGCGCGGATGGTAGCCTGACCGCCGTCGCGCCTGCCTATGCGAAGAGCCACAGCCAGGGCGAGTATGTCTTCGATCACGCCTGGGCCGACGCCTATACCCGCGCAGGCGGGCGCTACTACCCGAAGCTGCAGGTAGCGGTGCCGTTCACGCCGGTGCCGGGGCCGCGGTTGTTGCTGCGCGACAAAGCGGCCGCGCCACATCTGATCGCTGCGATCGAGGCAGTGACGGAGCGAAACGATCTTTCGTCCGCGCACGTCACCTTCGTCGCGCCCGATCAGGTCGCTCTGTTCGAAGCCGCCGGATGGCTGATCCGCACCGACAGCCAATTTCATTGGCAGAATGACGGCTACGCGACCTTCGACGACTTTCTCGCGGCCTTGTCGTCTCGCAAGAGGAAGACCTTGCGCAAGGAACGCGCGGCGGCGGTGCAGGGGCTGGACATCCGCCACCTGATCGGTCGCGATCTCACTGAAGAGGTCTGGGACGCCTTTTGGGAATTCTACCAGGACACCGGCTCGCGCAAATGGGGCCGACCTTATCTGACCCGCGCTTTCTTCTCGCTGCTGGGCGAGCGGATGGGCAACCAAACGCTGCTGATCATGGCCTATCGGGATGGCGTGCCGATCGCCGGCGCGCTCAACCTGATCGGAGCCGACGCGCTTTACGGCCGCTATTGGGGCGCGGTGGAGGACGTCCCGTTCCTTCACTTCGAGCTTTGCTATTATCAGGCGATCGACGCGGCGATCGCACGCGGGCTAAAGACGGTCGAAGCCGGCGCGCAGGGCAGCCACAAGCTCGCCCGCGGCTATGTGCCCGTGCCGACCTACTCGGCGCACTATATTCCCGATCCCGGCTTCCGTGCCGCCATTGCCGATTATCTCGATCGCGAACGGGTGGCCGTGGCGCGCGAGATCGAATTCATGGGCGAAATGGCGCCGTTCAGACGCCGCTCCTAACCGTCTTGCGCCGCCAACACACCGGCACCATATGCGCGCCATGCTGAACGCTCTCTCGTTGCTGATCGGCCTGCTCGCCATTCCCTGGGTGCTGCTTGCGGTGTTGCCGCTGGTCGGCGCGTTGAACTGGCTGGTGATTCCCTGGGTGTTGCTCGGCCTGTTCTTCGGCGTGCTTTCGCGCGGGACGGCGGGGCGCAACCTGAACCTCGTCGTGCTGATCGTCGCGGTCGTGCGGCTCTGGATCGGCGGCGGACTGATTTGAGCGCCGAAGCCGAGGCGCGCAAAGGCGTCCTGTTCGGCCTTGGATGTTACCTGTGGTGGGGCTTTCTCCCCGCTTATTTCAAGCTGCTGTATGGCGTCATGCCGACCGAGGTCGTCGCGCAGCGCGTGCTTTGGTCCGTGGCGCTGCTGGTCATGCTGATAACAGTCGTGCGTCGCTGGCCGCATTTGCGCGCTGCCGCCCTCAATCCTCAGGCGATCAAAATCCTGCTGTGCTCATCGCTGCTCATCGCTGCCAACTGGCTGATCTACATCTGGGCCATCGGCGCGAACCATGTGCTCGAGACGAGTCTCGGCTATTTCCTGAACCCGTTGGTCAATGTCGTGATGGGCGTGGCCCTGTTGAAGGAACGACTGACGCGCGGGCAGGGGATTGCCGTCGCGCTTGCCGCCGCCGGCGTGTCGGTGCTGGCGCTGGGCGCCACGTCCGGCCTTTGGATCAGCCTCGCGCTCGCGCTGACTTTTGCAACCTATGGGCTGCTTCGGAAGATCGCACCTGTCGACAGCCTCGAGGGGCTGATGATCGAGACGCTGCTGCTTTCGCCGGTTGCTGCGCTCTATCTCTGGTGGTTGTCCGCGCATGGCGGCGTCGCGTTTGGCTCGGATACCCGGGTGTCAGTGCTGCTCGCACTGGGCGGTATCGTTACCGCAACGCCCTTGCTGCTGTTCGCCGCCGCCGCGCGCCGCCTGCGCTATTCGACGCTCGGCCTGCTCCAGTATCTCGCGCCGACGATCCAGTTCCTGCTCGCTGTCCTCGCTTATGGCGAGAAACTGACGACGGCGCACATCGTCTGCTTCGTGCTGATCTGGAGCGGTCTGGCGGTCTTCGCCCTCGACGGCCTCCGCCGCGCCCGCATGCCGAACGCCGTAAAGCTGGCCGCCTAGGCGAAAATGGTCGGGGAGAGAGGATTCGAACCTCCGGCCCCTGCCTCCCGAAGACAGTGCTCTACCAGGCTGAGCTACTCCCCGACCGGGACCGGGCGACAAGCGCCCGGGGAGGCAAGAGGTGCGCCCATAGCGGGGGCTTGCACGGCTTTCAAGCGGGGGGATGGGCGACTTCGATCATTTCCTCGATCGAGACGAATTTCTCGCGCGGCGCGCCGCTCCGCGCCCGTGCGGCCTCGGCGGCCTCGATCTTCTGCCAATCGCTAAAAGTCACGACGTCGGCGCCCCGGCTGGCGAGCAATGCGTCGAGCCCGTCGGGCCCTGCCTTGCCGCTGTCGCCATCGATGTCGGCCGCGATCAGGTCGACGATCGCATAACCGTCGGGCCGGTTCGTGCCGATCGTGCCCGTCGGGCCGCGGCGCGCCCAGCCGACGCAGTAAAGCCCCGGCAGGATACGGCCCTCGCTGTTCGCGAACCGCCCGCGGCCATGCTCGTATGGCACGCCATCGATCGGCGGCGTCTTGTAGCCGATGCAACTCACCACCAGCGAAGCCGGGATCACATAGGTTTCGCCGGTCGGGACCGAGCGCAGTTCTTCGTCCAAGCGGGTGCGCTCGACGATCACGCGCTCGGCGCGGCCGTCGCCTTCGATCGCGATCGGCATGGCGAAGAAGTCGAACTCGACCGTTACCGGCTTGCCCGCCGGGGGCACGGCGGCGAACTCGCGCAAATGGCCGACCGATTTGCGCATGCCGGGTTCCAGCAGCACGTCGGCGCCGGGATCGGGCAGGTCGGCGGGATCGACATGGGGTTGGGCACGGTCGAGATGGCCGAGCTCGCCCAGTTCCTTCGGCGTCATCGCGATCTGATGCGGTCCGCGCCGGCCCAGCAGCGTCACCCGCACGATGCCCGAGCGTTCGAGCGCTTCGAGTGCATGCGCGGTGATGTCCGCGCCGGAAAACTCGCCGCGGGTCTTTGACAAAATGCGGGCAACGTCGAGCGCGACATTGCCGTTGCCAACCACCACCGCGCCCGGTCCCTCCAGCGTCGGGTTTAGCTCGGTGAACTCGGGATGGCCGTTATACCACCCGACGAATGCCGCCGACCCGACCACGCCGGGCAGGTCGTCCCCCGGAATGCCGAGCGGCCGGTCGGCCGGCGCGCCCGTCGCCAGCACGACGGCGTCGTAGAGCGACTGCAGTTCAGGGATCGATACGTCGTCGCCGACGCTTACATTGCCGACGAAACGGACGTGCGGCGAGAGCGCAACCTGCTCGTAGCGCTTCGACACTGCCTTGATCGATTGGTGGTCGGGAGCGACCCCGAAGCGGATCAGGCCATAAGGAACGGGCAGCCGGTCGATCAAATCGACGCATACGCCGCCGCCAAACGCTTTCAGCGCCGCTTCCGCCGTGTAGAAGCCTGCCGGACCCGACCCAATCACCGCGACGTGGCGCATTCGGCTCTCCCGCCCTTTGCCGCGGATGCTAACGGACGGATTTGCAAGCGCAACCCTGCCCGCGGTCGAACGGATCGCAACCTTCGTCGCGCCTGTCTGGACAGCCGCTGAGGTCGTGCTTACTCCGACGTCAGTGAACCCGTTGGAAGCGCTGGCCACGTTGCTCGGCCTGGTCAATATCGGGCTGATCGTGCGGCGGAGCGTGTGGAACTATCCATTCGGTCTGGCGATGGTCGCAATCTACGCCTGGCTGTTCGCGCAGCCGGACGTGCGGCTGTATAGCGACGCGGGGCTGCAGCTCTTCTTCTTCGTCGTGCAGTTGTACGGCTGGTGGAACTGGGCGCGGTCGGAAGCAGCAAGCGGCGAAGTGGAAGTGCTGCTGCTGCCTGCTGCGGGTCGCGCCTTGTGGTTGGCGGGGATCGCCGTTGCGACCCTCGCCTGGGGGGCGCTGATGCACCGCTTCACCAGTGCGGCGCTGCCTTGGTGGGACGCGTTCATCGCGATGACCAGCGTTGCCGCGCAGTTGCTGATGGCGCGGCGCTATTTGGAGAATTGGATTTTGTGGATTGCTGTCGACGCGGTGGCGATCGGTGTCTATGCGGCCAAAGGCCTGATGCTGACCGCTTTTCTCTACGCCGTTTTCCTGATCATGTCCGCTGTGGGACTCGCGAGCTGGCGCAAGGCGCGCCTGCGCGCGGCTGACGAACTGCCCGCGGCATGACGCGCACCGTTTGCCTGCATGGGCCGGAAAGCACCGGCAAATCGACGCTGGGACCGCGCATTGCGGAGGCGCTGGGCGGCATCTACGTCCCCGAATTCGGTCGCACATGGTCGGAAGCGAAGGGCATCGGTTTCACGATGACCGATCTTGTCGCGATCGCGAAAGGCCATATGGCCGACACGCGGGCGGCGCTGAACCGCCGGCCGCCTTGGGTCATTCTCGACACCGATCCGTTGATGACGGCTGTTTGGGCTGAAATGCTGTTCGGCGAACGCGATCCCTGGTTCGACCGCTTCACCGACACCGCCGATTTCTACGTGATGTTCGACGTCGATCTGCCGTGGATTCCGGACGGGACGCGCATGTTCGGCACCGAAGGTCTCCGCGCCAAGTTCTTCGATCTGTGCCGAGCCGAGCTTGAACGCCGGCATGTGCCCTGGACGATGGTCGGCGGGCACGGCGAAGACCGGTTCGAGAATGCGATGAAAGCAATCGGGGAAGCGGCCGAGCGCGGCTGCTTCCCCGATCTCGCTCAGCGCGGCATCGCCTAGCGCGCCTGGGGTGCCGCGGCAGCCGCGTTGGTCGGCAGGCCGCCAAGCTGGGTGACGAGCTTGGTATAGGCGTCGAGATAGGCGAGCACGATCACCTGGCCGATCTCGGTATCCTGATAGCCGCCGCCCCCGGCCGCCGCGAAGCCACCCCACCAGCCCGCTCCGCCGCCGCCGCCGAAGCTGACGTCCGACTTGCGCGCATAGCCCTGGGTCAGCGCTTCTTCCTCGGTCGTGCGGGCGTTGACGATCGAGAGCGTCACGTTCGCTTCGGACTTCTTGACCGAAATGCCGCCGAGCAACGATCCGAAGCCGCTACCCCGTCCGAGGAAGCCGCCAAGGGCAGCACCCACGCCGCCGCCGCCCGAATTCTTGTTCGAGCTGACGATGTCGGGCTGCAGGAAATAGTCGGCCGCCTTCACCTGGCCCTTGCCGAGGTTGGAGCCGCGCTGCAACTCGCCCGAATCGGCCATTGCGCGTTCCAGGTTGCGGCTTTGCATCGAACGGCCGCGGTTGACGATGGTGAAGCAGCCGGACTGCTGCACGAACACCTTCAGGATCGCCTCGGGGCTGCCGAGGTTCAGCTCGCGCCACCATTGATTGTCCGGCTCGACGATCGCGACGCTGCCGAGCTTGCGGGTGCAGACCGGGATCTGCCGCTCCGCCCGTTCCTGATCGCGACGGCCGGACGACGCGCCTTTGGTCGTGCCGTCCTTGTAGGTCTTGCCTGACGAAGACATTGCGGTCTGCGCCGCGGCGGGGGCGGTCGCAAGCAGGGCCGCGGCAGCGAAAGTCGAAATCAGAGTGCGCACTTCAAAGTCTCCCTAAACCCAGGCGTGCCGTGTTTTCCGGCATGCGCCCTAGCGCGGCCGAAGCCACGGATGAGTGACCCCGGTCACAGGACTTGCGATGTGCGACCCCTTTTCATCGACGATAATGCAGAACGCGCCGGATTGCGACGGGCTTTGCGCGCTACTCAGCCAACAAATCACGGAAGCGAAGCGCATTTCCAGCCGCGCCGCCGCCGGCGGTGTTGTCGAAGATGATCCATGTTGGAATGCCTTGCCGGACGAACGGCCCGACACGCTCCGCCCAGTCCCTCAGCGCCGACTCGTCATAGTGCGACCAATAGGTTCGGGGCGATCCGTGCAGGCGGACATAGATTAGGCCGGGCCAACCGCCGGGCTGCTGCGCTTCCGGCACTGGCGCCGGATCGGCGGCGACGCGGGCGATGCGGAGATCGCGCAGGAAGGCGTCAGCGTCAGGAGCGAACCAACTCGGGTGGCGCGGTTCGCAGACTATGTCGCAGCCCAAGGTTGAGGAGGCTGTGGCGAAGAATGTCTCGGCAACCTCGTTGTCGAAGACGAGGCTCGGCGGGAGTTGCACGAGTAGTGGTCCGCGTTTTTCGCCGAGGGGGGCGATCTCCTCTGCGAAGCGGGCCAGCATTGCGTCGCAATCGACGAGCCGCTGCTGGTGGGTGATCGTCTTGGGCAGCTTGACGGCGAAGCGGAAGTCGGGCGGCACGCTGGCCGCCCACCGCTCCCAAGTCTCAGGGCGGTGGGAACGATGGAAGCTCGAGTTGATCTCGGCGGCGTCGAAGCGGGCGGCGTAGCGTTCGAGCGTGCTGCCGTCGCTTGGGAACGCCTCCGCCGTCTGGCGCGGGACTGCCCAACCCGCCGTGCCGATCCGCACTTCGCTCATCCGCTTCCCCAGTTCATCCGCCCCTGCTAACGCGCCGCGCGATGACTCCGCTCGACAAGATCCGCAATTTCTCGATCATTGCTCATATCGACCATGGCAAGTCGACCCTAGCCGACCGGCTGATCCAGCGGACGGGCGGCCTCAGCGAGCGCGAAATGTCCAGCCAAGTCCTTGATAACATGGACATTGAGAAGGAGCGCGGGATCACGATCAAGGCCCAGACCGTCCGCCTGGACTGGAACGGATACGTTCTGAACCTGATGGACACGCCGGGCCATGTCGACTTCGCCTATGAAGTCAGCCGCAGCCTCGCCGCCTGCGAAGGCGCGCTGCTGGTGGTGGACGCGGCGCAAGGCGTCGAGGCGCAGACGCTGGCCAATGTCTATCAGTCGATCGAGCACGACCATGAAATCGTGCCCGTCATCAACAAGATCGACCTGCCCGCCGCCGAACCCGAACGTGTCCGCGCCGAGATCGAGGAAGTGATCGGCCTCGACGCCAGCGAAGCGGTGCTCGCCAGCGCCAAATCCGGCATCGGCATCGACGAAGTGCTGGACGCGATCGTAAAGAAAATCCCGCCCCCCAAGGGCGACGCCGCCGCCCCGCTCAAAGCCATGCTGGTCGATAGCTGGTACGACCCGTATCTGGGCGTCGTGATCCTGGTCCGCGTGATCGACGGCACGCTGAAGAAAGGCCAGCAGATCAAGTTCATGCAGGCCGGCACCATGCATCTGATCGACCGCGTCGGCTGCTTCCGCCCCAAGATCGAGCAGCTCACCGAGCTCGGCCCCGGCGAAATCGGATTCATCACCGCGCAGATCAAGGACGTGGCGCAGGCCCGCGTCGGCGACACGCTGACCGACGCCCGCCGCCCCGCCGACGCCCCGCTCCCGGGCTTCAAGGAAGTGCAGCCGGTCGTGTTCTGCGGCCTGTTCCCGACCGATGCCAACGACTTCGAGAAGCTGCGCGAATCGATCTCGAAGCTGCGCCTGAACGACGCCAGCTTCAGCTTCGAGATGGAAACCTCGGCCGCGCTCGGCTTCGGCTTCCGCTGCGGGTTCCTCGGCCTCCTCCACCTCGAGATCATCCAGGAGCGGCTGACCCGCGAATACGACCTGGACCTGATCACGACGGCGCCCAGCGTCGTCTATCGCCTGCAGCTCACGCGCTCGGCCGGCGAGGCGGAAGCGCGCACGATCGAGCTTCACAACCCCGCCGACATGCCGGACCCGAACAAGATCGACACGATCGAGGAGCCGTGGATCGAGGCGACCATCTATGTGCCCGACGAATATCTGGGCGCGATCCTGAAGCTGTGCCAGGACCGGCGCGGCATCCAGAAGAACCTGACCTATGTCGGCGGCCGCGCCCAGCTCACCTACGAGCTGCCGCTGAATGAAGTGGTGTTCGACTTTTACGACCGGCTGAAATCGATCAGCCGCGGCTATGCGAGCTTCGATTATCACCAGATCGGCTATCGCGAGGGCGATCTGGTCAAGATGTCGATCCTGGTGAACAACGAGCCCGTCGATGCGCTCAGCATGATCGTCCACCGCGGCACCGCCGAAACCCGCGGCCGCGGCATGTGCGAGCGGCTGAAGGACCTGATCCCGCGCCACCTGTTCAAGATCCCGATCCAGGCCGCGATCGGCGGCAAGGTGATCGCCCGCGAGACGATCGCGGCGCTGCGCAAGGACGTGACCGCCAAATGCTATGGCGGCGATATCACGCGCAAGCGGAAGCTGCTGGAGAAGCAGAAGGAAGGCAAGAAGCGGATGCGGGAATACGGCTCCGTGCAGATTCCGCAGGAGGCCTTTATTGCGGCGTTGAGGATGGGTGACGACGCCTGAGGCTAAGGATGGAATTGCGCAGCAATCGCCGAGTTAGACGAGGTTAAGCGGCGTCACCGGCCGGCGCGCCACGAGCGCGACCGACGACGCGGGCTTTGCCCGCGGCGTTCTCCAGCGATTTGCAACCTGTAAGTGATATCGTTTATTCTACTGCCATGAACGCCTACTCCCCCATTGTCTCCGAGTTCGGCTCTGCCGAAGAGGAAGCCGCCTATCTGGCGTGGCTGAAAGAGAAGGTGGCGGCGTCGCTCGCCGACCCGCGCCCGCCGGTGCCGCACGACGAGGTGATGGCCGAAATGCGTGCGATCATCGAGAACGCAAAGCGCAAACGCCCCGAGTGCTGAACCTGATCTGGCGCGAAGAGGCGCGCGCGGAATCAAGGCAGATATTCCAGTACATCGCGGACCACGATTTCGCCGCCGCAGAGCGCCTTCTCGCCGCGATCGAAACCTGCGCCCAGCGCATTCCGCGCCAACCTTATATGTACCGGCCGGGCCGTGTGGCTGGAACGACAAGCGCGCTACCCATGACGCGGGCGTTGCTCGCGGAATCGGCGGCTGCCGATATGAGCGTCATCGCGAATACAGGAGTGCTTGACTTCTAACGAGCTTTTGGATGCGGTTGACGAATTCCTGTAGTGCGGCGCTGTCCCTTGTCTCGCATTCCCATATGGTTATTACGATCCAGCCCTCCGCCTCCAACTGCTTGCGATTGCGCTCGTCGCGTTCCTTATTCGCGCTGAGTTTGGGTTCCCAAAACTCGGGCCGCGATTTGGGCATTCTGGCATGTTCGCATCCAGAATGCCTATGCCAGAAGCACCCATGAACGAATATCGCGATGCGCGCTCGCCGAAATACAATGTCGGGCCGCCCAGTGAGTTCTCTTGCCTGAAGTCTGTATCGTAGGCCGGCGAGATGTAGAGCGCGACGAACGCGAAGCTCTGGACGGGTGTCCCTTCCCTTCACTCGCGCCATCACTTCGGAGCGGCTGAGCGGTGGACGGACCGCTTTCAAGCGGTGAAACTCTCCAACGCGTATCGATAGGTCGTGTTCTCTTTGTATAGGATGAGTCGCCCAGGAAACACCGTAGTGCGCCAGCCCACCGGCAATGCTGTCATGATTTTGCACAGCAGAGAGCGCGTTGTGTCATCATCTTCAACCTGAACCATGGCCGCAACTCGATGGTCTGCATGGCCAACACGGTAATGCGAAGGTTTATCGGAACCAGCCCGCAGGTCAGTCTCGTAGCGGAAATCATACGGCAAATGCTGCTTAAGGGAAATGAGCAGCATCAGCACATCGTACGACCCTGAAGGCATCAGATGTAGTGGACGGTCTATGTTAATGGGATAGTCGACGTCGAAGTTGGCCGGTCGCTGTCCTTCTCGATTGTGGCCCGGATCGTTCGATCCAAATCCACTATCGTTCCATGCAAGGGCGCTTGCATCAGCCCTTCGCATTGCGTCAATCAGTATTGCCTCAACATCGAAGTTGGAAAAAACCAAAATACGGATTGCCTTGAAGCCAATTTGCCCCGGGTCCAAATTCCGACGATTTTGGATGGTAAAAGCATGTCGGTTCAATCGATCGCGAAAGCCGTGCCGAGTGTCCGTCTTGCCTGCATAAACAGGAAATCCATTGAGAAAGAGGACGTAGGCGCCCTTCGATCCTTCTGGGATATTGTTGACATAAGCGGCCGTCAGTGGCGCAAGCTCTATGCTGGCGACAACGCTGGGCAGTTCCGTGCGAAGCACCTTCTCGATATCTATTTCATATTCGACGTATCCGGCTGGAGCCGGCTCAATTATTGTCGCCGCAGGCGTCTCCAGTAAGTGGTTTTCGTCCATCAGGCGGCGATAGCGGCCTTGCCTCCGTCAGTCGACAAAATGCGATGCATCCATCCGCCAATAGCTTGGGCTAGTTCAACCGGGACGGCATTACCCAACTGGCGCATGCTCTCCGTCCACGAACGAGGAAAAGAGTAGTCGTCTGGCAATCCTTGGAGTCTTGCTGCCTCGCGAATCGTAAAATAGCGCACACTTCCATCGTCTCGGACCATCATGTTTTCGCCGCCTGGCACGCCATGATCGCCAGCTTTAAGAGCCTTAGCCGGCTGGTCTAGCGGACTGCCGGTGTGTCCTTTGTAGACGCGGGCGCCGGGCTGAAAGACGTGATTGTTTTCGCCATTCGGTTCACCCAAGCCGTGGAGCGCGTCACGTACCGTCACCCAGCGTTTGCCGGATGGCTCAATCATTTGTTCGCGAAGACGACGAACTCTTACGGCGTCCAATTTGTCGAAGCTGTTGAGGTTGCGAGGCAGCCCGTGTTCATCCCAGTACTGTCCCGTGACAAACTGCTCCCACAGTAGACGGTCATGACTGTGCGTGGGGAATGGCCTCACAATGGGAACGCTCCCCACTGTGTCCGCACGCAGCCCGGCGATTACAACGCGATGGCGCTTTTGAGCCGCACCGAAATCGGCAGCATTCACGTTCAGGACAGCAACCTCATAACGGATACCGGGGCCCGGCCGCGTCAATCCCGACACGATTGAGTCGAGATAGCCCGCGAATGCCCTGCGGGTCAGACCGCGCACGTTCTCGAATAGGAATGCTCGGGGCTGCACCTCGCGCACGGCACGGATTGCCTGGGGCCACATATCACGGTGATCATTGTTGCCTCCGTGCTTTCCGCCAATCGAGAACGGTTGGCACGGAGGACCGCCAGCAACGAGATCCGCCCCAGCGAATTGGCGCCAACTGATTTCGCGAACGTCGCGACGTTCGATAGGCCAGTCACGCACATGCTCGACGCAAAGTTCTTGATTGTGCCGAACCGTCTCAACCGCATCCTTATTCCATTCGACCAGAAGATCGTGGTGGAAACCAATACGGGAGAGGCCCATGGCGAGACCGCCACAGCCGGTGAACATTTCGACGCTGCGCATTTGACCTCCCTTTGCCCTATTGGGCTTGCGCATGACACTATACGTAGTGTTTAGCGTCGTGAAGTCACTTTTTGTTCCATTCTTGTTCTTTTGGGTTTTGACCCGGAGCAGGTTGGTCCGAAACGGATTAAATGTCGTGACAGAATGGAGTGAATCTCGCGCCGTCGCCCCTTGTCCTTCGGCTGGCTGAGGACGAGGCCGGGCTCCTCGCCTAATTGCTGCGCAACCGCTCCTTACTCTCGGGGCTCACCGGTCGCCCTTATCCCCCTGACCCGGCTTGACCTTGGTCTTGGCGTCGTGGCGCGCGTCGGCGGAGAGGGAGCGGCCCTGGTCCACCACTTCCTTGAAACGGCCCTGTTCGTCGCGGCGCACATAGCGCTTGTCGGTGCCGGTATCGATGAGCTCGCGTTTGCTGGTCATGGCGGTTCTCCTTGAGTCTGCGGGGAGAATCCGTGGGGGAGGGTGTGGTTCCCGGGGGGTGGTGACGAGTGGACGGGAAAAAGAAGCTGGGCCCCGGATCAAGTCCGAGGTGACGAAGAAGGGAGGAGGGCACGGGAGTGAATCCCGTGCCGTCGGTCCTCGCTGCAGGCGAGGCCGGCCGGGGTCCTCGCTGGTCGTCGATTAAGGCGCTGGATCGCTTTGGCGATCGCTCCTTAGTCGTCCGGCTCGGACCGCCAATTCTCCAGCAGCGGCCAGTGTTCGGCGTTGCTGGCCCTGAGCTCGGCTTCGCTGGGGCCCGCGCCTTCCTCCAGCAGCGATTCGAGCGGGCGGTCGTGGAGGGTTTCCCAGGCGGCGCGTTTGGCGGGATCGTGGGCGTAGCGGTCGTAGAAGGCGCGGCGGGCCTGGGCACTGCTTTCCCGGTAATCGGCGATCAGGCGCTCGCGCAGGCGATCGACCCGCTCGCGGATCACCTCCAGCGCCTTTTCGCCGTCCGGATCGTCGTCCTCGTCCGCGCCTGTGCCGTAGCGCCTTGTGCCGGGGTGCAGGTCTGCGCCGTACCGGCTCGGCATGTGGTGCTTCAGCAGGAACATCAGCAGCCGGTCGTTGTACCAGCGGCGCTCGCCGACCTGCTCGCCCTTGTGGAAGACGGGGACGGGCACGCCGTCGCGGGCGCGCTCGAGGGCGATGTCGACCAGGTCCTGGACGCCGAAATCGAGCGCGGCTTCCCAGGCCTTGCGGAAGCCTTCGCTGCCGGGGGCGAGGCGGAGCTGATACGCGCCCTCCTCCGCCATGTTGATGCGATTGGCCGCGTGCTTCACCGATCCGGTTTCGGCAAGCGCCCGGATGAACGCCCGCTGCCGCTCCGGCGTCCAGCCGTCATGCCGGTATTTGCGAGGGACGGGCGTGAAGTCCGGGATCGGCGGGCGCTGGTCCGGCAGCAGGGGCGTGCGGTTCTGCATGACCGAACGTGATAACCGATATGGTTATGTGTAGGACAGCTTTTCTTTCAGGGCCGAGACGCTAGGACGGCGCATGGCTTCAGGATTATTCGCATTGCTCGACGACGTGGCGGCGATCGCCAAGCTGGCGGCGGCGTCGCTGGACGATGTCGGCGCGGCGGCGGGCAAGGCGGGCGCGAAGGCGGCGGGCGTGGTGGTGGACGACACCGCGGTGACGCCGCGCTTCGTCGCCGGCGTCACGCCCGACCGCGAGCTGCCGATCGTCGCGCGGATCGCCAGGGGCTCGCTGGTCAACAAGCTCGTCATCCTGCTGCCCGCGGCGCTGATCCTGACCGCGTTCGCGCCGTGGGCGATCACGCCGCTGCTGATGCTGGGCGGCGCATACCTCAGCTTCGAGGGCGTCGAGAAGCTGATCGAGGCGGTGCAGGGCGTCCACGACGACACGCCGGTGCTCGCCGAGGCGCCGGAGAGCGAAGGCGACATGGTGAAGGGGGCGGTGCGCACCGACTTCATCCTGTCGGCCGAGATCATGGCGATCGCGCTGGCGTCGCTCGCCGGGCGGCCGTTGTTGACGCAAGGCCTGGCGCTGGCGCTGGTGGGCGTTGCAATCACCGTCGCGGTCTATGGCGTGGTCGGGCTGATCGTGAAGATGGACGATATCGGGCTGCACCTGGCCGGCCGACGGAGCGGCGCGACGCGCGCCGTCGGGCGCGGGCTGGTGCAGGCGATGCCGGTGGTTCTGGGAGCGCTCTCCACGATCGGCGTGGCAGCGATGATCTGGGTCGGCGGCGGCATCCTGATGCACGGGCTGGAAGTGTTCGGGCTCGAAGCACTGCCGCACGCGCTCCACGGCCTTGCCGAAAGCGCGGGCGGCGGGCTCGCGGGCTGGGCGGTGACGGCGGTCGGGTCGGGACTGGTCGGGCTGGTCGTCGGCGGGGCGATCGCGGGGGCGCTCCACCTCATTCCCCGCAAGCATTAGTCCTCGGCAGGCGAGACCATCAATTTGTCGATCTTGCGGCCGTCCATGTCGACGATCTCGAAGCGCCAGCCCTGCTCCTCGAACCGCTCGCCCACGGTCGGCAGATGGCGGAGCGCGGCGAGGGCGAAGCCGGCCGTGGTCGCATAGTCGCGATCGTCGGGAAGCGTCAGGTCCAGTTTTTCGGCGAGCACGTCGGCGGGCAGCGAGCCGGAAACGAGCAGGCTGCCGTCCTCGCGCTCGATGCAATCGGGATCGGTGCCTTCGTCCTCGTCGAAGGCGAAACGGCCGGCGAGCGCCGCGAACAGGTCCGCGGGGGTGAGCAGCCCTTCGAGATGGCCATATTCGTCCTGCACTAACACCATCGGCACGTCGGCGCGGCGAAGCGTGTGGAGCGCGTCCATCGCATCGACCTGGTCGGGGACGACGAGCAGAGGCCGCATCAGCGCGCGCAGGTCGAGCGTGCGGCCTTCGAGCAGGGCGGCGACGACATCGCGGCTCTGCAGCACGCCGACGATCTGGTCGACCGAGCCTTCGGCCACAGGCACGCGCGTGTGCGGGCTGTCGATCAGATGCTGGCGGACGCGATCGGGATCGGCGTCGATGTCGATCCAGTCGATTGCGGTGCGCGGTGTCATCACCTCGCGCACCGGCCGGTCGGCGAGGCGGACGACGCCCGAGATGATCGCACGCTCGCTTTCCTCGATCACGCCGGACTTGCTGGCCTCGGCGACGACGAGGTGGAGTTCCTCGGCCGTGACGTGGCGCTCAGCCTCCCGCTTCAGGCCGAGGAGGCGGAAGATCAGCGCGCTGGAGCGATCCAACAGCCACACGACCGGCGCGGTGATGCGCGCCAGCCAGTCGAACGGCAGGGCAGCGAGCGCGGCGATCTGCTCCGGTGTGCGGAGCGCGAATTGCTTGGGGACCAGTTCCCCGATGATCAGCGAGACATAGGTGGTGACCGCGATCGTGACGAGGAAGCCGTAGTGCGCCGGGATGCCGATCAGCGCGAGCCGCTGGCCGACCGGCACCTCTAGGCTGGCGCCGGAGAAAGCGCCGGTCAGGATGCTGATCAGGGTGATGCCGATCTGGCCCGTGGAGAGAAGACGGCCGGGATCGTCCTGCAGCTTGAGGGCCGCGGAGGCGCCGAGCTTGCCCATTTTCGCCATTGCCTGCAGCCGCGCCTTGCGCGCGGAGACGATCGCCAGCTCCGACATCGCGAAGGCGCCGTTCAGCACGATCAACGCAAGGATGACCGCGACGCTGAGCCAGGGAAAGGGGGAAAGGGGCTGCATGCCGGACGTGTAACGTCTTTAGCGGCGAAAAGAGGCGGGGGGCAACTATTACCCTCTCCCATCGGGAGAGGGTCGACTCGGCGAAGCCGAGCGGGGTGAGGGTGGTGGTTCTGCAACTTGGTCGCCCTCACCCTCACCTTCCCACTCGCTGCGCGAGCGGGCCCAGTGCCAAGCCGGTCATGCCCCCAGCATGACCTAAACAGCGCGGGGCGCTGTTTACTTGGCACTCTCTCCCGATGGGAGATGGGTTAGACTGCTTCCAGTGTCATACGTCCAGCGCGGGTGCGCATCCGGTGGGTGGTTGCGATCTGGGGCGAGCGGCCCACTACAGTTTCCATGAACAGCCATTCGCTGGTCGCCGCCTCGGGCGTGAGCGTCAACGTCATGTAACCGCGGCCGCTTGGCTGGCACCATTTGAGCTCGGGGTTGGTACGGATCAGCGCGCGGGAAATGTCGGCCGGCGGCGTCTTGCGGAACGTGGATTCGTAGCCGGGCGACGTGACGCTCTGGCCGTCGAACTCGACGCCGGCGCGCTTGCCGTCCTGCATCAGCTCGAAGCTCCAGGCATTGTGGCTGTCGCCGGCAAGCATGACGAGGTCGGCGCCGGCCGCCTGGGCCGAGCGCAGCAGCCGCGCCCGCGCCGCCGGATAGCCGCCCCAATTGTCGAAGTCGCTCGGCAGGCCCGCCTTCGCCGCGAGCAGGGCCGTTTTTACGCGCGCGACGATATAGTCGGGCGCGTCCGGCGACACCCAGTTGGCGGTCTCGGGCGGGGCAACCGTCTTGCCGACGATCGTGCCGACGCCGACGACCTGCCACCGTTTGCGGGCGCGGACCGAGCGGCCGAGCGCTTCCGCCAGCCACGCCTCCTGCTCCGAGCCCATCATGGTGCGGGCCGGGTCCATCCATGCACCATCGCGGAAGGCAGTGAGCACGGCGACCGGGTCGGCCGCGCCTTTCAGCAGCGCGGCGAGCGAAGGCTGTTCGCTGCGCCCCAGCAGCCGGGTTTCGGTACGAAAATAGGTGCCGAGATCGCCGATCTCATAGGTCTTGAACGGCTCATCGGAGACCGGCATCCATTCGCGCCAGGCCTGCATCGCGGCGATCCTGCGGAGCGTGTAATCGCCTTCGCCGGGATTGTAGTTCTCGGCGCCGCCTTCCCAGGAGTCGTTGGCCGTTTCGTGATCGTCGACCGAAGCGATCATCGGCAGGGCGGCGTGCAGCGCCTGGAGGTCGGGGTCGGCGCGATAGCAAGCGTAGCGGGTGCGGTAGTCGGTGAGCTGGATCAGCTCGTTTGCGGGTTCGAGGATGCGGGCGGCGACAGCCTCGCGCTCGCTCGGATAGCTGCCGCGTTTGTACTCGTAGAAATAGTCGCCGAGGTGGACGGCCAGATGCAAATCGTCGCGGGCGGCGGCGTGGGCGTAGGCGTTAAAATAGCCGAAGGGCAGGTTTGAGCAGGAGAACACCGCCATCCGCCACTCGGGCACGCGCCCTTCCGGCAAAGTGCGGGTGCGGCCGATGGGTGAGACATCGCCGTTGGCGGTGAAGCGGTAATAGTAGGAGCGGCCCGGCTGGAGGCCGGCGACAGTCAGCTTGGCGGTCCAATCGCGGAAGGCGCCGGTGATGACCGAGCCGCCGGCGATCGGGCGGGCGAGATCGGGAGTTTCGGACAGTTCGGCGGTGACATGCGCGCTGTCACCGGACGCCGGGATGTAGCGGGTCCAGAGCAGGATCGAATCCTGCGACGGCTCGCCGCTCGCGACCGAATGGGTGAACCCGCGCGCCGCCATGATCTGCGCGATCGCGGCGCTGCCGCCCGGCATCAGCAGCGCGCCGAGCCCGAACGCGCCTCCCTTCACCAGCGAACGGCGGTCGATCGTCAGGCTCATCGGCATTCCTCCCTTGTCGATCCGCTGTCTAGCGCAGCGTCAGCGACTCTTTTGCGAAACGGGCGATATCGGCTTCATCGTGATACAGGCCGAGCCCGATCCGCAAGACGTCGCCGCGCACATCGGTGACGACGTCGCGCGCCATAAGCGTTTCCTTCCACTGCTGGGCATGCGGCGAGCGGAAGGCGAGGAAGCGCGCGTGGGGCCTTCCGCTCAATGGATTGAGCAGCTCCGCGTCGGCAAGCGCGGTGCCGCGGATGACGTGGAGAAGCTGGGCCTGGAGCGTCGCGACATGGGCGGCGATGGCAGCGGTGGTCAGCCCTTCCTCCGCGAGCATCCCGCGCACCGCGACGAAGCGGTAGAGACCGGACGCGTCGAAGGTCGAGCCCATGAAGCGGCCGGCGTCGGGCGCATAGCCGACCGCGCCGGGCGGCAGCGACAGGTCGTCGAACTCGGCATACCAGCCGGTGTTGACCGGGCGCGGTCCGAAGCCGGGCGGCGCGTGGAGGAAGGCGACGCCTTCGCCGGCCATCGCGTACTTATAGCCGCCGGCGGTGTAGAAAATGCGGTCGGCAATGGCGCTCAAGTCGTTCGGGATCGCCATGAAGGCGTGGTAGCCGTCGATCACGACCCAGCAGCGCTCGCGGTCCGCCAGCGCGGCGAAGCGCTCGATGCCGTCAAAGACCAGCCCTGAGTTGAACATGACATGGCTGACGAAGATCAGGTCGAAGGGTGCGCGTTCGGCCGCGGCGAGGAAGCGGTCGGCGAAGGTCGCGAGCGGCTCGACGGGCACGCGCTCGACCGTCATTTCGCCGGCAGCTTCCCAGCGCGCCGATTGGCGGCGGAAGCTGTGGAACTCGCCGTCGCTCGCCAGCACGCGCAAGGGCCGCGGCCGCTCGATCGCCGAGACCAGCCGCACGATCAGCTCGTGCGTGTTCGGTGCGAAGACGATGGTGGAGGGATCGAGCAGGCCGAGTTCGGCGGCGACCTCGGCCTGGGCGCGCGGCCAGATCTCGCCCATGATCCGGTCCCATTTACGGTCGGCGAGGCGCGCGGCGTCGTCCCACGCCTGATAATGGCCATCAAAACTGGCATCGGGCCAGAGGTGGTGGCTGTGCGCCGCGAGGTGCAGCCGCTCCGGCGCGGCGTCGAGCGCGCGGCGGAACAGGTGCTTGTAGGTCAAAGCAGCGTCCTCAGCGACCAGAGTTCCGGGAAAGCGCGTTTCGACACGGTTTCCTGGAGGTAGCGGACGCCGGCGGTGCCGCCGGTGCCGGGCTTGCCGCCGATAATGCGCTCCACGGTCAGCACATGCTTGTGGCGCCAGGTGGCGAGCGCGTCGTCGAGGTCGACCAGCTTTTCGGCGAGCTGATAGAGGTCCCACCAGCGCGTCGTGTCACGATAGACCTCGGCCCAGCTTTCGGCGACCTGCGGGTCGGGCACGTAGGGCTGGGTCCAGTCGCGGTCGAGCTTGTCGGCGGGAACGTCGAAGCCGGCCCTGGCGAGCGCGGCGATGGCGTCGTCCCACAGGCTCGGCTGCTCGAGAGCTTCGGTCATGGCGCGGGCGGCCTCGGGGCGGTCCTGCTGGTAATCGACGAAGCGGCCGTCCTTCAGCCCGAGGAGATATTCGACGGTGCGGAACTGGTCCGACTGGAAGCCCGAGCTGGTGCCGAGCACGCCGCGGAAGCGGGAATAGTCGCTGGGCGTCATCGTCGCGAGCACGTCCCAGCTGAGCGTCATCACGGCCTGGATGCGGGAGACGCGGGCCAGGCTCTTATAGGCGGGAACGAGCGCGCCGCTGCGGACCTGCGCCTTGGCGAGCCGGAGCTCGGCGATCATCTGCTTCAGCCACAGCTCCTTGGTCTGGTGGATGATGATGAACAGCAGCTCGTCGTGGCGGTCGGATTGCGGGTGCTGGGCGGAAAGCAGCGTGTCGAGCCCCAGATAGGAGGCGTAGGTCACCGAAATGGTCATGCCGCTGTCTAAGCCATTTGGCGGCCAGCGGGAATTGCTCGTTCGTTTCGCCTCGGAAGCGACGAAACGTGCTGTTTCGTCGACGAACCGAACTGATCTAGATGAATTGGAAATGAACCGGAGTTGTTAACTATCGTTCTAAGTTCCGGATCGGAACGTTAGCGTACGGGTCGGTCCATAGCTTTGAGCGGGGGCATTTCGCTCAGGGAGTATGGGCATGAAAAGATGGGTCTTGGCCGCGGTTGCCGCGGTCGCAATGGCAGGTCCGGCCAGCGCCGCGGTGATCACGCTGCAATCGATCACCAACAACGGGCCGGGCAATTTCACCTTCAACTATCAGGGGACGCTGGGCCCTGACGAGGGCGTGCGTGCCGGCGATCGGCTGATCATTTTCGATTTCCGCGGCTATATCGCGGGATCGGTGTTCTCGAACCTCGCGAACGTCACGGCGACGACCGAGAACACGTCGACTGGCGTGATCATCACGCCGGGTCAGAATGACGATCCGAACATCCCGAACCTGGTGTTCACCTATGTCGGGCCGGACTTCCAGACTTCGGGCGGCCCGTTCGCGGCCATCGACTTCAACGGCATTGGCGCCCGGTCGACGTTTGGCAGCACGGCCTTCGACGCGTTCTTCACGCAGACGACGAAGAACAACCCGCCGGCCGAGGCTATGACCGCCGCGTTCCAAGTCGGGACCGTCCGCGTTCCGGCGGCTGCGGTTCCGGAACCGGCGAGCTGGGCAATGATGCTGGGCGGCTTCGGCCTGCTCGGCGCCGCGACCCGGCGTCGCGCGCGCACGGTGCGCGTTACCGCCTGAGCTTTTGCTCCGAGCGAAAATCGGGCCGGCTGTCGCAAGACCGCCGGCCCTTTTTCATACGCGCTCGGCGTTCGCGACGACGTCGGCCGCGCGCAGGGCGGCGAGGATGCGCATCAGGTGGTGGAGGTCGTGCACTTCGATATCGACCTCGAAGGTGTGGAAGGCGCCGTCGCGATTGCCGAGCTTCAGGTTCAGGATGTTCGCCTTGTGGGCGCCGAAGATGCCGCTCATCACCGCGAGCGAGCCGGGCTCGTTGCGGACCACCACGCGAAGCCGCGCGGTGCCGCCATCGGACCTGTCGCCCCAGGCGAGGTCGATCCAGTCGGCATCGACGCCGTCGGCGAGATTGGGGCAATCGATCGTGTGGACCTGAATTGCTTCGTCCGGCCGGCGGAGGCCGACGATGCGGTCGCCGGGGACCGGGTGGCAGCATGAGGCGAGGTCGAAAGCGACGCCGGGGGTCAGGCCCTTGATCGAGATCGCCTCGCGCTGACCGGGCGCTTTGGCGTCGACGTCGCCGCCGGCAGAGCCCGGCATCAGCGCTTCCATCAGCGCCGCGTCGCTGACCGAGCCGCGGGCGACCGCGGCCATCAGGCTCGGCTCATCCGCGATCTTTAGCCGCTGGAGCGCGTTCTTCAGCGCGTCGGGCGCCAGCTGGGCGGGCAGGCGCTGGACGATCTCGTCATAGAGCTTCTTGCCGAGCGCGACCATTTCGTCGCGTTCCTTGTGGCGGACATAACGGCGGATAGCGGCGCGCGCCTTGCCGGTCGTCACGAAATTCAGCCACCCGGGTTGCGGCTCCTGCGCTTTCGACTTCAGGATCTGGACCTGATCGCCATTCTCGATCGGGGTGCGCAAGGGAACGACCCGGCCGTTGACCTTGGCGCCGACGGTCTGGTCGCCAAGGTCGGTATGGACCGCATAGGCGAAGTCGACCGGCGTCGCGCCCTTGGGGAGCTGGATGAGTTCGCCCTTGGGCGTGAAGGCGAAGATGCGGTCCTGGTACATCGCCATCCGCGTATGCTCGAGCAGCTCTTCCGGGCTCTCGGCGGTGTCGAGGATTTCGATCAGGTCCCTGATCCAGCGCACCTGGGTGTCGGGCGAGCCGGCCGCCTGCTTGTAGGCCCAGTGCGCGGCAAGGCCGAACTCGGCCTGGGCGTGCATGTCCTTGGAACGGATCTGGATTTCGATCCGCATGTTCTCGGCATGGATCACCGAGGTGTGGAGCGAGCGATAGCCGTTGCGCTTGGGCGTCGAGATGTAATCCTTGAACCGCCCCGGCACCATCGGCCAGCGGGCGTGGATCACGCCCAGCGCCTTGTAGCAATCCTGCGTCGACGGGACGATCGCTCGGAACGCCATCACGTCGGACAATTGCTCGAAGCTGATGTGGCGCTCCGCCATCTTGCGCCAGATCGAATAGGGGTGCTTTTCGCGCCCCAGCACTTCGCTCTCGATGCCGTTGCGCGAGAGGAGAAGCTTCAGCCCTGAGGCGATGCGCGCGATGCGGTCGCCGCCGCCTTCGTGAAGCTGTTCGAGGCGCTTGGTGATCGACTCGTACGCTTCCGGCTCGAGCTGCCGAAAGGCGAGCGTCTGCATCTCGGTCATGAACTCGTACATGCCGATGCGCTCGGCGAGCGGGGCGTAGATATCCATCGTTTCGCGGGCGATCCGCCTTCGCTTCGCTTCGTCCTTGATGAAATGGAGCGTGCGCATGTTGTGCAGCCGGTCGGCGAGCTTCACCAGCAGCACGCGGATGTCGTCCGACATCGCCAGCAGGAATTTGCGCAGATTCTCCGCGGCGCGCTGGCTTTCGGTGTGCGCTTCGATCTTCGAAAGCTTGGTGACGCCGTCGACCAGCCGTGCGACGTTCGCCCCGAACTTCGCCTCGATCTCCTCGTGCGTCGCGACCGTGTCCTCGATCGTGTCATGGAGAATGGCCGTCGCGATCGTCTCGTCGTCGAGATGGAGATCGGTCAGGATGCCGGCGACCTCGATCGGGTGGCTGTAATAGGGATCGCCCGATGCGCGCTTCTGGGTGCCATGCGCCTGCATCGAAAATACGTAGGCGCGGTTGATCAGCGCCTCATCCGCGTCCGGATCGTAACTCTTGACCCGCTCGACCAGTTCATACTGCCTCAGCACCGGAACAAGATCGGGGAGCGGGTGCGGCAACGCAACATTTTTCGGGCAAAAAACAACCGCCGGAGCCTTTCGGCCCCGGCGGAGGTGTGCGGACTGAGAGGGGAGGTGTCCGCGGGTCTGGTTAGCGGCGGGCAAGCTTGGTCGTGTCGGCCTTGGCGTTGCACTTGGCGAGCGCTTCGCCGTCCAGCGCCTGGTCGCCGGCGCGGAAGGCGGTGACCGGACCCAGTTCACGCGCGATGCTGGCGCAGACGATCGCCGGGCGGCTGTTGCCCTTGGGCGCCGCGCAGACCGCGCCGTCGCAGCTCACCGGAATTTCGTGGACGACAGTCTTGGTCGCCGCCGGCTGCGCGAGCGTCAGGCTGTAGAAGCTGTTACTGGGTTGGGCGACGGCCGCGGAGCCAAGCAGCGCCAGCGAGCCGACCAGCGAAAGCAGAAAAGCAGCAATCCGTACCATGTTCCGTCCCTTTTCGATTTCAGTTGCGAATCGCTACCTACTCGATTAGGTTTTAGGTTGCAACTGAAAACTGAATTTATTTTTGCCGCTTTATGAACGTCGCTGCTTGCGGTAGGTTTTTCAGGGTCGGGAAGAGGAACTGATGGGCATTAGAGAACCGCTCGCGGAGATCGCGGCAGAGTGCAGCCTGCCCAAGGCGCTGGAAGCGATGGGCGAACGCTGGTCCTTCCTGATCTTGCGGGCGGCGTTCAACGGCCTCAAGCATTTCGAGGAAATCCAGTCGAACCTGGGCATTGCGCGCAACATCCTGGCGAACCGGCTTGGCCGGCTGGTCGATACCGGCGTTCTGTCGCGCGAGCCCTGTCCCGAAGATCGGCGCAAGATCGAATATCGGCTGACCGAAAAGGGCCTCGACCTGCTGCCGACGATGATCGCGCTCAGGCAATGGGGCGAGAAGTGGGAGACGGGGTGCCCCTCGAACCCGGTCCTCGTCGATCAGCGCGACCTGCTACCGATCGGGCCTATCCGCGTCTATTCGCATGACGGCCGGCCGCTCGCGTGGGAAGACCTTGCCTTCCGGTATCGCGAGGAACTGGATCACAGCCGCGCCGCCGAATAGCTCAGGCGAGCGCCCACTCCTCGCGCACCGTTTCGTCGTCTTCGCCAGCCGCGCGCGCGGTGCGTTCCTTCTCCAGAACATCGCGATCGAGTTTGCCGAGCGCCCAGATCGCGGCGCCCCGGACGAGCGGGTTGGGATCGTCGAGATGCGGCCGCGCCGCCGCGATCAGCTTTGGCATGCCGCTGTTGCCGGCGGCGATCAGGCAGTTGCGGATCATGCGGTCGCGGCCGATCCGCTTGATCGGCGAGCCGGCGAAGAGCTGGCGGAAGCTTGGATCGTCCAGTGCGAGGAGATCGGCGAGCATCGGCGCGGTGAGCTCGGCGCGCGGCGCGAAGGCCAGATTCGCGGCGGCGGCGTTCGCGAACTTGTTCCAGGGGCAGACGGCGAGGCAATCGTCGCAGCCATAGATGCGATTGCCGATGCCGGCGCGTAGCTCGCGCGGGATCGCGCCTTTGTGCTCGATCGTCAGATAGGAAATGCAGCGTCGGGCATCGAGGCGGAACGGCGCCGGGAAGGCGTCGGTGGGGCAGGCGCGCTGGCAGGCGTCGCAGCTTCCGCAGCGTTCCCGGCCGGCGGGGTCGGGATCGAGATCGAGCGTGGTGAAGATCGCGCCGAGGAACAGCCAGCTTCCGTGCTCGCGGCTGACGAGATTGGTGTGCTTGCCTTGCCAGCCGAGGCCCGCGGCTTCGGCGAGCGGCTTTTCCATCACCGGTGCGGTGTCGACGAACACTTTCAAGTCCCCGCCGGTCCGCGCGACGATCCAGCGGGCGAGTTCCTTCAGCTTGCGTTTGACGAGGTCGTGATAGTCGGCGCCTTGCGCATAGACCGAGATGCGGCCGGCTTCCGGCTCGTCGGCCAGGCGCATCGGATCGCCGGCGGGCGCATAGCTGATGCCGAGCGCAATCACCGACCGCACATCCGGCCAGAGCCCGGAAGGCGATGCGCGCTGGTCGGCGCGCCCTTCCATCCAGATCATGTCGCCATGCGCGCCGTCCGCCAGCCAGGCGCGCAGCCGCTGGCCCGATCGCGGCGCCGCGTCGGCGCGCGCGATCCCGCAAGCGGCGAAGCCAATCGCTGCCGCCTGGGCTTTCAGGTCGGAAAGGAAGGTGTCGGGCGCCATTGTTGCGGCGCAATATAAGCGGTTTCCGGCGAACCGACATGCCGATCAGCGTGTCTTTTTTGCAACGCATCAACAGATTGTTACAATCGCGTCAGCGGACCCATTGAGAGTCACAGAGCCGCAACATATCGAGCCGACAGGGCGCGGGCGACGGCTGGATTCGGTCGAGAGCGGGCACCAGCCCACGATGGGGAAAGCAATGCGAAATCATCTATTTATCGGCGCGGCCATCGCCGCGCTCGTTGCTCCTGCTGCCGTTCAGGCGCAGGAGACCACTGCCACGATCCGCGGCACCGTGACCAACGGCGGCTCGCCGGTCGCGGGCGCGACCGTCACTGCGGTGCACGTGCCCTCGGGCACGCGCGCCTCAACCACGACCGATGCCACTGGCGCGTTCACGCTGCCGGGTCTGCGCGTCGGCGGTCCGTTCACCGTCAGCGTCAACGGCAATCAGGCGCAGATCACCGACATCAACACCGTGATCGGCACGCCGTTCGACTTGCCGATCGACATCGCCGAGCTGGGCGCCGCTTCCCAGGGCCAGGACATCGTCGTGACGGCGTCGTCCGTCGCCCGCGCGGGCAACGTGAGCCAAGGCCCGGCGACGGTGCTGACCGCGACCCAGATCCAGACGATCGCGACGATCAACCGCGACATCCGCGACTTGTCCGTCCGCGACCCGTTCGCGCGCCTCGACGACACCCCGTCGGGCGGCCGCGCGGTTTCGTTCGCCGGCCAGAACGCGCGCTATAACCGCTTCACCGTGGACGGCGTGCCGATCACCGACAATTTCGGCCTCAATCCGGACGCATTGCCGACCCGCCGCTCGCCGATTCCGCTGGACGCGATCGGTCAGTTCCAGGCCCGCGTCGCGCCGTATGACGTGCGCGAAGGCAATTTCCAGGGCGGCGTCATCAACGCCATCCTGAAGTCGGGCACCAACAGCTTCCACGGCACCGGCTTCTATTCGTACAACGACCAGAACCTGACCGGCGACCAGACCAAGTCGCTCCATGTCACGCTGCCGAAGTTCAAGAGCGAGAATTATGGCGCCGAGCTGTCCGGCCCGATCATCAAGGACAAGCTGTTCTTTATGATCGCCGGCGAGCGCGTTCGCGCGGGCACGCCGATCCCGGAAGGTCCGACCGACAACAATGCCGGCGCACCGATCCCGGGCCTGACGCAGGCAACCGTCGACCAGATCCGCGCGATCGCCAAGTCGAAGTTCAACTATGAAACCGGCGGCGTGCTCAACAACTCGGACGACAAGGACGATCGCCTCGTCGCCCGTATCGACGCCAACCTGTCGGATACGCAGCGCCTGGCGCTGACCTATTCGTACACGAAGGACTCGATCAAGTTTAACCAGAACAGCTTCCAGACCCCGCCGCCGGGCCTGGGCCTCGAGTCGAACGGCTATATCTCGTCGAACCGTCTGCACTTCGGCGTGGTCACGCTGAACTCCGACTGGTCGGACGATTTCTCGACCGAAGCGCGCGTGTTCTACAAGGACTATAAGCGCGGTCAGGACCCGATCCTGGGTCGCGGCTTCGCGCAGGTCCGCGTCTGCACGGCGGCGACCTCGGATCGCCAGGCGGCCGGCGGCACCGGCACGACCGAATCGACGAGCTGCCCGTCGGGCGTTCCGATCGTCAGCTTCGGTCCTGATATTTCGCGTCAGACCAACGCGCTCAACAGCAACACGTTCGGCGCGCTGCTTCAGGGCCGGCTGAAGGCGGAGGACCACGACATCCGCTTCTTCACCGAATTCCAGACGACCAGCATCTTCAACGCGTTCCTGCAGCGCAGCGCCGGCGAATATTATTTCGACTCTATCGCCGACCTGATGGCCGGCAACGCCCAGCGCTTCCAGTACGGCAATGCCGTCCCGTCGCTGGACCCGAACCAGGCTGCGGCGAAGTTCAACTATCAGCTCTACACGTTCGGCATCCAGGACAACTGGCGCGTGACCGACACGTTCAACGTCGTGATGGGCTATCGTTACGACCTGTACGGCGGTTCGCCTAATCCGACGCTCAACCCGAACTTCGTCAACCGCTATGGCTTCGTGAACAACGCCTATGTGTCGGGCCGCGGTCTGTTGCAGCCGCGTTTGGGCTTCGACTGGAAGCCGACCAGCCGCATCGCGGTTCGCGGCGGCGCCGGCGTGTTCGGTGGCGGCACGCCCGACGTCTATGTGTCGAACAGCTTCTCGAACACCGGCATCCTGACCAACTCGATCGACGTGCGTCAGGCGAACAACGGCACCTTCACCGGTACCGGCGTGAATGCCACCAACGGTGCGGCGATCCTGCAGAACGTGAACCCGGCGGCGATCCCGACCGCCGCGAACACGCTGCTCGCGGCCGGCACGGTGTCGACGACCTCGACCACCAATGCGCTCGATCCGCACTTCAAGCTGCCGTCTCAGCTCCGTGCGACGCTCTCCGGCGACTATACGGCCGACCTCGGCCCGCTCGGCGACGAATGGCGGTTCGGCGTGGACTTCTTCTACTCGAAGGTCCGCAACCAGGTGTTCTTCACGGACATCCGTTCGGTGCGGAGCGGCCTGCTGACGCCGGACGGCCGTCCGCGCTACGTGCCGGTTACCCGCAACGCCAACGGTACGATCAACTTTGCCGACACCGGCACCGACATCCTGCTGACCAACACCAGCAAGGGCCGGAGCTATGTCGCGGTCGCCCGGTTCGACAAGAGCTGGGATTTCGGCCTGAACATCTATGGCAGCTTCACCTATCAGGACATCAAGGACCAGACGCCGGCGACTTCGTCGACGGCCGGTTCCAACTACCTGAACGGCGCGTTCTTCGACCCGAACCGGGCGCAGTATGCGACATCGAACGATCAGGTGAAGTACCAGTTCAAGTACGGCATCACCTTCGATCACGCGTTCTTCGGCGACTACAAGACCCGGATCGCGCTGTTCGGCCAGACCCGTATCGGTCACCCGTACAGCTACACTTTCCTCGATCCGTCGGGCGGGCGCAGCATCGTGTTCGGCACCACCGGCGCCGGCACCAGCGGCACCAGCGGCACGCGCTATCTGCTGTACGTGCCGACCGGGACGAACGATCCGCTGGTCAGCTATGACTCGGCGGCGACGCAAACCGCGCTCGACAACCTGATCAACTCGTCGGGTCTGAAGGGCTTCCGGGGCAAGGTGGCACCGCGCAATGCCTTCACCTCGAAGTGGTTCACGAAGATCGACCTGCACCTCGAGCAGGAAATCCCGACCTTCCTGGGCGGCTCGCGCATCTCGCTGTTCGCGGACATCGAGAACCTGGGCAACCTGATCAACCACAACTGGGGCCAGATCCAGGAGTTCGCCTTCCCGTACACCGTGCCGGTGGTGCGCGTGGCGTGTCTGAAGGCGCCGGTTGCAACGGGCACTGCTCCGGGGGCTGCGGCGGCTGCGAACGCCGGCGATGCCTGCGCTCAGTATCGCTACTCGAACTTCACCACCCCGACGGCGACCGTCTATTCGAAGCAGTCGCTCTACGCGATCCGCGTCGGCGCCCGGTTCACCTTCTAAGAGCCGGGTCCGCAGGGACCGAAGAAATGCCGCCGTCCGGAGTGATCCGGGCGGCGGTTTTCTTTTGGAACGGCAGCGGTTAGAGCGGCAGCAATGGCGACCCTGGGTTTCACCGCCAAGCCGTTCTTCGACGACAAGAACCGGGCTTTCTGGAACCTGCAGACTGCCGGCTGGGCAGCCTATTTCCTGCTGCGCACGCTGTCCGGATTCGCCAACGGGCTGACGCTCGCTTTCCTGGTGCCCGTCGCCGTTTCCACCGCCACCGGTTATTCGCTGACTTTGGTGCTGGGCGCGCTCTATCGCGAGTTGATCCGCAAGAAGCCGCTGGTGACCTGGCTCGGATCGATCGGCGGCATGTTCGTCGCGGCGGGCATCTACTCATTGATCGATGCCTGGATCTTCAACACGATCCAACGGCCGGGCGAATGGTTTCAGGTCAGCCTGTTCCTCGGCACGATCTTCCTGGACTTCGTGGTGATCGGGGCGTGGTCCGCGCTCTACTACGCGATCAACTATTTTCTGCTGGTCGACGAGCAGGCCGACCAGCTCCGGGCGCTGGAGAGCCAGGCGTCGTCCGCGCAGCTCGCGATGCTGCGCTACCAGCTCAACCCGCATTTCCTGTTCAACACGCTCAATTCGATCTCGACACTGGTGCTGCTGAAGCAGACCGAGCGCGCCAATGCGATGCTATCGCGCCTGTCGTCGTTTTTGCGCTACACGCTGGTCAACGAGCCGCTCGGCCAGGTGACGATCGAGCAGGAGATCGAGACGCTGAAACTGTATCTCGACATCGAGAAGATGCGCTTCGAGGAACGGCTGCGGCCGATCTTCGAAGTCGATCCGATCGTGCTGAAGGCGCGGCTGCCGTCGCTGCTGCTGCAGCCGCTGGTCGAGAACGCAATCAAATACGCCGTGACGCCGCAGGAAGAGGGGGCCGACATCATCATCAGCGCACGGCTGGCGGTGGATCGGCTGCGGATACTTGTCGCGGACACCGGGCCGGGGTTGAACGAGAAGCGTCCCGGTCCCATTCAATCCACAGGCGTCGGTCTGGCGAACATTCGGGACAGGCTGGCGCAGGCCTATGGCCAGGACCATGAGTTCGACGCGAGAGCGCGTGCGGGGGGCGGGTTCGAGGTTCTCATCGAAATTCCGTACCAAACCGAGGAACAACCAAGGGAAGCCGCATGACCATCAGAACGATCCTCGTCGACGACGAGCCGCTGGCGATTCAAGGTCTCCAGCTCCGGCTCGAACCGCATGAGGATGTCGAGATCGTCGACACCTGCTCGAACGGGCGCGAAGCGATCCGCTCGATCAAGACCAACAAGCCCGATCTCGTCTTTCTCGACATCCAGATGCCGGGCTTCGACGGCTTTTCCGTCGTCCAGGGGCTGATGGAAGTCGAGCCGCCTTTGTTCGTGTTCGTGACCGCCTATTCGGATCACGCGATCCGCGCGTTCGAGGCGCAGGCGGTCGATTACCTGATGAAGCCGGTCGAGGAAGACCGGCTGGCGGCGACGCTCGATCGGGTCCGCCAGCGGCTTGCGGAGAAACGCGGCGCGGAGGAGACCGACCGCCTGCGCGAAGTGCTCGCCGAAGTGGCGCCCGAGGCGGCGGCCGAAATCAGCGATGGCGGCGAGGCGCCCTCGGCCAGCCGCTTCGAGAAGATGATCAACATCAAGGATCGGGGCCAGATCTTCCGTGTCGATGTCGACACGATCGAGCGGATCGACGCGGCCGGCGATTACATGTGCATCTATACCGCCGACAACACGCTGATCCTGCGCGAGACGATGAAGGACCTGGAAAAGCGGCTCGATCCGCGCCGTTTCCAGCGCGTCCACCGCTCGACGATCGTCAACCTCGACCTGGTCAAGCAAGTGAAGCCGCACACTAACGGCGAATGCTTCCTGGTGCTCGATTCAGGCGCGCAGGTGAAAGTCAGCCGCAGCTACCGCGACGTGGTCGCGCGCTTCGTGCACTGATCGGGCAAAAGGGGGGAGGCATGAACCAGGCGGAGAAAGCAAAGGCCTTCGGGGCGCTGCACGTGCCGGGCAGGCCGGTGATCCTGTTCAACGCCTGGGACGCGGGCTCCGCCAAGGCGGTCGCCGACGCGGGCGCTAAGGCGATCGCCACCGGAAGCTGGTCGGTCGCGGCGGCGCATGGGTTCTTCGATGCGGAAGGGTTGCCGCTCGATCTCGCGCTCGCCAACGCGGCGCGCATCGCGCGGGCAGTGGACCTGCCGGTGACGCTGGATTTTGAGGGCGGCTATGCGGTCGAGACGGCGCAGGTGGCGGCCAATTTTCGTGCCGTGCTGGCAACGGGCGTGATCGGCTGCAACTTCGAGGACCAGATCGTCGGCGGCGAGGGGCTTCACCCGATCAAGGTGCAGGCCGGGCGGATCGAGGCGCTGCGGCGCGAAGCCGAACGCGCGGACGTGCCCGCCTTCATCAATGCGCGCACCGACATTTTCCTGAAGGCCAAGCCCGAGGCGCATGACCGCGCCGCCGTGGACGCCGCGATCGAACGCGCCCGCGCCTATGCCGATGCGGGGGCAAGCGGGTTCTTCGTGCCGGGCCTGATGAACGAAAGCCTGATCGCGCGCGTCTGCGAAGCCTCCCCGTTGCCGGTCAACGCGATGATGTTCGCGGGCATGCCGTCGATCAAGCGGCTGGCGGAGCTCGGCATCGGGCGCATCAGCTATGGTCCCGGGCCGTACCGCCAGGCGATGGCGGCGGTGACCGAGGCCGCGCGGGCGGCGTTTTCTTAAGTCCCCCTCCCTTCCAAGGGAGGGGTTAGGGGTGGGTAGCGAGCAAAGCGAGCGCTAAACTCCGAGTTTTGATCGGCCTTCGCCGACACCCACCCCCAGCCCCTCCCTTGGAAGGGAGGGGGAGTTCCTAAGCCGCCTTCCCCGGCACGAATTTCAGCGCGACGCCGTTCATGCAGTGGCGCTTGCCGGTCGGCTTGGGGCCGTCGTCGAAGATGTGGCCGAGATGGCCGCCGCAGCGCTTGCAATGCTCTTCGACGCGCTCGAAGCCGAGCTTGGTGTCCCTGGACGTCGCCGTCGCGCCGGGGAGAGCGACCCAGAAGCTCGGCCAGCCGGTGCCGCTGTCGTATTTTGCCTTGGACGAAAAGACGGGCAGGTCGCAGCCCGCACAGGCAAAAATGCCGGCACGATGCTCCTTGAGCAGCGGGCTGGTGCCGGGCGTTTCGGTCGCTTCCTCGCGGAGCACCGCGAATTGGTCGGCGCTCAACCGCTTCTTCCACTGTGCGGTGGTCAGCCGCCACTTCGGGTCGCCCGCCGGGGCGGCAGCGCCGGCGGGAAAGCCGAGCCAAGCCGTGCCCACCACCGCGGCGGCACCGGAAAACAGCAGCATGCGACGATCGATCATTGTCCTAGGCCCTCGCTATTCGCACCAAGATACGGACGCGCGACCCGACCGGTTTCAGTATTTTACGATCCGCACCGGCATTTTGCGATAGCCGTGAACGAAGCAGGCGCGCACGCGCACCGGCTCTTCCATCACCTCGACGCGCATCCTGCGCTTCGCCATTTCCTCGAGCAACACCTGGATCTGCAGCTCGGCGAGACGCGCGCCGACGCAGCGGTGGATGCCGTAACCGAAGGCGAGGTGCCGACGCGCATTCTCGCGATCGACGATCAGCTTGTCGGCGTTCGGGAACACGCTCTCGTCGCGGTTGGCGGAGATGTACCAGAGCGCGAGCTTGTCGCCAGCCTTGATCTGCTGGCCTTCCAGCTCGGTATCCTGCGTGGCGGTGCGGCGCATATGCGCGAGCGGGGTCTGCCAGCGGATGATTTCCTGCACCGCGTTCGGGATCAGGCCGGGATTCTGTTCGAGCTTGGTCCGCTCATCGGCGAACTGGTTGAGGCCGTAGATCGCGCCGGACATCGAGTTACGGGTGGTGTCGTTGCCGCCGACGATCAGCAGGATCAGGTTCCCGATGAATTCGTGATCGTCCATGTTCGACATGGCTTCGGAATGGATCATCATCGAGATGAGGTCGGGCGTCGGCTCCTTGTCCACCTTCGCGTCCCAGAGCTTCCTGAAGTAGGTCATGCACTCGAACATGTGGCCGAGCCGTTCCTGCCGGCTGGCCTCGTCATGGACGAGCTCGATATCGCCGGCCCAATCGGACCAGAAGGTCAGCTTCCGCCGGTCTTCCCACGGGAAGTCGAACAGGATCGCCAGCATCTGGGTGGTGAGTTCGATCGACACGCGGTCGACCCAGTCGAACGTCTCGCCCCAGGGCAGCTCATCTAGAATCTCGACCGTGCGGCGGCGGACGTCCTCGCCCATGCGCGCGATTTCGCTGGGGCCGAAGGCCGGCGCGACCGTGCGGCGCTGGCCGGTGTGCACCGGCCGGTCGCGGGCGATGAACATCGGCATTTTGTAATCGTCTTCGAACCGGTCGGCCAAAGTGATGCCGCCTGCTTCGGACGAGAAAATCTCCGGCAGCGCCTCGACATGGACGATCGGCTTGTAGGATGAGACCGACCAATAGGGGCCGAACGCTGAGTCCTTGCAGTAATGGACCGGCGCTTCTGCGCGGAGCCGGCGGAACGGCTCCTGCCACTTGTCCTCGACATAGAGGTCGGCGCGGCTGACATCCAACGGGTCGGTGAACTCCTCCGGCCGGGGCTGCGCGAGAGTCGCCATCATCCGTCTCCTGAATCGGCTCTGTTTGATGCGGAGAGTGCCATTGGCCGGCCCCGAGGGAAAGAGGGTTTTCACATGCAACTGATTGCCCGGGAACAGGGGGCGAGCACCGGTGTTGTCGCAAGAGAGAAACGAAAGGTCGCGCAAATGAAACGCCTTACCTTTGCCGCGCTCGCCACCGCCGCCTTGTTGGCGGGTTGCGCGACGCCGACGCCCTATCAACCGCTCGGCGCACCGACGGGCGTGCGCGGCGGCTTCTCCGAGCAACGGATCGAGCAGAACCGGTTCCGCGTCATGTTCTCGGGCAACCAGTTCACGTCGCGCCAGCGGGTGGAGAACTATCTGCTCTACCGCGCCGCCGAGCTGACCGTGCAGCAGGGCTATGACGGTTTTACGATGGTCGACCGGAATACCGACCGCGAGACCAGCGTGCAGACGACGCCGCGGCCGTTCGGGGCCGGCCCCTGGGGCTATTGGGGGCCGAGCTGGCGCTACTATGGGGGCCGCTTCGGCTGGCGGTCCTGGGATCCGTGGGGCTACGACCCGTTCTGGGCGGACAGTCTCGACGTGACCACGATCGACCGGTTCGAAGCCTCGGCCGAGATCGTCATGTTCAAGGGGACCCCGCGCAACGCACGCGATTTCGACGCGCGCGAAGTGATGCGGAATTTGGGGCCCACGATCGAGCCGCCACCGCCGCCGCGTTAATCGGTATCCCGCTCCTTCACCGCTTCCAGGAGGCGTTTGACCTCCTGGCTGCGGCCGCGGGGAAGGACGAGGACGTGCCTGCCGGTCGCGACCACGATGAGGTCGGAGACGCCTAAGGTCGCGATGGTCGGGCCGTCGCTGCGGACCAGGCAATTGGAGGTGTCGAGCGCGACCACATCGCCGAGCGCGACCGTGCCGTCTTCGTCGTGCGGGCCGAGCGCGTGCACGGCGTCCCAACTGCCCACATCCGACCAGTCCATCGAGACTGGAACAATGGCGACGCGGTCCGCCTTTTCCATCACGGCATAGTCGATCGAGTCCGAAGGGCTGTCGGCGAAACGCCGGGCGTCGGGAAGAATGCGGGCGCCGTCGCGACGAGCGGTCTGAACTGCTTCTTTGACCGGACTGAGGATCTCAGGCGCGTGCTTCGCCAATGCGTCGAGATAAGCGCCGGCGCGGAACATGAAGATGCCGCCGTTCCAGGCATAGCCGCCGTCGCGGAGCATCCGCTGAGCCTCGACCAGCGGCGGCTTTTCCACGAAACGCTCGACCTGGTGCACGCCGTCGGAAAGCGGCTCGCCGAGCTTGATATAGCCGAAGCCGGTCTCGGGATGTTCGGGCTCGATCCCGAAGGTGACCAGCCAGCCGTCGCGGGCGAGCGGCGCCGCCCGAAGCACGGCGTCGAGGAAAGCGTTCACGCGCCAGATGGTGTGATCGCTGGGCATGACAAGCAGCAGCGCGTCGGGCGCGGCCGCGAGCGCCGCGAGCGCGATCGCAGGCGCGGTATTGCGGCCGGCCGGCTCCAAGACCAGCGCGCCGGGCGCACAATCGACATCGGCAAGCTGCGCCTCGATGGCTTCGGCATGGGCGAGGTTGGCGACCACGATCGGCGGCGCGAAGCGGGTGTGGTCGCGGGTGCGGAGCGCCGTTTCCTGTAGCATGGAGCGGTCGCTGCCGATGCTGAGTAATTGCTTCGGCCTTTCGGGGAGCGACAGCGGCCACAAACGCGTGCCGGAGCCGCCGGAGAGAATGACTGGTGTGATCAGATCGGACATGGCGCGGTTTCTAGCGCGTCGGGAGCGATTGGAAAGGCGCGCAGTTCGCCGCTATGCGCAGCGGAATGAGCGACGACATCGCCCGCATCGCCGCCGCGTTGGAGCGGATCGCGCCGCCGCCGCCGAAATCCGCCGATCCGCGCACGGCGCCTGCCTATCTGTGGCGCGGCGCCGGGCTGGTCGAGGCGCATCACTTTGCGCCGCTGCCGCTCGACTTGCTGACCGGGATCGACGCGCAGAAGGCCGTGCTGCTCGACAATGCCAGACGGCTGGCGCGCGGGCATGCGGCGCACGACGTGCTGCTGTGGGGCGCCAAGGGCACGGGCAAGTCGGCTTCGGTCAAATCCGTGGTTGGCACGGTGCGCGGCGAGGGACTGGACCTGGCGCTGGTCGATGTCGCGGCCGACCGCCTGGAAACGCTGCCGGCGCTGTTCGCGCAGGTGGAGGGCGCAGGCCGCGCCTTCATCCTGTTCATCGACGATATCGGCTTCGAGGCGGGCGGACCCGAGACGCGGGCGCTGCGCTCGCTGCTGGAAGGCGGCGCGGAGGCACGGCCGGCCAATGCGCGGCTGCACGTCACGTCCAATCGCCGCCACATCGTTGCGCGCGACATCGCCGAGCAGGACAGTGCGATCAATCCGCGCGACGTGGTCGACGACCGGCTAGCGCTCGCGGATCGCTTTGGCCTGACGCTCGGTTTCCATGCGATGGATCAGGACACGTACCTGGCGATCGTCCAGCGCTATGCCGATGTGCATGGGCTGGCTTTCGATCCAGCGGACGCGGTGCAATGGGCGACCCAACGCGGCGCGCGCTCCGGCCGGGTCGCCTGGCATTATGTGACGGAGCTGGCGGGGAGGGCGGGGCGGAGGCTCTAATTCCCCTTCCGCTTGCGGGAGGGGTTAGGGGAGGGAATGTCATCGCCCTCCGATTTGTCAGGACAAGCCCTCCCCCAGCCCCTCCCGCGAGCGGGAGGGGAGAGGCTTACGCCTTCACCATTTCCTTCTGCGCTTCGAAGGCGTCGCCCATTTCCTTGCGTTCGGAGGTGTCGAAATCTTCCTTCACTTGGGCAAAGATCTCGTCCTCTTCCTCCTTGATGTGGTGTTCCAGGATTTCCATCATCACTTTGGCTTCGGCCGACCATTCGGGCGACATCGGGTCGGCGCCGGCCTTCAGCTTGGCTAGCAAAGTGTCGGCGAGCATGTGCTCGGTATAGCCTTCGTGCCCGGCTTCCTCCTCTTCCTCTTCGCCGGTCGCGATCAGGGCGTCATAGACCACTTTTTCCTCGGCCTTTGAGTGCTTGGTGAGCAGCTCGGCGAACTGGGTGAACAACCGCCTCCGCTCCTCGCCATCCTCGCTCTTGTTCACCGCCTTGATCAGCTTTTTCAGCTCCATGTGATCGGTGTGCAGCGCCTTCGTGATTTCCATGCCTGTCCTCCTCGTTCTTGGAGCAGAACGACCGACACCGGGCGCGGTTGCCTGTCGTTCGTCGAACGGGGCTGGTGAGGCGCGGGCGCGGCGCTAAACGGGCGGCCAAACACATCAAAGGGATGACGATGGATCGCCGCACTTTTCTCACCACTTCGGGCATTGCCGCAGCCGGCATCGCCTTGGTTCCGGCCGAGTTGTTCGCGCAAGCCGGCGACGCCGCGCTGAACGCGCTGTTCGAGCGCATCTTCCAGGAAGCGGTGGCGGACTCGCCGGAGCTCGCCACGTCGCTGGGTCTCGACAAGGGGCCGCTTGCAGCGTTGAAAGGCAAGCTCTCGCCTGCCACGGCCGCGGAGCGCGACCGGCAGGCGCGGCGTATCCAGGGCGCGCTGGCCCAGCTCGACAAGATCGACCGCGCGACCCTGTCGCCGAGCGCGCAGCTCAATCTCGACGTGGTGCGCTATTCGTTGAACACGCAGCTTGTCGCGCCTGTGAAGTTCGGCATCGATTCGACGCAGCGGCCCTATCCGATCTTTCAGCAGGGTGGCGCCTATTTCAGCACGCCCGATTTCCTGAACACCGCGCACACGATCCGCACGGTCGAGGATTGCGAAGCCTATCTATCGCGCCTCGAAGCGTTCGCGCGCGTGCTCGACGAGGAAAGCGAGGACCAGCGGGCGCAGGCTGCGCGCGGCTTCCTGGCCCCGGGCTGGTCGCTCGATCTGACGCTCGTCCAGATGATGAAGCTGCGCGGGCAGCCCGCCGAGCAGTCGACGATGGTGCAGTCGCTGGTGACCCGCGCCAAGGCGGCGAACATCGCCGGCGACTGGCAGCGCCGTGCGGCTGCGATCGTCTCGGGCAAGGTCTATCCGGCGCTCGACCGGCAGATCACGCTGATCAAACAGCTCCGCCCGACCACCAAGCCTGGCGACGGCGCATGGCGGCTGCCGCAAGGCGATGCGATCTATGCCGCCGCGCTCCGTCAGGCGACGACCACCGACATGCCGCCCGAGCAGGTGCACCAGATGGGGCTCGATCAGGTCGCTGACATCAGCGCGCAGCTCGACAAGATCCTACAGGCGCAGGGCTATACCAAGGGCAGCGTCGGCGCGCGGCTGGCGCAGCTCAACGTCGCACCGGACCAGCTCTACCCGAACACGGACGAAGGCCGCGCGGCGCTGATCGCCAGCCTGAACGCGGGCGTGAAGGACATGTACACGCGGCTGCCGCGCGCGTTCGCGACGCTGCCCGGCCAGCCGCTCGAGATCCGGCGCGTGCCACCGGAGATTCAGGACGGCGCGTCAAACGGCTATTACAACCGCGCGGCATTGGACGGCTCGCGGCCGGCGATCTACTTCATCAACCTGAAGGACGTCGGCGACTGGCCGAAATACTCGCTGCCCGCGCTCACCTATCACGAAGGCGTGCCGGGCCATCACCTGCAGATCAGCATCGCGCAGGAATCCAAGGATATCCCGACGCTTCGCAAGCTCGGCTTCTTCTCGGCCTATTCGGAAGGCTGGGCGTTGTATGCCGAGCAGCTCGCCAATGAGCTCGACGCCTACAAGACGCCGCTGGAGCGCGCTGGTTATCTCCAGTCCTTCCTGTTCCGCGCGGCGCGGCTGGTGGTCGACACCGGCATCCATACGAAGCGCTGGAGCCGCGAGCAGGCGACCGACTATATGGTCCAGACCACCGGCTTCGCGCGGCCGCGATCGCAGCGCGAAGTGGAGCGCTATTGCACCCAGATGGGCCAGGCGTGCAGTTACAAGGTCGGCCACATGGCGTGGACCCGCGCGCGCGAGGAAGCGCAGAAAACGCTGGGGCCGAAGTTCGACATCAAGCACTTCCACGAAGTGCTGAAGGAAGGCGCGATGCCGCTGACGATCTTGGAACAGCGCATTCGGGAGCGGACGAAGGGGATGGTTTGAGTTGTTCTCCCCTCCCGCTTGCGGGAGGGGCCGGGGGAGGGCTTGTCCTAAAGCAATGGCGCAGGTGGGAACATTCCCTCCCCTAACCCCTCCCGCAAGCGGGAGGGGGACTAGGATGCCAGTGCTTCCACCATTTCCGCCAGTTCCAGCCAGCGGTGTTCGGCGGCGTCCTTTTCGGCGCGGGCCTTTTCGATCTGCGCGGTGAGTGTGGCGAAGCGGTTCGGGTCGCTTGTGTAGAGATCGGGATCGGCGAGCGCCGCTTCGTCGCGGGCGATCGCGGCTTCGATTTCCTCGATGCGCTTCGGCAGCAGGTCGTAGTCGCGCTGATCCTTGTAGGAGAGTTTCCTGTTCCCCTCCCGCTCGCGGGAGGGGTTTGGGGTGGGGACGGCTTGTTTGGCTCCGCGTTTTTCACCTTTCCCACCCCCAGCCCCTCCCGCACGCGGGAGGGGGGAGCGCTTGCGCTCCCAATCCGCATAGCCGCCGGCGATGATGTCGACCTTGCCGCTGCCGTCGAGGCCGAGCGTGACGGTCACCGTGCGGTCGAGGAAGTCGCGGTCGTGGCTGACGATCAGCACCGTGCCTTCGTAATCGGCGATGACTTCCTGCAGCAGGTCGAGCGTCTCGAGGTCGAGATCGTTGGTCGGCTCGTCGAGCACCAGCAGGTTGGAGCGTCGCGCGAATTCGCGGGCGAGCAGCAGGCGCGACCGCTCGCCGCCGGACAGCGTGCCGACCCGTGCGTCGGCCAGGCCCGGATCGAACAGGAATTCCTTGAGGTAACCCTGGATGTGCTTCTTGGCGCCGCGCACCTCGATCCAGTCGCCGCCGTCCGCGAGCACGTCGCGGACGCGCTTTTCGGGCGCGAGGAGGCTCCGCTGCTGGTCGATGATGACGCCGTCGAGCGTCTTGGCGAGCGTGACGCTGCCCTCGTCGGGCGCCAGCTCGCCGGTCAGCAGTTTCAGCAGCGTCGTCTTGCCGGCGCCGTTCGCGCCGACGATGCCGATCCGGTCGCCGCGCTGAATGCGCAGGCTGAAGTCCTTGATGATCGTGCGGTCGCCATAGCGCTTGGTGACGTGCTCGGCGGTGATGACCGACTTGGTGCGGACGTCGTCCGCCTGGATGCCGAGCTTGGCCGCGCCGGCGGGACCCAGCATCGCCGCGCGCTGGGCGCGCATCTGGTTGAGCTTTTCTAGCCGGCCCTGGTTGCGTCGCCGCCGGGCCGTCACGCCGCGCTGCAGCCAGTGCAGTTCCAGCTTCAGCTTCGCGTCGAGCTTTTCCGCTGCGCGCGCTTCCTCGGCATAGATTTTCTCCTGCCACGCCTCGAAGCCGCCGAAGCCGACCTCCGCACGGCGGAGGCTGCCGCGGTCGAGCCAAAGCGTCGAACGGGTCAGGCGCGTCAGGAACGTGCGGTCGTGGCTGATGACCACGAACGCGCCGGTGTAGCGGTTGAGCCAATTCTCCAGCCATTCGATCGCGGCAAGGTCGAGGTGGTTGGTCGGCTCGTCGAGCAGCAGCACGTCGGGGTTCTGCGCGAGGGCGCGTGCAATCGCCGCGCGGCGTCGTTCGCCGCCGGACGCGGTGGTGGCGGGACGCGACAGATCGAGCCCGATCTGGTCGGCGATCGCTTCCACCTCGTGCACCGCCGGCGCGTCGGCGCCGGAGACCGCGAAATCCCTGAGCGTCGCGAATCCTTCGAGCTTCGGCTCCTGCTCCAGCAGCACGACGTTGGTGCCGGGCACGATCGTCCGCCGCCCTTCGTCCGCCTCGATGCGATCGGCGAGCAGCTTCAACAGCGTGGTCTTGCCAGCCCCGTTGCGGCCGATCAGCGCGAGCCGATCGCGCTCGCCGATATAGATGTCGAGATTGCGGAACAGCCAGCCCGAGCCTTGCACGAGGCCCAGGTCTTCATAAGCGAGAACGGGTGCGGACATGGCGGCCAGATAGGGGGCTTCGTTCGCGGCGTCACCCTGAACGGTCCTTAACCTGAACATTCATGGGCTATTCAAAGCGCCTCCCCTAGGCGCTATGCCCATGATCTTGATGACGCGTATCGTTTCTGTCGCCCTGATGGCGCTTGCGTTGGCCGCGCCGGCTTCGGCGCAGCGGCGCGGCGATCAGTATCAGGCGTACCAGGCGCGCCAGTCGGGCCGCGTGCTTTCGTTGCGTGAGATCGAGGACCGTGTCCTCCCGCAGATGCGCGGCTCTACCTATCTGGGGCCGGAATATGATGGCGGCGTTTACCGGCTGAAGTTCATGCGCGGCGGCGCGGTCACGTGGGTCGATGTCGATGCAAGGACCGGTTCCGTTATCGGCCGTTCGGGCTTTTGAGGGGATTTGAATGCGCGTTTTGATCGTCGAAGACGAACCCAATCTTGGCGCCCAGCTTCGCAAGACGCTGGAAGGGGCCGGCTATGCCGTCGATCTCGCGACCGATGGCGAGGACGGCCACTTCCTGGGTGCGAGCGAGACTTATGACGCGGTCGTGCTCGATCTGGGGCTTCCCGAGATCGACGGCCTGACCGTGCTCGATCGCTGGCGGAAGGAAGGGCGGGTGATGCCCGTGCTGGTGCTGACCGCGCGGGATAGCTGGTCGGACAAGGTCGCGGGCCTCGACGCCGGCGCTGACGATTATCTCGCCAAGCCGTTCCAGTCCGAAGAGCTGATCGCGCGGTTGCGCGCGCTGATCCGCCGCGCCTCGGGCAATGCCAGTTCCGAGCTGATCGCGGGCGACGTTCGCCTCGACACGCGCTCGGGCAAGGTCACGCTCGCCGGCGAGCCGGTGAAGCTGACCGCGCAGGAGTACAAGCTGCTCAGCTACCTGATGCACCACAAGGGCAAGGTGGTGAGCCGGACCGAGCTGATCGAACATATTTACGATCAGGATTTCGACCGCGATTCGAACACGATCGAAGTGTTCGTGACGCGCATCCGCAAGAAGCTCGGCCAGGACGTGATCACCACCATTCGCGGCCTCGGCTACAGCCTCGAAGATCCTAACGCGGCTTGAGCCCTATGAGTCCGGTTTGGGCTGAGCTTGTCGAAGCCCTCCCTTTCTTTCGTTCGACGGGCAAAGAGAAGGGAGGCCTTCGACAAGCTCAGGCCGAACGGGGAGGGCGGACAATTTGAGCGAAGCCGACACCGCCAAACCCAAGAAACGCTCCACCGGCTCGCTCAGCCGGCGGATGATCCTGATTGCCGGGGCGTGGATCACGCTGCTGCTGCTGGGCGGCGGGCTGGCGCTCGACCGCGTGCTGTCGAATGCCGTCACGCGCAATTTCGACGATTCGCTGAACTATGTGCTGACCGCGATGGTCGCCTCGGCCGAAATCGGCCCGGGCGGCGAAGTGCTTCTCAACCGCCCGCTTGGGGACCAGCGGTTCCTCGAGCCGAACTCCGGCCTTTATTACCAGATCAGCGGGCCCGATTTCGAACCGTTCCGCTCGCGCTCGCTCTGGGACCGCTCGCTGCAGGTCAAGCAGAAGCACAAGGACGTCGAGGTCCACACCTACGACAGCAAGGAATTCGGGGACGAGCCGCTGCGCGTCCTGGAGCGCGACGTCATCCTGCCCGGCTCGCCGGTGCGCTGGCGTTTCCAGGTGGCGCAGAGCCGCGAGGCGCTGGACAGCCAGATCACCATTCTGCGCCGGACGCTGGTCCGCAGCTTCGCGTTGCTCGGGATTGGCCTGATCGCGCTTGCCGCGCTGCAGACCTATTACGGGCTGCTTCCCTTGCGGAAAGTGCGCAAGGCGATCGCGCGCATGCGTTCCGGGGTCGCCACGCGCGTCGACGAGCCGCTGCCGAACGAGCTCGCGCCGATGGTCGACGAGCTGAACGCGCTGATCGAGCATAACGAGACCCAGGCCGAGGAAGCGCGGCGGCACGCGGGCAACCTCGCCCACGCGCTGAAGACGCCGCTGACCGTCATCATGAATGCGGCGACGGCCAATGCCGAAGACTTGCCCGACACCGTCTGCCGCGAGGCGACGACGATGCGGCGGCAGGTCGATCACCATCTTGCCCGCGCCCGCGCCGTCGGCCGGCGTGGACATGCGCACAGCCGTGCGGAAGTGTGGCCGAGCCTGGAAGCGGTGGAGCGGGCAGTCGGCCGGCTCTATCCCGACGTGCGCATCGACATTGCCGGGCCGAAGGACCTGTCCGTGCGCGTCGAACGGCAGGACCTGGACGAATTGCTCGGCAACCTTATCGAGAATGCGGCCAAATATGGCGGCGGCAGCGTGTTCGTGACCGTGATGGGAGAGGCAGGCGCGGTCGAGTTCCTGATCGAGGACGACGGTACCGGCATTCCCGAAGAGCAGCGCCAGCACATATTTGACCGTGGTGCGCGGCTCGACACGTCGAAGCCCGGCACCGGGCTCGGCCTCGCGATCGTGCGCGACGTCGCCGAAATCTATGGCGGCACGGTCTCGCTGGAAGAGAGCGAAGACCTGGGCGGACTGCTCGTCCGGCTGCGTTTGCCGGCGGCGGTGGACTGACCGGTCCAGCGCTGATCGACAAACGGCAGACACGCGCCGACGAGTGTCGGCCCTTCGCATTGCGGTGCGGCTCTAAACCGTTAACCTCTCACATCTTTTTTGCGAGTCGGGGACTGTACACATGAAATCACGCATTCTGCTCGGCGCAGCAGCGCTGGCGCTGTCCGCTAGCGCGGCGTTCGCGGCGGGCAAGCCGCAGCTCGGCGACTTCGGCTATGACGCGACCGGCATGAACAAGGCGGTCGCGCCGGGCGACGACTTCTACAAATTCGCCAACGGCAAATGGGACGAAGCGACCGCCATCCCGTCGGACCGCTCGAGCTGGGGCGGCTTCGCGATCCTGCGCAACCTGTCCGACGAGCGCACCCGCGCAGTGATCGAACAGGCCGCGGCGAGCAAGGGCGCGCCGGGCAGCAACGGCCAGAAGGTCGGCGACATGTACGCGAGCTTCATGGACGAAGCGACGATCGAGGCGAAGGGCCTGGCGCCGGTCAAACCGCAACTCGACGCAATCGCGGCCTTGAAATCGCCCGCGGAGCTGGCCGCCTGGATGGGCGATGCCAACCGCAGCGGCGTCACCGTTCCGATCGGCGTGCAGGTCGAGCAGGATCTGAAGGACAACACGCAATACGCGATCTATGTCGGCCAGGGCGGGCTCGGGCTGCCGGACCGCGACTATTATCTCGACGACAGCAACCCGAAATTCGTCGAGGCGCGCGCCAAGTACAAGGCGCATGTCGCGGCGATGCTGAGGCTTGCCGGGATCGCCGATGCCGACGCCAGGGCACAGCGCATCTTCGATCTCGAGACCAAGATCGCGAAGACGCATTGGACCCGCGCCCAATCGCGGCAGATCGAGAAGCTGTACAATCCTGTCGCCACGGCCGAGCTGGCCACCAAAATGCCGGGCCTGGACTGGGCGCCGTACCTGAAGGCGGCGGGCGTGACCCAGGCGCAGGTCATCGTCGCGCAGCCGAGCGCGGTGACGGGCACGGCGGCGCTGATCGCGTCCGAGCCGCTCGCGGTGTGGAAGGATTATCTGACCTATCACGCGCTTTCGAACGCGGCGCCGGTGCTGCCCAAGGCGTTCGTCGCCGAGGACTTCGCGTTCAAGGGCACGGCGCTTGCCGGCACGCCCGAGCTGAAGGCGCGCTGGAAGCGCGGCGTCGACATGGTCAACGGCGGCATGGGCGAGGCCGTCGGCCAGCTCTACGTCGCCAAATATTTCCCGCCCGAGGCGAAGGCCAAAGCCGACCAGCTCGTCAAGAACCTGATCGCGGCAATGGACCTGCGCCTGCAGAAGCTCGAATGGATGGCGCCCGAGACCAAGGCGCAGGCGCGGCTGAAGCTCGCCGCGTTCACGCCGAAGATCGGCTATCCGGACAAGTGGCGCGATTATTCGAAGCTGGAGATCCGCGCCGGCGACGCGTTCGGCAATGCCGACCGGGCCACGCGTTTCGAATACCAGCGCAACCTCGACAAGATCGGCAAGGCGGTCGATCGCGGCGAGTGGGGCATGACGCCGATGACGGTCAACGCCTACGCCAACCCGCTGATGAACGAAGTGGTGTTCCCGGCCGCGATTCTGCAGCCGCCCTTCTTCGATCCCAACGCCGACGACGCGGTGAATTATGGCGGCATCGGCGCCGTGATCGGGCACGAGCTCAGCCACCATTTCGACGATCAGGGCCGCAAGTTCGACAAGACCGGCAAGCTCGCCGACTGGTGGACCGCCGAGGACGCGACGCGCTTCAAGGCCTATACCGACCGCGTCGTCGCCCAATATGGTGGCTATGAGCCGCTGCCGGGCAAGCATGTGAACGGCGAGCTGACGCTTGGCGAGAACATGGCCGATCTGGCCGGCCTCAACGTCGCCTATGACGCCTACAAGATCTCGCTGGCGGGCAAGCCGGCGCCGGTGATCGACGGCTTCACCGGCGACCAGCGCTTCTTCCTCGGCTACGCGCAAATCTATCGCGCAAAGTATCGCGAGCCGATCCTGCTCCAGCTTCTGACCACCGACCCGCACACGCCGGGCAATTGGCGGCCTTATGTCGTCCGCAATCTCGACGCCTGGTACGCGGCGTTCGATGTAAAGCCGGGGAGCAAATATTATCTGGCGCCGGATCAGCGCATCAAGGTTTGGTGAGCCGGGATGCAAGCCCCTCTCGTTCAGGGGAGGGGAAAGGGGGTGGGGCGAGCGTCTGCTCGCCCAAAAGACTCTTGTGAGGATGGACAGCCCCACCCCAACCCCTCCCCGGAAGGGGAGGGGCGGGTAGTTCACGCCGCCATCGCCTTGTCGTCGATCTCGCGGGCGCGGAGTGCTGCGGGGCGGCTCATGATGCGGGCGAGATAGGCGTCGAAGCCGGCGCGTTTCTCGATCGTGCCGAACTGCGTGCCCCAGCCGATCTGAGAGCCGAGATAGACATCCACCGCGCTGAACCGGTTGCCAAGCACATAGTCATTTTGCGTGACCAGCTTTTCCAGCACGTCGGCCACGGTCGCATGCGTACCATAGCCGGCCATGGCCTGGCGATCGGCGGGAACCTCCGCATTCACCGCCTTGACCAGCGCCGCCGTCTCGACCGGTCCGGCGGCGAAGAACATCCATCGATAAAAGGCGCCGCGTTCCGGGCTTCCGGGCAGGGGCGACAATCCCTTGTCCGGAAACGCATCGGCCAGATAAGTGCAGATCGCCGCGCATTCGGTGACCACGACATCGCCATGCTTGATCGCGGGCACCTTGCCCATCGGGTTGATCGCCAGATAGTCGGACGCCTTCATTGACGAAGCATAGTCGAGCAACACCGTCTCATAGGGCTGGCCGACTTCCTCCAGCATCCAGCGCACGATCCGGCCCCGCGACATGGGGTGCGTGTAGAAGGTCAGTTGGTCCGCCATTCGATCCTCCCTGAGTCGATTCGCCAGCGGAACATAGCAGGAACGAAGGGGCGGGCCAACTCGCCTCCTATTTGGCGCGATACCGGTCGAACCAGGCCAGGATCGCCGACGCCTTGGCCGCCGATTGCGAGGGCCGCGCCGCGATCGTGCCGTGGCCCGCGCCCGGCACTTTCACGAACGCGGTGGGCACGCCGCGCAGCTGCAGCGCCGCATAATATTGCTCGGCCTCGCTGTCGGGCGTGCGGTAATCCTCCGAGCCGACCACGACGAGCGTCGGCGTTTTCACATTGCCGACCAGCGAGAGAGGCGAGCGCGCCCAGAAGGACTGGTAGTCCTCCCACGGGTAGGAGCCGAACCAGTAGCGCGAGAAATAGGCCGGATTGTCGGCGGTGAGCGCGAAGCTCGCCCAGTCGATCACCGGCTTCTGCGTCGCGGCCGCCTTGAATCGGTCGGTCTTGCCGACGATCCATGCCGTCAGCACGCCGCCGCCCGAGCCGCCGGTCACGAACAGATTGTTCGGATCGACCGTGCCGCCGGCGATGGCGGCATCGACCGCGGCCATCAGGTCGCCATAGTCGTCGCCCGGATATTTGTGGTGGATAAGGTTCGCGAACTCCTCGCCATAGGAGGTCGAGCCGCGCGGGTTGACGTAGAGCACAGCATAGCCGGCGGTGGCGTAGAGCTGATCGTCGGTCGAAAAATGCGGGCCATAGGCGGAGAACGGGCCGCCATGGATTTCGAGGATCATCGGATATTTGCCGCCGGGCGCGGGGTTGGGCGGCGTCATCAGCCAGGCGTCGACCTTGCGGCCGTCCGGCGCGGTCACCGAGAGCGGCGCGACGCCGGCGAGGGTCTTGGCGCCGAGCCAATCCTCGTTGAGCCGCGTCAGCTTGCGCTCGCCGCCGCGCCAGAGGGCGACATCGGGCGGGCGCTGCGCGGTGCCGGCGGTATAGGCCACCGTGCCGTCGTTCGACACGCTGAACGCGCCGCCGGTATAGGGCCGGTCGATCTCGGAGCCGGCAAGGTCGCTGGCGAGCGGGGTCACGCGGCCGTCGAGTCCGACGCGCGCCAGCTTGGTGAGGCCGACATCGTCATACTGGACGATCAGCGCATTGTTGCCGGCCCAGCGCGCGCTCCCGATGCTGCGGTCGAGGGCGCCGGTCAGGATGCGCGCGTTGCGGCCGTCGGCGTCCATCACCGAGAGGCGGGCATTCTGGTAGCCGAGCCGTTTGTCCTCGAAGCCGATATAGGCGATGTGGCGTCCATCGGGCGACACGACCGCGCCGCGATCCGGCCCGCGCCTATCGGTGAGCGCCGTCACCGCGCCGGTGTCGACGTTCAACGCATAGACTTCGCTGTCGAGCGGCTCGCGCTCCCAATCGGCGCGGCGGTTGGTGCTGAAATAGAGCGTCCTGCCGTCCGGCGACCAGCTCAGCGGGCCGCCATCGTCGATCTGGCCGAATGTGAGCTGGCGCGGCGCGCCGCCGTCCGACGAGACGACGAAGATGTGGTCGAAGCCGGTCTTGTTATAGCCGCCTTCGTCGGTCCGGTACTGGACCGAGGTGATGACTTCGAGCGGCGGCGCCCATTGCGCGCCTTCGGGCTTCTGGCCCGGCGCTTGCCCAAGCTTCGGCGCTTCGCCGGGCACGCGCATCAGATAGGCGATGCGGCGGCCGTCCGGCGACCAGGCGAGCGCGCTCGGGCTGTCGGGCAGTCCGGTAATCCGCGCGGTCTGGCCCGTCGCCATCCAGCGCACGAAGAGCTGCGGCGCGCCGCCTTCACCGCTCGACACATAGGCCAGGCGCTTGCCGTCCGGCGACCAGCGCGGGCTGGAGTGCGAGCCGGCGCCCGCGACCAGCGGCGACTGCGCGCCGGTGCGCGTGTCGACCAGCCAGATGGTCGAGCGGGCGCGGTCGATCATGATGTCGTTGGCGCGCCGCGCATAGGCGATCTGCGTGCCGTCGGGGCTGATCTGCGGATCGCTCGCCCATTCGAGCCCGAACAGGTCGCGCCCGGTGAAGGCGCGGTTGGGTCCTTCGGCCGGAGTGGTTTGGGCGAGGGCGGGAAGGGAAAGCGCGAGCAACGGCAGGAAAGCCAGACGACGGAGCATTGGCAGCCTCTTTTCGATCTTGAAGGCCGGCACTCTGCCGCTTTTCGGCGGTCAGGCAAGCGGCCGGGCGCTTAAGTTCACAATGTTCCCGGGGTGAAGCGCCTTTTTCGTGAACTTATCCGGGATTTGGATGCCGAACCAAAGGCTTGGGCGGATTTTCCTATTGGTCGAGCCGTGGAGATCGGGCGACGAATGGTGAAAGCGGCATGAGGATTCCTGCGGCGCTGGCGAGTGTGCGGGAGTGTGGCACAGGCGGGAGCGTGTAGGACAGGCCTGGGCGTCATGTCGGACTTGCCCCGGCGTCGCGCTAGGAAAGAAGTAGCGGGACCGCGGCTTAAGTCCGGGGTGACGGTTATTCTTCGTCTACGCTCAAGTCGCGCGCCACTTCCGGGCGGCGGAGCAGGGCGTCGATGTGACTGGCTTCGTCGAAGCTTTCGTCGGGCAGAAATTTGAGCTGGGCGGAGAATTTGAGGTTCACGCGCTTGGCGACCTCGCCGCGCAGATATTTGACGTTGCGCTTCAGCGCGTCGATCACCTCGCGCTCGTCGGCGCCGAGCAGCGGCTTCACGAACACCGTGGCGTGGCGCAGGTCCGGCGACATCCGCACTTCGGTCACCGACACGCTGTGCGAGGCCAGCACCGGATCGTGCACGTCGCCGCGCATCAGGACGTCCGACAGCACATGCCGCACCTGTTCACCGACGCGGAGCAGGCGGACGGACCGGGTTTCGGGAGTGGCGTTGTGGCGCATTCTTCTCCCCTCCCGCGCGCGGGAGGGGCCGGGGGTGGGCCTGGCCTGAATTAATCCTACGCCGGGGCCCACCCCCCGACCCCCTCCCGCAAGCGGGAGGGGGAGGTGATCAAAGCGTCCGTTCGCGGAGTTCGACTTCGAACGTCTCGAGATAGTCGCCCGGCTTGATGTCGGTATGGCCCTCAAAGGTCACGCCGCATTCCAGGCCCGCGCGCACTTCGGGGACATCGTCCTTGAAGCGGCGGAGCGAGGCGATCGAGCCGTTGTAGATAATGACGTCGGCACGCGTGATGCGCGCGCGGAGCGCCTTGCGGATAAAGCCTTCGGTGACGAGCAGGCCGGCTGCCTTGCCGTGCTTGCCCGCGCTGAACACTTCGCGCACTTCCGCCCGGCCCACGACATGCTCGATCGATTCCGGACCGAGCTGGCCGGCCATGCCGGCGCGGATCTCGTCGGTCAGGTGATAGATCACGTCGTAATATTTCAGCGCCACGCCGTCCCGATTCGCGATCTCGCGCGCCTTGGCGTTCGCGCGGACGTTGAAGCCGATGATCGGCGCCTTGGAGGCCGAGGCCAGGATCACGTCGCTTTCGGTGATGCCGCCGACCCCCGAATGCAGGATGCGGACGCGGATGTCTTCCGTGCCGATCTTGTTGAGGGCGCCGACAATGGCTTCGACCGAGCCTTGCGTGTCGGCCTTGACCACGACCGGATATTCGATCGCCTGCTTGTCGCGGAGCGCCGAGAACATCGATTCCAACGAAGCCGGAGCCGAGGTCGTGCGCTTTTGCTGGATCACGCCGGCGCGATAGGCGGCGACCTCGCGGGCGCGCGCTTCGTTCTCGACCACGGTGAGCTGGTCGCCGGCGCCCGGAACGCCCGAGATGCCGAGCACTTCGACCGGAGTGGACGGGCCCGCTTCCTTGACGTTGCGGCCCTTGTCATCGACCAGCGCGCGCACCTTGCCGCTCTCGGCGCCGACCACGAAGATGTCGCCGACGCGCAGCGTGCCGCGGCCGACCAGGATCGTCGCGACCGGGCCACGGCCCTTGTCGAGTTGCGCCTCGACCACCGTGCCTTCGGCCGGACGGTCAGGATTGGCTTTGAGCTCGAGCAACTCGGCCTGGAGCTGGATCTTCTCGATCAGCTCGTCGAGGTTCTGGCGCTTGAGTGCGGAGACTTCGACGTCCTGCACGTCGCCGCCCATCTGTTCGACGACGACTTCGTGCTGCAGCAGCTCCTCGCGGACCTTTTGCGGATTGGCTTCGTGCTTGTCGATCTTGTTGATCGCCACGATCATCGGCACGCCGGCCGCCTTGGTGTGGTTGATCGCCTCGATCGTTTGCGGGCGCAGGCCGTCATCGGCCGCCACCACCAGCACTACGATGTCGGTGACGTTGGCGCCGCGGGCGCGCATTTCGCTAAACGCTTCGTGGCCTGGCGTGTCGAGGAACGTGATCTTGTCGCCCGACTTCATCGTCACCTGATAGGCGCCGATATGCTGGGTGATGCCGCCGGCCTCGCCCTTGACCACGTCGGTTCCGCGCAGGGCGTCGAGCAGCGACGTCTTGCCGTGATCGACGTGACCCATGATCGTGACGACGGGCGGACGGGGCTTCAGGGACTCAGGTGCATCGACGTCCTCGGTCGACTGGATATCGACGTCCGATTCCGACACGCGCTTGATGCGGTGCCCGAACTCGGTGACCAGCAGCTCAGCCGTGTCCTGGTCGATGGTCTGGGTCATCGTGACGGGCATGCCCATCTTGAACAGCGCCTTCACGAGGTCGGCGCCGCGCTCGGCCATGCGGTTGGCAAGCTCGCCGACGGTGATCGCTTCGGGCACCACGACGTCGCGAACCTGCTTCGCCTGGGGCTGGCCGAAGCCCGACATATGGGCGCGCTTTTCCTTCTCGCGCGCACGCTTCAGCGCGGCGAGCGAACGGGCGCGGGCGCCTTCGTCGTCCGACAGGGCGCGGGTGACGGTCAGCTTGCCCGACTGGCGGCGGTCGTCGCCGCTGCGCGGGCCGGGACGCGCCGGACGGGCCGGCGGCTCGGGACGGCGCGGAGCCTGGACCGGCGTGAACCGGCGCGGCGCAGGACCGGTCGAGGCGGGACGCTCCTCAGCCGTTTGTTCGACCGGCTCGGGAGCGGCGGCTGGCGTCGGCGCTTCGGCGGCCTTGCGGGCCTCTTCGGCTGCGCGCTGCGCGGCTTCCTCGGCCTGACGGCGGGCTTCTTCCTCGGCCTTGCGATTGTCTTCGGCGCGGCGGCGCTCTTCCTCGGTCGCCTGCGAACGAGCCTGCTCCTCACGGCGGCGCGTTTCTTCCAGCGCGGCCATGCGCGCTTCCTCGGCCTCGCGCAACAGGCGGGCCTGCTGTTCGCGGCGCTCGAGCGGCGTCATCGGGCGGCTGGATTCCGGCGCCGGCGCAGGGCGCGCGGGAGCGGCCGGCGCGGCGACCGGCTCCGGAGCCTTCGCGACTTCCGGTTCGGGCGTCGGCGTCGGTTCCCCTTCGCCGGGGCGGCCGAGCACCCGGCGGCGCTTGACCTCGACGACGACGGTGTTCGAGCGGCCGTGGCTGAAGCTCTGCTTGACCTTGCCGGTCTCGACCGTGCGCTTCAGGCCCAGAGGAGCCCGTGCGCCCAGCTTCGGCTTTTCCTTGTTGTCGATATCACTCATGAACCGTCGTCAGCCCTTCATTCGCAGCTTTTGCCGCACCGTCCGCAGACGCAGCAGCGGCGATTGAACCTTGCGACTGCGTTTCGCAAGGCTGTTCGCCTGAACCAAATCCGATAAACCCGTGCCAGCGGGCAAGCGCATCGCCCACTCGCCGGGCTGCCCCTGGGTCGGTCACCGCGACATGTACCACATTCTCGCGGCCCAGGGCAGACGACAATATGGTGCGCGGAGCCGCAATTACGAGACCCTTGAGGCCCGTTCCTTCGGCATCCTTGCCGACGCGGAGCGCCTGATCGAGCTTGCGGTTGCCGTCGTCGCCGGCATCGGCGGCGTGGAGCAGCAGCAGCACCTTGCCGGCGCGCGCCGCGGCCTCGATCCGCTCGCCGCCGGTGACGATCGTGCTTGCCCGCGCCTCGAGGCCCAGCCGGTCGAGAGCGGCGCGTTCGAGGCCGCGTTCGATCTGCTCGGGAAGGTCGGCAGCGAGCGTCAGGTCGCGACGGCGGAAAGCGCGGAACAGCGCCGACTTCAGCTTGCCGCTATCCAGCGCGCGCTGCAGCTCGGCGCGATCGACGCCGATCCAGGCGCCGCGGCCGGGAGCCTTGGCGCGTACATCGGGAAGCACCTCGCCTTCCGGCGACAACGCCAGCCGGATCAGCGAAGCGCGATCGGCCTTGCCGCCGGTCAGCACGCATTTGCGCTCAGGACCGTCCTTGTCGGCTTTGGCGGGCTTGGGCGGCAGGACCGCCTTCACCCGCTCCTCGGCCGCGGCCGGGTGCTTCAGCTTGAGCTTCGGCCGTTCATTGGGAGGATTCCGCAACCGCGTCCTCCTCGAACCAGTGGGCGCGCGCGGCCATGATGATCTCGTTTCCTTGTTCTTCGCTGAGGCCATAGTCGGCGAGAATGCCGCCCTTGTCCTGCTCGCGCTTCGGCGCCTGATCCTCGCCGCGGCGACGCGGCTCGGCCTTCTTCTTAGCGACCAGCTCGTCGGTGGCGAGGTCGGCCAGATCGTCGAGCGTCTTGATGCCCGCCTTGCCGAGCGTGACCAGCATCGCTTCGGTCATGTGCGGCATGGTCGCGAGATCGTCCTCGACGCCGAGCGCACGGCGCTCCTCGCGATTGGCTTCCTCGCGACGTTCGAGCGCTTCCTGGGCGCGGCTCTGCAGCTCGGCGGCGAGCTCCTCGTCGAAGCCTTCGATCGAGGCGATCTCGTCCTGCTCGATATAGGCGACTTCCTCGAGGCTGGTGAAGCCTTCCGCGACCAGCAACTGGGCGAGCGTTTCGTCCACGTCCAGCTCGGTCTGGAACATCTCCGAACGCTCGGAGAATTCGCGCTGGCGCTTCTCGGACGCGTCGGTCTCGGTCAGGATGTCGATCGCCTTGCCGGTGAGCTGGCTGGCGAGGCGGACGTTCTGGCCGCGGCGGCCGATCGCCAGCGAAAGCTGGTCGTCGGGGACGACGACTTCGATCCGGTCCTCTTCCTCGTCGATCACGACGCGGCTGACGTTCGCCGGCTGCAGCGCGTTCACGACAAACGTCGCGGTGTCCGGCGACCAGGGAATGATGTCGATCTTCTCGCCCTGCATTTCCTGGACGACCGCCTGCACGCGGCTGCCCTTCATGCCGACGCAGGCGCCGACCGGGTCGATCGAGCTGTCGCGGCTGATGACGCCGATCTTGGCGCGGCTGCCCGGATCGCGGGCGGCGGCCTGGATGGTGATGATGCCGTCGTAGATTTCCGGCACTTCCTGCGCGAACAGCTTCTTCATGAAGTCCGGATGCGCGCGGCTGAGGAAGATCTGCGGGCCGCGGTTTTCGCGGATCACGCGGAGGATCAGCGCGCGGATGCGATCGCCGACGCGGACGACTTCGCGCGGGATCTGCTGATCGCGGCGAATGACGCCTTCGGCGCGGCCCAAGTCGACGACGATGTGGCCGAACTCGACCCGCTTGACGACGCCGGTGATGATCTCGCCGACGCGGTCCTTGAACTCTTCGAACTGGCGCTCGCGCTCGGCTTCGCGGACCTTCTGAAAGATGATCTGCTTGGAGGCCTGAGCCTGGATGCGGCCGAATTCGATCGGCGGCAGCGGATCGACGATATAGTCGCCGACCTTGGCGCCCTTCTGCAGGCGCTGCGCGTCGGCGACCGAGACCTGCTTGTAGAGATCGTCGACCTGCTCCACGACTTCGACCACGCGCCACAGGCGAAGGTCGCCGTTCGACGGATCGAGCTTGGCGCGGATGTCCATCTCGGCGCCGTAGCGATTCTTCGCCGCGCGCTGGATGGCGTCTTCCATCGCCTCGATGACGATCGCCTTGTCGATCAGCTTCTCGCGCGCGACCGAGTCCGCGATCGCGAGCAGTTCGGCCTTGTTGGCGGAAACGGCAGCAGTGGCCATTCGTTTATCCTTCTACCTTCACTTGGTCTGCGCCTTTGGTGGAAAGCGGCGCGGTTGCGGCAATGAGCCGGTCGGTGAGCGTCAGCTTGGCGCTCTCGATTTTGTCGAACGGCACCGCGTGGCGGTTGCCGTCCTGAGTGATGATGGCGACGTTCTGTCCGTCGACGCCGTACAGATCGCCCTTGAACTGCTTGCGGCCGTCCAGCTTCTCGGCGAGGGTGACCCGCGCCTCATGTCCTTTCCAGTCGTCGAAATCCTTCAGGCGCGTCAGCGGCCGGTCGATGCCGGGCGAGCTGACTTCGAGCCGATAGGCGTCCTCGATCGGGTCCTTCTCATCGAGCATGTCGGAGAGGCGGCGCGACAGGTCGGCGCAATCGTCGATCGTAAGCTGGCGGGTGTCCGGCCGCTCGGCCATCACCTGCAGGGTCGGATCGGACGTGCCGCCGATCATCGCCACGCGCACAAGGTCGAAGCCGAGCGCTTTCGCCTCGGGCTCGATCAGTCGCGTCAGGGCAGCGATGTCTGCCAATCTTCCTCCAGAAATGCACAGGCGTTCCGCGCCGGCGCCGCAGGGCACCAGCCTCAACTCCGTTACCGATGTCGAGGGAACGGTTTGGATATAGGCCGATTGAGCCAGCGGCGCAAGCGGTGCAACAAGCGCGCAGCCGTAGAAGATCAAGGAGAATAGGATGCGTTCGGTTGCTTTAGTCCTCGCGTTGATCGGAACGGGATGTTCGGCGCAGACGGCGCCCGCCGGCGGCGCGCCGGCCGCCAGGTCGAGCCGCGCCAATATGGCGACGACGCCCCTGCCGTTCACCAAGACGGACCTGGGCGTTTTCGAGTCGCCGTTCGCCATCGCCATCCTGCCCGACGGCAGCGCGCTGGTGACCGAAAAGGCAGGCGCGCTGAAACTGCGCACGACGGATGGCGGCATCGCGACCGTCTCGGGCGTGCCGGCGGTCGCCAAAGGCGGCCAGGGTGGGTTGCTCGACGTGGCGCTAGCCCCCGATTTCACCAGGAGCCGCACCATTTATCTGACCTATGCGGAGCCGCGTCCGGACGGATCGAGCCTGGCGCTTGCACGAGCGACATTGCAGCTTCACCAGGTTCAGTGCGTGCGCGCGCCTTGTCCGCCCCAGGCCTCGCTTTCCGATGTGAGCGTCATCTGGCGCGCCGGTTCGGACGGCAAGGGCGGCCAGTTCGGCGCGGTCATCGCCTTTGCGCCCGACGGCAAATCGCTGTTCCTTTCGTCCGGCGAACGCCAGCGCTTCACGCCGGCGCAGGATTCGAGTCAGGCGCTCGGCAAGATCCTGCACCTGACGCTGGACGGAAAGCCCGCGCCCGGCAACCCGATGGCTGGCCGCACCGGCGCGGCGACGGTCCAGGTCTTCGATCCGCCGAAGAACAGCAGCCTTGCCGCCTCCGCGCCCGCGCGCACGGTTCAGGCGCGGCAGCCGAATACGACGCCGGCGGAAACCTGGTCGACCGGGCACCGCAATCCCTATGGCCTTGTCTTTGCGGGCGACGGCAGGCTGTGGGAAGTCGAGATGGGGCCGAAGGGGGGCGACGAGCTCAACCTGATCCAGCCGGGCAAGAATTACGGCTGGCCGCGCGTTTCCAACGGCGACAATTATGACGGCACGCCGATCCCGGATCATGCGCCGGGCGACGGTTTCTATCCGCCGAAGCTGTGGTGGAACCCGTCGATCTCGCCGGGTGGCATGATCTACTACACCGGGGCGATGTTCCCGCAGTATCGCGGCTCTCTGTTTATCGCGGCCTTGTCCGGCACGGCGCTGCTTCGCGTCAGCGTGAAGGGCGATACGGCAAAGGCCGAAAACGCCTGGGACACCGGCGCCCGCATCCGCGACGTCGCGCAGGCACCCGATGGTGCGATCTGGATGCTGGAAGACGGTTCCGGCGCGCATCTCTGGCGCTTGACGCCGGCGCGCTGATTGGGAACCTTATCCGAAACGAATTCGTAGGAGACTGAGGAGGTAAGGCCAAGTTGAGTGCTTCGAACGCGACGTTTGCGATCGCAGAAATGCGTGAGTTTGCTTCGTTTTCATCCGCCACTCAGCGCTATATCCGGCGGTCGCTCGGGATCGTGCGCGAACCGGACGCGGTGGAGCGCTACTCGCGCGATCCGGTCGAGCGCGTCACGCTTTCCGCGCAGGCGCGCTGCTACGAACGCATTCCGGAAATCAGGGAGCGCGTTCCCGAACATAGCGGGTTGGACGCGGTGGAGCCGTTTATGGCGCCGCTGGTCGGGATCAGCGCGTTCGATCTGGCGCAGGACCGGCTGACCAGCTTTTCGGCCTATCGTTTCCTGTACGAGCGCTTGATCGGCGCGGCGGCGCGGCCCTGGCTGCTGGGCGCCTTTTGCGCGGCGTCGTCGATGCCGCACATTCTGCCGGCCCGCCGGCGCGACCTGTTCTTGACCATCACCGAGAGCACGGCGACGGCGCCGGGCTGGTCGCGCCGGGAGCCGAGCTTCTATCCCGAATGGATCGACCTCGGCGCGGACGATGCCGAGGCCGATCCAAGCTCTTAGGCGCGTGCGAGAAGCGTACCTTTGCGCCGGGCGGCTGCACCGGCCATGCCGAAGCCGCCGATCAGCAGCGCCCAGGTCGCCGGTTCCGGCACGCCCTGCGCCGGCACGGCGTCGAAGCGCAGATTGTCGGCAGTGCCGAGGCGGTTCAGGCCGAAGCCGACGAGGCCGCTGCCCGGCGCAAAGCCATAGTTATAGCTGTAGCTGAGCGTGCTGCCGTTGTTGGCGAGGATGTTCAGCGTCGCGACGGTGCCGGTCACGCTGACGTCGATCGACGCGCTCTGGAAACCGAAGCCGAGCGACTGGAACGGCCCGTTAAGATCGTTGTTGCCGGTGTCGAAGCCATAGCGGTCGAAAAAGCCGTCGCCGTCATTGTCCTGGATCTTGATGAAATAGCTGTTCGCGGTGTCGTAGCCGAGCGTCAGCGCGACATAGCTGCCGGAATCGAACCCGCGCAGCGCCGCGTCGACCCCGACCGTGCTGGACGAAGAGCCGTTATAGGTGGCGAGCGACACGAAGTTGGTCGTGATCGCCTTGTTGCCGCTGATCCGGATATTGCCGTTCTGGATCGTGTAGGCCGGTCCCGGATTGAGCGCGTCGGCGCGGTTGAAATCGTCCACGATTGCGGCGTGGGCGCTCGTCGTCAGCAGCGCGCCGGCGAAGGCGCCCAATAGGATACGCATGTCTTTCACCCTGTTTTCTGGTTGGCGAGCAGCCGGTTAGCGGCCCGTTCGCCATCCGGAATGATGGGGCGACCAGAAAGACGGATCGTGCGACGAAGACTCAGCGCCGCAAGTAACGGAAATACCAAACTTCATGGCCCTTGCGCCGGGCCTTCGCCTCGTAGCGCGTTTGCGGCCAATCGGCAGGGCGCTGCAGGAAATCGGCGGCGGTCTGGGCCTGCCAGTCGAAGTCGCGGCGTTGGTTCATGACCATCATCGACCAGCGGCAATAGGTCGGGTCGTCGGTGCCGAGCCGGAACTCGGCGCCCAGCTTCAGCTTGGCGGCGATCAGGTCGAGCGGGCCGTGATTGACCATGCGCCTTTTGGCGTGGCGCGCCTTGGGCCAGGGATCGGGGTGGAGCAGGTACAGCCGGTCCAACGAGGCATCGGGCAGCCGCTCCAGCGCATCGAGCGCATCGCCCATGTGCACGCGGACATTGGCAAGCTCGCGGTCGTCGATCTTGGCGAGTGCGCCGACGACGCCGTTCAGGAACGGCTCGCAGCCGATAAAGCCGTGGTCCGGCCGCGCCTCGGCCTGCGCCGCGAGGTGCTCGCCCGCGCCAAAGCCGATCTCGAACTCCAGCGGCCGATCATCGCCGAACAGCGCCCGCGCATCGAGCGGCCCGTCCGGCACGGAGACACGCGGCAGCAGCTCGGCCAGCAACTCCTCCTGACCGGCGCGCAGCTTGTGCCCCTTAGCGCGGCCGTAGAGGCGTCGGATCGTCAGCGGGTCGCTCATGCGCGTGCCCGCGTCAGGCGAGCTCCGCCTTCAGCGCGTCGACCAGGTCGGTGCGTTCCCAGGTGAACAGGTCGCCCTCCGCCTTGCGGCCGAAATGGCCATAGGCGGCGGTGGGCGAGTAGATCGGCTTGTTGAGGTTCAGATGGGTGCGGATGCCCTTGGGGGTCAGGCGCACGAGCGTCGGCAGCACCTGCTCCAGCTTCTCGGCAGTGACGCCGTTCTTTTCGGTGCCGTGCAGATCGACATAGACCGAGAGCGGCTCGGCGATGCCGATCGCGTAGGAAAGCTGGATCGTGCAGCGCTTGGCGAGGCCCGCCGCGACGACGTTCTTGGCGAGGTAGCGCGCGACATAGGCGGCCGAGCGGTCGACCTTGGTCGGGTCCTTGCCCGAGAACGCGCCGCCGCCGTGCGGGGCCGCGCCGCCATAGGTGTCGACGATGATCTTGCGGCCGGTCAGGCCGGCGTCGCCGTCCGGCCCGCCGATCTCGAAGCGGCCGGTCGGGTTCACGTAGATCTTGGTCTCGTCGGTGATGAAGCCGGCCGGCAGCACGTCCTTGAACACGCCGATCACATAGTCGCGAAGCTGGCCGTATTTGCCGGCGTCGGAGCCTTCGCGGCCGTCGTCGCAATAGCCGGGCGCGTGCTGGGTCGAGACGACCAGGGCGGTCGCCGCCACCGGCTCGCCATTTTCGTAGCGGAGCGTCACCTGGCTCTTGGCGTCGGGCTCAAGGAAAGCCGCGGCGCCGCTGTGCCGGTCCTTCGCGAGCCGCTCGAGGATGCGGTGCGAGTAGTAGAGCGTGGCGGGGAGCAGGTCGGGCGTCTCATCGGTCGCATAGCCGAACATGATGCCCTGGTCGCCGGCGCCTTCGTCCTTGTTGCCGCTTTCGTCGACGCCCTGCGCGATGTGCGCGGACTGGCCGTGCAGATGGTTCTCGAAGCTGGCGGTCTGCCAGTGAAAGCCGTCCTGCTCATAGCCGATCTTCTGGACGGTGTGGCGCACGACCTGCTCGATCTCGTCGCGCACGCCCGGCGCCCAGCCGTGGGTGTCGGCGAACTGCTCCTCGTCATAGGCGCCCTTGCAGCGGATTTCGCCGCCGATGACGATGCGCTGCGTGGTCACCAGCGTCTCGCAGGCGACGCGCGCTTCCGGGTCCTTGCCGATGAACAGATCGACGATGGCGTCGGAAATCTGGTCGGCGACCTTGTCCGGATGGCCTTCGGACACCGATTCGGACGTGAAGAGATAGTTGGAGCGCATCGTCGGTCCTGTGCTGCACGCGGGCGGAAGCCGCATATAAAGATATGTTTATGTGTGCAGGCCTCTAGCGGCGGCGAAGGCGAAAGACAACGCCGAAAGCGGCGAGCGCGAGCGCCAGCAGCGCCGGAAGAAGATTGCCGAAGCGGGCGAACAACGTCGGCGGCAGGGGCGCGGGAAGGCGCGCGTCCATCACGGCCGCCTTGTGCGGGCCGATGCTGCCCAGTAACCGCCCGTCGGGAGCGATCAGGGCGGAAATGCCGGTCGGCGTCGCGCGGACGATCGTCATGCCTTCCTCCGCCGCGCGCAGCCGCGCCTGGGCGAGATGCTGCGGCGGGCCCCAGCTTCCGAACCAGGCGTCGTTGGACGGGTTGAACACGAACAAGGGGCGGTGCGCCGGATCAACGACATGGCCCGAAAAGATGATCTCGTAGCAGATCTGAAAGCCGACCGGGCCGATGCCGGGGATGTCAAACGTCTTGGGGCCCGGGCCGGGCCAGAAATCGAGGTCGCCCGGCACGAGCCGCGACAGGCCGAGCGGTGTCAGGATCGTCCGCATCGGCAGATATTCGCCATAGGGGACGAGGTGCGCCTTGTCGTAGCGGGCGTGGATTTGCGTGTCCGGCCCGAGCGCGAACACGCTGTTGCGCCCGCCGATCGCGCGGCCGGCCTTGTCGTATTCTAGCGCAATGCCGCCGGTCAGCAGCATGTCGGCCCGCCCGACCGCCTTCATCAGGAAGCGGCGCAGGCCGGGTTCCTCCTCCAGCAAATAGCCATTGTCGATCGCTGCTTCTGGCCAGAGCAGGATGCGGGGAGCGGTGTCGCTCGGCGGCCCCGACATGCGGACGAGTTGGCGAATGTGCGCGGCTTGCGCTGCGACGTCCTGCTTCTCGTCCTGGCTGACGTTCGGCTGGACAACGCGGATATGGGGGCCGGTCGCGGGGCTGTGCGGGACGGGGATGAGGGCGAGCAGGGCGATCGGCGCGACCAGAGCCGCTGCCGTCCATTGCCGCCGGAGCAACAGGCTCAGCCCGCCCGCGGCGAGGATCGTCAGGCCGGATAGGCCGTAGGTGCCGATCCACGCTGCTTCCCGCGCGACCGGCTCGATCGGCACCCAGATAGCGGCGAGCGGGTTCCAGGCGAAGCCGGTGAACATCGTCGCGCGGAGATATTCGGTCGCGATCCAGGCGGCGGCGGAGAGGAAAACGAAGGAAATTCCGTTCGTATCGAGCGAAGTCGAGATACGCGTGTTCGCCCGCTCCGAGCTGCGCTTCTCGACTGCGCTCGAAGCGAACGGGTATTTGTTGGTCGCCAGCGAAACGACCGCCGCTCCCACCGCCGGAAACACTGCCAGGTACAGCGACAGCGCGACCACCGCGCCGTAGCCGAACCAATGCGGCATGCTGTCCTGGTAAGTGAACGCATGCGCGATCCAGTTCAGGCCGACGGTGAAATGGCTGAGCGCGAACAGCCACATGCGGGAGAACGCGCCGCGAGCGTTCGGCGCGCTCCGCAGCAGTTCGATCAGCAGCGCGAAGCACAAGAGCGTCACCGGCCACAGCTCCAGCGGCGCGAAGCCGGTCGCCGACAGCGCGCCTGCCGTCAGCGCGAGAAGCTTGGGATAACGGAGCACTGCGCCGCCTATTGCCCGGCTTTGCGACAGTTTCAATCGCGCGTAAGGATCGGGCGATGTTCAGCGTTCTCCTCGCCTTGGCCGCCGCGCCGCTCTCCGCTCAGCAACAGCAGCAGATCCGCTGCGTCGCCGTGCTCGCGATCCTGGCGGGGGAGCAGGAACGGCACACCGCCGCGGCGCTCGACCTGCCTCCGCTCGGACGCCAGGGCGCTCGTTTTGCGCAGGTGGTCGGCGACGCAGTGGTGAAAGAAACCGGGCGAACGCAAGAACAGGTGCGCGACCTGATCCTGGCCCAGGTGAAAGCGACGCAGCAGGCCGCCGGCAAGGATGCGAAGCTGCCGCTCGCCGAAGCGACGGGTTGCATCGAGGTGATGAACGCGGTCGCTCCGCCGCTGCCGCCCCCGGACACGCTGCAATGCGCCGGGCTGCTGAAGCTTGCCGCCGACGATGTGAAGCGCCGCGAGGGCATGTCCAAAACGGCGATGGACCTGATCTCGATCGCCGCCCTGCTCGAAGACCGCGCGCGGACCGAGCTCGGCAGCGCGGGCAAGACCGGGGCGGAGAGCGACCAGGCGCTGACGCTCGCGCGCGAAGCCATCGCCGCCAACCCCAAAAGCGCGCCCGACATGGAAGCGTGCGTGGAGCTTGCCCAGCCATGAGGCCGTTTCACCTCGCCTTTCCGGTTCACGACCTCGATGCGGCGCGGCATTTCTATGGCGAACTGCTTGGCTGCGCGGAGGGGCGGAGCTCGGACCGCTGGATCGATTTCGACCTCTACGGCCATCAGATCGTCGCCCATCTGGACGAGGCGGCGCGGCCGGCGGGCGTCACCAATCCGGTCGACGGCCATGACGTGCCGGTGCCGCATTTCGGCGTGGTGCTGACGATGGCCGACTGGCAGGCGCTCGCCGACCGGCTGACCGAAGCGGGTGTGGCGTTCGGCATCGCGCCCCACATCCGCTTCAAGGGCCAGGCGGGCGAACAAGCGACGATGTTCTTTCGCGATCCCAGCGGCAACGCACTGGAGTTCAAGGCGTTTGCCGATGACGCCATGCTGTTCGCAAAGGACGCGAAATGACCACGCCGATCGAACTCGACCTGCCGCACAAGCTGGGCAAGGCGGCTGCGCGGGCGCGGATCGAGAACGGCTTCGGCAAGCTCGCCAGCTTCATCCCCGGCGGGTCGGTCTCCGAACACCATTGGGACGGCGACACGCTGAGCTTCACCGTCGAAGCGATGGGCCAGCGGATCGCCAGTCGCCTGACCGTGCTGGAAGACAAGGTCCACGCCAGCTTCGACCTGCCGCCGTTCCTCGCTCTGTTCGCGGAGAAGATCAGGGCCAAGCTCACCGAGGAAGCGCCCAAGCTGTTGAGGTGAGGGAGCCTCTAAGTTCACAAACTTCCAGGGGTGAGGCGACTTTTTCGTGAACTTATGCGGGATTATCGTTTGGCTGCAGAGGTTTGGTAGAAAATAGGAAATGCCGAACGGTGGAGAATCCGCGACGGATAGTGATCGCCGGGCGAGAGCAGAGGCCCTGAGAAAGATCGGGTGAAAGAGGCGCTCGGTCATCCACGATCATATGCCTGAGCGGGTGGGGTGTAGGACAGAGTTTTGGCTGCATTGGGTTGGGAAGTGAAAGCTCGCGGTGCGTGGCTCCATCGTCGATGTTCGGCTATCCGATTGGATGCTTAGGAAACGTGAGTTGGCGATGGACGAAAATACTGACACAAAAAGGCCAGCCCGGAAGCGAGCGGACGCGATCAAGGCGTTTCGCTGCAAGAACCTTATCGTTGTGATTGAGGAGCCGGAGAACCCGCGCAACATCGGCACGGTCATCCGCAATGTGAACGCCTTGGGCGCTGAGAAGGTCTACGTAGTCGACCCTCGCCGAGTTTTGCCCGATGACTGGCAGGACCTGCGCAGCGAGCCCAAGCTGTCTAAGCTTTCCGTGTCAGCAGTGAAGTGGACGTTCGTGAAGCGGTTTGACAGCACCGAGGAGTGTCTCGCCCATCTGGCAAAGAACCACTTCGTGTCAGTCGCCACCTCCCCCCACGTGAAGGGCAAAACAAACAAGTTCCTTCACGAGGTGGACTTTACCGAACACGCGAAGCTGGCTGTGTGGTTCGGTAACGAAGCGAGAGGACTATCCGATTTGGCAGTGGACGGTAGCGAGATGTGCATCAGCGTGCCGATGTTCGGCATGATCGAGAGTCTCAACCTCGCAACGAGTTCTGGCATCGTTCTCTACGAAGTGACCAAGCAGCGGCGGGAATACGCAAGCCGATATCGATTGCGAGACCATAGAGGCGAACGAGCATCGCCCCTGCCAACGGTGATGGCGACCGATTGATATACACCTGAACGTCAACAATGGGTCGAAAGCGGACGGTCCTCTTCATCTTTAGAATGGCAATCGCCTTAGATGTTGAGCGTCGCGAGTTCCTGCCGGCTGGTTCCCGCTTTCGCGGGAATGACGGAGTAAAAGCTGGCCGCGGGCTTGATGCCCGCAGCCAAGGCTCAACGCCGACGCCTAATCCCGCCGCCGTCCCGGCAGCGAGCGGAAGCCGATGGCGATGCGGTTCCAGCCGTTGATCGCGACGATGGCCAGCGTGATGGCGACGCGCTCCTTTTCGTCGAAGGCGGCGGCGAAGGCTTCATAGGCGTCGTCGGGGGCGTGGGTGTCGGCGATGCAGGTGAGGGCTTCGGTCCAGCCCAACGCCGCGCGCTCGCGGTCGTCGAAGAAATTGGTCTCGCGCCAGGCGGGGAGGACGTCGAGCCGCTGCTGCGCCTCGCCGTCGGCGCGGGCTTCGTGCGCGTGCATGTCGAGGCAGAAGGCGCAGCCATTGATCTGCGACGCCCGCATCTTGATCAGGTGCATCAGCCTGGGCTCGATGCCGAGGCCTTGCACCGCGGTTTCGAGATCGAGCATCGGTTTGATCGCGTCGGGCGCGGCTGCGTAGGGATTGAGGCGTGGTTTCATGGGTCTGTCTCCTTCGAGACCTAGACGCCACGCAACATCCGTTTGTGACAGCTCGTCTGCATTGAACTGCACTAGATCGTCCATGTCGAGCGAAGTCGAGACACGCACTTTCGGCTCAGTGCGTCCCTCGACTTCGCTCGGGATGGACGGTTAGGGTGTCGTCCCGAGCCTTACCGCGCCGCGCTGACGCGCCAGATGCGGTTGCCGACATCGTCCGCCACCAGCAGTGCGCCGGTCCTGTCGAGCGCGAGGCCGGCCGGGCGGCCGCGGGCGTGGCCGTTCGCATCGAGGAATGCCCCCAGCACGTCGATCGGCTTGGCGCCTTTCGCCGGCGCGCCCTTGTCGTCGAAGGGAACGTAGATGACCTTGTAGCCGGAAAGCGGCTTGCGGTTCCACGATCCGTGCAGCGCGATGAAAGCGCCGTTGTCGAACGGCGCGCCGAGCTTGGCGCCGTCGGCGAACACCAGCCCGAGCGGCGCGACATGGGGTCCGAGCGCATAATCGGGGCGGCGGGTATATTCGAGCAGGTCGGGCCGCTCGTCGACGCGCTTGTCGACGTACCCGCCCCAATAGCTGTAGGGCCAGCCATAGAAGGCGCCGAAATCGACGAAGGTCAGGTAATCGGGCGGGCCGTCGCCGCCGAGCATGTCGCGCTCGTTGACCACCGTCCACAGGTCCTTGCGGTGCGGTTCCCAGGCGAGGCCGTTGGGGTTGCGCAGGCCGGCGGCGTAGATGCGGAAGCTCTTGTTTGGCGGATAGACTTCCCAGATCGCGGCGCGGCGCTCTTCCTTGTCCATGCCGCGCTCGCCGATGTTGCTCGACGAGCCGACCGTCACATAGAGCAGCCGCCCGTCGGGGCTGGCGAGAAGGTTTCGCGCCCAGTGATTGCCGCCGCCGGGCAGGCTGACGATTTTTTCGGGCTTGGCGGTGATCTTCGTGTCGCCTTCATGATATGGGAAAGCGATTACCGCGTCGGTGTTGGCGACGTAGAGCGTGTTCCCGATCAGGGCCATGCCGGTCGGCGAGTTGAGGCCGGAGATCAGCACGGAGCGCGTTTCCGCCACGCCGTCGCCATTCGCGTCGCGCAGCAGGGTGATGCGGTTGGCGGAAGGGACGCCGGCGCCGGCGCGGTTCAGCAGCCAGCCCATCACGCGATCGGCAATGCCTTCGACCTTGCGCGGCGGCGAGTTCGCTTCGGCGACCAGCACGTCGCCATTGGGCAAGGTGTAGAGCCAGCGCGGATGGTCGAGGCCCTGGGCGAAAGCCTGCACTTTCAGGCCCGCCGGCGCTGTCGGCGTCGCATTGCCCCAGGCGACCGGCGTCGCGATCGCAATGGTCGGGATCTGCTCGATCTCGGGCTTGGCGATCTGCGGCTTCTGGCCGGTGATCGCGAGCACGTCGGCACTCGCATTCTTCTGGCGCGTGACGAAGAACAGACCGGCCAGGATGACCAGCAGGACGACGATCAGGAAAGCAAGCGGGCGGGCGATTCTGCCGAGCATCGGGGTTCCGGGACCTAAAGGCGACCGGACCGGTCTAGCCGCAATGGTCAGGACAAAAAAGTGCCGCCGGCCAGGGGGTGAAAGAACCGGCGGCACAAAGGAAGCAGAATAAGCGCTTCCGATCGACCCGAAGGGCTGACGCTTCCTTGTGGTTGCCCCGAAAGCGTCCCTTCGTGAAACACTATCGAGCTTGGGCCTGAATCAATTTCGGGGGCGGCACAATCTCTCTGGGGTGAGCCGACTCGAAATTGCGACGGAATGAAGACTCGCAGCTCTTATCCACAAGCTTGTCCGCAGGCGCGCGGCTATTCGGTCTCCAGCACCGGCTCCGGCGCATGCAGGCGAACGCGGTTGATGTGCCGCGCATCGGCGTCCGTGACCTCGATTCGCCAGCCGCTCGGGTGCGGCACGATCTCGCCCGGCTGCGGAATCCGCCCGGCCAGCACGAAGGCGAGGCCGCCCAGCGTCTCGACATCCTCCTCAACCTCGGCCAGCCGCGGGTCGAGCTCGGCGGCGACGTCTTCCAGTTCCGCACGGCCGTCGGCGTCCCACATGCCGCCGCCCAGATCGACCAGGGTCGCCTGCGGCGCATCGTCATGCTCGTCCTCGATTTCGCCGACGATCTCCTCGACCAGGTCCTCGATCGTGACCAGGCCTTCGGTGCCCGAATATTCGTCCACCACGATCGCGAGATGCGTGCGGGTCGCGCGCATCTCGGCGAGCAGATCGAGCACGCCCATAGAGGTCGGAACGTAGCGCGGCTCGCGGACAAGGCCGGCGATGCTGGCGGGCTTCTCGGCGCCGGTCGCGAGGATCGCGAACACGTCCTTGATGTGGATCATGCCCGTCACATGATCGAGACTGTCGCGATAGACGGGCAGGCGGCTGTGCCCGGCCTCGGCGAAATGCGTCACCAGCTCGTCGAAGCTGATCGATTCGGGCACCGCGATGATGTCGGCGCGGGGCACGGCGACGTCGCCGACCGTATCCTCGCCGAAATGCAGCAGGTTGCGGACCATCTGCCGCTCGACCTGGGAAAGGTCGCCGGCCTCTGCCGGCTCGCCCTCATGCTCCTCGATCGCTTCCTCGATCTGGTCGCGCAGGGTGGGTTCGCTGTCGCTTCCGAACAGCATGTCGCGCAATCCGCGCCATAGTCGGCCACTCCCGTCCGAGGCGTGGCCGCTTCTACTCGAATCCTCTGGCATCTAACTCCGGTTCGTCCCTGTTGTAGGGGTCGTGCAGCTCCAGCCGCGCCATGACGTCGCGTTCCAGCGACTCCATATGCTCGGCCTCGTCGGACCCCTGATGGTCATAGCCTAGCAAATGCAGCAGGCCGTGGACAATCAAATGGGTGGCGTGTGCCTCCAGCGCGACTTCTTTCTCTGCCGCTTCGGCCGCACAGACGCCGTGGGCAAGCACGATATCGCCCAGCAGCAACTCGCCATCGTCGCTGTTCTGGCTGACGGTTTCGAGCAGGTCCGGCTGCACCATCGGGAAGGACAGCACGTTGGTCGGCTTGTCCTTGCCGCGATATTGGAGGTTGAGCTGATGCACTTCCTCGTCGGAGGTGAGACGGATCGACACTTCGACCAGCGCGTCCGAGGCGCCGAGCTCGGCATGCGGCGTCGCGTTCAGCGCCGCAGTCACGGCCCGGGTCGCAAGGTCTTCCCAGTCTCCGGCTGGCCAGGGCTGCTCGACCTGAACGGCGACGTCGATCATGCGAGGTCCGTCCGTGCGAAATCGTCGCCCTTGTACAGCAGCTTCGCGCCGTGCGCCTTGGCGCAGGCATAGGCGAAGCAGTCGCCCATATTTAGATTGGCTTTATGGCGGCCTTTTCCAAACCTCGAAAAGGCAGCCATCGCCAGGCTGGCTTCCGGGCCGCCAATGCTTACAACTTTGATGGGACACCCATCTATCAAGCCATCGACCATGTCGGCTGCGATCCGGAGATCATAGCGGTACGAGCGATGAAGCGCCGTGACGGCCTCCCACATCGCTACGGCTGATGTGATCGGACTCTCCGCGTCGCCCAGTCGCGCTGCCAAATCGTCCGCACCGTTCTCCTGCGCGAGCATCGCCACGATGGCCGAGGCATCAACGAACAAGCTCACAAATCTTCTTCGTCCGACATCCAGTCATACAGAGAACGATCATGCCTGATGCCGGCAGGGGACGGATCAGGAAAACGACGCCGATATTCACGAAGCCAATTCACGAAATCTGGCTTCGGCTCTTCCGGGCCAAGTTTGGCTTCGGCCTCCTGAAACAACTCACGCACGGCCTGAGTTTTTGTCTTGTGCTGGCGGCGAGCGACGCGGGCGACGAGCGCCGCTGTTTCGGCATCCTTGATGTAAAGCGAAGCCACAAGCAATCTCCAAGGATATCCGAAGTGGATATCAGGATATCCTGATCAGGTCAATCAGGGGACCCCTCATACGCGTCGACGATCGCGCCGACGAGCGGATGGCGGACGACGTCCTTGCTGCCGAAGCGGACCATCGAAATGCCTTTCACGCCTTCCAGTCGGGCGACGGCGTCGGCGAGGCCCGAGCGGCCGATGTCTGGCAAGTCGACCTGGCGCGGATCGCCGCAGACCACCATGCGGCTGTTCTCGCCGAAGCGCGTCAGGAACATCTTCATCTGCATCGGCGTGGTGTTCTGCGCCTCGTCGAGGATGATGAAGGCGTTGGCGAGGGTGCGGCCGCGCATGAAGGCGATCGGCGCGATCTCGATCTCGCCCGACGCCATCCGCCGCTCGACCTGCTCGGTCGGCAGCATGTCGTAAAGCGCGTCGTAGAGCGGGCGCAGATAGGGATCGACCTTCTCGCGCATGTCGCCGGGCAGGAAGCCGAGCTTCTCGCCCGCCTCGACCGCCGGGCGCGACAGGATCAGCCGGTCGACCGAGCCTGCGATGAGCTGCTGCACGGCCTGGGCGACGGCGACATAGGTCTTGCCGGTGCCTGCCGGGCCCAGCGCGAAGATGATTTCGTCGCGGGCCAGCGCTTCCATGTAGCGGATCTGCGTGGCCGAGCGCGGGACGATCGTCTTCTTGCGGGTGCGGATCATTACCGGCGGGGGCTGCGAGACGTCGGTGCGGATGATGCCTTCCAGCGTCGGTTCGTTCGACATTGCGATCACCGCCTCGACCGTGCCGGCGTCGATTTCCTGGCCCTGCACGATGCGGTTGTAGAGGCCGGTCAGCACGTCGCGGGCGCGGGCGGCGGCTTCGGCCTCGCCCTCGATCTGCAATTTGTTGCCGCGCGCGGCGATATAGACGCCGAGCCTGTTTTCGATCGCGACCAGGTTCTGGTCGTAATGGCCGAACACCTGGCCGAGAAGCTGGGGCCGGTCGAACAGGACCTCGATCCGGCTACGGTCGCCCGGCTGGGCGGGAACAGGCTTACGCGACATGCACCTCCTTGGGCGTCAGGCGGCTTGCTTGCGAGTCACAACGCCGGTGAGACTATTCGGTCCCGCGGCGGCGATGTCCACCTCGATCAGGTCTCCGATCGCCCCTTCATCCACAACTATCGATTGCAGCCAGGGCGACTTGCCGATGAGCTGGCCAGGATGGCGGCCGGGTCGTTCCAGCAATGCGGTGGTGCGCGTGCCGACCGTCGCCTTGTTGAACGCAGTCTGTTGCTCGACGATCAGCGCCTGCAGCCGCTTCAGCCGCTCGTCCATCACGTCCGGCGCGATCTGGTCCGGCATCGTCGCGGCCGGGGTGCCGGGGCGTGGCGAATATTTGAAGCTGAATGCCTGGGCGTGGCCGATCTTCCACACGATATCGAGCGTCGCCTCGAAATCCTCGTCGGTCTCACCGGGGAAGCCGACGATATAGTCGCCCGAAATGGCGATGTCCGGCCGCACCGCGCGCGCGCGGTCGAGGATTCGCAGATAGCTCTCGGTCGAGTGGCTGCGATTCATCGCCTTCAGGATGCGGTCGCTGCCCGACTGCACGGGAAGGTGGAGGAACGGCATCAGCTTGTCGACGTCGCGGTGCGCGGCGATCAGCCCGTCGCGCATGTCGTTCGGGTGGCTGGTCGTGTAGCGGATGCGCGCCAGATCCGGCATGGCGGCGAGCGCTTCGATCAGGTCGTGCAGATAGCGCCCGTCATGTTCCCAGGCGTTGACGTTCTGGCCGAGCAACGTGATCTCGCGCGCGCCGGCATCGACCAGCGCCTTCGCCTCGTCGACGATCGCGTTCCACGGCCGGGAGACTTCCGCGCCGCGCGTATAGGGCACCACGCAATAGGTGCAGAATTTGTCGCAGCCTTCCTGAACGGTGAGGAAAGCGCTCGGCCGAACCTGCCGCGCGCGGCCGGGCAATACTTCAAACTTCGATGCCGCCGGCATATCGGTGTCGAGCGCGCGCTTGCCTTGCGCGGCCTTCGCGACCAGTTCGGGCAGCCGGTGATAGGCTTGCGGGCCGACGACGATATCCACATCCTTGGTGCGGCGATGGATTTCCGCGCCTTCGGCCTGGGCGACGCAACCGGCAACCGCGACCAGCGGCCGGGTGCCGTCTTCGCGGCGCAGCCGGCCGACTTCGGAATAGACCTTCTCTGCCGCTTTTTCGCGGATGTGGCAGGTGTTGAGCACGACCAGATCAGCGTCCTCGGCGTCCGTCGCCTCAAGACCCTGGCTGGTGAGCAATTCGGCCATGCGTTCGCCGTCATAGACATTCATCTGACAGCCGAACGATTTGACGCGGTAGGTTTTGGGGGAGCGATTCACGCGGGCGCTATACGCCGCCGCTCTCCCAAGCGGAACCCGTGAGGATGCGGTTCCGCGCTTCGGCGGCAATGGCCTTGCGGTCGCCGACGGCGCCCGGCTCGAACGGCTCAAGGCAGTCGATCCGTACCGTGAACGTCCCCCGTCGCGTCAGCACGCGCCAGGCATTGTCGAGCGCCGGTTCGTCGTCGATCCAAGCGAGGTCGATCGCCGCGCCATAATCGAGCCGCAGCGGCTGAACGCGGATCGCGCGCGGCGGCGGCGAGACCACTTCCAGCAGCGACGGCTTGAAGGGTAGAAGCTCGATCGCAGTGGTGCCTTCGGGGAAAATCGCAACCGGCTGGTGATGGGCAAGCGCGTCGCGCACGAGCTCTACCTGTTCATGGACGCCGGCGCGATCGGCGCGATCGACATAGATCGTGTTGTTGAGGCCGGCCAGCCAGCCGACCAGCGGCCAGTCCCTGACGCCCGAGTTGGCGACGAAGGCCGTTCCCGTCGCACCCGCAATGATCGGAATGTCCAGCCAGCTCTGGTGGTTCGATACGAACAGCACATCGCGGGCAAGAGGCGTGCCGCGCACTTCGACCACGGCGCCGCAAATGCGCGCGACTTTCGCCAGAAACCTCTGCGGCCAATGCGACGGCAGCCGCACCGCGCGGGTCAGCAGGTGCAGGACGACGTAAGCGAGGCAGCCGAGCGCCAGCAGCAGCAGCCGCGACCAACCCCGGACCGGGGCGAGCGAGTCAGCTCTTGCGATCGATTGCGACGCCATAGAGCTCCATGCGGTGATCGACGAGGCGGAAGCCCAGTTTCTCCGCGATCTGGCGCTGCAGCAGCTCGAGCTCGGGATCGACGAACTCGATCACGCGGCCGGTCTCGACATCGATCAGGTGATCGTGATGCGCTTCGGGCGCCGCTTCGTAGCGGGCGCGGCCGTCGCCAAAATCATGGCGCTCGAGAATGCCCGCCTCTTCGAACAGACGAACGGTGCGATAGACGGTCGCAATGGAAATGCCCGGATCAATCGCCGAGGCGCGGGCGTGCACTCTTTCGACGTCGGGATGATCTTCGGATTCGGAGATGACCTGCGCGATCACCTTGCGCTGGTCCGTGATCCGGAGCCCTTTTTCATGACAAAGCGCTTCGACGTCGATCTTGCGGTGCATGAGGGCGATGTAGTGAGTTTGGGGCCCGCCCGCCACAGCAAAGCGGCAGGCGGGCTAAGGCCTTACCGCCCCCGGCGGCGCTTGGTGCCGAGGCCGATTTTCTTCGCAAGCGAGCGGCGCTGCTCGGCGTAATTCGGCGCGACCATCGGATAGTCGGCGGGAAGGTTCCACTTTGCCCGATACTGATCCGGGGTCATGTTATAGTGCGTCATCAGGTGACGCTTGAGCATCTTCAGCTTTTTGCCGTCTTCCAGGCAGACGATATAGTCGGGTTTCACCGATGCGCGGACCGAAACCTTCGGCTCCTGCTTGACCTCAGGCTGCGGAGCGGGGCCGCCGAGCGCAGTCAACGCATTGTGCACGTTCGAAATCAGGGTCGGCAGGTCGTTAACCGCGACGCTGTTGTTGCTGACATGCGCAGCGACAATGTCGGCGGTCAGCGTGATCAGCGTTTCCTTCATCTCGGATTGTTCGGCCATTGTTTCGAAAGCTTTCGTGTTTGGTTGCGACCATCATGTTGATGACCGAATAGTGCCATGTCTTTAAGATGACCTGAGTTCAAGCCGAAAATGACCGCGCGCCCTTAGATGACGCCAAGACGCCTTTTGAAAGTGAGCGCATCGAACACTTTGCCCGACCGGCCCCGATAATAGCCGCGACGGGTTCCGACCTGCACGAAACCCGCCTCGCGATAGAGCTCGATCGCCGGATTGCCGGAGCGGACCTCCAGATGGAGCTGACCCACGCTTTCCGCCTGCGCGTCTTCCATCGCCTGGCTAAGCAGGGCGCGGCCCACGCCTTGCCGGCGATAGCGATTGCGCACGGCGATGAGCAGCAACTCGGCCTCGTCGGCGATCGTTCGGAGCAGAGCAAAGCCGGCGGGGTCCTCGTCGGCACGCGCGATCAGCAGCCAGGTTCCGGGCAGGCCGAGGATGCCGGCGCACTGTGCCTCGGTCCAGGCCTCGCCATATTCGGGGTCGAACGCGTCGCCCATCGCGACCATCACGTCCGGCAGATCGGCCATGCCGCCCGATTCGATGCGGAAGGCGAGATCGGCTGCCAAGGTCATGCAGGCAGGCGCGCGTCCGGCGCGCGGCCATAGATCGGGCTGGGAGAAAGAGCTGTGAGAGCCGGCGGCAGCAAGGCGGTGTTTCGCGCGTCGGGATGAACGGCGATCGCCCGCCCGGGCGCCCCTGCCGCGCGCATCGCTTCGGCGCCCGATCCGGCAATCGGGTCCTGGCCGCAAAAGGCAGCCGCATCCTCCGGCTTCAGGGACGCCAGCGGCGTGATCGCAACCACTCCCTCTCCAAATCGCTGGACGAAATACTCGCCATGTCCGCCGACGATTGCAACGGTAAGCGTTGGGGGGGCGTCGGGTTCCGCAAAAGCAGTCGCAGCGATCAGCGCCAGTGACGAATAACCGGATACTCGCGCGCCCCAGGCAAGGCCGAAGGCGCGGGCAGCGGCGAGCCCGACTCGAACGCCGGTGAAGCTGCCGGGGCCGCAATCGACGAGAATAAGCTCCGCCCGTCCGCGTTCTGGCATCTCCGCGATCATCGGGATCAGCCGCTCCGCATGGCCGCGGCCGACCAGCTCATGACGGTGGGCGACGAGGTTTCCGTCCTCGAACAGCGCAACCGAGCAGGCTTCGGCCGCCGTTTCGATCGCGAGCGTTCTCAAAGGCCAGGAAACCTACAGAACCTTGTTAAACCGCTCGAAAGCGGGCCGCGGTAAACGACCGAAGATGGTCGACGGGTCGCCATAACCGAGCGTCGAGATAAAGTTCGACTTCACGTTGGTGCCGGCGAAGAACAGCGCATCCACTTTGGCGTTGTCGAAGCCCGACATCGGCCCGGTATCGAGCCCCAGCGCGCGCGCCGCAAAGATGAAATAGGCGCCCTGCAGCGAGCTGTTGCGAAGCGCATGGGTCTTACGGACTTCGGCGTCGGGAAACCAGTTTTTGGCGGTCTGGTCGTGGGGGAACAGCTCTGGCAGATGTTCGTGGAAATCCACGTCCATGCCGATGATCACCGTCGCCGGGGCCTTCACGATCTTGGCGGCGTTCTTCTCCGACGCGCAGGAGGCGATCTTCGCCTTGGCGTCCTCGCTCACGCACCACACCAGCCGCGCGGGAAGCATGTTGGCCGAGGTCGGCCCCATCTTCATCAGGTCCCAGATCTGGCGGAGCTGGTCTTCGGTGACGGGCTTGTCGAGATAGCCGTTATAAGTGCGGGCCGTGCGGAAAAGCTGATCCAGCGCGGTATCCGGCAGTGAGTCGGCCACGAAACATCCCCTTGATTGCGGTGCGGTCAGACGGCCTGAACGTTCGTCACTTCGGGCACATAATATTTAAGCAACTGCTCGATGCCCTGCTTGAGCGTCGCGGTCGAAGAGGGGCAGCCGGAACAGGCGCCCTGCATCTTCAGATAGACCGTGCCGCGCTGAAAGCCGCGATAGACGATGTCGCCGCCATCATTCGCGACTGCGGGCCGCACGCGGGTGTCGATCAGTTCCTTGATCTGGCTGACGATGTCGGCGTCCTCGGGATCGTCGGTCGCGATCTCATCGTCGATCTGGATGCCCGCGGCGGAACCCGCGCGGAACAGCGGCATGTCGCCCGAGAAATGGTCGAGCAGCACGCTCAATACGTCAGGTTTCAGGTCGCGCCATTCCGAGCCGGGTGCGGCAGTGACCGATACGAAGTCGGAGCCGAAGAACACGCCTTCGACATCGCCCAGGTTGAACAGGGCTTCCGCGAGCGGCGAGGCTTCCGCCTCCTCGGGCGTCGCGAAGTCGCGCGTGCCGCCGGTCATCACCGGGCGGCCGGGCAGGAATTTGAGCGTCGCCGGATTGGGCGTCGTTTCGGTCTCGATCAGCATGGGCGCTCATGTGGGCCGAACGCCCATGCCGATCAAGGCCGCAACTCAGAACAGCGATCCGCCGCCGAGCAGTGACGGCAGCAGCGTCGAGGCGAGATCGCCCATGCCGCCGAAGGAAGTGTCGGACGAATAGGGCGCGTAGCTCGCCAGTTGCAGCGGATAGACGTCGGGCGCGCCATAGCCGCCATAGTAGCTGTCATATCCGCCAAGCCCCGCCAAGCCGAGGCTGCCCAAGCCGCTGCCCAGCCCCAGATTGCTGCCGGTCAGGCTCTGCATCAGCACCGGGAGCAACAGGCCCAGCATGCTGTTGCCGCTGCCGCCACCGAACAGGCCCGCATAGTCGCTGCGGTAGGCCGGATCGATCGGGCTGTAGCTGTAGGAGTCGTAGCTCGCAGGCCAGTAGCTCGAGGGCTGATAATAATAGTCGTCGTCGGGCTGATGATAGCTCGCCTGCGAGTAATAGCTCTGGCTATAGCCGTAGTCGTCATAGGCCTGCGGCCGATAGGCAGAGCTCCACTGCGGCGCGCTGTAATAGGCAGGCGCGTAATAGCGGCCCGGCCGCGCATAGCGCTCCGCCGCGACATAGCGCGGTTCGGATCGGAAGCGCTCGCGATGTTCCCACTCGCGCGCATACCGGCGCTCTTCCTTCGCTTCGCGCTTCCAGGCCTTGCGAGCCCATTTGTCGTCATAGCGGACGACACGCGTCGGGGCGCCGTACCAGCCCTGACGCGCCCAGCCGCGGTCGCCGCGCGCTTCGCGCCAGCCGCGATTGCCTTCCCATCGACGTTCGCCGCCCCATTGGCGTTCGGCCTGTTTCCAACCGTGGCCGCGGCCGCCCTCGTCGCCGCCGCGTGCCCAGCCGCTCTGTTTCCAGCTGCCACCGTTGCCGCGGCCCTCATCTCCGCCGCCATGCTTCCAGCCGCCATTGCCATGGCCTTGGTCGCCACCGCCGCCTTCGTGTTTCCAGCCACCGCCGCCATGGCCACCGCCATCGCCGCCGCCATGACCGTGACCACCCTTGTCCGCAAAGGCCGGCGAAGCCGCAGTCGCGGCGAGCAGCAGGCCGATCAGAGCCTTACGCATGAGTCTCCTCCTGTCCGCGCCCCGTGCTCGAAACGCCGGAAGCTAGGAGAAGTGTCGTGAGTCGGTGCTGAACCGGCCGTTCAGCCGAGGTTTAGGGGCTCAGCTTTCCGGTTGGATGTTCGGCGGACCGAGATGCTGAAGGAAGTCGGGCTTGCCGAGCGCGACGCCCGCCGCGCGTAGGATCGCGTAGGCGGTCGTCACATGAAAGAAGAAGTTCGGCAGCGCAAAGCTGGTCAGATAATCCTGGCCGGTGAAGCGATAGCCCATGCCGTTCGGGAACTTCAGCTCGACCGTCCGGCCCGCGCTGTCGGTAAAGGCGGACGGATCGACGCTCTTCACGAACGCGATCGTCTTGTCGCACCGTTCCCGCAGCTCGGCGAAGCTGGTTTCCGTGTCGGGCATCGACGGCGCGTCGATGCCGACCAGCCGCGCGATGCCGTTCTTCGCGGAATCGGAGGCCATCTGATACTGCGCGGGCAGCGGGCGCATGTCGGGCGCCAGCCGCGCCTCCAGCAACTCCGCTTCCAGCTTCTCGGCTGCCGCCTTGTCGAGCCAGGCGCGCATGTCGGTGAGCGCGTTCGTGAACAGCGGGACCGACGCTTCATAGATACCGAACGACGTTCGACTCTCCCGTTTATCTTGCTTCTTTGCTCAGCCGCGTCATCAGGATCGCCGCCCGCTTGGCCTGGCGGCGGATGGAATCGAGGTTCACTGTCTCGCCCGGCGCATGATCGCCATCGCTGTCGGTGCCGAGCCCGACCAGCCCGCTCACGTCCTTGGCGACGAAAGCGATGTCGCCGGCGCCGCGCTTCAAGGGATCGAGCTCGGGCATGGCTTTCAAGCCCAGATCGGCGTTGACCGCGTTCAGCCGCTTCAGCAGCGCGCGGTTGCCTTCGGTGGGCGCCATCGCCGGATAGCCGGGATCGAAGCTGATCTCGGCCTTCGCGCCCGGATAGGCGCGCGCGACGATCGCCTGCATCTTGCTCTGCACGCGCGCGGTCTGCTCATCGGAGAGTGTCCGCATGTCGCCGCGCACCAATGTGATCGCGGGGATGATGTTGGTCTTGCCCGCTGCCGTGCCCCGGATTTGCCCCGCATCGAGCTCCGCCTGGGTGCCGCCGACGATCAGCCCGACATTGTAGGTCAGGTTGGGCTCGCGCAGCTCGTCGCGAAAGGCGGAGACGATGCGGCTGGCGGCGTAGATCGCGCCCTCGCCGGCATTGGCGGTGAAGATTCCGCTCGAATGGCCGCTCTTCGCCGTCACCTTCAGCGTCCAGCTCGTCGAGCTGCGCCGCGCGATCGAGCCCCAGTCCTGGCCGTCGATCACCGACAGGCCTTCGAAATCGAGCGCGGCGTCGGCGCGCTTGCCGGCGGCGATCAGGTCGCGGCGGGAAATGGTGTGCGGATCGCCCGAATCCTCTTCGTCGCCGGTCAGCACGATTTCGATGTCGGCGTCCTTCAGCGTGCCCGCCGCCTGCATCGCGCGCAGTGCCGCGACGATCACCACCATGCCGCCCTTGTCGTCGCCGGCGCCCGGCCCTTCCGCGCGCTCGCCCTTGCGCACGAAGCGCTGGAACGGCGAATCCTTCTCGAACACCGTGTCGAGATGGCCGATCAGCAGCATCCGCTTGCCGCGGCCATTGCCCTTGTGGACCGCGACGATGTGGCCGGCGCGCTTGACCTCGGCCATGGGGATCCAGCTCACCTGAAAGCCGAGCGGCTCCAGTTCGGCGCGCATCATCTCGCCGACCCTGGTCACGCCTTCGATATTGAGCGAGCCCGAGTTCTGGTTGACCAGCTTTTCGAGCAGGCCGACCGACCGCTCATATTCGGCGTCGACCGTCGCCGTCATCTTTTTCTCGGCCGGACTGAGGGCGGCAAAGGCGGGCGAGGCGGCGGCAAGCAGCAGGCCGGCAAGCAAGGTTTTCAAAGGGCTATCTCTCAACTGGGTTCGCGGCCCGTTTGCAGGAGCGCTCCTGGATCGACAAGCCCTGCCGCCAACCCTAACGGTTGCGTCGAAAGGGGAGGCGCGCATGCGCAAATTGGTCCTTGGCGTCGCCTTGCTGGTGCTGTCACAGCCGGCGGCTGCCGCTCGGCCACAGGATGACGCGCGGCAGATCGCGGCGGTTTGGACGGACGAGCAACGGGCCGCGTTCGATGCCGAGCAGCGCGGGGACGCTGCAGCCGCGCTTGCCGCTGCGGCCCGGCTGGAGGCGTTGGCAGCATCCTCGCGTCCGCGAGGACCGGCCTATGTCCAGGCTTTGCTGTCGACCGCGTGGCAGGTGCGGTCGCAATTCTCGACGCCGGCAGAGCTGCTCGCCCGCCCGGAGCCGACCTCGGACCAGCTTGCCGTGCACGCATTGTGGCGCGCGCTCAGGATCGAGGCGATGGCGCGGGGCGGCGAGACCGGGCAGGCCCACGACGAGCTGTTGCTGATGCGCAAGGAAGCGTTGCGCGACAAGCTGGCGGACAGCGACCTCCCGCTGCTCCGCATCGCCGAGCATGTCGCCGTCGCCCGGATCGAGTTGGCGAACAGGAATTACCGCGGGGCCGCGCAGCGCTTTTCGCGCGCGGCGGAGATAGAAGCGAAAGTCGGCGCCAGCGAGCCGCCCGTGTGGCACCAGCCTTTGGATTCTTCGCTAGGCGCCGCGCTGTTGAAGGCCGGCGACGCACGCCCGGCTTTAGAGGCGTTAACTCGTGCACTCGCGCGCCGGCCCGACAATGTGTGGGCGCTCTGGGGTCGCGGCCAGGCTCAAAAGGCGTCGGGCAATGTCGCCGGTGCTGACGCGAGCATGAGGGAAGTCGACAAGCGTTGGAGCGGCGACCGGAAATGGCTGACGCTCGACCGGCTTTGACGTCCGCCTTGCTTCCGCCGCATTCCATCGCCATATGGCCGCTGCGCACGGGGCTTGTCCCCGATGGTCCGGCAGCGTGAACAGCTCTCTAGAGCCCGGCCGCACCGCTTAGCGCTCCTGCCAACAGGCTTCCCTTTTCACGCGGGTTGTCAAACCAACCCCGCGTTTCCGCGGCCGCGCAAGGTGCGCGCCGTCGATCCGCATCTTTGCGAGTAATTCATGACGAAATTCACAGACCTCGGCCTGGCCGAGCCGATTCTCAAGGCTCTGTCGGCCAAGGGCTATAACGATCCCACGCCGATCCAGGTCAAAGCGATCCCGCCGGTGCTGGAAGGCCGCGACCTGTGCGGCATCGCGCAGACCGGCACCGGCAAGACGGCGGCGTTCGCGCTGCCCAGCCTCGACCATTTCGCCCGCCACCCGAAGCCGACCCCCATCGGCGGCTGCCGCATGCTCGTCCTCTCGCCGACCCGCGAGCTGGCCGCTCAGATCGCGCAGTCGTTCCGCGACTATGCCCGCTTCATGCGCTTGTCGGTCGAAACCGTGTTCGGCGGCGTGCCGATCGGCCGCCAGATCAACAAGATGCGCCCCGGCGTCGACATCGTCGTCGCGACGCCGGGCCGGCTGCTCGACCTGATCGACCAGCGCGCCCTCACTTTGCGTGACGTCGAAGTCTTCGTGCTCGACGAAGCCGACCAGATGCTGGACCTGGGCTTCATCCACGCGCTGAAGCGGATCAGCCAGATGCTGCCGAAGCAGCGCCAGACCCTGTTCTTCTCGGCGACCATGCCGAAGGCGATTGCGGAGCTGGGCGACCGCTTCCTGACCGATCCGGTCAAGGTCGCGGTGACGCCGGTCGCCTCGACCGCCGAGCGCGTCCGCCAGTTCGCGACCTTTGTAAACCAGGCCGAGAAGCAGGCACTGCTGACGCTGACGCTCAAGTCCGAGCCGATCGACCGCGCGCTCGTCTTCACCCGCACCAAGCATGGCGCCGACAAGGTCGTGCGCAACCTGCAGGCGGCGGGCATCGGCTGTGCGGCGATTCACGGCAACAAGTCGCAGCCGCAGCGTACCCAGGCGCTGCAGGCGTTCCGTTCGGGCGAGATCAAGATCCTCGTCGCGACCGACATCGCCGCGCGCGGCATCGACGTGTCGGGCGTCAGCCACGTCTTCAACTTCGAGCTGCCGAACGTGGCGGAGCAATATGTCCACCGCATCGGCCGCACCGCGCGCGCCGGGCGTGACGGCATCGCGATCAGCTTCGTCGATGGCGAGGAGCGCGCATACCTGAAGCAGATCGAGCGGCTGACGCGCGTGCAGCTCGAGCCGGTGCCGCTGCCTGAGAATTTCGAGAAGGCCAAGGCGTCGCTGCCTAAGCCGACCCAGGCCAAGCCGACCGCCCAGCGCCGTCACGAAGAGCAGCGCGCGCGGCCGGCGGGCGACCGCCCGCATCGTCCCTTTCGCCGCCGGTCGTCCGGGGTTGGGACACATAAGGGCGCGGTGCGGCGCGCGGGCGCATAAGCGCTTGATCTGGCGAGAGTAGGAGCTAGGAACGGCGTCTGGGCGGGGGGAACGTCCCGGCCGGGCGCGGTTCCGGCCCGTTAGAAGGTTTGCAATGCCCGAAACCGGCACCTCGTCTGCCGTTCCGATCGACGATCGTTTCCAGCTGCTCGTCAACGCTGTCACCGATTACGCGATCTACATGCTGGACGCCGACGGCCGGATCGCGACCTGGAACCCGGGCGCACGCCGGTTCAAGGGCTATGAAGCCGACGAGGTCATCGGCGAGCATTATTCGCGTTTCTTCACGCCCGAAGACCGCGAGGCGCGCCTACCCTGGCGCGCGCTCGAGATCGCGGCGGCGGAGGGACGGTTCGAATCGGAAGGGTGGCGTGTCCGCAAGGACGGCACGCGCTTCTGGGCGCATGTCGTGCTCGATCCGGTCCGCACGCACGATGGCGCGCTGATCGGCTTTGCCAAGATTACGCGCGACATCACCGAAAAGAAAAAGGCGGAGAGGGCGCTTTACGAGAGCGAGCAGCAGTTCCGCATGCTGGTCCAGGGCGTAAAGGACTATGCGATCTACATGCTCGACCGCGACGGGCGGGTGACCAACTGGAACGCGGGCGCGCAGGCGATCAAGGGCTATTCCGCCGACGAGATCGTCGGCGAGCATTTCTCGCGTTTCTACACCGAAGAAGACAAGGGCAATGGCGAGCCCGAACGTGCGCTCCAAACCGCGCTACGCGAAGGAAAATACGAGCGCGAAGCGCTGCGCGTCCGCAAGAATGGCGAGCGCTTCTGGGCCAATGTGACGATCGATCCGATCTATAACGAGGCCGGCGAACATGTCGGCTTTGCCAAGATCACGCGGGATGTGACCGACCGAAAGCGCCGGGAGGAGGAGCTTGAAGAAGCGCGTGCGGCGCTCGCCCAGTCGCAGAAGCTGCAAGCCCTGGGCGCGCTGACCGGCGGCATCGCGCACGACTTCAACAATCTGATGACGGTGATCCGCGGCTCGGCCGAGCTGCTGCAGCGTGGCGGCCTGAGCGAGGAGCGGCGCCTGCGCTATCTCGACGCGATCACCGATACGGCGGATCGCGCGGCGACGCTGACGAGCCAGCTGCTCGCCTTCAGCCGCCGCCAGCCGCTGACCCCCGAAGTGCTGGACGTGAATGTCCGACTCGACGCCTGGGCCGAAGTGCTCGGGCGCACGCTCGGCAGCACGATCGAGGTGAAACTGGACCTGGCTCCCGGCCTGTGGCGCGTGGAAGCCGACCCCACCCAGCTCGAGATTGCCTTGCTCAACGCCGCGATCAATGCGCGCGATGCGATGCCCGACGGCGGCCGGCTGACTATCGCCACGGCCAACAAGGAGGCGGAGGGCCTGGTCTGCATCGCGCTCACCGATACCGGCCAGGGCATGCCGCGTGAGATCATCGACCGCGCGTTCGAGCCGTTCTTCACGACCAAGCCGGTCGGCAAAGGCACAGGCCTGGGCCTTTCCCAGTTCCACGGCTTCGCGGCTCAGACCGGTGGTCGCGCCGAAATCGAATCGGAGCCGGGCAAGGGAACCACGCTGCGGCTGCTGCTGCCGCGCACGGACAAGCCTCTGTCCTCTAACGCCACCGGCAATCAGCAACACGAGCTGCCGCAGGGCCTGCGCGTGTTGCTGGTCGAGGATAATGAGCGGGTCCGCGACTTCGCGCGCCACTTGCTGGACGATCTCGGCTGCACGGTGCTGAACGCGGCCAATGGCGAGGAAGCGCTGGCGATCTTGCAGCAAGAGCGGGTCGATCTGGTCTTCACCGATGTCGTGATGCCGGGGCTGAGCGGCGTCGAGTTGGCGAAACGCCTGCGTGACACTCACCCGAACCTGCCGGTGATCCTGACCAGCGGCTATAGCGACGAAGTGGTGCAGGGCCGCGCCGGCAGCCTGGAAGTCGTCCGCAAGCCTTACCGGCGGGACACGATTGCCGCCGCCATTGCCCGCGCGGTCGGGCCGGTCACGCCGCCTGCAACGCGCGCGGAAGCTTGAAGACCATATTCTCCGCAGCCGTCGCGATCTGCTCCTCTTCGATCGCATAGCGCTCGGAAAGCTTCGCCACCACTTCGCGGACGAGCTGTTCGGGGGCCGAAGCTCCGGCGGTCAGTCCCAGGGTGCGCACGCCGTGCAGCCAGGCGAAATCCACATCCTCGCCGCGCTGCACCAGCATCGCTTTCGCGCCGGCACGTTCCGCCGCTTCCACCAGCCGCAGCGAGTTGGAGCTGTTCGGGGCGCCGATCACCAGCATTGCGTCGCACAGCGGCGCGATCGCCTTGACGGCCGCCTGTCGGTTCGAGGTCGCGTAGCAAATGTCCTCGCCGCGCGGACCTTGGATCGCTGGGAATCGATGCTTCAGCGCGCAGACGATCGCGGCAGTGTCGTCCACCGACAAGGTCGTCTGGGTCAGGAACGCCAGATTGTCAGGATCGGCAGGCGCAAGGGTTTCGACGTCGGCCAGCGTTTCGACCAAGGTGATCCGCCCATCCGGCACCTGACCGAACGTGCCGATCACTTCCGGATGGCCGCCATGCCCGACGAACAGGATGTGCTTGCCGGCATCGACCAGTTTCTCGGCCTGGCTGTGCACTTTGGAAACCAGCGGGCAGGTCGCGTCGAGATAATGCAGGCCCCGCGCTTCGGCTTCCGCGGGCACGGATTTCGGCACGCCGTGCGCGGAGAACACCACCGGGGCATCGTCCGGCACTTCGTCCAGCTCTTCGACGAACACCGCGCCTTTCGCCCTGAGCGCATCGACGACGAAACGGTTGTGCACGATCTCGTGGCGCACATAAACGGGCGCGCCATAGCGTTCGAGCGCGAGTTCGACGATCCGGATCGCCCGGTCGACGCCCGCGCAAAAGCCGCGGGGCGCCGCTATCAGCAGCTTCAGGACAGGCAACGATGTCATGTTGCCTGCGCAGATAGGCGATCGGTGTTCATGATACCAGCGTCGCTTGCCTGATTTGGGGCAGCTTCCTATGCTCCGCGCCTTCCTGCCCAGACCGAGGTTCCCGTCTTGTCGCTTCGCCTTGCCATTGCCGCCGCTGCCCTCGCTCTGACGCTCGGCGCCTGTTCCCGCGCCGGCGAGCTCGATCCGGCGGGCGGCATCCGCGTCGCGCGCTCGGCCTGCCCGGCGGCGGGCGTGCCTGCCTATACCGGCGACGTCACGCTGTTCGATCCGCCGCAGAGCCGCGACGCGCGCGCGATCGACGTTACGGCGACGATCACCAACCTGCGCCTGACCTGCGACGATACGGCGGAAGGACCGGAAGTGGCGGCGACCGTCACGTTCGACGTGCTCGCTCGCCGCCGCGATGCGACTGCGCCGCGTCAGGTGGTGCTGCCTTATTTCGTGACCGTGATGCGCGGCGGCAACGTCGTTTATTCGAAGCGCGTCAGCCGGGTCGCGATCGACTTCGCCGCTGGTCAGGACCGTGCCCAGACGTCGGCGCAGGGCTCGGCGACGATCACGCGTTCGGCGGCAACGCTCCCTGAAAACGTCCGCGCGCAAATCCTCAAGAAGCGCAAGGCGGGCCGCGAGGACGCCGCGGTCGATCCGATGTCGGAGCCGGGCGTCCGCTCGGCGGTGGCGCGCGCCAGCTTCGAACTGCTCGTGGGTTTTCAGCTCACGCCCGACCAGCTCCAGTACAACGCGACGCGGTAAAGGTGACGGTGCGTCCCTCGACTTCGCTCGGGATGGACGGGGTGGAGCAAGGCCGCTCTCAATCGTCCATGCCGAGCGAAGTCGAGGCACGCACTTTCTGATCAAAGGAACGGCCGCGTCCCCGCCCGCGTTTGCGGAGGATGGACGAGGACCATCCGCGCAGCACGGCGAAGATCGCTGGCCACCCCATCCACCCGATGGTGGTGATGTTCCCGATCGTGCTGTTCATCGCGTCCTGGGTTTGCGACCTGCTTTACTGGCATAGCCGCGATCTCACCTGGGCGACGTTCGGGCTGATCACCCTGGGGCTCGGCATCGTGACTGCTGCGATTGCTGCCATCTTCGGCATGATCGACTATTTCGGCGACGAACGCGTGCGGGCGATTCCGGCGGCAACCAAACACTTCGGCGCGAACGTCGCGGTCGTGCTGATCGAGATCGGCAGCTTCGCGTGGCGCATGAGCGGCGGTCCCGATTACGTCATGCGGATGGGCCTCGTGCTCTCGACCGTCGCGGTGGTGTTGCTCGGCTATTCCGGCTGGAAAGGCGCAACGCTTGTGTACGAATATGGCGTGGGCGTTGACTCGCGGCGCGGGCACGGTCAGAGCCGCTGACGTCGCCGGCGGGCAACCGTCGGGCGTTCGCGGGAGAGTTCCTGATCTCGATCAGGACGCCGAAGGAGCAACCGCCCCGGAATCTCTCAGGTCCAAGGACCGCGGACGCTTTAAGCGACACTCTGGAAAGAGTTCGCTCCGAAAGGGGCGGGCCACCGAAGGGGTAAGCCGGGCCAAGCGTCCGGCGAAAGCTCTCAGGTTCCCGTGACAGAGGGGGCAGCCGATGCGTTTCCGTGAGGGAATGCTGCTGCCAGTCACGGAGAATGCCGGTGAGCGACACGGACGATCTTCCCACCCAGACCCTCCCGCTCGACGGCTGGCATCGCGCGCGCGGCGCCCGGATGGTGCCGTTCGCCGGCTACCATATGCCGATCCAGTACGAAGGCATCATGGCCGAGCATCTCTGGACGCGTGAGAACGCCGGCCTGTTCGACGTCAGCCATATGGGTCAGCTTCTGATCAGCGGCCCGGACGCCGCGGGCGAGTTGGAGAAATTGCTGCCCGGCGACATCAAGGGGCTGGGCGAAGGCAAGGTCCGCTACTCGCTGCTGTTGAACGAGAGCGGCGGCATCCTCGACGACCTGATGGTGACGAACCTCGGCGGCGGCACTTATTACATGGTCGTCAACGGCGCGACCAAATGGGACGACATCGCGCACCTGCGCGAGCATCTGCCCGACGAGATCGTGCTCAATCATCTGGAGGATCAAGCGCTGCTCGCGGTGCAAGGGCCCAGGGCGGCCGACGCCGTGACGCGCCTCTTTCCGCAGGCGGGCAGCCTGTTCTTCATGGAAGGGACGGGGCTCGTCTGGGAGGGCGTGAAGCTCGGCATCGGCCGTTCGGGCTATACCGGCGAGGACGGGTTCGAGATTTCGGTGCCCGCCAGCCATGTCGACAAGCTGGCGGCCCTGCTTACGGAGCAGCCGGAAGTAAAGCCGATCGGCCTCGGCGCGCGCGATTCGCTGCGCCTCGAAGCGGGCCTGCCGCTCTACGGCCACGATCTCGATGAGGAGACGACGCCGGTGATGGCCGATCTCGGCTTCGCGCTGTCGAAGCGCCGGCGCGAGGAACGCAGTTTCCCGGGCGCCGCGCATATCCTGATGGAGCGCGAGCAAGGGCCGATCACCAAGCGCGTGGGCCTGCTGGTCGAAGGCCGCCAGCCGGTGCGCGAGGGCGCGGTCGTGGTGGACGCGGACGGCTCTGAGGTCGGCAAGGTGACGTCCGGCGGCTTCTCGCCCAGCCTCGAGCGGCCGATCGCGATGGCCTATGTGCCGCTCGCTGCCGCCCAGCCGGGCACGCGCGTGCGCCTCAACCAGCGCGCCAAGATTTTCGATGCCGAAGTCACGGCCATGCCGTTCGTCCCCCACCGCTATCACCGCAAGGGAGCCAAGTGATGCCGCGCTATTTCACCAAGGACCATGAGTGGATCGACGTTTTGGGCGACACCGCCACCGTCGGCATCACCGATTATGCGCAGAGCCAGCTCGGCGACGTCGTGTTCGTCGAAGTGCCGGAAGCCGGCCGCGCCCTGACCCAGGGCGGCGAGGCGGCGGTCGTCGAATCGGTGAAGGCTGCGTCCGACGTGTACGCGCCGGTCTCCGGCGAAGTGACCGAGGGCAACGCCGCCCTCGCCGACACCCCCGACCTGGTGAACACCGCGCCGGAAACCGACGGCTGGTTCTTCCGCATGCGCCTGAGCGACACGTCCCAGCTCGACAGCCTGATGGACGAAGGCGCGTACAAGGAGTTCGTGGCGGGGCTGTGAGGCAGCAAGCCCCTCCCCTTCAGGGGAGGGGTTGGGGTGGGGACGTGACCCGCTCCGATGCTTCTGACAGCCCCACCCCCACCCCTCCCCTGAAGGGGAGGGGTTGGGGTGGGGACGTGACCCGCTCCGATGCTTCTGACAGCCCCACCCCCACCCCTCCCCTGAAGGGGAGGGGCTTAAGGATCGCCAATGCTCAACCCCACATCCCGCTGGTCGCCGACCGACTACGCCAAGAACGCCGCCTTCGTGCCGGAGCTCGGCCGGGCGGTGGTGGAGCTGCTCGCCCCGCGCGCCGGCGAGCGCATCCTCGATCTCGGCTGCGGCGACGGCGTGCTGACCGAGGCGCTGGTCGCGGCCGGCGCCGAAGTGGTCGGCGTCGACGCCTCGCCCGAGATGATTGCCGCCGCGAAGGCGCGCGGGCTCGATGCGCGGGTAATGGACGGGCAGGCGCTCGATTTCGACGGCGAGTTCGATGCCGTCTTTTCGAATGCAGCGCTCCACTGGATGCTCGATCCGGCGGCCGTCGCGCGCGGGGTTTTCCGCGCGCTCAAGCCCGGCGGCCGCTTCGTCGGCGAGCAGGGCGGGGCGGGAAACATTGCCCAGCTACGCAGCGCGCTCCGCGAAGTGCTCAACGCGCGCGGCTATCCGGTCCCGGCCGAAGACCCGCAATGGTACGCCTCGCCTGAGGAGTTCACCGACGTTTATGCCGGTGCCGGCTTCGGCGACGTCGAGGCATGGCTGATCGACCGCCCGACGCCGCTGCCCGCCGGCGCCGCCGCCTGGTACAAGACCTTCCGCGCCGGCTTCCTCGACGCCGCGCACGTCCCCGAAACCGAGATCGACGCCGTCACCGCCGAGGCCGAGGAGCGCGCCGCCCCCGCGCTGCGCCAGCCAGACGGCCGCTGGATCGCCGATTACGTCCGCCTCCGCTTCACGATGAGAAAGCCCTCGTAAATGCGTTACTTGCCCCTCACCGACGCCGATCGCGGCGCGATGCTGCGCACCGTCGGCGCCGGCAGCATCGACGACCTGTTCGTCGATGTGCCTGCCGAAGCGCGGCTCTCCGGCCCGATCGCCGGCTTGCCCAACCATGCTTCCGAGCTTTCGGTCGAGCGCCAGCTCGCCGCGCTCGCCCGCCGGAACACCGTCGCCGGCGACGTGCCGTTCTTCCTCGGCTGCGGCGCCTATCGCCACCACGTTCCCGCGAGCGTCGACCACATCATCCAACGCGGCGAGTTCCTGACCGCCTACACGCCCTATCAGCCGGAAATCGCGCAGGGCACGCTGCAGATGCTGTTCGAGTTCCAGACGCAGGTCGCGCGGCTGCTCGGCTGCGATGTCGCCAATGCGTCGATGTACGACGGCTCGACCGCCTGCTGGGAAGCGATCGCGATGGCCGGCCGAGTCACGCGCCGGAAAAAGGCGCTACTCTCCGCCGGCCTCCACCCGCATTACGTCTCGGTCGCGAAAACAATGGCGCGCTTTACCGGCGACGAGCTGCACACGGCGCTGCCGAAACTGGAAGCCGCGACCGACGCCGCCACGCTGCTGAATCAGATCGACGGCGACACCTCGTGCGTCGTCGTCCAGTATCCCGACATTCTCGGCCGTGTCGGCGACCTGTCGCAGCTGGCTGCGCGGGCGCACGAGAAAGGCGCCCTGCTGGTCGCGGTGGTGACCGAGCCGGTCGCGCTCGGCCTGATCAAGTCGCCCGGCGAGATGGGCGCGGACATCGTCGTCGGCGAAGGCCAGTCATTGGGCGTCGGACTGCAGTTCGGCGGCCCTTATGTGGGCCTGTTCGCCTGCAAGGAGAAATTCGTCCGCCAGATGCCGGGCCGGCTCTGCGGCGAGACGCTGGACGCCGAAGGCAAGCGCGGCTTCGTCCTCACGCTGTCCACCCGTGAGCAGCATATCCGCCGCGAAAAGGCGACGTCCAATATCTGCACTAACTCGGGGCTGTGTGCGCTCGCCTTCTCGATCCACATGACGCTGCTCGGCGAAAAAGGCCTGCGCGGGCTGGCCGAGCTGAACCATGCCGGCGCCGGCGCCGCGGCCGAACGGCTGGCGCGGGTGCCGGGCGTCGAACTGGTCAACCAAAGCTTCTTCAACGAGTTCACGCTGAAGCTGTCGAAGGAAGCCCGGCCGCTGGTCCGCCGCCTCGCCGAGCGCGACATTCTCGCGGGCGTGTCGCTCGGCCGCCTCTATCCGGGCGTCGATGCGCTTGAGAACGGGCTCGTCGTCGCCGTCACCGAAACCACCACGCCGGAGGATGTCGAGGCTTTGGCCTCCGCCCTTCAGGAGGAACTCGCATGAGCATGAACCGCCAGGGCCGCGTCTCCCGCCCCGAGGGCGAAGCCGCCGCCAACACCGACACCTTCACCGGCAACCGCGCACTGATGCTCGAGGAACCGCTGATTTTCGAAATCGGCGACGAGCAGACGACGGGGGTGGACATTCCCGAAATCCTCCCCGGAACGGGGAGGGGGACCGCCGGCGAAGCCGGTGGTGGAGGGGGCCCGGTCGACTCTGCGCGGTTGGAGGGCCCCCTCCACCAGCCTTCGGCTGGTCCCCCTCCCCGTTCCGGGGAGGATTTGAAGGGTCTCCTCCGCACCCGCCCGATCGGCCTCCCCGGCCTCTCCGAGCCGGAAGCGGTCCGCCACTACACCCGCCTCAGCCGCCAGAATTACGCGATCGACCTCGGCCTCTTCCCGCTCGGCTCGTGCACGATGAAGCACAATCCGCGGTTGAACGAAAAGGCCGCGCGGCTGCCCGGTTTCGCCGACGTCCACCCGCTGCAACCGCAGGAGACGGTGCAGGGCGCCTATGCACTGATCGATCTGGTCGCGCATTGGCTGAAGACGCTGACCGGCATGCCCGCCGTCGCGATGAGCCCCAAGGCTGGCGCGCACGGCGAACTCTGCGGCCTGCTCGCCATCCGCTCGGCGCTAGAGGCGCGCGGTGATGCCCGGGCCGTTGTGCTCGTCCCTGAATCGGCACACGGCACCAATCCGGCCACCGCCGCTTTCGCCGGCTACCGGGTCGAGAACATCCCGGCGACGCCCGAAGGCCGAGTCGATTTCGAGGCGCTGAAGGCCCGGCTCGGCCCGGATGTTGCCGCGGTGATGATCACCAATCCCAACACCTGCGGCCTGTTCGAGCGCGACATGAAGCGCATCGCCGACGCCGTCCATGAGGCTGGCGCGTTCGTCTATTGCGATGGCGCGAACTTCAACGCGATCGTCGGCCGGGTCCGTCCCGGCGACCTCGGCGTCGACGCGATGCACATCAACCTGCACAAGACTTTCTCGACGCCGCATGGCGGTGGCGGCCCCGGCTCCGGCCCCGTCGTCTTCTCGGCCGCGCTCGCGCCCTTCGCGCCGCTGCCGTTCGTCGAAAAGCAGGGCGACCATTTCCATCTCGTCGAGGAGGAAACCGCGCAGGAGCATCACGCGCACAGCTTCGGCCGCATGGTTGCCTTCCATGGTCAAATGGGGATGTTCACCCGCGCCGCCGCGTACATGCTGAGCCACGGTGCCGATGGCCTGCGGCAAGTCAGCGAAGACGCCGTGCTCAACGCCAACTACATCCTGCGCAGCCTCGAGGATGTGCTCGATGCGCCGTTCGGGCCGAGCGGCCCGTGCATGCACGAAGCCCTGTTCTCCGATGACGGCATGGCCGAGGGCTTCACGACGTTGGACATCGCCAAGGGCCTGATCGACGAAGGCTTCCATCCGATGACGATGTATTTCCCGCTCGTCGTCCATGGCGCGATGCTCGTCGAGCCGACCGAGACCGAGTCGAAGGCCAACCTCGACCAGTTCATCGGCGCGCTCCGCTCGGTTGCCGAACGGGCCAAGGCGGGCGATCCGGCGCTGAAGGCCGCGCCGCATTTCGCCCCCCGCCGCCGTCTCGACGAGACCTTGGCTGCGCGCAAACCGGTGCTCGTCTGGAAAGACCCGGAGATCGCGCAAGCTGCCGAGTAGTTCGTCGACGCCTGTCAGCGGCTGGCGCGCCTTGGTCGAGCGTGCTCGGCCGTTGGCAGAAGCCACCCTTGCCCGAGCACGGCGCGGACGCTTTCACCTCTCCCGAACTAAGGGAGGATCAATGCGTCATCTGCTGTTCTGCGCGCTGGCGCTCGCCGTTCCCGCCGCGCCTGCGCTTGCCAGGCCCTCGCCCGCCGCGGCCGCCCAGTCGGCCTATCTGGACCTGATTGCGGCTGACCGCGGCTGGTCCGAACAGGCGCGTGGCAAGGATCTGGTCTCGGCGCTCGCCGCGATGATGGACAAGGATGCGGTGCTCGTCTCCGGCGGCGCGCCGGACCTGATCCGCGGCGCCGAAGCGATCCGCGCGCGCCTCGCCGCCAAGCCTGAGAACGCCACATCGGCCGTCGAATGGACGCCGCTCGGCGGCGGCATTTCAGCGGATGGCACGCACGGCTTCACTTACGGCGCGATGACGGTGCGGCCGAAAGACGGCGCGCCGCAGCCGCTCAAATATCTCGCTTATTGGGTGAAGCGGCCGGAGGGCTGGCGCGTGTTCGGCTACAAGCGTCTGGGCATGAAAGAAGGTCTTTCGCTCGCGCCCGGCAACCCCATCCTTGCCTGGGGCGGCAAGCGCGACGGCGACGCCGGCGCGACGCTCAAGGCGTCGGAAGGCGCGTTTTCCGCCGAGGCGCAGAAGATCGGGCTGCGCGCGGCATTCCAGAAATGGGGCCGCCCGGATTCTATCAATCTCGGCACGGGCGAAGGCATCACCATCGGCGCGCGGGCGATTGGCGAGGGCGTCGGGCCGGCCGAGCCGGTCAGCTCGGTCACCTGGGCCGCGGATGAAGTGATGGTCGCCCCATCGGGCGACATGGGCCTCAGCTACGGCCTGCTCCACGTCAACAACCCGAAGCCGGACGGCCCCAGGACCATCCCCTTCTTCACGATCTGGGCCCGGCCTGCACCGGGCGACCCGTGGCGCTACGTCGCTGAATAGAAAACGCCCGTCCGCTTCGTGGCGCAAAGCCTCGAAGCGGACGGGCGAGGAAGCGGGCTTACTGACCCGTCTTGACTGTCGTCGTCGTTGTCACTTTTGGGGTCGTGCGGGTGGTGTGCGTGGTCGTCACACGCTTGCGCACCGGCGCTTTGCGCACCGTCGCGCTCGAACCGGAAGTGACCGCGGTGCCCGACGTTTGTGTGGAGGTGGTCACCGTGGTCTGGGCAGGAGCCGGCGCAGGCGTCGCCGCGGCTGCAGCGGCCTGCGCGCGTGCGGCTTCGGCGGCAGCGGCGGCCTGTTGCGCCGCGTCCTGAGCGGCATCGGCACGCGCGTTGGCAGCGGCGGCCTGATCATGCGCTGCATCGACCGCAGCCTGGGTCTGGGCAGCGTTCACGGCAGCAGCGGCGCCGGCCGCCTGTTGCGACTTCTGCGCCTCGGCGAGCGCACGGTCGGCGAGTTCCGACGCCTTTAGCGCCGCGTTGATCGCCTGCCGCTCATGGCCGCGGCCGAGCTGTTCGCGTGCGGCCCGCAGCGAGGCCTGGGCCTCGGTTGACAGCGACGAGTCTGCTGTCGCGCCGCCCGCCGCAAGGGCGGCCGCGATCTTCGCGTCGGCCTCGGCGATCGACTGCCGGGCCCGATCCTTCTCGCCCGCCATCGCCGGCGCGGCGACCGCGAGCAGCAACCCCGAAAGCGCAAGATTGCGCGCATGGGCTCGAATGCTCATCGTTTCACTCCTGACTTGTTGAAGTCGGCCGCAAAACGATCCGCGGGGAGGCGAGTTCCTGATTCGGATCAGTTTGCCGGTCGTGTCGCTCAGCGGAGCCAGTGGGCGTAGCGGAACCAGGCGGCGATTCCGACCGCCATCAACACGCACACTCCGACCACGCCCCAGAACGCCCAGGGCTCATGGGCGAACGGTATGCCGTTGACATTCATGCCCAAAAGGCCGGTCAGGAAGGTCAGGGGCAGGAAGATCAGCGCGACGATCGAGATCAGCAGCGCGCGGGTGTCGATCACTTCGGCGCGCAAGTCGGTGATCTGCTCGTGCATCAGCGCGGCGCGCTCGCGGATGCTTTCCAGCTCCTCCGCCATGCGCGCGAAACGATCGGCCGATTCGCCGAGATGGAGCCGGTCGTCTTCCTCCAGCCAGTCGCAATCCAGCGCCGATAGCCGTTCGAGGGCCTGGCGCTGCGGCGCGACGAAGCGGCGATATTCGATCGCCTTGGCGCGGGTGCCTGCGATCTCGCGCCGCAGCCGGAAGGTGCGGCTCGCGTCCAGCATCAGTTCGCATTCATCAAGTTGATCACCAAGCTCCGCGACATCGGGGTCGAGATCGGCAGTGATGAGGTCGGCGAGCATCGCGACGAAATCGCCCGGATCCTTCACTTTCCCGGCCTTGAAGGCGTCGCACAGGGTCGGCAGCGGCCGCATCGTGTAGCGCGCGACCGAGACGATGCAGCCGCGGCCGATCCACATCCGGATCGAGACGAGCTCGTCCGCCTCCGGCTCGTCCTGAAGCGACAGGCCGCGCAGGTTGATCAGAGCACCTTCGCCCATTGCCTCGCAGCGCGGGCGCGTCTCGAGCGCAGTCAGGGCGCTCACGACGATGTGATTGAGCTTCAGCTTATCGGCCAGGAAAGCTTCAGTGGCGTCGTCCTTTTGGTCGAGGTGAATCCAGACCAGCTTCGCCGCGCCGTTCGCGTGCGCTGCTTCTTCGGGCGAGACCACCCTTCCGGTGGCGCCGTCGTCGACATAAGCGAATTGCTTCATGCGGTTTCCATGCTAATGTCGATCGACAGGCCGGGTGGAGGCGAAACGGGCGGATGATCGCAAGCGATCCGCGTCGCATCCGCGCGCGAGCGATCGAGGATGGCGGAGGGCACATCGGCGCGGTGATAGACGCGATCGGCTTTCCCGAGCAGCCGTGCCTGGCGGAGCGTGAGATCGTCAGGGTCGGGAGATGCGAGGCGGAAAGGGACGATCTGAGTCTCGGCAGGACCCGCCGCTTTGCCCAGCCAGTCCCCGACATCGGTGCGGCTGGAAAACGGATCGAGCAACCCGCCCGGCTCAAGCGCGGCGTCGATTGCATGCCGCCGCTCCGCCGCCTCGGGCCAGCGCGCGCGTATGGTCGCCCGCGCCTCCCGCAACCCCGTCGCCAGCGCGCCGAGCGATGCGGGAAGCAGAGACTCCAGCCGCTGCCGCAGCGCTTTCGCCAAGCCGGCCGATGCACCCCCGGTTCCGATCGCGATCAGCACCGGATCGCGATCGACGATGGCGGGCAGGGTGAAATCGCAAAGGTCCGGCCGGTCAGCGACATTGACGAGAATGCCCCGTGCTCTCAGCCGCGCAGCTGTCGCTTCCGGCTGCTCCATCGCGACGATGGCCAGAGCGGCGTCTTGATCCTCACCGACGATCACCGCTCCAGCGCGTTCCAGTAGGCGGCGCTTCGCCTCCGCGGCATCGCTATCGCCGGCCAGAATGACCGGCCGGCCCTGCAGGCGGACGAAGATCGGAAGACTGTGCACGACGCTTCCTAACCGGTTTGGCCTGAGCTTGTCGAAGGCCTCCCTTTCTTGGGGGCAACCGAAGAAACGAAGGGAGGGCTTCGACAAGCTCAGCCCGAACCGGTTTTGAGTTCACCCAATCGGCGCTCAATCGTTCAACCACTCCGGCACGCGCTCGGCCTGCATGATGGTTTCCGCGCTGATCCGATCGGCGACCACGGCATAGCGATCGCCGTCCACCATCACTTCGGGGACTAGCGAGCGGCTGTTGTAGGTCGAGGCCATCGTCGCGCCATAGGCGCCGGCGGTGCGGAAGATCGCGAGGTCGCCGCTCTGCACCCGATCGATGTCGCGACCCATCGCGAAGGTGTCGCCGGTTTCGCAGACCGGGCCGGCGATGTGCGCGGTCATGTGCTCGCCCGATGGGCGCACGGCCTCGAAATGGTGGTAGGCTCCATAGAGTGCGGGGCGGGCGAGGTCGTTCATCGCCGCGTCGACGATCACATAGGGATGGACGACGCCCGGCTTCACCCAGATCACCTTGGTCAGGAGCACGCCGGCGTTGCCCGCGATCACGCGGCCGGGCTCGAACATCAGCTCAACGTCCCAGCCCTTGGTCACGCGCGCGACCATTTCGCCGAGGTCGTTCGGCCAAGGCACGACGTCTTCCGGCCGGTAGCGCACGCCGAGCCCGCCGCCGAGATCGGCGCGATCGACCTTGCAGCCGGCCGCGCGCAGGTCGGCGATCAGCCGGCCGATGCGCGTATAGGCCGCTTCCAGCGGCGCGACGGTGCTGAGCTGGCTGCCGATATGGCACGCGACGCCGCGCATGTTGAGGCCGGGAAGCGCCGCCAGCCTGGCATACATCTCGGGCGCGGTGCCAATCGGCACGCCGAATTTGTTGTCCGCCTTGCCGGTCGAGATCTTCTCGTGCGTGCCGGCGTCGATGTCCGGATTGACGCGAAGCGTTGCTGAGACGCGCTGCCCGCGGGCTGCGGCGAGGGCGGAGAGGACGTGCCCTTCCTCCTCATGCTCAAGGTTGAACTGACCGATGCCCGCGTCGAGGCCCTGCGCAAGCTCGGCCGGCGTCTTGCCGACGCCTGAGAACACGATGCCCTCGGCCGGCATGCCTGCCGCAAGCGCGCGCTCCATTTCGCCGCCCGACACGATGTCGGCGCCATAACCCGCCCGCGCCAGCAAGCGCAGCACGGCAAGGTTCGGGTTCGCCTTGACCGCAAAGGCGAGGTGGACTCGCCCCAGGCCTTCCAGCGCCTCGCGGAACACGCGCGCATGCCGCTCGAACGTCGCTCGCGAATAGACATAGACGGGCGTGCCGACTTCCTCGGCGATGCGGGCCAGCGGCACGTCCTCGGCGTAAAGCTCGCCGTTTCTCAGTTGAAAATGGTCCATGATCTCTACTGTGGCGGCAGGTCGAAACGGTCGTCTCGGCGTTCCTGCGATTGTTTCAGCAGCTCGTCGGATCGCTGCGGCCGCGCCTGGACGGAGGGCGTGATCATCTGCGTCGGCGTGAGCGGCGTCGGCTCGGCGGCGGGCTTGGGCGGCAGACTCTGGCCGGTCTTGGGCCGCAGCTCCTCCTTGCCCCCGCACGCGGCGAGCGCGAGCAAAGCAGCTCCGATCAGGATGCGCTTCATTCCTCGTCTCCCATGATCGTCGCGCGTGCCTCCGCAATCCGCGCGCGGACCTGATCCGGCGCGGTGCCGCCGTGACTGGTCCGCGAGGCGACCGATGCGCCCACGCTCAGCACGCCGAACACCCGGTTGTCGATCCGCGGATCGATCGCTTTCAGTTGCTCGATGCTCAGCCGCTCCAAGGCGACGCCTTCGGTCTCCGCGAGCCTCACGGCGCTGCCGACGATGTGGTGCGCCTCGCGGAAGGGCACGCCCGCTTCGCGCACCAGCCAGTCGGCGAGGTCCGTGGCGGTGGCAAAGCCTGCCTCCGCCGCCTGCAGCATCCGGTCCGCGCGGAAGGCGATCGAGCCCATCATGCCCGTCATCGCGGCGATCGACAGCGCCAGCAGGTCGTGCGCCTCGAACACCGGCGGCTTGTCGTCCTGCATGTCCTTCGAATAGGCGAGCGGCAGGCCCTTCATCGTCGTCATCAGCGCGACGAGGCAGCCCTGGATGCGCCCGGCATGGCCGCGCACCAGCTCGGCCGCATCGGGATTGCGCTTCTGCGGCATGATCGAGCTGCCCGTCGACCAGGCATCGGAAAGCTGGACGAAGCCGAAAGGCTGGCTCGCCCACAGGATCACTTCCTCGGCCAGACGCGAGAGGTGAATCGAACAGGTGGCGCAAGCGAACAGGAATTCGAGCGCGAAGTCCCGGTCGGAGACAGCGTCGAGACTGTTGTCGGTCGGCCGGTCGAAGCCGAGTTCCTCCGCCACCGCGAACCGGTCGATGTCGAAGCCGGTCCCCGCCAGCGCTGCCGATCCCAACGGACACTCGTTCAGCCGCGCACGCGCATCCTCGAACCGCCCGCGGTCGCGGTGGACCATTTCGAAATAGGCCATCAAATGGTGGCCGAGCGTCACCGGTTGCGCGGACTGGAGGTGGGTGAAGCCCGGCATCACCGTCGCCGCATGTTCCTCGGCGCGGCCGATCAGCACCGACTGGAACGCGGCGAGCGCGGTGTCGATCTCGTCGATCGCATCGCGCACCCACAGGCGGAAGTCGGTCGCGACCTGGTCGTTGCGCGAGCGCGCCGTGTGCAGCCGCCCCGCCGCCGGGCCGATCAGTTCGGCGAGCCGTGCCTCGACATGCATATGGATGTCTTCGAGGCGCATATCCTCGGGCACGCCCGAATCGGCGTATTCGGCCGCGATCTGCTCGAGCCCGCGGTCGATCGCCTCGGCATCCTCCGCGGACACGATGCCTTGCCGCGCCAGCATCGCCGCATGCGCGCGCGATCCCTGGATGTCCTGCCGCCACATCCGCTTGTCGAAGCCGATCGAGGCATTTATCTCGCGCATCACCGCTGCGGGCCCTTCGGCGAAGCGCCCGCCCCACATGGCATTGGAGTTCTCCGTGCGGCCGTTGATTGCGCTTCTCCTTGGGTCTCTGCTGATCGCGGGCTGCGATAGGCAAAGCGGCGGACAGCCGCAAGCGAACGAGTCTGCCGCCGCTGTGCCGGAGGCGAAAGCGCCGGAGCTGACTGGCAAGCTCGACATATCGCAGCGCGGCAAGGCGATGCCCGCCGACAGCTTCCTCGATCCCGCAGGCAAGCCGGTGACGTTGGCGGCGTTCAAGGGCAAGCCGGTGCTCGTGAACCTCTGGGCGACCTGGTGCGGCCCGTGCGTGCGCGAAATGCCGACGCTGGACGGTATTGCCGCGCGCGCCGGCGACAAGCTCAAGGTCCTGACCGTCAGCCAGGACACGGCCAAGGTCGACATTGCGCCGACCTGGACGAAGGGCGGCTTTAAGCACCTCGAACGCTATCGCGACCCGGACAACAAGCTCGGCTTCGCGTTCAACACCGGCATGCTGCCGACGACCGTGCTCTACGACAAGGACGGCAAGGAAGTGTGGCGCGTCGTCGGCGGCATGGACTGGAACGGCCCCCGCGCCAACACACTGCTGGCGGAGTTTATTGGGTAGTCGCGAAGCCGACGACTAAATGTTCGCTTTGGGTGGGAAGCTGCCGCTCGCTATTCGTTGTCCCCGAGTAGGCGAAAGGTTCCCCCGGCTCGCTCAAGACGGCTTCCAACAGCGGCGTCGAGAAACGGCAGAATGTCGGGGTCGTAGTTCACGATGGTGTTCACATCGTAGACGCCATGCCGCTGACTATCCGACATGTATCCTGCGTCTTCATCCCCTGCGAAAAATCGCCAGCCGCTATCCTGCTCATTGTGGGGCGTTTCGCGATACATGTAGCCGACCGGCTTACCATCGACGACGATGCGGTCCGTAGAAAGGCATCCACCTCGACCCAGCGCAACTGGCGCAACCTGTTCGCGCTTCAGTTTGAAAATCTTCCCCAGCATGTCTGCCTGCCCCTATCGTTCGTCTCAGGGAGACTAAGGGGTGCTCGGCAAAGTCCGCAATGGGTCGAAAGCAGACTTTTCCGCTGTCCTACAGCTACCGGTCTTTGATACGGCCACCTCGCCCTCACCGGCCACGTCTTTGAACCGTCGAGACATTGCGTCGAATCGTCCCGGAGATCGATCGGGCAAAGTGAACGAATGACGCGCGTTTCCCTTCACTTTGGGCCTGTGCTCTAGTCGCGGAGCAGCTCGTTGATGCCGGTCTTGGCGCGGGTCTGGGCGTCGACGCGCTTCACGATCACCGCGCAATAGAGCGACGGGCCGGGCGTGCCGTCGGGGAGCGGCTTGCCGGGAAGCGAGCCCGGCACGACGACTGCATAGGGCGGCACCTTCCCGACAAATACCTCGCCGGTCGCGCGGTCGACGATCTTGGTCGAGGCGCCGAGGAACACGCCCATCGACAGCACTGCGCCTTCGCCAACGATCACGCCTTCGGCCACCTCGGAGCGTGCGCCGATAAAGGCGCCGTCTTCGATGATCACCGGACCGGCCTGCAGCGGCTCGAGCACGCCGCCAATGCCGGCGCCGCCCGAGATATGGACGTTCTTGCCGATCTGCGCGCAGCTTCCGACTGTCGCCCAAGTGTCGACCATCGTGCCCTCGCCCACATGGCCGCCGATATTGACGAAGCTCGGCATCAGCACCGCGCCCGGGGCGATATAGGCGCCGTGGCGGACGATCGCGCCGGGCACCGCGCGGAAGCCGGCCCTGCGGAAATCGGCCTCGCTCCAGCCGGAGAATTTGCTGGGCACCTTGTCCCACCAATGCGCGGTGCCGGGGCCGCCGGGGATCAGCTCCATGTCGTGCAGGCGGAAGGAGAGCAGCACCGCTTTTTTGAGCCACTGGTTGACGCGCCAGCCGCCCTGGCCATCGGGCTCGGCGACCCGCGCCTCGCCGCTGTCGAGCAGCTTCAGCGCTTCGGCGACGGCGGCGCGGGTTTCGCCCACGGTCTGCGTGCCGATCTTGTCGCGCGCTTCCCAGGCGGCTTCGATCGTGTCGGTCAGCGCGGCGCGGTCGGTCATCGTTCGTCTCCCATTATTTCGTGCAGCCAGGCGCCCAGGTCGGTCACTTCGTAATCGACATAGGCGCGGTCGTCGGGCTCGCGGGCTTGTTCGGATCCGTTGTTCACCCACACGGTCGTCATGCCGATTGCCTTGGCGGGCTTCAGGTTTCGGGCCATGTCTTCGACGAACAGCGACTCGGGCGGCTGGATGTCGAACGCTTCGGCCATCGCGTGATAGGCGTCCGGGTGCGGCTTCGGAGTGTAGGCGCAGGCGTGAATGTCGTGAATGGCCTCGAAGCTCTCGCCAAGGCCCAGCCGGGCAAGCACGCGCCGGGCATAGGCCTCGTCGCCATTGGTGAAGATGAGCTTGCGCCCGGGCAGCCGGGCGACCGCCTCGACCAGCCTCTTGTCCTCGCTGAGCGCATCCATCTCGATGTCGTGGACGTAATCGAGAAAGGTGCGGGGCTCGACGCCGTGTTCCGCCATCAGGCCGGAGAGCGTGGTGCCGTGAGCGTGGAAATAATCCTTCTGCAGCGCCCGCGCCGCGGTCCAGTCGAGGCCGAGCAGGTCCTGGATGAAGGCCGTCATGCGCTGGTCGATCAGCCCGAACAGGTCCGCCGACGCCGGGTAGAGCGTGTTGTCCAGATCGAAGATCCAGTTGCGGATGTGCGCCAGCGCGGGAAGCATCGGGCGCGCCCTAGCGGCGCGAAAGCCGGGCGGCAATGCAAGGCCTCGTTAACCATAATGCAAGTCCTGACGCGTTACCGCGAAGGGAATCGGGTCTGGGGTTTCGTCGTATGAGTAAGCGTTTTGTCTCAGGGTCTTCGGCTCTGGTTCTCGGTTTGTTGATTCTGGGCGGCTGCGGCGGTGGAGGCGGCGTCAACACCGTGCCGACACCGACGCCGGCCCCCGCTCCGACACCCACACCTACCCCGACGCCGGTCCCCACGCCGACGCCCACACCCACACCGACACCGAGCGTCAATTTCCGCACCGCCGAATATATTCGCTCGAACGGGCTGGAGCCTTCGAACGCGGTCCCGGCTTACCAGGCCGGCGCGACCGGTCAGGGCGTAACGGCGGCGGTGATCGACAGCGGCGTCAATCCGAACAGCCCGGAATTCGCCGGCCGCATTTCGTCCTTGTCGCAGGATATCGCAGGCAGCCGCGGCGTCGGCGACGATGGCGGGCACGGCACCGCCGTTTCCGCCGTACTGCTCGCCGCCAAGAACGACCGCCAGATTCACGGTATGGCGTTCAACGCGACTCTGCTGTCGCTGCGGACCGATACGCCCGGAAGCTGCACCTCGAACGGGGATTGCTCGCACAGCGACAGCAACATCGCGCGCGCGCTCGACGTGGCGGTGACGGCTGGGGCGAAAGTCGCGAATATCTCGCTGGGTGGCGCCGGTGCGGACCCCACGTTGCGCAACGCGATTTCGCGCGCGACGGCTGCGGGCATGGTGATCGTGCTGTCCGCCGGCAACGATGCCGGAGCCAATCCAGACGACCTGGCATTGGTCGCGACCGATCCGATCGCGCGCGGTCAGATCATCGTCGCAGGCTCGTACGACGCGTCGAAGACGATCTCCAGCTTCACCAACCGCGCCGGCACTGCGGCGAACGTCTATATCACCGCGCTTGGCGAGAGCGTTCGTTCGTTCGATCAGAATGGCACGGCGTTCCTCTACAGCGGCACGTCCTTTTCCGCGCCTCTTGTGTCGGGTGCGATCGCCTTGCTGGCCCAGGCTTTCCCGAACTTGACCGGCGCGCAGCTCGTGCAGTTGCTGCTCAACAGCGCCGACGATCTGGGGGCGGCGGGCACGGATGCCGTCTATGGCCGTGGCGGCCTGAACGTCGGCCGCGCCTTCGCTCCCCAAGGGGCGACGTCGCTGGCGGGAAGCCAAATCCCGGTTTCTCTTTCGGCGACAACGGCGAGCCTCTCTCCCGCGATGGGCGACGCCGTGCAGACCGGCATGGGCGCCGTGATCCTCGACGGCTTCAGCCGCGCCTATGCAGTCGATTTCGCGCGTGCGATCCACAATGCGCAGCCGCGCTCCAGCCTTGCCGGAACGCTTGGCCAGAGTTTCAGCAGCGCCAGTTTGAGCGCCGGCGGCACGACCGTCGCGGTGTCGATCGCCGATTCGCCGGACGGAAGCGCCGCGTTGCGGCGGCTGTCGCTGACCCGGGATGACGCGGTGCGCGCCCGCACCGCCGCGGGCATGATCGCCAGCCGCATCGATCCGAAGACCAGCATTGCGTTCGGCTTCGGCCAGAGCGGTAGCAGCGTCTCGGGCCAATTGAACGGCAGGTCCGAACCCGCTTTCCTCGTCGCCCGGGCGCCGGGTGATGCGCTCGGCTTCGATCGCACGCGTCAGAGCGCCGCGTCGTTCCGGCGCAGCGTCGGCCGGCTCGGCCTGACCGCAGTGGCCGAAAGCGGCGAAGGGCTGCTCTATCAGGGTACGCCCGGTGCTCGCGATCCGTATCTTCGCTCGCCCTATTCCTTGATGAGCCTGCAGGCCGATCGCCGTTTCGGCGCACTGAGCTTCAGCGGCGGCGTCACGCGATTGGACGAAAGTCGGAGCTTGCTCGGCGCGCATTTCGGGCCCTTGTTCGGCAGCGGCGGTTCGTCGAGCTGGTTCGGCGACATACGCGCCGACTGGAGCTTCGCGCCGGGCTGGTCCCTGTCGGCTGCGACGCGTCAGGGTTGGACGACGATGGCGCGCGGGGGAGCGCTCAGCGGAAACGCCACGGTCCGCAGCACCGCCTACAGCCTGGATCTCGCAAAATCGGGCCTTTTCGAGCGCGGCGATCAATTCGGTCTGCGCATCGCTCAGCCGCTGCGGGTGGAAAGCGGCGGCCTTGGCCTGCGTCTGCCCGCAAGCTGGGATTGGCAGACCGGCGCCGTCACCTATGCCGACCAGCGCCTCAACCTCGCCCCGACCGGCCGCGAGATCGACATGGAAGCGAGCTATGCGCGGATGCTGTTCGGTGGGCGGATGGACACCAATTTGTTCTGGCGTCGCGACCCGGGCAACTTTGCCGCCGCGCCCGACGATATCGGCGCTGCGTTCCGCTGGCGGGTGGGTTTCTAGCGCGCCGCCGGGCGAATCGCGACGAGCTCGATATCGAAGATCAGCGTCGCGTTCGGCGGAATGTCGCGCGACTGCATGGCGCTTGCCTGCGGGCCCATCGCGCGGCCGGGCGCGCCGTAGGCAAGATACGGCGGCAGCGTGACGCGCCAATGGTCGGCAGGACGCATCAGCAGCACGGCGGCCATGAAACCGGGGATCACGCGCTGCACCGGGAACGTGCTGACGCCCTTGCCGCCATCGGGCGAGGCGCTGAACACCTCGCCGTTGGTCAGTCGTCCGGTGTAATGGACGTCGACTTCATCGGTCCGGGTCGGGTGTGCACCCGAGGCGAGCCCGGATTGCAGCACCTGGTAGCTGATGCCGGGCAGCACGACCGGCTTGGGCGCGGCGGCTGCCAGCAGCAGGGCCGCGACGATCAAACCGTGAAGCTCTCGCCGCAGCCGCAACTGCCCTTGGCGTTCGGGTTCTGGAATACGAACCCGGCGGTGAAGTCGTCTTCCACCCAGTCCATGACCGAGCCAATCAGATAGAGGATCGAGCCGCCGTCGACGAACAGGGTGCCCCCCGGCGTGTCGATCCGCTCGTCGAGCGGCTTCGCGTCGGTGACATAATCGACCGAATAGGCGAGGCCCGAACAGCCGCGCCGCGGCGTCGAAAGTTTCACGCCGACGGCACCATCGGGTGCTTGCGCCATCAGCGAGGCGATCCGCGCTTCGGCGGCTGGCGTGAGATGCAGCGCTTGGGGGCGTTCCCGAACGGTGGCCATCACAGCATTCCCAGTTCGAGCTTTGCTTCGTCCGACATCTGCGCCGGATTCCAGGGCGGGTCCCAGACCAGGTTCACTTCCGCATCGCCGATCCCCGGCACGGCGCCGACCCGGAGCTCGACCTCGCCCGGCATCGACTCCGCGACCGGGCAGTGCGGCGTCGTCAGCGTCATCGTCACCAGGGCATGGCCGCCGTTGATCTCGACGCCGTAGATCAACCCCAGGTCGTAGATGTTGACCGGAATTTCGGGGTCGTAGATTTCCTTGAGCGCCGCGATCACCGCTTCATAGAGCTCGCCGCCGGGCTCTTCGCCTGATAGCTCCGACGGCTTCTCGCTCAGAAAGCCGGCGAGATAGTCCTTCTTGCGCTCCAATGTCTCGCGCGGTGCCTCTTCCACACGCGCCTTGGGCGGCGGAGCGACGCTCTCCACTTCTTCCACCCTGATGCGACTCTGCTCGTTCATCCGAAAATCCTCGTCACGCGCTCCACTCCGCGCGCCAGCGCCTCGACGTCCGCGGCGCTGTTGTGAACGCCAAAGCTTGCCCGGGCCGTCGCCGGCACCCCCAGCGCGTCCATCAGCGGCTGCGCGCAATGGTGGCCGGCGCGGATCGCGACCTGTTCCTCGTCCAATATGGTGCCGATGTCGTGCGGATGCACCCCTTCGACGGCAAAGCTGACGATGCCGGCCGAATCCTCGGGTCCGAACAGCCGCACCGAGTTGATCGCGCCCAGCCGTTCGCGTGAGAGCTTCACCAGCGCGGTCTCATGCGCGTGGATCGCGTCCAGCCCGATGGCGTCGACATAGTCGATAGCGGCGTGGAGCCCGAGCGCACCGACGATGTGCGGCGTCCCCGCCTCGAACCGCGCCGGCGGCGGTGCATAGGTGGTGCGCGCGAACGTCACCCGGTCGATCATCGCGCCGCCGCCCTGCCAAGGGGGCATCGCGTCGAGGATCTCGCCCTTGGCCCAGAGTACGCCGAAACCGGTCGGCCCATAAAGCTTGTGCGCCGAAAAGACGTAGAAGTCACAGTCGAGCGCGGCGACGTCGACCGCCATGCGCGGAACCGCCTGGCAGCCGTCGAGCAGCAATTTCGCGCCGACCCGATGCGCCATCGCCGCGGCGCGCTTCGCGTCGAGCACCGATCCAAGTACGTTCGAGACATGCGCGAGCGCGACAAGCTTGTGCCGCTCGGTCAGCATCGCGTCGGCCGCGTCGAGATCGATCCGTCCGTCCGCCGTCAGGGGCGCGACATCGATCTCGATGCCGGTGCGGTCGCGCAGCAACTGCCACGGCACGATGTTCGAATGATGCTCGAGCTGGCTAAGCAGGATGCGGTCGCCGGCCTTGAGCTGCGATCCACCCCAGCTATCGGCGACCAGGTTGATGCCCTCGGTCGCGCCGCGCACGAACACCACTTCATCGGCAGAGGCCGCGCCCATGAACCGCGCCACGCGCTTGCGCGCCGCCTCATAGGCCAGCGTCATGTCGGCGGAACGCTGATACACGCCGCGATGCACGGTCGCGTAGGTGGTATCGTAACCGCGTGTGATTGCGTCGATCACCGCCTGCGGCTTCTGCGCGGTCGCGGCGGTGTCGAGATAGGCCCAGCCCGCCGGAATGGCGGGAAAGTCGGCGACGCGGTCGAGCGGGCGGGAATCCAGCAGCGTCGCCATCAGCGTCCGGCAGCGCTCAGCGTGAAGATCTCGTGACCGGTCTCCGTGATCCCGATCGAATGTTCGTATTGGGCGGAGAGCGAGCGGTCGCGCGTCACTGCCGTCCAGCCGTCTTCCAGTACCTTGCAATCGGGGCGGCCGATATTGATCATCGGCTCGATCGTGAAGAACATGCCCGGCTTCAGCTCGGGACCCGTGCCCGGGCGGCCGGCATGGACGACTTCCGGTGCGTCATGGAACAGTCGGCCAAGCCCGTGGCCGCAGAAATCGCGCACCACGCCATAGCGGTGCTTTTCGGCAAAGGACTGGATTGCGTGCGCGATGTCGCCGAGCCGGTTGCCGGGCTTCGCCTGCTCGATGCCGCGCATCATCGCTTCGTAGGTGACTTCGACCAGCCGCTTCGCTTTCACGCCGACATTGCCGATCAAATACATGCGGCTGGTGTCGCCGTGCCAACCGCCGAGCAGCGGCGTCACGTCGACATTCACGATGTCGCCGTCCTTGAACGTGCGCTCCGACGGGATGCCGTGACAGACGACATGGTTGATCGAGATGCAGCAGCTATGGGCATAGCCGCGATAGCCGAGCGTCGCCGGCACCGCGCCGGCCCGCAGCATGTGCTCGCGCACCATGTCATCGATCGCCTCGGTCGAAACACCGGGCACCATGTGCGGCTCGATCGCATCGAGGATTTCGGCCGCCAGCTTGCCCGCCTTGCGCATGCCTTCGAAGCCGTCAGGCCCGTGCAGCTTGATGGCGTTGGTGCGCGTCGAAGCGGAATCGGCGTCGATGTAGCTGGTCATACAGGCGATATAGTCGTTTGCCCGTTAACGACCAACCCAGCGGAGACTAGCTTTTCTATTGGAGCGGGTAGCGGGAATCGAACCCGCGCGTTCAGCATGGGAAGCTGACAGGCTACCATTACATCATACCCGCCTGTGCAGTTGCGGTTGCCACAGCGCCCGGTGCAAGGTCAATCGGTGCCGCACGATCTCGCCGCAACTCTGGAAGCGCTTGGCGTCGGGCCCGGCGAACCGCTCGGACTGGCGGTGTCCGGCGGGCCGGACTCGCTGGCGCTGCTGATGTTGGCGAAGCACATTCGGCCGGTGCGTGTCGCGACCGTGGATCACCGCCTTCGTCCCGAAGCGCGAGCGGAAGCGGAAATGGTCGCGGATTTCTGCGCCCGGCTTGGTGTGCCGCACGATATCTTGGCTGTGCAGGTCCAGGGCAGCGTCCAGGCCGGCGCGCGCGAAGCACGCTATTCCGCGCTCGGCGATTGGTGCGCGCGGCATGCGCTCCGTTGGCTCGCGACCGCGCATCATGCGGACGACCAGGCCGAGACTTTGCTGATGCGCCTCTCGCGCGGCTCTGGCGTTTCCGGCCTTGCCGGGGTTCGCCGCAGCCGTGCGCTGCGTGATGGCGTGGAGCTGATCCGGCCGCTGCTCGACTGGCGCAAGGCCGAGCTGGAGGAAGTCGTCCGCGCGGCCGGCATTACGCCGGCGCTCGATCCGAGTAATTTCGATCCGGCTTATGACCGCACGGCCGCTCGCAGCTTGTTGGGGGCGGCGCCGTGGCTCGACGCGGCGCGGCTGGCGCAGAGCGCGGCGAACCTTGCCGATGCCGAGCAGGCGCTCGAATGGGCGGCGGAGCTAGCCTTCGTCGAGCGCTGGGATGGGGCGGGCCTCGATCCTCGCGAATTGCCAACTGAACTGCTGCGCCGATTGGTGCTGCGCATTCTTGCGGCTTTCGGTGAAACGCCGCGCGGCCCGGACCTCATGCGGCTGATCGAAGCCTTACGAGCCGGCCGAACCGCCACGCTCGCCGCCATCAAAGCGACGCCGGGCGAGCGTTGGACGTTCGCGCCAGCGCCGCCGCGCCGGTCGCGCTAGAACAGGCCGGCCAGCGCGAGACTCGTCGGCAGCGCCAGCGCAAGGCCGAGCGCCAGATCGAACAGCCGCGCCGGCAGGATGCGCCGGTCGCGCTCGACGGTCAGCAGGTCGACGACGCCCATCAGCAGAATCGAAATGCCGCACACAGCGGCAATCACTAATGCTGCCGCAAAAGCAGGTCGAATGGGCCGGCCGAATACGACGTGCATGGGCCACAGCAGCAGCGCCGTCGCTCCCGATGTCACCCCAACCCGCACCGCTCTTGGCAATGTCCAAAGTTCCGAAATCTTCATCAACCGACCCTGCTCAGCCGCTCGCTCCGCCGCAAGATGGGGAACCATGGCCATTCACAAAGGTTAGTCCGCCCGGCGTGTTGCCAAGGGAGGTAGCGTATGAAGTTGTTTGCTTCGGCTTTGGTCTCGATCGGCATGATGGCCGCCGTTCCCTCGACCGCGATCGCTCAGACAAGCTCTGCTTCCAAGCTGTCCGTCGTCAGCGCACGCGCCGGCGCCAGGGGCGGCGACAGCCGGCTTGAGGGCGGCTCGGGCGGCGTGATCGCTATTGCGCTGCTGGCCGGCATCGCCGCGATCGCCGTTCTCGCGGCCGTCAATAACGACGACTCGCCCAATAGCCCCTAGTCGAACAGGCTCGACACCGAGCTTTCGTCGGCGATCCGCTTGATCGCCTCGGCGAGCAGCGGCGCGATGGTCAGGGTGCGGATCCGCTTGGCCTGGGCGACGCTCTCGGTCGGGGCGATCGAGTCGGTGATGACCAGCTCGGTCAGCGCCGATCCGTCGACGCGCGCCACGGCTCCGCCCGACAGCACACCGTGGCTCACATAGGCGACGACGTCCTGCGCGCCCGCTTCGCGGAGAGCGGCGGCGGCGTTGCACAAAGTGCCCGCCGAATCGACGATGTCGTCGATCAGCACGCAGAAGCGGCCCTCGACGTCGCCGATGATGTTCATCACTTCCGACTCGCCGGCCCGTTCGCGGCGTTTGTCGACAATCGCCAGCGGGGCGTTGTTGAGGCGCTTGGCGAGCGCGCGCGCGCGGACCACCCCCCCGACGTCCGGTGAGACGACCGTGATGTTCTGCGCCGGGAAGCGCGCGAGGATGTCGGCCGACATCACCGGCGCCGCGTAGAGATTATCGGTCGGGATATCGAAGAAGCCCTGGATTTGCCCCGCATGAAGATCGACCGAGAGCACGCGGTTGGCGCCGGCGACCGTGATTAGGTTGGCGACAAGCTTGGCCGAAATCGGCGTGCGCGGACCGGGCTTCCGATCCTGTCTTGCATAGCCGAAATAGGGAATGACCGCCGTGATCCGCTTGGCCGAGGCGCGTTTCAGCGCGTCGATGCAGATCAGCAATTCCATCAGATTGTCGTTCGCCGGAAAGCCGGTCGGCTGGACGACGAACACGTCCTCGCCCCGGACATTTTCGTGGATCTCGACGAACACTTCCTCGTCGGCGAAGCGGCGGACGCTCGCGTCGGTCAGCGGGGTTTCCAGATAGTCCGCGATCGCCTGGGCGAGCGGCGTGTTCGCGTTGCCGGTGAGGATTTTCATGGATGCACGCCCCGATGTCACGATTCTGTCGCGGGCTTTAGAGCGCCGTGCTCCGCGCGCCTAGACCCGGCGTGAGCCGCACCCTAGATGCGCAATCATGACCGACCGGCTCCGTATCGCTCTCGTCCAGATCAGCCAGCGCATTGGCGACATCGCCGGCAATGCCGACAAGATGCTGGAATGGCGCGGCAAAGCCGAAGGCGCGGACCTGGTCGTGTTTCCCGAGCTCCAGCTGATCGGCTATCCACCCGAGGATCTGGTGCTCAAGCCCGCGCTCCACACGCGCGCCGCCGAGCATCTGCAGCGCCTCGCCGCGGCGACGGCCGATGGCGGCCCGGCGATGATCGTCGGGTCCGTGCTCGCCGAAGACGGCAAGCTCTTCAACACGCTGAACCTGCTCGACGGCGGCCGCATCGTTGCTTTCACGCGCAAGCACGAGCTGCCCAATTACGGCACTTTCGACGAAAAGCGCTGGTTCACGCCCGGTCCGCTGCCGCAGCCGATCGAATGGCGCGGCGTGAAGCTCGGCCTGCCGGTGTGCGAGGACATCTGGTTCTCGCCCGTGTGCACGCACCTGAAGGAACAGGGCGCCGAAATCCTGATCTCGCCGCACGGCAGCCCGTACGAGATCGACAAGGACGATCTGCGCACCGGCGAGGTTGCCGGCAAGCGCGTCGCCGAGACCGGCTTGCCGCTCGTCTTCCTGAACCGCGTCGGCGGCCAGGACGAAGTGGTGTTCGACGGCGCTTCCTTCGTACTGAACGGTGACGGCACTCTCGCTCACCAGCTTCCCGACTGGGAGGAAGCACTGGTGCTGACCGAGTGGGAGCGTGGGGCCGGGGGCTGGCGCTGCGCTTCAGGCGAGATCCACGCGCTCGATCCCTATCCGGCCGATGCCTATCACGCGATGGTGGTCGGCCTGCGCGATTACGTGAACGCCAACCGCTTTCCCGGGGTGGTGCTGGGCCTGTCGGGCGGCATCGACAGCGCGCTGTCCGCCGCAGTGGCCGTCGACGCGCTGGGCAAGGACCGGGTGTGGTGCGTGATGTTGCCGTCGCGCTTTACGTCGAAGGAGTCGCTGGACGATGCCGCCGCCTGCGCGCGCATGCTTGGCGTGCGGCTCGATACCGTGCCGATCGAGCCGGCCGTCGGCGCGTTCGGATCGATGCTTGCGAAGCTGTTCGCGGAACGCCAGCCGGACCTGACCGAAGAGAATGTGCAGTCACGCATCCGCGGCGTCACGCTGATGGCGCTCAGCAACAAGTTCGGCCACATGCTGCTCACCACCGGCAACAAGAGCGAGATGTCGGTCGGCTATGCGACCATCTATGGCGACATGGCCGGCGGCTATTCGGTGCTGAAGGACGCCTATAAGACGACGGTCTTCGAGCTCTGCCGCTGGCGCAACGCCAATCGCCCGGCTTTGGGGCTTGGGGGCGATGGGCCAGTGATGCCGCAGCGCGTGATCGACAAGCCACCCAGCGCCGAGCTCCGCGCCGACCAGAAGGATTCGGATTCGCTTCCGCCCTACGACGTGCTCGATCCGATCCTGCACGGGCTGGTCGAGGAGGAGTTGTCGGTCGATGCGGTCGCGTCGCGCGGCTTCGATCGCGACACGGTCGCCCGCATCGAGCGGCTGCTCTACGTCGCCGAATACAAGCGCCGCCAGGCTCCCCCGGGAGTGAAGCTCGGCAAGCGCAATTTCGGCCGGGACCGCCGCTATCCGATCACCAACGCGTTCCGGACGGCCTGATGAGCGTCGTCACGCGTTTCGCGCCGTCGCCGACCGGCCGCGTCCATGTCGGCAACTTGCGGACTGCGCTCCACAATTGGCTGTTCGCGCGGCAGCAGGGCGGCCGCTTTCTGCTTCGCATCGACGACACTGATCAGGCGCGGTCGGAGGAAAGGTTCGTCACCGCGATCCGGGCCGATCTTCAGTGGCTCGGTCTCGATTGGGACGGCGAGGTACGCCAGTCGGAACGGTTCGGGCTTTACGAAGAGCAATTCGCAAAGCTTCGTGCCACAGGGCGGGTCTATCCCTGCTACGAAACTCCGCAGGAGCTGGAGTTGAAGCGCAAGGTGCAGCTCGGCCGTGGGCTGCCGCCGGTTTACGACCGCGCCGCGCTGAATCTGACCGATGCCGATCGTGTGAAGCTGGAAGGCGAGGGCGTGCAGCCGCACTGGCGCTTCAAGCTCGACCATGACGCGCCGATCGTCTGGGACGATCTGATCCGCGGTCCCCAGCGCTTCGACCCTAAGCTGATGAGCGATCCGGTGGTGCGCCGGGCGGACGGGTCTTGGCTGTACCTACTGCCCTCGGTCATCGACGATATCGACATGGGCATCAGCCATGTCGTGCGCGGCGAGGACCATGTTTCCAACACCGCAGCGCAGGTGCAAATGTTTCAGGCCCTGGGAGCCTTGCCGCCAGCCTTCGCCCACGAGGCGCTGCTGACCGGCTCCGCAGGCAAGCTCTCGAAGCGGCTGGGCGCGACCGATGTCGATCACTGGCGCGAGACCGGCACCGAGCCGCTGGCGCTGGCGGCGAAGCTGGCGCGGATCGGCACCAGCCTGCCCGTCGAGCCAGTCACGACGATGACGCCGCTGCTCGAGCGTTTCGATTTCGCGAGCTTCGGCCGCGCGCCGGCGCGGTTCGACGAAGCGGAACTGGCGAAGCTCAACGCGCAGACCGTGCATCTGATGAACTACGATCAGGTTGCCGAGCGTCTCCCCGCCGGCATGGATGCGCGCGCCTGGGAGGCAGTCCGGCCCAATCTCGAGCGCGTGGCGGACGCTGCCGACTGGTGGCACGTCGTCGAAGGGCCGGTCGATGCCGAAACGGCGGAAGAGGATCGCGATTTCCTGCGAGCGGCAGTCGATGCGGCGCGGACAATTGATTGGGGGGGCGACCCATGGCACGCGCTCACCGGCGCGCTCAAGGAAAGCACCGGCCGCAAAGGCAAGCCCTTGTTTCTCCCCCTCCGCCGCGCGCTCACGGGACGCGAGCACGGCCCCGACATGGCCGCGCTCCTTCCCCTGATCGGCCGCGACCGCGCGCTTGCCCGGCTGGAGGCGGCTGCGCATGGCTAAGCTCTATTTCTACTACGCCTCGATGAATGCGGGGAAATCGACCACGCTGCTGCAGGCCGATTTCAATTATCGCGAGCGCGGCATGCACACGATGCTGTTCACCGCGGCAATCGACGACCGCTATGAGGCCGGCGTCATCACCTCGCGCATCGGCATCGAGGCTGAGGCAAACGGCTTCGATCCCGACACCGATATGCGCGCGGTAATCGACGCGCAGCACGCCGCCACACCGCTCGCCTGCGTGCTGATCGACGAGGCGCAGTTCCTCACCCGCGACCAGGTTCTGCAGCTCGCCAGCGTCGCCGACGAGATCGGCATCCCGGTCCTGGCCTATGGCCTTCGCACCGATTTCCGCGCCGAATTGTTCGAGGGAAGCAAATGCCTGCTCGCGCTCGCCGATGTGCTGGTCGAGCTGAAGGCTGTGTGCGCCTGCGGGCGCAAGGCGACGATGAACCTGCGCATCGATGCGAAAGGCGATGCCGTCCGCGAGGGCGCGCAGACGGAAATCGGCGGCAATGACCGCTATGTCGCGCTCTGCCGCCGCCACTTCATGGAGCAATGGCGGGGCTGAGGCGCCCCGTTATTTCGTCTTGCCGGCGTCGACGCGGACGAAATGGCAGACGGTTTGCTTTTTCGCGATCAGGCCGACGCGCGTGTCGAAAATCGAGCGGCAGACCCGCTTCTGCTCCGGCTGAGCCGGCGCCTCCTGGACCTGCGCCACCTCGACAGGCGCAACCGTGGCGCTTGCCATTTGCTGAGGGGCAACCGCCTGAAGACCAAAGAAGAGTGCTGCAATCATATACGACCTCCCTTGCTGCAATGCAGCAGATCATGCCGTAAAATGTTGTGCAAGTGCGAATTGGAGGTGCCAAATTGCACGTTTTGCACTTCTCCTATCGACAAAGGCACCTAAATGTTCTCGAATATTCCACACTGTTGGTGAGTGAGCGTATGCAGCAAAAATTGGGAGTCGGGGTGCGAAAGAGCCTGGGCGTGCAGCCCGGGCGTGCGGTCGTCGCCGCAGCCATGCGCAACCGCCGCTGCCTTCGTGGCCGCTACAATGGCGGCTCCGTCGTGCTGGCACCCTACCTGCTGTATGAGCGGCACGAGATCCCGCATCTCGCCGCGCTCACCGTCAGCCGCGACGGGAAGGTCGGTCGAGCCGAGAAACTGTCTGTGTACCGATTGCCGGGTTTGACGGATCTCGAACTGACCGGCGAGCTTTTCGAGCCGGTTCCCGAGATGCTGGAAACCCATCAGCACCCGATCGACGTGCTGCTTGGATCGGCGCTGGGCGCAAACGACTAGGCCCTGAAGGACGGCGCCGGAGGCGTCGTCACTCGACCCTTCCCGCATCGCGGCAATTGCGCTAAGGGCGCCGCCAACTCCCGCTTCGCTATCAGGATTTCCAATGAGCCTCCGCAACGTGGCCATCATCGCGCACGTCGATCATGGCAAGACCACGCTGGTCGACCAGCTTTTCCGCCAGTCCGGCACTTTCCGCGAGAATCAGCGCGTCGAGGAACGCGCGATGGATTCTAACGACCTGGAGAAAGAGCGCGGGATCACCATCCTCGCCAAGTGCACCTCGGTCGATTGGCATGGCACGCGGATCAACATCGTCGACACGCCCGGCCACGCCGATTTCGGCGGCGAGGTGGAGCGCATCCTGTCGATGGTCGATGGCGTCATCCTGCTGGTCGATTCGTCCGAAGGCGCGATGCCGCAGACCAAGTTCGTCACCGGCAAGGCGCTGGCGCTGGGCCTCCGCCCGATCGTCGTCGTCAACAAGATCGACCGCTCCGACGCCCGCGTGCAGGAAGTGCTCGACGAAGTGTTCGACCTGTTCGTGAGCTTGGAGGCTAGCGACGAGCAACTCGACTTCCCCGTCCTCTACGCCTCGGGCCGCAACGGCTATGCGTCGGAAGACCCCGAAGCGCGCGAAGGCACGCTGGAGCCGCTGTTCGAAAAGATCGTCGCACACGTCCCGCCGCCGTCGGCTGATCCGGACGGGCCGTTCAAATTCCTGGTCACGCTGCTCGACCGCGATAATTTCCTTGGCCGCATTCTGACCGGGCTGGTGTTCTCGGGGTCCGTGAAGACCAACATGCCGATCCACGCGCTCGACGCCGATGGCAACGTTGTGGAAACCGGGCGCGCGTCCAAGATCATGTCCTTCCGCGGCCTTGAGCGGGTGCCGGTCGAAGAGGCCAATGCCGGTGACATTATCTCGATCGCTGGCCTGACCGTAGCAACCGTCGCCAACACGATCGCCGATCCGTCGGTGAGCGAACCGCTGCACGCCCAGCCGATCGACCCGCCGACACTGTCGATGCGCTTTGCCGTGAACGACAGCCCGATGGCGGGCCGCGAAGGCACCAAGGTCACCAGCCGAATGATCCGCGACCGGCTGCTCCGCGAGGCGGAATCGAACGTCGCGATCAAGGTCACCGAAAGCGCCGACAAGGATTCGTTTGAAGTCGCCGGTCGCGGCGAGCTTCAGCTCGGCGTGCTGATCGAGACGATGCGTCGCGAAGGCTTCGAGCTCGGCATCAGCCGCCCGCGCGTGCTGTTCCGCGACGGTCCGAACGGCCGCGAGGAGCCGTATGAGACCGTCGTCATCGACGTCGACGAGGAGCATTCGGGCACCGTCGTCGAGAAGATGTCGATCCGCAAAGCCGAGATGACGGACATGCGTCCCTCAGGCGGCGGCAAGACCCGCATCACTTTCTCGGCGCCGTCGCGCGGCCTGATCGGCTATCATGGCGAGTTCCTGTCGGACACGCGCGGCACCGGCATCATGAACCGGCTCTTCGAGAAATACGGCCCGTACAAAGGCGCGATCGAGGGCCGCAAGAACGGCGTGCTGATCTCGAATGGTTCCGGCGAAGCGAATGCCTATGCGCTGAACGCGCTGGAGGAACGCGGCATCCTGATGGTCGCGCCGGGCGATCCGCTCTACGAAGGCATCATCATCGGCGAGAACGCGAAGCCGGACGACCTCGAGGTCAATCCGATGAAGGCGAAGCAGCTCACCAACTTCCGCGCGAGCGGAGGCAAGGACGACGCGATCCGCCTGACCCCGCCGCGCCGGCTGACGCTCGAACAGGCGATCGCCTATATCGACGACGACGAGCTGGTCGAAGTGACGCCGAAGAGCATCCGCCTCCGCAAGCGCCACCTCGACCCGCACGAACGCAAGCGCGCCAAGCGCGTGGCGGAGGCGGCCTAACGACGGACGCCGGCCTGGTTCGACCGGGTCAGTGCATTTAGGAGGCTCGGCTCGGAAGGGGAGGCGATGTCGTCGACCCGCCACACTCTTCCGGTCGGAACGAGCTTGAGACGCAGGCTGCGTGGTCGCGGTTCGCCTAAATCGATCGAAACGATGACGTCGGTCCCACCTCGGCCGCGCACCACTTTTGTAACGCGCGCCTTCAATCCACTCGCATCCTGGCAGTCGCAAAGCGGGTCGCCATCCAGATAACCCACTTCGCCCTGTGCGAGGCGAGCGTCCTCGGCGATGGCGGCGGACAGTCGTGGAGAGAAAATCGCAGCCTTGTGATCAAGCGGACTGAAGCGCGGGTCCGAGTAGCCGGCATAGACCCGAGTGACGAAGCGGATCGGCGTCTCGCGAGCAGCGGAGGGCGGGAGGAGCGCTGCCGCGGCAAGGAGGCCGGCGCGGATCATCCCCTCGCCATCTCCAAAATCACGGCCCACTCCTCCTCGCGCAGCGGCGTGACTGACAGGCGCGATTGTCGGAGCATTTCCAGCTTCGCCAAGCGCGGTTCGGCCTTCATTTCCGCAAGCGTCACCGGGCGCGGCAGTTTCTCCACCGGCTTGACCGCGACCGACGCCCAGTCGCCTTTCTCGCCGTCCGGGCGCCAGGCGCGGGTGATCTCCATAATCCCGATCGCGGCCTTCTCCGTGTTCGAATGATAGAAAAGGGCACGGTCGCCCACAGCCATGTCCTTCAGGAAGTTGCGCGCGGTGTAGTTGCGCACCCCGTCCCATTCGGTGGCGCTGTCGCGTACCAGATGGTCCCAACCGTAAACGTCGGGCTCGGATCGCAGCAGCCAATACGCCATGTTCTTCAGTCCGCCTCGGGATAGATCAGGAATTCCTCGACCTTGCCGCCATTCGGCACGGCCCGCATGCTGATGATGAGCTTCCGGTTCGGATAGCGCACCTCGTACACTTCGGACGTAAAGCCGCCGCGCAGCCGGGTCGGTCGCTTGGCGGCGAAGCTCTGCGGCTCGCCGAGCGGCATCAGGCTGGCGCGGTGATCGGCGAGCACCTGCGGCGTCAGGAACGCGTTGAAATTGTCGGTGAAGGTCGCGCGGTCGGCCTTGCCTTGGCGAAGCTGGTCGAAAATCGCCCGCGCCCGCGTCGTTTCGGGGTCACCGCCCAGGATCATCGCCTCGATGCCGTCGGCGATCGCGTTGTGCGCGTTGCCGAAATCGGCGTTGATCACGACCATCACTGCGGCATGGTCTTCGGGATAGACGCGATTGTCCGTCAAATAACCGACCGCGGCGCCGCCATGCTGCACCCGTTTATGGCCGCGCACGTCATCGAGCGTCACGCCCAGGCCGTAGCTCGAGCCCTTGCCGTTGGTCAGCACGACCTCGCGTTCCTGCTCGGCCCAGCTCGCCGGTTTCAGCAGCGTGCGGTTGATGCGGGCGATGTTCCATTTCGAATATTCGGACGGGGTCGTCAGCAACTGCCCGGCGGCGTAGAGCCAGCCCTCCGCCGGCGCCTTGGCAGGCCGTACCGGCCCCAGCGCAAAGCGCGTGAAAGGCTGCGCGTCGCTGGGTTTGAAGTCGGTGTCCATGTCGCCGACTTTCATGTGCAGCGGCTGGAAGATGCGCTGCTGCAGGAAGCGCATCAGCGGCTCGCCCGAGACTTTCTCGACGATGAGCCCGGCGGCAACGAAGCCGGTGTTCGAATATTGCCACTGGCTGCCCGGTGCGAAGTCGAGCGGCACCTTCGCCCAGCGATCGAGAATGCCATCCGGCGCGGTCGGCTTCAGCATCGCTGAGAACGCGTAATTCTGCGGCCAGAAATCGCGATAGCCGGAGGTGTGGCTGAGAAGCTGCCGGAGCGTGACCTTGTCTGCGTCGGTCAGCTCCGGAAGATATTTCGAGACCTTGTCGTCCAGCGACAGCTTGCCGTCCTCGGCGAGCAGCAGGATCGCGGCCGCCGTGATCTGCTTCGAGACGGAAGCGATCGGATAGGCGGCGGTCGTGGTGGGTGGGGAGGCATCGCCGCGCTGCCGACCATAAGCCTTGGCGAACTGGAGCTTGCCGTCCGTCACCACCGCCACCGATGCAGAGGGCGTGCCCGTGTCCTTCAGCGCCTGCGCGGCGATCCGGTCGATCTGGGCAAGCTGCGCAGGGGTGAGGGGAGTGGCGAGGGCGGGAGTGGCGAAAAGGGCGAGCAGGAGCAGGGCTGGGCGCATGGATTTTCCCGTTTCCCGGCGAAGGCCGGGATCCAGCTCTTCTTTGCAAGATGTGCTCGAGAAGAAAAGAGAGGTCCCGGCCTTCGCCGGGAAACGATCAGAGGAGGCCGAGCAACTCCAGCTCCATTCGCAGCGTCTCCGCATCCCGGAACAGGTGCCCGCGCATGCCGGCCGCCTCGGCGCCGGCCACATTTTCCGCCCGATCGTCGACGAAGATCAGTTCTTCCGCCTTCATGCCGAACCGCTTGAGCGCCAGCTCGTATATCGTGGGCTCGGGCTTCACCATCCGCTCGGTGCCCGACACGACCACGTCGCGGAAATGGTCGAACACCGTCTCGGTCTTGCGAAACGGCTCCCAGAATTCACCGCTGAAATTGGTGATCGCGAACAGCGGCACGCCGCGTGCGTCCAACTCCGCCACCAACTCGGCCATGCCCTCGACCGGACCGCCGACGCTCTCGTTGAAGCGCGGCCCCCAAGCCTCGATCAGCGCGCGATGCTGTGGATGTTCGGCGATCAGCTCCGCGCTGGTCTCGGCGAACGGCCGGCCGGCATCGTGCTGGAAATGCCATTCGTGCGTGACGACGTCGCGTAAGAATACGTCGAGCGCCCGATCGTCGTCGATCAGGCGCTCGTACAGGAACCGCGGGTCCCAGGTGAAGAGGACATTGCCGACGTCGAAAACGACGCCGCGCACTTCCCCCACGGCTTCAGCCCTGGCGGGCCTTGAAGCGGCGGTTCGTCTTGTTGATGACGTAGGTGCGGCCGCGACGGCGGATCACGCGGTTGTCCCGATGGCGGTCCTTCAGGGACTTGAGCGAGTTGACGATCTTCATGGTCTTTATAACCTGGTCCGAATCTGGGCTGAAAAGCGAGGCGCTCGCCTAGTCGAGAGGGGGACGAAGGTCAACCCAAAGCGCGCTTGCAGCTAATTACGCCTTCGATACGTTATGCGCAAAAGACTTGGAGGACAGTGACATGACGCTCCGTCCGCGCATCCTGTTGATGGCTTCGCTGCTGGGCCTGAGCGCCTGCATGACTGCGCCTGCGCCCGTCGAGGTGACACGATTTTCTCTCGGACCAGTAACCGAGCGTGGCACTGTCGCGATCGAACCCGGACCGGGCGCCCCCGCGGGCATGGAGTTCGACGCCTATGCCGGCGCCGTCGCGCGCGAGCTGACTGCTCTCGGTTTCGCGCCGGTGCAAGGCGTCGGCCAGAGTCTCTATGTGGCCGTGGTCAATGTCCGCTCCGGCGCGCGCGAACGGGCGGGCGGACGCTCGCCGGTCTCGATCGGCATCGGCGGCTCGACCGGCGGCTGGCACAGCGGCGTCGGCGGCGGCATCAGCTTTGGGCTGGGCGGCGGGCGTGGCGGCCTCGTCGTCGGCACCGAACTGTCTACGCAATTGAAACGTCGGTCGGATCAGAGCGTCGTCTGGGAAGGCCGCGCGCGCGGCGAAGCGTCGGAGCGCGATTCGGGCGCTTTGCCGGGCCGGCTGGCGAATGCCCTGTTCAAGGGCTTTCCGGGAGAGTCGGGCCGCACTATCAGCGTGCCATGACCTTCAGCATCACAAGCGCTTTTGACAGCGGTAACATACGCGTCGTCAAGATCGACGGGACCGAAGCGGATCTCGAGATCGAGACCGATCACGGCTCCGATTTTTACCAGTGGTTTCACTTCCGCGTCGGCAACGCCGCGGGCCGCGAGCTGACGCTGCGCATCACCAATGTGGCCGGCTCCGCCTATCCGCTGGGCTGGCCGAACTATCGCGCGCGCGTCTCCGAGGATCGCGACACCTGGGCGCTCGCCGACACCGATTTCATCGATCAGGTGCTGACGATTCGCGTGCGCCCCCAGGGCAATGCGCTGTGGGTCGCCTATTTCGCGCCTTATTCGATGGAGCGGCATTACGATCTGGTCGCGCGCATGGCGGCAAAGCCCGGGGTCACCCAGCGCGAGCTGACCAAGACGCTCGATGGCCGTCCGCTCGACTGCCTGACGATGGGCGAGGGGGCGAAGCAGGTTTGGCTCTACGCCCGCCAGCATCCGGGCGAGAGCATGGCCGAATGGTGGATGGAAGGCGCGCTCGAAAAGCTCACCGACCCGAACGATGCGACCGGGCAGAGCCTGCGCGAAAAGGCGACGCTCAACATCGTGCCGAACATGAACCCGGACGGCAGCTTTCGCGGTCATCTGCGCACCAACGCGGTCGGCGTGAACCTCAATCGCGAATGGCACGCGCCGTCGGAAGACCGCAGCCCGGAAGTGCTCGCGGTCCGCAACGCGATGGACGCCACCGGCGTCGACTTCGCGATGGACGTGCATGGCGACGAGGCGATCGCCGCCAATTTCCTCGCCGGCTTCGAAGGCATCCCGTCGTTCAGCGCCGACAAGGGGGCGCTCTACAACCGCTTCCGCGACACCCTCGCCGAGCGCACGCCCGATTTCCAGGTGGCCAAGGGCTATGAGGTCGCGCCGCCGGGCAAGGCGAACATGTCGATGTCGACCACCCAGCTTGCCGAGCGCTACGGCGCGGTGTCGATGACGCTCGAAATGCCGTTCAAGGATCACGACGACAATCCGGACCCCCAGTTCGGCTGGTCGCCCGAGCGCTGCAAGAAGCTCGCGCACGCCTGCCTCGACAATCTCGCCGCGATGATCGATCTGCTGTGAACTAATCTCCCGCACCGTTCGGCCTGAGCCTGTCGAAGGCCTCCCTTCTTTTTCCGCACCAGAAGAAAGGGAGGGCTTCGACAAGCTCAGCCCGAACGGAGTTTGGGGTCACCAGGAGCCCAAATGCCCACGCTCGTTCTGATCCGTCACGGCCAATCGGCCTGGAATCTCGAAAACCGCTTCACCGGCTGGTGGGACGTCGACCTGACCGAGAAAGGCGCGGCCGAAGCGAAAGCGGCAGGCGAGCTGCTTGCCGCGAAAGGCCTGGATTTCGACCGCTGCTTCACCAGCTATCAGACCCGCGCGATCAAGACGCTCAACATCGCGCTGGAAGCGATGGGCCGGCTTTGGCTGCCCGTCGATAAGCATTGGCGGCTGAACGAGCGCCATTATGGCGGGCTGACCGGGCTCGACAAGGCGGAGACGGCGGCGAAACATGGCGATGCCCAGGTGAAGATCTGGCGCCGCAGCTTCGACGTGCCGCCGCCGCCGATCGAGGCGGGCAGTGCGTTCGATCTGTCGGGCGACCGCCGCTATGCCGGCGTGCAGGTGCCCGCGACCGAGAGCCTGAAGGATACGATCGCCCGCGTCCTGCCCTATTGGGAACAGACGATCGCTCCCGCGCTTCTAGCCGGCGAACGGGTGCTGATCTCCGCCCACGGCAATTCGCTCCGCGCGCTGGTCAAGCACCTGTCGCACATCCCGGACAGCGAGATCACCGAGCTTGAGATCCCGACCGGCCAGCCGATCGTGTACGAGCTGAACGAAGCGCTGGAAGCACAGGATCGCTATTATCTGAGCGAGCGGTAGTTCAACCCTCTCCCCGTTGGGGCGAGGGTTATTTCACCCCAGCTTCCCGAACTTCGCTTCATACCCCGCCGTGTCGCCGGCCGCGAGCAGCCGTGCCTGCTCGACCCACTGGTCGCGGGCGATGCGGCCCTTGAACGCGCCGAGCTGCGCGTCGACCCGCTCCACATCGGCATCGGTCCACGCCGCGATCTGGTCGTAGCGGGTGACGCCCAGACCATTCAGAAGTGCTGCGACCTTGGGGCCGACGCCCTTCATGCGGGTTAGCTCATCGGCGGGTCCAGCCGGGATGGCGTGGATCGGCTCGACCAGTGCTTCCGGCTCGGGCGGCAGCGGCGCGGGTTCCATGACCGGAGGCGTATCGACCGGCGCTACGGCAGGGCCGACTACGACCGGCGAGACTTCCTCGCGTCGTTCGACCGGAGTCGCCGGCTTATTCGCTTCGACGCGCTTGCCGCTGTTGCCGACCAGCCACCAGAGCGCGATCAGCAGCACGACGATGCCGACGACGATCAGAACCCAATTCTGTTCGAGCCATTCCATGGTTCAGCCCCTCTCTTTCGTTTCGCGCGCGACTTCGCGCCAGCCTATGTCGCGGCGGCAAAAGCCGCTCGGGAAGCGGATGCGATCGACGGCTGTATAGGCCGCATGCTGTGCCCAGCGCACCGTCGGCCCCTCGGCCGTCACCGCCAGTACGCGCCCGCCCGATGCGACCAGCCTGCCGTCCTGCTCCTTGGTGCCCGCCTGGAACACGATCGTGCCCGCCGCTTCGGCATCGTCGATGTCGTCGATCTCGCCGCCCGTCTCCGGCGTGCCGGGATAGCCCCTGGCCGCCATCACCACCGTCAGCGCGACCCGGTCTGAGAAGCGCACGTCCGCGCCTTCGAGCTTGCCTTCGGCGCAGGCCAACAGCAGCTCCAGCAGATCGCTTTCCAGCCGCGGCATCAGCACCTGGCATTCGGGATCGCCGAAGCGAGCATTGTATTCGATCAGCTTGGGGCCCGTCGGTGTCAGCATGAGTCCGGCATAGAGTACGCCCACGAACGGCGTTCCCGCCTCGGCCATCGCCTTGACCGTCGGCTCGACGATCTCGCGCATCGCCTGCCGCTCCAGCGCCGGCGTCAGCACGCGAGCCGGCGAATAGGCGCCCATGCCGCCGGTGTTCGGCCCCACGTCGCCGTCGCCGACACGCTTGTGGTCCTGCGCCGATCCGAACGGCACGACCGTCGTGCCATCCGACAGCGCAAACAGGCTCGCTTCCTCGCCGTCGAGGAACTCCTCGATCACCATCGGCCCGTCGGCGGCACGGATCGCCTGCTCAGCTTCCTCGCGCGTGCTCGCGATCACGACGCCCTTGCCGGCCGCCAGTCCGTCCGCCTTGATCACCACCGGCAGCCCGAACGGCGCGAGCCGGGCGAGGCCGTCCTCCGCATGCTCCGCCCGCACATAGCCCGCGGTTGGAATGCCGGCGTTCGCGCAAAGGTCCTTGGTGAAACCCTTCGATCCTTCGAGCTGGGCCGCGGCCCTGCCCGGGCCGAACACCGGCACTCCGGCCGCGCGCAGATCGTCGGCCAGCCCGGCCACCAGCGGCGCTTCGGGACCGATCACCACCAGCCCGATCTGCTGCCGGCGGCAAAAGCCGATCACGGCCTCATGATCGGCCACATCCATCGCGACCAGCTCGGCGTGGCGCGCGATGCCCGGATTGCCGGGCGCGGCGAACAGCTTGCCCAGCCGCGCGCTTTGCGCCAATTTCCAGGCCAGCGCATGCTCGCGCCCTCCCGAACCGATCAGCAGGACGTTCATGGCTTCAGGATTCTCCCAAACGGCGGCGCCCGATACGGCGGACGCGCGGCTGTTAGCGGACAGTCAGCCGGGCGACAACGCGCCCGCGCTCAGCGTGTCGGAGCTGGCGTTTGCGCTGAAGCGCGTGGTCGAGGACAGCTTCGGCCTGGTGCGGCTGCGCGGCGAGATCAGCGGCTACAAGCGCGCCGCCTCGGGCCATGCCTATCTGACGTTGAAGGACGACAAGGCCTGCATCGACGCGGTGATGTGGAAAGCGGGCGTCGCCTCGCTCCCCTTCCGACCCGAGGACGGGATCGAGGTGATCGCGACCGGCAAGCTCACCACCTATCCCGGCCGCTCCAAATACCAGATCGTGATCGAGCGGCTGGAGCTCGCCGGCGAAGGCGCGCTGACGCTGCTTCTCGAAAAGCTGAAGGCAAAACTCGGCGCCGAGGGGCTGTTCGAGAGCGCGCGAAAGAAGAAGCTGCCGTTCCTGCCGCAGCGAATCGGCGTCGTGACATCACCGACGGGCGCGGTGATCCGCGACATCCTGCACCGGCTGGAAGATCGCTGCCCGACGCATGTGCTGGTCTGGCCTGTGCTGGTGCAGGGGCAAGGCGCGGCGGACCAGGTCGCGGCGGCGATCGGCGCCTTCTGCCGGATGCCGGACGGACAGCGGCCGGACCTCATCATCGTCGCGCGCGGCGGCGGCTCGATCGAGGACCTCTGGGCGTTCAACGAGGAAGTGGTCGTCCGCGCCGTTGCCGGCTGCACGATCCCGATCATCTCCGCGGTCGGACATGAAACCGACACCACGCTGTGCGACTATGCCGCCGACGTCCGCGCGCCGACGCCGACCGCCGCGGCCGAGATGGCGGTGCCGGTCCGGGCCGAGCTCCGCGCCTATGTCCGTGACCAGGGCGCGCGGATGGAACGCTGCGCGCGGCGCTATCATGAGCGCGGCGCCGAGCGGCTGAGCGGCCTCGCGCGGTTGCTGCCGACGCCGGCCTCGCTGCTCGACCCACAGCGCCAGCGCGTCGACGACTATGGCGAGCGGCTGCGGCGCGGGCTCGGCCGGCGCGTCGCCGATGCGCGCGGCGAACTGGCGCGGGCCGGCGGCGCGCTGCGCCCGACCTTGCTCGCGACCAAGCTCGACCGCGCCCGCGATCGGCTGCAGTCGGTGTGGCGGCTGGCGCAGTCGGTGAACCCTGAAAACCTGCTCGCCCGCGGCTATGCCTGGGTCGAGGGCCGGGCCGGCGGCGTCGTCACCAGCGCGGCGCAGGCGCGGACGGCCGCCGCCTTGCGCCTGCATTTCGCCGACGGCACGGTTGACGCGCGCATCGAACGCGCCACATCTGGCGCGAAGCGCGAGGCGCCGCCCAGCCAGCCCTCGCTATTGTAAGAAGGTCGTCCGTTCCGATGCTGATGTTCAACCGCAGCCAGCCCGCCCGGCTCCATTATATGGCGAACGGTTTCCGCGTGCTTTCGCAGGGCGATCACGTCGTCTGCGCGGTGTCGGGCGAAAAGATCCCGCTCGATGCGCTGCGTTACTGGTCGGTCGTTCGGCAGGAAGCCTATGCGACCGCCGAGATCGCCACTCAGGCGCTTGCCAAGAAGTGAAACGCGCGCTCCTGCCGCTCGCGGCGCTGGTTTCGATCGCTGCCGGGCCTGCCGATGATTTCCACCTCTTCGGAAAGATCGAGCAGGGCGGCGTCGCCTATGGCACCGCACCGACCGGAACAGTGAGCCTGACGCTGGCGGGCCAGCCGGTCCCGCTCGCGCCGAACGGCCGCTTCATGCTCGGCTTCGACCGCGACGCGCCGGCGAGCGCCACGCTGGAGGCGCGCAACGTCGCAGGCGCGGTCACGACGCAAACGCTGCAGATCGCGCCACACGCCTGGCGGCTCGAGAAAGTCGACGTGCCGAAGCGGCCGGGCGTCACCAACGAGGAATTCGAAAAGCTCCGCGCGCCGGAGATCGCGCGCATCAACGCCGCGCGCGCGGTGAATGCGCAAAGCGAGGGCTGGCACCAGCATTTCGTCTGGCCGGCGCAGGGCCGCATCAGCGGTGTGTTCGGATCGCAGCGTATCTATCGCGGCGGAGAGCGCGGCGACTATCATGCGGGCGTCGATATTGCAGGCGGGGCGGGGGCGCCGGTCACGGCGCCGGCGGACGGCGTGGTCGTGCTCGCGGCGGACAAGCCCTTCACGCTGGAAGGCAATCTGCTGATCATCGACCACGGCATGGGGCTGAACAGCGCGTTCCTGCACCTCTCGCGCATCGACGTAAAGCAGGGTGATCATGTGAAGAAGGGCCAGCTGATCGGCGCGATCGGCAGCTCCGGCCGCGCAACCGGTCCGCACCTTCACTGGGCGCTCAAATGGAAGGACGCGCGCATCGATCCGATGGCGCTCACCGGAGCGATGCCCGGCCAGGATCTGAGCAAAGTGCCGGTGGTGACGAACTAGCCGCTGGCCGCTGCCTTTTCCTCTTCGCGCTCCGATCCGCGTTCCAGCGCGACCTTGATCATCGCGGTCAGCGAATCGGCGAGCAGCAGGCCCATGAAACCGAGCAGCGAGCCCAGCAGGATCTGCGCGCCCAAGGTGATCGCGGGCGGCATGTCCACCGTCTTCCGTGCGACATAGGGCAGCATCACATAACCGTCGAAATTCTGGATCGCGAAATAGGTGACGATCGCCCAGACGCCGGTATCGACGCCGGCGCTGAAGCCCACCGCGACCATCAGCACGCCGCTCGTGAACGCGCCGATATTGGGAATGAAGGCGAGCAGACCTGTGAGGATGCCGAGCAGCAGCGCCATCGGCACGCCCCCCAGGCTCAGCGCGATCCAGGTCAGCGCCCCTTCGAACACCATGCCCGCCAGCCGCCCTGCCATGAGTCTCCGCAAGGTGTGCGCCATCCGCTCGATCGTGATCTGCGTATGAGCGCGGGCGCGAGTCGGGACGAGCCAGGCGAGCCCGCGCTGATAGAGGCGGGGCTCCAGCGCGATGAACAGGCCGAAGGCGACCACCAAGACGACGCTGGACACGACGCCGAACACCGTCCCGACATAGCCGGTCAGCTTTCCCACCGATCCGACGAGCTGGCGGCCGAACGTCATCAGGTCCGAATCGGCGGCAATGAAGCCCATGCCCGACAGCCAGTGCACGAAGCGCGTGCCTTGCACCTGCAGCGTCACTTGCAGCTGCGCCCATTGTGCTGCGATCTGGACGCCCGTCATGTAGAAGACGCCGGAGACGAAGGCGATCGCCAGGAGCAGCACGATCGCGATCCGCAGCCAGCGCGGTACGGGCAGCACGCGGCCGAGCAAGCGCGCCCCGCCGTCCAGCATCGCCGCAAAGACGAGCCCGGCGAACAACAGCATCAGCGGCTGGATCAGCAGCACGACCAAGGCGATGCCGATCGCGAGTCCGAACCAGACGCTCGCGCGCTTCAGCTCCGCCCGCACGAGCGGGTCGCGCATTTCATTGGGAGCGGCGGCCGTGACGGGCGCCGGCTCGATCACTTGGCGTCAGCTTCCTGCGGATGCAGCGACGTGCCGGCGCGGCCCGAGCGCAGCGCCTCGATCCAGCTCAGCGGATTGTACCACTGGGCCGTGCCGTCGAGCGAGAAAGTGATGAATTCGGCGCGGCCGCCGATATTTTCCCACGGCACCGGCCCGCCCAGGCCGCCTTCGATCAGCGGCACGCGGCTGTCGGCCGACCGGTCGCGATTGTCGCCCATCAGGAACAGGTGCTCGGGCGGAATGGTGAGCGGCGGGAAGTCGTCGGTGCGGCTCGCGCCCAACTCGATCGTGTCATAGCTCCGGCCGTTGGGAAGCGTCTCGCGCACGATCGGCAGTTCGCAATAGGGCTTGCCATCGGGGCCTGTGGTGAGCCGGCCCGGGAAGGTCATGTCGCTGCACGGGGCGTTCTCGTCGACCGCGACCAGCCGCGGCTTCGGCAGGGTGCGCTTCACCGGCACGCCGTTGATGATCACGGTGCCGTTGCGCATTTCCAGCCGGTCGCCCGGCAGGCCGATCACGCGCTTGATATAATCCTGCTTTTCGCCCGGCGGCGAGACGATGACGACGTCGCCGCGCTCCGGCATCCGCCCGAACAGCCGGCCGTGCATATAGGGCAGCAGATGGAAGGTCGGGGAGACGAACGACCAACCATAGGGGTATTTGGTGACGACCAGCCGGTCGCCGACCAGCAGGCCCGGCATCATCGATTCGGAGGGGATGTAGAAAGGCTTGGCGATGAAGCTGTGAAAGCCGAGCACGGCCAGAACCAGCCAGAAAATGCCTTTCGCTTCGGCTGCCCAGTCGGTGCCTTTCTTGGCTACCGGTTCGGTTGGGGGCGTCGCGCTCTCGACCTTGTCGCCTTCGTTCACGTCAATCCCTCTCACAACGGCACCGCCTCGATGATGACGAACGCCTGTGCCCAGGGATGATCGTCGGTCAATGTCAAATGTATGTGCGCCTTGTGCCCCGGCGGGACAAGCGCGTCGAGCGCGGCCTTGGCGCCGCCTTCCAGCTTTAGTGTCGGCGCCCCTGACGGCGCATTAACGACACCGATGTCCTTCATGAACACGCCGCGCCTGAAGCCGGTGCCGACCGCCTTGGAGAAAGCTTCCTTGGCGGCGAAGCGCTTGGCGTAGGTTCCCGCCCGCGTGAACGGCCGCCGCGCGGCCTTGGCGCGCTCAGTATCGGTGAACACGCGCTTCTCGAACCGTTCGCCGAATCGGTCGAGCGAGTTCTGGATCCGCTCGATATTGCAGAGATCGGAGCCAAGGCCGACGATCATAGGAAATGCGGACCAAGAAGCAGTGCAAACACCAATAGCAGGCTCGCGAGCGGGATGAGCAGCAGCAGGTTGGCAGCCCGAACAGCGCCTGCGCGCCATCTATCGCCGCTCGCTATCCAGGCAGTGAAGGCGATCAAAGGCTGTAATGCGGCTAAGGTCCAGACAATCAAAGAAATGTCGGGGTCCCAAAGCCCCATGAACGCATACAATCCCACATATAGCGCGATGAGACCTACAGGGATGTTGATCAGCCACAGGAGCAACCGAGACCAGCGGAAAGGGGTGCGTGCTTGGACGTAGCTCACCGCGCGCTCTCCATCAGCGCCTTCATCCGGCGGACGCTTTCTTCCAGGCCGATGAAGATCGCTTCGCCGATCAGGAAATGGCCGATGTTCAGCTCGGCGATCTGCGGAATGGCAGCGACGGGGACGACATTGTCGAAGGTGAGGCCGTGCCCCGCGTGGGGCTCGATGCCGTTCTTGGTCGCGAGCGCCGCGCAATCCGCGATGCGGCGCAATTCCTCGGCGCGGGCTTCGCCCTCGCGGTGGGCGTAGCGCCCGGTGTGGAACTCGACGACCGGCGCCTTCAGCTTGATCGCGGCGTCGACCTGGCGCGGGTCCGGCTCGATGAACAGGCTGACACGGATGCCGGCGGCGGACAGCCGCTCGATCATCGGACCCAGCGTGTCGCGATGCCCGTCGGCGTCGAGCCCGCCCTCGGTCGTCCGCTCCTCGCGCTTTTCGGGCACGATGCAGGCGGCGTGGGGCCGGTGACGCAGCGCGATGTCGAGCATCTCGGGCGTCGCCGCCATTTCGAGATTCAGCGGCAGCTCGATCGCCCCCATCAGCCGCGCGATATCGTCGTCTGTGATGTGCCGCCGATCCTCGCGCAGATGCGCGGTGATGCCGTCCGCGCCCGCCTCCGCCGCCAGCTTCGCCGCCGCGACCGGATCGGGGTGCGCGCCGCCGCGCGCGTTCCGGATCGTCGCGACATGGTCGATGTTGACGCCGAGCCTCAGCATTAGGCGGCGCGGCTCCCTGGCTTGATCGCAGGGATCGCGGCCAGCTCCGGCGGCAATTTGTCGGCCTCGTAGCTCGGCACGTCGATGCGGATCAGCGGATAAAAGGGGACGCCGAGGTCGGCCTTGCCGTTGGAGCGATCGACCAGCGCGGCCGCTGACACGACTTCTCCACCGGCTGCGCGAATCGCGGCGATCGCTTCACGCGACGACAGTCCGGTCGTGACCACATCCTCCATCATCAGCACTTTTTGTCCCGGCGACAGCCGAAAGCCGCGGCGCAGCTCGAACGTGCCGGTCGGGCGTTCGAGGAACATCGCGTCCACGCCCAGCGCACGGGCGACTTCCTGGCCCGCGATCACGCCGCCCATCGCCGGCGACACCACCGCTTCAATGGATTTGCGCACCGAATCGGGGAGCCTTGCCGCGAGCGCTTCCGCCAGCCGCGCACCGCGCGCCGGGTTCATCAGCACGCGCGCACATTGCAGGTATCGAGAGCTTCTGAGGCCCGAGGACAGAATGAAATGTCCTTCCAGCAGCGCTTCCGCCGCTCGGAATTCCGCCAGCACCTCGTCGTCGGTCATGGCCGTGCGCCCTAGGGGACAGGGCAGAAATAGGCAATCCGCACGCGCTGCCTTCAACCGCTTGAGAGAGCGGAAAGTCGCGCCTATAAGCCGCGCCAAATCGCACCCGCACGCTCGTTCTGGGCGCGCGCGCCTGCACCCGGGGAATGGAAAACAGGACGCCTATGAAGCTCGCAAAAACTCTTCTGCTTGCGTTGGGGCTGGCGCTCGCGCCCGCCGCCGTGCACGCGCAGGCCGCGCCCAAGCAGGATGCGAACACCACGGTCGCCGTCCCGCCGCAGACCAAGGAAAGCGCCGCCCAGCCGGACGTGGCAGCCACCGCGGCGTCTGTGAACATTCCCTCGGTCGAGCCCATCGCCGGCATCGGCATGCCGACCAACGAGCGCATCCACCTACAGGATCAGGTCACGCCCAACGGCCGCAAAGCGCTGTGGATGCACGACTATATTCTGGTGCCGATGATGCTGATCATCTCGGCGCTGGTGCTGTTCCTGCTGCTCTGGGTGATCCTGCGTTTCCGCCGTTCCGCCAACCCGACGCCGTCGCGCACGTCGCACAACACGGTGATCGAGGTGATCTGGACCTTGGTTCCGGTGCTGATCCTGGTCGCGATCGCGGTGCCGTCGATCAGCCTTCTCGCCGCGCAGTTCAAGCCCGCGGGCAAGGACGCGCTGACCGTCAAGGCGACCGGCAACCAATGGTATTGGACCTATAGCTATCCGGACAATGGCGGCTTCGAGATCGTCTCGAACATGCTGCAGGACAAGCCGGCGCCGGGCGGCCGTGCGCGGCAATATGCCGACGGGCCCCGCCTGCTCGCCGTCGACAACCGGCTGGTCATTCCGGTCAACCGCGAAATCCGGCTGATCACCACGTCGAACGACGTGATCCACAGCTTCGCCGTCCCCGCCTTCTGGGCCAAGATCGACGCGGTCCCCGGCCGCATCAACGAGATCAGCTTCAAGGTGGAAAAGGAAGGCGTGTATTTCGGCCAATGCTCCGAGCTGTGCGGCGCGCGCCATGGCTTCATGCCTATTTCGGTCGAGGTCGTCTCGCCCGAGAAATTCGCGGCTTGGGTGAAGTCGAAGGGCGGCACGATGCCTGGCGAAGCGAAGCCGATCGCGGCGGCTCCTCCGGCCACAGCGGCAACGCCCGTCGCTTCGACCACCGGCACCGACACGCCGACGCCCGGCACTGCAACGCCTCCCGCCACCAACCAGGCGGCTCCCACCAGCGGGACGAACTAAGACCATGACCGACATCGCAGCCACGCCGTCCGAGTTTCACGCGGACCACGCGCATCATCACGACGCCGACCATAAGCCGAGCTTCTTCGCTCGCTGGTTCATGTCGACCAATCACAAGGACATCGGCACGCTTTATCTGATCTTCGCGATCATCGCGGGGATCATCGGCGGCTCGATCTCGGGCCTGATGCGGGCCGAGCTCGCCAATCCGGGCATCCAGTATCTGCAGACCTGGGCGCAGATGATGGGCGAGAAAAACGCCACGATGGACCAGGCCTATCACCTGTGGAACGTGCTGATCACGGCGCACGGCCTGATCATGGTGTTCTTCATGGTCATGCCGGCGATGATCGGCGGCTTCGGCAACTGGTTCGTGCCGATCATGATCGGCGCGCCGGACATGGCGTTCCCGCGCATGAACAACATTTCGTTCTGGCTGCTCGTCCCGGCGTTCATCCTGCTTCTGGGCTCGACTTTCGTGCCCGGCGGCACCGGCAATGGCGCGGGCACCGGCTGGACGGTCTATCCGCCGCTTTCGACCACGGGCTCGCAAGGCCCGGCCGTCGACATGGCGATCCTGTCGCTCCACCTGGCGGGCGCGAGCTCGATCCTCGGCGCGATCAACTTCATCACGACCATCTTCAACATGCGCGCCCCGGGCATGACGCTGCACAAGATGCCGCTGTTCGTCTGGTCCGTGCTGGTGACCGCCTTCCTGCTGCTGCTGGCGCTGCCGGTGCTGGCCGCCGCGATCACGATGCTGCTGACCGACCGCAACTTCGGCACGACCTTCTATGATGCGTCGGGCGGCGGCGATCCGGTCCTCTACCAGCACCTGTTCTGGTTCTTCGGCCACCCCGAAGTGTACATCATGATCTTGCCGGGCTTCGGCATCATCAGCCAGATCATCGCGACGTTCAGCCGCAAGCCTGTTTTCGGCTATCTCGGCATGGCCTATGCCATGGTCGCAATCGGCGTGATCGGCTTCGTCGTGTGGGCGCACCACATGTTCACGACCGGCATGAGCGTGAACACCAAGATGTACTTCACCGCCGCGACGATGGTGATCGCGGTGCCGACCGGCATCAAGATCTTCTCGTGGATCGCGACCATGTGGGGCGGCTCGATCAGCTTCAAGACGCCGATGCTGTGGGCGCTGGGCTTCATCTTCATGTTCACCGTCGGCGGCGTCACCGGCGTGCTGCTCGCCAATGGCGGCATCGACGACGTGATGCACGACACATATTATGTGGTCGCTCACTTCCACTACGTGCTGTCGCTCGGTGCGGTGTTCGCGCTGTTCGCCGGCTTCTACTATTGGTTCGGGAAGATGAGCGGCCGCGAATATAACGAGCTGCTCGGCCAGATTCACTTCTGGGTGTTCTTCGTCGGCGTGAACGTGCTGTTCTTCCCGATGCACTTCCTGGGCATGCAGGGCATGCCGCGCCGCTACCCGGATTATCCGGACGCCTTCGCCTATTTCAACCATATGGCCTCGGTCGGCTATGTGATCATGGCGGCCAGCATGGGCGTGTTCTTCGTGAACGTGATCTGGTCGCTGTTCGCCGGCCGCAAGGCGGAAGCGAATCCGTGGGGCGAAGGCGCGACGACGCTCGAATGGACGCTGTCGAGCCCGCCGCCCTTCCACCAGTTCGAGACTTTGCCCAAGATCGATTGAGCCGGAGCGAGGGCCGCAGCGATGCGGCCCAGTTCGGCGGCGAAGCAAAGCCGAACGCGAACGGCCGGCCGGCGCGGCAAGAAGCCGCGGCCGACGACGAGATGGGACTTGCTCCCGCCTCGTTGCGTTTGGGCGCACGCTCCATCATTTTCATCGCTTCTATATGTCGAGAAGCCGACATAAAGGTTGACCGCGCGCCTGCGATGGCGTTGACGAGAACTCGTCATGCACATGAATCGAAAGTCGAATCGTGCTGCGCGCATCGCTCGACATTGAAATGGCCGGGCTGCTCGACGGTCTGTGCGTCCTTATTGCCGAGGACGAGCCGCTGATCGGTCTGTCGGTCGAAGAATCGATCCGCAACGCCGGGGGCGATACGGTACTCGTCCAGAATGATCGCGCCGCTTATGCGGAGCTCGAGGCCCGCGCCGGCAAGCTCCACATGCTCATTCTCGACGTGAACCTGGGCGAGGGCACCACCGGTTTCGACATCGCCCGCTTCGCTCGCCGCCTCGATCCCGACATCGCGGTCGTCTATCTGAGCGGCGGCCCGGAGGAATGGGCGGCCTGGTTCGGCGTCGAGGGTGCCGCGTTTCTCGGTAAGCCCATTTCCGAGATGAGGCTGCTCGAGACGATCGCGCGCTTGACGGGCCGAGGCGCTGCGCCGAATGCGCCAATGCCGCGTCCGGCCTGACCCTTCTTCCGCCGAGTCCTTCTTGTCGCCATTCGCCGTCCTCGCGCTCGCCTTGAGCATGTCGGCCGATGCCTGCGCGGCCGCGATCTGCCGCGGCGCTGCGCACCGGCCGAGCGTTCCGCAAGCATTGCGCGCAGGAGCCGTCTTCGGAATCATCGAGACGCTGACGCCTCTGATCGGCTGGGCCATCGGTCTCGTCGCGGCGGGCTATGTTGAATCGGTCGACCATTGGATCGCGTTCGGCCTGCTCGGCATCGTCGGCGGCAAGATGCTGCTCGAATCCTTCGGCGAGCGCGAAGACGATGCCGAACCGAAAGGTGGGCTGGTCACGTTGGTCATGACCGCGATCGGCACCAGCATCGATGCGGCGGCGGTGGGCGTCAGCTTGGCACTTCTCCACGTCAACATCGTCGCGATCGCGCTTGCGATCGGCATGGCGACGTTCGTGATGAGCACGCTCGGCATGTTGCTCGGCGCGCAGCTCGGCATGCGATTCGGCGCCTGGGTCGAGCGGTTGGGCGGCCTGACGCTGATCCTGATCGGCACTGCGATCCTGCTCCAGCACACCGGGTGGATTCCCGGCAACCTGTAAGGCCCCCCGCCCGCCGCTTCCCCTGGCGCGCAACCCCGCTTATAGGCGCGGTGTTTTCATGATCGTGGCCGATTCCTCCGTCCCGCTTCCCGCCGACTGGCGGGACCTGTTCGCGCTGACCAAGCCGCGGGTGATGTCGCTCGTCGTGTTCACGGCGCTATGCGGGCTGCTCGCGGCACGCAGCGGCATCGACCCGGTGCTGGGCTTCACCGCGATCCTGTGCATCGCGCTCGGCGCCGGCGCGTCGGGTGCGCTCAACCAGTGGTACGAAGCCGATCTCGACGCCAAGATGAAGCGCACCGCTGGCCGGCCGCTGCCCTCGGGCCGCGTCGACCGGCAGACCGCGCTGCATTTCGGCGTCGGTCTCGCGGTCTTCTCGGTGCTGATGCTGGGCCTGGCAACCAACTGGCTGGCGGCAGGTATCCTGGCCTTTTCGATCTTCTTCTACGCCGTCGTCTATACCGTCTGGCTGAAGCCCAACACGCCGCAGAATATCGTCATCGGCGGCGCGGCAGGCGCGTTTCCGCCGTTGCTCGGCTGGGCGGCAGCGAGCGGCTCCGTCTCCACGTTGCCGGCCTTGCTGTTCGCGATCATCTTTCTTTGGACGCCGCCGCATTTCTGGGCGCTCGCGTTGTTCGTGAAGACGGATTACGCCGCCGCCGGCATTCCGATGCTGCCCGTCACTGCCGGCGCGCGCGCGACGCGCCAGCAGATCCTCCTCTACAGCTTCGTGCTCGCTGCCGCCGCCGTCGCCCCCTGGGCGCTCGGTCTGACCGGCGCGATCTACGGGCTCGCCGCGGTAGCGCTCAACGCCGTGTTCGTGGCGCTTGCCGTCCGCGTCTGGCGCAACCAGGCCACCGAGCCGCAAGGCATGAAGCCCGAAAAGCGGCTATTCGCCTTCTCCATCCTCTATCTGTTCATTCTGTTCGGCGCGCTCGTCGCCGACCGATTGGTGCTCTCATGATCGAACCCGACCGTCAGGACGAAATCCGCGCCCGCCAGCAATCGCGCGCGCGCATGTTGGCGCTGCTGCTGGCGGCGCTTGCGGTGCTGTTCTTCTTCGTCACCATCGCCAAGATCAAATCGATGCACGGAGCATGACTGAGCTTGCCGTCCGCAACCGCCGCGCGGCTTTCGTCGCCGGGCTGATCGCGCTGGCAATGGTCGGCCTCGGCTACGCGTCGGTGCCGTTGTACCGCATCTTCTGCCAGGCGACCGGCCTCAACGGCACCACCAGCCGTGTGAGCGAGGCCGAGCTGCCCAGGCAGGCGACGGGCGAGACCGTGATGGTCCGCTTCGATGCGAACATTCAGCCCGGGCTGCCTTGGGTGTTCCGCCCGGAAAAGCCGCTCCAGCAGGTCCGCATCGGCGAGCGCAACATGGCGTTCTTCATCGCCGAGAATCTCGGCCACAAGCCGATCACCGGCCGCGCCTCCTACAACGTCCAGCCCGATCAGGCGGGAAGCTGGTTCAAGAAGATCCAGTGCTTCTGCTTCACCGAGCAGACGCTGCAGCCGGGCGAGCGCGTGCGCATGCCGGTCATCTTCTTCGTCGATCCCGGCATGCGCAAGGATGCGGACGCGAAGGACATTCAGCAGATCACGCTCAGCTATACCTTCTACCCGGTGGATTCCGCCGCGAAGGGAAGCTAGAGAGCAGCCAAAATCAGTTCAGGGAAGACTTCATGGCCGGCGCCAAGAACCACGAATACCACATCCTTCCGCCCAGCCCCTGGCCTCTGATCGGCGCGTTCACCGCGCTGACGATGGCGGCGGGCGCCATCATGTGGATGCATTCCTACGCCTATGGCGGCTGGGTGTTCTTCCTGGGCGTCGCCGGCGTGCTGTTCACGATGTACAGCTGGTGGTCGGACGTGATCCGCGAAGCGCATGCCGGCGATCACACGCCGGTCGTGTCGCTGCACCTGCGCTACGGCATGATCCTGTTCATCGCCTCGGAAGTGATGTTCTTCGTCGGCTGGTTCTGGGCGTGGTTCGATTTCTCGCTCTTCCCCTCGCCGGTCGAGTTCAAGGACGGCGCAGCGGCTCTGTACCAGGGCATCGCGCAATGGCCGCCCAAGGGGCTTGAGGTCATCGATCCCTTCGCCTTCCCGCTCCTGAACACTCTGATCCTGCTCTGCTCGGGCACCACGGTCACCTGGGCGCACCACGCGCTGATCCACGGCGACCGCGCCGGGCTGAAGAAGGGTCTGTGGCTGACGATCGGCCTCGGTCTGCTGTTCAGCTCGATCCAGGCCTATGAGTACATGCACGCGCCGTTCCCGTTCAAGGGACTGAACTATGGCGCGTCGTTCTTCATGGCGACCGGCTTCCACGGCTTCCACGTGATCGTCGGCACGATCTTCCTGACCGTGTGCCTGATCCGCGCTTATCGCGGCGACTTCACGCCCCGCCAGCATTTCGGCTTCGAAGCCGCCGCCTGGTACTGGCACTTCGTCGACGTGGTGTGGTTGTTCCTGTTCATCTCCATCTATGTGTGGGGCGGCTGGGGCGCACCGCACGCCGGCTGAGCGAATGACTGAGTTTGGGAAGGATCGGCCGTGAAAAGACTGCCGATCCTCCCGACCGTGATCGTCGCCGCAGCCGTCGCGGCGATGATCGGGCTGGGAATCTGGCAGCTCCAGCGCCTGCACTGGAAGGTAGCGCTGCTCGCCCGCTACGCCGCGGCGCAGGGCCAACCGCCGATCGCTTTTCCGACGACTCCCGATCCCAGGAACCCGCCACTGTTCCGCCGCGCCTCGGCGATGTGCGAGCACGTGATCGGCTGGCGCTCGCAAACCGGCTACAACCTCAAGGAGGAAGTCGGCTACGCGCACATCGCGTCGTGCCGCAGCGGCGCCGAGGGCCCGGGCTTCCAGGCGGTGATCGGCTGGTCGGCGACTCCCACCCATCCAGCATGGGCCGGCGGCATGGTTTCGGGCGTGATCGCGCCCGACCGCGACCATGTCGTGAAGCTCGTCGCCGCCAGCGCCGCGCCCGGCCTGCAGCCCGTCAAGCCGCCGTCGCTCGAAAACGTGCCCAACAACCACCTCGCCTACGCGATCCAGTGGTTCTTCTTCGCCGCCACCGCCGCGGTCATCTACCTGCTGGCTCTCCGCAGGCGCAGCCGCTAAGGCGGCGCGCCATGCACTATGTGAGCACAAGGGGGGCAGCGCCCCGGCTCGATTTCGAGCAGGTGACGCTGGCGGGGCTGGCCGCGGACGGCGGTCTTTACGTGCCGGAAAGCTGGCCGAGCTTTTCGCGCGACGAGATCGCGGCGCTCGCAGGCCTGTCCTATGTGGAGACCGCGGTGCGCGTCATGCGCCCGTTCGTCGGCGACGCGCTGGGCGAGGACGACCTGCGGGCGCTCTGCACCCAGGCGTATGGCCGTTTCGCGCATCTGGCGGTGACGCCGCTTGCCCAGCTCGACGAGCGGCACTGGCTGCTGGAGCTGTTTCACGGGCCGACGCTCGCCTTCAAGGATGTCGCGCTGCAGCTTCTCGGGCTATTGTTTGAGCGCTTCCTGAGCAGCCGCGACACGCATCTGACGGTGATCGGCGCGACCTCGGGCGACACTGGCTCCGCCGCGATCGACGCGCTCGCCGGGCGCGCCAAGGTCGACATCTTCATGCTCCACCCGCACGGCCGCGTGTCGGACGTTCAGCGGCGGCAGATGACGACGGTGCGCGCGCCCAACGTTCACAATATCGCGGTCGAAGGGACGTTCGACGACGCCCAGGCGCTGGTGAAGGCGATGTTCGCCGATGCGGGCTTCGCTGGCCGGTTCAGCCTGTCGGCGGTGAACTCGATCAACTGGGCGCGGCTGATGGCCCAGATCGTCTATTATTTCTACGCCGCCGTCCGCCTCGGCGCGCCGGAGCGGCCGGTCGCCTTCGCGGTGCCGACCGGCAATTTCGGCGACGTGTTCGCCGGCTATGTCGCGGCGAAGATGGGGCTGCCGATCGCGAAGCTGATCGTCGCCACCAACGTCAACGACATCCTGCACCGCGCATTGTCGGCCGGCGACTATTCGGCCGGCACGGTCACGCCGACCGCGACCCCGTCGATGGACATTCAGGTCAGCTCCAACTTCGAGCGGCTGCTGTTCGATCTCGATCCTGAGGCGGTGCCGGATCAGATGGCGGCGTTCGCGCGCGACAAGGCGATGCGATTGACCGAACGGCAGCGGGCCGGAGCGGCGTCGCTGTTCTCCAGCGCGCGCATCGACGCTGACGAAATGGCGCTGGCCATGCGTTGGGCCTGTGACGGTTCGGGGCAGATCCTGGATCCGCATACTGCGGTCGGACTGGCAGCCGCGCGAGCCGCGCAACTGCCGCAGGACGTTCCGATCGTCACGCTCGCAACCGCGCACCCCGCCAAATTCCGCGACGCGGTCGAGCGCGCCACGGGGGTGCGGCCGTCGCTGCCGTCGCGCGTTGGCGCATTGTTCGAGCGCGAGGAGAAGTTCGACGTGCTCCCCGCCGAGCTGAACCCGGTGATGACCTACATCGCGGAGCGCGCCACGCCTCGTGCCTGAGCTGCAGACGCTGATCGCCGAGCCGTGGGCGGAGTACGGCCTCCTCGATTGCGGGCACGGCCGCAAGCTCGAGCGCTACGGCCGTTTCCGCTTCGTCCGGCCCGAGCCACAAGCGATGTGGGCGCCGGCGTCGTCCGACTGGCGCGCCGACGCGGAGTTCGTGCCCGGATCGGACGAGGAAGGCGGTGGCCGCTGGCGGTTCGATGCGCCGGTCCCGCGCGATGGCTGGCCGCTGGCCTGGGAAGAGGTGCGTTTCACCGCTCAATGCACGCCGTTCCGCCACCTGGGCTTTTTCCCGGACATGGCGCCGGTGTGGAGCTGGATGCGGGCGCTTCAGCCCAAATCCGCGCTCAACCTGTTCGGCTATACCGGCGTCGGCACGCTGGCGCTCGCCGCGGCGGGCGCCGAAATGGTGCATGTCGATGCGTCCAAGAAATCGGTCGAGGCCGCGCGTGCCAATGCGGCGCTGTCGGGCATGGCCGATCGACCGGTGCGCTGGATCGTCGACGACGCCGCGAAATTCGTGTCGCGCGAAGTCCGGCGCGGGCGGCGCTATGACGGAATCATCCTCGATCCGCCGAAGTTCGGGCGGGGCCCCGAAGGCGAGGTGTGGCGGCTGGAAGAGCATCTCGCGCCCCTCATCGCCGATTGCCGCAAGCTGCTCGACGGCGACAGCCGCTTCCTGTTCCTGACCGTCTATGCCGTCCGCATGTCGGCACTCGCGATCGGCGAATTGGTCGCTCAGGCCTTTGCCGACTTGCCCGGCCGCGTCGAAATGGGCGAGCTCGCGGTGCGCGAGGAAGCGCGGGGCCTGCTGCTGCCCACCGCAATCTGGGCGCGCTGGCGGAACGACTAGGTCCGCGCGGCCCTCAGCGCCGCACCGGCCGCGAACGGTGCGCCTGCCGTCAGCAACAGCGACACCGCCGCCAGCAGCTTCAGCGCCGATCCGCTGCCGTCGTTCAGCGCGCCCGCGCCGAAGATCAGCACCGGCACTGCGATCGGCAGCATCAGCAATCCTCCAAGCGCGCCGGCGCCGCGCAAGCCCGCGGTCAACGCGCTGACGGTCAGTCCCAGTGCCGCCAGGGCAGGGGTGCCGATCGCCAGTCCCGCTTCGAGGCGGATCAGCGTGTCGGCGTTGATCCGCAGCAACGCGGCAGCGGGGAGGACCGACAGCATCAGCGGCGGCCCAAAGCTCAGCCAATGGGCGAGGAGCTTGGCGGCGGCGACGCCTTCGTCCGAAATCCCGCGCACGGCGAGCTGGTCGAGCACGCCGTTCAGCCGGTCCGGCTCGATCAGCCGATCGACCGGCAGCAGCGCGGCCAGCAACGCTGCCATCCACAGCACGCCGCCGCCCGTGCGGCCCAGCAATGGCGCGTCCGGCCCCACTGCAAAGGCGAACAGAGTCGCGACCAGCAGGAAGAACACGACCGGCAGGAACGCCCCGCCCGCGCGCCAGGCCTGCGCCACGTCGCGGCGGATCAGGCTAAGCAAGGGGCACCTGTCGAACCGAAGCCAGGTCGAGCGGCAGATGTGTGGCCGCGACCACGATGCCGCCTTCGGCCTGGTGAGCGGCGCAGGCGCGTTCGAGCCGGCCCACCGACTCCGTATCCAGGCCGTTGGTGGGTTCGTCGAGCAGCCAGATCGCCGCGCCGCTCGCGATCGTGCGGGTGAGCGCGGCACGCTTGCGCTGGCCGGTCGAGAGCATCCGCACCGGCACCGGCGCGAGATGGGCAATGTCCATCGCGTCCATCGCGCTGGCCAAGGCGTCCGCCTGCCGGTCGAGCCGCGCCCAGAAACGCAGCGCCGCCTCCAGGGTCAGCTCGCGATCCAGCGCCGCGTTCTCGTCGGCCAGGGCAACCGCACCGTCCCGCTCAACCGTGCCGGTCGCTTCCAGCAGCCCGGCCGCAACGCGGAGCAGGCTCGACTTGCCCGCGCCGTTTGGTCCAGTCACCAGCGCTGCTTCGCCGCCCCCGAGCGCGAACGAAACGCCTTCGAACAGCAGCCGTCCGCCGCGCACGCAGGCGACATCGTCAAAGCGGAGGCTGGTCACCCGGCGGCGTCTTCAAGCGCGTGCATGTCGGCATCGGACAGGCCGAAATGGTGCCCCACCTCGTGCACCAGCACATGAGTGACAAGCGCTTCCAGCGACACGCCGGTGTCCGCCCATTCGTCGAGGATCGGGCGGCGGTAGAGATAGATCATGTCGGGCAGCGTCCCGCTGTCGCTCGACGATTTCTCGCCGACGGGCCGGCCGAAATAGAGGCCGGTCAGCTCGAACGGATCCTCGATGCCCATCCGGTCGAGCAACTCGTCGTCGGCGAAATCCTCGACGCGGATCACTACGTCGCCCAGATGCGCGCGGAACGCGGCCGGCAGCCGCTCCAGCGCGGCCAGCGCAAGCTGTTCGATCTGCTCCAGGTCCGGCGCGTGGGTTGCCTGTTCCGACATGCGAGTGACATAGGGCGAGAAACGGGAGGCGGACAATGGTCGAGCAGTTGAACGAGGATCAGCGCGCGGCCGCGCTCGATCGGCTGGGCGAGTGGGACTATGACGAATCGCGCGACGCGCTCACGCGCAGCTTCCTGTTCGCCGATTTCTCGGAGGCCTTCGCGTTCATGGCGCGGGTCGCGCTGCTGGCGGAAAAGCACGACCATCACCCCGAATGGTCGAACGTCTGGAATCGCGTCGACATCCTGCTGACCACACACGACGCCGGCGGCCTCTCCGAACGGGATGTCCGCATGGCCGATGCGATCGACCGCCTCGCATCTTAACAGCTTGCTTACCTCTGCTGCCTGATTGAAGGCTTCAAAAGAGGTCGCCTTAAAATGAAAGAACAAGTCGAAAAGCTGACGCATCAGCATGACGAACTGCGTGCGCTTGCCGATAGCTACGAGCAGGCGCTCGCCAGGCCGGAACCCAATCTGACAACGCTAGCCAAGCATCGCTGGACGCTGGCGCGGCTGATCAGCGCGCATCTTGCCGTGGAGCGGCTGGCGTTCGGGCGGATCGCCAATGCGAGCGACAACGTCAACCGTGTCATGGAAGAGCAGCGCGCTCTTGCCGGACAGTTGGACGATCATGTCCGCAATTGGACAGTAGAAGCGATCGCGGGCGACTGGCCGGCCTATGGCCGCACCTGCCGCGCGATGATGGCGGTCATGCGCGCGCATTTGGACAAGGAAGAGCGCGAACTGTATCCGCTGCTCCTGCAGGCGGGAAGCGCCTGATATCGGCGTTTTTCACGAATCGAGTTGGCGCATTGGCCCAACTTTGATGACGTAGGGCCACATTTCCTCTCGGAAGCACGAATTGGCACGGGCTATGCAAAGCTCTTTGCGTCACCGGGCGGATGGTCCGACCGGTCACACAGGGAGATTTGAAATGACCCGCTTTGCTTCTTTGTTCGATACCGTCGCTTCGGTCGTCGCCGCTGTTGCCGTTGGCACGATGTTCATCGTCGCCGCCGTTGGCCCTGCCGGCCTGCCGATCGCGTAGCGCCGCATCTTTTCGGGAGTAACGACAATGTCTGCATTCCGTCTCGATCGCGGCAACGCCAAAGTCATGGGCGTCTGCGCGGGAGTAGGAAATGCAACCGGGATCGACCCATTGCTGGTCCGGCTCGCTTTCTTTCTTCTCACGCTGATGCTGGGGCCGGTGATGATCCTCGGCTATTTCGTCACCGCCTGGGCCGCGAACTGACGCTGGCACTCGGAGCAAGGGGCGCTTACTAAGCCCAAGCGCCCCAAGCCCGAGGAGCCCGTTGATGGTCCGCACCGCTGTCGTTCTTTCGCTTCTGTTCTCGACCGCACCCGCCTTCGCCGCGCTGCCGGTCGGAGCCACCGCCCCCGATTTCTCGACGCAAGGTGCGCTCGCCGGCAAGCCGTTCAGCTTCACGCTGAAACAGGCGCTCAAGAAAGGGCCGGTCGTCCTCTATTTCTATCCCAAGGCCTTCACGCAGGGCTGCACCATCGAGGCGCATGAGTTCGCCGAGGCGACGCCCGAGTTCAACAAGCTCGGCGCGACCGTGATCGGCATGTCCGGCGACGACGTCGATACACTGAAGAAGTTCTCGACCGAGGAATGCCGCAACAAATTCGCGGTCGCGACCGCCACGCCCGACGTCATCAAGAGCTACGACGTGACCTTGCCGGTGATGTCGAGCCGCTCGAATCGCACCAGCTACGTGATCGCGCCCAACGGCAAGATCGTCTTCGCCTATTCCGCGATGAGCCCCGAAGGCCATGTCTCCGGCACGCTCGACGCCGTGAAGAAGTGGAAGGCGAAGAAGTAACTCTCCCTTCTCCCCAAACGGGGAGAGGGCGACTCGGGCCGCAGGCCCGAGCGGGGAGAGGGGGACAGAGCGCAGCGCAGCGAGCGTGGAGAGGCACTGCCCCTCTCCCGGGCCGCTCCGCGGCCGTCCCTCTCCCCAGGGGCGAGAGGGTTTAACCCTTAACCGCCACCACGGCGTCCACCTCAACCGCCACGCCCAGCGGCAGGCTCGGCACGCCGACGGCGCTGCGGGCATGCTTGCCGGCGTCGCCGAACACATCGGCCATCAGCACCGAGCAGCCGTCGGCGACTTTCGGCTGATCGGTGAAATCGGCGGTCGAATTCACGAACACACCCAGCTTCACGACGCGCGCGACGCGGTCGAGCGAGCCGAGCGCAGCCTTCATCTGCGCAAGCAGCATGATTCCGCAGGTGCGCGCTGCCTCGCGGCCCGCGTCCAGATCCATCGTCTCGCCAAGCCGTCCCGTGATCCGGCCCTCAGCGGTCTGGCTGACTTGCCCCGAAATGTAGAGCAGCCCACCGGCTTCGACGGCAGGCACATAGGCGGCGACGGGAGCGGCGGGGGCGGGCAGTTCCAGCCCAAGCTCGGCGAGGCGTTGTTCGATGCTCATGACGCTTCCCCAATCACCGGCAGATCGCACCCGTCAAGCCCGGAGGCGAGTCGCTCTCGGATCCAGTCCTTGGCTACGGCCCAGTCGTCTATGCGGGCATGGGCGGAAGGCGCTGGCGGCATGATCGCGGCCAGTTCGGGCTCGGCGATCATGTGCAGGCGGAACACCTCCGGCGCGGACTTCTCTACCGAAGTATGATGCAGCGCCAGATCGTCGACGAACACCGCTGCGCTGGGAGCGTATTCGTCGAGCAATTGCGTAACCGGCGTTCCCTTGCCGCCCTGGTTGCACAGCACGCGGTGACGGATGCCGACCGCTTCCAGTTGCGCGATCCGCCGTTCCTGATGCTCGTCGAGCAGATTGGTCAGCACCACGACATCGGCGAGCTCGGCCAGCTCGCTCAGCGCCTCGCGGGCGTGCGGCACCAGGGTCTGGCGGTGCATTTCGGTTTCGAAGAAGCCGTTCAGCAGCGGCCAGGTCTCTTCGCGCGGCAGCACGTCCCCCGTCGCGCGGCGGCGGACGGCGCGCGAATAATCGCCCGCGGACAGATCGAAGTCGACGCCATGCGCTTCGCCCAGCCAGTCGCGGAAATGGCTGACCATGTGCAGCAGCACTTCGTCGCAATCGGTAATGACAAGCGGCCGGTTCATGCCTCCAGCTCCGCGCGCGCCCGCACGAGCACCTCGGGTTTCACGCCGAGATGCTCGGCGCAGGCGATCAGGTCAGGCTCGTGCGCTTCGAGGAAGCCCAGCACAGCCGACTGCAGCGCCGGCTCGGTCGCCCGCGCGCGCAGATCATTCGTGGTTAACCCGGTCAGGTCGAGCAACCTCCCGGCCCGTCGCGAGTCTTCCAGAGACCAGACGAGCGCCAGCAAGGCGAGCGTCTGGGCGTCGTGATTTGGTTCGAGGCGTTGCATGGGCTATGTGAACAGGTCAGGGGAGAAGAGTGCGAGGCGTTTGTGAGTAAAAAGGTGCTCGTTGTCGAGGACAACGAACTCAACCTCAAACTCTTCTGCGATTTGCTGCGTGCGCACAATTACGTCGCGGAGCCGGTTCGCGATGGCCGCGAGGCCGTCCAGCGCGCCCGCGAGTTCGAGCCCGATCTCGTCATCATGGACATTCAGTTGCCGAACGTCAGCGGTCTGGAGCTGATCGAGACGCTAAAGGCCGACGATCAGCTGAAGCCGATCCCGATCATGGCGGTGACGGCCTATGCGGCGAAAGGCGACGAGGAACGCATCCGCGCGGCAGGCGCCGAGGCGTACGTGTCGAAACCGATTTCGGTGATGCGATTCGTCGAAAGCGTCGAAGCTCTGGTCTGATTCCCCTCCCGCTTGCGGGAGGGGTTAGGGGAGGGAATGTCCTCACCCCTACCGGGCGTCCAACATGCCCTCTCCCCCGGCCCCTCCCGCGAGCGGGAGGGGAGAAGATCACTTGATCTTGGCTTCCTTGAAATCGACGTGCTTGCGCGCGACCGGGTCGTACTTGCGGAACGACAGCTTCTCGGTCTGGGTGCGCGGATTCTTCTTGGTCACGTAGAAAAAGCCGGTGTCGGCGGAGCTGACGAGCTTGATCTTGACGGTGGTCGGCTTGGCCATGGCCCGAACTCTCTTGGTATCGTGAAAAAATAAAGCGGCGTCGCCGCCGCTCGTTTCAGCCGCGCCCCATGCGCGAGGGAGGCGAAAGAGTCAAGCCGCGGCCGACTTTAACCGGGCTTTCACGCGCGAGGATTAGCTTTGCCCCGAAGAGACCGAAAGGGGCGATATGCAGCAGGATGGGATGTTGAAGGTTCGTGCAGAGCTGTGCGAGCGGATCGACGGGATCAAGGCCGCCATTCCCTATTCCTCGAACGCCGGACTGTGCGACAAGGCGTCCGATCTGCGCCACCTGGCCCAGCAATATCAGTTCCGCCCCGTAGCCGAACTGGCCTGGAAGCTCGAAGGGCGCCTGGCGCGCGGCGAGCGCGGCCCGAGCGTGATCAACGTGCTGTCTCTGATGCGCGAAGCGACAGAGTGCGGCCGCGCCGATACGCAGACGGCAAGCACCTGGGCGGCCGCCGCGTCCATCCGGTCGATGTGATCGAGGGGCGAGCGGCATCCGCTCGCCCCTTGTCGGTCAGGCAATCACATATTTGACGCGGGCACGGCGGCGGGCGGCCGCGCCGACCAGGCCGAAACCGCCGATCATCATCGCCCAGGTGGCGGGCTCGGGCACGCCGGCGATGATCTGGCTCTGGCTGGTCGCCGAATAGAGCAGCCGCAGCGTGCCGGTGGGCGAAGGCTGCCAGGCGCCGGTGGTGATCTGGTTTAGATAGGTCTGCGCCAGGCTGCGCGCGGCGTCGCTATTGCCGCCCGTCGAACGGAACGTGCCGGTCGCAAAACCATAGCTGCCCGAAGTCTCGTTGACGATCTCCCAGGTCGCGAGCTGGATCGCCGCAGACACCGTCGTTTTGTCGGATGCGTTGGCGAGCAGCGCGTCGGACTGGGTCATTAGCGTCAGCAATTGCGACTGCTTGGTCGCGTCCGGGATCAGCGTCGAGACGGGCGCGAAATCGAAGGTCGCGGGAATCGTCAGGTCGTGAAAGATGTCGACGCAATAGGTCAGGAACGATGCCGCCGCGCCGCCCGGCGTTTCGGTGCCTGTCAGGTTCAGACGGCCGATGCCGGCATTCACGTTGAGGCCCGTCGGCGTATATTGAACCGTGCCAACCAGCGCCCCCGGCGCGAAGGCATAATGGTCGATCTGATAGGCGGCCTGCGCCGCAGCGGGCATGGCGGATGCGGCCGCAATGGCCAGCGCGATCTTGAGCTTCACAACACGACTCCCCTTAAGCAACATGCGCGGGCTATGTCGCCGATCGTTGCAGGCGCGGGGAGAGAGGGCCGTTGGTTAACGCTGTCTCAATCAGGGACCGTGCCGAAGCGGGACAAACGCCTTTGTTCGACGTGGCCGCTGTCCGGGCGCTACTGATCGAAGCGGCGGCCGAGGGCAGGGCGGTTTCCTATTCCGAGGCGCTGGCGCAGCTCGGCCATCGCTTCACCCGGCCCAAGATGCGCGCTTTCTGCAAAACGCTCGATGCGGTCGACTCGGCTGGCGCAGCGGCGGGCGAGCCGGAGCTGGCCGTGCTGGTCGTGCGCGAATCGGATGGGTTGCCGGGCCAGGGCTGGTGGGTCGCCCGCGTCGATCCGCTCGGCCACGAAGGAGACTGGACAGGGCCGGAAGCGCGGGCTCTGGTCCGCGAATTGCAGCAGCAGGCCTTCGATTATTGGAGTGCGCGATGAGCTTTGAAGGGCAGCGGATCTGGATCACCGGCGCATCGTCGGGAATCGGCGCCGCTTTGGCGGAAGCGTTCGCGGCGCGGGGAGCGCGACTGGTCCTCTCGGGCCGCAGGCGCGAAGCTCTCGCCGAAGTCGCCGCGCGAGTGCAGCGCGACGCGCTGATCCTGCCGTTCGAAGCGACGGACTGGGCCGCGCTGCCGCACGCCGCCGCCCGGGCCGGCCCTGTCGATATGCTGGTCAACAATGCCGGGATCAGCCAGCGGAGCTTGGCTGTCGATACCCGGCCTGAAGTCTATCGCGCCCTGATTGAGACCGACCTGCTCGCGCCGGTCTGGCTGACCCAGCTTGTCCTGCCGGGAATGGTGGAACGCCGCGCGGGCCATATTGTCGGCATCAGCTCGGTGGCGGGACGCGTCGGAACCGTGCTGCGCACCGGCTATTGCGCGGCGAAGCACGGGCTGATCGGCTATCTCGATGCGCTCCGTGCCGAAGTCGAGCAGGCCTATGGCGTGCGGGTGACGACGGTGCTGCCGGGATCGGTCCGCACGCAGGTCGCGGCGAACGCCCTGCAGGCGGACGGCTCCGTGCGCGGCGACTCGGACGCGAATATCGACGCCGGGATGGATCCGGCGGAGTGCGCACGGCGGATCCTCAATGGGATCGAAGAAGAGGAACGCGAGATCATCGTCGCCGAAGGCGGAGAGGCGTTTGCGGCCGGGCTTCGCTTTACCGACCCGGAAAGGCTGTTCGACATGCTGTCGAAGGCCGGCGATCAATTGGCGAAAGAACGGGAAAAGGGCGGCCGGCCCGAGCCCGCGCGCGTATCCCAAACGCTCAGAAACTAACGAACCGGCGTCAGTCCTCGCGGACGCGACCGCTGAGCTTGCCGACCGCGCCTTCCCAGTCCGCGCGGCGCACCGCGCGACGGCGCGCGAGCAACGCGATCAGGCACAGGCCGGCAAACGCCTGCATCAGGCTGACTGCGTCGGGAAGCGGCAACTGGGTCATTCGCCGCTTCTCGCAGGCCAGGGTTAACGGACGGTGCATGGCTATAGTTAAGACTCGTTGTGAGCCGTTCATGAAACCGTAGGCAAGGGGCTGCGTTACGTATCGGGGTCGCAACAAAACGAAGGACGTTTTTATGCGTAAGATCATTATCGCCCTCAGTGCCGTGGCGCTCAGCGTGCCCACCGTCGTCGTGCCCACCAGCGCGGCGGATGCCGCCTACCGCACTTGGCGCGGCAAGGACGGCCGCATGTATTGCCGTCGCCCGAACGGCACTACCGGGCTGCTAGTCGGCGGCGCGGCCGGCGCTCTCATCGGCCGATCGCTCGACGGCGGGCGCAATCGCGCGACCGGAACGATTCTCGGCGCCGCGGGCGGCGCCTTGCTCGGTCGCGAGGTTCAGCGCAGCAGCGCGCGCCAGCGCTGCCGCTAAGAGTCGTCAGCCTTTCGCGACCGCTTCCGCGCCGCCGGCATGCGCCGACGGCGCGAGTTGCGGCAAGGCGACGGCATAAAGGCCGAGCCCGGCGAGCGTCAGCATCGTCACCATGATCCCGACCATGCGGAGCGGATTGGGCGCGGGACGGTCCATGCCGAGCGGATGGGCGATCCGGGCAAGCAGATAGATCGCCCCCACAGCCCATAGCCATATCGTCGTGCCGGCCGCCAGCTCGATCAGGCCGATCAGAATCACCACGAACGGCGTATATTCCGCGAAGTTGGCGTGCGCGCGCATCCGGCAGGTGAGCAGCTCGTTGCCGCCGTCGCCGATCGAGACCTTTTCCGACATGCGCCTCTGGCCGACGCGCCAGCCGAGCCAGACGTTGATGAGCGCGGCCGCACCAGCGACCGTCAGCGTAATCGGCAGGATCATGTGTTCGCCTCCCCGTTTCTTGGGCGAGGCTGCCACGCGCGGCGGACGCTTGCAACGGCGGGCGAATTCGATATATGCGCCCGCTCGCTCGCGACTGTTGCTGGTCTGCGGCTCGATGCGGCTTTGCTGCAAACGGCCGACCGTCGCGTATGTCAGATTGTTAGAAGATTGGAACAGGTGCCGTCATGGCAGTGCCGAAAAGAAAAACCTCGCCGTCGAAGCGGAACATGCGCCGCAGCCACGACGCGCTGAAGGTCACCGCTTTCCAGGAATGCCCGAATTGCGGCGAACTGAAGCTTCCGCACAATCTGTGCACGGCCTGCGGCCATTATAATGGTCGCGAGATCGTCTCGGTCGACGCCTGACCCGCGACGACACGCGGGAGCTGCCTGAATGACTGACACGCCGCGGATCGCCATCGACGCGATGGGCGGCGATGTCGGCGCCTCCGTGATGAGCGAAGGCGCCGCGCGCGCGCTTGCCATCGATCCGCGTCTTAAATTCCTGATGATCGGCGACGAGGCGGCGATCGCCTCGTGTCTTGCCGCGCACCCGGCGCTCAAGGCCGCGACGGAGATTCTCCACGCACCAGAGGTCATCGCCGGCACGGACAAGCCGAGCCAGGCGATTCGCCGCGCGAAGACGACCTCGATGGGCCTCGCCATCGATGCGGTGAAGCAGGGCAATGCCGTTGCCGCGCTTTCCGCCGGCAACACCGGCGCGCTGATGGCGATGTCGAAGCTCGCGCTGCGCACGCTCCCCGGCATCGACCGGCCGGCGCTCGCGGCGCTGCTGCCGACGCTCGGCGACAACGATCTCGTCATGCTCGACCTCGGCGCCAACACCGAGTGCGACGCCAACAATCTCGTCGAGTTCGCCGTTATGGGCGCGGTCTATGCGCGCATCGTCATGGGCCTGGAGCGCCCGCGCGTCCGCCTGCTCAACATCGGCGAGGAGGAGCTAAAGGGCACAGACGAAGTGAAGGCCGCGGCCGCCATGCTGCGCAGCGCGCCCGAGCTGCCGCTTTCGTTCGACGGCAATATCGAAGCGGACCGGATCGGCCGCGGCGAGGCGGACGTGATCGTCTCGGACGGCTTCACGGGCAATGTCGCGCTGAAATCGGTCGAGGGCACCGCGCGCTTCATCACCGATCTGCTGCGCCGCGCCTTCACCAGCTCGTTCCGCTCGAAGGCCGGCTTCCTGCTGTCGCGCCCCGCGTTCCACATGCTGAAGACCCATCTCGACCCGAACAACCATAACGGCGCGGTCTTCCTCGGCCTGAACGGCATCGTCGTGAAGAGTCACGGCGGCGCGGATGCGGGCGGCGTCGCCAATGCGATCGCCGTCGCCGCCAAGCTGGCGCGTGCGTCGCTGACCGGCCGGATCGCCGAAGATCTGGCGCGTTTCCATGCCGCTCACCCGATGCCGGCGGCCGCCAAGTGACTCGCCGCGCCGCCATCCTCGGCACCGGCTCGGCGCTGCCGAAGCGCGAAGTCACCAACGCGGAACTGGCGGCGCAGGTCGACACGTCCGACGAATGGATCGTCGAGCGCACCGGCATCCGCACCCGCTACATCGCCGGCGAAGGCGAAACGACGGTCACACTTGCGACCGATGCGTCGCGCGCCGCGCTTGAAGCGGCGGGCGTGGCTGCGGCCGATATCGACCTGATCGTGCTCGCGACTGCCACGCCCGACCAGACTTTCCCGTCCAGCGCCACGCAGGTCCAGGCGAAGCTCGGCATCGCCGATTGCGTGGCTTTCGACGTGGCGGCGGTGTGCTCCGGCTTTCTCTACGCTTTGTCGGTCGCCGAAAGCATGATTCGCGCGGGTTCCGCCAACAAGGCGCTGGTGATCGGCTCCGAGACGTTCAGCCGCATTCTCGATTGGGAAGACCGCGGCACTTGCGTGCTGTTCGGCGACGGCGCCGGCGCGATCGTGCTCGGCGCCGAACAGGGCGAGCGCGGCGTGCTCGCGACGCGGCTCCACGCCGACGGGCGGCACAACGACCTGCTCTATGTCGATGGCGGACCGTCCACCACCGGCACTGTCGGCAAGCTCCGCATGAAAGGGCGCGAGGTGTTCCGTCACGCGGTCGTCAATCTCGCAGCGGTGATGAACGAGGCGCTCGAAGCGGCGGGGCTGGCGGCGGAGGATGTCGACTGGGTGGTCCCGCACCAGGCCAATGCCCGCATCCTCGACGCGACCGCGAAGAAGCTGGGCCTTGCGCCCGAAAAGGTCGTCGTCACTGTCGACCGCCACGCCAACACCTCCGCGGCGTCGGTGCCGCTCGCCCTCGACACGGCGGTCAAGGATGGCCGGGTGAAGCCGGGCGATCTGCTTGTGCTGGAAGCGATGGGCGGCGGCTTCACTTGGGGTGCGTCGGTTGTCCGCTTCTAAAAACTGCCGCATTTGCGTTGATTTTGGGGCTGGAATCGGTTCTGTTAACGTTGGTGGTTGAGGGGGAGGACTCGCATGGCTGAAGCAGATCCGCGGATAGAAGCCGGAACCGGAACGCTCACCAGAGCCGATCTGGCCGAATCGCTGCACCGGCAGATCGGGCTGTCGCGCGCCGAATCGGCGAGCATTGTCGAGCGCATTCTCGCGCATATGTGCGAGTCGCTGGCGAAGGGCGAGAACGTCAAGATTTCGGGCTTCGGCAGCTTCGTGCTGCGCGACAAGGGCCAGCGCATCGGCCGCAATCCGAAGACCGGCGTCGAAGTGCCGATCGCGCCGCGCCGCGTGCTGACCTTCCGCGCCAGCCAGATGCTCCGCGATCATATCGTCGGCGCCGGCTGATCTTGGCGAAATCGGAAGACGCGTTTCGCACCATCGGCGAGCTGGCCGAGGAACTCGGCCTGCCGCAGCACATCCTGCGCTATTGGGAAACGCGCTTTCCCCAGCTCCGCCCGCTGCAACGCGCCGGTAACCGCCGCTACTACCGCCCCGCCGACGTGGCGCTGGTGAAGCGCATCGACGAGCTCCTCAACCGCGAAGGCTACACGATCAAGGGCGTCCAGAAGCTGCTGAATGAGAAGGCTGCCCCCGAACCGCCGCCCCAGGCGCCCAAACCCATCGCGCTCCCCCTCACGGAACTGAAACGCATCCGCGCGTTGCTGGCCGAGGCGCTGGACGCGGACGCGGCCTAAACGCCGCGTTGTCATTCCCGCGAAAGCGGAACCCAGTCCTGCCTTCTTCCTTCGTGGTCTTCGCGTCTTCGTGCGAACCCATTTCTTTTTGCCTCACACGAAGACACGAAGGCACGAAGAATCTGGGTTCCCGCTTGTGCGGGAACGAGGGGAAGGTAGCTAAGCCCGCTCCGGCCCCAGCGCCGGGTCCAGATCGCGCGGCCGGACGAACTTCACCAGCCGCGCCAGCCGCGCCGCCAGATCCTCCCATTCGCCGTCGAACTCCAGCACCGCGAGGCTCGCGGTCGGGAATTTTTCTTCCAGCTCGTCGCGGGTCGCGTCGCCGTCGTCGGGGGTGAGCATCAGCACCAGATCTTCGAGGCCCGGATTGTGGCCGCACATCAGCACGCGCTCCGCCTCGGCGGGCACTTCGTTCAGCACGTCCAGCAGCGTGACGCAGGAGGCGAGATAAATGCGGCGATCCCAGACTGGCTTCAGCGTCTTGCCGTAACCCTCCCAAAAGGCGTCGAGCGTTTCGATGCAGCGCACCGCGGGCGAAGACACCACGTGATCCCAGGCGAGCCCTTCGCGCCGGCAATGCTCGCCCATCGTCCGCGCGGCGCGCTTGCCTTTCGCGTTCAGCGCCCGATCGAAATCGCGCGCGGCAGGATCGTCCCACCCCGATTTCGCGTGGCGCAGCAGGGTGAGTGTTCTCATGAATCCCCCGTCAGCACATCCTCCGGCCTCGCATGCCCGGAAAGCGTGACGGATGAAAGACGGGATCGCACATGCTCTTGCGCCTCAGCGAGCGTGACGCGCCGGATCGGCGTGCCGGGCGGAAAGGCTGACAGCAGGCGAGACGGCATCGCGCTCGACAGGATGACGAATACGCCGCGATCGTCGGCGCGGCGGATCAGCCGCCCGAACGCCTGCGCTAGCCGCGCCCGCACGGCCCGGTCTTCGTAAGCCGAGCCGCCCTGCGCCAGCTTGCGCGCGGCGTGCAGCACGGTCGGCTTCGACCAGGGCACGCCTTCCATCACCGCCAGCCGCAGCGAATGGCCGGGCACGTCAACGCCGTCGCGCAGCGCGTCGGTGCCGAGCAGGCTGGCATGCGGATCGTCGCGGAAGATGTCGACCAGGGTCCCGGTGTCGATGGGATCGACATGCTGGGCATAGAGCGGCAGCCCGTCGCGCGCGAGCCGGTCGGCGATGCGGGCATGGACGGCGCGCAGCCGCCGGATGGCGGTGAACAGGCCCAGTGCGCCGCCGCCTGCCGCCCCGATCAGGCTGGCATAGGCGCCGGCCAATGACGGGATGTCGCCCTTCTTCACATCGGTGACGATCAGCACCTCGGCCTGGGCGGCATAGTCGAACGGACTCGGCGCTTCGAAGCGCAGCGGCGGGCGCGGGAGATGGTGCGCCCCCGATCGCGCCTCCGCCGCGCCCCAATCGCCGTTCGACAAGGTCGCGGACGTGACGATCACGCCATGCGCCGGCTTCAGCACCAGATCGGCGAGCGGCCGGGTCGGGTCGAGCCAATGGCGGTGCAGGCCGATATCGTATTCGCGGCCCTCGGCACGATCGACTGCCAGCCAGTCGACAAAGTCGGGATCGGCCGGCCCGCCGATCCGGCCCAAGAGCGCGATCCAGCCGGCGATCGTCTCCGTCCGCCAGCCGAGCGACATCACCGCGCCTTCGATCCGTGCCCGCGCCTGGCCGTCGAGCCAGTCCGGACCGTCGGTCAGCACCGCTTCCAGCCGCCGGCCGAGCTGGACCAAAGGCCGGTGCAGCGCGTCCAGCGCCGCCGCGGCATTGCCCGCCGCCTCGACCAGCGCGCCGTCGGGATCAACCAGCTCGGTCTCCAGCCCATAACCGGCATCCTCGCTGGCGGCGCGCGCGTAAACCGTACCGCGCACCGCCGCCAGCAGCGCCTCGATCGCGCCGAATGGCTGACCCTCGGCAAGCCGCTGGAGCCATCCGTCGGAGGATAATTGCTGCGCAGCAATTGCTGCAGCATTTATCGCTCGCCCGCCTTCGTCGTCATAGCTGGCGACGTCCGACAAACGCGCCGCCAGCCCTCGCCGGCGCCCGCGGGAATTGCCTTCGGGCCCGGCGATCCAGCGCCTCAGCTCGATCGCTTCCTGACCGGTCAGCGCGGTCGAGAACATCGAATCGGCCGCTTCGAACAGGTGATGGCCTTCGTCGAAGATCAGCCGCGTCGGCCGGTTCGCCGCCTCGCGACCGCGCGCGGCGTTGACCATCACCAGCGCGTGGTTCGCTACGACGATCTCCGCATCCGCGCTCGCCCGCGCCGCGCGCTCGATGAAGCATTTGCGGTAGTGCGGGCAGCCGGCGAACACGCATTCGCCGCGCCGATCGGTCAGCGCGGTCGAGCCGTTGCGGCGGAACAAAGTCGGCAGCCAGCCCGGCAAGTCGCCGCCGACCATGTCACCGTCCTTGGAGTAGGCCGCCCACCGCGCCACCAATTGCGCCAGGATCGCCGCCCGGCCGGCAAAGCCGCCCTGCAGCGCATCCTCCAGGTTCAGCAGGCAGAGATAATTCTCCCGCCCCTTGCGCACGACCATCTTGTCGCGGCGGGTGCGCGGATCGGGAAACAGCTTCTCGCCCTCGCGGTCGAGCTGGCGCTGCAGCGCCTTGGTGAAGGTCGAGACCCAGACCGCGCCGTCCGCCTCCCGCGCCCAGAGCGAGGCGGGGGCAAGATAGCCCAAGGTCTTGCCGATGCCCGTGCCCGCCTCCGCCAGCAACATCGCCGGCGAATCGGGCGATGCGCGCGGACCAAACGCGGCGGCGGCAGCCTCGGCATAGGCGCGCTGTCCGGGCCGTTCCTCGGCGCCATGCCCGGTCAGCTCATCGAGCCGGTCGACGGCAGCAGCGGGCGGCACATGGATCGTGCGCGGCGGAGAGCGCGGCGCTTTCTCCTCCCATTCGGGCAGCCGCGCGAACAGCCAGCGCTCCTGCCGCTCGGGCTTGGCAATGCGCTGGTTGACCGAAGCCGCCCAGGGCCAGCGCAGCCGCCCGAGCGATTGCGCCGACGTCCAAGCCCCTTCGCGTTCGTGCCAGTCGGAGACTTCCATGCGCGCCAGCAAAGTCTCCGTCGCGCACAGCAGGAACGCCGCCGCGCCCGCATCGTCGGCCGGCGGCGCAAGCCCGATCGCCCGCGCCAGCCCCTTCGGCGTCGGCACCGCGAACCGCGCCGGATGGACGAACGCGAACAGCTCCAGCAGGTCCAGGCCCGATAGTTCCGGATAACCCAGCCGCGCGGCGACCAAAGGCGCGTTCAATAGGATCATCGGTGTATCGGCCGCCCGCGCGATGGCCTCGCCCCGCCCCACTGCGCGCGCCTCGCCGTCGGGCGTCGCAATCCAGATGCCGGCATGGCTCGCGTGGAGCGCAGGATATAAAAGGGGCGTCACTGCCCGCCTTCGTACACGATCCGTTCCGCCATGCCAGCACTTAGCCCCTCTCCCCTCGGGAGAGGGCGACTCGCGCCTGCGGCGCGAGCGCGGTGAGGGGAGCAGACCTATCCGGATATGCTCGATCCCCCTCACCCGGTCAGCGCAAGCGCTGACTCGACCTCTCCCATCGGGACAGGTGACCTTGCGCTGTCCTACACCCCACCCGATCAGGCATCTCCTCGCAGATGACCCAGCCCAGCTCTCGCCTGCTTAATCCGTGCTCACCATCCGCGGCAGAATCTCCACCTTTCCGTATGTCCTATTTCCGGCCAAGCCTCTGTGACCAAAGGGAAATCCCGCATAAGTTCACGAAAAAGGCGGCTCACCCCTGGAAGTTTGTGAACTTAAGGGCCGCGCAGACGCCAAATGCTGGCACCTCGGCCTCCTCTTCGCTAGACGCCCCGGCGCTATGACCGACACGCAAGCCCTTCGCGCCGCCGCTCTCACCTCCAAGGCCTGGCCTTACGAAGAGGCGCGCAAGCTGCTGAAACGCTATCCGGAGGGGCAGGCGCCGGCGAAGGGCTATGTGCTGTTCGAAACCGGTTATGGCCCCTCGGGCCTGCCGCATATCGGCACGTTCAACGAAGTGCTGCGCACGACGATGGTGCGCAACGCCTTTCACGCGCTCAGCGATCTCCCGACCAAGCTGATCGCGTTTTCGGACGACATGGACGGGCTTCGCAAGGTGCCCGACAATGTGCCGAACCAGGAGATGCTGCGCGCGCATCTCGGCAAGCCGCTCACGCAGATTCCCGACCCGTTCGGCAAATTCCCGAGCTTCGCCGCGCACAACAACGCGATGCTCCGCGAGTTTCTCGACCGGTTCGGCTTCGATTACGAGTTCGCCAGCTCTACCGAATACTACGCCTCGGGCCGCTTCGATCCGATCCTGCGGACGGTGCTGGAACGCTATCAGGCGATCCTGGACGTGATGCTGTCGACGCTTCGCGCCGAGCGCCGCGCGACCTATTCGCCGGTGCTGCCGGTCAGCCCGAAGTCGGGCGTGGTGCTGCAGGTGCCGGTGGAGGTCGTCGATCCAGAGAACGGCGTGGTCCGCTTCGAGGACGAAGGCGAGACCATCGAGCAGTCCGTGTTCGGCGGCAAGGCCAAGCTGCAATGGAAAGTGGACTGGGCGGCGCGCTGGGTCGCGCTCGACGTCGATTACGAGATGTCCGGCAAGGACCTGATCGATTCGACGATCCAGTCCGGCAAGATCGCGCGCGTGCTCGGCGGCAAGCCGCCCGAGGGCTTCAATTATGAGATGTTCCTCGACGAGCATGGCGAGAAGATTTCGAAGTCCAAGGGCAATGGCCTGAGCCTGGAGCAATGGCTGACCTATGGCCCGGAGGAGAGCCTCGCCTTCTTCGCCTATCGCGAGCCCAAGAAAGCCAAGCAGCTTCACATGGGCGTGATCCCGCGGGCGGTGGACGAATATTGGCAGTTCCGCGGCAATTATCCCGCCCAGCCGATCGAGCAGAAGCTCGGCAATCCGGTCCACCACATCCATGACGGCAAGGTGCCGGCGGAAACGCTGCCGGTGACCTTCGGCCTGCTGCTGAACCTGGTGGGCGTGATGGGCGCCGACGCGACGCCGGAGCAGGTCTGGGGGTATCTGGGCAATTATGTCGAGGACGCCTCGGCGGAGCGCTACCCCGACCTCGACAAGCTGATCGGCCACGCGCTCGCCTACAACCGCGATTTCGTCGCCCCGACCTTGAAGCGCCGCAAGCCCGAGGGCGTCGAGACGGCGGCGCTGGAACGGCTCGACCGGGAGCTCGCCGCGCTCCCAGCCGACGCCAAGGCCGAGGATATCCAGAACATCGTCTATGCGATCGGCAACGAAGGCGGGTTCGCCCAGCTCCGCGACTGGTTCAAGGCGCTGTACGAAACCCTGCTCGGCTCCTCGCAGGGGCCGCGCATGGGCAGCTTCATCGCGCTCTACGGCGTCGACAACACCCGCAAGCTGATCGCGGAGGCGCTTGCGTAAGTTGCGTCAATATTCCGAAGCAATTACCTAACGCCTCAACAGGGGGGCGGGGCTTGCGCTATAATCCATTACTTTTTCATGGTCGGGTCAGACGGTGGGTATTCCTGCCGACCATTTTCGCGATAAACTTCTTGGGCAGAATTGCGGATCGAGCCGAGCCCGACAGCATCGGTCCAATCTCCATTCTATCGATAGCAATGATCTGGCCGGCTCTAACTCTGTCAGTTCAGCGCGCCCACGATAGTGGAAAGAGCGGCTGGCATGTCGCAGCGGCGTGGGGCTTTCTGATCTTCGGGACAGCCATATTATTATCTGGCGATCTGAGCGATGGCCTGAGCGCGCTCGGCTGGTTGGGCCTACTGCTGGCTATAGCCGGCGGCATCATCAGTCTCGTGATTACATTTGCCGCAGGGGATGTTGGCGCAAATCGCTATGGGCCGAACCCTCGCGACGATGACGATGGTGCGCTCGCTGAAGGCACACCCCAGGGGCGTGGTTAACGGCTCGGATACTTTCCGGGCGTAGGCAGGCGCGGTGACTTCGCCGGAGACGATATGGCCGACCTGCTGATCCACTCGATGGCCGAATTCGCGCCGATCATCACCGGCGTGCTGGAAATCTCGGGCAGCGGCAACATCGTCGAAATCGGCGCCGAGTTCGGCGGCACGACGCCGCTGCTGGCGGCGCACGCGGAGCTTCTGGGCGGCACGCTCACCAGCATCGACCCGACGCCGAAGCCCGAATTCCTCGAATGGGTCGCGGCGAACCCGCACGTCCGCCACATCGCCGCGCCCAGCCTGGACGCCATAGACTCCTGCCGGGACGTCGATGCCTGGCTGGTTGACGGCGACCACAATTGGTACACGGTCTTCCACGAGCTCGCCGCGATCGACGCCGTGTGCCGGCGCGACGATCGCCCGCTGCTTGTCCTGCTCCACGACATCGCCTGGCCATGCGCTCGGCGCGATTTCTACTATGCGCCGGAGCGCATCCCCGCCGAGTTCCGCCACCCCTACGACTATGACGGCGGCGCGATCCCCGGTCAGTGCGATCTCGTCGCGAATGCCGGCTTTCGCGGCATGGGCCAGTTCGCCTGGGCGACCCACGAAGGCGGCCCGCGCAACGGCGTGCTGACGGGAATCGAGGACTTCATCGCGCAATCCGGCCGCGACCTGGCCTTTGCGGAAATTCCCGGTGTGTTCGGGCTCGGCGTTCTTTTCGACCAAGCGATGCCGTGGAGCGAGGCACTTGGCCAGTTCGTGCTGCCGTATCACCAGCATCCGTTGCTGGCCTCGCTGGAGCGCAACCGGCTGGCCAATTATCTCCGGGTCCTCGACCTGCAGGACGCCGCCTAGTTCAGCGGCTCGCCCGAAATGGTGATGCGGTGCATCAGCCGGGCGTGGCCCTGATAGTCGTTCATCGCGAGATGCCAGGTCGAGCGGTTGTCCCAGATCGCCACTGACCCCGGCGACCATTGCAGCCGGCACTGGAACTCCGGCCGCATCGCCACACCGTAAAGATAGCCGAGCAAGGCCATGCTCTCCTCGCGCGACCATCCCTCGATGCCGAGCGTAAAGGCGGGATTGACGTAGAGGATCTCGCGCCCGCTGCGTGGGTGGCGGATCACCACGGGATGCACGGCGCGGGTGCGAACGTCATGGCCTTTTAGGTTCGCCGCCTGATCGGTCTGCGCATAGACGCCGTCAGCACTGTAGATATGGTCGGCCGAATGCACCGCGCGCAGGGTGCGGAGCGTTTGCTTCAGCCCTTCCGAGAGCGAGTCGAACGCCGCACCCATACCGGCAAACAGCGTGTCGCCGCCGCTCGGCGGCGTCTCGCGCGCGATCAGGATCGATCCCATCGCGGGCACCTGGTCGTAGCTGTGATCGGTGTGCCAGCCGCCGCCGATATTGGTGGTCTGGGTTTCCGACTTCCGCACCTCGGCGATCTCCGGATAGCCGGTGTTGGCGGGGAAGTAATTGTTCACGTCGATGTCGCCCCAGCGCCGCGCGAAGGCGATGTGCCCCTCCGGCGTCAGCGCCTGATCGCGCACGAACACCACGCCCTTGTCGTCCAGAGCCCTGCGCAGTGCCGCGAACGCGGTGTCGTCGATCCGGTTGAGGTCCACACCCGCTGCCTCGACACCGACATGCTCGCTCAAGGGCCGCAGTTCGATTCCGCTCATCGCTCTCTCCTTTGCCTGCCTTGTAAGCCGGGCAGAGGCGTGAGATTGTCACTTTGGTGACAAAGCTGGATTCATTTCGTGCGGCGCTGATGGCGAATGGCTGGTTCGCGGCCCGCTCGGCTTCGGTGCAGGAAGGTCTGATAGCGGCGGGCCGCGTCGTCGCTTTGGCACCCGGCCAATGGGTCTATAGCCAGGGCGATCCTGAGACCGGGTTGTGTGCCGTGCTCGAAGGAACGCTACGCCTCGAAGTCGCGATCGGCGACGACCGCGACGTGTTGATCGGGCTGGCTCGCCCCTCGACCATCATCGGCCAAAGCGCGCGTCGGGGCGGCGGCCCGCGGCTGCTGACGGTGAGGGCGAGCGGCGCGGCGCGCGTCCTGCTGATCTCCGACGCCGCGCTGGAACGCGTGGCGGCGCGGGAACCGTCGCTGTGGCGGGACCTGAACGAGCTGGTCTATGCCGAGCTTGAAACGCTCCTCCGCTTCAGCGCGCTCCTGCTCGCGCAGCGGCCAAAGGCGCGCTTGGCCTGGCAGCTCACGCAGCTCGCAACGGACGATGTCGTCACCGCGACCCAAGCCGATCTTGCCGAGCTGACCGGCGTCACGCGTAAGGCGGTCAACGCCCATCTGGCTGCCTTCGAAAGCGCCGGCTTGGTCAGCCGCGGCTATGCGCATATCCGCGTCCTGGCTCCCGATCGGCTGCGCGGATTAGCTGCGCGATGAACGCACCGCCTGGGCGAGCGCCTCGATCAGCGACTCGACGAACGCCGCCGCATCGGCGTCGGGACCCGCATCGCGCAGCGCCAACAGTTTGTCTCGAAACCCCGCCGTCGCGGCGGCTGGGACCACCAGGCCGTGCAGCCCCAGCACCGGCCCCAGCCGCGCTTCGGCGAGGGCACGCGGCACCGCCATCTGGACGGACCGCCCCGCCGACATCGTCATCGTGATCGGCTGCGCAAGGTCGAACAGTAGCCCTTCGCCCGCGCCGAGCTGGAATTCCTGCCGGCCCGCCGTTCCCTCCATTTCGCCTTCGAGCAGAAGGCCGGCGCCCAGCATGTCGATGCCGTCGGCGGCAATGCGTTCCGGCGAGCGCTCAAGCAGGCGCGCGGTGCCGGATGCGAAGGACACCGCCACTTCGCCCAGCTCGATCGTTTCCGCGGCGGTCGAGAATTCGCCAATGGCCGTCGACTTGAACAGCGCGGCGATGCTCGGCCATCCGCGCTCGGACCATAGTTCGTGCCGCTGCGCGGGCGGCAACGTGTCGGTCGAATAATGGCCGCGCCTGAACTTCTCACCCGCGTCCATCACTCGCTCCCACGCAACATACGCACAAAGATTTAACCTGGATCAATAATCCCCGGCGCAATCAACGGTTCAATAGCCCCCTGGTTCATCGCCGAGCAGATAACGCGGTCCCGCACCCCCGTGCGCGGCGCGGTCGGCGGGGTTGTAGAGCGCGCAGGTGTCCAGCGAAAGGCACCCGCAGCCGATGCAGCCGCCCAGCCTGTCGCGAGTGCGCTGGAGCAAGGCGATCCGCTCTTCCAGCCGGCCATGGATGCGGGTCGAGATACGCTGCCAATCGGCGCGCGTCGGGTTGCGGCTTTGGGGAAGGGCGACGAGCTCGGTCTCGATCTCGGCAAGGCTCAGCCCCACGCGCTGCGCGATCAGAATGAAGGACAGCCGCCGGATGTCGCCGCGCAGGAAGCGTCGCTGGTTGCCGCTGCTGCGCAGGCTCTGCACCAGCCCGCGCGCCTCGTAGAATCGGATCGCGGAGATCGACAGGCCCGTGCGCCGCGCCAGATCGCCGATCGTCAGCAGTTCGGCCATGCTTGACCTCAACTTAGGTTGAGGTTGCACGACTCGCACGCATCGGCCCCGTCCACAAGAGGAGACAACCATGCTGCAAGCCGTTCGCCCGATCGAACCCGTCGCCGACACGCTCGATTCCGCGCTGATCGACCTCGCCCGATATGGCCCGGAAATGACCAATGGCTTCACCACCCACGCGCCGATGGTCGCCGAGGCGTTGGACGTGCTTGGCCGTGGCGACGCGATTGCGGACTGGATCGAGCGCCATCGCGCTATGATGATGCTTTGGCCTGACGAGCGTGGGCCGATCCTCGACTGGCGTGCGGCACTCGGCCGGGCCGAGCGAGTCAGCGACTGGCGGGCGTTGTTCAGGGGCGAGCTGACGGAAAGGCACTGGCCGGAAGTGCTCGCGCGCTGGGTCCCGCGCTTGGCGCCCGGCGCGAGCGCCGCGGCGCTGCACGGGCTAATCCGCGTCGGCCACGCCGCGCGCGCCCTCAGCCGCGCCGAGACGCAGCCCCGCCTCGACGAACTCGCGTCCGCCCTGGCCAGTTGGGCATCGGAATATTCGGAGCTGCAGGTCGCAAGCAGCCTCGGTGCGCCGCAGTCCGCCGCCGAGACTGCCCTGTCGCGCCTGCCCTTCCTGCCGGCGGACCGGCGCCGGAACGGCGGCTCGATCGTCGCCGCGTTGCAGGCGCTGGACGAGCACCCGCCCTTCGCCCGCGCCTTTCACTGGCCCGCGATCGAAGACGCCGAAGCGAGCGCGCGCGAACTGGCCGATCTGTTCGCCCGCATCTTCCTCGCGAATGTCGATTCGCCGCTGCATGCGATCGTGTTTACCCACGCGATCACCGGCACGGCGGCGGTGATGCACCTGCTGCCGTTAGTGCGCGAGGCCGAGGGGGGCGCCCTGGTGCGCCATGTCTGGCACGCCGGATGCGGGCTGTATGCGGCTTACGGAACCCGGCCGCCCGCGTCGGCGCCCGAAGGCAGCCTGCCGCGCGACCTGATCGATCGCGCCGTCGCGAACGGCGACGACCATGTGATCAAGCTGACGGAGGCAGTCCTAGCGCTGGAGTTGGAACCCGCCTTGGCCGGCGCCGTAAGCGAGCGGGCAATGGCGTATTTGTGAACGGTTGGGCGCCCCCCCCCCCGCCGCGTGAAGCCGGCCGTGCGGCGCGCCCGAATGAGTCAGAATTGCAGATCTTCGCCGTTGCGCAGCCTGCGTGCGAGCGTGTCCCGCATCGACAGGGCCGGGGGCACGTGCTGCGGGACTGAGGCATGGGCGGGTCTTGCCGCCGCACCGCGTCGAAGCAACATGCCGCCGGCAAGGCCGAGCGCCGTGAGGCCGAGCATCGCCCAGACCGTTTGCGCGTCGGGACCGGCGTTCGCCGCTTCGTTCGCAGGAAAAGCAAAGGCGATCAGCGTCTGCTCGCCGGTCCGCCGGATCGAGATCGAGGCGTCGTCCGCAAAGCCGCGCCAGCGCGCAACATCGGCGGCGCGCTCGGGCAGGCCATAGCGGCCCTGCAGCATCTGTGCGGCCGTCTCATAGTCGCTCGCGTCGAGGGCGATGGTCAGCGAACGCGCCTTGCCCGCCGCGTTCAGCGCCAGCGTGCTGCGCTGGATCGGCAGGCCGCCGAACTCGGTGCGGGCGAGCGTGCACATCTTGCCGCTGCTCCCGCCGCTCATGTCCTTATCGCACGTCGCGACGCTCGCGGCGTTCGAAAGATCGTCGGTGCCGTTGATCGCGCCGAAGCTCAGTTTTGGGGATGCGGCCGCCAGCGCAGCCGCTGAAAAGGCGAGAACCACAACGCCGGTCACGCGAACATGCTTTCCCTTCGCGGTCAGCGCAACGCTGCCGCCCCGCAGCCACTACGCGCGGGCGTCGAAACGGCTGCATGGAAGCGTGTATTTTTTCAAAGCGTCCCGTTCGGCCGGGATCGCCCTGCCTCAGCCCTTCTTCTTTGCCGCGATCCAGGTGTCGATCTTCTTTTCGAGCACCGCCATCGGCAGCGCGCCGGTCATCAGCACCTGAGCGTGGAATTCGCGCGCGTCGAACTTCGGGCCCAGCTCCTGCATCGCCTTGGCCTTCAGCCGCTGGATGGTGAGCGCGCCGACCTTGTAGGCGAGCGCCTGGCCCGGAATGGCGATGTAGCGCTCGACTTCTGCTGTGGCTTCCGTGCGGCTCATGCCGGAGTTGGCGAGCATATAGTCGATCGCCTGATCGCGGCTCCAGCCCTTGGCGTGAATGCCCGAGTCGACGACGAGCCGCATCGCGCGCAGCATCTCGTCGTTCAGGCCGCCAAAGCGTTGATAGGGATCGGTCTCCATTCCGAGCGGCTTCCAGAGCGATTCGGCGTAGAGGCCCCAGCCCTCGGCATAGGCGGTGTTGCCGCCGAAGCGCATGAACGCGGGCAGCGCCGCATTTTCCTGGGCCAGCGCGATCTGGAAATGGTGTCCCGGCACGCCTTCATGCAGGAACAGGGTTTCCTCGCCCCACACGCGGCGGGACGGCAGGTCATAAGCATTGAAGTAGAACACGCCCGGCCGCTTGCCGTCCGGCGAGCCGGGTTCGTAGGAACCGCCGGCCTGGGTCTTTTCGCGGTAGGTTTCATACGGCCGAATCTCGAGCGGCGTCTTCGGGATCGTCGAGAATTGTTCGCGCACGCGGGCATCGACGCGCTTGCCGATCGCATAGAAGTCCTCGGCATAGGCCTCGCGGCTCTTCGGCTGGAACTTCGGGTCGGTGCGCAGATATTCGAAGAACTCGGCCAGCGTACCCTTGAAGCCGACCTGGTTTTTCACCGCCTCCATCTCGCCCCTGATACGCGCGACTTCGGACAGACCCAGATTGTGGACATAGTCCGCGGTCAGCGGCAGCGTCGTGTTGGTCTGGATCATATAGGCGTAGAGCTTGTCGCCACCGGGCATGAACTTAAGGCCGACGCCGTCGCGGGCGGCCGGCAGATATTCGTTCTTCAGGAAATCGCGCAGGCGAATGTCGGCGGGCAGGATGCCGTCGCGGATCGCCGCGGCATATGCGGTCTTCAGCCGCGCCTGGTCGGCGGCGGAGATGCCGGCCGGGAATTTGGTCACCGGCTGATAGAAGGTCGATCCTTCAACGCCCTGCTTGATCTGGGTGTCGAGCTGCTCGATCACATTGTTTACGATCAGCTTGGGCTGGACGACGCCCGTCTTCATGCCTTCGCGGAAGCGCGCGATCGAACGGTCGAGCAGCGCGATATAGTCGCGGTGCCGCTTCAGGTTGTTCTCATAGTCCGCGACCGTCTTGAACGGCGCCGCGCCCTGGCCCGAGGCGAAGGTCGGGTAGAAGACATGGAAGCCGAAGAAATGGTCGATCGGCCGCACCGCGGTCAGCGACAGGATTTCCGGGCTCAGGCCCTTCAGCGTGTCGAGCGTCTGCCACTCGAACACGTCATAGGCGATCTGGTTGGTGGGGGTGAGCTTCGCGCGCGGAATGGCGTGGAGGTTCTTGAGGTCGCTTTCGGCGGCGGCGCGCGAGGCGTTGAAATAGGCGTCGCTGCCGAAATCGCCCAGGCGGTCGGCGTAACGCATGTCGCCGCGGAAGATCGCGGAGATCGGGTTGAGCTTGAGCTGCGCTTCGTCGCTGTCGTGGAAAAGCTGGGTCAGCCGCTTGTTATAATCGACCGTCTGATGGGCGGCCTGCTTGGCGGGCGCGGCGAGCGCGGGGACGGCAAGGGCAACGGAAGCGAGCAAAAGGGCAAGGCGCATTGGGGTCTCCGAAAGCGGGAGTGTGTTGCGCCTTTAGAACAGTGAAAGCAGGATTGAAAAGGGGCGAAGCGGCTCGCCTGCACGACGAGCCGCTCCGTTTGAGCTCCTTAGTAGAAGAAGCCGTTGATGACCTGCAGCACGCGGCCATTGCGCACGTTGATCAGCAGCACGTCATTGCCATAACGCACCCAGCGCTGCGGGCCGACGGCGGCAGGCAGGCGATAGCGATACGGATCGGCGATCCAGTAGCGCTGGCCGTAAAAGGCCGGGTTCAGCGCGATGCCAACGCGAGCCGGGCGATAGGCGTAGCCACGGGGCGCGTAGTAGCGCGGCATCGTGTAGAGCTGGCGATTACGGGCACGATAGTCGCGCCAATCCTCGCGCGCTTCCTGGCGGGCGTCGCGGAGATTCTCGCGGGCCTCGCGCCGGTCGTGGCGGTCGCCATAGCGGTGCGCGTCCTGCAGGTCCTGCCGTGCATCGCGCGCACGTTCCTGGCTCTGCCGCGCTTCCTGATAGCTTTGCGCCATCGCGCCGGTCGCCGGCAGCACGGTCGCGGCCATCAGAGCCGAAATCACAAACTTACGCATCTACTTGTCCTCCTTGAAATACTGTGGACGGGAGCCCTGTTGCCCGAGTCGGACTGAACCGGCTCCGAATCGATCTGTCAGGTGACAGCAAGGTTCGCAGAGACGCTTGGGTTGCGCGGCCGGTTCCCATTTGCTTTGGGGAGCGCCGCATGACGGACATTGCACAGATGCAGAGCGACGCGCTGGGCGCGATCGGCGCGGCGGCGACGTTAGACGCCCTGGAAGCAGAGCGCGTGCGCCTGCTCGGCAAGCAGGGAGCGGTCACGGCGCTCCTGAAAACGCTGGGCGGCATGACCCCCGAACAACGCCAGACCGAAGGCCCGCGGATCAACGGCCTGCGCGAGGCGGTCTCCGCCGCGATCGCCGATCGCAAGGCAAGCCTCGAAGGCGCGGCGCTGGAAGCGCGGCTGGCCTCCGAGCGAATCGACCTTAGCCTGCCCGCGCCCGAGCAGCCGCGCGGATCGGTCCACCCCGTCAGCCAGGTGATGGACGAGCTCGCCGAGATCTTCGCCGACATGGGCTTCGCCGTCGCGACCGGTCCGGAGATCGAGGACGACTGGCATAACTTCACCGCGCTCAACATCCCGGAGACGCACCCGGCGCGCGCGATGCACGACACTTTCTATTTCCCCGACCAGATGGCCCGGGATGGCAAGAAGATGCTGCTGCGCACCCACACATCGCCGGTGCAGATCCGGACGATGCAGACCCAGCAGCCGCCTATCCGCATCATCGCGCCGGGCCGCGTCTATCGCTCCGACAGCGACGCGACCCACACGCCGATGTTCCACCAGATCGAGGGACTGGTGGTCGACAAAGGCATCCATCTCGGCCACCTCAAATGGACGCTGGAGACCTTCCTCAAGGCGTTTTTCGAGCGCGAGGATATCGTGCTGCGCCTGCGCCCCAGCTATTTCCCCTTCACCGAACCGTCCGTGGAAGTGGACGTCGGCTTCACTCGTGTGAACGGCCGTCGCGTGCTGGGCGGCGACGAAGGCTGGATGGAGCTGCTCGGCTCCGGAATGGTCCACCCGCGCGTGCTGAGGAACTGCGGCATCGATCCGGACGAATATTCGGGCTTCGCGTTCGGCGTCGGCGTCGACCGACTCGCCATGCTCAAATACGGAATGGACGATCTGCGCGCCTTTTTCGACGGCGACCTACGCTGGCTGCGCCATTACGGCTTCTCGGCGCTCGACGTGCCCACCTTGAGCGGAGGAGTGGGCGCATGAAGTTCACCCTGAGCTGGCTCAAGGAGCATTTGGAAACCGAAGCGACGCTCGAGCAGATCGTCGACACCCTGACCCGGATCGGCCTCGAAGTCGAAGGCGTCGAGAACGCCGCGGAAAAGCTCGCCCCCTTCCGCATCGCCAAGGTGCTGACGGCCGAGCGTCACCCCCAGGCCGACAAATTGCAGGTTCTCTCGGTCGATGCCGGCGAAGGCCCGGTGCAGGTCGTGTGCGGCGCGCCCAATGCCCGCGCGGGGCTGGTCGGCGTGTTCGGCGCGCCGGGCGCTTATGTGCCGGGCTCCGACCTGACCTTGAAGGTGGCGGCGATCCGCGGCGTCGAGAGCCGCGGCATGATGTGCTCGGCGCGCGAGCTGGAGCTCGGCCAGGATCATGACGGCATCATCGAACTCGCCGCCGACGCGCCGGTCGGCGCGAGCTACGCCGAATGGGCCGGGCTGAACGACCCCGTCATCGACGTCGCGATCACGCCCAACCGGCAGGACTGCATGGGCGTGCGCGGCATCGCCCGCGACCTCGCCGCGGCCGGGCTGGGCACGCTGAAGCCGCTCGGCGACGTTTATCGTATGGGAACGGTGCAGCCGGTCGACGGCAGCGAGCCCGCGCCCGACGTGCGCACCGACGATCCCGAAGGCTGCCCGGCCTTTTACGCGCAGGCGGTGTCCGGCGTCACCAACGGCGCCTCGCCCGAATGGATGCGCCAGAAGCTGAACGCGATCGGGCAAAAGCCCATCTCGGTGCTGGTCGACATTACCAATTTCGTGTCGATCGATCTCGGCCGGCCACTGCACGTCTATGACCGCGCCAAGCTCAAGGGCGCGCTGGTCGCCCGCCGCGCGAAGAACGGCGAGCAAGTGCTGGCGCTCAACGGCAAGACCTACACGCTCGACGACACGATGACGGTGATCGCCGACGATGCCGAGGTGCACGACATCGGCGGCATCATGGGCGGCGAGCATTCGGGCGTGTCGGAGACGACGACCGATGTGCTGATCGAATGCGCCTATTTCACGCCCGAGCATATCGCGCGCACCGGCCAGAAGCTGGGGCTGACCAGCGACGCCCGCCAACGCTTCGAGCGCGGCGTCGACCCGGCTTTTCTCGACGAGGGCCTCGCGATCGCGACCTGGCTGGTCACCGAACATTGCGGCGGGCGCCCAAGTGCCGTCACCCGCGCCGGCGCGCCGCCGACGGAGCGGAAGACGCTGCGCTACGATCCGGCGCTGGCGCTGAAGCTCGGCGGCATCGAGGTGGCAGCCGAGGAGCAGGCGGCCATTTTGAAGCGGCTCGGGTTTGAGGTTTCGCCCGACTGGACAGTCACCGTCCCCACCTGGCGGCGCGATATCGACGGGCCGGCCGATCTGGTCGAGGAAGTCGTGCGCATCACCGGCATGGACCATGTGCCCTCGACGCCGCTGCCGCGCGCGGACGGCGTCGCCCGGCCGACCGCCACGCCCGAGCAGCTCACCGAGCGCCGCGTGCGCCGGACGGCAGCGGCGCGCGGACTGAACGAAGCCGTCACCTGGAGCTTCATTTCCGAAAAGGAAGCCGCGGCCCTCGGCGGCGGCGCCTGGACGCTCGCCAATCCGATCAGCGAGGACATGAAAGTCATGCGCCCGTCGCTGCTCGCCGGGCTGTTGGCGGCGGCGCAGCGCAACATGGATCGCGGCGCCAGATCGGTGCGGCAGTTCGAGCTTGGGCGGCGCTACCTCGCCGATGCCGAGCGGCCGACGGTCGGCTTCGTGCTCGCCGGTGAGCGCAGTCCGCGCGATTGGCAGAGCGGCAAGGCCCAGCCCTTCGCCGCCTTCGACGGCAAGACCGAAGCGGTGGCCCTGCTGGAAGCGGCGGGCGCGCCGGTCGAAAATCTGCAGGTCATGGGCGACGCTTCGTCGGCCTATCATCCGGGTCAATCCGCGACGTTGCGGCTGGGACCGAAGGCCGTGCTGGCCGAATTCGGCGCGCTGCATCCGTTGCTGGTCAAGGCGTTCGGGCTGGAAGGCGCAGTGGTCGCGGGCGAAATCTTCCTCGACGCGATCCCGGCCAAACGCGCCAGCGGCCGCATGCGCCCGGCCCACACGCCGCCTGCGCTGCAGCCGGTCACGCGCGACTTCGCTTTCCTGGTGCCGGAGGCGCTCGCGGCCGGCGATCTGGTCCGTGCCGTCCGCAATGCCGACAAAGCGCTGATCGCATCGGCAAGGCTGTTCGACGTGTTCACGGGCGCGGGCGTGCTCGAGGGACAAAAGTCGCTCGCGATCGAAGTGACGCTGCAGCCGACGGACAAGACGCTCGCCGACGAGGATTTGGCGGCGGTGTCGGCGAAGATCGTAGCGGCGGCTACGAAGCTAGGGGCTACACTCAGGGGCTAACCCCATCTCCGTTCGGCCTGAGCTTGTCGAAGGCCTGTTCTTTCTTCCTTCCTGCGAGGGCAAAGAAGGGCAGGGTTTCGGCAGGCTCAGCCCGAACGGTGTTTAGGACTCAGCCCGAACCCGTTTGAGAGATCGAGCGAATCGCTGTATAACCCCCTGATCTGGCGGGGAGTTTTGCGTGGTGAAGCGCTGGCGTGATTTCGGCGCGCTGCTCGGTTTGGCAGCCATATTAAGTGCTTGCGGCGGCGGAGGCGGCGGTTCTTCCGGCGGCACCGCCACCACGACTCCAACGCCGGCCGGCTCGGGCAGCAGTTCGACCTGCTCGCTCCTGTCGCGCCAGCAATGGGCGTTCGGCGTGCTGCAGGAATGGTATCTCTTCCCTGAAACGCTGCCGGCCAGCCTCGACCCAAGTCCTTATGCGACGGTCGGCGACTATATCGACGCGCTGACCGCGACCGCGCGCAGTCAGGGTAAAGACCGCTATTTCACCTATCTGACCTCGATCAAGGAAGAGGACGCCTATTACAACTCGGGCTCGACCGCCGGCTTCGGCTTCCGCCTGTCCACCGACGCTGCGCAGAAGCGCGCGTTCGTCGCCGAGGTGTTCGAGACCGCGCCGGCCTTTGCCGGCGGCATGGACCGGGGCGACGAGATCCTCGCGATCGGCGACACGCCCGGCAATCTGCGTCTCGTCTCCGACATCATCGCGGCGAGCGGCACAAGCGCGGTGTCCGATGCGCTCGGCCCTTCGACCGCCGGCGTCACGCGCACGCTGCGGCTGAGCGGCCCCTCCGGCACGCGCGAAATCACGATCACCAAGGCCGATTATTCGCTGCAGCCGGTCTCCAACCGGTACGGCGCCAAGATCATCGACGAAGGCGGGCGCAAGATCGGCTATCTGAACCTTCGCACCTTCATCAGCACCGCCGATTCCCAGCTTCAGAGCGCGTTCGGGCAGTTCCGGGCGGCCGGCGTCACCGACGTGATCGTCGACCTGCGCTACAATGGCGGCGGCCTGGTCGCGAGCGCGCAGCTTCTGGGCGACCTGCTCGGACGGGCGCGATTCAGCTCCGACGTCCAGAACCGCACCGTCTATCGGCCGGAGAAATCCTCGAACAACGAGACGCGCTTCTTCAAGTCGCAAGCCCAGTCGATCGCGCCGATGCGGATCGCGTTCATCGGCACCGGCGCGACCGCGTCGGCCAGTGAGCTCGTGATCAACTCGCAGATTCCCTACTACCAGCAGAACATGGCGCTGGTCGGCGCCAACACCTACGGTAAGCCGGTGGGCCAGATCGCGATCGACAAGAGCCAGTGCGACGACCGGCTGCGCGTGATCGCCTTCGCGACGCAGAACGCGTCTGGCGGCGGCGCCTATTACACCGGCCTCGCCGGCACGGTGCCGGTGACTTGCCAGGCGGGCGACGATTTCAACCACCCGCTCGGCGACCCGCAGGAAGCCTCGACTCGCCAGGCGCTCGACTTCATCGAAGGCAAGAGCTGCACTGCGATCCCGACCGGCCAGGCCGGCCAGGCGCTGGCGAGCAAGCGCCAGCTCCTCGCGCCGCCGCGTCCGAACACGGCGCAGCGCGAAGTCCCCGGGTTGTTCTGACGAAGTTGCGCAGGCGGAACGTAACCCCTTAAGCCGGGTTCTGTCTTAATGCTTGCCTGGTTTCGCAGACGCTATCTGGATCTGCTCGGTTCGATCTACATCTACAACGAGCATCGCGGCTACACGGCGATCGACCGCGTGCTGGAGGCGGTGCGGGCGCGATCGCCCGACGACAAGGCGCTGATCGCCGCGATCGAAAAGCACCGGGCCGACGAGCGGAAGCATTACGTCATGTTCCGCCGCTGGTTCGAGTTGCGCGGCGTGATGCCGTTCGCGGTCGACCGGACGATCGGCCACATTGACCGTTTCGTGGAAATAATGTTCCGCCGGAAAATCGACGATCTCGACACCAAAGCGGTCATCGCCAGCGATGCGTTGTTCGAGCGGCTGTGCCGGGTAATTTCGCTAACGGAACGACGCGGGTACCGACAGGTCGAGGTTCTGCTGCGGCATCCGCTGGTGCGGGACGACAAGGCACTGATCCGGATCTTCCAGGTCATCGAGAAGGACGAGCCGAGCCATTGGGCGCCGTATGACGGCTGGCTTAGCGCGCACGGTAAGCGCGAGCCGCGCTGGTGGGAACGTGCGATCGACAGCTTCATCCATTCCGAGCTGTTGCTGGTGAAGCTGCCGCTGCTGTTCCTGACGCCGGGCCTGAAGCGCCGCACCGACTGGGCCGACGCGCATGAGCCCGCGTCGCGCGCCGCTTCCTTCGTGCCGCAGCCGATCAGCGCCTGAATGCTGGAGGTTCGCGACGCACGCCCGGCGGCGGGACTGTCGGCGCGGTTGCTTTCGCGCAAAGCGGCGGCGATGCTCGCGCGCAACACGGCGGTGAGCTGCGTCGCCTTCGTCTTCGACCTGGCGCTGCTGTGGGCGCTGGTGCGCTGGGCGGGCATGTCCAAGCTCATGGCCGCCGCGATCGGGTTCGTGGCCGCGAACACGCTGCACTATGCGCTGGGGCGGAGCTGGATCTTTCGCGGCACCGATCGCGGCGTCGCCAGCGGCTATGTCTATTTCCTGGTCAATGCCGGGATCGGACTGGCGGTTACGATGGCGCTGTATGCCGCATTCCTGCGCTACACCTCGATCAACTATCTCGTCGCGCGCGTCATCGTCTCGGTGTTCGCCGGCCTGACGGTGTTCGTCCTGAACGCCGTCCTCAATTTCCGCCGCCTCTAATGCGGATCGCCCTATTCTCAGGGAATTACAACTATTTGCGCGAAGGGGCGAACCAGGCCCTGAACCGCCTCGTCCACTATCTGGAACATCAAGCACACCATCAAGTACGGGTCTATTCCCCGGTCACCGCCACTCCTGCCTTCGAACCCGCCGGCACCCTCGTCCCGGTCCCTTCGGTGAAGCTGCCGGTCCGCGGCGAATTCCAGCTCGCGCTCGGCCTGCCGCGCGCGATCCGCCGCGACATTGAAGGGTTCGCGCCGGACCTAGTCCATGTCTCGACCCCGGATATCCTCGGCACCCGCGCCGAAAGCTTCGCAAAGCGCCTTGGGGTGCCGATCGTCGCGAGCCAGCACACCTTGTTCGAGACCTATCTCGAACATTACGGCCTCGGCTGGGCGCGCCCGCTCGCCGAGGCGCACCTCCGCCGCTTCTATCGCCGCGCCGATCATGTGCTCGCCCCGACCCCCGCGCTGGTTTCGGCAATGAAAGAGATGCGAGGCGATGAGCGGGCCAGCGTCTGGAGCCGCGGCGTCGACCGCGACTTGTTCAGCCCCGACCGGCGCGACATGGCGTGGCGTCGGGCGCAGGGCATCGCCGAGGACGAGATCGCAGTCCTGTTCTTCGGCCGGGTCGTGCTGGAAAAAGGCGTCGCGATCTTTGCCGAAGTCGTCGCCGAACTGCAGCGGCGCGGCCATCCTGTACGGCCGCTCATCGTCGGCGCAGGACCGGCGCTGGCGATGCTCGACGGTCTGGCGGGCGTGGTCGTCTGCGGACATCTGGAAGGCGAGGCGCTCGCGCGCGCCGTCGCATCCGCAGACATCATGCTGACGCCCAGCACCACCGAGACGTTCGGCAATGTCGTGCTGGAAGCGATGGCGTCCGGCTTGCCGGTGGTCAGCGCCGACGCACCGAGCGCTCGGGCGTTGATCGAAAGCGGCCGCACCGGACTGATCTGCAGTCCGCGCGACGTGGCGGATTATGTAGCGGCGATCGAGAAGCTGCTTGCCCCCGATGCGCGCCGGACGATGAGAGCCGCGGCGAGCGCGGCGAGCGCCGGCTATTCCTGGGACGCGGCTTCGGCCAGCGTCGAGCGAGTATACCGCACGCTCGTGCGATGACGGAGCGGGCCCTTCGTTCAGAAGGGGAGAGTTTGCGACAGGGCCCGCCCCCGCCCCTCCCGCGAGGGGCGGGAGGGGTATTGGGATCAGAACTTCACGCCGAACGACGCAAAAATCTGCCGCGGGTTGCCGTAATATGTCGTCACCACGCCTTCGCGGCCGAGCGACGGCGAAACGCCGGGCTTGGCAAAGTTGGGCGACGTGGTCGTCAGCGACAGCACCGGCACGCCGGTCACCGGGTTCACGTTCAGGAACTGATAGCCTGAAGTGATATAGCGCTTGTTGGTGATGTTCTTGGCGTGCAGCCCGATCGTGTAGCGCTGGTTATCGCTGGTCCACACCAGCGAGGCGTCCCAAAGCGCATAGCCGGGCTGATCGAGATACGGGCTCGGCGTTTCAAATTGGAAGGTCTTGCTGCGGTACGAAACGGTCGTGCTCAGATCGAGCAGGCCGGGACCGGCCGGCACGCCATAGTCGAGCGTGCCCGAAGCGGTCCATTTCGGCGTGTTCTGGATGCGCTTGAACTTGGCAACATCGACCGGGCGGGCGGCCGTTCCCGGTGCCGGATTGCCGTTCGCGTCGAAGTTGGCGACGTTGGTGACGAACTGATCATACTGCGCGTCGATATAGCCGAGCGTGCCGGAAAAATTCAGCCGGTCGCCAGTCGCCGCGAAGTCGCGGGCGAGGCTGGCCTGGGTCTCGAACTCCACGCCCTTGAACGTCGCCTTGCCGGCATTGGTGGTGACGCCGACGAAGGTCGGGATACCATTGACGACCGCGCCGACCGAGCCCGGCACCTGCACGTCCTTATAGTCGGCATAGAAGCCGGCGAGCGCAAAGCGCAGGCGATTGTCGAACAGCGACGCCTTGTAGCCGACTTCATAGCTGTCGACCTTTTCCGGATCGAACAGGAAGTAGTCGAAGATTTCTGCCGGCGAGCGCACGCCGTCGCCGTTGATGTCCGGCGCTGCGGTGGACAGGCCGCGCGGATCGAAGCCGCCGCCTTTGAAGCCCTTGGCATAGCTGGCGTAGAGCGTGTGGTCCGGCGTCGGCTTGAAAGTGATCGAGGCGCGCGGCGTGAACTGCTTGAATGTCTTCTCGCCGTCGAAGTTCGACGTGAGCGCACCCAGTTGCACGCCAGCGCCGCCGAGCGCGGGGGAGGCGCCTCCGATCAGATTCTTGCGGATGACGATCGCGTGGCGCTTGTCGACCGTGTAGCGGCCGCCGGCCGAGATCGAGAATTGATCGGTCAGATCGTAGGTGAGGTCGCCAAAGGCCGCCCAGGTCCGCGTCTTCACGTCACCGAAGGTCGAGGCCGTGAAGCCCGGCAGGTTCAGGAGCGCGCCGGTGGTGCCAAGTACAACGTCGAAGATGTTCCGGGCGCGGGCGTTCAGGTAATAAACGCCGGCGACGCCTTGCAGCTTGTCGCCCTCATAGACTGCCTGAAATTCCTCGGAGAACTGCCGATTACGGTAAATCGCCGGCACGTCGACGTCCTGCGCCGGCAGAGCGTCGAAGTCGATCGGCGTATCGCTGTGGTCCTTGCGGTAAGCGAGGATGTTCTTGAAGGTGAGCTGGTCGGTCGCCTTCCATTCGAGGCGGTTGGCGATGCCCCAGGAACGCACGTCCTGCTTCGGCGTCACCAGCGCACCCCGCGAATCATACACATCGCTCAGCACCGGCGCGCCGCTGAGCAGGCCGGGGATCAGGCGATGCCCGCCGCGCGCTTTCGATTTGTCATGGGTGTAATCGCCCGTCAGGCGGAAGAAGAAGCTGTCATGGCTGCCCGCTTCCGCGGTCGCCCGAACCGCCCAGACGTCCTTGTTGTAGTTTTCCTCACCGGTGGTCAGGTTCTTGCCGAAGCCGTCGCGGCTGAGTCGGGCAACGGCGGCGCCGAGGCGGAAATCGTCGTTCAGCGGCAGGCTGCCGCTCGCGATCACGTCGACCTGGTTATATTCACCGACATTGGCGCGCAGGTTCAACTCGGCATCGTCCGGGTTCAGGCTCTTCGTAACGTACTTGATCGCGCCGCCGATCGTGTTGCGGCCATAGAGCGTGCCCTGCGGCCCGCGCAGCACTTCGATCCGCTCAAGATCGTAGATGTCGAGCACGGCCGCTTGCGGGCGGTTCAGATAAACGTCGTCGAGATAGAGGCCCACGCCCGCTTCGAACCCGGCGACGGGATCCTGCTGGCCGACGCCGCGAATGAAGGCCGTGAGCGTCGAGTTGGTGCCGCGGCTGGTCTCGAACGTCACGTTCGGCGTGGTGTCGGATATCGCCGTGATATCGAGCGCACCGTGGCGTTCGAGCGAGTCGCCCGAATAGGCAGTGACGGCGATCGGCACGTCGAGCAGGCTTTCCTCGCGGCGGCGCGCGGTGACGACAATGTCGAAATCGTTGGTCGTGCTCTCTGCCTGCTGCCCAGCGGCCGGTGCATTGTCCTGCGCGAAGGCCGGCATGGCGGTCAGCGCGGCGGCGGCCACGCCCAGATTGAACAGCGCGCGTGCGGAAAACCCTTTCATCAACCCCTCCCCAAATGGCCCGGCCTTGAGCGGCTTGTGCCTGGTGTCGCGACGCGTATACTGAAACCTGAACCGGGTTTCAACTTCCGGGCGGAGGGGACATGCAAAAGGCGGCGGAGCGTAGCAGCGCTGCAACACTTGGGCATAAGGAGCCGCGCACCGAGCGCGGCCGGCGCACGCTGCGCGCGATCCTCGACGCCGCGGCGGTCGAGTTCGGCGATCGCGGCTTCTACGAGACCGGCATCACCCACATCACCCAGCGCGCAGGCGTCGCGATGGGGACGTTCTACACATACTTCGACAGCAAGGAGGATGTGTTCCGCGCCCTGGTTCGCGACTTTTCCAACAAGGTTCGCGAAGGCGCGGGAGGCGCCATCTCTGCCGCGACCGACCAGATCGATGCGGAGCGGCGCGGCCTCGACTGGTTCCTGCACTTCGCGCGAGAGCACAAGGAAATCTACCGGATCATCGATCAGGCCGAGTTCGTCGATCCCGAAGTGTTCCGCTATCACTATGAAAGCACGGTCGCCCGCATTCGCAAGCGCCTGGAAGAGGCGGCAGGGCGCGGCGAAGTGCGTGCCGATGTGGGCGAGGTCCATGCATGGGCGATCGGCGGCATGAACGTGTTCCTGGGCCTACGCTACGGGGTGTGGAGCGACGACGAGGGGCTGTCCGAGATCGCGAAGATCGCGAACGACATGCTCGCGAACGGACTAGCGCCGAAGTAGGAAGACGGCGTGCTCGGCGCGGAAATTCGCGGCAGCCGCACTGGTCAATTTGTCGCCAGAGAGGAACCAGGCGCCCTCCACCGTCAGCCCGCGCTCGCGCACGAAGGCGCGGAAATCGTCGACCGTTACATGGTGGATGTTGGGCGTTTCGTACCATTCGAGCGGCAACAGTCGCGTGACTGGCATCCGCCCGCCCCAAAGCAATGAGAGCCGCACGCGCCAATGCGCGAAGTTCGGGAAGGACACGAACGCCTTGCGCCCGATCCGCAGCAATTGCTCGAGCACCTGATCGGGGCGTCGCGTGGTCTGCAGCGTCTGGCTGAGGATCGCGTAGTCGAACGCGTCGGCGGGATAGTCGGCGAGGTCGGTATCGGCGTCGCCCTGGATGACCGAAAGCCCGCGCCCGACGGCTGCGGCGACATTGACCGGATCGAGCTCGAGCCCGCGCGCGTCCACCTGTTTTTCGGATTGAAGCGCCGCCATGAGCGCCCCGTCTCCACAGCCCACGTCGAGCGCGCGCGTGCCCGGCGCGACGTTGGCGGCGATGATCGCAAGATCGGGACGGAGAGACATTATGCGCCCAGGAATCCCGAGATCACGCGGTCCATTTCGGCATGCTCCAGCAGGAAGCTGTCATGGCCGAAAGGGCTGGATAGTTCGACAAAGCTGACGGGTGCGCCGGCCGCGTTCAGGGCGTGGACGATCGCGCGGCTTTCCGGCGTGGGATAAAGCCAGTCGCTGTCGAAGCTGATCAGGCAGAAGCGCGCCCTGGTGCTGCGGAAGGCAGCGGCGAGGCTGCCGCCATGTTCCTCCGCGATGTCCAGATAGTCCATCGCGCGGGTGATGTAGAGGTAGGAATTGGCGTCGAACCGGTCGGTGAAGCTCAGGCCCTGGTGGCGGAGATAGCTCTCGACCTGGAAATCCGCGTCGAAGCCGAAGCTCTTGGCGTCGCGGCCCTGCAGGCGGCGGCCGAATTTCTCGGTCAGGCCGGCTTCCGACAGATAGGTGATGTGCGCGGCCATCCGCGCGACGGCGAGGCCGCGAGCGGGGGCTTCGGCGTCGTAATATTCGCCGCCGCGCCAAGCGGGATCGGCCATGATCGCCTGTCGGCCGACTTCGTGGAAGGCGATGTTCTGCGCGGAGTGGCGGGCGGAGGATGCGATCACCAACGCGGCGTCGACGCGGTCGGGATAGGTCGCCGCCCATTCGAGCGCCTGCATGCCGCCCATCGATCCGCCGACCACCGCCTTCAGCCGCGCGATGCCGAGATGGTCGAGCAGCGCCGCCTGCGCGCGCACCATGTCGCGGATGGTGATGACCGGAAAGCGCATGGAGAAGGGTTTGCCCGTGGCGGGGTCGAGGCTGGCCGGGCCGCTCGACCCCATGCAGGAGCCGAGCACGTTGGCGCAGATGACGAGGTGTTTGTTCGTGTCGATCGGCTTGCCCGGGCCGACCACGCGCTGCCACCAGCCCGGCTTGCCGGTGCGCGGATGGGGCGAGGCGACATGGTGGTCGCCGGTCAGCGCGTGGCAGATCAGGATCGCGTTGGTGCCGTCGGCGTCCAGGGTGCCGTAGGTTTCGTAGGCGATCTCGACCTCGGGCAGCGCCGCGCCGGAGTCGAGCGGCAGCGGGCCCGCCAAGCGGACCTGCCGGTCGAGCCCGAAACGCGTGTCGTCCTTCACTCACCAGCCTCCAAAGCGCGGCCACACCTGCGCGATGGCGTCCGATCCGTCCAGCACATGATAGCGGTCGTGCTGCGCGGCGGTGGCGCAGACATGGTTGGGCAGGATGCGGAGGAGCGTGCCGATCGGGAAGCGGGCAAGGTCGAGCGGGCGGCCGTGGCGATCGGCAATGATGCCGTGCTCCTGATTGGCGGAGACGACGATCAGATCGTCATGGCCGGCGACGAGGCCGTAGCCGTTCGTGTCCAGTCCACGGTCGCGCGAGAGCGCCATCCAGCCGGCATCGACGATCAGCCAGCCGCGCTCCGGCTGGTGGCCGATGACGCTGGTGAGGACCGACGCGGCGATGTCGTCCACCGCGCAGACGCCGAGCGCCGCCATGACGAGGTCCATGAACACATAGACGCCGACCCGCACTTCGGTGACGCCGGTCAGGTCGCGCGCGAAGAGCGCCGTGGGCGTCGAGCCGACGCTGATGACGGGGCAAGCATGGCCCGCGGCGCGGAGCGCTTCGGCCGCAGTCATCGCGCCCGACCGTTCGAGCTCGGCATGAGCGGCGAGCTCTTCGGCGCTGGTCGCGCCATAGGAGCCGCCGCCATGCGTCATTACGCCGCGCAGTTCCGCGCCTTCTGCGAGAGCGTCCGCGATCGCGGTCAGCAGCGCCGTATCATTCGGTGCGACGCCGGCGCGGTGACGGTCGCTGTCGATCTCGATCAGGACCGGGAGGCGCAAACCCTCCGCGCGCCCTAACGCCGCCACCGCTTCGGCAGCCGCCACGCTGTCGAGGATCAACGTCAACGTGGCTCCGCGCCGCACCAGTTCGGCGGCATGGGCGAGCTTGTTGGGCGCGATGCCGACCGCATAGAGGATGTCGCGATAGCCGGCTGCGAAGAACTGCTCGGCTTCCTTCAGCGTCGAGACGGTCACCGCGCCGGACCAGCCCGCCGTCATCTCGCGCGCCACTTCGGCGGACTTGGCGGTCTTCAGATGCGGCCTGAGCGCAACGCCGTGCCGTTTCATCGCCGCGTTCATCCGCGCGATGTTGGCGCGCATCTTCGGGGCATCGAGGAGCAGGGCAGGCGTTTCCAGATCGGCGAGGCGCATGGCACGGCCTTACCGGCGCGCTTGCGTCCCCGGCAATCTGCTTTAGACGCCCCGGCCATGCTCGCGCCCGCTCCCAAGCCCTGGATCATGGATATCGCGCCTTACGTGCCCGGGCGCTCGACCACCGACGATGGGCGCAAGGTCGCGAAGCTCTCGTCGAACGAGAACCCGCTCGGCACCAGCGCGGAGGCCAGAGAAGCCTTCCGCTCGGCCGCCGACAGCCTCGATCGCTATCCCGACGCCAGCGGGGCTGTCGTTCGCGAGGCGATCGCCGCGAAATACGGGCTCGACCCGATGCGCGTGATCTATGGCAACGGATCGGACGAGATCCTGCACCTTGCCGCCGGTGCGTTCGCGGGACCGGGCGACGAAGTGATCTTCGTGCGCTACGGCTTCGCGGTGTACGAGATCGCGGCGCGGCGCGTGGGCGCGGTGCCGGTGGTTGCGCCGGACAAGGATTATGCCACCGACGTCGACGCGATCCTAGCCGCGGTCACCGAGCGGACGCGCGTCGTCTATATCGCCAATCCGAACAACCCGACCGGTACCTACGCGCCGCGCGAGGAGATTGCGCGCCTGCACGCGGGGTTGCCCGGCAACGTGTTGCTGGTGCTCGACCACGCTTATGCCGAGTATCTGGACGACGGCGCGGACGATGGCGGGTTGGAGCTGGCGAAGTTTGCGCCGAACGTGCTCGTCACGCGCACCTTCTCCAAAATCTACGGTCTGGCGGCGGAGCGGATCGGCTGGGGCTATGCCTCGGCCGAGATCGTGACGGCGATGCACCGCATTCGCCTGCCCTTCAACATGACGATCGCAGGCCAGCGCGCCGCCGTCGCCGCGCTGCACGACGAAGCCTTCGTGGCCCATTCGAAAGCGCACAATGCGAAATGGCGCGCCTGGTTCGCCGAGCAGGTCGCAAGCCTTGGCAATGCCGGCATCCGCGCGGTGCCGAGCAAGGCGAATTTCCTGCTGGTGCTGTTCGAAGGCCGGCTGACCGCGGAGCAAGCCTATAAAGGGCTGATGGACACCGGTTACGCCACGCGCTGGCTTCCCGGCCAGCAGCTGCCGCATGGCCTGCGCATCTCGATCGGCACCGACGAGCAAATGCTGGGCATGACGGCGGCGCTGCGGCGGCTGGTGGAGCAGGCGGGCTGATGCTGCCCTTTTCCCGCGTCGCGATCATCGGCCTGGGGCTGATCGGCTCGTCGGTGGCGCGCGCAGTGCGGCAGCACATGCCGACCGTGCGGCTGACCGGGCACGATGCCGACCCGCAAGTGCGTGGCGTCGCCGACCGGCTCCAGCTCTGCGACGATATCGCCGACAGCGCCGGTGCGGCGGTGACCGACGCCGATCTGGTCATCCTCTGCGTGCCGGTGGGCGCGGTGGGCGCGGTGGCGAGCGAAATCGCCGACGACCTGCCGGCCGACGCGATCGTCAGCGATGTCGGATCGTCCAAGGCGAGCGTCGCGGCGGCGCTGAGCGCGGCCTTGCCGAACAATCAGATCGTCCCCGCACATCCCGTTGCCGGCACCGAGAATAGCGGGCCGGAAGCGGGCTTTTCGACGCTGTTCCACGGCCGCTGGTGCATCCTGACGCCGGTGGAAGGCACCGATCCGACCGCCGTCGCGCGGGTGCAGGCATTCTGGCGTGCGCTGGGCGCCGAGGTCGAGACGATGACGCCCGAGCATCACGATCTGGTGCTTGCCGTCACCAGCCATTTGCCGCACCTGATCGCCTATACGATCGTCGGCACGGCCTCCGACCTAGAGCAGGTGACGCGCTCGGAAGTCATCAAATTCTCGGCCGGCGGTTTCCGCGACTTCACCCGCATCGCGGCATCCGACCCGACCATGTGGCGCGACGTGTTCCTTGCCAACAAGGATGCGGTGCTGGAGATGCTGCAGCGCTTCACCGAAGACCTGACTGCCTTGCAGCGCGCGATCCGCTGGGGCGACGGTGACGCATTGTTCGACCTGTTCACCCGCACCCGCGCCGTTCGCCGCTCGATCGTCGAGCAAGGCCAGGACGATGCCCGCCCCGATTTCGGACGCGCGCACGATTGATCGTATCGCGATATTGTGACGCAAGCGATACGTTAGGGTTTTCAGCCGATTAGCCATCCGGTCCGTTCAGTCCGGATCAGTTGACAGAGCGGGGGCGGCTCTCGCCGTCCCCGCGATTGCGGGCTGACGGACGCATCATTTTCGCTGGGTCGCCCCAAAAGTGGAGCAAAGGCACGTCATGCTTGCGTCTCGTTTGAAGTCATTTTTCGGAATGGAAGACGACACGGTTGCGCCGGATCCGACGGAGCGTCGGGTCGATACACGGCGAAAGGTCCTGATGTGGGCCGAGATATTCCCCATCGATGGCTTCGTGCCGCTCGTCGTCAGAAACGTCTCGCGAACCGGCATGGCCGGCGAAGCGGACGTTCCGCTCAGCACCGGCCAGCGGCTCGTGTTCAGCATTTCCGAAAACGCGTTTCACGTCGGGACCATTCGCTGGGCACGCGGGCGGCGTTTCGGGATGGATCTGGAGAACGCGCTCGCGATCTTCGGCATCGAGAATGAGACGGACCGCGGCAGCTCACCCTCCCATCGTCCGCGCGCGAAGCGCTACGATATCGAGGTCGAAGGGCGTGTCGTCGTCGGTGCGGCGCCGTTCCGTTCGACGGTGCGTGATGTTTCGCAATCGGGCCTCCGGCTTGATTCGGTGCCGGACATGCCGCTTGGGCAGCAAGTGCTCGTCCAGGTTCGGGATCGCCCGCTGATGCTGGCGGAAATACGCTGGGCGCTGAACGGTGCGGCTGGCGTCAAGACGGCAGACCGGATGAACACGCTCCGCCTCGCCTACGCTTACGAATAAAGCGGGGCGCGCTCACTTCATCCAGCGCGGTGTGGGCAGGCTGGCCGCGGTCTTGCGCAGCCCTTGCTGCCATCTTTCCTGCAATTCTACGAAATAAGGGTCGTGGCGCTCGATCCGATGACTGATCGGAGCGAGCGCGCGGTCCGCCGGGATCACCAGCACATCGATCGGCTGCGCCACGCCCAGGTTCGACTTCATTGTCGCGTCAAACGACAGGCAGCCGAGTTTGACCGCGTCGGCCAGCGGCGTGTCGTATCGAAGCGTGCGGTCGAGAATCGGCCGGCCATATTTGGTCTCGCCGATCTGGAGGAACGGCACGTCCTGGGTGCATTCGATGAAATTGCCGACGCTATAGACTTCGAACAATTTCAGCGGCCCGTCGCCGACCCGTCCGCCGACGAGCACATCGACATGGCTTTCGATATGCGCGCGGTCGAGTGCGGCGCCGACGCTGGCGCCGGCATGCTCCACCGCTTCGCCGACGAGCTGCGCCACGCGAAACATGGTCGGCGCTTCGCCGAGGCAAGGCTTGGGCTCGCCCGAATCGGAGGCGAGCTGGTCTTCGCGTAGCGTGCCGATCACCGTCTGGCTGACCGACAGGCTGCCCGCCGTCGCCGCGTAGATCTGGCGGTCGGGGCCGTCCGCCAGCACGTGCAGCTTTCGGAAGGTCGAAAAATTATCGACGCCTGCATTGGTGCGCGTGTCGGCCATCAGAACCAGGCCCGATTCCAACAGCATGCCAAGGCAATAGGTCATATCGCTCCCTTCTCGGCTGGGCGCGCATCGAGGCCGGCCCACCCCTTGTTCACGAAACTGTGCGCCAGCCCCCGGCGTTTTGTTACTGCGTCGATCGACGCGGATGCGTAAGGAGCGTGACCATGAAGAACAAGAACAACGATCGCAGCGGCAATCGCCAGCAGAGCGGTTCCGGGAGCGACCGCAGCCGTCAGCAATCGCAGCAGAGCAGCGACAATAACCGGCAGCAGAGCGGAAGCGGCAGCCATAAGGGCAGCAGCGGCCATCGCAGCAGCGACCGCTGACACATCCCCAAGCAATCCTAGACGGCGGCCACCCCTTTCCGGGTGGCCGTCAGTCGTTGAGCGCATTGATCGCGCCGTGGACCCGCGCTTCGATCTCTTCGCGGGAAAGGCCCGGCGGGATCGTCTCACCGACCCGGAACGTGATCGTGCCGGGCCGCTTGGGGCCATGTTTCGGCAGAAAGCGGCCGCTATCGCAGGCGATCGGCACCACCGGCAGCCCCAGCATGCGGTAGAGCCCGGCGAGACCGGACTTGAGCTCGGGCGCTTCTCCGTGCGGCACGCGCGTCCCTTCCGGGAAGATCAGGATCGGACGGCCGTCGGCGATCAGGTCCTTCGCTTCGGCAAGCATCGCCCGCAGGGCCTTGGCGCCCGCCTCGCGATCGACGACGATGCCGCCGTAACTGAGCAGCGCGCGGCCCCAGATGGGGATTTTCAGCAGCTCCTGCTTGAAGACGGGTGCCGGCGCGTTGAGCAGCAGCACGGAATGCAGCGTCTCGTACATCGCCTCGTGCTTCATCGCGACCAGCACCGGCGTGCGCGGCAGCTCGCCTTCGACGCGCCAATCGATGCCGAGCAGCTTGCGGCAGCACCAGTCGTGGAACACGGTCCAGCGGCGCACATGCGGGATCAGTGCGTGGCGGCCGGCCGCGGCGTACAGAAATGCCGTCACCACGAAGAACAGGCTGCCGCCGTAGAAAACGACCTTGAACGCCAGCCCCCGCAGCATCGTCAGAAGCCGATCAGAGCCGCGGCGCGGCGGAGCATGTATTTGTGATATTCGGTGAGGAGGATCGGCAGATCCGGCTCGCTCCGCACCGCGTCGGTGACGATCGCGACGTCCTTGGGCAGCGCCTGACCGAGTTCGAAGCGGGCGCGGCGCATGTGCCAGTCGGTCGTGACGAGCCGCACGCTGCGGACTTGGTATTTCTTGACCCAGGCGGCGGATTCGGCGCCGTTCGAACGCGTGTCGACGGCGTCGTTGCCGAGATCCACGCAGCAATCGAACAACGCCCGCGGCGGGCGGAACATGACCAGGAAGTCGCGGCGCCCGACCGCCAGATTGACGCCGGACACCAGCATCCGCTTTGCCTTGTGCTGTTCCATCAGCGCCAGGCCGCGTTCGATGCGGCCGGGGCCTCCGGTCAGCACGATGATGCCGTCCGTGGTCGCGTCGCCGGCCGGCCGCGGCAGCAAGCCGACGAACAGCACGAAGCCGACGACCCAGACAATGACGAGGGCGGAGATCAAGCGGCGGATCACAGGATGCGCCTCAACGCGCGCTCGACTGTCAGACGCGCCGCGGCGGTTGCGAGCAGCGCGCCCGCAACGGGCACCGCGATCAGCGCGAGCCAGCTTGCCGGGGCGAGCTGGACCGAGCCGACCAGCTCCGATCCGACGGCCCCGATCCGTCCGGCCAGCACCAGGATCATCAGCGTCCCGGCGGCAAAGCCGAGCCCGCCGCCGAACAGCGCATCGAGCGCGATACGGCGCTGGAACAGGCGGGCGATCTGGATGTCCGTCGCACCGAGCAGATGAAGCACGTCGATCGTCTCATGATGGGTGTTGAGGGCGGCGCGGGCTGCGAGCACCACGCAGGCAGCCGTAGCGACTCCCATCAGGAACACCAAGCCAAGCGACAGCCAGCGCAATGTTCCGATCAGGTCGCGCAGCGGCGCCAAGGCCTGGGCATGCGCGTCGATCCGCGCAGACGGCGCGATCCGCGCCACTGCCGTCTTGAGATTTCGGAGTTGGGCCGGGTTCGCAAGGTCGACATCCACCAGTGCCGGCACGGGCAGCTCCAATCCGCCGGACCCGAGCCAGGGCTCGAGGAGATTTGCGATTTCGGCATCCGGCACGCGGCGGACATCCGCGATGCCGGGCAGGGCGCGCACGCGCCGCGCCACCGCTTCGGCCTGGGCCTCGCGCGCGACCCGGTCGGCCTCGACGATCTGGATCGTCACCCGTCCGGCGATCTGGTCGCCCAGCGCTCGCGCCGAACCGGCCAGCGCGAGACCGGCGGCGGCAGCGAGCACCGTCAGGAACACCATGATCGCGATCACCCACGGCATTGGGCCCGCCGCTCGCCCCTCGGGCAGGAGCTGGCGATCGGCGCGCGTGAAGGCGAAAGGCAGGTTCATGCAAGCACCCGCGGCGGATAACGAAGCGCACCGGTGGGATCATCCAGCCGTCCGCGCTCCAGCCGCATGATCGCGGCGTTCGGCACGCGCGAGACGAGGTGCATGTCGTGGGTCGCGACCACCACTGTGGTGCCGAGCTTGTTGAGCGCGTCGAACAGGTGGAGGAGGCGCGTCGCCATGTCGGGGTCGACGTTGCCGGTCGGCTCGTCGGCGACCAGCATTTCGGGCCGCGCGATCACCGCGCGGGCGATCGCGACCCGCTGCTGCTCGCCGCCCGACAATGTCGCCGGCCGCGCGCTCGCCCGGCCCGACAGGCCGACCCAGGCAATCATCTCGCTCACCCGCTCCTGGATTTCGCCATCGTCGACCCCGCCGACGCGGAGCGGCAGCGCGACATTGTCGTAGGCGGAGAGGTGCGGGACGAGCCGGAAATCCTGGAACACCACGCCGATCCGCCGTCTCAGCGCCGGCAGCCGCTCGCGTGGCATGTCGACCACATCCTCGTCGAACAGGCGGATCAGCCCGCGGCTCGGGCGCTGCGCGAGATACAGCAGCTTGAGCAGCGACGTCTTGCCCGCACCTGAGGCGCCGGTCAGGAAATAAAAGGCGCCCGGCGCCAGGCTGAAACTGACGTCGGACAGGGTTTCCGCGCCCATGCCATAGCGCAGACCTACATTTTCGAATTGCACGATGCTGGCCATCGCGCCCGCGCCCTCGCTCGCTTTCACCCCGTTTCATGACGCCATGGCACGAGCGCGGCATTTCCGTAAAGCACTGTGCTTGCGCTGCGAGTCGCGAGACGTTTAGAAGACGTTAGCTGAGGGGCCCGCGCCGCATGATCCTTGAATGTCCAGCGTGCCATACGCGCTACACCGTTCCCGACGGTGCGATCGGCGTGAACGGGCGCGCCGTGCGTTGCGCCAAGTGCGGCAATAGCTGGCACCAGTGGCCTGCCGGCTCGGATGTCGAGCAGACCGCGCCGGTGCAGATCGACAAGCCGCCGGTGCCGGAAGCTGTCGCTCCCCAGCAGACGCCCGAACCGGAGGCGGTCGCAGAGCCCCAGGCCGATCCCTACGATTATGAGGACGAAGGCCCATCGCGCGCCAATCCCGCCCGGCGCTGGACGATCGTCGCCGCCGTGGTGGGCGTGCTGCTGCTCGCCGCCATTGCCGCGCTGCAATTCGTCGGTTTCGACAAGGTGCGTGCCCAATTCGGATTGAATGGTGGCAGTGGGACTGTCGCGCTCCTCATCGAAGTGCCGAGCAAGCCGGAGCGCCGTGCGCTGGCCAGCGGCAACGAACTGTTCGCGCTCACCGGCCGCGTGGTGAACCCGACCCGCGAGCGCCAGAACGTGCCCGACATCCAGGCCGAGCTCCAGGATGCGCAGGGCCGCGTGGTCTATAACTGGATCATCACGCCGCCGCAGCGCACGCTCGGCCCCGGCGACGCGGCGCAGTTCGACGCCGCCGTCTATGACGTGCCGAAGGGTGCGCGCGAACTGAAGCTCAGCTTCGTCGGCTCGAAGACTTGAAAGGCCTGTTGCGAGGCGGAAAAGGCTCTGCTAGGGGCAGCCGCCTTGCCAGCGCCGGCCTGTCCGGCGGGATGTCTCGTGCGGTCGTGGCGGAACTGGTAGACGCGCAACGTTGAGGTCGTTGTGTCCGAAAGGACGTGGAAGTTCGAGTCTTCTCGACCGCACCATTCTTGTCAGGTGAAGAGCTAAATGGCCGTCTGGGCCAGCGCGATCGCGCCCAGCGGTCCGGCGCGCGCGCCGAGGCGCGGCGGCTGCACGAAACTGTCGATCATCGTGGCGATTTGGGGACCCGTGGCATAGCCGGCCAGGCTGGCGATAAGGGCGGATCGGATTAGCCCGATCAGTTGCGGACGCTTCGTCGGGATGCCGCCGCCGATCAGGATGCGCTCCGGGCATGTCGTCAGCACCAGATTGTGGCACAGGCGCGCAAGCGCTTCGGCGACCAGATTCCAGACCGGATCGCCATCGGAAAGCGAGCCGCCGGCCTTGCCCGTTCGCGCTTCGATCGCCGGGCCGCTCGCCAGTCCCTCCGCGCAATCGCCATGGAACGGGCAGGCGCCCGGCCAGGAATCGCTGCTGCCGACGTGCATATGGCCGGCTTCGGCATGCCCCAGCCCGCGAACCGGCGCGCCGGACACGATCGGCCCGACGCCGATGCCCGTGCCGACGGTGATATAGCTCCAGCTTGTCAGTCCCTGGGCGCCGCCCCATCGGCCTTCGGCGAGCGCTGCGCCGTTGACGTCAGTGTCGATCGCGAACGGCACGTCGAGAACGCGAGTCAGCGGCAGCAGCGAAGCGCCGGTCCAGCCGGGCTTCGGCGTGTTGGGCATCGAACCATAAGTGGGACTTGCCGGATCGAGGTCGAGCGGGCCGAAGCTGGCGATGCCGAGCGCCCGCGCCGTCTCCCAGCCGCGAAGAATCGCCGCCAGCGCGTCCAGCGTCTCGGCCGGCGCAAGCGTCGGCAGTTCGACCTGTTCGCGGATATCGTCAGGCCCGGCGGCAAGAATGGCGATGCACTTGGTGCCGCCCAGCTCAAGACCCGCATAGAGTGGGGAACCGCTCATGCAGGTCGAAACGAAAGGCGCATCATCCGGCGATCGTTAGCGGAAGCGGGCGGGTTCGCAAGCCGGTCGGAAAATGGTGCCCAGGGGCGGAATCGAACCACCGACACTGCGATTTTCAGTCGCATGCTCTACCAACTGAGCTACCTGGGCACGGCGCTGCGTTTGAGCGAGGGGCGGCCTATAGCGGCGGCTCGGAGCCGGTGTCCAGAGGATTGTCATGCGCTGCCGGCCCCGGCACGCGATAGGCGTCGCCCAACCAGTTCAGCAGGTCGCGATCCTTGCAGCCGCGGCTGCAGAACGGCGTGTGCGCGGAGTCTGTGGGCTTGCCGCAGAGCGGGCATTTCTCTGACCTGTCCGTCATCGCACCGAAATGGGAGCATTTGCGTTTCGCGCAAGTTGCTGACGAACACCGCCAAGTCGCATAGAGTGAGGGCAAAGGAGAGGATCATGGCCAGCCAGACCAGCGACACCGTCCTGCCGAACACGCCGACGCTCGAGGACATGCAGCGCTGGACCTGGGTGATCGGCCGCGCCCAGCAGCTGATGATGGAACATGGCGTCGAGCTGGCGATGAAGGCGGGGGACGGTCCGGCCCCAACGCCGATGCCGGCTCTGATGGGAACCTCCGCAATCGCGCAGGCCGCGACCAATTTCTGGTCGGACAGCATGAAGCTCTGGCAGCGCTTTCTGACGCCCGGGGAAGCGGCAGCGCCGGAGGAGCCCAAGTCGAAGGACCGGCGATTCGCTGCGCCTGAATGGCGGGAGCACCCGCTGTTCGACCTGATCCGCCAATCCTACCAGCTCATTGCCCAGCACATGCTGAAATCCGTCGATCTGGTCGAAGGCGTGGACGAAGCGGAGAAAGAGAGGATCCGCTTCGCGACGCGCACGGTGGTCGACGCGATGAGTCCGTCCAACTTCGCCTTCACGAACCCGGAGGTGATGAAGAAGACGCTGGAGACCGGCGGCGAGAATCTGCTGAAAGGTCTGGAGCACATGCTGCGCGATATGCGGCAGGGCCAGCTCACCCATGTTCGGGAAGGCGCATTCGAGCTCGGGCGCAATCTCGCCACCACTCCGGGCAAGGTCGTGAAGCGCGCCCCGCTCTACGAGCTGATCCAGTATTCGCCGACGACCGACGAAGTGTTCGAGACGCCGCTCGTCATCTTCCCGCCCTGGATCAACCGCTTCTACATTCTCGACCTGACGCCGGAGAAAAGCTTCATCCGCTGGGCGGTGGACCAGGGGCTGACCGTGTTCATGGTGAGCTGGAAGTCCGCCGACGCCAGCATGAAAGACGTGGTGTGGGACGACTATGTCGCCGCGCAGATCGACGCGATCGACACGATCCGCGAACTGCTCGACGTGCCGTCCGCTCACGCGATCGGCTATTGCGTGGCGGGCACCACACTCGCGGCGACGCTGGCCGTGCTTGCCGGGCGCGGAGAGGCGGAGAAGGTCAAAAGCGCCACGTTCTTCACGGCGCAGGTCGATTTCGAGAGCGCGGGCGAGCTCAAGAACTTCGTCGACGACGAGCAATTGAAGCTGCTGGAAAGCCTGGCGCCGGAAGGGTTTTTCGACGGCCGCTATATGGCGGCGACCTTCAACATGCTGCGCGGCCGCGACCTGATCTGGAACTATGTCGTCGGCAATTATCTGCTCGGGCAGGATTATCCCGCGTTCGACCTGCTGCATTGGAACGGCGACACGACGAACCTGCCGGCCAAATGGCATCGTTCCTATCTGGCCGACCTCTACCGCGACAACAAATTGGCCGTGCCCAAGGCGATGACGGTGCTGGGCGTGCCGCTCGACCTGCGCCATGTGACGACGCCCGCCTATGTGCAGGCGGGGCGCGAAGACCATATCGCGCCGCCGGAAAGCGTCTGGAAGATCACCGACCATTTCGACGGGCCGCTGCGCTTCGTGCTCGCCGGTTCCGGGCATATCGCCGGCGTGGTCAACCCGCCGTCCGCCGGCAAATACCAGTATTGGACCAACGAGAAGCCGGCCGACAGCCTCGCCGAGTTCACCGAAGGCGCGACCGAGCACAAGGGAAGCTGGTGGCCCGACTGGATCGGCTGGATCGAGCGTCAGTCGTCCGAAAAGGTGCCGGCGACCGGCGCGCGCGTCCCCGGCGAAGGGAAATTGCCGGCGATCGAGGATGCGCCCGGCAGCTACGTTCGGGCGCGCTGACTTAAGGGCGCGCCGGGACTGGCGTCGCCGGGATCAACGGCGAGAGCTCATAGACATCGAGCGTGCCGCCGCCGCGCGGGTAAGGCACGGCCAGCCGCCAGCGGAACGCGGCCACGCGCTCCAGAACGCCGGCGACGTTGTGGGCGTCGTCGTCGCTATAGGGGGCGGGCTTCTGGCCCGGTTCTGCAAGGCCGCCCAGAAAGATCATCCGCGTGTCGCTGTCGGTCCAGAGCCGGCCTGCCGGACGAAGCGTGCCGTTCGACTTCACCATCGTCAGCAGCTCGCCTTCCGCGTCGACGAAGCAATTGAACGGCTTGAACGATTCGAGGGCGGGGCGAGCGCCCAGCTTGATCACGCGGCAGAGATAGGCTCCGGGGCTGGGCGCTGCACGGGGCAGCGCCGCCGCCGGATCGAGCAGTGGACCTTCGGCGGAGATCGCCGTCTTGAAGCGCGCCGCTGCGCCAAGGCCGCTCGTCCAGGCATCGCGCAGATGATCGAGGCGCTCCTGGTCGGCGGGTTTCGCGACTTCGCGCCAGGCGACCGGCACCTTGTCCTCGATCACCTCGACGACAGGCTTCGGCGGAGGAGGCGCAGGCTTATGGCGCAGCAGAGCGCAACCGCTGGTCAGCAGCAGCGACAGGGACACCAAACGCAACGCAACCGCGCCGGTCATTGGGATACTCCATGAACGGGCTGGCGCGGCACCTTAACCTGCCGCAAGGGGCAAAGGCCATGCTTTCCGCTGCGGGAACCACGAATGCCGACTTTGCTTCTGCTCCTTGCCTCCAACGTCTTCATGACGATCGCCTGGTATTGGCACCTGAAGGGCGGGATGGCGAAGCCGCTGCTGCTCGTCATCCTGATCAGTTGGGGCATCGCGCTGATCGAATATTGCCTCGCCGTTCCGGCAAACCGGATCGGTTATGCGCATGGCTGGAGCGGCGCGCAGCTCAAGGTGGCGCAGGAAGCGATCGCGCTGACCGTGTTCGGCGCGTTCATGGTGCTTTATCTGGGCGAGCCGCTGCATTGGCGCCACCTCGGCGCCTTTGTCTGCCTGATGGGCGCGGTCGGTTTCCTGTTTGCGGGGAAATAAGGGTCTCCCTCTGCAGGGAGACCCCTAAGACTTAGCGGCAGCGCACGTTGCCGCGTTCGACTTCGCGGCCCAGCGCGCCGCCCGCGCCCGCGCCGATCAGCGTTCCGAGCACGCTCGAACGGCCGCCATCCAGCGCGTTGCCGAGCAGACCGCCCAGCGCCGCGCCGACGATCAGGCCCGTGGTGCCGTCGCTGCGGCGGCAATAGTAACGCCCGTCATTGCCGCGATAGATGCGGTCGTTCCGCGCCAGCCGGCGCTCGCGATAATAGCGGCCGTCGCGATAATATTTGTCGGCGTAATAATATTGCTGACCAGGCGGCAGCCGGTTGTAGTCGTAACGGCGATAGTCGCGCCAGTTTTGCGCATTCGCCGGGGCGGGCATCAGCGACGGCAGCGTGACCGCCACCATCAGCCCGAAAATGGTCTTTTTCATCGTCGTCTCCTTCAACCACCCCGACCCGAACGGTTCGGACCCGTTCTGGTTGCGCGGACGCCTGGATCGCGCGATCTTGCGGGGAGGAAGGGGAAGCGGGACATGCCGAAGACCGATCCGCGTGTGGATGCGTTCATCGAAAAGAAGGCGGCGTTCGCGCAGCCGATCCTCCGCCACATCCGCGCCGCCGTTCACCGCGCCTGCCCCGACGTCGAGGAGACGATGAAGTGGAGCATGCCCTCTTTCACCTACAAAGGGCAGATCCTCGCGGGGATGGCGGCCTTCAAGGAGCATGCGACGCTTGGTTTCTGGCGCTCGAGCGAGGTGACCGGCACCAAGGAGCCGGAATCGGGCATGGGCCAATTCGGCCGGCTGACCAGCATTGCCGACCTTCCCGATGATGCCGCGCTGGAAGCGATGGTGAAGAAAGCGGCGGCGCTGATCGATTCGGGCGAGAAGAAGCCAAGACCGGTCAAGCACCCCAAGGCCGAGATCGCGATGCCCGACGATCTGGCGGATGCGCTCGCCGGTAGCCCGGCCGCGCAGGCGACTTACGAAGGCTTTCCGCCCGGCCAGAAGCGGGAATATCTCGAATGGGTGACCGAGGCGAAACGCCCCGAGACACGCGCCAAGCGCGTCGCCCAGGCCGTCGAATGGATGGCCGAGGGCAAGCGCCGGAATTGGAAATACGAGAATTGCTGATCCCTGCCCTCTCCCCATTGGGGAGAGGGACGGCTGCGAAGCAGCCAGGGAGAGGGGCCGACACCCTGCGTGCGGACTCGGCCCCTCTCCCGGCCTCGCTGCGCTCGTCCACCCTCTCCCCGGTGGGGAGAGGGTAAGTGTCACCGCACCGGCGTTGCCAGCAGTCCCGCCAGCTTCGCCCGGAATGCGCGGAGCTGCTCGCCGCTCAAGAGCGAGGTGGTGACGAAGTTGACCGCCTTCGGGTTGATCGCCGCGCCGCCCTTGTACACTTCGAAGTGCAGGTGCGGGCCGGTCGACAGTCCGGTCGAGCCGACATAGCCGATCACTTGCCCCTGCCGCACATGCTGGCCGGCGGAAACCGCGATCCGGCTCATATGCGCGTAGCCGGTGCCCATGTTGCCGCCGTGGCGGAGCTGGACGAAATTGCCGTGGCCGCCATGCCGCCCGGCGAAGTTCACGACGCCATCGGCCACCGCGTAGATCGGCGAGCCATAGCCCGCGCCGAAGTCGATGCCCTTGTGGAAGCGGTTATAGCCGAGCAGCGGATGGAAGCGCATGCCGAAGCCGCTGGTCTGATAGCCGGCAACCGGCCGGGTCAGTCCGGCACGCTTCTCGCCGACGCCGGCGGCGTCGAACCATTCGGTGCGGCCGCCCGCATTCCATTCGAGAAGCTGCAGCTTCTTCCCGCCCTGTTGCAGACCGGCAAAGAGCAGTTTGCCTGTTTCGACTTCGCCGGTTTCGGCGCGGCGCTGCTCGACGATCAGGTCGAAGTGCGCGCCGGATCCGATCGTGCTCACCGACATCTTGCTGCCGATCGCGCGCAGATAGGTTTCGACCGCATGTGCCGGAGCACCCGCCGCCCGTGCCGCGCGATAGAGGCTGCCGCCAGCTTCGCCTTCCACGCGCAGCGGCGTGTAGTCGACATGGATCGGGATAGATTTGAGCTGCAGTGCGCCGTTCACCCGCGCCAGTTCGATGCGCAGGTCGAAGCGGGCGCGGAAGGCGAGCGCGTCCAGCGGGCGCGGCATGTGCTTGTTGGCGCGGCGGCCGAGTCGGAGGTCGAGCCGCGTGCCGGGTGCAATGCCCGCGAGCGGCGTCGCCGAGGCCACCATCTGCGCAACCTGGTCCGCCTCATTGGACGCGACGCCGGCGCGTTCCAATGCGTCGGCGAAATCGCTGCCGTCGCCGATCGCGGCGCTCAGCTCGATCATCGGCCGCTCGGGCGCTTCGGCGAGGGGACGGACGAGATCGGTCGCGGCCATGCGTCGGCCGGAGTTTGCGCCATAGGCCAGCGGCGTGAAGGATTGCGAGCGCGCCTGTTCGGCTTGCGCGCCGGTCAGCGCCTGCGGAACGGCGCCTGGCATCGGCCGCATCAGGCCGGGCGAGAGTGCCCACGTCGCAGCGCACAATGCGCCCAGCGTCGCCAGCCCCCGCCACCATTCGCGCGAGCCGATGCGCGCGCCAAGATCGACGGTGAGGTCGAGATCGGCGAAGCGGCCCGCATTGACGCCGCGCTGCCCGAAGCCGGGGGCGAGCGCGACTGCGCCGGCTCCGCCGCCCAGGCTGAATTCTTGACTGCCGTGTTGATACAAGAAGCTGCCCCCCGGCATGGCGCCACGATGATCGCGGCGAGGTGGGAGGACTGTGGACAAGCAGGGTTAACGTCAACCTAAGTTGCTGGCTTATCCCGCGGCGCTGCGGCGAACCGCGCTTCGTGTGCGTTCAACCGCACAAGTGCTTGTGTTTGGTCAGGGAACCCCCAAGGTTAGCGTCATGTCCAGCTTTGCCTCTTCGCCCGTCGCGGCGGTTCTGGGGCCGACCAATACCGGCAAGACGCACCTCGCGGTCGAGCGGATGTGCGCGCATTCCAGCGGCATGATCGGCTTTCCGCTGCGGCTGCTGGCGCGCGAAGTCTATGACCGGGTGGTCGCAATCAAGGGCCCGAACGAAGTCGCGCTGATCACCGGCGAGGAGAAGATCGTGCCTAAGGCCTCGCGCTGGTTCCTCTGCACGGCGGAGTCGATGCCGCTGGACAGGGATGTCGCTTTCGTCGCGATCGACGAGGCGCAGTTGGGCGCCGATCCCGAGCGCGGCCATGTCTTCACCGACCGGCTGCTCCGCGCCCGGGGACGCGAGGAGACGCTGATCCTCGGCTCCGAGGCGCTGCGGCCGATGGTGAAGGCGCTGCTGCCGAAGACCGATATCGTCAACCGCCCGCGCTTTTCGACGCTCAGCTTCGCCGGAGCGAAGAAGCTGTCCCGCCTGCCCAAGCGCTCTGCGATCGTCGCCTTCTCGGCCGAGGAAGTTTACGCTGTCGCCGAGACGCTGCGGCGGCTGCGCGGCGGTGCGGCGGTGGTGATGGGCGCGCTTTCGCCCCGCACCCGCAATGCCCAGGTCGCGATGTTCCAGGCCGGCGAAGTCGATTACCTGGTCGCGACCGACGCGATCGGCATGGGCCTCAACATGGACGTGGCGCACGTCGCTTTCGCGTCGCTCAGCAAGTTCGACGGGCGGCGGCAGCGGCGGCTGACGGTTGCCGAAATGGCCCAGATCGCCGGCCGCGCCGGCCGCCACCAGCGCGACGGCACCTTCGGCTCGTTGGGCAGCGAAGATGGCCCCGGCGCGTTCACGCCTGAAGAGATCGAGGCAATCGAGGACCACCATTTTCCGCCGCTCGATCATCTCTATTGGCGCGACGGCGATCCGGATATGGCGAGCCTCGACGCGCTGATCGGCTCGCTGGAGGCGCGGCCCGAAAATCCGGTGCTGCGCCCCGCTCCGCAGGCGATCGACCTGGCGGTGCTGAAACGCCTCGCCGACGAGGACTGGGTGCGCGATCGAACGCGCAGCCCCCAGGCGGTGAAACGTCTCTGGGCCGCTTGCGGTCTCCCCGACTTCCGCAAGACCGGTCCCGAGCATCACGCGCGTTTCGTCGGCCGCATCTACCAGCATCTGTCCGAGGGGAACGGGCACGTCCCGCACACCTGGTTCTCCGAAGAGATTGCGCGGCTTGACCGCACCGGCGGGGACGTCGACACCATCGCCGATCGTATCGCCTCGATCCGGAGCTGGTCCTACATCGCGCACCGCGCCGATTGGCTGGAGAATCCGGCGCATTGGGCCGAGCGCACCCGCGCGATCGAGGAGAAATTGTCGGACGCCCTCCACGCCGCGCTTACCCAGCGCTTCGTCGATCGGCGCACGTCGGTGCTGCTGCGCGAGATCGGCGCGGGCCTGTCCGAGCTGCCGGTCGCAATCGCCGAAGACGGGGCCGTCACTGTCGATGACGAGCCGATCGGCAAGCTCGACGGCTTTGCGTTTACGCCCGACGCAGGCGCGCGCCATGGCGATGCGCGCCGTCTGATCGCTGCTGCCGACCGCCGCCTTGCCGGCGAGCGCGCCAACCGCGCCCGCGCGCTTGCGGCGAGCGAGGATGCGGCGTTTGCGCTGTTCGCCGAGCCGGGCAAGCCGCCCGCAATCCTGTGGAACGGCCGCGAGATCGCGACGTTCGAGCCGACGCGCGAACTGCTTCGCCCCAAGCTCCGCCTCGAGCGGGCCGCCAGGGCGCTGGAGCAAAACAGCCGCGACATCATCTTCGCCCGCCTCCACCGCTGGCTGGAGGAGCGCACCGAAAAGCTGCTCGACCCGCTGGAGAAGCTCACCGCCGCCACGGCTGATCCGGCGACGCCGCGGACCTTGCGCGCGCTGCTCGCTCCGCTTGGAGAGGCCGGTGGCATCCTTGAACGGCGCGCGGTTGAAACCGTCCTCGCCGGATTGTCCCGCGAAGATCGTGCCGCTGCGCGCAAGCTCGGTCTCATCATTGGCGCACTCGACGTGTTTGCGCCGGCACTGCTGAAGCCCGAGCCGCTCAAATGGCGTACGGCGCTGCTTGCTGTGCGCACTCGCGCGGCCATGTCGGCCGTACCACCCGCCGGCGCAGTGCTCGCCCCGGCTGGCCCGGCGATGCCCGGCTTCCGCCGCATCGGCCGCCAGCAGGTCCGCATCGACATGGTCGAGCGCATCGCCCGTGCCGCCCACGACGCCCGCGAAGGCAAGCGCCCGTTCGTGCCCGATCCGTCGCTCGCGACATCCGTTGGCCTGGAAGCGGCGACGCTGAAGCGCCTGATGCTCTCGCTCGGCTTCCGGGCGATGCCGCAGGCCGAGGGCACGCCGGCCTCGTGGCGCTGGCACGGCCGCCGCCGCCAGGAGGAGAGCGTCGCCATCAATCCCAACAACCCGTTCGCTGCCCTGGCCGGTCTGGCGCGGTGAGCGCGGAGACGCTTCGCCTCGACAAATTCCTCTGGTTCGCGCGGCTCGCGAAGACCCGCAGCTTCGCGCAGGAGGTCGCCGAGGCCGGGCACATGCGGATCAGCGGCCGCGTGATCGACCGCGCCCATGCCTCGGTCCGCATCGGCGATGTGCTGAGTTTTCCGTTGCACGGCCGCGTGCGCGTCATTCGGATCGAGGCGCTCCCCGGCCGCCGGGGGCCGGCATCGGAAGCGCGGCTCTGCTACACCGATCTCTCGCCCGGTGTTGACGCGACTCCGTCAGCGACTTAGCGAGTCCCGAGGAACGCCATGAGGGGCCTGAGCACATGACCTACGTCGTCACCGACGCCTGCATCCGCTGCAAGTATATGGACTGCGTCGAGGTCTGCCCGGTCGATTGCTTCTACGAAGGCGACAACATGCTGGTGATCAATCCCAGCGAGTGCATCGACTGCGGCGTGTGCGAGCCCGAATGCCCGGCCGAGGCGATCCTGCCGGATACCGAGAGCGGCCTCGAAAAATGGCTGGAGCTGAACGCCACTTTCTCCGCGCAATGGCCGAACATCACCCGCAGCCGCGGCGCCCCCGCCGACGCCGACGAGCACAAGGGCGAGGAAGGCAAATACGACAAGTATTTCTCGCCGGAGCCGGGGCAGGGGGACTAAGCGCCCCGCGTCATCCCGAACTCGTTTCGGGATAAGGCTTCCGTCGCTCAACGGGGTCGAGATTATCGTCAGACCGTCCGCGGCTCCAACCCGTGTCCCGAAACAAGTTCGGGATGACGTTCGGGGCTGTGCGTCAGTCCGATCCGTTAACTATCTAAGTGCCATCGTCGCGCTTTCTGACAGCGCTGGTAATTTTATTTCGAATCTGTTAAATGGATCAGGACCGGGCTTGGCTCGGCCCAGATGTCCATTACATCTGCAAGAAAGGTCCAACTCCTCCTTTAATTGCCTGTTCCCGATGAGGTCGCTTTGCCCCGCGGTGTCGCGGGCGCGTGTATCGGGTCCGGGCCAAAAGACTGAAGACAGAAAGGTCACTCATGGCTGCCAAGGCGCTCAGCTTCGATGTTGGCGATTACGTTGTCTATCCCAAGCACGGTGTCGGCCGTGTCGTCGAACTCCAGCGGCAGGAAATCGCGGGCGCGAGCCTCGAGCTTTACGTGCTTCGCTTTGAAAAGGAGCGGATGACGCTCCGCGTTCCCACCAACAAGGCCGAAAGCGTCGGCATGCGCAAGCTGTCCTCGGACAAGACGATGCGCGAGGCGATGGAAACGCTGAAGGGTAAGCCCAAGGTTAAGCGCACCATGTGGTCGCGCCGCGCCCAGGAATATGAAGCCAAGATCAACTCGGGCGACCTGGTTTCGATCGCGGAAGTGACGCGCGACCTGTTCCGCGCCGACGACCAGCCGGAGCAGAGCTATTCCGAGCGCCAGATTTTCGAAGCGGCCGCCAGCCGCCTCGCCCGCGAGCTCGCCGCGATGGAGCAGACCGACGAGCCCGGCGCGATGAAGAAGATTTTGGAAGTGCTGAACAAGGCCGCCGCCATCTACAACAAGGCGAAGGCCGAGCTCGCCGCTGCCGAATAAGCGGCGCGGTTTTGCGAATGAAAAGGGGCGGTTCCGGCGACGGAGCCGCCCTTTTTCGTCGGGCGCAGCGTTGTCCCGATTCGTAACGGACCCAGGACTCGTTGGAACCCGATATCCCCGGGCCGGTTTTGAGCGGCGTCAGGGAGAAACGATTTGATCCACCGCGCGCTTCTTTTGATCACGGCCGCCATGCTTTTCGTGCTGGGCGCGCTGTTTACGTTCGTGTCGCTGGGCGTCGCCCTATTCATCGGAATGCTGGTCGGCGTGTTTTTTCTCGCCTTCGTGCACAACCTCTCCGCCAGCGCGGTCGGGAAGCCCATCGAACGCGCGGATACATAGCACCGGCGCTTTCAAATCCGGGCTGGACAAGCCTCTCCCAAGCTGTATTATACGTGCAACACAGCTTGGGAGGCCGTCGATGCGCAAGTCTCTGATCCTCGCCGGAATGGTGCTGCTCGCCGGGTGCGGGGTGGTCCATGCCGAAAGCCATGATGGCGGCCCAGCCGGCAGCCGAAGCTTCAATGTGCATGGCTTCGACCGCGTGGCGCTGCGCGGATCCGACAATGTCGTGGTGCGCGTCGGCGGCGCCGAGTCCGTTACCGCGACCGGGCCGCAAGAAGTGCTCGACCGGCTGGAGATCAAGGTCGTCGATGGCGAGCTCCGCATCGGGCGCGAGAAGCATTGGAGCTGGGGCTGGTCGCGCGATCATGGCGAGACCGTCGTCACTGTTACCCTGCCGCGGCTGCGCGGCGCGGCGGTCGCCGGTTCGGGCGACATGAAAGTCGACACGGTGCAGGCGCCGTCGTTCGAAGGATCGGTCGCGGGCTCGGGCAATCTCTCGATCGGCACGCTGATGGCGGACGCGGCGTCACTGAACATCGCCGGGTCGGGCGACACGGTGGTCGCGGGCGCGGCCAAGAGCATCGACGTGTCGATCGCCGGATCGGGCAATCTCGACGCGCGGGGGCTGAAGTCGGAACGCGCCAAGATCAGCATCGCGGGCTCGGGCGATGTCCGCGCGGCGGTCAGCAGTGAGGCCGATGTGTCGATCGTCGGTTCGGGCGATGTGGACATCGCCGGCACGCCGCGCTGCAAGGTCAGCAAGCTCGGCTCGGGAGAGGTCCGCTGCGGCTGATCCTGCTCGCCGCCTTGCTGGGCACGCCCGCCGTCGCGGCCGAGCGCGGGTATAGCGTGACCAGCTTCAACCGCATCCGCGTCGAGGGGCCGTTCATCGTGACGATCGCGACCGGCAAGCCGGTTTCGGCGCGGGCGAGCGGGAGCGAAGCTTCGATCGAGCGCGTCACCATCCGCGTCGAAGGGCAGACGATGCTGATCCGCCCGAACGTGTCCGGATGGGGCGGCTATCCGGGCAAGGCGGACGCGACGGTGACGATCGCGCTGACTACGCCTGCGCTCGACACCGCGATCCTGCTTGGCTCCGGCAGCCTTGCGGTGGACCGGATGAAGGGGGCGCGCGTGATCGTCACGTCGGAAGGCTCCGGCAGCATATCGGTCCGGCGGATCGAGGCGGACAATGCGAGCCTCGCCATTTCCGGTTCGGGCACGATCGAAGCGGCAGGCCGCGCCGCCCAGGCTGCCGCGCTCGCGCGCGGCTCGGCGGAAATCCGCACGCCCGATCTCGCCGTATCCGATCTGACGCTGACCAGCGAAAGCGCCGGCGCGGTCACGATGCAGGCGAGCCGTAGCGCCAAGGTCAATGCGATGGGCATCGGCGCGATCCGGGTCGAGGGCTCGGCGGCCTGCGAAGTGAAGAAGGTCGGCGCCGGGCCGCTCGTCTGCGGCCACTAAGGGTTTCGATCCGCGCCCGCGCTCGTTAAGGGGCGCGGCATGACCGACATCACCATTCGCCGCGCGCTGCTTTCCGTTTCCGACAAGACCGGGCTGGCAGACCTCGGCCGCGCTCTTGCCGACAAGAGCGTAGAGCTGGTCTCGACCGGCGGCACGGCCAAGGCGCTGCGCGACGCGGGGCTGACGGTCCGCGACATTTCAGACCTGACCGGTTTTCCCGAGATGATGGACGGAAGGGTGAAGACGCTGCACCCGAAGGTCCATGGCGGCCTGCTCAGCGTGCGCGACAATCCCGAGCACGCCGCCGCGATGGAAGCGCACGGTATCGGCGCGATAGATCTGGTAGTCGTCAATCTCTACCCCTTCGCGCAGACCGTCGCGCGCGGTGCGGGCCGCGACGAAGTGATCGAGAATATCGATATTGGCGGGCCGTCGATGGTGCGCTCGGCGGCGAAGAACCACGGTTTTGTCGCGATCGTCACCGACCCGGCCGATTACGACATGGTGGCGAAGGGCACCACCACGCTCGACGAGCGCAAGCGGCTTGCCGCCAGGGCGTTCGCGCTGACCGCGCAGTACGATGCGACGATCGCTTCCTGGTTTGCCTTTGCCGATCAGGGGCAAATGTTCCCCGACACGCTCTCGGTGCCGTTAAAGCACGGTCAGGCGCTCCGCTATGGCGAGAACCCGCACCAGAGCGCGGCTCTCTATCTGCCGACCGGCCCCGCCGCGCGGGGCATCGCCCAAGCGCAGCAGCTTCAGGGCAAGGAGCTCAGCTACAATAATTTCAACGACGCCGACGCGGCGCTGGAGCTCGTGTCCGAGTTTCGCGACGGGCCGCCGACCGTCGTCATCGTCAAGCACGCCAATCCGTGCGGCGTCGCGACCGGCGAGACACTGCTCGAGGCCTACAAGGCAGCGTTCGCCTGTGACACCGTCTCGGCGTTCGGCGGGATCATCGCCTGCAACCGTCCGTTGGACGGCCCCACCGCGGAAGCGATCGCCGAGATTTTCACAGAGGTGGTGGTCGCACCCGATGCCGACGAGGCGGCGCGGGCAGTCTTCGCGCGCAAGAAGAATCTCCGGCTGCTGCTTTCCGGCGCGTTGCCCGATCCGAAGCGGCCGGGGCTTATGCTGAAGTCGATCGCAGGCGGCATGCTTGTCCAGTCGCGCGACAATGGCGTGCTCGGCGATTTGAAGGTTGTGACCAGGCGCCAGCCGACTGAGCAGGAACTGAGCGATTGCCGCTTTGCCTGGACGGTCGCCAAGCATGTGAAGTCGAACGCCATTGTGTATGCGAAGGGCGGCTCCACGGCGGGCATCGGCGCGGGCCAGATGAACCGTCTCGAATCGGCGCGCATTGCGGCATGGAAGGCGAAGGACGCGGCGGAGAAAGCTGGTTGGGCCGAGCCGAGGACGATCGGGTCGGCGGTTGCGTCGGATGCGTTCTTTCCGTTCGCGGATGGGCTGCTCGCTGCGGTGGAAGCGGGCGCGACGGCGGTGATCCAGCCTGGTGGCTCGATCCGGGACGAGGAAGTCATCGCTGCGGCGGATGAGGCGGGGCTGGCGATGGTGTTCACCGGGATGCGGCACTTCCGGCATTGAGTGCTCAAGCCCCTCCCCTTCAGGGGAGGGGTAAGGGGTGGGGGCGAGCGTCTGCTCGCCCAAAAGACTCCTGCGCGATTGACAGCCCCACCCCAACCCCTCCCCTGAAGGGGAGGGGCTTATCGCCGTGCCTGCCTTGTCGTGCCTGGCGCCGGCAGTTCCGGCTCCTCGCCTCGCTTGCGCCGGAACAGCACCCGGTCTTCCTTGGTGAAGCCCTTCACCCAGATCACCGCGCCATAGCTGATCAGGATCGCGGGCAGGCCGACGATCAGCTCCAGCCATTCGGGCACGCGGGTCGCGATCACGCCGACGATCACGCCGGCGGCGACCGCCCAGCCGAGCGCCCAGCGCCAGGGCGAGACCGGCGCGCCGAGCAGCTTCGAGAGCAGCCGCGCCTTCAGGATCGCGGCAAAGCCGAGCGCGATCGGCAGCGCCATTGCCGGTCCGGCGGCCGCGATCTTGTCCTCGCGCAGCGGGATGTCGGGATGCAACCAGTCGAGCCCGAAGATCAGCACGAAGCTGAGCACGATCTGGAGCCCGATCGTCGCCAGCGAGATCATCAGGTTCCGGTGCCGCGCCACGTAAACCAGCGCCGATTCGGAGACGACGGCGGTCGCCGCGACCACTTCGGCGATCATCAGGAACGCGAGCGCGCCGGTGCCGCTGACGAACTGCGGCCCGGCCAAGCCCATGATCGCTTCGCCGGGGATCGTCAGCGCCAGCGCGATGCCGGCCTGTGCGGCGATGATCCAGAAGCCGACCTGCCGCACCTGCGCTGCCACCGCCGCCTTGTCGCCGTCGGCCAGGCTCTGGGTGATGACGGGGCCGAGAATCGGGTCGAAGCTCGTCTTCAGCTTTTGCGGCAATGTCGCGATCTGCTGCGCGACCCAATAGATGCCGACGATCGCGGGCGGGAAGAACAGGCCGATGATCGCCCGGTCGACGTTGCGCGTGCCCCACTCAATCGCGTCTGCTGCGGCGAGCGGGGCGTTTCTCCGCGCGATTGCGAACAGTGCCACGGGTTGCGGCGACCAGCCGCGCGGCCAGCCATAGCTGCGGATCAGCGGCACGATCGACGCGATCAGCGCCGCGATCAGAGACAGCGCATAGGCCAGAATCAACCCGTCCCGCGTCGAATAGAAATAAAGCGCGCCGGCGGCGATGCTGATCGTCCAGGGCTCGATCACCGCGCGCGCGCGCACGGTCGCTGCCACATTGTGGCGATAGGCCAGCGCCGCCAGCGCCACGTCCGACCAGGCCAGCGCGAAGATCACCAGCGGCAGCAGTTGGTCGAGACCGTTGATCTGGCTGTTCGGAAACATGATCCGCGGCACGGCCGCGAGGAAGCCGGCGGCGATTGCGGAGGCGACTCCCGCGACCAGCAGCCCGTCCCAGACGACGCAGACATGCGGCCGCTCGGCGGAGGAAAGCTGCTGCGCCAGCCCGCGCTTCAGGCCCAGGGTCGCAAGCTGCGCCGCGAATTCTATGACCAGGATCGCATAGGCAAAGCGACCGAGCGCGTCCGGGCCGTAGAGGCGGCCGGCGATGAACAGGAACGGGATGCGCGCCGCCAACCGCAGCAGGAAGCCGAACATGTTCGTCCGGCCGCCCTTGGCGAGGTCCGCAATGTCGCTGGCCGGAGCCTCGCTGTCCCCCATCGGGCCGTGCTTAGCTGCGTTCTCGGTCAGAACCTATAACCCTAATGCGCCGCGCCCCAGCTTGGGCCGTGGCCGATCTCGACGCCCAAGGGAACGCTGAGCTTCACCGCCGGCTCCGCCGCCGACGCCATGACGTCGCGGATCACGGCGCGGGCGGCCTCGACATCGCTGTCCGGCAGCTCGAACACCAGTTCGTCATGCACCTGCAGCAGCATGCGGACATTGGGCAGCCCGGCCTTCTGGAGCGCCGGGCCCATCTTCACCATTGCGCGCTTGATGATGTCGGCGCTGGTGCCCTGGATCGGCGCGTTGATCGCGGCGCGCTCGGCGCCTTGCCGTTCGTGCTGCACCTTGGACTTGATGCGCGGAAAGTGCGTCTTCCGCCCGAACAGCGTCTGCGTGTAGCCGCGCTCGCGCACCTGGGTCAGCGTCTCGGCGATATAGCGGTTGATGCCGGGGAAGCGCTCGAAATAGCGGTCGATCATCGCCTGGGCCTCGTCGGCGGTGACGCTCAGCCGGCCGGCCAGACCCCAGCGCGAAATGCCGTAGAGAATCGCGAAGTTGATCGTCTTGGCGCGCCCGCGGGTGTCGCGGTTGACCTCGCCGAACAGTTCCGTCGCGGTCATCGCGTGAATATCCTGCCCGGCCGCGAATGCCTCGCGGAGCTGCGGCACGTCGGCCATGTGCGCGGCGATGCGCAGCTCGATCTGGCTATAATCGGCCGACAGGATGACGTTGCCCGGCTCCGCCACGAACGCGTCCCTGATCTGCCGTCCGGTCTCGGAGCGGATCGGGATGTTCTGCAGGTTCGGCTCGGTAGAGGAGAGGCGTCCGGTCTGCGCGCCGGTCAGCGAGTAGCAGGTGTGGACGCGCCCGTCCTCGGGGCTGATTTCCTGCTGCAAGGCGTCCGTGTAGGTCGACTTCAGCTTGGTGAGCTGCCGCCAGTCGAGCACGCGCTTGGCGATCTCGACGCCGTCGGCGGCCAGCCGCTCCAGCTCGTTGACGTCGGTCGAATAGACTCCAGACTTGCCCTTGCGGCCGCCCTTCAGGCCCATTTGCTCGAACAAGATGTCGCCGAGCTGCTTGGGGCTGCCGATCGTGAACGGCGTGCCGACGATGGCGAAAATGTCCGCTTCGATGCCGGCGATCTGCTGGGCGAAGTCGCCGGAGAGGCGCGACAGCCGCTCGCGGTCGACCTTGATGCCGGCGCGCTCCATCGCGCCGACGACCGGGATCAGCGGCCGGTCGACCAGTTCGTACACGCTGGTCGCGCCTTCCGCCGAAAGACGCGGTTTCAGCCGCCGCCAGAGGCGGAGTGTCACGTCCGCATCCTCGGCGGCGTAGCGGGTGGCGGCGTTCAGATCGACCTGGTGGAAGCCGAGCTGGTTCTTGCCGGTCCCGACCACGTCCTTGAAAGCGATGCAGCTATGGCTGAGGTGCGTCGCCGCCAGCTCGTCCATGCCGTGGCCGTGCAGGCCGGCGTCGAGATCGAAGCTGATGACGATCGTGTCGTCATAGGGCGCGACCGCCACGCCGTGGCGGGCGAGCACGCACATGTCGAACTTGATATTGTGGCCGATCTTCAGGACCGACGGGTCCTCGAGCAGCGGCTTCAGCCTGGCGATCGCAGTGTTCAGCGGGATTTGCGCCGGGAAGTCGGCGCCGAGCAGGTCGCCGCCGCCATGCGCGAGGGGGATGTAGCAGGCCCTGTTCGGCTCCAGCGCGAGGCTGACGCCGACGAGGCCGGCGTGCATCGAATCCTTGCTGTCGGTCTCGGTGTCGACGGCGACGAAACCCTGGCGCGTGGCCGATTCGATCCAGCGGTCGAGGTCCTCGACCGTCAGTACCGTCTCATAGCCGTCATGGTTGCAGGGCGGGTCGGGCGGCAGCTCGACGCGCGACTGCGGCTCGGGCACTTCGTCGGCGACCTGGCCCAACCGCATCAGCAGCGACTTGAAGCCGTGATGCTCCAGGAACGCGCGGAGCGACGGCTCGGGAATGCCCTGCAGCTCCATTTCTTCCAGTGGATGGGCGAGCGGCACGTCGCATTTCAGCTCGACGAGCTGGCGCGACAGCCGCGCCATTTCGGCATGCTCGATCAGATTGTCGCGCAGCTTGCCCGGCTTCATCGACGGCGCGGCGGCGAGCACCGTTTCGACGTCGCCATATTCCAGGATCAGCTTCGATGCGGTCTTGGGCCCGACGCCCGGCACGCCCGGCACATTGTCGACGCTGTCGCCCATCAGCGCCAGCACTTCGCCGAGCTTGTCCGGCCCCACGCCGAATTTCTCGACCGTGGCGTCGGGGCCGAGCCGGCGGTTGTTCATCGTGTCGAGCATGTCGACCGACGGCTCGGTCATCAGCTGCATCAGGTCCTTGTCGGAACTGACGATCGTCACCGACCAACCCTGCGCCAGCGCCGCCTTGGTGTAGGAGGCGATCAGGTCATCCGCCTCGACTCCCGGCTCTTCGAGGCACGGCAGCGAGAAGGCGCGCGTCGCATCGCGGATCATCGGGAATTGCGGGACGAGGTCTTCGGGCGGCGGGGGGCGGTGCGCCTTGTACTGATCGTACATGTCGTTGCGGAACGACTTGGCCGAATGGTCGAAAATGACGGCGAGGTGCGTCGGCCCGTCGGCCTTGTCCAGCTCCTCGGCGAGCTTCCAGAGCATTGTCGTATAGCCGTAAACGGCGCCAACGGGCTCGCCATGCTTGTTCGTCAGCGGCGGCAACCGATGATAGGCGCGGAAGATATAGCCGGACCCGTCGACGAGATAGAGATGAGGCATGCCGGCGAGATAGCGGCTGGCCGGGCGCTGCGCCAGCCATGGGTCAGGCGGGACGCGCCGCCAACCCGCACAGCTCCTTCACCAGCTTGGCTGCGACCATCGCCGTCATGCCATTGATGTCGCGGTCCGGATTGAGCTCGACCACGTCCCCGCCGACGATCGGCGTCTCGATCCGGGCGAGCACGTCGAGCAATTGCCGCACGCTCAGACCGCCCGGCTCGTGGTGCGACACCCCCGGCGCGAAGGCGGGGTCGAGCCCGTCGAGATCGATCGAGACGTAGAGCGGCGCCGGCGGGATCGGCACGGCGCCGGCTGCGAAGTCGCGCATGCCGACGATCTCGACCCCGAAGCGCCGCGCCTGTTCTCGCTGGTGGGCGTTCAGCGTGCGGATGCCGACCTGCACCAATCGGGTTGCCAGCCCTTCCTCCATGATCCGGGCGAAGGGCGAGGCATGCGAACGGCGATTGCCGTCCAACGCGTCGTAAAGGTCGGGATGGGCGTCGAAGTGGAGGATGTTGACCGGCCCGTGCACGGCGGCGATCCCGCGCAGCACCGGATAGGTCACGGCATGGTCGCCGCCGAGCAGGATCGGCACCGCGTCCGCCTCGGCCGCCTCGCGCACCGCCGCCTCGATTCGCGCATCGTCGGCCACCGTCTCGTCGAGCGGCAGATCGCCGGTATCGTCGAGGGCGATGTCCGTCCCCAGCTCCAGCCCGCTTTCGGTCGCCGGATTCCCGGAATCCGAGAACAGGGCTGCGCGGATATGCGCCGGCGCTTTCGCCGGGCCGCGCAGGAAGCTGGAGTTGATGTCGGTCGGCAGGCCGATCAGTCGGACGCGGGGCATTCCTCCTGCTTGCCGACCCAGGCCGGCGCGTCCACCCCGAAATGGCGCAGCAGCGCACCCAGCTCTCCGCGATAGGCGTTTTGCAGGTCCCGCAGCGCGGCCGCACGGTCGGGCAGGACCGCGTAGCCGGCCTCGGTCAGCCGTTCCGCGGCGCGGGCGATCTCGGCATCCGTCAGCGGCGGCTCGGCTCTCGGATCGAGCCGGAAGGCGTGACAGAGCTGGCGGATGGTGCGCGTTCCGCTGTGGTGCATCAGCCGCGCATTGCCTTGCGGGGCGTCGTCCAGCATCGACAGCGTCACCGACGCCGCGTCGAGCACGGCACCCAGCGACGTCAGCCAGTCGATCACGCCTTCGTCCGAGCGGAAATAGGCGAGCACCGGGTGCGCGGCGTGGGTGTAGAGCACTTCCGCCGACCAGTCCTCCCAGCGGTCGAACAATTGCGGCAGCCCACCGCGCGCATCCAGCTCGCGCGTCGTCACCAGCAAGGCGATGCCGGACGGTGGCGTGCCGGCCCGGCTTGCGAGCTTCAGCACCAGCGAATCGCGGTCGCGCAGCGCGGTCTGGATCTGCACGATGAACGACAGGGTCAGCGTAATGACCTGAAAGCCGCAAAACCCTGCGATGACCACCAGCGCCCGCGCCCAGCCCGAGGCCGTCTGGCTGCTGAGCCCGAGCGTCATCATCGCCGACCCGATCTGGAAGGCGGCATCGCCAAGCCCGTCGATTCGCGGCACGAAGTCCGCCCGTAAGCCCCAAGCGGCCAGGCTCAGCCCGAACAGGGTCAGCGCCACCCAGACGATCAGCACGAGCAGCAGCAGCATCGCGCCGAACACGCTGTCCATGCGCGGCCGCGCCTTGCCGGAGCAGAGCTTCAGCACGCCCCGCCAAAAGCGGAACATGAACGTCCTGAGCAGCCGGGCGGCATTGATCGGGCCGGAAACGCGGCCGGGCACGACAACGGTCGCGAACACGTCGAACAGGGTCGCCGCGCTGATTGCGACGCCGACGATCAGCGCGGCCAAATTCCAACCCATGTAAGCCCAACGCGCGAGCCCGGAGTCCCGCCCAATCACGCGTCGTTAACCTTGTTCCGCCAAAAGGGCTCGGCTCGCCGCAAATCGGTGCGGGACCGGCTTGTCCGCCCCGCCGCCGCTGCGTAGGGCAAACCCGTTCGAGTCCGGGGGGATTCTGGTCATTATGTTCGAGTTCGCGGCTTTCACTTACGGCATCCTGGCCAGCTTCGTGCTCGCCAGCATCAGCAACAATTCACGCGCCAACCGCGCCAACCCGCGCGTCGTGACGCTGTTCGGCTGGGGCCTGATGGCCTTTTCGCTGACCCTGTCGCTGCTGCTCTCCGGCTGGGTCGTCTACAAGACGATCGGCGGCGGAACCGCGCTCTGAAATAAGCCTCCTCCTCGTGGGGGAGGTTGGTCGGGCCTAGTCGGCTTCGACGTGCTTAACGCAGCGCGAGGCGCACCGTCGAAGATCGGCGCCGTAGCGCAGCGCCTGCCATCCCAAAGCCCGCTATCATCATCGTCCAGGTCGCCGGCTCGGGTACTGGCGGCTCGTCGATCGTTAGATTGTCGAGGTCAACGCTGCCAGTGATTGCGTGAAGGGCGAATGAGCCGCCACTATAGCCGCCATATGAAACGAAGTCCGACGTCAGAGTGATGTTCTGAAAAGTGTTCCCGATCTGAAGCTGGGCCGTCCCCGTGCCGCGGAGATCGAACGACAAAATCTGAGCGATCGGATTAAGCTGGCCAACAGAGAGTTCGCCCAGCGACCCGTCCGCCTTGGTCGACGCATGGGCAACACCGTTACCGATCGAGCCGGTGAGCCCAATGTTCGCGCGGTGCTCGAGATCATAGATCGCAAACCCGTCGCTTATATTGTCGAGCTGGAACGTGCCTGGCTCGAATGTCAGCGTGAAAACTTCCGCCTTCACCGGCGCACACGCAAAAAACGCGGCCGCCGCAGCAACCGCCACACCCCTGGTGAACATACTGCCGCACTCCCTGTTTATTCGGGGGCGGGAATGTGCGCCTCTTCGCTCTGATTCGCCACGCCAATTCATTAAGAAACCCCCGGCCTTCGTCAGCGTTCACCTCGGATGAGGTACGCTCTTCCCGCGCTCGCTCTGGCGCTCGCCGCCTGCTCCGGCCATTCGTCCAATGACGCGACCGAGCAGCAAGCCGACACGCTCGATAACGCTGCCGACCAGAGCACGGCGCCGGCTGCGGACGTGCTCCACAACGAAGCCGACGCGATTCGCGAAAACGGCGCGAGCGGCGCGCCGGGCGCGCCCAATTCCTCGGTGCAGCAGGCGATGAACAAGGCCGCCGCCGCGCAGAGCGGCGACGCGCGTCAGGCGCCCGTCCCCGGCCCCAAACCGACGCGCTGACTAAGCGTATTAGCGATATAAAACACGAAAGCGCTTGAATGCGGCTCCAGCGCCTCTAATCTTCGGTTCGCCAAGGGGCAGGAGATTGGAAGCAATGGCAAGCACAGCCACGGTCGAAGAGAGCGGTCTTACCCTGACGCCGCCCGATCCGGTCCCGCCGGTCGCGCCCGAAAAGGCCGCCGGCCTCGTCCCGCTCGAAGACAAGCAGAAGACCGAGCTCGAAAAGCGCGTCGACCAGTTCGTCGACGATTTGATCGCGCAAGACGTGAACAGCCCCGAGTTCGGCAAGCGCGTTGATTCGATCACCGCGCTCGGTCAGAAGGAAATCCGCGCGGCAGCGGGCGAGAGCAACCGCTTCCTCGACCGGCCGATCCGCGCGATGGACCAGGAATCGGGCGTCGGCGCCGACCTTGCCGAGCTGCGCCGCACGATCGAAGACCTCGATCCCTCCAGCCGCGGCGACCTGTTCACCAAGCGCAAGCTGTTCGGCATCATCCCGTTCGGCAACAAACTGCGCAATTATTTCGACAGCTACAGCTCGGCCCAGGGCCATATCGCCGCGATCCTCGGCAAGCTCGCCAAGGGCAAGGACGAGCTGCTGATGGACAATGCCGCAATCTCGGTCGAGCGGCAGAAGCTCTGGGCGGCGATGGGCCGGCTCGAGCAGATGATCCATATGTCCAAGACGCTCGACCAGAAGCTCGAGGACAAGGCGAACGAACTCGATGCGACCGATCCGGCCAAGGCCAAGGCGGTGCGCGAAGGCGCGCTGTTTTACGTCCGCCAACGCACCCAGGATTTGCTGACGCAAATGGCGGTGACGGTGCAGGGCTATCTGGCGCTCGATCTCGTCAAGAAGAACAATGTCGAGCTGATCAAGGGCGTCGATCGCGCCTCCACCACCACCGTCTCGGCGCTGCGCACGGCGGTGACGGTCGCGCAGGCGCTCACCAACCAACGGCTGGTGCTGGAGCAGATCACCGCGCTCAACACGACCACCGCGAACATCATCGATTCGACCGGCAAGCTCTTGAAGACGCAGACCGCGCAGATCCACGAGCAGGCGGCGTCCTCGACGATCCCATTGGAAGTGCTCAGCCGCGCCTTCCAGAACGTCTACGACACGATGGATTCGATCGACACGTTCAAGGTGAAGGCGCTCGAATCGATGAAGACCACGGTCAACGCGCTTTCCAGCGAGGTCGAGAAGTCGAAAGGCTATATCGCCCGGGCCGAAGGGGCGGAGCAGAGCGCGAGCTCGCCGCTCCAGGCACTGGATGCGGGGTGAGCGCATCCCCTATATTGATGGCTGAATGATCGACTCCGACCTCATCATCTCCAAGGCCGAAGAGCTGATCCGCCGCGCCTCGCCCGAAGGCCGGGCGGCGGCCCGTCGCCGGCGCGAGCGGCGCAAGCAGCGCGCGGTCCGCATGATGCGGCGCGTGTTCTTCGTGACGCTCGCCATCCTGGTCGGCGCGGTCGTGTGGGGACTGATCAGCCCGATCGGCGGCACGGGCGTGATGGCGGTGGCGCTCGGCATCATCCTCGCTTGGGTCGGCGTGCTGCTGTTCACCGCCGAGCCGGACGCGCGCGTCGAGGATTTGCCGCAGGTGCCGCTGAAGGCATTGCCGTCGCGCACTGAGACCTGGCTCGAAAGCCAGCGCCCGGCGCTGCCCGCGCCCGCCAACCGGCTGATCGACCAGATCGGCGTGCGCCTCGAGGGACTGGCGCCCTGCATCCAGCAGCTCGACGAACGCGAGCCGGCCGCGATGGAAGTGCGCCGCCTCGTCGGTGAGGAACTGCCCGAGCTGGTCCGCGGCTATCAGCGCGTGCCGCAGCAGCTCCGCCGGCAAGGCCCCGACGCGCAGCTCGTCGAAGGGCTGCGCGTCGTCGAGAGTGAGCTCGGCCGGATGACGCAGGAGCTGGCCGCCGGCAATCTCGACCGGCTCGCCACGCAAGGCAAATATCTCGAGCTGAAATACAAGGGCGCGGAGGAGTAGCGCCCGCAACGAGGGGAGGGGCAAAGTGGAAAATTGGTCAGTTTGGGCGCCGCGCTTGCTGTCGGTGCTGCGCATCATCGCCGCGCTTTTGTTCATGGAGCATGGGCTGATGAAGCTGTTCCACTTTCCCGCGCCCCAGCCAGGCGCTCCCGATCCGTTGCCGACATTGCTGATGGCCGCAGCGGTGATCGAAGTCGTCGGCGGCGCGCTGCTCGTCCTGGGCCTGTTCACGCGGCCGGTCGCTTTCATCTGCGCCGGCGAAATGGCGGTCGCCTATTTCATCGGCCATGCGACGCGCGGCTTCTGGCCCGCGCTCAACATGGGCGACGCGGCGATCCTGTTCTGCTTCGTCTTCCTGTATCTGTCCGCGGCGGGCGGCGGCGCGTGGAGCGTGGACGCGATGCGGAAACGCTCGGCCTAGTCCTGACCGATCGCCTGGCGGATGCGGTCGCGCACCGCCCGGATCCGGTCGGCCGCTTCGGTGAAGGTCGCGACTTCGGCGCGGCGGTTGTTGCCGCGCGCTTCCTTCGCGGCTTCCTCATAGCCTTCCAGGTCCGAATCGAGCGCGTCGACCAGGATTTCGGCTTCGTCCTCGGTGAAGGTCAGTTTGATCGTGTTCGCCATGCCCGCGCTATGGCCGGGGCAGGGGGGCAATGTCGATGAGGAATTCGCCGAGCTGCGCCGCCGGCCCGTCAAAACCGGCGGCGGCGCCCGATCCGATCAGGGCTTCCTGACCCGGCTCAGCCACTCGGCCGCCGTCGTCGGTCCCGCGGCGAAAGTGTCGGTGTGCTCGGCGATGTGCTGGCGCAGTTCGAGGCTCCGGCGCGGGCCGACGGTCATTCCCATTTTCGCGGCGGCGGCATCGACGGCCCGGTCCTGCTCGGCCGTGGTTTGGGGCGCGATCAGCAGCAAGTCCCAGCTCGCGCCGTCCTGATGGACATAGAGCTGCGACGCGCCGAGCCCGGCCGCCTTTGATGCTTCGTCCTGCTTGGCGAGCCAGTCGAGCAAAGCTTCCAGATGCCCCGGCGCCGCGCGGTAGATCGAGACGACTTTCCCGGCCGGTTGCGCGATCGCCGGCGATGCGGTCGCGAGTAAGAGTGCAGCCAATGTAAGAATGCGCATTGTGTCCCTCCCGCTTGAGATAACGCGAGCGCAACACACGGGCGGGCCAGCCGCCGGACCGGAACTTACGTAGGTTAGGCGGGGGCGGCAATGGTCTGGGGAAAACTGGATGCCCCGCGAGGATTCGAACCTCGATAGACGGAGTCAGAGTCCGTAGTCTTACCATTAGACGACGGGGCACCGAGAGGCGGGCGACTTAGGATTGCGCCGCCCGCCTGTCAATGTTCGCCAGGGCCTTAGCCGGCGACCCCATCGTCCTTCAGCAGGCCGAGCGTGCGCAGGCGCTGGTTCAGATATTCCTGGCTGCTCAAGGGCTCGGGATAGCGATTCGGGTTCTCGGCCGTGATGCAGCCGGGCAGCGTCTCGATCACGAAATCGGGCGCCGGGTGCAGGAAGAAAGGCATCGAATAGCGCGGGGTCCCGCGGCGCTCGGGCGGCGGGTTGACGACGCGGTGCGTGGTCGACGGCAGCACATGGTTGGTCAGGCGCTGCAGCATGTCGCCGACGTTCACGACCAGCGCGCCTTCGGGCGGCGCCACCGCCAGCCAGCGGCCGTCGCGGTCGAGCAATTGCAGCCCGGCCTCCTCGGCGCCGAGCAGCAGGGTGATCAGGTTGATGTCCTCATGCGCCCCGGCGCGCACGCCCGGCGCTTCCGGCGAGACCGGCGGGTAGTGGAGCAGCCGCATCACGCTGTTGCCGTCCTTGACCGGGTTGACGAACCAGTCCGACGCCAAGCCCAAGTAGCGAGCGATCGCCGACAGCAATTTCGCGCCGACGCGGTCGAACTCGGCATAGAGGGCGAGGAAGGTTTCCTTGAAGCCCGGCACTTCGCTCGGCCACAGATTGGGCGGCATCACGTCGGCATAGCGGTGGCCTTCCGGCAGTTCGCGGCCGACGTGCCAGAATTCCTTCAGGTCGTTCTCGGTCGCGCCCTTGGCGGTCTCGATGCCGAACGGCGTATAGCCGCGCGCGCCAGCCTTGCCGGCAAGGTGGTATTTGTCCTTCACTTGCGTCGGCAGGTCGAAGAACGCCTTGGTCAGCGCCCAGGCGCGGTCGACCAATTGCTGGTCGATGCCGTGATCCTTGATAATGCCGAAGCCGAAGCGTTGGAACGAGGCGCCGAACGCCTGGGCGAAGCCGTCGGGATCGCCGGCCTGATCGGCAAGCGACAGCGGCGGGATAGTGGGAGCAGGTGTGTCAAGCATGGCTCGCCTTTACCGCTCCCGGCCATTCTTCGGAAGCCGCTAACCCTTCATCGAGTCCGGGACCTTGCCGCCGTTCTTTTCCAGCTCTTCCATCACGCGCTTGTGCAGCCAGATGTTCATTTCGGCGCTGCCATTCTTCTCGCCCTGATAGCGGAGTTCGGTGGCCAGCTCCTGACGGTTGGCCAGCGACGGGTCGAGATCGAGCAGCTTCATCAGGTCGACGATCGAGCTTTGCCAATTGAGCTGCTGCCCCTTGGTCCGGGCAATGTCTGACAGCACCGCCTCCACATCGACCGGCTGCTGCGCCGCGGGCTGGGGCTGGGCGGCGGCCGCCTGGGCCTGCGTCGTGTTCATCTGCGGCATGGCGGGCTGCTCGGCTGCGGCGGCGGGAGCGGCGCTCGCGGGCTGCTGCACCTTGGGGTGGCCGAAGATCGCATCCCTGATCTTGCCGAAAATGCTCATCTGCTCCTCCTTCGATGCTTCTCCGCAACAACCCCCGAAGGGCCGGAGTGTTCAGGAAAATCGCAACTGACCCCTTTCGCTGCGCTGCAGCAAAGTCCATGTGGGGCCGATGCACGCACCGGCAGCCCCGTCGCGGCCCGAAGTGGGTTTCCGCGAGTTCGTCGCCATTGTCGCCGCGTTGATGGCGATGGCTGCGCTGCAGATCGACACGATGCTGCCGGCGCTGCCTGCGATCGGGCATAGCCTGCGCGTCGCCAATCCGAACGACCGGCAATGGGTGATATCCGCATTCATGGTCGGTTTCGGCGCGGCGCAGATCGTGCACGGACCGCTGTCGGACCGATTCGGCCGGCGGCCGGTGCTGCTGACCAGCCTGGCGGTCGGCGTTCTCTGCAATCTCGTCGCGGCGATTGCAGCGACGTTCCCGCTGCTGCTTGCCGCCCGCGTCGCCGCCGGCGCCGCCACGGCATCGTCGCGCGTGCTCTCGACCTCAATCGTGCGCGACCGGTTCGCTGGCGACGCGATGGCGCGGGTGATGAGCCTCATCACCATCGTGTTCATGGTCGTTCCGATCGCTGCGCCCAATCTCGGTCAGCTGATCCTCTGGCTCGCGCCCTGGCGGTGGATTTTCTACGTGCTGACCGCGGCCGGTCTGCTGACGTTCCTGTGGGTTGCGCTGCGACTGCCGGAAACGCTCGATCCCACCAATCGCCTGCCGCTGAGCGCGCGCCGCATCGGCGCGGGATTCCGGTTCGTGCTCACCGATCGGCTGGCGCTGGGCTACACCGCCGGTTCCACCGCATTGCAGGGCGGGCTGTACGGCTTCCTGCTTTCGGTCCAGCAGATCTTCGAAAGCGAATTCCACGCCGCCAATCTCTTTGCGCCCGTATTCTCCGTGATGGCGGGCAGCATGGCGGTCGCCGCTTTCCTGAACTCGCAGATCGTGATGCGCTTCGGCGCACGGGCCGTCTCCCACCGCGCCGTGATCGGTTATTCGATTATCGCGGCCGCCCATCTCGCCTTGGCACTCACGGGCCGTGAAACGGTGCTGACTTTCGCCGTGCTGCAGGCGCTGATGATGAGCTGCTTTGGCCTTGCCGCCGCGAACTTCAATGCGATCGCCATGGAGCATATGGGCAGGCTAGCCGGCACCGCGTCCAGTGTGCAGGGCCTGATCCAGACGATCGGCGGCATCGCCATCGGCGCGACCGTTGGCGCCGCGTTCAACGGCACCACCGTTCCGCTCTACACCGGATTCACGGTCTGCGGCCTCGCCGCTATCGCCGCAGTCGCCTTCGCTGAACCGGCTCGACTGTTCGGCCGGAGCTAACGCTCGAGCCGGTGCTCCAGCGTGATTTCGGTGTTGAACAGCTTCGAGATCGGACAGTTGGCCTTCGCATCGGCGGCGATCCGGGCAAACTCCGCTTCCTCGATGCCGTCCACCTGCGCGGTGAGCGTCAGCGCCGATTTGGTGATCTTGAAACCGTTGCCGTCCTTGTCGAGCGTAACGGCGGCCTTGGTCTCCAGCCGGCCGGCGGTGTAGCCGGCGCCGGCGAGCGCAAAGCTGAGCGCCATCGTGAAGCAGCCGGCATGAGCGGCGGCGGCCAGCTCTTCCGGGTTTGTGCCGGGCTCGTCGCCGAAGCGAGTGTTGAAGCCATAGGGCTGATCGTTCAGCACGCCCGACTGGGTGGTGAGATGGCCTTTCCCGTCTCTGCCGAAGCCGTCGTAGCGCGCGGTTGCCGTGCGTGTCGTCATGCTCTTCCTCCTCAAGCGGAACTTCGGTTCGGGGCGCCTCGTTTCCCACAAGCAAGTGACGGAGGAAAGACGATGGACGGGCGGGTAGAGCCGAAATCTTCGGACGGGGACATTGAGGGACTGGACGATTCGCAGCGCGCCGAGGTCCATGCCTATGAAGGCGGCGGCCCGACCGACGGCGAAGTGCTGACCGATATGACGCGCGACCGCGGCGAGGACTTCGTCGAGGACGACCGCCCGGCCGAGATCATGCCGGAGGAAGTCGACGCGCTCGGCATGTCGATCATCACGCCCGAAGACCTGGGCGACGCGGTGCTCGACGGCGACATCGACGCCGAGCTGGACGACGACCAGTAACCGCTACTTCATTCCCATGATCGTCAGATCGTGCGTCTTGGCCCAATTGGCCTCGTCGATCACATAGGCGCGGGCGGCCTCTGCACCTGTCGCATCGATCACCTTGGCGAAGCTCACCATGCCGCGCTCGTGCAGCGCGCCGCCGATGACGATGCTTTGCCACGTCTGGGCGTCGCCAAGCACGGGCGAATGGCGGAGGTCGGGCGTTACGCCGCCACTGACGGCATTGGCGCCGTGGCAGACCTGGCAATAGCGGCCGAACACCGCCTTGCCTTGCGCGACCTGAGCGGCAGATGCCGTCGCCGCCGGCGGATTGAACGGTTCGGGCACTTGCGCGGGGAAAGGCGGCAGTGCGGCTTTCCCGCCGAGCTTCAGCACGATCAGGCGCGGGATGCTCGGCACCTTGTTGGCCGCGCCACCGGCATATCCTGAGGTCAGCGCCCAGGCGCCGCCGCGGCTGGTGGTGAACGCGATATACTGGATGCCGCCGATGCTGTAACTCGAAGGCGCCGCAAGCACGCCCGATTGGACCGGCAGCGCCCAGAGCTGCTTGCCGCTGTCCGCCGCATAGGCGCGGAACTCGCCGAGCGCCGTGCCCTGAAAGACAAGATTGCCGGCCGTTGCGAGCGTGCCGCCGTTCCAGGGCGTGGGATAGTCGACGCGCCACCGCGCTTTGCGCGCGACCGGGTCCCAGGCGACCAGCCCGCCTTTGGTTGCGGCGACCGCGGCTTTGATGAAGGCTGGATCGGCCGGGAGCATCCCTTCGGCCATATTCGCGGCGACGTTGAAGCCGACGCTTTTCCGGCTGGCGTCTTCGGTGGAGAGCGGCGGGATATAGCCGAAGCCGATATCGTTGACGGGCAAGTAAACGAGGCCGGTGGTGGGCGAGAAGCTCATCGGCTGCCAGCTATGCGCACCGATCGGGGCAGGGGCGGCGAGGAACGGCTTGCCCTTGCTGCCATAGCGCGCGTCGGGGTTCTCGATCGGCCGCCAGGTCGTGGGGTCATAGCCGGTGGCCCAATTGACCGGCGTGAACATGTCGACGCTGATCGGCTTGCCGGTGGTACGGTCGAGCACGAAGAAGAAGCCGTTCTTGGGCGCGTGCAGCAGCACTTTTCTGCCAGCCAGTTCGGCGAGGATGATCGGCTGGGTGGCGGTATAGTCCCAGCTCTCGGCCGGCGTTTCCTGATAGTGCCATTTGTACGCGCCGGTGTTCGGGTCGAGCGCGACGATCGAGGACAGGAACAGATTGTCGCCCTGGCCTTCGCTCCTGACCTGGTGGTTCCACGGGCTGCCGTTGCCGACGCCGAGATAAAGCTGGTCGAGATCCGGGTCGTAGACGATCGCGTCCCACGCGGTGCCGCCGCCGCCGGACTGCTTCCATTGGCCGTTCGCGCTCCAGCTTGCGAACGCCTTCGCCATGATCGGGTCGGAAATCTCGCCGTCCGGCTGGCCTGTCGGGTTGGGCACGGTGTAGAAGCGCCATCGTTTCTTGCCGGTCGCCGCGTCATAGGCAGTGACGTAGCCGCGCACCCCGAACTCCGCGCCGCCATTGCCGATGATCACCATGTCCTTCACGACGCGCGGTGCGCCGGTGATGGTGTAGGGCTTGGCCGGATCGGTGGTCTGCACGCTCCAGATTTGCCGCCCCGTCCCGGCGTCGAGCGCGATCAGCCGCCCGTCGAGCGTGCCGAGATAGAGCTTGCCCTTCCACATCGCGACGCCGCGATTGACGACGTCGCAACAGGCCTGGACGCCCTTGTCCCCCATGACTTTCGGATCGAAGCTCCAGAGCGGCTTGCCGCTGACGGCGTCGAATGCGAACACCTTGGACCAGGGACCGGTGACGTAAAGGGTGCCGTCCACCACGACGGGCGTCGCTTCCAGCCCGCGTGCGTCCGGCAGGTCGGCGAACCATGCGATGCCGAGCTGGCTGACGGTCCTGTCGTTGATCTGGACGAGCGGGCTGAACCGCTGTTCCTTGTAGTCGCGCCCGACCGAGGGCCAGTCCGTGCCGCTGCCGCCCTTGGTCAGATAGGCGCCGTCGACCACCACTCCTGGCTTTGCATAAGCCGCAACACCCAGCACCAGTGCCGCCGCAACCACCGCCCGCATCCCGCTCTCCCTTTATTTTCAGGCGAGTGTGCGTCAGTCCGTTGCGATTTGCTACGGCTTTTCGGCGGCGCGGATCACGCGCGTGACATGGCCCATCTTGCGGCCGGGCCGGACGTGCTTGCCGTAGAGGTGCAGCTTGGCACCCGGATCGTCGACGATCTCGCGCCAATCGTTCGCCGCCTCGCCGATCAGGTTCCGCATCTCGGCCCGCACGCCCGTGCGCGCGGTCGAGCCGAGCGGCAGGCCGCAGACGGCGCGGATGTGGTTCTCGAACTGCGACGTCACCGCGCCTTCGATCGTCCAGTGGCCGCTATTGTGCACGCGTGGCGCCATTTCGTTGAACACCGGGCCATGTGCCGTCGCAAAGAACTCCAGCGTCAGCAGCCCGATATGATCGAGCGCGTCGGCGACCTTGCGCGCCAGCGCGATCGCTTCCGGCGCCTGCGCCAGCACGAGACTGCGTGCCGGCACGGTAGACGTGTCGAGAATGCCGTTGGTGTGGACATTGTCGGGCGTGTCCCACACCGCCGTCTCGCCGCCCGCGCCGCGGCAGAGGAGCACCGAAAACTCGGCGTCGAACTCGACGAAACCTTCCAGCACCGACGGCGCGCCGCCGATCTCCCGCCACGCCTCGCCCAGATCGGAGCCGTCGCGAAGCCGGACCTGGCCCTTGCCGTCATAGCCGAGGCTGGAGGTCTTCAGGATCGAGGGCGCGCCGATCTCCTCGAACGCTTCGCGAAGCTGGTCGAGCGTCGCGACGGCGCGGAACGGCGCGGTGTGGCCGCCAAGCTTGCGCACCAAGCTCTTCTCGCGCTCGCGGACGCGCGAGATTTCGAGCGACCGCTTGCCCGGCCGGATCGGCACCAGCGCTTCCAGCTGGTCGAGCGCTTCGGGTGGCACGTTCTCGAACTCGTAAGTGACGACGCCTACCCGCTCGGCGAAACGCGTGAGCGCCTGCTCGTCGTCATAGCCGGCCTGGGTCCATTCTGCGCTGACTTCCGTCGCCGGGCCGCTCGCCTCGGGCGCGTAGATGTGCGTGCGATAGCCAAGCTGCGCCGCGGCTATGGCAAGCATGCGGCCGAGCTGCCCGCCGCCCAATATGCCGATCGTCGAACCGGGCGGCAGAATCATTCGGGCTCGGCCGCGACCGAGTCGCTCTGCCGCTTGCGCCACGCCTCGAGCCGGCCGGCGAGCGCATCGTCCTCGTTGGCAAGGATTGCCGCGGCGAAGAGGGCAGCGTTGACGGCGCCCGGCTTGCCGATGGCAAAGGTCGCGACCGGGATGCCCCCCGGCATCTGCACGATCGAGAGCAGGCTATCGAGGCCGTTCAGTGCCTTGGATTCGATCGGCACGCCCAGCACCGGCACCGGCGTCATCGAAGCGGTCATGCCTGGCAAATGTGCGGCGCCGCCGGCCCCGGCGATAATCGCTTTCAGTCCACGATCGGCCGCCGATTTCGCATATTCGTAAAGCCGCTCGGGCGTGCGGTGGGCGGAGACGATGCGCGCTTCGTGGCTGATGCCGAGCGACCCCAGAATTTCGGCGGCGTGGCGCATCGTCGGCCAATCCGACTGGCTGCCCATGATGATGCCGACGAGCGGCTGAGAGTCGGCCATCTGACGCCCCGCTTTTGGAGCGCCGCGCTGTAACGGCGTGGTGTCGCTTTTTCAACGTTTCGCGATATGACTAAGGCTCAACGGGGAAATGGATGCAGAGCGATATCGACCAGAGCGCGGAAAATGAGGCGCTGAAGGCGCGGATTGCAGAGCTCGAAGCGAAGATCGAGAAGCTGGAGCGGCTGGCCGACAGCGACACGCTGACGCCGCTGCCCAATCGGCGCTTCTTCTTCCGTGCGGTCGAGCGGGCGATCGCGCAACGCGGGCGTCACGGAACGCCGGCGGCGGTGCTGTTCATCGACGTCGACGGGCTCAAGCACATCAACGATGCGCATGGGCACGGCGTCGGCGATCAGGCGCTGATCCACACGGCCTGGGTGCTGCGCGAGAAGATCCGGTCCAGCGACGTCGTCGCGCGGATCGGCGGCGACGAATATGGCGTGCTTTTGGAATATGCCGATGAGGCCGGCGCGCACGAGAAAGCGAGCGCGCTGGAAGCGGCGGTCGCGGGGTCACCCCTGCACGGGCGCATTGCTTTGACGGCGTCGATCGGTGTGACGGCGCTTGAACCGGGGGACACGCCGGAAACCGCGCTCGCGCGCGCCGATTCGAGCATGTACGACGCGAAACGGCGGCGCGGCTGACGCGCTAGAGGCGGAACTCCGCCCCTTCGCGGATGCGGCGCTCGAGCGCCTTCTTCATCGGCTCGACCTCGTCCCGGGCTGGAATAGCCTCCGACCTCATCAGCAGCATCGCGCAAGCGACCGCAAGCGCGATGAAGGCGATGAGCATGAACGAAATCCAAAACATCCGAAAACTCCCCGGCGGCCAATCGCTTCGTAAGCGAAATGGTTCCGCCGGCCTGTGCTATACCGCACAGGCGCGCGAACAAGGCGAATAGGTGGTTAACCTCCAATCAGTCCGGCGACGTCGATCAACGCGCGCCAGCCTGCGAGCCCGTCGGGCGTGGCGATGTAGCGCGGCACCCAGACCGGATCGAATTTCTGCTTGTAGGAGCGCAGGCCCGAAAAGCCGTAGAAGCGCTCGCCATGCTCGAACAGCGTCGCGCCCGCGCGCGACCAGAGTGGCGCGAGGGGACTGTCAGTCAGGCCGGACAGCGGGGCAAGGCCGAGGTTGAACCGTTCGAAGCCTTGGTGCGCTCCCCACTGCATCAGGCTGACGAACAGCAGGTCCATCGTTCCATAAGGCGCGTCGGGCGGGTGGCGCATCAGGTCGACCGACAGCTCGCGGCCGTCCTGGGTCTTCCAGAGGTTGGCGAAGGCGACGATGTGTTCGCCCTGCCGAAGCACCGCGCAATCGAAGCGCAAGAGATAAGCGGCATCGAACCGGCCGAGGCTGAAGTTCTTTTCCCGCTTCTTCTTGTCCTCGAGCCAGAGATCGGAAACCGATCGCAGTTCGTCCAGATGTGCGGGAACATCCGCGCGGGGTAGGATCTCGAACCGGAGCCCCGCCGCCGCCGCGCGGTTGACCGAATAGCGCAGCGACTTGCGCGCGCTACCCCCCAAGCTGAAGCCCGAGCGGAGATCGATCAGCGCTTCCTCGCCATATTTGATCGGCCGCAGCCCGAGCTCTACCAAGATCGGCAGCATGTCCGCGCTTGCCTGATAGAAGCAGAGCCGGGCGTGGAATCGATCGGCCAGCGCACGCGCCATCCATGCCAGTTCGGACCAATCGCGTCGCGGCCCGACCGGATCGCCCATAACTACGAGACTGCGCCCGCGCTGGCGGTACATCAGAAAAGCTTCGCGAGAGCGAGCGATCAGGAACGCCTTGTCGCCCGTGTAGGCGAGCATCGCGTCCGAGCGGGCGGCTTGGCGGAACGCGGCCTCGGCTACGTCCGCGGGAAGAACAGAATCGCCTTTGTCCACCGCGGGCGCGGCGGTCAGGCGCCACACGGAAAAGCCGATGACGACCAGTGTCGAGGCCAGTGCCGCGCGCAGAAAGCGCGGCGCGCTGCCATGATGCCAGGCGAAGCTCAGCCAGAGCTCGTTCGAATAGGGCACGTGCTTATAGGCGAGAAACCCGACCCAAACGCTGAGCACGATCGCGCCGAGCGCTGCCGCCCACCACCAGTCGCCCGGCGGCGCGCCGGCCAACCCACCGCGCCGGTAGAAGATGCGCCGGCCAAGATGCAGCACGCCGAGCGCGAGCAGCATCAGGCTCGCTTCTTCATAGTCGAAGCCCTTGAGCAGCGAAAACACCGCACCGGCGAGGAGCAGGATGCGGGCGAGGATCAGCCCGCTTTTGAGCCGCGCCTGCAGCGCCGGGGCGAGCAGGATCAAGGCCACGCCGGTTATGCTGGCGGAGAGGTGCGCGGCTTCGACCAAAGAGAGCGGCAACAGCTCGCGCAAAGCCTGCATCCGGTCCTTGACCGCCGGCAGCGCGCCGGAAAGCAGCAGAACCAGCCCCGCGCCGAACATTGCGAGCGCCAGGAACGACGGCGCCGCGGCGCGGGCGATGCCGCGGAGCGGGAAGCGTCCGGCGGACAGTGGCGCGGCGATCCGATGCCGCTCCAGATAAACGGTCAGTCCGCCGGCGACGACCAGAGGAAGCACATAATAAATGAGCCGGTAGAGCAGCAGCGCGGCGAACACGCGCTCGGGCGGGCCGGGCGCGATCGCCAGCATGGTCGCCTCGAACACGCCCACGCCGCCGGGCACATGCGTCACCAGCCCGGCGATGATCGCCAGCGTGTAGGCAAGGAAAAAGCCGGGGAGGCTGCCGATCGATTGCCCCGGCACGAGCACGAACAGCGCCGCCGCGGCGCATAACAGGTCGAGCATCGAGACGAGCAATTGCGCGGCGATTTCGGGCAGCGACGGCAGCGGCACCGTCAGCCGGCCCCAGCCAAGTGAGCGCCGTCCTGCGGCGCGCAGCAAGACCGGCAGCAGCGCCGCGGCGATCAGCCATGCGCCGAGCAGCGGGCCGGCGCTCGCTTTGCCGCCGGTCAGTAGCAGCGCGAGGCCCGACAGCGCGAACACGCCGCCCCAGAAATTGCCCGAGGCCAGCGCGGTGATCCGCGCGACGTCGGACAGGCTGAGCCCTGCAGCCGAATAGGTCCGCCAGCGTGCGGAGCCCCCGGTCAGCAACGAGAAGCCGAGATTATGGCTGAGCGTGTAGCTGGTGAATGACGCAAGCGCCGCCGTGCGCCACGGCAGCGGGCGACCGATCGTGCGGAGCGCGAACCAGTCGTAGAGCGTCAGCGCGAGGTAGCTGGCGGCCGTCAGCGCGACCGCGCGCGCGATCTGCGCCGAGTCCACTTCGGCGACGGCTGCCCTGATGTCCTTCAGATGCACCGTCGCAAGCAGGCGATGGATCGCGAACAGCGCGAGCAGCGCGATGGCGAGGGCGGCCGCCGGCGCGAGATAGCTCGCGCGCTTGCGAAGCCAGGCGTGCATCGCCCCAAGGGCATCGGTCAACGCCATTGCGGTCCCAGCATCTCGTCCAGCGACTTCATGATCGTGCGAGTGAGCAACTCATGGTTTCGCTGCAGAAAATGGCCGCCCGGCAGCACCGCCCGCCGCGCATTGCGTTGGGTGAGGACCGGGCACAGGCTGTCGCGTTCCGCGGAGCCCTGCACGCAGACGATCGGAAGCCAGTCGATCCGCGCCGCTTCTTCCGACCCGGCATCGGGAGCCGTGTGATATGTCAGATTGCTCGGATCGGCGCGGAAGAACGCATCCGATCCCGGCACCACCAGTACGGCCGCCGCGACCTTGGGTCGCAGGACGGGTGGCAGATCCCGTAGGCCGACCCGCGCGATATCGGCGCCGAAAGACTGGCCCATCAGCAGCACTTGCGATGCGCCCGTCCGCTTGAGTGCGTCGCGGATCGCATGCGCCACGATCCGATCGGTCTCGGCGCGCGTCTTGCGCGTCGGAAAAGCGGCGGGCGAGCTGATGCCGAGCACCGGCACGCCCTTGTCCTTCAGCGCCACTGCGATGTGCGAGCTCATGCCATAGCGCAGGCCTAGATCGCCGGAGAATAGCACTGCGGCGTATTTCGGGCGGCGCGGCCCCGCATCGAAGAACCGGTCCGGATCGCGGTCGAAGAAACCGACCGACCATGCGAGCGCGGCCAGTCCCGCCGCCACGAGAGCGAGCGTGGCCCACAACCACCGCCGGTACCGCCTTGCCATGATCATGTGCGTCGGTCGCGCCGGCCCCTCTCGGCAGACGCTAGTCCTGCACGCGGCCCGCTGCAATCGCCTGAACTTGATCGCGCCGTGACTGGGGGCGAATGAACACCCGGAACAGCTCGGCATGGCGCGCGCGGATCGTCTGTTCGAGCCGTTCGATCAGGTCCTCGACGTCCGGCACCCGCAATTTGTCGTCGATCTCGATGCCGATGGTCGCGATCACCTGATCGGGCGCAAGCTGCGACGTCGTCACGTCGACCACGTCCAGCACGCACGGGTCCGCCACGGCGGCCTCGCGGATCGAGGCGCTGAGCTCCGGCGCGGCGCGCTCGCCGATCAGCAGCGCCTTGCTCTCGCGCGCGAGCAGCACGGCCACCACCGCGAGCACCAGACCAATCAGGATCGAGGCGGTGCCGTCGATCCAGGGTGCGTCGAGCGCGAGCGCCAGCCAGGTGCCGATCGCCGCGATCACGATGCCGAGCAGGGCGGCCGAATCCTCGAACAGCACCATGAAGGTGGTCGGATCCTTGCTGATCTTGAACGCTTTCCAGAACCGCTCGCCGCCTTTCGCGCCCTGGAAGCTTTTCCAGCCGAACCACCAGGATATGCTCTCGAACACGAAGGACGCGCCCAGCACCGCGAAATTGATCCAGGGACGCGTCATCGCTTCCGGATCGCGGATATGAACCACGCCTTCATAGGCGGACACGCCCGCGCCGACCGCGAAAATCAACAGTGCAACGACGAAGCACCAGAAATAGAGCTCGCGCCCATAGCCGAACGGGTGCTTGGCGTCGGGAGGTTTGGAAGCGCGGTGCTGGCCGTAGAGCAGCAGCACTTCATTCCCCGAATCGACGAGCGAATGCACCGCTTCGCTGAGCATCGCGGAGCTGCCTGTGATCGCCGCCGCCACGCCTTTGGTGGCTGCGATCAGCAAATTGCCGGCCAGCGCCGCGATGATCGCCGTTCGCGACGATGTTTCCGCCATAGGGGCGACAACCGGCGCCCGCGCCTAAGGTTGCCGCGCAAGCTCCCGCCGGGCGATCAGCGCGATCGGCAGGCCGACCAGCGCCATATGCGTGAACAGCGTGCCGATCAGCAGCGGCATATTGTTCTTGGGCCTGATCGCGCTGAAGCTCTCGCAGAGCCGCGCGGCGATCTCGCCAAAGCTGCCCGCGAAATGGCCGGACGTATGTGCCGCCGACAAGGGCGCGACGACATAGTTCATCGCGACGTAGAGGCCGAAGCCATAGAGCAGGCCCCCGATCACCGGATGCGCGATCAGTGTCGGCCAACGCCGTGCGGCAGCGACGAACACCGCGGCCATGCAGGTCGCGATGCCGAAATGGGTGGCGAGGCCGAGCAAAGCCGTCAGCGCCCCGCCCGCCATCGAATTCTCACGCCCGACCCAACCGGCCGCGACGGACTGCAGCACGTTCTCGGGTGTCAGGTTGAACGGCGCCATGCCGTAGACGATGAAGGCGTAGAGAATGTCGAGCGTGCCGCCTGCAAGCCCGCCTTTGACGATTGCCGATTTGGTGCTCATGCGCCTCCCCCGTTTTGCGGCGAGGATTAGCATTGTGGGGGACAGCCGCACGCAGCGTTCGACGAACGACATCGGGTGGAGGGTGGATGCGCGTCGTGGCGAAGCCACGCCGTCGGTCCTCGCTTGTGCGAGGCCGGCCGAGCGCGCTGCGATTTCTTGAAATAGCTGCCGCTATTTCGCGGCGGCGCGCTGGAGCGGGCGAAGGGATTCGAACCCTCGACCCCGACCTTGGCAAGGTCGTGCTCTACCCCTGAGCTACGCCCGCTCTGGCGTCTTGCCCCGGCGAGGCGGGGCGGGTGAGGCGGGGCTGATAGCGGGCGAATCCCCCCCGCGCAAGCCCCTTGGCAGCGCAAGGCTTTCCCCCACATAGAGCCTGCGATAACGGAGAAAACATGGCCAGTTTGGGATTGAGCGCTGCCGAGCGCGAAGCGGTCGAGGCTTTCAAGCGCGACGTGGTCGAGCCGTCGATGACGCAGCTCGTCATCCTCGATTTCTGGGCGGAATGGTGCGGCCCCTGCAAGGCGCTGACGCCGGTGTTGGAGAAAGTCGCCGCCGACTATGCCGATCGCGGCGTCGTGCTCAAAAAGATCAACGTCGACGAGAACAAGATGATCGCGGCGCAATTCCGTGTCCAGTCGATCCCGACCGTCTATGCGCTGTTCCAGAGCCAGCTCGTCGCCGACCTGACGCCGGCGCGCACCGAAAAGCAGCTTGCTCAGTATCTCGACCAGATCCTGAAGCAGTTGCCCGTGCAGGGCGAAGCGCAGGCGCTGGAAGCCGAGCTCGAGCCGCTGATCGCGATGGGCGAGCAGGTGCTGTCCGAAGGCGATTCGGAACGCGCGCTCGGCATCTTCTCGCAACTGCAGGAAATGGCGCCGGAGGACCCGGCCGTGATCTCCGGCCTGGCGCGCGCGCTGGTCGGGACCGGCCAGGTCGACGATGCCGCCGGGCTGATCGAGGCGCTGCCCGAAGCGGTGCGCAAGGATCCTGCCGTGGCGCGTGCCGAAAGCGCGATCGCGCTTGCTCGCGAGGCGCAGCCGGTGGACGATTTGTCGGCACTGCAGCAGCGGATCGCCGCCAATCCCGACGATCTCGATGCTCGCTACGAGCTGGCGGGCGGGCTGATGGCCTCCGGTGACCGCGATGGTGCGGCCGACCAGCTTCTCGCGATCATCCAGGCCGACCGGGGGTGGAACGAGGGCGCAGCGCGCTCGCGGCTGCTGAAGCTGATGGAAGTCGTTGGTCTCGAAGACCCTTGGACGTCGGCGACGCGGCGGCGCCTCTCGGCGCTGCTGTTTACCTGATGAGCACGGTCTCGCGGCTGTCGATCTTTCCGCTGGGCGGGGCGCTGCTGTTTCCGCGCATGCAGTTGCCGCTCCACATCTTCGAGCCGCGCTACCGGGCGCTGGTCAGCGATGCGATGGCGCGCGACCGGCGCATCGGGATGATCCAGCCGCTGCCCGGCGCGGGCGAGCCGCCGGCCTTGTTCGATGTCGGCTGCGTCGGGCGCATCGCCCATGTCGAGGCGCTGGACGATGGCCGCTACAACATCGTGCTGGAGGGACTTGCCCGGTTCCGTGTGGTCTCCGAACTGGACGTCACGACACCGTTTCGCCAGGTCGAAGCGGAGCTCGAAGAGGACATTCCGGCCGATCCGCTATCGCTCCTGCAGCGTGCCTCGCTGGAAACCGAATCGCGCCGCTATGCCGAGGCGCAGGGATATGCCGTCGACTGGAACGCGGTCTCGCGCCTGGACGACGAGTCGCTGGTCAACGGCATTGCCCAGATCGCCCCTTTCGACGTCGCTGCCAAGCAGGCGCTGCTGGAAGCGGACAATCTGGAAGACCGCGCCGAGCTGATCATCCAGCTCATGCAGTTCTTCAGCCGGCACAGCGGCGACCAGGACGATCCGGTGACGCTGCAATGATCGATCCGAAGCTGCTTGACATACTGGTATGCCCGATCACGCGCACCAAGCTGCGCTATGACGAGGCGGCGCAGGAGCTGGTCTCGGAAGCCGCGGGCCTCGCCTACCCGATCCGCGACGGCGTGCCGGTCATGCTACCGGAGGAGGCGCGAGCCCTCGATTCCCCTCCCGCTCGCGGGAGGGGTTAGGGGAGGGCTTGTCCCGCCCGCTCCAAATTTTAAGACAGGCCCTTCCCAGCCCCTCCCGCAAGCGGGAGGGGAGTTCAAACCGTCAATCCCGCCAACAGCTTCGGCTTGTCGCCATATTCGCCGCGCGCTTCGGCCATGAAGAAGCTCTTCAAGGGGGCGATGCGCTGCACGGCGGAAAGGCCGAAGCGGCGGACCGCGGAGGCGGTCTCGCCTGGAAGGCCGAACAGGCGCGCAAGGCCGTCCGTGGAGGCGGCGACCAGTAAAGTGTCGAGGCTCCGCCAGCGCTCGTAGCGCTTCAGCAATTGTGCGTCGCCGAGATCGAGGCCCAGCCGCGCACCTTCGACCAGCACTTCGGTGAGCGCCGCGGCGTCGCGTAGGCCGAGGTTCAGACCCTGACCCGCGATCGGGTGGATGCCGTGGGCGGCGTCGCCGACCAGCGCCAGCCGCTGATCCGTGATCCTGCCGGCATGGTGGAAGCCGAGCGGGTAGGAGGAGAGCGGCGCGATCACGGTCAGCTCGCCGAGCAGCCCGCCCATCTTCGCCTTTAGCTCCGCCGCGAAGCCGCGCGGGCCGAGCTTCAGATAGCCGGGCGCATCCGCCCTCGCGACCGACCACACCAGCGCCGAACGATTCCCCGGCAGCATCGGCAGGATCGCGAACGGGCCTTCGGGATAGAAGATTTCATAGGCGATATTGTCGTGCGGCTTCTCGTGCTCGACCGCGGCGATGATCGCGCTGTGCTCATACTGCCAGCGCGCAACGTTGATGCCGGCGGCGGCGCGGGTGGGCGAGTTTCGGCCCTCGGCGGCGATCAGCAGCGGCGCTTTCAGCTCGCGCCCGTCCTCCAGCATCACGCTGACGCCATGCTCGCCGCGGTCGGTCGCGACCGGCCGCGCCGGCATCAGCAGCATGACGTTCTTCGCCTCGCCCGCCGCCGCGTGCAGCGTCTGACGCAGCAGCCGGTTCTCGAACATGATGCCGAGTGGCTCGTCGTCGGCATCCGGCGCGAAATCGAGCGCGCCGGGCCTCAGGCCGTCGCTGACGCGGATCGCGGCGATCGGACAGCCCTTGCCCTCCAGCCGATCGCCCAGCCCGATCGCCTGCAGCATGTTCCAGCTCGCGCTCGCAATTGCCGAGGCGCGGCCGTCAAAGCCGGGCGCCAGCACCGTTTCCGGATTGGCGGGATCGACCACAATGCTGCTCAACCCGTGCGCGTCGAGCGCGAAGGCGAGCGTCAGTCCGACCAGCCCGCCGCCAAGGATAATCACGTCGCTCTGCATATTGAGGCCTTTAGACGCAGCACGGCTTGACGGGGAGTCCGCGGTCGGCGAATTGTTCGCGCGGAACATTTGGCGGACAAAGCCGGGGGAGTTCGGGTGGCAACGCGGGTCGCAGAGCAGGAGAGCCCAGGCTGGCGCGAGGCGATCGCGCGCGGCTTCGCGCGGAGCTGGGCCTTGGCCGGGGCGATCGCGCTTGCCGGATTCACGTTCCTGATCGGCCTGTCGCTGGTCAGCTATCATCCGAGCGATGCGGCGCTGAACACGGCCGCGGGCGGCGTGCCGCAGAACTGGGTGGGCGATGCCGGCGCCTGGATGTCCGACGTGCTGCTGTCGCTGTTCGGCCCCGCGGTCGGTCTGTTGCTGCCGCTGCTGCTGATCATGGCGCTGCGGCTGTGGCACGATCGCTTCGTCGGCCGCTGGAAGCGCAACCTACCGCTGGCTTTGCTCGGCGTGCTGCTAGTCGGGAGCGCGCTCGCGCTGCTCAGCGACACCGCGATTGCGGGCCTTCCCGCCGGGCTCGGGGGTGCGCTCGGCTATTTGGGTGCCAAGCTCTACGGGCTTGGGCTCCACGCGATTCCGGATTCCGCGATTCGCTGGTGGGTGCAGACGGCGGTGATCCTGCTGAGCGGGCTCGCCGGCGTCATCGTCTGGGCGATCAGCCTGGAGCTCGACGAGATCGAACGGGACTGGCTGTTCCGTCGCCGCGAAGCCGGATTCGACGACGATTATGACGGCGAAGTCTTCCGCCCGGCCAAGGTCGCGAAGACGCCGAAGCTGCCGCCGGTCAAGCGCCCGCAGGTCGAAGCGGACGATCGGCCGCCGCCGGTCATCTCCGTTCCCGAAAAGGCGAAAGCGGAGAAAAAGCCGGCTGCTACCGCGCCCGTCCAGACCAGTTTCGATCTCCGCGACCGCTATACGCTGCCGCCGCTCGATCTGCTGAAAGCCGCGCCGCCCTCAACCGGCGGCCCGCTGGACAAGGCAGCGCTGGAGCGCAATGCGCGGCTGCTCGAAAGCGTGCTCGACGATTTCCATGTAAAGGGCTCGATCGTCGAGGTCCGTCCCGGTCCGGTGGTCACGATGTACGAGCTGGAACCGGCCGCCGGCATCAAGGCCAGCCGCGTCATCCAGCTTGCCGACGACATTGCCCGCAACATGTCGGCGCTGTCGGCCCGCGTCGCGACCATCCCCGGCCGCAGCGTGATCGGCATCGAGCTGCCCAACCAGAAGCGCGAATCGGTGGTGCTGCACGAGCTGGTCGGGAGCGGTGCGTTCGAAGAGCAGGGCGGGGCGCTGCCGATCATTCTGGGCAAGAACATCGCCGGCGATCCGGTGATCGCGGACCTGGCGCCGATGCCGCACCTGCTCGTCGCCGGCACCACCGGATCGGGCAAGTCGGTCGGCCTCAATGCGATGATCCTGTCGCTGCTCTACCGGCTGACCCCGGATCAGTGCCGGATGATCATGATCGATCCGAAGATGCTGGAGCTCAGCATCTACGACGACATTCCGCACCTGCTGTCCCCGGTCGTGACCGAGCCGCCCAAGGCGATCCGCGCGCTGCGCTGGGCGGTCGAGCAGATGGAGGAGCGGTACCGGATGATGGCCTCCGTCAGCGTCCGCAGCCTGGCCAGCTTCAACGACAAGGTGCGGGTCGCCAAGGCCAAGGGCCAGCCGCTCGGCCGCCGCGTCCAGACCGGATACGACGCCGAGACCGGCCAGCCGATCTACGAGGAAGAGCAGCTCAGCTTCGAGCCGCTGCCGCAGATCGTCGTGATCGTCGACGAGCTCGCCGACCTTATGATGACGGCCGGCAAGGAAGTCGAGTTCCTGATTCAACGCCTCGCGCAAAAGGCGCGCGCCGCCGGCATCCACCTGATCATGGCGACGCAGCGCCCCTCGGTCGACGTCATCACCGGCGTTATCAAGGCGAACTTGCCGACGCGTATCAGTTTCCAGGTCACGTCGAAGATCGACAGCCGCACGATCCTGGGCGAGCAGGGCGCCGAGCAGCTCCTCGGCAAGGGCGACATGCTCTATATGCCCGGCGGCAAGCAGATCGTGCGCGTGCATGGCCCCTTCGTGTCCGACGACGAGGTCCGCGCGGTCGCCGACCATTGGCGCGCGCAAGGCACGCCCGATTACATCCAGGCGGTCACCGAAGAGCCGGAAGACGGCCAGTTCGAGTTCGATGGCGCGCCCAAGGGCGACGACAGCCCGGAGGATGCGCTCTACCGCAAGGCGGTGCAGATCGTGGCCGAGAGCCAGAAGGCCTCGACCAGCTACGTCCAGCGCCAGCTCCGCGTCGGCTACAACAGCGCGGCGCGACTGATCGAGCGCATGGAACAGGAAGGCAAGGTGAGCCGCCCCGACCATGTCGGCCGCCGCGAAGTGCTGATCGACACGACCGGCGAACCGATCTGAGGATCGTTCCGGGTTCAGTTCGCGTTCAAGGCGGAATTCCTACCGCCGCCGCCCGGAGATTTTGATGCGCTTTCGACCTGCCCTTGCCGCTTTCGCTTCGCTCGCGCTGACGGCGCCGGCCGTCGCCCAGCCGAACGTCATCGCGAAGGTGCAGCAGCATCTGCGCGGCGTGCAGACGATGACGGCGGATTTCGTGCAGACCGACCGCAAGGGCAAGGCGCTGACCGGCAAGGTCACGCTGAAGCAGCCGGGCAAGATCCGCTTCCAATATGGCGACGGCGTGCCGATCCTGATCGTGGGCGACGGGCGGGTGCTGCACTTCATTGATTACCAGGTTCGCCAAGTCTCCAAATACCCGATCGGGGGCTCGCCGCTCGACATTCTGCTCAACCCGAAGCGCGACCTGTCGCGGATCGCACGGGTCGTTCCATCAGCCGCACCGGGCGTGATCACGATCCTCGCCCGCGATCCGCAGCGCCCCCAATTCGGGTCGATCACGCTGGCCTTCACCGAGAATGCGAGCGCTCCGGGCGGCATCATGCTGGAAGGCTGGGTCGCGCTCGATGCGCAAAACAACCGCACCACGGTCCGGCTTTCGAACCAGCGGCTGAACGGCCCCGTCGCCGATACGGTATTTCTGTGGGACGATCCGCGTCCGAAGAAGAAAGCTGGCTAACCGTTCATCTTTGGGACAGGTTTGCAGGACTAGGCGTCCACACGCGGAGAGGGGCTTTTGGCGGGATTTCCCCCTGTTGCCCGCCCGGAGAGCCCCCTCCCACCAGCGTGACGAACGCTCGGTCGGCCCCCGCTCCAAGCCCCCGGAGCGGGGGTCTTTCCTTGTCGGGGCCCGCTCCCTAAGTCGAAGCCCGTGAACAGTCTCAAGCTTGCCTCCTGGAACATCAACTCGGTCCGCTTCCGGATCGAGATCGTCGAGCAATTTTTGCGCGAAGAAGCGCCAGACATCCTGTGCCTGCAGGAAACCAAGGTCGAGAATACTAGCTTCCCGCTCGCCGCCTTCCATGCGCTCGGTTACGACCATGTGCTGCTGAACGGCCAGCGGATGCACCACGGCGTCGCCATCATCTCCAAGCTGCCGCTGGTCGAGGAGGTGCGCAACGACTGGCAGGCGAACGGCGAAGCGCGCCATCTGGGCGTGCGCCTGCCGAACGGGGTGCGGCTGGAGAATGTCTATGTGCCCGCCGGCGGCGACATTCCGAACCGCGATCTCAATCCGAAATTCGGCCAAAAGCTCGACTTCCTCCAGCGGATGACCGACTGGTCGGAAACGGTGCGGGTGCCGACGATCATGGTCGGCGATTTCAACGTGGCGCCGCTGGAATGCGACGTGTGGAGCCACAAGCAATTGCTCGACGTGGTCAGCCACACGCCGATCGAGGTCGAGACGCTGGGCAAGCTGCAGGCCGCGCACGACTGGGTCGATCTCGGCCGCCGCTTCGTGCCGGCGCCGGAGCGCTGCTTCACATGGTGGAGCTACCGCGCGAAGGACTGGGCGGCCTCGGACCGCGGACGCCGGCTCGATCATATGTGGGCAAGTCCCGAACTGGCCGGCAGCGCGACGGGGCATATGGTGCACGAGCCGTGCCGGAGCTGGCTGAAGCCCTCCGACCATGTGCCGCTGGTGACGGAGTTTTCTTTTTGAGCATGCCGGCGGTCGCGCGCGCGATCGACGCGTTGCGCCGCGGCTGGCCGGTGGCGATCGGGCCGTTTTCGTTGCTCGCGATCGATACGGCGGATGCGGGGCAGCTCGCGGCATTCGATCCCGATAGCCAAGCCGATGTGCTGCTTTCCGCCAGCCGGGCGGAGACGCTGAAGCTCGCGAACCAGCGCGAGGCGGCCAATCCCGGCCATGCCGTGCGGATCGAGCGCGCGCCCTGGCTCGATTTCGACGCCGCGACGGCGCTGGCCGATCCGGCGCTCGACCTCGCCACGCCGTTCAAGGGGCCATTCCGCGCGATTGCAGCCGGGGACCAGCAAGCAGCCGATGCTGCGCTGGAGCTGGCGCGGATCGCCGGAGTGCTGCCGGCTTTTTTCGTGCTGGAGCGCGTCGGCGCGGATGCGCTGAGCCCGGCGGACATCGACGTTTTTTCCGACCCCGCCAATCTTCGGCTCGCGACGCGGGCGCGGCTGCCGGTCGAGGCGGACGAAGGCGCGGAGATCGTCGCTTTCCGCACGGCGGACGGCGGCGACATGCACGTCGCACTGATCCTTGGGGGGCCCGACGGCACGCCGCCTCTGGTGCGGCTGCACAGCGAGTGCCTGACAGGCGACGTGCTCGGCTCGCTGAAGTGCGATTGCGGGCCGCAGCTCCACGCCGCGCTCAAGGAGATCAGCGGCGCCGGCTGGGGCATCCTTCTGTATCTCAGGCAGGAAGGGCGCGGCATCGGGCTGGTCAACAAGCTGCGCGCCTATGCGCTGCAGGATCAGGGTTTCGACACGGTCGACGCCAATACGCGCCTCGGCTTCCGCATCGACGCCCGCGACTTCCGCGTTGCCGCGCGCATGCTGGAGCTGCTCGGCCAACGCCGCATCCGCCTGCTCACCAACAATCCGATGAAAGTCGCCGAGCTTGAAAAAGCCGGCATCGAAGTGACCGAACGCGTGCCGCACCGCGTCGCCGCCAACCCGCACAACGAAAAATACCTCGCCACCAAACGCGACCGCACCGGCCACCAGCTTTGAGGTTCGTCGACAACGGGTGGTTGGCGGACGTTCCAGTGGTAAGGATGACGCATGTATCAACCGTGGCCAGATCGAGACCACCCGCCGAAATGGCGGGTTGCTCTTGCTTTCCTTTTGGCACCGGGCGTCGCCGCGCTGGTGATGGCAATCGCTTCGCCCGCCTATGAGGGCCTTCCGAGTTGGTTCGAGCGGGTATGGCGCTCGGCAGAAGCATACAGCTTGCTCGGAGCTTACCCGGCTGCGTTCGTTTTTGGGGTGCCAGCATATCATGCTCAGGCGGCACCTAAGGGGCCGGCTCGTTGGCTGCGTGGTGACTGGTGCTGTGGTGGCCTCACTGCCTTGGATCCTCCTCGTCTTGGCTGGCTCTGGCGCGTCCGAGGCGAGCGTCAACGGACGTGCGACGGTTATTAACGGTCACACCACCGCGTTTGGCTGGCTGCAGAATGCTGAGTTTGTCCTCGCCATAGGACTATTCGGGGCCGTGGGCGGCTTAGTGTTCTGGATCGTTGCTGTGGCAGGTCCTCGCACTTAAGAGGCAACTGCAACCTAATGTCGGCAACGTGTCGAACCTGACATTTCGCTGTCCTACAGGCCCCGCCGCTAATAGGCACTGAGTCGGCCACATTCGCCGGCCTCTTTGAACCGTCGAATGGTCGCGCAGGGGCGCGGACGAGACCAAGGCAAAGGTGACGAACAGAACGCGGTGCCGTGCACCTTTGTTACCTTTGGGGCGCTAATTGACTCCGGCTATTGCTTGCGTGCCGTGATCCGGAAAACGGCGCCGCCATCGGGATTGCGGGTCGCGATCTCCATTGTTCGGCCGTCCGGCGCCACGGTGAAGGTGCGGACCGCGACCAGCTTTCCGTCCTGCTTCACGCTTTCCTCGATCTGCCGGTCGCCGACGCGGCGCACGGCGGCGAGGAGAGCGCTTTTGTAGCTGGTGCGGATCGGCACATAATCGCCGCCGAGCCGGGCGATGAACGAAGTGCCGAGCGGCGTGCGATAGGTAAACATGCCGCCGTCCACCCGCAGCTCCGTCGTCCGTACTTCGGCCGGGACCGCGACATAGCGCACGCCCTGCCACGTCCCCGACACCGGGTGGGCTCCGGGCGGGGCAGGCGCGGTGCGGCGCGCGAGATATTCGGTGCGCAAGGCGGTCTTGATGCCGGGGCGGTGATCGATCGAGACGTAGGTGGCGCTTTGGTCGTCCGGCGCGACCGTCATCGTCGTGGTGCGGTCAAGGGCCGGGCTGACGATGTGGGTGACGATGGTCCGGGGGCCGGCGATCGTCACCGCTTCCGAGATCACGTCAGGAGCGCCGGGTATCGCGTGAGGCTGGCCGTCGGCCGGATAGGCGCGGGGCGGCGTGCAGCTTTTGCAGGCATAGCTGCCGTCCGCGACTAGGTAGATGTCCGTCGCGAGGCCGCTCTGGGTGTCGAGGTCCGCCACCCATTTGCCGTCGAAGGGGCTCTTCGCCGCGGCGGGCATGCTGGCCGGCAGCGTGATCGCCGCCGTTAAGATCAGCCTTGCTGCAGCCATTCCTTCTCCTCCAAGCGCCCGGTTCAGGCGATCAGCCGCGCCACCTCTTCGAAGCTGGTCGCGATGTCGTGGACGCCGAGCGCCCGGAGCTGTTCGACATGGCCCGGCAGGATGTGGGATCCGGCGACGAGGCCAATGACGTGGGCGCCCGAGGCCACCGCGCCGGTGACGCCGACGACCGAATCCTCGATGATCACGGCGCGGGCGATGTCGATGCCGATCGCTTGTGCGGCGTGGTGGTAGAGATCGGGCGCGGGCTTGCCGCGGGCGACATGCTCCTTGCCGCTGAAGACTTTGTCGCCGAACGCGTCCTCCAGGCCCAGATGCCGCAGATGGGCGTAGAGCCATTCGGTGCTGCTCGACGAGGCGACCGCCTTCGGCCAGTCCCGGGGCAGCGAGCGTACGAAGGCGACGGCGCCCGCCACTTCGTCCAGCCCTTGCGCCAGCATGCGTGCGTCTTCCTCGGCGCGGGCGTCGAAAAAGGCGGCAGGCAAGGCATGGCCGACCCGCTGCTCGATCGCGCCGATGAAATCAGGGCCGCTGAGGCCGGTATAGTGGGTCAGCGCTTCCTCACGGCTGTGCGGGAAGCCGAGTTCGGTCAGCAGTTCGGCGAGATGCTCGTTGCCGGCGGCCTCGCTTTCCAGCAGCACACCATCGAAATCGAAGATGATGCCGTCGAACCTCATGCGCGCGCGCCGAACAGCGCCGAGCCGACGCGGACATAGGTGGCGCCGAGCGTCACCGCGGTCTCGAAATCGTCGGACATGCCCATGCTGAGCTGGCTGAGCCCGTGGTCGCGGGCGAGCTTTGCGAGCAGCGCAAAATAGGGCGCGGCTTCCACTTCGGCGGGCGGCACGCACATCAGGCCGGCGATGGAAAGGCCGGCGTCGCGCGCCTGTTTGAGCAGGGCGGGCAGGTCGCCGACCGCGCAGCCGCCCTTTTGCGGCTCGTCGCCGATATTGACCTGCGCGAACAGCGTCGGACTGCGGCCGAGCTTGCCGCAGGCGCGAGCTAGCGCTTCGACCAGCGAGGGGCGGTCGACTGAGTGGATGGCATCGAACAGCGCGACCGCCGCCTCGGCCTTGTTGGACTGGAGCTGGCCGACAAGGTGCAGGTCGACGCCGGTCCGCATCGCCGGCCATTTGGCTTCCGCCTCCTGCACCCGGTTTTCGCCGAAGCTGCGCTGCCCGGCCTCGATGAGCGGCGCGATGGCCTCTGGCGGATGGGTCTTGGAGACGGCGATCAGCGTGACCTCGGCGGGGTCGCGCTGTGCGAGTTTGGCGGCGCGGGCGATCCGTTCGCGGACGGACAAGAGGCGTTCGGCGGGAGACATCGGCGCTGCTATAGGCAGGCCGATGAACCGCCGCCACCTCGCTCTGCCGCGCGTCTGGATGCTGACCGACGAACGGCAGGGGGTGGCGCTGTGGGACGCCGCGGCGCGCCTGCCGCGCGGTGCGGGCGTGGTGGTGCGGCATTATTCGCTGCCGTTTGTCGAGCGGGCGGTGATGGTGCGCCGGCTGCGGCGGCAAGGGTTATTCGTGGCGCTGAGCGGGACGGACGCGGAAGCGCGACGGGCTGGCGCGGATGCGGTTTATGGACGCGCGGCGGGAGCGCTGCCGCTTCTTTATCCGGTGCATAATCGGCGCGAGATCGCTGCTGCCGAGCGCGCCCGAGCGTCGCTGCTGCTGCTGTCGCCGGTTTTCCCGACGCGCTCGCACCCTGGCGGGCGGACTTTGGGGCCGCTCCGTTTCGGATTGCTGGTGCGGGCTACGCAAAAGCCGGTGATTGCGCTCGGTGGAATGACGGCGGTCCAATACCGCCGCTTGCGCGGCCTGGGCGCGCAGGGCTGGGCGGCGATCGATGCGTGGACGAGCAACTAGGCGCGGCGGGTCTTGGCCGGCTTTTCCATGTTAAGCGCCACTGCCGCTTTGATGAGGGCCTTCAGCGCCTTTTCGTCGATCTTCTCGCCTTCGCGAATGTCGATCGCGCGGCGTGTGTTGCCTTCCAGGCTGGAGTTGAACAGCTTCGCCGGGTCGTCGAGCGACGCGCCCTTGGCGAAGGTCATCTTGACCACGGCCTTGTAGGTCTCGCCGGTGCAGATGATGCCGGCGTGCGACCAGACCGGCACGCCGCGCCATTTCCATTCCTCGACGACCTCAGGATCGGCCTCATGAATCAGTTTGCGGATGCGAGCGAGCGTCTCGCCGCGCCAATCGTTCAGCTCCGCGATGCGGCCGTCGATCAGGTCCGATGGAGACGCGTCCGCCTTGTCGGCCATCAGAACTTGAAGGCGGTTCCGATATAGACGGCCTGGCTGTCGCGGCGTCCGTCGTCGACGATCTGCAGGCGGTCGCGCTGCTCGGCCTTGTAGCGGACGCCTGCGGTCAGATCGAGGTTGCGCGATACGGCGAGCGAGCCGCCGAGATCGAAGTTCAGCGCGCGGCCACCGGTCAGGTTCGCGGAAGCCACGTCGGTCGGCCGGTCCTGCCCGACTTGCAGGCGACCGCTCCACTTGGGCGCGTTATAGCTCACGCCCACGTCCATCTTCTCGCGGCTTCCGGGCATGCCGGCCATGTCGATCTTGGCGACGTCGCCGGACAGGGCGAAACGGCGCCAGCCGACCGCCATACCGAGATTATAGGCGACCGGCGTGATGCTGACCGCCGGCGATGCGGCGCTGCTGCGGAGCGCATCGGGCTTGGCGTTCTGGCTCGAAATCGCACGGACTGCGACCGTGACAGCATGGCTGCCGGCCTGGGTGGTCGAAGCGGGCGTGAAGCGGAAGCCGTTATCGGCAAGCCGGGCGCGCGCGAACAAGGCAGCGACACGCGGATCGGCAGAGGCGGGCGTGAAGGAGCCGATTCCACCGCGCGCGCTGAGCGAAACCGGGCGCTTCAGAATGGCGCGGGTAAGGTCGGAGGATGCGCCGATCGCGGGCACGGCAAAGGCCGCAACGGCAGCCGCCGCTACGCCCAAAGCCAGAATGGAGCGCCCGTTGCGCATCGTTCGACTCGTTCCTCCCCGCTATCGAACGTCTCAGTTAGCGATTCCGGCACCCCACCGCCACTGGCGAGAGTCGAATCTTTTCTTGGTGTTGCACAACATCCACAGCATGTGCGCGCGCCTCCTTGCGGGCGAGCGGCCAGCCCCTATAACGACGCGCGATCAAGACCTCGCCCGTTGCCCAAGGAATGTCCATGCGCTCGTCCCGTTTCGTCGTGCTTATATCGTCGATGCTCGCTCTGTCGGCGTGCGAATGGGTGAAGGAAGATCTGTCCAAGGGCCTCAACTACGGCAAGCGTCCCGATCGCACCCGCGAAGCCGACATCGCCGCATCCAAGGTGACGACGATCGGCGTGAACTCCTATCTGTGGCGGGCGGCGCTCGACACCGTGTCGTTCATGCCATTGCTGCAGACCGATTCGAACGGCGGCGTGATCGTCACCGACTGGTATGTGAACCCGAACTCGCCCGGCGAGCGGATGAAGCTGACCGTGTCGGTGCTCGACCAGGATCTGCGTGCGGACGCGCTGCGTGTCGCCGCATCGCGCCAGATCAATCAGAACGGCCAGTGGGTCGACGCGCCGGTCCAGGCCGCGACGGTCCAGAAGCTGGAAGACATCATCCTGACCCGCGCGCGGGACCTGAGGCGCGCCGCGTCCGGCATCAAGTAAGGATCGGCGGTGGCCGAGAGATTTAATCCAAAAGCGGCGGACGCGCGCTGGCAGCGCGTGTGGGCGGAGCAAGGCACGTTCCATGCCCGCGACGACAGCCCCAAGCCCAAGAGCTACGTGCTGGAGATGTTCCCCTATCCGTCGGGTCGCATCCATATGGGGCACGTGCGCAACTACACGATGGGCGACGTGCTCGCGCGGTTCCGGCGGATGAAGGGCATGGAAGTGCTCCACCCGATGGGGTGGGACGCGTTCGGCATGCCGGCCGAGAACGCCGCGATGGAAAAGGGCGTGCATCCGGGCACCTGGACTCGCGCCAACATCGCGACGATGCGCGACCAGTTGAAGTCGCTCGGCTTCGCCCTCGACTGGTCCAGAGAGCTCGCGACGTGCGAGCCGGACTATTACGGGCAGGAACAGGCGCTGTTCCTCGACCTGTTCGAAGCCGGTCTCGTCTATCGCAAGGAATCGGCGGTCAATTGGGACCCGGTCGACATGACCGTGCTCGCCAACGAGCAGGTCATCGACGGCCGCGGCTGGCGCTCCGGTGCGCTGGTCGAGAAGCGCAAGCTCAGCCAGTGGTTCCTGAAGATCACCGACTTCGCCGAGGACCTGCTCCACGGGCTGGATAAGCTCGACCAATGGCCCGAAAAGGTTCGGGTTATGCAGGAGAACTGGATCGGCAAGAGCCAGGGCCTGCAGTTTCGGTTCAGGCTCTCTCCCCTCCCGCTTGCGGGAGGGGCCGGGGGAGGGACTGAAGGCGCGAGCCCACCCCTAACCCCTCCCGCAGGCGGGAGGGGAATCGAAGAAGTCGAGGTCTTTACCACCCGGCCGGACACGATTTTCGGGTCGAGCTTCGTCGCAGTTGCGGCCGACCATCCGCTGGCGGCGAAGGTTGCCGAGGGGAATCCGGCCGCGGCTGCTTTTATCGACGAATGTCGCGCGGGTGGGACCACGGCGGCGGAGCTGGAGACTGCGGAGAAGAAGGGTTTTGCAACGGGCCTGACCGCGACGCACCCGTTCGATCCCGACTGGCAATTGCCCGTCTACATCGCGAACTTCGTGCTGATGGATTACGGCACCGGCGCGGTGTTCGGCGTGCCGGCGCATGACCAGCGCGACCTCGATTTCGCGCGGAAATACGGGTTACCGGTGCGCCGCGTGGTCTCGGACGGGGAGCTCACCGATCCGGTATTCGAAGGCGACGAAGCTTACACCGGGCCCGGTAAGCTGGTGAACTCGCGCTTCCTGGACGGCATGGACGTCGAGGAGGCGAAGCGGGCGGTAATCGGCCGCGCCGAGGCCGAAGGCTGGGGCCACGGCACGACCGTCTGGCGGCTGCGCGACTGGGGCGTGTCGCGTCAGCGCTACTGGGGCACGCCGATCCCGATCATCCATTGCGACGCTTGCGGCGTGGTGCCGGTGCCGAAGAATCAGCTTCCAGTCGTGCTGCCGGAGGACGTGAGCTTCGACGTGCCCGGCAATCCGCTCGACCGGCATCCGACATGGAAGCATGTCGATTGTCCCAAGTGCGGAGCGAAGGCGCGACGCGAGACCGACACGCTCGATACCTTCGTCGATTCGAGCTGGTATTTCATCCGCTTCGCCAGCCAACCTTCGACCAAGCCGTTCGATCGCGCCGTCGCCGAAAGCTGGCTGCCGGTCGGCCAATATATCGGCGGCGTCGAGCACGCGATCCTGCACTTGCTCTACGCCCGCTTCTGGACGCGCGCGCTCAACCGCCTCGGCAAGATAGACGTGCGCGAGCCGTTCACCGGCCTGTTCACCCAGGGCATGGTGACGCACGAGACTTATCAGGCCGGCGACGGGAGCTGGCTCAGCCCCGACGAAGTCACCAAACAGGGCGACGACTGGATCCATATCGAGAGCGGCAAGCCGGCGATCGCCGGCCGCGTCGAGAAAATGTCCAAGTCGAAGAAGAATGTGGTCGATCCCGCGCCCATTCTCGACGCTTACGGCGCCGACGCGGTGCGCTGGTTCATGCTGTCCGACTCGCCGCCCGAGCGTGACCTTGCCTGGTCGGAAGCCGGCATCGAAGGTGCGTGGCGCTTCGTGAACCGGGTCTGGCGGCTGGTGCAGAGCGTCGATGTGGCGGAAGGCTCCGATCCGGCGCTGGAGCGGCGGCGGCACAAGACGATCGCCGGTGTCGCCGACGACATCGAGGCGCTGTCGTTCAACAAGGCGGTCGCCAAGCTCTACGAATTGGTCGGCGCGATCGAGAAAGCGAAGCCGTCGGCCGACCGGTCGGATGCGATCCGGACGCTGGTGCGTCTCGTCGCACCGATGATCCCGCATCTGGCCGAAGAGGCTTGGGCGGGGCTGGGCAAACAGGGGCTGGTCGCGAACGCCGACTGGCCGCGCCACGATCCGGCGCTGCTGGTCGAGGACGAAGTGACGATCGCAGTGCAGGTGAACGGCAAGCTGCGCGACACGCTCACCGTGCCGCGCGGCGAATCGCGCGAGGCGCTGGAGGCCAAGGCGCTGGAAGCGCCGAACGTCGTGCGCATCCTCGATGGCGCCAAACCGAAAAAAGTGATTGTCGTGCCAGACCGGCTGGTCAATCTGGTCGCATGAAGCGCGCCGCCGCCTTCGCCTTGCTGCTCCTGCCCGGCTGCGGGCTGCAGCCGCTCTATTCGGGCGGATCGGGCGGGCAGGTCGCGCAGGCACTGGCCGGTGTCGAGGTCGCGCCGATCCCCGGCAAGAACGGCTGGCTAGTCTCGAACGCGCTGAAGGACCGCATCGCGGCGGTGCCCGATGCCGCGCCGCGTTACCGGCTCGAGGTCGAGCTCGACGACAAGATCGAAGGCTTCGGCATTCGCCGCGACGATGCGATCACCCGCGAGCGGCGAACGCTTCGGGCGCGTTACCGACTGAAGGACACGACCGGCGCGGTGCTGGTCGACGCGACCGCGGGCTCGGACGCCGGCATCGACGTGGTCAACTCCGAATATGCGACGATCGCGGCCGAGAACACGGCGCTGGAGCGGCTGGCGGGCGAAGTCGCCGACCAGATCGTCGCGCGCATCGCTCTCTACGCCAAGCGGACTCAGTGAAGGCCGACAAGCGCCCGGCGATCGAGCGCGCGCTCGACAAGCCGGAGGTCCGCTGCTTCCTGCTCTACGGCCCGGACGAGGCCAGCTCGCGGATGCTGGCGGACCGGCTGGGCCGGGCCGTCGGGGCCGATGCCGAGCGGATCGACATGGAGGGCGGAACGCTCGCCAAGGATCCGGCGCTGCTGGCAGACGAAGCGGCATCCAGTTCCCTGTTCGGCGGGGCGCGCTGGATTCGAGTGCGCGCGAATGGCGACGAAGTCACCGAAGCGGTCGAGGCGCTGCTCTCCGCTCCTCAGGCCGGCAACCCTGTCGCGATCATCGCCGGCGCGCTGAAGCCCGCGTCAAAGCTGCTGAAGCTGGTGCTGGCGTCGCAGGACGCGCTCGCCTTTGCGAGCTATCCGCCCGATGCGCGCGACGCCGGGCCGCTGGTCCAGGCGCTCGCCCAGCCGCTGGGCCTGCGGGTACGCTCGGAGGCGGCGCAGCGAATATTCGAGGCGGCCGCCGGCGATCGTGCGATCATCGCGCGCGAGCTTGAGAAGCTCTCGGTGTTCCTCGACGCGAGCGAGGATAGCGTGCGCGAGCTGGACGGCACTGCGCTGGATGCGCTCGGGGCTGGCGAAGGCGAGAGCAGCTCGGGCGTATTGATCGATGCGGTGCTGACCGGTCAGGGCAGGACGGCGGTCGAGGAGCTGAAAGCGCTGAGCGAGGGCGGCGAGGACGGCATCCCCCTCGTTCGCGCGGCGCTCCGGCGGCTACTCCAGCTTGCGGCCCTGCGATCCGATGCCGACCGGACCAGCATCGGCGAGGCGACCAAGGCGGTGTTCTTCAAGGAGAAGGACGTCGTCGCGGCCGAACTGCGCCGCTGGAACTCGCCCGACCTGGCGATGCTCGTCGATCGAATCACCGCCGTGCAGGCCAAGCTCCTCGAGAGCGGCGGAGCAGGCGCCGTGATCGCGTCGCAGGAATTGCTGACGATCGCGCGCGCGGCCGCCGCGCGCGGGCGCTAGACACGACAAAGCCGGCCGAGTCGCCCCGGCCGGCCTTCATCGATTCGGCAACCGCAGCTTACGCCGCGAGCTTCTTGGCGATCTCGCGCTTCAGCTTACGGGCGGTCGGCCCGAGCTTGTCTTCGCTGGTCTTGATCAGCCAATTGTCGAGGCCGCCGACGTGCTCGACGGAGCGCAGGCCGTGCGTCGAGACGCGCAGCTTCACGCTCTTGCCCAGCGAATCGCTGATCAGCGTCACGTTCTGCAGGTTCGGCAGGAACGTCCGCTTGGTCTTGTTGTTGGCGTGGGAAACATTGTGACCCACCTGCCGGCCCTTGCCGGTCAGCTCGCAAATGCGCGACATTGCTCGTCTCTCAATCAGGTTTCGGGGATGCCCGGAAAGCCCGGCCGCATAACGGGCTTGAGGCTTCGCGTCAACGTGAGTCGCACGCCCATGAAACCGTAACGGGTCCGGATCGTTTAGACCCGTGATCTGATATTCAAGGGAGAATGGTCGCATGCGTGGTTTTCTGGCTTTGATCGCCGTCGTCGTCTTGTTGCTGATCGTCGCGGTTGCGACCGGCTTCCTCAACCTCCGGCAGACCCAGACCGCGGCATTGCCTGAGGTGAAGGTCGAAGGCGGTCAGGCACCGAAGTTCGACGCCAATGTCGGCGCAGTCGATGTGGGCAGCAAGAACGAGACGGTAAAGGTGCCGAAGGTCGAGGTCGGCACCAAGGACGCCACCGTCAAGCTTCCGACCGTGGACGTGAAGACGGCCAATGAAACCAGCAACCACTAAAGCCGGACAGGCGGTGGCAGCTCTGTTGCTGCCGCCGCTTGGCGTTTTTCTTGACCGAGGGCTTGGCCGCGATTTCTGGATCGCGGTCGTCCTCACGTGCTTCGCCTGGATTCCGGGCATGATCTTCGCCTTGTGGACGGTGCTCGCCCGCTGACCTAAGCGGGCGCAATGTCGTTTCCTCTGCCCGATCCGATGCGGCGCGCGCTGGCGCTGGCCGAGGCCGCGGCGGTGGCGGGCGAAGTGCCGGTGGGCGCCGTCGTCGTGCGGGACGGCGAAGTGATCGGCGAAGGCGGCAATGCCCCCCGCCGGCTCAACGATCCGACCGCACATGCCGAAATGCTCGCGATTCGCGCTGCCGCCGAGCGAATCGGAGGTGATCGGCTGCAGGATTGCGAGCTGTGGGTGACGCTGGAGCCGTGCGCGATGTGCGCCGGCGCGATCGCCCTCGCTCGAATTTCCCGTCTCTATTACGCGGCGCCCGATCCGAAGGGCGGCGGCGTCGAGCATGGCGCCCGCGTCTTCGCGCAGCCGACCTGCCACCACCGGCCCGAGGTGTATGCGGGCATGGGCGAGGCGGATGCGGCAGCGCTCCTCCGCTCCTTCTTTTCCGCCAAACGCTAGGCTAGGTAGGGCGCAAGGAGCTTTACCATGAACGCCACCACCATCGCGCGCTTGCGCTGGGACGATCCGTTGCTGTTGGAAGACCAGCTCACCGACGAGGAGCGCGCGATCCGCGATGTCGCGCATTCCTATGCGCAGGAGAAATTGCAGCCGCGGGTGATCGAGGCCTTCGCCAAGGAAAAGACCGATCGCGCGATCTTCAACGAGATGGGGGAACTGGGGCTGCTCGGGGTGACGCTGCCCGAGGATTATGGCTGTGCCGGCGCGTCCTATGTCGCTTACGGCCTGGTCGCGCGCGAAGTCGAGCGGGTGGACAGCGGCTATCGATCGATGATGAGCGTGCAGTCGTCGCTCGTGATGTACCCGATCTACGCCTACGGTAGCGAAGACCAGCGGCGGAAGTATCTGCCGAAGCTCGCGACGGGGGAATGGGTCGGCTGTTTCGGCCTGACCGAGCCCGATGCAGGCTCCGATCCCGGCGGGATGCGCACGCGGGCCGAGAAGGTCGACGGCGGCTATCGCATTTCCGGCTCCAAGACCTGGATATCCAACGCGCCGATCGCCGACGTATTCGTGATCTGGGCGAAGTCCGACGCGCATGGCGGCGCGATCCGCGGCTTTGTGCTCGAAAAGGGCGCGAAGGGCCTCGACACGCCGAAGATCGAAGGCAAGCTCAGCTTGCGCGCCTCGATCACCGGAATGCTGATGATGGACGGCGTCGAGGTCGGTGAAGACGCGCTGCTGCCGGAAGTCGAAGGGCTGAAAGGGCCGTTTGGCTGTCTCAACCGCGCGCGCTACGGCATTTCATGGGGCGCGATGGGCGCGGCCGAAGATTGCTGGCACCGCGCCCGCGCCTACACGATGGAGCGCAAGCAATTCGGCCGCCCGCTCGCTCAGACTCAGCTCGTCCAGAAGAAGCTCGCCGACATGCAGACCGAGATCGCGCTGGGCCTGCAGGCGTCGCTGCGTGTCGGGCGGCTGTTCGACGAAGGGCGGATGGCGCCGGAGATGGTCAGCCTGATCAAGCGCAACAATTGCGGCAAGGCGCTCGATATCGCCCGCACCGCGCGCGACATGCACGGCGGCAACGGCATTTCCGAGGAATATCACGTGATGCGTCACCTGATGAACCTGGAGACGGTGAACACCTATGAAGGCGCGCACGACGTCCACGCGCTGATTCTGGGCCGCGCGCAGACGGGGCTGAATGCCTTCTTCTAAGCCGCCGCTCGCCGGCCTTCGCGTCCTTGAACTCGCGCGCATCCTTGCCGGACCCTGGGCCGGGCAGATGCTCGCCGACCTGGGCGCGGACGTGATTAAGGTGGAACGGCGCGGGTCGGGGGACGACACCCGCGGCTGGGGCCCGCCGTTCGTCGAGGGTGCCGACGGCGAAAAGCTGAGCGCGGCCTATTATCATAGCTGCAACCGCGGCAAGCGATCGATCACTGCCGATTTCGAGAACGCGGACGACATGGACCGGGTGCGCGCGCTTGCCGCCGAAGCGGACATCGTCATCGAGAATTTCAAGACCGGCGGACTGAAACGCTACGGCCTCGACTATGAGAGCCTGAAGGCGCTGAACCCCAAGCTTATCTATTGCTCGATCACCGGTTTCGGCCAGACCGGGCCCTACGCCCAGCGCGCCGGCTACGACTATCTGATCCAGGCGATGGGCGGGATGATGAGCATCACCGGCATCGACGAGCCGGTGCGGACCGGCGTTGCCATCGCGGACCTGTTCACCGGCGTCTATTCGGCAGGCGCGATCCTGGCGGCGCTCCATCGACAGCACGAGACCGGCGAGGGCGCGTGGATCGACATGGCATTGCTGGACGTGCAGACCTCGGTGCTCGCCAACCAGGCGATGAACTATCTCGTCTCGGGCAAGCCGCCGGGGCTGATGGGGAACGCGCATCCGAACGTTGTGCCGTATCAGCCCTTCGAGACCAGTGACGGTCGCGTGATCGTAGCGGTGGGCAATGACGGTCAGTTTGCGCGCTTCGCGGCAATCCTCGGCCGGCCCGAACTCGCCGACGATCCCGATTACAAGACCAACGCTGCGCGCATCCACAATCGCGAGCGGCTGATTCCGTTGCTCGCCGAGCGGACGAAGCGGATGACGCGCGAGGACCTGCTCGCGGCGCTCGAGCGCGAAGGCGTGCCTGGCGGGCCGATCAACGACATCGCCCAAGCGCTGGCCGACCCGCAGGTGCGCGCGCGCGGAATGCAAGTGACGCTCGATGCGCCGCATGTCGCGGATGGCGCGCTCGCGCAGGTGCGCAGCCCGATCGTGATGGATGGGACGCCGATGGTCGCCGAGAAGGCGCCCCCCGCGCTCGGCGCCGACGATGCGGATTGGCGCTGGCGCTAGCGGACGCGCATCAAACCTTCTTGCGCCACGCTTGCCACCAGCCTTCCGTCGCGCGCGAAGATCATGCCGCGGTTGAAGCCGCGTCCACGGCTGCTCCAGGGCGCATCCATCGCGTAGAGCAGCCAGTCGTCAACGCGCACGTCGTCATGGAACCACAGCGCGTGGTCCAGGCTGGCGCTTTGCACGTTGGGCCTGATCCAGCTGAGCCCATGCGGGCGCATCGTGGTGCCGAGCAGATACATGTCGCTCGCCCAGGCAAGCATCGCGCGGTGCATCTCCGGTCCGCTGCTCACCGGCGCCACGGCCTTGAACCAGATATTCTGAACCGGCTCTTGCGGCTTGTCCTCCAAGGGGGCCCAGGGGCTGGCATGCCGCGTCTCGAACGGGCGCGGGCGGATGAAGAACTCACGCAGGCGCTCGGGCACCTTGTCTGCAACCTTGCGACGTTCTTCCGCTTCGGGCGGCAAATCCTCGGGGCTGGGAACGTTGGGCATATCGAACTGGTGGGACAGGCCTTGCTCCAATTTCTGGAACGATGCCGCCATGTTCAGGATCGGCTCGCCGCGCTGGAAAGCGACGATGCGCCGCGTCGAGAAGCTGCCGCCGTCATGGTCGCGGTTGACGCGGTAGATGATCGGAATGTCCTCATCACCCGGACGCATGAAATAGGCGTGGAGCGAGTGCGGCACGCGCTCCGCATCGGCCGAGCGCGCCGCCGCCATCAGCGCCTGCGCAATCACCTGTCCGCCGAACACGCGTCCCCGGCCCTCGGGCTGGCGCGCGCCGCGATAAAGGTCGCGGTCCAGCTCCTCGACCGTGAGCAACGTCTCGAGCTGCGCGATCATACCGGCCGCATCGGTCGCTCTTTTGGGGAAATCTGTCACCCTAAACTCCGTTCAGGCTGAGCTTGTCGAAGCCCTGCTTTTCTCTGGCAGCCCTAAGAAGAAGAACAGGCCTTCGACAAGCTCAGGCCGAACGGGTGGGTTAATAGCCGCTCATCGTTGCGAGCTGGTCGGCCGCCCAATTGGCGTCGCCGAACATTTCCGCCAGCACGCGCTGACGCTTCATGTAGAAGCCGATGTCGTATTCGTCGGTCATGCCGATGCCGCCGTGCATCTGCACGCCTTCCTGCACGGCAAGCGTGGAGGCAAGGCCGGTCATCGCCTTGGCGACCAGCGCCGCGCGCTCGGCATTGGCATCGTCGGCATCGAGAAGCTGCTGGGCCTTGAGCACGGCGGCCCGCGCGACTTCCATCTCGGAATAGAGATGCGCGGCGCGATGCTGGAGCGCCTGGAAGCTGCCGATCGGCACGCCGAATTGCTTGCGCTCCTTCAGATAGCCGAGCGTCATGTCCATCGCGCCGCCGCCGACGCCGAGCATCTCGGCCGACGCGCCCGCGCGCGTGGCAGAGAGGATGCGGGTGAGTGTCGTCCAGCCTTCATCGACTTCGCCGATCACGGCGTCGGCATCGACCTCCACGCCGTCGAGTTGCAGCCGCGCAGCGATACTGGCGTCCGTCAGGCGCTCGGGATTCGCGCTCAGGCCTGCCGCGCCCGTCTCGACCGCGAACAGCGTCAGGCCCTTTTCCTCGCCTGCGCTGCCGGCAGTGCGCGCGGCGACGACGATCAGGTCCGCGACATGGCCCAGGGGCACGAACGTCTTGGCGCCAGTCAGTTTGAAGCCATTGCCGGAGCGCTCGGCTTTGAACGCGATCTGCGTAGGGCGGTGTTTTGCCCCTTCGTCGATCGCCAGGGTTGCGACCGCGTCGCCGGCTGCGATTTTCGGGAACCATGCCTGGCGCAGCGTTGCGTCGCTGGCGTTCAGCGCCGACACAGCGCCGACGGAGGTAGAGAGAAACGGCGATGGCGTCAGGTTGCGCCCGATTTCCTCAAGCACCACGCCCGCCTCGACATGGCCGAGGCCCAGACCGCCATCGCTTTCGGGGATCAGGATCGAGGTGAAGCCCATTTCGGCGAACTGCTTCCACAGGTCGCGGCTGAAGCCGGTCGCGTCCCTGGCGTCGCGCAAGCCGCGCATGTGGCTGACGGGGGCGGTTTCGCTCACGAACTGACGCGCGGTGTCTCGGAGCATCGTCTGTTCGTCGGTCAGGAACAAAGGCATTGGTGATCAGGCCCCCGGCAGTTCGAGAATGCGTTTGGCGATGATGTTGAGCTGGATTTCGCTGGTGCCGCCTTCGATCGAATTGGCTTTGGTGCGGAGCCATGCCCGCGGCTTGGCGCCATTGGCGGAGCCGTCGCTTTCCCATTCGAGCGCGTCCGAGCCGCCCGCCGCCATCACCAGCTCGTAGCGGGCCTTGTTCAGCTCCGTGCCATAATATTTCATCATCGACGGCTGGGCGGGATGCGCCTTGCCGTTCTTCAGCTCGTCCATGAATTTCTCGGACATGGTACGGAAGGCGCGCTCGCGGACTTCGAACAATGCGATCTGGGCGCGCAGCAGCGGATCGGCGAGGCGTCCTTCCGCATCGGTGCCGATCACGCGCTTCGCTTCCTCGGCCAGCGCCGCGGGGCCGCCCGAGCCAAGCCCGCCGCCGCCCAGACCCATGCCGGAGATCATCTCGCGCTCATGGCCGAGCAGGTATTTGGCGACATCCCAACCCTTGTTGAGCTCGCCGACGAGCTGGTCCTTCGGCACTTCGACATTGTCGAAGAAAGTCTCGCAGAAAGGCGAATAGCCGGAGATCAGCAGGATCGGCTTGGTCGAGACGCCCGGGCTGTCCATGTCGAACAGCAGGAAACTGATGCCGTTGTGCTTCGATTCCTTCGACGTGCGGACCAGGCAGAAAATCCAGTCGGCCTTGTCGGCATAGGAGGTCCAGACTTTCTGGCCGTTGATCAGGAAGTGATCGCCTTTGTCCTCGGCGGTGGTCTGCAGCCCGGCGAGGTCGGAGCCGGCGTTCGGCTCGGAATAGCCCTGGCACCAGCGGATCTCGCCGCGCGCGATCGGGGGCAGGAAGCGGAGCTTCTGCTCCTCGGTCCCATATTTCAGCAGCGCCGGCCCGAGCATCGAAATACCGAAGCTGTTCAGCGGATTGCGGCATCCCATCCGCGCCATTTCCTGGCGCAGGATTTTGGTTTCCTCAGGACTGAGGCCGCCGCCGCCATAGGCTTGCGGCCAGTCGGGCACCGTCCAGCCGCGTGACGCCATGGCGTCGAGCCACTTCTTCTGGTCGGGCGAAAGCTGCGCCTTGCGGCCGCCCCAGACGATGTCCTGCTCGCCACGCACCGGCTGGCGCATCGCGGGCGGGCAGTGCGCTTCCAGCCACTCCCGAACATCGGCACGAAAACTGTCCATCATGATTCAGCTCCAGACGAGGTCGTGCGCCGCGCGCGCGGCGGCGATAGCGGTGTGGTCGCGGTAACGGTCGGCGATCACCTGCACCCCGATCGGCAGGCCGTCCGCGCCTTTGCCGACCGGCACGCTGGTCGCCGGCAGCATCGGGAAGGTGGCGAGGCCGGGCCAGGCGAATTGCGTGGCGAAATGCGTGTCCTCTCCGTCGATAAGCAACCGACGGTCGGCGAGAGGCGTGTCGTCGTGCGGGAAAGCGGTGGTCGCGAAATTGTGCGCGATCACGGCGTCGAACTGTTCGAACAGCGCCTGCCACTGTCGCAGGTTACGCGCCTGGGCGTCGCCGAGCTCGAACCATTCGGCAAGCGTCGGCACCGGGCGGCCGCCCATCGCCGCGCCGCGCGACATGGCGATGTTCAGCATGTGCATGTAATTGCGGTGCTGGCGCGACAGGTCGGGGAGCAGGTCGCTGCCATGCTCGACTTTGGCGCCTGCGTTCGCGAAGGCATCGCCGACTTTCGTCAGCGCACCCCGCACTTCCGACGAAATCTTCGCTTCCGGATGATCCGCAAGGATCAGGACGCGCCATTCGTCAGGCCCGCGCTTCGGAGCGGGAAGAACCGGATGATCGGCGAGCAGCTCCAGCGCCGCTGCAAGGTCGTCGGGCTCGCGCGCCAGCGGCCCGCAGACGCCGAGCGCCACCCGCGCGCCGTCGGTGCCGGGGAAATGATGTCCGGTCGAGGACAGCAGGTCGTAGGTCGGCTTATGGCCCCAGACCCCGTTGAAGGCGGCAGGCGTGCGGATCGAGCCGCCGATGTCGGAGCCCAGTTCCAGCGGCACCATCCCGCTGGCCAGCGCGACGGCGGAGCCGCCCGACGATCCCCCTGCCGATCGGCTCTGATCGTGTGAGTTGAGCGTCCGGCCATAGATCGGGTTGTTCGATTGCAGGTCCGCCAGGCCAACGGGCACGTTGGTCTTGCCGAGAATGACCGCGCCGGCGCGCTTCAGCCGCTGGACGAGCACGGCATCGCGCTTCGGCATGAAGTCGCGATGCTCGACGAAGCCCCAGCTGGTCGGCAGGCCGACGACGTCGTAGCTTTCCTTGACCGTCATCGGCACGCCGAGCAGTGGCGCATCCTTTGGCGCCGCGCCGGCATCGATCGCCCGCGCCTGCTCGCGGGCCCGGTCGAAATCCTTGACCACCACCGCATTGAGCGACGGGTTGAGCTCCTCGATCCGCGCGATCGCCGCTTCGGCCTGTTCGAGCGCGCTGGTCTGGCCCGCGCGCACCGTCGCGGCGGTTTGAAGCGCGCTCAACATGCCCGGCTTTCCGTGATCGCCGAATAGATCATCGTCTTCAGTTCGCGGCGGACGGGATAAGTGTTGGAGGGGCTGAGCTGGGTCATGAAAATGAAGATCAGCCGTTCGACCGGATCGATGTGGAAGGCTGTCGAGAACATGCCGCCCCAATAGAATTCGCCGACCGAGCCCGGCACCAGCGTCGGCGCGACGTTGATCGTCACCGCGAAGCCGAGCCCGAAGCCGACGCCCGCATTGGTCGCCTCGCTGAACAGCGAGCGCGACATGGAGGCGAGGTCCGCGCCGCCCGGCAGATGATTGGTCGTCATCAGCGCGATCGTCTTCGGTCCAAGGATGCGGACGCCGTCCAGTTCACCCTTGTTCATCAGCATTGTGCAGAAACGGTGATAGTCGGCCGCAGTCGAGACCAGTCCGCCGCCGCCGGAGAATTGCGTCGGGGCTTTCGACCAGGCGCTCGCCTCGCCCCGATCGTACATCACTGTGCCCTTTTCCGGGTGCATGGTGTAGCAATCGGCGAGGCGGTCGGTCTTGCTGCCTGGCACTTGGAAGAAAGTGTCCTCCATGCCGAGCGGCGCGAAGATGCGCTCGCGCAACACCTGGTCGAGCCCCTTGCCCTCGATGCGCTGCACGATCAGGCCGAGAATGTCGGTCGCGACCGAGTAATTCCACGCTTCGCCGGGCGAGAATTCGAGCGGTATGCCGGCGAGCGTCTTCACAACGCTGTCGAGGTCGTGCTGGCCGTACCAGTCCTCGATCTTAGTGGCGCGATAGGCGGCATCGATGTTGCCGCGATTCTGGAAGCTGTAGGTGAGGCCGGCGGTGTGGCGGAGCAGGTCCACCATCCGCATTGGCGCGGCGGTCGGTTTGCTCATGAACGGCGCCGAGCCGCCGCCGCCGTCATAGACGCCAAGGCCCTTCCATTCGGGAATGATCCGATGGACGGGATCGTCGAGCGCGACTTTGCCTTCCTCGACAAGCTGCATGAACGCGACCGAAGTGACCGGCTTGGTCATCGAGGCGATGCGGAACAGCGTGTCGTTCTGCACGGCGCGGCCGTCGCGCATCTCGCCGAAGTTCGCGAAATGCACAGGCTGGCCCTCGCGGCTGACGAGAAGTTGCATGCCCTTGAACCGGCCGGGCTTCAGATAGCGTTCCTCGAGAAAACGATCGATCCGCTGCAGCCGTCCGGCGTCCATGCCAAGCGTGGCGGGATCGACGGTCTGCATGGGGCTCGCTCTCCTTGTTTTCGAGGGCCGGCTTATCGCCTTGAGGTATCCCCAAATCAACAATATCCCGCAGAAAAGCGCGGTTTTTGGAAGGCCGCGGGGCAGGAGAGAGACTGATGGCCGACGCGGACGCTACGGCATGGCCGCGCATGTCGTTGAGCGAGGCTCAGGCGCTTTTGTGCGCGCCGGGCCAGCGATTCGAAATGGAGACGGTTTCCGTTCGGGGCGTGCCGACTCGCGCGTGGAAAAATGCGCCGCCGAACCTGCGCGCGCTGGTCGAACTGAGCCGCGCGCATGGCGATCGGCTGGCGACGATTCTGGAAGAGGACCGGGTCAGTTTCGAAGCGCAGTATCGCGCCATCGCGGCGCTGGCGCGGGCGCTGGAAGCGCGCGGGATCGGCAAGGGCGATCGGGTCGCGACCGCGATGCGGAACCTGCCGGAATGGGTGGTGAGCTTCTTCGCGATCACCAGCCTGGGCGCAATCGCAGTGCCGCTGAATGCCTGGTGGACGGGGCCGGAGCTTGAGTACGGTCTGAAGGACTCCGGCGCGACGCTGTTGATCGCCGACGCCCCGCGCTGGGAACGGATCGCGCCGTTCCGCGGCGCCTTACCCGATCTCGAAACCGTCATCGTCGCTCGTGCGGACTCGGCGCCTGAGGGCACCGAAGCGCTGGAAGCGATCATCGGCACGCCGAACGATTGGACGAGCCTGCCTGACGATTCCCTACCCGCCGTGCCGCTCGACACCGACGACGACGCGACGATCTTCTACACCAGTGGCACGACCGGCGCGCCGAAGGGCGCGCTCGGCACGCATCGCAACCTCGTCACCAACATCCTGTCCGGAGGCTACAACGCCGCGCGTTCTTTCTTGCGCCGCGGCGAGGCGCCGCCCGCGCCCGAGCCCAAGGTGTTCCTGACCGTCATCCCGCTGTTCCACGTCACCGCCTGCTCGGCGACGCTGATGGGCGCGATGGCCACCGGCCACACGCTGATCTTCATGCGCAAATGGGATGCGGTGGAGGCAATGGGGATCATCGAGCGCGAGCGGGTGAACATCACCGGCGGCGTGCCCACGATCGCGTGGCAATTGCTCGAACATCCCGATCGCGCGAAGTTCGATCTCTCCAGCCTGGAAGCGATCGCCTATGGCGGCGCGCCCTCCGCGCCCGAGCTGGTGCGGCGCATTCGCGAGGAGTTCGGTGCGCTGCCCGGCAACGGCTGGGGCATGACCGAGACGATGGCGACCGTCACCGGCATTTCCGCCGAGGATTATCTGCACCGCCCCGACAGCGCCGGACCCGCTGTGCCGGTCGCCGATCTGGAAATCCGCGCCGATGACGGTGTGACCGTGCTGCCGGTGGGCACGGTCGGCGAGCTCTGGTCGCGCGGGCCGATGATCGTGCGCGGATACTGGAACAAGCCCGAGGCAACGGCGCAGACCTTTATCGACGGCTGGGTCCGCACCGGCGACCTCGCCCGGCTAGATGACGAAGGCTTCCTGTTCATCGTCGATCGCGCCAAGGACGTTATCATCCGCGGCGGCGAGAACATCTATTCGGCCGAGGTCGAGAACGTCCTCTACGCCCACCCGGCGGTCACCGACGCTGCGCTGATCGGCCTGCCGCACAAGACCTTGGGGGAAGAGCCGGCAGCGGTCGTGCATCTCGCGCCCGGCGAGCGGGCGACCGAAGCCGAGCTTCAGGACTGGGTGCGCGCGCGGCTTGCGCCCTTCAAGGTGCCGGTGCGGATCGCGTTCGTGCCCGAGACCTTGCCGCGCAACGCCAACGGCAAGATCCTGAAGCGCGAGCTGAAAGCGCTGTTCGCCTGACGCTCAGGCGGCGCGGGTCAGCGACAGGAACACGTCCTCCAGGTCCGCTTCCTTGGTGGAAACGTCGACGATGCCGAGTCCGGCTTCGGTGACGGCCGCCAGCACTTCGCCCGCGTTCACCTTGGCTTTGGAATAGGTGATCTGAAGGACGCGGCTGCCTTTCAGCACGATCTTTTCGAAGCAGGCCGCGGCGGGCGGCACGTCGAGGTCGCGGTCGACGGTCACTTCGACCAATTTCTCTTGGGCCTTGTTGACCAGCTCGCGCGTCGGCTCGTTGGCGATCAGCCGGCCGTGATTGATGATCGCGATCCGGTCGCACAGCTCCTCGGCTTCTTCCAGATAGTGGGTGGTAAGCACCACCGTCACGCCCTGCTCGTTCAGCTCGCGCACATAGGCCCAGAGCTGTTGGCGGAGCTCGATGTCGACGCCGGCGGTCGGCTCGTCGAGCACGAGCACGGGCGGCGAGTGAACCATTGCCTTGGCGACCAGCAGCCGCCGCTTCATGCCGCCCGAAAGCGTGCGCGCATAAGCGTCCTTCTTGTCCTCCAGATGGACGGCCCGCAGCAATTCGAGCGACTTCCGTTCCGGCTTCGGCACGCCATAGAGCCCGGCGAACAATTCGAGCGTCTCGAAGGGGGTGAAGAAGGGGTCGAACACGATCTCCTGCGGCACGATGCCGATCGAAGCCTTGGCGTTCCGCGGACGTTCGTCGATGTCGAAGCCCCAGATCGACGCGCTGCCGCTGGTCTTCATCACCATGCCGGACAGGATATTGATCAGTGTCGACTTGCCGGCGCCGTTGGGCCCGAGCAGCCCGAAAATCTGCCCGCGCGGCACGTCGAACGTGACGCCGTCGAGCGCGCGCTTGCCTCCCTTGTACGTCTTGGCGAGCTCGCGGATCGAAATGGCGGCGTCGGTCATGTCTTCGCGTTAGCCGGGAAGGGCTGGAAAGGGCAACGCACCATTGCTAACAGCCCGCACCATGATCCCGCCGCCCGAGACTTTCCGCGTATCTTCCCGCCGTGTCGCCTGTGACGGCTCGGGGCACGGCATCGACCCGGCGCTGGGCCATCCGCGCGTCTATATCGAGATTGACGAGCGCGGGTTCGGCGAATGCGGCTATTGCGACCGGCGCTTCGTGCTCGCGGGCGGCCCGGCGGATGGGCCTTCCCTGGCCGACTACTAGTTCTATATCGGAGGGGATGACTCTCCCCGCCGATCCGCGCGCCTGGCTCTACCGGGCCGATCTCGATCCCGACACCGCCCTGAAACTCACCGCCGACGCGCTGAAAAGCTGCGACGATGGCGAGCTGTATCTTCAGTATCAGACATCGGAGAGCTTCGGCTTCGACGATGGCCGGCTGAAGACGGCCGACTACAACACCACGGCCGGTTTCGGCCTGCGCGGCGTGTCGGGTGAGATGACCGCCTTCGCGCACGCGAACGAGATTAGCGCCGCCGCGATTCGGCGGGCGGCTGGGACGATGCAGTTGCTGGATCCCGCCATGGGCCAGCTCGCGCCGCCGCCGCAACGGAGCAATCGCCACCTCTATACCGCCGACGATCCGCTGGCCTTGGTTCCGTTCGCCGAGAAAGTGGCGCTGTGCCAGACGATCGACGCCGCCGCCCGCGCGCGTGATCCGCGCGTGGCGCAGGTCTCGGTTAGCCTGTCGGGCTCATGGAGCGTGATCGAGATCGTGCGTCCCGATGGCTTCGTCGCGCAGGATATCCGGCCGCTCGTCCGCTTGAACATTTCGATCGTGGTCGAGCAGAACGGCCGGCGCGAGACCGGCTCCTACGGCATGGGCGGTCGGTATCTCTATGGCCGGTTGTTCGAAGACGCCGCGTGGCAGCGGGGCATCGACATCGCGCTCAATCAAGCGCTGGTGAACCTTGAATCCGTCGCGGCGCCCGCCGGCGAAATGACGGTTGTGTGCGGCCCAGGCTGGCCGGGCGTGCTGCTGCACGAAGCGATCGGGCACGGCCTGGAAGGCGATTTCAACCGCAAGGGCACGTCCGCTTTCTCCGGCCGCATCGGCGAGCGTGTTGCCGCACCGGGCGTGACCGTGGTGGACGACGGCTCCATTCTGGACCGCCGCGGTTCGCTCAGCATCGATGACGAGGGCACGCCAACGCGCGAGACCGTGCTGATCGAGGATGGCATCCTGAAAGGCTATATGCAGGACCGGCTGAACGCCCGGCTGATGGGCGTTGCGCCCACCGGCAATGGCCGCCGCCAGTCCTATGCCCATGCGCCGATGCCGCGTATGACGAACACCTTCATGAAGGCCGGCAACGACAATCCCGACGAGATGATCGCGCGTGCCGGCACCGGCATCTACGCCAAGAGCTTCGGCGGCGGGCAGGTCGATATCGTCTCGGGCAAGTTCGTCTTTTCGTGCACCGAGGCCTACCGGATCGAGAACGGCAAGCTCGGCGCCCCGATCAAGGGCGCGACGCTGATCGGCGACGGCCCGACCGTGCTGACCAAGGTGCGCGCGGTCGGCACCGATTTTGCGCTCGACGAAGGCGTCGGCATGTGCGGCAAGGGCGGGCAGAGTGTCCCAGCCGGCGTCGGCCAGCCGAGCCTGCTGATCGAGGGACTGACGGTCGGCGGAACGGCGACCGCCTGACGCGGCTGCCGAGCGGCTTAGTGTTCCAAAGCTGCCCGCGCCGGGCGCAGCACACGCCAGCCGGTGAACAGCACCGCAAGCAGCACCACGGCCTGGGTGGCGAGGACGGCCGGCTCGGCGCCGGTCGGCGCAATGGCTTGGAGCGGCGGGATCTTCTGATAGCTCTGCACCACCAGCACGACCATGTTTAGATATTGGGCCGCGAGCGCCGTCAGCAGGTAGACAGCGCGCAAGCGACCGCCGAGCTTCCGGCCGTAAAGTGCATAGAGTGCCACTGCGAGCAGCAGCAGCGAGACGACGCCGAAGAGGAAGGGCGGCCCGATCGGCTTCGGTGGGAACATGAAGCCGGTGACGCTGGTCAGGATCGTGAAGACCAGGAACAGCGTGTTCACGCCTCCCAGCCAACGGCCGCCGAGCAGGCCTGCGAAGAAGATCACACCCGCGGCGATGCCGATCAGGCTGATACCGGTGTGAAGCGCCGTGAACGCGGCAAGCGAAAGTCCGAGAAGCATGGCTCGTCCCCCGTTGTTCGCCCGATCAGAGGATTGTCTGCGGGCCGCCGCTAGTCCGTTGATGAGCCGTAACGAGGCTAGGTCGCCTTGACCCGTCCGCTGCGTTCCAGCTTGCCCCAGCCGACGCGTGGGCCGCGAATGGCGGCGGCGGGCAGGTGGATATCGTCTCGGGCAAGTTCGTGTTTTCCTGCACCGAGGCCTATCGGATCGAGAACGGCAAGCTCGGTGCGCCGATAAAGGGCGCAACCCTGATCGGCGACGGCCCGACCGTGCTGACCAAAGTCCGCGCGATCGGCACCGACTTTGCGCTCGACGAAGGCGTGGGCATGTGCGGACAGAGCGTGCCGGCCGGCGTGGGCCAGCCTAGCCTGCTGATCGAAGGGCTGACGGTTGGCGGAACCGCGACGGCCTGACATCCGTCCCACTTCGATACACGTAATATATGGCCATATGTGACGCTACGGAAACGTGCTAAATAGCCTATCAGGGTCGTCATATAAGAAATTATATTTCTTGTGCCTGAGGGGGTTATAATGGTCAGACGAGTCGGAATGGCCGCGTTGGCGGCCGCTCTTGCGTCGGCTCCGTTACCTGCAGCCGCCGCCACTTACGCGCCAGTCGGTCCGCAACAGAACGTCGCGCTGGCGACTGTGCTGGGCGGCGGATGGACGCTGTGCTACCAGAAAACGATGAGCGTTGGGCTTGGCGCCAGCGCGCTCGATGAGCTCGCAGCATGCGGCGCGCCGGGCAAAAACGTGATGCTGGCCGGCCGTCAGACCGGCAGCGACACGCTGTTGCTTCTCGCGCAGGCGCCCTATGCGGACGTGACGTTCAACACCGGTGCGGCCGATAACGGCGTCACTCACGCGGCCAACGGCTCCGAATGGTATTATTCGGACAATTGGAGCTGGGGCTATGCCGGAGCCGGCCAGGCGGTTCGCAAATTCGAGTGCGACACCAATGCCGGGCCGCTGCGCATGTGCCTGCACACGCTGGCGAGCGGCGTCGGCGGCTTTCGGATCGGCGACAATACCGGGCTGAACAACAGCGTCGATTTCGAGAAGCTGATCTTCGTCGACAATGGTGGCGGGGGCGTTCCGGAACCGGCGACCTGGGCCATGATGCTAGCGGGCTTCGGCCTGCTCGGCTTCGCCGCACGGCGTCGCATTTCGGTCGCTTACGCCTGATCCAAGGCTTTGCGGGAGGCGTTGCCGGAGTTTCCGGCCACGCCTTCTTGTTTACGCGGCCTTGACCCGTCCGCTCCGTTCCAGCTTGCCCCAGCCGACGCGCGGGCCGCGAATGGCGGCGGCGAGCGCTTTCAGCACGACATAATACATGATCTGCCGGTAGCCGATGCGCTGCGGGATCAGCAGCCACATCAAGCCCCAGCGCTCGCGCGTCGACAGCGCGAAGGCGATCGCCGCGGCGAGCACGTCGATCGCCGTGAAGGCGAGCCAGTAAGCGCCCATCACGACCAGATCGGTGTGGGTCTGTGCCCAGCCATGCGCCTGCACGCGCATCACGGTCGAGATGATGCTGAATATGAGCGCCAAGTCGATGACCGGCGAGATCGCAGCGAAACCGACTTGGAACAGCGCCGCTTGCGGCAATCCGACCAGCGCGAGGCCGCGCGGCTTGCCGGATCGCAGCACCGGGCCGCCATGCTTCCAGAGGCATTGCAACGTGCCATAGGCCCAGCGGAAGCGTTGCTTTGCGAGCGCGCGGAAGCTTTCCGGCGCTTCGGTAAAGGCGACGGCGTCCTGATCGTAGCGGACTTTCCAGCCGGCGCGCTGGATCGCGATGGTCAGGTCCTGATCTTCGGCGAGCGTGTCGGGGGGATAGCCGCCGACCTGGCGCAGCGCCTCGGCGCGCCAGGCGCCGACTGCGCCCGGCACCACGGTCATCGCGTCCAGCCGCGCCAGGGCGCGCCGCTCCAGATTCTGGGCGGTAATATATTCGAGCGCCTGCCAACGCGTGACCAGATTGACGCGGTTGCCGACCTTGGCGTTGCCCGCAACCGCGCCGATCCGCTCGTCCTCGAACCAGCGCACCAGCCGCGCGATCGTCTTTTTCGGGAATTGCGTATCCGCGTCCAGCGCGACGATGAATTCGCCGCCTGCAACGGCGAGGGCCTGGTTCAGCGCCCGTGCCTTGCCGCCATTTTCCAGCCGCAGCAATTTCACGCGCGGTTCGTCGCCGAAAGCGCGTTCGACGATATCCCCGGTGCCGTCCTTCGATCCGTCGTCGATCACGATCACTTCCAGCTTCACCGCGACACTCTGCAGCACGCGGCGCACGGAAGTCTCGATCACCCTCGCCTCGTTGAATGCCGGGATCAGCACCGAGACGAAGCGGTCGGCCTGGATTGCAGGCGCTTCCTCGGTCTGCTCGCGTCGCGCCTGCCAGACGGCGAGGCCGGACAGCATCACCGCGCGCGCGATGCCCAGGGTGATCGCGATCCCGAACAGCCATTTGAGTGTCGTCTGAAGCGCACCCAAGGCAGTGAACAGGTACAGATCGGTGCGCGCCGCCGCCCGCTCCTCGGGTGTGAGCGGCGGCATGACCTGCGCGCGCGTCAGTCCGACCAGTCCGGACACCGGCACGAAACGATAGCCTCGCGCGCGGAGCTGATCGATGATGATCGGCAGCGCCTGCACGGTCTGGTCGCGATTGCCGCCGGCGTCATGGAGCAGCACGATATTGCCGCTGCGGTCTTCGTTCGACGCGAGCACACCCGAGATCGTGCCGTTGACGATCGCCGGCACGCCCGGCCGCTTCCAGTCGCCCGGGTCGACATGCAGGCCGACAGAGAGATAGCCCAGATCCTGCGCGATCTGCACGGGCACGATTTCGTCGGCGGTGGTCGGCTCGGCGTCGCCGAAGAACGGCGCGCGGAACAGGCGGATTGCCCGCCCGGTGAATGCCTGCACCAGCCGCTCGACCGCATTCACTTCGATCCGCGTGACCGTATCGCTGGTCTGGCCGAGATTGGGGTGGGTGTAGGTGTGATTGCCGATCTCGTGCCCCTCGCGCACTTCGCGCTCCAGCAGGTCGCGATAGGTGAGCGCGTTCTCGCCGACGATGAAGAAGGTCGCAGGCACCTGCTTCGCCTTCAGGATGTCGAGGATCTTGGGCGTCCAGTCCGGATCGGGACCGTCATCGAAAGTGAGCGCGACAAGGCCCGGTTTGTATCCGGCGCGCTCGATCGAGAACGGCAGCGGGAGCTGGGTGAACTCCTCGTTCGTCACCAGGCCGTTGCCGGCGATGGTGAGCTTGCGGTGCCCGGCAACCGGCGTCGAGCCGACGCGCAGCACCTCGCCGGTGCCTTCGATGTCCACGTCGGTGCCCGGCGGGATGTTCTCGATCGTGCGGACGTCGGCACCGGCGCGGTGCGAACGGCCGAAAATCTGCCAGACCGACGGGTCTTCGGTTCCCAGCCGCCAGAGCGCCACGGCGCTGACACCTGCCGCGCGCGCCGCCAGCATCTGGTTGTGGAAGGAAGCCGCGTCGAGCATCCACAGCTCGTGCTCCTTGCCGCCTTCCTCGTAGGAGAAAGTGAGATTTCCACTGACCGGATCGAAGCGCGGCATCGTGCCCGAATCGTGCGCGACCAGCATCGCTTCTTCGAGCGAAGGCGTGTCGGCCGGATGCTCGCCCTTGGTCCAGTTATAGGCGTAGGAGCCGATCGCGACGACGACCTTGTCGAGCGGCAGGCCCTTCAGATCGGCGGCAAGCGTCGAGGCGAACCAGGCCTGCGAGGCGATCGGACCCGGATCGCCGTCCGGATCATGCTCGTCATAGGCCATCAGGAACATGCGATCGACCAGCGCCGCATAGACCGGCAGCCGCCACGCCGGATCGCCGACCGGCACGGCCATCGCCATCAACCAGCCATGCGGGGCAAAGCGCGCGTGCACTTCGCGCAGGAAGACCTGGTAGTCGCGCTGGGAGGATGGCGGCAGATTCTCGATGTCGAAAAAGGCGCCGTCGGCCTTGTTGGTCTGCAGGAATTGCTCCAGCCGATCGAGCATCGCCTTACGCGCCAGGGGCGAACGCAGCATCGCCGCCGCGCCTGCCGAGTCCCAATTTCCATTCAGCGCATTCTGCACCATCGGCAGGATCTTCGGCCGATGCACGGCGCGCGACAGGATCTGGCGGCCGGCGCGATCGTCGAACACGGTCCAGTGATGATCCGGCCCGGTGATCGAGACCCAGCCGGGCACGACCCAGTCCAGATCCTCGACATGCCGCTGCAGCGATGCCGCGCTGGAGCTGTCCCAAGGTGCATGGAAAGCGACGGTCAATGCGGTCTGGCGCGCGGGGCGCCCGTTCAACAGCCACTTGCCGCGCCGCACGATCGACCGTTCGAGCCTTCGTGCGCCGCGTTCGATCGCGTTGGGCTGGGTGTCGCCGGCCCGCTCGACCTGGAACGGCAGGGAGGGGGAAGGCGTGGTCGCTATAATGGTCGCAGCAAACAGCGTCCCGGCCAGCAGTACGAGCGCGACGAACGCGATCACCGCCAGCGTAAATTGGCGGCGGCGGCGGCCGGTTGCGTCGTAAAATACGGGGTTAGCGTCCATGGACCTCTCTGACGACGCCGCCCCCATAATCCCGCAGCATGGAACGAGCCATGGCTTTCACCGGAGCTGTGCGTCGAGCCAGGCCGCTGCCTGATCGGGCGTGCGCTTGTTTCTGTCGCGATCGACGCTGTAGTTGGCCGCGCGCATGGCCTCGACGCCGGTCCGGCCGGTCAGCGGGCGAAGCACGTCGATGAATCGTCGATCGTTTGCGTGGGCGGGAGCGACGAGGAGCAGCGCGTCGTAGCTCGGGATCGCGTGGCGCGGATCGGCGAGCACCACCAGCTTTTGCGCTGCGATCCTGCCGTCAGAAGAGAAGGCCGAAATCGCGTCCGCCGCTCCGCTGTCGATCGCGCGGTACATGAAGGTCGGGCTGTAACCGCGGGTCGCGGCGAAGCGCAGGCCATAGGCATCGCGCACCGCCGCCCATTCGGGCCGCTCGAGAAACTCGAGGTCGCTGCCCAGCACCATATGCGGCGCTTCTCGGGCGAGATCGTCGAGGCTGCGGAGTTTGAGCCGCTGCGCGTCCGAGCCGCGCACCGCGATCGCATAGGCGTTCTCAAACCCGAGCGCGCCGATCAGCTTCACGTGATGCTCGCGCGTGGCCCAGCGTCCGATCTCCTCGGCCATGCGCGCCGGCTCGGGGATGTCGCGCCGCTTCATCTCATTGGTCCAGAGCGTGCCGGCATAATCGACGTAAACGTCGACATCGCCGCTCGCCAGCGCACGAAAGATCACCGCCGAGCCCAGGCCTTCGCGATAGCGCACCTGATAGCCCGCCGCTTCCAGCCGCCGCCCGATCAAACGCGCAAGGATGTACTGCTCGGAGAAATTCTTGGCGCCGATCGTAACCACCGGCCGCTGCGGCACGAGCCTGGGTGCGAGCGCGGTCGCGCTGCCGATGAGCAGCAGGGCCGTGCCGAGCCACACGAGCGCCTTCCGGCGCAGCTTGATGCCACGCTCGACCAAGCCGAGCAGCGCATCGGCCAGCAAGGCGAGCGCTGCGGCGGCGAGGCACCCGGCAGTGACCAGCGTCCAGTCCTGCGTCTGCAGGCCGGCGAAGATCAAGTCGCCCAAACTCGGATAGCCGACGGTGGTCGAGAGCGTGGCTGCGCCGATTGTCCACACCGCGGCGGTGCGGATGCCCGCCATCACCACCGGCGCGGCAAGCGGCGCCTCGACGATGCGGAGCTTCTGGCCTGCGGTCATGCCGACACCATCCGCGGCCTCGCGCACCGCCGGGTCGATGCCGGTGAGGCCCGCAACGCCGTTTCGCAGGATCGGCAGCAGGGCATAGAGGGCAAGCGCGAGGAGCGACGGCAGGAAGCCGAGCGCCGGAATACCACCGCCGACCAGCGCGGAGATTGCGAGCAGCACGGGATAGAAAAGCGCGAGCAGCGCCAGCGCCGGGATGGTCTGGACCAGGCTCGCAAGGCCGAGCGCGATCCGCGCCACATGCCGGTTCCGCGCCGCCCAAACCGAAAGCGGCAGAGCGACGGCAAGGCCGAGCAGCAGCGCCGCCGCGGCCAGCAAGACATGGCTCGCGAGCAATTCCGGAACGCGGGACCAGGCGCCGCTCATGCGCCCAATGCTTTCAGCCGTTCGGCCTGATCGCGCGGCACCTCGACCAATGCCGCCGCCTCCGGCCCGGCACGCCCCGCGAGCAGATCGGCGGGCGAGCCGTCGCCGACGATCCGCCCCGCCGCCATCACCAGCACGCGGTCCGCGAGCAGCAGCGCCTCGGCCATGTCGTGCGTGACCATGATCGTGGTAAGGCCTAGGCGATCGTGCAGGGCACGATAGGCGCGGCCGAGCGCATCGCGCGTGACGGGATCGAGCGCGCCGAACGGCTCGTCCATCAACATCAGCCTGGGGCCAAGCGCGAGCGCACGGGCGACGCCGACCCGCTGTTTCTGCCCGCCCGAAAGCTGGTTCGGCATGCGTGAGGCCATGTCCGGGAGCAGTCCGACGAGATCGAGCAACTCCGCCACGCGATCTCCAGCCGGCTGTCCCTCCAGCCGGAACCCGATCGTCACATTCTCCGCGACGCTCAGGTGCGGGAACAGGCCGATATTCTGGAAGACATAGCCGATCTGGCGCCGCAGCGCGTGCGGCTCCTCGTCCGCCACATCCGCGTCGTCGAGCAGCACGCGGCCGGAGTCCGGCACAATCAGGCGATTGACCGCCTTCAGCAGCGTCGACTTGCCTGAGCCGGAGCTGCCGACCAGCGCGACGAAGCTGCCCGACGCCACCTCCGCCGTCACCCCATCGACAGCGGACACGTCATCGAAGCGCTTGCAAACGGCGTCGAAGCGGACTTGCATGGGTAAAGGTTGAAAGAAGGGGCGGGCATGCGCAAGGCGATCTTCATTACCGGCGGCGGATCGGGCATCGGCCGCGCGACTGCGGAGCTGTTCGCGAAGCGCGGCTGGTTCGTCGGATTGGCCGATCTCAACCCGACCGGCCTCGACGAGACGGCGCGTCTGATCGCTCCCGAAAAAGCCTTCACGGTGAAGATGGATGTCCGCGACCGCTCCCAATGGCGAAAGGCGCTTGCCGATTTCGTCGTGGCGAGCGGCGGGCGGCTCGACGTGCTGTTCAACAATGCCGGCGTTGGACATGGCGGCCCGTTCGCGCTGATGGACGAGGACAAGCGCGATCTCGTCATCGACGTGAACCTGAAGGGGGTGATCAACGGCGCCGAGGCCGGACTGCCGCATCTGAAGGCGACGCTGGGATCGTGCCTGGTCAACACCTGTTCGGCGGCGGGGCTTTATGCGGGGCCACGCATGTCCGTCTATGCGGCGAGCAAATTCGGCGTGCGCGCGCTGACCGATTCGCTCGATGCCGAGTGGGAGGACGAAGGCGTGAAGGTCCGGTCGATCATGCCGAGCTTCATCGACACGCCGTTGCTCGACAATGTCGCCGCCGGTTCGAACCTGTCGGGCCGCGAGCATGTAAAAGCGATGGGGTTGGAGTTCACGCCGGTCGAAACGGTCGCCGAGGCGGTGTGGGACGCAGTGCACGGCAAGAAGCGCCACGTCGTGGTCGGCAAGACCGCCAAGCGGCTCGCCTTTCTGCTCCGCTGGGCGCCGAGCCTCGTCAGCCGTATCCGGCCGAAGCAGCCCGTCGAATAGCTCAGGCGACCAGAGGGAAGCGCAGCAGCCGATCGGAAACCGGAACCAGCGCCTCGGCCCGGGGGCCGACGGCGCGGACGATCTCGGGGTGATGCGCGTCGAGGCCGCCGGTCAGTGCGCCGAAGGCCGGCAGGATCAGCTTGGTGCTGGTCAACACGAAGCAGCGGCGGGCGACGTTGCGGCCGCGGTGGTGGAGGCGGAGCTTCGGGTGGAAATGGCCAGAGAGCTCGGGGCGGGTCTCGCCCGGCTCGGCCTCGTGGCGGAGGATCAGCCCTTCGACTTCCGCCTCGACCATGACCCCGCCGCCGCAATGATCGACCAGACCCGCGTCGTGGTTGCCGGTGATCCACACGAAGCGGAGCTTGGCCGTAAGCTCGGTCAGCATTCGCCGCGGCTCGGCGGGCAGCCGCTCGCAGCCATCCCGGTCGTGGAAGCTGTCGCCCAGGCACCAGAGTTCGCGCGCCTCGGTTCGACGCGCGAGCGCCGTCAGCTCGGTCAGCGTGGCCTGCGAATCATAGGGCGGCAGCATCTGGCCGGCGCGCGCGAACCAGCTCGCTTTTTCCAGATGCAGGTCGGCGACGATCAGCGCCTGGCGCGCCGGCCAGAACAGCGCGCCTTCGGGACGCGCGACCAGCTCATGTCCGGCGAACGAAAAGGGAACCATGCAAGGCCAGTAGCAGAAGAGGCGTCGAAGTCGAGCACCTCGCAGCCGTCACCCCGGACTTGATCCGGGGTCCACCTTCTTACTCCAGCGCACGGAAGAAGGTGGATGCCGGATCAAGTCCGGCATGACGTTACTTGGTGGCCAGCCGTTGCGCCTCGCCAAGCGCGCGGAGCAGGTTGCCGCTCCAGATCTTGGCAACGTCCGCGTCCGAATAGCCCGCCTTCTTCAGCGCAGCCGTGATGCGAGGCAGGCCGGAGATATCGTTCATCCCGATCAGCCCGCCGCCGCCGTCCCAGTCCATGCCGATGCCGACATGGTCGGGACCGACCAGCTTCAGCACATAGAGCAGGCTTTCCATGAAGCGGTCGAAAGTCACCGGATTGGCGGTCTTGGTCGCTTCCAGCCGTGCCCAGGCCTGACCCGCCTCCCGGGCTTCCCTCGGGCTCGCGTCTTCTAGCGACTCCCACTGGCCCGAAAGCTTGTCGCGCTCCGGCCGATCGTCCATCGGCGCCAGGAACACCGAGTTGACCTGGATCACGCCGCCCTTGGCCGCGATCTTCTTGATCCGCGCATCGTCCAGATTGCGGGGACTGTCGTAGAGCGCACGCGGGCCGGAATGCGACAGGATCACCGGCGCCTTCGACAGCTCCAGCACCTGGTCGACCGTCTCGTCCGACGAATGGCTGAGATCGACCAGGATGCCGAGGCGATTCGCTTCCTTGACCCACTCGCGGCCGAGCGAGCTGAGGCCGCCCCAGGTCCGCTTGCCGCCCTTGGTTGCATCGGCGAACTGGTTGTCGCCATTATGCACCGGGCCGGCGAGCCGGACGCCGACGTCGTAAAAGTCCTTCATCGTCGCGACCGTCGGTCCCAGCGGATAGCTGTTCTCTATCGACTGAAAGACGGCGCGCTTGCCCTTGGCGGCAATCCGCCGTGCGTCATCCGGCGTGAAGGCCAGTTCCATCTCGTTCGGAAGCTGGCGCACCATCGCGCGGATCCAGGCCTCGCGTCGCCAGGCGTGCGCCTTGGCTGCCGCATAGCCTTCGGCCGTCAGAGGACCCTGCTGCGTGTAGATGACGAAGAAGCCACCATCGAGGCCGCCTTCCTTCATCCGCGGCAGGTCGATCTGGCTGATGTCGTCGGTGAAGCTGTGGCGCTGGGCGAAATTCCATCCCGGCCGGCCGAGATTGACCGGCGTGTCGAGATGGGTGTCGAGCACCAGCAGCCGCTCATGCAGCGCACGGATCGCGGGCGAAACGGCGGGCTGCTGCGCGGCGGCGGCAGCCCCGAGAAGGAATGCCAGCATCACGAGGCGTTCGCGTACAGCTTGACGAGGTCGTAGAGATAATCCCGGCCTTCGTAGAGCGAGTGGACGCGGATGCGCTCGTTGAGGCCGTGCGCGCCGTTGCCGTCGGACTCGCCGAAGATGCCGGGCACGCCGTAAACCGGGATGCCGATCGCCTCGAGGAAGATGCCGTCCGTCGCGCCGGTCGACATCACCGGCGTCATCGGCACGCCGGGGAAATATTTCTTCGCGAGCGTCTGCGACGGGCCGATGATCTTCGGGTCGAGCGGCGGGGTGACGGCGAGCGGCCGGATCGGCGGGACGGCGGTGACTTTCACCTTCGGGTCGCCGATCGCCTTTTCGAGCGCGGCTTGCGTGGTCTCGACGGTTTCGCCGGGCGCAATGCGACAGTTCACATTGGCGCCGGCGCGCTGGGGCAGTGCGTTGTTGGCGTGACCGCCGTCCAGCAAAGTCGCGACGCAGGTGGTGCGCAGCATCGAATGGAAGGTCGGGTCTGCTGAGACGATCTTGTCCGCCGCGGCGTCGTTGGGATTGGCGATCAACGCCGTCATCGCCGCGCCCGTCTCGCCGCCCAGCATCTTGGACGTGTTGGTGAAAAAGGCGCGGTTGACGTCGTTGAAATGGACCGGGAACTCATAGGCCCGGACCTTTTCGAGGGCATCGGCGAGCTCGTAGATCGCGTTGTCCGGAACCGGCCGCGAGCTGTGGCCGCCCGGATTGGTGGTCTCCAGCCGGTAATTCTGTGTCGCCTTCTCGCCGATCTGGGTGACCAGCATCTGGCGATTGCCCTGCGGGTCGAGCCGGCCGCCCCCGCCTTCGTTGAGCGCGAAACCCGCCGCGATCAGCTCGGGCTTGTTCTTGGCGATCCATTCGGCGCCGTTGAACGCGTAGGTGGTTTCCTCGCCGCAGGTCAGCGCCATCTTGATCGTGCGCTTGGGGCGGAAGCCCTCATGCTTGAAGCGGATCAGGCTGTCGGTCCAGATCGCCGCCATCGACTTGTCGTCGGCCGAGCCGCGGGCGTAGAAAAAGCCGTTCTCCTCGACGAGCTTGAACGGGTCGCGGGTCCAGTCCTCGCGCTTCGCCTCGACCACGTCGATATGGGCGAGCAGCAGCATCGGCTTGGCCTTGGCGTCGGTGCCTTTCAGCACGGCGACGACCCCGCCTTCCTTCGGATGCTCGGGCGTCGCGAAATAGGTGATATCGCTGTCAGAAAAGCCCGCGGCTTTGAGGCGCGCGCCCATCTTGTGCGCGGCTTCGGTGCAGCTTCCGGCCGAGAGCGTCGTGTTGGTCTCGACCAGCTCCTGATACAGTTCGCGGAACTGGGCCTGGTCGGGCCTGAGGGTCTGGGCGGCGAGCGGCTGGGCAAGCAGGGCGGCGGCGCTGGCAGCGCCGAGCAGGTTCTTCAGATGCAATGTTCTCTCCCGTCACCCCCGGATCGATCCGGGGCCCGCCGTTCTTGTTCTCCATCGCCGCGAGAAAGAAAAGGTGGATTCCCGCTTTCGCGGGAATGACGCGATCAGATTATCTGGCCGCCATCAGTGTGCGGCCGGTGAGCGATGCGCCGTCGGGCATGATGAAGCGGACTTGCTTGTTCGCGAAATCGACCGAGACGCGTTCGAACAGGCGGAGCGCGTCCATGCCGAGCAGCAGCGCCGGCTTGTTGGCGAGGCCGAAGCGCTTGAACGGTTCGGCGTCGGTGAAGGCCACCGGGATGTTGTTCATGTCGACGCCGCCGATCTGGATACGCTCGATCTGGGCGAATTGCGCCTCCAGCGTCTGGCCGGTCACGCTGGTGACGGTGACCGTCCGGGTTACCGGCGCCTTCTTGCGCTGAGTAATTCTTTTCAGAAGGGCCAGATTGCCGATGCTGGTCTGCGCGCCGGTGTCGATGATCACCTGCACCTTTTCGCCGAGGAAGCGCGAATCGACGAGGATGAGCTGGCCGTATTTGCTGCGCGCGGTGACGACGATCGTGTCCGGATCGGTGTCGCCCGCATAGCGCGACGGAACCACTTTCATCTCGTTCTTCTTGAAGTCGAGCAGCACGCGGCGGGTCTGCAGGCTGTCGATGCCGAGCATGCCGCTGGCCCCGATATGCGCCTGATCGAGCGCGGGCGCTTCGATTTCCTTCACTTTCGAGCCCGACAGCTCGAGCGACGGCACCAGCACGGTGTTGACCTTGCCGGCGCCGGTGACGGTCACGAGGTTGCGGACAGGCCCCTGAGCGAGCCCCAGACGATCGGCGAGCTGGCGCGAGATCACGGTGCGCTCGGCGCCGGTGTCGATGACAAAGGGAAAGGCCTCGGAGCCGGCGATCCTGACCGGAACGGTCATCCGGGCGTGGCGGTCGGCGCCCAGCGCGACGTTCGCGGAATCGGGCGGAGGCGTTTCGCTCGCTGCCGCCAGCGCCAACAACATCGCGAACATTGCAGTCTCTCCTTTGATCGGAGGCTCTGCCTGTTCCGGGAAAGTGTCAATCGGTCGACATCGCTTCGGCGACGAGCGCTTCCGCTTCGATCAACAGCAAGTCGTCGACCGTGCCTTGCGCGACCCGCTCGCGCCCGATCAGCACCAGCACCGGCACCGCCAGCGGGCTGACGCGGTCGAGGCTGACATGCAGCATCGTATCGTTCGCGCGGTCGAGCAGGTTCGCCAAGCGGCCGACATCGGTCATCTTGGCGCGGGCATCCTCCCAGGCGGCGCGCAGCAGCAAATGGTCGGGCTCGTAGCGGCGGAGCACGTCGTAGATCAGATCGGTCGAGAAGCTGACCTGCTTGCCGGTCTTGCGCTTGCCTGGGTGCTGGCGCTCGACCAGGCCGCCGATCACGGCGACTTCGCGAAAGGCGCGCTTGAGCAGCGAGGATTGCTGCACCCAGTCAACGAACTCGTGCTCCAATATGTCGGGCGAGAAGAGCGCGCGGGGATCGCTGACCGGCTCAAGGCTGTAGGTGGCGATCGCATAATCGCTGGCGACGAAGCCGAGCGGCTTGATGCCGAGCGTCTCCATTCGCCGCGTGACCAGCATGCCGAGCGACTGGTGCGCGTTCCAGCCTTCGAAGCTGTACACGACCATGTAGTGGCGGCCTTCGCGCGGGAAGGTCTCGATCAGGAGCTGGTCGGGGCCGGGCAGCGCCGAGCGGCGGGCCTGCATTTCCAGCCATTCGCGCACGTCGTCGGGAAAACGCGGCCATTCTTGCGGCGAGGCGAGGAAGGCGCGGACGCGGTCGGCCAAGTGCGTCGAGATCGGCATGCGCGCGCCGCCATAGGTGGGAATGCGCGCGGGTTTTGAGGTGGCGCGCACGATCAGGTCCTCGACCTCGATCTTCTCCACTTCCAGGACCAGCCCGGCGAAGAAGAACGTGTCCTTGGGCGAGAGCGTGGCGGCGAAGCTCTCCTCGACCTTGCCGACGGTGCGGCCATTGCGGAAGCGGACGTTCAGCATCGTCGCCTCGACGATGATGCCGGCGTTCAGACGGTGCTGCGTCACGAACCTGGGGTGGCTGACGCGCCACGTTCCGTCGGGATCGCGCGTCAGCCGCTTGAACCGGTCATAGGCCTTCAGCGCATAGCCGCCCGACTGGATATAGCTCAGCACCTGGCCGAAGCGCTCGTCGGTCAGCGCCGAATAGGGGAGGGCGGAGCGGATTTCGTCGAGCAGTCCCGCTTCCTCGAACGGCGCGGCGCAGGCGCAGGCCATGATATGCTGGGCAAGCACGTCCAGCGCGCCGGTGCGGAAGACATCGTTGTCGAGCTCGCCCGCGGTGACGGCGTCGAGCGCCGCGCGCGCTTCCAGATATTCGAAGCGGTTGCCGGGGACGAGGATCGCTTCGGAGGGCTCGTCCAGCCGGTGATTGGCGCGGCCGACACGCTGCACCAGCCGGGATGCGCCCTTGGGCGCGCCCATCTGGATCACGCAATCGACATCGCCCCAATCGACGCCGAGATCGAGCGAAGCGGTCGCGACCAGGGCGCGCAGCCGGCTGTCCGCCATCGCTTGCTCGACCTTGCGGCGCGCGTCTACCGAGAGGCTGCCATGGTGGATGCCGATCGGCAGCTTCAGCTCATTGACCGCCCATAGGTCCTGAAAGATCAGCTCGGCGAGGCTGCGCGTGTTGCAGAAGACGATCGTCGTCTTGTGCGTCTCGATCTCCGCCATCACTTGCGCCGCGGCGTAGCGCCCCGAATGGCCCGCCCAAGGGATGCGGTCCTCGGGAATCAGGATCGAGATGTGCGGGTCGGCGCCTTTCTCGCCCTGGACTAGCGTGACCGCGTCGATATCGCCGTCGGGGGCGAGCCAGGCGCGGTAGCCGTCGGGATCGGCGACGGTGGCGGAGAGCGCGACGCGGCGGAGATTGGGCGCGATCCGCTGCAGCCGGGCCATCGACAGCGCGAGCAGGTCGCCGCGCTTGCCGGTGGCAAAGGCGTGGACCTCGTCGACGACAATCGTCTTGAGGCTCGCGAACATCGTGAAGCTGTCGGGATAGGAGAGTAGCAGGCTCAGGGACTCCGGCGTCGTCAGCAGCATTTGCGGTGGGCGCACCCGCTGCCGCGCCTTGCGGTCGGACGGCGTGTCGCCAGTGCGGGTCTCGACGCGGATGTCGAGGCCCATTTCGGCGATCGGCGTCAGCAGGTTGCGCTGCACGTCGACCGCGAGCGCCTTCAGCGGCGAGACGTAGAGGGTGTGGAGGCCATCGGCCGGCTGCTCGATGAGCTCGGCGAGGCTGGCCATGAAGCCGGCGAGCGTCTTGCCGGCGCCGGTGGGCGCAACCAGCAGCGCATGCTCCCCGCGCCGCGCCGCCTCCAGCATTTCGAGCTGATGCCGCCGCGGGCTCCAGCGCTTGGCGGCGAACCACTCGGCGAGTTGCGTCGGGAGAGAATTCAAAAACACCTCGTCACCCCGGACTTGATCCGGGGTCCACCTTCTTCTTTCCGTAAGCTCGCAAAAGGCAAGGCAGATGCCGGATCAAGTCCGGCATGACAGACCTAGCGTGTCTACCGCTCCACCCGATCCTCGGGTGCATTGTCGGCGCCGCGTTCGCGGAACTCGCGGGTCGCCTGCTCGGTGCGGGCGATTTCAGACGGGCTGTTGTGCTTGCGATTGCGGATCATGCCGGTGAACATGACAAGCCCGAGCGCGATGGTGGCGAGCGCCAGAAAGATGATCCAGACGGAGCCCATTACTCTCTCCTCCGATAACGGTTCGGCTCGTCAACGAAGCGGAACGGTTTGCGATCCAGCCGGGTTGGGCTAGCCAGACGCACATGACACAGCCTTTCATCCGCGCCGCGGCCTTCGCGGTCCTGTCCCTCATTCTGCTCGCCGTGCTCAGCGTGCTCGTGTTCCTCGTCATGATCGGCGTGCCCAAGGGCGCGGACGCGATGGCGAGCTTCCAGGCGCAGGCGGCCCAGATGGCGCCGACCGTTGACTTGGTGCTGGGCGGGCTGATCCTGCTCGTCTGCGGCTGGCTGGCCGCGCGGCCTTTCGCCGGGCGCGACGCGATCATCACCGCAGGGACGATGGCCGTGCTCTACATCGTGCTCGACGTGCTGATCGTGCTGACCGTCGGCGACGTGCGGCAAATGAGCTTCGCGACAACGGGCCTTTCCTATGCGGTGAAGGTCGCCGGCGCGCTGATCGGCGGCTGGCTGGCGAGCCGGACGCCGGCGCGCTCCGTCGACACGGTCCTGCCCGAAACCGAATGAACGCGCTCGGCGCCTGGATCGAGCCGCATCCGGAAGGCATCTATGTGCCGCCCGCCGATGCCTGGATCGATCCGTCGCAGCCCAAGGCGCGCGCTCTCGTCACCCACGGCCATAGCGACCATGCCCGAGGCGGCCACGGCGCGGTGTGGGCCACGCCGGAGACGCTCGCGATCATGGACGCGCGCTATGGCGAGCAGGCGGCGCACCCGGTCGCCTATGGCGAGACCATCCGGATGGGGGACGTGCAGGTGAGCTTCGTGCCGGCGGGCCATGTGCTCGGCTCCGCGCAGATCGTGCTGGAGCATGGCGGCGAGCGCGTCGTCGTCTCCGGCGACTACAAGCGCCGGCCGGACCCGACCTGCCCGCCGTTCGAGCCGCAGCCGTGCGACATCTTCATCACCGAGGCGACGTTCGGCCTTCCCGTGTTCGTCCATCCCGACACCGGCGACGAGATCGACAAATTGCTGGAGGCTCTCCGCGCCAATCCGGAGCGGTGCGTGCTGGTCGGGGCCTATGCGCTCGGCAAGGCTCAGCGAGTCATCTCGGAGCTGCGGCTGCGCGGGCATGACGATCCGATCTACATCCACGGCGCGCTGCAGCGGCTGTGCGACCTTTATGCGGCGCATGGCGTGCCGCTCGGCGAGCTTCGGCCGGCGACCGGCGTGGCGAAGGCGGAGATCGCAGGGCAAATCGTGCTCGCCCCGCCGGGGGCATTGAACGATCGCTGGAGCCGACGTTTGCCCGATCCGATCACGGCGATGGCCTCCGGCTGGATGCGCATCCGCCAGCGCGCGGTGCAGCGCAACGTCGAACTGCCGCTGATCCTCTCCGATCATGCCGATTGGAACGAGCTGACCGACACGATCCTGGAGATCGCGCCGAAGGAAGTGTGGGTCACGCACGGCCGCGAGGATGCGCTGATCCACTGGTGCATGACGCGCCAGATCAAGGCGCGCGCGCTCGATCTCACCGGCTATGAAGACGAGGATGACTAGCTCCCCTCTCCCGGGGGGAGAGGGCGACTCGCGAAGCGAGCGGGGTGAGGGGGTACGGTGCCCGTCGTCGCGCAGCCGATCCCCTCACCCGGACGGCTTCGCCGCCTCGACCTCTCCCGACGGGAGAGGTGTGTGAACGAGGCCGAGTTCATCGATGCGCTGAGAGGCCTGGCGCGCGATCCGGCGGCGCGGGGGTTGCTGGACGATGTGGCGGTGCTGGGCGATCTGGTGTTCACCCACGACATGATCGTCGAGGGCGTCCATTTCCTTCCAAACGATCCGCCCGAGGATGTAGCGTGGAAGCTGGTGGCGGTGAATTTGTCCGACCTTGCCGCGAAGGGAGCGGAGCCGGTGGGGTGCTTGCTGGGCTACACTTTGGGGCCGGCGGAGTGGAACGCCGCGTTCATCGCCGGGTTGGGCGCCGTACTTGAGCACTACTCAATGCCGTTGCTCGGCGGGGATACAGTGAAGGCGAACGGGCCGCGTAGTTTCGGCCTGACTGCGATTGGACGCTCCGCGCATGCGCCGGCACGCGAGGGCGCACAGGCTGGTGATGCACTTTATGTGACCGGCGTCATTGGTCGCGCCGGTGTCGGGCTGGAGTTGCTCAAGACCGGCCGAACGGGTCCCGAGATCGAGGCTTATCGCCGCCCGCAGCCGCGGCTGGCGGAGGGGCGGGCGCTCGCGCCGGTCGTGCACGCCATGATGGACGTGTCGGACGGGCTGCTGATCGACGCGGCGCGGATGGCCGAGGCGAGCGGACTGGCGGTCGAGACCGACCTCGATGACGTTCCCGTCGCCGGCGATCCGATGCGCGCGGTGACGGCGGGGGACGATTACGAGCTGCTGTTCGCTGCGCCTGCGGACCTGCCGCTTCCCGTCGCCGCCACAAGGATCGGGCGGTTCGCGGCGGGGGGTGGGCTCAGCCTGACACGCGGCGGACAGGCTATCGCGTTGCCTTCGTCGCTCGGCTGGGTGCACGACTAACCTGTTTCGCTTGCCCTTTGCGAAAACCCGACTCATAACCCCGCCCCGACAAAGCGGCCGGGGCATAAGAGCCGCATTTCTCTAGGGGAAAGGGTTTCGATGAACGTCGTACTCATCGCCATCGCCTGCGGATTGCTTGCGGTGGTCTATGGTTTCGTGACCAGCCGCCAGGTGCTGTCGCAGCCCGCGGGCAACGAACGCATGCAGGAAATCGCCGGCGCCATCCAGGAAGGCGCCAAGGCCTATCTGGGCCGCCAATACACGACGATCGCGGTCGTCGGCGTCGTCGTCGCCGTGCTGGTCGCGGTATTCCTGGGCCTTGTCTCTGCGGTCGGCTTCGTGGTCGGCGCGGTGCTCTCGGGCGTCGCCGGCTATATCGGCATGAACATCTCGGTGCGCGCAAACGTCCGCACGGCGGAAGCGGCGCGGACCTCGCTGCAGGGTGGTCTCACCACCGCGTTCCGCTCGGGCGCGATCACCGGCATGCTCGTGGCGGGCCTGGGTCTGCTCGCGATCGCCAGCTTCTTCTACGTGCTGACCGACGTGCAGGGTCATGCGCCCGATGACCGCGTCGTCATCAACGCGCTGGTCGCGCTTTCCTTCGGCGCCTCGCTGATCTCGATCTTCGCGCGCTTGGGCGGCGGTATCTTCACCAAGGCCGCCGACGTCGGCGCCGACCTGGTCGGCAAGGTCGAGGCCGGTATCCCCGAGGACGATCCCCGCAACCCGGCCGTGATCGCCGACAACGTCGGCGACAATGTCGGCGACTGTGCCGGCATGGCCGCCGACCTGTTCGAAACCTATGTCGTGACTTTGGGCGTGACGATGGTCTCGGTCGCCCTGCTCGTGCAGGCGAGCTCGGCCGAGCTGCTGCGCCTGATGGCGCTGCCGCTCGTCATCGGCGGCGTCTGCATCATCGCCTCGATCATTGGCACTTACATGGTGCGTCTCGGCGGCAAGCAGTCGATCATGGGCGCGCTCTACAAGGGCTTCTGGACCACGGCGATCCTGTCGGTTCCGCTGCTGTATGCCGCCACCAAATACACCCTCGGCGATCTCGACACGCCGATCGGCGGCGCGGCGCAGCTCGACGCCGGCCCGGATCCGTTCACGACCGGCACCGACGTTGCGACGGCGGCGGCAAGCGGCCCGAGCTTCACCGGCATGGACTTGTTCTGGTGCATGCTGATCGGCCTGGCCGTCACCGGCCTGATCGTGTGGATCACCGAATATTACACCGGCACCAACTACCGTCCGGTCAAGTCGATCGCCAAGGCATCGGAAACAGGCCACGGCACCAACGTGATTCAGGGCCTTGCCGTCTCGCTCGAATCGACTGCGCTGCCGACGCTGGTGATCGTCGTCGCGGTGATCGCGACCTTCCAGATCGCCGGCATCATCGGCATCGCCTTTGCCGCGACCGCGATGCTGGCGCTCGCCGGTATGGTCGTCGCATTGGACGCTTATGGCCCGGTGACGGACAATGCCGGCGGCATCGCCGAAATGGCGGGGCTGGAAGGCGAAGTCCGCAACCGCACCGACGCGCTCGACGCGGTCGGCAATACTACCAAGGCAGTGACCAAGGGTTATGCGATCGGCTCGGCCGGCCTTGCCGCGCTGGTGCTGTTCGGTGCCTACACGACCGACCTGAAGGAGTTCTTCCCTGACCTGACCGTCGATTTCTCGCTGTCCAACCCGTACGTGATCGTCGGCCTGCTGCTGGGGGCTTTGCTCCCCTATCTGTTCGGCGCGATGGGCATGACGGCGGTCGGCCGCGCGGCCGGCGCCGTGGTCGAGGAAGTGCGTGGCCAGTTCCGCGACAACAAGGGCATCATGGAAGGGACCAGCCGTCCCAATTACGCCCGAACGGTCGACCTGGTCACCCGCGCCGCGATCAAGGAGATGATCGTCCCCAGCCTGTTGCCGGTGCTGGCGCCGATCGTCGTCTATTTCGTGATCAAGCAGGTGGGCGGCCCCGCAAACGGCTTCGCCGCGTTGGGCGCGCTGCTGCTGGGCGTGATCGTATCCGGCCTGTTCGTCGCCATCTCGATGACCTCGGGCGGCGGCGCGTGGGACAATGCGAAAAAGTATATCGAGGACGGCAATTACGGCGGCAAGGGCTCCGAAGCCCATAAGGCGGCCGTGACCGGCGACACGGTCGGCGATCCCTACAAGGACACCGCCGGCCCGGCCGTCAATCCGATGATCAAGATCACCAACATCGTCGCGCTGCTGCTGCTCGCGGCCCTCGCAGGCCACGCCGTCGGCTGATCTTCGATACTGGAAAAGAAAGGCCCGTCCGGAGCGATCCGGGCGGGCTTTTTCTTGTCAGTCCTTCCGCAGGCCCTCGACATATTTGAGCGAGCGGCTCGGCACGACGATCGGCTTTATGTGATCGGGCGTGCGCTGGCCGTTGCCGACCGGCTTGATCGCCTTTTCGGGTTTGATCGGCCGCGCGAATTTCAGGCCGTACCAGTTGCTGCGCCGCCAGGCGATTTCCGCCTTCACCGCGCCAATCCCGCGCACGTCCACGGTCACGTTCTCGCCGCGCTTCATCGGCTCGACCGGCACTGCGTTCAGCTCGATCTTGATGCCGACCGCCGAAAGGTCGCGCACGCGGCCGGAATAGGCCTCGCCCGCGTCCGTCCCGATAGTGGCGCGAATCATGAAATTCTGCCGCCGCGCGGCGCGCCGGGTTTCTCCGACCGAAATCGTCTTGAGCATCGTTGGGCCCTCCAGCGCGGCACATTAGCCGGGAAATGGTTTTCAGCTCGTTAGCCTCGCGCCCGTTCGCTTCCCTTTTGCGCCGCGGTTCGTTAAGGCGGCGCGATTTTTTCGCCCTCAGAGACAAAGGCAGCTGCTTGGCCAAGGAAGAACTTCTGGAAATGCGGGGACAAGTCGTCGAACTTCTCCCCAATGCAATGTTCCGCGTGCGCCTGGAGAATGATCACGAGATTCTCGGCCACACCGCGGGCAAGATGCGCAAGAACCGCATCCGCGTGCTGGTCGGCGACGAAGTGCTCGTCGAACTCACGCCCTACGACCTCACCAAGGGCCGGATTACCTACCGGTTCAAGTGACGGCCCCGACAGGCCGTCATCCCGGCGAAGGCCGGGATCCATCAAGGGGTCACACGGTGACGCGCCCCAAGCTCATCCTCGCATCCGCTTCCCCGCGCCGTCTCGACCTGCTGGCGCGGATCGGCGTCGTGCCGGACGCGGTGGTGCCGGCCGATATCGACGAGTCGGTGCGGGCGGGCGAGCTTCCTGTGCGGCATGCCGAGCGGTTGGCGGCGGAGAAGGCTTTGGCGGTCGCCGAGGCGGGCGCGCTGGTGCTGGCGGCCGACACCGTGGTGGCGGCTGGGCGGCGGATTTTGCCCAAGGCCGAGGATGAAGCGACCGCGCGCAAGTGCCTGGAGCTGCTGTCCGGGCGACGGCACCGCGTGCATAGCGCGGTCACGCTGATCGATGCGGGAGGCCGTGCGCGGCACCGGCTTTCGACCAGCATCGTCACGTTCAAGCGGCTGACGGCGGCGGAGATCAACGCCTATCTCGCCAGCGGCGAATGGCACGGCAAGGCGAGCGGCTACGCGATCCAAGGCCGCGCCGAAGCGTTCGTGCGCTTCCTCGCGGGCAGTCATTCGGGCGTCGTGGGCCTGCCGCTGTTCGAGACGCGGGCGCTGCTGGTCGCCTCAGGCTACCCGTTTGGCTGAGTGGCTGGTCGAAGCCGGCATCGGCGAGACGCGCGCCGCGCTGGTCGAGGACGGCCATATCCTCGAGGCGCGGATCGACCGGGACGACGGGCATTTGCGGGCCGGGGCGATCTGCGCTGCGCGGCTGACGCGGAAGGCCGGCAGAGCGGGGCGCGGCGAAGTGACGCTCGAAGGCGGGGAGGTGGCGCTGCTGGCGTCGGTGCCGGCTTGCCTGACAGAAGGCGCGCCGCTCACCGTCGAGATCGTGCGCGAGGCGATTCCGGAGCGCGGGAATCCCAAGCTGCCGCTCGCCCGTGCGACGGATGAGGCGCCGCAGGCTGCGCCGGGATTGCTGGAAGAGCTCGGCGGGCGGGCGGCTCCGGCGCACGGCCCCGATCTGCTGGAGCAGGCGGGTTGGTCGGAGCTACTGGAGCAAGCCGAGACGGGGCTCGTGCCCTTTTCTGGCGGCCTGCTGCGGATCGCTCTGACGCCGGCGATGACCGTGATCGATGTGGACGGGGACTTGTCGCCGGTGGAGCTCGCTATCGCCGGCGCAGGAGCGGCGGGCGGGGCGATCCGCCGGTTCAATATCGGCGGCTCGATCGGGATCGACCTGCCGACCTTGCCGGACAAGCGCGGGCGGCAGGCTGCTGCGGAAGCGATCGACGCCGCCCTTCCGCAGCCGTTCGAACGGACGGCGGTCAATGGCTTCGGCTTTCTCCAGATCGTCCGCCGCCGGGTGCGGCCGTCGCTGCTGGAGCTGGTGCAAGCCGATCCGGCGCGCGCGGCGGCCTTGGCGCTGCTGCGCCGGCTCGAGCGCGAACCGCTGCCCGGACCCGATCCCATTTCAGCGCGGCCTGCCGTCGCGCGCCTGATCGCCGCACACCCCGATTGGACCGGCGAACTCGCCCGCCGGCGTGGCCGTGCGATCCGAATCGAGGCCGCCTAGTTCAGCTTCGCCGCGAAACAAGCGGAGTTGGGTGGAGAGAAGCCGCGCTATTCTGTAAGGCTGTCGGCATGGACAACGATTTTTACCGCATCAAGCGGCTGCCGCCCTATGTCATCGCCGAAGTGAATGCGATGCGCGCGGCAGCACGCGCGGGCGGTGAAGACATCATCGATCTCGGCATGGGCAATCCTGATCTGCCGCCGCCGCCGCACGTGATCGACAAGCTCTGCGAGGTGGCGCGCAAGCCGGACGCGCACGGCTATTCGGCGTCGAAGGGCATTCCCGGCCTGCGCCGCGCCCAGGCCGGCTACTACGCCCGCCGCTTCGGCGTCGAGGTCGATCCCGAGCGCGAGGTTGTGGTGACGCTTGGCTCCAAGGAAGGGCTCGCCAATCTTGCGCAGGCGATCACCGCGCCCGGCGACGTGGTGCTGGCGCCCAATCCCAGCTATCCGATCCATACCTTCGGCTTCATCATCGCCGGCGCGACGATCCGCTCGGTGCCGACCACGCCCGACGAGCGCTATTTCGAGAGCCTGGAGCGGGCGGTCCGCTTCACGGTGCCCAAGCCGTCGGTGCTGGTGATGGGCTATCCGTCGAACCCCACCGCCGAAGTCGTCGACCTCGCTTTCTACGAGCGCGTCGTCGCGTTCGCGAAGGAGCATGGGCTCTGGATCCTGTCGGACCTCGCTTATTCCGAAATCTATTTCGACGATTGCCCGACGCCGTCGATCCTGCAGGTGCCGGGTGCGAAGGACGTGGCGGTCGAGTTCACGTCGATGTCCAAGACCTATTCGATGGCGGGCTGGCGCATGGGCTTCGCTGTCGGCAACCCGACGCTGATCGCGGCGCTGACGCGGGTGAAATCGTACCTCGATTACGGCGCCTTCACCCCCATCCAGGCGGCGGCAGTCGCGGCGATCAACGGGCCGCAGGATATCGTCGAGCAGAACCGTCAGCTCTACAAGAAACGCCGCGACGTGCTGGTCGAAAGCTTCGGCCGTGCCGGGTGGGAAATCCCGCCGCCGCGCGCCTCGATGTTCGCCTGGGCGCCGCTGCCGCCGGCGCTCGCGCATTTAGGTAGCCTTGAGTTCTCCAAACAATTGCTCACCCATGCAGGCGTCGCCGTCGCCCCCGGCGTCGGCTATGGCGAGGAAGGGGAGGGCTTCGTTCGCATCGCCATGGTCGAGAATGAGCAACGCATCCGTCAGGCGGCGCGCAACGTGAAGCGCTACCTTGCCAGCATGGGCGTCAACACGCCTGCGCGGAACTCGGCCTGACGCCTTTCGTGCACGTCGACCTGCTCTATTCGATCGCGGGCGTGCTGGTCGGCCTGCTCGTCGGCATGACCGGCGTCGGCGGCGGCTCGCTGATGACGCCGATCCTGGTGCTGATCTTCTCGTTCCATCCGGCGACCGCCGTCGGCACCGACCTGCTCTATGCCTCGGCGACCAAGCTGGTCGGCACCGGCGTACATGGCTGGCGCGGCACGGTCGACTGGAAAGTCGTGCGGCGGCTGGCGACCGGCAGCGTGCCGGCGACGCTGATCACGCTCGCGGCCCTCAGCATCGCGAAGATGAAGGCGGAGGATGTCGGCTTCGTCATCACCAAGCTGCTGGGCGTGGCGCTGGTGCTGACCGGAGTGATGACGATCTTCCGCAAGCGCATCGTCGAGCGGCTGAGCGGACGATTCGAACGCTATGACGACCGGCGGATTGCCTGGCTCACCGTTCTGCTGGGCGTCCTGCTCGGCGCCTTGGTGACGCTGACGTCGGTCGGCGCCGGCGCGCTCGGCATGACGGCGCTGCTGGTGCTCTATCCGCGTTTTCCCGTCGCGCGGCTGGTGGGATCGGACATCGCCCATGCCGTGCCGCTGACTCTTATCGCGGGCCTTGGCCATCTGGCGCTCGGGTCGGTCAACCTCTCGCTGCTGGTATCGCTGCTGATTGGCTCCGTGCCCGGCATCATCGTCGGCAGCCTGATCGCGACCCGCATTTCGGATCGCGCGCTCACGCCGATCCTGGCCGTGACGCTTGCCGTCGTGGGAGCCCGGCTGGTCGCCTGACCGGTCGACCAACCGCCGAAAGCGCTCGACGGCGGGGGGTTGAGCGGCATCGCGAACAGGCAGATTGTGCGCCCCTCAACGATACGGGGGAACACCCATGCGCCTGCCCTTGCTGCTTGCTTCGATCGCGCTCGCCAGCGCGTCCGCCGCCATCGCACGACCTGCCGACTACCAGCCTGCCGTTGCGTTCAAGGGCCGGCCCGCCGACGCGGTGGAGATGGACGCCGGCCGGCACCCTGCCGAAGTGCTGGACTTCATGGGCCTGAAGAAAGGTATGCACGCGGTCGATGTGCTGACCGGCGGCGGCTATTATGCCGAGATCATGGCGCAGGCGGTCGGCCCGAAGGGTAGCGTCGTCGCCTGGGAGCCGCAGGGCTTCGCCGACCGCGCCAAGGACAAGCTCGACCCGCTGCTCGCCCGCGAGCCGAACGTAAAGCTCGTCACCGACTTCCGCACTGCGATGCCGGCAAACAGCTATGACTTCGCGATGATCCACCTGAACTATCACGATTTCTATTGGGAGAGCGAGAAATACGGGGTGCCGCGCACCGATCCCGACAAGGTGCTGGCGGTGCTCTATGCGGCGATGAAGCCCGGCGGCACCGTTGCCGTAGTCGACCATGTCGGACCGGCCGGCGACACCCGCGCCGTCGTGGACAAACTCCACCGCATCGATCCGGAAACGGTGAAGGCAGACTTCAAGCGCGCCGGCTTCGTGCTCGACGGCGAGAGCGACATGCTGCGCGTCTCGGCCGACGATCACACAAAGAACGTGTTCGACCCCGCCGTGCGCGGCAAGACCGACCGCTTCGTGTACCGGTTCAAGAAGCCGCGATGACTTGACCGGGCAGGCCGGGCCGCGCCATCGCGGCGCCAATGCACGACCTGCCCGCCATTTCCTCGATCGCGCAGACGATCCAGCTCGCGATCGCGCCGGTCTTCCTGCTGGCGGGGATCGGATCGATCCTGAACGTCCTCGCCGGCCGTCTGGCACGCGTGGTCGATCGCTCACGCGTCCTGGAGGAATTGCACGCCAACAGCGAAGGCGAAGAGCATCAGCGCTATGTCGAGGAGCTCAGGATCGTCGACCGGCGCATGCGGCTGACCAACACGGCGATCGCTTTGATCGTCGCCAGCGCGATCGTGGTGTGCGCGCTGGTCGCTTTGCTGTTCATCACCCAGCTTGCCGGCCTGCCGTTCCGCGTCGCGGTCGCGATCGCCTTCGTGCTTGGCATGAGCTTGCTCGTCGCCGGGCTGGTGCTGTTCCTGATCGAGATCAACCTGGCGCTCAGCTACGTGCACGTGCGCGAGGAATTGCTGGAGCGCGACGAGCGGCGGCGGCGCTGGCGCACAAAATGAAAAAGGTTGCCGGACCCGAAGACCCGGCAACCCCTTACATGGTCAGCGGCCGGAAGGCCGCCCGGAAGCCTTAAGGCTGCAGCCCGTTAGGCGCGCAGCTCCCGAACGGACAGAACCGACCTCTCTGCTGAACCATGAGACATCGGATCACCTCCTTTCGCTTGTTGAAGCCATGCGAACCGGTTGGCCCGCATCGGGAATGTGAATCGGCGCGAGTCGCCGATCAAGTCTTGCAAATAATATTTTTTCGAACGATTCTGGTCGGGTTGCGCCGGTTCGCACCGGCCTAGCGGCAATCCTCGATCACTCGCGAAATTTCAGGCCAGCTCGGCACGATCAGCTCCTGCGCGCTCGCCTGCAGCATGAAGCGTCCGCGGCTATAGGCGATGCGGTCGAGCATCGGGTCGCGCGCGGCGAATACGATCAGCAGGCCGGCGTCGCTGGCGGCGGCCTGAAGAGTCATGTCGCCGTCGCTGGTGCGGACGATCAAGGGGCCGGCAGGCGCGCCCGGCCAGGTCATTCGGACCTGGGCGGCACGCGGATCGCAGGTCAGCGCCAGACGGGGAAGCGCGCCGGTCTCGCCATAGCGCGCCTCGCTCTGACCGCCGCTCCGGGCGTAGCTCCAATCGCCGGACGTATAGGCCCGGTCTCGCCAGTCGGCGGGCGGCGGAGGAGGGAGCGGCGTGGGGGTGGGCGTCGGTGTCGGGCGGGGAAGCGGCGGCGGCGCGGCCTGTTGCGGCGCGACGCAGGCGGAGAGCATCAGAAGAGAAAAGCCGATCGCCCGCCGCATGCACGCTCCTGTTCCGGTTGGACGGAACGCATGGCGGGAGCCGCCGCGCGTTGCAAGCATGGGGCGCGACGGCCGGAGGGGTTCGGCCGACCAGCGGCGTCAGGGTGCGTCGTGGAAGATGATGCCGAGCGTGAAGCGCAATCCGGAGCGAAGGCGGCTCACGCCATGCCGCATCTGCACGCGGTAATCGCCGCGCGTGCCGCGGACCGGGCGCTCGCGGACAGGGAAGACGACGGCATCGCCTTGGCGGAGCGGCACGACTTCGGCACGCGACTGCATCCGCGGCCGCTGCTCGGTCAGCACGAACTCGCCGCCTGCGAAGTCACGCTGCGGCTCCGACAGCAGGATCGCGACCTGCAATGGAAAGATGTGCGGGCCGTACACGTCCTGATGCAGCGCGTTCCAGTCGCCGGGCTGGTAGCGCAGGATCAGCGGCGTCGGCCGCACCTGGCCCTCGACATGGCAGCGATCGAGGAACTCGGCGTGCGTCTCGGGAAAACGCGACCTCTGCCCAAACCGCTCCGCCCACATGTTCGCGATTGTCGCGAGCGGCGGATAGAGCTCGTTCCGCAACCGCGCGACCGGCTCCGGCAACGGATAGGAGAAATAGCGATACTCGCCCCGCCCAAACCCATGCCGCGCCATGTGAATGCGGCTGCGAAAGCAGGTTTCGTCGCCCCAAAGCGCGCGGAGTTCGGCGCAGGTCTCGGTGGAAAGCACGCGAGGCATGATCGCACAGCCATACGCATCGAGATCAGCTTCGATATGGTTCATGGAGCGAGGTTAGGCGCGCTGCGCCTTAATCCCCGTCCCATCCTTTGCGCTCAAACTCGCTACTCGGCGACGCGTCTGGCTGCGTCGGTTCGGCCAGCCTTCCGCTCGGCCTTCCAGAACACGCGCTTCCAGTCGCGCAGATGCTTCCACAATTGCGGCGAGGGCGTGAGTTGTCCTTTGCGGACATGCGCCATTCTACGCCGCGAATCGAGCTGCGTAGATGGCAGGGCGGTAGTGCGGCTTCGGAATTGGAATGCCACGATCTCGCGCGACCGCCAGCCAGCCGCTCATAGCGTCCTGTACGTTCGTCAACGCTTCTTGCGGAGAGTCGCCGTGTGAGGTGCAATGCCGCAAATCAGGTACGTCGGCGATCCAGCACTCGTCCTCGGCCGACCAAAACAGATTGATGTGATAGGGAGGCGCGCTCATTCGTCAAAGCCCAGACCATACTCGTCGACCATAGCAAGAAGACGTCGCACTAGATAGGGTTTCACCTCCTTGCCATGCGGAAGCACGGTAAGGATATCGGGCACGTCGGGATGCACATAGTGCCGATGGCTTCCGACCGTCCTTTCGTTGGCAAAGCCAAACGCCGCCAAGAGCCTCTCGAACTCACGAAACGAGAGCCCGCGAGGGTTCGCGCGAGCGCGACTATAAAGCTTGGCGAGGCGAGTCATGATGTTGTCCCCCTAACAACATCATTTTGATCGAGGAAATGACAGAGGTCCGGTCCGTTCCGGTAGCCTTCACCGCCGCCCCCCAAACTTCCGTTGCGTCTTTCCATACCGCATCTTCCGCGTGCCCGGCTTGCCCTCGTTTGACCGCCCCATCATCGGCGCCTTGTGCTCTTCGACGGGCAGGCCGAGTTCCTGTTGTTCCAGCGTGCGGATTTCGTCGCGAATGCGGGCGGCTTCCTCGAACTCCAGGTTCGCGGCGGCGTCGCGCATCTTCTTTTCGAGATCCTCGATGTATGCGCGGAGGTTGTGGCCGACCATGTGCGGCCGGTCCTCGTCGATCTCGACCAGCACCGAGTCCTTGTTCGCCACATGCTGGATGATGTCGCCGATGTTGCGGCGGATCGTGGTCGGCGTGATGCCGTGCTCGCGGTTGTACGCTTCCTGCTTCTCGCGGCGCCGCTCGGTCTCGCGCATCGCGCGTTCCATCGATCCGGTGACGGTGTCGGCGTAGAGGATCACCCGGCCGTCCACGTTGCGCGCGGCGCGGCCGATGGTCTGGATCAGCGAGGTTTCGGAGCGGAGGAACCCTTCCTTGTCGGCGTCGAGGATCGCGACCAGCCCGCATTCGGGGATGTCGAGCCCCTCGCGCAGCAGGTTGATGCCGACCAGCACGTCATAGACGCCGAGCCTGAGGTCGCGGATCAGCTCGATCCGCTCTAGCGTCTCGACGTCCGAGTGCATGTAGCGGACCTTGAGGCCGGCTTCGTGGAGATACTCGGTCAAATCCTCGGCCATGCGCTTGGTGAGCGTCGTCACCAGCGTGCGATAGCCCTTGGCCGCGGTCTGCCGGCATTCGTTGACGAGGTCGTCCACCTGGTCCTCGATCGGCCGCACCTCGACCGGCGGGTCGATCAGGCCGGTCGGGCGGATGACCTGTTCGGAAAAAACGCCGCCGGTCTGCTCCATTTCCCAGCCGCCCGGCGTCGCGGAGACATAGACGGTCTGCGGCCGCATCGCGTCCCATTCGTTGAAGCGCAGCGGCCGGTTGTCGATCGCGCTGGGCAGGCGGAAGCCATATTCGGCGAGCGTCAGTTTCCGCCGATGGTCGCCCCGGCTCATGCCGTTCACCTGGCCGATGGTGACATGGCTCTCATCGACGAACAGCAAGGCGTTTTCGGGGAGATATTCGAACAGGGTCGGCGGCGGCTCGCCGGGGAGTCGGCCGGTCAGGAAGCGCGAATAATTCTCGATGCCCGCGCACGATCCTGTCGCGGCGATCATTTCCAGGTCGAAATTGGTGCGCTGCTCCAGCCTTTGCGCTTCGAGCAGCCGGCCTTCCGCGACCAGCTCCTTCAGCCGCTCGGCGAGTTCGAACTTGATGGCCTCGGTGGCCTGCTTCAAGGTCGGGCCCGGTGTCACATAGTGCGAGTTAGCATAGACGCGGACGTAATCGAGGCTCGCCGCCTTCTTGCCGGTCAGGGGATCGAACTCGACGATTTCCTCGATCTCGTCGCCGAAGAAGCTGACGCGCCAGGCGCTGTCCTCATAGTGCGACGGGAAAATCTCCAGATTGTCGCCGCGCACCCGGAAATTGCCGCGCGCGAAGGCCTGGTCGTTGCGCTTGTACTGGAGCGCGACGAGCTTCCTGATGATCTCCGACTGATCGACCGTCTGGCCCTTCTTCAGGTCGAAGATCATCGCCGAATAGGTCTCGACCGAGCCGATGCCGTAGAGACAGGAGACCGAGGCGACGATCAAAACGTCGTCCCGCTCCAAGAGCGCCCGGGTGGCCGAATGGCGCATCCGGTCGATCGCCTCGTTCACCGAGCTTTCCTTCTCGATGTACGTGTCGGACCGGGGGACGTAGGCCTCGGGCTGGTAGTAATCGTAATAGCTGACGAAATACTCGACCGCGTTCTCGGGGAAGAAGCTCTTGAACTCGCCATAGAGCTGGGCGGCGAGAATCTTGTTGGGCGCGAGCACCAGCGCCGGGCGCTGCAGCGTCTCGACCACCTTCGCCATTGTGAAGGTCTTGCCGGACCCGGTGACGCCCAGCAGCACCTGGTCGCGCTCGCCCGCCTGCGCGGCCTCGACCAGTTCCGCGATCGCGGTCGGCTGGTCGCCCGCCGGCTCATAGTCGGACACGATCTTGAAGCGCTTGCCGCCTTCCGACTTTTCGGGGCGGTTGGGCTTGTGCGGAACGAATGTGTCGCCGGTCTCGGGCTCGGCCAGCGAAGTGCGGATTTGAATCGCCATCGCTTGCCGATATGGTCCTCCGATGCCGCGCCCGCAACGCAGGGCGCAACAGGGGAGTGAATGGCATGAGGATGACGATCGCGCTTGCACTGCTGGCGCTCACAGCCTGCAACAAGGGACCCACCGTGAAGGTCAAGGACGCGACGCCGGCCGAAGTCGCGCAGCAGGTGAAGAAGAGCGGCGTGGTCAGCGACGTGCGGCTGCAGCCCGGCCAGTGGCAGGTGGTGACGCAGGCGAAGCTGCAGGACGCATCCGGCATGCCGCCGCAGGTCGCCGAGCAGATGAAGGCGGCGATGGCGCGCACCTCCACCGAAACCCAGTGCCTGACGCCCGAACAGGTTGCGAAGCCCAATTCGGACATGTTCGCCGGCAAGCAGAACAGCCAGTGCAAGTACGACAAATTCGAAATGGGCGGCGGCAAGATCAAGGCCGAGATGCACTGCCCGGGCGGCGCGGGCGCGCAGATGGCGATGACGATGGACGGCAGCTATTCGCCGACCAGCTATACGATGGACGCGGCGATGGACATGCAGACGCCGGGCAACGGCGGCATGAAGATGGCGGTCCACACCGAAGGCAAGCGCATCGGCGAATGCGTCGGCGGCGGCGCGACCAGCGGGAAATAGATCAGGCCGGCGGCAGTGCGGCGCCCGCAATCCGCTCGAACGTCGGCACGATCGCATCCAGCCGGTCCTCGCGCGTGTTGCCGAGGCGGATGAGGACGACCGAATGGCCGCCCCGCGCTCCCGTGAACACGAACTGGCCGAGATGGCCGCGCATCGAAACGAGGCCGTTGGGCGACAGCCAGACATGGCCGCCGTAACGCGGATTGGTCGGCGCCGGCGTCTTCAGGAAGGCGAGCCATTCGGGGCTGACGATCTGCCGCCCGTCCGCGCCTTTGCCGTCGAGCAGCACGCGGCCCATCCGGCCCCAATCGTCGAGGCTCATATGGATGAGCGAGCCGCCGATCTGCGTGCCCGACCCGTCGAACTCCAGGAAGGCGGTCTTCACCCCGGCGGGTCCGAACAGCCGTTCCTCCGCGAAGCGGCGATAGGCTTCGGCGCGGGCGCGCGGATCGCGGCTGGGGGTGAGGGTGCGCGTGACGATCTCGGCTAGGATGATCGACGTCAGCGAATCGTAATTGAAGTGCGTGCCCGGCCTGAACGCCAGCGGCCGCGCGATCGCCCGCGCCGCCATGTCGCGCGTGCCGGAGACGAACAGGGTCTGGTTGGTGTCGCTGTTCTCGACCGGCTGCCCGACCTCGATATGGCGAAGGCCCGAAGACATGTTCAGCAACTGGCGCAGCGTGATGGTCCGGCGCGCATCGTTCCGCCATTCGGGCAGCGGCGCGGGCGCGTCGAGCTGTAGCCGCCCATCCGTCATCAGCATGCCGACGAGCAAGGCGGTCACGCTCTTCGCCATCGACCAGCTTATGAACCGGTTCGCGTCGGAATAGCCGGCGGCGTAGCGCTTCTGCGCCACCTTGCCGTCGACCAGCATCAGCACCGCACGCGTGTCGCCCTGGTCGGCGCCGAACAGCGGATCGGCTGGGGCAGCGGCACCCGGCACGGCGAGGAGAAGCAGCGAAGCGAATGCGGCGCGGATCATGGGCACGATCCTATCGCAATTGGCGAAACTCTAAACCCCGTTCGGCCTGAGCTTGTCGAAGGCCTGTTTTCCTTTTCATCCGACACCGACGCGCCTCAAATCTCCTGACTCACCTGCGCGTGGGCGAGCACCGCGAACAGGCCGGTGCCGCCGATGATGTTCCCGACAAGCGCTGGCAGAACGAACGTGCCGAACGTCCAGCCGAGATCGGCATGGCCGGTCCATAGCAGCAGGAACGCCTCGGCCGCGCCGGCGATCACATGGGTGAAGCCGCCGAGTGCAATCGCCAGCGTCAGCGCGAAGACGATCGGGAAAGCGGCCTGGCTTTCCGCGGACCGGACCCAGGCGACGGCGGCGATGATGAAGCCGGCGGGGATCGCCTGCATCATCGTCTCGAACGCGCCGCGCTCCTGCAGCTTGGCCGAAACCGCGACCATGCCGGCGAGCATCTCGTCCGACTGGACATGGCCATAGGCAGCCAGCGCGGCGACCGCGGCGGTGCCGATCAGGTTGCCGGTGAAAACCAGCGCCCAGAGCCGCGCGACGCGGCCCAGATTGCGGGCGGTGAATTCGCGCGCCAGCGGCAGGATCGCGACCACCGTCTGTTCGGTGAAGAGCTGCATCCGGCCGAGCACGACGATCAGGAAGCCGATCGGGTAGCCGAGCGCGACCACCGCTTCCCGCCACGGCGCGTCCGGCAGGAAGCTGTGCAGCGCGCCGCTCACCGAAACCGACGCCATGATCGCGATGCCCGCCGCGATCGCCGACCAGAAGAGCGAGGATGTAGGGCGGTCCAGCTCCTCATCGCCATGCTCTGACACGGCGGCGTGCACGACTTTGGCGGGCGGCGGCCGATGCTCGTCGAGCTGCGCTTCCTCGCGTTCGTTCAGCGTGTCGCGCACATCGTCCACCGGCGATCTCCTCAGCGCGAGGAGCGAGCGAGGAGCGCGAGAGTTCCGGCGGTGCTGCCCGGCGATTTCCCGGCTTCCCATTTGCCTCGGACGGCGACACCAGGGCAGAAAGAAGAAAGCGATGCCGGATCATCCTGAACCTGCTCCAGGACTGGCACGGCGAGGAGGGGGAGGCGAATGGCGCGACGGCGGACAATAATCTGGTCGGCACTGGCGATCCTTGCCGCCCTCATCATCGCGGCCTTGCTCTTCGCGCGCTCCATGCGGCCCCAGCTCGAGCTCGGCACCGGCTATGCCGCGCGGGTCGCCTGCGCCTGCCGCTACATCGGCAACCGCCCGCTCGCCCAATGCTACAAGGATTTCGAGCCCGGCATGGAGCAGATCCGCCTCTCCGAGAACCCGGCGGAAAAGAGCGTCACCGCCAGCGTCCCCCTCCTCGCAAGCCGCACCGCCCGCTTCGACCCGCTGCTCGGCTGCCAGGCGGAGCCGTTCCGGGGGAAGGCGTATGAGATCAAGCGGTAAGCGGACGTCCGCTATGTGTGGTTTGCGGGCGTTCAGTCGACGGGACGCACCGACGGGATTGTCTCGCTGCTAGTCGCCCAGTGTTCAAGTGCCGATGCCAGCCAGCGCGCTTCTGAAGCGCTAAGCCTAACCGTCACGGCGGTGCGGCCAACGGGAAGCACCAACTGAATGTGATTAGTGTCGGTTGCACCGATCTCAAGACCGTCCAGTGATGCCAATAGGTTCTTTTTCCTGAACATGCTGGTGGTTTAGCCGGCACCACTTACGTCCGCCATGGGTCGTTAGCGGACCTTCGAAGCGGCTACATTGACCGCTTCTAGCCAGTCGGACCACATTGCTCGGTCAACAGGCATCCCATCATTCTCGATGCGTTGAAGGGCTCCAAGCAGGGCTGCGAGGTCGTCAGAAGTGCAGCCACCCCGCTGCCAATACGCCTCCAAAAAGATGCGCATCGCGTCATAGCCGATGGATACATCAAGGTGCGGAAGGGACATGGACTGGTCGTTCATAAACGAAGGTTCCCATCCCACCCTAACGTCCGCAATGGGCGGTTAGCGGATATTCGGCACTCGGCGAGCCAGTCGGATCGTGTCCTGCTCAATGCCAGCGTCGTTGCATTGATAGAGGTCAACCACATCCGGCGCATTGAAGACCCTCTTGAACGTCCCTGTCACAATAACGAAGCGGTGGTTCAACTCACCCCTGCGCTGGAGCAAGTGGTCGCCGCCGGAAAGCGTCACAACCCTCGCCCCGTCTCCCTTCCGTTCTGCGATTGCCGCCGTTGAGTCATACAGGCAACGCGAGTTGGTCCCCAAATCGACGACGCCACCTATGCTTATCCTCTTCCCGTCGAGTTCTGCTGCCCTTTGCAGGGCTTCGGAAGGTGTGAGGAAAGCGGTTGATCCGTCCAATGTGGTGCAGGCGGTCAGCGCGGTCATTGAAAACACTAGCAAACGGGTGGGCGTCATTAGGCCAGAGTAGATAGTCCGCGAACGTCCGCAATGGGTGGAAAGGCGACGTGAGCGTGATAGGGCTGCGGAAATGGCGCACTTCTTTCCAAGCATGCTGCTCGCCCTAAATGCTTGGACAAGCCCTCATGCGACCTCAACCGAAAACAGCTATCCGAAGTGGGCTGACGGATGGGATCGGAGATGCCGGCCGTTCGCTAACGGTTGGCAACGCCACGGGTGCGAAAACGGTGAGCTTGCAGTTTACAATTTACTTGAGGTTCGTGGACGGGAGCTCCTCTGGAATCGCAGTCCGATAAGCACTGACACGTTCCAACGCTATTTAAGGCGTGTTCGTCAAATGAGCCCTTCGCCCGGCATAGTTATTGTAGTTTATCCGCGTTCAGACCCATCCTTAGTCCGGGCGGCTCGGCTCGCGATAACGAAGCGACTACGCTGCGGAGTTGTTCAAGCCTGTGTGGAATATTCCGCTGCTGAGTGGAAGGGCGCCCGCCGTCGCTGAGACGCGCTCGCCAACTGTTGCGAGCGCATTAACGTGAATGTCGACAATGGGTGGTTAGCTGCCGCTTCGGCGGAAGAGGTCCACGATAGTTCTGACCATCCAGAAAATCGTCCCACCTGCTGCCAGCGTGGGCAGCAATACCTCCCGCACAAAGCTTCCTTTTGGCGGGCGAAAGTCCGGAAGGAACAATGAGAACAGCCCGAGGAAAATCACGGGAGTTAGAAGGACGGCAGCAAAGCAGCCCACCCGATCACCAAGCGAAAGCCCACCATACCGTTCGGTCACGGGACGATGATAGTCGCAATGGGGATGTCTGCAACGGGTGGAAAACGGACATCGCTTATTGCGTGCGGAGGGCGCTGATCACTGTCATATCGTGTTTGCGGACCAGAACCTGCAGGCCGTCGCCCATGTAGCCAACGGGTTGAACGTCTATTTTCCAAGTCGCGCCAGAGTCCTCGACATAATACCCTAGCCTTGCGCCATCCGGCTGAAACGTCCCTTTCGGATAGTGTGCATTGGCATAGCTGATCGCGATTTGCAGCGCCGCGGCTGCTGCATGTTGATCTGTGGTGTCCGCCGACTTCGAACAGCCCGCCGTAAGGAAGGCGGCGATTACAATGGAACGGAATGCAACCATACTGATAGGCTACAAAGGGCTTAGGATGTCCGCAATGGGCCGAAAGCGGACGCGCCCGCTTACGCCGCCGCCATCACCTCCACCGCCTCAGTCTCCTCGATCCATCCCCCGCCGAGCACGCGGTCGCCGGCGTAGAGCACCGCCGCCTGGCCGGGGCTGACCCCGTATTCGGGGTGGACGAAGATCACGCGGTCGCCGTCGAGGCGGGCGGGGACGGGCTTGGCGAGGGAACGGACCTTGGCCGTCATCTCGCCCGCATAGCCTCCGCCGAGCCAGTTGATTTCGCTCAGCCGCGCTGCCGCGACGGCGAGGGCGCGTTTCGGGCCGACAACGACGCGCTGGCGCTCCGCCTCAAGGCGGATGACGTAGAGCGGCTCGGGCTGGCCGCCGATCTCCAGGCCCTTGCGCTGGCCGACGGTGAAATGGATCAGCCCCTTGTGGCGGCCGAGCACGCGGCCGGCCATGTCGACAATCTCGCCTTCGCTCTCCGCCTCGGGCCGGAGCTTCTTGACCAGCCGGGCATAGTCGCCGTCGGGCACGAAGCAGATGTCCTGGCTGTCGGGCTTGGCGGCGACCCCCAGGCCCAGCTCGGCGGCGATCGCGCGCACTTCGGGCTTGGGCATGCCGCCCAGCGGAAAGCGCAGGTAATCGAGTTGCTGCGCGGTCGTCGCGAACAGGAAATAGCTCTGGTCGCGCGCGGGATCGGCGGCGCGGTGCAGCTCGGCTCCGTCCGGGCCTTCCACGCGGCGGACATAATGGCCGGTCGCGAGGCAGTCGGCGCCCAGGTCGCGGGCGAGGCGGAACAGGTCGGTGAACTTCACGCCCATGTTGCAGCGCACGCACGGGATCGGCGTGCGGCCGGCCAGATATTCGCTGGCGAACTGGTCGATCACGGAGTTTCGGAACGTGCTTTCGTGATCGAACACATAATGCGCGATGCCGAGCCTGTCGCAGACGGCGCGGGCGTCGCGGATGTCCTGCCCCGCGCAGCAGCTTCCGGTGCGGCCGACCGCTTCGCCATGATCGTAGAGCTGGAGCGTGACGCCGATCGTCTCCGCGCCCGAGCGCGCGGCGAGCGCGGCCACGACCGACGAATCGACGCCGCCCGACATGGCGACGACGATGCGTTTGGCCTTCAGGTCTGGCCCGAGCTGGAAATCCGCGTCCATCGCGCGGCCATATAGGAGCGTGGCGGCCCGGCGTCACCGTCGGCAATCCTCTGCCGGGCTGTGGCAGAAATGGCGCACCTGCCTTTACCGGCGGTTTAGCACATTACGGCTACGACTCGTTCCACAGAGAAAAGCCGGGGACGCATTTGTTTCACGATCCGCACATGACCAACTGGACGCGCAGCGCGCAATCCGCGCGGCCCGATTTCGCGACTCTGGTCGCGGTCGCGGTCGCCCGGCAGTCGGCCAGTGCCACGGTGCAAGTGATCGCCGGCACTGAATCTTCAGCGATTTCTGCCGTTTCTCTGGTCGAGCTGTTCGGGGAGCGCCGCCGCAAGGGGGCCGTGTCCGCGGCCAGTTTCAACAGCGGCGTGGCGGCGCTGCTAAGCCCTGAGAAGGGAACATGACGACGATCTTTACCGATCGGATTTAGAGTTCCTGAACCAGATTTTCGTAAGACCCATGTTGCGTACCGAGGCTCCCCTTCAGAGCCGTTGTTGCTTGAGGAAAAAATGATCGAGAACCAGAAAATCCGCCCCGCTCAAGTCATCGGGCCGCTCGGCGAGTCGCTGACCATCGACACGCTGCCGCCGCCGAACACCACGCGCTGGGTCGTGCGCCGCAAGGCGGAAGTGGTCGCCGCGGTGAATGGCGGGCTGCTCTCGGTCGACGAGGTCTGCGAGCGCTACAACCTGACGGTCGAGGAATTCGCCGCGTGGCAGCGCGCGGTCGATCGCTCGGGCATGCCCGGCCTGCGCGTCACCCGCATCCAGCACTACAAGTCGCTGTACGAGCGCCAGCAGAAATATTGACGCTTCGATCACGTGGCACGAGAAGCCCCGCCCTCACCGGCGGGGCTTTTTGCTTGTCGACTCGAGCGGCAGGGTGTAGAGGCCGCGCAACGGCGCAGGCCCTGTCTGCGACGAACCATTAGCTATTGTTCGGCGTTTTCGGGCTGATGCATCGCCCGGCAAGCGCTGTTTGAAGAGAAACGGAGACTGACGGTTTTATGCAAATTCTCGTCCGCGATAACAATGTCGACCAGGCGCTGCGCGCGCTCAAGAAGAAGCTGCAGCGCGAGGGCGTCTATCGCGAGATGAAGCTGCGCCGTCACTATGAGAAGCCGTCCGAGAAGCGCGCCCGCGAGCGCGCCGCCGCGATCCGCCGCGCCCGCAAGCTGGAGCGCAAGCGCGCCGAGCGCGACGGGGTCAAGTGACCGAGCGGCCGCAGGCCGCGTAGAGTCATCCCGGCGCAGGCCGGGATCCAGCTTTCCACGTCATCCCCGCGAAGGCGGGGATCCAGCTTCTTTCTTCTTCGCTCCGGGCGAGAAGGTGGATTCCCGCGTGCGCGGGAATGACATAAGAGGGGCGGCCTGAACGCCTGAGAGGAAGTCCGCCCATGTCGTCCGTCACCGCCGTTCCGATCGAGCCAACGTCGCGCCGCGTGCTGACGATGCTGTGGCTCGGCCTTGCTGTGATCGTGGCGGCGGCGGTCGCGCTCGCCTGGTTCGGCACTTCGGCGGCGGTGGCGCAGACCGGCACCAACGATCAGTTCCTCGCCTGGAACGCGCGCCAGGCCGGCGTGCAGACGACCGCCTCGGGCCTGCAGTACAAGGTGCTGAAGGCGGGCGAGGGCGGCCGCCCGACCGACGCCGACGTGGCGCTCATCAAATACAAGGGCACACTTCGCGACGGCACCGTGTTCGACCAGAACGACCGCGCGCCGCTGCCGGTCGCCCAGGTCGTGCCGGGCTTTTCCGAGGGCCTGAAGCTGATGCAGAAGGGCGGCAAATACCGTCTCTGGATTCCGCCCGCGCTCGGCTATGGCGACCGCGACACCGGCGGCGCCATCCCGCCCAACTCGGTGCTGGTGTTCGACGTCGACCTGCTCGAGTTCATCCCGATGCAGGTGCTGCAGCAGATGCAGATGCAGCAGATGATGCGCGGCCAGCAGGGCGGCGCGCCGGGAATGCCGGGCGGCCGGTAAGGCACTTCAAGCAGGCCGAAACATAGCCCCCTCTCCTTTAGGGGAGGGGATATTCCTTCTTATCCGACCCGCATGCCCTTCACCGAGCGCGCGCCTTCGAAGCGGATGAAATAGCTCCCCATCAAACCCTTCTTGATCAGCACTTTCTGCCCCGGCTTGGGAAAGGCGTTGATGCCTTCGGTCGTCTCCCACACCGCGCCTTCGTCGACGGTGAAGCGGAATCTGCCGTAGCCGATCGGCCGCACCGTCTTGATCGGCACTTCGATCTGGCTGAACTCGGCCTCGTCCTTGTCGCTGTCCCGCCCGCCGAAGAAAGGCAGCTTGGGCAAGGTGAAGCCGAACAGCGAGCGCTTGGTCTTCTTCACTTCCTGCTGGTCGAGAACGACCGTTTCCTTCTTCTCGACCGAAGTCAGCAGCGCGCCCGCTTCCCTGTCGTAGCAGGCGAGCCGCTGGGCGTTGTCGGCGATCGCGCGGCAGGCGCCGAGCGCCCGGACCGCGGCCGGCTGCTCGTCGGCGGCAAGAGCCGGACCGGTCAGCACGAGCGCGGCCGAAAGGAAGACGGCGGCTTTGATCATCATGAACCCCTCGATTTTCCCGGGAACCTAATCGGGGGTGGCCGGGCTCACAAGGCCAGTCCGTAACGGGTGTGACTGAAATGCTACACTTACGGGCAAAACTCTCATTTACCAGAGGCGGGCCGTTGTTCTGCCGGGGCCATTTCGCCTAGTAGCGGCGTGATAGCTTCGTTTGCAGCTATGCCACCACGTGCGCCCGGCCCAGAAGACCGGCCACGATAAAGGGGAAGAAAGACTATGCAGCTTGCACTTCGTCGGCACCTGCTGGCCTCGACCGTGCTGATCGGCACCTCGATGCTTGGCACCGCCGCTTATGCGCAAACCCAGACCGCCGAGGCGGCCCCCGCTGACGAGGGCACGATCGTCGTCACCGGCTCGCTGATCACCAACCCGAACCTCGAGCGCTCGACGCCGGTCAACGTGACCACGTCGGAAGAAGTCGAGCTTCGCCAGACCAACGTCGCCGAGCAGCTGCTCCGCGAAATCCCGGGCGTGGTTCCGTCGGTTGGTTCGGCCGTGAACAACGGCAACGGCGGCGCGTCGTATGTCGACCTTCGCGGCCTCGGCTCGTTCCGCAACATCGTTCTCCTCGACGGCAACCGCATCGCCCCCTCGGGCCTGGTCGGCCGGGTCGACTTGAACAACATTCCGCTGGCGCTCATCGAGCGCACCGAAGTGCTGACCGGCGGCGCCTCGACCACCTACGGCGCGGACGCCGTTTCGGGTGTCGTCAACTTCATCACCAAGCAGAACTTCTCCGGCCTCGAAATGCAGGCTTCGGAGCAGATCACGCAGCGCGGTGACGGCAACGTGTTCCGTGTCGACACTACGATCGGCGCGAACTTCGACGACGGCCGCGGCAACGCGGTGTTCTCGATCGGATATCAGGAAGCCGACCCCGTCTATCAGGGCTCGCGTCCGTTCTCGCGCTTCAACATCGATTCGTTCACGGGCGGCGCTTCGGGCTCGGGCACGACGGTTCCGTCGCGCTTCACCGGCACGCGTCCGATCGATCCTGCCACGGGTCTGCCGAGCGTCAATCCGGCGACCGCGAACGGCGGCGTCCGTCAGCTCGATCCGACCACGGGCCGTGCTGTTCCGACGTTCCAGCTGTTCAACTTCAACCCGTACAACATCTTCCAGACGCCGTTCCAGCGTTACAACATCTTCGGCCAGGCCAAGTATGAAGTGACGGACGGGGTCGAGGTCTACACGCGCGGCCTGTTCTCGAAGAACACCGTCAAGACGATCATCGCACCGTCGGGCGTGTTCAACTCGTCGGTGACGATCAACCTCAACAACCCGTTCCTGCCGGCCGCGTTGCGGAACCAGTTCTGCGCGTTCAACACGTCGACGACGGCGGGTGTCTACACGCCGCGCTTCGATCAGGCGACGTGTAATGCGGCTGCGCTCGCCACCGGCCCGACTGATCCGCGTTATCGGACGGTGACGACCAACCTCGGCCGTCGTACGCCGGAAGTTGGCCCGCGCATCAGCGACTTCAGGACCACGATCTTCGATTATCGCCTCGGTGTTCGCGGCGACATCACCGACTCGATCCGTTGGGACGTGAACGGTTCGTACGGCGAGAGCGAGAACATCCAGACCCTGCAGGGTTATGTTCTCACCTCGCGCGTCCGCCAGGCGCTGCTCGTCAACGGGACGGCGGCGAACCCGGTTTGTAACGATACGTCGAACGGCTGCGTGCCGCTCAATGTCTTCGGTCCGCTGGGCACGATCTTGCCGAATCAGGTGCCGTTCATCACCGGCGAGAGCACGACGACTATCCGCACCTCGCTCGCTCAGGCGCGCGCGGTGGTCAGTGGTGACTTTGGTGCGTCGCTTCCCTGGGCAAACGACGCGATCAACTTCGCGGTCGGCGGCGAGTATCGCCACTATACCGCTTCGCAGCGTTCGGACATTCTCGCCAAGACGGCGGGCGAACTGGGCGGCGCCGGTGGCGCGGCTCCGGACATCACCGGCGGCTTCGACGTGTACGAAGCGTTCGGCGAGGTCGTCGCTCCGATCGTGCAGGACAAGCCGTTCTTCCAGAATGTGACCCTGGAAGGGGGCGTTCGTTATTCGCACTACACCATCGACGCGCCGAACCGTCCGAAGTTCAACACGACGACCTGGAAGGTTCAGGGCAACTGGGAAATCGTCGACGCCCTCAAGCTGCGTGGCGGTTACTCCCGTGCGGTGCGTGCGCCGAACATCAGCGAGTTGTTCTCGCCGCTGAATACGGGTCTCACCAACCTGGCAGACGACCCCTGCGCCTCGCTGAATAACGCCGGCACTCGGACTCGTCCGGCGCCGACACCGGGCACCAACCTGTACAATATTTGTATTGCGCAGGGCGCGACCGCCGGGAACATCGCGAGCATCCAGCAGCCGACTGCGGGTCAGGCCAACGTGACCACGGGCGGCAACCTGGCCCTGAAGCCTGAGAAGTCGAACAGCTATACGATCGGCGCGGTTCTTCAGCCGAGCTTCATCCCGGGCTTCTCGGCTTCCGTCGACTACTACCACATCAAGATCACCGGGGCGATTACGACGCCCACCCCGGACGACGTCATTAACAACTGTTTCGGCGCCACGCCGCTGACTCCGCCGGCAAACGCGGCGACCACGGCTTGTACGCTGATCCGGCGCAACCCGACGACGGGCGGGCTTGATGGCGACCCGGCGACGACCGGCGGCCTGTTTGCACCTCTGACTAACCAGGGTACGCTCAAGACCGACGGCATCGACCTGACGATGAACTACAATACCGATCTTGGTTTCGGTAAGCTCGCTCTGAGCTTCGCCGGAAACTGGACGCGTTCATCGCAGTTCCGCGCAACGCCGACCTCCGACAACCGCGAGTGCGTCGGTCTGTTCAGCGTCAACTGCTCGAGCCAGTCGGGTTCGATCCAGCCGGAGTTCAGCTGGACGCAGCGCAGCACGCTCACGATCGAGAATGTCGACCTGTCGCTGCTGTGGCGTCACATCAGTGCTGTGAACTACGAAGGTGGCGTGAATGCCCTTTACAGTGGTCCGGTCACGGGCACGGTTGTGGGCGAGACCTTCAACCTCGGCAACCACACCTTTGGCCACATTCCGGCGTTCGACTATTTCGATCTGGCGAGCCGGATCGGGGTGGGCGACAACCTGACGCTGACGCTGACCGTCACGAACCTCTTCGACAAGAAGCCGCCGCTCGTTGGTGCGACGGCCGGTTCGACCTCGTTCAACAGCGGCAACACCTACCCGTCGACCTACGACGCGCTGGGCCGGACCTTCAAGGTCGGCGCCCGCCTGCGCTTCTAAGCGACGGATAAAAACTGAAATCGGGGCGGGTCCTTCGGGGCCCGCCCTTTTTTTGTTTCTGGACCGGCCCGTGCAAGGCAAGGCGAAGCGATGAGCAGTCGCGAACTGGAATCCCGCATCATGGCGGCACTGGATGGGGGAGACGTCGCGGGCGCGGCCTCGCTCGCGCAAGGCGCGCTGGATCAGGGCGCTCCACCCACGCCATTGATCCTCAATCTCGCCGCCTGGGCCCATGAACAGCGCGGCGACCTCGCCGCCGCCGAGGCGCTGCTCCGGAAAGCGCTCTCGCTCTCGCCCGGCGATCCGCTCATCCTTGCCGCGCTCGCCGGCATCGCGCGTCGGACGGGCGATTGGGCCAAGGCACTGAGCTTGACCGGACAGGCGCTTGCGGCGGACCCAGGCTGCGCTTCCGCCTGGCTGGAACGCGGCTTCGCCTTGGATTCCAGCGGCCGTGTTGCCGATGCGGCCGGGAGCTTCGCCCGTGCTTCGTCCCTCGATCCCGGCGCAGCTCCGGCCTGGGGTGGCCTTTCGAACGCTGCCGCGCGACTTGGCGACTTGCCCCGGGCCCGGGAGGCCGCTGCCCACGCCTTCGCGCTAAGCCCGCTGGAGCCGCTGGCGGTGTTCGGTCAAAGCCGCGCGGACATGGCCGAAGGCAACTTCGCGCCTGCCGTCGCGCGGCTGGAAGCCTTGCTTCGTGCGGAGCCCGCGCCCGACAACCGTCTGGTTGCGTTAGCGCTGCTCGGCGACGCGCAAACGCGCCTCGGCGACATTGACGCAGCCTATGACGCTTATCGGCTGGCCGGAGAGGCATTCCTCGCCTTGCATGGCCCAGGCCCGCCGGAGAGTCAGACCCGCTTCGTTCAAAGGATAGAAGCCGGGCTGCGCGCCGCATCACCCGAACGCTGGCCTCGCGCCACGCACACGCCTGTCCCGGGCGAAGCGGCGCGTCACATCTTCGTCATCGGCTTCCCGCGCTCCGGCACGACACTGATGGAAAACATCCTCGCCAGCCTGCCCGGCGCGCACGCCCTGGAGGAACGCCCCACGCTCGAAGCCGCCGACCTCGATTTTCTGCTGCCGGAAGGCGGTGTCGAGGCGTTGGTGAGCCTGTCGGACAGCGCTGTCACTCGCTACCGCCAAGCCTACTGGAACGCGGTCTTTGCAGCCGGCGTGCCGCGCGACGCCGGCCTCTTCATCGACATGGACCCGATGAAGAGCCTTCGGTTGCCGCTGATCGCCCGCCTGTTCCCCGATGCGCACATCGTGTTCATGCGCCGCGACCCCCGCGATGTGGTGTGGAGCTGCTTCAAGACGGCATTCGGCCCCAGCTCCGCAGCGTTCGAATTCACCAGCCTCGAGCGGACCGCCATTCTTTACGATGCCGTAATGAACCTTATCGAGCGGAGCCGCGAATTGCTCCCGCTTTATTTCCACGAAATAGGCTACGAACGGCTGGTCTCCGACTTCGCCGCCGAAACGCAGCGACTCTGCGCCAGCCTCGGCATCGGATGGACCGACGATCTGCTCCGCTTCGACCGCACCGCCGAGCGGCGTGGAGTGGCCACGGCCAGCATCGGACAAGTCCGGCGCGGGCTCTATGACGGCTCGGGCCAATGGCGCCCCTTCGAGCGGCACATGGCGCCGGTGCTGCCGATACTGGAGCGTTGGCTCTAGGCGATCAGCGCGCCGGGCAGGGCGAGGGGAATGCCCGCCGCTTCCGCCGTCACCCGCGCCCATTCCGTGACCTTGGCGAGCTCGTCCTGGTGCGCCGAACCGGCCTCGGCATATTCCGCCTCCCGATCCGCCCGACCGAAGGACTTGCCGGTCTTGGAGTCCTTGCCGAAGCTGGCGGCGACGAGTGCCTGGATCTCGGCCGCATTTAGTCGGAAGCCATAGAGATCCGCCAATGCGCCCACGGCCTGTTCCGGCACGTCGAGCAGGGTTTCACTATCGAGAGTCCGCACGCGGTCGCCGAGGAGCGGCACGAGTTCGGCAAACAGCGCCTGCTGGGCGAGCCAGCCCGCGGCGGCGATCTGGAGGTCGGTCTGGCCGAAGAATTGCTCGTCGGTGAAGCCGAGCCGCTGAACCAGCCCGTCCGCCCGCTGGCCGATGAACAACTCGCGCACCCAGAGCCGGCCGTCGAGCCCTTTCTTGGCGACCGAGGTCAGGAACACGGGCAGCGGCGCGTAGAGCAGCAGCGCCCTGGCATCCGGGCGCAGCGCCATCATCATGCGGATCAGACCATTGGCGACGTTCGACGGCTTGATGATCACCGCCTCGCCGGGTTCGAAGGGGCGGGCGAGAAGCTTCAGCGCGCCGTCCATCACTTCGGCAACATCGCGGCCCGAGGCACCTCGCCGGCGCCAGCCGACCAGGTCGTTCAGGATCGCCGGTTCCTTCAGGCCCATCGCCAGGCCTTCGCGGTCGAACACGCGCGCGAGCAGGGTCGAGCAGCAGAAGGCCGAGTGGAAGACGAAATGGAGCGGCCCCGGCGCCGTTGCCGCCGCGAGCGCCTGACGGCGGTCGATCTCCGCCAGTTGCGGATTGTCGGACAGATGCTGGTCGATGACAAAGGTCGCCGCGCGATGCTCGTCGCGCGTCACATGCCGGAACTGGACCGCGTCCCTGCTCTCGACATAGCGATGCGCGAGCCAGAGCGGGTCGCGGGGGACCGACGGATCAGCCAACCCTCAACTCCAGCTTCCCGTCGCCCTCATCCACCTTGACGGTCGCGCCGTCGCGGACTTCGCCCGACAGGATCAATTCGGCGAGCGGGTCCTGCAGATATTTCTGCACGGCGCGCTTAAGGGGACGCGCGCCATAGACGGGGTCGTAGCCGACGCGGCCGAGCCAGGCGCGGGCGGCGTCGGTCAGGTCCATCGTCACCTTGCGGTCGGCGAGGAGGCGCTGGACGCGGGCGACCTGAATGTCGACGATCGGGCCCATATGCTCCTGCGCCAGCCGGTGGAACAGGATGATCTCGTCGAGCCGGTTCAGGAACTCGGGCCGGAAATGCCCGCGCACGATCTCCATCACCTGCGGCTCGACCGACTTCACGTCCTGGTCGTCGGCAACCTGGCTGAGGAATTGGCTCCCGAGATTTGAGGTCAGGATGATCAGCGTGTTCGAGAAATCGACCGTGCGGCCCTGGCCATCGGTCAGCCGCCCGTCGTCGAGCACCTGCAGGAGCACGTTAAAGACATCGTTGTGCGCCTTCTCGACCTCGTCGAACAGCACGACCTGGTAGGGCCTCCTGCGAACCGCTTCGGTGAGAACGCCGCCTTCCTCATAACCGACGTAGCCCGGAGGGGCGCCGATCAGACGGGCGACGGCGTGTTTCTCCATGAACTCGGACATGTCGATGCGGACCATCGCCGAGGCGTCGTCGAACAGGAATTCGGCGAGCGCCTTGGTGAGCTCGGTCTTGCCGACGCCGGTCGGCCCCAGGAACAGGAACGAGCCCAAGGGCCGGTTCGGGTCCTGCAGCCCGGCGCGGGCGCGTCTGACAGCGGTGGACACGGCGTGCACCGCTTCCTTCTGCCCGATCACGCGCTTGCCGATCACATCTTCCATGTGGAGGAGCTTTTCGCGCTCGCCTTCGAGCATCCGGTCGACCGGGATGCCGGTCCAGCGCGAGACCACGCCGGCGATATCGTCGGAGGTGACTTCCTCGCGCAGCATCGCTCCGGCCGACGCCGTTTGCGCCTCGGCCAACTGCTTCTCCAGCGCCGGGATGACGCCGTAGGAGAGCTCGCCCGCCTTGGCGAGATCGCCCTGGCGCTGCGCCTGTTCGAGCTGGAGCCGGGCCTGGTCGAGCTGTTCCTTGACCTTGGCCTCGCCGGCGATCTTTTCCTTCTCCGCCTGCCAGCGCGCGGTCAGCTCGGCGGACTGCTGCTCGAGATTGGCCAGCTCGGCATCGAGGTTGGACAGCCGCTCGCGCGAGGCCGCGTCGGTTTCCTTCTTCAGCGCCTCGCGCTCGATCTTGAGCTGCATGATGCGCCGGTCGAGATTCTCGATCTCCTCCGGCTTGGACTTGATCTCCATCTGCAGGCGCGAGGCGGCCTCGTCCATCAGGTCGATCGCCTTGTCGGGCAAGAAGCGGTCCGTGATGTAGCGGTTGGAGAGCGTCGCGGCGGCGACGATCGCGCCGTCGGTGATGCGCACGCCATGGTGGAGCTCGTATTTCTCCTTGAGGCCGCGGAGGATCGAGATCGTGTCCTCGACCGTCGGCTCGTCGACGAAAACGGGCTGGAAACGCCGCTGGAGCGCCGCGTCCTTTTCGACATATTTGCGGTACTCGTCGAGCGTGGTCGCGCCGATGCAGTGCAGCTCGCCGCGGGCGAGCGCCGGCTTCAGCAAATTGCCGGCGTCCATCGCACCTTCGGATTTGCCGGCGCCGATCAGCGTGTGCATCTCGTCGATGAACAGGATGATGTCGCCTTCGGCTTGCCGCACCTCGTCGAGCACGCCTTTCAGCCGCTCCTCGAACTCGCCGCGATATTTGGCGCCGGCGATCAGCGCGCCCATGTCCAGCGACATCAGGCTGCGACCGAGCAGGGAGTCGGGCACGTCGCCATTGGCGATGCGGAGCGCCAAGCCCTCGGCGATCGCGGTCTTGCCGGTGCCCGGTTCGCCGATCAGCACCGGATTGTTCTTGGTGCGGCGGGCGAGGATCTGGATGGTGCGGCGGATTTCCTCGTCGCGGCCGATGACCGGATCGAGCTTGCCCTCGCGCGCCGCTTCGGTGAGGTCGCGGGCGAATTTCTTGAGCGCGTCGTAACGGTCTTCGGCCGACACGGTGTCTGCGGTGCGGCCGCCGCGCAGCTTGTTGATCGCGTCGTTGAGACCGGCCGACGTTACATTCGCCTTGGCGAGGGCCTTGCCGGCGGCGGTGGTGGTTGCAAGCGTCAGCGCCAGCAGCAGCCGCTCGACAGTGACGTAGCTGTCGCCCGCCTTGGTCGCGATCTGCTCGGCCTGGTCGAGCACGCGCACCACATCATTGTCGAGCCCCGGCGTCTGTTGCGCGCCCGAGCCGGATACTGCCGGGACTTTGGCGAGCGCATCGTCGGTTTCCTTGAGCGCGATCGCCGGATCGCCGCCAGCGGCCCGGATCAGGCCCGACGCCATGCCTTCATTGTCTTCCAGCAGCGCTTTCAGCAGATGCTCCGGCCCGATCCGCTGGTGCGACATACGGATCGCGACGGTCTGCGCGGCCTGGAGAAAACCCTTGGCGCGGTCGGTGAATTTTTCGAGGTTCATGCTGTCCCCTGAATTCCTTTCAGCGCCAAGTTAGTGTTGCTTTTCTGCAACACAAGGGCTGCGAGCCTGGCGACGCAATCCCTTGCAGCATCTGGTGACGGACTGGATTGCTTCGTCGCTGCGCTCCTCGCAATGACACGGGTTAGGCCAAGCGGGGCCTTCTCTATCTGCCTGTCAGCGCGATCAACTTGCGCGCCGCCAGCTCCTCCTGCGGCGGGTCGAGGCGGACGCGGAAGCCGGGCGCCAGTTCGCGCGCGCGGCGCTGGAAACTGTCGTTCTGGTAAAGCTGGCGCAGCGATGTGGCAAAGGCTTCGGGCTGGATGCTGCCGGCATAGACATGCCCGCCCAATTGCATCCGCGTGATCGCCTGGCCGGTCAGCGCCTTTTCGAGATCGTAATGCACGACGACTACCGGCACGCCGGCCGCGAGCGCGCTGCTGACAAGGCCGAGGCCGCCGGAGGACATCACCACCCGTGAACGTTCGGCAATGCGGGCGAACGAGACCGGTGTGCGCTCGACAGCGAAGCCGAGCTTCTCGAACTCCGCTTGCTGGGCAGCCGATGCGCCCTGCGCATAGAGCCGGACCGGCAGCGCTGCGCGGATCAGCCCGTCCCAAAAGGCGCCGGTTCGCAGCAGCGCGGAGTCGGCATAGACGAACACTTCCTCGCCAGTGCCGGCCTCTCCGACCGGCTGCGCGACTGACGGCGCGACGACCGGCTCCCGCCGCCATTTGGCATAGGGGTCCAGCTTGGTGAAGGTGCCGGGCAGCACGCAATCGGCCTCGAACAACGCAGGGAGCCGTTCGATCGGATCGAGGTTGGCCCGGCGCATCGCGTCGTTCACCGCGGCCAGAATATCCGCTTCCGCGAAGACGGCCGGCCGTCCCGTGAGGCTGGGAAATTCGGCAAGGTGAGCGGGGACCGCATCGAAGCCGACACCCACCGAGACAGTCGGCAACCGACCGCGCGCCGCGCTCAGCAAGGCGGGCGCGAAATCGGCGGCCACTGCGTCAGGGCGGATCGCGTCCAGCATCTGTCGCCAGGCGAGGATCATCGCCGGCAGCGCGCTGGGATCGTCCATCCCAACGCGCACCAGAATGTCGCCCATGGTGCTCGGCGCCGGGCCGCCGAGCGCGCCGACATTGCCGAGCAGCCGCGGCCATATGGGCGCCTGCCACAGCGTCACCTCGGCGGGCAGATCGAAGTCGCGGCTCAACCGCTGTGCGGCGACCGCAACGTCATGGCCTTCCGCCACCAGTCGCCGGGCAATGCCGGCCAGGCGGACCAGGTGCCCGCGATTCGCCCCGAGCTCCCAACCCAGCAGAAATTTCGCCATGCAGTCAGATGCCGCCGGGAACCGGGGTTCGGCCAGCCGCGATGAGACGAGCGGCCAGATCGTCGCGACAGGACTCGAGCACTGCCCGTTCGGTCGAGCGGATCACGAAATTCGCGCCGACCTTGCCTTCGCGAAAGAAGGGATAGCTGCCGATCTGGCACCCCGGATGGCCCTTTTCGGTCGCTGCCAGCAGATCGGCGACTTCGCTTTCGGCGACCCAGCAGCCGACCGTTTCCGACAGCAAAGGCTTGCCGCCCTCGATCGAACCGGAGAGGGCGTCGAGCATCATCGCGGTGATGTGCGGGACGCCTGCCATGATGAAGATGTTGCCCCAGCGAATGCCGGGCGCGCCCGACATCCGGTTCTCGATCAGGTCCGCGCCTTCGGGCACACGCGCCATGCGCAGCCGCGCCTCGGTAACGCCGCCGCGCGTCGCGTAATAGCGCTCCAGCGCCGCCCGCGCCGTCGGGTGCACGGCCACCGGAACGCCGACCGCCTCGGCGATCGCGTCGACGGTGATGTCGTCGTGCGTCGGCCCGATGCCGCCGGTCGTGAACAGATAGTCATTGCGAGCGCGGAGCGCGTTCACGGCCTCGACGATCGCCGCGACCGTGTCGCCCACGACGCGAACCTCGGCCAGGCGAATGCCCTGCAGGTTCAGCCATAGCGCGATCTGGCCAATATTCTTGTCCTGCGTACGCCCGGACAGAATCTCATCGCCGATGATGACGAGTCCCGCGGTCCAGATGCGTTCGGTCGCAGCCATGCCTTGCCCTTAGCCGACAGGGTTGCGCGCGCAAGCATTGGCACAACATCGCGGCTGACGAGTTAAGGCGCCATGTCCGCACCCGATCAAGCGAATGTGCGCAACCGGCTGCTGCGGGCGCTCGCTCCTGCAGATTATGATCGGCTGAAAGCCAAACTTAATCATGTCGAGACGCCCAAGGGCACGGTCGTGATCAAGGAAGACGTGCCGCCTCCCCTGTGCCTCTTTTTCGAAAGCGGGCTCGGCTCGGTGCTCGCGCATGTGCCAGGCGGGCAGACGGCGGAAGTGGGGCTCTATGGCTTCGAGGGATTTGCCGGGCTGCCGATCCTTCTCGAATCCGGTCACTCTCCGCACCGGCTGGAAATGCAGATCGGGGGAACGGCCTATGCGATCCCTTCGGAGGTGATGAGGGACGCGCTGCGTGAAAGCGAGACGCTGCGGGCCGTCATGCTCCGCTATCTGCAATTCTTCATGCTGCAGGTCGCGCAGACGACGGTGTCCAACGCGCTGCACCCGGTCGACGAGCGCCTCGCCCGCTGGCTGCTGATGGGTCACGACCGGATGCCGGACGACGAGGTGCCGCTGACTCACGAGTATCTGAGCTTCATGCTGGCCGCGACGCGGACCACCGTGACGGCGGCGCTCAGTACGCTCGCGGACGCCGGGATGGTCCGGACCGGGCGCGGATCGATCACGATTCTGAACCGAACCGGCCTCGAACGCGTTGCAGCCCACAGCTACGGGCTGGCGGAGCGCGAGTATAACCGCCTGATCAGCAAGACATTCTCCGTCGGATCGGCATAAGGATCAACGACAAGGGGCCGAAGCGGACATATGGAGCGTTATTTTCTGCATCTCGTCGACGGCAAGTTCATCCGCGACGACGAAGGACAAGAATTCGAATGCCTTGAGGCGGCGAAGGCGGAAGCCGTGGCGAGCGCGCGCTCGCTGATGCGCGACGCGATCTGGCACGGCCGGTTGCCGCTCAACGAAAGCATCCAGATCGCCGATGCCCAGGGCCAGGTGCTCGACACCGTTGCATTTCGGGACGTGATCAAGATCGAAGGGAATTAAATCGCGCCAGTGTCGGCGGCGCGACAGAAGTCATCCGCTCGACATGCTAGCTGTGTATCCTTCGGGGGTGCACATCGTGGCTGGCTATCGTTTACACTGCCTCGACGGCGGCGGTCATATCGTCGAGCGTCACGATTTCGACGCTGACGACGACGGCGCAGCGCTGGATTATGCGCGCGCTCGTTATCCGAACCTCGGGCTGGAACTCTGGGAGCTTGGCCGGCGCGTGGTGAAGCTGCCGCCAACAGAGGTCGCGATGAACGGCTTCCGCGCTACTGGACAAGTGATTTAGTCTTGTAATACACCTCCGCTTCAGGAGGTGATTATGCGCAAATGGGTGCGGCTGGGACTGTTTGGCGCGGGTGGGGCGCTCGCTGCGTCGGCGCATGCCGCGCCGCTGGTCGGCCCCTGGCCCGTCTCGAAGCCGACAGAAGTCGCGGTACTCGGCACACCTCATCTCTCTGGCATCGAGACGCTGAAGCCGGAGTGGCTTGCGCCGCTGCTTGATCGGCTGGCGGCGTGGCGGCCCCAGGTCATCACGATCGAAGGCCTGTCCGGCCCGGAATGCTATCTTCTGCGGCGCTACGAAAAGAGCTGGCCCGACACGGCCAATGACTATTGTGCGCGGGTCGAGAAGGTCGCCGGACTCGCCGCCACCGCCACAGGTCTCGACATGCCGGCGGCCGAAGCAGCGGCAGAGGCTGCAGTTGGCAAAATCGGCCCGAACGCTGGCCCGGCAGAGCATCGGCACCTCGCCGCCTTGTTCGCGGCGGCCGGAAATCTCGGTTCGGCTTCGGTGCAGTGGCTACGACTCGCGCCAGCTCAGCGCCGGGCCGGCGATGGCGTGGACGCGGCGCTGGCTTCCGAGCTGAACGAACTGATCGTGCGGCGGAACGAGAACTACCTGATCGCCGCGACGCTCGCCGCCCGGCTGGGGCTGGAGCGGCTCTATCCGGTGGACGATCATCTCTCCGATCGCGTCCAGGCCGAAGCGCCGCCGGGTCAGGACAAGGCGATGCAGGCGATCTGGAGCGGCGCCCGTCCGCCGCTCGCGCTGCAGGCCCAGGCGATGGAGAAAGGCCTGAACGACGGCGCCTCGGTGCTCGCCTATTACCGCTTCATGAACCGCGCCGATGTCGGTGAGGCGTTCGTGCGGGCGGACATGGGCCGCGCGTTCCAGGAACCGTCGCCCGAGCATTTCGGCCGGCGCTATGTCGCCTGGTGGGAAACGCGCAACCTGCACATGGTAGCGAACATCCGCGCCGCGCTTGGCCATTATCCGGGCGGGCGGGCGCTGGTCATCGTGGGCGCGACGCACAAACCCTATTTCGACGCCTATCTCGGCATGATGCACGAGCTACGGCTGGTGCCGGCGGCGCAACTGCTCGGCAAATAGTCAGGGCTTGTCGGTCCAGTAGCGCAGCAGGCGCTCCTGCAGCAGCCGCATGCGCGTGTAATTTTCGGGTCGCATGCCAAGCCCTTCGAGCGCCGCGACTTCGTTCATTTCGTAGAGGATTTCGCGCCGGAACGGGTCGGCAATCCGGCTCTGGATGAAGCTGATCGCGACCAGCCGTTCGCCGCGCGTCACCGGCGCCACTTCGTGCAATGTGTCCGACGGATAGACGATCGCGCTGCCCGCCAGCCCTTTGAACGGCACCGGCCGAGTGCCGAGATGGACGGTCAGCTCGCCGCCTTCATAGTTGCCGGGATCGTTCACGAAGATGGTGCAGCTGAGGTCCGACCGGATCGGCCCGGTCGGCAAGCGGATGACGGCGGCGTCGGCATGCGCGCCGTAGCGCATGCCAGGCTGATAGCGGGTCAGCATCGGCGGCGCGACCGCGACCGGCATCGCGAAATTGCGGAAATCCTCATGCGCCATCAGCGCCTGCATCAGCAGCTGCGACGAGCGCTGATAGGCGGACTGGTCGTGAAGCTGCAGGTTCTGCTTGGCGGTGTTGTGCGGATTGGTGATGCGGCCGTCGATGAAGGGCGCCGCCGCGGCGATCTCGCGCAGCTGCCGCAGTGCCTCGGCAGACAACAGGTCGGGGATTTCCTTGAACATCCCGCCCGCATAGCCGCGGGCGCGCCGTTTCAGAAGAGCGCGCGGCCGCCGAACAGGGTGTGCGTCGCGCCGCCGATCCAGATCTCCCCGTCGGCTTGCTCGACCGAGACGCGGCCGGTGCGGCCGAGCTTGGTCCCTTGTGCCGCGGTGTAGGGCGCGGTCACGCGGCCGCTTCCCAACATCCACTGGGCGACCGAGGCATTGAGGCTGCCGGTCACCGGGTCTTCGATGAGCCCGCCGAACGGGTCGCTGAAGATGGCGCGGACCTCATAGGCGGCTTCCGATCCCGCCGGATAAGGCCCGACCACGCCGATTTCCATGCGGCTCGGATGATGGCGCGCGGGGCTGAGCGCCAGAACCTCGTTGGCCGAGCCGAGCAGCACCGCCACCCAGCCGGGGCCATTATCGGCCCAGGCCGCGTCGAGGATGCGGTCGCGCGAAATGCCGAGCACGCCGGCGATCTCGGCGAGCTTTTCTTCCTCGACCGGGCCCGAGCGGATCAGCGGCGGGGCGGCGAAGGCGAGGCGTCCTTCGCTGCGGCGGACCGGCACCAACCCGGCGCCGCATTCCTGCACGATTTCGTCAGGGTTGCGCGGCTTGCCGCCCGCCTCGAGCCAGGCGTGGCAGGTGCCGAGCGTCGGATGGCCCGCGAACGGCATTTCGCGATCGAGCGTGAAGATGCGGACGCGGTAATCGGCCTTGGCGTCGGTGGGCGGCAGCAGGAACGTCGTCTCCGACAGGTTCAGCCAGCGCGTGATCCGTTGCATCTGCTCGGTGTCGAGATCCGTGGCGTCGTGCACGACCGCGACCGGATTGCCGCTGAAATCGGCGACGCCGAACACGTCGACCAGGCTGAAGTCCATCGTCCGCTCCTTGGCTTGCGTGATCGCGCTTGGCTCACCTATGCCGGTGGCGCAATCGCCGGTGAGCTTGAGGGGGGTCAAGAGAAGCATGCAGCGGTCCGGCCACGGCGTCGCGTTCGTGCTGGTGACGATCTTCATCGATTCGATCGGATTCGGGTTGATCATCCCGGTGCTGCCGCGCCTGCTGATGAGCGTCGGCCGCTTCGACCTGCCGCACGCAATCGAGATCGGCGCCTGGATGGGGCTGGCGATCGCGGTGGCGACTTTTTTCGCCGCGCCTGTGCTGGGAAACCTGAGCGATCGGATTGGTCGGCGGCCGGTGCTGCTGATTGCGCTCGGCGGCATGGCGCTCGACTATCTGCTGCTCGCCATCGCCAACACCCTGCCGCTGATCTTCCTTGGGCGCGTTCTCGCCGGCGCGCTGGGCGGCAGCTATGCGCCAGCGCAGGCCGCCATTGCCGACCAGACCCGGCCGGAGGAACGGGCCAAGAGCTTTGGCTTGGTCAGCGCCGCTTTCGGCATCGGCTTCATCGCGGGCCCGGCGATCGGCGGCCTGCTCGGCCAGCTCGGCATCCGTGCGCCTTTCTATGCGGCGTCGGCGCTCGCCGCGCTCAACTTCCTCTATGGCCTGACAATCTTCCCGAAAACATTGCCGGAGGAGCGACGCCGGCCGTTCGACTGGCGGCGCGCCAATCCGCTGGGGGCGCTCGCCTCGGCGCGGGCGATCCCCGGCATGATGGCCGCGGCGGTGGTGCTGACTCTCTGGCAGATCGCAAGCAACGTCTATCCGCTGACCTGGAGCTTCTACGCCATTGCGCAGTTCGGCTGGTCGAACGCGATGATCGGCGCGAGCCTTGCCGTCGTCGGGCTGATCATGGCGCTGACCCAGACCTTCGTGACCGGCCCTTTGGTGCGGCGGCTGGGCGAGCGTGGGGCTGCGACTGTGGGGCTGGTCGGCGCGATCGCCGGCTTTGTCGCCTATGCCTTCGCCAACAAGACCTGGATGGCGTTCGTGATCATGGTGGCGATCGCGGTTCAATCGCTCGTGCAGCCGAGCATCATGGCGATGCTCTCTCGCCGCGCGACGCCCCAGACGCAGGGCGAGGTGCAGGGAATCGCTGCCATGTCGATGGGCATCGGCTCGATCGTCGCACCGCTGCTGCTGACAGGCGTGATGGCCGAGTTCACAAAGGCGGATGCGCCGGTGCACTTTCCCGGCGCGGCGTTTCTGGTGGCGGCGCTTTTCGGGCTCGCCGCGCTCGCGATGCTACGCCGCCTGCCGCGCGCGACGCCCGCGTAACGGATGCATCCCTTGGCGCCCGCGCCCGTTGAGGCGCGGCACGCAAGGAGAATGACATGGCCGGCAAGCTCGCGATGGTTACCGGAGCATCGAGCGGCATCGGGCTGGAGCTCGCCAGGCTGGCCGCTGCCGATGGCTATGACCTGATCCTCGCCGCCGACACGCCTTTCGTCGAAGCCGGGCCGCAGTTGCGCCGCTACGACGTGCAGATCGACGAGATCGAATGCGACCTGTCGACTTTCGACGGCGTCGACCGGCTGCTCGACGCCTGCCGCGGCCGCAAGGTCGATCTGCTGTTCGCCAATGCCGGGCACGGCCTGGGCCACGGCTTTCTCGACCAGTCGCCGGCCGAATGGCGGCACGTGATCGACACCAACATCACGGGCACGCTCTATCTGTTGCAGAAAGTGCTGCGGGAGATGGTCGCGCGCAACGAAGGCCGGGTGCTGATCACCGGATCGATCGCCGGGCACATGGCCGGCAGCTTCCAGGCGGTTTACAATGGCACCAAGGCGTTCATCGACAGCTTCGCCGATGCGATCCACAACGAGCTGAAGGACACCGATGTCGTCATCACCTGCCTGAAGCCGGGCGCGACCGAGACCGAGTTTTTCCACCGCGCCGAAATGGACGACACCAAGGTCGGCCAGGCGGAGAAGGACGATCCCGTCGACGTCGCAAAGACCGGCTACGACGCCCTGATGAAGGGCGACCGCAGCGTCATCTCCGGCTTCAAGAACAAGCTGCAGGTCGCAGCCGCCAGCGTGCTCGGCGGCGGCTGCTCCGCCGAAGCGCACCGCAAACAGGCGGAGCCGGGCTCGGGCGACTAGACCGCGACCGGCTGGCGCTGCGGCGGCCGGAATGCCGCCTGGCGCCAGCGGGCCTGCGGCGGTTCCTCGGGATCGGGACGGGCGTCCCGCAGATAGCCGAAATAGGTCGCGATCAGCCGTTTCGACGGGTCGGCGATCGGGCGGCGGCCGTGCATGAAGCGGCTGTTATCGAGCATCAGCAGGTCGCCGCTCTGCCAGCGGACGGGCACGGTCAGGCGATGCGCCTCCTGCCGCACCGCATCCACCCACGCGTCGGGCACACCGCGCCCGTCGGCGAGCACGGGGAAGTCCCTGCGGCCGAGATAGTCGCGCGCGAACAGCAGGAAATTTCCGAAGGCGAGATCGCGGCCGAACATGGTGCGGTGAAGCAGGGGCCGCGTGAAATAGCGCCAGATGCCCTCGGGCTCTCGGACGAACCGATAGGGGCAGTCGGTGGGCGGCGTTGCAAGCTGCACGTCGCTCGGCCGATCGGTGCCGAGCCAGAAGCGCAGGATTTCGGGCGGCGCGCCGGCCGGGTACATCAGTCGCTGGCCGGCGAGCAGGTCGCGGAGCGCATCGGGCAGGGCGCGGACGATTGCGACGCCGTCGCAGATCGTCGTCTCGCCGCCTTGATCCGGCGCCTGCAGGCAGTGGAAGAAGGCCACATCGGGCTTCCACGGTTCGCGCGACAGTTCCGGATGCAAGGGAAAGGCATCCGCGCCGCCGTTCACCGACTGAATGTTGTGATCGGCGTCGAACACTTGCCGGTCCGGGCTCTCGTTGAACACCGAACTGGCACAGAAGCGGCCGGTGAAATCGCGGAATTCATCGAGGTCCGGCGCCGCGCCCCGGAACAGCAGTGCGCCGTGCGTCCGATAAGCCGCCATTACGGCTTCGTAATCGAGATCGCGCAGGCCCTCATCCGCTTGTAACGTGAACACGGCATAGGGCTGTGCGTCTTTCGGCGCGCGCATGTCGACCATGAACGGGGCCATAGCGCAGCGCCACGCATCCGGGCTAGGAGCTTCGCGATGCGGATCGAAGACCTGTTCGCCACGCCCGACCATTATCTCTGGGGCTTCGAGGGCGATCTGGCCCGGTTCGTGCCGATGAACCGCGCCGCCTTCCGCCGGTCGCTGTTTCTCGACCAGCGGATTGCGGCACCCACGGCGCAGGAGCTGCGGGTGCCGATCGATCCGCTGTTGGCCGCCTTTCGCCAATGGCAGGCGCCGCGGCCGCGGACCGGTTACATCTTCCACATCGCCCATTGCGGATCGACCCTGCTTAGCCGGGCGCTCGACCTCAGTGAGCATGTGCTTGGATTGCGCGAACCCTGGGCGCTCCGCCAGTTGGCGGTTGCCGGTGCGCAGGGTGCGGCGGAGGATGCGGGCTGGCGCGAAGGCCTGGATTTGGTCACGGGCCTGCTGGCGCGCCGCTATCGACCGGACGAGCCGGTCATCGTCAAAGCGAACGTACCGGTGAATTTCGTGCTGCCGCAGCTCTTCGCGCAGGATGCGGATGCCCCCGCAATCCTGCTGCACCTGCCGGCGGAAGCGTATGTGCTGGCCGTGCTGCGGACGGAGGAACACCGGGCGTGGGTGCGGTTCGTGACCGACGAGCTGCGCCCGGCAATGGAAGCGGCCTTGGGCGAGGCGCTGCCGGCAGGCGATGTCCAGCGCGCGGCGGCATTGTGGCTTGCGCAGATGATCGGCTTTGCCGACGCGCTCGGGCGCTTTTCCAGTGCGCGGTCGCTGGATGCCGCACGTTTCTACACAGCGCCCGCGGAAACGCTGTCAGCCGCGTTCACGCTTTTCGGCGTGTCCGGCGCGGATGCCGAGGCGATCGGCCGAGCGCCGCTGTTCCATGAGCATGCCAAAAATGCCGGCAGGCGCTTTTCGGAAGCCGAGCGGCAGGCGCGCCAGGAGGAGACGCGCGCGGCACTTGCGAACGATCTCAACGCAGCGCGGGACTGGCTCGAAGCACGCGCGGAGCGAGTCCCTTCGGCGCTGGCACGCCCGCTGGTCGGCGATCCGGTCCCGCTGCTCGCCTTTTAGCGCGTTTGCCGCTGCGCCCCTCAGTGTTACGCTTCCGTCACGTCTGGGGAAGGGGCCGACGATGACAGCGAACAAGAACTGGGCCGCCATTGCGGCGATGTCCGCCCTGCTGGCGGCGGGGTGCAGCAAGCCGGCCGCCACCCACACCGAAGCGCCGGCGCAGCCAAAAGTCGCGACCGTTTCTCTTCCCGCCGATCCGGGCGAGCGGGCCGCGACCTGCTACGCCGCGCGCGTCGCGCAGTTCGGCGGGACGGCCAACACCGTGCCGGTCGAGGAAGCCAATGAGGCGGCGCATTTCCTGTTCCTCGGCGCCTCGGGCAGCGGGATCACCGAGCCGAGCAAGGTCGAGATGCTTCAGAAGGTCGCCCAAGCGGCAAAGGCGAGCATCCAGCCGGGCAAGCAGGCGCAGGATTATCTGAATGCCTGCCGCCAGGCCTATCCGGCTGTGGCTAAGCGTTTTTCAGGCCTGCCTGCGGACGGACGCGACGCGCGGATGCAATGCTACACGCTCGCCACGGCGATGACCCAGATTTACGACCACTCGCCGCAACTCGCCGGCGACCGGCTCGCGCGCACGCGCCGATTAGCGCGAGTGCTCGACGACCGCATCACGGCCGAGCTGAACCCGGGCGGGCGCGGCAATCCGGCCGAGCTGGCCGGGCTCGCCACCCGCAGCCTGGCCGTTGCGATCAGCCTTGGGCCCATCACCGACGTGCTCGACGCCTGCGCCGAGCGTTACGCCGGCAGCGCCACCTAGTGTGAAGCCTTGGCCGCGGTCGGCGCGAACAAGTCGCCGAAATAGTCGCGCGCGTACCAGCGCGGCGCCTGGTCGGCGTCGGCGAGGGCGCGGGTGATGCGGTAGTTCACTTCGGCGAAGCGCGCCCCGGCGGTCCAGTCGATCGGCTGGTTCATGTCGTCGGCGGGCTGGTGATAGGCGTTGGCGAAGAAGCGCTTCCACGCCGCTTCGCCGCCATTGGCGTAGCCGGTCGCGAGGAACACCGCCGGGATGCCTTGCTCGACGAAGCGGTAATGGTCGGAGCGGGTGAAGATTCCTTCCTCCGGCATCGGATCGGGCGAGAGCGCAATGTTCATCGGCCGGGCGGCGTCGGCGACGACCTTGCCCAAGGTCGAATGGTCGGCGCCGAACGCGATCACGTCGGTGAACGGATAGATCAAAAGCGGCATGTCGAGATCGACGTCGGCGACGATGCTCGCCAGCGGCACGGTCGGAAAATGCGCGTAGTAATCGGCGCCGAGCAGGCCCTTTTCCTCGGCGGTCGAGGCGAGGAAGACGAGCGTGCGGCGGGGCTTCACCGGCGCGGTGGCGGCGGCGCGCGCCACTTCCAGCATCGTCGCGATGCCGGACGCATTGTCGAGCGCGCCGTTGTTGATCCGGTCCTTGTTGGGCGGATCGCCGGCCCGCGCCTTGCTGATCCCGATATGGTCGAGGTGCGCGGAGAGTATGACGACTTCGGGCGCAAGCTTCGGGTCGGCGCCGGGCAAGACGCCGACGACATTCGGGCTGGTCAGCCGCTCGCTGACCGTCTCGGCCGCGATCCGGACAGTGCCGGCCAGCGCAAAGCCCTTGGGCCGTCCGCCCTGCTGGTCGGCTTCGGCGCGGATCTGTTCGAGCGTCTGCGTCGCGCCGGCGAGCAGAGCGCGCGCGACGGTGTCGTCGGCGCTGGCGGAGGCGCGCAGGCCCGGCGCCTCGACGTGAGGCTTACCATCAGGGGCCACCCAATCGTAGTGCGACCCGTCTGCATAGCGTTGCCGCACGGACCACGGACGCGCGGCGGCGGACTGGATGGTGTCGATCGAGATCGTGCCGATCGCGCCATGCGCCTCGGCCTGCTCCGCCTTGTGGTCGGAAAGGTGCGCGCCGATCTCGCTCGGCATGCCTTTCGGGAAGCCCGAGAGCACGACGACGATCTTCCCGCGAACGTCGAGGCCCTTATAGTCGTCGATGCCGAGCGCCTTGTCGGAAAGGCCATAGCCCACGAACACGATACCGGCGGACAGATCGGTCTTCGGCTCCAGCGAGTTGATGCCGATAATGACGTCCTGGCCGTGCGTCCACTTCCCGGCCGCGCGCGATCCGCTGAGCGTCAGCGTGCCGGGCGTTTCGCCGCGCCGCGTCTTCTGGAACGGGACCTGCTGATACCAGCCGCCCTTGTAGCCGCCCGGCTTCAGGCCGAGCGCTTCGAAATGCGAAGCGACATAGCGGGCCGCGATCTCATGCCCGCGGCTGCCGGTGTCGCGCCCTTCGAGCAGGTCGTCCGCCAGAAAGGTGACGTGCGACCGAAACGCCTCGGGCGTGAAGACGGGAGCGGGAGAGGGAGCGGCGGCACTGACGAGGGCGAGCGGCAGGAGCGACAAAAGAACGCGCGACATGGTTTTCCTTGAACTGCGGCGAGAAGCCGACGGACAGCGTTGGTTCATGCAAAAGCCGCTGCTATGCAAGCGGCATATCCGCTTTTCCGTTCAAGGATCGTCCATGCGCCGCTTGTGGCTCGCCGCTTCCGTTCTCGCCGTTTCCACCGCTGCCTTCGCCCAGGCGCCCAAGCCCGCGCCGCTCGCCGAGCTCTCCCGCGCCGTCACCATTCCTTACGAGCAATTCACGCTGCCGAACGGCCTGCGTGTGATCGTCTCGACCGACCGCAAGGCGCCGGTCGTCGCCGTGTCCGTCTGGTACAATGTCGGCTCCAAAATGGAGCCGGCGGGCAAGACTGGCTACGCGCATCTGTTCGAGCATCTGATGTTCAACGGGTCGGAGAATGCGCCGGGCGATTTCTTCGCGCCGCTGCAGCAGATCGGCGCGACCGACGTGAACGGCACCACCTGGTTCGACCGCACCAATTATTTCGAGACGGTGCCGACGCCGGCGCTGGAGCGGACGCTGTTCCTCGAAAGCGACCGGATGGGGCACTTCCTGGGCGCGCTCACCGAGAAGAACCTGAAGAACCAGATCGGCGTCGTCCAGAATGAGAAGCGCCAGGGCGACAACCAGCCGTTCGGGCTGGTCGAATATGCGCAGATCAAGGCGCTGATCCCGCCGAACCATCCTTATGGCCATTCCACGATCGGATCGATGGCCGACCTGGACGCTGCCAGCCTGGAGGACGTGAAAGGCTGGTTCCGCCAGCATTACGGGCCGAACAACGCGGTGTTGGTGCTCGCCGGCGATATCGACGTGCCGACCGCGCGCACGCTGGTGACCAAGTATTTCGGCGACATTCCGCGCGGGCCGCAGCAGGGACCGGTCGCCGTCTCCGTGCCGACGCCGCCCAAGCGTGTCGACGAAGTGATGAAGGATCGGGTGGCGACGCCGCGCATCTATCGCACCTGGATCGTGCCGGGCCTGAACGATCCGGATTCGGTGCCGCTCGACATTGCGGCGACCGTCCTTGGCGGCCTGAGCAGCTCGCGGCTCGACAACGCGCTCGTCCGTGGCGACAAGAGCGCGGTCAAGGTTTCGACCGAGCTGCAGCAATTCGCGCAGCTGAGCTTCTTCGAAGTGCAGGTCGATTGCGCGCCGGGCGTCGATCCGGCCGAGGAAGGCCGCAAGCTCGACGCGCTGATCGCCGACTATATCGCCAAAGGCCCGACCGCGGATGAAGTGCTGCGCGCCGCCACGCGCGACGTCGCCGGTCGCACGAGCGCGGTGGAATCGGTCGGCGGCTTCGGCGGCAAGGCCGTGACGCTCGCCGAAGGCGCGCTCTATTCGAACGACGCCGGCTTCTACAAAAAACAGCTCGCCGCCTATGCCGCGGCAACGCCCGAGCAGGTGCGCGCGGCGATGCAGAAATGGCTGACCCGGCCGATGCACGCGCTGCTGGTCGAGCCCGGCCCGCGCGGCGCGTACGAAGAATCGAAGTCGGTCGCGTCCAAGCCCTCGACTTTCGCGCCGGCCTTCTACCACAAGCCGGGCGAGGCGCCGGTGACGTTCAAGCCGGCCACCGCGGTCGATCGATCGAAGCTGCCGCCGGTCGGGACAATCGCCGACCTCAAATTCCCGGCGGTCGCGCACGCCAAGCTCTCGAACGGCATCGAGCTGGTCTATGCCCAGCGCACCGCGACGCCGACGACGCGGATCGTGGTGTCGTTCGATGCGGGTGTCGCGGCCGACACCTACGACACGCTCGGCCGGCAATCCCTGACGCTGTCGCTGCTCGACGAAGGCACGGCGACGCGCAGCTCGGAACAGATCGCCGAGGAGCAGGAGCGGCTGGGCGCGAACCTCAGCGTCGGCAACTCCGCCGACCGCAGCTCGGTCAGCCTGTTCGCGCTGTCGCCGAACCTGCAGCCGTCGGTCGACCTGCTCGCGGACGTGCTGCGCAATCCGAAATTCGATCCGGCCGAAGTCGAGCGGCTTCGGAAGCAGCAATTGGTCTCGATCGTCAGCGAAATGACGCAGCCAGGCGGCCTTGCCCAGCGCACACTCGCGCCGATCCTCTATGGGGCGAACCATCCCTATGGTCGCCCGACCAGCGGGCTCGGCGACGCGGCGGTGGTCGAGAAACTGGGCCGTGACCAGCTCGTCGCGTTCCACCGCGCCTGGTTCCGGCCGGAGAAAGCGACGATCTTCGTGGTCAGCGACCGTCCGCTCGCCGAGGTCCGCGCCGTGCTCGACCGCGCGCTCGGCGATTGGCGCGGCACCGGCGCCCCCGGCGTCAAGGCGTTCAATGTCGCGCCGCCGGCGCCGCGCTCCCGCATCGTGCTCGTCGATCGGCCGGACTCGCCGCAGTCGCTTATCTATGGCGGCGTCGTGACGTCGCTCAAAGGCACCGACGAGCTGGTGCCCTACAACGCCGCCAACGACGTGCTCGGCGGCAATTTCCTGTCGCGGCTGAACACCGACATCCGCGAGACCAAGGGCTGGTCGTACGGCGTGAACGGCAGCTTCCGCCGCGCGCTGGAAGCGGTGCCGTACATCGTCTCCGCGCCGGTCCAGGCCGACCGCACCGGCGACTCGCTCGCCGCGATGCAGGCCGACATGCGCGCCTTCCTCACCACCCAGGGGATTACGCCCGAGGAGAAGGAGCGGACGATCAACGGCTTCGTGCGCGAGCTGCCGGGCAGCTTCGAGACCTCGGGCGACGTGCTTTCGGGCATGCAGAACAACGTGCTCTACAAGCGGCCGGACGATTACTACAGCACCGTCGCCAGCCGTTACCGCGCGCTGACCGCGCCGCAGATGGACCAGGCGATCCGCTCGGTGCTCGATCCGTCGAAGATGGTGTGGGTCGTGGTCGGCGACGCGAAACAGGTGAAGCCGCAGCTTGACAGGCTTGGCATGCCTGTCGAGGTGAAGACGGCACCGCAACAAACATCGCAGGGAGAGAAATGATGGCCAATGTCGACGGCGAATGGGATTGCGTCACGAAATCGCCGCTGGGCGAGCAGAAGTCCGTGCTGACCGTGCGGTCCGACGGCAACACCTTCACCGGCTCGAACGTCGGCGCCCAGGGCACGCTCGACATCATTGACGGCAAGGTCGACGGCAACAAGCTGACCTGGAAGTCGGAAATGAAAGTGCCGATGCCGATAACGCTCGACTGCTCGGCGACGATTGAGGGCGATACGCTGACGGGGCAGGTCGGCGCGGGCGCGTTCGGGAGCTTTCCGATGACGGGTGTGCGGAAGGGGTAGATCCGCCTTCCGTCATTGCGAGCGAAGCGAAGCAATCCAGGACGGCGGATGGGCCGAATGGATTGCTTCGTCGCTGCGCTCCTCGCAATGACGGAATAAGCGGGCAATTTAAACGCGGCCCAGCCACAAGTCCGCCGCCGCTTCGAACGCGGCGCGGACGGCGTCCTCGCCGATCCGGCCGAGCGCGTCGCCCACGAACGCGCGGGTGAGCAGGGCGCGGGCTTCGACCGGCGGCACGCCGCGGCTTTCGAGATAGAAGAGCGCCCGCGCATCCAGCTCGCCGACGGTCGCGCCGTGCGCGCATTTCACATCGTCGGCGAAGATTTCGAGCTCGGGCTTCAGGTTCACCGTCGCCGCGCGCTTCAGCAGCAGGCCGCGCAGGCTCTGTTCGGCGTCGGTCTTCTGCGCCCCGCGCGCGACCTCGACACGGGCGGCGAGGCTGGCGACGGCGGTGTCGTCGGCGACCGCGCGCCAGACCTGGCGGGACGTGGTGTTCTCGGCCTCGTGGCGGAACACGACTGCCGCTTCGTGCCGCTGTGTGCCGCGCGTCAGCAGCGCGCCGCCCATTTCGGCATAGGCCCCTTCGCCGGCGATGCGGATCAGCGCGTCGGCGCGGCTTCCCGCGCCGCCCTCAGCGAATACGGTGGTGACGAGGCTTGCCCCGATGCCAAGCTCGGCCTCGTCGCGGAGCGACTGAAAGCCCGACCCCTGCGCCAGCCGCACCGCTCGCATCAGCCGCGCCGAGCGGCCGAGGCGAATCGCGGTCAGCCGGTTCGCCCAGCCGTCGCCAACGAAAGTCTCGACGATCGATGCCTGCGCGTCCTCGTCCAGCACGACCAGGCCGGGGACATGGCTCGCGCCGCCGGTCGCGATGTGCACGATCTCGACCAGTCCCGGCGCCGAATGGTCGCGGCCGAGGCGGAGCGCCCAGCCGGCGCCGGCGGCGAGACGGCCGAGCGGATGATCGCTGCGCGTGTCGACAGGGCCGATCGCGAGCGGTCCGGCATTGCTTTGGGCCTGGTCCAGCTTGCCGTCGACGAACACCAGCCTCGGCCCGTCGCCGAGCGGAACCGGCAGCTCGGCCGCCGTGCCGCTCGGCCGCGCGTCGGCCAGCGCCGGCAGCGCTTCGAGATCGGCCCAGCGCCAGGCTTCGTCGCGGGGGGAGGGGAGGGAAAGACTCACAACCAATCCTCCCCGGCACGGGGAGGGGGACCGCGACGCGAAGCGGCGTGGTGGAGGGGGCCCAAGGGCCTGCGCGGGTGGAGGGCCCCCTCCACCATGCTGCGCATGGTCCCCCTCCCCGTGTCGGGGAGGATTTCGATCACGCCGCCACCTGTGCGTAGCCTTCGCGCTCCAGTTCGTGCGCCAGTTCCGGGCCGCCGCTGCGGACGATGCGTCCACCCGCAAGCACATGCACGAAGTCCGGCTTCACGTAATCCAGCAGGCGCTGATAGTGGGTGATCAGCAGCACTGCCTTGTCGGGCTTGCGCATGATGCGGTTGATGCCTTCGCCGACCGCCTTCAGCGCGTCGATGTCGAGGCCGGAATCGGTCTCGTCGAGGATCGCCATGCGGGGATCGATGATCCCCATCTGCACCATCTCGTTGCGCTTCTTCTCGCCGCCCGAAAAGCCGACATTCACCGGCCGCTTCAGCATCTCCATGTCGAGCCCGAGCGCATCGGCCTGGGCGCGGGCGAGGCGGAGGAAATCGCCCGCCGAAAGCTCGTCCTCGCCCCGCGCGCGGCGCTGGGCGTTGAGCGCTGTGCGGAGGAACTGGACGTTGGAGACGCCGGGGATTTCGACTGGGTACTGAAAGCCGAGGAACAGGCCCGCGGCGGCGCGTTCGTGGGGTTCCATTTCCAAAAGGTTCAGCACACCCGAATCGGTTTGGCCTGAGCTTGTCGAAGGCCTCCCTTCTTCTTTCGGCGGTGAAGAAGAGGAAGGGAGGGCTTCGACAGGCTCAGCCCAAACCGGGTGGGGAGGCTCAGCCCGAACGGGATTGAAGGTGACCGACCCCTCCGTCACCTCATAGCCCGGCCGCCCACCCAGCACATAGGCGAGCGTCGACTTGCCCGCCCCGTTCGGCCCCATGATCGCATGCACCTCGCCCGCATTCACGGAGAGGTCGAGCCCGCGCAGGATCGGCTTGTCGTCGACAGTGGCATGGAGGTTTTCGATCCGGAGCATTAGCCGATAATCTCGCAGTGAAGGTGAACGTATGTAAGCGGTTCCATGAAGTCACCGCTGGGTCTGGAAACGTTTGTCACGCCCGTAACCCGTAGAAGCTTCTGCTCCTTTTCTTGATCGATTATGACTTCTTCTCCGATCCTCGGGATCGAGATGAACTCGTACGTTTCGGCCACGGCCTCATCGCCGTTCTTGTCGTTTGCAAATACGAATACTTGTATCACCCCACGCTCCCCTCAAGGCTGATCCCCAGCAGTTTCTGCGCTTCCACGGCGAACTCCATCGGGAGTTGCTGCAGCACTTCCTTGGCGAAGCCGTTGACGATCAGCGCCACCGCGTCTTCCTGGCCGAGGCCGCGGCTCATGGCGTAGAAGAGCTGGTCGTCGCTGATCTTGCTGGTGGTCGCTTCGTGCTCGATCTGGGCGCTGGGGTTCTTGACCTCGATATAGGGCACGGTGTGGGCGCCGCAGTCATGGCCCAGCAGCAGCGAGTCGCACTGGGTGAAGTTGCGCACGCCTTCGGCCGTCGGGCCGACGCGGACCAGGCCGCGATAGGTGTTGTTCGACTTGCCCGCGCTGATCCCTTTGGAGACGATTGTCGATCGCGACCCCTTCCCCAGATGGATCATCTTGGTGCCGGTATCGGCCTGCTGGCGGTTGTTGGTGACGGCCACCGAATAGAATTCGCCGACCGAGTTCTCGCCCGCCAGCACGCAGCTCGGATATTTCCAGGTGATCGCGCTGCCGGTCTCGACCTGGGTCCAGGAGACCTTCGAGTTGCGGCCTTGGCACAGCGCGCGCTTGGTCACGAAATTGTAGATGCCGCCCTTGCCCTCGGCGTCGCCCGGATACCAATTCTGGACGGTCGAATATTTGATCTCGGCATCGTCCAGCGCGACCAGCTCGACCACCGCGGCGTGGAGCTGGTTCTCGTCGCGCATGGGGGCTGTGCAGCCCTCGAGGTAGCTGACGTACGATCCCTTGTCCGCGACGATCAGCGTCCGCTCGAACTGGCCGGTATTGGCGGCGTTGATGCGGAAATAGGTGCTGAGCTCCATCGGGCAGCGCACGCCTTCGGGGATATAGACAAAGGTGCCGTCGGAGAAGACCGCGCTGTTGAGGGTCGCGAAGTAATTGTCGTGGATCGGCACCACGCGGCCGAGCCATTTCCTGACCAGCTCCGGATATTCGCGGATCGCCTCGGAGATCGAGCGGAAGATGACGCCCGCCGCTTCCAGCTCCTTGCGGAACGTGGTCGCGACCGAGACGCTGTCGAACACCGCGTCGACCGCCACCTTGCGCGCGCCCTCGACGCCGGCGAGGACCTTCTGCTCCTCGATCGGGATGCCGAGCTTTTCATAGGTGCGCAGGATTTCGGGATCGAGCTCGTCGAGGCTCTTCAGCGTCGGCTTCGCCTTGGGCGCCGCGTAATAATAGGCGTCCTGGTAATCGATCGGCGGGATGTCGAGCTTGGCCCAGTCGGGGCTCTCCATCGTCAGCCAGTGGCGATAGGCCTTCAGCCGCCACTCCAGCATCCATTCCGGCTCGTTCTTCTTGGCCGAAATGAAGCGGACGGTGTTCTCGTCCAGTCCCTTGGGCGCGAATTCCTGCTCGAGATCGCTGGTGAAGCCCCATTCGTAGGTGGACAGCTTCTCGGCGACCTCCTGGGCTTCGAGATTGCGGGTGGCCATTACGAACGAGCTCCAGCTTGAACCTTAAACTCCGTTCGGCCTGAGCTTGTCGAAGGCCTTCCCTTCTTTCCCGAGTTTGGAAAAGAGGAAGGGAGGGCTTCGACAGGCTCAGCCCGAACGGGATTGGGGTTGGCGAGACTAGCCAAACTCACCCCCGAAAGCGCGCCCCTGATCGCGTTGTTGACCACGCCCCAATGCGGCCGCACCTGGCAGGCGCCTTCCAGCGCGCAGTCGTGCCGGCCCTCGTCGACGCACGACGTCATCGCGATCGGCCCTTCGACCGCCTCGACAACATCGGCGAGGCTGATCTCCCCCGGCGCGCGGGTCAGCACGAACCCGCCGCCGCCGCCCCGCGCGGAGCGGAACAGCCCGGCGCTCGCCAGCCGCCCCATCAGTTTCTGCGCGGTGGGGAGCGGAATCCCCGTCTCCTCCGCCAGCACGGTCGCCGACAGCCGGGCGCCGTCGCCCGCGCGCGCGGCGGCGGACATCAGCACGACGGCATAATCGGCAAGGTTGGACAGGCGCATGGGCTCAATCGGAGTATTTCGGTCGGATTGCATGTGGTGGAGGGCAGGAGGCGAGTCAACTGCTCCCCTCCAGCCCTTGCTGGAGGGGCCGGGGGTGGCACTTCTTTTCTGAACTCGAAAGGGAGAAGAACCACCCTAACCCCTCCACGAAATCGTGGAGGGGAATTCTCTACCGGGTCGGCACCGGCTCCGGCTCCGAATAATCGTAGAAGCCGCGGCCGGTCTTCTTCCCAAGCCAGCCGGCCTCGACATATTTGATCAGCAGCGGCGCGGGGCGGAACTTCGGATCGCCGGTGCCTTCGTGCAGCACCTTGGCGATCGACAGGCAGGTATCCAGCCCGATGAAATCGGCGAGCGTCAGCGGCCCCATCGGGTGGTTGAGGCCAAGCTGGCAGGCGGCGTCGATGTCGGGGATCGTCGCCACGCCTTCGCCCAACGCAAAGCAGGCCTCGTTCAGCATCGGCAGCAGCACGCGGTTGACGATGAAGCCGGGCGCGTCGTTGGCATGCACGATCCGCTTGCCGAGCTTCTGGCCGTACGCCTCGACCTTCGCGACCGTCTCATCCGACGTCGCAAGCCCGCGGATGACTTCGATCAGGCCCATCACCGGCACCGGATTGAAGAAATGCACGCCGATGAACCGCGCCGGATCGGGCGAGGCCTGGGCCAGCCGCGTGATCGGGATCGACGAGGTGTTTGAGGCGAGGATCGCTTGGCTTCCCAGCACCGCGCCGGCGCCCTCGAAAATCTTGCGCTTGATCGCTTCGTTCTCGGTCGCCGCTTCGACGATCAGCCCGGCCTCGGCCATCGGCGCATAGTCGCCGACCGGCTGGATCAGCGCGAGCGCGGCGTCGCGATCGGCCTGGCTGATCTTCTCCTTGGAAACTGCCCGGTCGAGCAGCTTGGCAATGCCGGCCTTCGCTTTCTCGGCGACGTCCTGGGAGACGTCGGCCAGGAACACCGTGTACCCCGCCTGTGCGGAGACCTGCGCGATCCCCGCGCCCATCTGTCCCGCCCCGATCACGCCGACGCTTTGCATGCCCATACCTTTCGCGATTTTTCGTTCGGGGCGCTCTTGCCGCCGCGGACGCGCCGCCGCAACCGTTAGCGCCGGCGGGTGGCTTCGATCTGTGTGAAGCTGGCCGTGCCGATCGGGTAGTCCGCCCAATCGCGATAGTCGAAATGCCACCACTCGCTGTCGTAGACGGTGAAGCCCTCGCGCTCCATCGCGGCGCGCAACAGGGCGCGGTTCGCGCGCTCGGCATCCGTGCCGCCGGCAAAATCGGAATAGGCGCGTGCCGACATTTCGTCATAGCGGCTCGGCATCGGCGAGATGGCGCCGGTCTTCAGGTCGTAAAGCCCAAGATCGACCGCGCAGCCGCGATTGTGCCGTGAGCCCTTGGCCGGATCGGCGACGAAGACGTGCTTGTCGGCGGGCACGATGTCCCAGAACAGCTTGGTCGCGAACCAGGGCCGATAGCCGTCATAGACGATCAGGCCATAGCCCTTGCTCGCGAGCGCCGTCGCGACTCGCGCCAGCGCTTCCGCGGCCGAGCGCTGGAGATAGGCGCCGGCCCGCTCGTAGATCGGCTGGCCGGTGAAGTTGTTCCCGCTGGCGTAGCGCGTGTCGATCCGCACATGCGGCACCAGACCCTCGAGCGGGACGAGGTCGCTCGCGCGCCGCGACGGCGGTTCGGCTGGTGGGGTCGCCGCCAGCGCCGCCTGGCGCAGCGCAGCGCCGTCGCGACGCGCGGTGGCCCGGATCGCTGCCTCGGTCTCCGCCCCGAAATCGCGGCGCGTGAGCATCTGCCCGTCGATGGTCAGACTCTTGGCTGTCACGAGAGCCACGCTCGATCCGGCCCGGTAGCGTGCCGCACCGATGTATTTCAGCGGCTCCGGCGCATGGCCTTTGCGGGCCAGGAACAACACGCCGCCGCGCTCAAGGATCGTCGCGTCACCCTCGGCCGCGCCGTAGCTTCCGACAATCGAGAGATCGGGAGTATGAGAAAGCGGCCTCGCCCCGACGGCCGTGCATATAAGCAGTAGCGCAATCGCCCATCCGCGCATCAGGGCGCGGTGCCCGGCGGCTGCGCTTCGGCGAGGATCAGGGCGAAACGGTCCTCGGCGTCCGTCCATTCCGCGAGCGGCGTCCACGCCCCGGCGCGGAGCAGCAGGCGCGCGTCGCGCGGGCCGTATTTGTGGCTGTTCTCGGTGTGGATCGTCTCGCCGGCCGCCATCTCGAACCGCTCGTCGTCGATCATGAAGGCGACGTCGCGTACTGCTTCCAGGTGCATCTCGATCCGCGCGAAGGCGTCGTTCCACACTGCCTTGTGCACGAATGCGTCGACCGGAATGTCCGCATCCAGCTCACGATTGATGCGGTGGAGCAGATTCAGGTTGAATGCCGCGGTCACGCCTTGCGCGTCGTCATAGGCGCGGATCAGCGCGTTCACGTCCTTGATCCGGTCGACGCCGATCAGCAGCATCGCGCCGACGCCCAGCGTCTCGACCATCGCGCGGAGTAGGTTGACCGCCGTGCGCGGCACCATGTTGCCGATGGTCGATCCAGGGAAGAAGCCGAGCTTGGGCAGCGACGCGATCTCGGGCGGCGCCACGATCGGGTGCATGAAATCGGCCTCGACCGGCAGGATCGAGAGCTTCGGGAAATCGGAGGCGAGCGCTGCGGCGCTTTCGCGAAGAAACTCGCCGGAGATGTCGATCGGCACATAGGCGGCGGGCTGCACCGCCTCCAGAACATGCGGCGTCTTGGTCGAAGAGCCTGAGCCGAACTCGACCACCGCGCGCCCCGGGCCGACGATCTTCGCCACGTCCGCGGAATGGCGCGCCAGCAGTCCGGTCTCGACCTTGGTCGGATAATATTCGGGCAGCTCGGTGATCTTCTCGAACAGCTCGGAGCCTTCGCGGTCGTAGAACCAGCGCGCCGGGATCGCGCGCGGGCGCATCCGAAAGCCGGCGAGCACGTCGGCGCGGAAAGCGGGATCCACCCGGTTAGGAGCGAGCAGGTTCATAAATCCTTCGCGAGCCGGACGCCGGTGAACTGCCAGCGCTGATGGGGGTAGAAGAAATTGCGATAGCTCGCCCGCATGTGGCCGCGCGGCGTCGAGCAGCTTCCGCCTTTCAGCACGAACTGCCCGCTCATGAACTTGCCATTATATTCGCCGACCGCGCCCTCCGCGGGTTTGAAGCCGGGATAAGGGCGATAGGCGCTGCCCGTCCATTCCCAGACCGATCCGAACGGGCCGTATCCACGCGGCCTCACCGGCCCCGCATCGTCGAGGAACTGGCCCTCGTTCGGGTCCAGACCCGCAGCCGCGCTTTCCCATTCCGCCTCGGTTGGCAGCCGCGCGCCCGCCCAGCTGGCATAGGCGTCGGCCTCGAAAAAGCTGATGTGGGTGACCGGCGCGGTCGCATCGACCGGCTTCAACCCGTCCAGCCCTAAGCTCGTCCAGCCAGAGCCGTCGCCTTCCCAGTAGAGCGGCGCGTCCACGCCTTCGCGCTGCACCCACGCCCAGCCGTCCGACAGCCACCAGCGCGGGTCCTGATAGCCGCCATCCTTGATGAACCCGATCCATTCGCCGTTGGTCACCGGCCGGTCGGCGAGGGCATGCGGGGTCAGCAGGACTTGGTGGCGCGGCCCCTCGCAATCGAACGCGAAGCCGGGGCCGGCGTGACCGATCTCGACCGCACCCGTTCTGCCCTCGATCCAGCCGATCGGGCCGGGAACGGGGGAGGGCGCACTGGCGGCCCCCGGCCAGACAGCAGGCTTTAGCGGGTTCTGCGCAAACAGGTGCAGAATGTCGGTCAACAGCAATTCCTGATGCTGCTGCTCATGATGGCAGCCGAGCTCGACCAGCGCGCGTGCGTCCGGCCCAAGTTGCGGCCAGGCCTCCGCCAGCGCCGCATCCACATGCGCGCGGTAGGCGCGGATTTCGTCCAACGACGGCCGCGTGATCATGCCCCGCCGCGGTCGCGCATGGCGTGGGCCTTCGGCCTCGTAATAGCTGTTGAACAGATAGGCGTAGGCGGGATCGAACGGCCGGTATCCCGCCACGTCCCGCAGCACGAACGTCTCGAAAAACCATGTCGTGTGGGCGAGGTGCCATTTCGCGGGCGAGGCATCGTCCATCGACTGGACGGTCGCATCGGCATCGGAAAGCGGTTCCGTGAGGGCGAGGCTCAGGCCCCGCACCCGCCCGAACAGCTCCGGCTCGGCGAGCGAGCGGTTCGCAATGTCGACTCTGCCGGCCATGCCCCCTGCTCCTTACCGCATCAACGCGGCAATGTCGTTACAGGTTCAACGCGATGCGCCCGGCACCCACAGCACGTCGCCGCCCGCGCGGCTCGCGATCAGCCGGGCCGCGACGAACAGATAGTCGGACAGGCGGTTCAGATAGGCGAGCGCCTGCGGGTTGAGCGCGATCGTCTCGCTCGCGCCCACCGCTGCCCGCTCGGCGCGCCGCACCACCGATCGCGAGACATGCAGGATCGCCGTTGCATAGCTGCCACCGGGCAGGATGAAGGACCTGAGCGGCTCCAGCCCTTCGTTCATTGCGTCGATCTCGCGCTCCAGCCGGGCGACCTGCGCCGGCACCACGCGCAGCACCATGTCGGATGGCGCGAAATCCTCGCCCGGCGTCGCGAAGTCCGCGCCCAGGTCGAACAGATCGTTCTGAATGCCCTTCAGCGCCGCGACCAGCGGATCGTCGCCCAGCGCCGCGATCGCCACGCCGATCGTGCTGTTCGCCTCGTCGACATCGCCGATCAGCGCCATCCGCGCATCGGCCTTGGACACGCGCGACCCGTCGACCAGCCCGGTCGTGCCGTCGTCGCCCGTCCGCGTGTAGATCTTGTTGAGCTTGACCACTCAGCGTTTGGCGAGAAGCATCAGCAACACCGCGCAGATCACGGCCAGCGCCTGGAAAAGGATGCGGCCCATCATCATCCGGTTCTGCTTCAAACCGGACGCGCTCGGGCCCGTGTTGCCGGATTTCAGGTCGGCTTCCGTCGTTTGCAGGAACGTCACGATGCCGCGGATGAGCATCACGGCCGCTCCGATCGCGAAGACGATGATGAGAATCCAGAGAAACACTGTCATTCGGCCAATCTAGACCCCGGAGAGGCGGAAGCCAAGCGGCGCGCGGCCGTCGCGGAACGCCGAAACGATCTCGCGCGGATCGACGCCCTCAGCCCGCAGATCGGCAAGGCTCAGCGCCCCGTGGCGCTTGGCGAGCCGTTCGCCGTTCGCGTCGAGAATAAGCGGATGGTGATGATAAGAGGGCGTCGGCAGATCGAGCAGCGCCTGTAGCAACCGGTGGACATGCGTCGACAGGAACAGGTCCTGGCCGCGGATCACATCGGTGACGCCCTGCGCCGCATCGTCGACGGTCACGGCCACGTGGTAGCTGGTCGGCGCATCCTTCCGCGCCAGCACCACGTCGCCGAGCAACTCCGGCTGAGCGACAATCGCGCCGGCATGTTCGTCATGCCATTCGAGCGGACCGGTCAGCGCCGTCGCCTTGGCGACGTCCAGCCGCCAGGCGTGCGGGCGGCTCAAGTCCGGATCGGCCAGTCCCCGGCACGTCCCCGGATACAGCGGCCCTTCCGGCCCATGCGGCGCTGCGGCGCTGCGGGCGATGTCGGCGCGGGTGCAGAAGCAGGGATAGACGAGGTCGCGCGCCCTCAGCCGCTCCAGAGCCTCGGCATAAAGCGGCAGCCGTTCGGACTGGCGAACCACGGGGCCGTCCCAGTCCAGCCCCAGCCAGCGCAAATCCTCCTCGATACCGCCCACGAATTCCTCGCGCGTCCGCCCCGGATCGATATCCTCGATCCTGAGCAGAAACCGTCCGCCCCGCGCCCGCGCAAAGTCGTGGCTCAGCACCGCGCTCATCGCGTGGCCCAGGTGCAGCCGCCCGGTCGGGCTTGGCGCAAAGCGCGTTGTGGATAAGTCTAGGGACAAAATCGTGGATCGGGTTGACGTCGACTCGCTTGGAATGTCATTTCGCGGTCATCAAAGGCGGGCACAAGCCCGGTCGAGTTGGCAAGGGGAAAGGCGCTTTGTACCATCCCGATCTGATCCGGCATCCGGACAGTTGCCCGGCCCTGGTGCTGAACGCCGACTACAAGCCGCTCAGCTATTACCCCTTGAGCCTCTGGCCCTGGCAGACGGCGATCAAGGCGGTGTTCCTCGACCGGGTCGACATCATCGAATCCTACGAGAAAGAGGTTCGAAGTCCCACCAGCGCGATGAAGCTCCCTTCGGTCATCGCGCTGAAGCAATATGTACGGCCTTCCCAATACCCCGCTTTCACTCGCTTCAACCTTTTCCTGCGCGACCGCTTCTCCTGCCAATATTGCGGCACCTCGCGCGACCTTACCTTCGATCACGTTGTCCCCCGCGCCTATGGCGGGCGCACCACCTGGGAAAACGTCTCCACGGCCTGTGCGCCCTGCAACCTGAAAAAGGGCGGCCGCACCCCGGCCGAAGCGCATATGGCGCTGCACGAAGAGCCCTATCGGCCGACCACCTGGCAGCTCCAGGACAATGGCCGCGCCTTCCCGCCCAATTATCTGCACGAGACGTGGCGGGACTGGCTGTATTGGGATGTGGAACTGATCGCTTGACCGTTCCCCTCTCGCTTGCGGGAGAGGTTAGGGGTGGGATCGGCCTGCCCCCTGTACGAATCCCATAAGGTCCCACCCCCGGCCCCTCCCGCAAGCGGGAGGGGAGAAAGTTAGCCCTTCGGCGTCGGGCTCGGCGCAGGAGTAGGCGTCGGAGCCGGCGCAGCCCCAGTCCCCGCCTTCGCGTCCTGGCCGTCGCCTTCCGGCGCGGCGATGATGTCGCGCGTCACCGCGCCCTTGTCGACCGCGGCCGTCGCCGGCGAGCCGACTTCGGAGCGGATGCCGGGCTCGGCGCGCGCCGCACCCGCGTTGCCCAAAGTTGCCGTCTCCGGAGCGCTGCGCGCGGCGGGGCCGCCGAACATCGCCTGCAGCGCCTGGGTCGAGCTGTCCGCTTCCTGCGGCCGCGGCGCGCCGGGGCTCGGCGGCTTCAGCGCGAAATCGGGCGGCACGACCAGCGGCGCGCGGCGCGCCACCGCGAATTCGTCCGGCCGGGCGCGGTTGAGCCCGCCGCCGCCGCAACCGGCGAGGGTCAGGGCCGCCAGACCCACAACGACAAGCTTACGCATTCACATTCTCCGCGGGTTCGGCTTTCGGGCGCGCGAACAGCGCACGCAGAAGCAGGATCAGGACGCCGATGGTAATCGCGGCGTCGGCGACATTGAAGACCAAAAAGGGGCGGAAGTCGCCGAAATGCAGGTCGAGGAAATCGACCACATAGCCGAACCGCACCCGGTCGAGGATATTGCCGGCGGCTCCCCCCAGCACCAGGCCGAGCGCGGCGATGTCGCCGCGATTGGTCTCGCGCCACAGCCAGACCAGCACGCCGGTGCCGATCGCCGCGGTCAGCGCGACCAGCGCCCAGCGCGTCATGTCGGAACCGGCCGTCAGGAAGCCCATCGACACGCCGAAATTCTGCACGAAATACAGCCGGAAGAACGTCAGCAGCTCGATCGCGCCGACCTCGCCCAGCTTCAGCGGCCCCATCACGACCCACTTCACGAGCTGGTCGAGCAGGAACACGCCAAGCGCGATGGAGAGGCCGAGGCGGCGAGGCGCGTTCATAAGCCCCTCCCCTTCAGGGGAGGGGTTGGGGTGGGGCAGGCGGGGAAGTGCGGAGCGGGAGGACAGGCCCCACCCCCGTCCCCTCCCCTGAAGGGGAGGGGCTTAGCCATTGACCACCTCCGTGCACCGCGCGCACAGCCCGCCATCCTCGGTCACTTCCGGCAGGTGTCGCCAGCAGCGGCCGCATTTCTGATATTCGACATGCTCGATCTTCAGATGCGCCTTTGTGATTGGGTCCACGTAGAAAGAACCAGCCGTCGAGTTGCTAGTAATCACCATCTCAGAAGTGATCGCGATTTCCTGAAAGTCGACTGAACGGAGTAACTCAGCGTCTTCTTCTCCATCGGTGTCAATCTGAACACGGGCCTCCAGGCTCGAACCGACTTGTTTGGCACGGCGGAGAGGCTCGATGGCTTCAGTGGTTGCCGATCGGAATTGGCGGATACGCTCCCACTTCGCGCCCAGCGCTGCGTCCAGCCAACCGGCCTCGATCTCCGGCCACTCGGCGAAATGCACCGAGTCATTCTCGTCCGGCCAACGCGTCTGCCAAACCTCCTCGGTGGTGAAGGTGAGCACCGGCGCCAGCCAGCGCACCAGCGCGTTAAACAATATGTCTAGCACGGTCCGGTACGCGCGCCGCTTCGGATTGGACGGCGCATCGCAATAGAGGCAGTCCTTGCGGATATCGAACAGGAAGGCCGACAGGTCCTCGTTCGCGAAATCGCTCAGCAGCCGGACGTAGCGGCTGAACTCGAAATCATCGATGCACTGACGAAGCTCAGCGTCGAGCTCGGCCAGCCGATGCAGGACGTACCGCTCCAGCTCCGGGAACTCGGTCGTGCGCTCGGCGTCGTCGAACCCTTCCAGCGCGCCCAGCAGGTAGCGGAAAGTGTTGCGCAGCTTGCGATACTGGTCCGCCACGCCGGCCAGGATTTCCTTGCCGATCCGGTGATCCTCGGTGAAGTCGATCGACAGCGCCCACAGCCGGATGATGTCCGCGCCATATTCGGTCATCAGCTTCAACGGATCGACCGTGTTGCCGAGCGACTTGGACATTTTCATGCCCTTGGCGTCCATCGTGAAGCCGTGGGTCAGCACCGCCTTGTAGGGCGCCCGCCCGCGCGTGCCGCAGCTTTCCAGCAGCGACGACTGGAACCAGCCGCGATGCTGGTCCGAGCCTTCCAGATACAGGTCGGCGGGCCAACTCAGCTCCGGCCACTTCCCCGATTCCAGCACGAACACATGGGTGCAGCCGGAATCGAACCACACGTCCAAAATGTCGGCGACGCGCTCGTAATCCTCGGCGCGGTAGGCGTTGCCGAGCAGGCTCTGCGCGGCTTCGTCCGACCAGGCGTCGACGCCGTCCGCCTTCACCGCCGCCACGATCCGCGCGTTCACTTCCGGGTCGGTCAGATACCGCCCGGTCTTGCGGTCGACGAACAAAGTGATCGGCACGCCCCAGGCCCGCTGGCGGGAAAGCACCCAGTCGGGGCGGCCTTCGACCATCGAGCCGATGCGATTGCGGCCCTTGTCCGGCACGAAGCGGGTCTCGTCGATCGCCGCGAGCGCGCGGGAACGGAGGGTGTCTTCAGCAAACCCCTCCCCTTCAGGGGAGGGGTTGGGGTGGGGCAGTTCCCCCAAGCGCTGAGCCTGACGGACAGTCCCCACCCCCGTCCCCTCCCCTGAAGGGGAGGGGCTTAGAGCCTTATCCATCGGCACGAACCACTGCGCCGTGGCCCGGAAGATCACTTTCGCCTTGGACCGCCAGCTATGCGGATAGCTGTGCTTGTAATCTTGGGCGGCCGCCAGCAGCGCGCCGGCCTCGCGCAGGTCGGAGCAGATCGGCCCGTCCGGCGCGTTGAACTTGGGGTTGATGACCGAACCTTGGCCGCCCAGCCAGCCCCAGTCTGCGCGATACTTGCCGTCGCCCTCGACCGCGAACACCGGCTCCAGCCCGTTCGCCTTGCACAGCTCGAAATCGTCCTCGCCATGATCGGGCGCCATGTGAACCAAGCCCGTGCCCTGATCGGTGGTGACGAAATCCCCGGCAAGAAACGGCCGCGGCTTCGCAAAGAACCCGCCGAGACGGTGCATCGGGTGGCGCGCGACAGTGCCCGCAAGGTCGGAGCCTTTGAAGGTCTTTGAGACGTGGCCGATTAGCGGCTGCAACGAAATGCCCAGGCGCGCCTCAATTGCACGCACCAAATCGGTTGCGACCAAGACAGACTTACCGGCGAATGCAGGATGGGGATAGCCTGCTAACCCGCTGACTTGAGTAAGTGTGTACTCCACCTCCGGCCCATAGGCGATCGCCTGGTTGACCGGGATCGTCCACGGCGTCGTCGTCCAGATCACCGCATGCGCGCCGACAAGCTCCGGGATAGGGCTTGCGACGATCTCGAACGCGACGTCGATCTGCGTGGACGTGATGTCCTCATATTCGACTTCGGCTTCGGCCAGCGCGGTCTTCTCGACCGGCGACCACATCACCGGCTTGGCGCCGCGATAGAGCTGGCCGCTGTCCGCGAACTTCAGCAGCTCGGAAACGATCGTCGCCTCGGCGTCGAAGTCCATTGTCAGATACGGCCGGTCCCACGCGCCCAGCACGCCCAGCCGCTTGATCTGCTCGCGCTGCACATTCACCCAGTGCTGTGCGTAGGCGCGGCACTCGGCCCGGAACTCGGGCAGCGGCACCTCGTCCTTGTTCTTCTTCTTGGCGCGATACTGTTCCTCAACCTTCCATTCGATCGGCAGGCCGTGGCAGTCCCAGCCGGGCACATAGGGCGCGTCCTTGCCGAGCAGAGTCTGCGTCCGGCACACCGCATCCTTCAGGATGTGGTTGAGCGCATGGCCGATATGCATGTCGCCATTGGCGTAGGGCGGGCCGTCGTGGAGGATGAACTTCTCCCGCCCCGCACGCTTCTCGCGCAGCCGCTCGTACAGGCCGAGCTTCTGCCAGCGATCCAGAATTGCCGGCTCCTTCTGCGGCAGCCCGGCCTTCATCGGAAAGCCGGTCTTGGGCAGGAAAACGGTGTCGCGGTAATCGGGCGGAGTGGGGTTGTCGGCCATAAGTGGCGGGCGACTTAGCGGGTGCGTGGGGGAAATGCCACACACTCGTCATGCCGGACTTGATCCGGCATCCACCTTCTTTCCAAAGGCAGGTGGACCCCGGGTCAAGCCCGAGGTGACAATCAGGGCACCGGCCCCATCTGCGGCACGGAACCGCCCGCCGCCCGCTGGCGGAGGATGCGGAGGTAGGTGTCGACCAGCGCCTGGTTCACCTGGTCCCAGCCGAACCGCTCCGCCGCTTTCTCGCCGGCCACGCCCGCTGCGCGCCGCTTCGCTTCGTCGGTGCAGTACACTTCCAGCGCGTCGGCAAAGCCTTCGATCCAGCCCGGCCGCACTAGCCGCCCGGTCACGCCGTCGCGCACCAGGCTCTCGCTGCCCGTCGCTATCGCCGCCACCACCGGCAGCGCGCAGGCCATCGCTTCCAGCGTCACGTTGCCGAACGTCTCGGTGACGCTCGGGTTGAACAGCATGTCCATGCTCGCGACCGCGCGACCAAGGTCGCCGCCCATCTGCTGGCCGACGAACACCGCCTCCGGCAGCCGCTTCTCAAACCAGTCCTGCGCCGGGCCCTTGCCGACCACCAGCACGCGGTGCCGGACGCCGCGTCGCTCCAGCGCGTCGATCGTGTCCGAAAACACGTCCAGGCCCTTTTCCATCACCAGCCGGCCGAGAAAGCCGATCACGACCTCGTCGTCGCCGATGCCGAGGCCGCGCCGCCAGTCGAGGTCGCGCTTGCCCGGATGGAAGATTTCCCGGTCGACGCCCCGCGTCCAGATGCCGGTGTCGTAGCTCATCCGCTGCTCGCGCAGCACCTGCGCCATCGAATCGGACGGCGCGACGATCGCGTCGCAGCGGCGGTAGAAACGGCGGAGAATGCCCTCGATCACCGGCTCCAGGAAGGCGAGTCCGTAATAGCGTGGGTAGGTCTCGAACCGCGTATGGACCGAGGCGACCACCGGCACATTGCGCCGGCGCGCGAAGGTCAGCGCCCGGTGCCCGAGCACGTCGGGCGCGGCGATGTGGAAGAGGTTGGGCCGGAACCCGTCCAGATCGTGCCGCAACCGGGCCGGCAGTCCGGTCGAGAATCGATATTCGGGCCGCCCTGGAAAGGCGAAGCTGGGCGCGGAGACCAGATCGCCGGCCGGCGGGAAGGCGGGCGTGTCGGTCGTCGGCGAATAGACCCGCACCGCCGCGCCCTGCCGCAACAGATAGCCGACCAGCCGGTTCAGCGCCTGGTTGGCGCCGTCGCGCACATAATTATAGTTGCCGCTGAACAGCGCGATGCGAAGGTCGCTGGCTTGCATCGCGCGGGTGTTAGCGGTGCAAACGCGAGTTCTCAAATTTCGTCATGCCGGACTTGATCCGGCATCCACCTTTTCTTTTCTGCGCCGACGAAGGAAGGTGGATTCCCGCTTTCGCGGGAATGACGAGGGGAGGGGATGGGAGCGCCTTTCATCATCGGTCATCGCGGGGCTTCGGGCGAGCGGCCGGAACATACGCTCGCCGCGTACACGCTCGCCTTCAACCAGGGCGCCGATTTCGTCGAGCCCGATGTCGTGCCGACGAAAGGCGGACACCTGATCGCCCGCCACGAGAACGAGATTTCGGGCACCACCGACGTCGCCGACCATCCCGAATTCGCCGATCGCAAGGCGACGAAGACGATCGACGGCCAGACGCTCACCGGCTGGTTCACCGAGGATTTCACGCTCGCCGAACTGATGACGCTCCACGCCCGCGAGCGCCTGCCGCAGCTCCGCCCCGCCAATGCCGCCTGGCGCGACGAGAAGATCGTCACCCTCGATGCACTGATCGACCTCGCCCGGTCGCGCGGCCGCGGCGTCGTCGCCGAGATCAAACATTCGAGCTATTTCGGGAGCGTCGGGTTGCCGATCGAGACAAAACTCGTCGAAACCTTCGCCCGCCACGGCTGGAGCAGGCGCAGCGATCCGGTGTGGATCGAGAGCTTCGAGGTCAACAACCTGAAAGCGCTCCGCGGTATGACCGACCTGAAGCTGGTCCAACTGCTCGAAGAGAAGAACGGCCCGGCGGATGGCGGCGCCCAAAGCTATGCGGCGATGACCACGCTAGCGGGTCTGAAGGCGGTCGCCGCCTACGCCGACGGCATCGGCCCCGCCAAGGCGCTGATCGTCCCGCGCGACGGGGAAGGGCGCTCGCTCGCGCCCACCAGCCTCGTCGCCGACGCCCATGCGGCGGGCCTCAAAGTCATCCCCTGGACCTTCCGCTCGGAGAATTTCTTCCTCCCCGCCGAACTGCGCGACGGCCCCGATCCGAGGGCGCATGGGCGTGCGGATGCGGAACTGAAGATGTTCGCGGCGGCCGGAGTGGACGGGTTGTTCACCGATTTTCCGGGAGAGGCGGTGCGGGCGCTAAAGTAAAGACCCTCTCCCCACTGGGGAGAGGGACGGCTGCAGAGCAGCCAGGGAGAGGGGCCGTCACCCTGCGTGCCGACTCTGCCCCTCTCCCGGCTTCGCTGCGCTCAGCCACCCTCTCCCCAGTGGGGAGAGGGTTGATGTGGCTTACGGCATCAGCACCGTGTCGACGACATGGATCACGCCGTTCGATTGCAGCACGTCCTTGATCGTGACCGTCGAATTGCCGCCTTTGGCGTCGGTCAGCACCAGCGCGCCGCCCTTCATCCATGCGGTCAGCGGCTCGCCCTGCACGGTGGTGAGCGTCGCCTTGCCCTTGCCGGCCTTGATCCGGTTCATCAGGTCGGACGCGGTCAGGCGGCCGGACACCACGTGATAGGTGAGGATCTTGGTCAGCGTGTCCTTGTTCTCGGGCTTCACCAGCGTGTCGACGGTGCCGGCCGGCAGCTTGTTGAAGGCGGCGTTGGTCGGCGCGAACACGGTGAACGGTCCGGGGCTCTTCAGCGTGTCGACGAGCCCTGCAGCCTGCACGGCGGCGACGAGCGTGGTGTGATCCTTGGAGTTGACGGCGTTGTCGACAATCGTCTTCGACGGGTACATCGCCGCGCCGCCGACCATCACGGTCTTTTCGGCGGCGATCGCGCCGCCCGCAATGAACGCAAGCGAAAGGGCCGCAGCGGCGGCCTTCAGGGTCGATTTCATGCTTTCTGTCCCTCTTTCTACAGGTCTGCGGCGTCCCTCCGGCCGCCGCTGAAGAAAGCTACGCGACGAATGTTGCAGCGGATGCACTGCAGCGACGAAATATACGCTTTAAACCGCGGACATGACACCCGTCATGACGACCGGTCCGGTGGGCAGGCCGGTCGGCGATCCGCCATGCGGCTCGAGGGAAACGGCGAGCGTCGCACCCCCGGCCATCAGCGCCCGGCGCTCGGCCGCCAGCACCATCGTCGCCGCCGCCTTGTCGGGAATGACGCCCAGGGATCGCGGCTGGCCGCCCGGCGGGATCACCCATAGCTCGGCCGTCTTGCCCCCTGCGTCCATGCCGGTCGGGTTGACCACCATGCGCCCGTCGCGGTCGTTATAGCTGACGCTGAGCGTGCCGGGGTGGCCCTTCGAGGTCAGCGAGGCGACCATCATCCGTGCCTCGGCCGACGCGACTTGCGGGGCCGGCGCGCGTGTCTGCACATTGGCGCCGGGCCGCAGCACGAGAATGCCGAGCAGCACCGCCGCGACCGCGCTCGCAGCGAAGGTCGCGAACCGCCAAGGCCGCGTCGGATCGGTGGCGGCACGCCCGGCATCGTTCGCCGGCAGCGACCGCTCGATCCGGCCCCAGAGATGCGGCGGCGGCTCGCGTTCCGGCCCAAGCAATGGGTCCATCCGCATTCGCCACGCGTCGACCGCGGCCGCGAACGCCGGATCGCTCGCTTCCAGCGCCGATTCGTCGGCCAGGCCCAGCACATGCTCGGCGGCGCGGAGGTCGTCGTCCTCGCTCATCGGCACAGACAATCGCGGAGCTTCATCAGCGCGCGCCGAATGCGGCTCTTGATCGTGCCCAGCGGCTCCGAGGCGCGCGTCGCCAGCTCGGAATAGGTGGCGCCTTCCAGAAAAGCGGCGCGGATCAGCCCGGAATCGCGGCCGGGCAGTTCGCTCAGGCAGCCGTGCAGCCGCCGCGCTTCCGTCTCCTGGCCCAGCATGAACTCGGCGTTTGGACGCTCGTCGGCCAGATCGTGCGCTTCCTCGATCGGCGCCATCGTCCGGGTGCCGCGCGCGCGCAAGCGGTCGATCGCGGCGTTGCGGGCGATTGCGGCCAGCCATGTGATCGGGCTCGCCCGCGAAGCGTCGAAGCGCTCGGCACGCCGCCAGACATTCACATAGGCTTCCTGCAACGCATCCTCCGCATCCCGGCCTTCGCCCAAGATACGGCAGCACACGCCATACAGTTTCGCGGAGGTGCGCTGGTAAAGCTCATGGAAAGCGCGCCTGTCTCCGGATGAAACAGCGCTAAGGATTTCGGCCAGCCGCTGCCGCGCCTCGTCGCCGCCCGGCGACGCCACCGTCCGAACCAGCTCCATGCTGCTGCGATTCACTCCCTGATTCGCGTAGTCGGGAGCGTAACGGTTTGCGGCGGGGCCGCAAAGCCGGCCTCGCGCTCCTTCAGCGAGGTCTCGACCATCCGCGCATGGTGCCGCAGCCGCTCGGCCAGGAAGTCCAGCACGATGCGGACGCGCGGCGTATGGCGCAGCCGCTCGTGCGTGAGCAGCCAGATCTCGCGCATGCCGGTAGCAGGCGGCAGGCAGCGGACGAGGGTCGTGTCCGGCTCGGCGACAAAGCAGGGCAGGGCCGCGCAGCCGAGGCCGGACCGCACCGCCGCCAGCAGCCCGGTCGCGGTCCCCTGCGTCATCGCGATCGCATGCTCCAGGCCGTTGTCGCGCAGCCAGCTTGAATAATAGCGCCCGACATGGCCGCCGCCGCCGCCGATGATCGGGTGCGACGCCAACTCGCGGCGGCTGTGCGGTACGCCGTGGGCCTCGGCGTATTCGCGGCTGCAATAGACGGTCCACAGATCCTCGCCGATCCGCCGGCCGACCAGCCCGCCGCCTTCCAGCTTCTTGGACACGCGGATGGCGATGTCGGCCGCGCCGCCCTCAAGGTCGCGGAGCTCCTCGGTCGCGTCCAGCTCGATGACGATACCGGGATGCAGCTCTCGCAGGTCGCGCAGCATCGGCGGCAGCACCGATACGACGAACGATTCCTCGGCGGTCAGCCGGACCGAGCCTGTGCCGTCGCGCTTCTGCGCCGCCGCCGCTTCGGCCATCGCCTGGGCGGACGTCTGCAGATGCCGCGCCTCGGCAAGCAGCGTCTCGCCGCCGGGCGTCAGCGCATAGCCGGCGCGGCGCTTGTCGAAGAGCATAAGGCCCAGCGCTTCCTCCAGCGCTGCGATGCGCCGGGCGACAGTTGTCTGACTGACTCGCAACGCGCGCCCCGCCGCAAGCGTGCTGCCGGTTTCGGCAACCGCCACGAAGTAGCGCGCATCGTTCCAGTCGAACATCTCGCTATTCTGCACTTTTGCAGAATGGTTTGGCAACATCGTTGCTCCCGCCGGACGAATTCTTCTCCTAGATAGGATGCACGTTGGCGCCGACGGCTCCCCTCAAACCCCGGAGACCCGTCATGAAGACTCTGTTCCTGATTTCGTTCGCCGCGCTTGCTTTCGCCAGCCCGGCCCATGCCCAGCCCGTTGCCGCGCAGACCGCGGTCAGCACTGCCGGGCTCGATCTCGGCACCGCGCGCGGCGTGCGTGCGCTCGACTTGCGCATCCTGCACGCGGCGTCCGCGCTGTGCGGCACCCCTTCGCCGGCCGATCCGCGTGGCCGGCAGGACTATGATCAGTGCCGCGCCGATGCCCGCGCGACTGTCGCTGCGGAGCGTGAGCGGCTGCTCGCCAACGCACGCAGCAACGCGCCAGTCGCGTTGGCGGCTGGACAGTAATGCGCTGAACACCGTTGCGCATGCGGCATTAATACGTTAACGAAACAAGCAACGGCCGAGCAGAGTTTCGACCCTGTAAAGTCGTTGAGCAGATGAAACTTCATTTGCGTTCAATCGTTTCATTCCGGTGACGAGCGGCGGGCCATGTATTCGCGGCAGTCACCGGGAGAATGGGTCGCATGCGTAAAGCGTTTCAGCGAAATCACGCCCGGCACGACTATGTGGTGGACAGCCGTGGCCGCGTCCGGCCCCACAAAAAGGGCGCTGGCATCAATAAGTTGCTGGCGGCGTCGGCGGTCGGCGGCCTGTTGCTGGCCGCGCCCATCACCGATCCCGGCGAAGCTCTGATCGCTGCGGCGCGAAACACCGCTCGCAATGCGGCCGACGCAATTGCTGCGCGTTCGCCCGGCCTTCGCTCGGCCGCCTACCTGATCAAGACCAAGGGTCCGCCGGCCGCCCGGCCGCGCCGCGTTGCGCGCGCTTTGCCCAAGCTGGCGCCTCCGCGACCCTCGGCGCCCGCGCTTGCCCTGCTCACGCCGCCGCGCGCGCCGGAAGCGGTCGTGCTCACCGGCGGCGAATTCCTGCCCGCCTATCCCGCTTTCCTCGAATCCCCCGTGCCGGTCGCTGGGTCGGTTTCGGGGCCCTGCTGCGGCTTCGGGTTCCTGCCCGGCGTCGGACTCGGCGTGATCGGCGGCGGGGGACCGATCGCCGTGGTTGGCGGGGGAGGCGGTGGCGGCGGCGGCGGGGGAGGCGGCGGCACGACGCCGGGCGTTCCCGAACCGTCGACCTGGGCGATGATGATCCTCGGCTTTGCCGCATCCGGCTGGGCCTGGCGCCGCCGCCGGGTGATCTTCCACGCGATCTGCCAATCGCCGCGGCTCTTCTACACGCCGCCCAATCTGCTGGTGCATGTCCGTTACGGCTGAGGCTGCGGCCGGCTGGGGCGCGCGTGCCCTGGTCGTTATCGCGCTGGTTGCCGGTTTCGCCCGCGCCGGTGCCCCGCATTATGTCGCGCCAGCGCCCGGGCCTCCCGCGGGTCTCGAACTGGCCGGGGCGCCGCAGCCGGTCACCAGCCTGCTCGCGGTGCCTGGTCGGATGCAATACGGCCAATCGGTGTGGAACGAAGGCAAGGCAGCGGGCCCGGTCTGGGTCCGGGTCGATCGCCGCGCCCAGCTCATTTCCGTCTTCCGCGGCGGCGACGAGATCGGCACCGCCGTCATCCTCTACGGCGCACCGTCGAAGCCCACGCCTGCCGGCCGCTACCCGGTGCTCGCCAAGATGCGCGACCACCGCTCCGCCACCTACAATAATGCGGACATGCCGTTCACGCTGCGCCTGACCGGCGACGGCGTCTCGATCCACGCCGCCAATGTGCTGGAGGGCCGCGCGACCCACGGCTGCATCGGCGTCCCCGAAGACTTCGCCCGCCGCCTGTTCCACGCCGTCAAGGTCGGAGATCCGGTCGTTATCGTCTGACGTTCGCCGTGCCATAGCGTCGTTCGCGGCAAGCCGGTGACGCTCGCCGCAGCCGTCGGACCCCCGTCGCTCTCCGTTCAGGCGCTGGCAGATCGCCGCCTACGCTGACGGGCATGGCGAGCTTAACAGGGAAAGCGAGCCGTGGGCATGGCTATGTCACGATCAAGCGCCAGGGCGGTTCAACGCCCGGCGAGCCGGTCGAGATGCTTTATGCCTCGGCAGCGTTGCGTCGGCAGCAAGAGGGCGATCTTGCCGGGGCGTTGGAACTCTATCTCGAGGCGGTGGCGCAGGGACCAGGCAATGCGCTGGTTCTCACGATGGCAGCAGACGCCCTGCGAAACGCGGGCCGCTTTCGTGAAGCGATCCCATTGTTCGATCGTGCGCTCGCCATCGACGCCATGATGATCGCCGCCTGGTTCGGCCGCGCGCTCGCTTACGATTCCAGCGGCGCGGCGGACGAGGCCGAGCGCGATTATCACCGCGTCACCGAACTGGCGCCGAACTCTGCGCCCGGTTACGCCGGGCTCGCGTCGATGCAGGCACTGCACGGCCGGCTCGACGACGCGCGCGCCAACGCCGCGCGCGCTGCGGCGCTGGCCCCGCGCGACGGCAGCACGATCATCGCCCAGGCCCGCTGCGATCTTCTTGCTGGAGAAATCGCGGCGGCAGCGGATCGGCTGGAAGCGCTCGTCGCGCGCCAGGATCTGCCGGCCCAAGACCATATCCTCGCGCTCACCCTGCTCGGTCAGGCGCGGGAGCGCTCTCGCGACTATGCAGCCGCCTTCGATGTTTTCACCCGCGCCAAACGCGTGTTCGCCGAGGCGCATGCCGGGCCGAATGCGCCACCGGTCGCACGCCAGCTTGCCGAAAGCATCGCGACCACCGTCGCGGCCTTGGGATCGATGAAGCATGCTCATTGGCCGGCCGGTCGCGCCCGCGTGCGCCGGCACATCTTCCTGCTCGGCTACCCGCGCTCGGGGACGACTCTGGTCGAGCAAGTGCTGGGCACGATCGACGGCGTGTCGACGCTGGAGGAAGAGCCGACGCTCGCCCTTGCCGCCGCATTGCATCTGACGCCAGAGGGCTTGCGCCAACTCCCCACCCTCAGTGAAGTCGAAGTGGACCGGCTGCGCACCGACTATTGGGACCGGGTGGAGGCCTCTGGCGTCGAACTCGGCGAGACGTTCGTCGACATGGACCCGTTCAAGGCGCCGAGCCTGCCGCTGATCGCGCGCCTGTTCCCGGACGCCAAGGTGGTGGTGATGTGCCGCGACCCGCGCGACGTGGTCTGGAGCTGCTTCCGCCAGAGCTTCGCCTACAGCCAGGTCACCTACGAGTTCGGCACGCTCGACCGCGCTGCCCGCCACTATGACGCGACGATGCGCCTCATCCGGCAATGCCTGGAGACCTTCGCGATCGACGCCCACGAGCTGCATTACGAAGCGCTGGTCCGCGATTTCGACGCGACGACGCAGGCGCTTTGCGCCTTTCTCGGTCTGCCCTGGTCCGACAAGCTCCGCGGCTTTTCGGACCGCGCCCGCAGCTCCCGGGTCAAGACCGCCAGCGCCGTGCAGGTGCGCCAGCCGCTTTACGACGGCTCCGGCCAATGGCGCCATTATGCCGATCAGCTCACCCCGATCCTGCCCCTGCTCGAGCCATGGCTGCCGCCGGAATCATTTACGGCAACGAAGGTATTAACCTGATCCTTTAGGATCGTCGGCACGTCCTGCCCCCTAGCCTTGTGTGGCGAGGAGGCAGTAATGACGATTTATAACGTTTCGAATTCAAACGATTTAACGGTCGCTTTAGGTAAAGCGATGGGGGGCGATTCGATCGTTCTCGCCGCAGGAAACTACGGCTCGGCCTGTATCCAGAATATAAATCCCACATCCAACGTCACTATTCAGGCAGCGGCTGGTGCTGCCGTCCATTTCGACGGACTGTATGTCGTCTCCTCGCAGAATTTGACTTTCTCGGGACTTGATGTCGGTCGCGCGCTCAACGCCGGCGAGGCCGAATGGGTAAGATTGAGCACTGTCCGGGACTCGTCGAATCTCACCTTCGATCATGTGAAGTTCCACGGCTCGCTCGACGGCGACCCGTCGAACGACGGCGTCGGTCTCTTCTCGAGCAATGTGACCGGCCTGAAGATCACCAACTCCGAATTCACGGAGCTGTATCAGGGCGCGTCGACGCAGCTCAGCACCAATGTTTCGATCGCCAACAACAACTTCCATCTGCTGCGCTCCGACGGCATCATTTCCGCCGGTAACGATCAGATCACGATCGACTCGAACAACTTCAGCGATTTTCATCCCGTGTACGGCGACCACGCCGATATGATCCAGTTCTTCAACACCGGCCTCACCAAGGGCTCGACTGATGTGGTCTGCAAGAACAACGTGTTCTTGCAGACCTATTTCAGCGGTGTCGATCAGACGGGCGTGCAGGGTATCTTCATCAGCGATCCCGGCACTTACGGGTACAACAACGTTCTGGTGCAGAACAACCTTCTGTACTCGAACAACATGTACAACGGTCTTTCGGTGATGGGCGCGACCAACACCCAGATCATCGGCAATACCGTGGTCTCGGATTCGACCGACAAGATGCAGTTCTGGATGCGGCTCGACAGCGACAACGGCGTCCTCCTGCAGGACAACGTGATGGACAAGCTGATCCAGACCAACGTCACCAATGTCACTTCGGTGAACAACCTGGACCTGTCGACGAACCCGGCCTGGGGCGCATTGCTGCCCAACCTGACCGACGGCGTGAACACCACGGTGTCCGATCTCGTGATCGCGAACGGTCCGGGCTACCACCCGATCGATCAGTCCGGCTCGGTCATCAATGTGGTGCCGCCGGCGCCGGTGCCCGCGCCTGCTCCGACGCCCGCCCCCGCGCCCACTCCGGCCCCTGCGCCTACTCCGGCGCCGTCGCCGTCGCCGAGCGTCATCTACGGCACCGGCCTGTCGGACTCGCTCACCGGCACGACCGGCAATGACAAGATCTACGGCTTCGCCAATGGCGACGCGAAGCTCGGCCGCGGCACCGTCGACAAGATGTGGGGCGGGGCAGGCGCGGACACCTTCGTGCTCGGCGACTCGCGCGGCGTGTTCTACGACGACGGCAACGCCAAGAATGCCGGCAAGGGCGATTACGCGCAGATCATGGATTTCCAGGCCGGCGTGGACAAGATCCAGCTCGCCGGATCGCTCGACCAGTATTTCCTGAAAGCGGGATCGGTCGGCGGCCTCAGCGGCGTCCAGATCTATTTCGACACGAACCATAACGGCGTGTTCGACAGCCGCGACGAGCTGATCGGCCATGTCGCGGGCGTGAAGTCGCTGACTCCGGACTCGTTCGTTTTCGGCTAAGCACGGCGCTCCCGAAGCGAAGCAAAACGGAGAAGCCGGAACCGTGCGTTCCGGCTTCTTCTTTTATCCGGTATCGCACCGACGCGCATCAGGGGCGCTAAGCGACTGGATCGGAACCGTTACGCTTCGGAATCATTGAGCAGCCGGGGCACGGAGACGGATATATGCGCTCGGTTTTGCTGTGGCTGATCGGAGTTCCCATCCCCATCATCCTGCTGCTCGCGTTCTGCACTCATCACCTGTGATTTAGGCTACACGCGCGAACGCCGCCGGCCTTGGAAGGCCAGCGGCGCCCGCGGAAGTGGATGCGCGATCAGGCAGTCGCCGGAGCGCTTGCGCGTCGGCGTGCAGCGGCGCCCAGCAAGCCGAAGCCGCCGATCATCATCGCCCAGCTCGCCGGCTCGGGCACCCGCGCCGCAACTTCCTCGATGCGGAGCGAAATGCCGCCCGAATTATTGGTCCGCGTATTGTCGGTGTCGACAACGAGCAGCCGTGTCATACCGTCGCCTTCCGCCGTAAAAACGAATGGCTGAGGGATCGGGCCGAGATTGGTCGTGGTCGGCACGCCGTTCACGACATGGGTTTCGAAATGCGTGATCGGGCCGGCCTGATAAGCGGCCAGAGACGCTGCCGCGGTACCATACACCTGGTTGGTGCTGTAGCTGTCGACGGAGAAGTCGAGCGGGTTGAAGTTCACGTCCCTGCTCGAAAACGCGTTGCTGAAGCCCGTGACGCACTGGACGCTGCAGTTGAACTGGATGCTCGCAGCGTCGTACAACCCACCGTCCGCTATGCCGACAAGCTTGGCGACATAGGTCTTGCCGGGCGTCAGGTTGATCACCACGCCGGTCGAGTCGGTTGCCGAGACGTTGTAGATGACGGACGATGCCGGAACGCTTAAGCCGCCAATTACGAGACCCAAAGCAACACGCTTGATCGCACGCAGAGCATTGACGCGCATAGCTCTTCTCCCCTGTTGGGCGCGACGAGGTCGATCGAGATAATCTGGATCGGCGCGATGCCGGCAACGCTCCGGCCGCCTTTTTGTTTCGCTGCCGAAAATTTTCTTGGCGGCTGGGCCGTGACTGACCTAGCGCGGAAACGGTATTGCCTGCTGGTCCGCCGGATCAGCGTTGTATGAGTTGAGCGTCCCGGCCCCGCCTTCGATCAGGCGCCGCGCTTCGGCATTGCCGTCGGCAGCGGCCTTCTCCCATTCGGGCTGGGTGCGGCAATCCTTCTTGCTGATCAGCGATCCGACCGGCGTGTAGCGCCGGCATACGAGCTTCGGCTTCTCCGCCGGCTCGGCAGTCGCCTGAGCGGCAAACAACAACATGCTCAACAGCATAGCAGCCTCCCTGTTTTGCGAGAGAGCTTATCGAAAGCGCGCCTGATGTCCACTTGCTGCGGCCCGGCGCGGTCGCCGGCGAGACGCCGCACCCGCGATGCCAAAGCCCAGAATCATCAGCGCCCAGCTCGACGGCTCCGGCACCGCGTCCGTAACGGGGGTCAGCAGGACATCGAAGCGGACGCCATTCGCAAGGCCCCAGGCGACAATCTGGCGGCTGTCGTTAATGCCGAAAGCGCCTCGAAGGTCGAGCGGGCCGCCCGCGATGAGCTGGCCCAGATCGACCGGACCTTTATCGGCCAACCACAATACGGCATGACCCTCGTCGGTGCCTATACCAGTCACGGGATCGAAGACCGTGTGCGCGACGGAGCCGACTGCATCGCCGAACACGTTGATCGCGGTAAGGTCTCCACCGAAGTAGGTGTCGATAGCGGCGGTGCGGAGCAGCTTGCCGTCGCTGCCCCAGATCGCGAACAGGTTGGTGTCGACGAAGCCGCCATCGCTACCGATGCCGCTCGCCGACACGCTGCCGGCCGTCAGCCCGCTGTCGCTGATCGCGTTGGCATAGCCGTCATTGTAGAAATCGTTCGGCACGCCGCTCAGCCTTTCCAGCAGCGTCACACTCCCGTCCGCTTCCCAGCGGAAGGGCGAGGCGGCGCGGCCGAGCGCCGTTCCGACGGCCACGCCGGCATCGTTCAGACCGTTGATGGCCAAGCTACTCACGCCGGCTGCAGAGGAGAGCACTTCCAGCCCTTGAGCCTGGCTCCAGCGGAAGCCCTGCGTCATGATGCGATTGTTAGCATCGCGCGTGTTGAAGCGGCCGGCCACAATGCCCGCTGCATTCACGCCGGTGGCGACTGCGCTTTCACCTGCGGGGAGGGCGATGGGCGTCAGCGGCCCTTCCCCGAACCGGATGAACGGAATGCTCGTCGCTCCAGTCGCGCCAGTCCGCGCCTGGCCGGCAATGATGCCGTTTTCGGCAATGGCGGTCGCCGTCGAGCGTGTCCCGCCGAACCCGCCAAGCGCCTGATAGCTGCCCGCCGCAGTGCGCAAATAGGCCTGGTAGGTGCTGCCGTCACCGCTTCCACCAACCACATCGCCGTGATTGTTGATCCCGAAGCCCTGCATTGCGACGCCTTCGGGCGTTTGCAGCATGGTCGCGGTAAAGGTGATCGCCTGTGCGGGCGCTGCCGCCAACACGGCGAGCGCGAGAAGATAGGAACGCATGCAACAAACCCCCTGTTTTTCAGTCAGCTAGCGGCGACTGCAGCTCATAACAAGCCGTCGAAACACGGCGTTTCGTTTTGGGGCAGAACGCCGTCCGCTCTCAATCCTCGACGAAGCTGAACGCGCTCAGGCCGCGTTCACGCTCGTTGAACAGCAGGGCGCGGCCGGCGGGAGGGGCGCTGCGCTGGGGGCAGGCGGGGCGGGTGCATTGGCGGCAGCCAAGACCGATCGGCGTCGCCGTCCCGGTCAGGTCGAAACCGCGGGCAAGGGCAAGGCTGCCGGCGAGCTCGGCGGCCAGCCCCAGGCCGATCGCGAACTCGGCCGTCACTTCGCCGGCCCGGCGGCTCTGCGGGTGGACCGTCCGGGCGAACGTGAACCAGCGTTCTCCTGATTGAAGCTCGACCAAGTCGCGCTCGATCCGGCCCGGCCGGTCGAATGCCGCGTGCAGGCGCCACAAAGGGCAGCGTCCTTCCGCTTCCACCAGAGCCGCGCCACTCGCGCCGCCATAGCGCTTGCTCCATTGGCCGGCGCGGTCGATGCGGATCATGAAGAAGGGCAAGCCCCGCGCGCCGACGCGCTGCAAGGTTGTCAGCCGGTGCGCGACTTGCTCGTAACCCGCGCCGAACCGCCGCTGTAGCAATTCGACATCGTACCCGGTCCCCTCGCAAGCACGCAGGAAGCGGGCATAAGGCATCATTACCGCGGCGGCGAAATAGGAGGTGAGGTGGCGGCGGTAGAGCCGTTCCGCCGGCCGCTCGGCGAAGCCCGCGCCTTTCACGAGCGCCTCGATTTCCGTCCGTGCCTCGATCGCGCCCAACTGAAACGCTGCCTGGAAGGTCCGCGACGCCGGGTCGAGCATCTCGGACAGCTGGAGCTGCCGCGCATGCAGGTCCAATCGACGAAGCGCATCGGGTAGAACCTCCACCGGCAGCACGCGCAAGGTCAGGCTGTGCTTGACGCGCAGCCGCTCGGCGATCGCGGCATACAGGTCGCCCACGCTCATCCGAAGCTCGTCGGCCAGCCCTTCTGCGGTGGCGTCGAGGTCCGGGAAGTGATTGCGCCAGCGCTCGATCTCGCGGCGCACCGTCGCTATCGGGTCGTCGGACGGCGCAACCCCGCCGCCGCTGCCGCCGCGATCATAAGCGCGGGCAAACGCTTCCGCGCCACCGGGCGCTGCGGCCAGCCATTCCTCCAGTTCCGACCGGTCGATCTCCAGGTCGGCAAAGATCGGGTCGGCCAGCCGCCGCCGCATCGCGTCGGCTCCGCCGCCCGGCGCCGCGGCATTGAGGCTGCGCGGGTCGAAGTCGAACAGCTCGGTCAGCCGCACCAGAACCTGCGCGGTCAGTGGCCTTTGGTTGCGCTCGATCAGGTTCAGATAGCTGGGCGAAATGCCGAGCTGCTCCGCCATCGCAGCCTGGGCAAGCCCCGACTGCCGCCGGAGCTTTCGCACCTGATGTCCCGCGATCAGCTTTGCCACGCTGTCCTACACTCCATCACTATCGCCACGGTCGCTGAACCGACTCGGAGATCGTGTCAACAATTTACAACATTACGATCTGAGTTGAGGAGGCACAGGACAGCGACACCTTCTTCTCTGAGGCAGCGGGCTTGTTCATGACTTCAATTTCCTCAACTTCGAACACACAGATCGCTTGAAGTTGTAAAGGATTCGACATGACCGATTTCAGCCACCTCGTCGCCGCTCCCGAAGGCCGGTTCGACGGCATCCGTCGCACCTACACGGCGCAAGACGTCGAGAAGCTGCGCGGCTCGGTCCCGATCGAGCATACGCTCGCCCGCCGCGGCGCACTGAAGCTGTGGGAGCTGCTGAAGTCGGAACCCTACATCAACGCGCTCGGCGCCCTCAGCGGCAACCAGGCGATGCAGATGGTCCGCGCGGGGCTGAAGGCGATCTACCTCTCCGGCTGGCAAGTCGCGGCCGACGCCAACACCGCCGGCGCCATGTACCCCGATCAGTCGCTCTATCCCGCAAATGCGGGGCCGGAGCTCTGCCGCAAGATCAACCGCACGCTGCAGCGCGCCGACCAGATCGAGCATAGCGAAGGCGGCGTCACCCGCGACTGGTTCGCGCCCATCGTCGCCGACGCCGAAGCCGGCTTCGGCGGCCCGCTGAACTGCTTCGAGATCATGAAGGCCTATATCGAGGCGGGCGCGGCGGGCGTTCACTTCGAGGACCAGCTCGCTTCCGAAAAGAAGTGCGGTCACTTGGGCGGCAAGGTGCTGATCCCGACCCAGGCGCACATCCGCAACCTCAATGCGGCGCGGCTGGCGGCGGACGTCTGCGGCGTGCCGACCGTCCTCGTCGCCCGCACCGACGCGGAGAGCGCCAAGCTCATCACCTCCGACGTCGATGAGCGCGATCATGAGTTCCTGACGGGCGAGCGGACGCCGGAGGGTTTCTTCCGGCTACGGGATGGAACCGGAGTCGATCACTGCATCAAGCGGGGGATCGCCTTCGCCGAGCACGCCGATCTCTTGTGGTGGGAAACAAGCCACCCGAACCTGGAGGATGCGAAACGGTTCGCCGAGGCTGTGCAGAAAGCGCACCCGGGCAAGATGATGGCGTACAACTGCTCGCCCAGCTTCAACTGGGAAGCGAAGCTGGACAAGGACACGATCGCGAAGTTCCAGCGCGAGCTGGGCGCGATGGGCTACAAGTTCCAGTTCGTCACCCTGGCCGGCTTCCACCAGCTCAACCACGGCATGTTCGAGCTGGCGCGCGGCTACAAGGATCGCGGCATGGCGGCCTATTCGGAGCTGCAGCAGGCCGAGTTCGCGAGCGAGGCTGACGGCTACACCGCGACCCGCCACCAGCGCGAAGTCGGCACCGGCTATTTCGACCTGGTCGCGACCGCGGTGTCGGGCGGCGCGGCCAGCACCACTGCGCTCGCGGAAAGCACCGAAGCCGATCAGTTTAAGAAGGACGCGGCGTGACGCTCAACCCTCTCCCGCTTGGCGGGAGAGGGCGACTCGGCCCTGCGGGGCCGAGCGGGGAGAGGGTCCTGTGGTATGGGGCTCTTTCCCCTCTCCCCGCTCGCGCTCGCAAGCGCGAGTCGCCCTCTCCCCGAAAGGGAGAGGGTTTAGGCTGTCCCACACAGCTCAATCCTGCTTAGAAGGCGGGGATGCCAGCCCACCCGAACCGCCTTCGTTCCATCCTCGGCGGTTCGGCAGGCAATCTGGTCGAATGGTACGACTGGTACGCTTATTCGGCCTTCACGCTCTATTTCGCCCACGCCTTCTTCCCGAAAGGCGATCGCACCGCCCAGCTTTTGAGCGCAGCCGCCGTCTTCGCGGTCGGCTTTCTGATGCGGCCGATCGGCGGCTGGTTGATGGGCGTTTATGCCGATGCCAAGGGCCGCAAGGCGGGCCTGACGCTTTCGGTATCGCTGATGTGCGCCGGCTCCTTCGCGATCGCCGTAACGCCCACCTACGCGCAGATCGGCACGCTCGCGCCGCTGATCCTCGTGGTCGCCCGCATGGCGCAGGGACTGAGCCTTGGCGGCGAATATGGCGCCAGCGCCACCTACCTCTCCGAAATGGCGGGGCGGAAGCACCGCGGCTTCTGGTCGAGCTTCCAGTATGTGACGCTGATCGCCGGGCAGCTCACTGCGCTCGCGCTGCTGCTCGTGCTGCAATCGGTGCTGAGCGAAGCCGAGATCGACGCATGGGGCTGGCGCATCCCGTTCGCGATCGGCGGCGTGCTGGCCGTCGTCGTGTTCTGGATCCGCCGCCGGCTCGCCGAGACCGAGTCCTTCGAAAATGTCCGCCGCGAGGATTCGCCGCGCTCGACCGCGCTCGCCTTGTTCCGCGACCACCCGCGCGAGGCATTCACCGTCATGGCGCTGACGGCGGGCGGCACGCTCGCCTTCTACGCCTACTCGATCTACATGCAGAAATTCCTCGCCAACACCTCCAGCTTCAGCCGCGAGACAGCGAGCACGATCATGACCGCGGCGCTGCTCGTCTTCGCTCTCGTTCAGCCGCTCGCCGGCGCCCTCTCTGACCGGATCGGCCGCAAGCCGCTGATGGTCGGCTTCGGCATCGCAGGGCTGCTCTTCACCTGGCCGATCTTCACGACGCTCGAGACGGTGCGCGATCCCTGGATAGCCTTCGCGCTCGTGCTCGCCTCCCTGCTGATCGTCACCGGCTACACCTCGATCAACGCCGTGGTGAAGGCCGAGCTTTTCCCTGCCCACATCCGGGCGCTCGGCGTCGCGTTCCCGTACGCGCTCGCCAACACACTGTTCGGGGGCACGGCCGAATATGTCGCACTCTGGCTAAAGGACGCCGGGCTGGAACGGGGCTTCTACGCCTATGTCGCCGCGACGATCGGCCTGTCGCTCATCGTGTATCTTCGCATGCGCGACACCCGCGACCACAGCCGCATTGCGGAGGATTAGGCTAGGCGGGCCTGCAGCCACTCGGCAAATGCAGCCTCGGTCATATCGCCAGCCGCAAGCGCCAGCATGGCGTCGACGGCGTCCTGTGTCTCAAAAACGAGCCGCTGTTTGTTCAGTGCGAGGAACAGACGTGCCAACACCCAGGCCGTCCGCTTGTTGCCATCCAAAAACGGATGATTTCGTGCTAATCCAAATGCATAACTTGCCGACAAGGCGCTCGAGCGGAGTTCGCCGTAACTCCATTGATTGCGCGGCCCAGCAAGCGCGCTCTCCTAGAGCCCCGAGTCTCGTATGCCCGAGATTCCACCATGCTCGCGGATTTGTTCATCGTGAATGGCGAGCGCATGGTCGATCGCGATCCAACGCGGTTCCGCGTTCACTGCGCCAGGACGCGGAGAATGTCGGCATCTTCGCGCATTATTTGGCGAGCAAGGGCCATGACTTCGTCGGCCTCTCCCTCCTGTCCGACGAGCGCATAGCCGGAACCCGCCTCTTCTAAACGAAGCGTATCACCCAGTTCGGCGTGCAGGTGATCAAGCACTTCAGGCGGGAGCACCACGCCTGCCTCGTCACCAATCTTCACGATCTTCAGCAGCTTGCCCATGGGACGTTCATAGCAGAAGGGCGGCAACGGACAAATCCGTTACCGCCCTTTGCTCCGTTTCGGATGTTACGCCTTCACGTCCGCCTTGGGCTGGCCGCCCTTTTTCTTCGGCTTCTTGGGCGGGGCGGAGACCATCTCGAAGGCGAGGGCATCGTCCTTCAGATGGACCTTCACTTCGCCGCCGTGAACGAGCTTGCCGAACAGCAGCTCCTCGGCGAGCGGCTGCTTGACCTTCTCCTGGATCAGCCGGCCCATCGGGCGGGCGCCATAGAGCTTGTCGTAGCCCCGCGCGGTCAGCCACGCCTTGGCCTCGTCGTCGAGCTGGATGTGGACGTCACGGTCGGCAAGCTGCAGCTCGAGCTGCAGGATGAACTTGTCGACTACGCGAGCGACCACTTCCGGCGGCAGATAGCCGAACGGCACGATCGCATCGAGGCGGTTGCGGAATTCCGGCGTGAACATCCGCTTGACCGCTTCCTCGTCCTCGCCTTCGCGCGTGACGTTGCCGAAGCCGACCGCCTCGCGCGCCATGTCGCTGGCGCCCGCATTGGTGGTCATGATCAGGATGACGTTGCGGAAATCGACCGTCTTGCCGTGGTGGTCGGTCAGCTTGCCGTTATCCATCACCTGCAACAGGATGTTGAACAGGTCCGGATGCGCCTTCTCGATCTCGTCGAGCAGCAGCACCGAGTGCGGCTGCTGGTCGACGGCATCGGTCAGAAGCCCGCCCTGATCGTAGCCGACATAGCCCGGAGGCGCGCCGATCAGCCGGCTGACCGAATGGCGCTCCATGTATTCGGACATGTCGAAGCGCTGGAGCGGAATGCCCATGATCGAGGCGAGCTGACGGGCAACCTCAGTCTTGCCGACGCCGGTGGGGCCGGTGAACAGATAGTTGCCGATCGGCTTGTCGGGATCGCGGAGACCCGCACGGCTGAGCTTGATCGCGGACGAGAGCTTCTCGATCGCGATGTCCTGGCCGAACACGACGCGCTTCAGGTCGGTCTCGAGATTTTCGAGGCTCTTCTTGTCGTCGGACGAGACGGTCTTCGGCGGGATGCGCGCCATCGTCGCGATCACGGCCTCGATTTCCTTCGGCGTGATCGTCTTCTTGCGCTTGGCAGGCGGCACCAGCATCTGCATCGCGCCGACTTCGTCGATCACGTCGATCGCCTTGTCGGGCAGCTTGCGGTCGTTGATGTAGCGCGCCGACAGTTCCACCGCGGACTTGATCGCGTCCGGCGTGTACTTGACGGAGTGGTGGTTCTCGAACGCCGAGCGAAGGCCGGAGAGAATCTTGATCGTGTCCTCGACGGTCGGCTCGTTCACGTCGATCTTCTGGAAGCGCCGCAGCAGTGCACGGTCCTTCTCGAAGTGGTTGCGGAACTCCTTGTAGGTCGTGGAGCCGATGCAGCGGATCACGCCGCCCGACAGCGCCGGCTTCAGCAGGTTCGACGCGTCCATCGCGCCGCCCGAGGTCGCGCCGGCGCCGATCACGGTGTGAATCTCGTCGATGAACAGGATCGCGTGCGGCAGCTTCTCAAGCTCGCCGACGACCGCTTTCAGCCGCTCCTCGAAATCGCCGCGGTAGCGGGTGCCGGCAAGCAGCGCGCCCATGTCGAGCGCGTAGATCGTCGCGGGCTTCAGCACGTCGGGCACGTCGCCTTCGATGATCTTACGAGCGAGGCCTTCGGCGATCGCCGTCTTGCCGACGCCCGGGTCGCCCACATAGAGCGGGTTGTTCTTGGACCGGCGGCACAGGATCTGGATCGTGCGGTCGACTTCGGGGCCGCGGCCGATAAGGGGATCGACCTTGCCTTCCTTGGCCTTGGCGTTGAGATCGACGCAGAATTGCTTGAGTGCGCTCTCGCTCTTCTGCTTGCCGTCGGTCTTCTGGGCCTTTTCCTCTTCGGCGCCCTTCACTTCGCGAGCCTCGGGCGCGCCGGTGCTGCCCTTGCCGACGCCATGGCTGATGAAGCTGACTGCATCGAGGCGGCTCATGTCCTGCTGCTGGAGGAAATAGACGGCGTAGGATTCGCGTTCGGAGAACAATGCGACCAGCACGTTAGCGCCGGTCACTTCGTCGCGGCCGGACGACTGGACGTGCAGGATCGCGCGCTGGACGACGCGCTGGAAGCCGCTGGTCGGCGACGGATCGGTCTCGCCTTCGACGCGCAGCGCCTCCAGCTCGGTGTCGAGATAGTGAGTGACGGCGTCCTTGAGCTCGCCAAGATCGACGCCACACGCGACCATCACCTTCGACGCGTCCGCGTCGTCGGTCAGGGCCAGAAGAAGATGCTCGAGCGTCGCATATTCATGGCGACGGCTGGACGCCTGGGTCAGCGCCTTGTGCAGCGTGGTCTCGAGCGCGGGGGCAAAAGAGGGCATTCAGATTACTCCTGCGGCCCGGCGGATGCCGGGCACCGCTTCCAGTCCAATGTCGGAAGTGCCGATATGTTCATCAAGCCCATCATGGCCCTCCCCGCCAAACCCGGCTGTGTCGGAAGGCACCGGGCTCGGCTCATCGCTTGAATAACGCGTCGGCGCTTGCGCGATGGTTAACCGCGCGTTCGATCTTCGATTTCGCGCGGGCGATCTCCGCCTCCAGCACGGCGATCCGGCCGTGCAGTTCCTCGACGGACAGGGGGTCGAGATCCTGCTTGACGAGCAAAGTCAGCGGATCGCCGGGGGTCTTGGGAAGGATATCGTCCAAGTCCATGAGCGGAGAAGTTGACCCAAGTTGCTCCCGAGTCAATTAGCGCTGTCACGCAATTCTGGGGATGAGTGTGATCGATTTGCCGGAAACCATGATCGCGATCGACCCGGAAACGCCCGGCGGGCCCGAGGTGCTGCGGCCGGTGGAGCGCCCCGTTCCCAAGCCAGGACCGGGCGAAGTGCTGATCAAAGTGGCGGCCGCTGGCGTGAACCGCCCGGACGTGGTGCAGCGGATGGGCGGCTATCCGCCGCCGCCCGGCGCGCCGTCGATTCCGGGTCTGGAAGTGGCTGGGCAAGTGGTCGCGGCCAACGGGCTGGCGGAAGAGGCGCTGATCGGCCAGCCGGTTTGCGCTCTGATCGCGGGCGGCGGCTATGCCGAATATGCCGTCGCACCGGCAGGGTCGTGCCTGATCGTTCCCGAGGCCCTGTCGATGGTCGAAGCGGCGGCCATGCCGGAGACGTTGTTTACCGTCTGGGTCAACCTGTTCGAGCGGGCCTTCGTCGGCGACGGGGACATGGTTCTGCTGCACGGCGGCACCAGCGGCATCGGCACGATGGCGATTGCGCTGGGTAAATTGTTCGGCCTCAGGATGATTGTGACCTGCGGTTCGGATGAGAAATGTGAACGGGCGCGGGCGTTGGGCGCCGAGGTCGCGATCAACTACAAGACCCAGGACTTTGTCGAAGAGGTCAGGAAAGCGACCGACAGCAAAGGCGTGGCCGCGGTCATCGACATGGTCGGCGGCGACTATCTGCCGCGCAATCTCCGCTGTCTGGCCGAGGAAGGCCGTCACGTCTCGATCGCCGTCCAGCGCGGAGCGACCGCGGAGATTCCGATCTTCGACATCATGCGCAGGCGCCTGACCCTGACCGGCTCGACGCTACGTCCGCGCTCGGTCGAATTCAAGCAGCTCGTCGCCGACGAGCTCGACCGCATGGTGTGGCCGCAGGTCCGCGAAGGCCGGCTGAAACCGGTGATCGACGCGACCTTTCCGCTTGCCGAAGCGGCCCAGGCCCATGCCCGGATGGAGGCCGGCGACCACGTCGGGAAGATTGTGCTTACGGTCGGCGAATAAGCGGAGCTTATCGGCCATTCGTCGAAACTGATTGGCGTTCCCCGCCTCCTCCTGACAGCGGCGACGCGCAAGGGAGAGCGGAATGGACGGGCAGTTGATCCTTCACGAATATGCGCAGTCGGGAAATTGCTACAAAATCCGGCTGACCGCGGCCCACCTCGATATTCCGCTCATCCGGCGCGAATACGATATCATGCGAGGCGAGACCCGGACGTCGGCGTTCCTCGACAACGTCAATGCGAATGGCCGCATTCCGGTGCTGCAGGTCGGCGACCGGTTCCTGCCTGAAAGCAATGCCGCCTGCGTGTGGCTTGCCGACGGATCACACCTGATCCCGAATGATCGCTTCGCCCGCGCCGACATGCTGCACTGGATGTTCTGGGAACAGTATAATCACGAGCCCAACATCGCGACGCTGAAATTCTGGCGGCTGTTCGTCGGCGAGGACAAGCTGAACGACGTCCAGCGCGCGCAGCTTCCGGGAAAACAGGCGGCAGGCGAAGCGGCGCTGAAATTGATGGACGATCATCTGGCGCGCGAGCCCTGGCTGGTCGCCGGCGCCTTCGGTCTCGCCGACATCTGCCTCTACGCCTACACGCACACGGCGGAAGCCGGCGGCTTCCCTCTCGACGCCTATCCGAACGTGCGGCGCTGGTTCGCCGATGTGGCCGCGCAGCCCGGGTACATTGTCATGGACTCGTAACCTCCTGCGATTCTGACTGTCACAATTTGCGTTCATTAGGCTCGGGCGAGAACAGCAGGGGCTCGCACATGAACGCGATCACGCGCATTCCGCTCGAAGGCGATCTGTTTCACGCCTCGGGACCGTACCATCCAGAACCGGCAGTGACCGAGCGTCGCCGCTTCCGGACGATCTGGATTTCGGACATTCATCTCGGCACGCGCGGCTGCAACGCCAAGCTGCTGATCGACTTTCTCGACCATACCGACAGCGACACCATGTATCTGGTCGGCGACATCATCGACGGCTGGCGAATGAAAAAGCGCTTCTACTGGCCGGCGACGCACAACGATGTCGTCTGGCGGGTGATGAAGCGAGCGAAGCGCGGCACGCGCGTCGTCTATATCCCGGGCAATCACGACGAGATGTTCCGCCAGTTCACCGGCCTGAATTTCGGCGGCGTCGAAATCCGCCGCAAGGCGATCCACGAGACTGCGGATGGCCGCAAGCTGCTGGTGCTGCACGGCGACGAGTTCGATACGATCATGCTCGCCCATCGCTGGCTCGCCTTTGTCGGCGACGCTGCTTACGGGCTGCTGATGCGGCTGAACACGGTGGTGAACGCGGTGCGGCAGCGCATGGGCCTGCCCTATTGGTCGCTGTCGAAGACGGCGAAGCACAAGGTCAAGAACGCGGTCGAGTTCATCAGCCGGTTCGAAGAAGTGGTGGCGCACGAAGCCGGCACCCGCGGCGTCGACGGGGTGGTGTGCGGGCACATCCACACGGCGGAGATCCGGTCGATCGGCGGCGTCGAATATTTCAACGACGGCGACTGGGTCGAAGGCTGCACTGCGCTGGTCGAGCATTTCGACGGCCGCATGGAAGTGCTGCACTGGGCCGACGAGATCGCGGCGCGCGACGCGGCGGCACACGAACTGGCGGCTGCCGCGTGAGAATCGCGATCGTCACCGACGCCTGGTCCCCTCAGGTGAACGGCGTGGTCCGCACGCTTCAGGCGGTGCGCGCGGAGCTGGAGCGGATGGGGCATCAGGTGCTGGTGGTCTCGCCCGACCTCTACGGCTCGGTGCCGTGCCCGACCTATCCGGAGATTCGCCTGGCGATCGCCGGCTCGCGCTCGGTCGGCGGGCGGATCGCGGCGTTCGGGGCGGAAGCGGTGCACCTGGCGACCGAGGGGCCGCTGTGCCTCGCCGCGCGGCGCTGGTGCGTCCGGCATGGTCGGCCCTTCACCACCGCCTATCACACGCAATTCCCGGAATATATCGCCAAGCGGACCGGCCTGCCCGCCGAGTGGTTCTGGCGCTACATCCGCTGGTTCCATGCGCCGGCCGAAGCCATGCTGGTCTCGACGCCCTCGATCCGTCGCACGCTGCAGGCACATGGACTGACGAAGGTGAAGCCTTGGGGGCGTGGCGTCGATTTATCGGTTTTCTCGCCCGACGCCGAACCGCCGGCGCCGTTCGCCGAACTGCCGCGGCCCATCCAGCTTTATGTCGGGCGCATTGCGGTCGAGAAGAATCTCGATGCCTTCCTGTCGGCAAACCATCCCGGGTCGAAGGTCTTGGTGGGGGACGGGCCGGCGCGCGCCGAACTGGAGCAACGCTTCCCCGACGCCCATTTCCTCGGCGCCTTGTCGGGCCGCGCGCTCGCCGGTGCCTATGCGGGAGCGGACGTGTTCGTCTTCCCGAGCAAGACCGACACGTTCGGCCTGGTCATCATCGAGGCGCTGGCCTGTGGCACGCCGGTCGCCGGCTATCCGGTCAGCGGACCCGTCGACATACTGACGCCCGAAACTGGCGCGATGCGCGAGAATCTGGATGACGCCATCGCAGAAGCGCTAACTCGCGATCGCCGCATCTGCGCCGCCTATGGCCGGGGCTTTAGCTGGGCGGCAAGCGCGCATCAGTTTCTCGACGCGCTCGCGCCCGCGCCGCCACTCGCCTTGGCGGGCTAGCCGCCGCGCGCTAAGCGTGCGCGGTTCATGACGAAATTCACCGTCAACAACCAGCCGGTCGAATATCTGCTCGACCCCGAAACGCCTTTGCTGTGGGCGTTGCGCGACGCGTCCAATCTCACGGGCACCAAATATGGCTGCGGCACCGGCGAGTGCGGCGCCTGCATCGTCGACATCGACGGCGCGGCGGTGCCGAGCTGCCGCGTATCGATTGCCGCCTGCGAAGGTCGGTTCGTGACCACGATCGAGGGATTGTCGCGCGATCGCAGCCATCCGGTGCAGCAGGTCTTCGCCGCGCTGAACGTCAGCCAGTGCGGATATTGCATTCCCGGCATGGTGATGGCGGCGGCGGTGCTTTTGAAGCGCACGCCCGCGCCCACCGATGCGGATATCGACGCTGCGATCACCAATATCTGCCGCTGCGGCATCTATCCGCGGCTGCGCGAAGCGATCCGGCGCGCGGGACGCGTCGCTCAAGGCGAGATGCTGTCCGCATCCGAGGCTTAGCTTTCTGGAAGCTTTCAGCCCAGTTCAGCCACGACTCATCGACGAAGGCGCAAATGTGCTGCAACATCCGTGGCGCGTGGCTGCGGGGGGTGACGAGGAGAAAGTGATGCGCAAATTCATAGCGATGCTGCTCACTGCGGCCTCGCTGGCGACGCCGGCGATGGCCCAGCGTTGGCGCGACGGCGATAGCGGCAGGCAGGCCGCGCCGGAACGAACTGAACGCCAAGAGCACCGTCAGCAAGGCGGTCAGGATTGGCGCCAGCAGCGGCAGCAGCAGGCTCAGCAGCAGCAACCGGTGCAGCAGCAGCCGCGCCAGGAGTTCCGTCAGGAACAGCGCCGCGACTGGCAGAGCGGCCGTGCAGATCGGCAAGGCTTCCGACAGGACCGACAAGCTTGGCAGGGCGGTCAGGTTCAGAGTGGTGAACAGTATCGCCGCGACGACCGCCGTGACTGGCAGCAGAATCGGTCTGCGGACCGCGGAGACTGGCAGCGTAACCGCCAGGATTGGCAGCGCGACCGTTCGCAGGACCGCAACAACTGGCAGCGGAATAACAACAACTGGCAGGGCCGCAACGCCTGGCAGAACCGCGACGCCTATCGCTGGAGCAACAACGGAAGCTGGAACCGCGAATGGCGTCGCGATCCGCGTTACAACTTCCAAGACTGGCGCCAGCGCAACCGCAGTTCGTACCGTTTCCCGCGCTACGTTGCGCCGCGCGGCTGGGGCTACGGCTATAACCGCTTCTCGCTGGGCGTGTATCTGAGCGCACCGCTGTTCGCGCAGGATTACTGGATCAACGATCCGTTCGAATACAGCCTGCCGCCGGCCTACGGCCCCTACCGTTGGGTCCGCTACTATGACGACGCGTTGCTGATCGACATCCGCGACGGGCAGGTCGTCGACGCGATCTACGACTTCTTCTGGTAAGACGCGTGGGAGCCGGAGCAATCCGGCTCCCATTTTCTTGTACCGCTGCTATCCGGTGCGGCGATGAGTCCCGAAGAAATCGCGCTGCAGACTTCCCCGACTCGCGCCCGGATCGGCGCGGAAACCGGCGTCAGGCTCGCCGCGGCCGGCGTGCCCTCGGTCAAGAGCCCGAACCTCACGCTCTGGTATATCGAGAAGTTCCTGCTCGAGCCCGACTGCGCCTATCTGATCGAGCAAATCGACCGGAACCGCTACCGGTCGACGACCCTGTCCGACACGCCCGACGATAATTTCCGAACGAGCGAAAGCGGCAACCTCAACCGCTGGGACGAGCGCATCCGCGCCATCGACCTGCGCATCTGCGGATTGATGGGCATGGACGAGCGACAGGGCGAGACGCTGCAGGGCCAGCGCTATGCGCCGGGCCAGTATTTCCTGAACCACCATGACTTCTTCCACACGGACCAGGCCTATTGGCCGGATCAGGAAAAAGCGGGCGGCCAGCGCACCTGGACCGCGATGATCTATCTGAACCAGCCGGAAGCGGGCGGCGACACCGCGTTTCTGTCCGCCGGCCTCCGCGTTCCGCCGCGCGCGGGCATGCTGCTGATGTGGAATAACATGGACGCGAACGGCGCGCCCAACATCTATGCCTCGCACGAAGGTTCGAAGGTTGAGGCAGGCGTGAAGTATATCGTGACCAAGTGGTTCCGCGAGGGATTTTGGTGCTAGGGACGTTTCGCCGTCGCCCGCACCCATCCGTCCATCCCGAGCGAAGTCGAGGGACCAACTGCATTAGGGCGTGGAAGAAGTGCGTGCCTCGACTTCGCTCGGCATGGACGGCTTCCTGAGTGTCGCCTGGTTAGACGCCGCCTACTTCTTCCGGCCGAAATCGATGGTGACGACGTTGGAGCCGTCCTCGGCCGGCGTGACGGTCGGACCGTCATTCTCGGCCGGCTCGTGCGGTTCGGGGCCGCCTTCGTCGCCCTGCGCCTGGAACTGGAGCGCGAAATTGACCGCCGGATCGACGAAGCCGGTCACGGCGGCGAACGGAATCGAAAGCTTCGCCGGCACCTGGTTGAACGACAGGCCGACCTCGAAATGCTTCTCGGCGACCTTCAGGTCCCAGAATTTGTTCTGGAGGACGATCGTCATTTCGTCCGGGAAGCGCTCGGTCAGATGCTTGGGCATCTCGACGCCCGGATGCGCCGTCTTGAAGGTGATGTAGAAATGATGCTCGCCGGGGAGCCCACCCGAACGTTCGACCTCGCCCAGCACGCGGCCGACGACCGCGCGCAGCGCTTCCTGCACGATTTCGTCGTACGGAATCAGGCTGTCGGGCGGAGTCTCACTCATGCTTTTGACTCGTAACCTTCGGACGGGACGGGTCAAGCCATGTTGCATTGCGGGACAGTTGTTCGCATGGGAGCGCCATGCGCACGGCCACGGTGAACCGAAACACGGCTGAGACGAAGATCGCCGTAACCGTCAACCTCGACGGGACGGGAGCATATAATGTCGCCACCGGCATCGGCTTTCTCGATCACATGCTGGAGCAGCTTTCCCGCCATTCGCTGATCGATCTCGACGTCGCCGTGGAAGGCGACCTGCATATCGACCAGCACCACACGACCGAGGATTCGGCGCTGGCGATCGGCGATGCGATCTCGAAAGCTTTGGCGGATCGGCGCGGCATTATGCGCTACGGCACTGCCTATGCGCCGATGGACGAGGCGCTGACGCGCGCCGCCGTCGATATTTCGGGACGGCCGTTCCTGGTCTGGAAGCTGGAATTCACCCAGGAAAAGCTTGGAGAATGGGACACGGAACTGGTGGAGCACTGGTTCCAGTCGTTCGCCCAGAGCGCGGGGCTGACGCTTCACGTCGAGAATTTCTACGGCCGCAACAATCACCACCTGGTCGAAAGCGCGTTCAAGTCACTCGCCCGTGCGCTGCGCCAGGCGGTCGAGATAGATCCGCGCAAGGCCGATGCCGTTCCCAGCACCAAGGGGACTTTGGGTGGCTGAGCGAGTCGCGCTGATCGATTACGGCGCGGGCAATCTCCACTCGGTCTGGAACGCGCTGAAAGCGGCGGGCGCGGCGAACGTTGACGTGACCGCCGATCCGCAGGCGATCCGGACCGCTGATCGCATCGTCCTGCCGGGCGTCGGCGCCTTTGCCGCTGCCATGAATGCACTGTCGGATATTCCCGGCATGATTGAAGCCTTGAACGAAACCGTCGTCGAACACGGCCGGCCCTTTCTTGGCGTTTGCGTCGGCATGCAGTTGATGGCGGAAACCGGTGAGGAGCATGGCAGCACGCCCGGGCTGGGCTGGTGCCGGGGCAGGGTGCGCGCGATCGCGCCGCGCGAGGATTTGAAGGTGCCGCACATGGGCTGGAACGATGTCCGTCCGACCGGCTTGCACCCGCTGATCGCATCCGGCGAGGCCTATTTCCTGCACGGTTTCGCCTATGAAGGGTCCGACGTGCTCGCCGAGACCGATCACGGCGGACCAGTTGCCGCGGCGATCGGGCGGGACAACATGGCCGGGGTGCAATTCCATCCCGAAAAGAGCCAGCGCTACGGCCTCGCTTTGCTCGAACGCTTTCTGGAGTGGCGGCCATGATCGTTTTTCCTGCGATCGACCTGAAAGGCGGGCAGGTGGTGCGGTTGGCCGAGGGCGATATGGCGCGCGCGACCGTCTATGCCGACGACCCCGCGGCCCAAGCCGCGCAATTCGGGCAAGCTGGCGCCGAATGGCTCCACGTCGTCGATCTGGACGGCGCCTTTGCCGGATCGAGCGTGAACGGCGATGCGGTGCGGGCGATCGGCATGACGTTCGAGGGCAAGATTCAGCTTGGCGGCGGCATACGTTCTCGCGCGAGCATCGAACACTGGTTTCGGGTCGGCATCGACCGTGCGGTAATCGGTACCGCGGCGCTGACCGATCCCGAGTTGGTGAAGGGCGCGGCGCGGGACTTTCCGGGCCGGATCGTCGTCGCCGTCGATGCCCGGGACGGGATGATCGCGACGCAAGGTTGGGCGGACGTGTCCGATGTGCCGGTGCTCGATCTCGCCCGACGATTCGAGGACGCGGGTGTTGCGGCGCTGCTGTTCACCGATGTCGGGCGCGACGGGCTGCTCAAGGGCGTCAACGTCGAGGCGACCGCCGCGCTTGCCGACGAACAATTGCTGCCGGTCATCGCCAGCGGCGGCGTGGCGGGAATCGAAGACATTCGTGCGCTGAAGGACCACGCCAATATCGAAGGCGTGATCACCGGCCGCGCAATTTACGATGGCCGCCTCGACTTGGCCGAGGCCATTCGGGAAGCGGCATGACCGTTCGCGTCCGCGTCATTCCCTGCCTCGATGTGGCCAATGGCCGGGTGGTGAAGGGCGTCAACTTCGTCGACCTGGCCGACGCCGGCGATCCGGTCGAGCAGGCGCGGGCTTATGACGCTGCCGGAGCGGACGAACTCTGTTTTCTCGACATCACCGCCAGTCACGAGGCGCGGGGCACGATGGTCGATGTCGTCCGCCGGACGGCCGAGGTGTGCTTCATGCCGCTGACCGTCGGCGGCGGTGTGCGTTCGGTCGAGGATGCGCGGGCGCTGCTGCTCGCGGGCGCCGACAAGGTGGCGGTCAACTCCGCCGCCGTCGCACGGCCTGAAGTGGTCGCCGAGATCGCGGACAAGTTCGGCAGCCAGTGCGTCGTCGCTTCGGTCGATGCGCGGGCGGTCGATCGCGGGCGCTGGGAAGTGTTCACGCATGGCGGGCGGCGGGAAACCGGCATCGATGCGGTTTCGCACGCCGTACGGTTGGCCGAGCTTGGTGCGGGTGAGCTGCTGGTCACATCGATGGACCGGGATGGCACGCAGGGGGGCTATGACCTCGCGCTGACAAAGGCGATCGCCGATGCGGTGTCGGTGCCGGTGGTGGCGAGCGGCGGGGTTGGCGAACTTGACCATCTCGTGGAAGGTATACGGGAGGGCCATGCCTCAGCGGTGCTGGCCGCTTCGATCTTTCATTTCGGGCGCTATACGATCGCCGAGGCGCATAAGGCATTGAAAGAGGGTGGATTTCCGGTGCGAAGCCATGACTGACAATCGCCTGCTGCGCCTGACCGAGACGATCCGCAGCCGCCGGGGCGCGGACCCCGAAACCTCCTATGTGGCGCGGCTGTTTCACATGGGCCGCGAGCGGATCGCGCAGAAGCTCGGCGAGGAAGCGGTGGAAGCAGTGATCGCCGCCGCTACCGGCAATGCCGAGGCCTTGAAGGGCGAGGCGGCGGACCTGGTGTTTCACCTCGCGGTGCTGCTCGAAAGCATGGGCCTGAGCTTCGAGGACGTGCTGACCGAGCTCGAACGGCGCGAAGGCGTTTCCGGCCTTGCGGAGAAAGCGGCGCGGTCGGGCGTTGCTGCTCCTGACAAAGGAGACTGAAATGCTGGGCAAAGTGATCGGCGCGCTGGTCGGCGAGGAAATCGGCAAGCGCCACGGGCAGGGCGGCAAAGGCGCGGTGCTGGGCGTGATCGCGGCGGGCGCCATGCGCCGCCTCGGGCCCCTCGGCCTGGTGCTGGGCGGCGCTTATGTCGCCAAGAAAGCGTACGATCGGAGCCGCGAGAAGGCCTGACGCATTGACGCGAGGGCGACTCCACGCCACGAGCGGCCATGCTTCGCCCGACGACGCTTCTCGCTTCCCGCAACGACGATCCGCATAAATTCCGCCGCCGCGGTGTGCTGTTCGTGCTGTCTTCGCCGTCGGGCGCGGGCAAGTCTACCATCTCGCGCATGCTGTTGCAGGCCGATCCGCTGCTGCAGATGTCGGTCTCGGCCACGACGCGCGCGATCCGGCCGGGCGAGCAGGACGGTGTCGATTATCATTTCGTCGATCTGCCGCGCTTCAAGGAAATGGTCGCAGCCGGCGAGTTCCTGGAATGGGCGCACGTCTTCGGTCACCGCTACGGCACGCCGGCCAAGCCGGTCGACGAAATCCTTGCCTCGGGCAGCGACGTGCTGTTCGACATCGACTGGCAGGGCGCGCAACAGCTTCATCAGCTCGCCGGTGGCGACGTCGTGCGCGTGTTCATCCTGCCGCCCTCGATGGAGGAGCTGGAGCGCCGTCTTCGCGCGCGCAACACCGACAGCGACGAAGTGATCAACGCCCGCATGGCGCGCGCGGCGAGCGAGATCGGCCACTGGGACGGCTACGACTATGTGATCGTCAACGACGATGCCGCCAAATGCTTCGAGCAGGTCCGCACCATCCTGCAGGCCGAGCGCCTGAAGCGCAGCCGCCAGACCGGCCTGATCGGCTTCGTCCGCAAACTGACGACGCCGGAATCCTAGATTATCTTCGGCACCCCGGCCTCGAGCCGGGCCCCGCTGCCCCAAGTGAAAAAGAAGAAGCGGGATGCCGGATCAAGTCCGGCATGACGTATGTGCTTGTGTTCGAACGGGGTAGAACGTATCATGAACGTATGGCTCAGCTCGACATCCGGCGGAAGCTCGAGATTCTGGCGGACGCGGCGAAGTATGACGCGTCCTGTGCTTCGTCCGGCACGGCGAAGCGCGACAGCCGGGGCGGGAAAGGGCTGGGTTCGACCGAGGGCATGGGCATCTGTCACGCCTATGCGCCGGATGGGCGGTGCATTTCGCTGCTGAAGATCCTGCTGACGAATAGCTGCATCTTCGACTGCCATTATTGCATCAACCGCAAGAGCTCGAATGTTCGCCGTGCGCGCTTCACGGCGAAGGAAGTGGTCGATCTCACCCTCGCCTTCTACCGGCGCAATTATATCGAGGGGCTGTTCCTCTCCTCGGGCATTATTCGCAGCTCGAATTACACGATGGAGCAGATCGTCGAGGTCGCGCGGTCGCTGCGCGAGGACCATGACTTCCGCGGCTATATTCATTTGAAGACCATCCCGGATGCCGATCCCGAGCTGGTGCGGCTGGCGGGCCTTCATGCCGATCGCGTGTCGATCAATATCGAGCTGCCGACAGCGCGCGGATTGAAGCGGCTGGCGCCGGAGAAGGACGGGGACCGGATCGAGGCGGCGATGGCCGATGTCAAATCGGCGATCGACGAAGCGCAGGACGTGGCGAAGTTCAAGCATGCGCCGCGGCTCGCGCCTGCCGGCCAATCGACCCAGATGATCGTCGGCGCCGACAGCGCGACCGATGGCGATATCGTGCTGCGTGCCTCATCGCTCTACGGCAAATACAAGCTCCGGCGCGTCTATTACTCCGCCTTCAGCCCGATCCCCGACGCAAGCACGGTGCTGCCGCTCCAGCGTCCGCCGCTGATGCGCGAGCACCGGCTCTACCAGTCGGACTGGCTGATGCGCTTCTATGGCTTTCAACCGCAGGAAGTCGTGGCCGCAGCAAATGAGAGCGGGATGCTGCCGCTCGATATCGACCCGAAGCTCGCCTGGGCGCTGAAGCACCGCGACCGTTTCCCGGTAGACGTCAATCGCGCGCCGAAGGAGCTGTTGCTGCGTATTCCGGGATTGGGCGTGAAGGCAGTGAGCGCAATTCTGGCCAGCCGGCGATTGCGGCGGCTCCGCCTCGACGACATTGCGCGCCTGACCGTGTCGGTCGCCAGGCTCCGGCCGTTCATCGTGGCGGAGGACTGGCGACCCATATTGCTGGCCGATCGTGCCGACCTGAAGCCGCTGGTCGCGCCGAAGCGCGAGCAGCTTGAGCTGTTCGGCTAGAGTTGTCATGCCACCGTTGAAAAACCGTTCGGGCTGAGCCTGTCGAAGCCCTCCCTTATTCTTTCGGTGATTCAGAAAAGAAAGGGAGGGGCTTCGACAAGCTCAGCCCGAACGGAATGGGTGTTTCAGTGAAGCCGTGACAATCTATGGGCGTTAACGGCACTCGGGCGGCGTGCTGCCTTGCTCGACCGCGCGGCCGGCAAGCGCGCCCGCGCCGCCGCCGATGATCGTGCCGACCGCACGGTTGCGGCCGCCGTCCACGGCGCGTCCGAGCAGGGCGCCGGCGACGCCACCGATGATCGTGCCGACGGTGCCATCCTTGCGCTTGCAATAGGTCTGGCCGTCATTGCCGCGCCAGGTCGGGCCGTCATAGGCGCGCGAGGCCAGGCGCTCGCGCTCGGCTTCATAACGTGCGCGGGTGTCCTGATAGGCCTGGCGCTCGCGCTCGTAGATGTCGCGTTCACGGTCGAAGCGCGCCTGAGCGGCGTCGAAGCGGCGCTGCGCCGCATCCATGTCGGCCACCGAGCGATCGTCGTAATAGCGATCGTCGTAGCGGCGATCGTCGTAACGCGACGGGGGCGGAGGCACCGGCTGCGCGAGAGCCGCGGCCGACGGCAGCAGCGTCGAACCAAGCGCGGCGGCGAGAACAAATTTACGCATAAAACCCCTCCGTCTGAACCAGATGCGGGCGATTATAGGCCCGCTTGCCTGAACCGCAGGCAACAAAAAAGGCGAGGCCCGAAGGCCCCGCCTCTTCATTCGTCACGATCGCCTCAGCGGCAGTCGTCGCTGCGGTCGATCGCCCGGCCGGCGAGCGCACCTGCGCCACCGCCCAGGATCGCGCCGACCGCGTTGCCGCCGATCGCGGCGCCCAGCGCGGCACCGGCGACGCCGCCGACGATTGTACCGGTCGTGCCGTCGCTGCGGCGGCAATAGGTCCGGCCATCTTCGCCGACCCAGGTCCGTCCATTATAGGCGGACTGTTCGCTGACGCGGTTGCCGGCGCTGTCGCGGAGCACGCCGTAGCGGTCGCGGTAATAGCCGTTCGCGGCATAGCCGGCGCTCCCGGCCACCCAATAGCCGTTCCGGTCACGATACCAGCCATTGCGCTCGGCGCGGCTGGCGGTGACGAGACGGCCCTGGCGGTCACGCAGCGAACCGCGTGCGTCGACATAGAAGCCGTTCGAGTCGGCATAGCCATTTACGGCCGCTTCATTGACTCGGTTACCGTAACGATCGCGCAGCACGCCGTAGCGGTCGCGATAATAGCCATTGGCACCGTAATAACCGCTATTGTTGGTGCCGACATAGCCGGACCCATAGCTGCCGTAATACTGCGCCGCTGCTGGCGCAGACAGGCCGGTCAACGTCGTCGCCGTCAGGGCGAGGCTGGTTAGCAACTTACGCATGACTGTTCCTCCATTTCCCGTCGTCTAAACGGGCGTGGGGAACTCCGGTTTCATTAACCTGAGATAACAGTTGGTCAGCAGAAGCGAATCGTAGCGTTTTCAACGATTAAGCGTGTTGCGGCGGATGAGGCTTCGTCGAACAATGCAGCTTCGGTGCCTGTCATCCAGACCTGGCCGCCATGCTCCAGCCGCTCGAACAGCGCCGCGCGCCGGCGTGGGTCAAGGTGCGCCGCGACTTCGTCGAGCAGCAGGATTGGCGCGCGGCCGGTCCGCTCCGCCACCAGCCCGGCATGGGCAAGCACGATCCCGATCAGCAGCGCTTTCTGCTCGCCGGTCGAGCACAATTCGGCCGGCTGAGCTTTGGCAAGGTGCGTGACGCGCAGATCCTGCCGATGCGGCCCCTCGGGCGCGCGGCCCGCGGCCGCATCGCGGGCACGGTTGGCGGCGAGCGGCCACGGCGCCTCGGCATCCCAGCCGTCCAGGCTCAAGCCGGCGCGCGCGAACACGGTTTCGGGTTCTTCGGCGATCCGCTCGCCGAGCGCCGAGACCGTGCGCCGGCGTGCCTCGCCGATGGCGCGGCCATGCTCGGTCATCTGCGCTTCGAGCGCGGTCAGCCAGGCAGGGTCGGCCGGCTCGTCGGCGGTCAGCAAACGCGTCCGCGCACGCATCGCCGCCTCGTAGCGGGCGGCATGATGGGCGTGGGCCGGATCGAGCGCGAGCACCAGCCGGTCGAGAAAGCGGCGGCGTCCGCCGGCCGCCTCCGTGAACAGCCGGTCCATCGCGGGCGTCAGCCAGAGGATCGAAAGTCGTTCGGCAAGGGCATTGGCCGCAGCCGCAGCGCCATTGATGCGCACGATGCGACGTTCGGGCGCGCTCGCCACCGCTCCGACGCCGATCTCGACATCGTCGGTGAGCCGCGCGGCGATCGCGAACCCTCCCGGGCCGCCTTGCCGCGCCATTTCCGAGAGCGCCGCGCCGCGCAGCCCGCGGCCCGGCGCGAGCAGCGACACCGCCTCCAGCACATTGGTCTTCCCCGCGCCATTCTCGCCGGTCAGGATAACGAGGCCCGGTCCGGGCTCGATCAATGCATCGGCGTAGGAGCGGAAATCGGTGAGGGAGAGGCGGGCGATCAAAGCCCGGTCAGCCGAGTGAAGCGAGCAGCGTCTCGCGAACTTTCGCCAACGTCGTGTCGTCCAATCTTCCGATTAGGGACGCGCGGTGTGTTTCGATCGGCGCGATCTTTGCGGTGCGCACCTTGGACGGAATGAGAAGACCAAGCTTTTCGGAATCGGGAATGGCAATATCCCCGGGCCACAACTCACGTTCGGCGTTTGTGATCATCAGCGTCCACGTCAGAATTCCGTTCGGCCCAAGGGCAGTCCGGCTGACGACCAGCGCCGGCCTAGGCACCAGAACAGGCCGTTCGACATGCGGAAACGGCGCCCGGACGAGATCGCCTGCGCTAAAGATTGTCGTAGACGCTATCGAGTTCATCGGCCCATTCGGTAAAAGTCGCGAACGGGTTCTCGAAGGGATCCGCGGGATTGTATCTCTTGAGCTTCACTTCGCCGCCTTCGATTTCGTACCCGATGAAATCGCCGGGCTTAAGACCAAGCGCAAGTCGGATCGCCCGAGGGATCGTGGTTTGCGACTTCGCCGTGATGCGGCTGTGAATCATGGTCCGAAGGTAAGGATAATCCTTTCCTTCCGCAACTAAAGCCCGGTCAGGCCCTGCTCCGCGAGGCGCTTTTGGGCCTGGAGATAGCGGACCGGCTCCGGGATATCGAGGCGGCGGCGGGCCTGGTCGAGCGGCTCATGGAGGAGCTGCTCGTAATCTTCGCCGGACAGCCAGGCGGCGCGCTTGCCGTTGCGATAGCCTTCCCAAACGGCGCGGAAATAGGCGGTCTCGCCGGTGATCTTCAGCGACTTGAGCGCGGCGCCGCCCGAGATCACGGCCCAGCCGAGCCCGTCGGTCTGCGCATAGGAGAAAGCGATCAGGCAGGATTCACCCAGCGGTTCGTCGGCCTGGTAGCCGGTCAGCACGTGCCAGATGTCGTGGACGTCGCGCTCGCGCCGGCCGATCCAGCCATAGGGGTGCTCCATCTCATCTTCGAGATGCTGGGCCTCGGAAACGTCGGCCAGACCCATTGCGGTGTAGCCGGTGCGGCCGAGGAAATCGCGATAGGCGGCGCCGACCGTGCCCGGCTGGAAGCTGTCAAGAAAACCGGGCTCGCTGAAGCGCTCGGAGAGCTCGACGCGATGATAGGCGATGCGGCCGCCGCCGGGCGTGCGCAGCAGCTTGGCATATTGCTTGGCTGGCGTGTCGGCATTGAGCGCGCGCATGATGCGGAAGGCCTGCACCGTGTCGTCGCTGTTCGCGAGCAGGGCGCGGAGTGCGACCCAGGCCGTTTTCCAGTCGCGCTTCGACGACGTGCCATAGACGACCGGGGATTCGGTCGTGTCGGGCCGGGGAGGAGCAAGCGTCGCCATCGCCGCCAATTATGGTGCGCCGGGCGCTTGGGCAACAACTACAGGCCGGTTTTCCCCATTTCCGCAAGCGCCACCTGGAGCTGGCGGTAGCGGACGGGATCGGACAGGCCGAGGCGGCGGCGGGCCTGGTCGAGCGGCTCGTGCATCAGCTGCTCGTAATCCTCGCCGGAAAGCCAGGCGGCGCGCTTGCCGCTGCGATAGCCTTCGATCACGGCGCGGGCGAAGTCCCAGCTTCCGGTCACGCGCCGGGCCTTGAGCGACGCGCCGAGCGCGATCGCGGCCCAGCCGAGACCCTTCGTTTGCGCGTAGGAGAAGGCGACGAGGCAGGCTTCGCCGGCGGGCTCATCGGCCTGATAGCCGGTCAGCACGTGCCAGATGTCGTGCACGTCGCGCTCGCGGCGGCCGAACCAGGCATAGGGATGCTCGGCGTCGTGCGGCACATTGTCGGCCATCGACACTTCGGCAAGGCCGGCGGCGGAATAGCCGGTGCGGTTGAGGAAGTCGCGATAGGCGGCGCCGACCGTGCCGGGCTTGAAGCTCGCGATATAGGCCGGGTCGCTGAACAGCTTGGTCAGCTCCGTGCGCCGATAGGCGATGCGGCCGCCGCCGGGCCTGCCGAGCAGCTTGTGATAGTTGCGGGCGGCGGTGTCGGCATTCAGCGCGCGCATGATGCGGAAGACCTGAACGGTGTCGTTGCCGTTCTGGAGCAGCTTGCGGAGCGCGGTGAGCGCGCCTTTCCAGTCGCGGCGCGTGTTCGTGCCGGGGACGGGCAGGGGAGCCGCTTGCGGCTGGGCGATCGTTGCTGACATGAGTGTCAGTATATCGATTCGCGCACCATTGTGCAAGCGCCACCGGCATGAGACTGTGGCTCATTGAAACAGGGGAGTCGTCGTCATGCGTTTCCTGTTGATGGTGAGTGCTTTGGCTGTTGCCGCACCTGCTTTCGCGCAGCCTGCCGGCAAGGTCGCGCAGGACGCGGCGATGACGCCGGTCGAGGACGTGAACATCAAGAAAAAGGAGATTCCGGCGGTGCTGCTGTCGGCGGAGCAGGACCCCTATTCGGCGGAAAGCACGCGCAATTGCGCGCAGCTTTCGGTGGCGCTCGGCGAGCTGGATACGGTGCTGGGGCCAGACTTCGACTCAGGCGCCGCCGCGAAGAACGCGACGGCGAGCCGGGTCGCGAAGAGCGTGGTCGGAAGCTTCATTCCCTTCCGAGGCGTGATCCGCGAGGTCAGCGGCGCCGCGGGAGCGCAGCGCCGTTACGACGCGGCCGTCGACGCAGGGATCGCGCGCCGGGGCTATCTGCGCGGCATCGCCCGCACCAAAGGTTGTAAGCGCGCCCCGGCCGTGACTGCAGCGGCGAACTGACCTCATCCACAGATTCTGGAGGCCGGCGCGTTTGCCGGGGCGCGCCGGCTTGCTAACGAGTAGGCGATGACCGATCTTGCCGATCCGTTCGACGCCATTGCGGATGCGCCGTTCGATAGCGCGCTTTCCGAGCGCTATCTCGTCTATGCGCTGTCCACGATCACCGCCCGCTCGCTGCCCGACTTGCGCGACGGGCTGAAGCCGGTCCACCGGCGGCTGCTCTGGGCGATGCGGCTGCTGCGGCTCGACCCGGCGGCGGGCTACAAGAAATGCGCGCGCGTCGTCGGCGACGTGATCGGCAAATACCATCCGCACGGCGACCAGTCGGTCTATGACGCGATGGTCCGCCTCGCCCAGACCTTCGCGCTTCGCTACCCTCTCGTCGACGGGCAGGGCAATTTCGGCAACATCGACGGCGATAACGCTGCCGCCTACCGCTACACCGAGGCGCGGCTGACCCAGGTCGCGATCGACCTGATGGCCGGTCTCGACGAAGGCACGGTCGATTTCCGCCCCACCTATAATGGCGAGGAAGAAGAGCCGGAGATCATGCCCGGCCTGTTCCCGAACCTGCTCGCCAATGGCGCGAGCGGGATCGCGGTCGGCATGGCGACCAGCATTCCGCCGCACAACGCCGCCGAGCTGATCGACGCCGCGATGCTGCTGATCGACCAGCCGAATGCGGAGCCGGCGCAGCTCCTGGAGCATGTGAAGGGGCCGGACTTTCCGACCGGCGGCGTGATCGTCGACTCGCCGGCGGCGATCGCCGAGGCCTATGCGACGGGCAAAGGGGCGTTCCGCGCCCGTGCGCGCTGGACGAAGGAGGATACCGGCCGCGGCACCTGGGTGGCGGTGGTCAGCGAGATTCCGTACGGCGTGCAGAAGGGCAAGCTGATCGAGGAGATCGCCGCCCTCATCAACGACAAGAAGCTGCCGATCCTGGAGGACGTGCGCGACGAGTCCGATGCCGAAGTGCGGATCGTGCTGGAGCCGCGCAGCCGCACCGTCGATCCCGACATGCTGATGGACACGCTGTTCCGCCTGTCCGATCTCGAAGTCCGCGTGCCCTTGAACATGAACGTGCTCGACGCGCACCGCACGCCGCGCGTGCTGGGGCTGAAAGCCGTGCTGGAAGGCTGGCTGGCGCATCAGTTCGTCGTGCTCGTCCGCCGGTCCGAGCATCGGCTGGCGAAGATAGACGACCGCATCGAGCTGCTCGACGGCTATCTGATCGCCTATCTGAACCTCGACCGAGTGATCGAGATCATCCGCACCGAAGATGAACCAAAGCCGGTGATGATGGCGGAGTTCGCGCTGACCGACCGTCAGGCCGAGGCGATCCTCAACATGCGGCTGCGCAGCCTGCGCCGGTTGGAGGAAATGGAGATCAAGGGCGAGCGCGCGAAGCTCGACGAGGAGCGCGAGGGGCTGAAGGCGCTGCTCGCCAGCCCGGCGCGCCAGCGCACGCGGATGAAGCGCGACCTCGCGACGCTCCGCGAACGCTATGGCCCGGAGACGGCGCTCGGCGCGCGCCGCACGACGATCGAGGAAGCCGGCCCGGCGCGCGAATATGCGCGCGAGGCGATGATTGACCGGGAGCCGATCACGGTCGTGCTGTCCCAGCGCGGCTGGATACGCGCGCTCAAGGGACATGCTGACCTCGCCTCGGCGGAGACGATGAAGTTCAAGGAAGGCGATGGCCCGGCCTTCGCTTTCCACGCCCAGACGACCGACAAAATTCTGATCGCAGCCGAAAACGGCCGTTTCTACACGCTGGCTGGCGACAAGCTGCCCGGCGGGCGCGGCTTCGGCGAGCCGGTCGGGCTGATGATTGATCTCGACGGACAGGTCGGCGTGACGGCCTGCTTCGCGGCCGGCGCGGGCAGGCTGCTGCTGGCGTCGTCGGACGGGCGCGGGTTTATCGCCAAGATAGAGGACGCGGTCGCCGAGACCCGCAAGGGCAAGCAGCTCGTCAATTTGCGCCCCGGCGCGAAGCTCAAGGTCGTCCGCCGCGTGCCCGACGATGCGGACTATGTCGCGGTGGTCGGCGACAACCGCAAGCTGGTGCTGTTCCCGCTTTCCGAGCTCCCGGAAATGGGCCGTGGGCAGGGCGTCACACTGCAGCGCTATCGCGACGGAGGCCTGGCCGACGTTATTGCGCTGCGCTTTGCGGACGGCCTGAGCTGGTCGATGGGCGGAGAAAGCGGCCGCACGCGGACCGAAGCCGATCTTTCGCCGTGGCGCAGCGCGCGCGGGGCGGCGGGGCGCATGGCCCCGGTCGGATTTCCGCGCGACAATCGCTTCGGCTGATTGCCGTGCGGTGGTTAGGAGGCGTTTAACCACTCTTCTCTAGGGCGGATGCGATGCCGTCCCGCGCCTCAACATTGCGCAAGCTCGCACCGGTGCCGGAGCTTGTCTCCGATACGGCCGATCTGTCGCAGGAATTCTCGAAGCTGTTCGTGTCTGCGCGGCACCAGTTTCTCGAAGGGCTGCCGCTTCCGGGCGCTTTGATCAGCCTGCAGGATGGCGCGATGCACTGCATCGACTGCAATGCGGAGTTCCGGCGGCTCGGTCAGTCCGATGATGTGCCCATCCTCGACGACCCCGAGATCGGGACGCTGCTGAAAAGCTTTTTCGCCGGCAGCGACAAGATTTCCGACTATGAGTGGATAGACGGCAACCCGATCACGGGCCGAGAATACACGATCCGTCTGGCGCGGATGCAGCTCGTGCTCGCCGAAGCGCCGGCCTGTCTGGTGACCTTGATCGATCACACGGCGGAGCGCGCGGCGCAGAAGAGCCTCCGGCTGGAAATGTTCAACGACGCGCTGACCGGGTTGCCCAACCGCGCTGGATTCGGCGATCGGCTAGAGACTGCGCTCGAGACAGGCCCGACCGGCGCGACAGGCGTGCTCGTCGTCGATCTCACCCGCTTCAGCCGGATCAACGAATCGATCGGCGACGTCGCCGGCGACGAACTGCTCATCACCGTCGCACGACGGATGCTGTCGACGATGCGGGCCAGCGACGTGCTCGCCCGGATCGGCGGCAACGAATTCGGCATCATGGTCGCGATCAAGGATGGTCCCGAAGAACTGCTTGCGGTCGCCGAACGGATCAACGCGGTGCTGGTCGCGCCCTGCCGGCTATCCGATCTGGAAATCCGCATCGGCTGCGCGATCGGCGCCGCTGTTTACGACGGCGAGACCAGCGCCGACGAGCTCATCCGCCACGCGCAATTCGCGTTGAAGAGCGCCAAGGCAAAAAGCGGCATCGAGCTTTATCAGCCCGGCGCTTTCCACATCGCGCGACAGCAGTTTACGACAGAAACCAGCCTGAGACGGGCGATCGAAGCCAATCGGCTGACACTCGCCTTCCAACCGGTGATCGAACTGAACAGCGGGAAAGTGACCAGCTTCGAAGCGCTGGCGCGGTGGCGCGAGGAAGGCGTGGACATCCCTCCCTCGACCTTCATCCCGGTGGCCGAGGAATCGGGATTGATCGTGCCGCTCGGGCGTTGGGCATTGGATGAAGCAGCCCGGACATTGAAGCTATGGGACCGTGTGGCGGGCAGCGATGTCCCCGTGCGGATGGCCGTCAACGTATCGGCGATTCAGATCGCCCGCGACGATGTGCCGACGATGCTGCGGGAAGCGGTCGCCAGGCATGACGTGGCGGCCGAACGTCTGGTGCTGGAACTGACCGAAAGCGTGATCGTCGCCGATCCGGACAGGGCGGCGAAAGCGATGGAATCGATCCGCCAGATCGGTGCGACGATCGCGCTCGACGATTTCGGCACCGGCTATTCCAACCTTGCCTATCTGCAGCGCCTGCCGATCGACGTGCTGAAGATCGACCAGAGCTTCGTGACCGGCATGCTCGGCAACCGCGACAAGGTCGCGATCGTGCGCGCGGTGCTGTCGCTGGCCGAGGCGCTGGGGCTGCGGACCACGGCCGAGGGCGTCGAGACGCTGGAGCTGGCGCAGACGCTGGCGGCGCTCGGTTGCACCCGTGGGCAGGGATATTTCTATTCCGCGCCGCTGAGCGCGGAAGATGCCTATGCCTTCTGGGCGCGGAGCAATTCGCGCGCGACCTGATCGGCGAGTGTTTCCACTGCGCTTCGGTCGGGGAAGCCCGCAGCGATCCAGCGGTCCTCGACCATCTTCAGGCCCTTGGCAACGAGCGGGCCGGCGCTGAGGCCGCGTTCGACAAGCGCACCGCCGGAGATCGGGAGGCGTGGGGGCGTCCAGCCGGCCGCAGCCGCGGCCTGGTCCGGTTGCCCGGCGAGAAGCAGGCGGTCGACGGTGCCTTCGGTGCCGATTCGATAGGCCAGTTCCCGCGGCGGCTCGGAACGGGCGCTGACCGCCAGCGCCAGGCGCTTGCGGATCGCGTTCGACAGCTTGAGCCGTGCGGCGATCTCCTCCGCCTTTGCCGGGTCCTGAGGCAGCAACGCGGCGAGACGGCGCACCGCATCGCCCGGCAGCTCGACCGACCGCTCCGCCGCGATCAGCGCTTTCAGCCGCTCCAGGGCGTCGCCGCCGATCTCGGGCAGCACCGGCTTCAGTATGTCGCGCGCGAGCATATAGCCGATCGCCGGCGCGGGGTCGTCGCATCCCAGCAGCTTCAGCAGCTCGTCGGCGATCCGCTCGCGGCTGAGCGCCATCAGATCGTTCGCGCGCGCGGCGCAGGCGTCATAGGCGGCCGGCTCGGGTTCGCCGCGGCCGAAGCGCGCGTGGAAACGGAAGAAGCGCAGGATGCGCAGATGGTCCTCGGCGATGCGCTGGAGCGGTTCGCCGATGAAGCGGACGACGCCGGCGTGCAGGTCGGCAAGGCCGCCGAAATAGTCGAACACTTCGCCGGTCAGCGGATCGGCGGAGAGCGCGTTGATCGTAAAGTCGCGGCGGGCGGCGTCTTCCCGCCAGCTTTCGGTGAAGGCGACGGTGGCGCGCCGGCCGTCCGTCGAGACGTCGCGGCGCAGCGTCGTCACCTCGACCGGCTTGCCGCCGACGACCACGCCGACGGTGCCGTGGGCGATGCCGGAGGGGCTGCTCCATACGGTCAGTCCGGCGGCGCTCGCGCTTTCCTTGACGGCTTTGGGCAAGATTTGCGTGCCGATGTCGAGGTCGCCTGGCGCGACACCGGCCAGCGTGTCGCGCACCCAGCCGCCGATGTACCGGCTGCGTCCCTCGCCGAAGCCGATCGCCTCGCCCAGCCGGGCGAGTCCGTCGGCGTCCCAGCCGGCCGGGGGCACTGGCACCCGCTCAGTCATCGCGCAACCGATGCGCCAGATTGACGATCATCGCCGCCGTCGCGCCCCAGATCCGCCGGTCGCTCCACAGGATCTCGTAATAGCGGCGGCGCCGGCCCTGCCAATCGACCTCCACCTCCCTATGGTTTGTGGGATCAAGCAGGTAATCGAGCGGGGCTTCGAACCAGTCGGCGACTTCGGCTGCACTGAGCGCGAGCGGCAGGTCGGGCGGCACCACGCCGATGATCGGCGTCACTTCGAAGCCCGTGATGGTCACATAACGGTCCGCCGGCCCCACGACGCGCACCCGATCGCGGGGCAGCGCGATCTCCTCCTCGGCTTCTCGCAGCGCCGCGGCGATCGCGTCCTCGCCGGGATCGATGCAGCCGCCGGGGAAAGCGACCTGGCCGGCATGCTTGCGCAGCGTTTCGGTGCGCTGGGTGAGGATTACGCCCGGCTCGGTGCGGTCGGTGACGGCGACCAGCACCGCGGCGGGCGTGAGGTCAGTCACCGGCTCCAGAACGGCGTCGCGCATGTCGCTGTCGAGCGGCACCGGACCGCGCGCGGCACCGCGGTCCAGCCGTTCGCGCAAGTCGGCGACGAGACTCATGCGATGGGAAAGAAGGCGCCGTCGCTCCACAGGCCCGGCGGGTCTGCGCCTTCATCGAGTGCGGCGTTGGCGAGTTCGTAATAGACCGGGCGGGCGACCAAAGCCTCCATTCCCTTGCGGACCAGCAGATAGGGATGGGTGCCGTCTGCCTTGTTCTCGAATCGCAGCGGATGATCGGGGCCGGCGACGATCAGGTCGCCGGTGTTCAGGCGGAAGGCGAGGCGGCGCTGCTGGCCTTCGCCTTCGCTTTTCACTTCGACGGCGACAAACGGTGCGTCCTCGACCGCGATGTCGAGCTTCTCGGCCGGCGTGACGAGCACATAGGAGCCGTCCGCCTCGCGCCGCAGGATGGTCGAGAACAGCTTGACCATCGCCGGCCGGCCGATCGGCGAGCCCTGATGGAACCAGGTGCCGTCGCGCGCGATCCGCATCTCGCTGTCGCCGCAATGGGACGGGTTCCAGCTCTCGACCGGCGGCAGCTTCGCTTCAGCCGCGAGCTTGGCGATCTCGGCCAGCGACAATCCGGTCAGGTCGGGAGGTGGCGCGGCCATCGGCATGGTTTGGCTCTAGCGTGACTCATTAGGGCCGTCATGCCGAACTTGTTCGGCACAAGGGTGGGCGCGACGGATGCTGGCAACGGCGCGCCAGTCGATCGGAGCGGTTCGGACCTTATCCCGAAACAAGTTCGGGATGACGAATGGAGATGAGCTCGCCTTCCTTCGCCACTTCCCGCCGCACACGGGCGAGCAGGCGGCGCTGCTCGTACGGACCATCGATGCGCCAGCCGGCGGCCGGGGCGGCGGTGAAGCCGAAGCGCTCGTAATATTCGGGATCGCCGATCATCATCAGTGCGCCCGCACCGGCCGCATCCGCTGCCGCGAGCAGCGCCTGCATCAGCGCCTTGCCGATGCCGGCGTTCTGCACATCGGGCGCGACCGCCACCGGCCCCACCATCACGACCTGGTCGACGCCCTGCGCGGCGCGCAGCGCCACCGGCCAGCTTTGCAGCGTGCCGACGAGCCGCTCGCCTTCCCAGGCGGCGAAGCTCAGCGCCGGGATCGCGCTGGCGCCCTCGCGCAGCCGATAGGCCGTGCGCCCGCGTCGATCCGCACCGAAGGCGGCGTCGAGCAAGGCTTCGACGGCATTCGGGTCGGCTTTCGCAAGCGGGGTCAGGGTGACGGCCAACGATTCACTCCATGCGCCCGGGCATGGACGCCCGGAGCGCGGCGCTTTAGCGTCGATGGGACAGAATGAAAGCTGAATGTGAAGGGAGCGTTTCGCGGTGATTCTGTATGACGCGGTCTGGGCGCCCAATCCACGCCGGGTGCGGGTGTACCTGGCGGAAAAGGGGCTGACGATCGAACGACGCATGGTCGATCTGGCCGACGGCGAGAATCTGCGCGAGCCCTTTCTATCCGTGAACGATCGAGGCACCGTTCCGGTGCTGGAGCTCGACGATGGTCAGCGGATCCCCGATTCGGTTGCGATCTGCCGCTATCTGGAAGCGCTGCACCCGGATCCGCCGATGTTCGGCCGCACGCCCGAGGAGATCGGCCAGATCGAGGCCTGGACGCGCAAGATCGAGGCGGAGGGCTATGCCGGCGTCGTTTATGCTTTCCGCAATCGCAACAAGCATATGGTCGGCCGCGCGCTCTCCGGCCATTGGCCGCCGGTGCCGCAGTGCGCGGAACTGGTGATGCGCGGGCAAAATATGTGGAATTGGTTCGTCGAGATGATGGACGCGCGGCTGGAGGGCCGCGACTGGATCGCGACCGAGGCCTACAGCTTCGCCGATCTGACCGCACAGATCACGGTGGACTTCGCCAAGGCGACCCGGCTGTCCGACGGTGCGCTCCCGCCCGCGCTGGCCAAATGGCACGAGCGCGTATCGGCCCGGGCGAGCGCGGCGGCATGACGCCGGAATTCGGCAAGCCTCGCACCGCGATCGTCACCGGTGGCGCCCGGCGGATCGGGTGCGCTATTGCGCGAGCGCTCGCGGCGGACGGCTGGCACGTGCTGATCCATCATCATACGTCCGACGCTTCGGAGCTGGCGCGGGAGTTGGGCGGCTCTGCGGTGCAGGCCGATCTGGCCGATGCGGACGCGGCCCGGACCATCATTGCCGCTCTGGATGGTCTGCCGCCGCCCGCGCTGCTGGTGAACAGCGCGGCGGGATTCGATCTCGACCAGTTCGGCGACTTCGACGCCGGGCAATGGGATCGTCATCTGGCCGTGAACGCCCGGGCGCCGGCGCTGCTGACCCAGGCGTTTGCAAAGGCGGTGCCGGAGGGACAAGGCGCGCTGGTCGTCAACCTGCTCGACGCGAAGTTGGTGCAGCCGAATCCCGACTTTTTTACCTACACCGTGTCCAAAATGGCGCTCGCCGGGGCGATGGAACTGGCGGCGCGGGTGCTGGCCCGGCGCGGCATTCGGGTGTGCGGGATCGCGCCTTCGGTGACGCTCGTCTCCGGCCCGCAGACGCGAGAGAACTTCGAGGACGTGCACCGGCTCAACGCGCTCGGGCGCGGCGTGACGGTCGAGCAGATCGTCGAAGCGCTGCGCTTCATCATCGCGACACCGACGCTGACCGGCCAGACGATCGTGCTGGACGGCGGCCAGCGCTTCCTGCGGCTGGAACGCGACGTTCAGTTCATTTGATCGATTTCAGCCAGGCGATCAGCTTCGCCCGCTTGGTCGCGTCGGGCATGCCCGCATAGACCATCCGGTTGCCGGGCACCTTGGCCCGCGGGTTGGCGATATAGGCGTTGAGTTCGGCTTCGGACCACACGCCTTTCTGGGCTTTCATCGCGGGCGAATAGTTGAATCCGGGCACCGAAGCCTTGGGCCGGCCGACAATTTTGTAGAGCGTCGGCCCAAGCCGGTTCTGGTTCGGCGCAACGGTGTGGCACGCGGCGCATTGCGCAAAGCTCGGGTCCATCTGTGCACCCGCAGCACCAGCCCCGAGCACAATTCCGACCAATCCCAACAGCTTGCGCATGCGAGCCTCCACTCTTCCCAGAGATCGTGACTACCCGCTCCAACCTGAATGACAAGCAACAAATTGGTATCGCACGTTACCTTTTCCGCAACTGCGAAACAAAATACTTCGCAGTTGCACAATTTTTGTTGACGGGGTTGTAACCTGTGTGAAACAGTCCGGCCCCGGGTCAATCGGGGAGACACGGGCGTGAAACTTGTCACTGCCATCATTAAACCCTTCAAGCTGGATGAGGTGCGCGAAGCGCTGACCGCCCTAGGCGTGTCAGGGCTGACCGTGACCGAAGTCCAGGGCTTCGGCCGTCAGAAGGGTCAGAAGGAAATCTATCGCGGCGCCGAGTACGAAACCAACACGGTGCCCAAGATCAAGGTCGAGGTCGTGTGCCCGACGGGGCAAGCGGAACGGGTGGTCGAGGCGATTCAAACCGCCGCGCACACCGGCTCGATCGGCGACGGCAAGATTTTCGTCACGGAGGTCGGCCACGCCGTCCGCATCCGCACCGGGGAGACCGACGATGCGGCGATCTGAGACAATCATGGGGGCGCAGATGAAGTGGAAGTTCGGGCTCGCGGCGCTCGCCGCGGCTTTTGTCGCCATGCCCGCCTGGGCGCAGGAAGCGGCAAACGCCGCCGCAGCCGCGTCGCCCATCCCGGCCGCGACCGTGAACAAGGGCGACACCGCCTGGATGCTGACCTCGACGCTGCTGGTGCTGATGATGTCGGTGCCGGGGCTCGCGCTGTTCTATGGCGGCCTGGTCCGCACCAAGAACATGCTCTCGGTGCTGACGCAGGTGCTGATGATCGTGTGCATGGTCGCGGTGCTGTGGATCACCTATGGCTATTCGGAAGCTTTTACCGGCGGCAACGCCTTTTTCGGCGGCTTCTCCAAGGCGCTATTGATGGGCGTGGACGCCAACAGTCAGGCGGCGACCTTCTCCAACGGCGTCTATATTCCTGAATACGTCTATATCTGTTTCCAGATGACGTTCGCGTGCATCACCCCGGCGCTGTACGTCGGGTCTGTGGCGGAGCGCGTGAAGTTCTCGCCGCTGATGCTGTTCACGGCGCTGTGGGTCACGCTCGTCTATTTCCCGATCGCGCACATGGTCTGGTATTGGGGCGGTCCGGACGCGGTTGCCGCTGCCGCACTCAAGGGTGCCGACGCACTTTCTGCGCAGAATCTGGATGCGGGCTATCTGTTCCAGAAAGGCGCGCTCGACTTCGCCGGCGGCACCGTCGTGCACATCAATGCCGGTATCACCGGCCTGGTGATGTGCCTTCTGCTCGGCAAGCGCCGCGGGTTCCCCAAGGAGCCGATGCCGCCGCACTCGCTGACCATGACGATGATCGGCGCCAGCCTGTTGTGGGTCGGCTGGTTCGGCTTCAACGCCGGTTCGAACCTGGAATCGAACGGCGTGACCGGCGTTGCCTTCATCAACACCTTCGTCGCCACGGCCGCGGCCGGCCTGTCCTGGCTACTGACCGAGCAGGTGGTGCGCGGCAAGCCGTCGCTGCTGGGCGCAGCCTCGGGCGTCGTCGCAGGGCTGGTCGCGGTCACGCCGGCGTCGGGTTACGCCGGGCCGATGGGCTCGGTCGTGCTCGGGCTGATCGTCTCGCCGATCTGCTTCTTCTTCGTCTCCTGGGTGAAGTCGAAGTTCGCCTATGACGACTCGCTCGACGTGTTCGGCGTGCACTGCATCGGCGGTATCACCGGCGCGCTGCTGACGGGCATCCTGGATGCGCCTTATCTCGGTGGCCAGGGCATCGCCGACTATTCGACCAAGCCGGGCACGCTGGTTGCCGGGACTTACGACATGGCCGCCCAGCTCTGGATCCAGCTGCAGGGCGTGCTGGTGACGCTGCTCTGGTCCGGGATCGGCGCCGCGGTCATCTTCATCCTGATCGACAAGACCTGGGGCATGCGCGTCACGCCAGAGGTCGAGCTCGAAGGCCTCGACATCGCCGAGCACGGCGAGCGCGCCTACCATTATTGACGAGGTCCACCTGCGAGGGACTGACTGGGCCGGCGAGCAAACCTCGCCGGCCCTTCTTTTATGTTGCGGTGCAGCATTTTTCCTCTTGTGCACCGCGGCGACTTGCGTCAGATTTGTTTCACGGTCGTATTCGCATCCGCTCACGAGGCGCGGAGTGACCATCGCAGGCTGGACGTCGCGTCAACCCAAAGAGGGGACATCATGCGCACGTCATTTCAGGCCCTGGGGGCAGGGCTGCTACTCGTTTCCACCGCCGCTTTCGCGGAGGATGCCCCGCCACCCGATTTCACGATCACCGGCGGCGCCACCATCGCCAGCCAGTATCGTTTCCGCGGCATTTCGCAGTCGGACAACAAGCCGGTCGTGCAAGGCACGTTCACGGTCGCTCACTCGTCGGGCTTCTATGTCTCGACCTGGGGATCGAGCGCGACCGCCGGCAACAGCACCGTCAATATCGGCGGCACCGAGATCGACGTTTACGGCGGCTGGACGCATGGGCTCGGCAGCAGCGGCGTCACGATCGACGTCGGCGGCTATGGCTATATCTATCCGGGCGCGTCGGGACTCAATTATTACGAGATCTACGGCTCGCTCGCGAAGACCTTCGGTCCGGTGACGGCCAAGGCGGGCGTCTATTTTGCGCCGGACCAGAAGAACACGGTCAAGTCGAACACCTATGTCTATGGCGAGCTGTCGGGCACGATCCCGGGCACGCCGGTGATCCTGCACGGCCATCTTGGTCACACCGGCGGCGCGTTCGACTACACCAAGGACTATATCGACTATACCGTCGGCGCGTCCGTCAAGTGGAAGGCGTTGACCTTCGACCTGTCGCTGGTCGGCACCAACGTGAAGAAGAGCGATGCGCGCCGCGCGCCGTTCTTCGATCAGACCGGCACGCTCAATCCGGGCGAAACCTATCGGGCGGCGAAGCCAGTCGCCGTCGCGTCGGTGACGGCCTCCTTCTAACCCCGGGGGCATGCGCGCGGGGTCGAGCGGACCCCGCGCGCCTTGTGCCGGCAAGCCGTTCAGGCGGCGGCTGCGGTCTTCGCCAGCAGCTCGAGCGTATCCTCGGCCGCCACGGGGCAACTGAACAGATAGCCCTGAATGCTGCTGCAGCCGTGCCGCTGCAGCGTGGCGAGCTGCCTGTCTTCCTCGACGCCCTCGGCCGTGGTTTCCATGTGCAGCGCGTTGGCGAGGTCGATGATCGATTTGACGATCGCGACCGCGCTTTCGTCCGACGCGATCGAGTCGACGAAGCTCTTGTCGATCTTCAGCTTGTCGAAGGGGAAGCTGCGGAGATAGCTGAGCGACGAATAGCCGGTGCCGAAATCGTCGAGCGCGATGCGAACGCCGAGCTCACGCAAGCGATGCAGCAAGTCGACGATCGGCCCTTCGCCTTCGATAAACACCGATTCCGTGATTTCGATCTCCAGCCGCTTAGGCGGAAGGCCGGAGCGGGCGAGCGCCTGGAACACGATGTTGGCGAAGCCGCTGTTGCGGAACTGGATCGGCGACACGTTCACTGCGACCCGCACGTCATCGGGCCAGGCGATCGCCTGACGGCAAGCCTCGTGCATCGCCCATTCGCCGATGGCGACGATCAGGCCGGTCTCTTCTGCAACAGGCACGAATTCGGCGGGCGGGATCATGCCGCGTTCGGGATGGTCCCAGCGCAGTAGCGCTTCGAAGCAGCCGACCCGCTCCGTTTTCAGATCAAAGATCGGCTGGAAGTGGAGTCGGAATTGCCCCGTCGCCAGCGCCTCCCGCAAGTCGAGCTCCAGCTGACGCCGCTTGCGTGCCGCGGCGTCGAGTGCCGGTTCGAAGAAGCGGAACGTGCCGCGTCCATCCTGTTTGGCACGGTAGAGCGCGAGGTCGGCATTCTTCAGCAAGGCGTCGGCATCGGCGCCGTCGGAGGGGCCGATCGCAACGCCGATGCTGACGCCGCTTGCGATCTGGTGACCGTCGGCACGCATCGGCGCCTTCATCCGCTCGACGATACGCTGGGCGACGGTGCGGGCGCGGTCGATATGATCGGTCGACAGGATGATCGCGAACTCGTCGCCGCCCAGCCGCGCGACCACACCGTCCGGCGCTTCTTCCAGCAGCAGCGTCGCGACGATGCACAGCAGCGCATCGCCGACCGGGTGGCCGAGCGTATCGTTGACGCCCTTGAAGCCGTCGAGGTCGAGGCACAGCACCGCGACCTCGCGGCCATTATGCGGTTCGCGCGCCAGTGCGAGCTCGAGCTGCTCATGGAAAAAGCTGCGATTGGGCAGGCTGGTCAGCGCATCGTGAAAGGCCAGGTGGGTGATGCGATGCTCGCGCTCCACAATCCCGGCAGACATGCGGTTGAAGCTTTCGGCGAGGCGGCCGATCTCGTCGGTGCCGACCACTTCCACTTCATTGCGCGCGCCTTGCTCCAGCGCCTGGGCGGCGCGGTCGAGCGCGGCGATCGGTTCGGTGAGTTGCGCCGCGAGCTTCGAGCTGCCGCGGAGCACCAGAATCAGCCCGAGCAGCCCCGCCGAAGCGATGCCGAGCTGCAGCGCCCAATAGGATTCGAGCGCCGCGCTCCAGGGATAGGACAGCATCAGCGCGGCTTGCGCCTTGCCGTTCGGCCCGGGCAGCGGCTTGACCAGCGCGAAGGCGCGGCCGTCCGGCGTGTCGATGGCGACGGGAGAGTGGCCGACCGCCTGCATCGGCACGTCCAGATCGCTCGCCCCGCTGTGCCACACGCCTTCGCGGCCGCGGGTCAGGATCGACGCGGTGAGCGGGATTGCCGACAAGCGCTCCATCGCGCGCATCTGCAGCGCATCGAGCGGCAATACGAACACCACCGACCCGATCTGCACCGGCGCCATCACCGGCGAGACGACATAGCGCCAGACGCCGGCATGCCCGGCAACGACCGCTTCCCGGCGGTTGCCGGACAGATCCTGCGCCACCTGCGCCGCGGATGCCCGCAACGTCGGTGGCGCCTCGCCGATCACGCGGCCGTCGCTTTCTACGACCAACGCGTAGGGAACTCGGGCGCGCTGCTTGAGGCTGGCGAGCGCGGAATCGATCGTTGGCGCATCGCCGCTCGCCACCGCCGCGCGAAAGCCGAAGTCGCGCGCCAGAACGTCGGCGGAATCGCTCAACGAGCGCGCCTGAAGCTGCCACAGCCGGTCGTAAACGGCGCTGGATGTGGTCATCGCCGCGCGCACCGAGTTCCGTGCATGGCCCCAGATCATAACTTGGGCGACGGTGGCGACCCCGACCATGATCAGCGCGAATAGCAATGCGTAGCGCACCGCGAGTCGCGTCCGCAGCCGTGCGAACTGCCATTTCGGCAGCGCGGCCAGAACGCGTCCGATCACCGGCGGATCACCAATGTCGTCGTCAGTCCCCCGCCAGCAACGGTGCCCGGCTGGCTCAACATATTGCCCGGCGCGCGGACGCCGGGGTGCCAAACCGACAGCGTCACGGCGCCGGGCGGGACGTCGCGAAAGGCGGCATGGCCCTTTTCGTCGGTCTGAGCGGCCCAGGGCGTGTCGGAGACGACGACGAAGCCCGACATGGAATCATGGATGTTGCAGCCGAGCGCCACCACGCCCGGCTTATCGAATGTCACCGACCGCGCTTCTTCCTGCCCGTACAGCTTCAGCTCGAACCGCTTCGGCGCGGAGAAGGAATACACGTGGTGCCGGACCCGGTCGCGGTTGGGAAAGCTGACCGAGGCGCCGACCGGAACAATGAGGACATGAGGCTGGAAGGCGATATTCTTTTGCGCGACCACATAGGGGCCGGGCAGCCCGGCCGCGGCGTCCGGCATATGGGCGCTGCGCACCTGCACGACAGCGCCGGCGAGCGGCTTGCCGTCCGGACCGCGCACGTCGATCGAAACCGACGCCGCGTTGGCGGCGGCGGGCACGATCAGCATCAGGCTCGTCAGCAGCGCGCGCATCGCCGGCAGACTAGGGGCGAGGACGTTGTGATTTGGTAAAATAATCCGTTATTCTCAATGCAGTTAGCGCCCCGTTTACCCTGCTGCATTAAGCCTCGGAGCTATGTCCGCCCGGCTCGCGCCTCCCATTCTTGTGCTTGCGTTGCCCCTGGGAGCCGCGGCGGCGCAGAGCTATGACGAGAACCCGTCGGGCCATGCGCTTTACGTGCTGTTGGACGGCCGGTTGACGGCATCCGATGGTGAGCCTGCATGGTTGCCCGGTGGCTTCGGCAAGGCGCGCTTCGGCGGCGGCCAGAACGGTGACACCCGCTTCCGCGCCCGCCCAGTCGAGGCGAATGTCGTCTGGCAGCCACGCCTGACCTGGTCGCTCGACGCCACGATCGCCGTCACTGCGCAACAGGGCCAGGAACACCCTGTCGACCTGTCCGAAGCCTATTTGAGCTACCGTCACGATCCGGTCGGGCCCTGGCGCGCGTCGGCGCGGCTTGGCCTGATGTGGCCGCCGGTTTCGCTCGAACATTCCGGGCCGGCATGGTCGGTGACTGACACCATCAGCCCTTCAGCGATCAACGCCTGGATCGGCGAGGAAGTGAAGGCCGCGGCTGCCGAAGCGAGCCTGTCGCGCAAACTGGGCGAGGGGCGCGTGACCGGCACGGTCGCGCTGTTCGGCTTCAACGACACCGCCGGCACGTTGCTCGCCTTTCGCGGCTGGGCGCTGCACGACGAGAAAGCGACCGCCTTCGGGCAACAGCCGCTTCCGCCGCTCGACGCCTTCATGCAGACCGCGCAGGCGCCGAAGACCCGGCCGGTGATCGAGCTGGACAATCGCCCCGGCTTCTATGCCAAGCTCGGTTGGTCAGGGGCCAAGGCGAACGTGGCTGCCTTCTACTACGACAATCGCGGCGATCCCGAAGCGGTGGACGAGTATCTCCAATGGGGCTGGCGGACGCGCTTCGCCAACCTGTCGGTCCGCCTCGATCCTGATCCGAACACTACGATCCGCGCCCAGGCTATGACCGGCTCGACCAGGATGGGCTATTCGATGAACGGCCGCATCTGGGTGGACACGGGCTTCCGCTCCGCGTTCCTTATGGCGACGCGTCAGGTCGCGCACAGCGCCAATATTTCGGGCCGGATCGAGGCGTTCGGCACGCGCGGCCGCGGCAGCGTGCTTGGCAGCCAAACCAGCGAAGACGGCTGGGCCGGGACGCTCGCGGCGAAGCGCGGCTTCGGCGACCATGTGATGGTGCTTGCCGAGCTGCTCCATGTCGAAAGTCGCCGCGACGATCGCGCACGGATCGGGCTGGCGCCGAGGCAGCGGCAGACGGTGGCGCAACTGGCGGTGCGAGTCAGCCGCTAGGCGTCGCACGACTCGATCGCGACTCCGTGATCCAGGTGGATGCGACGCTCAGATCCGGCCGTAGCCGAACCAGCGATGCCGCCGCGCCCGCGCGGATATGGCCATAACGCTGTCCAAGCCCCAGAAACGCGGCCGGCACTGCCGAAGCCATAGCGAGTGCGGCGGTAAGCGGCTGGCCGAGCATCGTTACCGTGTTGGCGACGGCCCGCGCCATATCGAGGTCCGATCCGGCAAGCGTTCCGTCATCGTCGACGCAGACGCCGTCCACCACGCGGATGCGTTTCCCCTGCAGCACGAACTCCCTGGGGCCGCCGACCGTCGGCATCGCATCGGTTACCAACATGAGCGCTTCGGAGCCGCGCGCGCGGATCGCGACGCGCAGCGTGGCCGGGTCGACATGCCGGCCGTCGACGATGATCCCGGCGGTCACCCTGTCGCTGTCGAGGATGGCGCCGACCGTCCCCGCCTCCCGGCTGCCGAGTTGCGACATGGCATTGAACAGGTGCGTCGCGCCGCTCAGCCCGGCTTCGATTGCGGCGGACATCTGCGCATAGCTTGCGTTGGTGTGGCCCGCCGCAACGATCGCTCCGCGCGCGACAAGCGTTCGGATCATCTCCGGGCTGGTCATGTCCGGCGCCAGCGTGACCAGTGTGCGGCCGCGTTTCAGGCGGGTCAGCAGCGCGACGGCTTCGTGATCGAGCGGCCGGATCTTGTCGGCGCGATGGATGCCGCGCCGCTCAACGTTCAGGAACGGCCCTTCGATATGGATGCCCAGCACGCCGGGCACGCCGTGTTCTATCGCTTGGTCGACCGCCTCGATCGCACGGACAATGATCGGCAGATCGTCGCTGATCAGCGTCGGCAGGAAGCCGGTGGTGCCGAAGCGGCGATGCGCGGCGCCGATTGCAGCGATCGTCTCGATTGTCGGCGTGTCGTTGAACAGCACGCCGCCGCCGCCGTTCACCTGGGTGTCGATGAAGCCGGGTGCGAGGATATCGCCCTCAAGATCGACCGCTTCTCCTTCGGGCCGGGGGAGGTCCGGCACAACCGCTTCGATCATGCCGTGCTTCACGGACACGGCCATACCGTCGCGCAGCGCGCCCTCGATCAGGATCGGCCCGTTATGGAAGACCGTGCGCATCAGATCGTCTCGGTGACCTTGTTGAGATGGGGCGGCCGGTCGGGATCGAAGCCGCGCGCCACCGAAAGCCGCGCCGCGGCGGCGTAGAAGCTCTGGATCTGCAGGATCGGCGCGATCGCAGCGCTGCTCTCCACATGCGGCAGGCAGACGGCGCCCGGCACGTGGCCGCCGACTAGGAAGACGGGCGCGCCGCGTGCCGCGCAATCGGCCGCGAGCGTGTCGATGCCCTCGGCCGCTTCGTCGGGCTGGCGGAAGATCAACAGCGGGAAGTCGCGCCCCACCAGCGCCATCGGCCCGTGCCGAACCTCCGCCGTGCTGAACGCCTCGGCGTGCAGCCCGCATGTCTCCTTGAACTTGAGCGCGGCTTCCTGCGCGACGCCGAGCCCGAGTCCGCGGCCCAGAACATATAGACCGCGCACGTCTTGAAGCCCGTCGACCAGCGCCGTCCAGTCGCAATGCCAGCTGGACGCAAGCAGGCTCGGCAGGACGACGAGGTCGCGCTTCAGTTCGGCGGAACCAGACCATGCCGCGACAAGCTGCAAGAGTGCGGTGAGGCTCGCGATATAGGATTTGGTCGCGGCGACGCTCGTCTCCGGCCCGGCATGGAGCGGCAGCAGCCAGTCGGCGCTGGCCGCAAGCGGCGACCCGGCCGCGTTGACCAACGCCGCGACCGTCGCGCCGGCGCCTGCGGCCGCATCGACCAGCGCGAGCAGGTCCGGGCTCGCGCCCGACTGCGAGATCGCGAGGCAGAGGGCGCGCGACAGCTTCGGCTCGACGCCATAGACCGAGGCGGTCGAAGGCGCAGCCGATGCGACCGGGATACCGATCCGCGTTTCGATCAGATATTTGGCAAACGTCGCCGCATGATCGGAGCTGCCGCGCGCGCAGGTGAGCACGACGTCCGGCGGCGCATCCCGCAGTGCCGCGCCAAGACTGTCCGCCTGCACCGCATTGGCCGAAAGCAGCCGCGCCACCGCCTGAGGCGCTTCGGCGGCCTCAATGAACATCTGGGTCGTTTCGGCGACAATCACAGCTTGGTCAGTTCCGCGACGAAAGCATGGGCGTGAACCGGCGTTCTAGATGAAGCCGTCTTCATCCGCGACCGCGATGAACGCGTGGCGATCAGTTCCGCGAGATGATTCCCTGGCGACCGCGCTCGTGCTCGCCGACGTCCGTCCACCAATTGGGCAGATCGGATCGAAGGCGCATCGCGGGCGACCAGAGATGGCCCGCTTCGTGGCGCTCGCGAAGGATCGAAAGCCTGCTTTGGGGAAGCCATTCGACAAACGAGAATCCGACCAGGACGCGTCGGAACCAGACGACCTGGGCGGCGGGGATCAGGGTTTCGTCGAGCTGCACGAACAAGGTATCGCCGACCGCGACCGGTGCATCGGTCAAGCCGCTTATGCCGGAGACGGAGAGATCGCGCAGCCGCAGCAGATGGCGTTCGTTCGGCTGCGATTCGTTCAGGTCGCGCCATTTCGCGAACAGATACACTTCGCCGCCGATGAAGTTGAAGCGCTCGGTGCGCCGTCGTTCGATCCCTCGGGGCGCGTTGATTTGGCCGTTTCCGGTTTGCTGCTGCATCGTTCCGACTTCAAACCCCGCAGCCGGGTTCTGGCACAGATGGAAGGTTAAGTCCGTAAACATCATGGTTTACAGGCGGATATTCAGCCTGCCCGCGCCAGAAGGCAGGCAGGCGATCCGTTCGGTTCGCCACAATGCGCAAGATCAATAACTTGGCTCAATGGCTTGCACCCGAAACGACGTTAGGTATGCTTCACCGCAATTGGGGGAATAAAGCATGGTTTGGGTCGCTGGTATTTCGCTCACGTTGCTGGCCGTGTCGGCCATCTTGTTCGTGTTGGAAGGCCGTCAACGGACCTGATCCACATCGACAGCCCGGTTGGCGCGCCCGGCAGGATTCGAACCTGCGACCCCAAGCTTAGAAGTTTTGTGCTCGCCCGTTCGGTGAGTTTCGCGAACGTTCAGATAGCGACGGAAAACCGCCAAGCTTCACGGTCTGTTCTTTCGATCACGTTCCACTAGCGTTCCGAGCGTTTCCGCTGTATCGATTACGCAGCGATTACGCGGGACGGTTCATGCCAGCGCTTCGGATCATTAAGGAAGAGATTGATCGGCTGAAGCCCACACCGGGACGCGATGAATATTATTGGGAGTCCAGCAACAAGGGGCCGCTCGGCTTCGGCGTCCGTGTCACACCGCGAGGCGTGAAAAGCTTCGTCTACCAGTATAGATTGAAGGGGCAGGTCGCTCGCCGTCTCACGATCGGCAAGTACGGTGCGCTTACGCCAGAGGCCGCACGTAAGATTGCGGTCGATCACTCCCATGCCGTCGCGGCCGGCATCAATCCTCTGGAAGTCGCCCGCAAGAAGGCGAGGGACGCCACCACGTTGCGCTTCGACGATTACGTGGATCGGTTCGTCAAAGCTTATCTCAAAGCCGAATGGCCAGATTCTTGGGCTGACGCCGAGGCTAGGCTGAAGAACCACGTTGTTCCGAAAATCGGTTCCAAGCCGCTGCCGGAGATCACGAGCACCGACATCGGCGACGTGCTTGACCCTTTGCGCCCTCGAAAGGCGCTCGCACGGAACGTCTATGTTCTACTGAAGCTCCTCTTCGATTGGGCAGCCGCTCCGGAGCGCCGGGATATTGAGCGCTCACCGCTGGACGGCATGAAAGCACCTCCCGCGCCGAAAGCTCGCAAGCGTGTCCTGTCGCCAGACGAGATTGTGGCTGCGTGGAAAGGGAGCTTCAAACTTCCCCGTGAGGAGGGCCGCTTTGTCCGGTTGCTCTTCTGCACGCTCCAGCGGCGCAATGAGGTGGCGCGGCTGCCGTGGAAGGAGCTGACCAAGGAAGCTCAGCGCTGGCACATGGTCGGCGACCGAGCAAAGAACGAAGAAGATCATCTCGTCCATCTGAATGCGCTGGCCATGGCCGAATTTGACGCGCTTGGCTGGAAGCAGCGCGGACTGGTCTTTCCGTCATCGACGGGCGAAACGGCGATCAGCGGCTATTCGAAAATGAAGAAGCGGCTGGACGCAGCTATGCTGCTTTTCCTGCAGGAACTCGCCGATACGCGGGCGGCAGCGCTTGGCGAAGACCCCCATCCGGTGTCACTTGAGCGGTGGACGCTGCACGACATTCGACGGAGCGGGACAACCGCGTTGCAGGCGCTCGGGTTCCCCGTTGAGGTCACGGAGAAGGTCATCAATCACAAGTCCGGAGAGGTCTCGGGCATCAAGAAGGTGTATAATCTCTGGGCATACGAACCGGAGAAGCGGGCGGCGCTCAACGCCTGGGGCGATTATTTGCAGCGACTGGTCGAGGGTGCGGATGCGCCCATGGTAATTGCGCTCACTGAGAGGCGGGCGTGATGGTGACGCGGCTAGGGTAGCTCCCGAACGGCCGGTAACCGCACCGGTCTGCCGCGTCATTCATTCTGCGGGACGCCAGCGGAGGCGTTGATGATGAAGCTCAATTTTCTCCTCGCGGGAAATATAGGCAGGGTGGTCGAGATGGAGCAGGCCATCTGCCTTGCGCTGTATGATCGCCCGTCTGCCGATGCCGAGGTGTTCGTTCACGCCACAACCGGCGAAACTATGATTCGGATGCCTTGGAAAACGGAGGAAGAGGCGCAGCGAGCAACCCAACTCGGGGTCGTCGGCCGCGGGGCCATTCTGAAGGCTTTGCAAAACGCGTATCTTACCACGTACGTCCAAAATCCGCAGAGCGGCGCATATCATGTGGTGCCGCGCTGGTACTGGCGCGATCGGGATTTGATCGGATTAGAGGCAAGCTATTTGGGTAACGTGGATAACGCGACCGGCTTTGATATAACTATGGTTGGCCAGCCATTGGTGGTCCCGATGACTGAACTTGAGGACTGGAAAGAACAGGCCCGTCCGACGCGGGAGTTCGTGAGCAGTTTAAACCTGCCGACCGAGGCATCGCCAAATGAAAGTGCCCAAGCGCTGGCGGGCAACCCTCGGCCACCCAAGAGCCCGTCAAAAGACGCTTGCATGTCATTAGCAGCGACGTTGGACGACGAGGGAATTCCAATTCGGAGAGTAGGCGCGGAATTGATCGCTTCACGCTGGAATCTAGAACACGGGCCGGTTCCCAAAAAAGAGGCGGTAACAGTGCACATGACAGGCCAGCCGAAAGGCAGGCGGAGTAAAGCCGGTTAAATGTCGCGACTTGGAAACGTCATGACATTTGAAACCACGTGACGTTGCATTTCCGTTGTTATCAATGAGGTTCCGCTACGTCGCATTCGGCGACGTGCAAGCGGAGCCTACCGATGCACGAAGACACCCTGCTAACCACGGACGAGCTTGCTGCTCTCCGCAAAGTGCCCGCGAGCCGGCTGAATAAAGAGCGGCTGTTCGGGGGCGGCGTCCCTTTCATCAAAGATGGTCATCTGGTGCGCTATCGCTACGGCGATTATCGCGAATGGCTCGCTGCGAAGCAGCGCGTTACGTCCACATCGCAACTCGTGGCCGCATAATGCGTCGGGAAGGAACCCTGACGCTGGACAGGACAAATCAGCAAAAAGAAAGGGGCCGCCGCCAGCAGCCCCTTCCGTTCGCCAGCATTGCAGACCGGCTGGCTCTAAATAGCGCAGAAGAGCGCGAGCTTCAACGCCTCGGTGCCGTGCTGAATGCCTGGGTCGCGGAGTGGCGCTACCGCGAACGCCGCCGCGAGGGCTGGCAGGGCGGTTTCCGTGGCTGACATCCTCGCATTCGATCGCAGCCGGGTTCGCGCCCCACAGCATCAACAAGATGCGCTGGCATTACTGGCCTTCCCCGAACTGCTCAACGCGGCCGAAGTCGCTTTTGCTGAACGCATGGCCCGCAGCGTCCGCGTGCGGGAAACCGAGCGGCTCCGGCTGTTCGGGATCTGCGTGGAGATCGGCCGCGCCCGCTTTCGGGAGGACCGGCCATGAACCTGGCAGCCGAACTGAAAGCAGCCGCGAACCGCGTAGAGCAGCGTCATCTCGATCGCATGGCGGGGCTCGTGTCGGCTGAAGCGCTAGCAACGCTTCAGCACTACGATACCCACATTGCTGTCGCCGAAGTCGAGGAAGTGAGTGGCTTCTATGCCCCTATCGAGGGTGCGCCGCTGCACTTCATCACGCCGGTTCGTGTCGCGGGCGAGCTTATCGATCTGATCGCATGGCGTCCCGCTCGGCCCGACAAATGGCTTCTCCGTACCGGAGCGGCTTGGGCCTTGGGTGAGGATCACGCAATCGGCGACTGGGACGGTGCTCTCGATCTTCACGCTCGTCCGTTGGATTGGCTGCGAGCAGCCGGGAGCGGTCTGTGCGTCCTCGACTGGAACGCAGCCGATGTTCGCCAGCTCGCCAACGTTCAAACCGTCCGGGTCTCCAATCCGGCAGTAGGTCGCACGCTGATAACTGCGCTGTCGCGGCCGGCTCGGCTCCCAACAATCGAGACGATGGAGGCGCGCCTTGCCGCCTAAAGACTTCGCAGCCGCCCTCCGGGAGACTGGTCCGGGCGACGTTATCGACCTACCGCCGCGCATGCACGTGTACCAGCCGGTCTCCTTGCCCGACTTGCTGCAGCGAGACTTCCCACCGCGCGAGCTGCTGCTGACACCCTGGCTGCCTTGTCAGGGCATCGCGATGGTCTTTGCGCCTCGCGGCGCCGGCAAGACGCACTTCTCGCTTGGTGTCGCATACGCCGTGGCGTGCGGAGGCATTTACCTGACCTGGAAAGCTCCGGCTCCAAAGAAGGTGCTGATAATCGACGGTGAGATGCCCGGCGCCGCTCTTCAAGAACGGTGGGCATCAATCGTTCAAGCCAGTCCTATCGAGCCGCCCGCACCTGATCAGGTCCGTATTCTCGCCGCCGATCTCTTTCGGGATGGTCTCCCCGACCTCGCCTCAGTCGAGGGGCAGAAGGCCATCGAGCCGGCGATTGGCGATGCCGACCTGATCGTCGTGGACAACCTCTCCACGCTCGCCCGCAGCGGCAAGGAGAACGAGTCCGAAAGCTGGGGCATCATGCAGGCCTGGGCGCTGGAGATGCGCCGCAAGGGCAAAACGGTGCTGTTCGTCCACCATGCCGGCAAGGGCGGCGAACAACGCGGCACATCTAAGCGCGAAGACGTGATGGATTCGGTCGTGAAGCTGTCGCTGCCGAACGACTACTCGCCTGCCGATGGAGCCCGGTTTGTGGTCTCCTTCACGAAGTCCCGAGGATTTAGTGGCCCGGCAGCGGAAGCTTTCGAAGCATCGTTACGTGACGGGATGTGGACGACGCGCGCCCTCGAAGACGTGCGGACCACCCAAATCCTCGAACTTGCAGCGGAGGGCTTGAACCAGCGCGACATCGCTCAGGAAGTCGGCTGCTCAGCCGCGACCGTGAACCGTGTTCTGAAGCGCAACAAGGGAGAGGCCTGACCCATGTCGCTCCGTGATCTCGCTGCCCAGCGTTTGGCGCGCATAGATGAAACGCGCGCTGAAACGCCGCTGAAACAGATGAAACAGGCCGATGCTTGTTTCACGGACGCTGCTTCCTGTTTCAGCCTCGTGAAACACGGAAAGCCGCAGAAAACCGCCATTTCTGAGCCCTGTTTCACTGTTTCACTCCCTAGGGGCGAAACACATGAAACAAGCCCGGCAGAGGCCCGCGTGCTCCGCCAGTGGCGTGCTGGGCTGGCGTCGTTGTCGCCATACGACCCGCGGGCCGGCATTGCTCCTGACCGCTGGAATGCCCTCGTCAACGATGCAGCCGCACTGTTCAACGCCTGGGCATTGCAGGCGCTGAGGCTCGGCTGGACCGAGCGTGACCTGTTTGGCGTGCATCCGTCGCTGCGGCCTCATCATCAGGTGCTGAACGGGCTGGCGTGGCGCTGTGACGGCTTCCGCGTCATCGCGCTCACCGAACACTCGGCATCGCTGGAGGGGAAAGCGAGCCGCACGCCAAGTCGATACTTTCAGGGCGATGCGTCCGCACTGGTGCCGCTGTGGGCGCTGCAATGACGATCGGGAGCATAGCCGAAAGCCTGGTCCAGCTTGCCGCCGCCCACGAGCGGGACGGCTCGGACTGGAGTTGGCAGGCGCTCCGTCGCTTCGGCGAAAGCCTGCACGTGATCGGCGGGGCTGATCTGATGACCCGCGCTTACGATACTGCCGTCGAGCGGCACGGCTGGAACGCTCTGCCCGGCGTCAATCAATGCTGGGTGGGAATCGAGGGATGGGCATGAACCATGAACAGACAATCCGCGTGATGATCTGCAACACGCCCTTGGATGTCATACGGCGGACGATTGGCATCGTCCCCATTGAGGGCACGGTCGGCCTGATCGACTATGGAACGCGAGACCGTATTATCCGCCAGCGGGTGGGCCTATTTCGCAAGGGAGAATGGCGCAGCCAAACGGGAGCGGCGTTGAGCGAGCAGCCGACCCATTGGACATCGTTCTTTCCGGACAAGATAGATGTCGCGGCCTAATCAGCGCAAGCGCCGCCTGAAACCCGACAAGCCGCTCACGCCGGAGGTTTACAAGGCTTCTCTCGCTGCGGCTCGGGAGCGCTCGGTAAAGCGCCGTCACGGTCCCGTTGTTTCTGTCGAGCCAGGATCGTCCACATTGGCGCCACCGTTCGCCGACTGTGGCGAGGATTGGCATTACATCGTCGTCGATACGTTTGGCACGCGCTCGCACGCCGTCGCCTCGGTTTTCATCGACCAGCTTTCGAATCTCGTCTCATCTGATTGGGACGCTGAGAACCAGGAGTGGGTGCCCGATGCTGGCGAGCTGCAAACAATCCTGCATGTCGTTGCTGCTCATCGGCCCAAGGATGAAGCGCAGGCCGTCATCGCGGCGCAGATCGCTGCAACCCACATGCTGACGATGAAGGTCGCCGAGCGAGTCCATCGCTATCCCTGGGACGACAAGGCGGTCTCTTCATACACGAAGCTGGCCCGAACCTCGGCGGCACTCGCCGAAGCTATGGCCACGATTCAGGGGCGGAAGAAGGCCACGCGTCAGAAGATCACCGTCCGTCGCGAGAACCACATCCATTACCACGTAGGGGGTGGGGCCTCAGATGCCCGCCCAGTCCATGAACGGAGAAAGCCCGGTGTCCAAGAATTGCCCGCCGTTACTGACGAACGCGAAGCTGTGCGGGGCGAAGAATCGGATGGGCGGGTCGTGCCGTTGTCCCGCCGTGCGGGGTAAGGCCCGCTGCCGATTGCATGGCGGCCGATCGACCGGTGTGCGGGGTGAGGCGAATGGCGCATACCGGCATGGTGGGCGCACCAAGGAAGCGGAAGCGCTGCAGCGACGTGTGAGGAAGCTGCTCGCGCAGCTCAAGGAGCGCGGGTTCGAGGTCGATGACGCCGGCATGCCTTGCGGATAGTTAGATGCGCAACACCGCAGCGACGATGATGCTCAAACCGCTCACCGGCTGAAAAAACGGCAGAAAATCGCTTTTTTCCAGTCCCCTCGGGCGCCCTGGCTCCATCCGCGAACCACTGCGTACGTAGCGATTCAATCGAGTCAGATTTTGAAGCGTGTTATTGCGCTCACATGCAGCTTGGGATTGATCAGGATCAAGCAGACGCCAACAGCCGCATCACTGCTATCAGAGCGGCAGTGCTCCTCACCCGCTCGATGGAGTTATGGCGTAGGGAGAGGCTGGACCCAGAGACTGTGCTCATCAACCTCGCGGTGATCGCAATTACCTCCGAAAGGTTGATGCGCGGCGGGCTCGATCCCAAGCACAATTCCCTTGATGTCTATCTGCCTCTTGAGAAGCTTCAGGGGTGCAATGTCGCTTCGATCGCTGCTGCAACGGGACTCAACCGCGAGACTGTTCGGCGTCGTGTCAAAAGCCTGACGAGTGCCGGCTCGCTCATTCGCACAGCATCAGGAGACCTCGCGCTTCCGCCGGACAAGGTTCAGGAACGCTCGGCCCAAGAACTGGTGCGGCGCCAACTGGAAGCCTTGGTGCGGTTCGCTAACGAGAGCCTGCGCGATGGAGTCCTGATGCTCAGCGATGAGAAAGGCTGATTAGGTTGCCCTGCCGATAGTGCACATTTTGTGCTCTGTTCGGCTGGTCCGCAATCACTCGCCACGGCAGATGTGGGCCGATCTTGAACTCCGTCGCGCAGGTCGTTTCCTGAACCGATGGATTGGACCCCGCTTTAATACTTACCCCCTGGAGCGGGGTCCTTTTTCTTCGAAATAGCCTCAACCTATGACAGTTCCCTCCCCCGAAGCCGTGATTTTCGAGGTTGTGCAGTTGTGCACAAGAAGGGACTGTCCTTATGGCGAGTTCGGGTTTCAAGTTGGAGCCGAGGTTCACTTGTATCGCGACCCGTCCCAACACGAGCACCTCTGCGCTCTGACGTACGAGCGGACCAACGTCCGCGCGGAAGATTGCGTCTATTGGAAGAAGGCTCAGCCCGTTCGAATGCCTGAGAAGCATTAACGCGGCCAACGCCGTGTTCAATGCCATGGCGTTCGCAACGTCGGCTGACCACCCGTCGCCGATGTTGCTTGATCGGCGATCCAACCATTGCGGAAGCGAATCGATCGAGCCGACGAAAAAGGGGCACCAGCGAGGAGGAGGTGCCCCTGGTCGCATCGGCGTCCCCCGCCGTCCTGGGGAGCAGTCAGGCGAGGTCGCTCAACTCGACCAAGGTCGCCTTACCTGAAAGCCGCTCCACTGTCGCTAAACTGGGTCAGTGAGATTCCTGCTTGTGTCGCATGGCGCGCGGCCGGTTCACCGCAACGTGGTGAGCTGTAAAAGCAGGACCAATACCATCGCCGCCATGGCGACCAGCGGGCCGGGCTGGTGCATTGCCCATCGGAACCCGGTTTCTTCGCCTTGTGGCTGGCCCATGTCGGCCTCCGATCAAAGGCGCTCAGCGTCTCGGAAGAAAGCTTGTTCCATCTATTTCGGCGGCGTTTCGCGCAACCATGTTGAGAACGACGGCCCGGACCGAACAGGGGGACCGTCAGTCAGCCGCCGCTCTCGCAGATGAGCTAATCAGCTCGGCGTCGAAGCGTCAAACTCGAAGCTTGCGTGACCTACCAGCTCTTAATCACTCCGGTGCCGTCAGCCTTCGATACTCATCTGTAGGCACCTCCAGCACGGCAATATGGTCAAGGTTGTAGAACCCTTCTTGGTGGTATCCTTCGCATTCCAATCTGACGAAGCTGCCCGGCGATATGCCTGGGACGGCCAGCTCAAACGCCATCAGGCTTGAGCCGACCCATTCATCATAGAGGTGCATGTCAGGTTCGCGCGTTCCGTCTGCAAACACACAGGTAATCTGTTCGACTTCTGCTTCGGCCGTCTCCTCGCCTCCAACGGCCTCGTAGTGCTCTGCGAGAGCCTTGGTGAGCACCGGCCCAAAAATCGTCTGGCGCTCCTTGTTCTGATCCACAGCAAGATAGACTTCTGGGTGGGCATAGTAGGGCGTCATTCGCTCATCGTCGCTTGAAAGAGTCAGCCGCCGCACATGAGCGAGGTTCAGGAAGACCGACCTGTTGTTCATCGCGTCGAAGTGCAGATGACCGGGAGAGGAGCGATCGTTCAGTGCATCCATTTCGTGCATCAAAGTGAGGATGCGTTCCCGCTCCGTTAAGCTGATGGGGTATTCAAACTCCTGCCCCGCTGCGAACACCTCCAGCCCGCCATAAGGCTCCTCAGCGGAGATGATCGCCCATTCGCATTCTTTCCACTCGGTGGCCTCCGTCTCTTTGCCGAGAACGTGATCGACATCGCATTCGAAGAGAACGGCCAGGTCTCGCAGCACGACGGTGGGAATTGCCTCCCAGCCGCGTTCGTACTTGCTGATCTGCGTGGCCGGTATGCCCAGCTTTTCGGCGAGCTGGTCCAGCGACATGCCGCGCTTTGTGCGCAGGCTTTTGAGCTTCACGGGCATCGACGCGCCTTTCCCCTGAGACAGGTAGCGTATGCCTCATTCCTCAGTTACACAAGTTACACATAATGCTTTCGTTGCGCCTGTTGCGCACCGAGGGCATCGCTGCGGAATGGAGAAGAAGGACGTGCGGATTCAGCTCGTGATCTCGCCAAGCGAGGTTGAGGCGCTGGATGAGTGGCGCGCCCGCAATAAGGTTTGGTCGAGGTCGCAGGCGATTAGGGAGGCGATACGCCGGATGCTTGAAGATAAGTCGGACCCCCGCGATTAGGTCGCTCTTATTGGGTCGTAGGCGGTTTTGCCTCGGCCTCCGAGCCTTCAGCGAGCCGCTCGTAAATCTAGGCGATCTCTATCAGCGTGTCGCGTGTGGTTTTGTCCTGGGTCTGACAAGCAAGCCGTCTGCAATCCGCCGCTAGGAATCGATATTGGGCTGCGTGCCCCATCAGAGGCTTCGACTAGGCGGGGAAAGGCGCACGATCCTCATAGTCGTCTCGCGCCAGCGCTTCAGCCATTTCCGAAAGCGCCTGGTCGGCATCGGCGAAGAAAGCGCGTGAATAGCCGTCCTTATCGATCAACTCGACCGTGACCACGCCCTCCGCGTCTCTGTCGTGAATCTTGAGCTGCATCGTCTCGACGGTGCGAGGTCCCGATGTTTCGCGCGGACGCGGTGTGCTCTCGTCATTGTTCATCGCGGGCACCCTCCTCATCCGCCGGCGCCGTCACAAGTCTCAGCGTATGCCGATACTCACGCTTCGCGCGCTGATGTTCGAGGAACGCCTTGATACACCGGATCGCTTCGTCCTGAGCAGTGCGCGTAGCAGCATCGTGCATGGCCTGGTTGAGCTTGCCCAAGGCAGACCAGATCGCTTCTTCGTCATCATTCTCGAAATTGCGGGGCGATCCGGGCATGCCGTCATACCTCCCGAAACGTACCAAGGTTTGCAACGGGCGTGTTCACATCATGCCCCGGCGGAGCATGCTGACCCACCGATCTCCCGCAACAACGATGTGATCTAGCATTGTGATCTCGATGGCGCGGCACGTGCGCCAGGCTAGGCCAGTTAGGTGTACGTCATCACGGCTGGGCTCTGGGTCGCCGCTTGGATGATTGTGGCCAAATACTAGCCGTTGAGCGTTGAGCCCTAGGGCGCATTTGACGATCTGGCGAAGCACGACCGTGACCTGGGCGGCGGATTGGTCAGAATATATCTCTTCGCCCAACACCGCATTGTCGGGACAGAGATATATAACGCTCAGGTGTTCGACTGGCGAATGGCCGATCGTGCGACACAGGTAGCGCGCCGCGCCTTCAGGACAGTCGAGGCGTCTCCCAACAATGCCGCCGCCGGGTCGCCCATTTCGTTTTCCCCCCATCAAATCATAATGATACACTTTTGTTGGAAGCGCCATTTGGCGAATGGCCGTGAGCGAGCCAAACGCTGAGCGTGCCCGACCGACCCAAATCCGAGACATTCTCCGTAGTTGTGGCTGAGCTCCGCGACACCTTAATTGCCGCGCGCGCCGCGCTGGAGCGGCTGCACCTTGAGGCGTCTGCCGCACAACTCTCACAGGCGATCGATGTTCTTGAGCGAGAAGCCAAGTTAGACCGCACGGCCAGCCCTTTCGCCTAAGTATTGATGGGGCTTGCGGTTGACGCTCGTCAGTGGCGTCATAGGTCAGAGCGCATCCCGCGCTCGGGGAGAGAAACGCATGCTGAAGAAGCTTCTGATTGCCGCCTCGCTCGCTGCCCTCGCCGGATCGCCAGCCTTCTCCGCGCCATGTCGTGACGCAAAGGGCAAGTTCATCAAGTGCCCCGAGAAGGCGGCAGCTCCAGCGAAGCGCTGCAAGGATGCGAAGGGCAAGTTCGCGAAGTGCGGCACACCGGGCGCGAAGCCGGCCTGACGTGAAAATGGCCCGCCGGTCGGGTCCAAGCGCCGGCGGGCCGACACCTGCGCTCGACACAGGAGAACGACCGCAGATGGTCACGTAAGACGGTGCAATAGCGTGCCGACCTCAGCTTCCGGGCGACAGAACCCCGTCAAGGATTGCGCGGAGGAATGCCACCACTACCCAAACCGCGACCATGCCGAATAGCCGCTCTTCAGAATCATCATGCTCCATTGCGGATCTTAAGCCACTCTCCGCCCGGTGTAGGACAGCCTTTTCAGGGCATTCGTCGCCTGCGGCCGCACTGGAGAGTCCCGTATCGCTGCACCGCAAAGCCACCTTCTACTTGCGCGCACGACAAATCTCGCCCTCGTGCGCTGCAGAACGCCACCTCTCGCCAGTAGCGGTCGCGATCGATCGTGCGGCATTCGAGCGGCGCCGAACCAACAAGCCTCTGAAGATTAGCTGTGCTCGCGAACGGATCGCCGGGTGTGCATTGACGACCGGGGTTGCAATGGCCGGGCAGTTCGGGCGCGTCGATATGCGCCAAACGGACGCGAACAGGGCCGCAACGAATCGTATCGCCGTCGACGACGCGTGGGTTCGAACAGGTGAACGTGCTGGCGCCTCGCTCTTGGCCAGCCGAGTGCGTCGACCATGCCGCGCCGGCGCTCACAGCGGCCCCAACGATTAGAAGTGTGAAAACCTTACGCATGCACGTTTGATTAGCCCAGCCGCGCGAGAGTGGAAGAGGCGGCGTTGAACTCGCCGGTTTACGTCTTCTCGCCGCGCTGCCGGTTGCGCCTCACGATCCCGCGCACCGTATCTGCGCGACCTTCACTCGCTGCTTTCACAAGCTTCTGATTGGGCTCCTCAGTAACGCGTTCGGGGCTCGTGGCTTGGCGGTTTGGGCCGGCTGGCGTGCGCTTGGTCATGGCGGTGAAACGCACGAAAGCAAGCTTGGGACGCCGGTGTTGCGAGGCAAGCCGACACCATCCCTTAACCTCACCCGCGACTTGACTTTCGGTCGCGTTTCCAATCATTTCGCTCGCGGCGAATGTCTCGCCGATCTGAACGGGGGAATCTCCATGACTGCAAAGGTTCGCGTCCTTTCGGGCGCGATCGCGCTCGCCTGCGCGTCGTCCGCAATCGCTCAACAGACTGTCACCACTCCCAACCCGGCCGTCCCGGCAACTGTGCCCAGCGGACAGGTCGCCACTGCGGCGGCGCCCGTTGCTGCCGTTGCCGTGGCTCCGGCTGCGGCTCCCGTCGCTGCTACTCCGGCCGCGCTTCAGGCAGTCAAGGTTGCCGCGCCGACCGCTGGCAGCGCGATCCTTCCGGCGAACACGGAAGTGATGCTCCGGCTGGACGAGGAAGTGAACTCGAAGCGCAAGCGGGTAGGCGATACCTTCCGCCTCACCGTTCTGCAGGACGTCATGCTTGGCAACTTCGTCGTCATTCCGCGTGGCACGCCCGCCAGCGGGCAGATCAGCTATCGGACGGGCAAGGGTGCATTCGGCAAGTCCGCAAAGATGGAGATCACCATGAACTCCATAAATCTGAACGGACGCTCGATTCCGATTACAGGCAACTTCCGCCAGGAAGGCGAGGGCAACACCGGGGCCACTGTAGGCGTCGCTGTCGCCGCTGGCGTCTTCTCGGCCTTCGTGACCGGCAAGAGCGCGGTGTTCCAGAGCGGGCGCGAGTTCCGCGTCCAGACGCGCGAAGCCATTCCGGTCGTACTGCCCACAACGTGATTGAGCGCGGGCGCCTCGGGTCCAACTGATCGTGAGGCGCCCCCCTTCGCGGGTCCTTACTTCGAGGTTTGAAGGAGCTAAGCGGCTGGGAACCGCTTCTTTTGTTTTAGCACGGTAAAATCAGTCACTTGATTGTTACTGGTTCGGGTTCGCCGGCGGCAATATCTGCGGCTCCTTTGTGCCGCTTTACGGAGTCGACCCGGAAACCAACTTGCTCAGGACCGGCATCTTCGCGGAGGCCAGCCTGGATGCCCTTGAGGATCAGCTTGCGGCACCAATCTGCCATTTCGCGCTGCTCCTTCGGCGTCATGTCCGGCCGCGCTTTCGCAGCCATCACGCCGATGACCATGCAGAGACCTTTTTGCGCCAGCTCGGGATCGACAAACCCGCCCACATCCGTCCCGTCGCTGTCGAGTGTGACCATCGCTTGAACGACGCGCGTATAAATCTGGGTGACGTATTCTTCTTCGGACATCTCTGGCAGCATGATCGCTCCTTCGCTCAATTCGGGTTGGCGGCAGAGCGGCGAAACCACGGCTCCGCGGTTCGATCCATCGCCATGACCTCCGGCGGGAAACATCGGCCCTGAAACGCGCGAACATCATCGAGCGAACCATGCAGCCATTCGTCGAGTTCGTGCTCGTGAAGCAGCACGGGCATGCGGTTGTGAACGGGGCGGACCAGGTCGTTGCAGTCGGTCATCAGGCCCGAAAACACCGCACCCCACTCAGGGCTGTCTTTCCACATGCCCGCCCAGGCGAAGAGCGGCCGATCGGGAAGATTAAACCACGTCCGGGTCTTCGAACCCTTCTCGCCTTCCGCCTCGCAGAATCCGGACACCGGAATGATGCATCGGTGCTCCGGCTTGTGCGCAATGAAGCGCCACATATAGCCGTCCAGATCAGCGATGTTGTTCACCGGCTTCGGCTTGCTCTCCGGCTTCATGGTTTTCAGCCGGAGCGGGAATCCCCACGTCATTTGCTGCAGCACACGCTCACCCGCTTCCTCGCGCACGACCATTGCCGGAGCGCCGGGATAGACCTCGCCCGGTGCCGCATTGAAGTTGGCCGGCTTCCGCGCGCCGAACGCTGCCGCGACTTCGGCGCCGGTCGCTTTCACGGTGTAGAGATTGCACATTCCGCGAAGGTAGCAGCGGGGTTGGGCGGATCAATGTCCGCTTTCGACCCGTTGCGGACATTTCGTCGCCGCCGGCCGAAAGACCGCAACCAATCATTGGTTGGGCAATGCGTCAGAGAATTATTTGAAACCGGATCGGCAGGTCGGCCGTTGCGGGGCTGGCCTACCAGCCGGCGACAAGGGCTTGGGTCAAACAAGGGGATCACCATGCGATTTGGTATTTTGTGCGCTGTTGCGGCATCAGCCTTGGCAGCGCCGGTCAATGCGGCGCCGACCATCAATTTCGATGACGGCACCTATTCTTTCCAGTTCCAGAGCACCAAGTATCGCGTCTGGCGAAGTGGCCCATTGTTTACCGTCGCAACAGACCTCAGTGGTGACATTGCAAACGGCGCTGTGACGGGCAACGAGGTCCAGATCGCTTACCAAGCACCTGCGCAACTGATCAATCTCGCCAGCTTCGATGTCATGGGCACAGGAAGCCTGTTCCTGCAAATATTTGATCACCCGGCAGACGTTATTACTCAGCCGGGCACCACTTACCAGCTGACAGGCGCTTGGCAGACGATCACGGTTAATCCGTCCGTTCCCGGGTTTCTTTTCCGCCTTACCACGACGGATGGCAGCCGATTTTCCGCTGACAACTTCGTTTTCGGTGCATCGGTCGCGCCCGTTCCCGAGCCGGCATCCTGGGCTCTGATGATCGCCGGATTTGGACTTGCCGGCTCGGTCACGCGACGTCGCAAGTGGGTGCTTACCTCCGCTTGACCCGGCAAGTCCGCTAACCACCCATTGCGGACATTGCCGCCGAACTGGTCGTTTGCGCTGACAAAAAAGCCCCGCTCCAGGGGGTTTGGAAAGCGGGGCCGTAGTTTCATGCGCAGGTTACGTCCTGCGCATGAGCCCCTAGGATGTGGCGGATAGGGACGCCATGCCGTAGAAATACTCAGCCTATAACCGCAGCCTCTGGGTTGAAGCGATGGCGCGGCGGGTGCGGTAATCACCCACGCAAACATCCCGCTGGCGTCACCGGAACAGGTCCGTCTGCACCGCCGTTCGCCGACGCGATGTGCTGAACACCCGGAAGCTGCCGAGCGGGTAAGGCGCGAGAACCTCATCCTTCGGCTTCGTGCCCATCAGCCAATGATACCAGTCATCGGGCCGCACCACGGCGACGTGCCGGTCCTTATACGGCTCCAGATCCGGATAGGCGGGCACGGTGAACACCGCGAACGAAGCCGGCCAGCCGCTGCGCGCGGGGCGCCAGGTGCCCGCCAGGCAGAAGAACGGCTCGTCGGTAATCAGCGAGGCCGCATATTTGATCTCGCCGTCCTGCTTTAGCCCAAACTCGTTCGCGAGCACGAGGCACGGGTTGTCCACCGGCCAATGCTCGGCGCGAAGCAGGCACAGCGGCCGTCCGCCGGGTTTGACCGGAGCAAAGCCCCATGTCAGCTCAACTTCGCGCGCCTCGCCGTCGCGCCAGATCATGACGCGGCTGATCTTGCCGGGGCCGTCCAGATGCGGGTCGAAGTCGTGATCAAGATTCATCACAGTGCCTTTTCATTCATGATCGGTAACGCGAGACCATTTTCCGCCACTCGCGGTCGTCGGGCATCGGCAGCGGGTGTGTCACTTCGTCACGGGTCTTTTCGCACCTGGGCGGTTTCCGCGGCCGGCGGTCGAACTTGCACGCATTGCAGGTGAGGCGCTTCGGCACGTCCTGCAGCCGGTCGCTCCAATGCTTCCGCTCGAAGCGCCACCATAGCCCGGCGCCGCTGAACACCGCTGTGCGTCCGCAATCGCATGTGACGCGCACGTTCCACTTGTAGAGCGCCAGAAACTGGAGGTGCGTCAGGCGCGCGTCGTACCAGTCGCGGGTCTCGGTCATGCCGGCGCCCTCGCGGCATCGAGCAGCTCGCGATGCTCTTTGCTCAGTGGCGCATGCAGCCCGTCGTCGCGTCGCCAATAAGTGACGGCAGACCAGACAGCCTGCGCAAGCGCTTGATTGGGCGAGTCCGCCATTGCGTTGAGGAGAGGATCGGCACCCTGAAACGGAGCGCCGCTTACGACCTCGGCTTCCCAGCGCTTTCCCTTTCTCCGCACACGCCACGCAATGCGCTTTGCCGGGTCTTCCTCGGCAAGAGCGCGTAGGCACTGGATGACGGCGGGCTCGCCGGGCTCGGGAGCGTCGACACGCGACCAGCCATTGCCGAGCCGACGATAAAGCGGCCGGAGAACGACTTCGTTGGGTAGCGGGTTGGGCCGATCCGCGATCGGGACGAGCGCAACACTGATGTGGCGACATCGACAGCGACACACGAAGTGCTTCGGACTGATCGGCCACCGCACGCTCCAGTGCCGTGCCGAGAAATAGCTGCTCAGTTCATCTACAGCATACACGGCGGTGCGAGAGCACGCGTCGCAACGTACGGCGATGTCGTAGCCCGCCGCGCCGCATTCGGTGATCGCCGCACCCGTCCGGAAGCCGATGTTCTCCATTTCTTGCTATCGTGAACGCATAGCGAACGATTCGGCAACACCTTGTCTGACGCCGATTGACAATTTCGCTCTTTTGTGGTATCCAAGTACCCGTTGTTGGTTGCGGGGCGTATCAGTGAAACAGGTCGCATTTCGGCTCGATCAGAAGATGATCGACAAGGTGGCGGAGCGCATCGAGCGCGATGGCATCACGCTTTCCACATTCATGCGGAAGGCGCTGAAAGACGCGCTTGAGCACGATCCCGGCCTGCCACTGCCGGTGCTCAAGAACATCGTTCTTCACGAGGCGAGCGAGGAACAGGTTCTCGCCTTTCGGCAGGCGCTCACGAGCGCAATGGATGAGGCGTTCCAGCGCTTTTGCGGCCCGCGCGAGGAAGCGGCAATCGACGGCGCTCCCCTCTCTCAGGCGGATTGGCGGCTGGAGATCGGCGTAGCGTTTATCCGTGACGGCCAGCCGCCGACGCGAACCTTCGCGCGCGACCTCAGCACGAGCGAGGCGAGCGGTAATGACCGATAAGGTTCTCTTCCTCAAAGTCGCTGATAACGGCACGCCGTTTTCCAAGCCCTCCGATTGGAACGACAGCGCTAACACAATCATCTGCCTCGGCGCGGGTGCGGGCGGTGCTGCGTTCACAAGCTCTGGCGGCGGACAACCGGGTGCGGGCGGATCGTCAGGCGGTATCCATATCGCTACGAACGTCACGCTCTCATCGTCCACGCAGTTCACGGTTGGCGCGGGTGGGGTCGGTGGCTCGGCGTCCTCGACCGCAACCGGCGCGAACGGCGGCGCGGGCGGCAGCACCTTCTTCGGCGGCACGGCCCTTGCGACGGCGACGGTCGGTGCGCAGGGCGGCCAGGTCAACGCGTCCAACAGCTATCAGGCCGGCTCCGGCGGCTCGTCCTTCGGCACGGCTGGCGGCACCAAGACGACTGGCTCGGTTGGTGGCTTCATGGGCGGCGTCGGCTGGAATGGTTGCGGTGGTGGTGCTGGCGCCCCCGGCCCGAGCGGTGCAGGCGGCGCAGGTGGGTCTCCGGCCAACTCGGGAACATCGGGCGGTTCGGGTGGCGGCGGCGCTAATGGGGGCGCTGCTGGCACCGCTGCTGGTGCGGGAAGCAACCTCGGCGCAGCGGGCGGCAACAACCGCAGCTCGACGGGGGGCGGAACGGGCGGGGCGGCGAACACGGCGGGCGGTGCTGGAACCACTGGCGGCGGCGGTGGTGGCGGCGGCGCAACAAGCGGTGCCGGCGGTGCAGGGTCTCAGGACGGCATCTGGACCGCGACTGATGGCACCTACGCCGGTCAGACGGCTGGCCCCGGCTCTGGCGGCGGCGCTGGTGCATCAGCGAATGGCGGCGCGGCAGGAGGCTATGGCGCGGGCGGCGGTGGCTCCGTCAAGACGAGCGGCCTTGCGGGCGGTGCTGGCTCGGACGGCCTGATCGTTATCATCTACACGCCGATAACGGGCGGCGGCAGCGGGACGGTTCGCCGCTATTCCGCTATGAGCCTGGGCTGCGGCCGCCTTGGACTGGGCGGAGGTTACTACATTGGCGGCGGAGCGACTGGCTCTCTGGAGCCGACGTTCCGCTCGGCGCCTAGCTATCTGACCGGTATGCCGACACGCCCGACGCGCCCGCCAGCGCAGGGCGGCAGCGCGACAGTCACACCCGCCAACTTCGCTACCGTTCTGGCGGGTCTCGCCGGAACTGAAGGCACGCTTTATTGCCAAGGCGGAAATTACGGCAGCAGCTTCAACATAACGAAGGTTCCGGGCGGGGGCATGGTGCGACTGTGCGCCGCCGACCCGGCAAATCCGCCCTATTGGAGCTCGACCGCGACGATTGGCGGCACGCAGCCGTTCCAGTTCAACGGTGCCGGCAACCTATGGTTCGACGGCTGGGAGTTTCGCCAGCAGCTCGTCACTAACGAAGCCGACCCGGTGTGGCCCGGCTCGCGCATCGTTACGCTCTACGGCTGCTCGAATATGCGGTTTACTCGCTGTAGGCCGGTTGGCAGCATTGGTTCGAGCCGCAATATCGGCGGCGGCACCGCGTTTGCGCTCTACGGTTGCGACAACATCGCCTTCGATCGAAACACCTTCGGAGCCGATCTTGGTCATGGCTTCTGGCTTCAAAAGAGCGGCACCACGCGCTGCACCCGCATCTATACGGGCTTCAACACCGCGACCATGCTGGGCATAGATTTGCACGAGATGGGCAGCGTGGACGGCTTCATCAGCGAATACAACGTTCGCAATGAAAGCAAGTACGGCAAAGACGACTTCCATGCAGACGATCACCAGTGCTTCCAGACCGGCGGGGAGTTGGGGGTCCGAAACGTCTGGATCAGAAAGCACATCAGCATCGCCACGCTTGCGTCAGCCTATGTGGACGGCGTGAACAGCTCAGGTGTGCTAGTCAACGCGCAGCAGAATGTCTTTTGCACTGACGAGACCGATGCAAGCGCGTATCCCAATTGGGTAGTCGATGACTGCTGGCTCCTCGGCACCTCTAACCACGCTATCAACAACCAGGCCGGCCCGATCAACTGGACGGTACGAGGCAACCAGGTCATCCCGAGCAATCGCACCGACGCGATAAACAACAACATCATGCCGAAGATCGAGATGATTAAGCAGACCGGCGAAGCCGTGGACAATATCCTTATTCAGGACAACGTGACCGGTGTCGGAGCCATTCTTATCAGCAGCGGTGCAACCAACGTCACACAGTCAGGCAACACGACCATAGGCCGGCAGGACGACACCTATCTGACTAACGTGTTCAACACTGCGCTCGCCGAGAGGGCGCTCTATTATTGACGCGCCGTGTTGCGGCACCCGCCAGCCCGAAGCCCGCAATCATCATCGCCCACGATGCGGGTTCGGGAACGTCCGCAATCGAAACAAAATGGTCGATCGTGTAGTCGGCGCCTGTTGTTGTGTAATTCAGAAAGAATCGGCGAAGACTCAGTGTCGGGACACCAACGTCGGACGGCAAGACTGCTGCCGTGGTCCACGATGATGCTGTAAAATCATCAAAAAGCAGCGCGGCCGAGGCAAGCGTGAGGCCTGATGGAAGCGAGAAGGCAGTATAGGATCCCGGATCAAAGCGGATCGCGTCTTCCTGGTTTATGGTGTCGTTACCTACGAGGACATCATAGCCGCCGGGACTGGCGCCAAGGCCTCTCAGACTGAAGTCACTGCCCGCCGCTGAGAAGTAAGTGAGCGCGCGATATGCCGCGATGTGATTTGGATCGTAACCAGCGCCGAGCGGAACCTGTTCGCCAGCATCGTCATATCCGAGATAGCCGGCTACCGTCGCAGCGGGATTGTTGATGTTATGTCCGTCGAACTTGTAATTGTGGACAGTCGCCCCGGCTGGCGCAACTGCAGACACTGCCGCCACAGCGGCGAACATGACCCCCTTCATACGCTCAACTCCATTGCTTTCTTGTGTTCAAGGGTCGCCTTCACGCCGGCGCCGACGAGCGGCGGTTGGCGCGACATGCAGCGCCTGCGCAGCCAAAACCAATCAACATCATCGCCCAGGTGGCGGGTTCGGGCACTGTGGTAACGACCAAGTGCACGGTCATCGGACCCGTCGCGTGGAGGATGATGGCCTCGCCGTCCCTGTAGATTGACGAGCCGCGCCCACAGATTGCTCCTAAGGGCCCCGGTTGCGAACAATCGTTGTAGTTTTTCGGGACGGTATAGGTGAACACGTACTTGAGCGGAGATGAAACAGCCTTCGCTGTGTACGGCACAACGTTCTGATTGAGCACGGCGTCGAAGCCTGTCGCGGTGCGAACGAAGTCGGACACCAGCACAGAATTGGGGCCGGCGAGTCCCATGGTGGCGTCGGGGTCATCCCCAACAAGCGAGAACGTCCAGACGTGGGTGAGGCCATCCGGGATCAAGTCGTAGTCACCTGGGTTGAAGAACCCGATGAGGTTCGGTGTCGGGTAAGCGACGCAGCCTTCGGGCCGAGAGCACGATTGTATCAGCGCACCGGCACTCGCCGGAGCACCGATTGCAGCTGCGGCAATCGCAGCCAAGAATTGTTTCAGCATGGGCGATCTCTCCCCTGTTTTTACGCGATGACTGCCGGTGAATGCTTAGGCCCAACAGCTCGGCGCCGCCGTACCGCGCCTGCGGCCACGCCGAACCCAATCAACATCATTGCCCAGGTCGCCGGCTCGGGAACTGGCGCGAAAAGCTGCTCGCTGAAAAACAAGGTCACATCCACATTCCGGTTCGACCACGAAACGAACGTATCGTTGTGCCAGTAGTAAAAACTAGTTCCACAAACGCTCCCGACCGCTAGAGCAGGGTTGGCGCAGTCAAAGTAGTTTTTCGGTGCCTGAAAGACGATTTTTGTCAGCAGAGGCGCGGTGAACGTTTTGAAGGTATAATCGGAGGTCTGGATAAAGTCTGAAGTATATCCATCCACCGTCTTGTGGAAGACAACACCTTCTGCCTGATTAGGTCGTCCGATCCCCATTGTCAGGCCAGGATCAGAGCTTTGCAGTCGATATGTGTAGATGTGGGTCTGCCCGTCTGGCGGCAGAGTTGAGCTGAAATACTCAAAATCGCTCGTGTTAAACGAGCATCCGTTTGTGCAACCCGAGCCAGAGATTGCCGCCCCAGCAGGCGCACACGCGAAAACAGCCGCCAGGACGGCGGCAACCAACCCCCTAAGCATCGAACGGACTCCCTGTTTTCTGTCCCCGCTCTGCGAGGGAGAGTCTGCCTTTTCAGACCGTTAGACAAGCGGAACGGAAGTGAACGCGGGCCGGCGATTTGCCCCACTTTGGACCGTTTACCGGGGTTTACTTTACACGCGTTTTATGGTATCTGAATACCCGTTGTTCAGTTGCGGGGCTTACCATGCGTTATCACGGTGTTCCGGTCGCATTTCGGGTGCATCCCGATCTTGTCGCTGCGCTTCGGCAGAAGGCGGAAGAGCGCCGCATGTCGCCTTCGGAATATCTGCGAGAAGTCGTGCGCCGCGAAGTGCTGGAGGCGGCGTGATGGAAGCGCCTCCGGTCGTGATCGCCACTCCTGCCGAGCCGATCCCAAGCATGCTGTCGCTGTGCGCCCGTGGCGACAAGGTGGCGCAAGGGGCGCTTGCCGCTGAGCTGCTGGAGATGGGCGACAAGGGCATCATCCGCCCGCTCGAAGCCTGGGCGGGTGTCGAGCTGATGGCGCGGCTTGCTGCGTCTCATGGCGATCCGGTCGATGTTCGCGGGCTTGCTGCGATCCTCTGCCTGCGTGGCGACTGGGAAATGGATCAGGGCGACAAAGGCGTTGCAGAAAACCTCTACGCCGAAGCCGTCCAGATTTTCGACAAGCTGGCGGACGCTGGGGACGAGGAAGCGGCGCAGACCGTGTTACAGGCGGGCCGGGTTTTCCCGGTATCCGTCATGGAAAAGGCGCGTGGCGCCTCACTGATGGAGCTATGACATGGCGGACATCGATCCCGTGATCCTTGGCGCGGTGGACGCCAGCCTTCGCGAGCGCATCGACGCTGGCGAAACAGTGGACGATCTCGGCCGCAACATCTGGGTCGTTCGTGCCGGTATCATCTGCAAGCGCGCAGAGTTTTGCGACGACGAAGAGGCGCGCGGGTTCGGCCGCCAGGCATTGTCGTTGCTGAGGGATCGCGCGGCGGAAGGTGATGACGAAGCGGCAAAGGCTGCTGACCTGCTGATCGGGCGGGTTCCTGAATTGGGGGATGCTTAATGGCAGGCATGTTCGGTTCTACGGCGCGGCTGCGCGACAAGTCGCTGGCTGACCCCCAGCCCTACGTTCCGGGCTATGTCGATCCGAACCCGACGCGCACCTATGAACAGGCGCTTCAGGACTTTGGGATCACTGACCCGCTCGCCCGACTTGGCTTGCCCCGCGCCAACCCAGCACCTGTCGCTGCCGATGCTCCTGCCCCGTTTCAGCGGCAACCAAGCCTGCTTGGAGCCGGGATGGGCGACAATGCGACCTATCCGGGGCCAGCCTCACCTAACAGCGATCTGCCGTTCACCAACGCGCCGGAACTGTTTCAGCCGCGCACGGTAAACGGAATGATGGGGCGAGTCGCTACAGGCCCGGCTCTGGACATCCCGTCCAACATGTTCGCCGCGCACATTAAGCCGCACTTCTTCGACAAGGAAGGCACCGGAACAAAGATCATCCAAGGTCTCGGCGAACTTGGGTTAGCGTTTTCCGCAAGCCAGGGCGACCCGTGGGCGCTTTCCCAGCTTCGCCAGCGCGCACAGGCTGCGCAGGACCAGCGCGAGGAAGTGATCTGGTCTCGCCGTCATGCTCTGAAGCGCCAGGAAACGCTCGACGACGAGAAGCGCAAGCAGCTCGCGCCCCGCTATTTCTCGGGCAAGGAAGATCAGCTTTCCTACGATCCGTCTACGGGCAAGGTCACGACGATCTACGACGCGCCAAGCGATGCCGAGGGATATGCCCGAACGCTCGGTTATCAGCCGGGCACGCAAGAATGGCGCAACGCTGTCACCGATTACACGCTGAAGGCATACGGCCCGACCGCAGCCGGTGTGCGCTCCGATCTGCTCGACCAGCGCCTTGAGGGGCAGGTGAACCTGGAGGGCGTTCGGCAGGGCAACCGTGTCGCTCTGCGCGGCATGCCGACCTATGCGCAGACGCATCCGCGCCCTAGCGCTCACTCCGGCACTCAGGGTCCGCCCCGCACGACGGGCAACGTCTATGCGCCGATCCTCGCCAAGATGGCGCGTGGCGAGCCTCTGACGGCGGGCGAGCAGTCGGTCATCGGCATGTATGGCCGTAGTAATCGCGGCGGTGGCGGTCACTCGTCCAGCGGCCCGACCGCAACGGGTCCGGGCGGCAAGAAGGTTCAGTGGAATGGCTCGGCCTGGGTGCCGGTGAACTGAGGTGGCAAGCGCTCCCCCGCCGCCGCCTGGCTTCAGTCTCGATCCGCCTCGCCGCCCCCGTGGCATGTTCGGTTCTGCGGCCCCTACGGGCGCTGCCCATGATGGCGACACGTTTGCGCTCGACAACGGGACAAACGCGCGCCTGCTCGGCGTGGACGCTTTCGAGTTGCAGCAGCCGGGGATGCTCGGCAGCCGCTCCGTCCCCCTGGGCTCGCAGGCGCGGGACGCTCTGCTGCCTTTCGTGCAGCCGAGCCTGCTGCCGTTCAACCAGCCCGCCGTCACGCCCACTGGCGAGCAAACCTATGGTCGCCCCTTGGTGACGCTCAGCAAGGGCGGCACGGACGCGGGCGCTGAGATTATCGGGCAAGGTCTCGGCCTCGCGGCTCCTCAATATCTGCAAGGCTCGCCGCGCCTCACCGACTACATGGAAGCGGAGCGGCTTGCCCGGCTCAACCGTCGCGGTGCGTTCGCCGGCCAGTTCCAGGACCCGGCCGATTACCGGCATGGCGTCAAACCGGGGCCGTGGAACCCTGCTCAAGTGTCGCTCGACGGCAAGGGCACGGTGATCTTCGGGGATGATCCAACGCCGTTTCAGGGCCTGCGGCCGGAGATTGCTCAAGCCTATCTCAAGGTCGCGTCCGATCCGAGAAGCACGGCTTCGGACATCATCGGCTTTGCCAATAGCAATGGCTTCCGGCTCGATCCCAAGAACGTCGATGCGTTCCTGCGGGAGCGGAACAAGGGCCGGCCCGTGTCGTCAGAGCTTGCTTATGCGCAGGCGCCGCAGGTTATCACCGATCCGAAAGACGGCGCGGTGGGTGCGGCGGCTCGCGGGTTGGCTGATCCCTTCAACATGCTCGACGAGCTGGGCGGCGTCGTGGACACGCTCGGAGGGACGAATGGGCGGGAAAGCATCTGGAACAGCGATCGTCGCTTCGGTGACATCCTGTGGAACAACATCGACCAAAACCGGGCGATCCTCGCTTACGACGATGCAGAGCATCCCTATGCCCGCTTCGGTGGTCAGCTTGCCTCGGGCTTCACGATCCCTGCCGTGGGTGTTGAGGGTGTCGGCTTCAATGCCGCGCGCACGGCCCTCAGAGGCGGTGCCAGCCGCTTGTTCGCGGAAGAGGCGGCAAGGTCGGCCGTAGCAAAGCGCCTAGCCGGTATCGGCGCCGCAGAAGGCGGAGTTGCCGGTTTCGGTGCCGGTGAAGGCGGGCCGCTCGACCGCGCTCCGAATGCCGTGATTGGGGCCGGCATCGGGGCGGTGGCCGCTCCGGTACTGGGTGCGAGCCTGCCGTATGGCTCACGCGGTATCCGTTGGGTGCGCGATGCCGTGACGGGCAATCTGCGCCGCAAGGTTGAAGCAGGGCCGCTTGACGAAGTGCTGGCTGACGCTGCCGGTGAAGCGGGCAAGGCCGAGATAGACAACACGGTTCAGCCGCAAGCCTCGGCTGCGATGACGGACGAAACGCCCGTGCCGACGCTCACCGGGCGCGTCGTGGATCGCATCGACGTGAACGATGTTCCACCGCCGCCATCGGGGTTCGTGCTGGATCAGCCCATCGGCAGGCCCGGCAAGCTGCTCGACCGCCCGACGCCGGAAGCGATGGCGAACGCCGCGCGCTCGATGCGCCCCGAGGACGTGGTGCCGCTTCCGTCCAATGCAGTGCAATCGCATGATGAAGCGGCTGCGATCGGAGCCGGGCTTCGTCCCGAGATGGTCCCGCCGAACGAGCGAGCCATGCTCCCGCCTCAAGTCGGGCGCCGGTCCCGCAACCCGCTCGATCTCGTTGGCTTCATCCGCGCCAGCGGCGGTCTCAAGGATCATGCTGGCGAGCTGAACGCCTACGGGTTCACAAACGCGCCCCGCGATCTCGACTTTGCGCGTGACGAAGGGTTCCTGGGCAAGCTGATCAATCAGCGCGACGGCATGACCTTCGATCAGGCGACGGAAGCCGCAACCAGCGCGGGCTATTTCCGCGAGCGCCCGTCGATCAACGAGTTTCTGGACGCGCTTGCCGAGACCCATGCCGGTGGACCGGGCCGCCTGTTTCATCCCGACGATCTGGAAAGCATCGCCGCGCACAATGCCGCGCGTGACCAGCGGTTCGCGCTTGAACAGGCAAAGGCGGAAGGCAACCCGATCCACGAAGATCGGGGCCAGCCAATCACACAAGGCGACTTGGCGAACCTCGAACCGCCCGCGACCGCATATGAGGATTTGCCCACGGTCGGCGGCAAGGTCGGCAACATCGACCTGAGCCGCATCGAAAGCACGCAGGACATTCGCCGCGTTCTCCAGAACACAGAGACGCGTGTCGGCGGCTTCGATGCTGCGAAGCGTGGCAGGATCACGCATGCGGAGACGGAAGCGCTCGCGTCCGAGTTGGGCATGACGCCCGATGCATTGCTCAAGCGTCGCCGTGGGCAGGCGCTCAATGCTGAAGAGGCTCTGGCCGCTCGCCAGCTTCTGGCCAAGTCGGCCGACGAGATGGTCCGGCTCGCCCGCAAGGCACAGGGCGGTTCCGTCGAAGACCTGGCCGCGTTCCGCGAAGCATGGCTGCGCCACGTCGCCATCCAGGAGCATGTGACCGCCGCGACGGCGGAAGCTGGTCGGGCGCTCCAGCAGTTTCGCATGGCTGCGAAGTCGAAGGCCGTTTTCGGGCGTGTCCACCGCGCGCTGGTCGATGCCAGTGGCGGACGAGAAAGCCTTGAAGACGTGGCACAGCGCATCATCGACTTGCAGGAAGCGGGTGTCGGTCCCGGCGGTGTGACCCGCTTTGCCTCAAAGGCTGCCCAGCCCAAGTGGCGGGACAAGGTTGCCGAGCTTTACTACAACTTCCTGCTCTCGGGTCCGCAGACGCACATCGTCAACACCGTCTCCAACCTCGTCACCGCCTTTGGCCAGATCCCGGAACATGCCGTCGCTGCCGGACTTGGCCAGCTTCGCCGCGGTTCAGCGGATCGGGTGCTCGGATCGGAACTTGGTGCGCGTGCCTTCGGCATGATGCAGGGCGCGCGGGAGGGGCTGCGTGCCTTCCGCTACACGGTGAAGACGGGCGATGTGCCCGACGTGATGACGAAGGTGGAGGCGCGCACCGATCACGCGATCTCCGGGCTCAAGGGCGACATCATCCGCACGCCCACGCGGTTCCTTGCTGCCGAAGACGAGTTTTTCAAAGGCGTCGCTCGTCGCATGGAGCTGAACGGGCTCGCGGTGCGGAAAGCCCATGCTGAAGGGCTGAAAGGCGATGCGCTCGAAAGCCGCATCGCGGACCTGACTGCCAACCCTACCGACGACATGCTGGAGAAGGCGACGGCGCACGCCCGTTACGTCACGTTCCAGCAGCCGCTGCAAGGGCTGCCGCTGGCCGTGTCGAACGCGACCAAGCACTCGCTCATCGCGCGCTTTTTCATCCCATTCGTCCGCACGCCCTGGAACATCCTCAAATTTGGGGTTGAGCGCTCGCCCGCCGCGCCGATGCTGAAGGAGGTGCGCGAGAACTTCGCCGCCGGTGGCGCCCGCCGCGACCTCGCAGTCTCGAAAATGGCATTGGGAACCGGTCTCGGTCTGCTCGTCATGTCGATGGCAGAGCGCGGCCTGATTAGCGGTAATGGCCCGCTCGATGAGAACGCCCGCCGGCTGAAGATGGCGGATGGCTGGCAGCCTTACTCCATCCGCGTGGGCGATAGGTGGGTCGGCTATAACCGGCTCGATCCGATCTCGACGACAATCGGTGTCGCGGCGGACCTGGTGGACAAGCAGGGGCAGATGACGCCGAAGCAGGCGGAGATGTCTGCCGCGCTGCTTATCGCGTCGATCGTGCAGAACCTCTCCAGCAAGACCTGGCTTTCGGGGCTGTCGGATATTGCCGACACGCTGGAGCAGCCACAGCGCACGCTCCGGGGCACTGTGGGGCGCGCCGCCGGGAGCATCGCCGTCCCTGCCGTCGTCGCCCAGGTGGCACGCACCTTCGATCCGACCGTCCGCGATACGCGTGGGGAGAGCTTCGGCGGCGGGGTGGCGGACTCGATCAAGGCGAGGCTACCCATCCTCTCGGAGAGCCTGCCGGCGCGTCGCGACGTGTGGGGCAATGCGCTTCAGCGGGAAGCACTGGGCCCGAACATGGTCTCGCCGTTCCCGCTATCGACCGCGCGAAACGAGCCGCTCACCAGTGCCATGTTGCAATCTGGGGCTCGGATCGCGCCGCCTTCACGCACGGTGCATGGTGTCGAGCTCAACCCGCAGCAGTATTCCGATTATGCCGGCGCGGCCGGACAGGCGACGCGCACTGCATTGTTTCCGTTCGTCACGGCACCTGAGTTTCGCGGCCTCCCGCTGGAGGCGCAGCAGAAGGGCATCGCCAACCTGAAGGACGCTGCCCGCAAGGGTGTGCGGGAGCGCATGTTCGGGGCGGACAAGGCGAAAGGTGCGCCACCTCCTCCGCCGGGATTCATCATCGACCCGCCGCCGGCTGGGTTTGTGCTGGATCGGTAAGTCTTGGGCAGTTGGCCTTCATAAGAGGCGGCTGAGCGGTTTATTGCGGCAGGGCCGGTTAAACCGTTCATGAGGAATCGCGGGCGATTACGGGTTGGGCCACTTTGCTAGATAATCTTTGACGAACTTCGGGGTGAACCTGGATTCGCCGAAGCCATTTAGAATGCGCTGTGTCAGTTCTTCGGTGGCTTGACGCCCCACTTTGTAAACCCATCCGTCGACGAGCAACGTCAAGCGATTGGCAGGCTCCAGTCTTGCACTGCGATAAAGAACGTAGCTGTCCGCCGTAACGAACGGGTGGTCGCCTGGGGCAAGCAGGCACGCATCGTCGACGTGGCGTCCAGGCTTGGCTTTTGTAAAGTTCACGAGGAGATGCCGGCCAGAAAGGCATGCGTCCGTGGTGATTACAAATAAGTGGTCGCCGTCAGGCCCGGAAGGTATCAGCAGAGTGTCACGGCGCGCCGGCACATACGGCATTATGCAAAGGCTGCCTTTAGGGTCCTCTCGGCGAGCAAATCCGCCTCAAGCTCATTGGCATCCTGCTTGCCCAAGAACTTCAAGAGGCGATTGAACGGGATCGGATAAGACGAGCCGTTCGGATCTTCCCATTCCGGGCAGTTCGCGTGCGTCCAGTCCCGAATTTGCCACTTGGTCATGTGGCCGAACTCGGCCCACGTTTCCTCAAGAGTCTCGACTTCCGCATCGCTTAGCTGATCAAGTTGGTCCACATTGATGGGTTTGGTGATACCAACCGAATATGCAGCACGATCAGTTATAAACTCTTCCCAGTCCTCATTCGCCGCACGCATTCCGTTGATACAGTCGTAAGTGATCGAATTGACTGGTCCGTGATCCATCGAGACAAGGTTGTCCCATGTGATCGGAAAGTCGTATTTTTGAAGGTTTTTGCGATCAGCCAAATACAAAAGCTTTGTGAGCTTCAGGACCGGGATTGTGCCGCCTTGCTTGGCCGCAAAAAAGGCAGATACCTGCGCAGCCTTCCGCGCATTATACCAAGGCTGCATCTTGGGCATGCTGCGCAATTAGCACAGATGTGTGATTCATGCAACTGTATCTAAGCAGCCCGGCACCAAAATACGCCCACTTGCGCGAGACTGCGAGCGAATCGCGGCCATGCCGGCCTAGCCCACATCCGTTCGCGCCGCCCTCTCCATCGTCTGCCGGTACCGCCGATAGCGAACAGGTGGCATCCACAATGGCGACAAGTCTACTCGACTCTGCAGCTCTGCAGGCGCATCATCTCTGCCTCGCAACAGGGGAGAGTCGGAAATGCGCTCGATCGCTTTCGTATTGGCTCTGGTGGCGCTCGCGGGCACGGCTGATGCCCAGCGCTATACGCGTGGATATGTAACGCGGAACGGCACCTATGTGGCGCCGCACTACTCGACGACGCCGAACAGCACGCGCTGGGACAACTGGAGCACGCGCGGTAACGTCAATCCCTACACGGGCCAGGTCGGCACCAAGAACCCATATTCCAGCTATTCGGGATACAGCGGCTATTCGAGCACCTACTCGAACCCATACAGCGGCAGTAGCGACGACGACGATCCCAAATGACGTGAAGAGCCCCGCCTGACCTAAGCCAAGCGGGGCTCCCTCGCGCCGGGGGCGGCGGCGCTAAGGCTGGAAGGTAGAAACGCCGTCAGAGTGCACGCTGAACGGCCATTCTCTCAGATGCGCCAGCACGGCATCGCGCCCGCCCGGAACGGCTCGCAGTAGATCAGTCAGTTCCCGAAAGCGGCCATCGGTTTTCGCGCGCAGATACTCACATTCCTCCGGTCTGCGCCCAACACCCGGTTCCGGAAAGTAGGTGAGGATCCTGCCGTCGCTGTAGGCGTATAGGTCGCCTCCAAGGCCGGTAAATCGCTCGATCCAGGCTGCGGCGAAAAGGTCCAAGCCGACGCTGGCGGCGGGCGGCACAGTGGAGACGGCGCTCATAGCCCCGCCTCCTGATGAGCGCCCCAGCAGATTCTCCCATTGAGGTGGTCGAAGCAGGGGCCGCATCCATCGTCACGGGCCTCACATTGATCTTCTTCGGCCTCCACATCCGCGTCGCCGTCGATCTCATCCATGTGGTCGATCAGCCGCGCCACAAGCCGGTCCAGTAGCGGGCGAGGAAGGCTCGGGATGGTGGACAGCAACAAGTCGAGAGGGGCTGAAGCCCCTCCCGTTTGAAGTGCGTTGAGGGCCATGTTCACGTCCTCCCTGTCGCGAGCCGCTGCATGTCGGCCCGAACAATCCTGATAACCGTGTCGGCGTCGTGCGCGTCCTCGGCTTCAAGAATATCCAGCTTGGCGGCTAGGTCCGCAAAGCTGTCGGCCGGGTGGTGCAGGGCCTCATCGAGTAGATCGCCGCTCTCGTCCAACATGCGGTCGCTTTCGGCCTGAAGCTCCGCGACGCGGAATCGTCGCTCAAGTCTCTCCTCCTCCGCCTTGCGCTCCTCGTGCGCGGCGTGGATTGTCAGCATGGCGTCACGCCATTCCTTGTTCGCTCCCGTCCCAATCCGATCGCCAGCAGCGACACGGCGGGCCATGTCGGCAATCCAAGAGGTCTCCGTTGAGACCGTGTTGAATGACGCATGGTCGGAGCCCCAAAGCGCGGGCGACAGCTCGGGAAAGCTGCGATGCGGAATCTTCGCGAATGCCGCCCGCCACGCCTTAAACGCGGGGTTCAACCGCGTCGCGTCGAAGGCGTTCACCTGTTGGCATTTGCTCCGCCACGCGGTGATCTTCTCAGCTAGGCCGGAACTGATACCGCTTGCTGCCGGGACCTGCCCGGCAACGCCAAGCGCTGGCAGAGCAGCCAAGCCCGCTATGAGGGCGCGGCGGCTGGTGGTAGTCGTCTCTTTAGTCATGGCAGATAACTCCTGCTTTGATCAGGGTCCGGCCGCTGGAGTGAAGGCCTCGGCTGGACCCGTCCGCGCACTGCGCGCGGCTGGAACGGCGGAGCCGAAGCCCCGCCGCTCGTGCCGCCTCAGTTGCGATTGTGCAGGATGGCTTCGCTGACCTGCCACCATCCCCACGCGTAGCAGCGCCGAACCGTCACGGGCTCTCCGGTCTGGATGATGAAGTCGGGCTTATCCTCGCAGGTGCGGGGCTGCGTGCTGGCGTAAGCATGGCCGGCAAGGATTGCGCCCATCGGCGCGGAGGCGAAGCCGATAAGGGCCAGCACGTCCAAAAGCTGGCGAGTGCGATGCGTCATGATGCTTCCCCTCGGGGAACGCCGGAGCCGAAGCCCCGGCTGCCGTTCAGGCGAGGATTGCCGAAATGACCGTCAGAAAGACGATCAGTGCTGCTGCGGACGCGTTGATCGCGTCGGCGCGGTTGATGCGGCTCAGCATGCCTCGCCTCCGTTCTTCAGCCGAACGATCTTCTTGCGCTTGGGGAACGCGACCAGCTCGGCGCCGGGATCGTCGATCACCACTCCGGCGATCTTCGCCGCTTGGATCGCGGCCCAATCGTTCATGCTCGCCTTGCCCTTACCAACGAGGGCAATCAGGGCATGTGGCGTCATCATCAGCGTGACGCCGGGATACTCGACGGCGAATAGCTCGCCGCGCGAGGTGACGCTCGGGACGCTATCCAAATACAAAGCTGGCTGTGCTACAGGGGTCTTAGCCATAACTGCCTCCACTAAGGCTGTTGACGGTCAGAGCCGGGTGCAAGGTTGCCGCCTTGCCTCGGCTCGTCTTTTATGGCACACAGAAAATGTGTCGTCAATATCTGTGGGACAGAAAAAGCGCGGGCGTCCCGCTACTGGCGAAAGTCCGCGCGTTCCGGTTCGGCTTTCACCTGAGACGCTGGCTCGCCTCGATGCGTTTGCAGAAGCGGAGAGTCTGTCGCGGTCCGAAGCTATGCGTCGCTTGATCGAACGCGGACTGATGATGCCGCCCGAGAAGGCCGAGTGAGCGGCATTCCACCCGTAGTCTATTGGACCGTGACAGCGCTGTGCATAGGCGCGCTGGTCTGGACGATCTGGACGATCAGGCGAACCGGATGGACGCCTTGGGATGACGATGAAGCATAAGTCGGTGGAGAAGCCAGAGTGAGATGGTTCTACCTCGCGCTATGCTTCGCCGTGGCGGTGGCGTTCTGGCTCGGTTTTGGCATGCCGTTTTGGCAGGCTGCGATTATCGGCGCGATCTGCGGGGCTCTAGGTTGGATGCGCACGGCCTTGATGAGCGAAGTTTACGATCACATCGAAGAGCGTCGCGAGGCGCGGGAAGACCGGCGTAAGCGGACGGGTTTGTAAACTACATTCGCCCTGAAGATGTTAAACGGCCGCATCACGCTGGCTCAGCTCGATGGCGCGACAAAGGGGCCAGCTTTAAGCTGAATTCCGGCCGTCGCTCCCAGCAAACAATGCGGCAGCAGCCTTTTCCGCAGCAATCCCGATCAAGACACCGGCTGCTGTGTCGGTGACGAAGTGTTCGCATTCTGCAACGCGCGAGATCGCGGCGGCAGCGGCTAAGCCGTAGGCTGGCAACGCAGCGTTCGGATTGCTACGAGCCACCGACCGCGCGATCGCCACGGCTCCGGCAGTGTGACCTGAGGGAAAGGAGCTGACTTTCTTCGCGGGGTTGTGCCCCGGCTTCATTTCGTGGTGGCCATATTCCACAGCCGCCGGCGGGCGCGTTCGCACGATCGTATTCTTCAGCAGGTCTTTTAGCTGAATGCCGATCCAGTGTGCCGTCGCCGCTCGGGCCGCCAGACTCACGAGACGAGGTTCGCGGCGGATAAGGCCAGCAGCGGCGATGCCGGCAGCAAATGCAAACAGCGGCGGCTGGTCCGTCATTTTGCCCAGCACGCCCATAGCGCGAACCGGCAGGCTATTCTTATATCCCCAAGCGGCCTTGCTGACTTCGATGTCTGCCTTTTCCGCCTTCTTCAGTGCTTTGCGCTTGCCCATCGGCGGTCGAACGCTGGCAAGTGCGGGATTGATCCGCCAGCGCTCAAGCACGGATTCGACAACACTGGCGCCGGCGGGATAACTTCGCGTGTGGAACCCTTGCTATCCGTTTTCATAGATGAAGCTGGCGACCCAGGGGTCAAAGACGGGTTGTTTTATCGTAGGAAACGACACGAGTGGTTGTGCTTGGCTGCAGTCGTTGTGCGGCGGGCGCGAGCCACCAGCTCAGACGGCCCGGTCGGCTGGGTCAGGAATATTCGCGCACTTGCAGGGGTAAGACAGCGTCCCGACTTGCACTATGCCCGTGTCGCGAAGGAGCGACGACTGAGGATGTGCGCGGCTGTCGCGGATCTGCCTATCCGCGGCTTTGTGATCGCATCGCACAAATCGAACATGAGGGAGCATGTGAACCCTCGACTCGGCAAGCTGGAGCGGTCCGACCAGTTCTATAACTGGTGCATGCGTCTGCTGCTTGAGCGAGTCACGCGATGGGCGGCCACCTGGAGCCGGAAGGAAGGCCTTAGTCTCGCGCCGCTTGATGTGACTTTCGCCCGTCGGGGCGGCCACGATTATGAGCATATGTTCTCATACTTTGAGACGCTTAGAATGCAGGTTGCGGCCGGAACTCTGATCCTCAAGGCTGGCGGACTTGCCTGCCCGACGGTGGATCAAACTTACTGGAAGATCGACAGAGCGGAAAAGGTTGCGGGTTGCCAGCTAGCCGACACGATCGCCAGCGCGTTCTACCAAGCCGCAAACGCTTCGTCGCCGGCATTTGACGTAGCACCGGCCAAAGCTCTGTCGCCAATCATAGCGCGAGGAGCGGGGGGTGGCGCTGCCAATTTGGGAGTGACAGTGTGGCCGCTCCCCCATCAGGCGCCGGTCCCGATTGGAAGTCGTTCGATATTCGAGCACTTCGGCTATCGGTTTTAGGTTGGCGGGCCCCGGCCTCCGTTACGCTAGCTCGGCTGGTAGGTCGTCACTGCGAGGACGGCCGTCCGCCTAGTTCACTCGCCTTCATGGAGACGAGCTAAGAGGTTGCTCCGGCGTATCCCGCCGTCAGCAGAATCTCACAAATTAGTTGCTGATTCAAGGCTTTGCTAAGTGTTTGACCGGAATCGACTTTCCCAATTCGATCCTTCGCTTCGCGTCATGGAACTCGCGCGGGGGCTTAGACCGGGTCGACCCGTCGCGTCGTAGCCTCGGTTGCTTCGGAACTCCCGTTTCCTGGTTTTTCTGCGCGTGCAAACGTTGGGTATCGGGGCTCTTATATCGTCCTTATTTTCCCTATCGTCCCCGGGCCCTCGATCCCCACGTAAACCATCGCAATCGGGGCCGCGGATTACGTATCGATTACGTGACCCAAAACCGCAACCAAATACGAATTCGGCTAGATGCTCTAAGGTGTTGACTTTCTTGTGGCGCGCCCGGCAGGATTCGAACCTGCGACCCCAAGCTTAGAAGGCTCGTGCTCTATCCATCTGAGCTACGGGCGCGTGAACCCGCCATAGCCGGGATTGTGCGAGGGTAAAACGGCGATACGGTGCGCGCCATGAGCGAGGGGCAAGAGGGACCGATCCGCGCCGTCGACGCGCGGGCGTTGGCGGGGACGCATTTCCGCTATTTCGATTTTATGATGGCCGCGTTCGTCGCGATCATCCTACTGTCGAACGTGCTGGGCGCGGGAAAGGTGGCTCAGGTCTGGCTACCGGGGCTCGACCGTTACTGGCCGTTCGGCGCCGGCATCCTGTTCTTTCCGGTCTCCTATGTGCTCGGCGACGTGCTGACCGAAGTTTATGGATATGCCCGCGCGCGGCGGGTGATCTGGGCCGGCTTCGGGGCGCTTCTGTTCATGGCCTTCATGTCTTGGGTGGTGGTCGAACTGCCGCCCGCGCCGGAATGGAAGAACCAGGCGGCCTATGAGACGATCTTCGGGCAGGTGCCGCGGATCGTGTTTTCGTCGATGGCCGCCTTCTGGGCGGGCGAGTTCGTCAACTCCTTCGTGCTCGCCAAGATGAAAATCTGGACGAAGGGCCGGCATCTGTGGAGCCGCACCATCGGTTCGACGATCGCCGGCGAAGGCGTGGACAGCCTGATCTTCTATCCGCTCGCCTTCTGGGGCGCGGAAGGCTGGACGCCGGACCTGGTACTGAAAGTGCTCGTCACCCAATGGGTGCTGAAAGTGAGCTGGGAAGTGCTGCTGACGCCTGTCACCTACGCCGTGGTCGGTTTCCTGAAACGGCGCGAAGGCGTGGACGTGTTCGACGAAGGCACGAACTTCACGCCGTTTGCGGCGCGGGTCTAGGCCCCGACCGTCTCCAGCAGCCCCTCGAACAGGCGGCGGCCGTCGGTGCCGCCGTGGGCGGCTTCCACCTTGCGCTCGGGGTGGGGCATCATGCCGAGGACATTGCCCTGGGCGTTGAGGATGCCGGCGATGTTGCGGGCGGAGCCGTTGCAGGCCTCGGCATAGCGGAAGGCGACGCGGCCTTCGCCTTCGAGCCGGTCGAGCGTCGCGTCGTCGGCGAAATAATTGCCGTCGTGGTGAGCGACCGGGATCGTGATGGTCTCGCCGGCATCGTAGCGGCTGGTGAAGGCGGACTGGCTGTTCTCGACCGTCAGCGCCACATCGCGGCAGATGAAGTTGAGGCCTGCGTTGCGCATCAGCGCGCCGGGCAGAAGCCCCGCTTCGGTCAGCACCTGGAAGCCGTTGCAAACGCCCAGCACCGGCACGCCGCGCTCGGCGGCCTTCGCGACTGCGTCCATGATCGGGCTGCGCGCTGAGATGGCGCCGGTGCGGAGGTAATCGCCGTAGGAGAAGCCGCCGGGCAGGGCGACCAGACTGGTGCCGTCGGGAAGGTCGGTGTCGCGGTGCCAGACCATCGCCGGAGCGCGGCCGGTGACCTGCTCGATCGCGACGGCGAGGTCGCGGTCGCAGTTGGAGCCGGGAAAGACGATGACCGCGCTTTTCATGTCAGAGCCGCTCGATCCGGAAATTCTCGATGACCGTGTTGGCGAGGAGCCTGGTGCACATCGCCTCGATATCCGCGTCGGACGTGCCGTCCTTCAGGTCGAGCTCGATCAGCTTGCCCGCCCGAACGTCGTTGACGCCGCCAAAACCGAGGCCTTCGAGCGCGTGGTGGATCGCCTTGCCCTGCGGATCGAGGACACCGTTTTTGAGCGTGACAAAGATGCGGGCTTTCATGGGCGAGCACCTAGGCCGGGCGGGGCGCGGGAGCAAGAAGGAGCGAGGCGAAGTTGAGGAAATTGAGTTGGTGATTGATCTGCAAAGGTAACAAAGGTCACGGCACGTTCCGTGCAAATTGCGCCACCGAACCGATGGAACAACGGCGCGTGAAGTTTGCAGCGCAGACGATGTCAAAGAACCGGATGATTGTGGCACACCCGACGCCCTGTAGGACAGGCCTTCGATAAAGAGGCCGCCGCGACCGGTCAGAAATAATGGGCGAGCGCGAAACGGAAGCGATGCCGGTCCGAGGCGTAGAACGGATAGTTCGAGCCGTTGTGCGTGAACGTGTAGGTGATCGACGGCGAGAAGCCGAGAACGCGGATCGCCCGGCTGCCGAGATAGGCGCGGACATTGGCGCGGAAATCGTGGCGGTTGTCGGTTGAGAAGACCGCAATCGCGCCATCGTAACCCGCATAGGACAAGCCGCCGGACAGGCCGGCGTTGATCCCGTGCGGCAGCTCGCCGCCGATCCCGATGTTGAAGCCGGTTTCAGTGTTCGAAAAGGCTGGCGCCTTCAGCGATTCGCGGCGGACGAAGAGGCTCGCCGAGGCGACCATCGAGCGCATCACGACGCGCTCGTAAGTGCCGTAGGCGCCGTATTGCCAGCCGTCATAGCTGGTGCCGAAGCTCGATTCCGTGTGGCGGACGTCGAACTGAATGCCGACGCGCTGACCCTGGTCGAGGAACGAAGTGACGTTCGATTTCACGCCGACCTGCTGTTGCGCCGTCTTTCCGCCGAACCAGCGCTGCAGTCCGACCGCCTCGACCGAGAAAGTCGTCTTGGCGCTCAGCTTGAACTCCGGCCCGACCGCGAGCTGGATCATGTCGTCGTTGAAATCGCTGTGACCGTAATGGGTGAACTGACCGTCGGCATCGGCGAGCAGCGCGAGATGGTCGTTCTGCTTCAGCCTGAGGCCGCCCGAGAAGCTGGCGGTGAGGCCGAGGCCGGAGCGCGCGCGGGCATCGGGATTGAGCGTGAAAGGCAGGCGGTTGTTGGGGCTGACCAGCAGGTCGATCTGCTCGGCCGAGGTGGCGTTGTTGATGTTGGTGTCGGGGGCGAGGCCGAAATCGAACCGGAAATTCCACATACGCTGGTCGCGGATCACGCCGCGCGCGGAGCGGATCGTCGCCGCGATCTCGGGCGGCAGTTCCTTGTCCTGCGAAGCGAGGCGGAGGTGGTGATCGGCGGCAGCCTTGTCGCCTTGCATCATCAGTGCGCGGGCAAGCTCCAGCCGCACGCGCGTCTGCTTCGGGTCCTTGGCGAGGATGGCGCGGAACTGGGCGATTGCTTCCTTGGTGTCGCCGGTTTCCACCGCGACATAGCCGGCGAGAAAGCGGCGCTCGAGCTCCTTGCCGGGCACATTCTCCAGCGCGGCGATCAGCGGGCGCGCCGCATCGAACTGGCGCGCGTGGACCAGATTTTCGGCTGCGGCCAGGAGCTGGTCTCCGGTCAGCCGCGCCGAACAGTTGCCTGCCGTATCGCAAACTGCCTGAGGGCTCGCAGCGGCCGCCACCGCCAGGAGCGCTAGGAGCATTATTTTCCGCCGGTGAACGCGCCGATGATGTCGACTCGCTGGTCCGGGGTGCCGCCGACGATGCGGAAGCCGCCGCCCACTTCATCCGCCGCCGGGCCATAGAAGGCGCCGTCGATGCTGGAACCGGCGACGACCAGCGGCATCGCCGTGCCGCCTTGCGAGAAGGATGCGCTGTTGAACTGGCCGAGGAAGCCGCCCGCGCCGACAAGATCGACCCGGCCGGAGCCCGAAGCCGTGAAGGTCGCGCCCGCGCCCAGCGTCGCCACCTTCGAGGTGAAGGCGTCATATTGCGGGGCGAAGACGGTGCCGTTCACGTCCAGCGTGAAAGTGTTCGCGGCGAAATCGACCGTCGTCTTGGAGCGGCCTTCGACCCATTGGAAATAGGTCGGCGTGCCGGCGACCGTGTCGAGCAGCGGGTTATAGACCATGGTCGCGACCATCGGCCCGTTGAACGTCGCCGTGCCGATTTTCGGGACGGCGCTGTTGTCGGTGCGTTCGCCGTAAACGAAGGCGCCGCGTTCCAGCACGTTGTTCTGGACCGTCTTGGTGACGCCGTTCGCGGTTACGTCCTGCACCGAAGTCGAGTTGCGCACGTAGCCGGCGAAGGTGACGTATTTCGTCTCGGTGCCGGGCTTTTGATAGAAGAAGGTGCTGACGTCGTAGCTGCCGCCGTTGTCGCCGACCGGCACCATGTCGGTTTGCGCCGGGTCGAAGCGGATCGGCTGGACCGAGCCGCCGGCCTGCAGATACTGGATGCCGTTCGCGGAAAGCTGCGGCGTGCCGGTCTGCGGCTGGCGCGCGCCGCCGAAGGCGGTGCGGTGCAGCGGATCCTGGAAGCGCAGCGTCTGGTTCACGATCGCGTTCGCGTCCGCGATCTTCACTTCGAAGATGCCGTCACGCGGATTGTAATCGACCGAAATGCTGCTGTTGCGCGCCGTGGAGGCATTGCCGGCGTAGAGCTGTCCGCCTTGCGTGGAGGTGTTGCCCGCCGCAGGCGTAGTGGTGTTGTAGGCGTAATGCTGCACGCCGCCGATCGCCGAATAGGTCTTTTCGACCGTCGGGTTCACGAAGGTGTGATTGGATGTCGGCGTGGGGGTGCCGCCGGTGGGGACGGCGTTGCTGCCGACCGACTGCGCTCCCGCGCCTCCGCAGGCCGCGAGCGCGAGGAAGGGGAGCACGGAGACGAGGTTACGCATGAGCCGTCCTTCAGGTGAAGATCGGCATTGGCGATAAACGGGATTGGTTAAGGCCCGCTAAAACGCATCGGATTTTTCGGCGAAGCGAGGAATTCGGATTGCTGGCGTGGGCCCGGATGCGCGTGAGCCGCCGCCCGATCCGACCTAAGTTTCGGTCTCGACGCGGCGAGAAAACCTCACCGCATCAGCACGACCAGAGAGAGAATGAGCACCCAAGCAGCCAACATGGTATTGGAACCAGCGAAGCTTAGATTTGGCTCATCAACCGCGCCTTCGACCCCACGCCGGACCCGAAACTGATTGTAGTGGTCGGGCCACGCGATGCTCAGGCAGTTTTGAAACAATCCCCAGGCGCCTGGCAATATAAAGAGCGCAATTATCAAGAACTGCTCAATGTCTCCTTTGCCGGCCAATATGCCGAGCACCAGACAGTATGTCAGCGATAGCAGCGCCGAATGCTTCACCAGGATGAGTGTCCTGTCATTGCGAAAAAGCGTGGCGGCGCGCAGCCCTACCGCCCCCGCCGTTTCCGGTGGCTTTCGAGGTCGAGCACGGAATTCTCGCCGTCTTCGGGCAGCAGGCCGAGGCGGCGGGCGACTTCCTGATAGGCTTCGACTTCGCCGCCGAGGTCGCGGCGGAAGCGGTCCTTGTCGAGCTTTTCGTTCGTTTCCATGTCCCACAGCCGGCAGCCGTCGGGGCTGATCTCGTCCGCGAGAATGGTGCGGGCGTAGTCGTTATCCCAGATGCGGCCGAACTCCAGCTTGAAGTCGACCAGGCGGATGCCGATGCCGGCGAACAGCCCGCACATGAAGTCGTTCACACGGATCGCCATGTCGGTGATGTCGTGCATCTCGTCCTGGCTCGCCCAGCCGAAGCAGGCGATATGCTCTTCCGAGATCAGCGGGTCGCCGAGCGCGTCGTCCTTGTAATAATATTCGACGATCGTGCGGGGGAGCTGCGTGCCTTCCTCGATGCCCAACCGCTTGCTGAGCGTGCCGGCGGCGACGTTGCGGACCACGACCTCGATCGGAATTATCTCGACCTGGCGGATCAGCTGCTCGCGCATGTTGAGGCGGCGGATGAAATGGGTGGGCACGCCGATCTGCCCGAGCAGCGTGAAGATATGCTCCGAGATACGGTTGTTGAGCACGCCCTTGCCGCTGATCGTGCCCTTTTTCTGGGCGTTGAAGGCGGTCGCGTCGTCCTTGAAATACTGGATCAGCGTGCCGGGCTCGGGACCTTCGTAAAGGATCTTGGCCTTGCCTTCATAGATCTGGCGGCGGCGGGCCATATGCGGGCTCCTTGGGCGCTCTCGCGCCTTGAAAAGATTGCGCCCCGGAAGCGCGGACGCGCGCAGCCGAGGCGGGGGCCGCCCCTTTAACGCAAGCGCCGGAGAGTGGCAATCGACCGGCTCAAGCCGGCTGCTCGCCGATCACGTTGCCGGCGGCGGAATAACGGCAGACGAGAATCTCTTCCTTCGCGCCCTTAGCCACGGCGCAGCCGACGCGCTGCGTGTTGCGCCAGATGAGCTGGGTGTAGTGGCCGACCTTTTCGAAATCGCCGCTTTTGGACACCGCCGGGATCGGGCCGGGCGCATAGTCGGCTTTCTCGGCGATCCAGAGGCCGACCATTTCCTCGGGCGACCATGCGTCGGGCGTTCCGGCCCACAGGTTCTCGCCTTGCGGGTCGGCATCGGGATCGTCGGGGGAGTGTTGGAAGGCGCCGCGGGCGGCGAGGTTGTTCGCCCAGGCCTGGGCATCAGCGGCGAGCGTGTCGTCCCATGCGAGGGGTGGGACGCCTGCGGTCGCGCGCTCGCGGTTATGCGCGGCGAGCAGCCGGTCTTCGAGATTCGAGGTGCGGCCGATCGCGCCCGTCAGCAGCGGCGCCGACAGCGCGATCGCGAGACAAAGAAACGTCCGGCCCAGGGTCATGGGCCGGACGCATGCAGCCGAACAGGTAAAGGGGGCTCAGCATGATATGGTTAAACCGCCGTGAACCTTTTTCCGCGGGCGCCGCCGCGCCGCGCTTCCTGCTGCGACCAGGGGGCTGAATAGAGGCGGTCGTGCAGCCGGTCGAAGGCATAGCCGATCGAGCTGAACAGGCTGAAAACGCTGGCCGCGAGATCGTGGCGGAAGGCCTGGTAGATCCGGTCGTCATGTTCGTCGCGCATTGGAAGCTCCTGTCGGTGGGGGCTTTGGGGGCAGGAGCGTAGATGCTCGTTCCGGATGCGGAACGCCAACAAAGCGGTGGACCGGCCGCATAAGCTCAGCTTATAAGATCGGCTTATGCGCCGACTGCCGCCTCTCTCTGCCGTCCGGGTGTTCGAGGCCGCCGCGCGTCACCAGAATTTCACCACCGCCGGGTCCGAACTGGGGATGACCCAAGCGGCGGTGAGCTATCAGATCAAATTGTTGGAAGAGCGGCTGGGGACTCCCTTGTTCCGGCGCGAGAAAGGCCGCGTGGCGCTGAGCGAGACGGGACGGCGGATCGGGCCGCTGATCGCTAAGGCGTTCGACGATCTCGACAGCGCCTTCGGCCTTGCGCGCTCCAGCGGCGAAGCGGTGCTGACCGTCAGTTGCTCGACGACTTTCGGGCCGAACTGGCTGGCGCCGCGGATCGGTGCGTTCCAGATCAAGGTGCCCGACGTGGCGGTGCGGCTGCACACGTCCAACAGCCTGGTCGATTTCGCGCGCGATGATGTCGACGTGGCGATCCGGGGTGGCGGGGGCGACTGGCCGGGGCTTTGCTCCCATTTCCTGATGCGCATGCCGCTAAAGGCCTATGCCAGTCCTGCCTTTCTGGAGATCCATCCCTCGATCCGCACGCTCGAAGGCGTGATGCGTCATGCCCGGATCAGTCCCGACGACGATTGGTGGCAGGTCTGGCGCGATCAGGTCGGCGGCGAACCGTCGCCCGAAGCGCCACGCGGCATCCGGCTCGACACGCAGATCGGCGAAGGGCAGGCGGCGATGGCCGGGCTGGGGATCGCGTTGCTGAACCCGCTGCTGTGGCAGAACGAGGTCGCGGCGGGGCGGTTGATCGCCGTGCTGGAGGACGTCGCCTACGACCCCAGCGATTTCTGGCTGGTCTATCCCGAGCATCACCGCCACGCACGCAAGATCCGGCTGTTTCGCGACTGGATGTTGGAGACGGTTGCCGAAGAGGCGAAGCGGGGGCCGGAGGCTTTTTATCGGCGGGCGGAGGTTGGCGTTGCGGTCTAAGCGCGGCTAGACGCGGCTCATGCGCGCCCGCGATGTTTCGCTTCCTTATGTTTCGCGCCGGCGGCTGCTGGTCGCGGGCGGCGCGGGCGTCGGGCTGGTCGTCGCCTGGGCGGCATGGCCGCGCCGCTATGCGCCGAACCTGAGCGCCGGGCGTGGCGAGCATGTGTTCGACGCCTATCTGAAAATCGCCGAAGATGGGCGCGTGACCGTCGCCGTGCCGCAGGCCGAGACCGGTCAGGGCGTGTTCACGACCTTGCCGCAGATCGCCGCCGACGAACTGGGTGCGGACTGGAAGATGGTGGGCGTCGAGGCTGCGCCGATCAATCCGCTTTATGCCAATGGCGTGTTCGCAAAGGAGTTCGCCGGTGAGGTCGCGCCGAAGCTCGCCGGATTCGCAAACACGTTCGCGACGCGGACGGCGCTGATGGTGACGGCGGGATCGAGTTCGGTCAGGATGTACGAGCGGCAGTTGCGCGAAGCGGCTGCGGCGGCGCGCGCGCGGCTGTGCATGGTGGCGGCGAAGCGCTGGGGCGTGGACTGGGCGGCGTGCGAGGCGGACAATGGTTTCGTCACGCACGAGAACAAGCGCTTCCGCTTCGGCGACCTGGCCGCCGATGCCGCGGAGCTGGACGCGCCCGATACGCCGCCGCTGCGCATTGCGACCGACGAGCGGCTGTCGGGCAAGTCGGTGCCGCGCGTCGACACCCCGGCCAAGCTCGACGGGTCGGCGAACTTCACGGCCGATGTGCGGCTGCCGAACATGGTGTTCGCGGCGATCCGGCAAGGGCCGATCGGCGCGGCGCGCTATCTGGACGGCGACAAGCAGGCGGCGGGAAAGGTGCGTGGGCTTCTGCAGATCGTCGAGAGGCCCGACTGGGTCGCCGCCATCGCGCAGACGACCTGGGCGGCCGAACGGGCGCTGGAGCTGATGCGGCCGCGGTTCGAGACGCGCGGCGAACTGGTCGGCGACGAGGGAATCGCGCGGAGCCTGGCGGAAGCGCTGGACGCGGACGGCGAAACGGTCGTCAGCGTCGGCGATCTGGAGACGGCGTTCCAGCGCGCATCGGTGCAGCGTGCGCATTATGCCGTCGCGCCGGCCGCGCATGCGTCGCTGGAGCCGGTGACGGCGACGGCGTCCTGGTCCGACGGGGTGCTGACCTTATGGCTGCCGACGATCGCGCCCGAAGCTGCGCGCCAGGTAGTGGCGGAGGCGCTGGACCTGTCGGCGGCCCATGTGGTCGTGCACCCGATGCTGGTCGGCGGCGGGTTCGGGCGCGGAATCGGGGCCGAGGCAGCGGTGCAGGCGGGGCTGCTCAGCCGGATGCTGAAGCGGCCGGTGCAGCTCTGCTGGAGCCGGTCGGAGGATGTTCTGCGCGACCGGTTCCGCCCGGCTGCTGCCGCAGCGCTGACGGGCAAGATCGCCGGGGGCCGGATCGACGCGCTGCATGCGAAGATCGCCGCGCCGTCCTATGGGCATGAGCTGGCCGACGCGCTGCTTCAGGGTTCGTCGGTGGCCCGCAGCCTCGCCGAGCGCGGCAGCGACGGGTTTGCGGTGGCGGGCGCGGAGACGCCCTATGGCATCGCCCATTTGGCTGTCGAGCATCATGCCGCCGATCCGGGCGTGCCGGCCGGCTATTGGCGATCGGCGACGCACAGCTACACTTGCTTCTTCACCGAAAGCTTTGTCGACGAACTGGCGCGGGTGGCGGGCGTGGAGCCGTTCTCGTTCCGCATGGCGATGCTGGGCAAGCAGACCCGGCTGGCGCGGTGCCTGTCGACAGTCGCTGCGATGGGCGGCTGGCAGGGCGGCGACGTCGGCACGGGCCAGGGAATCGCGATCCACACCGCCTATGGCAGCCACATCGCCTTGCTGGTCGAGGCGCATGCCGACGGGGCGCGGGTGCGCTGCGACCGGATCGTTGCGGTCGCCGATGTCGGGCGGATGATCCATCCGGATATCGTTCGGCAGCAGATCGAAGGGGGGCTGATCTTCGGGCTTGCGGCGGCGCTCGGCTGCGCGCCCGGCTTCGACAAGGGGCTGACGCGCGCGCATCGGCTCGGCGAGCTGAACCTGCCGCGGCTGGCGGACAGTCCGGAGATCACCGTCGAACTGCTGCAGAGCAACGAAGAGCCGGGCGGCGTCAGCGAGCTGGCGGTGCCGCCGGTCGCGCCGGCGCTCGCCAACGCCCTTTACGCGGCGGCGGGGCATCGTTTCCGACAGCTTCCGATCCGGCTGGCATGACCAGACCGGAGGATCACCCACTAGCGCCGCATGGCCGGATCGGGGTGCTGCTGATCAATCTCGGCACGCCGGACGCGCCCGATGCGCCGGCGGTGCGGCGTTATCTGGCCGAGTTCCTGTCGGACCGGCGCGTGGTCGAGATTCCGCCGCTTGCGTGGCAGCCGATCCTGCGCGGCATCATCCTGCGCACCCGGCCCAAGAAGTCGGCGCACGCCTATCGGCTGGTGTGGACCGAACATGGCTCGCCGCTCGCACATTATACGCGGGCGAAGGCGGAGAGACTGTTGGGCGCGTTCGGGCCGGAGGTCACCGTCGATTGGGCGATGCGTTATGGGCGACCATCGATCGATGCACGGCTGAGGGCGCTGATGGACGCGGGATGCGACCGTATCCTGCTTGCGCCGATGTACCCGCAATATTGCGCGGCGACGACGGCGACGGCCAACGACAAGGCGTTCGAGGTGCTGTCGCGGATGCGCTGGCAGCCGGCGGCGCGGACACTGCCGCCTTATCACGACGACCCGGCCTATATCGCGGCGCTGAAAGCCTCGATCGAAGGCTCACTGGCCAAGCTCGATTTTACGCCGGAGCTGATCCTGGCGAGCTTCCACGGCATGCCGGAGCGGACGCTGAAGCTGGGCGATCCTTATCACTGCCACTGCCAAAAGACGGCGCGGCTGCTGGGCGAGGCCCTCGGGCGGGAAGTCCGGATTTCCTTCCAGTCCCGCTTCGGCCGGGCCAAGTGGCTGGAGCCCGCGACCGACGCAGTGCTGCGCGGTCTGCCGGGCGAAGCCGTCAAGAAGGTCGCGGTGGTCGCACCCGGCTTTTCGGTCGATTGCCTGGAGACGCTGGAAGAGCTGGCGATCCGCGGACGCGAGACGTTCCTGGAAAGCGGCGGCTCCGACTTCGCCTATCTGCCCTGCCTCAACGACAGCGAGGAAGGGCTGACGCTGCTGCGCGGCTTACTTGCGCGTGAACTTGCAGGGTGGATCGCCGCTTCGTAGGGTCTGCGGCAAACAAGCAGGGGAGAGGAAGCATGGCACGGGTAGCGGTGGTCACCGGCGGCACGCGCGGCATCGGCGAGGCGATCAGCCTGGCCCTGAAAGATGCCGGCATGACAGTCGCCGCCAATTATGCCGGCAACGACGAACGCGCGCGCGAATTCACCGAGCGCACCGGCATCAAGGCGTATAAATGGGACGTTTCGGACTATGACGCATGCGTCGCCGGCATCGCGCAGGTGGAAACCGAACTCGGCCCCGTCGACGTGCTGGTCAACAATGCCGGCATCACCCGCGACGGCACGATGAAGCGGATGAACCGCGCGGCCTGGGACGATGTGATCGACACCAACCTGGGCGGCTGCTTCAACATGGCGAAGGCGGTGTGGGACGGGATGAACACCCGGCGGTACGGCCGCATCGTCAATATCGGATCGATCAACGGGCAAGCCGGCCAATATGGCCAGGTCAACTATGCTGCGGCAAAGTCGGGCATCCACGGCTTCACCAAGGCGCTGGCACAGGAAGGCGCGCGCGCCGGCATCACCGTGAACGCGATCGCGCCGGGCTATATCGACACCGACATGGTCGCAGCGGTGCCGCCCGACGTGCTTGAAAAGATCGTCGCCAAGATTCCGGTCGGCCGGCTGGGCAAGGCCGAGGAAATCGCGCGGGGCGTGACGTTCCTGTGCGCCGAGGACGGCGGGTTCGTGACCGGCTCGACGCTCAGCATCAATGGCGGTCAGCACATGTATTGAGGTGTCGGGGGCGGCACTGGTCCGCCCCCGGCTATTTCAATCCATCGCGATGCGGTGACCCGCCTGGACGGGGCCGCGAAGCACGGTGGCTTCGGCCACGCGGCCTTCGATCCGCTCGACCCGGACATGGCCGGTTTCGACCCAGCGGAAGTGCGGGATTCGGCCCGGCGTGCCGACGGACGCGAGGCGGCGGACCGTATGCACCTTGCCTGGCGCAGAACGATCGCCGACACAGACCAGCGCCTTGCCGGCTTTCGCGTGAATGACGTTGCCGACGGCGCGGCAGCCGGCATGATCCGCGGGCGCAAGCGAAGCCAGAAGAGCGAGTGAAAGACCTGCGAGCACGATATTCTCCTTTTGCTATCGTGCCGCCCATCTACAGAATCGATCGGCCGTCTTGTGTTATGAATTGTGTCTGAGCCCGCGACGCCCTTTCATCCGCCAGTGAAGCGGTCGATGACGATTGCCGGTCATCCGACCTCGATCAGCCTGGAACCGGTCTTCTGGACGGCGCTGCAAGATGCGGCGAGGGAAGCCGACATTCCGCTTTCGGCGCTGGTGGCGCGCATCGACGCCGAGCGGATCGCCGCCCCCAATCCGTCGAACCTCGCCAGCGCGATCCGGGTCTGGCTTTTCGCGCGGGCTGATGCCGGTCCGTCAGCGGGTGCGCGCGCTTCGACCCAGATGCGCTAATCGATGTAATAGCCGACCACGCGCCAGCTTCCGTCCTCCAGCGCCAGGCTCAAAGTCTCCACCGCGTTTGGCTTGTTCGCGAAACTTGTCCGGTATTTGAGGACCTCGACACCATTCGGCGGGGCGGGGACGCTTTCCTGGCTGAGCAGCACCCGGGATCGTACGGCGCCGAGCGGAACCCGCGCCTTTTGCGACGTGGAGGCCCACAGCTCGGTCGTGTTCAAGCTTCTGAACGACGAGGCCGTCGCGGCCCAGCTTTCCTCCCACCGTCCTTGATCGACCAAGGCGAGCCAGCTCTGCGCCGATGCGGCCACCGCCGAATTGGCCGCTTGGGTGGAAGCAGCGCCGCCTTGAGGAGCGGGCGCGATCAGGGGCGACGCAACGAGCGCGAGAAGTCCAATGGCGAGTGACATGACGGCAGCTCCTGTTCCTATCCGGGCGAGCCGTCCCGCTCGTCCCGACCCATTCTCCGGGCCGCCATCCTGTCTCACCTCCAGGCGCCTCGTGGCGTCCCCGATTTGCTTGTCCACCAAGGAATCGGGGTCCGCCCCTTCCCACTCGAGCAGCAGGCGCGCGGCCTCGCGGCTGCTGGATACCGCAAGCTTGCGCCGCGCGTCGCGGAGCCGTTCGTTGATCGTATGCACCGAAAGACCGAGGTGCCGCGCTGTCGACTGGGCGTCGTGGCCGCGCACGATCAGGCGCAACGTCTGCTTTTCCTTCTCGGTCAGCGTTGCATAGCCATCTGGCGAATGTTCTCGCATCGCCGCATCGCCTACGGGCGGTCCGCGCAATCAGCCACCCTCAAAAAATTGTATCTCCGGTGCACGGCCCGTCAGGGTCACTCCGGGTCTGGCTTTTCGCGCGGGCGCGGGGCTAAGTCTCGCAAATCCAACCGGAGTGCCTAGATGCGCCTGCTCGCCGCCGCTTTTCTCCTTTCGACTGCAGCTTCCGCCCAGATGACCGCAACCGCCGTTTCGCCCGCCGCGCTCGCCTATCCGAAGACGGAGCGGCAGGCTCTTGTCGAAGATCATTTCGGCATCCAGGTCGCCGATCCCTATCGCTGGCTGGAGAACGACGTTCGCCAAGACGCGAAGGTGCGCGAGTGGGTGACGGCGGAGAATAACGTCACGCAGGCCTATTTGGCGACGCTTCCGGCGCGTGACGCGTTCAAGGCCCGGATCAAGGCGCTTTTCGATTACGAGCGGTTCGGCGTGCCGGCGAAGAAAGGCGGCCGCTATTTCTATCAGCACAATAGCGGGCTGCAGAACCAGTCGCCGCTCTATGTTCGCGACAGTGTGGACGGGCCGGCGCGGTTGCTGATCGACCCGAACCTTTGGGCCAAGGACGGCGCGACGGCGCTCGCGGAGTGGCTGCCTTCGGAAGACGGGCGGCACCTCGCCTATGCCGTGCAGGACGGGGGCACCGACTGGCGCACGATCAAGGTGATGGATGTCGCTACGGGCAAGGAGACCGGGGACGCGGTCGAATGGGCCAAGTTCACCGGCCTCGCCTGGGCGAAGGACGGCAGCGGCTTCTATTATTCGCGCTTTCCCAAGCCCCAGGGTCCGCAGTTTCAGGCGCTGAATGAGAACCACGTCGTCTATTTCCACAAGCTCGGCACGCCGCAGAGCGCCGACGCGAAAATCTATGCGACGCCCGATCATCCGAAGTGGAACAACACGGCCGAGACGAGCGACGACGGGCGCTGGCTGATCGTCACGTCGTCGGAAGGGACAGACGACCGTTACGAGATCACGGTCATCGACCTGAATGCGCCGGGCGCCAAGCCGCGCACTTTGTTCAAGGGGCTGGAGAATAATTGGCAGTTCGTCGGCAACAGCGGCGACACTTTCTATTTCCTGACCAATAAGGATGCGCCGCGGCAGCGGATCGTGGCCGTCGGCGCGGCGGGCACGCTGCGGGAGATCGTGCCGCAGGATTCGGCGACGCTGGAAGGCGCGTCGATGGTCGGGCCGGAGATCGTCGCGACCTATCTGGTCGACGCGAAGAGCGAAGTGCGGCGCTATGCGCTCGACGGGAAGCTGAAGGGGAAGCTGACGCTGCCGGGGATTGGCACCGCCGCCGGCTTCGACGGCAAGCCGGGCGATCCGGAGAGCTTCTTCTCCTTCACCAGCTTTGCGACGCCGACGACGATCTATCGCTATGACGCGCGGACCGGCGCGACATCGGTCTGGGCGCAGCCGAAGGTCGCGTTCAATCCGGACGATTACCGGGTCGAGCAGCGTTTCTACGCGTCGAAGGACGGGACGCGGGTGCCGATGTTCATCGTGCGCCGCAAGGACGTGACCGGGCCGGCGCCGACTTTGCTCTATGGCTATGGTGGATTCAACGTGTCGCTGCCGCCGAGCTTCTCTGCGGCGCGGCTTGCCTGGGTGCAGGCGGGCGGGGTGTTCGCGCTCGCCAACATTCGGGGCGGCGGCGAATATGGCAAGGAATGGCACGATGCCGGCCGGCTCGCGCACAAGCAGAACGTGTTCGACGATTTCATCGCCGCCGGCGAGTATCTCAAGAAGGAAGGGATCACCGGGCCGAACCAGCTTGCGGTGCAGGGTGGGTCGAACGGCGGGCTGCTGATCGGCGCGGTGGTCAACCAGCGTCCGGACCTGTTCGCGGCGGCGCTGCCGGCCGTGGGGGTGATGGACATGACCCGCTTCGACCGGTTCACCGCCGGGCGCTATTGGGTCGACGATTATGGCTATCCGTCGAAGGAAGCCGATTTCAAGACGCTCTGGGCCTATTCTCCGTATCACAATGTGAAGGGCGGGCGGGACTATCCGGCGGTTCTGGTGACGACCGCGGATACCGACGACCGCGTCGTTCCCGGGCACAGCTTCAAATATGCGGCAATGCTGCAGGCAAGCGATATCGGCGCGAAGCCGCATCTGATCCGCATCGAGACGCGCGCTGGCCATGGCTCCGGCAAGCCGACCGACAAGATCATCGAGGAAACCGCCGACCAATGGGCGTTCATCGCCAAGTGGACGGGGCTGACGCTCAAGTAAATCGTTCATCCGTCAGCCAGTTGGAACCGCTATAAAGCCCGGATCATTTTTTCGGGGGATTCGGAGTGGTTGTCATGAACAGACTGATGACGATGGCCGTGCTGGGGGCGACGCTGAGCGGGACCGCCGCTTCGGCGCAAGTGATCGACCCGCAGACGTCGCGCGACCTTGGCCGCGCGGTCGGGCAGGCGGCGGTGGCTGCGCAACAGGCGGCCGAAGAGGCGAAGATCGCTGCGCGTCAGGCGATGCGCGCCGCGCGCCAGGGCTTTGCCGAAGGCGCTACCGGTGCCGAACGTGGCGGCGGTTATGCCCGTCCGGCGATGATCGGCACCGAGGACGATGCCGTCGACGCCTGCGCGATGGCGGCCGAACAGCGCGGCTATGACCAGGGCGTGCGCGCCGTGGTCCGCGATATCCAGGGTGTCGATCGCCGGCCGGGCGGCTGGGACGTGGACGGCGTCGTCGAGGCGCGCCGCACCTGGCGCGAGCATCCGGACACATGGGGCTTCCGCTGCCAGGTCCGCGACGGCCAGATCGTCAACGTCGATCTCGGCCGCGACATCGCGTTTCGGTAGGATCCGTTACTGAGCGTCCATCCCGAGCGAAGTCGAGGGACGCATTTGATCTGTGACGGCATCAAACGGAAGTGCGTGCCTCGACTTCGCTCGGCATGGACGGGTCTAGGGCAACGTCATCCAAACGCCCGCTAAAGCGGCCAGCTCCGTCCATCGACCGGGCGGACTTCGGCTCCGTCCAGGAACGCGGCGTCGAACAGATTGGCGTTGAACCCCATCCGTTCGTGCGGAGGGTCACTGAGCGGCTGCCAATAAGCGGGGCAGCCGCACATCGCGCATCGCATCACTTCCAGAGACGGCTCGACGATATCGGCGCGGACATAGGAGTCGACGCGTCCGGCGATCGCGACTTCTTCCGAACCGAAATAGAAGCAGCGCCAGCCAAGCTTCGTGCAGGCGCTGCAGTTACACGCGTTGATATAGTCGGGCCTGCGCGGCACCGTGATGGTCACGGCGCCGCAAAGACAGGATCCCGTGGCGCCGCTCACGCCGCCGCGAGTTTTCTCAGCACGTAGGGCAGGATGCCGCCGTTGAGGAAATAATCGAGCTCGTTGACGGTATCGATCCGGCAGCGGGTCATGAACGTTTCGGTGCTGCCGTCCTTGCGAGTGAGCGTGACTTCGACGTCCTGGCGCGGGCGGAGACCGGCGACATTGTGGATCGTGAAGGTTTCGGAGCCGTCCAGCTTCAGCGTCGAGCGGTCGACGCCTTCGGCGAACTGCAGCGCGAGCACGCCCATGCCGATCAGGTTCGAGCGGTGGATGCGCTCGAAGCTCTCGGCGATCACGGCGCGGACGCCCAAGAGGTTGGTGCCCTTCGCCGCCCAGTCGCGCGACGAGCCGGTGCCGTATTCCTTGCCGGCGATCACGACGAGCGCGGTGCCGTCCGCCTTGTGGCGCATGGCCGCGTCGTAGATCGGCATGACCTCGCCGTTATAGTGGGTCATGCCGCCTTCGACGCCCGGCACCATCTCGTTGCGGATGCGGATGTTGGCGAAGGTGCCGCGCATCATCACGTCATGATTGCCGCGGCGCGCGCCGTAGCTGTTGAAGTCGGCGCGGCTGACCTGATGCTCCATCAGATATTTGCCGGCCGGGCTGTCGGCCTTGATCGAGCCCGCGGGCGAGATGTGGTCGGTGGTGATCGAATCGCCCAGGATCGCGAGCGGTTTCGCGTCGATAATGTCGCCGACCGGAGCCGGCGTCATCGACATGCCCTCGAAATAGGGCGGGTTCGCGACATAGGTCGAGCCGGCGCGCCAGGTGTAGGTGTCGGAGCCCTCGACGTTGATGCCGCGCCACTTCACGTCGCCCGCGAACACATTGGCGTAGCGGGTCTGGAACATGTCCCGCGTCACGTTCGCGTCCATCAGCGCGCGGACTTCGGCGTTGGTCGGCCAGATGTCCTTCAGATACACGTCCTCGCCATCCTTGCCCTTGGCGATCGGCGTGTTGATCATGTCCTCGGTAACGGTGCCCTTCAGCGCATAGGCGACGACCAGCGGCGGCGAGGCGAGGAAATTGGCGCGCACGTCGGGCGAGACGCGGCCTTCGAAATTGCGGTTGCCGGAGAGAACCGAGGCAGCGACGAGGTCGTTGTCGTTGATCGCCTTGCTGATCGGCGCGGGGAGAGGCCCCGAATTGCCGATGCAGGTCGTGCAGCCATAGCCGACCAGATTGAAGCCGATGGCGTCCAGGTCTTCGGTGAGGCCCGCCTTGGTGAGATAGTCGGTGACGACCTGGCTGCCCGGGGCGAGGCTGGTCTTGACCCAGGGCTTGCGATTCAGGCCCTTCTCGCGCGCCTTGCGGGCGACGAGGCCGGCAGCGACCAGCACCGACGGGTTGGACGTGTTGGTGCAGCTCGTGATCGCGGCGATGACGACGTCGCCATTCGCGATGCCGTGCTCCTCGCCCTCGACTGCATGGCGGGGATGGCTCTTCACATCGGCATAGGCGCCCGCGAGCGACTCGTTGAACACTTCGTCCACCTGGGTCAGCGGCACGCGGTCCTGCGGACGTTTCGGGCCGGCGAGCGAGGGTTGGACGGTCGACATGTCGAGCGACAGCGTGTCGGTGAACACCGGATCTGGCGTGTCGGCAGTGCGCCACATGCCCTGCGCCTTCGAATAGGCTTCGACCAGCGCGATCGTCTCGTCCGGACGGCCGGTGAGGCGCATGTACTCGAGCGTCTGCGTGTCGACCGGAAAGAAGCCGCAGGTCGCGCCATATTCGGGCGCCATGTTGGCGATCGTCGCGCGGTCGGCGAGCGACAGCGCGTCGAGGCCGGGCCCGTAGAACTCGACGAAGCGGCCGACCACGCCTTTGGCGCGCAGCATCTGGGTCACGGTCAGCACCAGGTCGGTCGCGGTGATGCCTTCGGCGAGCTCGCCGGTCAGCTTGAAGCCGACCACTTCGGGAATGAGCATCGAGACGGGCTGGCCGAGCATCGCCGCTTCCGCCTCGATACCGCCGACGCCCCAGCCGAGCACGCCCAAGCCGTTGACCATCGTCGTGTGGCTGTCGGTGCCGACCAGCGTGTCCGGATAGGCGACCGTTTCGCCATTCTCTCCCTGCGAGGACCAGACCGCGCGGGCGAGATACTCGAGATTCACCTGGTGGCAGATACCCGTGCCCGGGGGAACGACGCTGAAATTGTTGAGTGCCTTGGAGCCCCATTTCAGGAACTCGTAGCGTTCCATGTTGCGCTGATATTCGAGGTCGACGTTATCCTCGAACGCCTTGGGCGTGCCGAATTCGTCGACCATGACCGAGTGGTCGATGACCAGATCGACCGGGACCAGCGGATTGATCTTCTGCGCGTCGCCGCCAAGCTTGTTCATCGCGTCGCGCATCGCCGCCAGATCGACGACGCAGGGGACGCCGGTGAAGTCCTGCATCAGCACGCGCGCCGGGCGATACTGGATCTCGCGGTTGCTCTTCTGCTCTTTCTGCCAGTCGGCGAGCGCCTGGACATCCTCGACGGTGACGGTCACGCCGTCCTCGAAGCGCAGCAGGTTTTCGAGCAGCACTTTCATCGAGAAAGGCAGCTTGGCGACGTCGCCGATCTTCCCGGTCGCTTTCTCGATCGAATAATAAGCGTAGGTCTTGCCGCCCACATTCAGAGTGGAGCGAGTGCTGAGCGTGTCCTGGCCGACGGCGGTCATGGGATCCCCCTTTGTTAAGGTTGGCGGCGGCTCAAGCCACGCGAGCGGCCGCGACGGTTTGGAGGCGCTCTAGCAAGCCTCGCCCCGCACGAAAAGGGCGGGTTTGCTGGACTTGTGCGCGGTGAACGCTAGGCTGTCGTCGCGGGCAGGCAAGGCTTTGCAAACAGGAGACGAAGTGGCTGACGACGCGTCCCGGATGCCTGAGATCGACGCGGAAGCCGGGCGGCTGTCCGCGCTGCTGCAGGCGATCGGCGACGCCGCGCCCAACCTCATCTACGCCAAGGATCTCGAACGGCGGATGATCTACGTAAACCCGGCCACCGTGCAGGCGATCGGTCGGCCGGTCGAGCAGATCATAGGCCATTGCGAATCCGAATGGTCGAGCGACGGCGACGAGGCGCGCGAGATCGCCGCCATGGACGCTCGGGTTATGGCCAGCGGGGGCCAGGAAATCGTCGATGAAGTCTTCACGTCGGCGACCGGCCAGCAGCGAGTGTTCCGCACCGCCAAGACCGCGATGCGCGACGCCTCGGGCGCGGTGATCGGACTGGTGGGCGTCTCGACCGACGTCACATCGCTCCGGCGTTCGGAGGAAGCGCTGAGGGCGAACGAGGAGCGGATGCTTTTCGGCCTCGACGCGGCCCGGATGGCGGCGTGGGAATTCGACCTGCGCGACGGTAGCAGCCGCCGGTCGCAAAATGCGATGGCCTTGTTCGGCCTGCCCCCGGAAGGCACCAGCGACCTTTATGGCCTGGTTCACCCCGACGACGTCGACCGGCTGAAAGCGGCGCAGGCCCAGGCGGTCGCCGGCGGGGCCCCCTACGACGTCGAGTTCCGGCTGAAACATCCGGACGGGCGGATGCTTTGGGTGGCCGTTCGCGGCCAGCTCCAGCGGGACGAGACCGGTCGCCCGATCAATCTGGCCGGTGTGCTGATGGACATCACGGCGCGCAAGCACGCCGAGCTGGCGGCAGAGCGCAGCGCCGCCGAGTTCGAGGCGCTGGCCGAGAATGTCAGCCAACTCGCCTGGATGGCGGAGCCGGACGGCACCGTCACATGGTTCAACCGGCGCTGGTACGACTATACCGGCCTGCCGAGCGGGCTGGACAGGGACGCGAGAGTTGCCGCGGCGGTCCATCCCGAAGATCGCGAGCGCGTGATCGCGCATTGGTCGACCAGTTTTGGCACTGGCGTCCGGTGGGAAGACACGTTCCGGCTGAAACGCGCGGACGGCGAATATCGCTGGTTCCTGTCCAGGGCCGAGCCGATCCATGATGCGCGCGGCAAGATTGTTCGCTGGTTCGGTACCAACACCGACGTTACCGAGCAGATCGAGACGGCGGAGGCGCTCGCTCGTTCCGAGGCGCAGTTCCGCGCGATATCGGAAGCCATCCCCGGCATGCTGTTCGTGTCGAGCCCGACAGCGGGCAATCTGCACGTCAATGAGACGTTCTGCAGCTTCACCGGCCGAGCGCGCGAAGAGTTGCTCGGCGACAAATGGGTGGACGCGCTGCATCCCGACGATCAGGCGCGGGCGCGCGAGATCTGGGCCGGCGCACTCAAGGCTGAGACGATCTATATGGCGGAATATCGCTTCCGCCGGGCGGATGGCACCTTTCGCTGGCACCTCGTGCGCGCACTGCCGATGCGAGACGAAGCCGGGCGCGTGACCCAGTGGGTCGGCGCCTGCATCGACATCCACGAGCGGCACATGGCCGAGCAGGAACTGCAGCGGCGCGTCGACGAGGCGATCGTCGAGCGCGAACGGGCGCTGTTCCAGCTTCACGAGGCGCAGAAGCTGGAGACGATCGGTCAGCTGACCGGCGGCGTGGCGCACGATTTCAACAATCTGCTCACTCCGATCGTCGGCAGCCTCGACTTGCTGCGGCGGCGGCTGGAGGACGAGCGATCGGTGCGGCTGATCGACGGCGCGCTCGCGTCGGCCGAACGCGCACGCACCTTGATCCAGCGGCTCCTCGCCTTTGCACGCCGGCAGACGCTGCAGCCGCGGGCGGTCGATCCGGCGCATCTGGTGCAGGGCATGCGCGAGCTGATCCAGCGTTCGCTCGGGCCGCGCATCGATTTCGTGGCGGAAGTCGAGTCCGACCTGCCGGCGGCATTGGTCGATCCGAACCAGCTCGAGCTTGCCCTGCTCAACCTGTCGGTCAATGCGCGCGATGCGATGCCGCACGGGGGGCGGCTGGGCTGGCATGTCACGCAGGAGCAGGTGGCGGCGGACGAACATCCCGACCTCGCGCCGGGCAACTATATCCGTATCGCGGTCAGCGATACCGGCATCGGCATGGACGCCGACACGCTTGCGCGCGCGGTCGAACCGTTCTTTTCGACCAAGGCGGCGGGGCAAGGAACCGGGCTCGGTCTTTCCATGGTGCATGGACTAGCCGGTCAGTCGGGCGGCGCGTTCCGGCTCGAAAGCGCGCCGGGGCAAGGGACGCGCGCCACGCTGTGGCTCCCGATCGCGCTGGAGAAAACGACCGGCACTGTCGTGGAGCCCGAAGCCCGGACTGCCCCGCGGCGCGCGCGGCTGTTGCTTGTCGATGATGACGAGGAAGTGCGCTTCACCACTGCGGAGAGCCTGATCGAGCTCGGCTACGATGTCGTGTCCGCGGCATCGGCGCAGGAAGCGCTGGAAACGATCGGAGCGGGAATGAAGCCCGACCTGCTCGTCACCGATCATCTTATGCCCGACATGACCGGGGCCCAGCTCGCGATGGAACTGCGGCAACGGCTTCCGCGTCTGCCGGTGCTGATGGTCACCGGCTATGCCCAGCTCGGGCCGGAAGAGCTTGGCGATTTCGACGTGCTGCCAAAGCCTTACCGCCATGCCGAGCTGGCTTTGCGCGTCGCCGAATTGCTGGCCGAAGAGCCGGTGCTGCAACGCTCGCTGAGCTGATCCAGATTAGTCTTTCGGCCATGCACCCAGAAGCCAAATCGTGCGTTGTGAGCCGGCGCACGAGGAGGACGGCATGGCGAAGGCATTATCGCGTTTCACGATCGAGCGGGACGGGGACGAGTATCTGCTGCACATCGAGGACGAAGACGGCGACACGGTCGAGCTGACGGCGAGCTTCGAGCAGCTCGATCTGATCAGCGAGTCGCTGGAAGAGCATCTGGCTTTCGACGTCGACGATCCGGACCTGCTCGGCGACGATGAGGAGGAAGAGGAGGAGTAGGGGCCGCCCGACCGGGCGTCAGGTCTGCAGCACCGACTGCACCGCACGCGTCCAGCCGTCGAGCCGCACCTGGCGTTTGTGGGCGGCCAGCTCCGGCCGAAAAGCGTGCGTAGTGCCCCTGAGGGCGGCGGCTTCCTCCAGCGAGCCGAACAAGCCCGCACCGACACCGGCCAGCATTGCGGCGCCCATTGCGGTGGTTTCGACGAAGGCGGGGCGTTCGACCTCGATGCCCAGCATGTCGGCAAGGTCCTGGGCAAGCCAGTCATTGGCCGCCATGCCGCCGTCGATGCGGAGCCGCGTCCAATCGCAGCCATCACCTGCAAAGGCGGTCTTGAGATCGTGAGTCTGATGCGCCTGCGCTTCGAGTGCGGCGCGGACGACGTGCGCACGCTTGGCCGAAAAGCTGAGGCCCGTGATCGCCGCACGCGCGTCGGGCCGCCACCACGGCGCGCCCAGGCCCGATAGCGCGGGCACCAGATAGACGCCGCGATTGTCCGGCACCGAGCGGGCGACAGCCTCGCTCTCTCCCGCGCTTGCGAGCAGCCCAAGGTCGTCGCGCAGCCATTTGATCAGGCTGCCAGCGACGAACACGCTTCCTTCGAGCGCGTAATGACGCTGGCCGCCGAGCTGCCACGCGACCGTGGCGAGCAGACGATGACGCGAGGTTGGCAGCGTGGTGCCGGTCGCGGTCAGCACGAACGCGCCGGTGCCATAGGTCGCCTTGGTGTCTCCGGGCGAGAGACAGGCCTGGCCGATGGTCGCGGCCTGTTGGTCGCCGGCCAAGCCGCAGATCGGAATGGCCGTGCCGAACAGCCTGGTTTCGCCAAAGCGGCCGGCGCAATCGACGATTTCCGGCAGGATGGCGCGCGGCACGCCGAACAGCGCAAGCAGCCCGTCGTCCCAGCCACCGCTGCCGATCGCCATCAGCGCGGTGCGCGAGGCGTTGGTGGCGTCGGTGACGTGCAAGCCGTCGGTCAGCTTCCAGACCAGCCATGATTCGACGGTGCCGACGGCGAGCCGGTCGCCCGCTTCCTTCAATTGCGGCCAGTTGCGCAGCGCCCAGCCGATCTTCGAGGCTGAGAAATAGGGGTCGAGCAGGAGCCCAGTCTTGGCCTGGACGGTTGCTTCGTGACCCTGATCCTTCAGCTCCGCGCAAAAATCGGCCGTGCGCCGGTCCTGCCAGACGATCGCGCGGGACAGCGGCTCGCCCGTCGCCTTGTCCCAAAACACGACCGTTTCGCGCTGGTTGGTGATGCCGATCGCGGCGACCTTCTCCGCGCCGCCAGCCTTGGCGACCATCTCCTGCGCGCATTCGAGCGTGCGCGTCCAGATTTCAGCCGCGTCGTGCTCGACAAGTCCCGGCGCGGGATAATGCTGCGTCAGTTCGCGTTGCGCGGAGCCGAGGCATCGTCCGTCGAGCGCGAACAGCATCGCGCGGGTGGACGTCGTCCCTTCGTCGATCACGAGAATCGTTTCGGCCATATCTTCCCTCTCCCCGCCGGGGAGAGGGACGGCCGCGAAGCGGCCAGGGAGAGGGGCCGACACCCTGCGTGCCGGCTCTGCCCCTCTCCCGGTCTCGCTTCGCTCGCCCACCCTCTCCCCAGTGGGGAGAGGGTTGTCCCTAGCGACCCGGCTTTTTCTCGCGCATAAAGACCCGATGCGGGTGGAACAATCCGAACGGATCGAGCGGCGGCTGGAGCCGGCCTCGCTGGACCGCGCCCGCCGCACGCACGAGCCGACGCTGGAATATCAGCGCAACCGGTTGCTTGCGGGCCTGTGCCTGATGGCCGGCATCGGGTTGCTGCTGGGGGTGCCCTTCGCCCTGCGCGCCGGAGCCGAGTTTTTCCTGCCTGTAACCGCCGCGATGGTGATCGCGATCGCGCTCGTGCCGCTGCTCGAATGGCTGGAGCGGCGGCGCGTGCCGTCGGGGATCGCCGCGTTCCTGTGCCTTTTCCTGTTCCTGGTGATCGCGAACGCAGCGCTTGCGTCGATCGTGGTCCCGGCGACCGAGTGGTTTCGCGCCCTTCCCGAACGCATCCCGCAGATCCAGGCGAATCTGGCGCCGGTGATCGACTTCTATTCGAACCTGCAGAAATTCGTCGATGACACGGTGCAGATGCTCGCCAAGGGGCCGGTCGCCGCCGCCCAGGCCTCGGCGATCGCCGCGCCCAGCTCGATCATGGATTACGTGTCGTCGGCGCCGCATGCCGCGATCCAGCTCTTCTTCGGCATGCTGGTCGTCTATTTCTTCCTGAGCGGCTGGACCCGGCTCAGGGAGCGGACGATCACCAGCCGCGGCAGCTTCGGCGGCGCGCTGGCGACTGCGCGAGTGATCCAGAACGTGGTCGATTCGACCTCGGCCTATCTGGGCACGATCACCGTCATCAACGCCATCCTGGGTGCGCTGGTCGCGACTGCCTTGTGGCTGATGGGCATGCCGTCGCCGCTGATGTGGGGCGGCATCGTCGCGCTGTTGAATTACGTCCCCTATATCGGCCCGATCCTGGCGGCGATCCTACTGGCGCTCGGCGGGCTGATGACCTTTGCGGACGTGTGGGTGGCGCTGACCCCGGCTGCGATCCAGATCGGGCTGCATCTGGTCGAAGCGAACGCCGTTACGCCCGCCGTGCTCGGGCGGCGGTTGACGATCAACCCGCTGCTGATCCTGCTGTCGCTGAGCTTCTGGGCCTGGGTGTGGGGCACGCCCGGCGCATTACTCGCCGTGCCGCTGCTGATCATCATCCAGACGATTGCGCAGGCCGCGGGCAAGCCGGACATCGCCGGTTTCCTGTTCGAGGAAGGCACTCTGGTCGCGCCCGGACATGAGCCGGACGAAGGCGACGATTGAATCGTTGACAGGGGGCAAGCGCTCCCCTAACCGGCCCCTCCTCAACCGAAGCGCGGGTGTAGCTCAGTCGGTTAGAGCGCCGGCCTGTCACGCCGGAGGTCGCGGGTTCGAGCCCCGTCACTCGCGCCATTCTCCGCTTGCAAAAGAAACGCTATCGCGCAGCCAAGCATGGCTGCTTTGTGCCTTCTCAATCCGATCGGTAGAGAAGCTGCAGTCCCAAGCGGGCTCGCGGATTTTGAACTCAGCTTGCCCCGCGTCACCAAAGGCTAAAGCGAAGGAGGTCTTTATGCGTTACGCCTCGTTCTCCGCCCGGCCGAACCTGCCGATGCGTTGTTGTCGCTGTCGCTAAACCCAAGCGCAACCGAACCGACACACACCGACGCTAGGGGCGAATGCGCCCTGCTGGAGAGTATCCATGTCCGTGAAGACCGAAGCCGCGCCCCGCGCGATCGGCAGCTATTCCGTGTCCCTGCAACAAGCCGCCGCGGCGTTGTGGGACGGCAATTTCTGGGGCCGCGAGAAGATCAATCCCGAGCCGCCGCTGAAGCGCCCTCTCAGCGCCGCCAGCGCCCGGTCGCCATCCATCGCATGATCGGCATGGCCGGGAAAATCCAGACGATCCCGGACGCGGCGTAGATCAGGAGCTGGAGCGGCCCCCAGAGCGCACCGATCTCGGCGCTGAAGCTGGCGACGATCACTGCCCAGGCGGCGATCAGCGCCAGCACCAGGAAAATGCCGATCACATGGCGGGCGGACGAGTCGATCACGCGATCCACTCGCGTTCAGTGAGGACGGCGTCGAGCGGCACGTCCCAGGGATCGTCGGGCACAAAGTCGATTTCCTGGATGTGCCAGGCGACGCCTATCTTCACGGCGTCCGGGTAGCGGGCGAAGGCGCGGTCGTAGAAACCCGCGCCTTGCCCCAGCCTCTGCAGCCGCCGGTCGAAGCCGAGCAGGGGCGCCAGAAACAGGTCCGGCTCCACTTCGGGCGCATGGGCGATGTCGGGCTGCTCAATCCCGAACGGGCCGGGCAGCAGCGGGTCGCCCGGCGTCCATTCCAGGAAACGCATCGGCACGCTCGGCCGGTCGATGAAGGGAAGCGCGATCTTCTTGCCCGCATCCACAGCATAGACAAGCAGCGCGGAAGGATCGGCCTCGCTACCGACAGAGCGATAGCCGGCGATGCACTGCGACTGCCCGATGAGCATGCGGAGCGGAGTCGGGGGCGCACGGAACGCGAGCGTGCGCGCCACCGAATCGAGATCGGCCGAAAACGCATCGCGCCTTGCCCGCAGCTCGGCCCTGAGCCGCGCCTTTGCTTCGACCACTTCCATTCAGCGCGCCTTAAGCCTCACCCGCCTCGCTGCATAGCGCCGCCGAGTCCGCGCGGGGCTTGCCAGCGTTCAGGCGGCGGATTAAGCGCGGCTGCAAAGCTTAACCAGAAGGATACTCCATGAGCGAGACCGCCGACCGGGTGAAGAAGATCGTCGTCGAACATCTCGGCGTCGAAGCTGACAAGGTCACCGAGGACGCCAGCTTCATCGACGATCTGGGCGCGGACAGCCTCGACATCGTCGAGCTCGTCATGGCGTTCGAGGAAGAGTTCGGGGTCGAAATCCCGGACGACGCCGCGGAGAAGATCACGACCGTCAAGGACGCGATCAGCTACATCGACAGCAACAAGGGCTGAGCCCGCGGGCGGGATGTCCCGCCCGACTTGACCGAACGGCTCTCCAGCCCACATCCGGGCAGGGGAGCCGTTTCGCTTTAGGAGTTACTGCATGCGCCGTGTCGTCGTCACCGGAATCGGCCTCGTCACCCCGTTGGGCGGCGACGTCGAAACCAGCTGGTCGAATATCAAGGCATCGAAATCGGGCGCGGGCACGATCACGCGCTTCGACGCCAGCGACTATGTTTGCGACTATGCCTGCGAAGTGAAGCCGGCCGATCACGAATATGGCTTCGACCCCAACAAGCGCGTCGATCACAAGGTGCAGCGCCAGGTCGATCCGTTCATCATCTATGGCATCGACGCCGCCGGCCAGGCGCTGGAAGACGCCGGCCTGACGGACATGCCCGAAGAAGAGCGGCTGCGCACCGGCTGCTCGATCGGCGCGGGCATCGGCGGCCTGCCGGGCATCGAGAGCGAATCGCTGGTGCTGGAGCATAAGGGGCCGCGCCGCGTCAGCCCGCATTTCGTGCATGGGCGGCTCATCAACCTGATCTCCGGCCAGGTCTCGATCAAATACGGGCTGATGGGCCCGAACCACGCAGTGGTGACGGCCTGCTCGACCGGTGCGCACTCGATCGGCGATGCAGGCCGCATGATCCAGCTCGGCGACGCCGACGTGATGCTGGCGGGCGGCGCGGAAGGCGCGATTTGCCCGATCGGCATCGCCGGCTTCGCCCAGGCGCGCGCGCTTTCGACCAATTTCAAGGCCGAGCCGCAGCGCGGCAGCCGCCCCTATGACAAGGATCGCGACGGCTTCGTGATGGGCGAGGGCGCGGGCGTCGTCGTGCTCGAAGAATATGAGCGGGCGAAGAAGCGCGGCGCGAAAATCTATGGCGAGTTGATCGGCTATGGCATGTCAGGCGACGCCTATCACGTGACCGCGCCGCATCCCGAAGGCGCGGGCGCTTTCCGCGCGATGCAGGTCGCAATGCAGCGCTCCGGCCTCGATCTTGGCGACATCGACTATATCAACGCACACGGCACTTCGACCCCGCTGGGCGACGAACTGGAGCTGGGCGCGGTGCGGCGGCTGTTCGGCAACAACATCGCCAACCTGTCGATGTCGTCGACCAAGTCGGCGATCGGCCACCTGCTCGGCGGCGCCGGGGCGGTGGAGACGATCTTCTGCCTGCTCGCGATGCGCGACCAGATCGTGCCGCCGACGCTGAACCTCGACAACCCGAGCGAGGGCGTCGAGGGTGTCGACCTCGTCCCGCACGTCGCGAAGGAGCGCAAGGTAAAGGCGGTGCTGAACAACAGCTTCGGCTTTGGCGGCACCAACGCCAGTTTGGTGCTGAAGGCGATCTAACCGGAAAGGACCCGGCGATGGCGCGGGCGGCAGTGATCGAGCGGTCCGGCGGTCCGGACGTGATCGAATGGCGGGACGTGAGCCTGCCGCCGCCCGGTCCCGGCGAAGTCAGGCTGCGGCACACCGCCGTCGGGCTCAATTTCATCGACACCTATCATCGCGGCGGCATCTATCCGCTGACGTTCCCGTCCGGCTTGGGCGTCGAGGCGGCGGGTGTGGTCGAAGCCGTGGGCGAGGGGGTGACCGACTGGAAGCCGGGCGATCGTGCCGCGACGTTCGGTCCGGCGCTCGGCGCCTATGCTACGGAACGCAACGTCGCGGCGGCGAGCCTGTTGCCGATTCCCGAGGACGTTTCCGATGAAATCGCGGCCGCAGCGCTGCTGAAGGGATGCACGGCCGAGTTTCTCGTCGAGCGCTGCGCTCGCGTGGAAAGCGCCTGGCCGGTGCTGGTTCATGCTGCGGCCGGCGGCGTCGGACTAATCCTCGTCCAATGGCTGAGGGCGATCGGCGCACGCGTGATCGGTACCGTTTCTTCTGACGACAAGGCCAACCAAGCCCGCGAAGCCGGTGCGGACGAGATCGTCTTTTACACGCGAGAAGACACCGCAAAGCGGGTGCGCGAACTGACCGACGGTAAGGGCGTGCGGGTGGTGTTCGACGGCGTCGGCATGTCGACCTGGGAAGCATCGCTCGGATCGTTGCAGCCGCGCGGGCTGCTGGTCAGCTACGGCAATGCCGGCGGGCCGGTGACGGGCGTGAATCTTGGCATTCTGGCGCAGAAAGGCTCGCTGTTCGTCACGCGCCCGACCCTGTTCAGCTACTACGTGACGCCCGAGGAGCGGCGCGCCGGCGTTGCGCGGCTGTGGGAGATGATCCGTAGCGGCAAGGTCAGAATCGCGATCGGCCAGCGCTATCCGCTTGAGCAAGCGGCGCAGGCGCACCGCGATCTTGAGGGCCGCGCAACGACCGGCTCAACGATCCTTCTGCCCTAGAGCACTGCTTCCAGAATGCGGGCCGGGGTCCATCGGCCCGCGCGACGGTCGAGACGGGCATCGAGGCTTTCACCTTCAAAGTCGGACGGTTGAGCCGCCGCGAGGAACGCGTCGCGCTGCTGAAGGCAATCGACGCGGACGACGCCGTGCAAGCCGCCTTCCATCTCCGCGACCACTGCGGGCACGACGCCGCACGTTCCGCAGACCAGAAAATCGGCGGTGCCGGTGCCGAAGCGATAGCGATTGATCGGGCCGCCGATCCGCACCTCCAGCGTGCCGGCCGGATCGGAAGTCCAGGACGCGCCATGGGCGCGGCAGAAGCTGCACTGGCACGTCCGCGCGCCCAATTCGGCGGGGCTTTTAGCGGAGCGGAAGACCGTGCGGATCGCGCCGCAATGGCAGGCGCCCGGATAGCCGTCGGAAACATGATCCCAGTCGATCGGCATCTTCTCTCCTTTCGGCATCATACACGCGAAACCGGTTCGACCCGCATACCCGGTTTCAAAGCGCGCGAATCTTGCTAGAGCCTGCAGCCGGATGGAACAGTCTGAAACGGCGGGCTCGCGCTTTACCCTGAAGCGGTCGGGCAAATTTCGGGAAACGGTTCGGGATTTGTGGTCGCGGCGGGTGGTTCGGCTCGCCGCCTACGCGCTCGGGCTGTTGGTGCTTCTGTATGCCGTTGTCTGGCTGGTTTTTGCGCGCGACCTGCCCTCGGTCGACAAGCTGCGGACCTACGAGCCGCCGCTGCCGACCAACGTCCGTGCGATCGACGGCACGCCGGTTCATTCCTACGCCCGCGAGCGGCGCGTGCAGCTCGCCTATGCCGAGTTCCCACCGCTGCTGGTGCGCGCCTATATGTCGGCGGAGGACAAGAACTTCTTCCGCCACCACGGCGTCGATTATTTCGGCATCTTCCGCGCCGTCATCACCAACCTGACCCATAGCGGCCGCCCGATCGGAGCATCGACCATCACGCAGCAGGTCGCCAAGAACCTGCTGCTGGGCAACGAGCTCAGTTACAAGCGCAAGGTGCGAGAGGCGATCCTCGCCAACCGCATCGAATCTGCCCTGACCAAAGAGCAGATCATGGAGCTGTATCTCAACCAGATCTTCCTGGGCCGGAACGCCTATGGCGTGCAGGCGGCGAGCCGCGCCTATTTCGACAAGGACGTCGAGCAGCTGACGCTGCCGGAAATGGCGTATCTCGCCATCCTGCCCAAGGCGCCGAGCAACTACGATCCCGAACGCCACACCGACCGCGCGATGGAGCGCCGCAACTGGGTGCTCGGCGAAATGGAGCAGAATGGCTTCATCAGCGCCGAGCAGCGCGATCAAGCCCGCGCCACGCCGCTCGGCACGGTGCCGCGCCAGGGCACGCGCTTCGAAGCGAATGCGGGCTATTTCCTCGAGGAAGTGCGCCGCGAACTGATCCAGCGTTATGGCGAGAATGCGGAAGGCGGGCCGAACAGCCTTTACGCGGGCGGCCTATGGGTGCGGACTTCGCTGAACCCCCGTTTCCAGGAGCTGGCGGAGACCGCGTTGCGCGATGGCCTTGCGCGCTACGATCGCGGCAAGGGGTGGCACGGGCCGATCAAGAAGCTGTCGACCGATGGCAACTGGGCGCAGCGCCTTGCTGCAGCCAATCTCGGCGCCGGCTATCCGGATTGGCGGGTCGCGATCGTGCTGCAGAAAGCGGGCGGCGAGGCGACGATCGGCTTCCCGAGCGGCCAGACTGCATCGATGCCGGCCGGCGCTGCGTCCATGCCGGTTGCCGGACAAGGCGGCACCGCGTTCGACGCGCTTCAGCCGGGCGACGTGATCGTGGTGAAGCAGGAAGGATCGACCTGGACGCTTCGCACGATACCGGCAGTATCAGGGGCAATGGTCGTCGAGGACCCGAACAACGGCCGCATCATGGCGATGCAGGGCGGCTGGGACAGCCGGGTCCATACCTTCAACAACGCGACCCAGGCGCTTCGCCAGCCGGGATCGACGATCAAGCCGTTCGTCTATGCGTCGGCGCTCGACAACGGCATGACGCCTGCAACGATCCTCGTCGACGGGCCGTTCTGCGTTTATCAGTCGGCGCTGCTCGGCCAGAAATGCTTCCGCAACTTCTCTGGCGGCTATGCCGGTCCGCAAACGATGCGTTGGGGCATCGAGCAGTCGCGTAACTTGATGACGGTCCGCGCCGCGTCGCAGACCGGCATGGACAATGTCGTGAAGACGATCGCGCGGATGGGGATCGGCAATTACACGCCCTATCTGTCGATCGCGCTGGGTGCGGGCGAGACCACGCCGCTCAAGATGACCAACGCCTTCTCGCAGCTCGTCTCCTTGGGTCGCGAGCTGAAGCCGACGCTGATCGACTATGTGCAGGACCGGCACGGCAAGGTGATCTACCGCGCGGACGGCCGCTGCGCGCTGATGCGCAACTGCAACGCCAGGGATTGGGACGGCAAGGCGATGCCGCGCCCGCCGCTGCGCGGCCGGCAGTTGATGGATCCGATGACCGCCTATCAGGTCGTCCATATCCTTGAAGGCGTCGTCCAGCGCGGCACGGCGCAAACGCTGCGCGAGCTCAACCGGCCGATGATGGGCAAGACCGGCACGACGAGTGGCCCGACCAACGTCTGGTTCGTCGGCGGCACGCCGGACCTGATTTCCGGCACCTATATTGGTTACGACCAGCCGCGCTCGCTCGGCGGCTATGCCCAGGGCGGCACGCTGGCGGCGCCGATTTTCAAGCAGTTCGCCAAGGAAGCGCTGAAGGATATGCCGATCGTGCCGTTCCGTGCGGCGCCCGGCATTCGCATGGTCCGCATCGATCGACGATCCGGCAAGAAAGTGTTCGGCACGTTCCCGTCGCTGGACGATCCGAAGCCGGCAGTGATCTGGGAAGCGTTCAAGCCGGAAAGCGAGCCGCGCCGCACGATCCGCCGCGAGGAAATCGCTGCGCGCCCCAAGGAAAAGCTGCTGCCGCCCGACGTCGGCGTGCGCCAGGGCCCGCGCGACGCCGAGTTCCTTGAGCGCGAAGGCGGGATTTACTAGGGCCGCACGCATGTGCGGACCGTGTCCCGGCGAAGGCCGGGATCCAGTTCAAATAGAATGCCTGGACCCCGGCTTTCGCCGGGGAACAGTCCACGGAGAAGAAGATGCGCGCCGAAGCGCAAGCCCATGTCGATCAGATCAATGACGCGCTCGCGCTGTTGCGCCGATTCCTGGATTGGGACCGCGCGCTGCGCCGCCTCGACGAGCTGAACGCGAAGGTCGAGGATCAGTCGCTCTGGAACGACCCGAAACAGGCGCAGGCGGTGATGCGCGAGCGCCGGAGGCTGGACGAAGCGATTGCGGCCACTCGCGCGATCGAACGCGAGCGCGATGATACGGTCGAGCTGATGGAGATGGCCGAGGCCGAAGGCGACGAAGCGCTGGTCGACGAAGGCGTCGCGAGCCTCGCGGCGTTGGCCGAGCGGGCGGAGAAGGACAAGGTCGCGGCGTTGCTCGCCGGCGAAGCGGACGCCAACGACACCTATGTCGAAGTGAACGCCGGCGCGGGGGGCACCGAGAGCCAGGACTGGGCCGGCATGTTGCAGCGCATGTACACGCGATGGGCCGAACGCCACGGCATGAAGGTCGAGCTGATCGACTATCACGCCGGCGAGCAGGCCGGCATCAAGTCGGCGACTTTGCTGCTGAAGGGCGAGAACGCCTATGGCTATGCGAAGACGGAAAGCGGCGTGCACCGCCTCGTCCGGATCAGCCCCTATGATTCGAACGCGCGACGCCACACCAGCTTTGCCAGCGTCTGGGTCTACCCGGTGGTTGACGATGACATTGATATAGAGATCGTCGAGAGCGATCTGCGTATCGACACCTTCCGGGCATCCGGCGCCGGCGGGCAGCATATCAACACGACCGACTCTGCGGTGAGAATCACACACTTACCGACCGGCATCGTCGTCCAGTCGCAAAGCCAGCGATCGCAGCACAAGAACCGCGCCGAGGCCTATGGCCAGCTCCGCGCCAAGCTGTTCGAGCGCGAGCTGCAGCGGCGCGAAGCGGAAGCGAATGCGACCAACGCCAGCAAGACCGATATCGGCTGGGGGCACCAGATCCGGTCCTATGTGCTCCAGCCCTATCAGCTCGTGAAGGACCTGCGCACCGGCGTCACCTCGACCGCGCCGGGCGACGTGCTCGACGGCGACCTCGATGCCTTTATGGCGGCGGCGCTCAGCCAGCGCGTGACCGGCGAGAAGGTCGAGGTCGAGGACGTCGAATGATGCGCTTCGCACCCGCGATTGCGTTGATGCTGCTCGCCGGCTGCCAGATGCCGGCCGAGCAGAACGCCGCGGTCGCACGCGAGAAGCATTCGCCGTTCCCGAAAGCTCATCGCCCAGTCTCGCCGATCGTCTCCGCGCGCTGGTCCGACGAGGAAACCCGCGACCGGCTGAAGGAAGCCGAGGAAGTCATGGACCGAGCCGGCACGGCGCCGGGCATGACGGTCGCCGACATCGGCGCGGGCGAGGGGTATTACACGGTCCGGCTGGCGACGCGCGTCGGCCCGAAGGGCCGCGTGCTTGCGCAGGATATCGTGCCGGAAGTGCGCGATGCGCTGGCCGAGCGCGTCAATCGCGAACGGCTGGACAATGTGTCGGTCAAGCTCGGCGAGCCGGCCGATCCGAAGCTGCCGCCGAACAGCTTCGACCGCGTCTTCATGGTGCACATGTATCACGAGATCGGCGAGCCCTATGAGTTCCTATGGAACCTGCGCCCCGCGCTGAAGGCCGGCGGACAAGTGATCGTCGTCGACGCCGACCGGCCGACCCAGGCGCACGGCACGCCGCCGGCGCTGCTGCGCTGCGAGTTCGCGGCGGTCGGCTATCAGCTCGCCCGGATCGAACCGATGCCGAACGCGGGCGGCTATTTCGCGGCGTTCGAAGCGAAGGGGCCGCGCCCGGAGCCACGCTACATCAAGCCCTGTACCTCACAATAGTCCGCGGTCGCGGAACGACACGAAGCCTTTTGCAGCGAAGACGAGGTGGTCGAGCACGCCCACTTCCAGCGCCCGTGCGACGTGGATCAGCCGCCTTGTGACGTAAAGATCGTCCGAGCTCGGTGTCGGATCGCCGCTCGGATGGTTGTGCGCGAGGACGAGGCTTGCCGTGTCGAACTCGAGCGCGTCGCGGATGATCGTGCGGAGCGGCACATCGATCTGCCGGCCACGGCCGGGCGCGAGGCAAAGCGCGAGCAGGCGACGCTCACGATCGAGATGGGCGACGTAGAGATTTTCGTCCTGGGCGTCAGCAAGGCGCGGTGCGAACAAAGCGACGGCGTCATCGCGGCTGGCAATGATCTGGGGAAGCCGGCCGCGGACGCGCTGCATGGCCGCGCCCTATGGCCAGCCCCGCAGCCGATTTCCGCAACGCCATTATCCGGAACGGAGAGAAGGCTTGAAGTTTGGTCCGTTTCGGATGAACTGCCTCAGATGGCCTCGCCTGCCGCCCGGGCGCGCTCGCGCACCGAAGCCTCGGCCGCGGGCACGGCGCGCCAGGCCAGGGCAAGCAGGATCAGCGAGACCGGCCCCACCGCAAGCAGCGAGAGCACGCCGGTGCGGAGCTCGCCGGTCGCTTTCGACATGAATCCCGCGAAATAGGGTCCAAGAGCGAGGCCGACCAAAGCCGTGGCGATGAAGAAGGTCGCCGTCGCCGTGCCGCGCATCCGTGGCAGCACCAGGTCCTGCGTCGTCGCGCCTGCGGGGCCGAGCGCGGCGCTGGCGAGACCGCTCATGAAAAAGCTGGCGATGTAGAAGCCGACCGGGTTGCCGGTCGTGTAGGCGTAGATCAGGAACGGCACCGGCAGCAGCGTGCCTGCCATGATGACCGGGATGCGGCCCCAGGCGTGGCGCTGCTTCAGCCCGTCGGCGATGCGTCCGCCAAGCACGATGCCGAGGAAGCCGCCTGCCGCCGCGCCGCCACCAAGAAACAGCCCGACTTCGGTCTTGGGCTGGTGCAGCACGGTTTCGGCGTAGAGCGCGCCGAAAGCCGCGACGCCGTAGGACACGAACGAGATCAGGCCGTAGCCGAGCGACACGAACAGGAACGCCGGCGTTCCCCAGATGAGCTTGAACGTGGCGGGGTCGCGATCCCTGAGCGCGGCCGCCCATGAGAAGACCGCATAGGCGCCGCCACACACGGCGATCCATTGCGCCGCGTCACCGGTCGCCAAAGTCAGCAACCAGGTGGCGGCGGCCGCTACCGCGACGGCGACCAGATTGACCGCGAGCGCGCCTGCTCCGCGACGGGCTGCGCCGATCAGCGTCAGCGGCGGGATGATCGCGACCAGCTCGCCGAGGAAATCGCGGAACGGCTCACCCGAGGGCGCCATTGCCAGGCCGTCGGATTCGCCGCGGATCGGCTCGCGCAAAGTGGAGACGAGCAGCGCAAGGAGCAGCCCGGGCAGGCCCACCGCCATGAACGCGACCTGCCAGCCGACGAGCCCCCAATGGCCGCCTGGGAAGGACCGGTTCCAGCTATCGACGATCGCGCCGCCGATGAACAAGGACACGCCGCCGCCGATGAAGATGCCCGACGAATAGATCGCCAGCGCCGTCGCGCGCCGTTCGCGCGGGAAATAGTCGGAGATCAGCGAATAGGCGCAGGGCGATGCGGTTGCCTCGCCGACGCCGACGCCGATCCGCGCGGCAGTGAGCTGGAGGCCCGTGCGTGCGAGGCCGGAAAAAGCCGTCATCGCCGACCAGATCGCCAGCCCGATCGTGATCAGCCGCACCCGGTGCCAATTGTCCGCAAGCCGTCCGAGCGGAATGCCGAACAGCGAATAGAAGACGCCGAAGGCGGTGCCAAACAGGAAGCCGATATCGGCGTCGTTGAGACCCAGATCCTTTTTTACGTCCTTGGCAAGGATGCTGAGGATCTGCCGATCGATGAAGTTCAGCACATAGACGAGGAAGAGAATGCCCAGAACATAGTTCGCGTAACCGCGGCTATGGCGCGGCGCGCGTGCGGCAGTCGTGGCCAAGTCGATCGTTCCCTCTGCTGTGCGGCGCCTATGGCTAGCGGCTTTACTGCCGCTGCCAAGCGGTTTTGCGATTAGTTGACGAAAGCAACTAAGTGGCGCAAGCCGTCGAAATGGAAGATGCAATCGAGGCAATCCGGCGGTTCAACCGGTTCTACACGCGACTGGCGGGCGCTCTCGACGCGCGCTTTCTGGACACGGACCTGTCGCTGGTGGAGGCGCGTGTGCTGTATGAAATCGCGACGCGCGAAGCGCCGGTGGCGCGGGAAATCCAGGCGGAGCTGGGCGTCGACGCGGGCTATCTGAGCCGCATCGTCGGCAAGATGCAGAAGCGCGGCTGGATCAGCCGCGGGCGGGGCGGCGACGATGCGCGGCTGCGTCCGATCGCGCTGACTTCGGAGGGGCGAGCCGCTTTCGCGGCGCTCGACGACCGCCAGCGCGCACGGGTGGAGGACAGCATCGCCGGGCTTGGCGGCCCCGACCAATCCACGCTCGTCGCGGCGCTGGACACAACGCGGGCGTTGTTGAGCGGCGGTCAAGCCGACGACTATGCCATCCGACCGTTCCGAACCGGCGACATGGGAATGGTGACCGCTCGGCAGGCGATCCTGTATGCCGAAGGCTGGGGCTGGAATGCGCCGATGGAAGCGCTGCTCGGCGAAGTCACGTCCGGCTTCCTCAAAAACTTCAAACCGGATCGCGAGCAATGCTGGATCGCCGAGCGCGCCGGCGTGATGGCTGGGTCGATCTCCCTGGTCGACGCGGGAGGGGACGTCGCCCAGCTCCGGCTTCTCTATGTCGAGCCGTGGGCGCGGGGGCTGGGGATCGGCGAGGCACTGGTCCGGCGCTGCGTCGATTTCGCGAGCGATGCAGGCTATCGCGAGATCATGTTGTGGACGCACAGCGTGCTGACGAGTGCGCGGCGAATCTACGATGCGGTCGGCTTCCGCATTACCGAAGTCTCGACGCACACGGAGTTCGGCAAGCCCGAGCAGGGCGAGATCTGGCGAATGCCGCTTCGTTGACCTGCCGCCGCTCGACTCCGCGCGCAACGGTCGGCAAGGCGGCGCGATGTCTCGCTTCCAGTTCACGATCGCCGCGACTGACGGGCCTGCGCGCACCGGCATGATCCGGATGCTGCGCGGCGAAGTTCGCACGCCTGCCTTCATGCCGGTCGGCACCGCCGCCACCGTGAAGGCGATGAAGCCGGCCGATGTCCGCGGCACCGGCGCCGACATCATCCTGGGCAACACCTATCACCTGATGCTGCGGCCCGGCGCCGAGCGCGTGGCGCGGCTGGGCGGCCTGCACGCCTTCATGGGCTGGGAGCGGCCGATCCTGACCGACAGCGGCGGCTATCAGGTGATGAGCCTGTCGGAGCTCACCAAGCGCTCGGAGGAAGGCGTCGCGTTCAAGTCGCATCTCGATGGCGCGCGGCACATGATCTCGCCGGAGCGTTCAACGGAAATCCAGCGGCTGCTCGGATCGGACATCGTGATGGCGTTCGACGAGCTGGTGCCGACGACATCGACGCGCGACGTGCAGGCGGCGGCGATGGAGCGGTCGATGCGCTGGGCGCGTCGGTCGCGCGACGCGTTCCTGGGCGGCGGGGATCATGCCGAGCGCGCGGCGCAGTTCGGCATCCAGCAGGGCGCGCTGGATCGCGACTTGCGGCAGGTCTCGGCCGAGCGCCTGATCGAGATCGGCTTCGACGGTTATGCCGTGGGCGGCCTCGCGGTTGGCGAGGGGCAGGAAGCGATGTTCGGCGTGCTCGACTATGCGCCCGGCCAGCTTCCGGTGGACAGGCCGCGTTACCTGATGGGTGTCGGCAAGCCCGACGACATTGTCGGCGCGGTCGAGCGCGGCATCGACATGTTCGATTGCGTGCTGCCGACGCGCAGCGGCCGGACCGGTCAGGCCTTTACCGCCGATGGGCCGATCAACATCCGCAACGCGCGATTTGCCGAAGACCAGGGCCCACTCGATCCGGAATGCGGCTGCGCGGTCTGCGCAACCTGGAGCCGCGCCTATCTCCATCATCTCGTCCGCGCCGGCGAAATTCTCGGCGCGATGCTGATGACCGAGCATAATCTGAGCTTCTACCAGCAGCTCATGGACGGGCTGCGCACGGCGATCGCGGGCGGTCGGCTGGGTGCGTTCGGGGCGACGTTTCGGGAGCGATACAAAGGCGCTGCCTGACGCAACGCTTTTTCAAGCTTCCGCGGTTAAGGGAACGGCGATCGGGTCGAGAACGGCGAGAAGAACATTGTCCGCAGCCGCAACGGAAGAACTTCGGGAGAGCTCCCGCACCAACACCATGCTCTCGGCCGCGATCGAATTCGGCGGCACGGTGCAGAATGTGTTTGTTCGGAATCTCTCGGTCGCGGGCGCGATGGTCGAGGGCCGCGGCTTGCCGGAACAGGGCGAGCGCGTCGTGCTTCACCGTAGCGACTATCGCATCCCGGCAACGGTGATGTGGCGCGCCGAGGGGCGCTGCGGATTGTCCTTCACCCAACTGGTCTCGGTTCCGGACATGATCCGCCGCAAGGGCGCCCCCGCGCATCAGGGCCGAGTCGACGCGATCCAGCAGGCGCTTCGCCAGAACAAGGCAGTCCCCAGTTTCAACGAGACCGAAGCTCTGGTCGGCGCGGCCGCGGTCGGCAAGCGGCTGGCCGATGAAATCAGTTACGCGCTGCGGCTGACCGAGGCCGCGAACGAGGCGCTGGCCGACGATCCCGACGTGCTTGGTCGGCACGGCGTGGTGCTGCAGCAGATCGACGAGGTCGAGCAGCTCCTGCGCAAGATTGCCGACCGATTGGTCGCGGAGCGCGCGCAAGGCCGGTGCTGACCTGCAGCCTCGTCGCTGCATCCGAAACTCTCGTCGCGAAGCAACTGCCTTCCCGATCGGCCGCGCTATCGGCAGCATCGACTTGATGGGAGACAGTCATGCTTCAGCGCACAAGCTGGCCGCAAAAGACGCGGGAGCTGCACAACCACCATATGGACTCGACGGTCTGGAACGATTTTCCTTTCCGGAGCGACGATATCGTCATCGCGACTTACGCCAAGTCGGGAACGACATGGATGCAGCAGATCGTGTCGCAGTTGATCTTCGAAGGCGCCGAAGGGATTGACGTGGCGAGCCTGTCGCCCTGGCTCGACATGCGTGTGCTGCCACGCGCCGAAACGCTGGCGATGCTGGAGGCGCAGACGCATCGCCGCTTCATCAAGACGCACTTGCCGCTCGATGCGTTCGCCTTCGACCCCGACGCCAAATATCTCTACATCGCCCGCGACGGTCGGGACGTGGCGTGGAGCGCGCACAACCACTTCGCCAAAGTGAAGGACGAGTTCTACGACCTGCTGAACGACACGCCGGGCCGCGTCGGCCCGCCGATGCCGCGCTTGCCCGCCGATGTGCGCCAGTTCTTCATCGATTGGATGGAAGGCGATGGCGCGCCGCTCTGGTCGTTCTGGGAGAATGTGCGGACCTGGTGGCACGCGCGGCACTTGCCGAACGTCATGCTCGTCCACTTCGCCGACCTGAAAGCCGATCCGGAGCGGATGATCCGCGAGATCGCGGCCTTTCTAGAGATCGAGGTGGCGGACGCGCTCTGGCCGCGCATCCTGGAGCATTGCAGCTTCGACTATATGAAGCGCCATGCCGCGCATGTCGTGCCGCTGGGCGGCCAACCCTGGGAAGGCGGGGCGGGCACGTTCATTAACAAGGGGACGAACGGGCGCTGGCGCGATGTGCTCACCGCCGAAGATGTCAGCCGGTACGAGACGCTGGCGCTTGCGGAACTTGGTCCTCAGTGCGCCAACTGGCTCGCGAACGGCGGCCCGGCCTAGGCCAGCCCGACTTCCAGGAAGGCCGGGATCGGACCGTTCCAGCCTTCGTCCGGCGCTTCGGCGCGGACGGGGGAGGGGCGGCGCTCTTCGCGACGCGGGCGTTCCTCGCGCGCGGGGCGTTCCTGGCGCTCGGCACGCTCCTGCCGCTCGGGCCGTTTCCTCGGCTCGCGCACCGGTTTCGGGTCGGCCGCAGCTGTCGGCTTGCCGACGCGGACGATCGACTGGCCGGTCAGCTTCTCGATATTGGCGACGGCCTCGGCGTCTTCACTGGTGATCAGCGTGAACGCCTTGCCGGTCGCGCCGGCGCGGCCGGTGCGGCCGATGCGGTGGACATAGTCGTCGGGGTGCCAAGGCACGTCATAGTTGAAGACGTGGCTGACGCCCTTGATGTCGAGCCCGCGGGCGGCGACGTCGGAGGCGACGAGGATGTTGATTTCGCCGAGCTTGAACCGGTCGAGCTCGCGCAGGCGCTCCGGCTGCTCCATGTCGCCGTGGATCTGGCCGACCGCGAAGCCGTCGCGTTTCAGGCTGCTCGCCAGGTCGCGAACGGTCGTCTTGCGGTTGGCGAAAATGATCGCGGTGGCGACGTCGTCGACGCGGAGCAGGCCGCGCAACGTGTCGCGCTTGTCTCGCGAGGAGGTCTCGACCAGCCGCTGCTCGATCGAGGCATTGGCGGTGGCGGGGCGCGCGACTTCGACCGATTTCGGCTCGGTCAGGAATTTGTCGGCGAGCTTCTTGATCGGCGCCGGCATCGTCGCGGAGAACAGCAGGGTCTGCCGCTTTTTCGGCAGCTTGGTGCAGATTTCCTCGATGTCCGGGATGAACCCCATGTCGAGCATGCGATCGGCTTCGTCGATGACGAGCAATTCGCAGCCGGTCAGCAGGATATTGCCGCGGCCGAACAGGTCCATTAGCCGGCCCGGCGTCGCGATCAGCACGTCGACGCCTTTTTCGAGCGCCTTTTGCTGATCGCCCATTGAGACGCCGCCGATCAGCAGCGCCATCGAGAGCTTGTGGTATTTGCCGTATTTGTCGAAATTCTCGGCGACCTGAGCCGCCAGCTCGCGCGTCGGTTCCAAGATCAGCGAGCGCGGCATGCGCGCCCGGCTGCGGCCGTGGCCGAGGATGTCGATCATCGGCAGCACGAACGCGGCGGTCTTGCCGGTGCCGGTCTGAGCGATGCCAATCAGGTCGCGGCCCATCAGCACCGACGGGACTGCCTGGCGCTGAATCGGGGTCGGTTCCGTATAACCGGAATCGTTGACGGCTTTCAGAAGCTCGTCGGAAAGGCCGAGATCGGCAAAGCTCATCGAAATCCTGAAGAAAAGGGGCGGCGACAAGCCGCAACGCCCGCCGCGCGCGCTTGGGTTAACTGCCGTGCAAAGTCAAGAAATCACTTCTTCCGAAGCGGCACCAAGGCACGAAAACGATCGATTTCGCAGGAACCGCCCGATCGAACGCGGATGGAGTCTCGGCCTTCGCAGACTTTCCCGTCCGAACCCTGGCGAATGTAGAAGCCGGAGTAATAATCGAGCGGCGGGCAGTCGCCGGCGAGCTTGGCGCGCACGCGCTTGCCGCCTCTCAGCAGCAGATCGACGCCGTAATTGGAGATTTGTGCGCCGGCCAGTTCATCGGCGGCCACGCATTTGGGCCCGTCCTTTTCCTTGTACGGCACCGGGTCGGGCGGCAGCCGCACGCGGGAGGGCACGCGAATGATGAGCTGCTGGCGGATGGTGAGCTGGGCAAACAGAACCGTGCCGTCGCCGCTGCTCGCCAGCAGCAGCGCGACAATCGATCCGATCGTCACAGCAAGCACCCCATCGGCGGGCGATGACGCCCGCATATTGAACCGCCCATGAATTTCCCTTCGTGGGTAAGAGACTTATAAGCGCGGACGTGATGCGGGAAGAGTTTCTGAACGCGCTGGCCGCAGCGCTCGGGCCGAAAGGACTGACGCGCGATCCGGAGGCGATGGCCCCGTGGCTAAGCGACTGGCGCGGCCGCTATCACGGCGCGGCGCTCGCGCTGGCGAGCCCGCCCGGTACGGCCGAAGTCGCGTCGGTCATACGCCTGTGCGCCGCGCATCGCGTGCCGATTGTCCCGCAGGGTGGCAACACCTCCATGGTCGGCGGTGCGACGCCGGATTCGAGCGGCAATGCGTTGATCCTGTCGCTTCGGCGCATGAACCGCGTACGGAACATCGATGCCGAGGCGGGGCTTGCGGTTGCGGAAGCCGGCGTGATCCTGAGCGAGCTGCACGACGCGGCGCGCGAGCATGGCCTGCGCTTTCCGCTGTCGCTGGGCGCCAAGGGCTCGGCGACGATCGGCGGGCTGTGCGCGACCAATGCTGGGGGCACTCAAGTGCTGCGTTTCGGCACGATGCGGTCACTGGTGGCGGGGCTGGAGGCTGTGCTGCCCGACGGGTCGGTGCTGGACAGCCTCGCGGCGCTCAAAAAGGACAATCGCGGGCCGGACCTCAAGCAATTGCTGATTGGCGCGGAAGGCACGCTCGGCATCATCACTGCGGCAACGCTCCAGCTTGTGCCTCTACCCGAAGAGGTGGTGACCGGCTGGGTTGGCCTCTCTTCGCCGCACGACGCGCTGAGCCTGCTGCGCCGACTGGAAGGCGAGGGCTTTGCAGTCGAGAGTTTCGAACTGGTGCCGGCCCATTCCCTCGGCCTGGTGCTGGCGCACGTTCCCGGCACGCGTGCGCCCCTGCAAACCGCGCCGCCCTGGCACGCGCTGATCGAGATCGCCGGGGGGCATGGCGTGCGAGAATCCGTCGAAGCGGTGCTGAGTTGGGCGCTGGATGCCGGCCTCATCTCCGACGGCGCAATCGCCGAAAGTGAGATGCACGCAGCGGCGTTCTGGCGCATTCGCGAATCCATCTCGGAAGCGGAGCGCGCCGAGGGGCCCGCGGTGCAGCACGACATCGCTGTGCCGGTGGCGGCGATGCCGGATTTCATGCTGTCGGCCGCGGCCGAAGTCGAGCGCGCTTTCCCGGGCGTCAGCGCGGGCGCTTTTGGGCACTTGGGCGACGGCAATGTCCATTTCCACGTCCGCGCCCCGGCTGGGGCGGCCCCGGATTGGGCGACAACGGCGGGTAAGCCGATCAGCGCCTTCGTTTACGACCGGATCGTTGCGGTGGGCGGTTCGATCTCTGCCGAGCACGGCATCGGCCAGATGAAGCTGGACGCCTTTGCCCGGCTGACCGATCCGGCGCGGCTTAAGGCGCTCGCGTCGCTTAAGGCCGCGTTCGATCCGCTCGGCATCATGAATCCCGGCAAGCTGGTGCCAAGTCTTGCCTCGGAAGCCGCCGCACCATAGAGCCGCGAGCCAACGGGCGGACGCCCAAGGCATTTTTTCGGAGTTTTTCATGGCGAGCGTGCCCCAGGCCACCGGCCTTCCCATTCTTTACAACGACCTTGTTCCGCTCTCGTCGGAACAGCACGCCACCTGGGGCACCAAGGCGCTGAGCGGCGCGACGTTCCTGAAGAACGTGCACGCCGTGCCGGTCATCGTCGACGAGTTCGTGCAGGTGCAGCGCACTTTCCCGATCATCTTCGCCGATGCCGAGAACCCGGTACCGCTGGCGCTGATGGGCCTGAACGAAGGCGTGAACGTGTTCCTGGACGAGGAAGGCAAGTTCACCCAGCCGGTCTATGTGCCGGCCTATATCCGCCGCTATCCGTTCATGCTTGCCCAGCTCGGGCCGAACCAGGAAGAGCTGTCGCTCTGCTTCGACCCCACCTCGGGCGCGGTCGGGCCGGACGGCGATGCGGTCAAGCTTTTCGAGAACGGCCAGCCGACGCAGGGCACGCGCGACATCCTGAACTTTTGCGAATCGTTCGAGCAGGGCGCCCAGCGCACCGGCGGGTTCGTCAAGGAACTGCAGGATCTCGACCTGCTGATGGACGGCGAAGTCTCGATCCAGGCGGAAGGCGCTGCGCAGCCGCACATCTATCGCGGCTTCAAGATGGTCAATGAAGAGAAGCTTCGGGACCTGCGCGGCGATCAATTGCGCAAGATGACGCAGAACGGCATGCTGACGCTGATCATGGCGCACCTCTTCTCGCTCGATCTGATGCGCGATGTCTACGGCCGCCAGGCTGCCCAGGGCAAAGTGCCGCCGGTGGGCGTCGCCGCCTGATGCAGCGGCCGCAGGAGCCCGGTGCGACCCGCTCCCGCTATTCCAGCGGGGCGATCCTGTTTCACTGGGTGATCGCGGCCCTGATCATCATCAATATCTCGCTCGCGCTGGTCACCGACGGCTGGCACGGGCCGGCGCGCGCGTTCGCCATCCAGACCCACAAGGCGACGGGCCTGACCATTCTGGTGCTGAGCATCTTGCGGCTGGTTTGGCGGCTGGTTCACCGGCCGCCGCCCTTTCCGTCCGGAATCAGGCGCGTGGAAGCGGTCGGTGCGCGAATCGTCCATTGGCTGTTCTATGTGCTGATGGTCGTGATGCCGCTGACCGGATGGGCGATGATCTCGGCCGCCGCTACGCGAAAGCCGTTCAGTTGGTACGGGCTGTTCGGGCTGCCTTATCTGCCCGTCCAGGGCAACAAGGCGCTGGGCGGCTCGATGCACGAAGCGCATGAGATTCTGGGCTATGTGATGATCGCGCTGATCGTGCTGCACGTCGCGGCGGCGCTGAAGCACCATTTCCTCGACAATACGCGACTGATCGCGCGAATGTGGCCGGCCGCCGCGCCAGCCCCTAGTTTTTCCGAAAAGGCTTGAAACCCTTTTCCCCTTCACTAATTTAGCATGTGACGCCCGGGAGTTCCCCCCCTTTCTCCCCGGTGTCATCACGCCTTCGGGCGTGTTCCTCCCTGAACCTTGGCCGCTCCGTGCATTGCACGGGGCGGTTTTTTCATTCCGCTGCCAGAGGCAGGCCGCTGTCGAGCGCCGCGGCGCCGAGATCGGCGATCAGTTCCCGCACAAACCCTTGGCTGAAGGCGAGTTTTTCGGGGTCGCACTGGTCGAGCGAGGCATTGAGATACAGCGCGCGATCCAGCTCTACCTGAACGGCGTGCACGCCTTTCGCCGGGGCGCCGTGCCGTTCGACGACATGGCCGCCGGCGTAAGGACTGTTTTCCCGCCAGCTCAGCCCGAAGCGAGCACAGGTCGCGCCGATTCGCGCAGTGATCCAGGGTGCCGCGCTATGACCGAACCGGTTGCCGATAACGACCTGCGGCGAGTCCGCTTCGCCGGTCCGGCCCAGCGGCGGCATCGAATGGAGATCGACCAGAATCGCCACGCCGTAGTTCCGCGCCACGTCGTTGAGCTGTGCCGCCAACATGGCGTGATAGGGGCGGTGATGCTCGGAGATTCGCTGCTCGACTTCGCGCAGGGACAGGCGTCCGCGCCAGATTTCACCGACACCGGTCAGCCGGCGCGGGATCAGGCCAAGGCCGCTGCGCACCTTCGGCGTCATCATCAGCCGCGACGCGACCGCGCCTTCGACGAGGCCGGGGTCGATCTCCGCTTCATGCCGGTTGAGGTCGATCCAGGCGCGCGGCGCGAGGGCAATCACCGTCGGCGCGCCGGCATCCGCGGCGACGGCATCCACGAACCGGTCCTCCAGCGCGATCAGCCTTTCGGCCGGCGGCCGCAGCTTCGCGCGATGCTCGGGCGTGTAGAGCCGGCCGGCATGCGGCACCGACAGGATGACCGGGCCGCCAAGATCGGCGCCGGTCAATTCGAAGGCGGGATTCGGAAGCGCCATCGCCGTCATTGCTAGGGACGGCGTCGCACGGCGGCAACGTTTTGGCGCAGCGCCTAGAAAAAATTAATCATCTCGCGCATAACTCGCACCGCGGATTGCTTCTCGTGCGTTGGGAAGCGGCGCGATGAGGCTGTCAATGATCCGAATTCTGCTGGCCGAAGACGATACGGCGATGCGCCAGTACCTGGAGCGCGCGCTGGAGCGGGCCGGCTATTCGGTGACGTCTGTCGATCGCGGCACGGCGGCGCTGCCGCTGATCGAGCAGGAACGATTCGACCTGCTGCTGACCGACATCGTGATGCCGGAAATGGACGGCATCGAGCTTGCCCAGCGCGCCGGCGCGATTGCGCCGGACATGCGCGTGATGTTCATCACCGGCTTTGCGGCGGTGACGCTGAAGGCGGGGAAGGCCGTGCCGCAAGCCAAGGTTCTCTCCAAGCCGTTCCACCTGCGCGACCTGGTGCTGGAAGTGGACCGGCTGTTCGACATCGGCAGCGCCAGCGGCCTCAACTGACGGCTTGCAAGCCCTGGGCGGCTCCGTTACAGGCCGCCCTCCGTGGGCGCGTAGCTCAGTGGTAGAGCACTGTGTTGACATCGCAGGGGTCGCAAGTTCAATCCTTGCCGCGCCCACCACTATCCTTCTGAGAAGGCGCTAGAAATCTGATCGGGTAGAATATACCCGATCAGATTTCCGGTGGCGATCCCGGTGAACCGTGGCGTAACTCCGGTGTAAATCGCTGTTTTAACGCGAATTCCGTCTTGAGATGACAGGCCGCTAAATGCGTGCGCTGCCTTTCCGGCGCGGGTGCTGGAGCAGATTGGCGTCAGCTGGTCTCAGCTTCGGTTCGGCCGAGGCTGTCACCGGGGGGAAAATCGTTCCCTATCGGGGGGAAACCGCTCGCCGCACCCTCAAGAAAACCTAATATTTTCAAGGGTGGTGACCCCTACGGGAATCGAACCCGTGTTTCAGCCGTGAAAGGGCCGCGTCCTAACCGCTAGACGAAGGGGCCATAAAGCGTGGTCCGCGCGCCCTATTGAATCAGGGCGTGCCGGTCAAGCGGATCGGCGGCGGCCGCTGGATAGTCCGGCTGGTAGTCTTCAACCGCACCAGGCGGCGTCGTCGAGATGGAGCTCGGCCTTGGGCGTGCTGCCCCAGTCGTCGAGCTTGGGGCGGCCGGCGACCCAGAGCTTGCGGTCCTTCGGTGCACCGAGCAGCGCTTGCCCAAGCTCGCCATCGGCGGCGCGGAAGGCGACCGCCTTGAGGCTCGCGCCATCGTCGCCCGAAAGGATCGCGCGGACATGGCCGTTGCCGACGACATCAGCCTTGATAACGCGCACCGGTCCGGCGGCGATGCGCGGGGCGGCCCAGCCGACGCCGTAAGGACCAGCCTGCTCCAACGAGTCGACAAGCTCCGGGGTCAGTCCGCGTGGGCTGAGCGAGGCGTCGAGCTGCAGCGCGCGCTGCGACGCGGCTCGCGCAACATCCTCGGCGAGCCGCTCTTCGAGAAAAGCGCGGAATGCGTCTATGCGGTCGGCGGCGACGGTGAGGCCGGCCGCCATCGCATGGCCGCCGCCCGCGATCAGCAGGCCGGCATCCTTTGCGGCCAGCACCGCTGCGCCGAGATCGACGCCGGCGATCGACCGGCCGGAGCCTTTGCCCGTGCCGGTCTCGTCGATGGCGATCACGATCGCCGGTCGGCCGAGCTTTTCCTTCAGTCGGCCGGCGACGATGCCGATGACGCCTGGGTGCCAGCCATGGCCAGCGGCGATGTGCACGGCAGGCTCGCTGGCCGTTTGACACGCTGCTTCGGCCGCTTGCTGGACTTCGGCCTCGATTGCGCGGCGTTCTTCATTCAGCCGGTCGAGCTCGGCGGCGATTTCCCGCGCCTCGGCCGCGTCCTCGGTGGTGAGCAGGCGCACCCCGAGGTCGGACTTCCCGACGCGGCCGCCGGCGTTGATCCGCGGGCCGAAGGCGAAGCCGAGATCGTGGCAGAGCGGCGCGCGGGTCAGTCGAGCAGCTTCAGCCAGCGCAGCCAGGCCGATATTGCGGCGGCCGGCCATGACCTTCAGGCCCTGGGCGACGAATGCGCGGTTGAGGCCGCGGAGCTGCGCGACGTCGGCGACCGTGCCCAGCGCAACCAGGTCCAGCAGATCGATCAGTTTCGGTTCGGGGCGATCGGCGAAGAAGCTCCGGCTGCGCAGCTCGCGCAGCAGTGCGGCGCCGAGCAGAAATGCAACGCCCACTGCGGCAAGATGGCCGTGCGTTGCGCCTTCGCCTTCGTCGAGGCGATTGGGGTTCACCAACGCATAGGCCGCCGGCAGCTCGGCGGCGCATTTGTGGTGGTCGACGACGATCACCTCGGCGCCCGCGGCGCGCGCCATGTCGAGCGCCTCGAATGCCTGGGCACCGCAATCGACCGTGACGATCAGCCGCGTGCCGCCGCCGGCGATCCGCACCAGCGCTTCGCCCGACGGGCCGTAGCCTTCCATCAGTCGGTCGGGGATGTAGGCGGCCGGGCGAAGGCCGAGCTGGCGGAGCAGGCGGATCAGCAGCGCTGCCGAGGTTGCGCCGTCGACATCATAGTCGCCGAAGATGGTGACCGGTTCGCCCGCCTGCACGGCGTCGGCGACACGGGCGGCGGCCTTGTCCATGTCGCGGAAGATCGATGGATCGGGCATGAAGCCACGGATTGTTGGCGCGCGGTGGGCCTCAATCGCGTCGCGGGCGCAGCCGCGGGTGAGGAGCAGGCGCGTCACCAGATCGTCGGGCGCGAACCCGGCGTCGAGCCCGTCCGCCGGCAGCCCGCGCCAATGCCAGGGCTGGCCCAACATGGAGCGCTTCACGCCCAGCGCCAGCCGCGGCTCGGAAGTGATGAAGTTCATGCCCGCTCTTCTCCGGCCCAAGCTTTGAATCACCTGGAGTCCGAGGACAAGGGCGAACGCTTCTTCACCCACAGCTTCGTGAGTTCAGGAATCTCGCTGACGCATATCAAAGCGACCGGAACGCCATCTTGCCCCGTTCGGTTGAGTGTCCGCTGAACGGCAGGAAACCGGCCGATTCCGGTTTACATCATCGATCTGCCGAATCTAGCACGCGGGGCTTGCTTTCAAGTGAGGCGGGGCCGAACGACCGTTTGAGCAGCAGGGTCGCACCGCCATTTGCCAACGAGGCGTAACCGGGCGGCAGCTTAAGCAATCATTAGCCATCAAAGCCCCGAGAATGGCGCAAAATCTGTCTTGCGTGCCGTGATCCGTCCCGTTTAGCTTCCGCGTACGAACAGGGGGCAAAATCATGAAATCATTGTGCGCGCTGGCGTTCGCCTGCGCTTTTGTTGCGGCCGCTCCGGCGCTGGCTCAGGAAAAGGCGGCGACCAAACCGGGTTTTGCGCTACCGGCCGGAAAGCCGATCCGCATCCTGGTGTTTCGCCCGGACGTGAAGGTCGGATCCCAATCGGCGGGGGGCGTGGTCACCAACAATGCCGAATGGACGAGCAGCGCCCGCAAGTTTCTCGCGGACGCGTTGGTGGCGGCGAAGCCGGGCGGGGCAAGCGATGTCGTGTTCATGCCTGAACTGGAAGGCGAGAACGCTGTGCTTCTCTCCGAGTATCGGGCGCTGTTTCGCGGCGTCGCCGATACTGTGCTTCAGCATCGGCTATTCAAGGGCAATCGTCTGCCCAGCAAGGTGACCGGGTTCGAGTTTACGCTGGGCCCCGACGTGTCGCGACTCGCCGCGCTCGGCGGAGGCGATTACGGCCTCTTCATTACCACGAACGATGCATATGGCTCGGCTGGCCGCAAGATGCTGCAGCTCTTCGCAGCCGGTATTGCAGGGGTGGGCGTGAGTTCCGGCGTCCATACCGGTTATGCCGGTCTCGTCGATCTGAAGACCGGCGATCTGGTCTGGATGAACGCCGATTTCAAAATGGGCGGAGACGTCCGTGATGCCGAAGGCGCCGCGAGGCGCGTTTCACAGTTGATCGAGGACTTCCCGCAGCCCGGAGGTGCGGCGGCGGCGGGAGGTCAGTGATGCGCGCTCGCCTGTTGGCGGCAATGTTGTGCGGCCTCGCTGTGCCCTCGCCGTCCGCCGGCAAGGAGTCTCAGCCCATCGGATCGCCCGCCGCGGCCGATTACAAGCCGGTTGGTACGGACGAACAGGGGCTGTGGCTGCAGTTCGAGGAGCTGGAACGACAAATCAAAACGTCAAAGCTGTTGGTGAAAGACACCAACGCAAATGCGTATGTCCGTCACATTCTGTGCCGAATTGTCGGTGACGAAAATTGCGCCCGGGTCAGACTCTACATCGTTCGCAATCCCATTCCGAATGCCAGTATGGCGCCAAACGGCTTTATGGTTATCCACACCGGAATGTTGTTGCGCGTTCAGGATGAGGCCGAACTCGCCGCAGTCATTGGTCACGAATTTGGCCATTTCGAACGTCGCCATAGCTTGGCCCGACTGAAGAGCCTCCGGAATACAGCCAGCTGGGTCAACTGGATAACGGTTCTTGCCATAGGAGCTGGATCGTCCGTGAACGTCGGGCCGACCCTATGGGCAAGCCACTTCAGCTATCAACGTGATCACGAGCGCGAGGCAGACCTGGACGGACTGGCTCTGATCGGGCGGGCCGGATATCGGACGGCCTGCGCCAGCGAAGTGTGGGCGCACATGCGGGAAGAAGAAGACGCAAGGGCTGCGGCATTGGGTGTCCGTACGACCAAGGACGCCTATCGCGGCCCATTCTCAACGCACCCGATGGACGTCGAGCGCATGACATATCTGAAGGCGGCCGCAGATAAGGTCGGGGCCGATAACAGTTATGTCGGGACAAGTGAGCTTCGCGTAGCTCTGTCGAATATATGGCCGATGCTAATCGAGGATCAGATCAAGCTGAACGATTTCGGTACGAGCGAATTCCTGCTTAAAAACCTCGCGCATGACAATTGGTCAGGCCAACTCCTCTACGCGCGCGGAGAGCTTTACAGATTTCGGGGGAAGGCGGGCGACTTTGAGCAAGCAGCCGCCTTCTATCGCGAGGCGACCGCAAAAGCCGACGCCCCGGCCGGTGCATGGCGCGGGCTGGGGCTGGCACTTGCCCGAACCGGAGACGCGGTGGGGGCCAAGACGGCCATCGACGAATATCTGAAACATAACCCGGACGCATCCGACAAGGCGATGCTTTCGATGATTGGGGGATCGCGATGAACAAGCATGTGCTCGGTGTTGTGCTGGCCGCGTCCGTTGTGGCCGCGCCGCTCTACGCGAAATGGACGTTGATGCCGGCGACGGCGCGGGTCTCCGTGGCCAATAGCGCGATGACTGTCGTTCCAGGTCAGGGTTGGAACATGACTTCCGTCCGTCCGTCGAAAAAGGGCGAGACATGGAGCTTCGACGGGCCGATCCTTGATCAGGTCGAGTTTGTCGGAGGCGTCGCGAACGGCGAGCCGCTCGCCAAGGAGCGCGACAAGAAGCGGCAGCCTTTGCCGAAGTTCGGCAGCGCAATGTTGGCGCCGGATGTCGCTCAGGCGTACGAGCAGACCCAGCGCATCCTGACCGGATCGCCCGATTTCGCGATCGATTCCATGGAGCCGGCCAGCTTCGCGGGACATCCGGGTTTCCGGTTCGCCTATCACTTCACCAAGCCCGACGAGGAGCTGACTCGGAAAGGCGAGGCGCGGGGAGCGATCGTCGGCGGCAAGCTTTACATGATCAGCTACACGGCGGCTGCGCTGCACTATTTCGACGCGCATCTCGCCAAGGCGCAGGCGATCATGGACAGCGCCAAGCTGAACTGAGGTTATCGCAGCCGCCGTCCTGCCCAGACCACGCGGCCGATCACGTCCAAGCGGGAGAGGTCGAGGGTGGGCCAGCTTGTATAGGCGGGGTTGTCGCTCTTGACTGAGACCCGCCTGCGGGCGCGGTCGACGATCAGGCGTTTGACGTTGAGCGCGCCGTCGAGGCGGAGGACGTAGATGCCGTCGCGGACATTGGCGCCCGCATCGCTCAGATCGACGAGGATGTCGTCGCCGTCGGCGAGGGTGGGCGACATCGAATCGCCGGTTACCTGAATCACTGAAAGCTGGGCCGGATCGAGCTTCAGCCCGCGCAGCCAGCTCGGGTCGAAGCGCATGCGGGCGCGGGCGCGTTCGTCATGGGCGAAGGCGCCGTGGCCAGCCGAGGCCTGTACATCGAGGACGGAGACCGAGATCAGTTCCTCGCCTTCATCCTCGCGGCCGCCGAGCAGGGCTTCGCTGACGCCGAAATAGCGGGCGAGAGTGCGACGGTCTTCCTCGTCGAGTTTCTTTGGGACGCCGCGTTTGATGAACTGCTGAATATAAGCGGGGTTGCGATTGAGCAGGCGCGAGAGCGAGGCGTAATCCTCCCGCCTCTCCCGGATCAGTGCGTCGAGCGCAGCGCGGGCTTCGCCGTCCATGCCAAATCCATAGCATAGGAATTCTCCTAGACAAATAGGAAATTACCTATGAAATAGGAAAACTCCTATCGAGCTTGAGTCGGGGAGGGGAGTGGCGGATGTTATGGAAAGTAGAGCGTTTTCTGAAAAGCAGCGGGATGTCGCCGACGGCGTTCGGGCGCCAGGTGGCGCGCGACCCGCGGCTGGTGCACGACATGCGGCGCGGGCGCGAGGTCGGCACGCGGCTGATGCAGCGCATCGAGTCGTTCATCGGAAGCAGCCGGTGAGACGCGCTGATCCGCATCGGGCGCTGATCCGCGTGCTGACCGCGCGCTATCCCGGCCTGCTGGTGCTCGCCAGCCGGTCGGAGCCCTGGGCGAGCGTGACGTTCACCGGGGCGCGGCACGAGCTGACGTGCCAAGGCGCGCCCGACCCGACCGGCATCGACGAAGCGGAGCTGGCGCTGCCGGGGCATATCGTCGCCGACGTGCAGGTGACGCGATCCGGCGGGCGGATTTCGATCGAGGCGCTGACGATCGAGGCGGTCTGACCGGAACATGCTGTGCCGCCACGCATTCCTGCCCGCGTGGCCGATCTCAGCACTGCGCATCTCACTTTTGTCGACGACGAGATGCCGGGGATCACGCGAAGGCGGTTCGGCCGCGCCTGGGGCTATTTCGCGCCCGACGGCAAACGCATCACCGACCGCGACGAGATCGACCGGCTGAACGGCGTCGGCCTGCCGCCCGCCTATGCGAACGCCTGGTTCTGCCCCGACCCCACGGGGCATATCCAGGCGATCGGCTATGACGAGCGCGGCCGGAAGCAATATCGCTATCACCCCGATTTCCGGGCGGCGCAGGAAGCGGCGAAATATGATCGCTGCCCCGCCTTCGGTCATCTGCTGCCGCGATTGCGCGCGGAGGTCGAGAAGGACCTGGCCCGGTCGGGGCTGAGCAAGGAAAAGGCCTGCGCCGCCGTGGTGAGGCTGCTCGACCTTTCGAAAGTGCGGATCGGCAACGAGGCCTATGCGCAGGAGAACAAGAGCTTCGGCGCGACCACGCTGCGCAAGCGGCACGCAGCCGTGAAAGGCGGTGCGCTGAAGCTCGAGTTCCGCGCCAAGTCCGGAAAGATGCGGCGGCTGACGATCAGCGACCGGTCGCTGCTGCGCTTCGTCAATAAGATGCAGGATCTGCCGGGCCAGCATCTGTTCCGCTGGTGCGACGAAGCCGGCGAGCTGCATCCGGTCACGTCGACCGACGTCAACCAGTATATCAAGGACGCGATGCAGGCGGACTTCACCGCCAAGCATTTCCGCACCTGGGGAGCGAGCGTGATCGCCTATCGCGTGCTGTTCGACACGCATGGGGACGTCTCGCTGAAGCAGATGCTCGAAATCGTTTCGGACGAACTGGGCAACACTCCGTCGATTGCGCGGAAATCCTATGTCCACCCGGCGTTGATCGATCTCGCCAAATCCGGCGCGCACTGGGATTCGAACATGAAATTGCCGCGTTCGATGCGTTATCTCGATCGTTACGAGCGCGGTCTGATTGCATTTCTCGGACAGCTCGACGAGGCTCGGGCCGAGCAGCGCGACGCCGCCTGATCCATAACGGAGTAAGACCCATCGCTACCCAAAGCCCCGCCGGAGCCATCGACATGGCCGGCCGGCAACTGACCGAACTCACCACGGCCACCGCGGTCTGGCTGCAGCAGCATTTCCTGGAAATCCTGATCGGGCTGGCCGCCGGCACGCTGATCGTGATGGCGCTGTACGCGATCCGGGGGCTGGGCGCGCGGCTGTGCCGGCGCGACCGGACTGGCACAGGCTGGGCGACGATCTTCGGCCGCGCGATCGACAAGACCGGCAACCTGTTCATCATCGCGACGGCCGCCAAGCTGGTCGACGGCTACGCCCAGCCGCCGCTGGTGCTGCAGCAGACGATCGACTTCGTATTCGTGATCGCGAGCGTGATTCAGGTCGCGGTCTGGGTGCGCGAGATCATCCTGGGTTTCGTCGAGCATCGCACCTCGGCCGGCGATCACGACACGCTGGGCAGCGCGATGGGGATCATCCGGCTGCTGGTGACGGTCGCGCTATTCGCGATCGCGGCAATCGTGATCCTGGACAATCTGGGCGTGAACGTGACGGGGCTGGTCGCCGGCCTGGGCATCGGCGGCATCGCGATCGGCCTCGCCGCGCAAGGCATTTTCGCCGACCTGTTCGCGGCGCTTTCGATCCTGTTCGACCGGCCGTTCCGCCGCGGGGATTCGATCGCCTACGACCAGACCAACGCGACCGTCGAGGCGATCGGCCTCAAATCGACGCGGCTGCGCTCGGTCACCGGCGAGCAGCGGGTGATTTCCAACAAGAACCTGCTGGACAAGGAAATCCGCAACAACAGCCGCGTCGCCCATCGCCGCGGCGAATTCACGTTGGGCGTGGTCTCGCAGCTCGATCCGGCGCGGGCGGACAAGCTGCCGGCGCTTCTGCGCGAGATCGTGGAGAGTGCGGGGCAGCAGTTCGTCCGGGCCGGCTTTGTCGGCTTCGGCGCGAGCACGCTGGACTTCGAAGTCGAATGGGATGTCGAGAGCCCCGACATGCAGGCTTACCACGATGCCCGGCACCGGGTCGGCATGGCCATTCTGAAGCGGTTCGCCGAAGAAAAGATCGACTTTGCCTATCCCAGCCAGACGCCGTTCACGGCGGCGCCCGATGGAAGACTGATCATGCCTTATCCCGACGTGCAGCCGGTCAAGGACGTTTCCCCCGCGCCGCCCCACGACCCGAAGGGATAGGGTCCTGGGGCCCGCCTCCCTGCGGGTCGGGGAGAGGAGAGGCGGTTGCCGGCCGGGGCAGGCCGGGCAAGGCGCTTCCGGGGAAGCTTAGGTGTGTACTTACATCCTCAGGCGGCGAGGAGCTCGGGAGCCATCGCCTCGACCATGCCACGCCAGTTGGCGACGGTGACGCAGTCGAGATATTGGCGCTGCATTTCGGGCGTCAGCACCTCGATCATCTGGCAGCCGTCGATCCAGATCTCGATAACGCCGAATTTGCCGCCGCGACTGCAATATTTGGCGCGCCAGCCCTCGCGGGCGGCGATGGCGTAAATGTCTTCCATGGAGCGGTCCGTGGACATCGCGAAGTGCACGGCGCTGCCGCGCGGACGGTCCGCCATCGTGCCGACCGCATCGCTGTCGGTTTCGGTGAGCGTGGTGCCGCGCGGATAGACTTCGATCATCGTGCCGTTGTCGGCGCCGTGAAACGCCATCCAGGAGCCAAAGCCGACCGGCGGGAAAGGAAGGGCAGTGCCGCCCCAGATTTCCGCCAGCACTTCCGCGGTGCGCTTAGCGTCATCGGCTTCGATCGACAGGTGAAACAACATTCTCGTCTCCGGTTGAACGCGGTGCCGGCCCGATAGGGCGGCGGTTCCGGGACGCGCTGTGCCACTGCGCATAGGAAGGCGCAGTCATGGTTCGACCAAGGGCGAAAGGCCGTCGTCGGAGCGGCGGAGGTGACGTTTCGTGCGACGAAGGTGCCCTCTCCCGCAAGCGGGAGAGGGATAAGAGCTCAGAACTTGCCGGTGATGGTGCGCTGCCACCAGCCCTTGCGGGCCGGCTGGTCGTTGGCAGCCTCGACCGGTTCGGGAGCGGCGACGGGCTCGGCCGGCTTCTCGAGCGCGACGGGAGCGGCCGCGGGCGTTTCCTCGGCAGGCGTAGCATCCGCCTTTTTGCGGCGCGTGCGCTTCGGCTTTGCTTCGGCTTCCGGTTCGACGGGAGCCGCTTCGGCAGCCGTTTCGACCGCGGCGTCGGCCTTGCGGCGGCGCGTGCGCTTCGGCGCGGCTTCGGCCGGCGGCGTTTCCGCGGCTGGAGCCTCGGCTTCGGCCGGAGCAGCCACGGCGTCGTCGGCCTTCTTGCGTGAGCGGCGGCGCTTCGGCGCTTCCTCCGCGATCGGTTCCGGCTGAGTCTCGGGCTCCGGCTCGGGCGCGGCTTCGACCGTTTCGGCGGTCTCCGTGGCGGTCAGCGCTGCTTCGGCAAAGCCCTGTTCCTCGCCACCGCGCCGGCGCCGTCCGCCGCGACGGCCCCGACGGCCGCGACGACGACGGCCTTCGCCGTCCTCGTGCGCGGCGGCTTCAACGGTGCCGGGCTGCTCGACGGTGTCTTCGGCATCGATGGCTTCAGCCTCGACGTCGCCCACCGGCTCGCCGCTCTGCACTTCGCCGTCCTGTTCGCGCCCGCGGCCGCCACGACGGCGCCGCCGGCGACGACGGCCGCCGCCTTCGCCACGCTCCGCGCGATCGCCGCCTTCGGAGCGTTCCTCGCGCTCCTCGGCTTCGACCTCTTCCTCTTCGTCCTCGTCGACGATCGTATCGTCATCGTCGAAGGCGATCTGCGGCGGCTCGAAGCGCGGCGCATGGGCGGGCGGCGGGCCGCTGGCCTCGACCGCCATGCGCGCGCCCTCGATCTCGCCCGAGGGCGTCACTTCGATGCGGACGCCGTAGCGGTCCTCGATCTCGGCGAGCTCGGCCCGCTTGTGGTTGAGCAGGTAGAAGCAGGCTTCCGAGCTGGCGCGGAGCAGCAGCAGCGAGCCGCGGCCGCGCGCCGCTTCGTCTTCCAGCAAGCGCAGGGCCGACAGACCCGCGGACGACGCGGTGCGGACGAAGCCCGAGCCTTCGCAATGCGGGCAGGGGCGCGTGGATGCCTCGAGCACGCCGGTGCGCAAGCGCTGGCGGCTCATTTCCATCAGCCCGAAGCTGGAGATGCGGCCGACCTGGATGCGCGCGCGATCGTTGGCGAGCGCGCCCTTCATCGCCTTCTCGACCTTCCGGACGTTGGAGCCGTTTTCCATGTCGATGAAGTCGATGACGACCAGGCCCGCCATGTCGCGCAGGCGGAGCTGACGGGCGATTTCCTGCGCGGCTTCGAGATTGGTCGCGACCGCGGTCTGCTCGATACCGTGCTCGCGGGTCGAGCGGCCGGAGTTGATGTCGATCGAAACCAGAGCTTCGGTCGGGTTGATGACCAGATAGCCGCCCGATTTGAGCTGCACGACCGGCTGGTACATCTGGCTGAGCTGGTCCTCGACGCCGAAGCGCTGGAAAAGCGGCACCGGATCGGCATAGCCCTGGATGCGGCGCACATGGCTGGGCATCAACAGCTTCATGAAGGAGCGCGCGGCGCGATAGCCTTCCTCGCCCTCCACGATCACTTCGTCGATGTCGCGATTGTAGATGTCGCGGATCGCGCGCTTGATCAGATCGCTGTCGCCGTAGATCAGCGCGGGCGCGGAGGCGCTCAGCGTGTTCTCGCGGATCGTGTCCCACAGTCGCGCGAGATAATCGAAGTCGCGCTTGATCTCGGTCTTGGTGCGGGAAAGGCCGGCGGTGCGGACGATGCAACCCATCGTGCGCGGCAGCTTCAGCTCCGCCATGATCGACTTCAGCCGCTTGCGGTCGGAGGCGTTCGAGATCTTCCGCGAAATGCCGCCGCCCTGAGCGGTGTTCGGCATCAGCACGCAATAGCGGCCGGCCAGCGACAGATAGGTGGTGAGCGCCGCGCCCTTGTTGCCGCGCTCTTCCTTGACGACCTGGACCAGCAGCACCTGACGCCTACGGATGACGTCCTGAATCTTGTAGCGGCGGCGCAGGCGCATGCGGCGCTCGCGCAGGGATTCGACGGCTTCGTCGTGCGAGCCGTTGCCGTTGCCATGGACGGATTCGGGGCGCGGTGCATCCTCGTGCTCGTCGCCATGATCGTCGTCCGCTTCGGCATCGCCTTCGCCTGCCTCGTCGTGATCCTCTTCGGCTTCCTCGCGCGCGCGGAGGCGCTCTTCTTCTTCGGCGTGCTCAGCTTCTTCGCGGAGCAGCGCCTCGCGATCCTCCTTCGGGATCTGATAGTAATCGGGATGGATTTCGCTGAAGGCCAGGAAGCCGTGGCGATTGCCGCCATAATCGACGAATGCCGCCTGGAGCGACGGTTCGACCCTGGTAACCTTGGCGAGATAGATATTGCCTTTGAGCTGCTTTCGCTCGGCAGATTCGAAATCAAACTCCTCGATGCGGTTTCCCTTGACGACGGCAACGCGGGTCTCTTCCCGGTGCCGCGCGTCGATCAGCATGCGCGTTGTCATTTATTGTTCTCCGGACGCGGCCGCGGCTCCATGAGCGGCATGCGGCTGCGCGATCTGTAAAAATGGGCGTGGGCGCGGCCCCTGTCCGCGTTTCGCCCGATTGCCTGGACATAGAAAAAAGCGCTTCTGCTGCAGCGGCATGCCGGGGTGAAAAGCCCGAACCAAGGGTCCGCGGGGCGCAATCGACGGCGAAGGCCGTGCGATGCGGGACGCGGAAAGAATGCCTCATTGCAACATCAACCTGTGGGACCGGCGCGTGTAGCGGCCGATCGTAATGCGCCGAACGAATATAGGTGCTCGGCAGGCGACTGCTAGCATCGGCTTGGTCCGGGGGCAAGTTAGAGCTGTTTCTGATAGATTCGGTAGAGCTTGTTGACCTTGCTCTCGATCGTGTCGGCGATCGCGACCATTCCCTGATTGTCTTCGAGGATCCAGCCGATCTCGCCGCGGGAAGCGCCGTAATGCGCGACGGCAGCGCGGCGCGAATATTCGATCATCATGAAAGCGAGCTGACTAGCGAGGCGGGAGGTCTGGAGGCGCTTCACCACGCCCATCAGCGGCACGCGCATCGTCCGCGCTTTCGGCTTTCGCAGCCAAAGCAGCAGCTTGGCCCAGCCGAACGGCAGCAGCGAACCATTAAGTGGCTTCAGCGGTTCGTTGAGATCGGGAAGGGTGATCATGAAGGCGACCGGCTCGCCCTCAACCTCGGCGATGTAGATCAGGTCCTCGAACACGATCGGTTTGAGCTTCTTGCCGACTTCCTCGACCTCCGGGTCGGTCAGGGGCACGAACCCCCAATTGTCGGACCAGGCGTCGTTCAGGATGCGCAGGATGATCGCCGCCTCTTCGGCGAAGCGGGACTTGTCCACCTTGCGGATGTTGATGCGGGCGTTCTTCTCGCCGGCAGCGACGATGCGCTGCACGAGCGGCGGAAAGCCCTTGGTCACGTCCAGGTCGTAAGTGACGACGTCCTTGGCCCCGGCATAGCCGAGCGCCTCGATCCACGCGCGATAGCGCGCATCCTGATGGCCCATCATCACCGTCGGCGGATGGTCGTGGCCTTGGATCAGCAAGCCCGGCTCTTCCCAGATCGAGGCGCTGACGGGGCCCAGTGCCTTGGTCATCCCTTTGGAACGCAGCCAGTCCTCGGCGGTGGCGATCAGCGCCTTGCCGGTCGCCTCGTCATCGGCGTCGAAATAGCCCCAGAAACCGGTGCCTGGACCGAAGCCCTGCTCGGGCGGCTGTTCGAGTGCGAGCAAGTCGATATGGGCGGAAATGCGGCCGACGAGCGTGCCGTCGCGCTTCGCCAGGAAGAGCTGCTGCTCGGCATGGGTCAGCCAGGCGTTCTTCCCCGGCGTTATCATGTCGACGGCCTCGCCTTTCAGCGGCGGCACCCAATTCGGATCGTTCGCGTAATGCTTGAAGGCGTACTCGACAAAGGCCTTGCGACCGGCCTGGTCGTTGACGGAGACGATCTGGATATCGGACATGGGCTGCGTAAGTGACGCGGGAAAGCGCCGCGCGCCAGTCCTTTGTTTGCCACGCTTGCGCCACTATGTTGGGCAAGTGGGCCAACCAATGACGACGACTTTGACCTTTGACGCGACTCCGGCCGCGGATGCGCCAACGCCCAAGCGGCGCATCGCCGATGATACGGCGCTGCTGAAGGCGGCGGCGGAGCTGACGCGCGAGTACAGCACCGCCAATCCGCGGATTTATTGGACGGATTTTCTCGCCTCTGCGGGAATCGGCTATGCGGCGCTGGTCGCGACAATCCTGGCGGGGTCGGTCGGCTGGGCGATCGCGTTCGGCGTGGTCGCGGTGCTCGCGCTCTATCGCGCGGAGAGCTTCATCCACGAACTGACGCACATGAAGCATTCGACGGTGCCGGGCTTTCGCGCGGGCTGGAACGCGCTGATCGGCGTGCCGATGATGGTGCCGTCCTTCATGTACGAAGGCGTCCACAATCTGCACCACGCGCGCACACGGTATGGAACGGTCGACGATCCCGAATATCTGCCGCTGGCGCTGATGAAGCCCTGGACGTTGCCGGCCTTCATCCTGATCGCGGCGCTGGCGCCGATCGGACTCATCATCCGCTATGCCGTGCTGGCGCCTCTGTCGCTCCTCTCGCCGAAGCTGCGCGAGGCGGTCGTCGCCCGCTATTCGGGGCTGGTGATCAATCCGGAATTCCGCCGCCGTTCGCCCGAGGGCGAAGCGAAGGCGCTGTGGACCAAGCAGGAAATCGCCGCGAGTCTTTGGGCGATCGCGTTGGTCGCTCTGGTCGCGACCGGGGTGCTGCCGCTGCGTGCGTTCCTGATCATGATGGGCATCGCCTCGGCGGTCGCGGTGCTGAACCAGGTGCGGACCCTTGTCGCGCATCTGTGGGAGAACGAAGGCGAGCCGATGACGGTGACCGCCCAATATCTGGACAGCGTCAACGTGCCGCCGCCTGCCTTGCTGCCGGGCCTGTGGGCGCCGGTGGGCTTGCGCTACCACGCGCTGCACCATCTGCTGCCGAGCGTGCCCTATCACAATCTGGGGATCGCCCACCGCCGGCTGTGCGCGGTGCTCGATCCGGCATCGCCTTACTTTAAGGCGAACTACAAAGGGCTGCCGGGGCTGATGTGGAAGATCGGGCTGAGCTCGATCACGCGTGGCGCTAAGCGCTGACCAGTTTTATTCGCCGCCCGGTCTTGCCGAGCGCCTGACGGTCGGGGAGCGCCAGGCCGACACGGAGCGTCGCCCAGAGCGCAGGCCAGAAGAGCAGCAACAACCCGACCGCGCGCACCGGCGCTCCGAAAGGACGTAGGGCGCTTCCCACAATCCACAGCACCGCGGACAGCAGCAGGGCGGTGAGCAGGGCGCGCATTGCAGCCGCGTCGAACGCGACGATGCCATCGGCAAGGCGAAGCTCGACGGTCGCGGCCCATGCGATCAGCACGGTACCGGCACTGACGGCCCAAGCCATGCCGGTCGCGCCTTGGGTCGGCACCAGCACCGCGCCGAGCACCGCCCAGGCGCCCAATCCGATCGCGCTGTTGAGGAGCGGCAAGATGCGGTGGCCGGTCATCTCCACGACCGGTGTCGCCGGACCGACCACAGCTTCGGCGGCGCGGCCGAGCACGAGGATCACGAGCAGCGGCAGCGCCGCCGCCGTCTCGGGCGCGAACAGGCTCAGGATATCGGACGCGATCAGCATCAGCAGCGCCGACAGGGGCACGACGAACACGATCGAGAGCCGCGTCGCGAATCCGTAGAGCGCGGCGACGCCGGCGCGGTCGTGCGCGGCCTGCGCGGCGGCGAGCGGGGCCAGCACATACTGGAACGCCTGGCGCACGATCAGCGGCACCGACGAGACCTTGCGCGCGATGCCGAACAGGCCAGCGGCCGTCGCGCCGCGCGCGGCGGGGAAGGCGAGGTTGAGCAGGATCGCCGGCAAGTCGTTGAACAGGCGCCGACTGATCGCGGAGGGTAGCAACGCGAAACCTGTCTTTAGCAACTCGCGCCGGAGGCGAGGCGATGCGGGGGCGGTGAGCAACAGCCGGGCATCGTAATAGCGGCCGAGCAGGCGCGCGGAGAGCAGAGCGGTCAGGAATAGCGATGCGAGGTGCGCGAGCAGCAGGCCGAGGCTGTGGGCTCCGAGTGCGAAGAAGCCCACTGCGAAGATGAGCCGGGCGACTTGCTCCCAGAAGATGCGCAGCCGGATTTCCGGGCCAAAAGCGCGGCGTGCGCGAGCGGCGGAGGTCGAGACCTCGACGAACGTCCAGAGTGGCAATGCCCAGGCGAAAATTGCGATCGCGAGCGGGAGCTGCGCCTGATCTTTGGGGGCGGCGGAGAGCGTCGCCGCCAATGGCTCCGCGAAGATCGTCGCGGCCAGCGCCAGCATGGCTGCGGGGATGACGGAAACGAGCAGCGCGAACCGGACGGAGGCGTGCGCGTCCTCCTCGCTTTCGGTGGGGACGATCCGCTGCAGCGCCTGGGTCATCGACAGGTCGATGATGTTCTCGACGATGTTCACCGCCGCCCAAAGCACCGTGTAGATGCCATAGGTCGCGATTCCGAACAGCCATGTATAAGCGGGCTGGGAAACGACTTCAATCAGGGCGCCCAATCGGGCCAGTGCGGCCAGTCCAGCGCCACGGGCGACGTCGCGGTTGGTGACGGCTCCGCTCACTCCTCGGTTCGCACCAACACGGTCTCACCGATCAGCAGGAACAAAAGGAACGGCGCCCAGGCCGAGAGCAAGGGCGGGTAGGCGCCGAGATTGCCCATCGCGAGCGAGAAATTGTCGGCGACGAAATAGGCGAAGCCCAGCCCCATGCCGATCACCGCGCGCACGAACAATTTACCCGAGCGCGCGAGCCCGAAGCCGGCGACCGCGCCCAGGAGAGGCATCAGCACGGCGCTCAAGGGTCCCGAAATCTTGTGCCACAGGCTCGCCTCGAGCGACTTGGTCGGGCGGCCGGCGGCCTTCAGGTCCTCGACAGCCTGGCGAAGTTGAATGAATGACAGGCCATCCGCGTCGATATTGGCGAGGGTGAAGCGATCGGGGCTGACGCCGCGTGCTGCCATGACAGTGCCGAGCTCTTTCTCGGTGCCGGTGCCCACGTCGAACCTTCGCGCGCCAGTCAACCGCCACGCGCCGTCTATGTATTGGCCTTCCTTGGCTTCGATAATCTGGGACAGCGTGTTGCCGGTGCGATCGTAGATAGCGATGCCTTCCAGCCGTGTGTCGCGGCCGCGGCCGATCGCGCGCTCGGCACGGATCAGGTCCTCGCCGTTTCGCACCCACAGGTTGGAGAGCACCGTGCTGCTTTTGGGCAAGGGGCCGTAATTGGCCTTTTGCCACGCGGTGAGCGTCGCGGTTGAGCGCGCCACCACGCGTTCGTTGAAAACGAAGGAAATGCCCGCAACGAACAGACCCGCCACGATCAGTGGCGCCAGGATCTGGTGCGCCGAGAGACCCGACGCCTTCATCGAGATGACTTCGCTGTTCTGGTTCAAGGTGATCAGCGTGATCAGCGTGCCGAGCAGCACCGAAAAGGGTAGAAACCGCGCGACGATCTGGGGCACGCGCAGGCCGACATAGGTCCAGAGCTGCGGCTCGCCATTGCCGGGATAGCCGAGGATGCGATCGGACTCGCCGAGCAGGTCGAGCATCGTCAGGATCAGCACCAGCCCGGCAAGCACCGCGAACGAGCGCACCAGGAACATGCGCGCCGTGTAGAGCGTAACGGTCCGCGACGGGAAGAATTGCAACTGCACGGCTTAGGCGAGCCTTTCCCGCTTGCGGCGATCAAGCCGAAACCAGCGGCGCACGGCGGTGAAGGCCTTGCTGAAGACGCGCTCGAGCCCACCAATCGGCTGGCCGCCGGGCACATAGGCGAGCTGGTAGTAGAGCCAGCCGACCAGCGCCGCGAACAGGAGGAACGGCACCCATAAGGCGATCAACGGGTCGATGCGGCCGAGCGAGCCCATGCCCTGCGCATATTCGTTCACCTTGTGATAGGTGACGACGATCACGATCGAGAGGAACACGCCGAGCGCCGAGGTCGACCGCTTGGGCGGCACCGCGAGCGCCACCGCGAGCAGCGGCAGCAGGAACATCGAGACGACCTCGACGATCCGGAAGTGAAAATTGGCGCGGCTTTCGTTGCGCTGCGCGGGCGTGGTGTGGGAATTGCTGCCGATGCGGACCAGCTCCGGAATGGTCAGCTCGCGCTCCTTGCCGCCGCGGCTGCGGAAGCGTTCGACCTTGGGCAGATCGATCGGCAGGTCGTGCGAGGTGAAGCTCAGCACGCGCGGCGTGACGAAGCCGGGCTCGTTGTGGACCAGCGTGCCGTTCTTCAGCCGGAAGATGATCACGTCGGGATCGTCGGTGCGCAGGAAGCTGCCTTTTTCGGCGGTGACGGCCAACGTGCGATCGCCCTTGCTTTCGGCGCGAACGAAGATGCCCGACAGGTCGGCGCCCCGATTGTGGCTCTGTTCGATCCGCACCGTCATCTGCTGGCCGAGCGTCGTGAACTCGCCGACTTTGATCGAGGCGCCGAGCGCGCCCGACCGCAGCTCGAACTGCAGCCCCTCATAGGCGTAGCGCGCCTTGGGCTGGATGAAGCCGACAATCGCGAGGTTCAGGATCGCCAGCGCGATCGTGAACAGATACGGCACCAGCAGCAGCCGGCCATAGCCGAGCCCTACCGCACGCAGCACGTCGAGCTCGGACGAAGTCGCGAGCCGCCGGAAAGCGAGCAGGATGCCAAGCATCAGCCCGATCGGAATGCCCAGCGACAGATATTCGGGCAAAAGGTTCGCGAGCATGCGGAAAACGACGCTGACCGGTCCGCCCTCCTGCGCGACGAAGTCGAACAGCCGCAGCATCTTGTCGAGCACGAGCAACATCGCCGCGATCACGAGCGTCGAGAAGAGCGGAACGGCGATCAGCCGGGCAAGGTATCGGTCAACAGCGGATAACATCTTCGAATTCTAGACGCCCTGCGACCATGTTTTGGCCGCAAAGCTCCACCAGATGCCAGTGTCAAGGTGGCGGTGCGGCGTGTCCGCTATAGCCGCGGATGTAGAGATGGTCATGAAGAAAGTTGCGGTTGCTTTTCTGGCCGCCTTCGGCGCGGCGGCATGGAGCGTTCCGGCATCGGCGATGTTCGGCGATGCGGATGCCTGCGCGCGCGGCGAAAGCGCGTTGCTGGTTCGCGTCGACGGCTTCAAGGAGCGGCAGGGGACGCTGCGTGTGCAGGTCTATGGCTCCAACCCCGCCGACTTCCTCGCCAAGGGCAAGAAGCTGAAGCGCGTCGACGTGCCGGTCGCCAAGGCCGGACGCATGGACGTGTGCGTGGCACTTCCGGGCCCGGGCAATTATGCAGTCGCGGTGCGGCACGATCAGGACGGCAACGGCCGCTCCGGCTGGTCGGACGGCGGCGGCTTTTCGCGCAACCCGCATATTTCGCTGCTGCACCTGAAGCCCAGCTATAACGACGTGGTGATCCAGGTCGGACGTGGCGTGAGGCCGGTGGACGTCACGCTGCAATATCGCAGCGGGCTGTCTATCGGACCTGTGCGCGGCTGATGGCCTGCGTCGCGCTCCTTTCCAATCCACGCTCCACGGGCAACCGCGCCCTTTTGCCGCGCGTCCGCGCCTACTGCGCTCGTCACCCCGACGTATTCCATTACGAAGTGGAAGAGATCGGCCAGATTCCGGACGCGATGCGCACCATAGCGCGGGTGAGCCCTAAGGTCATCGTGATCAACGGCGGCGACGGATCGGTGCAGGCGGCGCTGACCGAGCTGCATGGCGGCCGCCATTTCGGCGAGACGCCGCCGCCGGTCGCGGTGCTGCCGAACGGCAAAACCAACCTGATCGCGCTCGATCTGGGCGCGCAGGGCGATCCGCTAGAAGCGCTCGAGAAGATCGTCGAACTCGCCCAGTCCGACCTGGACGCGCATATCGTCCGCCGCGAGCTGATCGCGCTTTCCGACGGCTATGACAGCCGGCCGGTGCTCGGCATGTTCCTGGGCGGCGCGGGGCTGGCCGATTCGATCCTGTTCTGCCGGAACAAAATCTATCCGCTGGGACTGCCGAACGGGCTCAGCCATCTCCTGACCGCGCTGGCGGTAATCATGTCGGTCGTGCTCGGAATCCGGGCCGCATTCTTGCCGCCGCGGCCGTCGCCCGTCAGCGTGTCACTGAAGCGCGGCGGGCAATTCTCGGGTCGTTTCACCTTGCTGATCGTGACCACGCTCGAACGGCTGCTGCTCGGAAGCAAGGCCGAGGGTGCTGGCGGACGGCTGAAGCTGATGGCGGTCGAGCAGGGATCGGGCACGCTGTTCCGCGCGGTGTTCGCAAGCATCCGCGGACGGCTGGGCCGCAACCGGCTGCAGGGTGTGCATATAGAGCAGGGCGACGAAATCGAGATCGCCGGCGAACGGTCGAACGTGATCTTGGACGGCGAGCTGTTCCAGACAAGCGCCGACAAGCCGATCGTGCTGCGCACCACCGCACCGGTTCCGTTCCTGAAGCTCGCAGCATAAGTTCCGGCCCGCATGGGCGACCTCCAAGACCTGATCGCGGCCGAACTCGCGCAGCCTGTCGATGCGCGCGTGCGCCAGGCGGCTGGAACGATCGCGGCAGCGCATCCGGGCGCCCGCGCGGTGCTCTTCTACGGGTCGTGCCTCAGGACCGGCGAGATCGACGGGCAAATGCTCGATTTCTATCTGATCGTTAGCGACTATCGACAAGCATACGGAAAGCGCTGGCTGGCCTGGGCGAACCAGATGATCCCGCCGAACGTCTTTCCGTTCGAACGAAACGGCGTCGCCGCCAAATATGCGGTGTTGAGCGAAGACCACTTGCGCAGGGAGTGCAGCGTGGCGGCGCGCAGCCCATCGGTTTGGGCACGCTTCGCCCAGCCGGTTCGCCTCGTCTGGGCTGCCGACGACAACGCACGCACGACCGTGAGGCAGGCTGTCGCCAGCGCCCCTTCCACGTTCCTTGAGCTTGTTCGGCCTACCATGACAAACCGCCAGGCCACCGACGTACTCCAAATCTGGCGTGAGGGATTCACTCTCACCTACGGCTCGGAACTGAGAGCGGAACGAAGTGGTCGACCAGACGCGATCGTTGACCAAGAGCCGGCACGTTATGCGAAAGTGGCGAACCTCCTCGGTTTTCCACGATCCGACGACGATGATGCGCGAGCGCGGCAGAGTGCCATAGAGGCCTGGCGACAACACCAGAGGCGCGGCAAGCGCCTAACACTTCTCCGCTTAGCCAAAGCGAGCCTGACCTTTGCCGGAGGAGTTGATTACCTCGCCTGGAAGATCAACCGGCATGCGGACGCGGGCATTGTCGTGAAGCCGTGGCAGCGGCGCTGGCCGCTGCTCGGCGCGCTCATTCTGCTGCCGCGGCTGCTTCGAAGGGGGGCGGTCCGCTAGTCTTGGCGAGCGCGGCCTGAACCGCATTGGACAAGGCGCCGATCGTGAACGGCTTGCGCAGCACGTCGTGCCCGCCGAACGCCGCCGCTTCGTCGATCTCGCCGGCATAGCCGGTCACGAACAAGACCCCCAGATGCGGGTGACGCGGCTGAAGCGATGCGATCAGTTCGGGGCCGGTGGTGCCGGGCATGACCACGTCCGACAGGATCAGCCGGACATCCGAGTGCGCGTCGATCAACGCTTCCGCTTCGTCCGGCGAGGCGCAGGCGATCGGGCTGTGCCCCAGTTCCGCCAGCGCCTCGACGGTCGCGTTCAGCACGCGCGGATCGTCCTCGACCACCAGGATCGTCGCATGTTCCTCGCGGTGGGAATGGCCTGAGAAACCGGTCTCGCTTGCCGGCGACACGATACGCTGGGCGCCGGTGAAGCGCGGCAGCAGTAGCGTCACGGTCGTGCCGAAACCCGGCTGCGAGGTAATGATGATCTCGCCCATCGACTGGCGAACGAAGCCGAAAATCTGGCTCAGGCCCAGGCCGGTGCCCTTGCCGACGGGTTTGGTCGTGAAGAATGGCTCGAACACCCGGTCGAGCACCGACTGCTCCATGCCGCAGCCGGTGTCGGCGACGGAGATTGCGAGATAATCGCCCGCGCGCATGTCGCCGAGCTCGCCGGGCGATAGTGTGCGCATGCCGGTGGCAAGCGTCAGCGTGCCTTCGCCGTCCATCGCATCGCGCGCGTTCACGGCGAGGTTCAACAGCGCGTTTTCGAGCTGGTGGCGATCGACCCACACGCTCCAATCCTCGCTATCGAAGCGTGTGCGCACTGAGATGCGCTCGCCCAGCGTGCGGTCGAGCAGATCGTGCATGCCATCGATCAGGGAATCGGGCGAGACGGCTTCGGGGAGCAGCGGCTCGGCGCGGGCGAAGGCAAGCAGGCGCCGGGTGAGCGCAGCGGCGCGGCTGGCGCCTTCCATCGCGTTTTCGATGTGCCGGCCGGCCTCCGCGGAGCCATCGGCCATGCGGCGCTTGGCGAGTTCCAGCCCGCCGATCACCACCGCGAGCATATTGTTGAAATCGTGCGCGATGCCGCCAGTGAGCTGGCCGACCGCATCCATCTTCTGGGCCTGACGGAGCTGAGCTTCCGCCGCCGCGCGATCCGCCGCCTCGGCCAGTAATGCTTCGTTGGCGAGGCGAAGCTCCCGCGTGCGGTCGGCAACCGCTTCTTCCAGCTCCTGTGCGCGACGCGCGACGTCATCGGCGTCCTTTCGAGCCGTGCGTCGTTCCGCCATCGCCTGGATAACGGTGAAGCCCAGGAAGGCCGCACCGGTCAGCAGAATGACGGCGAAGGACAGAAGCAGGCTCGCCGCCCAATTGGACTGATCGAGCGTATCGTTCGCGTCCTTGATGCGCGCGCCGAGCGTGCGGTTTTCGAGCGCGATGATCTGCTCGACCGTGTCGTTCAGTTCCTTGACGCTCGCGACCTTGCCGGCCTTGTCGAAGATAGCGAGGCCATTGATCTTCTGGTCATAGCGCGTGCGAAGCGCTGCGCCCGACAGCATGTGGCCGCGCTCGTCATAATAATGGCGAAGCTTGGCGGCGAGGCGTGCCTGTTCCGGATTGTCGCGCGTCACCTCCCGCAGACGGTTGATCGCGAAGCCCGCGCGGCGCCATTCGTCGACATAGACGCGGCCAAATTCCGGCTGGAGATTGACGACGTAGCGGCCGAGCGAAAGCTCTGCATCGGCCATCGTGCTCTGCAACGTGCGGACGAGGATCATCACCTCGAAGCTGTGCCGCTGCGCCGCAAGCGCCTGGTCGCGCTGCCGATTGGAGTTGGTAACGAGAACGGTGAGGGCGATAAGACCGATCGCTGCGACGAGCGCGAGCGCGATCGCAAGCGCGCGCCGCACGCTGATCGAGCCTTGCTCGTTATCCTGGCCTAATCCCGCAACCATCCCCACGCCGCCTGTAACAAAGCGTGGTTAACGGTTTCTGTCCAGCGCAGTCAGGCGATCACGCCCATCGACCGGCCAGCCTGTGCGAACATGGCGATGATCTGCTCGACTTGCTCCGGCGTATGCTCGGCGCAGAGCGAGCAGCGGAGCAGATACATGCCGGCCGGAGTCGCGGGCGGGCGCGCCATGTTGACGTAAAGGCCGAGCTCCAACAGCGCCTGCCATATGCCCACCGCCTGTTCCTGTGTCGGCAGCAGCACGGCGATGATCGCCGATTGCGGCGTTTCGGTGCCGAGCCTGAAGCCAAGCTCGGTCAGGCCGTTATGCACGCGCCGGGCGTTCTCCCACAGGTGCTGGCGCTTGTTGTGGGCGTGACGAAGCTTGCGGATCGACGTCGCCGCGGTCGCGACCACCGAAGGCGGCAGCGAAGCCGTGAAGATATAGGGGCGGCAGGCAAGGCGGATCGCTTCGAACTTCGGGTGGTTCGACACGCAGAAGCCGCCGACCGTGCCGACCGATTTGGAGAAGGTGCCGACGATGAAGTCGACATCGCCTTCGCAGCCCTGATCCTCGTAAACGCCGCGGCCGTTGGGGCCGTAAAAGCCCATCGAATGGGCTTCGTCGGAAAGCACCATCGCGCCATGCTTCTTGGCGACCGCGACCATGTCCTTCAGCGGCGCGATGTCGCCCAGCATCGAATAGACGCCCTCGAGCACCACCAGTTTGCCCGCCTCCTTGGGCAGGCGGCCGAGCCTTTTGTCGAGATCGGCGATGTCGTTGTGGCGGAAGCGGACGATTTCGGCATAGCCCTGCTTGCAGCCGTCGTAGATCGAGGCGTGGCTGTCGGCATCGAGGATCACATACTCGCCCTTGCCAACCAGCGTGGAGATCATGCCGAGATTGGCCATGTAGCCGGTCGAGAAGACGATCGCGCCGGTGGTGCCGTAGAATTCCCTAAGCGCTTCCTCGACCTCCATATGATCGCGGAAGGTGCCGTTCAACATGCGGCTGCCGTTGGTGCCGGAGCCGAACTGGTCTAGCGCGTCCTTGCCGGCCTGGATCACGTCCGGATCGAAGGTCATGCCCATGTAATTGTACGTGCCGAGCAGGATCGTCTTCTTGCCCTTGATGACGGCCTCGGTGGGCGACAGCACCTGCTCCATCACGATCGCGAAGGGATCGCGGACGCCGCTGTCGAGTAACGCCTGGCGCTCGGCGATCAGGCCGTCGAACTTCGACATCAGGTCGCGCTCGGGCGCGACCGTCTCGACGGTGGGGGCGTCGGCGGTCTGGAGGCTGTCGGTCATCGGCTCAGCCCTGGAGCTTGCCGACCGCGTCGACCAGCTGGCCGACGGTTTCGATTTCCGCCTGCATGTTCATCGTGATGATGATGTCGAACTCGTCCTCGACGGCAGCGACGAAGTCCATCACGGTCAGGCTGTCCCATTCGAGATCGCCGGCGAACGTGGTCGTGTCGGTGAGCGCCACGCCCTTTTTGTTGAACGGCTCAATCAGGCGGTGGACGATTGTTTCAATTTCTTGACGGTCGGACATGAGCGGTCCCTAATGCGGTTGGGCGCGCCTTGCCAAGCGATTGCGGCTGAAGGGTGGCAGCCCCAAGACACGATGAAGGGGGATTTGTGCAGTACCAGCCCGAGCCAAAACGCTACGCACCCGACGCCATTCACCTGATCCGAACCACCCAGCAAATCCAGGTCCAGCTTTCCGCGATGGCCGATGCCAAGGCCAGCATCCTGATGGGCGCGACGTTCGTCGTGTTCACCATTACGTTGAACCAAACGTCCAAGGGATGGGTGGCGCCCGAAATGCTGGTGCTGGCGGGATTCGCGATGATGTCGGCGGCGCTGGCGGTGATGGCGGTGCTGCCGGCCGTGAAGCCGAAGGCCGGCGCGCCGCTGAACCTGCTGTTTTTCGGGTCTTTTACCCAGCTCGACCAGGAAGATTATATCGAGCGGCTGGTCGACGAGCTGCGCGACGAGGAAAGCGTTTATCGGACGATGGCACGGGACATCTACCAGAACGGATCGGTGCTGCGCTGGAAGAAATACCGTTACCTTGCGCTATCGTACCGGACCTTCCTGACCGGCATGCTGCTGACCGTGCTGACCTTTGCGGTCGATCGGCTGCACCTCATTCACCTCTAGAGCCAGCCGGCGGCCTTGTAGGCGACGGCGGTGGCCTTCAGGCCGGCATTGGTCTCGATGTGCGGGCGCCAGAGATCGACAGGCGGTCGGCGATGGGCGACCCAGTCGGGATGGCTGAAATAGCTGGCGCGATCGGGGGTGAGCTTGGCGCGGCGCCCACGGATCAGGCGGTCGAGGCGGCCGCCGAGGCTGAGCAGCGGGCGTGGGACCGAGAGCGTCGCGACGTGCTTGCGGCCGACTGCGGCGCCGATCGCTTCGGCGAAGAGCTTGTGCGTCCAGCCCTTTTCGTAGCCATCGTCGGGTTCGTAGGTGTCGCCGAGCGTCTCGTCGTGCTTGACGAGGGTGAGCAGGAAGCGGCTGAGGTCGCTGACTTCGATCACCGACAATTTGCCCGAGGGCGGCAGCAGCATCAGGCCGCGCTTCGCCATCTTGAACAGCGCCAGCGTTTCCTTGTCGCCGGGGCCGTAGACGGCGGGCGGGCGGACGATGGTCCATGCGAGGCCGCTGGCACCGACGACCTGTTCGGACCGCGCCTTCGACCAGCCATAGTCCGACAAGTCCGGCTCGCGCGCTGCCATCGAGCTGACATGGATGAAGCGTTGCACGCCGGCGGCCTTGGCGGCCTCCACCATGTTCAGCGTGCCGAAGACATTGTCGGTCTGGAAGCCCGCCCGGTCCTGCGCGTTGATCGCGCCGGCGACGTGGATCACCGCATCGGCGCCGACCGCGAGGCGGACAAGCGATTCCGGATCCTCCAGGGAGCCGTGCACCCACTGGATCTTGGCGGTGGAGGGCAGCGGCTTGCGAGTGAGCGCGCGCACCGGATGGCCGCGCATCGCCGCGTGGCGGACGAGCGTCGTCCCGACAAAGCCGGTGCCGCCGGTGATCGCGAGAGTGGGAAGAGCCATGATCTAAAGGAGAACCAGGTAGTTACGATGGACGAGCGCGGAGCGGGGCGCATAGCCGAGGATTTCGGCCTGCGCATCCGTCTTCGTGCCCAAGATCCGCGCTGCATCGTCGGAGTCGTACTCGGATAGCCCGCGCGCGACGGGACGGTCCGAAGACACGATGTCCACCACATCGCCGCGCGCGAACCGCCCCTCGACGGAAGTCGCGCCGGCCGCGAGCAGGCTGGAGCCGGCGCGCAGGGCCTTGAGTGCCCCGGCGTCGATCGCGACCTTGCCGCGGACGGTGAGGCGGCCGGCGAGCCAGGCCTTGCGGGGCGACGCGCCGCGCTGGGGCAGGAACAGGGTGCCGCCGGGATCGCGCAAGGGATTGTCGCGCTTGCCCGAGGCGATGACGAGCGCGATGCCGGCAGCGGTCGCGATCTGCGCTGCCTGCAGCTTCGAGCGCATGCCGCCCGATCCCATGCCGGAGCCGGAGCCCGCGCCGGCGAAGGACAGGATCGTGGCGTCGATCGTCTCCACCCGTTCGATCAGGCGAGCGGCGGGGTGGGTGTTGGGATCGGCGTCGTAGAGGCCTTCCACGTCGGACAGCAGCACCACCTGATCCGCCCCCGCCGCCTGACCGACCCGGGCGGCGAGCCGGTCGTTATCGCCGAAGCGGATTTCCGCGGTGGCGACGGAGTCGTTCTCGTTGATCACCGGCACCACGCCCAACGACAGCAGCCGGTCGAGCGTGGCGGCGGCGTTCAGATAGCGGCGGCGGTCCTCCAGATCGTCCAAGGTCAGCAGCATCTGCGCGGCGGTGAGGCCGTGCGCGCCGAGCACTTCCGCCCAGACCTGGCTGAGCGCGATCTGGCCCGTCGCTGCAGCGGCCTGCGCATCCTCCAGGCTGGCCCGGCCACCCTTGGGAAGCCCCAGCCGCCGGGCGCCAAGCGCGATCGCGCCCGAGGAGACGACCGCCACCTGCTGCCCCTGGGCCACCCGCGCCGCGATGTCGGCGGCGATCCCGGCCAGCCATTCCCGCCGCACGCCACCCGAAGGATCGACCAGCAGCGCCGACCCGATCTTGACGATCAGGCGCTGGGGGCTGGGAGCAGGCGAGGACGTCGGCACGCGGGCGCCGTAGCGCGGCAAGCGCGCGACGCCAATGCAGGAGCGCGCGGGCCCTTACGTTCACAAACTTCCAGGGGTGCGCCGCCTTTTTCATGAACTTATGCGGGATTTTCCTTTCCGGGCAGAGACTTGGCCGAAATTGAAACATGGCGGAAACGGTCAAAAAGCCACGATTCGCACCGCATCGGCGCGTTGCTTCGCGATCTTCGCTTCGATTTCGGCGCGCTGGCGGGCGCATTCTTCCTCGAACGCCTTTTGCGCGGCTTCCTCGGCGGCGCGCTGCTCGTCGCGCTTGCGATCCTCGTCGCGCCAGAAATGGCGGAGCTTTCGCCGCTGCCGGCGCTCCTCCTGCACTTCGTAGCTGTCGCGCCCGCGCCCGGAGAGCAGAGCGATGGCGAGATTGTCGAAATAGCGGAACTCCATGCGGACGATCTGCCCGCGCCTGACGATGGGCACCCAGGCGCCGTGCATCGCGCGATCGATGACGTTCTCGCGGGTCGCGTCCATGCCCATCATCGCCGCCATGTCCCAGGCGTCGGCGAAGCTTTCAGCGCCTTCCTTGTCCAACAACGCATATGCGCCGCGCGCCGACATCCCCACCTGCCGCGCCGCCGCCGACACGCTGCCGCACCGCGCCAGCGCATCGATGAACTGACGCTGGCGATCGGGCGTCCAGCCCCTGCGACGTTTGCGCAGGAGCGGGACGGGCGTGAAGGGGATGGATTCCTGCTGGTCCGAGGGGTCCGGCATTGCGTTCTCCTGCTTATGGGCAATGAGAACGTATCACGAACAAGCAGGTGTAGGACAGGGCCTTCGCGTGTCGCTATTCGCCCGGGCGCCCGCGCCGGCCGTAGCCGCCGCGTCCGGCGCCTGCGCCGCGGCCGGGGGCGCCTTGCGGGTCGAAGCCTTCGCCCAGCTCGTCGATCGTCAGCTCGCCGTCATGGTTGGCGTCGGCGGCGTCGAAGCGCTTGCGTTCGTAGGCGAGCAGCTCCTCCAGCGATACGCCGGCATCGTAATTGGTGTTGGCGTTGACGAGCACCGGGGCGCTGAGCGGCTCGATGAAGCGCGCGAGGCGACGGTCCTCAGGATCGTTGCCAAGCTCCGGCCCGATCTCTTCGGGGACCATCGCGCCGCGCACACCGGTCGATTGCGCGTCCGACAGTGCAGCGGAGCCCATCGCCCGCTGCCAGGCCGCGAATTCGTCGAGATCGATCCGGCCATCATGGTTGCGGTCGATCCGTTCGAAGCGCGCGCGGATCGCCGCTTCCCGCCGCGCCTCGATCACGGCGTGCAGCTCGTCGAGCGTCACCATGCCGTCGTGATTGGCGTCGGCCGCGCGGAACATGGCGGTGACGATCTCGTCCAGCCGCTTCCGCTTCAAAGGCTTGGGCGGCCGCGGCGCCATCCGCTCGCCGCCGGGGCCGCCGCCGAACCCGCCATGCCGGCCCTGGCCGCCGCCGCGCCCGCCACCGCCGCCCCCCGGCGGCCCCATTTGCGCGCCCGCCGCCGAACAGAGCAGCACACCCACGACCAACACCGCGGTTCGACGCATCGCCACTCCCTTTCTCGGCGGAGAATTGGGGTGGTCATTATCGGGGTGTTTCTGAACGGCGTGTTGCTCGGTGGGGGGCGAGAAATCACCTAGCAAGGTATGCCGGGACCAACGCGATTGTGGCACGAAAGATGTGTCTACGATGGTTATGTTCCGAGGCTCATTCGTATTTATTTACTGCCTGCCATCTCCAGGCCGATGGTTGGACGGCCGCCCAGCGATCTGACTCCATCATCTCGTCGATGTTTTTGAGCTTGAGATCAATTTCCGCCAAAGTGGGAGCTATCTGGTTACGCGTAAGAGTCTTCTCGTCCGAGGCATTGACGATAAAGGCCCAGCTTTCTGGCGATCCGCTGTTGTATTTTGCGCGAGCAGCAGCGCCCATGTTTTGTTCGAGCCACTCGTCAATCTTCTCGTCTTCGCAGCGATAGGAGTTTTGCACCTCAAGCGCTTCATCGCGGTTTTCTGAGCGAGCGAGTCTGCCCTTGTAGTCGTAGAGAGTGGCGAAGATGGGCCTTAGACCTCGCTGGCGCAAAGCCTCCATATGGCTCGACGGGCCTCGTGATACGAACCAGTAAGCAAGCACATAAATCGCCAACCCCGCAAGCAACGCCCAACCAGTGAGCTCGTAATCGATGTGGTCGACACGAGCTACGATCCACACCTTCACGGCTCCTGGATCAATGCTTGCCCATAGTCCGAGCAAACCGACTATAACGGCTATAACTTTGGCTGGTCCGTGACGCAGACCGCTTAGTATGACTTTGCGCATCGTACTTGCCGCATAAGACTACTGACGGAGTGGGATACCAGTGATGAGAACTTTCTTTTCGGCATCTGGCACTTCCAACCGGGTGAGTTCTGCCACGAATGCCTGAGCTATGGCGTAAGCGTCCTGAGTGGGGCCTATAAGAATTCGGTCTACAATCGCAGGAATTGTTGCTCCGTTGAAACCCTCGTCCGGATAGTCACGAAAGGGAATCGCGTAGACGCGTTGAGGCACTCCGTTGAGGCACATGATCTCTGTGGGGATGCGTTCCAGTTGGCGCTCATCCAAGTCTCCAGCCCGTTGCAAGATTGTCGGCGTATAGATAATTCGCCATTCACGCTCTTCCATGAAGGATGGATGTTTTGTCGATAGCACTGCCACTCGAAAGGCGTGCTCGACTAGGTTGTGGAACCATTGGCCACCGAACGTTCTCAATTCGCTAAAGATGCCCTCAACTCGATTTACGACGTCCTTGAACGCTGTCGCAAACTCAGCGGGCGAAGCATACATTACCGGGCTGGTGTAAGCTTGTAGGGCATTAGTTGGGCTTACAAATGGCGTATTGTTCATGACAAATGCGATGCCATTGCGTTGCGCATATGCTCGCCACATCGAAAGTCGTCCGAACTCGTCTTCGTGACCTATTTCATGCTCAGAGATCGAGGTGAGGTAAGTTTCATGCCTCAAATCGTTTGCGAACGAGCTAAAGTTATTTTGAAAAATACTAGGTAGGTCGGTCTGAACCTCTTTCATCATGGCCTGCAAACGCAAACCGTCTGGGCCGGCATACGAGGCGTCTAAACACCGCATTCCGTATTCGATCTCTGAGAAGTCGTTCATCAGCGTGGCATTGCGCAACAGCATCCGGCCGGACTGAAGAATCTTGAGGCCGCTTTCGGCGCTTGTGTAGTGCACGAAACGCACATGTTCCCGTTCAACACGTTCCTGTGCTTCGTGAGCGAAGGGCATGAACGAACGCGCGAACCGCGCCATAGTAGCATCGAGTGCTTCCTGATCCATATACAGCTATTAGTCGCCGCGGGAGCAGAGCATTGCAACCGGAGTCCTACTCACCGGAGCTACTGGCGTGCCCGCGGAGCCCCTAATCGGTTACCACTCGATCGTATCCTCGCCTTCGTCGTCCGCGACGTTATGGTCTGGCCCGAACGTGTAGTCGAGGGGCGCTGGCACGGACTCATCACGGGCGCCCCTCGACTACGCTCGGGACGAGCGGGGTGGGGTGTTCGATAACCCCTAAACCGGCGACCACTCGATTGCGTCCTCGCCTTCGTCGTCCGCGCCGACGGCGCTGGCTTCGGGGCCGATCGCTTCGAGGAGCTTGTCGAGGGCCCAGTCGACGCCGACGCCGCTGGCGCCGGAGATCGGGATGACGCTCTCGCCGCTCGCTTCCTCCAGCTCGGCGGAGAGGGCGGCGATCAGTTCGTCGTCGAGCGTGTCGATCTTGTTGAGCGCGACCACGACGGGCTTGTCGGCGAGGCCGGCGCCATAGGCTTCGAGCTCGTCGCGGACGACGCGGTAGCTGCTCGCCACATCCTCGTCATTGGCGTCGACCAGGTGGAGGAGCACGCGGCAGCGCTCGATATGACCCAGGAAGCGGTCGCCGATGCCGGCGCCTTCGGCCGCGCCCTCGATCAGGCCGGGGATGTCGGCGATCACGAACTCGCGGCCCTTGTGGCGGACCACGCCGAGCTGGGGGCGGGTGGTGGTGAAGGCGTATTCGCCGACCTTTGCCCGGGCATTGGTCACGGCGTTGATGAAGGTGGACTTGCCGGCGTTGGGCAGGCCGACCAGCCCGGCGTCGGCCAGCAGCTTCAGGCGCAGCCACACCCAGGCTTCCTCGCCCGGCCAGCCGGTGCCGTGCTGGCGCGGTGCGCGGTTGGTCGACGTCTTGTAGCTGGCGTTGCCGCGGCCGCCGTCGCCGCCCTTCAGGAAGACGATGCGCTCGCCGACCTTGGTGAGGTCAGCGAGGAGCGTGCGGTCTTCGTCGTCGGCGAGGATCTGGGTTCCGACCGGCACCTTGATGACGAGGTCCTTGCCGCCGGCGCCGGTGCGGTTGCTGCCGGCGCCGCCAGTGCCGCGGGGCGCGCGGAAATGCTGAGTGTAGCGAAAGTCGATGAGGGTGTTGAGGCCGGCGACCGCTTCGAACACGATGTCGCCGCCCTTGCCGCCGTCGCCGCCGTCAGGTCCGCCATATTCGATGAACTTTTCGCGGCGAAAGCTGACCGCGCCCGGGCCGCCGAAGCCGGAGCGGATGAAAATCTTCGCCTGATCCAAGAAATGCATGGGGGCGCAGATAGGGGGTTGGGGCGGCGGGGGCTAGTCCACGCTCGGTCCTAACTAAATCCGTTCGCTTCGAGCGCAGTCGAGAAGCGCGCTCGACGTCACACTCGTTTCTCGACTTCGCTCGAAACGAACGGTTACTTGTTTGCGTCCTCGGAGTGCCGCGCCATCAGCTTGGCGGTGGCCAGCTCACGGGCGGTGTCGCGGGGGAGGTCGAGGGCGCTCGCCATTGCTTCGCCGAGCAGCGCGTCGCCCATCGCGGAGAGCACGAGGTCGAGGGTGTCGCGGCGCATGTCTTCGTCGTGCGCGGTGCCGTCGCTGAGCTCGTCCATCAGGCGGTGGATCGCCTGGAGGATGGGGTCGAGCGCATCCTCGTTGCCGCTGAGGATCGCCCAGGAGGCAAGCGCGCCGCCGCCCTTTTCGAAAGCGTCGAAGGTCATGTCGACGACCGCGCGCCGCGAGCCCTGGCCGGCACGGACCTTCAGCACCGCCTCGCCGATCTGCCGGGTGATGCGCTCGGCCATCGTCTCGGACAGCGCCTTTTGCAGCCCGGCGGCCGAGCCGAAATGGTGGAGCAGGTTGGCGTGGGTCCGGCCCATGCGCGCGGCGACCGCTTTCAAGGTCACCGCCTGCGGACCGGCCTCGACCAGCAAGTCGCGCGCGGCGGCGAGGGCTGCGGAACGGCTGGCTTCGGGCGACAGGCGGCGTTTGGCGAGCGACATGGCTTTCTCTCTACGCCCGGCGTGCGTTCGAGGCTAGCCTGAGTTATTGACAATCGTGTCAGTATGTGTTTTCGTGAGGCTGAGGAGACTCGGTTCATGCAGATTGCTGCGAAGACGCCTGCTGATTTGACGATCACGCCGCGCGACCGGCGCTTCGGGCGTAAGCTGAAGCAGGGGCGCTGGTGGCATGGCGGCGACCCGATCGCGACCGCGTGGCACAATGCGCTGTCGATCACCTTCCCGCGCGGCGAGGCGTTCTTCATCGAAAGCGTGAAGGCGTTCCGCGACGGCGCGCCGCCCAAGCTGGAGGCCGAGATCAAGGCCTTCACGATGCAGGAAGTCATGCACAGCCGCGAGCATGTCGCGTTCAACAAGCGCGTCGTGGATGCCGGCTATGACATCGCGCACCTGGAGCAGGTGGTGGTCGATTCGCTGGAGCTGACCAAGGGGCGGCCGCAGATCCTGAATCTCGCCGTCACGATGGCGCTGGAGCATTACACCGCGATGCTGGCGCAGATGATGCTGAAGCATCCGCGCTATTGGACCGGCGTCGACGCCGAGACCAAGGCGATGTGGCAGTGGCATGCGATCGAGGAGATCGAGCACAAGGGCGTCGCGTACGACACTTGGGCCCACGCGACCAAGGGGTGGTCGCGGTGGAGGCGCTGGAAAGTGAAGAGCATCATGATGCTGCTCGTCACCTACCGGTTCTGGACCAAGCGCTGGGAAGGGACGCTGGAGCTGCTGGCGCAGGACGGGATCGAGGGCGCGGGCGCAAAGGCGCGGCTGCTCTGGTATCTGGTGGGAAGCCCGGGGCCCGTGCGGCACATCCTGCCGGCGTGGCTCGCCTATTTCCTGCCCGGCTTCCATCCGTGGAATCACGACGACCGCGCGCTGATCGCCAAGGCTGGCAGCGCCTATCCCGATGCGCGGCTTCCGGCTGCGGCGTAGCGCGCAAACAAAAAACGCCGGCGGCTCGAAGGAGACGCCGGCGTTTTCGTATCAGTGTCCGAAAGACTACGGGCTGTTCGGCTCGTCGCTGCTGTCGGCAACGAAATAGATCGCCGCGACAACCGCCGCGAACACCAGCACGCCAACCAGCGCGCCGCCGCCGAACAGGTTCTCGCCCTTGGCCGAAGCGCTGGTGCGCGCCGCCGACGCGACCGACAGCTTCGACGCGCTGCTCTGCGCGAGCGCCGGAGCCGAAACCAGGCTCATGGCTGCGGCAGCAGCAATCAAACCACGCTTGAACATTCTTGCCTCCCTGAACGGCACAAATTGAGTATGGTGAGCGAAGGGATCGCGCACTCGGCACCGTGTCTAGCCGATCCGAAGACGATGACAAGCGGGGCCGCGCCGTTTCTCAGCCACTGTTGTGATTTTGCTACACTTGTCCGGCGCCCGGAACCGGCCGCGGTTTGCCGGGCGCGCCGAAATCGCATTCCAGGCGCGCGCGGTCCCAAGCTGCTGAATTTGCAGCAGCTTCGTAAGTCGCCTGCAGAAAGTCGAGCAGCGTCTTTTCGGGGTTGGGCGAGTCGCGGATCGCATCGTAATCGAGCAGGAACTCGCCCAGCGCATCGTCGAAGCGGCCCGGCGCTGGGACCGGCGCGATGCGGAAGCCGGGCGGCTCGGGATAGGCATAGGAATAAAATGCGGCGCGCGGATAGGCATCGCTGCCCGGCCAGAAACCGGCGCTCGACACTTCGTGCGAATAGGCTTCCTGCGTAACCCGATCGGGAAGGCCAGGCACGCCACCGGGGTGGAGCGGGGCAGCGCGGCCGGAGAAACGCGTCACGGCGAGATCGAAGCTGCCCCAGAAGAAGTGGACCGGGCTTGCCTTGCCGAGAAAGCCGGTGCGGAAGCGTTTGAAGAGGGCGTCCGCGAAGAGAAGCGCCCGCCAGAAGCGATTGACTGCATCCGCATCGTAGCTGCGGTGCTGCCGGTCTTGGTCGAGCGGGATCGGATCGGGGACTTCGTTCGGCAGCACATGAATTCGCGTCGCGCGTCCGGCGCGATCGAGCAGGGCCATGGTTTGGGCGAAGAAGTCCGCGACGGGCATCGCCGCGAGCGGAAAGCCTTCGTCGAACCCGTCATCGGTGCGGCAGTGCAGGCAGTGGGCTAGGAAATCGAACTCCAGTTCGAACGCGCCGGCCTCATGCGGGATGGTGCCGGTGCCGAGGCCGCGCGACGTCACGTAAAGCGGCACATGCCAGCCATGATTGAGCCAAGGCGTCTGCGTCAGCCGGACCTTGCCGACCACCTGAGTCCAGAGTTGAAGCGTGAGCGCGGTGTCCCGCCACTGATCCCAGTTAAGTTCCGGCAATTTCTTCATTTCGGCTGCGCTTTTCATTGCAACACCCTCCGCCTCGTCACGTTGAGCGGCCACACGACGACGGGAGACCCAACATGAAGGCGCTGGTCTGGCACGGCAAGCAGGACGTTCGCTACGAAACAATGCCCGATCCCGAAATCGAGGATGGGCGGGACGCGATCATCAAGGTGACGAGCTGCGCGATCTGCGGATCGGACCTGCACCTGTTCCACAACTTCATGCCGGGCATGATGCCGGGCGACATCCTGGGCCACGAGACGATGGGCGAGGTCGTCGAAGTCGGCAAGGACAACAAGGCGCTGAAGCCTGGAGACCGGGTCGCCATTCCCTTCCAGATCACTTGCGGCGAATGCGAGCAGTGCCGCAAAGGCAATTTCTCGGTTTGCGAACGGACGAACCGCAAGGCCAAGCTGGCCGAGGCGGCGTTTGGGCGGACGACCGCCGGGCTGTTCGGCTATACGCACCTGACTGGAGGCTATGCCGGCGGGCAGGCCGAATATCTGCGCGTGCCCTTCGCAGACCACACGCACATCAAGGTGCCTGACTCGATCCCTGACGAGCAGGCGCTGTTCCTGACCGACATTCTGCCGACCGGATGGCAGGCGGCGGTCTGGTGCGACATCGAGCCGACCGACACGGTCGCGATCTGGGGCGCCGGGCCGGTCGGCCAGATGGCGATCAGGAGTGCGATCCTGCTGGGCGCGAAACAGGTCGTGTCGATCGACTTCCTGCCTGAGCGGCTGAGCATGGCCGCCGCCGCCGGCGCGATCACGATCAATCCGGGCGAGGAAAGCGTGAAGGAGCGGCTCGACGCGCTCACCGACGGCAAGGGGCCCGAAAAGTGCATCGACGCTGTCGGCATGGAATCGCATTCGCAGATCTTGCCCGAGCACCTTTACGACCGGACCAAGCAGACGTTCATGCTCGAGACCGACCGGCCGCACGTGCTGCGCGAGATGATCCTGCTGTGCCGGGCGGGCGGCATCCTGTCGGTGCCGGGCGTCTATGGCGGCGTGCTCGACAAGATTCCGTTCGGCGCGCTGATGAACAAGGGCCTGACGCTGAGGACCGGCCAGACCCATGTGAAACGCTGGACGGACGAGCTGATCGAGCTGATCGAGGACGGTGCGCTCGATCCGAGCTTCGTCGTGACGCACAAGGCGCCGCTTTCCGAGGGGCCGTCCATGTATCCCAAGTTCGAGAGCCGGAAGGACAACTGCATCAAGGTGATGCTGAAGCCAGAGATGGAGGCGGCGTAATGGCGTTCAAATATGGCAGCGACAGCTCGCTGAGCGGGTCCGATGCGCTGGTGCGCGGGATCGGTCTGTTTGCCCTGGGACTTGGCGTGGCGGAGCTGGTCTCGCCGGGCCGGTTCACCAAGATGTTCGGGCTGGAAGGCAAGGAGAATCTGGTGCGCGCCTATGGCCTGCGCGAGATCGGGTCCGGCATCGGCACGTTGTCGATCAACCCCACGCCGGCGCTTTGGGCGCGGACGGCGGGTGACGTGCTTGATCTGGCCACCGTCGCGCTCGGCACCCGCAGCGGCAATCAGGAGCAGAAGCGCAACGCTTGGCTGGGCATCGGCGCGGCCGCGGGCTTTGCCGCGCTGGACGCGTTTGCCGCGACCATGATGGCGAAGCGCGGCGGCGAGCGTCCGCCGCCAGCGGACTATAGCGACCGTTCGGGGCTGCCCAAGGGGGTGGAGGCGTCGCGCGGCTATTATCAACAGAAGCCCGAGCGCGGGCCGGCGGTGGCGCAGCATGATGCGCGGAAGGACAAGGTCCATTCGAGCGACACCGCGACGGGTTCGAAACGCCGGAGCGCAAGCGATCCGGCGCGGACCGAGACGGACGCGGGACAGGCGCCCATCCCTGCGGGCATGTCTGTTAGCTGAGACGGGCAAGGGAACGGCGCCGGCCAAGCGCCGTTCCCTCTCCATGGCTGCAACCGACGCGCTTAATTCGACCGAACTGAAAATCCCGCCGGAGCGCGAGGATTTCTATGCGGAATGCCTGAAGCTGCTGGCGCGGTCCGGGCATCCGTTCCTGCTGTCGGGCACGTTTGCGCTGTCCTGCTACACCGGCATCGTGCGGCCGACCAAGGATGTCGATGTCTTCGCAAAGCCGAGCGACGCGCTCAAGATCCTCGCCTATTTCCAGGAGCAGGGCGTGCCGGTCGAGATGGTCGACGAGCGCTGGCTGGCGCGGATCACGCGCGGCGAGCTGTTCATGGACGTGATCTTTTCGATCCCCACATCGGGCACGCCGATCAGCGACGACTGGTTCAAGGCTGCGCCCAAGGCGGAGGTGTACGACACGGTCGTGCGTCTGGTGCCGCCGACCGAGTTCATCGTGTCCAAGATTTTCGTGCAGGACCGGTATCGGTACGACGGCGCGGACGTCGCCCACGTGATCCTGATGAAGCATGAGGAGATCGACTGGCGGCGGCTGCTCGATCAGCTCGAGCTGTATTGGGAAGTGCTGCTGATGGCGCTGCTCAACTTCCGCTTCGTCTATCCGAGCGAACGCGAGCTGGTGCCGAAATGGCTGATGGACGAACTGCTGGAGCGGCTGGCCGCGCAGCGGGCGATGCCCGGGCCGGGCGTGAAGGTGTGCCGCGGGCGCATCTTTTCGCCGCGCGACTATCAGATCGACGTGACCGAATGGGGCTTTTCCGAAGCCTTCGGCAATCTCGAGGAGCGTTATGAGCACCACTGAGCCGATCACCATCGCCGCGATCGGCGACCTGCACGTGACCGAAACCGCGAGCCGGCCCTATGCCGAGCTGTTCAAGGAAATGTCCGGGCACGCCGATGTGATCGTGCTTGCCGGCGACCTCACCAATTTCGGCAAGACCAGGGAAGCCGAAATCCTGGCCGAGGACATACGCTGTGCGACCAAGCCGGTGATCGGCGTGCTCGGCAATCACGACCATGAGTGCGGCCAGCCGGAGCGGGTCGCCGAGATCCTGCACCAGGCGGGGATGATCATCCTCGACGAGCAGGCGGTTGAGATCGAGGGCGTCGGCTTTGCGGGGGTGAAGGGATTCCTGGGCGGCTTCGGGCGGGGCGAGCTGGCGCCGTTCGGGGAAGGGCCGCTGAAGGCGATCGTCGACGAGGCCAATAACGAGGCGCGTAAGCTGGAGAATGGGTTGCGGTCGCTCAGGACCGAACGGTCGGTGGCGGTGCTGCATTATGCGCCGATCCCGCAGACGCTAGAGGGCGAGCCGATCGAGATTTTTCCCTGGCTTGGCTCGGCGCGACTGGCGGATGCGATCGACCGGTTCGACCATGTGAAGCTGGTCGTGCACGGGCACGCGCATCATGGGGCCTATGAAGGACGGACGATGCGGGGGACGCCGGTGTATAATGTGGCGCAGTTCGTGGTCCGGCCGAAGTTCGACCGGCCCTATGCGCTGTTCACCGTCTGAGCGGTTTTGACGAGGCCGTTCACGAGCTCGACCGGCCAGGGGCGAAGGCGTTGTCCGACGCATGGGCCGCCGACGCAGAGGCCGTCTTCCGGGCGGAAAAGGGCGCCGTGCCAGTCGCATTCAATCAGGGTTGCGTCGTTGGTCAGGTAGTCGTCGAGCTGCTTCGCGAGCGGCAGGCCCATGTGCGGGCAGGCGTCGACATAGCCGGCCACCGTCTTGCCGCGGCGAACGACGAAGCCGTGGAAATAGCGCTCGCCGATCTGCAGCACGAAGTTGCGCGCGCCGGGATCGGGGAGATCGGCGAGGGCGCAGAGGGTGACGCCGTGTGGTGTGGCGGTGAGGCGGTCGCTCATGCGACCGGAACGACCTCCTGCTCGATCACGCCGAAGATGCTGTGGTGGTGTTCGTCCTGGCAGTCGATGCGGACGCGGTCGCCGTGGCGGAGGAAGGGCGTGACCGGCTTGCCGCCCTGGATCGTCTCGATCATTCGGATTTCGGCGATGCAGCTATAGCCGAGGCCGCCCTCGGCCACCGGCTTGCCTGGGCCGCCGTCCGCGCCCTTGTTCGAGACGGTGCCGGAGCCGACGATCGAGCCGGCGACGAGGCTGCGGGTCTTGGCGACATGGGCGACGAGGGTGCCGAAATCGAACGTCATGTCGACGCCGGCATCGGCCTTGCCGAACGGTTGGCCGTTGAGCTCGACCAGCAGCGGGCGGTGGAGCTTGCCGTCTTTCCACGCGCCGCCCAGCTCGTCGGGCGTTACCAGCACGGGCGATAGCGTGGAGGCGGGTTTGGACTGGAAGAAGCCGAAGCCCTTGGCGAGCTCGCCGGGGATGAGGTTGCGGAGCGACACGTCGTTGACGAGGCCGACCAGGCGGATCGCGGCGAGGCATTCCTCGCGCGTCGCGCCCTGCGGCACGTCGCCCGTGACGACGCAGACTTCGCCTTCCATGTCGCAGCCCCAGGCTTCGTCCTTGAGCGGGATCGGATCGCGGGGGGCGAGGAAGCTGTCGGACGCGCCCTGGTACATCAGCGGGTCGGTCCAGAAGCTTTCCGGCATTTCGGCGCCGCGCGCTTTCCGCACCAGCTCGACATGGTTCACGTAAGCCGAGCCGTCAGCCCATTGGTAAGCGCGGGGGAGCGGTGCTGCAGCGCGACGCTCGTGGAAGCGCTCGAGCGGGATTGCTTCATGTTCGAGGTCGGTCGCCAGCAATTCGAGTTTCGGCGCGACATGGTCCCAATCGTCGAGCGCCGCCTGCATCGTGCGGGCGATGTGCGTCGCATCGGCATACCAATGGAGGTCGCGCGAGACGACGACGAGGCGGCCGTCACGACCGGATTTCAACGATGCCAGCTTCAAATCGTCACTCCCGAAGGCGCCGTGAACTCGGACGAGGGCGCGTCGCCGGTGTTGATGACTTCGGAGGGTTCGAAGATCAGCACTTCGGCTTCTTCGTCGCTTGCGGTGCGGTGTTCAACCCCGCGCGGTACGACGATCATCTCGCCGGGGCCAAGCGTGACGACATGATCGCGGAATTCGACGCGGAACGCGCCTTTCCAGCACAGGAACATTTCCTCGGCGTGGGCATGGGCGTGCCATGGGAAAGTGCCCTTGGTTTTCACCAGCCGGACGTCCTGCCCATTGAGCTGCGCGACGATCTTCGGCCGCCAATGCTCGGCGAAAGCGGCAAACTTTTCCTCGATGCTGACCTTCATTCGATCCGCGCCTTTGGGAAGCCTTGCCAGCAGGAATCGTAATCCGGCTGGGCGTGATCGCGAGCGTGTTCCGTCAGGCGATATGGCCAGCAGGTTTCGACCATGAAGGCCATCGTGCCGTCGATCTTGTGGGGTTTCAGCTCCGCTTCGCTCGCGCCGCGCCAGCTTGCGACGTCGGGGCCATGGCCGGACATCAGGTTGTGCAAGGAGAGACCGCCGGGCTGAAAGCCTTCGGCCTTGGCGTCATAGGCGCCGGTAATCAGGCCCATCGCTTCGGACATGATGTTGCGGTGGAACCAGGGCGGGCGGAACGTGTCTTCCGCCACCATCCAGCGCGGGGGGAAGATGACGAAGTCGGCGTTGGCGCGGCCGGGCACGTCGCTGGGCGAGGTCAGCACGGTGAAGATCGACGGGTCGGGATGGTCGAAGCTGACCGTGTTCATCGTGTTGAAGCGCGACAGGTCGTAGCGGAACGGCGCGAGATTGCCGTGCCAGGCGACGACGTCGAGGGGGGAATGGTCGAGATTGGTGGTCCAGAGGCTGCCCAGATATTTCTGGACGAGCTCGAACGGCTGGTCGCGATCCTCGAACCAAGCGGCGGGCGTCTCGAAATCGCGCGGATTGGCGAGGCCGTTGGCGCCGATCGGCCCGAGATCGGGGAGGCGGAACATCGCGCCGTGGTTCTCGGCGATATAGCCGCGGGCTTGTCCATCCGGCAGCAACGCACGGAAGCGGACGCCGCGCGGGATCAGCGCGACCTGACCGGGCGCGACTTCGATGCGGCCGAGTTCGGTGAGCAGGTCGAGCCGGCCGGCCTGGGGGATGAAGAGCAGTTCGCCATCGGCATCGACGAAGGCACGGCGGTCCATGTGCTTGTCGGCGGCATAGACGTGGACGGCGACGCCTTCTAGATCGGCGGGGTCGCGGTTGGCGAGCATCGTTGTGATGCCGTCGATCAGGTCGGTGCCGGCGGGGCTGGCGGTGATCGGGTCCCAGCGCAGGCGGTTGGGGGGCAGCGGCTCATTGACGGTGCCGGGGGCGAAGCGTTTGGCGCCTTGGTAGCGCGTGTAGGGCGGGTGCTCGGCGGAGGGGCGCAGGCGGTAGAGCCAGGAACGGCGGTTCTCGTGGCGCGGTGCGGTGAAGGCGGTGCCGGAGAGTTGTTCGGCGTAGAGGCCGAATGGGGGCTTTTGCGGGGAGTTGCGGCCGACGGGGAGCGCGCCGGGGACGGCTTCGGTGGCGTGGTGGTTGCCGAAGCCGGGGGTGTAGGGCGCGGTGGCGGCAATTTGATTCTGAATGTTCATACCAATCCCGTTCGCTTCGAGCGAAGTCGAGAAGCGGAGCATGACGTTACGCGCGTTTCTCGACTTCGCTCGAAACGAACGGACACTATATCATCCCGCTTCGCCCATCATCCTACTCCACCGGTTCTTCGACCTTGATCACGCCGCGTCTGATCTGGTCGAGTTCGATGCTTTCGAACAGGGCCTGGAAATTGCCGTTGCCGAAGCCTTCGTTGCCCTTGCGCTGGATGATCTCGAAGAAGATCGGGCCGAACATGTTTTCGGTGAAGATCTGGAGGAGGATGCCTTCGCCGGTCTCGACGCTGCCGTCGATCAGGATGCGGTTCTTGCGGAGGCGTTCGAGGTCCTCGCCGTGGCCGGGGACGCGCTTGTCGACCAGTTCGTAATAGGTCTCGATCGTGTCCTGCAGCTTGACGCCGCGAGCGCGGAGGCGCTCGACCGTATCGTAGATGTCGGGCGTGGTGAGGGCGAGGTGCTGGATGCCTTCGCCATGATATTCGCGGATGAATTCCTCGATCTGGCTCTTGTCGTCCTGGCTCTCGTTCAAGGGGATGCGGATCGCCTTATCGGGCGCGATCATCGCCTGGCTGAACAGCCCGGTCGCCTGGCCCTTGATGTCGAAATATTTCTGTTCCTCGAAGCCGAACAATTCCTTGTAGAACTCCGACCAGACCCGCATCTGGCCGCGCCGGACATTGTGGGTGAGGTGGTCGAGCAGGTCGAGGCCGACATTGTTCTTCGCCTCGGCCTCGCGCCAGCCCGGGAACTCCGCCCAGTCGGAATACAGGTCCACGCCGTCCTTGATGAAATAGAGGTAGGAGCCGCCGATCCCCATGATAACGGTGTCGTCTTCCTCGGTGCGCTTGGCGCCGTGGGCGAGCGCCCATTTCATCGCGGCTTCCGGATCGGCGACGCGGAAGGCCATCGCGCTCGCCGACGGGCCATGCTCGCCTCGGAACGCGGCGACGCGACCGGCATCGTCGCGGTTCAGCATCAGGTTGATGCGGCCCTGCTTGTAGCGCGTGATGTTCTTGCGCGGGTGGCGGTGGGTGGGCACGAAGCCGAGCTGCTCGAACTGCCGCGCCATCGCTTCCGGATCGGGCGAGGTGAATTCGACGAATTCGAAGCCGTTCAGGCCAAGCGGGTTGTCGGCGCTCATTCTTCTCGCTCCTGAGTCGGGATGCGAAAGTCGTAACAGATGTTACCAATCAACGCAACGCCTGGCTGGCCGCCTTCAGTTTGGCGAGGGTCTTTTTGAGCTGCTCGATTTCGCGCTCGCCAAGCTTGTTCAGCAGCCGCTCTTCCAGCTCCAGCGCTTTGGGCGCGATCTGCTGATAAAGCGCGCGGCCTTCGCCGCTGAGCGTCAGCGCGTGGCTGCGTTTGTCGGTGCCGTGCGGCACCCGCGTGACAAGCCCGCGCGCGACGAGCGCCTGGGCAGCGCGGCTGACCGTCATCTTGTCCATTTCGGTGCGGGCGACGAGCGCCTGCTGGCTGACGCCATCGGCTTCGGCAAGGATCGTGATCAGCCGCCATTCGGGAATGCGCAGGCCGAACAGCGTTTCATAGGCCCGCGCGATGGCGCTGCTCACGGCATTCGAGGTGACCGAAAGTTGATAGGGCAGGAACGTGTCGAGACGCAGCATGGCGCATCCTTATGGACCGGACGACGCGCATGTGGAACAGTGCAGGCGAGGGGGCAGGGCATGCGGCTTTCACGGCGTTCGATGCTGGCGGGAATGGCGGGGGCGGTGGTGGCGCCGGCCGTCATGGCCAAGGGCTACAAGCCGCTGCCGCAGCCCGATCCGAAGCTGTGGCACATCGACGACGAGCCGGTGCTGACCGGGCAGGCGCCCGGGCCGAACGGCGGCGTCTATTACCGGGTTTATGGCCAGTTCGGGCGCACGCCGGTGATCACGCTGCACGGCGGACCGGCGGCGGGCGAGACCTACATGCGGCCTTATGTCGGCCTTGCGACCGACCGGCAGGTGGTGACCTACGACCAGAGCGGGTGCGGCAAGTCGGCGCGGCCGGAGGATCTGAGCCTTTATACGCTTGATCGCTATGTGGCGGAGCTGGAGGCGCTGAGGGCGCATCTAGCGTTCGAGAAGGTCGTGCTGCTAGGGCATAGCTGGGGCGGGGTTCTGGCGCCGGCCTATGCGGCGGCGCATCCGGAACGCGTTGCGGGGCTGGTGCTGGCGGGGACCGGCGTGCGCTGGCTGGATTTCCAGGAAGCGGCCGAGCGCTGGCTGCTGGAGTTCGGGCCCGATGCGCGCGCGACGATCGACCGGGCCGAGAAGAGCGGAGCGATGGACGATCCCGCCTATCAGAAGCTGATCCAGGCCTATTACGCGCGGCATCTGTGCCGGCTCGATCCCTACCCCGACTGGTTCAACCGGATCGGTGAGGAGATCGGGCGCAACCCGGTCTATGCGCATCTGAACGGACCGACCGAATTCCAATTCACCGGAACGTTCGCGTCAATCGACAACACGCGTGCGTTGCGTGGGGTTCGCGTGCCGACGCTGATTACCTGCGGCGAATATGACGAAGGGCCGCCCTGGATTGCCCGGCGCATCCAGAAGCTGGTGAGACGCTCGAAGCTGGTCGCGTTCGACGAGCTTTCGCACATGAGTCATGTCGAGGACCCGGCGCGAGTGGTCGGCGCGACGGGGGCTTTTTTGAGGGCCGCGCGGTTGTAGAATCTGTCACACCGACCCTGAAACACCGTTCGGGCTGAGCTTGTCGAAGCCCTTTCTTCTTGTTTCGGCGTTTCAGAATAGAAAGGGAGGGCTTCGACAGGCTCAGCCCGAACGGGGTCAGGATTCAATGAAGCTCTAACAAACTCCCGCTACTCGGCGGCGCGGGCGGCTTCGAGGGCGGTGCGGTCTTCGGGGTCGAGGCGGGCCTGGCGGTGGGCGGCGTCTTTCACGAGCTGGATCAGGCGATCCTTTTCGCGCACTGCGTTCGCCTTGTTGAAGCAACCCGCGGCGCCCATCAGCAGGCATTGCGCGCGGGTCTGCTCGCCGCGGGCGGCGTGGCTGGACAGCATGATGACGGGGGTGCCGCGATTTTTCCGCACGTCGGCAAGATATTCGATACCGTTGCGGCCGGGCATTTCGATATCGAGCGTGATGACGTCGACAAGCAGATCGTCGAGCATGCGATCGGCCTCGTCCGCGCTTGCGGCGAGTCCGGCGACGCGGATTTCCGGGTCGCTCTCCAGCACCTGCCGCATCATCGCGCGGATGGTCACCGAGTCATCGACGACAAGAACCCGAACCAAAGCCTGTCCCAAATCCTCCGAAACTGCTGATTTGCTTATAGTCTTCTAAAGCTTACCGGACCGTTCACGCGATTTGCGGGACCAGTCCGAGCCGGCCGCGCCGAAGCCAGCGGCCGAGCATCATCACTGAGACTACTGCCAATCCGAGAGCAAGGCCAATCCAGATGCCGACGCCATGCCAGCGAAGCCCAAAGCCGAGCCACAGCGCGGTGCCCATGCCGACGACCCAATAGCCGAAGGCGGCGAAGACCATCGGCAGGGTGGTGTCCTGCAGGCCGCGGAGCATGCCGGCGCCGACCGACTGGGCGCCGTCGAACACCTGAAAGAAGGCGGCGACGTAGAGGAACGATACCGCGAGCGGGATCACCGCACGGTTTTCGGGCAGGGCCTCGTCGAGGAAGATGCCGACCAGGCCGTGCGGGACGGCGAACATTACGACCGCCATGCAGGCCATGAACGCGACGCCCATCACGAACGCCGTCCAGCCGGCCCGGGCGATGCCGAGGGGATCGCGGCGGCCATAGGCGAGGCCCACGCGGACGGTGACGGCCTGGCTGAGCCCAAGCGGGACCATGAAGGTGAGCGAGGCGATCTGGATCGCGATCGCATGCGCGGCGAGCGAGGTCGTGCCGATCAGGCCCATCAGGAAGACGGCGGCGTTGAACACCGTGACCTCGAGCGAGAGCGTGAGCGCGATCGGCAGGCCGAGCCGCCAGACTTCGCGATAACGCTGCCAGTCCGCACGCCAGAAGCGGCCGAACAGTCGGTAGCGGCGGAAGCGCGGGTGGGTGGTCACCACCACCGCCATGCCGAGGAACATCAGCGTCTGCGTGATCGCGCTGCCGAGGCCGGCGCCGAACAGGCCAAGCCGGGGAAGGCCGAATGCGCCGAAGATCAGCGCGTAATTGAGGAGTGCGTTGGTGATGACGCCGGCGACGCTGACCATCAATGCCCAAGCTGGCTGCTCCAGAGCGGCGACATAGGCGCGCAGCACGAGGTAGCAGAGCGCCGGCAGATAGCCGAACATCAGCGGGCGGACGAAATGGGCTGCGTTGGCGGAAAGCGCGGGGTCTTGCCCGAGCAGGCGGAGGATCGGCTCGGCGTGCCAGAGGATCGCCCAGACCGGCAGGCTGAGCGTGATCGCCGCCCACATCGCCTGGCGGACGGTGCGCCGCGTTTCGCGGACGCTGTGCCGTCGCGCGCCCAATTGCTTCGCCATGATCGGCGAGGCGGCCATCACCAGCCCCATGCCGAAGATCAGGAAGGCGATGAACAGGTTGACGCCGATCGATGCGGCGGCGAGCTCGCGCGCGCCAAGCCAGCCGAGCAGCACGACGTCGGTCGCGTTGATCGCCGACTGCGCCAGATTCGTCAGGATGAGCGGCCCCGCCAGTTGCGCGGTCGCAACCGTTTCTTCTCGCCACGGATGGGCTTTGGAGGGCGTTGGCGCGTGCATAGGTCAGCCGGCCCGGATAGCCGAAGCAGGCGGGCGAAGCGAGGATTAGTTCTTCCGATACCGCACGCGCCCGGGACTGGCGGAGCGGGGACGGGTCGCGCTATCGAGGCCCCGAATAACGATTGAACGGGTTCATGCGATCGATGGCTGACGGGCACGCACATCACGACCATTCGGGGCATGGCCATGGGCATCATTATGGCCACGGTCATCACGGGCACAGCCATGCGCCGGCGAGCTTCGGGCGCGCGTTTCTGATCGGGACGGTTCTGAACACCGGCTTCGTCGTGGTCGAGGCGATCTACGGCATCGCCGCCAACTCGGTCGCGCTACTGGCCGATGCGGGGCATAATCTTTCCGACGTTTTGGGGTTGCTGATCGCGTGGGGCGCGGCGACGCTCTCCGCGCGGGCGCCGAGCACGCACTACACCTATGGCTTTCGGCGGACCTCGATCCTCGCGGCGTTGGTGAACGCGCTGATGCTGCTGATCGCGATTGCCGCCATTGCCTGGGAAGCGGTCGGGCGGCTGGCGGACCCGCAGCCGATCCAGACCGACACGGTGATGCTGGTCGCCGGGATCGGCATTGCCGTGAATGCGGGGACGGCGTGGCTGTTCGCGAGCGGGCGGAAAAGCGACATCAACATCCGCGGCGCCTATCTGCACATGCTTTCCGACGCCGCGGTGTCGCTGGGCGTGGTGATTGCCGGATTGCTGATCGGCGTGACCGGCTGGCTGTGGCTCGACCCGGTTACCAGCCTTGCGATCGTGGTGATGATCTTCCTCGGCACCTGGCGGTTGCTGCGGGATTCGGTCGCGATGTCGCTGGATCGTGTGCCCGAGGGCATTTCGCCGGACGAAGTCGAAGCCGCGCTGGTCGCATTGCCGGGCGTCACCAAGGTGCACGACCTGCACATCTGGTCGATGAGCACGACCGAGACGGCCCTGACCGCCCATCTGGAAATGCCGGGCGGCTGTCCGGGCGACGCGTTCCTGCATGACACCTGCCTGGCACTGCGGGAGCGGTTCCACATTCACCATTCGACCTTGCAGATCGAGCGCGAAGCGGCGTCATGCGCGCTGGAGCCGGCGCATGTGGTTTAATGCCGAGCCCACAGAGCCGGCGAAGGAAGCTGGTTGAGCGTAGGCCGACGGAGAAGCGGAAATGATTGACTGGATTATCGCGCTGCTGCCGTTTCGGGTGTGGCTAGCTGGCGTGGCAATCATCGCGATTCTGGTTGGCCTGATATTCCTCCTGCTCTGACCTGCGCATGCTGTGTGCAGAATATCACAGCAGGAGATAACCATATCGGTACAAAATGCTTGACATCGTGACGCTGTTCTGGCACTAACAGGACACGCTGAAGAAATGTGAGTCGGGCGGATCGGCCTGGCGGCTTCGGCCCTTCCGGAAGGATCGGCATGAAATGGTTCGGGAAGAAAGCCGGGCGCGGGAGCGCGCGGCCGGCGCTGACGCGCGGGTTCGGCATGACGTTCGGGGCGGGCGAGTGGCCGCGATCCTATGAAGCGCAAGTGCGCGACGCCTATGCGCTGAACCCGATCGCCCAACGCGCGGTGCGGCTGGTGGCGGAAAGCATCGGCTCGGCGCCAATCAGCTGCTCCGAGCCGGACGTGGCGCGGCTGATCGCGGCGCAATCGGGTGGGCAGGGGCTGATCGAGACGGTCGCTTCGCACCTGCTGCTGCATGGCAATGGCTATGTCGAGCTGTTGGCCGATCCCCAGGGACGCGTGGCCGAACTGTACGCTCTGCGGCCGGATCGGGTATCGATCGAGGCGGACGCGCGGGGATGGCCGGGGGCCTATTTGTACCGCGTCGGTGAAGTTACGCAGCGGATCGAGGCGGAGCGGCTGGTGCATGTCCGCGCCTTCCACCCGACCGACGATCATTATGGGCTTGGCTGCCTGGGCGCTGCGGCGGGAGCGGTCGCGATCCATAATGCGGCGACGCGCTGGAACAAGGGGCTGCTCGACAATGCGGCGCGGCCGAGCGGAGCGCTGGTTTACGAGCCGAAGGATGGGTCGGTGCTTTCGGTCGAGCAGTTCGAACGGCTGAAGACCGAGCTGGAGGGCAATTTCCAGGGCGCGAGCCATGCCGGGCGGCCGATGCTGCTCGACGGCGGGCTCCGATGGCAGGCGATGAGCCTGACGCCGGCGGACATGGATTTCGTTTCGCTGAAGGCGACGGCGGCGCGGGAGATCGCGCTGGCCTTTGGCGTGCCGCCGATGCTGCTCGGGCTGCCGGGTGACAACACCTACGCCAATTATCGCGAGGCGAACCGGTCGCTGTGGCGGCTGACGATCCTGCCGCTGGCGGGGAAGATTTTCGGTGCTTTGGCGCAGGGGCTTTCGTCTTGGTGGCCGGACGTGACGATCGGCGTGGATGTCGACCGGGTGCCGGAGCTGAGCGAGGATCGCGAGCGGCTGTGGGCGATGGTGAGCGGGGCGGACTGGCTGACGCCTGAGGAGAAGCGGGCGGCGGTCAATATGCCCTCGCCCCTTCGGGGAGAGGGTGGCCGAGCATAGCGAGGCCGGGAGAGGGGCAGAGTCGGCACGCAGGGTGACAGCCCCTCTCCCTGGCTGCTTCGCAGCCGTCCCTCTCCCCAGTGGGGAGAGGGTTGAAGGAGTTTCCATGACCGAGGACAATATGCTCGCCTCGCTGCTGTCGCAGGCGGAGGCGGAAGGGGCTTCGCGCGCGACGTTGCGCGGGGTGGTCGAGGAAGCGGCGGAGCTGGGCGCGCGGCGAGCGCTGGCTTCGCTGGGGCTGGAGGATGCGAGCGCGGCTGCGGACATGCGGGAGTTGCGGAGCCTGCTCGGCGCGTGGCGTGACGCCAAGAAGTCAGCCGTGCAGGCGGTCGCAGGGTGGTTCGTGCGGCTGGTGCTGGCGCTGGTCGTCGTCGGGATCGCGGTGAAGACCGGGCTGTGGGAGCGGCTGGGGTGACGCGGTTCGCGGGCTATGCGGCCGTGTTCGACCATGCGGATCGGGGCGGGGACGTGATCCGGGCGGGGGCGTTTGCGTCCGCGGCGGGCGGCGTGCCTTTGCTTTGGGAGCATGGCGGTCGCGTGGGATCGGTCGAGCGGATTGCGGAAGACGGTCGCGGGCTGCGCGTGATCGGGGCGGCGGAGAAGGCGGTCGCGCCCGGGATGGGGCTGTCGATCGGATACCGGGTGCGCGCAGCGCGCGATCTGGCGCGGGGGCGGGAGCTGCTTGATCTCGAACTGATCGAGGTCAGCCTCGTCCGGCTGCCGATGCAGCCGCTGGCGCGGGTGATTGCGGTGGAATGAAGAGAAATCCTCCCCGGGACGGGGAGGTGGCAGCCCGCTGGGCTGACGGAGGGGGTCCGGTCATCCGCGACATGGCTCCGGGCCCCCTCCACCGTCCTTCGGACGGTCCCCCTCCCCGTCCCGGGGAGGATCTAAACAGGAGAAAGCGATGGAACAGGTGACGGGCTCGCTCGAGGCGAGTTTCGATGGTGTTGCGCATGCGCCGGCGGTGGAGCGGCCGGCGCTCAGTGGGGCGCGGGTGTCGGGCGGGCGCGAGGCGTTTGTCGACGGGTATCTGCGGCGTGGCTCAGAGATCGAGCTGAAGAGCTTTTCGGGCGCGGTCTCCGGCGACGGCGGCTATGCGGTGCCGAAGGAGCTGGACGCGATCGTGGATCGAACCCTGACGGCGATCTCGCCGATCCGACGGATCGCCAATGTGGTTCGCGTGGGATCAGCGGGTTACAAGAAACTGGTGACGACGGGCGGCACGCCTTCGGGCTGGGCTTCGGAGACGGGCGCGCGGGCGGAGACGAACACGCCGACGTTCAAGGAAATCGCTCCGGCAATGGGCGAGCTGTTCGCCAATCCGGCGGCGAGCCAGGCGATGCTGGACGATGCCGCGTTCGACGTCGAGAGCTGGCTGGCGGGCGAGATCGCGACGGAGTTCGCGCGGGCCGAAGGCGCGGCGTTCATTTCGGGCGACGGCGTCAACAAGCCGAGGGGCTTCCTGACCGGCACGCCGACCAACGAGGCGGACGGGGTGCGGGCGTTCGGCACGCTGCAGTATCTGGCGACGGGCGTGGCGGGCGGCTTTCCTGCATCCTCGCCGCAGGACAAGCTCATCGACCTGATCCAGTCGCTGCGCACGCCCTATCGCCAGGGTGCTGCGTTCGTGATGAACTCGGCGACGCTGGCGCGCATCCGCAAGTTCAAGACGGCGGACGGTGCGTTCCTGTGGCAGCCGGCGATGGCGAGCGGTCAGCCGGATTCCTTGCTCGGTTATCCGGTGATCGAGGCGGAGGACATGCCGGACGTCGCGACCGACAGTTTCTCGATCGCGTTCGGTAATTTCCGTGCCGGCTATCTGATCGCGGAGCGTCAGGAGACGACAATCCTGCGCGATCCGTTCACGCACAAGCCGTTCGTGCATTTCTATGCGGTCAAGCGGATCGGCGGCGCGGTGATGAACAGCGAGGCGATCAAGCTGCTGAAGTTCGGGGTGAGCTGATCGGCGGAGCCCCTCTCCCGCTCGCGGGAGAGGGACGGCCGCGCAGCGGCCCGGGTGAGGGCCACCTTCTGTACCACAGGACCCTCACCCCGCTCGGCCCCGCAGGGCCGAGTCGCCCTCTCCCGCGGTGCGGGAGAGGGGCTTTGTCTTCAAAGGAGAACAACATGGCGGACCCATTTTCGGGGCTGGTCGATGGCGTGTCGGCGCCGGCGACGCGGGGCGTGGCGGTGGCGCCGCATGACAGCAATGCGCTGGCCGATATTCCCAAGGCGCTGTTCGTGGGCGTGGCCGGCGATCTGGTTGCGCGCGGGTTGAACGACACGGCGGACGTGACGTTCAAGAATCTGGCGGCGGGATCGGTGTTGCCGTTCCGGGCGAAGTTCGTGCGGGCGACGGGCACGACCGCCGCCTCGATCGTGGCGCTCTACTGATGGCGAGCCTTGGTTTCGGCATCGACCTGGCGCTGAAGCGGCGCGATGCCGGCGCCGCTGTGCCGGCGTCGGCGATCGCGTCGCTGCAGGTACTGCCGGCGAACGGCTTGCAGGCGGTGGACGGCGCCGATGCCGCGGACGCGAACGGCTGGGTCGCGAAGGTCGTGCTGCCGGATGACGGCGTGTCGACTTTCGACCCAACCAGGATCGTGCTGACGGTCAGCGATCCGGGGTTCGATGCCAGTGGCGCAGCGACGACCGTGGTCCGCACGATCCGCGGCACGGCGGTCCTGCGCAAGCAGTATCCGAACCAGACACAGCGGCTGAACAGCGCGAGCGGAGGCGTGCGGACCGTGCATTTCGCGCTGGATGACGATGTGTATCAAGGCTCGACCCTGGTCTCGGGACAGGCGCTGGCGGGCTATTACGGGGCGGCTGCGAGCGGTGCGATCGGCGGCATGTCGAACGGCTCGACGCGAGCCTATCCGAAGCCGCTCTTCGCCTGGGTGAACATGCATCATGAGCGGGCGACCGGCGGCAGCTATGCCGTCGAGGGCGTGGCGTTTCACCGGCATGCGATGAACGGGCGACAGGTTGCGTGTGTGCAGTATCAGGCGCGGGATGCGCAGGCGGTGGCGAACCTTTCGGCGACCGTCTCGGCGTCCGTGCCGCAGCTTTCGACGATCCAGACCAAGGGGCAGATCGCCGAGGTGTATGCGGCGAGCGTGTCGCTGGCCAATCTGGCGCAGGCCGATCTGTGCCGGGTCAACGCGAAGGTCTATCCGTGGCTGGGCGATGCGACGGCGGTGCTCGATCTGCTGACGGACGGCGTCAGCGTGTCGGGCGACGCGACGACGATCAACCCGCAGACGCCGCTTCGCTTCCTGAACGACAAGACCGGCGGCTATGGCGGCGCCTGCGCGATCGTGAAGCCGGGCGGGACCGCGACGGGATCGGGCAAAGTGGCGGCGGGCTATGGCGGGCTGGGGGCGACGGCGGCCGATGCCTATCCGACGATTGCGGCTGCGCTGACGGCGCTCCAGTCTTACAATCAGGCGAACAAGGGACATACCGACCCGGCGGGCGGGACGATCTATTTGAGCGAGGATGCGGCGGGCGCGGGCGCGACGCATGGTGTCGGCAACACCAGTGCGTCGGCTGCGGGCAAGTGCTGGGTCGAGATCGTGAAGGACCCGGGCGCGACGGGCACGGTGAAGGCACAGTTGGCGGGCGCGAACGTGGCGCAGGCGTCGATGCTGCGCTGGGGCTGCCCGTTCGAGATCAACGCCGGCAATTTTAACGGCGGATCGGGCAATACTGGCAACACCTGGGTGGCGTTTCGGGGCAATGCGATCAATGCAGTCGCGAGCACCTCGGCGCCGTTCAACTATGGGTTCGCGCACAGCTATTTCGAGAATGTGACGATGACCGGCGGCGCGAACATGCCGCTGCCGTTCTTCGGCTTTGGCGGCACGGCGCGGATTCAGGTGCGGTGCGTCGGGCTGTTGTTCGAGGACATGCCGGCGGTGCTGGCGAACCGTTATGCGATCCAGCCGTTCACGCTGATCGGCTGCCGCTTCGCCAACGGCTTCTTCGACGACGGCAATTGGAGCGTGAACTGGGATAGCTGCGACGGCGGCGTCATCTGCAACACCCAGTTCCTGAAGACGCAGGCGGCATGCGTGCTGGCGAGCGGGGCGCTGCCCGGCGGCTATGCTCGCGGCTTCGCGCTGGTGCAGAACGTCATCGAGCGGACCAACACAGCGAGCAGCCCGGCGCTGCAGCTTGGCGCGGACGGGACGACGCAGGCGTTCACGAACTTCGTCGAGTTTCACAACACGCTGCCGGGCGCGGGCGGGGCGGGCGCCAATATCGGCCGCACCAACCGGGCCTATGCGGACGTGGCCGGCGCGGCGGGCGTGCTGAAGCGCATCACCAGCCGGTTCAACGTCTGGTACGACTGCAACATCAAAACCGACACGTTCACCACGAACACGACGGCCTCCGGTCGCACCGGCAACTGGCGATCGCGCTATCATGTCGGCGACCGGGGGAATGTCTCCGTGCTGGGCGACGACCAGGGTTTTGCGGTCAGTGCGAGCGGCACGACGTGGCTGGGCGAGGTCTGGCCGGGCGACGGCAAGGCTTCGGCGGCGTCGATCGGTTTCGTCAACAACGCGGCGGGCACGAGCGGCGCGGGCGACTATCGGGTTACCGGCGGCAGCAACGATGCCTATGGCCGCGTGGCGGGATCGTCCAGCAGCGGCGTGACCATCGGTGGCGCGGCCGTGCCGCTGGCGGCGCTCCGGTTCGACATCGCGGGTGTGGCCCGGAAGACGGACGGGAACGGCGCTGCGGGCGCTTACGAGCGGACCGACATCTGAGCCGGGCGGCTCGCTGAGGAGCTTCGACAATGCAGACGAGGGAACTGGCCGTGCGCGGCCGGGCGGGGAGGCGCGCGTGCTGACGATGACGGCATTTGAGGCGGACGATCTCGCGGCGGCGCGGGATGACGCAAAAGCTTATGCGCGCGTGGCGCAGAGCGGCGAGGATGGGCTGATCGAGCAGCTCGCGGCGACAAGCCTGTTGCTGTGCGAGGCGTTTTGCGGGCGGATCGGGCTGGCGCGGGAGGCGGTGGAGGTTCTGCCTGCCTGCGCCGAGTGGCGGAAGCTTTCGGCGCGGCCGGTTCGGGCGATCACATCGGTCGAGGGACTGCCCGCGGAGGGCGCTGCGTTCGTGCTCCCGGTCGACGCCTATGCGATCGACATCGACACTGACGGGACGGGCTGGATCCGGACCAGCGCACCGGGCGCGGCTGGGCGAGTTCGGGTGACCTATGATGCGGGACTGGCGAGCGGTTGGGCAACGCTGCCGGAGACGCTTCGGCAGGGCGTCGTGCGGCTGACGGCACATCTTTACGCGCATCGCGACGATCCGAACGAAGGCGCGCCGCCGGCTGCGGTCGCGGCGCTGTGGCGGCCGTGGCGGCAGGTGGGGCTGTGATGCTGGAGGCGCTTGAGGCGCGGGCCGAGGCGGTCGGCGCGCGGGCCGTGGCACGGGCGAAGCGGCGGCTGGTCGCGGAGTTCGGCGAGCCGGGAATCGACGTGGCTGAGACGGAGCGCGGCGTCGTCCTGTCGGGTCGCGGCCTTTGGCTGCGCTTGCTGGCGAGCGGTCGGCTGCGCTGGATCGGAGGGCTATTGCGATGAGCTTCGAAGCGGCGCTGCAAGACGCTGTGCTGGCGGCGCTCGCCGCCGAGCCGGTGATCTCGGCGCAGGCGAACGGCGTGTTTCTGGAACGTCCGGTGCGGGCGAGCACGCCGTATCTGGTCGTGGGCGACATGCTGAGCGCCGACTGGAGCGCGAAGGGACTCGCCGGGCGCGAGGTGCGGCTGCTGATCCGCGTGCATGACGCGGGCGAGAACTGGGCGCCGACGGTGGCGCTGCAAGGTGCTGTCGGCGCAGCCATCGAAGGGCTGCCGCGGGAGATCGGCGGCTACCGATTGGGCGCGATCACGCTGCTGCGTGCCCGAACGGTGCGCGACGGAGCGACGGGCTGGCTGGGCACGGTCGAATATCGAATTCGTGGAATGGAGGGCTGAATGGCGATCGAGCGGGGAAGCGCGTTTCTGCTGAAGGTGGGCGACGGGGCGACGCCGCCGGTTTATGCGACCGTTGCCGGGCTGCGGACGACGCAGCTCAGCGTCAACGGCGAGGCGGTGGTGGTGACCCACAAGGGATCGGGCGGCTGGCGGGAGCTGCTGTCCGGCGCGGGGGTGCGGTCGGTCTCGGTCTCGGGCGCGGGCGTGTTCACCGGATCGGCGGCGGAGACGCGGCTGAAGACGAATGCGCTGGCGGGGATGCTCGACGATTACGAGCTGAGCTTTGAAAGCGGCGAACGGATGCGGGGCAAGTTCCTGGTCTCGCGGCTAGACTATGCCGGCGATTTCAACGGCGAGCGCAGCTACACGCTGAGTCTGGAAAGCTCCGGCGAAGTGGTGAGCCTGTGAGCCAGGCGAACCCGGTGCGGGGCGAGGCGGCGTTGCGGGTGAATGGTGTCGCGCTGGTGCTGCGGCCGACCTTTGCGGCGCTGGTTGCGGCGGAGGAGGAGCTTGGGCCGCTGTTTGCACTCGTTGAACGAGCAGCGGCGGGTGGGCTGAAGCTGTCCGAAATGGCGGCGCTGTTCTGGCATTGCCTGCACGGCAGGCCAGACGGGCTGACGCGCGAGGCGTTTTCGGAAGGTGTCGCGTCCGGCGGGCTGGCTGCGGCGACGCCGGCGCTGAAAGTGCTGTTGCGGCAGGTGCTGCAAGGGCGCTGATGGACGCGTGTTTTGCAGCGAGCGCATCGCGGCTGGCGGGGCTTGCAGGGGCAGTGCTCGGCTGGTGGCCGGGCGAGTTCTGGGACGCGACGCCGGCTGAGCTGGCCGCTGTGTTTTCCGCGCTGAACCCGGCTGCCGAAGCGCCGGTGGGAACAGACGTGCTTGCGCATTTGCAGGAGCAATTTCCCGATGGATGAAGAGATCGAGCGGCTGGTCGTGTCGGTGCGTGCCGACACGCAGGGCTTTGCGCGCGACGTGCAGACGATGCGAGGCGAACTGGACGGGCCGTTCGGCGCCGGCGTGGATCGGGCGGGACGGGCGCTGGAGGCCGGGCTCGCGCGGGCGATCCGAACGGGCAAGCTGGGTTTCGAGGACCTCGGCCGGATCGCGCAATCGGTGCTGAGCTCGATTGCGGCGAGCGCGGTACGCGCCGGCGTGCATTCGATCCTGTCGGGCATCGGCGGGGTGCTAGGCCTGCCTGGCCGCGCGACCGGCGGGCCGGTGTCGCCGGGACGGGCCTATGTTGTCGGCGAGCGCGGGCCGGAACTGTTTGTGCCAAGTTCGGCGGGGCAGGTAGCGGCGTCCTCCGAGCCTTCGCGCGAGGTGCGCGTGACGGTGAATGTCAATGCGCCGGCGGGAGCGGACGGCGCGCAGGCGTTGGTGCGATCCTCGCGGCAAGTGGCCCGCGCGGTTCGTCGCGCGATGGAGGATTGAGTGGGGTTCTGGCTGGCGCGCGAGCGCACGGTTCAGGAGACCGGCTTCGTCAAGCGCTTCGATCCGCGGTTCTGGACCGTCAATTTCCCGCGGCCGATGATGGCGTCGGTGGTGACGACCGCGCCGGATTCGCTGCGGGTCGATGCGGTGTTCTACCGGAAGAACGATTTGGCCGGCCTGATCTGGGCGTCGGAGGATCGGTACGATCATCCGCTGCTCGCTTACGAGACGGCGCGCGATTATCGGCGGTGCGTGTTGTCGTTTCGCTGGCGATCGGCGGGCGTGCTGCCGCTCGATGCCGTGAATGGGCCGACGCTGACCATCGAAGGGCGGGACGAGTCCGGGACGGCGCGGTCCTGGTATGTCCGGCTGTGGAACTACGCCGTTGGGACGCCCGAGGATGCAGCGATCACGCTCGATTTCGCGACGCTGCAGGCGGGGTTTTCTCTGCCCGGCGAGGCGGTCTGGGCGGGCGATGTCGACCGGATGTTCGTGTCGCTGGCGCCGCCCGGATATGATGAGGCTGGCGGCGATCTCGATGCGCCGGCCGAGGGTTGGGCCGAGCTGACCGAGCTGCGCTGCGACGGGTCGGGCTCGGTGCTTAAGATCGGCGACGTGATGATGCCGCCGCACACGCTCCGGATCGCGACCGGATATGACGACGCCTACAACGTCACGCCGGCGCGGCTGCTGCGCAGCATGGTGCAGCTCGGCTACCGTGAGCTGATCAACCACTATGTCGGGATGAGCCATTATTTCCGGCTAACGGGCGGGTTGGCCGGGCTGGACGGCGGGGCTTTGAATGCGCCCTGTGCGGCGTGGCATCGCGACTTCGCCGCGCGCGCAAAGGCGCTTGGGTATGAGCTGATCTTGTCGCTGTCCTACGAGCTGCTCGACCAGCATTGTCCGGAGGCGTGGAAGCAGCGGGCGACGGACGGCAGCCCGGCGCTGACCGGCTGGGCGCCGCCGTCGACTTTGCTGTCGCCGGCGAATGGCGAGGCGATGGCTTATCTGCAGGCCGTCGCCGTCGCGTTTTGTGGAATTGCGGACGATGCAGGTTTGCGCGTGCGCTTTCAGGTGGGCGAGCCCTGGTGGTGGGTCGCGCCGGACGGGTCGCTGTGCGTGCACGATGCGGCCGCAGTCGCCGCGAATGGCGGCGTGGCGCCGAACGATGTGCAGGCGGGCGCGATGCTCGCCGCATCGACGGCAGCATTGACCGGCGCCGTCGAGGCAGCGGCGCCCGATGCGGAGACCTTGCTGCTGGTTTACCTGCCGACCGTACGGGGCAGGGAGGCGGCTCTGGTTCCGACCGGCTGGGCCGCGCCGGCTTTCGATGTGCTGCAGCTCGAGGATTATGAATGGGTCACGGCCGGCAATCGCGCCGCCAGTCTGCGGGGTGCGGCCGAGATCGGGACGCGGCTCGGCTATGCCGCGGATCGGCAGCATTATCTCGGTGGGTTCGTGCTTCGGCCCGAGGACAGTGCCGACTGGGCGGAGATCGCCGATGCGATCGAGCGAGCACGCGGGCGCGGCGTCGCAGAAGCGTTCGTCTGGGCGCTGCCGCAAGTGATCCGCGACGGCTTCACATGGTTTGACGAGGAGGAGCGAGTGGACACGTTTGCCGATGTGAGCTTTCCGATCGCGATCGGCCGAGAGGCGAGCGTCGAGGCGGCGACCTCGACCGCGATTGCTGCCGGCGCGGGCGGGCGCGAGCAGCGCAACGCCGAATGGGCGGAAGCGCGGCTGAAGTTCGACGCGGGGCCGGGCGTGCGGTCGGAAGCCGATCTGGGCGCGTTGATCGCCTTCTTCCGGGCGCGGCGCGGGCCGGCGCAGGCGTTCCGCTTTCGCGATCCGTTCGACGACAGCTCGAGCGGCACGACCGGAACGCCGGGTGCGACGGATCAATTGCTGGGCATCGGCGATGGGACGCGGACGGATTTCCCGCTGGCGAAGGATTATGGAGGCGTGGCGCGGCGGATCACCCGACCGGCCACTGGGACGGTCCGGGTTGCGGTGGCGGGCAGCGAGACGAGCGCATTTACGCTGGCCGAAGCCGGCGTGGTCAGCTTCGATGCGCCCCCTCCGGCAGGCGCGACGGTGACCGCCGGGTTTCGTTTCGATGTGGCCGTGCGGTTCGAGCAGGACCGGATCGAGGTCAATCGCGCTACCTTCCTGGCCGGAGAAGCAGTGAGCGTGCCGCTGATCGAAGTGCGTGAGGGATGAGCGCTTTCCTCCAACGCGAGCTGACGGGCTTCGCATTTTGCTGGCGGATCGAACGGCGCGACGGCGTGGCGCTGGGCTTCACCGCCCACGACCGCGATCTGATTGTCGACGGGTTCAGATACCGATCCGCGCCGGGAATCGCGCCATCATCGATCGAGGACCGGGATCCACTCGAGTCCGATGCGTTGGAGGTGGCCGGGGCGCTCACCGCAGATGCGATCAGTGAAGCCGATCTGCGTGCGGGGCGGTGGAACGGGGCCGGCGTGAGGCTGCTGGCCGTGGATTGGCAGGATCCGTCTCAATCGCTGGAGCTGTTGCGGGGCGAGCTTGGCTCCGTCTCCTTGCAGCGCGGGACCTTCTCGGCCGAGCTGCACGGACCGGGCGTGCTGCTTGAGCGGCCGATCTTGGAAGTCACTTCGCCGCTTTGCCGCGCAGAGCTGGGCGACAAGAGGTGCCGCGTCGACCTCGCTGGACGGCGGACAATTGCGGCCGTCGTGGCGGGCGACGGCGACACAGTCACGCTCGACCGGATCGAGCCGGTTTCCAACGGATGGGGTGGCGGGCGCCTGCGCTGGCTGGATGGCCGCAATGGCGGGTTGAGCGCTCTGATCCTAGCAAGCAGCGGCGCGACGCTCACACTGAGCGACGCGCCGCCATTCGAGGTGGCGGCGGGCGCCCGTGTGGAAGTGACCGAAGGTTGCGACAAGCGGTTTGCGACTTGCCGCGACCGCTTTGCCAACCACGCCAATTTTCGGGGCGAGCCGCATTTGCCGGGCATCGACCTGCTGACTCGTTATCCGGGCGAATGAGCGACATTGCACGCGCCGCTCAGGCGCTGGCTGGTGCGCGTTTCCGGCTGCATGGCCGATCGGCTGAGACGGGGTTGGACTGCGTCGGCGTGGCGGCTCTTGCGACCGGCGTGAGGGCGCCGACCGGTTATCCGTTGCGCGGAATGGCGACCGCTACGGCAGTCGACTGGATCGAGGGAGCCGGGTTCCGTGCTGTCGATAGCGGCGGGCCCGGCGATCTCATGCTGCTGCGGACAGGGCCGGGGCAACTGCACCTGGCGGTGAAGACCGAGCGGGGATTCGTGCACGCCGATGCCGGGCTGCGGCGCGTCGTCGAGCGGCCGGGTGCGCCGGAATGGGAGATATTGGGGATATGGCGACGCTTGTCTTGACGGCGGTCGGCTCGGTGTTCGGCCCGATCGGCGGTGCGGTCGGCGCCTTGATCGGGCAGAGCATCGATAATCGCCTCTTCAAACCGAAGGGCCGCGAGGGTCCAAGGCTGCAGGATCTTCGGGTCCAGACCTCCAGCTATGGTTCGGCAATTCCGAAGCTATTCGGGACGATGCGGGTGGCGGGCACGGTGATCTGGGCGACCGATCTGGTGGAGCACCGGTCGAAGCAGGGCGGCAGTAAGGGGCGGCCATCGACAACGACCTACAGCTATACCGCTTCGTTCGCGGTGCTTCTTTCGGCGAGACCGATCCGTTCGGTGGGACGCATCTGGGCGGACGGCAATCTGCTGCGCGGTGCGGGCGGGGACTGGAAGGCTGAAACCGGATTCCGCGTTCATCTGGGCGGCGAGGATCAGGACGACGATCCCCTCATTGCGTCTGCAGAGGGTACGCTGGGGACGCCCGCCTATCGTGGCGGCGCTTATGTCGTCTTCGAGAATCTCGCTTTGGGGGCGTTCGGCAATCGGATTCCGTCGCTTACATTCGAGGTCGAGGCCGATGTGGAATCGGTTCCTGTCTGTTCGATGCTGCAGGAACTGAGCGCGGGCACCGTGATCGGCGAAAGCGGCCCGGTTCTGGGCGGCTTAGCAGTAAGCGCCGAGACAATGCGCGGCCTGATCGAGGAACTGCGCCAAGCCTTGCCGACTGATCTGCGGGCAGAGGGCGGCCGACTGCACGTAGCGGATGTCGCGATGGAGCCCGTTGCGCTCTCTGCCACCGAGTTGGGCGAGGATCGGAGCGAGGCGCTTCCGGGCGCGGCCGCCCTGCCGCAAACGCTCGAACTCGGTTATTATGACCGTTCACGCGATTTTCAGGCCGGCGTGCAGAGCGCACGCCGACCGGATGGACGACGGACCGAGCGGGTCCAGCTAGCGGCCGTGTTGGACGCAGATGTAGCGCGCGGCCTTGCCGAAGCAGCGCTCGCGCGCCTTCATCGGGAGCAAGGCAAGCAATCGGTCCGATGCGGGTGGGCGCGGTTAGGTCTGGCGCCGGGAAGCACCGTGCGGCTGCCGGATAGCGCCGATCTGTGGCAGGTCGCGAGCCGCACGGTTCAAAGGGATGGCGTGAGCCTGGAGCTGAGGCGCACGCAGACCGGGAGTGCCGTTTCATTTCCTTCCGATGCCGGGCGAAATATGCCTGCTGCGGATCGGGTTCATGGACCGACGATCGTTCACCTGCTCGATCTGCCAAGTCTCACGCCGGAACCGGCCAACACGCCGCGGCTCTACATTGCCGCCGCCGGCCCGTCGCCGGGGTGGCGAAAAGCCGGCTTGATGGTCAGCCTCGACGCCGGCGCGAGCTGGGAGGCGATCGGGCAAACTGCGCCTCCGGCAGTGATTGGAAATACGACCTCCGTTCTTAATGCTGCGGGGGAAGCCTTGATCGATGAGGCGCATCGGGTTGATGTTCAACTTCTCCACGATCAGATGCTTCTCGAGGACGCCGATCCGGATCGACTTGTTGCCGGGGCGAACTTGGCACTGCTCGGCGATGAACTGATCCAGTTCGGAAGCGCGGAGCCGCTTGGCGAGGGGCGCTGGCGCCTATCGCAGATCGTTCGCGCGCGGCGGGGAACGGCCTGGGCGGCTTCTGCGCATTCCATTGGCGAGCGCTTCGTCCTCATCGATCCGGACACATTGGCGATCTACGAACCACCGCTGAGCGCGACCGGAACCACCGTTCGGCTACTCGCGTCCGGCATCGGCGACGAGACGCCGGCGGAAACGGCCGCCAACGCGATCGGCGAAGCGCTGCGTCCACCTGCGCCCGTCCATCCTACGTTTGCGCGTCGGTCGGACGGCGGGTTTGACCTGCGCTGGATCCGCAGCAGCCGTGCAGGCTGGGAGTGGCTCGACGGCGCCGATGCTCCGCTCGCGGAAGACCAGGAACGTTATCGGCTGACCATCCGGCGCGCTGACGGAGTAGAGCGCGCTTACGAACTCGCCCAAGCGAGTTTTCTCTATGGTGTTTCAGACGCGATCGACGATGCGACTGTCGGCGCGTCGGTTCTGGTCGACGTGGTTCAGCTCGGCAGCCGTAGCGTGTCTCGCGCCGCAACTCTCCCTCTCATCTTCTAGGAGACATTCCCGTGAGCCTCGAAAGCCCAAGGCTGCACCTTCCGCTAATCTCTGCAGGGCAAGCTCAGAAGGAACTGACGCATAATGAGGCGCTGACCCTTATCGATATAGGGCTTGCTGCTGCAGTCGAGAGCGCCGGTGTGGACGCGCCACCTTCGACGCCAACGCCCGGTCAATGCTGGATCATAGGCAGTGCGCCTACCGGTGTGTGGCTTGGGCAGCCCCATGCGCTTGCCTGCTGGACCGAGGCGGGCTGGCGTTTTCTCCCTGCTGTCGAGGGCCTTTCGGTGTGGGTGAAGGACCAACAGCTCTGGGCGGTTCGGGAAGGCTCGACGTGGATGATCGGACGTCTTCGGGGGAGCCGCATAAATTTGGAAGGCTTGCAGGTTGTCGGGCCGCAGCAGCCTTCCGTCGCCGTACCGTCGGGCGGCGCGGTGATCGATGCCGAGGCGCGAGCTGCGATCGCGGCGATCCTCTCCAGGCTCACGGAGCATGGTCTGATCGCCGCCTAAAGACCCGTTTCCAAACCGAACCGATCCGCAGAAAAGCGTCATACCTGTGGCACTTGTGCAACAGTTTGAGGAATTGCGGGCTTGCACCGAAACAATGCAGCCGATAGTGAGTTTTCGCTGTCCGAGTGACACCAAGAAAGGGGATTTCTATGCGGAAGCTTGCCATTACGATGGCGCTGGCCTCCACGGCGATCGCCTCGCCCGCGTTGGCGCGAGACAAGTCGTGGTACATCGGAGCCGAAGGCGGCGCGATGATCGTGGAGGACATTACCTTCAACCTGGCCCGCGGCACGCAGGTCGGTACGGGTACCGTCAATCACAAATACGGCTACGACGTCGACGGTATTGTCGGCTACGACTTTGGCGTATTCCGTCTCGAAGCCGAGGTGGGCTACAAGCGGGCCCGCGTCGATAGCTATGAAAGCACGCTGACCACGCCTGCTGGCACCGGATTCTTGCCTGGCAACGTCCTGTACGATGCCGGCGGTACGTCTTCCGCTTTGAGTTTCATGCTCAACGGTCTGCTCGATTTCGGCGACGAAACCGGCATTTCCGGCTACATCGGCGGCGGCGCCGGTGTCGCTCGCGTGAAGTTCAGCAACTATCGGCTGAACCAGCATTCGACGTTCCTCGACGATTCCGACACGCGTTTTGCGTGGCAGGGTATCGCCGGTGTGCGTGCACCGCTGACGGACAATATCGATGTCGGCCTGAAGTATCGCTTCTTCAACGCTTCGCGTCTGCGCTTGGTCGGGACGACGGGCGATGCGGTCTCCGGCCGGTTCCGGTCGCACAGCCTGCTCGGCAGTGTGATCTACAACTTCGGCGCTGCGCCGCCGCCGCCGCCGCCTCCCCCGCCGCCGCCGCCGCCGGCTCCGCCGCCCCCGCCGCCTCCGCCGCCTCCGGCTGTGGTGTGCACGCCGGGACCGTATATCGTGTTCTTCGAATGGGATAAGTCGGACATCACGCCGGAAGCGGCGTCGATCCTCGACAATGCGATCTCGGCCTATCAGAACTGCGGCAACGCCCAGGTCATGCTGGCCGGCTATACCGATACGTCGGGTACGCCGCGCTACAACCTCGGCCTGTCTCAGCGCCGTGCGGACTCGGTGAAGGCTTACATGAGCAGCCACGGCATTGCCGATGGCGTGATCACGACCCAGGCCTTTGGTGAGACCAACCTGCGCGTCCAGACCGCGGACGGTGTCCGCGAGCTGCAGAACCGCCGTGTGGAAATCACCTACGGACCGGGCTCGGGCATGTAAGCCTGACCTTCAGGTCAATGATTGGGGCCGGTCGGAAACGACCGGCCCTTTTCTTTGCGTTAAGCTCCCGCAAGCGTCGGCACGAGACGCCAAGATATCGAGATGCGCCGATGACTTGCGGTTGCGCTTCGAGCTTCGTACGCGTGCCGCCCTCATTGGGAGGTGCCGATGCCGCGTCTTGCCGCAATTGCTGCCATATCTTCAGTCCTCGGTGGCTGCATGACCGCGAAGACCGTGAATACCGTCACCGATTATGCTGCTCACGCAGATCTGCAAGGTTCCGACGGCATCTCAAGGGGCCGGGTGCTAATCGGCGAGGCGGGCGGGCCATCCGTCGCCGTCCTTGTCCAAGCCGAAGGCCTGCCCGCCGGCACCCACGGTATCCACATCCACACGGTTGGACGGTGCGATGCACCTGATTTCCAGACTGCGGGCGGGCATTGGAATCCGACGGGCAAGCAGCATGGCCGTGACAATCCAATGGGTGCGCATGAAGGCGACCTGCCAAACATCGAGATTGGCGCGGACGGACGCGGCAATGCCGATTTCACCGTCGCCGGCGCGACGCTGGCCGCGCTGCTCGACGCCGATGGCGCGGCAATCGTCATTCACGCCAGCGCCGACGATTATCGGACCGATCCCAGCGGCAACAGCGGCGCGCGGATTGCGTGCGGCGTGATCAGCCGCTGAACAGCGGGATTTGCGGCGCCGCATCCCGCGGTAAAAACCCCGTCAGGCGCGGGTCGGGAAAGATCTCCACGGCGCGCGCAAAAGCCGTGAAGCCTTGCGCGCGATAGAAGCCGAGCGCGGACGGGTGATCGAGCGTGCAGGTGTGCACCCAAACCCGGGACACGCCCGCTGCCCATGCCATTGCCAGCGCCCGCGCCATCAGCCAGCGGCCGTGCCCGCGGCCGGCAAGTTCCGGGACCAATCCGAAATAGGCGAGTTCGCATTCGCCGTCTGTGCGAAAGTCGAGTTCCAGCATTCCGACCTCGATGCCGGTGCGATCGACGACGGCGAAGATGCGCACGAGTTCGTCGCTGACGATTCTCGCGAGTTCATTGTCGGGCATCACGAGCCGGGAAAACCATAGCCAGGGCTCTCCGATACGTCGAAACAGGGCGCGATAGCGGCCAAGGTCCGGCGCCTCCCAGCGTATCAAGCGGAGGTCCGACTCCGGCATAGGTTTGAGCTTTGGGCGCGCCCGCATTTCAAGCGAGGTCACGACGGCCGCGATATGGTCCGAAGGGATGGGCTTAAGCGTCACGCAATGGGCCTAGCCAAGCACTGGCAAGCCAGCAACGGGCGCCATTCGAGTGGTAAGGATGCCTTTAACGCCTTTCGCTATCCAGCTTTAAGACTCCTTCAACCCTCCCACGCTTATCAGGGTCTCGGCTGAACGGCCTGAGCAGGTTGAGTAGAGCGTAAGGAGATTTTCAATGCAGTTCGTCCGCAAGATGATTCGCAACAACAAGGGTGCAACCGCGATCGAGTACGGCCTGATCGCCGCCCTGATTGCCGTTGCCGCCATCACTGCCATGACCAGCCTGGGTCAGAAGGTCGGCAAGACCTTCAACAACGTCTCGGCGAGCATGGTGCAGTAAGCACGATCGCAAGATCAAAACGGACAAGGGCGGCGAGGAAACTCGCCGCCCTTTTTCGTTTGCGTCACTCCCAAATCGCGACGGGCGGCAGACTCATAAGGATTGCGTCGATGTTGCCGCCGGTCTTCAGGCCGAACAGCGTTCCCCGATCATAGACCAGGTTGAACTCGGCATAACGGCCGCGCCATGCGAGCTGGGCATGCTTGTCGGCTTCGTTCCATGATTCGTGCATGCGGCGGCGCACGATCTGGGGATAGATGTGGAGGAATGCCTCTCCGACATCGCGGGTGAAGGCCAAATCCGCCTCGAAATCGCCTTCCAGATGGTCGTAGAAAATGCCGCCCACGCCGCGATGCACGCCGCGGTGCGGAATGTAGAAATAGTCGTCCGCCCATTTCTTGAAGCGGGGATAATACTCCGGCGAGTGCGCGTCGCAGGCCTGTTTCAGCCGTGCGTGGAAATCCGCGGTGTCCTCGTCGCGGGGCAGGGGTGGGTTCAGGTCGGCGCCGCCGCCGAACCATTGCTTTGTGGTGCGCAGGAAGCGCGTGTTCATGTGAACCGCCGGTACATGCGGGTTCGCCATGTGCGCGACCAGGCTGATGCCGGTCGCGAAGAAGCGAGGATCGTCGCCCGCGCCGTGAATCGACTTGGCGAATTCGCCTTCCAAGCGGCCGCCCACGGTCGAGACGTTGACGCCGACCTTCTCGAACACCTTGCCTTTCATCACGCCGCGCACGCCGCCGCCGCCCGGCGAACCGTCGGGATCGCTGCGATTCCAGGGCGTGTATTCGAAGCGCGCGTCCGACCCGGCCACGCGCTCGATCGCTTCGAACGCAGAGCAGATGCGGTCGCGCAGCGCCTCGAACCAGTTGCGCGCGGCGGTTTGCTGTTCGTCCAATTCCAATGTTCGACTCCGTTCAGGCCGGCAACTGGTGCGTTTGCCGGAGCGCCTCGGCCAAGGCCACCGCGGCGGCGACCGAGACATTCAGCGACCGCAATTCCGGTGCGATCGGGATGCGAACGGTTGCGGCCGCCGTTTCATGAACGTGTTGCGGCGCGCCGGCGCTTTCGCTTCCCATCAACAGCACATCGCCCGGTTCGAAAGCGAAATCCCAGAGATCGTGCGTACCCCTCGAGGTCAGCAGGATCAGCCGTGAGCTTTGCGCCGCCCGGAAACTCTCCCAGTCGGCATGGCGCGTGAAGGCGACATGGTCGAAATAATCCATGCCCGCGCGCCGCACGCGCTTGTCGTCCCAGGGAAAGCCCATCGGCTCGATCAGGTCGAGTGGGACGCCGAAACAGGCGCAACTGCGCATGATCGCGCCGACGTTGCCGGGGATATCGGGCTGGAACAGGGCGAGGCGCATCGCGTGCCCGTAAAGAGGCCAAACAGAATATTTGCAACCGCCGCATTCGGCGCTATCAGCGCGCCAACCGTGCCGGACCGTCCGCGCACGGCCGTGAGTGCTTTGGCCGAAGAGGGTGGGGGAGCCCCGGCGCAACGCTCGCATCGATAGGTTCGGGGTTTTTTCAGACAAGGCAGATGATGGCCACAGTCGAGCATCAGCATCGCGAAGAGGCATTGGCCGAAGATCAGGGTCACCGCCGGCGCGATTTCATCAACATTGCGGCAGTGAGCTTCGCCGGAGTCGGCGCCGCGGCGGTCATCGTTCCGGTGATCAGCCAAATGAATCCGTCGGCCGACGTGCTGGCGCTGGCGACCAGCGAAGTCGACCTGTCGGCGATCAAGCCGGGCCAGGCGATCAAGACGATCTACCGCAAGCAGCCGCTGTTCGTGCGCCATCTGACGCCGCAGGAAATCGCGGCGGTGAACGCGGTGCCGACCGGCAGCCTGCGCGATCCGCAGACGCTCGCCGAGCGCACCAAGCCGGGCAAGCAGGAATGGCTCGTCACCATGGGCGTGTGCACTCATCTGGGTTGTGTGCCGCTCGGCGCTGGCGAGGGCGAGAATCGCGGACCGTTCGGCGGCTATTTCTGCCCCTGCCACGGCTCGGCCTATGACGCCGCTGCGCGCATCCGCCAGGGCCCGGCGCCCAAGAATCTCGAAGTGCCGGACTATGTCTTCCGGTCGGATACCAAGATCGAAGTCGGAGCGAAGGCATGAGCTTTCCCTGGGCCCAGCATTACGAACCCAAGCACCCGTTCATGCGCTACATGGACGAGCGGCTGCCGCTGCCGCGGCTCGTCTATAACGCGATCGGCGGCGGCTACCCGGTTCCGCGCAACCTGAATTATTTCTGGAACTTCGGCGTGCTGGCGGGCCTTGCGCTCGTCCTGCAGATTCTGACCGGCGTCATCCTTGCGATGCACTACGCCGCCAACGGCGCGGTCGCCTTCCATTCCGTCGAGCACATCATGCGCGACGTGAACTGGGGCTGGATGCTGCGCTACATGCATGCGAACGGCGCCAGCTTCTTCTTCATCGTGGTGTACATCCACATTTTCCGCGGCCTTTATTACGGATCGTACAAGGCGCCGCGCGAGATGGTGTGGATCCTTGGCCTCGTCATCTTCCTGCTGATGATGGCGACCGCGTTCATGGGCTATGTGCTCCCCTGGGGCCAGATGAGCTTCTGGGGCGCCAAGGTCATCACCAGCCTGTTCGGCGCGATCCCGCTTGTCGGGCAGACAGTGCAGATCTGGCTGCTCGGCGGTTATGCGCCGGACGATGCCGCGCTCAACCGCTTCTTCTCGCTTCACTATCTGCTGCCGTTCGTGATTGCTGGCGTGGTGATCCTGAAGATCTGGGCGCTGCATATTCCGGGCTCGTCCAACCCGACCGGCGTCGAGGTGAAGGACTCGCAGGACACGGTGCCGTTCCACCCGTATTACACGGCGAAGGACGGCTTCGGCGTCGCGATCTTCCTGCTGCTCTACGTCGCGATGGTGTTCTTCGCGCCGAATTATCTCGGCCACCCGGACAACTATATCGAGGCGAATCCGCTCTCGACCCCCGCGCTGATCGTGCCGGAATGGTATTTCTGGCCCTTCTACGCGATGCTCCGCGCGTTCACGGTGGACTTCATCCTGCCGGCGAAGCTGTGGGGCGTGCTGGCGATGTTCAGCTCGATCCTGCTGCTGTTCTTCCTGACCTGGATCGACCGCTCTCCGGTCCGCTCGACCAACTATCGTCCCATCTACAAGATCTTCTTCTGGATCTTGATGCTGGACCTGGTGGTGCTCGGCTATTGCGGTGGCAGCCACGCGGAAGAGCCGTATCTGATGATCTCGCAGATCGCGACAATGTACTATTTCGCGCACTTCCTGATCATCCTGCCGATCGTTTCCGCCATCGAGCGTCCGAAGCCGCTGCCCAACTCGATCTCCGAATCCGTGCTGCACGGCGAGGAGAAGGAATCGGCGCCGTTCGGAGCCGGCGGCGTAGCGCCCGGCGCCCAGCCGCAGCCCGCGGAATAAGAGGTCTAATCCATGGTTCGGATTATCGGATTTTTCGTCGGGCTCGGCTTCTGCCTCGTCCTTGCGATCGCCTTCTTCACGGGCGCCTACAACCAGATCACCAACCCGCCCGCCGAGACGGCCGAGAAGGAGTTCCATCTCCATCCGAAGGAGCTCCATCTCGCGAGCAACGGTCCGCTCGGCAAATTCGACCGGCAACAGCTCCAGCGCGGCTTCCAGGTTTACAAGGAAGTCTGCTCGGCCTGCCACTCGCTGAAGTTCGTCGCTTTCCGCGACCTGCGCGATCTCGGCTATAGCGAAGCCGAAGTGAAGGCGATCGCCGACCAGTGGGTCGTGCAGCAGCCGTCGATCAACCCGGAGACGGGCGAGCCGACCACGCGCAAGTCGGTGCCTGCGGATCACTTCCCGTCGCCGTTCGCGAACGAAGTCGCGGCGCGCGCAGCGAACAACAACGCTCTGCCGCCCGACCTGTCGCTGATCACGAAGGCGCGCGAGGATGGCCCGGCCTATGTGCACTCGCTGCTGACCGGTTATCGCGACCAGCCGGCGGAGTTGCTGAAGAAGTTTCCGGGCGCGAAGACGCCGAACGGACTGCATTACAACCCCTACTTTGCGAACCTGAACATCGCGATGCCGCCGCCGCTCGTGAGCGACGGGCAGGTGACCTATGCCGATGGCACCAAGGCGACCGTCGACCAGATGGCGCAGGACGTCGCGGCGTTCCTGACCTGGACGGCCGAGCCGAAGCTTGAGCGCCGTCACGGTATCGGCGTTGCGGCCTTTATCTTCCTGCTGGTGTTCTCGGTACTGACCTACATGGCGTACCAGAATATCTGGGCCAGCAAGAAACGCGTGCTCGCGCACGGATGAGCCCGGACGAGCTGAAAGCGCTCGTCCGGACCATCCCGGACTTTCCGAAGCCGGGCATTCAGTTCCGGGATATCACCACGCTCTTGATCGACGGCCGCGGCTTTGCTGCGGCCGTCGACGCGTTGGTGGAACTGGCGCGACCCTATGGCGCGGACCTGATTGCCGGCATCGAGGCGCGCGGGTTTATTTTTTCAGGACCGGTCGCGCGCGCGCTCGGCGCCGGGCTGCTGCCCGTCCGCAAGCCGGGCAAGCTGCCGGGGCCGCGGATCGGCGTCGACTATGCGCTGGAATACGGCACGGATCGGCTGGAAATCCACGAAGGCGCGTGCGTGCCCGGCCACCGTGTGCTGCTGGTCGATGACCTCATCGCGACCGGCGGCACGGCCAGCGCCACGATCCGCCTGTTGCGCGAGTCTGGCGCGACCGTGCCAGCAGCCCTGTTCGTGATCGATCTGCCCGATCTCGGCGGCGCGGATTTGCTGCGTGAACAGGGCGTCGAGCCGCACGCCCTGATGGCGTTTCCCGGCCATTAACTGCCATTCTCATCGGTTCTGAGGGCAGGGTTAACCTTCCTTCAGTGTTTGCCGGGTTAGGCCGATAGAGTGAACTTGGTCGACCTCCGGAATGTGCGCGGCTGGATTGCAGCCGGTGCGCTGTTCATCGCGATGTTGGTCGTCCTTGCCGGCCCCTCTTACGCGGCGGCGCCCGTTCGGCTTGAAGAGCATTGCCGGATCGGGGCCCCTGCGGACACGGCCATAGCGGAGATTTCGAAGCGCCTCGACCGCTGCGCCGCGCCTGCTCCAAAAGGATATTTCGGCACGTTGTGGGTCGCCTATGATCGGCTTCCCGACTTCACCCCGCTGAAAAAAACTTGGCGGCTGATTCTGGACAACAACCGGGCCGATGCGGTGGATGTCTGGATGATCGGGTCGGACGGGAAGGCCGACCATTGGACGTTCGACCCAAACGCGTCCGATCGCGAATGGGCCGCGGCCAACTACATGTCCATGCTGGTCACGCCGGAGCGGCCGGTCAGCCGCATTCTGGTCCGCCTGATCAATGCGCGCAGCCACAGCTACGTCCGGGCGCCGCAGATCGCTCGTGCCAGGGATTTTGCGCCGCTCGAACGCGACCAGGCGGCGATCTACGGAATCGGCGTCGGCATGCTGGCGCTGACGATCCTGTTTCACCTGAGCCTGTTCTTCGCGATGCGGCGGCGGTTCCAGTTGATCTATTGCGCCCATGTCGGGTTGCTGGTCGTCTATGGTCTTTCCTATTCGGGCCTGATTCACATCTTCGCGCCGAGCCTCGGCGCGGCCGCGATCTCCAATATCCTCGCATTCGCGATGGCCGCGGGCACCGCGACCGGCATCTCCTTCATCATCGAGTTTCTTGGGGCCAGCACGCCGCGCTGGCTGCGCCGCTGGGCCGGCTTTGCCGCACTCGGCTCGCTGACCGGTGCGGTCGGCCTGTTGCTCGTGCCGGACCGCCTCAGCTATCCGGCGTTTCTCGCCGCCAATCTGCTCGCGATGCACACGATCCTGCTGACCACGGCCATTCTGGCGCGCGCCTGCGTGCGTCGTGTGCCGATGGCCAGCACCATCGCGCTCGGCTGGGTGCTGCCGATCGGAGTGTCACTCCTGTATCCGGCCCGGACGTTCGGACTGATTGGCGCCGAGACTATTCCGGACGGTTTGATGATGTTCGCAACGACGATCGAATGCCTTATCCTGTCGCTGCCGGTCGCCGCCCGTATCCGCAATCTCAGGATGGAGCATGAGCGCGCGCATGAGCGGCATGTGATGCTCGAGCGCCAGGCCCAGACCGACGCGCTGACCGGCCTCGCCAACCGGCGTGGCTTCGGCGATGCGCTGGCCCGGATCGGCGTCGCCCAGGCGGACCCCGCGCCGCTTGCGCTGCTCGTCATCGACATCGACCATTTCAAGCGCGTCAACGATCAGCATGGTCACGCCACGGGCGACGCGATCCTGCGGCACGTCGCCGGACATGTGGCGCGTGTCGCCGGATCGGGCGCGATCGTCGCGCGCTATGGCGGCGAGGAATTCGTGGTGGCGCTCCGCAATTATGATCTGATGCGCGCCGGAACGCTTGCCGAGCGCATCCGCAACAGCATCGGCGTCACGTTCGACATGGAGCCGGACCTGCCCCGCGTGACGATCAGCATCGGCGTCGCAGCAGGCGGCAGCGACGAGATCGAGATCCTTCTCGCCGACGCCGATTGCGCGCTTTACCGGGCCAAGAACGAAGGCCGGAACAAGGTGATGCTGGCCGACGGTCCGCTGGTCTACGCGGCCGCCGCCTAGGCTTCGGCGGCGGGCGGCGTCCGACCGCGCATACTCGAACGAACAGGGACATGCAGCACGTTCGCGCGGGTGCGGACGGCTTCCTGCGACCGGTTCATGGCGCGCGCGACTTCGGGCAGCAACTGGCCCTCGGCAAAGCGGCGGCGCAGTTCCTCGTCAGCGGCCTCGTCCCACCGCGCTCCGTGATGTTCGCGTTTCACCATGTGTATCATCGCGTTCCCTATCGTGGAGCGCGCCTTTACGGGTCCGCCGCTGAATGCGTTTGGAATAAGCCATTTAGCTGACAGCAATGTTCGCATTGTCGGCGACTGCATCCGATCCGCTGCCGGGGCGTTTGCGAGCGTAACGCGATTGTCATAAGCTGGACGGATGGCCTCGACCGCTTCAACTGCCGCTTTGTCGCCTCCCGGATGGGGGATGCTGGCGCGCGAGCTGCGGTCCGCGGTCGATCCGCGGCGGTTGTTCGTACCGCGCGAGGCCGTGACGCCGGGGATTGGCTGCAACCGCCCGGTGCTCGTCATCCCCGGCTTTCTTGCTTCCGACGGTTCGACGCGGCCGCTGCGGCTGGCACTGAAAGAAGCCGGATTTCGGGCGCACGGCTGGAAGCGCGGGCGCAATTTCGGCCTCGACCGGTCCGTGTTCGACGTGATCGACGCGCGTGTTCGGCATATCGCCCGCGGCGCGCCGGTGTCGATCGTCGGCTGGAGCCTCGGCGGCCTGATCGCGCGCGAATACGCCAAGCTTCACCCGGAGCGGATCGACAAGGTGGTGACGCTCGGCTCGCCCATCTCCGGCGATCCGCGGCAGAACAACAATGTGTGGCGGCTTTACGAACTGGTCGCGGGCCACGCAGTCGACGCGCCGCCGGTCGCCTGCACGCTCGACGAAAAGCCGGCGGTCGAGACGATCGCGATCTGGTCCGCGCGGGATGGCATCGTCGCTCCGCACGGGGCTTGCGCCGCCGATTGCTGCGATCGCTCGATCGAGATCACCTGCGGTCATATCGAGATGGTGTATGCGCCGGAGGCGATCCGGGCCGTGATCGACGCGCTAAGCTAGGAAAGGCGCCGCGACCTCTTTCGGCACGCGCAGCACGCGCCCGCTCGCGCGGTCGACGATCGCCCAGGTCGTTTTTGCGCGAACCTTGATCTTGCCGTCCGGCCCGATGAAGGCGACATGCCGGTCGAAGCGCGCGCCCTTGGGCGGCTCCTCGATCCATGTGCGGGCCGTCACCGTTTCGCCCGGACCGACATTGCCGAGATAGTCGATCTCGTGCCGCACCACGACCCAGATGTAGGCCTCAACATGCGCCGAATCGGCGATGGCCAACCAGTGCGCCGTGGCGATATCCTGAATCCAGCGCACCCACACGGCATTGTTGACGTGGCCGAGCTCGTCGATGTCCTCCGGCCGGGGCGTGATGGCGAGCTCGAACGGCGTCATGCCGTCAGACCGAGCTGCCAGAGCAGGAACGCGAATTCCTCCGCTGTTTCCCGCAAGCTCTCGAACCGGCCCGACTTGCCGCCATGTCCTGCGCCCATGTTGGTCTTCAGCAGCAGCAGATTATCGTCGGTCTTGGCGGTGCGCAGCCTGGCGACCCACTTGGCCGGCTCCCAATAGGTGACGCGCGGATCGTTCAGGCCCGCGGTGACCAGCAGCGGCGGATAGGCTTGCGCCGTCACATTGTCGTAGGGCGAATAGCTGCGGATCAGTTCGAACGCTGCCTTGTCCTCAATCGGATTGCCCCATTCCGGCCACTCGCCGGGCGTGAGCGGCAAGGTCGGGTCCAGCATCGTGTTCAGCACGTCGACGAAGGGCACGTGCGCCGCGACGGCGCCCCAAAGCTCGGGCGCTTCGTTGATCACGGCGCCCATCAACTCGCCGCCCGCCGAGCCCCCCGCGATCGCGATCCGCCCCGCTTGCGTATAACCCAGGTCAACGAGTCCCTGGGCCACGTCGATGAAATCGTGGAAGGTATTGGTGCGCTTCTCCAGCTTTCCGTCCAGATACCATTGCTGGCCGAGATCGTCGCCGCCGCGGATGTGGGCGATCGCGAACGCCATGCCGCGGTCGAGCAGGCTCAGCCGCGAGGTGGAGAAGCCGGGCTCGATCGCCAGGCCATAGGCGCCATAGCCGTATAGGTAGAGCGGGCCGGGCCGCTGGAAGTCGCGCTTGTACACGATCGAAACCGGAACCCTGGTGCCGTCGCGTGCGGGAATCTCCAGCCGCTCGGTCGCGTATTGGCTGGCATCGTAGCCGGACGGGATTTCCTGCACCTTCAGGACCGTGCGCTCGCCGGTCGCGAGGTCGTAGTCGAGCACCGATCCGGGCGTGACCATCGACTCGTAGGAAAGGCGAAGCTTCGCCACGTCATATTCGGGATTGTCGTCCAGCCCGGCCGAATAGCTCGCCTCCGGAAAATCGATCTGCTTGCCCGGGCCGCCCGCATAATCGTGCAGGTAGATGCGATCGAGCCCGTGCTCGCGCCCCTCGATCACGAACAGGCTGGCGAAAGTGCTGACATCGGTCAGGTAGAAATCCGCCGAGGGGGCAATGAGCTCGCTCCACTCCCCCGGCCGCGCGACAGGCGCCGTCACCACCCGGAAATTGGTGTGGGTGTCGTTGGTGCGGATGAAGAGCGTGCCGTCATGTTCTTCGACGTCGTACTCGCGGCCGGGCTGGCGCGGCGCGACCATCGCCGGTTCGGCGAACGGATTGTCGAACGGCAACAGCCGCACCTCGCTCGTCACATGGTCGCCGGTGCTGATCAGGATGTAACGCTGCGACTGAGTGAGGCCGAGGCCGACCTGAAAACCTTCGTCCGCTTCGCGATAGAGCTCGATATCTTCCGCCACCGCGCTGCCCAGTCGATGCAGCTTGGCGACGTCGATTCGCCAATGCTCATTGACGAGGCCGTAGAGCAGGTTCTTGCCGTCGCCGGAGAACAGGAACGCGCCCAGCGTGCCTTCGATCACGTCCGGCAGCAGCTCGCCCGTCTCGAGATCCTTGACCCGGATCGTGAACCGTTCCGAACCATTGTCGTCGACGCCATAGGCGAGCAGCCGCCCGTCCGGGCTCACGTCCATACCCCCGAGCCGGAAATACTCCTTCCCTTCCGCGAGCGCCGGCTCGTCGAGGATCAGTGCAGCTTCGCCGCCAGCGACCGGCGAACGCCACCATTTCCGATATTGCGCGCCTTCATCGAACGATCGCCAGTAGAGCCAGTCGCCGTCCTTTTGCGGCACCGACTGGTCGGCTTCCTTGATCCGCCCACGCATTTCCTTGAACAGCGTGTCGACGAGGCCCTGATGCGGCGCCATCGCCGCTTCGAAATAGGCGTTCTCGGCGCTCAGATAGGCAAGGATTTCCGTGTCGGTGACTTCCGGATAGCCGGGGTCGCGCAGCCACGCGTACGGATCCTCGATCGTGATCCCATGATGCGTGCTGGAGTGGGGGCGACGCGCCGCGACCGGCGGCGGAGGAAGCATGGTCATGCTGCGCGGTTAGCGGCAGGATCGCGCGAGGAAAAGCGCCCGCGGCATTGACCGCTGTCGCAGAATTCGGGGAGAGCTTGATCGCATGGACTTGGACACTTTCGAAATGCTGCGCACGGCTGTTCGCCGCTTTGTCGACGAGCGGCTGATTCCGGCGGAGGATGCGGTTGAGGACACCGACGCCGTCCCAGCCGAGATCGTCGACGAAATGCGGCATCTGGGCTTGTTCGGCATCTCGGTGCCGGAGGAATATGGCGGGCTCGGCTGCACCATGGCCGAGGAAGCCGCAATCATCCGCGAGCTGACGCGTGCGTCGCTGTCGTTCCGTTCGGTGATCGGCACGACCGTCGGCATCGGCAGCCAGGGGATCATGATCGACGGGACCGAGGCGCAGAAACGCGAATGGCTGCCGCGTCTTGCAGCGGGCGAGGCGATCGCCAGCTTCGCCTTGACCGAGCCCGAGGCAGGGTCCGACGCCGCGTCGCTGCGCACATCGGCAGTGCTGGAGGGCGGCCATTATCGCATCAACGGCACCAAGCGCTTCATCACCAACGCGCCGCGCGCCTCCGTCTTCACGCTGATGGCGCGCACCGATCCCGAGACCAGAGGCGCGGGCGGCATCTCGGCGTTCATCATCCCGGCAGACACGCCCGGCATAGCGCTTGGCAAGGCCGATAAGAAAATGGGCCAGAAAGGCTCCGTCACTTGCGACGTGATCCTTGAAGACGTGCTGGTGCCTGCCGACGCGATCATCGGCGGCGTGCCCGGGCAGGGGTTCAAGACCGCCATGAAAGTGCTCGACCGCGGCCGCATTCATATGGGGGCGGTCTCGCTCGGTATGATGGACCGGCTGATCGAGATGAGCGCCTGCTACGCCAGCGAGCGCCGTCAGTTCGGCGTGCCGATCGGCGAGCATCAGCTCGTCCAGGGCATGCTTGCCGACATGAAATGCGACCAGCTCGCAACCGAGGCTCTGTTGGAGAAAGTCGCCGCGCGCTTCGATGCGGGCGAAAAGACGCCGCTCGAAGCCGCCGCGCTCAAATATCTCGCGACCGAAGCGGTCGGGAGGGTCGCCGATCGCGCCGTCCAGATCCATGGCGGCGCTGGTTATATGGCCGAATACAAGGTTGAGCGCTTCTACCGCGATGTGCGCTTGCTCCGCATCTACGAGGGGACCTCGCAGATTCAGCAGACGATTATCGCCAAACAGATGTTGCGCGCGACCTCCTGGGCGTAGCGGCCCTGCTCCGCGCACGGAGCAGGGCTCGAAAGCGGGTGCTTACCAGCAGCGACGCACGCGCTGATGATGGCGCCAGACCCAGGTGCAGCGACGATGATTGCGCCAGCCGTAATGCCGGCGGTCATTGTTCCAGCCGACGTGGCGACGCATGCCGCGATCGTCGCGCCAGTTTCGGTCGTCGCGGCGGTCGTCGCGCCAGTTGCGATCGTCGCGATTGTCTCGGCGAATGCTTTCGTCGCGCCTCATGCCGCCGCCTTGGCGGACGTCTTCATGATAACCGTTTTGCGGCGGCTGAGCGGAAGCGGCGGAGCCCGCTCCAGCGATCGACAGGCCCATCAGGGCGGCCAGGACGAGGCTTTTCATCATCTTCTCCCGTTGCACGTCCGAAAGGAACGACTTGCGCCGCGGAAAGGGTCCAGCGCTACAGGACATAAAAAGGCCCCGCTCCAGGGGTGCAGAGCGGGGCCGAGCAGGGAGTCTAGCGTACCGGCAGGGGGTCATCTGCCGTCGGAAACAGCTTATCGCGGCAAGCTGTCGCCGAACTATGTCGGCAACACCGGAAAAGTGTCGCGATTTGTCGCTGATGGCCGGTGACACCCGAAAGGGCAAATGGCGGTGCTGTCAGTCTAATGCGAACAAGTCTCCGCGGCTGACAGCTCTGGCTTTGTAGGCCGGATCTCAGGCCATGACGCAGCGCCACTCGGCGAGAGCCGCCGAGCGCCGTTCCTTGTAGGTCTGTCGGTCGGTGAGGTGTCGTTCCTGGGCGAAGTGATTGTGAACCTGGGCGTGCACGCTGCTGAATTTCTGCAACGTCTTCATCTGGCGAAAGCGCTGCATGACCTGCTCGCGTCGTCGGAAGGGCAGGTGTGAGCTCTCGGCCCGGTTGTCCTCCCAGAGGTCGACATCCTGCTTGTCGGCATTGCCGAGCTCGGTCATCGCCGCAGTGTAGGAGCGCAGGCCGTCGGTGACGACACGCTCGGGCTTGCCGTACCGCTTCATCGCTTTCCGGATGAAGGTGAGCGCCGCCTTCTTGTCACGGGTCCTGGAGGCATAGCTCTCCAGCACCTCGCCTTCATGGTCGATCGCGCGCCAGAGATAGTGCATCTCGCCGCCGATCTTCACGTAGATCTCGTCCAGATGCCAACGCCACTGCCTGAACCCACGCATCCGCGACGCCCGCTGCTTCCGGATCTCGGCCGCGAACAGCGGGCCGAAGCGATTCCACCAGCGCCGCACTGTCTCGTGGCAGATGTCGATGCCACGCTCGTGAAGCAGGTCTTCCACGTTCCGCAGCGACAGCGGGTACTTCACGTACATCATCACCACGAGCCGGATCACCTCGGGCGACGAGTTGAAGTAGCGGAACGGATTGCGGGCAGGGGAGGGCGCCATGGCCGCGGGTTAACGGTCGGCCGTTACCGGCGGATAATTTGCTCTGACAAGCCCACTGTAGGCGTTTGGGTGGTGCGCGGTGCAAGCTTGCGCATCGTCTGGCTTCATAGACTTTCGATGCGCTACGCTGAGGGTGGCAGGCTTAAGGGGCTTCCGCCACCCCCTGTATGTCGCGGAAGCCCCGGCCCACCGGCGGCGGACCGCCGCGCCGGTGGAGAACTTGTTGGCCGCTCGATCACGAGCCGCCGCCGCCCAAACTACGCAGAGCGGATCCCGTCAGCCATTAGGCCGGATGGCCTAGCAGGCTCCCGGTCAAAGACGACAAGCCTCTGGGTTGACAGCAAATCGTGAGGTCCGGATAGTTTGCCGAAAGGGGTCGCCAACACGTGCAGGACGCTATTCAGCGCCGGATCCTGGCCAGCGAAACGCGGGCCGAGCTGAAAGGTAGCCTCGTCGCCTGGATCGGGCTGACGGTCGTCACCGCGTTCGCTGCGACCGAGTTCGCAACAGTGGCCGGCGCCGGCTTCGACTGGTGGCTGGCCGCAATGGCCGTCTTCCTCGCCGGCTGGCTGATTGCCTGGGCCCGCTTTGTGCTGAAGCCTCCACGCGACCAGGCCATCCTGGAGCGCTGGATTCCAGGCGCCAAGGCCGGAATGACGCTATGCAACATCGCGACAGCGGGCAGCGTGTGGGTGTTCCTCCCCGTGTCCGGGCCCGAGCTGCGGGCGCTGATGATCGTGCTGTATGCCTGGTACCTGATCGTCCAGTTCGCGGCCGCGACCGAGGCGACGCAGGTGCTGCGCAGCGCCGTGCTGCTGGTGCTTGGATCGCTGACCGCATGGCTGCTGATCGAACGACCACCCTATTTCCTGCCGCTTTCGCTGTTCCTGCCGCTGTTCGGCGCGACTTTGATCGCGATTCGCCGGTTCGTCCGGCAGGCGGTCGTCAAGGAAACGGCCGCGCGAGCCGCAGCCGAGGAGGCGAGGCGCGAGCTCGATGCCGCGCTTGCCGTCGTTGCGCGCGAGCGCGATGCCAAGACCCAGTTCATCCGCGCCGCATCCCACGATCTGCAGCAGCCGCTCCAGGCCGCCGCCTTGTTCCTCGACCGGGTGCGGCCGGGAGGACGGGCGGCGGAGCAGCTTCCTTTGCTGGGCGGGCTGCGTCAGGCCCTGACTGGGGCGCGGTCGCTGGTCGCATCGATGTTGGAGCATCTGAAGCTGGAAGGCGGCGCGATCCGGCCGCAGATCGCCGAGGTCACGGCCGGCGATGTATTCGACCGCGTGCTGCTGACCCAGGAGCTCGCGGCTGCGGCGGCTGGTATTCGGATCAAGCTGGCCGGCGCGTCGGTCGGCTTTTCGGCCGATCCTGCGCTGCTGGCGCGCGCGATCGAAAATCTAGTGGCCAATGCGATCCGTCATTCGGGCGGGCGGCGCATCCTGCTGGGCGCCCGGCGGCGCGAAGGGGAGGCCTGGTTCTGGGTGGTCGACGACGGGCGCGGGCTGGGCACGGCCGACGAGGCGCGAATCTTTCAGCCGTTCGAGCAGGGCGCGCATGTAGGCGAAACCGGCGGGTTCGGTCTGGGGCTCGCTTCCACGCAGGGACTCGTGGGCCTGATGGGCGGACGATGCGGCGTGCGCTCGGGCCTGACGCGCGGTGCGGCGTTCTATATACGCTTGCCAGTCGCCGCGCTCGAAGAGGCAGTGCGTTGCGCGGCCTGATTTGCGACGATCATCCGCTGATGCGGCAGGCGATGCTGGCGACGCTGAAGGCGCGCTGGCCAGGCACGGCACTCGACGAAGCCGATAGCTATCCGGCTGCGTGGCACCAGGCTCGATCTGGACCCGATTTCTGCGTCGTCGATCTGGCGATGCCGGGCGCGGCGCCGCTGGAAGGTATCAGCCGTTTGAAGGCGGCGGCGCCAGATGCTGTGCTGTTGGTCATCACCGGGCTCACCGACGAGGCACTGCTGCAGAGCATCGCGGCGTGCGGCGTGGCGGCGCTGCTGCCCAAGACACTGGAGAGCAGCGCGATGCTCGATGCGGTCGAGCGCATTGTGCCTGGGCTGAGCGCTACTGCCGCGCCCACGCTGGCTCCGCGCCAGCGAGAAGTGCTGGGCTTGATGGGAGCGGGGCTGAGCAACAAGGAAATTGCGCTTCGGCTCGGTCTTTCGCCGGCCACGGTGAAGATCCACGTCGCGCGGGTGATAGAAAACCTGGCAGCCGCTAACCGCACCGACGCAGTGTCGCGCGCCCAACGGGCGGGGATGATCTAGGCGAGTTCGCCGGTGTCGTTGGGCGAAGGGGACATAAGCCGTTTTCCGGCGACTCCAATTCACGCGGCAGTTTCGGGCACCTGTGCCAACCCCGCGGCGACATCAGCAATGACGAGTAAGGGCCCCGGCGGTATTCAGCGCTGGCACTCCGAGCGGCGCACGCAGCTAAGCACTGACGCGAGGTGCCTGCACACGCCGCCGGGCCGCCGCGCCAAGCATTGCAAAGCCGCCGACCATCATGGCCCACGTTGCAGGTTCCGGCACGGCGGCCGTTAAGTTGGTCTGCAGGCCGCGGATCGTCTCCTCGCCCAGCCCTGGGTCGAGCTGTGTCGTAAGAGTATGCGAAGCGTCGATGAAGCCGCCACGATTGGTGAAGAGACTGAGGTTCGAATAAGCGACGATCTTCTGAGCAGACTTCAACGTGATCGGCCCGCCACCGCATGACACTGTCGAGGCGCTGACGCTGAAGGCGCCCCCTGGAGCAGTCAGATCCGAATACGCCCAGCCCAACAGCCCAGGCACGTCGCCGCAGGTCGCGCCGTAGGCGACGTTCACTGCGCCGGTGCTTGGGTCGATGAAGTTGTCGATAAAGGCCTTCTCGTCATAGATGGCAAGATAGAGCGCCGCGATCCCACCATTCGGTAGAAGGCCGTTGTCGGGGCTCACGGTTGAATCGTCGATCGTCAGCGTCGCCTGTAGGCCGAAAGCGGAATCCACCTTGCCGTTGTATGTGAAGCTGGTGAACCCGGCCGCGCTGCCATTCACGCGCGCATCGTTGGGAGCGGCATATGAGGCGGCGTGCAAGGTGGGCAGATAAAGGCCGCCGCCATTCAGCTCGGCGGAGCCACTGGCGTAGGAGCCTTTTTGCGGAATGGCGCGGGTTTCGACAAAGCCGCTGGATGCTGTGGTCCGATAAAGACCGCCGTCGGTCTGAAAGGGGATCAGCCGGTTGCTGCCTGGGCATTCGGCTGCTGGACCGGCGCCGCCGCAGGTGCGCTCGCTGGCGAGTGTCTGAACGCCGTATACGCCTGCCCGGGCGGCCGACATCGGAGTTAGTGCGGAAGCAGCGGCGAATGCAGTCACTGCCGCCAAGGTCAACTTGATGCTCATACAACCCCCTTTTGAAAGCAACTGTTTCCACGAGCAGCGCTATAGTCTGCTCGGGACCAACTTAGACGTAGCGAACCTGAGCGCTGCGGCGTCGGCGAGAGGCCGCGCCGGCGAACGCAAAGCCACCAAGCATCATTGCCCATGTCGCGGGCTCCGGCACCCCCGGTCCTGCCACGTCGAAATTCACCGTCGCGGGTGCGGTCCGCGCGTCAAACGTGCCGCTGTAGAGCAGGGCATCGGCGGCATTCCGGATCTCGACATTGTAGATGTTGCGTCCGGTCGCAAGAACGACACGCCCAAACAGGGTGAGACTAGACAGGCTTTGCGGAGCCGCAAACGTTAACTGCGCAAACTCGTTGGGACCTGTACCGGCCGAGTGGTAGAGGTCATCCTGATCATCAACCACGCCATCGACGAGGTTCTGCGGACCGTAATAGTTCGGATCCGAGTTTGGATAGTTGCTGAACGCCGAGGTCGCAGCAGTTGGAGCTACGTTAGCGTCATTATAGTCCTTTGCGACCAACTCGGCGATCTGTAAGTAATCATTTGCCGGACCGGTGATCCGGATGGTCTTGGCGTCCACGATGGTTGCGGCTTGTGCATGATAGCCCGTGCACGAAAAGCACATTGCAAGTGCAGCTGATACAAGCTTGATTTTCATATAACCCCCTAGGAACGCACAGAAAAACGAATCAGTCGTGTCATCGTCGTGACCCGATTAATGTCAGTGCGGGGGCGAATTAGACATTAGGCCGAATGGCCTAATCCTGTCTCAAATCAGCACGATGCGTCCTTTGGAAGGTCATCCTCGACCATGTGCGGAATGGGTCTGTCGCGCCCATGTTTGCGCGCCTCGTCTCAATCTCGGCTTAGCGCCCTCGAAGTGGTCGTTGGGAGGGCACCGCGGCGACCGCAAAAGCACTCGTTTGTTCCTGCTGCATTCGAACGTTCACAGTCGAGGGCTAGCGGACATTCGCGACGATCTCGCTCCGATCGTTGCAGCGCGCGTCACTTTGACACGATGGGCCGCCCCATCTGAGCTCGTATGTTTCCATCAAACCGGTGCACAGGGCATCCTTCTACCGCGGCGGTTCAACCAAACGTCAGGCTTCCGCCTGGCCAAAGTCCGACGGACGGCGCCGGTCGGGCGTCATGCCCTTGTTGGCAAGTGCTTGACCCACCCGATCGAGCAATTCGGCTCGCCTATACGGCTTGCCGAGCACATCTTTGCTCGGACGGTCGGGGCCGTAAACGACTAGCTCCTCGTTATAACCCGTCGTCATGAGGATGGGCAGTTCGGGCGCAATTCGCTCGATCTCATCGGCAAGCACCATGCCATTCATCCCGCCAGGCATCACGAGGTCGGTGAACAGCAAATCAAAGGTGCCTTGATCGGCACCGCGGAAGATGGAGAGCGCCTCGTCTCCGTTCCGTGCTGCCGTGACCGTATATCCGGCACCGGTTAGAATTTCCCTCGCAAGGTCCAGCACGTCGTCACTGTCCTCGACCACCAGAATATGTTCGGAGCCGGTGGTGCCTGCCCCCGATGAAGCGGCTCGTGGCGCCGGCGCTTCCTTTTCCTCGATTTGCAGGTGCGAAACAGGGAAGATGAGGCGCAGCGTGGATCCCGTTCCCGGCGTGCTTTCGATTTCAAGTCTACCGCGGGATTGCTGAACAAAACCGGTGACCATCGCGAGTCCGAGACCGGTGCCCTTGCCTTCGCGCTTCGTCGTGAAAAATGGCTCGGTCGCACGTTCAACGACATGCCCGGGCATGCCTTCGCCATCGTCGGCGACTTCGACAAAGACATAGTCGCCCGGAGACAGCTCCCGTGCAGCCGCGTCTCCGTTGAGCCGGAGGTTGCCCGTCCTGACGGTTAGCTTGCCGCCCCGAGGCATGGCATCCTTGGCGTTGTTCACGATGTTCAGGATCGCCATCTCGAACTGATCGACATCGATCATCGCCTTCGGCAGCCGGCGCTTCAGATGGAAGTCCAGCTCGATCGCGGACCCGATCGAGCTCTCGATCATCTCCGCAAAATCATGGACGAGCTGAGAGAGATCTGCAGGCTTTGGGTCCAGCCGCGTTTTGCGCGCAAATGCCAGCAGCTGGCGTGTTAGCCGAGCGCCACGATCCGCTGCGGATCGTGCCTTTGCGACATATGTCTTAAGGCGCTCACCCTCGATCTGCGACTCTAGCAGCTCAAGGTTGCCGTTCACCACCTGCAGCAGATTGTTGAAGTCGTGCGCGAGACCGGCAGTGAGTTGTCCGATCGCCTCCATCTTCTGAGCCTGTCGAAATGCCTGCTCGGTATTGCGGCGGCGCGTCACATCGAGCTGGCTTGCGAACTGGTAGACCATCTTTCCCGACTGGTCGAAGACCGGACCGATAAAGACCGCATTCCAGAATGGCGTGCCATCTCGGCGATAGTTCAGGATTTCGGTCGCGACGGAGCGCCCTTCCTTCACCGCGTCGCGCAGCTCAGCCACGGTCTCCCGATCCGTCTGCGCGCCCTGAAGAAATCGGCAGTTCCGGCCGAGGATTTCGCTCTCCTCATAGCCGGTCAGGTCAAGAAAGGCCTTGTTCGCAAACGCGATCGGGTTGTCGGGCAGGTTCGGATCCGTGAGGATCATCGGCATCCGAGTCATCTCGATCGCGGCGAAGAAGACGTTATCCCGCCGCTCTAGACCCGTTTCGGAAATGGTGCTTTCGCGCCAATGATTCATTCCCTTGCGACCGAGAGGCTCGCCGGCGCCGACATCAACGGCGCCCTGGGATGGCGTGCCACTGCTTTGGCCGCCACCTTCCACATCGTCCTTCGGACCAGGGTTGGCAGGCGCGGACCGAAATTCCTCACTCATCAGGCTCGATGACTTCCTCTGCTTGGATCGCCCACCCCGCTGAACTCGACAAAACGAAGCTTGTCCAAGAGCGTTCCGGGGGTGAAACGGAAGGGGGCTGCGGTGTCAGGATCGCGCGCTTAGCAGGCGTCGGCGGTCCATTCTGTCCGATTCCCGACATTGCGTCCCGAAACAGATCACCCGCGCGCAAATGGGCATTTTGGACGGAGGGCAGCAATGGGTCTCAGTGACCTACTTTGCAATCTGCGTTAAGAACGCTACCTTACGAAACGCTCCGGCACGATGGTGGTCGCTCCGGCATCCGTCAGGAGACCAGCATCGAACAGCGGCACATCTTAATCGCGGAAAGTCCTGCCGATCCCCGAACCGAGTTCCTTGCCGGAGGCGGTGAGATGGGTGCGCGGATTCGCGAATTCGACTGGTCCGCTACGGCGATGGGGTCGCCCGAGCTTTGGCCGCAGTCATTGCGGTCGGCGCTGTCGATCTGCCTGCACTCCAGCTTCCCAACATGCATATATTGGGGTCCAGAGCTGCGCCTCCTTTACAACGATGCCTGGTCGCCGATCCCGGCGGAGCGCCATCCTTGGGCGCTCGGGCAGCCTGCAGAGGCAGTTTGGACGGACATCTGGCAGGTCGTCGGGCCGCAGTTCATGCGCGTCTTCACGACGGGTGAGGGCTTCTCGACATTTGATCAGATGCTGCCGATGGAACGCGGCGGCATCGTACGAGAGACTTACTGGAATTACAGTCTTACCCCTATCCGCGGCGAAGACGGCGTTGTTGTCGGCGTGTTCAACCAGGGGCACGAGACAACCGACCGCGTTCTGGCTGAGCGTAGATCGGTAGAAGAGCGTGAACGCCTGGGGCGCATGTTCGACCAAGCTCCGGGCTTCATGGCGATGCTTCGTGGCCCCGATCATGTGTTTGAGCTGGCCAATGCGGCCTATCTGCGGTTGATCGGCCAGCGCGACGTCATTGGCCGGCGCGTCCGCGACGCGCTGCCCGAAGTCGACGGTCAAGGGTATTTCGAGACGCTCGACAATGTTTACGCCACCGGCGAAGCATTTGCCGGAACCGCACTGCCAGTAGAGCTTCGGCGAACGCCTGACGGTCCGACAGAACGCCGCTTCGTCGATCTCATCTATCAGCCAATTACGGACGTCGCCGGAAGAATATCAGGGATCTTCGTTCAGGGCACGGACGTGACCGAACGCGTCGCCGCCGAAAGCGGCCTCCGGGAAAGCGAGGCTCGCTTTCGTGAGCTTATCGAGCATGCGCCAGATAAGATGTGGGTCAATGAGCCCAATGGATCGGTCGCTTATTTCAACGCGGCGTGGCGGGAATATACCGGCCATCCCGTGACCCCTGAGGGGCTGTCCTGGACAGAGGCATTTCACCCCCAGGATCGCGCGCTGCTCTTGAAGCAAAGGACTCAGGCCATCGCGGCCGGTGTCCCCTATATCGTTGAGGCCCGGATGCGACGGGTCATTGATGGATCATGGCGCTGGCACGTATGCCGAGTGGCTCCTATTCGCCGGGACGGAGCAATCTTTGCTTGGGCGGGGATGGCCGCCGACATCGATGATGTGCGCAGCGCCCAACATGCACTCGCCAATTTGAACAAGACTCTGGAAACTCGCGTCGCAGAACGCACCGCCGAGCTCGAAGCGGCGCACGAACAGCTGCGGCACGCTCAAAAGATGGAGGCAATAGGCCAGCTCACGGGCGGACTTGCTCACGACCTCAACAACATGTTGACTGTCGTGACCGGCAATCTCGACATGGCACGGATACACCTTGCCGGTGAAGATGAAGCGCGGGTGCAGCGTGCGATCGCGAACGCGACGCGCGGTGCCGAAAGCGCAGGCTCGTTGACACGGCGGCTGCTTGCATTCGCGCGACGACAGCCGCTTAACCCTCAAACTCTCGATACTGCTAACCTCGTGGGCGGAATGACGGATCTGCTCATGCGGGCCTTGGGAGAGACCGTACAACTGCGTGTGACGTCTCGTCGCCCATCAAGCCCTATCCACGTCGACGCACATCAGCTCGAAAATGCGATCGTCAATCTGGCCGTAAATGCTCGCGACGCGATGCCCGCCGGTGGCGAGCTTGAGATCACCATTGATGAAGTCGCCCTCGGCAGCCCCGAGGCGAAGCAGCTCGATCTCCCAAGCGGAGACTACATCGAAATTGCGATTGCGGACACCGGGAGTGGCATGTCGGAAGATGTTCTCGCGCGTGTTTTTGAGCCGTTCTTCACGACCAAAGAGCAGGGCAAAGGCACCGGGCTTGGCCTCAGCATGGTCTATGGCTTCACCAAGCAGAGCGGCGGCTCGGTTTCGGTGGACAGCCGGCTCGGGGCGGGCACCACAGTGCGTTTGTTGTTTCCACGCGTTTCGGAACCGACGCTGCGCATCGCACCGGCCGATCTCACTGCTGATGCTCATGGCGGCTCGGAGAGCGTTCTTCTCGTCGAAGACCAGGACGACGTCGCAGAGCTGGCGACAAGCATTCTCAGGGAGGCCGGCTATCGGGTTGAACGCGTAGCGACGGGGGAGGAGGCTCTAGGCCGGCTCCGTGATTTCGCGGACCTCGATCTGATATTCACTGATGTTGTGATGCCTGGCGGCGTCAGCGGTATTGCCCTCGCGAAAGCTGCGCGAGAGCGACTTCCGAAAGCAAAGGTGCTTCTAACGAGCGGCTATTCGACGGAGCCACTGGAACTCGCCGGCGACTTCTCGTTCCTCTCCAAGCCTTATCGCCGACCGGATCTGTTGGCAAAGGTGCGCGCGGTACTCGACGGGGGCTAGGCCATTCAAGCCTTGCTCGGGACTGACTTGCGTCCGCTTTGGGACGAAAGCAACGTTACCGCCGGCCAGTGCGATCGTCCACTACGCGCCTTATTATCGGGCATTCAGCGCGGTCCAATGCGAACCTTGAAGCGGTCAATGATTAGCGCGTCAGGTTCCAGCCTCCAGCGTGCGGCCTCGGCCTCGCGTGAACCCGTGCGGATTGCCCGCGGGTGCATGCATGATATCAAGCCACGGGGAACGGGGGAGATGAAGGATGGCGACTTTCGTCCTGGTGCACGGTGCCTGGCACGGCAGTTGGTGTTGGACGCGCGTAAGGCGCGCTCTGCTTGATCAAGGGCATCAGGTATTTACTCCCACGCTCAGTGGCGTCGGAGAGCAAAGCCACGCGCTATCCCCCGACATCAATCTTCAGCGGCACGTTGACGATGTCGCCAACCTAATTCGTTGGGAAGAACTCGATTCGGTGATCCTCTGCGGCCATTCTTATGGCGGATGCGTGATCAGCGGCGTCGCCGAGGTGCTGCCCGATCGCATCGCAGCTTTGGCCTATCTCGATGCCTTCTTGCTGGAAGATGGCGAATGCCTCCACGACCTGCTCCCCGTCGAGCACCGCGAACTGCAACTCAGTCTTGCGAACGAGTTTGGGGAAGGCTGGCGTGTGCCGCCGATTCCGGCCGAGGTGTTCGCTGTCAATGCACAGGATCGGGGTTGGGTGGACCAGCAGTGCACACCGCAGCCGCTGGCCACCTTCCAGCAGCGTATTCAATTGAAAGGCGGTGTGTCGCCCATTTTGCGAAACCACTTCATCTATGCGTCGGGGTGGGAAGGAACGCCGTTTGGCATCTCCTATGAACGCGCGAAGAACCGCGGGTGGACGACGAGCGAGATTGCATGCGGGCACGACGTGATGCTGGACCGCCCCGAGGCTCTCACGTCAGAGTTGATCGCACTAGCAAGCGCCGCCAGCTGATCAGCCGTTTGGCTGCTGCTAGCACTCGATTGACCTAAACGGGATCGCTGGCCACGATCGATCAGCGAACGGTTCAGCCTGGCAGTTAGGCGCCTCAATATCGGTCGTTCAACGAGGTCGCACATGGCTCCAATACCGGACGTTCTGACATGGATTGCTCGCCTTCGAGCGCAGAAGCCACACAGCTCCGAATAGGCGACTAGGCGGCTCAGATCGACGGCGCGACGCGCCACTCCTCGATGTGCGGTTCGGCGCCCGGTGATCTGGTTTCGGCGCGGCTGCTGGCGATGGTCAAGGTGGTATAGGCGGGCACATCCTTGGTTACCCAGACGTTTCCGCCCAGCACTGCTCCCTTGCCGATCGTTACCCGGCCGAGCACCGTGGCGCCCGCATAGATTACAACATCGTCCTCAATGATGGGGTGACGGGCCGGGTCGGCCAATATCGCACCGTGGGCGTCCGTCGCGAAACTTTTCGCGCCGAGAGTCACTGCTTGATATAGACGCACATTGTTGCCGATGATCGCAGTTTCCCCAATCACGACTCCTGTACCATGATCGATGAAGAAGCCGCGCCCAATCGTGGCTCCGGGGTGGATGTCAATACCGGTGCGGGAATGCGCGATCTCGGCGATGATCCGCGCCACAAGCGGCGCGCCCAGTTGGAAAAGTTCATGCGCCAGGCGATGATGGATCACCGCAATGAGGCACGGATAGCAAAGCAGCACTTCATCGACGCTGCGTGCCGCAGGGTCCCCGTCATAAGCCGCCTCGACATCCGTATCGAGCAGCTCGCGCAGCGCGGGCAGGCGCGCAGCGAACTGCGTCACAATATTCTCTACGGCGACATCGGTGGCCGGGCTCGATTTATCGGCAAGCGAATAGTTCAGTTCGAGCCGGATTTGCGCCGCGAGCTGGGACAAGGCGGTTTCGAGTGTCGCCTCGACGAACCTGTCCTCCGCCGCCAACGTCACTTCAGGTGGCCCCAGACGGAGCGGGAACAGCGCGGCGGCGAGCAGTCCAACGATGCGATCAAGCGAACGGCGCGATGGGAAGCCCTGCGTGCCATATTCCGCATGCCGATCATGGCGCGTGCGCCACTTTTCACGAGCATCGCGCAGTCCGGCAATGGCCGCCGAAGTGTCCCAAGGCTCATGGACCCGTTCGCTCGAATTCTGCTCGGTCATTGTTTCTCCCGAACGGGGATGTAACGGGTCACGCGCCGGCTTCCAGCAGCCGAATCTTGCAGACTAACAGTCTTCACTATCTGCCACTGGGCGCTTGATAATCGATGCTCGGTACCGAGACATCGCGAATCGGCAGGTGCAGCCAGTCCATGCGACGGCTACGAACGGCATCGCCGAGCCCGCTGACGCGGAGCGTGTTGAGCTCATGGGCCTCGACGAGAGTGACCACGGCAGCGGCGCCCGACTCGGCGATCGCCTGGACGTCGACATCAAGGTCACGGTCCCATGCGCCGGTCGCCGCCGCGGGCTGTTTCTCGCCCGGGCAGAAGGTGATGCCGATACGGCCCATGCCATCGCCGGCTGAGACTTGGGCGATCTCCAGTGGGTGAGAGAGGCTGGTTCGCACTATTGGGTGACTTTCAGGCGATAGAGCTCCGCAGGCCGGAAGCGGTGGCCGCTTTCCTGGCGGCCGGTCGGCTCCAACCGGCCGGTGCCGAGCATGCGCGTACGGAACGCCGGCTTGTTGAGCGGGCGGCCCAGAATGACCTCGTGGACTTCCTGAAGCTCGCGCAGCGTGAACTCTTGTGGCAGCAGCGCAAAGGCGACGTCGGACCAGTCGAGCTTAGCGCGCAGTCGATCAACGGCGGTGGCGACGATCTGTCCGTGATCGAACGGGAGAGTGAGCCGGACACCGTCGTTCGTGAACACTCCCGCGCCGCCGTCGGTAAAGTTGACTGTGGCGAGGTCGCGGTGATCGGGATCGATATGACCAAGCGCCGAATGGGGCAACAGTGCGAAATAGGCGACGCTGATTACGCGCATGCGCGGATCACGTTTGACGTCCCCAAAGGTGTAGAGCTGCTCCAGGAACGTGGGCGGCATGCCTGCCTTGTCGCGCAGCACGCGCTGCGCGGCTTCGTCCAGGGTCTCGTCCATGGGGACGAAGCTTCCCGGCAGGGCAAACTGATGTATGAACGGGTGCTCGGTGCGCTCGACGAGCAGCACCTGCAAGGAGCGATCCCGGATCGTGAGCAGCACTAGGTCGACGGTCACCGACGGCCGCTCGAATGCGCTCGGGTCGTAGCTGGCGATAAAGTCTGATTCGTTCACAGACCGGCTTAGTTAGACGTAACAGAAATATAAGTCAAACACGTCTTTCTTTGCACCCCGCGCGATCGAGCGGCCGGATGGCAGCAGGGTCGTCAGTTTCAAGAACGGCTATGGCGCGTGGTCCGCACCTTCTCGATGATCCCGGAGGGCACCGGCACCCGAATCGAGATCCGATACTATGGCATCCAGGTGCCCGGCCCCTGGAAGCGTTGCGTTGGCCTGAAGCCGCCCAAGCAGGGCCCCTGAGTGGCCTATCCCACTCCCCCCATCGTCAACTCCTGGCTCGGAGGCGAGCATGAATCCAAGCGAATGGAACACTAAGCAGAGGACGACGGCCGTCGCCGTAGTGGTTATCTTTCTGTATTGCCTCGCCCACTTTCCCGCGTCTGATCCTAACTGGGGTTTCCTTTCCTGGGCCCTCATCTCGTTGATCGCAACGGTGGTCATCGTTGTGATATTCGCACTCGTCGTACGTGTTATCCGGTGGGTGCTCGCAGGTCGCGACAACGATTGGTGACGATGAGCGGCCAGAAATGTCAGCTTGCCCTGTGCTGTCGGATGCGCCTGCTCCTAGAGCGCCGCCTCAAAAGCCCGGCAGGACCCTCAGTCCTCTTCGTCATCGTTTTCGATCAATAGAGCGCCGGGAGCCATTTCGATAAAGGAGGCCTTAGGCTTGGGGAACGGCTTCAACCCATGTCTCTCGGCGTCCGACTTCGGCCGGAACGGCACAACGTCCTCCTGTAAGTGAATCCAGTTTCCCGTGACCGTGATGCAATGTTCCACGCTGGCCTCGGCTCGCTCGCCGGACAGCCGGGACTGCAGCTCTGCCAGTTCAGCCTTCAGCGCTCCAAACGTCGTGCAGTGCATGCGTTTTGGTCGGCCAAGACCGACCCGCGTGCTAAGGCGATCGAGCTTTTCCCATGCAGCCGCCTCCGAGCCGATTGCCTGATCTCGATAGCGTAGCTGGCTGCAAGTCCTACACATCCACTTTTCCATGCAAACAAGGACAGGCTTGTTCATTCGGCACTCTTCGCATACGAGCATGTTCCATGATCGCACATTCTTGAGGTTCTTCGATGTATAAATATCCAAGGATGCATGTACGCAACTTTCGTCCCACTCCGAATTCCAATGGGAATAGATCAAGAGACGCTTTCTCGTGTGCAGTTTTTCATCGGAATGGCCGAGGCGTACTCCATGAGTGGTGATCCATATACAACGCGATCTCCCGGTCTTAAGCGCCTTTGCTGCCTCAGCGGCCTTTAGGCGCGGGCGCGCTTCCAGGTAAGGCGGCCGATTGTCGTCATCGTCTTTGGGAGGCTTGATGGTCTCTCTTTTTTTATAGCGCGAAAGTGGTGCTCCGCAATATTTCGAAAACTCGGTCGAAATGTGGGCAGTTTGTCGTGAGGAGACCAATTCTGGCGATATGCGCTGTTCGTCATGGCTGCAGCCTTGCTCGCGCCACTTGCGGAGACGCGGAGACGTTCCGCTAAGTCGATGTAGAGCTTCCGCTTATTGCTGCAATGCGCCCCATCGGTGATCGGGGCAGCGCGACGGAATGGCGGAGAGGGTGGGATTCGAACCCACGGTACCGTTGCCGGCACGCCGCATTTCGAGTGCGGTGCTTTCGACCTCTCAGCCACCTCTCCGCGAGATGATCGGGCCCGTCGAACGCGGCCGGTCGAATGAAGCGGTGCCCCTAGCGGAACGGGACAGCACACACAAGCGTCTGCTTGCGTGAGGTCGCGCGCGACCTAAATAGGTGCGTAATGAACAGAACATCCGCCTTGCCAGACACCGGGATCGTGGCGCCGCCGATCGTCCATGCGCGCTTTGGCGTGGGGCAGGTGGTGCGGCACCGCTTATTCGATTTCCGCGGCGTCGTGTTCGATATCGACCCGGTCTTCGCCAATTCCGAAGAATGGTATCAATCGATCCCCGAGGATGCGCGGCCGCGCAAGGACCAGCCTTTCTATCACCTGCTCGCCGAGAATGCGGAGAGCAGCTACATCGCCTACGTCAGCCAGCAGAACCTGCTGCCGGACGATGGCGAGGAGCCGGTCAACCATCCGGCGATCGCCGGATTGTTCGAGGCGTTTCGCGACGGACGCTATCAGCTCCGCCGCGAGCACCGGCACTAGGCTCCGATCCTAGCCTGCCTTAGCATCGGTTACGCGCTGCGGCCGGGTGTCAGGCAGGACCGCGCGGAAGTGGTTCTGCACGGCTGAATAGCATTCGCACGCGCATTGCTCGATCGCGGCGCGGTCGAGGATCACCATGCGGCCGCGGCTATAGCTGATCAGTCCGCGTTCCTGCAGCACGCGCGCCACGCCGCTGACGGTGGTGCGCTGCACGCCCAGCATCTCTGCAAGATATTCCTGGGTGAGCGCGATTTCGTCCGAATCGACCCGGTCGTGCGTGGTCAGCAGCCAGCGGCATAGCCGCGCGTCGATCGCATGAAGGGCGTTGCAGGCAACGGACTGCATGGTCTGGGCGAGCAGCGTGTCGGCATAGCGGCTGAACAGATCGCGGATTACGATCGAGCGCTCCTTGGCGCTCTCCAGAGCTGCAGTCTCCAGCTTCAGCGCCGTGCCGCCGATCTGCACGACCGCGCGCGCAAAGGCAGGCTTGTTGCCGGCGCTGACGATGCCGCCGATCGCGCCTTCGCGGCCGATCGTCGCGGCTTCGACCGCCCGGCCGTCCGCCATCGTCACCACCAGCGAGGCGACCACGCCCGGGCCGGGGAAATAGGTGTGGGAAACGTCCTCGCCGGGTTCGAACAGCACATCGCCGCGTCCCAACAGCACGGCAGACATCGACGGTTCCAATATGGCCCGTTCGGCCGGCTTCAGACTTGCCAGCAGACGGTTGCCCGCAAACTGCAGCGCGACGTTCAGGGTAGCGACGTCGTTGCGCCCGTTGTTATTCTCGTTGCTCATTCCGCCCCCCGGCGTGGCTGGCCCCCCGCGGGCGCAACCCATTCTTGGCGTAACGATTATCGCCCCTTAGCTTACACGTCTGTCCGCAAGTCGACATATGAACAGACAATCATAATGTGTCTTATTGGCACAACATTTTAGATTAGCATCGGGGGCGGAACGAGTCACGGGCGCTGAGCGCGCGCCGCGTCACTTGCGAGCTTGTCTGCACGCTCGTTATCGGGGTGGCCGGCATGCCCCTTGACCCACGTCCATTCGATTCGGTGCGGCGCCGCCGCGTCGATCAGCGCCTGCCACAGATCGGCGTTCTTGACGGGCTTCTTATCGGACGTCTTCCAGCCGTTGCGCTGCCAACCCTTCAGCCAGCGCGTGAGTCCGTCCATCACATAGCGGCTGTCCGTGGAAAGCTGCACGCGGCAGGGGCGCTTGAGCGCGTTCAGCGCCTCGATCGCTGCGGTCAACTCCATGCGGTTGTTGGTCGTGAGCGGCTCGCCGCCCGACATATCGCGTTCGCGGTCGCCGAAGCGCAGCACCGCCCCCCATCCGCCCGGCCCCGGATTGCCCTTGCACGCGCCGTCGGTGGCGATCTCGACCAGTGGAAGTTCGTTCACAACGCCGCGTAGTGGTCGAGCCGCCGCAGAAAGGCGAGGGGGTCCTTGCGGGTAACAAGCGCATCGGCCGGCGTGTTCAGCCAGTCCCAGGCACGAGTCAGCAGGAACCGCAGGCAAGCGCCACGCGCGAGGGCAGGAAATGCGGCGCGCTCCTCGGGCCGCAGCGGATGCTCGGCCTCGTAGCCCGCAATCAGCGCGTCGCCCAACGCCGCATCGAACCGGCTGCCATCCGCGCTGAAGCACCAGGCGCTGTGGGTCACGGCAAGGTCCCAGGCGCGTATTTCGGTGCAGGAAAAATAGAAGTCGATCAGACCGGTCACCTTGTCGCCCAACATAAGAACATTATCGGGAAACAGATCGGCGTGGACCACCGCGCGCGGCAAATCGGTTGGCCAGTGAACATCGAGCCATGCAAGCTCGTCCGACACGCGCTTCCCCAGACCCGAAGCGATCGCATCGAGCTGAGGGCCGCACCGCTCAGCGAGGGCGTGCCACCCAGCCGGCCCCAGGCTGTTCGGCCGCTCCTGCGTAAAGGAGCGGAGCGCGACGTGCATTTGTCCGAGCGCGGCACCGGCGGCTCGCGCCTGCGCCGCCGTCGGGCGTGTGACCGAAACGCCAGGAAGGAACTCGATCAAACACGCGGGCCGGCCGGCGACGCGCTGGATCTGCACGCCGTCGCGGTCGCGCAGCGCACACGGCACCGGGTTACTGCTGGCCGCGAGATGATCGAGCAAGGCGATGAAGAAAGGCAGGTCGGCCTCATCGACCCGCTTTTCGTAAAGCGTAAGGATGAACCGGCTCTCCGTCGTGTCGACCAGATAGTTGGAGTTCTCGACCCCCTCGGCGATTCCCTTGGCGGACACCAGGGAGCCGACGCCGTAGCGAGCGATCAGCGCCGCCAGCTCTTCGGTCGGAACTTGGGTATACACGGCCATCGCTGCCCTGATCGCGGAGGCGTGGGAAAAAGGAAAGAGCGTTGGAGTCGCGATGTCCGCCGCAATCCTGTATGGTTGCGCGCGGGAGGAGCGGGCCGATGGCGTCTCGTGTCGTCGACAAGGAAGTCGCGCACTGCGTCTCGATTCGATGCTGGGGCGACTTTGCGATCGCGGATGCGCAAACCGGCGCGGAGGTCCGTCCGCGTGGGCGCAAGGCGCGCGCGTTGCTCGCCTATTTGGCGCTTCACCCCGGCAGGGCGATCAGTCGCGAAAAGCTGATCGGCCTGCTCTGGGGCGACCGGGCGGAAGAGCAGGCGCGGGGCAGCCTCAGACAAACGCTATTCGAGCTGCGAAGCCTGTCCCACGGCGATAATCCGCTGCTGCAGGTTGATCGCGAGACGATCGCGATCGATCCTGATGCTGTCGAGACGGAGATCGACCGGATGCAGGCGCTGCTCGATGGGGGCGATTTCGAGGGTTTGCTCGCCGCCTTGCCGCAGCCGGACGATACGCTGTTCGCCAATCTAGACGGGATCGACCCCGCGTTCGACGACTGGCTGCGGGTGGAGCGCGTGCGCCATCATGACGAGCTCGTAGCGATGCTCAGCGACGCTTCCGCAGGCGCCGTTGCGGCGGGCAAGTCGCGCCTCGGCCGAATCTTCCACGGCCGACTGACCGAGCTGGGTGAACGGCCGGAAGGGGATTTGCGGACGGAGGCAACGCCCCGGCAACCGGCCGCGCTCCTGCAGCCGCCCGCAAGGCAGGCGTATTGGCGAGCAGCGGCGATACCCGCGTTGCTTATCCTGACTGCGGGATTTGCAGGTTCCTCGGTCTGGTGGATGTCGCGTCCGTCGTCGGGCGCGGAAGCGCTCCATCAAGAGGCTTATGGCCTCTATGCTTCCGCTCGCGGGATGGTGCGAAAGAGGAACGCGGAGCTGAGGCCCGCGATCGAAATGCTTCGCCGTGCGGTTGCCATCGATCCCGAATTCGCGCCCGCTTGGGCCGAACTTGCGATTGCGACCGGAATGGGCGCGGAGGGGCAGCAGGCTCTGGAAGCCGAACGCCATGCGCGGCGGGCGCTTGCGATCGATCCCAATCTTGCTGATGCGCACGCCGCTTTGGGGATGATCGCCGAATTCCGAGGGCCTGAGGCGTTTGCCCATCTCAAACGCGCGGCCGAGCTCGATCCGCACAATGCTCAAATCCAGTATTGGCTGAGCAACTACTACGCAAACGAGCTGGATTTCGGGAACCGCTTGGCGGCGCTCCGCAAGACGGTAGCGATCGATCCATTCTGGCCGCGGGGCGTGAACGAAGCGGCGCTGGCCGCTTGGGATATGGGCTATCGCGACGAAGCGGCGCGGTATGTACAGCGTTTGACCCAGTCCGATCCTGCGGCGGCCTTCGATTGCGACTACAAGCTCGATCTCGCGGGCGGCAGCTATGCCGCCATTGCAAAAGGAATCGCGCAGAAGCGGCAGCAAGAGGATTTTCCCGCCGGAGCCGATGTGAAGCTCGGCAGCGTGCTGCTCATCCTGGGTTACTCCGAGCCGGCTCGGCTCCTGCTTCGTTTGCCGAAATATCAGTGGGAAGTCGCAGGGAATGGTCCGATCCTGCCCGCGACGTTCCGCCGGCTCGAGGCCAGCTCAACCATTGACCCGATCATCGCCAATCATTTGCTGATGATCGCCATGCAGCGTCTCCTTTTCGAGAAAAGGGGGGCGGAGATCGCTTCCGCGTTCGATGACGGCCGGGGGCAGATTGCCATGCTCGCCAGCGAAACTGCCGATCCCAGCTCGCTTGTCGAGTTTGCCCCCGACACGGCCCTCGCGCTGCGAAGCATCGGTCGGCACAAGGAGGCGAGCATCCTGCTGGGCAAAGCCGACACCTCCGTCCGAAAGGCGTTAGCGCGCGGGCCCGTGCCTGCCCATTTCCTGATGATGGCGGCGAAGCTCCGCGCGGTCCAAGGGCGGCGGGACGAAGCCCTTGCCTTGCTCAAGACCGCGGCCGATCGGGGCTGGCGATACGCCCCGCTTACGCCGCGGCCCGACCTTGCCGGCATCTATGCGTTCCGCGAACTCCACGGCGACCCCCGGTTCGAAGCCATCCGCCAGGAACAGCTCGATCATATCGATCGCGAGCGGCAGGCCGTCGGCGCCGTCCCGGTTTAGGACAAAGGCGACATAAAACACGCCGGTATCGCGATTTAACGGTCGCCTAACGCGCGAATAACGGTTTCGCGGACTGACGAGGCGCATCCCCTGAGTCGTGGCGGGGCCACAGTTCTAGGGAGATGAAGATGTATCAGGGGAAACTCCTGGCGGCAGCGGCCGTGCTTACCGGCTCGCTGGTGGCTCAGCCGGCCAGCGCTGCGGTCGGTGTGAGCGACGATGTCGTGCTGTATTGGAATCAGATCGCGGCGCAGACCGTGACCGGCTCGCCGGCGACGACGACGCGGCCGATCGCAATGGTCGGGGTGGCCATTCGCGATGCGGTCAACGCGACGCTCGGCTCGCCAAACTCGTCCTATCTCAGTCTACCGGGAACGCCGGGCGGCGACACGCGCGCTGCAGCCTCGGTGGCGGCCCGCAACCTGCTGGTCGCGCTGAACCCATCCCAGACGGCAGCCTATGACGCGGCGCTCTCTGCCAGCCTGGCGTTGGTTGCCGATGGTCAGGCCAAGACCGATGGCATGACGACTGGCGCGGCGGTCGCCACCGCAATGCTGGCGCGGCGCACCGGAGACGGTTCGGCCGCTGTCGTGAACTACACGCCGACTGGGCAGATCGGCCATTGGGCACCGACTCCGCCGGGCAATCTGCCCGGCGCGATTCCGCAATGGGGCGGTGTGGCGACCTGGCAAATCGGATCGCAGAACCACTTCCAGCCGCCACCGCCGCCGACGCTCGACAGCGCCGAGTATGCGGCCGCTTTCAACGAAGTGAAGGCGATCGGAGACGTCAACAGCGTGATCCGGACGGCGGACCAGACGGCAGCCGCGCAATTCTGGGCGACGCCTGGCGCTGGCGGCGTGCAACCTTGGGTGCTGACGGCGGTCGACATCGCCAAGCAAAAGGGCCTGTCGACGCTCGATGCCGCCAACCTGTTCGCCTTGCTGGAAGCGACTGCGGCCGATGTGACGATCGGGATCTTCCAGGCCAAGTATCTCTACGATTACTGGCGGCCGGTTACGGCCATCCGCATGGCCGATCTGGACGGCAACCCGCTGACCGACAAGGACGGCGCCTGGACGTCGCTGATCGTGGCGCCGAACCATCCGTCCTATGTCTCGGGGCACTCCGCCCAATCCGCGGCGATTACGACGGTGCTTGCCGGGGTGCTTGGAGACAACAACTCCTTCTGCATCACGTCGGGCGCGACCCGGTGTTGGAACACCTTTACCGATGCCGCAAACGAAGCGGCGAACAGCCGGTTGTGGGGCGGCATCCACTGGCGCTTCGACAACGAAGCGGGGCAGGCGCTTGGCCGCGCGGTCGGCGAGTTCGCGCTCAACCAGCATGTGTTCACGCCGGTGCCGGAGCCGGCGACCTGGGCAATGATGATCGCGGGCTTCGCGCTCGTCGGCGCCGGCCTGCGCCGCCGTGTGCTGCGCGTCGCTTACGCCTGAATTGAAAAGGGGCGGCCCGTTTCCGGACCGCCCCTCTTTTCTCTCGAAAGCTGTAAGTAGCTTACTTGAGTTCCACCGTCGCGCCGGCTTCCTCGAGCTGCTTCTTGAGCTTCTCGGCTTCGTCCTTGCTCACGCCTTCCTTGACGGCCTTCGGCGCGCCCTCGACGAGAGCCTTCGCCTCGGTCAGGCCGAGGTTGGTGATCGCACGGACTTCCTTGATCACGTTGATCTTCTTGCCGCCGTCGCCGGTCAGGATGACGTCGAATTCGGTCTTCTCTTCCGCAGCAGCGGCGCCGCCGCCGGCGCCACCAGCGGCCGGGGCCGCAACCGCGACCGCAGCGGCGGCCGAAACGCCCCACTTCTCTTCGAGCATCTTGGACAGGTCGGCCGCTTCAAGAACGGTCAGCGACGAAAGCTGGTCAACCAGCGACTGAAGGTCTGCCATGTGTATTCTCCGTATCTAGGTGAGTTTAAGCGTCTTCTTTGGCGGCGTAGGCGCCGAACACGCGCGCAAGCTGGGCGGCCGGGGCCTGGGCGATCTGCGCAAGCTTCGTCGCGGGTGCCTGGATAAGGCCCACGATCTTGGCGCGCAGCTCGTCAAGCGACGGCAGCGAAGCGAGTGCGGTGACGCCCGCCACGTCCAGGGCAGTCTCGCCCATCGCCCCGCCCACGATTTCGAACTTGTCGTTCGTCTTCGCGAAATCGACGGCCACCTTGGCAGCCGCGACGGGGTCGTTGGAATAAGCGAGGCCGGTCGGCCCGGTCAGCATCGTGCCGATGCTGGCATAGGGCGTTCCCTGGATCGCGATCTTGGCCAGGCGGTTCTTCGCCACCTGATAGCTGGCGCCGGCGTCACGCATCTTGTTCCGCAGGTCCGTGGACTGCTTGACGGTCATGCCCTTGCTGCGGGTCACGACCACCACGCCCATGGTGGACAAGGTGCTGTTCAGCTCTTCGACCAGCTCAGACTTTTGAGCTCGATCCATGCCATTCTCCTTTGTGACGCACGGAAACATTCCGTGCGCCGGCTCATTTGTCCGAGGGGAATGGTTCAACGGCGCAGCGGCCCGGCATGAAGCACGAGGCGGCGGCAGACCCGAATATCTCTTCCCCGTCTCGGCTGGAGATTAAGAGGGGAGCCCTCACCAGCTGTCTCGGACGGCACGACTGGAGCAAGCTCCAATCGAAGGGCGCGCCTATAGCGGGAATCGCGGCGAGGTCAAGGTTCGGGAACGGCTGGCGTTTACCGCTCGTTCGGCGCTAGACCGTAACGGAACAGGTTCAAATAGGGGAAAGACATGGCCGACACGCCCGCTTCCGAAACTCCGAAGCGCCGCCGCGCGACCAAGCCTGCCGCATCGACGGCCAAGAGCGGCGCGACAAAGACGGCACGCAAGCCTCGCAAGGCCGCCGCCGAGGCTCCTGCAGCCGAAGCGACGGCAACCCCCAAACCCAAGACGGCGCGCAAGCCGCGAGCGACACCTGCCGCCGCCCCTGCCGCTGAAACCAAGGCCGAGGCGCCGAAACCGGCTCGCAAGCCCCGGACGGCCGCTCCGAAGAAGGAAGCTGCGCCCAAACGTCAGCCGCGAAAGGCGGCTGCGCCGAAACCGTCCGAGGCCCCGAAGTCTGGTGTTTCGGCACCAGCCGTGGTCGAGAAGGCTGTGTCTGCCGTGAAGCGCGCCGTTCCCGAAGTGCCGCCGCGCGCCGGGCTGTTCGCCGCACTGGGTACGGCGGCGGTGGCGGCTGGCGCATTCTTCGTGTGGCGTGCTTCCCGCGCCGAGGAGCCACGCTATCAGACTGTCGAATCCGACGGGCCGATCGAAGTCCGCAAATATCCCGCGATGGTCACTGCGGGCACCGAACATCGCGGCGAGCGCCAGGCTGCGCTCAACGAAGGCTTCCGCACGCTTGCGGACTATATCTCGGCCAAGTCACGGCCGGGGAAGAAGATCTCGATGGCCGCGCCGGTGCTGTCGGACAGCGACGGCGACGGGAGCTGGCGGACGCGGTTCATCATGCCGGTGAACACGCCCCGGGCCGAGCTTCCGAGCGCGCCGCTGGGTGTCGAACTGACCTCGGAGCCCGCGCGGCGCGTCGCCGCCATGCGCTTCTCCGGCAGCGCCGACGATGCGACGCTGGCTTCGAAGGAAGGCGCGCTCAGGTCCTGGCTGCAGATTCGCGGCCTGCCAAGCGAAGGCAGGGCCGTGCACGCTTTCTACAACGCACCGTTCCTGCCGGGACCGATGCGCCGCAACGAAGTGATGATCGTGCTGAGCGAGGAAGGCGGCATGGGCCTCTGAGCCCTGCCGCCTGAGGCGCGATTACTGGCCCGAGGAGCTGCCCGACGAAGTGCGGCTGTCGAACTCGTCGCGCGAGGCGTCGGAGACCTTCTGCCACTGCTTGACGGTCATGCAGATCTTCTTGCCCTTGACCAGCGAACCCGTCTCGATCTGCGTGCGGCACACCTTTTTCTCGACGGGCTTCTCCGCAGGCGTGGCAGGCGCCTGGGCGGCGGGCGCCGCTTCCGGCGCGGCAGCGAGCAACAAGCTGGTCACAACATGAAGCAACATCGTGCTTTTCTCCATTAACTGACAAGGCTGATAGCAAGTCCGCCGGGGATTCGCAAAGGCGCGCGACGAGGCTGTCGCAATCCGGGACGAAGTTGCATTCAAGAAAAAGGCCGGGGGGAACCCGGCCTTTTCCGTTTGGGATTTAGACCGTCGCGACTTCCGCGACGTCGACCTTGATGCCCGGCCCCATCGAGGAGCTGACGGCCACCTTCTTGACGTACTTGCCCTTGGCGCCCGACGGCTTGGCCTTCACGACCGCATCGACCAGCGCGTCGAAGTTGGCGCGCAGGTCCTCGGCGGCGAACGATGCCTTGCCGATGCCGGAATGGATGATGCCCGCCTTTTCGACGCGGTATTCGACCTGGCCGCCCTTTGCGTCCTTGACCGCCTGAGCGACATTCATCGTGACCGTGCCGAGCTTCGGGTTCGGCATCAGGCCCTTCGGGCCCAGCACCTTACCGAGACGGCCGACCAGGCCCATCATGTCGGGCGTGGCGATGCAGCGGTCGAAGTCGATATCGCCGCCCTGCACGGTCTCGAGCAGGTCCTCGGCCCCGACGATGTCGGCGCCGGCCTCGCGGGCCTCGTCGGCCTTCGCGCCCTTGGCGAAAACGGCGACGCGGACGGTCTTGCCGGTGCCCTTGGGGAGCGTCACGACGCCGCGGACCATCTGGTCGGCGTGGCGCGGGTCGACGCCCAGGTTCAGCGCGACTTCGATCGTCTCGTCGAACTTGGCGGTGGCGTACTGCTTGGCGAGCGCGATCGCCTCGTCGACGCCGTGCAGCTTCTCCGCATCGACGGTCCAGGTCTTCTGCTTCTTGGTCAGCTTGGCCATGGTCTTAACCCTCCACCACTTCGAGGCCCATGGCGCGGGCGGAGCCTTCGATGATCTTCGTTGCTGCCGCGATGTCGTTCGCGTTCAGGTCCTTCATCTTCGCATTCGCGATGTCTTCGAGCTGCGAGCGCTTGATGCGCCCCGCAACCGCTTTGCCCGGCTCCTTGGAGCCCGACTTCAGACCGGCCGCCTTCTTCAGCAGATAGGAAGCGGGCGGGGTCTTGGTCTCGAAGCTGAACGAACGATCCGCATAGACGGTGATCACGGTCGGCAGCGGCGTGCCCTTTTCCTGATCGCCGGTCTGGGCGTTGAACGCCTTGCAGAACTCCATGATGTTGACGCCGCGCTGACCGAGCGCGGGGCCGATCGGCGGAGACGGATTGGCGGCGCCGGCCGGCACCTGCAGCTTGATATAGCCGGTGATTTTCTTAGCCATGTCACTCACTCTCTAGTGGGCTCAGAGCGCAACAGCACCCCGCCCGTTCAAGTTTAGCGGTACAGACGGCCGCCCGAAGACGGCCTCCCGCAGACTTCCACGCTGTCGCTTGGAAGCGGGCGCCCTTAGCGGAAAGCGTGTGCGAAGGGAAGCCCGCGTTTAGGACCGCATTATTTGCCGGCTTGTCGTCCAGGCAACAGACAGCTCCATCGCTCGGGTGTCATCTGGCGCCATGACACGCATCCACACCGCCCGGCACGACCGAACGCCTTTGGCTGCGCAGATCAACCGCAGCTGGCGCGCAATCGCGCGATCGGAAGCGCTGCTTGCCAGCACGAAATCCCTTGTAGAGACATCGCAAGGGAAGGGCGATCACACTCTCGCTTCAGCCCCAAGGGATCCGAGCGCGGAAGCGACCAAAAAAGCTGGCTAACCCTTGTTAGTGGCTCGGTGCGCGCAAGGAACTTCCGGCAGCCTATTCTCATTCAGCAGGCCCACAGAGGATCGAAATGGACCAAGGGCACCGCAGCAAGCTCACCGACCATTGCCGGCAATGGAGGATCGGAACGTGAGGCGCTCCATGCTCTGGAACATGGTTCTGGTGGCAGTGCTGATCTGCGCCTTCGGCTATGCCTTCGCCGTCAATACCGGATAGCCTTTGCTCGCAGGCGGCACCCGGCGGGTCTTGGCGCGTTCAGGCGATTGACGGAGATGAGAATGAATGACGATCGGGTCTGGGCGACCGAGCTGAGCCTCTGGAGAGGCGATGAGACCGTATATCGCAAGCGGATCGATCCGATGGCCCGTATGGCGCTGCCGTCGCCGCCTTTCATCTTTGCCGGGCAACAGGCAGTGAATGCCGTCCAGGCAACGCCCCATTGGTCGAACGTCGCGTTCGAAGACGGCACGATATCCCGCCCTCAATACGGGCTGATCGTGGTCGCCTACACCGCCCATGCGCAACGCGAGGCGGATGAAGCCTATGTGGCGCATTGCACCACGACCTATCGCCTGAACGACGCCGGTGAATGGCAAGTCATCCAACACCAGCAAACGCCGAAGACGGTCGTCGCCTAGATAGACCTACCACTCTCGATTCCGATAGAGAAGCCGGGTTCCATCCGCGCTAGAGCGTTTGAGTTAAACGCTTTTTCATGCCTGGCCCGCAAAGAGGCGCAAAGGGGTGCGCCATAGTTTTCGCGGTTCGTCATCAGGCCTGGATCGTTGCGCTCGGGTGCGCGCTGGCGGCTGCGCTTGCGCTGCGCCTGGTTGGGATCAGCATAGATTTTTCCGGCAGCAGCGGAACGCTTGTACTGATTGCCGCAGCCGCGCTGATGGGCGTGCTGCGCGACCGCTTCGAGCGCGAAGCAATCCGGCGGCTGATCGACGTTTTCCAGATGCTCGCGATGTTCGTGGTCGTCAGTTCTACAGGCTTGTTTCTCACCTATGCGGCGGCAGCGATCAGCGAGGGCTATCAGGACGAGCTGCTCGCTGGGGCAGACCGGGCGCTCGGCTTCAACTGGATTGGCCTCTATGATTTCATGGACCGCAACCGGTCGCTGATGATCGCGTCCAAGAAGATCTATTTCAGCATCTTCGCGTCGCCGATCCTGATCGCGATTGCGCACGGCGTCACGGGACGACGCGCCGGCTATCATCGCTTCCTGCTGGCGTTCGGCGTGGCGCTCGCCGTGACGAGCGCAGTCTTCATCCTGTTTCCCGCCCGTTCCGCCATTCCTTATTGGATCGGCCCCGACCCCTCCTATCCCGCCGCTGTCATCGACCAGCATGTGAAGGTGATCGACGCGCTGCGGTCGGGCCGGTTGACGGTGCTCGACCTGGAAAACGCGATCGGGCTGGTGAGCTTTCCCAGCTTCCACGCCGCCGCGGCCGTGCTGTTCGTCTGGGGATGCTGGCCGTTCCCCGTGCTGCGGCTGCCGGCCGTTACCCTCAACGTCGCGATGACCGGCACCGCGTTCGTCGAGGGCTCGCATTATCTGGTCGACATACTCGCAGGCGTGCTCGTCGCCTTGCTGGCGATCGCGCTCGTCCATGCGCGGATCGCCAGCAAGGTGCGCAGCCTGGCGCCCATGCTGCGCCAGAACCGCGTCGACAGTATCAGAACGAGAACTTGATCGTGCCGCCGAAGGTACGTGGATCGCCGGGCTGGCCGGCGATCAGGCCGGTGTTGCCGGGCGCCACCTGCAGCGTCTCGATATAATGCACGTCGAAGGCGTTGCGCATCCAGGTGAAGACGTCGAAGCCATCGCCTCGAAAGCCGACACGGAAGTTGGTGAGCGCATAGCCCTTCACGTCGGTATAGATCGAGGGCGAGGCATTCGAGTTCCAGTGCGAGCGGTAGTTGCCGTCGGCGCCGACATAGAGCTGACCGTCCTTGCCCAGCAGCGTTAAGGGCGTGTTGGCCTCGGCGCCGTAGGAGAAGGCCCATTTCGACACGCCGGGCAGGTGCTGGCCCGAGATATCGCATTGGCGCGGGCTGAGGGCGCCGGGGACGCCCGGCTGCGAGTAATCCGGCGTCGCGCCGGCCGGCTGGAACGTGCCGCCGGACAGCTCGGGCGGGCAGGGGGCGTCGACGAACTTCACATATTTGGCGTCGGTATAGGCGCCATTCGCATAGGCGGTGAAGCGTTCGCTGGTGCGGATCTTGAAATCCGCCTCGATGCCCTGCGAGCGGACCTTCTGGGCATTGGCGAGATAGCCGCGCACCGTGCCGAATTGGCCGCCGTTGACCGTCGCCTGGAAGTTCCTGATCTCGGTGCGGAAGATGCTGAGGTTGAAAGTCGCGAGGCGGTTCCAGAACGACGTTTTCAGGCCGACTTCATAATGGTTCACCGATTCCGGTTTCACCGTGCTGGCGCTCAGGTTCGGCGTGTTGTCGGCGTTGAGCGGCAGGCCGTTCTGGTTGATGCCGACAGTCTTGAAGCTCTTGGCATAGGTCGCATAGGCAAGAACGTCCCGCGCAATCTTGTAGTTGATGTTGAGATCGTAGCTGAAATTCCAGTCGCTGACCGAGGGCTCGGTGAGCTGTGGTTGGTAAATGCCGCACTGTGCGGCGAGGACAGAGCCCGCGGCGGGGGTGGGGGAGCAACTGATCACCTGACCCGCGCCGTTGGTGACGACGCGCTGATAGAAGCCCGTCTTCTTGTCGTAGTTCAACCGCGCGCCGGGCTGAATCGTCAGTTCGGGCGTGACCTTGTAGCTAACCTGGCCGAACAGCGCGGCGCTGGTGCTCTTGAGAAACTGTGTGTTCCGCGCGGTAAGGCCGCTGAGGATGGCGGGGTTGGTCGCTTGCGTGCCGGTCAGGCTCCATCGGCTGGCGTCGGATCCCTGCTGCTCGAGGCCCTGCGTGTCGATGCGCTGCTTGAAGCCGAACAGGCCGACGACGTAATCGATCTTCTCTCCCTCGTGATTGTAGCGGAATTCCTGGCTATACTGGTTCTGCTGCGAAGGATTGTTCGAGGCGGAGACGATCGACAGGCCGGTGAAGTCGCGATCGTTCTGGGGCTTCCAGTCCCAGAAGCGCCAGGCAGTGATCGACGTAAACGTGCCGCCGCCGACATCCCATTTCACCCGCAGCGAGGCGCCGCCGATCTTGTTGCCGGCCTGCAGCGGCGCATCCAGATCGGTCAGGCGATCATAGACGTTGCGGCTTGGCACGGCGTAATTTCGGCCCGGATTGGCGGCGTTGATCGCGGCGACGAGCGCGTCGTATTGACGGCTAAGCGCGCGCTGGGTGCGGCCGACACGGACGAACGCCGTGCCGCAGCATTCGGGGTCCTGCTTGCTGTAATCGCCCGAGAGCGTGATGCTGAGATCGTCATTCGGCTGGAACAGCAGCTCGCCGCGCAGGCCGAGATTGTCCTGCTCGTTGATCCAGCGCTTGCTGGTGACATTGTAGAGCGTGCCGCGGCGGCTGGTTGTGGCGACCGCGATGCGCGCGGCGATCTTGTCCGACAGCGGGCCCGAGACCGCGGCTTTCGCCTGCTTGTAGTTGAGGTTGCCCGCGGTGACCTCGGCATGGCCTTCGAAGTCGAAGGTCGGCTGGTTGGTGGTGATGTTGATCGCGCCGGCTGTGGTGTTTTTGCCGTAGAGCGTGCCTTGCGGCCCGCGCAGCACTTCCACCTGGGCGACGTCGAGGAAGTCGAAGGTCGCAGCGGCGACGCGCGAGTTGTAAACGTCGTCGACATAGATGCCGACGCCCTGTTCGAAGCCGTCGCTGGTCAGGCCGTAGGGTACGCCGAGGCCGCGGATGTTGACCGAGGTGTTGCGCGGGTTGGTCGTGTAGACCTGCAGCGTCGGCGCGAGCTGCTGCAGCTTCACGACGTTGAAGTTGCCGGTGGCCTCGATGCTGTCCCCCTTGATGACGGAGATCGCCAGCGGCACTTCCTGCGCGGTTTCCTGGCGGCGGCGGGCGGTGACGATGATCACGTCGCCGCGGCTGGGCTCCTCGGCGTCTGCAGCTGTGTCGCCCGAAGGCGCTTCGGTGGCCGTGGCCGCTGACGTGGCGGCGACTGGATCAGGCGCAGCGAAAGCCGCAGTGGACGAGCTCAGAAGCAATAGGGCAGCAAGCCGCGTGCGGCGAATCAGCATGGTGGTGTTCCTCCCGCCCCACATTCTCAACTAATGAGATAGAGTAAACGAGAGGAAAGCTTGCGCTGCTGATAACCGAGCTTGTGGCGAGCGCTGTCAGACGCTCAGGCAGGTGCGAGCCGCCCCTGCTGCCGCCGGATTGCCGCGCCCATCAGCAGGAAGCCGGCGAGCATCATCGCCCAGACGCGCGGCTCCGGCACGGCGGAGACGCCGAACTGGCCGGCGATACTGCGGAACAGCGCCGACTGCACGGCGGCGGTCGGGTGGGTGCCGTCGAACGAGAAGATGCCGGCGCAGTCGCTCGCCTGGGCCTGGAGCTGGATGCAGCTCAGGTCCGTGCGCAGCGGCGGCAGGCCGAGCGAGCCGGGATTGGCCTGCAATTGCTGGAAGAACTTCAGATAGCTGAAGCGGTAGAGATTGGTGTTCGCGTTCAGCGACAGGCCGTCGAGCGCGCTCTGCAGCTGGGCGTCGATCGTGAAGGCCTGCGGATCGGTGGCATTCGGGATGCCGGTGATCAGGATGTTGCGCGCGCCGAGATCGTTCAGCCGCTGCACCTGGCCGGAATAGGTGCTGACGATGGCGTTCACGTAATCGGCGCTGTTGGTGAAGGGCAGCAGCGCGTTGGCGTTGCCGGCCTGGAAGCGTTCCAGTGCGAAGATGTCGTTGCCGCCGGCGTTCAGGATGTAGAGCGCGTTTGGATCGGCCGCGCCACCTTTGGCCGCCGCATAGGTGCTGATCTGCAGCGTCAGGTCGGGGATGGTGTCGGTGGCGTCCGTGACGACGCGCGCGCCGCCGAAGCTGTAGTTGTTGCCGCCCTGCAGCGATGCGCGGGTGGGCGTGCCGAACAGCTCGAAGTTGATATAGTCGACATAGTCGTAGCCGTTGGTGAAGCGGCCGTTACGGTAGCCGAGCGCTGGATTGGGCGTCTTGTTGCCGGTCAGCGTCGCGATATTGCCCGCATCGACCAGGCTGTCGCCGAACACGTAAAGCGCGTCGAAGCTGTTGGGGGTCGCTGCCACGGCGGGCAGGGCGGAAGTCACAAGCGCGGCAGCAAACACGCCACGCATCAGGCGGTGCAGTTTCACGGCGTCCCTCCTTTGTTTGAGGGACGGAACGAAACCGGCAGCCGACCGGTTCCGTATGGTTAACAAAAATGTCAGTTGGCGCGTTCGGCCAGCACGGTCAGTCCGCGTTCGTTCACTTCCGCGAAGCCGCCTTCGACGCGGACGATCACCGGTTCCGCAGTCTGCGAGGCATAGACCTTGAGGTCGCCGTCGCGCAGCGTCGAGACGAGCGGCGCATGGCCGTGCAGCACGCCGAAATCGCCCTCGGTGCCGGGGACGGTGACCATATAGACTTCCTCAGAGCGGACGAGCTTTTCGGGAGTCACGAGTTCGAAGTGCAGGGGCATTTTGCTCTTCCTAGCCCCTCTCCTTCAGGGGAGGGGATGGGGTGGGGGTGTTTGGAGCGGTGCTGAGGCGGAGATTGCGCTCCGACTCTGCCCCACCCCAACCCCTCCCCTGAAGGGGAGGGGCTCTAGTCCTTACGCCGCTTCGGCCAGCTTCTTGGCCTTTTCGACCGCCTCGTCGATGCCGCCGACCATGTAGAACGCGGCTTCGGGAAGGTGGTCGTATTCGCCGTCGACGACCGCCTTGAACGACTTGATCGTGTCCTCGATCGCGACGAACTTGCCCGGGATGCCGGTGAAGACTTCGGCGACATGGAAAGGCTGCGAGAGGAAGCGCTGAATCTTGCGCGCGCGGGCGACGGTCAGCTTATCCTCTTCGGAGAGCTCGTCCATGCCGAGGATGGCGATGATGTCCTGCAGCGACTTGTACTTCTGCAGGATCGACTGGACGGCGCGCGCGGTCTCGTAATGCTCCTGGCCGACGGTGCGCGGCTCCAGCACGCGGCTGGTCGAATCGAGCGGGTCGACGGCCGGGTAGATGCCCAGCTCCGAGATCGCGCGCGAAAGCACGGTCGTCGCGTCGAGGTGGGCGAAGGAAGTGGCCGGGGCCGGGTCGGTCAAGTCGTCGGCGGGCACGTAGATTGCCTGCACCGACGTGATAGAGCCCTTGTTGGTCGAGGTGATCCGCTCCTGCAGCGCGCCCATGTCGGTGGCGAGCGTCGGCTGATAGCCCACGGCGGACGGGATGCGGCCCAAGAGCGCCGACACTTCCGAACCCGCCTGAGTGAAGCGGAAGATGTTGTCGACGAAGAACAGCACGTCCTGGCCTTCGACGTCGCGGAAATATTCGGCGATCGTGAGGCCCGACAGCGCGACGCGGGCGCGGGCGCCCGGCGGCTCGTTCATCTGGCCATAGACCAGCGCGACCTTGGAGCCTTCCGAGATCGCATTGCCCTCGGCGTCCTTGGCGATGACGCCCGCGTCGAGGAACTCGTGATACAGGTCGTTGCCCTCGCGGGTGCGCTCGCCGACGCCGGCGAACACCGAGGTGCCGCCGTGACCCTTGGCGATGTTGTTGATCAGCTCCTGGATCAGCACGGTCTTGCCGACGCCGGCGCCGCCGAACAGGCCGATCTTGCCGCCCTTCGCATAAGGCGCGAGCAGGTCGATGACCTTGATGCCGGTGACGAGGATCGAGCTGTCGGTCGACTGGTCGACGAACACCGGGGCCTCGGCGTGGATCGGCGCGGTGTCGGTATGGCCGACGGGCCCGCGCTCGTCGATCGGCTCGCCGACGACGTTCAGGATGCGGCCGAGCGTCTTCGGGCCGACGGGCACGCGGATCTGCGATCCGGTGTCGGTGACGGTCTGGCCGCGAGTCAGGCCTTCGGTCGAGTCCATCGCGATCGTGCGGACGGTGTTCTCGCCCAGATGCTGCGCGACCTCGAGCACAAGGCGGTTGCCGTTGTTCTCGGTCTCCAGCGCCGAAAGAATGGCGGGCAGGTGGCTGTCGAACGAAACGTCGACGACGGCGCCGATCACCTGGGAAATGCGGCCGACATTGTTCGTCGTCGCGGGCTTGTTGAGGGTCTGGGGCTCAAGCATCTTGTCTTCCTTCGGGCGAACTTACAGCGCTTCGGCGCCGGAGATGATTTCGACGAGCTCGGTGGTGATCGCCGCCTGGCGCGTGCGGTTGTACTGGATTGTCAGGCGGTTGATCATGTCGCCGGCGTTGCGGGTGGCGTTGTCCATCGCGGTCATCTGAGAACCGTAGAAGCCGGCCTGGTTCTCCAGCAGCGCGCGATAGATCTGGATCGCAATGTTCTTCGGCAGCAGATCGGCAAGGATCGACTCCTCGTCCGGCTCATACTCCACCGCGGCGATGCTCGACGAAGTTGAGGAAGTTGAAGTCGTCAGCGGCACCGGAATCAGCTGCTTGGCCGTCGGCTCCTGCACCAGTGCGGACAGGAACTTGGAGAAGAACAGGTGAGCGACGTCGAACTCGCCGGCCTCGTAGCGAGCGATCAGGTCCTGCGCGACCGCCTGGGCGTCGGCAAAGGCCGCCGACTTGGCGTGGCTCATGTCGTGATCGGCAAGCGTCTGCGTGGGGTAGTAGCGGTTGACCGCTGCCCGGCCCTTGCGGCCGAGGATGTAGAAGCGGACCGTTTTGCCAGCCTCGATCAGCTCGTCGGCCTGGCGGCGCGCGGCGCGGACGATGTTGGTGTTGAAGCCGCCGGCCAGGCCGCGCTCCGACGTCGCGACGACGATCAGATGCACATCGTCCTTGCCGGTGCCGGCGAGCAGCTTGGGTGAGGAGGCGCTGATCGTCACCTTGGAGGCGAGCGAGGCCATCACCGCCTCCAGCCGCTCGGCATAGGGACGGCCGGCCACCGCCGCGTCCTGCGCGCGGCGCAGCTTCGCAGCGGCGACGGTCTTCATCGCCTTGGTGATCTTCTGCGTCGACTTCACCGAGCCGATGCGGATCTTCAGAGCCTTGAGGCTGGCCATTCTAGTCCCTCAGATCGTCATGCCGGACTTGATCCGGCATCCACCTGCCTTTGAAGAAGGTGGACCCCGGACCAAGTCCGGGGTGACGGGTGTGATTCAAGCAAACGTCTTCGCGAACGCGTCCAGGGCGGCTTTCAGCTTGCCCTTGGTGTCGTCCGACAGGTCGCGCTCGTTGCGGATCGCTTCCAGCACGCCGGCGTGATTGTGGCGCAGGTCCGACAGCATCTCGCGCTCGTAGCGAGTCACGTCCTGCACCGCGACATTGTCGAGATAGCCGTTGGTGCCGGCGAAGATGGAGACGGTCTGCTCCTCGAACGGCATCGGGTTGAACTGCGGCTGCTTCAGCAGCTCGGTCAGGCGCGCGCCGCGGTTCAGCAGGCGCTGGGTCGAGGCGTCGAGGTCGGAGCCGAACTGCGCGAACGCCGCCATCTCGCGATACTGCGCCAGCTCCAGCTTGATCGAGCCCGAGACCTTCTTCATCGCCTTGGTCTGCGCGGCCGAGCCGACGCGGCTGACCGACAGGCCGACGTTGATCGCCGGGCGGATGCCCGCGAAGAACAGGTCGGTCTCGAGGAAGATCTGGCCGTCGGTAATCGAGATCACGTTGGTCGGAATGTAGGCCGACACGTCGCCGGCCTGGGTCTCGATGATCGGCAATGCGGTCAGCGAGCCGTTGCCGTTGGCGTCGTTCAGCTTCGCGGCGCGCTCCAGCAGGCGGCTGTGCAGGTAGAAGACGTCGCCGGGATAGGCTTCGCGGCCCGGCGGACGGCGGAGCAGCAGCGACATCTGGCGATAGGCCACCGCCTGCTTCGACAGATCGTCATAGACGATCACGGCGTGCATGCCGTTGTCGCGGAAATATTCGCCCATCGCGCAGCCGGTATAGGGCGCGAGGAACTGCAGCGGCGCCGGATCCGACGCAGTCGCGGCGACGACGATGGAATATTCCATCGCGCCATTCTCTTCGAGCATCCGCACGATCTGCGCGACGGTCGAGCGCTTCTGACCGACCGCGACGTAGATGCAGTAAAGCTTCTTCGACTCGTCGCTGCCCTGGTTCACCGTCTTCTGGTTGATGAAGGTGTCGATGGCGACGGCGGTCTTGCCGGTCTGGCGGTCGCCGATGATCAGCTCGCGCTGGCCGCGGCCGACCGGGACGAGCGCGTCCAGAGCCTTCAGGCCGGTCTGCACCGGCTCGTGCACCGACTTGCGCGGGATGATGCCCGGCGCCTTCACTTCGGCGCGGCGACGCTCGACGTTCACGAGCGGGCCCTTGCCGTCGATCGGGTTGCCGAGGCCGTCCACGACGCGGCCGAGCAGGCCCTTGCCGACCGGCACGTCGACGATGGTGCCGGTGCGCTTGACGGTGTCGCCTTCCTTGATGCCCGCGTCCGAGCCGAAGATCACGACGCCGACGTTATCGGCCTCGAGGTTCAGCGCCATGCCCTGGATGCCGCCGGTGAACTCGACCATCTCGCCCGCCTGGACGTTGTCGAGACCGTGGATGCGCGCGATGCCGTCGCCGACCGACAGCACCTGGCCGGTTTCGGAGACTTCGGCCTCGGTGCCGAACGAGGCGATCTGGTCCTTGATGACCTTCGAGATTTCTGCGGCGCGGATATCCATGTTCAGCCTTTCATCGCTTGCGCGAGGGTGTTCAAACGGGTGCGGATGGAGCTGTCGATCATCTGGGAGCCGATGCGGACGACCAGCCCGCCCAAGATGGAGGGATCGACGGTGAGTTCAACAGCGACGTCGCGGCCAAGGCGCTGTTTCAGCTGACTTTTCAACTGCGCGACCTGATCGTCGTCGAGCGGATGAGCGGAGGTGACTTCGGCGGTCGTCTCGCCGCGGTGACGGGCGGCCAGCGTGCGGAAGTTTCGGATCACCGCGCCGAGCTGGCCCAGGCGGCGGTTCTGCGCGAGCACCCCCAGGAACTTGGTGGTGATGTCGTCGAGGCCGAGCGCGCCGGCGGCAGCGCTCACGCCCTTTTCGGCGTCCGTGCGGCTGAGCACCGGGCTGGTGGTCAGGGTGCGGAAATCGTCCGACTGATCGAGCGCGGCGCGGAGCTTGCCGAGGCTCGATTCGACCGCTTCGATTTTCTTAGAATCGCGCGCGAGCTCGAACAACGCGGTCGCGTAGCGCCCCGAAAGGCTAGCCCCAATGCCGCCGGAATTCTCCACGCGCCCGATGTCCTCCAAGACGGATAAAATGGCCCTGCGCCAAAAGGGGCGCGCAAGCACGCCCGGCGAGGTCGCGGCGCGGTTAGCAAAGGGGGGCGGGGGATGCAAGGAGCGAAATCCTCCCCTCGCTGGCGAGGGGAGGGGGACCATGCGCCAGCATGGTGGAGGGGCCGCAGCGCAGCGAGGACCGCTGACCCTCTGCTTCGCTCCGGGCCCCTCCACCGCACTTCGTGCGGTCCCCCTCCCCTGCACATGCAGGGGAGGATCCTTTGAACGCAACCTCCGGGACGCCGATGATTCGTTCGGACGCTACATCCGCCTCATACCAATGGAGGCGATCATGGCTTATCTGACCGAAGAGCTAATGCGTGGACCCAAGACCGTGACAATGGACGACGATAGCTGCTGGGCGGCGGTGACGCGGCGCGACCGGGCCTATGACGGCCGGTTCGTTACCGGCGTGCTGACGACCGGCATCTATTGCCGGCCGAGCTGCGCGGCGCGTCATCCCCGGCGCGAGAATGTGCGCTTCTTCGCGACCGGCGAAGACGCGGCGGCGACGGGGTTGCGCGCCTGCCTGCGCTGCAAGCCGGACGAAGTGGCGCGGGACGCGGAAGCGGTCGCCCGGGCGATCAAGCTGATCGAGGCGAGCGAATCGGCGCCGTCGCTGGACGCGCTGGCCGAAGCGGTCGGCTATTCGCCGTTCCATTTTCACCGGCTGTTCAAGCGCGCGACCGGGGTGACGCCGGCCGATTATGTGCGAGCACGGCGCGCGGGGCAGATGGCGAAGAGCCTGGAGGCCGAGCCGCGGATCACCGACGCGATCTACGACGCCGGCTATTCGGGGCCGAGCCGCTTTTACGACGATGCGAAGCGCCGGCTGGGCATGACGCCGTCCGCCTGGCGCAACGGCGGCGCGGGCGAGACGATCCGCTGGGCGACGGCGGAGACCGATCTCGGCACGATGCTGGTCGCGGCCACGGCGAAAGGCATTTGCCGGCTGTCGTTCGACGAGGACGAGCAGGTGCTGGTGCGGCGCTTCCCCAAGGCGCGGATCGAGCATGGCGGTGCGGAGATGGCGGCGCTGGTGCAACGCACGGTCGCGGCGGTGAATGCGCCGGAGAAGCCGCATGATTTGCCGCTCGACGTGCACGGCACCGCCTTCCAGGAAGCGGTGTGGCGGGAGCTGCAGAGGATCCCGGCCGGCGAGACGCGCACTTATGCGCAGATCGCGGCGGCGGTCGGACGGCCGGCGGCGGTGCGCGCGGCGGGAACCGCGAACGGCGACAACAATGTCGCGGTGCTGATCCCCTGCCACCGCGTGATCCGCACGGACGGGACGCTCGGCGGATATGCGTACGGGCTGGAACGGAAGGCGGAATTGCTGCGGCGGGAGAAGGGTGCCTAGGCTTCGATGCACCTAATCGTCCATGTCGAGCGAAGTCGAGACACGCACTTTCGGCTCAGTGCGTCCCTCGACTTCGCTCGGGATGGACGGCCCTGGTTTACTTCGCCGCCGCCGTCTCCGCCTTCTTTTCCTCGCCCGCCGCATTCCACGTCTTCAGTCCGGCTGCCGCGCCGCCCTGATCGATCGCGGCGATAACCTTGCCGGCGAAGTCGGCCATCGGGCCGCCGTGCGGGCTATAGGCTTCGGCAGCGAGCACGGCGCGCGCGTCCGGTCCCTTGCCGTCGACCAGGAGCTGGTGACCGAGGATCATCCGCACCCCTTCGTCCTCGGGCGCCAGCATCGACGCGGCGCGGAGGCCGATCACGGAGTTGGGCGTCGGCTGAATGCCTTCGGCCGCGAAGCTGGTATAGAAATGGAGCAACGGCGCCGGCGCGTTCGGCTCGACGCGGTTGGCGCGCACGAACCAGCGGCGCGCCAGCTTCCAGTCGTCGGGTGTGGCCTTCGGCGTGTCCCTCAGCTTCGCGACCGCGACCCGGCCCTTGAAGATCAGCGCGCGGACATTGTCCGGCTCTGCGGCAAGCACCTTGTCTGCCGCCTTGTCGCAGGCGTCGAGATTGCCGGCGTCGATCTCGGCTTCGGCAAGCGCGAGCTGGACGAACGGGTCGTCGGGATAAGGCGCAGCGGCGGCGCGCGCGTCCTTCACGACTTCCTTGGCCGTGGCTTCGTCGACGCCGCGGCGTGAACGCATCATCACCGGCATGATCGCGTTCGCACCGGGCGACAGCTCGCGCACCTCGACCGGCGCATAGCGGATCAAATTGGCCGGCACGCGCCTGTAGGAGAGCTTGCTGTTCGAATAGCCGGTGAGCTCGCGATCCAGCTTGTCGAGGTCGCCGAACGCTTCCTTCGCGGCAGCGGGGCTGGGCGTGCCCTTGTTGATCGCCACCAGATATTTCGCGAGCTGGCCTTCGCGTTCCTTCGAGAAGGTCAGGTAATGCGTCAGCAGCCAGCCGCGGGCGTAGAGCGCCTCGACCAAAGAGCCGTTCAGCTTGCCCGAATCGGCGCTCATCAGCGCGGCGACGGGCACGGACGAATAACGAATGTCGAATGCGCGGTGCTGGGCGGGAAGACCAAGGTCGACCGACCCGTCAGCCACGAACCGCGCGGTCGAGTTGAACTCGGCATAGCCCTCGCTGAACCAGCGCGGGAAGGCCATCGGATAGTTCCGGAACATGAAATGGTGGGCATATTCGTGCAGCAGCACGATCTGCGCGTTCATGTCCCAGGTCGCGCCCGACCCAGCGCGGCGCGGCACGAAGGCGATCGAGTTGCCCGCGCGCCCGTCGTAAAAGCCGCCGACGCCCTGGGAGCCCTTGCCCATCATCTTCTGCACCGCCGCCATGTTGGCGACCTGGAACACGGTCAGCCGATTGCTGGGGCTGTCGGTGGTCTGCGGCAAATCGCGCAGCACGCGCATCGCGGCATCGAAGCGCTCAAGCTCGGTCGCGAACTCCTTCAGGACCTCGGGCTTGTCTTCGGAATAGACGATGAAATGGGCCGAGCGGGCCTCGCGCCAGGTCGCGCCCGCAGGCGCCGCCGCGGTCATGGAAGCAAGCAGCAACAGGAACTTACGCACCGATTCTCCCCCTATCTGGTCGCTGCTCCATCTTGCACATGACCGCAGGAATAGACCAGCCGCTCATTGGGGGCAGGGGGCAGCAGGTCGCGGACGGCGCGAGTCAGCTCGCCTGTCATGCGCGCGCCTTCGGCCGAGCAGCTCCGCGCCGGATATTTGGCCTGGAGCGCGCGGGCGGCGCCGAGCGTGTCCGCGGGCAGGAAATAGCGCTCGACCGTGTAGCGTAACGTCGCGGGATCGAAACGGCGGATCGCGGCCACTGCCTCGCGCGGAGACACGTCGGCGCGGACGAAGCGGTCGTCGTCCGGCGCGAAGGCGGTGTCGCCGGACGCGCAGCCATTCGCGCCCCAATCGAGCCGCGTGTCCTGCGGGTCGGAGACGGTGATGCGGCTGCGTTCGAGGTCGATGCGGCAGGCGTAGCGGCCCTCGGCGCTGGCCTGGGTGGATGCCTTGCGCGCTTCGGTGGCAAGGCGGAGATCGGCCTGGTCGAGATCGGGACGCGCCGCCCAGGCGATCGGGGCGCCGACCATCAGCAGCACCCCGGCTGCCCCGGCGGCGAGCGCCAGCCGGCGATCGTCCCGGCTCAGCAGCACGAATGCGCCGTTCACGAACATCGCGCCGAAGACGAGCAGCAGCGCCGCGATGGCGAGGCCCTTGTCGCGCTCGCCGAGGATCTGGTCGCGGAGCTTCTGGCGGCGGGCCGAGAGCCGCTCGCCGGCCGTGGCGGCGCGCATGCGTTCCTGCTCGGCGCGGGCATCCTCGCTGCGAGCGAGTCGCTCGTCGATCGTCGCCTGTTCGGCGCTGGTGCGGCAGGGCAGGCCGGTGGTGTGCGGGTGGACGCCGGCGCTGCGCAGGAACGGCACGATTTCCTTCACCGACACCGCGAAGGCGAACACGGCGTCGACCCCTTCGGAGTTGGAGACGAAGCTGTTGATGCCGACCACGCGCCCGCAGGAATCGACCAGCGGTCCACCCGAGTTTCCGCGGCCGATCGCGGCATCATGCAGCACTGTGTCGAAACGCTGCGACGAGGCGCCGCCCGAAACGTGGCCCCAGCTTTTGACGGGCGCCGCCGGGGTCACAAAACCCTCCGCGCTGAGCTCGCGCGCGCGGTCGACCGAATAGGGATAGCCAAGCGCTGCGACCGCGGCGCCGTCCGGAACCGGCCCGGTGGCGATTGTGGCCGGCTCGACGCGGCCGTCGACGAGCTGGATGAGCGCGAGGTCGCGCTGCGGCTGGTACGCTATCAGCTTGCCGGTGAAGCGCTTGCTGCCTTCGGACGGCACCACGCCGATGATCGCGTCGCCTTCCGCCGCGTCGGCGACGACATGGGCATTGGTGAGGATGCGGTCCGGCGCGACGGCGACGCCGCTGCCGGTCCCGATCGCCTGTGGTTCGCCTTCCTGCATCGCGACAACGACCACGCGCACCACGCTGCGCCCGGCCGCGGCGACGTCCAGATTGTCCTGCGCGTGGGCGGGGGTGGGGAGGGTGAGAACCGCCGCTATCAGCAACACCCACCCGGTTCGGGCTGAGCTTGTCGAAGCCCTCCCTTCCCTCTTCCTGCCTTTGGAAAAAAGAAGGGAGGCCTTCGACAAGCTCAGGCCGAACCGGGTTGAGGTTGCGCGCAGAACGTCAGTTTCCAAGGAACGCCTTCACATCCTCGGCGAACGCATCGGGTGCGTCGAGCATGATGAAGTGGGCGGACTTTGGGACGCGCTTCAGCGTGACGTTCTGCACGTCGGCATAGGCGGCCTTGTACACGGTATCGAGCTGGGCGTCGGTGAACGGCGCGCCGGCGGGCATCACGTAGAGAACCGTGGTCGGCGCCGTGATCGCCTTCAGCTCGGGGCGAAGATCGGTCACGATCAGCTCGGAAAAGGCGTTGGCGACTTCGTCCGGGTTGCTGGCGCGGCTGTCTTCCAGCGGGCCGGGGCGCTCGCTCGCGGTGTTGATCATGCTGGTGATCGTCCGCTCGCGCTCCGCGGCGCGTTCCTCTGCCGTCGCCTTGGCGGAGCGTGCCCGCATCGCGTCGGCAATCGGACGGACGCTATCCGCGGTGGCGGTCGGACCGCCGAACATCAGGCCGATGAACGGGTGCATATCGACCACCATCAGCTTGCCGACCTCTTCCGGGTGGCGCGCGGCGATCATCATCGCGATCGTGCCGCCCATCGAATGGCCGATCACCGCCGGTTTCCCAAGCTTTTCCTCGCGGATGTAGCGGGCGATCTCCTCGGCGACCGGCGCGACGACGGCGCCCTGCGCATTGCCGCCCGGCGGCGTCGCGCCCATGCCCGCGATCTGGACCAGGTGATAGCGATAGCCGGGGACCTTCTCGATCGTGCCTTTCCAGACCCGCGGACTGGAGGCGAGGCCGTGGATCAGCACGACGTCGGGGCCGGAGCCTTCGGTCGTAACGCTAATGCGATCCGACTGGAAAGCAGCGAACGCCGGGCTGGCGGCGAACATGGCCGCAGCGGCGAAAAAGGCGCGAAACATCAGGTCCCTCCCGGTTGTGCGGTCTGGATAGGGCAGCGCCGCGGCCGCCGCTAGAGGAAGCTGTACGGGTCCACGTCCACGGCGACGCGGACGCTGTTCGGCCAGTCGAGGCTGCCCAGCCAATCGCGGATCACGTCCTGCACGTCGAGGCTGCGGCGGGCGTGGACGAGGAGGCGGTGGCGGTGACGGCCGCGCAGCATCGCTAGCGGGGCGGGGGCGGGGCCGAAGACGTGCATGTCCTCGATGTGCGGCGCGGTCTTGCCGATCAGACGTGCGGTTTCCAGCGCAGCCTGGGCATTCTCGGAGGAGACGATGATCGCCGCCATGCGACCGAACGGCGGCGCGCCGGCTTCCAGCCGTGCCTCGGTCTCGGCGGCGTAGAAGCTTTCCGCATCGCCGCTGACCAGCGCCTGGATCACAGGCGCGTTCACCTCGTGAGTCTGGACGAACACGCGGCCGGGCTTGGTGCCGCGGCCGGCGCGGCCGGCGACCTGGGCGATCTGTTGGAAAGTCCGCTCCGCCGCGCGCAGGTCGCCGCCGGATAGGCCGAGATCGGCGTCGACCACGCCGACGAGGGTCAGGTTCGGGAAGTGATAGCCCTTGGTGACGAGCTGCGTGCCGATCACGATCGAGATCTCGTTCGCTTCCATCCGCGCGACGAACTCGGCGGCCTTGGCGGGCGACCAGATCGTGTCCGAGGTGACGATCGCGCGCGGGGCGTCGGGAAAGAGCGCCGCCACTTCGTCGGCGATGCGCTCGACGCCGGGGCCGCAGGCGACCAGAGAATCCTCCGCCTTGCATTCGGGGCAGAGCTCGGGCGGCTTCGCGATCAGGCCGCAATGATGGCATTGCAGGCGGTGGATCAGCCGGTGCTCGACCAACCACGCCGTGCAATTCGGGCATTGGAAGCGGTGGCCGCAATGGCGGCAGAGGGTCAGCGGCGCGTAGCCGCGGCGGTTGAGGAACAGCAGCGCCTGTTCGCCGCGTTCCAGTGTCTCCTCGATCGCATTGACCAGCGTGGGCGCGAGCCAGTGTCCGCGCGGCGGCGGGTCCTGCAGCAAGTCGATCGCCGCGATGTCGGGAAGCTGCGCGCCGCCGAAGCGGGCGGGGAGCTTTACTTCCTCATAGCGGCCAAGCTCGACCTGGTGGCGCGTCTCGATCGCGGGCGTCGCCGAAGCGAGGATCACCGGAATGTCCTCGAATCGGCCGCGCATCACGGCGGTGTCGCGGGCATGGTACTGGACGCCGTCTTCCTGCTTGAAGCTCGATTCGTGCGCCTCGTCGACCACGATCAGGCCGAGGTTCGAATAGGGCAGGAAAAGCGCCGAGCGGGCGCCAACGACTACTTTTGCGTCGCCGCTCGCGATCGCCCGCCAGGCGCGGCGGCGCTGGGACTGGCGCAGGCCCGAATGCCAGGCAACCGGCAGCTCGCCAAAGCGCGCGGCGAAGCGGCGCAGGAACGGTTCGGTGAGCGCGATTTCGGGGAGCAGCACCAGGCTCTGCCGGCCCGCGCGGAGGGCGGCGGCGATCGCCTCGAAATAGACTTCGGTCTTGCCGGAGCCGGTGACGCCGTCGAGCAGGAAGGGCTGGAAGCTTTTCGCCTCGACCGCCGCTACGAAGCGGTCCGCTGCTGCGACCTGCTCTTCGGTGAGTTCAGGCGGGGCGTGGTCGGGATCGGGCGGGGCGAAGGGCGTGTCGAGAGCGACTTCGATCGGCTCGATCGCGCCGGCCTTGCACAGCCCGCGGATGACCGCGTCGGACACACCTGCGATCAGCGCAAGCTCACGGATCAGCCCTTGCCGGTCGCCGATCCGCTCCAGCGCCTGCGCGCGCTGCGGCGTCAGCCGGTCCGGCACCAGCCCGGTCGCGCGATATTCGAGGACCGTGCGGCCGCCCTCCAGCGCCGACGAGGAAGACAGCGCCATGCGCAGCACCGCGGCCGGCGGGGCGAGATAATAGTTGGCGGTCCACTCGATCAGCCGGCGCAGCTCGGCCTTCAGCGCCGGCGCGTCGTACACGGCGAGCAGGTTGCGGAGCCGATTGTCGCCGACTTCCGCGTCGGAGGGCATATGCTCCGGCTCCCACACCACGCCGGTAAGCTGGCGGGGCCCAAGCGGGGCGACGACGATCGAGCCGGGCTCGACCTCCATCCCGCGCGGCACGCGATAGTCGAGCGGCCCTAGCGCGGGGTTGAGCAGGAGAACGCGGGCGCGGGACATTGCCTCGCGAGCTAGCGGCCCGCGCTCCGCTGGCAAGAGGGAAGCGTCAGAAGACCGGTTCGTCGCCGTCCGGCGTGTGGATGCCGCACTCGGTCTTGTCCCAGCCGCGCCAGCGGCCCGCGCGCGGGTCCTCCCCGGGCTTCACCTTACTGGTGCAGGGCGAGCAGCCGATCGATGGATAGCCCTGCGCCTCCAGCGGATGGCGCGGCAGCCGGTGCTCGTCGAAATAGGCGTTGAGCCGTGCCTTGTCCCAGTCGGCGAGCGGGTTGAGCTTCAGTCGACCTTCGTCGATCTCGAAGCGGGGCAGTGCGGCGCGGGTCTTACCCTGGAACGCCTTGCGGCCCGAAATCCAGGCATCGAACGGCTGCAGTGCGCGGCGGAGCGGGCGCACCTTGCGCAGGTCGCAGCACCCGTCGGGATCGTAGGACCAACGCAGGCCGGTCTTGTCGCTGGCGGCGAGGTCATAGGGATCGGGGCGGAAGACGCGCAGATCGGTGTAGCCGAGCCGCTCCGACAGCTCGTCGCGGTAGGCGAGCGTTTCCCCGAAAATCTTCTGCGTGTTGATGAAGATCAGCGGCACATCCTTGTCAACGGCGGCCACCATGTGCAGCAGCACCGCCGATTCCGCGCCGAACGACGAGACCACCGCGACCCGGCCCTTCAGTTCGGTCGTCAGCAGTTCTTGCAGCATCTCCGCGGTGCCGACGCCTTCGAACCGCGCGTTCAGCCGGTCGGCATCGGCCTGGGTAAAGGCCGGGCTCGTGTCGATCAGATCCAGTTTCCTTGCCACGCTAGCCATGACGCAACTTCCACACAGGGACCGCATGATCGGCGGCGGTCTGATAGAGATAAGGGAAACGGTTTAAGGATTCCTCGACCACCTTGGGGTCGAGCGGCTGCGCGGGCGCGAAGCTGTCGAAGCCGACACGGCGCATGAACAGGATTTGGTCGACGAGCACATCGCCTTCGGCGCGGAGCTCGCCCGTGTATCCGTTCTCGCGCAGGATCGCCGCCGCCGAATAGCCGCGGCCGTCGCGGAAACGCGGGAACGAAATCTCGACCAGCTTCAGCCGGCCGAAATGCGGGATCAGCTTGCGCACGTCCTCGCCCGCCTCGACGCGCACGGCATGCGCGTCGGACTGCTCGAGGAAAGCGTCGAGGGTGACGGCGGGCTCTTCGAGCGGCTCGTCGTTGCGGAAGCGAAGCTCAACCATAGATCGCCTCCTTGAACGGCTCGAAGCCGACGCGGCGGTAGGTATCGAGGAAGCGTTCGCCCGGCTCGCGGACAGCTCGGTATTTCTCGACCGCTCGCTCGACGGCGTCGACGACGCCATCCTCGCTGAAGCCGGGGCCGGTGATCTTGGCCGGGCTCGCATCCTCCGCACCCGATCCGCCGAGCAGGAGCTGGTAATTCTCCGTGCCTTTCCGGTCGACGCCCAGGATGCCGATATGACCGGCATGGTGGTGGCCGCAGGCGTTGATGCAGCCGCTGATCTTGATCTTCAGCTCGCCCAGGTCCTGCTGCCGATCGAGATCGGCGAAGCGTTCGGCGATCTTCTGCGCGACCGGGATCGAGCGCGCGTTCGCCAGGCTGCAATAATCGAGACCGGGGCAGGCGATGATGTCGGTGACGAGATCGAGATTGACGTCGGCAAGTCCCGCCGCGTCGAGCGCCTGCCACACCGCATGAAGGTCGCGCCTGGCGACGTGCGGCAGGACAAGGTTCTGGGCGTGCGTCGCGCGCAGCTCGTCGAAGCTGTAGCGCTCGGCAATGTCGGCGACGGCGTCCATCTGATCGGCTGAAATGTCGCCGCCGATGCCGCCCACTTTCTTCAGGCTGACGTTGACGATCGCATAGCCCGGCGCCTTGTGCGCCGCGGTCTGGCGATCGACCCAGAGCGCGAATTCGGGATCGGAGCGATCGATGTCTTCGGACAGCCCGGTCTCGAACGGCGGCGGCGCGAAATACGCGGCGATCCGGTCATACTCGGCCTGCGGAAAGTCGGTGCCAAGCTTCAGCACATGCGCGAATTCCTCCTCGACCTGACGGGCGAATTCCTCGGCACCGAGTTCGTGGACGAGGATTTTCATCCGCTGCTTGTGGATGTTGTCGCGCCGGGCGTGGCGGTTCCAGACGCGCAGGACTGCCTGCAGGTAGGAGAAGATCTGGTCGGTGGGGCAGAAGGCGCGGATCGGGTGCGCGAGGAACGGCGTGCGGCCCATGCCGCCGCCGGCGAACACCTCGAAGCCGATCTCGCCCGCGTCGTTCTTCACGATGCGGAGCGCGAAATCGTGCCAGCGCAGCGCCGCGCGGTCCTCCGCCGCGGCGGTCAGCGCGATCTTGAATTTGCGCGGCAGGTAGCTGAACTCGGGGTGGAACGTCGTCGCCTGGCGCAGCAGCTCGGCCCAGGGGCGCGGGTCCATGATCTCGTCGGCCGCAGCGCCCGCATATTGGTCGGCCGAGATGTTGCGGATGCTCTCGCCCGAGGTCTGGATCGCATGCATTTCGACGGAGGCGAGCTCGGCGAGGATGTCGGGCGCCTGCTCCAGCTTGATCCAATTGTACTGGAGGTTCTGCCGCGTCGTGAAATGGCCATAGCCGCGATCATAGGTGCGAGCGATGTGCGCCAGCTTGCGCATCTGCTTACCGTTCAGCGTCCCGTATGGGATCGCCACGCGCAGCATGTACGCGTGGAGTTGCAGGTAGAGCCCGTTCTTCAGCCGCAGCGGCTTGAACTGGTCCTCGGTCAGCTCGCCGGCGATGCGGCGGCGGACCTGGTCGCGGAATTCGTCGACGCGCGCATCGACGATCGCCTGGTCATATTGATCGTAGCGGTACATGTCAGATCACCCAGCTGCCGGCGTTCGGGTCGGCAGGTTTCAGCGTGAGGTCCGGGCGCACGGTCGGGCCGAGCGCGCGGATGCGGTCCTTGATATGCGCGGGGCGGGGGCCTTCGGGCGTCTCGATCGCCTCGATGATATAGGGATTGTTGACCCGCCGCGCGCCTTCCTCGCGGGTGAGGATCGCCTCGCCATGCTCGCCCACATCGACGGCATCCTCGACATGGCGCGACCAATAGCTGCCGGCCCACCAGGTCACGGCGCCCGTCGGCAGATCGTTTCCGGTGAGAATTTTCACGCCAGCTTCTCCGCCTGTTGGGCGAAGCGGGCGAGGCAATCGGCCGCATCCGAACGGTCGACGACTTCGCCGACGACGATGATCGCCGGGCTCTGCACGCGCTCGCGCTCCAGCATCCCGCCGAGGTCGGCGAGCAGGGAGCGCAGTGCGCGGGCGCCCGGGCGCGTGCCGTTCTCCAGCACCGCGACCGGCATGTCGGGCGAGACGCCGTCGGCGATCAGCTTCTCGGCAATGTCGGGCCCTGTCGCGACGCCCATATAGATGACGAGTGTGCGGCCCTTGCCGGCAAGGCCGGACCAGTCCTGATCGGTCAGCCCCTTGCATTGGCCGGCGACGAAGCTGACGGCGCTTGACAGTTCGCGGTGGGTGAGGGGCAGCATCGCTTCGGCGGCGCAGCCGAGCGCGGCGCTGACGCCCGGCACGACCTCGACCGGCACGCCGGCGGCACGGCACGCTTCGGCTTCCTCGCCGCCGCGGCCGAAAATGAAGGGGTCGCCGCCCTTCAGCCGGATCACCTTGTTGCCGGCCAGCGCTTCCTCGACGAGCAGCAGGTTGATCGCATGCTGGGCAAGCGTGTGGCGGCTGCGCTGCTTGGCGACCGAAATGCGCGGCGCCTCGCTCAGCGCCAGGATGCGCGGATCGACCAGCCCGTCATGAACGATCAGGTCCGCTTCGGCCATCAGTCGCACGGCCTTCAGCGTCAGCAACTCCGGATCGCCGGGGCCCGCGCCCACCAGATACACATGTCCTATGCTCATTTGGTGCAGATGGCGTGCTGACGGCGCTGTCACAAACCATCGATGCTTTCGCGCGGTTTAGCGCTGCTTTGTGCACCGCGGCGGTAGAGAAGGATCAGCGCAAGCCGATCGCGATGCTTGCCTCCGGCGCTGCCGCCTCGGTCGAGACGACGGGGTAGGCGCAATAGTCCGCTGCGTAATAGGCGCTCGGCCGGTGGTTGCCGGAGAGGCCGACGCCGCCGAACGGGGCTGCCGAGGAAGCCCCGTTGGTCGGGCGGTTCCAGTTGACGATGCCGGCCCGGGCACCCGCCCAGAAGCGGTCGAACAGCGCCTGGTCGCCGCCGATCAGCGAGGCGGAGAGGCCGTAGCGGGTGTCGTTCGCTTCTGCGATCGCGGCGTCGGAATCGGGCACGCGGATGAGCTGCAGCACGGGGCCGAACAGCTCGGCGTCCGGGCGGTCCGGCACGTCGGTCACGTCGATCAGCGCCGGCGTGAGGAACGGGCGATCGGCATCCGGCCGGTCGAGCGGGCGGATCACCCGTCCGCCGCGTTCGACGAGCGATAGGAAAGCTTCGATCAGAGCATCCGCAGCGTCGTTGTCGATGACGGGCCCGAGGAACGGCGGCGGATCGTCATGCGGCGCTCCGACGATCAGCCGGTCGATCAGCGCCTGCAACCGGCCAAGGAGCGGCTGCTCCGCGCCGTCCTGGACGATCAGCCGCCGCGCCGCCGTGCAGCGCTGGCCCGCGGTCATATAGGCGGATTGGACGATCAGTGTCGCCGCGGCGTCGAGGTCGCCCGCGTCCCAGACGATGATCGGGTTGTTGCCGCCCATTTCCAGCGCCAGAATCTTCTCCGGCGCATCGGCGAATTGGCGGTTGAGCGCGAGACCCGTCCTTGCGGAGCCGGTGAACAGCAGCCCGTCGATGTCAGGATGCGCGGAGAGCGCGCGCCCTTCCGCCGGGCCGCCGATCAGCAGCCGCGCGACGCCTTCGGGCACGCCCGCTTCATGGTACAGCCGGATCAGCATCTCGCCGCTCGCCGGCGTCTTTTCGGACGGCTTGAACACCACCGCGTTGCCCGCAAGCAACGCCGGAACCATGTGGCCGTTCGCGAGATGCGCGGGGAAATTATATGGCCCCAGCACCGCCAGCACGCCGTGCGGTTTGTGGCGCAGATGCGCGCCGGCGCCGAGGTCGCGGGTGCCGGTGCGCTCGGCATGGGCGCGGATCGAAATCTCGACCTTGTTGACGACCGTGTCCACTTCGGTGCGCGCTTCCCAGAGCGGCTTGCCGGTCTCGCGGGCGATCAGGTCGGCGAAAAGCTCCTTCCGCTCCTTGGCCAGATCGGCGAAGCGGCGCAACACCGCGATCCGCTCCGCAAGCGGCCGCCGCGCCCAGTCCGCCCAGGAGGCGCGGGCGGCAGCAACCTCGGCATCGGCATCGCCGATGGGCGCGCGCCACAGCTCGGCGCCGGTCGCGGGTTCGTAGGAAATCAGGTCGGTCATGGAACCGCCGTAACAAATCCTCCCCGGGACGGGGAGGGGGACCGGCGAAGCCGGTGGAGGGGGCCCCGAGCAAGGTCCAAGCAGTGGGCCCCCTCCACCACGCGCTATCGCGCGCGGTCCCCCTCCCCGTCCCGGGGAGGAACTGAACCCAGCGCTGCGCCCATCTCCCTCACCTGCGCAACCTTGGCGTGAAGCGCGGACCAGTCGTCGTCCTCCGCAATGCGTGCCCAGATCGCCTCGACTTCCTCGATGTGCATCGAGCAAGGTTCGCCCGACCAGAAGGGACGATCGAGGCTGCGCGCCGGGCGGTACGCTGCGATCCGCTCGCGGAACGGGGCGAACGCTTGGTCCGCATAGCCCTGACGCCGCAGCTCGCCGCCCGCCCAGTCGAAGAAGAAGCGGTCGATCTGCGTGCTGCTGCCGGCCAGTCCCTGCTCGATCGCCTGGATCAGCGCGATGTCCTCCTCTTCGCCGCGCGGCTGCACGCCCAGCCGCCACAGGAAGCGCTCGACCAACGCCGCGCGATACAGTTCGGGGAATCGATCCAGCTCGGCGATCAGCGCGTCGACCTCGGCGATGGTCCTGAACGCCCCGGCGAGCTGCACCGCGTCCCACTGGATCGCCTCGGCCTGCCGACCGAAGGCGTAGAGCCCGGCATGGTCGAAATAGGCGGCGGTGAAGCCCGGATCGAAAGTCGGCGTGAATCGCCACGGGCCGTAATCAAAACTTTCAGCGGTGATGTTGATGTTGTCGGAGTTGAGCACGCCGTGCACGAACCCGGCCGCCATATAGCTGGCGGCCAGCCGGGCGGTGCCTTCCACGACATGCCGCAACAGCTCCAGCGGATCGCTGCTCGCCGAGCCGAAATAAGTCCGCAGGCTGTAATCGACGAGTCGCCTCAGCTCCTCGTCGCTCTTCAGATACGCAAGCCGCTGGAAGCTGCCGATGCGGATATGGCCGTGGCTCATCCGCACCATCACCGCCGAGCGGGTAGGCGAGGGCTCGTCGCCGCGGTGCAGTTCCTCGCCGGTTTCGATCAGCGAGAAAGTGCGCGACGTATTCACGCCCAGCGCCTCCAGCATCTCGGTCGCGAGGATCTCGCGCACCCCGCCCTTCAAGGTCAGCCGCCCGTCGCCGAAACGGCTGTACGGCGTCTGTCCCGAGCCCTTGGTCCCAAGGTCCAGCCAGCGGCCGCGCGCGTCCTTCAACTGCGCAAAAAGGAAACCGCGCCCGTCGCCGATATCCGGATTGTACACGCGGAACTGGTGGCCGTGGTAACGGAGCGCAAGCGGCTGGGGCAGGTTGCCCGGCAGCGGCTCGAACCGCCCGAAATGCCGCACCCATTCTTCGTCGCTCAGACCCTCTAGCCCGACTTCCACCGCGGCGCGGTCGTTGCGGAAGCGCAGCACGGTTTTCGGGAAATCCGCAGCCTTCACCGGATCGGCAAGGAAGTCGGCGACGTCGAGGATGGGTTGCGGGGGAGAGGCCATGCCGCGATATGTGCGCGCAGGCTCAAGGGGACAAGCATGGCCGAATACACCGACGGCTTTTGGTGGAACGACGGCCTGAGGCTTCACTATCGCGACTATCCGGGCGGCGCCGATGGCCGGCCGCCATTGCTGTGCCTGCCGGGCCTCACCCGCAACGTCCGCGATTTCGAAGCATTGGCCAACCGGCTCGCGCCCGACTGGCGAGTCATTGCGGTCGATTTCCGCGGCCGCGGCGAAAGCGCGTTCAGCAAGAACCCCGCGTCCTACACGCCGCTGATCTATGCGCTCGATCTGCAAGCGCTTCTTCGCGAACTGGATCTCACCGCCTTCGTCAGCATCGGCACGTCCCTAGGCGGCCTCGTCACGATGCTGCTGGCCGGCAGCGAGCGCGACAAGATTCGCGGCGCCGTGTTCAACGATGTCGGCCCCGAAGTGGAACGGGCCGGAATCGCGCGCATCCGTGGCTATGTCGGGCGCAGCGGCAATTGGCCGACCTGGCTGCACGCCGCCCGCAGCCTCGCCGCCAGCCAGGGCCAGGCCTATCCCGATTATCGGATCGAGGATTGGCTGGCGATGGCGAAGCGCCTTTACCGCCTGTCTAGCAACGGCCGTGTAGTGATCGACTATGACCCGCGGATCGCGGAGCCGATGCGCAATGTCGCGGACGAGCCGGCGCCCGATCTTTGGCCGATGATCGGGCCATTGAAAGATGCGCCTGTGCTGGTCCTCCGTGGGGCTTTGTCGGACGTGCTGGCGCCCGCGACGGTCGAGCGGATGACGCAGGTGTTGCCGATGGCCGAAGCCGTCACCGTGCCGCGCGTCGGCCATGCGCCGACGCTCGACGAACCCGACGCCGTCGCCGCAATCGATCGCCTGCTCGCCAAGGTGCTGAAAGGCTGAACAAAAAAGGGCTCGCCGGGACAAGGGGGTGGGGAACCCGGCGAGCCCAAAATGTCTTGGCCTGTCCGATACTAACTGGCGGCAATGATTGAAGTTCCCCGCTTCGTCTCATTTTGGGACGAGAGCGCGGGAGCGTCACGCCCGCGCGTGCGTTTCGGTTGCAGCCAAGTTTCTTGTGCGATGAGGGAAATCCCTTGCTATAGGCCCCGCGATGAACGCAGCAACTATGGGATTTAAGGGCCTGAAGCCGATCGTGTACGCCGGGCGCGAAGTCTGGCCGTTGATCGAGGGCGGCAAGGGCGTCTCCGCGACCAACCACGCAAGCTCCGGCGCCTGGGCGGCGGCCGGCGGCATCGGCACCGTCTCGGCCGTCAACGCCGACAGCTACGACCCGACCGGCAAGATCGTGCCTCAGGTCTATCAGAGCCGCACCCGCCGCGAACGTCACGAGGAACTGATCCAGTTCGCGATCGACGGCGCCGTCGAACAGGTGAAGCGGGCCTGGGATATTGCCGGCGGCAAAGGCGCGATCAACATCAACGTGCTCTGGGAAATGGGCGGCGCGCAGCGCGTGCTCCACGGCGTGCTGGAGCGGACCCGCGGCCTCGTCGCCGGCGTCACTTGCGGCGCCGGCATGCCCTATAAGCTGAGCGAGATCGCCGCGTCCTACGGCGTCAATTATCTGCCGATCATCAGCTCGGCGCGCGCCTTCAGCGCGCTGTGGAAGCGCGCCTATTCCAAGGCTGCGGAGTGGCTGGCAGGCGTCGTGTACGAAGACCCGTGGCTCGCCGGCGGCCATAACGGACTGTCGAACGCGGAAGACCCGCTCCAGCCGCAAGATCCTTATCCGCGTGTGAAGGCGCTGCGCGAAACGATGCGGGCCGGCGGCATTTCGGATGACGTGCCGATCATCATGGCCGGCGGCGTCTGGTATCTGCGCGACTGGAACCACTGGATCGACAATCCGGAGCTCGGCTCGATCGCGTTCCAGTTCGGCACCCGGCCGCTGCTGACCAAGGAAAGCCCGATCCCGGACGACTGGAAGAATGCGCTGTTGACGCTCGAACCGGGCGACGTGCTGCTGCATCGCTTCTCGCCGACGGGCTTCTATTCGTCGGCCGTGCGTAATCCGTTCCTGCGCAACCTCGAAGCGCGCTCGCAGCGCCAGGTGCCGTTTTCCGGCGAGATGGCGGGTGATCATACCCACCAGCTCGATGTCGGCGTGAAGGGTAAGAATTTCTGGGTGACGCGCGGCGACCTGATGCGCGCGCGCGAATGGTACGGCCTTGGTTTCACCGACGCGCTGAAGACGCCGGACAACACGCTCGTGTTCGTGACGCCGGAGGAAAAGGCGATCATCCGCAAGGACCAGGCGGATTGCATGGGCTGCCTCAGCCAGTGCGCCTTCTCGTCCTGGGCCGACAACGAAACCAACTCGACCGGCCGTCTCGCCGATCCGCGCAGCTTCTGCATCCAAAAGACGCTGCAGGACATCGCCCACGGTGCGCCCGTCGACCAAAACCTGATGTTTGCCGGCCACAACGCCTATAATTTCAAGCGCGATCCCTTCTATTCGAACGGCTTCGTGCCGACGGTGAAGCAACTGGTGGACCGGATTCTGACGGGCGATTGATTCGCCGAAATCATAACTCACACCGTTCGGGCTGAGCTTGTCGAAGCCCCATCCTTGTTCTTTCTGGAATCTTCAAAAAGAAAGGGAGGGCTTCGACAGGCTCAGCCCGAACGGCACTTTGTGTCCAGGCGTGGTGGTTTTCATCGCTCGCCACCCCATTTAAGGCGCTTCATGTCCTTTTCCGATCTCCCGCCGCTGCTTGCAGAGGCACTCTCCGAACGCGGCTATCGCGAACCCACGCCGGTCCAGGCGGCCGTCCTCGATGAAGGCGCGCACGGCCGCGACCTGATCGTCTCCGCGCAGACCGGCTCCGGCAAGACCGTCGCCTTCGGCCTGTCCGCCGCGGGCGAGTTGCTGGAAGGCGATCGCGTCGCGCCGTCGCGCGAGCCGCTGCTGCTTGTGATCGCTCCCACGCGCGAGCTGGCGCTGCAGGTCAGCCGCGAGCTGACCTGGCTATACGGCAAGGCGGGCGGGCGGATCGCCACTTGCGTCGGCGGCATGGACGCGTCGAAGGAACGCCGAACACTGTCTTATGGCGCGCAGATCGTCGTCGGCACGCCCGGGCGCTTGCGCGACCATCTGGAACGCGGCGCGCTCGACCTGTCAGCCCTTCGTGTTGCGGTGCTCGACGAAGCCGACGAGATGCTCGACATGGGCTTCCGCGAGGACCTTGAGGAAATCCTCGACGCATCGCCCGCCGAGCGCCGCACCTTGCTGTTCTCGGCGACGATGCCCAAGCCGATCGTCGCGCTCGCCAAGCGCTACCAGCGCGACGCGCTCCGCATCTCGACGGTGGGCGAAGATCGCGGTCACGGCGACATCGCCTATCAGGCGCTCGCCGTCGCCCCGCCCGACATCGAACACGCGGTCGTCAATCTGCTCCGGCTCCACGAGGCGGAAACGGCGATGCTGTTCTGCGCCACGCGCGAGAATGTGCGGCATCTGCACGCGACCCTGGTCGAGCGCGGCTTCGCCGCCGTCGCGCTGTCGGGCGAGCACAGCCAGAACGAGCGCAACGCCGCGCTTCAGGCGCTGCGCGACCGCCGTGCCCGCGTGTGCGTCGCAACCGACGTCGCTGCGCGCGGCATTGATCTCCCGACCCTGAGCCTGGTGATCCATGTCGAGCTGCCGCGCGACGCCGAGACGCTGCAGCACCGTTCCGGCCGCACGGGCCGCGCGGGCAAGAAAGGCACCGCCGTGCTTGTCGTGCCGTTCCAGCGCCGCCGCCGCGTCGAATCGATGCTGCGCGGCGCGCGCATCCGTGCCGAATGGATCGACGCGCCCACGCCCGAGGCGATCCGCGCGCAGGATCGGGAGCGGCTGCTCGAAGCGTTGATGCAGCCGGTCGAGGTCGACGAGGAAGATCGCGCGATCGCCGCGCGCCTGCTCGCCGAACGCAGCGCGGAGGACATCGCCGCCGCACTCGTGCGCGCGCATCGCGCCTCGCTGCCGGAGCCGGAGGAACTGCTCGGCCAGGCGGCTGCGCAGGAACGCCGCGCCGAGCGGCAGGACGGGCACCGCGCTGGCTTCGACGACACGGTTTGGTTCCGCATCGACGTCGGCCGCCGCCATAATGCCGATCCGCGCTGGATCCTGCCTTTGCTCTGCCGCCGCGGCCACATCACCAAGGCCGAAGTCGGCGCGATCCGCATCCAGCCCAACGAAACCCAGTTCGACGTGCCGCGCGCCATCGCTGCCCGCTTCACGGCCGCATGGGCGCGCAGTGCCGACAAGGGCGATCCCGAAAGCAACATCGCGCTGGAGCCGCTGCAGGGCGGCCCCGCCCCGCACGCGCCGCGCAAGACTTACAAGCCGAAACCGAATATGCCGGGCCGCAAGCCGGGCCGTCCAGGTCCGCGCCCGCATGCGAAGGGGGCACGATGAGCGGCGAGAAGTTCGAACGGCACCGCCAGGCCTGGCGGCCCGACGAAATCCAGAAGCTCCATACGCTCGCCAAAAAAGGCATGGCGCTGAAAGCGATCGCCAAGGCGCTCACCCGCAGCGAGGAATCGGTCAAGGACCGCGCCAAACAGGACGGCCTCTCGATCGCCAAGCTGCGCTGATCGCGGCTTCGTCGCGGGAGGCGGCGGGTTCGTAGCGGGAACTGCGCCTTAGCCGCATTGTCCCACGCGCTCGTCTCCTCGGCCTCGTGCGGTATGTCCGTGCATTCTAGCGGCGCTCCCAATTGCTTGAGGAGCGATCATGCCGCGCATCGGACTCTATTTTCTCGGCCTTGCCTCGCTGTGCCTGTTGGGCGGCGTTTCGCTCGGCATGTACATGGGGATGGCGCACGACTTTCAGCTCGCCCCGGTGCACGCGCACCTGAACCTGCTCGGCTGGGCATCGCTCGCTCTCTTCGGCCTCAGCTATTGCGCGGTGCCGCAGCTCGCCGAGGGTTGGCTGCCGAAGCTGCATCTGCTGCTCTCGGGCGTCAGCGCGCCGCTGTTCCCGATCGGCATCTACTTCGCGATGCTGAAGGACAATGCGAGCCTGACGATGGTCACCGCGCCGATGTGGTTCCTGGGCGCTCTGACCTTCTCGATCATCGTCTGGCGCGCCGCGCTCCGCCGTGCGCCGTCGCCCGAGGAGCGGCCGGCGCTCGCCTGAACCGCATGAGCGGCCATGCGTATTGCCGCGCATGTCTCCTCGCTACAGCCTGTTCCCGAGCTTCTTCCTGTCGGGCTTCGAATGCTCGACGTTCGACTGGAAGAATGTCGGCCGCCGCGACCTCACCGCCGAGCTGCAGCATTACGAGCATGCCGACGAGGATTATGCGATGCTGGGCCCGGTCGGCATCGCGGTCGCGCGCGAGGGCATCCCCTGGCCGCTCGTCGATCATGGCCTGGGCAACTACGACTTTTCCTGCATCGACCCGTTCCTCGATGCGCAGCGGCGCCATAAGATCCTGCCGATCTGGGACCTCTGCCATTACGGCTATCCGGATGGCCTCGATCCCTTGTCCGAAGAGTTCGTTGTCCGTTTCGCCGCCTATGCCCGCGCGGCCGCCCGTTACGTCGCCGAGCGTGCGCATCATGGCCCGCTGTTCATCACGCCGGTCAACGAGCCGACCTTCTGGGGCTATATGGGTGGTGAATGGGCCTGGTCCGCGCCGTTCGGCCGGCACCGCGACTATCGCCGCCGTTTCACCAGCATGTTGGCGCGTGCCGACATCGCCGCGGTCAAGGCGATCCGGCAGGACCTGCCCGATGCGCGGATGGTCCATATCGACCCGCTGATCTGGGTCGTGCCGCCGCGCGACCGGCCCGACCTCGCCGAAGCCGCGCACAGCGAGAGCTTCGACGACGCCTATCTCGCCTGGGACATCATCGCCGGACTGCGCCATCCCCAATATGGCGGCAGCCTAGAGACGATCGATATTCTGGGCTTCAATAATTACAGCTTCGGCCAGATGGAATATCGCGAGCACGGCCCGCACAAGCCGCTGGAGCCCGGCGATGACCGCATCCGATCGGTCTGCGCGCTGGTGGAGGAGGCGTGGGCGAAATATCGCCGCCCCTGCATCATCGCCGAAACCTCGGGCCGCGGCGTCGGCCGTTCGGGCTGGCTGAACGACATCGCCACCGAAAGCCTCGCCGCGATCCGCCGCGGCGTCGACCTGCACGGCATCTGCTTGTTCCCCGCCGTCGACATGACCGACTGGCATACCGGCGAGTGGCTGCACATGGGGCTGGCCGATGTCGAGCGCCTGCCGAGCGGGCATCTGATGCGGATGCCTTGCGCGGCCTATATCGACACGCTGCACCGCTGGCAGCTCAAGCTGGAGCGCGCGACCAGTCTGGACGACGATCCCTACAGCGACCCGATCGACCTCGACCGGATCGCCCGCATCGCCGCCGACCACGGGATGGTTCCCGACGCCGATTGGAGCTGACTTGCGCATCGGGCGCCGCTGCCCGACACACGCGCCGTGCCGATCACGTCCTTCGCCCTCGTGGTGCTTGCCGCGATCACCCATGCGACCTGGAATCTGCTCGCGAAACGCGCCGCGTCCGTCGGGGCGCCGTTCGTGTTCGCCTATAATCTCGTCTCCTGCATCGCCTATGCGCCCTGGGCGCTGTGGCTGGTGGCGAAAGGCGCGCTGCCGCTCGGCTGGCCGGTCCTGATCTGCATCGCGGCGAGCGGGCTCATCCACCTCGCCTACAGCCTGACGCTCCAGCGCGGCTATCAGCTCGCCGACCTGTCGGTGGTCTATCCGGTCGCACGCGGGACCGGGCCGATGCTGTCGGCGATGGGCGCTTTTCTGCTGCTGGGGGAGCGGCCGAGCTATCTGAGGATCGCGGGCCTGCTCGCGGTGGTCGCCGGCATAGCGCTGATCGCCACCGATGGCCGGCTGAACGGCTTCGCCCGGCCGGCGGCACGCGACGGCGTGCGCTGGGGCGGAGCGACCGGCGCGCTGATCGCCGGTTACACGATCGTCGACGCCTGGGGCGTGAAGGCGCTGCTGATCCCGCCGGTCGTGCTCGACTGGTGCGCGAACAGCCTGCGTTTCGTCCTGCTCGCGCCGGCGATCATGCGCAACCGCCGCGTCGCGACGCAAGCAATGCGCGGTTACTGGCCGCTCGCGTTCGGCGTCGGGCTTCTCTCGCCAATCGGCTATATCCTCGTGCTGGGCGCGCTGAGCCTCGGCGCCCCTTTGAGCATCGTCGCGCCCGCGCGGGAGATGTCGATGATGGTCGGCGCGCTGTTCGGCATGCTGCTGCTGCGCGAGCGCGTTGGACCCGCGCGCCTCGCCGGCTGCGCGGTGATGGTTGCCGGCGTGCTGCTGCTCGGCGCGAGTTGAACGCGCCTCAGGCGGTCAGCGAAAAGGCGGAGCCGGGGGCGAGCGGCGCCTTGACATGCCCGCTCGCGGAATAGCCGGTGATCGCTGCCGCATCCGCCGCTTTCTTCAACGCCTCGACCTTGACCGGATCGACGCCGCGCCGGCTCGGATCGGTTGCCGCGTCGCGGTCGAACGGCCCGGACTGCGGATGCGCCGGATCGATGTGCCGCGTGGCCAGCGACACGTCCGCGCAGTTCATGCACGCAAAGCCGTTCACCTGCACGGGGGACGCATAATTGACGCCGCCGACTGCCATCGCACCGCTCCTGGTTCGGGCGACGCAGAATAGGGGCGAAACGCTAACGAAACGAAAAGGGCCGCCGGATCGCACCGGCGGCCCTTCGCATGTCAGGGTAGCGCGCTTACTCGGCGGCTTCGGCAGCCGCCGTCGGGCGCACGTCGCGGCGCTCGGCGATGCGGGCGGCCTTGCCGGTGCGGCCGCGCAGATAATAGAGCTTGGCGCGGCGGACGACGCCCTTGCGGACGACGTCGATCGAATCGATGTTCGGCGAATAGAGCGGGAAGACGCGCTCGACGCCTTCCCCAAAGCTGATCTTGCGGACGGTGAACGACGAGCCCATGCCCTTGTTCGCGCGTGCGATGCAGACGCCTTCATAGGCCTGGACGCGAGTGCGGTCGCCTTCGACGACCTTCACGCCGACGCGCAGCGTGTCGCCGGGGCGGAATTCGGGGATTTTCTTCGATTCGTTGAATCGGGCGATCTGCTCGGCCTCGAGCTGCTGGATCAGGTTCATGTCACTCGTCCCTAGTTCGTCGCCGCGCGCCAGAGGGCGGTTTGACCCGAGCGCCCTCATGGCGCTCCCAAAGGTCCGGCCGCCTTAGCCGTGTATCTGTCTCCGCCTGTTGTTTCCGCCAGGCGGCGATCTTCGCATGATCCCCCGATCGCAGCACTTCGGGGATCGTGCGCCCTTCCCAGTCGACTGGTCGGGTATAATGCGGATATTCGAGCAGCCCGCTTTCAAAGCTCTCCTCGACACCGCTGGAAGCGGCGCCCATTACGCCGGGAAGCAGCCGAATGCAAGCATCCAGCAACACCAGCGCACCGACCTCGCCACCGGAAAGTATATAGTCGCCGATCGAGACGGGCTCGACATCGCGCCCCTCGAAAATGCGCTCGTCGAACCCCTCGAACCGCCCGCACAGGATGGTGACGCCTGGCCCGTCGGCTAGCGCCCGGATTCTGCTCTGCGTGAGCGGCGCCCCGCGCGGACTCATCGCCAGCACCGGCGCATCCGGCTGCCGCGCCCGGGCGTGATCGATCGCGGTAGCCAGCACGTCCGGCTTCAACACCATGCCCGCGCCCCCGCCCGCAGGAGTGTCGTCCACCGACCGATGCTTGTCGGTCGCAAAATCGCGGATCTGCACCGAGTCGAGCGACCAAACGCCCTCGGACAGAGCGCGCCCGGCTAGGCTGAGACCGAGCGGCCCGGGAAACATCTCCGGGTAGAGCGTCAGGACAGTGGCGGCGAAGGTCACTTGGTCCAGTTCTTGACGCATAAGTCCGGGATGCCGGCGAAGTGACGTTCGTTCCGGGTGACCACCGTCAGTCCCAGTGAAATGGCATGAGCGGCAATGAGACGATCGTAGCTCCCGCGCTCAAACGGGAGGCTCGCATAGGCCATCGCCGCGCCTCCGTCGAAAGGGAGCACCGGAATATCGGCCAGGAACGCGTCCAGAATATCGATGGCCGGCGGCTTGCCTTTCATCGACCCATGGGCAACTTCGGCATAGGCGATTGCGGATGTGACCAGATCGTCTTCGTCACACTCCGCGAGCCGTTCGCGCAGCGAGGCTATGTCTCCGTCGATCGCAGCAATGATGACATTGCTGTCGAGCAGATATCTCAAAACTGCCCCTTCTTGTAGGCAGCCATCCAATCGGGATCTTCCCAAAGCAACGGACGATGTTCGAAAACGCGGTCTTCTGGAGCGATCGGCTTCAGGCCGAGATGCTTTCCGATCCCCCAGACCTTGTCGATGTTGAACTTGCGCTTTGGTCGATCCGCCGGCGCGACGATGAGGTTTCCGTCTTCCTCGCGGACCTTCATTTCCATGCCTTCCTTGATCCCCAAAGCCTTGGGCAACCGGAGGGCAATCGAGTTCCCTGATTTGAATGTCTTGGCAGGATATTCCTTACCCATCGCGATCTCCGTATATCCAGTATGTATATACGTCTATCCAGAGCAATCGCAAGGAACTTCCGCTCCGCTCGCGCCTTCGGTCGCCCATGCCTGACATGCTCGATTGCCTGATCGTTGGCGGCGGCCCGGCCGGCCTTACCGCCGCTATCTATCTCGCGCGCTTTCACCTTTCGATCCGCGTCGTCGATGCGGGGAGCAGCCGGGCGAGCTGGATTCCGTGCACGCGCAACCATGCCGGCTATCCGGATGGGATCGCGGGCAAGGACCTGCTCCAGCGGATGACAAGCCAAGCGCAAAAATATGGCGCGAAGATCGAATGCGCGCGGGTGACGCGGCTGGAGCGTATTCAGGACGGGTTCGAGGCCGAATGGGGCTCCGGGCCGGAACGCGCGCGAACCGTGTTGCTGGCGACAGGCGTCACCAATCGCCGCCCCCCGATGGACGAAGACCTTCATAACCAGGCGCTCGCGCGCGGGCTGATCCGCTATTGCCCGATCTGCGACGGCTATGAAGTCACCGACAAGCGCGTCGGCGTGATTGGCGACGACAGCCACGGAGTCGCGGAAGCGACCTTCCTGCGGGGCTTCACCGCGGACGTGACTCTGGTCGCTCCCGACAGCGCGCACCGCAAGCTGGGCGCGCAGGAATGGGATCGGCTGGACGAATACGGCATCGCCGCGGTCGATGGCCCTGTTTCGGACGTGCGGCTGGAGCAGGACGAGATCGTGCTCGTGACGGCGGGCGGCGAGCACCGGTTCGACAGCGTCTATCCCGCGCTCGGCTCCGACATTCATTCGAGCCTGGCGCGGATGGTGGGCGTCGATGTCGCGAAGGACGGCTGCATCGCCGTCGACGCGCATCAGCGCACCTCGGTGCCTGGCGTCTACGCCGCCGGCGACGTCGTGAAGGGCCTCGACCAGATCAGCCACGCGATGGGCGAGGGCGGTGTGGCCGCGACCACGATCCGCAACGATCTCGCGCGGGAAAAGCCGCTCCTCCGCTAAATCCGCGACGAAAATGACGCGCGACGCGACCGGGAATCTGGATTGTGTCGTGGTGCACTGAGCGGGATCGTCCGCTCGGTTAAGCAAGACCCAAGAGTGACGGGTCGCAGACAGTCACACGCCGACTTCGGAGACCCAGAATGTTCGCACCCCGTTTTGCGGGGCGGGGCCGTCGCGTCCTGCTCGCCACTGCTGCCGCCCTGACCGGCTTCGTCGTCGTCACAAGCGCAACGCCGCCCCTCGCCACTGCCGCCGCCGCTTCGGTCGAGCAGGCGCCCGCCGTCCAGCTCGGCCGCTGGTCGGAGGCGGTCGGCCGTGCGCTGCTGGCCGAAATCGCCGCGTCCGCCGATGAAGGCCTGGATCCCGCCGATTACCGGCAGGACGCGCTCGCCGACGAACTGCAGCGCACCGGCGGCGGCGAGACGTTCGATCGCTTAGCCGATGCCGCCGCCCTGAAGCTGGCGCACGACTATCTGCTGGGCACGGTCGAGAACAAGGCAGCTTATGACTGGCACATCGATCGGACCGACGGCGATCCGTCGCGGCTTGCGATGCAGCTCCGCCAGGCCGTCGCGACCGGGCAGGTCCAGCCCTGGCTCCGTTCGCTCTTGCCGCAGGATCCGCGCTACGCCGGGCTCCGCCGCGCCTATGCCGAGACGCCCGACGCGAATTTCGTGCTGCGCGGACGGCTGCGCGCCAATATGGAGCGCTGGCGCTGGATGCCGCGCGATCTGGGCCGCGATCACATCTATGTGAACGTGCCGAGCTACACACTGCAGGTGGTCGAGAACGGCCGCGCCGTCGCCGAGCATGTCGTCGTGGTCGGCGCCCGCGCGACGCCGACGCCGGCGATCGGCTATCCCGCCCAGTCGGTCGTGCTCAATCCCTGGTGGACGCCGCCCAAGAGCATCAAGGTTTCGGGGAAAGGCTTCGTCAACGATGGTGGCGCGCTCCGCCAGCCCCCGGGCCCGCGCAACGCGCTCGGCCGGGTCAAGATTGACCTTCCCAACCCACACGCCATCTACCTCCACGACACCCCGTCCAAACAGTTCTTCGCCAAGGAATCGCGCGCCTACAGTCACGGCTGCATCCGCGTGCAGGGTGCCGACCGGCTGGCCGCCGAGCTGGTCAAGCTCGATACCGGCAGCGACGCCGCGGTGACGGCCGGCCTCAAGAGCTACGCGACGCAGACCGTGAAGCTGCACGCGCCACGCCCGGTCTGGCTGGTTTATTTCACCGCCGACGTCGGTGCGGACGGCAAGCTCAGGCTGCTCGAAGACCCGTACAACCGCGATACCCGGCTGCTCGCCGCGCTCGAAAAGCCGGTGCAGATGGCGATGCGGTAAGGGCTTAGTGCGTGCCCTGCAGCGCCGCGACTTCCCGGCCCTTCGCCAGCACGCGCCGCGCGGTTTCGATCGGCGCGGCGAAGCTGGTGCCGGTGCCGAACACTTTCTGGCCGGCGGCGGAGACCGTCGGCACGTCCACGCCCTGCCGCCAGACATACAGATAGTCGTCGGCGTCGGGGCGATTGGTGCCCGTCCAGGGATTGCCGGCCATGTCAGTCGCGCCGACCAGCACCGCGCGCGGGAAGCCGGCGCGCGCCATCGCCGTGTTATCGGGATGATTGCGGCCGTTATTGCCCGCCGCCATCACCACGATGATGCCCTTGGCCGACGCGCGGCGCACGGCCTCGGTGATCGCGGGATCGTCGGCGAGCGCAAGCGAGAGATTGATCGCGTCAACGCCCAGGTCCACTGCCTTGTCGATCGCGGCGGCGATCGGCCTGGAAGAAGGCTGGCACGGCGGCGCGAAATGAGCCGGGCAGCCCGCGGGATCGTCGATGCGCAGCGACACGATGTCGACGCCACCTTGCGCTTCATGGTCGATGATCGTCGCGACCATCGTGCCGTGATCGTAGCGCGGCTGGAACGCCGGCCGACTTCCCGCCATATCGTATTCGCCGACCACGACGCCGGAAAGCGCTCCGGTGCGCGCGACGCCGCTGTCGATCACGGCGACCAGCGGCTTGGCAGAGGCGGAAACCGAGGCCGTCAAGGCCAGCAGGAACGGCAATAAGCGCAATCTAATCGACCCCCCGGTCGTAACAAACACGCGAATCCCCCCGGATTCGCGACACCAATATGTAAGCCGTTCCTACTTGGCGGAAGTGAAAATCACGCTAATCGCGACGAACCGATCGGCGCAGGAGCAAGGCATATGGACGACATCGAAACGATCATGCGGACCGCGCCGGTGATCCCGGTGCTGGTGCTGGACGATCCCGAATCCGCGGTCGCGATCGGCACGGCGCTGGTGAAGGGCGGGCTGCGGGTGCTCGAAGTGACACTCCGCACCCCACGCGCGCTGGAAGTCATGACGGCGATGACGAAAATTGATGGGGCGATCGTCGGCGCCGGCACGGTGCTGGACGACGCGCAGCTCGATCAGGCGCTGGACGCCGGAGCGCGCTTCATCGTCAGCCCGGGCCTGACCAAGCGTCTCGCCCAGGCCGCAAGCTCCCGCCGCGCCTGCTTCCTGCCCGGCGTGGCCAACGCGTCGGACATCATGCGCGGCCTCGATCTGGGCCTGAACCGGTTCAAATTCTTCCCGGCCGAAGCGAGCGGCGGACTGAAGGCGCTTCGCGCGCTCGCCGGCCCGTTCGGCGACGTCCGCTTCTGCCCGACCGGCGGCATCACTTTGGAAACCGCCCCCGAGTGGCTGGCCGAAAAAGCGGTGCTCTGCGTCGGAGGCTCGTGGCTCGTGAAGCCGGGCATGAGCACGGACGAGATCGAGGCGGCGGCGCGAAAGGCATCTGAGCTGCGCGCCTAGCCCCCGCTCCGTTCGGCCTGAGCTTGTCGAAGGCCTCCCTTCTTTCTGAGCATCGGAGGGAAAAAATGGGCTTCGACAAGCTCAGCCCGATCGGTGTTTAGGGCATTCCATTCTGAACAATCCACACCGGCCACGCCGCAACCGCCAGCAACGCGCCCAGCGGGATGCGCGTGACGGCGGTCACTTTCTCGCCGCGAAGCTGCGCCGTCACCACCGCGCCAATCCCGATCAGCCCCGCGATCAGCAGCACATAAGGCAGGGCCGCCCAGCCGAGCCACGCGGCGATCGCGCCGAACAATTTCGGGTCGCCACCGCCCAGCCCCTCGCGCTGGCGCATCGCGCGATAAAGGGCGCCGATCAGCCACAGGCTCGCAAACCCCAGCGCCAACCCGATCAGCCGCTCGTTGGGAAATGGCGGCAGCCCCGCCGCGCCGAGCGCGATCCCGAGCAGGGCGAGAAGGTACGTCACCCGATCCGGCAGCCAGAAATGCTCGACGTCGAGCAAGCCCAGCAGCAGCAGCAACCACCCGAACACCGCGCCTGCCACGCCCGCCGGCCCCGGCGCGACCGCGAGCGACACAGCGCCGATCAGCGCCGCCGCAACTTCGATCGCTAGATGGCGCCGGTCGATCGCGGCGGCGCATCCCGCACACCGCCCGCGCTGGACGAGGAAGGAGGCGATCGGCACCAGTTCCAGCAGCCCAAGCCTCTTGCCGCAGCGGTCGCAGGCCGAGCGCCCGCGCGTCGCCTGCCGCCCGGCCGGCCAGCGAATGGCGGCCGTCGCCAGGAAACTGCCCACGATCGCGCCGAGGATGAAACCGGCCGCCGCCCACCCCATAATCATCCCTGACACCTACCCGTCCATGCCGAGCGAAGTCGAGGCACGCACATTGTGAGTACAGAGCGTCCCTCGACTTCGCTCGGGATGGACGGTTATGGGGCTCGCGCACAGATTCACTCAGAGGTTCCAATGGCCACCGATCCCGTCGTCATCCTGTCCTATGCCCGCACCCCGATGGGGTCTTTCCAGGGTAGCCTCGCCGGCGCGTCCGCGACCGATCTCGGCGCGACTGCGGTGAAGGCCGCGGTAGAGCGGGCGGGCGTCGAAGTCGCGGATGTCGAGCGCATCTATATGGGCTGCGTGCTCCCCGCAGGGCTCGGCCAGGCGCCGGCGCGTCAGGCGGCGCTGAAGGCTGGACTGCCCAAGTCGGTCGAGGCGACGACGGTCAACAAGATGTGCGGCTCCGGCATGCAGGCGGCGATCATGGGCGCCGAAGCGCTCGCCGCCGGCTCGGTCGACCTGCTGGTCGCGGGCGGCATGGAGAGCATGACCAACGCGCCCTATCTGCTGCAGAAGCACCGCGGCGGCGCGCGCATCGGTCACGACAAGATTTTCGACCATATGTTCCTCGACGGCCTCGAGGACGCCTATGAGCCCGGCCGTGCGATGGGCAGCTTCGCCGAGGAAACTGCCGGCGAATATCAGTTCACTCGCGCCAATCAGGACGATTACGCAATCGCCTCGCTCACCCGCGCCCAGGCCGCCCAGACCAGCGGCGGCTTCGACCGCGAGATCGTCGCCGTCGAGGTGAAGGGCCGCAAAGGCGTCGAGACGATCGACAAGGACGAGCAGCCGCTGAAGGGCGACGCCTCCAAGATCCCTTCGCTGAAGCCCGCCTTCGCCAAGGACGGCACGATCACTGCCGCCAACGCTTCCTCGATCTCGGACGGCGCCGCCGCGCTGGTGATGACCCGCGAAAGCGTCGCCGCGTCGAAGGGGTTGAAGGCCGTCGCCCGCATCGTAGCCACTGCCGCCCATGCGCACGAGCCGGCGAAGTTCACCACCGCGCCCGTCAACGCGGTGAAGAAGGTGCTCGCCAAGGCCGGCTGGTCGGCCGAGGATGTCGACCTGTTCGAGGTCAACGAAGCCTTTGCCTGCGTCGCGATGATCGCGATGCGCGATCTCGGCATCGCGCATGAGAAAGTGAACGTGAACGGCGGCGCCACCGCGCTCGGCCATCCGATCGGCGCCTCGGGCGCGCGCATCATGGCGACCCTGATCGCGGCGCTGCAGAATCGCGGCCTCAAGCGCGGCGTCGCTTCGCTCTGCATCGGCGGCGGCGAAGCGACCGCCGTCGCGGTGGAACTGATCGACTAAGGATGGCCGGTGCCGAAACGCTGAGCGGCGCGCTGCCGTCCGAAGTCGAGGCGCTGGCGATCCGGGTGCTCGAGACCGCATGTGAAAAGGAACTCAAGCTCGCCACGGCCGAAAGCTGCACCGGCGGCCTGATCGGCTCGCTGCTGACCGACGTCGACGGTATGGGCCACGCGTTCGAGCGCGGCTTCATCGTCTATAGCGAGGAAGCCAAGGCCGGCATGCTCGGCTTCGATCGGGCGCTGATCGACACCCACGGCGCGGTCAGCAAGGAAGTCGCACTCGCGATGGCCGACGGCGCGCTGGCGCATAGCCGCGCCGACGTGGTCGTGTCGGTCACCGGATTTGCGGGCTCTGCCGGCCCGGACGACGAACCCGGCCTCGTCCATTTCGGCTGCGCCCGCCGCGGCCGGCCGAGCTTCCACCGCGAAGAGCATTTCGGCTCCGTGGGACGCGGCAAGGTGCGCGAGCAATCGACCCGCGTCGCGCTCGAAATGATGCTCGAAGCGATCGGCGGCGCCTGACGCAATGGCGGTGAAGACGCTTGTCGATCCCGGCCACGCGCTGGGTCCCGGCTTGGCGGCGATCCGCGCCCAGTTCGAGGTGCCGGCGACCTTCCCGCCCGAGGTGCTGGCGGCAGCGGAGGACGCTGCTAAGCGCGCTCCCACTGCGCACGCCGACCGCACCGGCCGGCCGTTCGTCACCCTCGATCCCGCCAGCTCGACCGATCTCGACCAGGCCTTCGCGATCGAGCGGGCAGGCGCCGACCTGCTGCTTCACTATGCGATCGCCGACGTCGCCTGGTTCGTCGACGATGGCGGCCCGATCGACGCCGAGGCGTGGAAGCGGGGCGAGACGCAATATCTGCCCGACGGCAAGGCCAGTCTCTACCCGCCGATCTTGAGCGAACTCGCCGCCAGCCTGCTCCCCGACGGCCCGCGCCCGTCCGTCATCTTCACCGTGCGCGTGAACCCGGACGGCGCGGTCGTCCTCGACGGCGTCGAGCGCGCCGTGATCCGCAGCCGCGCCAAGCTCGCTTATGAAACGGTCACGCCCGCCGATCTGCCGACGGACTTTGCCGAGCTGTCGGACCGGGTGCAGGCCGCCGAGCGGCGCCGTGGCGCCGCGCGGGTCGACCCGCCGGAGCAGGAAGTCTCGCCCGTGGGCAACGACCGCTTCCGCCTGACGTTCCGTCCGCGCCTCGAATCGGAAGAACGCAACGCCGCACTGTCGCTCGCCACCAATATGGCGGTCGCGGCGGCGCTGCAGGCGCACGGCACCGGCCTGTTCCGGGTGATGGCGGAGCCGGACGCGCGCGCGGTCCAGCGGCTGCGCAACACCGCCCGCGCTTTCGGTCTCGACTGGCCCGCTTCGGCCACGCTCAAGGATTTCGAGCGCGGTCTCGATGCCGCCAACCCACGCGACGTCGCCTTCATGTTCGCGGTCCGCCGCTCGGGGAACGGCGCCGGCTATGCGCCCTACCGGGAGGGCTTCGTGCCCTGGCATTCGGCGGTCGCCGCGACCTATGCCCATGCGACCGCGCCGCTCCGCCGGCTCGCCGACCGCTATGTGATCCGCGCCGCGCTCGCCGTCGCCAATGGCCAAGCCGTGCCGCCCGCCGTCACCGACGCGTTCGAGCGATTGCCGGCCGTCATGGCCCGCGCCGACGCGATCGCCGGCCGGATCGAGCGCGCCGTGATCGACTATGCCGAAGCGGTGATGCTCCAGGACCATGTCGGCGAAGTGATGGCCGCGGTCGCGACCGACATCGACGAGCGCGGCGCCCGCATCCAGCTCCGCGACATGCCCGTCGTCGCCCGCGTCGACGCCCACCATGTCGAGCCCGGCCAGACCCTCCAGGTCCGCCTGACTGCCGCCGACCCCGACCGCCGCACGATCACCTTCGCGCGCGTCAGCTAACGGGCGACGGCCTCGTCCGAACCCACACCCCACAAATGGCTCGCCTCGATCCAGCCGCGGCGGCCTTTCACGTCGAAATCGCACCAGCCGCTGGAGCAGCTTCTGAGCTTGCCGACCACGCCCGCTTCGGCGCGCCAGACGATCGGGGCGTTCGCGTCCGGCTTGGCGCGCATCGGCTGCACGCCGCCCGTGACCATGCCGGTCCGCTCGTCGGTCAGCATGTTCGCCTGCATCCAGCCCTGCGCACCGTCGGGGTCCTCGATCTTGCGCCAGGACGGGAAGATCGCGATCACTTTCACCGGCAATCCGGCGCGCTGATACTGCCACACTGCCGGGAAATTGCGGCCCGGCCCGGTGCGGATGCGCGCCTGGCTCGGCACGATCGACGCCCAGTAAGGCGGCTTCTTGTCCTGGGCCGGCGCTTCGGTGGCGATCAGCAAGGCGAGGGCGGCGAGAAGGGCAGTGCGCATCGCCTCTGATTGCCCCAGCGCGATTCGCGCATCAAGGCGCGCTTGACGCCTGTCCACAGCCTTGCCTAGCTCAGCGCATGCCTATCGCGCGCCCCCGCGTCGTCGTTACCCGCAAGCTTCCCGACATGGTGGAAGCGCGCATGCGCGAGCTGTTCGACGTAGAATTCGCCGTCGGTCCCGCGCTCGCCGCCGCCATCGCCGATGCTGACGTGCTGGTGCCGACCATCGTCGATACGATCGACGCGGACCTGATCGCGCGCGCCGGCCCGCGGCTGAAGCTGATCGCGAACTTCGGTGCCGGCGTCGATCATATCGACCTGAAAGCGGCGCGCGCCCGCGGCATCATCGTCACCAACACGCCGGGCGTCCTGACCGAAGACGCTGCCGACATGGCGATGGCGCTGATCCTCGCCGTCCCCCGCCGTTTGTCCGAAGGCGAGCGGCAGGTGCGCTCAGGCGCATGGAGCGGCTGGGGTCCGACGACGATGCTCGGCCGCCGTGTCAACGGCAAGGCGCTGGGCATTCTCGGCATGGGCCGCATCGGCCAGGCGATCGCGATGCGGGCGCGGGGCTTCGGCCTGCGCATCCACTATCACAACCGCCGCCGCCTGCCGCATGTGGTCGAGCGCGCCGTCGATGCCGTCTGGCACGAAGATCTCGACGACATGTTGACCGAGATCGACATCCTCTCCGTCAACTGCCCGCACAACGCCTCGACCCATCATCTGATCGACGCCGGCCGGCTCGAGCTGCTGGGCGCCGGTGGCTATCTCATCAACATCGCGCGCGGCGAAATCGTCGACGAGCCGGCCTTGGTCGATGCGCTGGAACGCGGCACGATCGCCGGCGCCGGCCTCGACGTTTTCGAGCATGAGCCCGCGGTCGATCCCCGCCTGCTCGCGCTCGATAATGTCGTGCTGCTGCCGCACATGGCCTCGGCGACGATCGAGGCGCGGCAGGCGACCGGCGAGAAAGTCATCGCCAACATCCGCATGTGGGCCGACGGCCACCGCCCGCCCGACCAGGTTCTTGAGGGCTGGGCATGAACGTCACCGGCGGCTGCCATTGCGGCAACATCCGTTTCGAAGCGGAGGTCGATCCCGCCGCCGTCAGCATCTGCCATTGCACCGATTGCCAGCGCCTGAGCGGCAGCCCCTATCGCGCTTCGGTCCGCGCCTCCGCCGACAAGGTGCGCTTCAGTGGCAGCGAGCCGGCCGCCTATGTGAAGACCGCGGACAGCGGCAATCGCCGCGTCCAGGCCTTTTGCACCCTTTGCGGCAGCCCGCTTTATGCGACCAGCGAGACGGACCGCAGCACGCTCAACCTCCGTCTCGGCGCGATCGACCAGCGCGCGGCGCTCGAACCGAAACGCCGCATCTGGCGCAAATCGGCGCTGCCCTGGTCCGAAGACGTGACCCACATTCCGGCCGCCGAGCGGGAGTAGAGCAATGGACCTGCGGCCGATCCCCTACGACTGCGAAGGCCAAAGCCTGACCGGCTGGCTGGCCGACGGCGGCGGCCCCGGCGTGCTGGTCGTCCATCAGGGCATGGGCATCACCGATCACAGCAAGGACGCGGCCGCCACGCTCGCGGAGAATGGCTACACCGCATTCGCGCTCGATATGTATGGCGCGACCGCGACATCGGTCGAGCAGGCGACCGGCCTGATGGGCGCGTTGATGGGCGACGCCACGCTCCTTCGCCGCCGCGCCCGCGCCGGCCTCGACCAGCTCGCGGCGCTCAAGAACGGCCCCCACGCAGTGCTCGGCTTCTGCTTCGGCGGCATCGTCGCGCTCGAAATGCTGCGGGACAAGGCGCCGCTCGCCTGCGCCATCGCCTGCCACCCAAGCTTCAAGAAGCCTGAAGGCTCGACCGGCCTGCCCGCTGGCAAAGTGCTGATGATGATCGGCGATCAGGACCCGATCATTCCGGCGGAGGACCGCGACGCCTTCCGCGCCGAGATGGACGAGGCCGGCGCCGACTGGCAGCTCCACGTCTTCGGCGGCGCCGGCCACAGCTTCACCGATCCCGCCGTCGATCGGCTGAACTATCCCGGCTTCCGCTACGACGCGAAGGCGAACGCCCGTGCGTGGGGGATGACGCTGGCGATGCTGAAGGAAAGCCTTGCCGGCTGATCCGCGGGAGCTTCGCGCCGAAGCCCGGCGCCTCCGCGCGGCTGGCGAGGACGACAAGGCCGGCCGGCTGGAACTGGCCGCGATCGACGCCTCAGTGGGTGATCCGGTGCTGATCGAAGCCGGCGCCGCGCTCTATTCCGGCGACCTTCGCACCGCCGAGCAGGTGCTTCGCGCGCGGCTGCGCGAGGACCCGTTCGACGTCGCCGCGATCCGGATGATGGCCGAGCTTGCCGGCCGCCTCGCCCGCTACCGCGATGCCGAGGCATTGCTCCGCCGCGCGCTGGAGCTTGCGCCCGGTTTCCGGCCGGCGCGCTCGAATCTGGCAACCGTCCTCCACCGCCAGAACCGTTCGGCCGAGGCGCTCGCCGTACTCGATACGCTGCTCGCCGACGATCCCGACAACCCGACGCACGAAAACCTCAAAGCCGCCGCGCTCGGCAGGATCGGCGAGTTCGACGAGGCGATCGAGCTTTATGAAAGCGTGCTCGCCAAAGCGCCCGACCAGCCGAAAATCTGGATGAGCTACGGCCATGTGCTGAAGACCGTCGGGCGTCAGCCGGACTCGATCGCCGCCTATCGCCGCGCCATCGCGATCCGCCCCGGCCTCGGCGAAGTCTGGTGGAGCCTCGCCAACCTCAAGACCTATAAATTCGACGATGCCGACATCGCCGCGATGCAGGCGGCGCTCGACGGGAAGGGCTTAAGCGACGAAGACCGCCTCCACCTCCATTTCGCCCTCGGCAAGGCGCTGGAGGATCGGGGCGAGGCCGAGCCCGCCTTCCGCCACTACGCGCAGGGCAATGCCATCCGCCGCGAGCAGGTCCCCTACGACCCGGCCGAAACCGCCGAGCAGGTCGCCCGCGCCAAGGCGATGTTCACCCCCGAATTCTTCGCCGCTCGCGCCGGCTGGGGCTGCCCGGCGCCCGATCCGATCTTCATCCTCGGCATGCCGCGCGCCGGCTCGACCCTGATCGAGCAGATCCTCGCCAGCCACTCGCAGGTCGAAGGCACGATGGAGCTGCCCGACATCCCCGCGCTCGCCGCCCGCATCGGCTCCGGCACCAAGCCGCTCGCCGACTACACCGCCGACGACATCCGCGCGCTCGGCGAGGAATATCTCGAGCGCACCCGCATCCAGCGCAAGACCGACCGGCCTTTCTTCATCGACAAGCTGCCCAACAATTGGGCGCATGTCGGCCTCATCAAGCTGATCCTGCCGAACGCGAAGATCGTCGACGCCCGCCGCCACCCGCTCGCGAGCTGCTTCTCCAACTTCAAACAGCATTTCGCCCGCGGCCAGAGCTTCACCTACGGCCTCGCCGACGTCGGCCGCTATTACGCGCTCTATGTCGAGCTGATGGCGCATTTCGACAGGGTGATCCCCGGCGCCGTCCACCGCGTCATCTACGAGCGGCTGGTCGACGACACCGAAACCGAAATCCGCGCGCTCCTCGAGGCGATGCGCCTGCCGTTCGAGCCCGCCTGCCTCCGCTTCTGGGAAACCGAGCGCGCCGTCCGCACCGCCAGCTCCGAACAGGTCCGCCGCCCGATCAACCGCGAAGGCCTCGAACCCTGGAAGCCGTTCGACCCCTGGCTCGATCCACTCAAAGCCGCGCTCGGTGACGTGCTGACCTGCTATCCCGACGTTCCGGGCTCCGTTGCATAAGCGCAACAGTTTCACACGAAAACGCATCACCGGCGCTGCCGCCTCTTTTACGGTTCCGTGAAACCGGGAAAGACTCGCTCCAGGACTTTCGCGTTCTGGGGAGAAGCGTGGTGCCTCGCAAAAATATTGCTCCGATGATCGCCGCCCTGCTGGGCAGCTCGATGCTGGCCGGCCCGGCGCTTGGCCAGACGCAGCCGGCGCCGCAGGCGGCCGCCACCGGCAACGAGGCGATCGGCGACATCATTGTCACCGCGCAAAAGCGCGAGGAAACGCTGCAGAACGTGCCGATCAGCGTGCAGGCGCTCGGCACACAGAAGCTGGAGCAGATGAACGTCTCCAACTTCAACGACTATACCAAGCTGCTGCCCTCGGTCGCGTTCCAGACCGCGACGCCCGGCACCGCGACCGTCTATATCCGCGGCGTCGCGTCCGGGGGCGACGGCAACCATTCGGGCTCGCTGCCTTCGGTCGGCTTCTATCTCGACGAGCAGCCGATCACGACGATCGGCGGCACGCTCGACGTCCATATCTACGACATCGCGCGCATCGAGGCGCTGTCCGGCCCGCAAGGCACGCTCTACGGCGCCTCGTCGGAAGCGGGCACGGTCCGCATCATCACCAACAAGCCGTCGACCGCCGGCTTCGAAGGCGGCTTCGACGTCGAGGGCAACACCGTGCGCAAGGGCGGGCAGGGCGGCAAGGTCGAGGGCTTCGTCAACGTGCCGTTGACCGAACGCATCGCCGTCCGCGCGGTCGGCTTCTACGAGCACGACGCCGGCTATATCGACAACGTCGCCGCCACTCGCAACTTTATCGGCGGCCTGTCGATCAACAATGCGAGGCTGGTGAAGAAAGACATCAACGATGTCGACACCTATGGCGGCCGCCTCGCGCTCGGCATCGACCTGTCGGACGACTGGACCGCGACCGCCTCGGTCTTCGGTCAGGAACAGAAATCGCACGGCTCGTTCGGCTATGACGCCAGCATCGGCGACCTGAAGGTCGCCCGCTTCTTCCCCGAGTTCAACAAGGACAAATGGTATCAGGCGGCCCTGACCGTGCAGGGCAAGATCGGCTCATGGGACCTGACCTATGCCGGCGCCTATATGGACCGGCGCCGCCACAGCGCGTCGGACTATACCGATTATGCCGAGGCCTATGACGCGCTCTATGCCGATTATGGCGGGCTCGCCGGCTATTTCTATTATCAGGACAATGCCGGCAACAATGTCGTGCCGGTCCAGCACATCATCGGCAGCGATCATTTCAAGCGCATCAGCCAGGAACTGCGCGTCTCGTCTCCCGCCGAGGAGCCGTTCCGCGTGGTCGGCGGCATCTTCTACCAGCGCCAGTCGAACCTCATCCATCAGGACTATCAGATCGACAAACTTGGCGCTGCCGTGTCGGTCAATGGCCTGCCCGGCACGCTCTGGCTCACCCAGCAGAAGCGCGTCGACCGCGATTATGCGATCTTCGGCGAAGCAAGCTGGGACATCACGCCGCGGCTGACGCTGACCGGCGGCTTGCGCGGCTATAAATTCGACAACACGCTGATCGGCTTCTTCGGCTTCGGCCGCAACCCGGCCTCGGCGTTTTCGGCGGGAGAGGGGGCCGATACGCGCCCGTTCACCGCTACCCCGTTCAACGCCGCCGGCTCGTCGCGTACCGGCGTGGCGGGTTGCTACACCACCACGGGCAAGACGCTGCGCAACGCGCTCGCCGCGGGCGAGACACCGACGCTGCTGCCCGCCGCGGTCGCCGGCGGACCCTGCACCGATCTCGCCGACGTCGTGAACGGCAAATTGGTGCCCAAGCGCACCAAGGACGACGGCTTCCTCTATCGCGTGAACCTCAACTGGAAGCCGGCGGACGGGAAGCTTCTTTACGCCACCTGGTCGAAGGGCTTCCGCCCCGGCGGCATCAACCGCCGCGCGACGATCGCACCCTACGCGCCGGATTTCCTGATCAACTACGAAGTCGGCTTCAAGACGACCTGGGGCAACACGCTCCGCTGGAACGGCGCCTTCTTCTGGCAGGACTGGAAGAAGTTCCAGTTCAGCTTCCTCGGGCAAAACAGCTTCACCGAGATCCACAACGGCCCCAATGCGCGGATTAAAGGCATCGAAACCGATTTCGCGTGGAACCCGGTGACCGGCCTGACGCTCTCGGGCAGCGCCGCCTATACCGATGGCAAGATCCGCAAGAATCTGTGCCTCTTCGACGATCCGACCTTCGCCTGCACTCAGCCCGGGCCAGGCGGCGAGGACAATCGCATTTCCTCGCCCAAGGGCACGCGCCTGCCGGTGACGCCCAGGTTCAAGATGAGCGCGACCGGGCGATACGAATTCCAGGCCGCGCCGGACGTGAAGCCCTATCTGCAGGCGACGGTGACCCATTCCAGCTCAGCCGCCTCGGATATCCGGGAGAGCGTCAACGGCTCGGCCGGCGTGATCTTCAACCCGCGGCTGCAGCTCGGCAACCTGCCCGCCTGGACGACGGCGGATTTCGCGGTCGGCGTCAAATGGAAGCAGTTCACCGCCGAAGCGTTCATCCAGAACGCCTTCGACGAACGCGCCCAGATCACCCGCTTCGTCCAATGCGGAAGCTGCTACCCTGCCGCCGGCGGCTTCCCCGGCTTCGGCCGCGCCTACGCCGTGGTGCAAACGCCGCGGACGATCGGGATCAGGGCAGGGTATCGGTTCTAGCGCGCTTCACCTCTCCCACAGGGAGAGGTCGAGTCGGGCGCAAGCCCGACCGGGTGAGGGGATCGGGAGCAGAATGTCGGAGTTCCGATCCCCTCACCCCGCTCGCGCAAGCGCGAGTCGCCCTCTCCCTATGGGAGAGGGGTCTGACAGCTCTCTACCCTTAGCGGACATTCCATCTCGATCATCGCCGCACCGATCGCCGTTTGCAGACCGTTTCCGGTGGCACTTCTGCGCCGATCTTTCTTAGAGCGACTCGGATCGCCGATGCGGATGTTACAGCGCCATCCAGACAATCCGCCTCCGGCAACAGTTGCACGAGTTTTGGGACGGCTGACGTTGCGCCTCCTCCCAGGTTACCCAGTGAGGCGGCTATCCACAGGCGAACAGCATCCTCCTGCGTGTCGAGGAGTGGGATAAGAAGGGCGGTTATGCTTGACGGCGCTGCCTGTGTTTTATCTGCGGTCAAGGTCGCGAGGTTCCGAGCTGCCTCAACCCTATCGCCGACCGTTTGCCCGGCTCGAACTTGCTCGACGGCCGCGACTATACGGTCCCACCTGCCTATGTCTTCCGCCGAGGCGAAGGATGTCGGCAGAGCCAACGCCACAGCGCTAAGGCTGTAGAGTAAAGATGTGGTCCGGAATGACATCCGCGCACCCTACCTTCCCAATGTCCGCAATGCATCAGTTGCGAACGAACATCTGTCCTACACCCCGACCGATCGGGCATATGCTCGTGGATGACCGAGCCTCGCTTTCGTGCGTCCTTCACGCCTTCCCGATCACCATCCGTCTCGGAACCTCCACGGCTCGGCTCTGCCCAATTCCAGCCAAACGCCTGCGATCACACGACAGTCCCGCATAAGTTCACGAAAAAGGCGCGTCACCCCTGGCACTTTGTGAACTTAAGCGCCCGTGTCTGGGCGCATCGCGCAATCGCGGCTTCCGCATTGCGCCTTCGGCATGGTAGCGGCGGGGGCATGATCCGCATCCTTGCCGCCGGTCTCGCGGCGCTTTCGCTCACTTCTCCGGTCATGGCCCAGCAGAACAAGCTCACGCTCGAACGCCTTTACGGCAATCCGCCGCTCTCAGGCCCCACGCCGCGGCTGTTGAAGCTGTCGCCGGACGGGCGCTGGCTGACCTCGCTGCGCAACCGGCCGGACGAGAAGGAGCGGTTCGACCTCTGGGCGCTCGACACCAGGACCGGATCGGAAAAGATGCTGGTCGATTCCAAGGCGTTCGGCACCGGCGCCGCGCTGTCCGAGGCCGAGCGGATGCAGCGCGAGCGCGCGCGCATCGCCGACCAGAAAGGCATCGTCGCCTATGACTGGAGCGCTGATTCGAAGACCCTGCTCGTGCCTTTGGACGGCGACCTTTATCTCGCCTCCCTGGACGGCAAGGTCCGCCGCCTGACCGACACGCCGACCAGCGAGCTCGACGGCACTGTCAGCCCCAAGGGCGGCTTCGTCTCCTTCGTCCGCGACCAGAACCTCGTCGTCCACGACCTCGCCTCGGGCAAGGAACGCGTGCTGACAGAGGGCGGCGGCGGTCCGGTGAGCTGGGGCACCGCCGAGTTCGTGGCCCAAGAGGAAATGCACCGCACGCGCGGCCATTGGTGGTCGCCCGACGATCGCTGGATCGCGGTCGAGCGCTCCGACGAAACCCCGGTCGCGATCGTCACCCGCGCCGCGATCGGCGCCGACGGCACGCGCGTGTATCAGCAGCGCTATCCCAAGGCCGGCACCGACAATGCCCTGGTCGAACTCCATGTGTTCGATGTTGCGAGCGGCCGCAGCACCAAGGTCGATCTCGGCACAAACCCCGACATCTATCTCGCCCGCGTCGACTGGACGAAGGACGGCAAGGCGCTGCTCTTCCAGCGCGAAAGCCGCGACCAGAAACGCCTCGACCTGCTCCGCGTCGATCCGGCCACCGGCAAGTCGGAAGTGCTGTTCACTGAGACAGCGAAGACCTGGATCAACCTCCACGACAATCTGAAGCCACTCGCCGACGGCAGCCTGCTCTGGACCTCGGAGCGCGACGGCTTCAGCCATCTCTATCGCTGGAAGGCGGGCAAATGGACCCAGCTCACCCACGGCGCCTGGCAGGTGAAGGATATGGCCGGCGCCGATGAGGCGAAGGGCCTCGCTTATGTCGTCGCCAATCGCGACACGCCGCTCGAATGGCAGCTCTACGCGGTGCCGATCGGCGCGGCGGGCGAGCCGAAGCGGCTGACCGATGCCGGATTCAGCAACGCGGTCGAGATGGACAAGGCGGCTGCCCACATCATCGTCACCCGTTCCAGTACGGCGCAGCCGCCGCAGACCTATCTTGCCAGTGCGAGCGGGCAGGGCCGCCGCTGGATCGAGGAGAACCGCGTCTCCGGCGATCATCCATACGCGCCGTTCGCCGCCACCGCGGTCGCGCCGAAGTTCGGCACGATCAAGGCCGCCGACGGCGTCACTGATCTCCATTACAAACTCTACGTGCCGACCGGTTTTGCCGGCCCACGCCCGGTGCTGCTCTGGGTCTATGGCGGCCCCGGCGCCGGGCGGCAGGTCGCGAACGAATGGATTCGCGACATCCCGCTCCAGCAATATCTGGTGTCGAAGGGCTGGGTGATTTTCTCCGTCGACAATCGCGGCACCCCCGATCGCGGCAAGGCGTTCGAGGACGCGATCTTCCATGCGATGGGCAGCGCCGAAGTCGCCGACCAGCTCGCCGGAGTCGCCTGGCTGAAGCGCCAGCCCTTCGTCGATCCCAGGCGGATCGCCGTCTATGGCTGGTCCTATGGCGGCTATATGACGCTGAAGCTGCTGGAGGCCGCGCCCGGCACCTTCGCGGCCGGCGTCGCCGGCGCGCCGGTCACGCGCTGGGAGCTGTATGACACCCATTATACGGAACGCTATCTCGGCGACCCGCGCACCGACGCCGCCGCCTATGAGAAGGCCGACGCGCTCACCAACGCGACCGCGATCAAGGACCCGCTGCTCCTCCTCCACGGCATGTCGGACGACAATGTCGTGTTCGACAACTCGACCGCGCTGATGGCGAAGCTGCAGGCCGCCGCCGTGCCGTTCGAGACCATGGTCTATCCCGGTTTCGGCCACGGCGTGCGCGGTCCCGGCGTCAGCGTCCATCTCTGGCGGACGATCGAGAACTTCCTCGACCGCGAAGTGGAGGCAAAGCGATGACCACGCCGCCCCGCCTCGACGGGATGGTGCCCGAAGCGCTCGCGCCGAAGAGCTTCCGCATCTTCCTCGAAGACTTCGACCTGCCGGTCGATATCGGCTTTCATGATTTCGAGATCGGCACGCCGCAGCGGCTGCTGGTCAGCGTCGATGTCTACGTCACGGCGGAAGCGTTCGCGAGCCAGGACACGCAGGCGGCGGCATGGAACTATGATTTCCTGCGCACCGAAATCCGCCGCATGACCGAAGGCCGGCGCTTCAACCTGCAGGAAACGCTGGCGCGAGAAATCTATGAGCTGATCGCTGCCCGCAAGGGCGTGACCGGTCTCCGCATCTCTACCCGCAAGCCCGACATCTATCCCGAGTGCGCCGGCGTCGGCGTCGAGATCAGCTCGTTCTGACGTTCCGGGTGCAGGCGCCGAGCTGCTGCAGCACATAGGCATAGTCGCCCCGCGCCGCCTCGGCGTTCGCGGCTTCCAGATCGGCGGTCGCTTCGGCCGGAAGCTGGCGCGGCAGCCCGCAGGCGAGCCGGTACCAAAGCAGCGTGTCGCGCTGCGGCGCCTGCGCGGCCTCGTCGACCACTTCGCCGAGCGCGACCGACCATTGCCGGTCCTGCCCCGGCCGGCTGAGCACGCTGATCGAGATCGGGCGATTGTCGCGCGTCGCAAGGAATATCTGCGTCTCGCCTTCGCCCGGGATCGATCCCGGCACATGAAAGGCGCTGGTGATGCCGGTGACCGGCGGCGCGGCGTCCGGGCGCACCCCTTCGGTCAAGATTGCCCGCACCCTTTTGTCGAGCTCCGGCGTCATCATCATCTGCGCATCGGGCGAGATGAGCTGCAGCACGCCGGGCTTACCAGCGATCGGCCGGGCCAGCAGCAGCACATGCCGGTTCTTCAGCTTCGGCACCTTGCCCTTCGCGTCCAGCGGCACGTCGGCCAGGTACTGGACGGCCGGCGGCACGTCCCCGGGCCCGCGAATCAGGGTGTTCGCGGTGGCCTCGACAAACAGCCGCGCGTGGCCGGCGGCGAGGTTCGGCGCCTGCTCCGACTTCAGCCGAATCGTGTCGGTCACCGTCGCAACCAGCGCGATCGGTGCGGCCAGCGCCCGATCGGCCAGGTCGGCATAGCTGTATTGAGGCGTCGGCAGGGCCGTTTGCGCCGCCATGTCCACCGGTGTCAGAAGAGCGATTGCCGTAACGGCAATCAGATAGGGGATACGCATCATTTCCTGCGCGTTACAGCCTTTGGAGTGACGCCCGCCAGCACAAAAGTGTCATAGCGGGACCGTATGTTGCGCGCGTCCGACAAAGCGTTTGCGTCATGTAATGACGGAGGATAGATACCCGGGCTTCGCCTTACGAATAATAACACGGGCGAAATGGACTGAATTGCGGTTTCAGGTCGGCGCTCCCTTCGCTCCAGCCTGGCCGAGAGAGGGAGTCTCGTTACTGAATGGCCTACGCTGACAAACAAGGCTTGAACGGTAGCAAGGTCGCGTCGATCGTAATTGTGATCCTGATCCACGCGCTGCTTGGCTACGCGTTCGTGACTGGCCTTGCGTTCAACGTCATCAAGAAGGTCGCGACCGACCTGAAGACGTTCGACGTCCAGGAGGAGCCGCCGCCCCCCGAGGAGCCGCCACCTCCGCCCCCACCCGACCAAAAGGTCGAGCCACCGCCCGTCGTGACGCCCCCGCCGATCGTACAGGCGCCGTCCGTGCAGGCACCGGTGATCATCGCGCAGCCTAACCCGCCGCCGGTCTTCGTGCCGTCGCCGCCGGCTCCGCCGCCACCGCCGCCGCCGCCCGTTCCGACCGTCTCCAAGGCGGCCGGTCCCAAGGGCGATCCCTCGCGCTTCGTGACGACGGACGACTATCCGCCGCGCGCGCTGCGTGAAGGCGCGGAAGGAACGACCCGGATCACATGGGACATCAACACGGAAGGCCGGGTCGAAAACTGCCGCGTCTCTTCGTCCAGCGGCAATGCCGATCTGGACGACGCCGCGTGCCGGGCGATGACTCGCAAGGGTCGCTTCTCGCCGGCGCTCGATCAGAGCGGCAATCCGATCAAGAGCACCCAGTCCCGCAACGTGAAATGGGTCATACCGAAGTAGTGGCAGTGCTGCGCTCAGCAGCGTCGATCGAACTATTCTAAAGGACTAACGCATGATCACTCAAATCGCTTTCCTTCAGGAAGCCGCAGCCGCCGCTCCGAAAGGCGAAAATCCCTACGGTCTTCTTCCCGCGCTCCAGCAGGGTGGTGTCATCGCCTGGTCGGTGTTCCTCATCCTGGTCGGCATGTCGATCTTCTCGTTCTACATCCTGTTCACCAAGCTCTTCGAACAGCAGAAGATCATCAACCAGGGCCGCAAGATGCGTGCCGGCTTCTGGAACATGACCAGCCTGAAAGAAGGCGCCAACAAGCTCGAGAAGAACTCGGCCTACCGCCAGATCGTCGACGACGCGATCACCGCGCAGGAACAGCATGGCAAGCTGACCGATCCGGTCGAAGCGCATGACTGGATGCACGGCTCGATCAACCGCAGCCAGGGCCTCATCAATTCGAAGCTCAACGGCGGCCTCGCCTTCCTGGCGACGGTCGGCGCGACGGCGCCGTTCATCGGCCTGTTCGGTACGGTTATCGGTATCTACCGCGCGCTCATCAAGATCGGCCTGGCCGGCCAGGCGTCGATCGACGCCGTTGCGGGCCCGGTCGGTGAGGCGCTGATCATGACCGCGCTCGGTCTGGCCGTCGCCGTGCCGGCGGTGCTTGCCTACAACTGGCTGCAGCGCCGCAACAAGGCGATCGCGGAAGACCTCTCGGCCTTCTCGAACGACGTGCTCGGCTACATGATGTCGGGCGGCAGCGTGAAGCCGTCGAGCCTGCGTCCGGCGACCGCGCCGGCCGGCGCCTCGACCAAGCCGGCGGTCAGCACGGCGAAGCCGACGACCACCACCACGGCTGGTCAGGTCGGCGGCGTTCAGCCGAAGGCCTAAGACGGACTGGCGGACGCCTGCTCCCTTATGGGCGTCCGCCACCCTCCGCCGGGGTCCCGGCGGATCAAGACAGGATAGGATCCTATGGCTTTTGCAGTTGGGGGTGACGACGATGTCCCCATGTCGGACATCAACACGACGCCTCTCGTGGACGTCATGCTGGTGTTGCTCATCATCTTCTTGATCGCGGTTCCGGTCGTGATCCAGACGATCCAGGTGAAGCTGCCGAACGTCCGCTTCGACCCGACGACGACCAAGCCCGAAAACGTCTCGCTCACCGTGCGCGGCGAAAAGGACGGCTCGTGCGGCGTCTATTGGGGTCTGACCAAAGTGAATGCGAGCGAGCTGCTCGACCGTGCGGTCGCGAAGCTCCGTCGCGAAATCGATCGCCAGGGCGGCCCGAACGCTCCCGGCCTCGAGCTTCCCGAAGCGCACATCCGCGGCGACGTGAACACGCCGTACCGGTGCATCGGCGGCGCGATCTACACGATGCAGTTGGCCGGCTTCAGCCGCGTCGGCTTCATCTCCGAGCCTCCTCCGGGCGGCAACGTCGTTCGCCTCTGATTTAGGAGTATCTCATGGCAATCAGTGGTGGCCGCGACGACGGCGAACCGATGGGTGAAATGAACACGACGCCGTTGATCGACGTCATGCTCGTGCTGCTCATCATGTTCATCATCACCATCCCGATCCAAACCCACGCGGTGAAGATCGACCTGCCGGTCAACAGCGACCAGAACACGCCGCCGCCGATCGATCCGATCAAGAACACCGTCTCGGTCGACCCGGCCGGCACGGTGACCTGGAACGGCTCGCCGATCGACATGGTGACGCTGCGCCTGTACCTCGACCGCACCCGCGCGATGAGCCCGGAGCCGGAACTGCACGTGCAGCCCGATCCCCAGGCACGCTATGCGGTGGTCGACAACGTCCTCGCCGTGATCAAGCGCTCGGGCGTGACCAAGATGGGCTTCGTCGGCAACGAGCAATATCGCGCGTTCTGACGTTCGCACGATCGAACCAAGGGGGCGGTGCCGAAAGGCGCCGCCCTTTTTGTTTCAAACCCTCTCCCCTCTGGGGAGAGGGCGACTCGCGCCTGCGGGCGCGAGCGGGGAGAGGGGCCTGGGCGCGATAGTCTCTGCCCCTCTCCCGGCTGAGCTGCGCTCAGCCTGCCCTCTCCCCGTTGGGGAGAGGGCTGTGTAACGACGATCCGTGCCCGAACTCCCCATCCACGCCGTCCTGCCCGATCTCCTCGCCGCCCTGCGCGAGCGGAGCAGCGCGGTCGTGGTCGCGCCGCCGGGCGCCGGCAAGACCACCGCCATCGCCCCGGCCCTGATCGACGAATCCTGGTGCACCGGCGAAATCCTGCTGCTCTCCCCGCGCCGCATCGCCGCCCGCGCCGCCGCCGAGCGCATGGCGCAGCTTGCCGGCGAACCGGTCGGCAAGACCTTCGGCTATGCCACCCGCATGGACGTGAAGCGCTCGGCCGCCACTCGCGTCACGGTCCTGACCGAAGGCATTTTCGTCAACCGCATCCAGGCCGATCCCGAGCTTGCCGGCGTCTCGGCCGTGCTGTTCGACGAGGTCCACGAGCGCAGCCTCGACAGCGATTTCGGCCTGGCGCTTGCCCTCGACGCGCAAACCGCGCTGCGCCCGGACCTCCGGCTCGTTGCGATGTCGGCCACCCTCGACGGCGCCCGCTATGCCGCGCTGATGGACGGCGCGCCGGTCATCGAAAGCCAGGGCCGCTCGCACCCGCTCGAGCTCCGCTATCTCGGCCGCGCCGCCGAAATCCGTATCGAGGATGCGGTGGCGCAGGCGATCCGTCGTGCGCTTCGTGACGAGGATGGCGGCGTGCTCGCCTTCCTGCCGGGCGTGGCCGAGATCGAGCGCACGGCGGAACGGATCGGCCCGCTTGCCGACAGCATCGTCCTCCACAAACTGCACGGCCAGATCGATCCCGCAGCCCAGCGTCTCGCCATCGCCCCGGCTGGCCCTTGCCAGCGCAAATTGGTGCTGGCCACGTCGATCGCGGAAACCAGCCTGACCCTGGACGGCGTCCGCGTCGTGGTCGACTCCGGCCTTGCGCGCCGCCCGCGCTACGACCGATCGGCCGGCATGACGCGCCTCGTCACCGAGCGCGCCAGCCAGGCCGCCGTCACCCAGCGCGCGGGTCGCGCCGCGCGGCAAACGGCGGGCGTCGCCTATCGGCTGTGGGAGGAAGCGGCAACCGCGGGCCTGCCGCGCTTCGACCCGCCCGAAATCCTCGAAGCCGATCTGTCGCCCCTGCTGCTCGCGAGCGCGATCTGGGGCGTCGCCGATTCGCGCATGCTGCGGTGGCTCGACCCACCCCCCGAGGCCGCCATCGCCGAAGCCCGCGCGCGCCTGACCGAGCTTGGCGCGCTGGAGGGGGAAGGGCGCCCAACCGACCATGGCCGCCGCGTCGCAGAACTGCCGATGCCGCCACGCATCGCGCACATGCTGGCCGAGGCCGAGCGGCTCGGCATGCTCGACCTCGCCGCCGAAGCCGCCGTCCTCCTCGCCGAACGCGGCCTCGGCGGCAACGACGCCGATCTCGACCTCCGCCTCCAGCGCTGGCGCACCGAACGCGGCAAGCGCGCGGAAGCGGGCCGGGGATTGGCGAGGCGGTGGGTGAATTTTGTTCAACCCTCTCCCCACCGGGGAGAGGGACGGTCGCGTAGCGGCCAGGGAGAGGGGGCGAGTCCCCAAGACAGCCCCTCTCCTGGCGTCGCTTCGCTCCGCCACTCTCTCCCCGGTGGGGAGAGGGTTGGGATGTGCATCGCCCTCGCTTACCCCGACCGCCTCTCCAAACGCCGCTCCGCCGACGGCGCCGACTGGATCAGCGCCGGCGGGCGCGGGTTCCGGCTCGATCCGGCCTCGCCGCTTGCCCGCGCCGAATGGCTCGCCGTCGCCGAAGTGCAGGGCGCCGCCGCCGGCGCGCGCATCCTCTCCGCCGCGCCGATCGAAGCCGAAGATGTCGAGGCGCTGTTCGCCGATCGGATCAAGACCGTCCGCCGCGTCCGCTTCGATCCCAAGACCGGCGCCGTCGCCGCAGTGCGCGAGCGCCGGCTGGGTGCGATCCGCCTCTCGTCGGGACCGGACGCCGCCGCCGACCCGGAAGAGATCGCCGCCGCCCTGCTCGAAGGCATGCGCGAACATGGCCTCGCGCTGTTGCCCTGGTCCGCCGCCGCCACACTCCGCACGCGCGCCGCCTTTGCCGGCATCGACCTGTCGGATGAGACACTCCGCGCTCGCCTCGACGAATGGCTGCCGCCCCTGCTCACGGGTAAGCGCCGGCTCGATGCCCTCGATCCCGGCGCGCTCACCCAGGCGCTGGAAATGCTGATCGGCTGGGACGCCAAACGCCAGATCGATGCCGTCGCGCCGTCGCACTTCACCTCCCCCGCGGGCAGCACGCACCCGATCGACTATGGCGCAGAGGCCGGTCCCACGGTGGAGCTCCGCGTCCAGGCGCTGTTCGGCCTTGCCGAGCACCCGACTGTCGGACGCGACCGCGTGCCGCTCGTCCTCAGCCTCACATCGCCCGCCGGCCGCCCGATCCAGACCACGCGCGACTTGCCGGGTTTCTGGCGCGGAAGCTGGTCAGCGGTCGCCAAGGAAATGCGCGGCCGCTACCCGAAGCATCCCTGGCCCGACGATCCGGCCGCCGCAGCGCCCACACTCCGGACCAAGGCAGCCGACGCGCGCGCGGGGCGTTGAGCCTGAAGCGCGCATCCATTACACGCTCCCGCATGTCCCAAGCCCGCATCTTCCAGCGTCCCAAGAACGCCACCCAGTCCGGCCGCGCCCGCACCGATGAATGGGTGCTCGAATATCTGCCGCGCGAGAAGACGCCGGTCGATCCGCTCACCGGCTGGAACGGCCTCGCCGACACCCGCGCCGAAGTGAAGCTTGCGTTCCCCACGCTGGATGCCGCCAAGGCTTATGCGGCCAAGCACGGCATCGACGCCTATGTCGTGCCCGCGCCGCAGCCTAAGCTGAAGCTGCAGGCCTATGCGGATAATTTCCGGTAATCTCCCAACCCTCTCCCCTCCGGGGAGAGGGCGACTCGCGCCTGGGGGCGCGAGCGGGGAGAGGGGGCCGGGCTCCGAGTGACGACTCGGCCCCTCTCCCTGGCTGCTACGCAGCCTGTCCCTCTCCCCGGAGGGGAGAGGGGTGGAGGATGCTCGCCGCCAGCAACAGCAGCATCTTCACGTCGATAAAGCACCCCTCCGCGCGCTTCCGCTCAACGAACGCCGGCACCTCGCCCATAGGCACGCGGTGCACGGTGATGCCTTCGCCCGCCTCGCCGCCGCCGTCGCCGGCCTTGGTCAGCCCGTGCGCCTTCACCAGCGTGAAGGTCTCGGAGACCATGCCGGGCGAGGAAGCGAACTCGCCGATCACTTCGATCCGCTCAGGGCGATAGCCGGTCTCTTCCTCCAGCTCGCGCGCGGCGGAGGCTTCGACCGTCTCGCTCTTGTCGATATCGCCGACCAGGCCGGCCGGCAGCTCCAGGCATGGCCCGCCGAGCGGCACGCGGTTCTGCTCGACCAGCAGCACATGACCGTCGTCGATCGCGATGATCACCGCCGCATGGATGTCGTTCGCGCGGCCGACGAATTCCCACCGTCCCTTGCGCTTCGCCTCGATGAATTTCCCCGCCCAGACGGTTTCGATCGGTTCCTGGCTCATAGCTGGATCAAACGATCCGGCAGCTCATTCGGGTCTTGGCCGGTATAGGGAAAATGCGCGGCCAGCACGTCGCCGATCTTGCCGACCGCCGCCGCCATGCCGTCGCCCGGCCGCCCGCCGCGCACGCCGTCCAGCAGCGCGACCATCGCCTCGCCCCATTCCTCGCCGGAGATCTTCGACTGGATGCTTTCGTCGGCGACGATTTCCGCCCGCCGTTCGGCGAGGCTCAGATAGAGCAGCACGCCGGTGCGGGTTGCGGTGCGCCGTTCGGTGCTGGCCTTGAAGACCATAATCGCGCGCCGCCGCACTCGCCGCGCCTTGGTTGCGCCCGGCGTCAGCGCCTGCTTGATCGCCGGAATCGCGAACAGGAAGCGTCCGATCAGGAACGCGACGGCGACTTTCAGCAGGACAATCGTCAGCATCAGCCTGAGCGGCGGCGGCTCGTCGCCCCACCCCTGGTGCAGCAGCGACGCGCCCCATTCCAGCAGCCCCGGAAAGGTCGCGAACAGCGCCAGCGGCAGCAGCGCCAGCAGCACGGCCCAGTGCAGCACCACGTCCGCGTAGCTGTCGGATTCGGGCGCCATCACCACCGCGATCTCGCCGTCGGTTTTCGCCTCCGCGTCGCGGATAGCACGCGCGACGGCTTCCTGGTCTTGAGGTCCCAGCATCACCAGCTCCCCGATGCGCCGCCGCCGCCGAACGAGCCGCCCCCGCCGCCGGTAAAACCGCCGCCGCCCCAGCCGCCCCCGCTGCTGCCGCCGCCCCAATCGCCACCTCCCCAGATCGAGCCACCCCGGCTGCGCGAGGCGCTGTCGGCAATCTCGCTCGCCGCCCACAGCCAAACCGGCCAGTTGCTGCCGCGATCGTATCGCCGCGCGCCCCACGGCCCCTTCCGCCGCCGGTGCGAGAGGATGATGAAGCCGAGCACGAACAGCCAGAAGATCAGCCCGATCGGAATGCCGCCGCCGGCATGGCGTTGAGCTTGCGTATGAGTGCGGTCGAATTCCTGGATGGCCTTGGCCTGCGCGGCCTTTGCCTGCTCGTCGGGCATGGAGAGCTGCTGGATGATCGCGTCTGTTCCCGCTTCGAGAGCCCCCGGAATATCGCCATTTGCTTTCAATGGCGGCATCATCTTGGTGTTGATGATGACGCTGGCGAACGCATCCGTCAGCACCGGCTCTAGCCCGTAGCCGACCTCGATGCGCGGGCCACGCTGGCCTGCCGGATTGTTCGGCGCGATGAATAGGATCACGCCATTGTTGACGTCCTTAAGGCCGACAGCCCAGGCCCGCCCAAGCTTGTACCCATAATCCTCGAGCGGATAGCCTTGGAGGTCGGCGATCGTGGCGACTACGAGCTGCCGCCCGGTTTGCTGTTGAAATGCCTCCAGCTTCTGCCGCAGCGCCGCCTCGCGATCATCGGGGATCACGTTTGCATCATCGACGACCAGTCCGGTGAACTTCGGAAAGGTTTGGGCAAGCGCGGGCGTGGCGAACAGCGCTAGTAGGACGACGACAAGAGCTGCCCACAAACTCCGTTCGGGCTGAGCCTGTCGAAGCCCTGCTCTTTCTTGCGGCGATAGAGAAAAAGAACAGGCCTTCGACAAGCTCAGGCCGAACGGGGCGTGGGACACGATGGAAGACTCGCGCTTACTTGCCGAAATCGACCGTCGGCGCCTGGTCCGCATTGGGCGTGGTCGCCTGGAACGGCACCAGCGGCTTGGCGCCATAGACCAGCTTGGCGCCGACCGCGTCGGGGAAGGTCCGGATGCGCGTGTTATACTCGCGCACCGCCTCGTTATAGTCGCGGATCGTGATGTTGATCCGGTTCTCGGTGCCTTCGAGCTGGCTCATCAGCGTCTTGAAATTCTCCTGGCTCTGGAGCTGCGGATATTGCTCCTGCAGTCGCTGCAGCGGCAGGATCGTCGCGGACAGCTTCGCCTGCGCCTCGTTGAAGCGGGCCATTGCCGCCGGATCGCTCAACTGGTCACCGCTCACCGTGATTCGCGTCGCGTTGGCGCGTGCTTCGGTGACGTCGGTCAGGATCTTGCCTTCGGAGGCCGCGGCGCCCTTGGCGGTCGCGACCAGGTTGGGGATCAGGTTCGCGCGGCGCTGATAGGCGGCCTGCACGTCGGCCCATTTGGCCTTCGCGACTTCCTCCGATGCCGGCACCGAGTTGATGCCGCAGGCGGAGATCGACAGCATCACGGCAGGGGCGGCAAAGGCGGCGAACAGGCGAGAATTCATCGATGGTCCTCCAGGTGTATTGCAGGGGGAATACAGCAGCGCCGCCGCCCCCGCAATCGGTCTTGCTTTCGGCTGCGTAACGGGGAAGTCTCGGCCCGCGTTCCACGGGGGGCAGGAGGGCTCGCCAATGTTCAAGGGTTTCCGGGATTTCATCGCGCGCGGCAACGTGCTCGATCTTGCCGTCGCGGTCATCATCGGTGCGGCGTTCGCGACGATCACGACATCGCTGACCGAAGACATCATCATGCCGATCATCAGCGCGCTGACCGGCGGCCTCGATTTCTCCAGCAAGTTCATCCTGCTGGGGCATGTGCCGGACGGCTATACCGGCTCGCTGACTGATTATCCCGCGCTCAAAAAGGCCGGCGCGGTGATGCTGGGCTGGGGCAAGTTCGTGACCGTGGTCATCAACTTCCTGATCCTGGCGTTCATCATCTACCAGCTCGTCCGCGCCGCCACGCGCATGCAAAAGCCCAAGGACGAAGCACCGGCCGCGCCGCCCGAAGAAGTCGCGCTGCTCCGCGAAATCCGGGACACGTTGAAGGCGCGCGGCTGACCGCCTATATCGGTGCTGCCGGTTTCGGCCGGCTATGGCGATAAACTGCGGCGTGTCATAGGCGCAGCGGACCCGGGGGCAGTACCCGGCGGCTCCACCAGAAGCTTCGCGCAAGCGATGCTCCTGACGGGGCCGAACCAGGATCGACGTGTGTTGAAAAGCGCAGCTTTCGCTCGGAATGGGACCACCGTGACGGCCCATACACAAGTGCCAACGACAACGAGGCGCTCGCAATTGCGGCCTAACCCAAGACCTCACGGTCTAGGTTAGATTCGACAAAAGCGCGGTTCGGGCCGCACCGGGCAACAGAAGCGGATTCCAGCGGTACGGGGAGCACCGGGCAACAGAAGCTCCCCACTTTCTCGCTTCCGAACGGAACGAATCCAGGGCCTTGCGCGCTCGGATTCACATAAGTTTGGAGTCTCCCATGCGACGGCATCTCATTGCTTTCTTGGTCCCCCTGGCGCTGGCCGCGTGCAGCGGCGGCGGCAAGGACAAGATCGCCGACAAGGTGGAGGATAATGCGAACAATCGCGCCGAGGCCATGGACGAAGCGGCCGACACGATGACCAACGCACTTCAGGCGAATGCCGTGGAGCAACAGGCGAACATCGTGCGCAGCGCCGGCCATGATCGCGCGGAAGCGATCCGCGAGTCGGATCTTCCCGCCGACAAGCTGACCGAAAATCAGAAGAATGCGATCGTCGCGGGCAAGGGCGTGGGAACGCCCGCGCCATCAAGGCGTTGACTCCGCGTCACTCGACAGGACCGAAAAGAAATCCCGAGGCTTCGGGTCGCACAGGCCGGCGTTTCTCACCGAAACGCCGGCCGCTTCGCGTCAGGGCACGCGTCGGATCGATCCGGCGAAGTCGCTGTCCAGGTCGACGACGTCTTCGAGCAAGACGTCAGGCCGCCGATCCGGCGCCACGTTGCGAAACCGCACGCCCTTCAGGCTGAGCCCTTCGACGTGGCGCGCGTAAAGCCCCGCTGCGGGCAGCGGTCCGAACATCGGCGCGTGCGGATAATCCCCTTCGGCTTCGGGAACGGAGGTCGGGGCCGCCGTGCCACCTCCCTGCATCGTGATGTCGATGTTGCTCAGCGACACGCCCCGCACCGGGTGGCCGGGAATACCCGTGATCGAAGAGGCGAGCGACCCACCGGTCGCGACGATATTCGCGAACTGCACGCCGCTCAACTTTCCGGGAACGGGCTTGGTCTGTCCGCGCCCGCGATTGCCGAGCCGCAGGAAGAAGGGTGTGGCGGCGTCGCGAATGACGATGTTCGACACGATAAGGTTCTCGAAACTGGCGCCGTCCACCATCGAGAAAGAGAGGCCCGCTGTCGGCGCGCGGTAGATCGCCGGCGCATGGTAGATCAGCGCGTTCGCAATCAGGATATCGCTGAAATCGCCTTGGCTTTCGGTGCCGATCTTGATGCCCTGATCGTCTGACGAGCAGATCACGCCGGACACGATGACGTTGCGCACGGGGGGCGTCGGGCGGCCGCGCCGCGCCGTCGTCTTCAGCACCACGCAATCGTCGCCGGCCTCGATATCCACGTCGCTGATCAGCACGTTGCTGCTCGAATCGATATCGATCGCATCGGTGTTGGGACCACGTCCGTCGTTGCGGATGGTGACGCCTCGAATGCGAATGTCCGACGATTCGAGCGGATGGATGGTCCAGCCAGGCGCGTGCCGGATCATGACGTTTTCGATCCTCACACCGACAGTGTCCACGGTCTCGATGAGGGGAGAGGGACGCGCCCTGCGTGCAATCCAGCCACGCTGGGGGTCGCTGTCCCAAAAGGCGCGGTCGTTGCCGTCGATCGTGCCGCCACCGTCGACCGCGACATCGCGCGCCTTCTCGGCATGGATCAGATGATAGGGGCCGTTGCCCTTGTTCTGCGTGCTTCCGTCGACGAAGATCGCCGGCACGTCGGTCGCGGGATACGGAGTGTAATCCTCGATGCGCGGCGAGCCCAGCAGGACAGCGCCGGGCGCGATCCGCAGAGTCACATGGTCCTTCAGTACGATCGTGCCACTGACAAAGGTTCCACCCGCAAGCAGCACGACGCCACCTCCGCGTCCGGCGCAGGCGTCGATCGCCCGTTGGATCGCACCGGTATCCAGCGTGCGTGCGTCGCCGCGCGCGCCATAGGCAGTCGCGGCGCAAATGCTGTCGGCCTGCTTTTCGGTCGCCGCCGCGACTGCAGGCGCGTTCCAAAGGCCCAGGGCAAGAGTCAGGCTCATGATTTCGCTCTTCATTTCGGCTCCGTAGCACCGCTTTGATCGAATTTCCGCGCGCTTCTGATGGAGTTTAATCGTTTCCCTCCGTGCTTCGGCGGCGCCTAATCTCTCTTCGACCCAGCAGAGGAGAGGACGACATGGACGCAGTGACAAGCGGCAGCCCCTTGAGCGATCCAGGCCGGGAGCCGGCAGCCCTCCGAACCCTGCTTGGCCGCACCAATCGCGACTGGTGGCCCAACCAGCTTTCCCTCGACATTCTTCATCAGCACGGCCGTTCCGGCAATCCGATGGGCGACGGCTTCGACTACGCGAAAGCGTTCAAGTCGATCGACTATCAGGCGCTGAAACGCGACCTCACTGCGCTGATGACCGACAGCCAACCCTGGTGGCCGGCGGACTATGGGCATTACGGCCCCTTCTTCATTCGCATGGCGTGGCACTCGGCCGGCACTTACCGCACCGGCGACGGCCGCGGCGGCGCGTCGTCGGGCACGCAGCGCTTCGCCCCGCTCAACAGCTGGCCGGACAACGCCAATCTCGACAAGGCGCGCCGCCTGCTCTGGCCGATCAAGCAGAAATACGGCCGCAAGCTCTCCTGGGCGGACCTGATGATTCTCGCCGGCAACGTCGCGATCGAATCGATGGGGGGCCCGACTTTCGGCTTCGGCGGCGGCCGCGAGGACGTTTGGGAGCCCGAGAAGGACATCTATTGGGGCACCGAGGAACTCTGGGTGAACCAGGGCTCGCCAACCCGCATCGATGAGGAAGCGGGCAGGGCGCTCGAAAACCCGCTCGCCGCGATCCAGATGGGCCTCATCTACGTCAATCCGGAGGGCCCCGGTGGCAACCCCGATCCGCTGCAATCGGCGCGCGACATCCGCGAGACGTTCGCCCGGATGGCGATGAACGACGAGGAGACCGTTGCGCTGACGGCCGGCGGCCACACCTTCGGCAAGTGCCACGGTGCCGGCGATGCGTCCAAGGTCGGCGCGGAACCGGAAGGCGCCGACATCGCCCAGCAGGGCCTTGGCTGGCAAAGCGGCCACCAGAGCGGCATCGGCGACGACACCATCACCAGCGGCCTCGAAGGTCCCTGGACGCCAACGCCGATCCAGTGGTCGAACAATTATTTCCGGATGCTGCTCGAATACGATTACGAGCTGGTGAAGAGCCCGGCCGGCGCGCAGCAATGGCAGCCCAAAAACCAGAAGCCGGAAGACCTGGCGCCGGGCGCGCACAGCCCGAACCGCCGCGTCCCGACGATGATGACGACCGCCGACATGGCGTTCAAGATGGACCCGAAATACCGGGAAATCTCGGAACGCTTCTACAAGAACCCGGCGCAGTTCGCCGACGCCTTCGCCCGCGCCTGGTTCAAGCTTACCCACCGCGACATGGGGCCCAAGGCCCGTTACCTCGGTCCGGAAGTCCCTTCGGAGGATCTGATCTGGCAGGATCCGATCCCCGCCGGTCCGAAGCTCGGCGAAGCCGATGTCGCCACGCTCAAAGGCAAGATTGCCGCCTCAGGCCTCAGCGTCGCGCAACTCGTCAAGACCGCCTGGGCGTCGGCTTCCACTTATCGCGACTCGGACAAGCGCGGTGGCGCGAACGGCGCCCGCGTCCGCCTCGCGCCGCAAAAGGACTGGGAGGTCAACGAGCCTGCCGAGCTCGCCAAGGTGCTGAAGGTCTATGAAGGCATCCAAAGCGATTTCGGCGGCAAGGTCAGCCTCGCCGACCTGATCGTGCTTGGCGGCAATGTCGGCGTCGAGCAGGCTGCGAAGGCTGCCGGCCACGACGTCGCCGTGCCTTTCACTTCGGGCCGCGGCGATGCGACCGAGGCGCAGACCGACGCGCACAGCTTCGAGCCGTTGGAGCCCAAGGCGGAAGGCTTCCGCAACTACCTTCAGACCCGCTTCAGCGTGCCTACCGAGGAGCTGCTCGTCGACCGCGCGCAACTGCTCGGCCTTACCGCGCCCGAGATGACTGTCCTCGTCGGCGGTCTGCGCGTTCTCGGCGCCAATCATGGCGGGTCGAAGCATGGCGTGTTCACCGACCGGCCCGGCCAGCTCACCAACGACTTCTTCCGCAACCTGCTCGACATGGGCACGGCCTGGAAGCAGGTCGAAAAGGGCGGCGACGAGGAATTCGTCGGTACTTGCCGCAAGACCGATCAGCAGAAATGGACGGCGACGCGAACCGATCTCGTGTTCGGCTCCAACTCGCAGCTCCGCGCGCTTTCCGAAGTCTATGCGGCCGACGATGCCGGCGAGACCTTCGTCAAGGAGTTCGTGAAGGCCTGGGCGAAAGTGATGAACGCCGATCGCTTCGATCTCGCCAAAGCCTGAGCTATAAGGTCCGCCGCGGCGTTCGCGCGCCGCGGCGGGAGCGGGAGAGGATGCACCGGCGGGATATCGACAGGCTCGATCCGTCGAGCGCCTATTGGGTGCCGGCGGTGGTATCGCCGATGCGCGACTGGTCTGGCGCGCCCGGCTGCCGTCGCGGCGCCCGTTTCCTGGTGAACTCGTCCACGCTTGCCGCCAGCCGCGACGAGTTCGATACCTTCGACAGCCAGCTCATGTGCCTCGAATGGATCATGAGCCACCGCGCCGACCTTCACCGCGCCCTTCCCGGCGGCGCCATCCGCGCGGTCCGCCTCGATCGCTGGCTGCTAGGGCTGGATTGAGGCGCGCGGCCTGCGCCAGATTCCGTTTTACCAACATCGATCAGTTCTTTACTGGCTGACGCCACGGCGCGGGGGCGACGTGGAGAAGACGACCGAATGACTGACCGCGAGGATGCGGCGTCGACCGGCATCAAGGGACTGGACGACACACTGGGCGGCGGCTTGGCCCGCGGCCGGCTATTTCTGCTCGAAGGCGCGCCGGGCACCGGCAAGACGACCGTCGGCATGCAATTCCTGATGGCAGGGGCGGCGGCTGGCGAGCCCTGCCTTTACATCACCTTGTCCGAAACCGACGGGGAGCTGCGTTCCAGCGCCGCCTCGCACGGTTGGGCGCTGGACGGCATCGACCTGTTCGAGCTGGTTCCCCCTGAAAGCCTGCTGGACGAAGAGCAGCAGCAGAGCCTGCTTTACTCTTCCGATCTGGAGCTGGGTGAAACGACCCGGCGCATCTTCGAAACCTTCGAGCAAGCAAAACCGAAGCGCGTGGTGCTCGACAGCCTGTCCGAGATTCGGCTGCTGGCGCAAAGCTCGCTCCGCTACCGCCGGCAGATTCTCGCGCTGAAGCATTATTTCGCGCGGCAGGACGCAACCGTGTTGATGCTCGACGACCTGACGGCCGACGTCAACGATGGCACGATGCACAGCGTGGCGCACGGTGTGATCCGTCTGGAAGAGCTTGCCCCGGAATATGGCGCCGAGCGGCGCCGGATGCGGGTCGTCAAATATCGCGGCCGGCGCTTCCGCGGCGGCTACCATGATTTTGCCATTGAGACGGGCGGCATCCGCGTCTTCCCGCGCCTCGTTTCCGCCGAGCACAAGTCCAGCTTTGCGCGCGATGTCCTCCCCAGTGCATCGCCCGAGTTGAATTCCTTGCTCGGGGGCGGTGTCGATCGTGGATCGAGCATCCTCGTCCTGGGACCTGCCGGCACCGGCAAATCGCTGCTCACGCTCACCTTCATTCAGCAAGCCGTCGCCCGGGGCGAGCGCGCGGCGATGTTCGTGTTCGATGAAGAAGTGGGCCTGCTGATCGAGCGCGCGAAAGGGTTGCGGATCGACCTCGCCGCGATGATGCAGGCCAAAACGCTGGTTCTCGAACAGATCGATGCGGCCGAGCTGACGCCTGGCGAGTTTTCCGAACGCGTGCGGAACTGCGTCGATGTGCACCAAGCGCGCACCGTCATTATCGACAGCATCAACGGCTATCAGGCGGCCATGCCGGGTGAGCATGCGCTCATCCTGCACATGCACGAACTGCTGCAGTTCTTGAACCGGCAGGGGGCGACGACTTTCCTGACCGTCGCGCAGCATGGTCTTGTCGGCGACATGCAGGCGCCGGTCGACCTCACTTATCTGGCTGACACGGTCATCCTGCTCCGTTATTTCGAAGCCACTGGCCGCGTGCGGCGCGCCATGTCCGTGATCAAGAAGCGCACGGGCTCGCATGAAGACACCATTCGCGAATACCGGATCGACAGCCGCGGCATCACCCTTGGCGAGCCGCTGACCAACTTCCACGGCGTGCTGCGGGGCGTGCCCACGCTGGTCGGCGACGGACCGCCCCTGCTCGAAGCGGCGGACGCTTGAAGCGGACGACCGTCTCCGAACGCGCGCTGGTGCTGGCCCCCGGGGGCCGCGATGCGGCCGTTGCTTGCGCCATGCTGCACGAAGCGGGGATCGACGCCGATCCCTGCTCCACGCTCGGATGCCTGCTCGAGGAACTCGACAAAGGCGCCGCCCTGGTTGTGGTGACGGAGGAAGCGCTCGCCACCTCGGACCTTCATCCGCTCTCCGGTTGGATCGAGAGCCAGCAGGAATGGTCGGACCTGCCGTTCGTGCTGCTGACCCAGCGCGGCGGCGGGCTCGAGCGCAACCCCTCGGCCAAGCGCTATCTCGACGTGCTCGGCAATGTCACCTTTCTCGAGCGCCCGTTCCATCCCACGACGCTCGTCAGCCTTGTCCAGTCCGCACTCCGCGGCCGCCTGCGGCAGTATGAAGCGCGCGCCCGATTGCAGGCGCTGCGCGATGGCGAGGAGCGCTACCGGACCCTGTTCAACTCGATCGACGAAGGCTTTTGCGTCATCGAGTTCGTCGACGGCCCGCACGGCCCCTTGAGCGACTATGTGCATGTCGAGGCGAACCCCGCCTATGAGCGGCACGCCGGCATCCCGAACGTGGTCGGGCAATATGTCCGCCAGATGGTGCCCGACGAAGCCGATGGCTGGGTCGAGCTGTACGGGAGCGTGCTTCGCACCGGCGAGCCGATCCGCTTCGAGCGCGAGCTGGTCGCGACCGGCCGGCATCTGGAGATCGCTGCGTCCCGCGTCGAACCCCCCGAACGACGGCAAGTGGCGGTACTGTTCCAGGACATCACGCACCGGCGCGAAGTCGAAGAAGCGCTCGCCGCCAGCGAAGCCAAATTCCGCGCGATCACCGATTCGATCGACCAGATGATCTGGTCGACGACGCCCGACGGCTATCACGATTATTTCAACCAGCGCTGGTACGACTATACGGGCGTGCCCGAAGGCTCGACCGACGGCGAGGCGTGGAACGGCGTCTTCCACCCCGACGACCAGGAACGCACCTGGGCTGTGTGGCGCCATAGCCTCACCACTGGCGAGCCCTATCATATCGAATACCGCCTGCGGCACCATTCCGGCCAGTATCGCTGGGTGCTCGGCCGAGCCTTGCCGGTGCGCAACGCGGCGGGGGAGATCGTGCGCTGGTACGGAAGCTGCACCGACATCGACGACGAAATCCGCGCCCGCGAAGTGCTCGCCCAGTCGCACGAGGAGCTGGAGCGTCTCGTCGCCGAGCGCACGGCCGAGCGAGAGATCGCGCTGGCCCAGCTCCACGAGGCGCAGAAGCTGGAGACGGTCGGCCAGCTGACCGGCGGTGTCGCGCACGACTTCAATAACCTGTTGACGCCGATTACCGGCGCGCTCGACCTGCTCAACCGCCGCGACAACGACGCTCGCACCGCCCGGCTGATCGACGGGGCGCTGCAATCGGCGGAACGCGCGAAGACGCTGGTGCAGCGGCTCCTCGGTTTCGCCCGCCGCCAGTCGCTCCAATCCCGCCCCGTGGACCTCGGCACCTTGGTCGAAAGCATGCGCGACCTGATCGCCAGCTCGATCGGCCCGTCCGTCGAGCTACACATCGCCGTCGCGCCCGACATGCCCCCGGCGCAGGTCGATCCCAACCAGCTCGAGCTCGCCGTCCTCAATCTCTGCGTCAACGCGCGCGATGCGATGCCCGATGGCGGCGTGCTGACGGTCGCGGTCGAGCAGGCCGTCGTCGGCCCGCACAGCACGCCCGGCCTTGCCCCTGGCGCCTATATCCGCATGTCGGTGATCGACACCGGCATCGGCATGGACGAATCGACGCTCGCCCGCGCGATCGAGCCCTTCTTCTCGACCAAGGAGATCGGCCGCGGCACGGGCCTCGGCCTCAGCATGGTGCACGGCCTCGCGGCCCAGCTCGGCGGCTCTTTCGCCCTTTCGAGCGTGCCGGGGGAGGGCACGCGCGCCGATCTCTACCTGCCGCTTGCGCCCGCCGGTGCGCATGCCGAGGGTGTGCGCCTGTCGGGCAAGACCGTCGATCCCGGTCAGCCGCTCTCGATCCTGCTCGTCGACGACGAAGAACTCGTCCGCGCCGGTACGGCGGAGATGCTCCGCGATCTCGGCCACACGGTAACCGAAGCCGCGAGCGGCCTTGAAGCGCTGGCGATCCTCGGCACGATCCCGACGCTCGATGCGGTCGTCACCGACTACATGATGCCGCGCATGAACGGCGCCGAGTTGGCCGAGCGGCTGCGCGAGCGCGTGGCCGATCTGCCCGTGCTCATCATCACTGGCTATGCCGGCGGCGATCTGGAGCTCGACTTCCCGCAGCTCGCCAAGCCTTTCCGCCAGGCGGACATCGCCGCGGCGCTGCGCCGGTTGACTGCCCGCGGCAGCAACATCGTCAGCTTCTCGCGCAAGCGCTGATTGGTCAGGCGCCGGTGGCGATCAGGCCCGCAACCGAACGGCCGACGATCTCCAGCGTGTAGGGCTTCTGGATCACTGTCCGGCCGCGATGCTGCTGCGGGATTTGCGCCTGCTCGCCATATCCGGTCGCGAACATGAAAGGGATTTTCAGCTCCAGCAGCCGGTCGGCGATCGGGAAGCTGTCGCCATTGCCCAGGTTGATGTCGAGAATGGCGAGCGTCGGCGGATCGCTTTCGATGAGGTCGAGCGCAGCCTCGACCGACGATGCCGTCATCACCGTTTCGGCGCCCAGCCGGTTCGCGATGTCTTCGGCGTCGAGCGCAATGATCAGGCTGTCCTCCACCAGCAGCAGCCGCTGGCCGGCGAGCACATGCGGCGGCGCGTCGGTCAGGCGGCCCGACGGAGCGACGGGGAACGTCACGATCGGCAGGCTGCTGGCGCCGGGCTGGGCGACATGGCGCTCGGGAATGCGGAACCGGGCTTCGATGCCTTCAGGCCGATAGTCGACGCTGGAATCGCCGCCCAGATCATAGGGCACCGACCGCGTGATGATCGTCGTGCCGAACCCTTGCCGCTTCGGCTGGGCGACAGTCGGCCCGCCGGACTCGGTCCAGGTCAGGCAGAGGTCGCCGCTTTCGTTGCGCTGCCAGGCGATCGTCACTGACCCTTGAGCAACCGAAAGGCTGCCATATTTGGTCGAGTTGGTGACCAGCTCGTGGAACACCAGCGCCATCGTCGAAAACGCCTGCGGATTGAGCAGCACCGGCTCGCCCTCGACATGGATGCGCTCCGCTTCATGCTTGAAAACCGCCGTCTCGGCGTCGATCAGCGCGCGCAGCGGCGCGGGCCCCCAATGGTCCTCGGTGATCTGGTTGTGGGCGCGGGCGAGCGCGTGGATGCGCCCGTCTATCATACCGACAAAGCCGCGCGTTTTCTCGTCGGTCGGCTGCGACTGACGGATCAGCCCGCGAATGACGCCCAGAATGTTGCGCACCCGGTGATTGAGCTCGGCAATGAGCAGTTCCTGGCGCGCATGCGCTTGCTGCCGCTCGGCCGAGGCGTCGTCGGCCAGCCGCAGCACAACCTCGATCAGCGTCGCGCGCAGTGTCTCGGCCACGCGTTCCTCGGATTGCGTGAACGGCAGCGAGCGGCCGCGCACCAGCTCCTTCCACTCGTCAAAGCTTTCGCGCGGGGTAAGCCGCGGCCCGTTCGGGCCGTAACTGACCGGCTTGTGCGGATCGCCCGCCCAGCGCACGGAGCGGATCATCTCCGACCGGAACAGCACGACATAATCGCGCGGCGAGCGCGAGATCGGAATCGCGAGCAGCCCCGACGCGGCTGGCGCGAACGGTGCCGCTTCTTCAATCAGGTCGCTGATGCGGTCGGTTGCGAAAACCCGGCCTGCCGCCGTCGCGTTCAGCGCGCGCACGATCCGGCGGAAAGCGTCGCTCGGCGGCGTCGAGCCGGAGAGCGCATAATTCCCCGCCAGCCACACGCCGACGCCGTCCGCCGGGATGGCATGCGTCAGGATGTCGGCCAGCCAGTCCGGATCGCGCAGCAGCGCTTCGTCCGATGCGACCGCGCCCAACAGTTGGTCGGAAATGTCCCGCGCGCGCCGCTCGAACTCGACGGTCTCCTTCCGCTCCCGGCTTTCCAGCCGCATCGAGAACATCTGTGAGAACAGCTCGCTCGTCGCGCGCCGCTCGAAGCTCGGCATTCGCGGCGAGTAATGGTGGCAGGCGAACAGCCCCCAGAGCTTCCCATCCACGATGATCGAGATCGACAGCGACGCTTCGACCCCCATGTTCTTCAGATACTCGATATGGATCGGCGACACCGATCGCAGCACGGACAGCGACAGGTCGAGCGGCTCGCCCTTCTCGTTGAGCTGCGGCACGACCGGCACGGGCGTCGCGTTCACGTCGGCGATCACGCGCAGCAGGTTGCGCATGTAGAGAATGCGCGCCTGTTGCGGGATGTCGCTCGCGGGATAATGCAGCCCAAGGAAGCGGCCGATACCCGCCTTGCACGCTTCTGCCACCACTTCGCCGGACCCGTCGGGCGCGAAGCGATAGACCATCACGCGGTCGAAGCCGATCAGCGCCCGAACCTGGCGCGCGCCTTCGCGGTAGAAGGCGTTCATCGTGTCGCACTGATCCAGCCGCGAGATCATCGCGCGGACGGTGCCGGTCACGTCGCCGGGCACGTCCTTTGCCGGCTCCGCCTCCACCACGATATTGTCGTTGGACAGGTGGATAGCGACATCGAAGCGCCGCCGGTCGCCCATCAGCGCGACGTCGAATTGCCGTTCCACCGCGTCCACGCCGCGCAGCAGGGTCACGCGGTTTCTCAGGTCATGGATCGCCTTGGTCGTGAAGAAGTCGGCAAGCGGCCGCCCGATCGCATCCTCGGGCGTCACGTGGAGGAAATCCGGCAGGTTCGCGGATGTTCGCGCCACGATCCAGTCCAGGGTCAGCGCGATCAGGAACCCGTTGGGCTGGATCGCGCCCAAGATGTGGATCGGCTCGCGGTCGCAATTGGTCAGGTCGACCTGCGGAGGGGCGTTCATCAACTCGCCTTCAGATAGCGGCGGCCGCTGCGTTCGAACGCGTCGAAAGCGGCATGGGCGGCGTCGATCGCCGATTGGCGTGCAGTGTCGCTGGTCAGCGACCGCTCCAGCACGTCGACAAGGCCGCGCCACAGGCTGGACGACCCCGGCTCGAGATAGGCCTGCGGAAATGCGGACGGCACGCTCCGCCGCAGATACGCCGCTCCCAGCCGCGAGCCTTCCAGCACATACAGCGTGCCCAATGCCGCCGCGTCGTTCGCCAAGGGGCGAACCGCCTCCGGCTCCGGCTCATCCAGTGCAAGCGCCGCCAGGTCGTCCCGCAGCCGATCCGCGCGCCGCCGCTCAGGCCAGTCCGCCAGCACACGCTCCGCAAAACCCGCATCCAGCGCCCGCTCCAGCGGCAGATGCGCCGCCGCCTGGGCAAGCAGGAATCGCCGATAGCTGATCGGATCGTTCAGATCGAAGCCCGAGAATATCTCGTCGACCCGGCGGTGATTGTCATTGGTGGCGGCACGCAGCCTGGCACGAACGTCTTGACGCATAAGCCCTTTTGGAAAGCTGGCCGACGCGCACGCAAGACCGTTGCAAGCCGGGAGATGGATGACCCCGCGCGCTAACGCAGGTTAGTCTCCGCCGGTTCCCTGCCGCATGCGAATAAACATGCCAAGAGCCTATCTCCTGCTCTGGCCCGCCTTGTCGCTCTCGCATTTCGCACTTAGGCTGATGTGCAGTTCCGTTGCGTCGCCGTCGGTGCGTTACGTCAATCCGCTCCTGGAAGGAGCGATTGTGGAGGGGAACTATTCATGACAGCCATCGCTCGGGCCGCGCTTGCGGCCGCCATTGTTGCATTCGCGTCCGCCGCCGCGCTCGCGCAGGACGCGGCAAAGGTCGACCCCAAACACTATAAGGTCTTGATCGACAACGCGCAGGTGAGGGTGCTGCGGATCCACTATGGCCCGCACGAATCGAGCGTGAAGCATTCCCATCCCGATGCCGTCGTCACCTATCTGACCGACGGGCGGACGAAGATGCTGCTCGGCAACGGGAAGACAGTGGTGAACACCGGCAAGAAGGGGGACGCCGTCTGGACGCCGGCGGGCGTTCACACGCCCACGAACATGAGCGACGTCCCGTTCGAGGCGATCCTGGTCGAGCTGAAACGGCCGGCCGCCCGCTCCGGAAAATAGCTCAAGCGAAAAAGGCCCCGCGGTTTCCCGCGAGGCCTTTTTGTTTCGGTCAGGCGCGAAGCCCGTCCCTTACTCGTCGCCGCCCTTCAGGAAGGCCGGCGCGAACTCGGGCTCGGGGCCTTCGTCGCGACCGCCTTCCGGACGATCGCGGCGCGGGCCACGATCGCCGCGGTCGCCACGGCCTTCGCCGCGCTCACCGCCGCCTTCGCGGCGCGGACCACGGTCGCGGTCGCCGCCACGGCCGCCATCGCGACGGCGGTCGCCGTCACGGCGGGGGCCGCGATCGCCACGATCGGCGCGCGGACCGCGGTCGCCGCCTTCACGCGGTTCGCGCGGGGGGCGGGTGTCTTCCAGCTCGGCGCCGGTTTCCTGATCGACGACGCGCATCGACAGGCGAACCTTGCCGCGGCCGTCGATCTCGAGGACCTTGACCTTCACTTCCTGGCCTTCGCTCAGGACGTCAGCGACGTTCGCCACGCGCTCGTTCTTGATCTCCGAGACGTGGACCAGGCCGTCCTTGCCGCCCATGAAGTTCACGAACGCGCCGAAGTCGACGATGTTGACGACCTTGCCGGTGTAGATCTTGCCGACTTCCGCTTCCTCGACGATGCCGAGGATCCACTTCTTCGCGGCCTCGATCTGCGAGAGGTCGGACGAGCTGATCTTGATCACGCCTTCGTCGTCGATGTCGACCTTGGCGCCGGTGGTGGCGACGATCTCGCGGATCACCTTGCCGCCGGTGCCGATGACGTCGCGGATCTTCGACTTGTCGATAGTGATCGTCTCGATGCGCGGGGCATGGGCCGACAGTTCCTCGCGGGTGTGGTCCAGCGCCTTCGCCATTTCGCCGAGGATATGCGCGCGGCCCTCGCTCGCCTGGGCAAGCGCGGTCTTCATGATCTCTTCGGTGATGCCGGCGATCTTGATGTCCATCTGCAGGGACGTGATGCCCTCGCTGGTGCCCGCGACCTTGAAGTCCATGTCGCCCAGGTGATCCTCGTCACCCAGGATGTCGGAAAGGACCGCGAAATCCTTGCCTTCCAGGATCAGGCCCATCGCAATGCCGGAAACCGGCCGCTTGATCGGCACGCCCGCGTCCATCAGCGCAAGGCTGCCGCCGCACACCGTCGCCATCGACGAGGAGCCGTTGCTCTCGGTGATGTCGGAGGTGACGCGGATCGTGTATGGGAACTCTTCCTTGGTCGGCAGCACCGCGTGCAGCGCCCGCCAGGCGAGCTTGCCGTGGCCGACGTCGCGCCGGCTCGGCGCACCGAAGCGGCCCACTTCGCCGACCGAATAGGGCGGGAAGTTATAGTGCAGCATGAAGTGCTCGTAATGGAGCCCGTTCAGCCCATCGATCATCTGCTCGGCGTCCTTGGTGCCAAGCGTGCAGGTGGCGATGGTCTGGGTCTCGCCGCGCGTGAACAGCGCCGAGCCGTGGGTGCGAGGCAGGAAGCCGGCGATCGCCTCGATCGGGCGAACCTGCTTCGTGTTGCGGCCGTCGATGCGGGTGCCGTCCTTCAGGATCGCCTGACGGACGATTTCGGCTTCCAGCTTCTTGGTGAGCTTGATCGCCGCCATCTGGTCCTGCGGCGATTCCTCGGTGAACGCCGCCTTCGCCTTGGCGCGGGCTTCGTTCAGCGCGTTGGAGCGCTGCGACTTGTTGGTCAGCTTGTAGGCCGCGGCGATATCGGCGCCGATCAGGTCCTTCAGCTTCTTCTTCATCGCCGACTGGTCGGCCTGCTCGGCCATGTCCCAGGGGTCCTTGGCGGCCTGCTCGGCGAGATCGATGATCGCCTGGATGACCGGCTGGAAGCCGCGATGCGCGAACATCACCGCGCCCAGCATGACGTCCTCGGACAGCTCCTTGGCTTCCGATTCGACCATCATCACCGCGTCGTGCGTGCCGGCGACGACCAGGTCGAGCTGGCCTTCGTCGATCTCGGCGTCGGTCGGGTTGAGCTGATACTCGCCGTCCTTGTAGCCGACGCGCGCGGCGCCGATGGGGCCGAGGAACGGCACGCCCGACAGAGTCAGGGCGGCGGAGGCGGCGATCATCGCCAGGATGTCGGGCTCGTTCTCGCCGTCATACGACATCACCTGCGCGATGCAGTTGATCTCGTTGTAAAAGCCTTCGGGGAACAGCGGGCGCACCGGGCGGTCGATGAGACGGGAGACGAGCGTCTCCTTCTCAGTCGCGCCGCGCTCGCGCTTGAAGAAGCCGCCGGGGATGCGGCCGGCAGCGGCGTATTTTTCCTGATAGTGCACGGTCAGCGGGAAGAAGTCCTGGCCTTCCTTGACCGATTTGGCGGCCGTGACCGCGCAGAGAACCACGGTTTCGCCGAGGGTCGCGAGCACCGCGCCGTCGGCCTGACGGGCAACGCGGCCCGTTTCGAGTGTCAGGGTTTTTCCGCCCCACTCGATCGATACAGTTTTCTTGTCGAACATTTGGTTTCCTTCATCCGCGGGACCTTCCCGCGGGGCCTGTGTGGGCCCCCACGAAAGTAATACTTTCGTGGGACCACGTGTGTGAGCCTTGTTGGCTCCGGGAGCTCAGCCTTATTGCCGCTCTCCCGTCACCCCGGCCTTGAGCCGGGGTCCCGCTTCCTTTCAGTAGAAGAAGCGGGATGCCGGATCGGGTCCGGCATGACGAAAGGGGCGACCCGAACGGGCCGCCCCTTGTCGTTATTTCCGAAGGCCGAGCTTCGCGATCAGTGCGGTGTAGCGCTCGGCATCCTTCTTGCGCAGAAAGTCGAGAAGGCTGCGGCGCTTGTTGACCAGCATCAGCAGACCGCGGCGCGAGTGATTGTCCTTCGCGTGGGTCTTGAAGTGCTCGGTCAGGTTCGAAATGCGTTCGGTCAAGATCGCGACCTGCACTTCGGGGGAACCGGTGTCGCCCGACGCGCGGGCATTGTCCTTGATCAGCGCTTCCTTGCGCTCTGCAGTGATCGACATCGTCGTCCTTTCGTCTAGAGGTTGAAGCCGCGCACGACCCGGAGCGTTCCGGCCTTGGCCTCCGCCAGCGCGACGGGCGTGTCGCCCAGCATCGCAAAGCATTGGCCATCGGGAGCGGCGATCCCGATCAATTGCTGACCCTGACGGAGCAGCCCTGCCTGATCGGGGGTGAGGGATAGAGCCGGGATGTCGTCCAGCCCCGCCCTCAACGGCAGGAGTATCTGTTCAAGGGCGCGCTCCTTAGCGAGCGCGTCCAATTTGTCCAGCGAAATCGCTTGGGCCAGCACGAACGGCCCGGCCTTGACCCGGCGAAGATAGGTAACGTGCCCCACCGTTCCAAGCGCACGCGCAATATCCCGCGCCAGCGAGCGAATATATGTGCCCTTCGAAACATGCGCGGTGAGAGTGACTTGCTCAAGAAAGAAGGAAGAGGCTTCGACAGGCTCAGCCCGAACGGAGTCTGGTAGGCCTGCTTCGCATATTTCACCCGTTCGGGCTGAGCTTGTCGAAGCCCTCCCTTCACTTCGCCCAAGCGCGTGAATGATGACCGAGCGAGACGCGAGCGCCACATCCTCACCCGACCGCGCCAGATCGTACGCCCGCTCCCCATCGACCTTCAGCGCCGAAAAAGCCGGCGGCACCTGTTCGATCGGCCCGGTGAACCGCGGCAGCACCGCCTCGACCTCCGCAACCGTCGGCCGCACGTCGGACGTCGCGACCACCTTACCCTCGGCATCCAGCGTATCGGTCTCCTCGCCGAACCGGATCGTGAACTCATACACCTTGTCGCTATCCAGCAGCCGCCCGGCGAGCTTCGTCGCTTCTCCCACGGCGACCGGCAGCACGCCCGACGCCAGCGGGTCGAGTGTTCCGCCATGCCCGACCTTCAGCTTCGGATAGCCCCCCGTCCGCAGCGCGCGCTTGACCGCGCTCACCGCCTGGGTCGAGCCGAGCCCCAGCGGCTTGTCGAGGATGATCCAGCCATGCACGCGAAAATCAGGGAGTCGGCGCCGCCGTCGGGGCAGGAGCGGGGGAGGGCGTCGCCGCCGGAACCACGGCCGGGGCGCCGGGCGCAGCCGCCCGTGCCTTCAGCGCATCGGCGCTGACGCCCACGCCCTTGATCCGCTTCTCGGGCTCGCCGAGCGGCGGCACTTCGACGCCGCCAACGGTCACTTTCAGCACGTTCGGCCGCCCGGTCATGATCGTCGGGCCATTGGCGTCCGCGGGCACGGCGTAGGTCTCGCCGGCCGCCATCTGCTTTTCGAACAGCCGCTTGCCGGTCGCGTCGCTGATCCGCAGCCACACGGTGTCGGTCGCCGTCAGCACCACAGGGCCGCCGGTCGGCGTCGGCGCGGCGGCAGGCGCCGCCGGCTTGGGCTGAACCGCCGCCGGCGTCGGCGAGGCCGTCACCACTTCCGGCGTCGTGTCCGATCCGCCGCGCAACGTCGCGCGCCACAGTGCATAGCCGCCCAGGATCAGCAGCGCGACGATCGCCGCGGTCCAGGCCAATGTCCGCGGCGGCACGCGCGCCGGATCGGCCGGCTCGAACGCCTGATATTCGGCGCGGGCACGCCCGCCATGCTCGAGCTGCGCGCGAACCGTCGCCGCGACCGCCACTTCGTCCGCCCCGACCGCTCGTGCATAAGCCCGCGCAAAGCCGACCCCGTAGGTGGCGGATGGCAGCGCGTTATAATCGTCGCGCTCGATCGCTTCGAGATGGCGCTGGGGAATGCGGGTCTTCGCCGCGACGTCGGACAAGCTCATGCCCGCCGCCTCGCGCGCGGCGCGCAGGTCGGCGCCAGCCGTTGGGCCACTCGCCGCCGCTTCGAACTCATCCACCATTACGCGCCCCTTTTTCCTTGGCTTGCGGCTGGACCGACCGCCTTGTCAACTCAGGCCAATTCCACTCCGTGCGCCTGCGCCCATTCGGTCAGCGCCTTGCGCATGTTCGGCGGCGGCTCGGAGAGCCAGCGCTCCATTTCGGGCTTCAGCTTGGCGAGATCGAGCGAGCGCACCATCGCCTTGACCGGCCCCACCGCGATCGGCGTGATCGACAGCCGCTCGATGCCCAGGCCGAGCAGCGCCATCGCCTCCAGCGTCCGCCCGCCCATTTCGCCGCAGATGGTGACGGGAACGCCCTTTTCCTTGGCCGGAACCGCGACCCGACGCAGGAAGCGCAGGATCGCCGGCGACAGCCAGTCATAGCGCTCGGCCAGCTTCGGATGCGCGCGGTCGGCAGCGAACAGGAACTGGGTCAGGTCGTTGGTGCCGATCGACAGGAAGTCGAGCTTGGGTAGCAACAGGTCGAGGCACTCGGCCAGCGCCGGCACTTCCAGCATCGATCCATAGCGGATCTGCGTCGGCAGCGCCCGGTGCCGCGATGTGATCCAGTCCCGCTGCGCCTCGAACAGCCGCTTCGCCTCGTCGAACTCCCAAGGCTCGGAGACCATCGGGAACATCACGTTCAGCGTCCGCCCCGCCGCCGCTTCCAGCAGCGCGCGGGCCTGCGCTTTCATCAGCCCGTTGCGCTCCAGGGCGACGCGCAGCGCGCGCCAGCCCATCGCCGGATTCTCCTCGCCATTCTCGTCGGACCGCATATAGGGCAACGCCTTGTCGCCGCCGATATCGACGGTGCGGAACACCACCGGACGGTCGCCGGCGGCTTCGAGCACGTCACGGTACAGCCGCTGCTGCCGCTCGCGCTGGGGCAGGGTGGCGGAGACGAGGAACTGAAACTCGGTGCGGAACAGGCCGATGCCGTCCGCGCCCGTCAAGTCCAGCGCGGCGGCGTCGTCGCGCAGGCCGGCATTGACCATCAGCGTGATGCGCTGCCCGTCCTTGGTCACCGGCGGCAGCGCGCGAAGGGCGGCGTAGGCGGCGCGGCGCTTGGCGCCCAGCGCCAGCTTCGCCTCGAACGCATCCTCCATCGTCTGGCTGGGCCGGACGTAGATGGCGCTCTGCCCGGCATCCAGCAGCAGGTGGTCGCCTTCGCCGATCAGCCGCCGCATGTCCTTGACGCGGCCCAGCACCGGCACGCCCATCGCCCGCGCGACGATCGTGACGTGCGCGGTCAGGGATCCTTCTTCCAGGATCACGCCTTTCAGCCGGCGGCGGTCATATTCCAGCAGCTCGGCCGGCCCCAGGTTGCGCGCGATCAGGATCGCGTCTTGCCTCAGGCCCATCTGCGCCGCGGTGCCGAGCTGGCCGGAAACGATGCGCAGCAGCCGGTTGGAAAGGTCTTCCAGATCGTGCATGCGATCGGCGAGCAGCGGGTCGTCGATCTGCCGCATCCGCATCCGCGTGCGCTGCTGGACGCGCTCGATCGCCGCCTCGGCGGTCAGGCCACTGTCGATCGCTTCGTTGATCCGCCTGGACCAGCCCTCGTCATAGGCGAACATCTTGTAGGTATCGAGGATCTCGGCCTGTTCGCCGCCGACGCCGAATTCGGCCTGTGCGGCCATGGTGTCGATCTGCTCGCGCATCTTGCCAAACGCCGAATAGACGCGCCGCCGCTCCGCCTCGATGTCTTCGGCAACGGTGTGTTCGATGGTGATGCGCGGCTGGTGATAGACGGCGATGCCGCGGGCCATGCCGTCGACCAGCTTCTGACCCGTCAGCCGGACGGGTGCCGTGGTCAGTGCGTGCGCCTTGTCGGATGCCGGGCCGTCGATCAGCCCGGCATTGGCGATCAGCTCGGACAGCACCATCGCCACCGTCTGCAGCGCCTCGATCTCGACATCCTCGTAGCGGCGCGGCTCGGTATGCTGGACGCAGAGCACGCCCACGGCCTGCTCGCGCCGGATGATCGGCACGCCGGCAAAGCTGTGGAACCGCTCTTCGCCCGTCTCCGGTTTGTAGGCGAAGTCCGGGTGCGCCGCCGCTTCGTCGAGGTTCAGCACTTCCACCCGGTCGGCGATCGATCCGACCAGCCCTTCGCCCAGCGCCAGCTTGGTGACGTGCACCGCTTCCTGGCTAAGGCCGCGGGTCGCGAACAGCTCCAGCGCGCCGTCGCGCAGCAGGTAGATCGAGCAGACCTCGCTGGACGTCGCCTCGCCGATGATGCTGACGACCTGGTTCAGCTTGGTCTGCGCATTGGCGCGCGACGCCATGACATCGTGCAGGCGGGTAAGGATTTCGCGCGCGGACGATGCGGTGCTGACGGGCATATCGGGGCTTGCTAGCAAAAGCCGGGCGGTGCGTCCCGCCAAAATGAACGAGCGCTCAGGAAAGAAGGTAACGCTGGACGAGCGCGTAGCTGGCGCCTTCGTGCCCCAGGTGACTCTCGTAAAGCCCGAACGCGGCGATCTCGAACGGCGGGCTGGCAAGGCCCGCATGATCCGCCAGGAACGCCTCGACGCCGCCGCTTTCGCGGCCGAAGCGGGCGAGGGTGATGTGCGGCAGATAGGCGCGCCGCTCCGGCTCCAGCCCGGTGCGGACCAGCGCCTGGTCGATCTTGCGGTGGAGATGGGCAAGCGGCTCGTGCGGCCGCACGCCGGCCCAGATCGCGTTGGTCCGCCCCCTGCTGCCGAACGACCCGACCCCCGCCACCGCCACGCTGACCGGGCTCGCGCGAACACTGTCCAGCACCGCAGCCGCATCCTCAGCCTGCCGCCCGTCGACTTCACCGATGAAGCGCAACGTGATGTGCAACTGCTCGTCATCCTGCCAGCGCGCGCCCTTGACGCCCTGCATCAGCCCCAGCAGCCGGCTGCGGATGTCGGCCGGCGGACGGATGGCGACGAACAGACGGTGCATAGGTGTTCTCTGGGCAATCCTTTGTAACAAAGTGTCGCTAGCGCCGGTTTCGCTTGAAAGACACCGGCGTTGAAACGATATTCGGCGCATCCGGCATCGTGCCGGGCAAAGGAGAGTAACTTCGATGGCAAACTGGACTGACCCCCGGGCGACCATTTCGGCGCCGTCGTCGGTCGGAGCCCGTGCCGACTATGACGTCGGTCTGCGGAGCTACATGCTGTCCGTCTACAATTACATGGCGTCGGGCGTGCTGCTGACCGGCATCGTCGCTTTGCTGTTCGCCAACTCGAGCTTCATCGTGCCGGTGCTGCAAAGCCCGCTGCGCTGGCTGATCATGCTGGCCCCCCTGGGCTTCGTGATGGTGCTGAGCTTCGGCATCAACCGCCTCTCGACCGGCACCGCGCAGGCGCTGTTCTGGGCGTTCGCGGCCGTGATGGGCCTGTCGATGGCCTCCATCTTCCTGGTCTATACCGGCACGTCGATCGCGCAGACCTTCTTCGCGACCGCCGGCGCGTTCGCGGGCCTCAGCCTGTGGGGCTACACGACCAAGCGTGACCTGTCGGGCTTCGGCACGTTCCTGATCATGGGCGTGTTCGGCATCCTGATCGCGATGCTGATCAACATCTTCCTGCAGTCGAGCGCGATGGCGTTCGCGATCAGCGTGATCGGCGTGCTGCTGTTCGCGGGCCTCACCGCCTATGACACGCAGCGCATCAAGAGCATGTACAGCTACGTTGCCGGCACCGATTTCGCCGGCAAGTCGGTGGTGATGGGCGCGCTGACGCTCTACCTCGACTTCATCAACATGTTCATGTTCCTGCTTCAGCTGTTCGGCGGCCGCCGCAACTAAGCCAGGCAGGATCGAGACGAAGAGGCCCGGCGGGGAAACTCGCCGGGCCTTTTCTTTGGCTCTCGTCACCCCGGCCTTGAGCCGGGGTCCCGCTTCTTCTTCGTCGCCGGTTCAGTCCTTCCCCTGCAGCTTCTCGTGGTGGCGGATCACTTCGTCGATGATGAAGCGCAGGAATTTCTCCGAGAATTCGGGGTCCAGATTCGCGTCCGCCGCCAGCCGGCGCAGCCGCTCGATCTGCCGCTCCTCCCGCCCCGGATCGGCCGGCGGCAAGCCTTCGGTCGCCTTGTAGGCGCCCACCGCCTGGGTGATCTTGAACCGCTCCGCCAGCATGAAGACAAGCGCGGCGTCGATATTGTCGATGCTCTCGCGATAACGTGCCAGCGTGTCGTCGGTCATCCGGTCCTCCGATTGTGCGCGCATCGTTTCCATGCCGAAGCGATGCTTGCAAGCTTGGCGTTGCCGCGCCACATGCCCGCGCATGAGCGCCACTCTCCACCGCCTCGACGCCGGCCCGGCGCCTTCGCTCGACCCGATGCTGCGCCTCGTCGCGCACGACATGAACGCCGTGAACAGCGTGATCCTCGGCCGCATGCAGTCGGACGTTCCGCTGATTCCGGAGCTTGCCGGCCATCTGATCGCCGGCGGCGGCAAGCGGATGCGGCCGATGCTCACGCTCGCTTGCGCAAAGCTGCTCGACTATCCCGGCACGCGTCATCACAAGCTCGCCGCCGCGGTCGAGTTCATCCACACCGCGACGCTCCTCCACGACGATGTCGTCGACGGGTCCGATCTGCGCCGCGGCCGCCGCACCGCCAACATCATCTGGGGCAATCCGGCGAGCGTGCTGGTCGGCGATTTCCTGTTCAGCCGCTCGTTCGAGCTGATGGTCGAGGACGGCAGCCTCCGCGTGCTCCGCATCCTCTCCAACGCCTCCGCCGTGATCGCGGAAGGCGAGGTCAACCAGCTCACCGCCCAGCGGCAGGTCGAGACCAGCGAGGAACGCTATCTCTCGATCATCCACGCCAAGACCGCGGCCCTGTTCGCCGCCGCCTGCCGCATTGCCGCCGTGGTCGCGGAACGCCCGGAGGCGGAGGAACTGGCGCTCGATGCCTATGGCCGCAATCTCGGCATCGCCTTCCAGCTCGTCGACGATGCGATCGACTATTCGTCGGACGAAGCGACGATGGGCAAGGGCGTCGGTGACGATTTCCGCGACGGCAAGGTGACGTTGCCGGTGATCCTCGCTTATGCCCGCGGCTCGACGGCGGACCGGGCCTTCTGGCGCGACGCAATGATGGGCCACAAAAGCTCGGACGCGGACCTCGTCCACGCCACGCAGTTGCTCCGCACTACCGGCGCGCTCGACGATACGCTCGCTCAGGCTCGGCACTACGGCCAGCGCGCGACCGATGCGCTCGGCGGCTTCCCGGCGAGCGCAGCCAAAAGCGCTTTGACCGAAGCCGTCGCCTTCGCAGTAGCGCGCGCCTATTGAGCGCCGGCGCTCAGCTTCGGTTCAGGTCGTGAAGACTAGGGAGAAGGGCATGACTGGTCGTCTGAAACTCGCTCTCGGCGCAGTGCTCGCCGCCGCTCTCCTCGCCCCTGCCGTCGCCGCGCCGCGGCTTTCGCCCGAAGCGCGGCTCGACAAGGCCATTGGCGATCGCGTGCCCGGCAAGCCCGTCTCGTGCATCAATCTGCGCGACATCCAGTCGAGCGAGATCATCGACAAGACGGCGATCGTCTACCGGGTCGGCAGCAAGCTGTACGTCAATCGCCCGCACGGCGCGAACTGGCTCGACGACGACGATATTCTCGTGACGAAGACGGTGACCGGCCAGCTTTGCCGGATCGACACCGTCACCCTGATCGACCGCACCTCGCGGTTCCAGCGGGGCTTCGTCACGCTGGCCGATTTCGTGCCCTACACGAGGCGCTGACGCTCTCCCACTGCTGCGCTGAGGGCAGGCCCCGCGGAGACTCCGCGGGGCCGCACTGATGCAGCCGCGCAACAATCCGGTAAACAAATGCTTTGCGGACCCGCCCCAGGCTTCCGCTTAGGCTGAAACTTGCTTACTGATTTATGACAGCGCTATCAAAGTAAATGGGTGGGGATCTCAAATGCGGCGTTTTCTTATAAATTCCAGCATCTTCGCGGTCGCGCTCGCGGCGACTCCCGCAATGGCTCAGGATGCGCCGGCGACGGCGGAGGCCGATACCGGCGGCTATGGCGACATCGTCGTCACTGCGCAGAAGCGCGAAGAGAACCTGCAGAGCGTGGCCGCCGCGATCAGCGTGGTCAGCGGCGAGCAGCTCGATCAGCGGGGCGTCGTCAACATCACGTCACTGCAGCAGCTCGTCCCGAGCCTCAACTTCAAGGACAGCGCGACGACGCTCGACTCCTCAGTCTTCCTGCGCGGCGTCGGCACGATCAATTTCTCGATCGCGGCAGAGCCGAGCGTCGGCTTCGTCGTCGACGGCGTCACTTATGCCCGCTCGGGCGAAGCGTTCGGCGACCTTTACGACATCCAGCGCGTCGAGGTGCTGCGCGGGCCGCAAGGCACCCTGTTCGGCAAGAACGCGTCCGCCGGCGTCATCAGCATCACCACGCGGCGCCCGGGCAACGAGCTCGGCGGCTTCGTCGAGGCGCAGGCCACGACCGACGAGGAATACAAGGTTCGCGGCGCGATCGACCTTCCGGTCAGCGAGAGCATCAAGACGCGCTTCACGGCCAATTACGGCCGCTTCGACGGCACTGTCCGCAACATCACGCTGAACCGCACCGTCAACGGCTATGAACGCTGGGGCGTGCGCGGCATGGTCGTGGCAGAGGCGACGCCGGCGCTGACCTTCACGCTGATCGGCGATTACCGCAGGCAGCACAGCGATTGCTGCGCCGAAGTGATCGGCACCGCCCCCGCAGGCGCACTGGCGGCCTCGCTCGCCGGCGTGAATCTCAAGGGCGACGAGACCCGGCAGATCCGCCAGAACACGCTCACCTTCACGCGTGAGACGAGCTGGGGCGTGTCGCTGCAAGGCGATCTCGATGTCGGCGCGCTCGGCACGCTGACCTCGATCACGGCCTATCGCAAATACCGGAACTTCGGAAAGCGCGACGGCGACTTCATCGACACGGTCTACAACATCGCCGGCGGCAACCAGCTCGACGATTTCGGCCCGCAGCCCTCCAAGACGTTCACCCAGGAAATCAGGTTGGCCTCGCCCGGCCACCAGACGTTCGAATATGTGGTCGGCGGCTTCTATTATAACGCCAAGCAGCAGCGCACGTTCGAGCGTGACGATATCGTCTGCTCGGCGACGACCTTGCCGCCGGTGGCGCCCGGCCTCGCGCCTTGCGCCGCCGGCTCGTCGACGCTCCGCTTCCCAAGCGCCGTCGGTACCTTCGGCTCGACGATCGAGAATTACGCGATCTTCGGCAATCTGACCTTCAACGTGAACGACTGGTTCCGGCTGATCGGCGGCGGCCGCTACACACATGACAATGTCGATGCCTTCAATCGCCGGACGCCGGCTACCAATGGCGGTGGCCCGGGCCTGCTGAACGTCGGCGCCGATTACAAGCTGCACACCAGCAACAACGACTTCTCGTGGCGGGCGGGCGCGCAGTTCGACGTGACCGACACCTGGATGCTCTACGGCACCTACAGCCAGGGCTATAAGGGGCCGGCGTTCAACGTCTTCTTCAACCAGAACGCCAACCAGCTCGCCCCGATCGCGGCTGAGACGGCGGACGCCTATGAGGCCGGCTCCAAATTCCGGACGGCGGACGGCACGTTTACGCTGAACACGGCCCTGTTCTACGCCAAGTATCACAACTTCCAGGCGAACAGCTTCGTGAACCTGAACGGCTCGGTGATCACCCAGCTCACCAACGCCGGCGACGTCTCGACCCGCGGCGTCGAGGTCGACGCGCTGCTGCGTCCGGCCCGCAATTTTACGCTCACCGGCGGCCTGGCCTTCACCGACGCGCATATCGACAAGTTCAACCTGCCGCCCAATTCGCCGCCCGGCTCCAGCACGCGCCAGGGCGAGCGTCTGCCGCTCGCGCCCAAGTGGAAAGGCAATCTCGGCGCGACCTGGAAGATCGAAACCGGCGGCTTCGCCGATATCGAACTGGGCAGCCAGCTTTCGATCACCAGCGATCAGGTCTCCTCGCTTGAGCCCAACCCGGTCACGCGCCGGGCGATCACGATCGACGGCTATGCGATCCTCGATGCGAACATCGCGCTCGTCGATCCGAACGGCGTGTGGCGCGTGAACTTCATCGGCCGCAACCTGACCGATCAAAGCTATGCGACGCTGATCACGACCGGCGGACCGGGCGGCAGCTTCCGCTATCTGCTGCCGCGCGACGTTGACCGCTATTTCGGCGTCAACGCGCGCTTCAACTTCTGATGGCGTTCGAGCAGCACTCGCGGCAGTTCGCCGAGCAGGGTTACGCCGTCTTCCCCGGCGCCCTTGCCGGCGAGCCGCTCGATCTGCTCCGCGCCGAATGCGACGCCTTCGTCGCGCGCGAGGACGCCCGGATGGATGCGCTGGGCGTCGACACGATCGGGATCAGCCACCGCGGCAAGCGCTACTTTGCGAACGAATGCCAGCGCGTCGCGCCGCAGCTCCGCTCGATTCTGTTCGGCGAGACGATGGCTGAAATCTGCCGCGCGACGCTGGGCAAGGACGCCTATTTCTTCTTCGACCAATATGTCGTGAAAGGCCCGGAAGGGGGCATGCCGTTTTCCTGGCACCAGGATTCGGGCTATGTCGTCGGCAATGGCGGCCCTTCCGATCACGCGCCCTATCTCACTTGCTGGTGTCCGCTCGACGACGCCACGGAAGAGAATGGCACGGTGCGGCTGATCCCGGGTAGCCACCAGAACGGTATCCTGCCGCACGACCGCCAGGTCGGCAGCAACGATCTGGTCGGCGCACCGGCCGAGGCGGAAGGGCAGATCGTCGAGGCGAAGGCGGGCGACGTCGTCGCTTTCTCCAGCCTCCTCCTCCACGCCACCGGCGCGAACCGTTCCGACCGCCCGCGCCGCGTCTATCTCGCGCAATACACGCCCGAGGCAATGCTGGACCCCGGCACGAAGCATCTGCGCCGCAACGCGATTCCCGTCCTGCGCTACGGCGAACGGGTGACGACCGGCTGATGCGGCCGTGACGCTCTCGCGCGGCCGCACGATCTTCCTGTTCGTGCTCGCCTTGAGCGCGACGATCCTGAACCTGATCGACCGCCAGATCATCTCGGTGCTCAAGCCGGACATTGCCGGCGACCTGGGCTGGAGCGACAATGATTACGGCACGCTCGCCGCCTGGTTCCAGGGCGCGGCGGCAGTCGCGTTCCTGTTCACCGGCTGGATCGTCGATAGGCTCGGCGTCAAATGGGCGAACCCGGTGGGCGTCGCGCTCTGGAGCGTCGCGGCGATGGCGCACGGCGTCGCGCGCAGCTTCGTCCAGTTCGTCCTCTGCCGCGTGGCGCTCGGCGCGACCGAAGCGATGGGCACGCCCGCCGCGATCAAGACCATCGCCGCGATCTTCGAGCCCGCGAAGCGCTCCTCTGGCTACGGCATGCTGAACGCGATCGGCAGTCTGGGCGCGATCGTCGCCCCGCTCGCGATCCCGTTCATCGCCGCCGCCTGGGGCTGGCGCTCGGCCTTCGTCATCGGCGGCGCGCTCGGCCTGCTCTGGGCACTCCTCTGGCTGCTCGCCACCCGTGGCCTCCGCTTCGACCAGGGCGAGCGCCCCACCGCCGCCCGCGGCCCCAGCATCCTCGCCGAACGCCGGAGCTGGGCGATCGCCATCGCCAAATTCCTGTCGGACGCGACCTGGTGGCTGATGCTGTTCTGGATGCCGGACTTCTTCAACCGCAGCTTCGGCCTGAAAGGCGTCGCCCTCGGCCCGCCGCTCGCCATCGCCTATGGCTGCGCGGCGGTCGGCGCATTGATTGCCGGCGCGATCACCACCCGGCTGCTCGCCCGCGGCCATAACATCGAGCGCGTCCGCAAGGGCGCGCTGTTCGTCGCCGCCCTGTTCGCGCTCCCCTTGCCCTTCGCCGACCTCGCCCACCAATACTGGCTGGCAGTCACGCTGCTCGGCCTCGTCATGGCCGCGCACCAGGCCTTCTCGTCCAGCCTGTTCACCCTGATCGCCGACGTCTCGCCGCCGGAAAAAGTCGGCCGCGTGACCAGCTTCGGCGCGTTCGCCGGCAATATCGGGGGCATGGTGATCGCGAAAGTCGCCGGCCTCGTCCTCGCCGCCGGCCTCGGTTACCTGCCGCTCTTCGTCTTTGCCGGCTGCTCCTACCTGCTTGCCGCCGGCGCGATCCAGCTGCTGCTGCCGCGCCTGCCGCTGGAAGGAGTGGGGGAGGGCGCCACGCTCGCCCCGGCGCACTAGGCCGGGCGCGGCCCCGTCGATGCCCGCTCGATCAGCTCGGCTGGCATCACCACGCGCTCGTCGGACCCCGAGAACAGCAGCTCCGCCGCTTTCTCCGCCATCTCGCGAATCGGCTGACGCACGGTGGTCAGCCCCGGCCACACCAGGCTCGCCAGGTCGGTATCGTCGAAGCCCGCGATCGAAAGCTGGCGCGGCACCCGCAGCGCCTGCTGATGCGCGACGCTCAGCACGCCCGCGGCCATGTCGTCGCTGCTCGCGAAGATCGCGGTCGGCCGCTCCTTCAGCGCCAGCAACTGCTCCGCCGCCGCCTGTCCCGACCGGAAATCGAACCAGCCCTGGCGGATCAGCGCGCCGTCACTGGTCACGCCGCACTCGCGCAGCGCGTTCAGATAGCCGTCGAGCCGCTGCCGGCTGACCGAAAAGCCCTCATGCCCCACGACAAAGCCGATGCGCCGGTGGCCCAGGTCGATCAGCTTGCGCGTCATCGCCCGCGCAGCACCTTCATTGTCGATCGAAACCGACGGGCCGCGATCGAGCTGCGCCCCCGGCGAGATCCGCACATAGGGCGTGCCCGCCCGCTCCAGCTCGTCGAGGACGGGCTCGTTGTCGGCAATGGGCGGCGTCAGGATCGCGCCGTCGAACCCCATCTGCCGGAAAAAGCCGAGCACATCCGCGCCCAGCTCGTCGGTCTCGGTCTCATAGGCATGGACGATCAGCCGCACGCCTTCCGCCGCGCATCGCCCGCGCAGGCCGCCGATCAAGCCGTGCAGATAATAGGGCCCGGGATTCGAGCAGACGAGCGCGATCTGGAAGGAGCGCCCGCCGGCCAGCGCGCGCGCCGCCTGGCTGGGCTGAAAGCCAAGCGCGGCCATCGCTTCTTCCACCCGCGCCCGGGTGGCGGGACGGACGTAGCGTTCATTGTTGATCACGCGGGAGACCGTCTTGATCGACACCCCCGCGGCCTGGCTCACGTCCTTGATATTCGCCCGCATGGCGGCGTTGTGGCGGATGCGGGCGCGCCCTGTCCAGCCTTGTCAGACCGTATCATTCCGGCACAGTTATTAACCACGTTGGGCGCGAGACAAATTCGTAAACGAAGCGTTAACTTCCGCATCATGAAACGCAGACTTGTCCTCAGCAACGAAGCCGCTCGCCATCCGTTTCGCCAGCGGCTTCCCCGTCCAACCCTCGGTGCGATCGAAGCCATGCGCGACGATTCCAACGACTTGCGCCTGTTCGCAGTCAGCTTCACCGCCTTCTTCGTCGCGATCTACGGCCTGTTCGGCTGAGCCAGCGGCGAACGCCCGCATGGCGTGGATGGCCGTCAGATTCCCTCTCCCATAGGGAGAGGGCGACTCGCGCGACGCGCGAGCGGGGTGAGGGGATCAGAGCTTCGACGTTTCACTCCCGATCCCCTCACCCGGACGCGCGACCGCGCGTCTCGACCTCTCCCTATGGGAAAGGTGAGTAAACGACCGCAGCGATCCGCAACCGACAGCGCCGATCCGCCGCATCTTGCGGGCAACGCGTGCCCGCCCGGCCTCCCTCAATCACACGCCAGATGCAGCTTCCACGCCAGCCACGCCGACACCACGCACATCGCCGCCACCATCAGCAACTGGTTCACCGCCGACACGCCCGCCGCGCTCAGCAGGAAGGCGAGCAGCGAGCCCGCTACCATCGCGCCCGAGTTGACGATGTTGTTGGCCGCGACCGTGCGCGCCGTCTGGTCCTTGTCGACCGTGGTGGTGAGAAACGCGTAGAGCGGCACCACGAACATGCCGCCCGTCACCGCGACCCCCAGTAAGGAACCGAGCAGCAGCACCGCGGAGGGATGCCGCACGAATTCCGCGATGTTGTAAAGCTCGCCCGGATGGTCGCCGACCCAGGTGCGCGCGACTGCATAGACCAGGAGCACGAACGCGCCCATCGCCACCACGCTGCCGGGCGCGTAGCGGGCGGAGACCTCACCCCGCAGCAGCCGGTTGATCGCGATCGAGCCGATCGCCACGCCCACCGAAAACACCGCGAGGAACAGGCTGGCGACTTGCTGGTCGGAGGTCAGCACGTTCTTCACCAGCGGCGGGAATTCGATGATCAGCACCGCGCCGATCGTCCAGAAAAAGCTGATCGAGCAGATCGCCAGGAACAGCCGCGGGATGTGCATCGTCGCGTTCACCAGCGTGATCGACGCGCGGATGATGTGCCAGTCGAACACATGCTCTTCGTGCATCGGCGGGGCAGGCGGAATCTGCCGCCCGGCAAGCCAGCCCAGGCCGGCGACGATCAGCACGATGATGGTCGTCTGCTGCGGCGTGATGAAGCCGGCCAGGATCGTGCCCGCCAGGATCGCGATATAGGTGCCGGCCTCGACCAGTCCGGTGCCGCCCAGCACTTCGTCGGAATGCAGGTGCTGCGGCAGGATCGCGTATTTGATGGGCCCGAAAAAGGTCGAATGCACGCCCATCGCCAGCACTGCCGCCAGCATCAGCGGGATCGACGGCAGCAGCAGGCCGGCGCCGCCGACCAGCATGATGCCGATCTCCGCCGTCTTCACGATGCGGACGATCCATGCCTTGTCGCGCGTGTCGGCAAGCTGGCCGGAAAGCGCGGACAGCAGGAAGAAGGGCAGGATGAACAGCCCCGTCGCCACCGCATTGAACTGCGTTTCGACCTTGGGATCCGAATAGACCTGATAGGTCGCGAACAGGACCATCGAGGTCTTGAAGACGTTGTCGTTGAAGGCGCCGAGAAATTGGGTCGTGAAGATCGGCAAGAAACGCCGTCGGCCGAGAAGCCGCAGGGAAGTCTGCATGAGGTACGGTGGCCGTGCCGTTAAAGCTGTGGGCGGGATTAGCGGTAAAGCGAAGGGGCGGGAAGGGGGGACGCCCGAAATGGGGATTGAGGTTCACCAAAGCCGCGAGCGGCGCTAAGCCTAGGATCGAATGCTGACCTTGCCGAACCTGTTGACGCTTTCGCGCATCTTCGCGGTGCCGATCCTGGTGTTCCTGCTCTGGTATCCGGATTGGCGCGTCGGCTATGCGATCGGCTTCGTGCTCTACTGCGTAGTCGGCATCACCGATTATCTGGACGGCTATCTCGCCCGCGCGCAAGGGACGGTGTCGAAGCTCGGGGTCTTCCTCGATCCGATCGCCGACAAGATCATGGTCGCGGCCGTCATCGTCATGCTGATCTCGACCGAGGGCGGCCCAGACGGACACCCGATGATCCATGATTGGGACGTGATCCCGGCGCTGATCATCCTGCTACGGGAAATCGCGGTCTCGGGCTTGCGCGAATTCCTGGCGCAGCTCAGCGTCTCGGTGCCGGTCAGCAAGCTCGCCAAGTGGAAGACGACGTTCCAGATGGTCTCGCTCGGCGCGCTGATCCTGGCCGGGGCAGTGCCGGACGTGCTCTGGGTGCATGCCGTCGGCCGCGTGTCGCTCTGGGCAGCGGCCGCGCTGACCCTAATCACCGGCTGGGACTATCTCCGCGTCGGCCTGAAGCACATGGATTGATGCCCCTCACCATTCTCTATTTCGCTTGGGTGCGCGAGCGGATCGGCGCTGGCGAAGAAGAGGTCCAGACGCCCTCCAGTGTCAGGACCGTGGCCGACCTGATCGATTGGCTCAGCCGGCGCGGCGATGGCTATCGCGCGGCCTTCGAAGACCTGAGCCGCATCCGGGCGGCCGTCGATCAGCAATTCGTGCCGTTCGATGCGCCGATCGTCGGCGGCGGCGAAGTCGCCTTCTTCCCGCCGGTGACCGGCGGATGATTGCGGTGTCGGTCCAGCGCGAACCGTTTTCGGTCGACGCGGCGCTGGCGCTGCTGGAAGCGCTCGGCGGCGGCGCGGTCGCCAGCTTCGTCGGGCTGGTCCGCGCCGATGACGGCGTCGAACAGCTCGCACTCGAACATTATCCGGGCATGACGGAAGCGGCGCTGCGCCGGCTGGCCGAGGAAGCGCGGGATCGGTGGTCGCTCGCTGGCGCGACGATCATCCACCGCGTCGGCCCGATGCACCCGGGCGACCGCATCGTGCTCGTCGCCACCTGCGCCCCGCACCGCAAGGACGCGCTCGAGTCCTGCGCCTACCTGATCGACCGCCTCAAAACCGACGCCCCCTTCTGGAAACGCGAAACCCGCGGGGGCGAGCAGAGCTGGGTGGAGGCACGAGCCAGCGACGAGGAGGCGGCGGAAAAATGGAACTAACAACCCTCTCCCCACCGGGGAGAGGGACGGCTGCGCAGCAGCCAGGGAGAGGGGCCGACACCCTGCGTGCCGACTCTGCCCCTCTCCCGGCCTCGCTGCGCTCGTCCACCCTCTCCCCGGTGGGGAGAGGGTTAGCTATCCTCCCGCCGCCTTCAACAAATCCGCGAGCAACCGAAAATCCTTCTCCCGCGGACTGTTCTTCCGCCAGATCAGCGCGATCTCCCGCGCCGTATGCTCCCCCTCCAGCGGTCGCGCGACGATGTTGGTGTGATCCAATATCCCTGCCGCGAGCGCCATTTCCGGTAGCATCGTCACGCCCAGGCCATTGTCCACCATCTGGACCAGCGTGTGCAGCGACGTGCCCAGCATCGTCGCCTGGGCGCGGATTTCCGGCCGGTTGCAGGCGGCGAGCGCATGATCGCGCAGGCAATGTCCGTCCTCCAGCAGCAGCAATTTGTCGGGATCGATCGCATCTGCGGTGACATGCTCCGGCGGCTCGCTCTCACCGCGAGGGAAAGCGACCATGAGCTGATCGTCGAACAGCACATCGCTTTCGACCTCGCCGCACGCATAGGGCAGGGCGAGCAGCACGCAATCGGCGCCGCCGCGGTTCAGCGATTCGCACGCCGCCGCGCTCGGCTCCTCCCTCAGATAAAGCTTCAACTCCGGCCGCTCCTTGCGGATGTGCGGCAAGATGCGGGGGAGCAGAAACGGCGCGATCGTTGGGATCACGCTCATCCGCATCTCGCCGGACAGCGGCTTGCCGGCGGCGCGGGCCAGGTCGGACAGTTCCTCCGCCTCGCGCAGCACACGTCTCGCCTTTTCGGCGATCTTCTCGCCCGTCGGCGTGAAACGCACCACACGCCGGGTGCGTTCGACGAGAGTGATCCCGATGAGCGACTCCAGCTCGCGCAGGCCCGCCGAGAGCGTGGACTGAGTGACGAAACAGGCGTCGGCGGCGCGGCCGAAATGTCCGTAATCATGCAGCGCGACCAGATATTGGAGCTGCTTCAGGGTCGGCAGGTAGGTGGTCACGATATTCGTCTCAGTCGATCAATATCGGAGAAATAATCTATTGGCTCAATGAAAGCCAGTCCCTATATGGCGCTTCGCAAGGGTGCCGCCCTGGCGCTCTTCGCCCCCATTCTTATTTTAAGGAGATCAACATGCTGACCGTCGGCGACAAGCTTCCCGCGCTCACCCTTCCCGTCCAGCAGGGCGCCTCGGCCCTTCCCGCCGGCGAGACGATCGATCTCGCCCAGACCAACGGCAAGTGGAAGGTCCTGTTCTACTGGCCGAAGGATTTCACGTTCGTCTGCCCGACCGAGATCGTCGGCTACGGCCAGCTGAAGGGCGAGTTCGCGGACCGCGACGCCGAGCTGATCGGCGCCTCGACCGACACCGCGCACGTCCACTTCGCGTGGCGCCGTTCGGACGCCGAGCTGGCCCAGGCCGATTTCCCCTGGATCGCGGACAACGGCGCCAAGCTCGCTTCCGAGCTCGGCATCTTGGATCGCAACGAGCATGTCGCCTACCGCGCGACCTTCATCGTCGATCCGGACAATGTGATCCAGCACGTGACGGTCAACGGCCTGAACGTCGGCCGCAACCCGCAGGAGACGCTCCGCGTCCTCGACGCGCTGCAGACCGACGAGCTCTGCCCGTGCAATTGGAACAAGGGCGAAGAAGTCCTGAATCCGATCGCGGCCTAAGCCTCTTCATCGGGCGCGGAGTCTTAAGGATTTCGCGCCCGAACTTTGTCCGGAGAACAAGAATGTCCCTCAAGGAATTTGCCGACACGCTGCCCGATTTCGCCAAGGACCTGCGGCTGAACGTCAGCTCTATCCTGAACGATCAGCTTCTGGGCGACCAGCGCAAATACGGCCTGCTGCTCGCGACCGCGCACGGCACCGGCTATCGCCCGCTCGTCGCGGCGGCTGAGGCCGAGGTCGATGGCAAGCTCAGCGCCGAAGCGGCGAATGCGGCCCGCGCCGCAGCGGCGGTGATGGCGATGAACAACGTCTATTACCGTTTCACCCACCTCGCCTCGAACCCGGAATATCGCACCATGCCGGCCAAGCTGCGCATGAACGTCATCGCCAATCCGGGTATCGACAAGGCCGACTTCGAGCTGTTCAGCCTCGCCGTCTCAGCCCAGAACGGCTGCGGCATGTGCATCGACAGCCACGAAAAAGTGCTCCGCCAGCACGGCGTGAACGCAGAGGCTGTGCAGACCGCGGCGCGTATCGGCGCGGTGATGACGGCCGTCGCGACGGTGCATTCGGCGCTGAACTGAGGCCTAGTTCCGGGGCGCCTGCCTTCGATAGCTGAGCGCCTCGGCCACATGGATGCGGCCGACCGTTTCCGAGCCTGCCAGGTCCGCGATCGTCCGTGCGACGCGCTGGATGCGGGTATAGCCTCGGGCGGAAAGCCGCATCGCTTCCGCCGCTTGTGCAAGCAGCTTGCGGCCGGGCTCGTCAGGCGTGGCGACGGCTTCAAGCGTGGCGCCATCCGCTTCGGCGTTGGTGCGCACGCCGTTGCCGTTGTAGCGCTGCGTCTGCACCGCCCGGGCGGCGCGCACGCGCTCCGCCACCTCGGCCGAGCCTTCGGTGGGCGGCGGCAGCACGAGATCGGCAGCACTCACCGCGGCGACTTCGACGTGCAGGTCGATGCGATCCAACAAAGGCCCTGACACCTTCGCCTGATAATCGGCGGCGCAGCGCGGCGCCCGGGCGCAGGCGAGGGCAGGGTCGCCCAGATGCCCGCACCGGCACGGGTTCATCGCCGCGATGAGCTGAACGCGCGCGGGAAAAGTCACATGCGCATTCGCCCGCGCGACGCTGACATTGCCGGTCTCCAGCGGTTGCCGTAGCGAATCGAGCACGGTGCGCTGGAACTCCGGAAGTTCGTCGAGGAACAGCACGCCCAGATGCGCGAGGCTGACTTCGCCCGGCTTCGCGCGGATACCGCCGCCGACCAAGGCCGCCATCGATGCCGAATGATGGGGCGAACGAAAGGGACGGGTGCGCGAGATTCGCCCTCCCTCCAGAGCACCGGCGACGCTCGCGACCATCGAGACTTCCAGCGCCTCGGTCGCGGTCAGCTCGGGCAAGATGCCGGGCAGGCAGGCCGCCATCAGCGACTTGCCGGCGCCTGGCGGACCGACCATCAAGAGGTTGTGGCCGCCGGCCGCTGCGATCTCGATCGCGCGCTTGGCGGTTTCCTGGCCCTTCACTTGACCAAGGTCCGGGCCGTGGTTGGGATCGTCGGCAAGGCCCGGTTCCGGCGACGGCAGCAATGCCGTCCCCCGCAAATGGTTGAGCAGGGCCAGCAGGTCGGGCGCCGGAATCACCTCGACCGATCCGGCCCAGGCCGCCTCGCCGCCCTGGCTTGCCGGGCAGATCAGGCCCAGTTGCCGCTCCGCCGCATGCAGCGCCGCCAGCAGCACGCCCGGCGAAGGCGCGACGCGGCCGTCCAGCCCCAGTTCGCCGACGATCAGGTAATGGCTGAGCGTCTCCGCATCGACGACGCCCATCGCCGCCAGCAGGCCGAGCGCGATCGGGAGATCATAGTGCGAGCCTTCCTTCGGCAGGTCGGCCGGCGAGAGGTTCACGGTGATGTGCTTGGGGGGCAGTGACAGGCCGAGCGCGGCGATCGCGCTCCGCACGCGCTCGCGACTTTCGGCAACAGCCTTGTCCGGCAAACCGACCACCACGAATTTCGGCATGCCCGGCGTCAGTTGCACCTGAACTTCGACGGCACGCGCCTCCAGCCCGAGATAGGCTGCCGTCGATACAATCGCGACCATGAAAGCTTCCCCCTGAAGTCAGGCACATAGACGCGAGATTGACGTCATGTCGAGCCGTGCGGCTTGCGCCGCGCGGCGCGTCATCCCATCTGCTCGGGCGTGAAAGCGCCGCCCGATTCCGTCCTCCGCATCGTTTATCTGAGCCTTGGCTGGCTGCTGATTGTGCTGACTCCGGTGATCGGCGCGCTGCCTGGCCCCGGCGGCGTTTTCGTGTTCGCAGCCGGCGCGGCACTGCTGTTGAAGAACTCGAACTGGGTGAAGCGCGCCTATGTTCGGTACACGAAGCGCTATCCCAGCCACGGCCGTTTGGCGGACAAGGTGCTGCGCCGTCCGCCGGCACCCCGCGGTCGCGCAAAACCCGAGACTTCCGATTGACTTTTGCGGCGGCCTTGCCTAACCGCCCGCCAACGGTGTGGCCGCCCTTGCTTGGCGGCCCTTTTTGTTCAGATTTTTGAGGAATGAGCGATGAAGCGCACGTTTCAGCCGAGCAACCTGGTGCGCAAGCGGCGTCACGGGTTCCGCGCGCGGATGGCGACGGTGGGTGGCCGCAAGGTGCTGGCGGCGCGCCGCGCCCGCGGCCGCAAGGTCCTGTCGGCCTAACCAAACTGACGCGCCGCGCGGATTTCCTCGCGGCGAATGCGGGAAAGCGGGCGCCGATGCCCGGTTTCGTCCTTCTCGTCCGTCCGCGTGACGATGGCGATTCGGCGATGCGCTACGGCATCACCGTCACCAAGAAGATTGGCGGCGCGGTCGTCCGCAACCGGATGAAGCGCCGCTTTCGCGCGCTCGTGGCCGAGTTGCTGCCGGAGCGCGGCATGTTGGGCGCAGACCACGTGCTGATCGGCCGCGCCGGCGGCGTGGAGCGCGATTTCGGATTATTGCGGACGGAGCTTGCGAAGGCGCTTAAGCGCTTGTCCCCAAACGCGGTTCGGCCTGAGCTTGTCAAAGGCCTCCCTTCTTCATTCTCCGAAACGGGAAGGGAAGGGAGGGCTTCGACAAGCTCAGCCCAAACCGGAGAGAGAGCGTGAAGCCTCTGCTCATCGCCGCCGCCCGGTTCTGGCAGCGTTACCCTTCGGTGATCCTGCCCCCTTCGTGCCGCTACACGCCTTCCTGTTCGGCCTATGCAATCGAGGCAGTGGAACGCTATGGAGCGGCGCGCGGCGGCTGGCTGGCGGTAAAACGCGTGTGCCGGTGCCACCCCTTTGGCGGGCACGGATACGACCCCGTCCCATGATTGGAGCGAGACTTGGATAACCAGCGCAACATGATCCTCGCGATCGTGCTTTCGGCCCTTGTGCTATTCGGCTGGAGCGCGCTGTCGAATCGCTTCTTTCCGACCGCGAACCCGCCCGCGACGAAGGTCGTGAACGGCAAGCAGGTGCCCGTGCCGAGCCCGACGATTGCGCCGGCTCCCGCTGCAACCCAGGTGGTGCGCAGCCGCGACGTCGTCCTCCGCGAGACTCCGCGCGTGCTGATCGACACGCCCGCGGTGGCCGGCTCGATCAACCTCGCTGGCGCGCGCGTCGACGATCTCGTCCTGAAGAAGCATCGCGAGACGATCGCGAAGAACTCGCCGCCGGTGCGCCTGCTTTCGCCGGAAGGCGCGCCCAATCCCGTCTATGCGCAATTTGGCTGGTCGGGGCAGGGGCTGCAGCTTCCGGGCAACGACACGGTCTGGCAGGCGGACGGCAGCCTGCTCGCGCCGGGCAAGCCGGTCACGCTGAGCTGGACCAATGGCAGCGGCCAGATTTTCCGGATCAAGCTGTCGATCGACCAGAATTACATGATTACGGCGGAGCAGAGCGTCGCGAACGGTGGTGCCGGCCCGATCGCGGTGCGACCGTTCGCTCTGCTGAAGCGCAAGGGCGTTTCCGCCGATCCGAGCACCTGGACCCAGCACACCGGCCCGATCGGCGTGTTCGACGGGACAGCCAACTACAAGATCAACTTCAAGGACCTGGATACCGCCGGCGCGCAGGGCCAGAGCTTCAGCTCCACCGGTGGCTGGCTGGGCTTCACCGACAAATATTGGCTGACGGCGCTCGCGCCGGCCCCGAATGGGCGCACCAGCGGCACTTTCCGGGCAATCGGCGACAAGGTCTATCTCGCGGCGCTGACGCCCGCCGATCAGATGGTCGTCGCGCCCGGCAAGGCGGGGACGACTACGACGCGCCTGTTCTCAGGCGCCAAGGAAGTGGCGACGCTCCAGCATTACGAGAACGATCTGAACATCGCCGGCTTCGACAAGGCGATCGACTGGGGCTGGTTCAGCTTCTTCGAGCGGCCGATCTTCTGGCTGCTCGACACCTTGTTCAAGGCAGTCGGCAATTTCGGCGTGGCGATCATCCTGCTGACGCTGATCGTGCGCGGCGCGATGTTCCCGATCGCACAACGCCAGTTCGCCTCGATGGCGGCGATGCGCGCGCTGCAGCCCAAGGTGAAGGCGCTGCAGGAGCGGCACAAGGAGGACAAGCAGAAGCTGCAGCAGGAAATGCTGGAGCTGTACAAGCGCGAGAAGGTGAACCCGCTCGCCGGCTGCTTGCCGATCGTGCTGCAGATCCCGGTGTTCTACGCGCTCTACAAGGTGCTGATGCTGACGATCGAGATGCGGCACCAGCCCTTCGCACTGTGGATCAAGGACCTGTCCGCGCCCGATCCGGCGACACCGATCAACCTGTTCGGCTATCTGAACTTCACCCCGCCGCACATGCTCGCCCTCGGCGTGCTGCCGATCTTGCTCGGCATCACCATGTACATCCAGTTCAAGCTTAATCCGGCGCAGACCGATCCGGTGCAGCAGCAGGTCTTCTCGATCATGCCGTGGATTTTCATGTTCATCATGGCGCCGTTCGCGGCGGGCCTGCAGCTCTACTGGACGGTCTCGAACCTGCTCGCGATCGCGCAGCAGAAGTTCCTTTATAGCCGCTACCCCGCGCTCAAGAACGCGCCCGGCACAGCGACGACGTGAGCGAGCCCGACGATCTGATCGAACAGGCGCGCAAGCTGTTCGCCGGGCCCATCGCGTTCCTGAAATCTGCGCCGGAGCTGAAATTCCTGCCGGATCAGGACGTGCCGGAGGTAGCGTTCGCGGGTCGCTCGAATGTCGGCAAATCATCGCTGCTGAACGCGCTGACCGGCCGTAACGGCCTCGCGCGTACGTCGAACACGCCGGGCCGGACGCAGGAGCTGAACTTCTTCGATGTCGGCGAGCCGCTGGTCCTGCGGCTGGTCGACATGCCCGGCTACGGCTTTGCGAAAGCGCCGAAGGATCTGCTGCGCAAATGGCGCTACCTGGTGAACGACTTCCTGCGCGGCCGCGCCGTGCTGAAGCGCGTGCTGGTGCTGGTCGACAGCCGTCATGGCCTGAAGGATGTCGATCGCGAGCTGATGGACATGCTCGACAAGGCGGCCGTGTCCTATCGCCTCGTTCTCACCAAGGCCGATAAGATCAAGGCGAGCGAGCTTGCCGACGTGCACCGTCGCACGACCGAAGAGGCGCGCAAGCACCCCGCCGCGCATCCGGACGTGATCATGACATCCAGCGAGAAGGGCATGGGAATTCCCGAACTCCGCGCCGCGGTGCTGGAATCCGTCACCGCTTAGCGGCTAGAGGGGCGCCATGTTGAAACTCTTCATCGGCAACAAGGCCTATTCGAGCTGGTCGATGCGCGGCTGGCTGGCGGTCAAGCAGTCGGGCCTCGCGTTCGAGGAAGCGACCGTGCCGCTGTTCGACGCGGATTGGGATCAGCGCCGCCAGGGCGACGAGTTCGCGGCCGGCGGCGGCAAGGTGCCGATCCTGTGGGAAGACGATTGCGTCGTCTGGGATTCGCTCGCGATCATCGAGTTCCTGGCGGACAAGGTTGGCCGCGATGTTTTCTGGCCGAAGGACGAACAGGCGCGGGCGATGGCGCGCTCGATGGCGGCGGAAATGCATTCCGGCTTCGCCAATCTTCGCCGCGAGCTGCCGATGAACGTGCGCAAGCAATATCCGGCGCGTCAGTTGTCCGCGGAGACGGTGCAGGAAATCGGCCGCGTCCTGTCGACCTGGGCGCACGCCCGGGCGCGGTTCGGCGGCACCGGCAAATTCCTGTTCGACCGCTATTCGGCTGCCGACATCATGTTCGCGCCGGTGGCGACGCGCTTCGTCACCTATTCGGTGCCGCTGCCCGGCTTTGCCGCCACCTATGTCGAGGCGCTCTACACGCATCCGCACATCCGCCAGTGGATCGAGGACGCGCAGAACGAGGACTGGACGATCGAGAAATACGAGCAGGAAGTCGCGGCTTAGTTGTCCTCCGGGAACGGATTGAGCCCGGTCGCGTCCGCCTCGGCGTAGAAGCGATTGACGAGCTGCCGTTCCTGCAGCGTGATGTGCGGGTTCCACACGTCGAAGATCAGCACCGCGCGAAGTTGATCGCTGTCGTTCCATGCTTCATGCTCGATGGTATCGTCGAAACCGAAGGCCGCGCCTTCCTGCCATTCGCGCGTCTCGCCGCCGACGCGGAAGCCGCATTTTTCCGGCACGATCAGGCCGAGATGGATGATGGTGCGCGCGTTGGTGACGCCGGCGTGCGGCGGAATACGCGTCTTCGGGTGAAGCAGCGAGAAGAACGCGGTCGGCGCCCGCCCGGCATGATCGGCGAGCGGCAGCTTCGCCAGAGTAGCCGCGGTCTGGGGGCAGCGTTCGCAATGCGCATCGATGCGCTTGCCGTGCCGCCACAGGAAATAGGCGCTCCACCGGGCGCTATGGTCCAGCTCCGACCATTTGCTCTCCGGGTAACCCGATGGATACTGGACGTAAGGCGCAAAGCCGTCGTCGCCCTTATCCAGCAGGTCCCGCAGCTCAGCCCGAATCGCGGGAGCGGCGGCCTCCAGCTCGTCCATCCAGGGAAAATGGGCACGCTCGAAATATTCGTCGGCGGGGAGGAAGGGGAAGTGCAGCCCTTCGCAGTGATTCGCATAGATTTGCCGCCGGCCCAGCATGGCGTCGATCGCACCCTGCACGCGCCGCGTCTCGCTTCTGGCGAGGCCGGCGAAATGCGGCGCCATCGCCTGATCGAGCATGTCTCCGAAATGCTGCTGATGGCGGAAAGCGAAGGCTCGGCCTTCGGTCAGCAACTGACGGATCTCCGGCGTGAGCTGATCGTCAGGAGGGGCGACCATGCTCGCCTGACTCCAGATCGCAGCCGCTGCGGCGTCGCTGCCCTGTCGCTGCAGCAAGTGCGCTTTGCGGAGCAGCGCGACGAAATGGCGTGCGTCGATGGCGAGAATGCGATCCAGCGCGGTGCGTTCGCCGCTATCGTCACCCAGCTCGCGGCAAGCGCGGGCGAGGTTCAGCCACAGCACCGGTTCCCGAGGATCAGCGGCAGCGGCTCGGCTGAACAAGTTACGCGCTTCATCGAACGCGCCGCGCGCCAGTGCATGCGTGCCAAGCGAATTGAGTGCTTGCGGATGGTCCGGGGCGATCGCCACCACCTGCTTCAGATATTCGACGGCTGCGTTCGGCCGCTGGGCCCGCTGCTCCGCCGCCGCCGCCGACAAAAGTTGCGCCACCTGCGCTTCGTTCACCCGTTATCCCCAATTCCCGTCACCCCGGGCTTGACCCGGGGTCCCGCTTTCTCTTGACAGCTTTCGTAAAGAAGCGGGACCCCGGATCAAGCCCGGGGTGACGTGATACAGCAGGACCGAATATGAAATTCTTCGTCGATACGGCTGACACCAACGACATCCGCGAACTCGCCGAAACGGGTCTGCTCGACGGCGTCACCACCAATCCGTCGCTGATCCACAAGGCCGGCCGCGACTTCCTCGATGTCGTGAAGGAAATCTGTGCGATAGTGCCGGGCCCGGTCTCGGCCGAAGTCGTCGCGCTCGATCACGACACGATGATGAAGGAAGCGGAAGTCCTCCGGAAGATCGCCGACAACGTAGCGGTGAAAGTGCCGCTGACGCTCGATGGTCTCAAGACCTGCCGCAAGCTGACCAGCGACGGCACGATGGTGAACGTCACGCTCTGCTTTTCGGCCAACCAGGCGCTGCTGGCGGCCAAGGCCGGCGCCACTTTCATCTCGCCTTTCGTCGGCCGCCACGACGATGTCGGCTTCGACGGCATGCAGCTCATCAGCGACATTCGCTTGATCTACGACAATTACGATTTCGGCACAGAAATCCTGGTCGCGAGCGTCCGCCATCCGATCCATGTGCTCGAATCGGCGAAGCTGGGCGCCGACGTGATGACGGCGCCGCCCGCCGTCATCCGCCAATTGTTCAACCACCCGTTGACGGACAAGGGCATCGAAGGCTTCCTCGCTGACTGGGCGAAGACGGGACAGAAGATCGGTTGACCTCGCTCGCCGCCGACTTCGCCGATCATCTCCGCCGCGACCGGCGGCGCTCGGTGCATACGGTGCGGGCTTATGAGGCGACGGCCGAGCGCCTGGTCGATTTCCTGCGCGAACATCACGGACGCGAAGTCGATACCGCACTGCTGAAGACCATCGGCGTCGCCGATCTCCGCGCCTTTCTCGCCGATCGACGCAATGACGGGATCGGCAATGCCTCGGCCGCGCGCGAGCTGTCGGCGGTGCGGACCTTCCTGAACTTCGTCGGCGCCGAGCCGCCCAAGCTGCGCGGCCCCAAGGTCAAGAAGGGCGTGCCGCGCCCGGTCTCTCCGGCCGAGGCGATCGCGCTCGCCGAGGATGTGGCGGAAGAACGCGAAGGCTGGACCGGCGCGCGCGACCTGGCGGTTCTGCTGCTGCTCTACGGGGCCGGCTTGCGTATCGGCGAAGCGATGGGCCTGACCGGTGCGGCGCTGCCACTGGGGCAAACGCTCAGCGTGACCGGCAAGCGCAACAAGACGAGGATCGTGCCGCTGCTGCCGCAAGTGCGCGAAGCGATCGAGGCGTATGTCGCGGCCTGTCCCTATCCGCCTGCGAAGGATATCGCATTGTTCCGAGGCGCGCGTGGCGGGCCGCTGGAGCCGTCGCAGATCAGGCGCGCGGTGCGGCGCGCGCGCGGCCGGCTCGGCCTATCGGACCGCACCACGCCGCATGCCCTCCGCCACAGCTTCGCGACGCACCTGCTCGGGCGCGGCGTGGATCTGCGCGCGCTGCAGGAGCTGCTTGGCCATGCAAGTCTCAGCTCCACGCAGATCTACACCGCCGTCGATGCCGCGCACCTGATGGACGTCTATCGCAACGCCCATCCCCGCGCTTGAACCGTCATTGCGAGGAGCGCAGCGACGAAGCAATCCATTGGCCGGTCACTGCACTGGATTGCTTCGCTGCGCTCGCAATGACGGCGGAGAGATCTAGCGCCGCGCGGCAACCTTTCGTTCGATCGCGTCCCAGATCAGGCCGGCGGTATCGGTGCCATTGAAGCGGTCGATCGCAACGATGCCGGTGGGGGAGGTGACGTTGATCTCGGTCAGCCATTCGCCCCCGATCACGTCGATGCCGACGAACAACAGGCCGCGCCGCTTCAGCTCCGGCCCGAGCGCTTCGCAGATTTCCAGCTCGCGCGGGGTGAGATCGGTCTTCGCCGCCTTGCCGCCCACCGCCAAGTTGGAGCGAATCTCGCCTTCGCCGGGGATGCGGTTGACCGCACCGGCCACTTCGCCGTCCACCAGCACAATGCGCTTGTCGCCGCTCGCCACGCCGGGAAGGAAGGCCTGCACCATGTGCGGCTCGCGATAGGCGGTGTTGAACACCTCGATAAGCGAGGAGAGGTTCGCACCGTCGCGGCCGACCTTGAAGATCGCCTTGCCGCCATTTCCGTGCAGCGGCTTGACGATGATCTCGCCATGCTCGGCGAGAAAGGCGCGCACCTCGTCGAGGTCGCGGGTGACGAGCGTCGGCGGCATGAAGCGGGCGAAATCGAGCACCCACACCTTTTCGGGCGCGTTGCGGACGGAGGCGGGGTCGTTCACCACCAAAGTCTCGTCCGCAATCCGCTCGAGCAAATGCGTGGCGGTGATATAGCCGAGGTCGAACGGCGGGTCCTGCCGCATCAGCACCACGTCGACGTCGCGGCCGAGGTCGATCTTGGCGGGCTCGCCGAAGCTGTAGTGATTACCGGGCTCGGGTCGCACCTCGACCGGATGAGCCTCGGTCCAGACGCGGCCGTCGCGATAGTTCAGCCGATCCGCCGTGTAGTGCCAGACTTTATGCCCGCGTTCCTGCGCCTTCAGCATCAACGCGAAGCTTGAATCGCCGGCGATGTTGATGCCCTCAATCGGGTCCATCTGCACGGCGACACGTAGGCTCATCGTCATCCTCCCGGCGGGTCAGCCGACCCAGGCGTTGCGGATGTGGCGAGGCAGCGACCAGGGCGCAAGCAGGATCACGTCGATCCGCAGATCGTCGCCGGGACGACCATAGCGCGCCGCTAGCAGTTGCGCGGCGGAGGCGACGCGAGAGAGACGGTATTCGTCGATCGCGAAATCCAGCTCCGTGCCAGTGGCGCGAGTCTTCACCTCGACGAACAGGGTGGTGCGGCCGCGCCGGGCCACCAGGTCGATCTCGCCGACGGGCGTGCGCACGCGCCGCGCGATCACGCTCCAGCCCTGGAGGTTGAGCCACAGCGCGGCGAGCGATTCGCCGACACGTCCGCGGCGTTCCGCGCGCTTGCGGTCACGCATCCGATTTCAACGCCATCGCTTGAGCGTAGAGCGCCTTCCGGTCGGCGCCGAACGCCTTTGCGACTTCGCCTGCAGCCTTCGCTGGCGGCAGGCGCTTGAGCGCGTCGCGAAGGGCGGCCTCGATGTCATCGGCGGCGGCAGGCGGCGCTTCTCCCGCGGGCGCCACGACGATGACGATTTCACCCTTGGGCGGTGCCTCGGCGTAGCGCCCAGCCAGTTCATCTAGCGTACCGGTGACGGTCTCCTCAAACGCCTTGCTGATCTCGCGCGCCACGGCCGCCTCGCGAAGCCCTAGCCCTTCGGCGAGAGCTTGAAGCGCGGCGCCGAGGCGTGGGCCTGACTCGTAGAAGACGAGCGTCGCCCGAATGCTGGCCAGCTCCGCGATCGCGTCCGCGCGCGCCTTGGCCTTGTTCGGCAGGAAGCCGGCGAACAGGAACCGATCGGTCGGCAGGCCCGCGAGAGTCAGCGCAGCGACTGCGGCGCTCGGGCCCGGAATCGTCGTCACTGCCACGCCCGCTGCGCGCGCATCGCGGACCAGCTTGTAGCCGGGATCGGAGATCAGGGGCGTCCCCGCATCCGAGACCAGCGCCACCGCTTCGCCTGCCATGCGCGCGATCAGATCGGGGCGGACGCGATCGGCATTATGGTCGTGATAGGGAACCATCGGCCGCCTGACGCCGATATGATGCAGAAGTTTCGCCGTCACGCGGCTGTCCTCCACCGCGAGCACATCGGCTCGAGCGAGGATGTCGGCAGCGCGCGGCGACAAATCGGACAGGTTGCCGATCGGCGTCGCGACAATATAGAGGCCGGGTTTCAGCTTTTCTTGCATGTAAGGATCGTCATGGCAGAGGCAGCGACCGCGCCGCAACCTTGGGTCGGAAGAGTAGCACGACTCGGCACGGTCGCCGGGCTGCTGACACTCGCCGCCTGCGTGTCCGGCCCGCGTCGCGGACCGGTAGCGCCGCCCCCGCCGCCCACCGCCGTCGAGACGCCGCGGCCGATCGGGCCTGAGCTGCCGGAGGATCAGAATCGTCATCGCATCGCGCTGCTGGTCCCGCTGTCCGGCGCGAATGCTGCGGTCGGTCAGTCGATCGCGAACGCCGCGAATCTCGCTGTCCTGGATACTGGCGGCAAGCGCATCCGCATTACCTTCTACGATACCGCGACGGGACCCGCCGCTGCTGCGAATCGGGCGGTCGCGGAAGGCAACAAGCTGATCCTGGGGCCGCTGCTCGCCGACGACGTCAAACTGGTCGCGCCGGTTGCTCAGCGCGCGCACGTGCCGCTGATCAGCTTTTCGAACGACACCAGCGTCGCCGGAAACGGCACGTTCGTGATGGGCTACACGCCTGCCCAGTCGATCGACCGCGTCGTCCGCTTCGCCCGCTCGAAGGGCATCAGCAAGTTTGCCGGCCTGACGCCCAGCGGCGTTTACGGTCAGCGCGCGGCGAACGCCTTGCTGCGCTCGGTCGAAGCGGCCGGTGGGCAAGTCACCTCGCTGCAGACCTTCGACCGCAGCAAGGGCGGCATCGCCGCCGCTGTCACCAAGCTCAACGGCGCCTCGCCCTATGACGCCGTGCTGATCGCCGACAGCGCCCGCAACGCAGCGCAGGCCGTCGTGCTGCTGCGCAAAAGCGCGCCGATTGCCAAGGTGCTCGGCACCGAGCTGTGGAATACGGAGACCGGTATCGCCGGCCTGACGCCGCTCCACGGCGCCTGGTTCGCCAGCGTTTCGGACAACCTCTATCGGCAGCTCTCGTCCAAATATCGGCTGCGCTACGGCACCGGGCCATACCGGATCGCTTCGATGGGCTATGATTCGGTGCTGTTGGTCTCGCGCATCGCGCAGGGGTGGCAGGTCGGGAGCGATTTCCCGATCGCTCGGCTGATGGATGAAGGCGGTTTCACGGGCATCGACGGCCCGTTCCGCTTCCGCCGCGACGGCGTCGTGGACCGGGCGCTGGAAGTGCAGCAGGTCGGGCCGGGCGGGCTAACGGTGGTGAGCGCGCCGCCGGGTCGGTTCGAGGACTAGGCGGCCAGCTCCGCGAGCAGGCTGTTCAGCACCAGCATGCCGGCGGGGGTGGCGCGTAGCCGCTCCGATTCGTTCGTGAGCAGGCCATGTTTCCGCAGACGGGCGAGCGCGTTCCGGTCGATCGCCTCCGCCAGCCGCGCGAGCTCCACGCCTTCTTCCAACCGCAGCCCCATCAGAAGCGCCTCGCTCGCCCGCACCGCAGGAGACAGCACGTCTTCGCTCTCGATGCCGTGGCCGTTGCGGGTGATCGCCGCCAGGAAATTCTCCGGCTTCTTGCGGCGGAAGCTCGCACGGTTGAGCCGCCGGCCGTGCGCGCCCGGACCCACGCCGACATAGTCACCATAGCGCCAATAGGTGAGGTTATGCCGGCTCTCCTCCCCGGGGCGGGCGTGGTTGGAGACTTCGTAGGCGGGAAGGCCGGCCTCCTTCGTGGTTGCGCGGGTCAGCTCGAACAGGTCGGCGGCAAAATCAGGGTCCATCTCGGCCAGCTCGCCTTTGCCAGCGAGCGCGGCGAAACGCGTGCCTGGTTCGATGGTGAGCTGATATAGCGACAGATGGCCGGTCCCGAAGCCTAGGGCGCGCCGTAGCTCGGCTTCCCAATCCTTTAGGGACTGGCCCGGCCGGGCATAGATCAGGTCGAAGCTGACCCGGTCGAACGAAGTCTGTGCGGTATCCAGCGCCAGCAGGCCCTCGGTCAGCGAATGGGCGCGGCCGAGAAAGGCGAGGGCGGCATCGTCGAGCGCCTGCAGCCCTAATGAAACGCGATTGACGCCGGCGCGGGCGAGATCGCCGAATCGCTCAGCCTCGACGGAGGAGGGATTGGCTTCCAGCGTGATCTCGATGTCGGGCGCGAAGCCCCAGTGCCGCTCGGCCGCCTCGATCAGTGCGGCGACGGTCTGCGGCGGCATCAGCGAAGGCGTGCCGCCGCCGAAGAAGATCGAGGAAAGCGGCCGGCCCGGCGTCAGCGCCGCTTCATGGGCGAGGTCGGCGAGCAGCGCTTCGCGCCATTGGTCCTGATCGACTTCGCTCCGGACGTGAGAGTTGAAGTCGCAATAGGGGCATTTGGAAACGCAGAACGGCCAATGGATATAGAAGGCGAGGGGGCTTTCGCTCAAAGAAGCGCTGCCCTTAGCTTCTCGAATGCCACCGCGCGGTGGCTGATCGCGTGCTTCGCCTCCGGCTCCATTTCGGCGAAGGTCTGGTCATAACCCAGCGGCACGAACATCGGATCGTAGCCGAAGCCCTTATCCCCGCGCGGCGGCCAGACCAGTGTGCCGTCAACCCGGCCTTCGAAGCTTTCGATATGGCCGTCCGGCCACGCCACCGATAGCACGCAGGCGAAATAGGCGGAGCGGCTGACCTCCGGGCCGAGCAACGCCAGCGCATCCTCGACCTTGCCCATCGCCAGCGTCCAGTCGCGGCCGTTCTCCGTCTCCGCCCAGTTCGCGGTGTAGACGCCAGGCTCGCCGTTCAGCGCCTCGACGCAGATGCCGCTGTCGTCGGCAATTGCGGGCAGGCCCGAAAGGTCGGCCGCTGTTATCGCCTTCAGCTCGGCGTTGAAGAAGAAAGTGGTGCCGGTCTCCTCGGGCTCGGGCAGGTCGAGTTCCTTGGACGAAACCAGTTCCATGCCATAAGGCTGGAGCAGCGCCTTCAGCTCTTTCACTTTGCCCTGGTTGTGCGTGGCGACGACCAGCCGGCCGGGCTCAAGTTTGCGATTGTCTTGATAGTTCAACGTCCCACGGCCTTGGCTTGGGCGGCGAAGATTTCGGCGCAGCCGATGCGGGCGAGGCGGAGCAGGCGGAGCAAGCCTTCCTCGTCATAACAGGCGCCTTCGGCAGTCACTTGCGCCTCGATGATGTTGCCGTCGTTGGTCAGCACGAAATTCCCGTCGCAGTGAGCGGAGCTGTCTTCGGGATAATCGAGGTCGAGGACGGGAGTTCCCTCATAGATGCCGCAGCTCACTGCCGCGACCTGCGAGCGGATCGGATCGGCGGGCAGGCCCAGCTTGTCGACAGCCATACGAAGCGCCACCCAGGCGCCGGAAATCGACGCCGTGCGGGTGCCGCCATCCGCCTGGATCACGTCGCAATCGATCGTGATCTGGCGCTCGCCCAAGGCCTTCAGGTCCACAACCGCGCGGAGCGAGCGACCGATCAGACGCTGGATTTCCTGGGTACGGCCCGATTGCTTGCCCTTGGCTGCCTCGCGACTCCCGCGGGTGTGCGTCGCGCGCGGCAGCATGCCGTATTCGGCCGTCACCCAGCCTTCGCCCTTGCCGCGCAGGAACGGCGGCACGCGTTCCTCGACGCTGGCGGTCACCAGCACCTTGGTGTCGCCAAAGCCGATCAACACGGAGCCTTCGGCGTGACGCGTGAAATTGGGTTCGATAGTGATGGCGCGCATCTGATCGGGCGCGCGGCCTGAGGGTCGCATTCAGTAAATTCCTTTCGTCATCCCGGGACTTGATCCGGGATCCACCGTATTCTTGTGAAGGCCCGATAAGGCAGGTGGACCCCGGATCAAGTCCGGGGTGACGAAAAAGAACAGATTCCCTACATCTCCCGTACCATGGCCACTCAGCCGATCGCCGAACTGTCCGACCGGGCGCGCGAAGTGTTTCGCGTGGTGGTCGAATCGTATTTGGGCACAGGCACCCCTGTCGGGTCGCGCACCATCTCGAAAGTCGGCGGGTTCAATTTGTCGCCCGCCTCTATCCGCAACGTGATGCAGGATCTGGAGGAAGCGGGCTTGCTTTCCGCGCCGCATATCTCCGCCGGGCGGATGCCGACGGAGCAGGGGCTGCGGCTGTTCGTCGACGCGATCATGCAGGCGGCCGAACCCTCGGCAGACGAACGGCGGCTGATCGAGCGGCAGCTTCACGGCGGCCCGATCGAGAACGCGCTATCGGCGGCGAGTGCGGCGCTCTCCGACCTCTCCGCCTGCGCCGGCGTCGTCATGGTGCCCAAGCGCGAACCGCGGCTGCGCCAGATCGGCTTCGTCCCGCTGTCGCGCGACCAGGCAATGGCCGTGCTGGTGGGGCAGGACGGCAGCGTCGAGAATCGGGTGATCGCCATCCCGCCGGGCACCCCGCCTTCGGCGCTGGTCGAAGCGGCCAATTTCGTCAGCGACCAGCTCGCCGGCCTAACGCTCGGCGAGGCGCGGGCGCGGCTGGCGAGCGAGATCAGGCGTGGCCGGGCGCGGCTGGATCAGGCGTCGCAAGATCTGGTCGAGCGCGGTCTCGCCGTCTGGTCCGAGGACGGGGATCGGCGCCCTGTGTTGATCGTGCGCGGCCAGTCGCACCTGCTGGATGCCGCTGCGGCCGATCTAGAGCGCGTTCGGCAATTGCTCGAAGAGCTTGAGGAAGCGCAGGAAATCGCCCGACTGCTCGACAGCGCCGCCGAGGGCGCTGCGACCAAGATCTTCATCGGTTCGGAGAACAAGCTGTTCGCCTTGTCCGGCTCATCGGTCATCGCGTCGCCCTATCGGGGGAGCGATGGGCGGGTCGTGGGCGTTGTGGGGGTGATCGGACCGACACGGTTGAATTATGCGCGGGTGGTCCCAATGGTGGACTTCACGGCACAAACGCTTTCGAGATTGATGGGATGATGGACGAGAACAACACGGTTCGCGAAGAAACGGCGACTGAAGCTCCGGAAGTGGCGGAGCATGATCGGTTGCAGGCGCTGGAAGCAGAGCTGGCCGAGGCCAAGGCCGCCGCGCTCTACGCGCAGGCGGAGACGCAGAATGTGCGCCGGCGACTGGAGAAAGACGCGCAGGACGCGCGCGCCTATGCGGCGACCGGCTTTGCGCGCGACATGCTGAGTGTTGCGGACAATCTGGAGCGTGCGCTGCAGGCTATCCCGAATGATCTGCGCGAAGACGAACGGTTCAAGAGTCTTGTGGTCGGCCTCGAAGCCACGGGCCGCGAGCTCGCGGGCGTGTTCGAGCGCAACGGGATCACCAAGATTTCGTCTCTCGGCGAAAAGCTCGATCCGAATCGCCACCAGGCGATGATCGAGCTGCCCACCGCCGATGCGGAGCCCGGCACGATCGTGCAGGAAATGCAGGCCGGTTACATGATCCGCGACCGTCTGCTACGCCCGGCGCTGGTCGGCGTGGCGAAGGCTGCGGAGCAGGTTGGGGCATAACGCCCCGGTGATCCTCCCCAACTCCGTTCGGGCTGAGCTTGTCGAAGCCCTACCTTCCTGCTCGCACCAGTTGCAGAAGAACAAGGAAGGCCTTCGACAAGCTCAGGTCGAACGGAGTTTAGGAGCTTTATTTGATAAGATGGCAGCGAGTCGCTAAGGCGCGCGCCACTTTAGGAATCGAAAGCCAGTCATGTTCACCTTCCTTCTTGTCGTGCAGGCGCTGATCGCGGCGTCGCTCGTCACCGTCATTCTGATGCAGCGCTCGGAAGGTGGCGGCCTGACCGGCGGCGGCAGCCCGTCCGGCTTGATGTCGGCGCGCGGCGCGGCAGACTTCCTCACCCGCGCGACGGCGATCCTGGCGACGATGTTCATCCTATGCTGCATTGCTTTGGCGACCATCGCTTCGCTTAATCAGCGCACCGGCAAGATCGACGCTTCGGCCGCGACGGGCCAGGCTGCGCCCGCGCCGATCACGGCTCCGACCACCACGCCCAACGATCCGCTCGCAGCAGCGGCCGGTCAGGCGGCAGGCAACGCCACGAACGGGACTGCACCGGCGACCAAGTAACGCGTTGGCCGATCGCCCGGGCGGGGAATAACGCTTGCCCCCGCCCGATTCCCGCGGCTAAGCCTTGTCTCCCATGGCGCGGTATATTTTTATCACCGGCGGCGTGGTCTCTTCGCTCGGCAAAGGCTTGATGGCGGCGTCGCTCGCTGCCCTTTTGCAGGCGCGCGGATACCGCGTCCGGATCCGGAAATTCGATCCTTATTTGAACGTCGATCCGGGCACGATGAGCCCGTATCAGCACGGCGAAGTCTATGTGACCGACGACGGGGCGGAGACCGACCTCGACCTCGGCCATTACGAGCGCTTCACCGGCGTGCCGAGCCGACAGTCTGACAACGTGACGTCCGGCCGCATCTATCAGACCGTCATCCAGCGCGAGCGGCGCGGCGACTATCTGGGTGCGACCGTGCAGGTGATCCCGCACGTCACCGACGCGATCAAGGCGTTTGCCCAGACCGAGGTCGACGATCTCGATTTCGTGCTGTGCGAGATCGGCGGCACCGTCGGCGACATCGAATCGCTGCCGTTCATCGAGGCGGTTCGCCAGCTCCGCAACGACCTTGGCCGCGAAAACACCGTATTCGTCCATGTGACGCTCGTTCCCTACATCGCCGCCGCCGGCGAGCTGAAGACCAAGCCTACCCAGCATAGCGTGCGCGAGCTGACCGCGCTCGGCATTCAGCCGGACGTGCTGGTCTGCCGCTGCGAGCATCCGCTGCCGGAGAGCGAGCGCGCTAAAATCGCGCTGTTCTGTAACGTGCGGAAAGAAGCGGTCGTCCCGGCGCTCGACGCCAGGAGCATCTATGGCGTGCCCCTCCAATATCATGCGGAAGGCCTCGACCGCGAAGTGCTGCGCGCCTTCGGCATCGAGACGCCGCCGGCCTCGCCGAACCTGTCGCGCTGGAGCGACATCATGGACCGGCTTGAGAATCCGGAAGGCGAAGTGACGATCGGCGTGGTCGGCAAATATGTCGGCCTGCCGGACGCCTATAAGTCGCTCCACGAAGCGCTGGTCCACGGCGGCATTGCCAATCGTGTGAAGGTCAACATCCAGTGGCTCGACGCCGAGCTGTTCGAGCATGAGGACGAAGTCGCGACGAAACTGGAGCCGATGCACGGCATCCTCGTCCCCGGCGGCTTCGGCGAGCGCGGCTCCGAGGGCAAGATTTCCAGCGTGAAGTTCGCCCGCGAGCGCAACGTCCCATTCTTTGGCATCTGCCTCGGCATGCAGATGGCCTGCATCGAAGGGGCGCGGAACGTCGCGGGCATCGAAAAGGCCTCGACTACGGAGTTCGGCCCGACCGACGAGCCGGTCGTCGGCCTGATCACCGAGTGGATGTCGAAGGAAGGGTTGCAGAAGCGCAAGGCGAACGGCGATCTGGGCGGCACCATGCGGCTCGGCGCCTATCCCGCGGCGCTCACCGGCAACAGCGTGGTCGAATCGATCTACGGCGGCCGTGAGATCAGCGAGCGCCACCGCCACCGCTACGAGGTCAACGTCCATTATCGCGACGCGCTGGAAAAGGGCGGCCTGATTTTCAGTGGCATGAGCCCTGATGGCGCGTTACCCGAAATCGTCGAGCGGCCGGATCATCCCTGGTTCGTCGGCGTCCAGTTCCACCCCGAGCTGAAGTCCAAACCATTCGACCCCCACCCGCTCTTTGCAAGCTTCGTCGAAGCCGCGGTAAAGCAGAGCCGGCTGGTCTGATCGCGGGCGTAACGGCCGGAACGCCCGGCCTTCCACTCCGTTCGACCCCCCGCAGCGGCGTGCGTCTGCGCCGCTGCATTCAGGAGGAAGATATGGAAGGCCAGACCGGCGCGCGCGACGAAACCTATGACGTCGTCGCGGTGCTCTACCATGCGCTGAAAGGCGCGGATAATTGCCGGAAATACATTCAGGACTCGCCGAATGGCGAACTGCGCCAGTTCTTCGAGCAGGCGCAGCAGATGCAGCGGCAGCTCGCCGAACGGGCGAAGCAGTGCATGCACCGGCAGTTGATGCAGGGCGGCGAGGACCAGTCACAAAGCGGGCAGGGTGCGGGCGCCTTCAGCTTTAGCCAGCAGGGATCGAGCAAGATCGGGCAGCAGAGCGAGACCGGATCGACCGGCATGGGCAGCTCGCAAAACCGTGAGATGAGCGGCAGCGAGTCGAACGAAAATTTCGCGCCTGCCGGCAAGTAAGGAAAACAGGCCTCTCCCCTCGCGGGGACGGGCTTGCTACATGCACTCCATAGAGTTCGAGAGGAGTGCCTCATGTCCACCTATGAAGCGCGTCTCCAGGCGCTGCGCGAGCAGCTGAAGCGCGACCGGCTGGACGGCTTCGTCGTTCCGCTGACCGACGAGCATATGTCCGAATATGTCGGCGCCTATGCCCAGCGGCTGGCTTGGCTGACGGGCTTTCAGGGCTCGGCGGGAACGGCGGTGGTGCTGCCCGAGGAAGCGGCGATCTTCATCGATGGCCGCTACACCCTTCAGGTTCGCGAGCAGGTCGATCCTAAGCACTGGGCCTATGTTTCCGTGCCCGAAACGTCGGTCTCCGATTGGCTCGGTGAGCATGCCGCGAACGGTGCGCGTATCGGCTACGATCCCTGGCTGCACACCCGCGCCTGGGTCGAGGCGGCGACCAGCGCGCTGGCCGAAAAGGGCGCCGAGCTGGTCGCGGTCGATACCAACCCGGTCGACGCGGTCTGGCCCGACCGGCCCGAGCCGTCGCGCGCACGGCTTGTCGTGCAGCCCGACGAATTCACCGGCAAGAACTCGGCCGAAAAGCGCGCCGAGATCGGCGACTGGCTGGCGGCGAAGAAGGCCGACGCGGTCGTGCTCTCCGCCCTCGACTCGATCGCCTGGACGTTCAACGTGCGCGGCAAGGACGTCGAACGCACCCCCGTCGCGCTCGCTTATGCGCTGGTGAACCGCGACGGCACCGCCGATCTGTTCGTCCAGCCCGAAAAGATCGGCGAGGACGTCGCCAAGCATCTGGGCAATGCAGTCCGCCTGCACGACCGCGCCGAGTTCCCCAAGGCACTCGCGGGGTTTGCGGGCAAGCGCGTCGCGGTCGATCCGGAGCGGGCGGTCGCCGCGATATTCGAGCGGCTGGAGAAGGGTGGGGCGCAGACGATCCAGCTTCGCGATCCGGCCGTGCTCGCCAAGGCACTCAAGAACCCGGTCGAGATCGCCGGCCACCAGGCTGCGCAGGCACGCGACGGCGCGGCGATCGTGCGCTTCCTCCACTGGCTGTCGATCGCGGCGCCAAAAGGCGGCCTCACCGAGATGAGCGCGGCGGCAAAGCTGCGCGCTTTCCGCGACGAGACCGGCGTGCTCGAGGACCTGTCGTTCGACACCATTTCCGCCGCCGGCCCGAACGCGGCGATACCGCACTACCGCGTGACCGACGAATCGAGCCTGCCGATCACGATGAACGGCATCTATCTGGTCGATTCAGGCGGCCAGTATCGCGACGGCACGACCGATATTACTCGCACCGTTATAGTCGGCGAGCCTACGCCTGAAATGCGCGACCGGTTCACGCGCGTGCTGAAGGGCCATATCGCGATCGCGACGGCGCTTTTCCCCAAGGGCACGCGTGGCCAGCAGATCGACGCCTTCGCCCGCCGGCCGCTGTGGGAAGCTGGCCTGGACTATGCCCACGGCACCGGACACGGCGTTGGCAGCTATCTCTCGGTGCACGAAGGCCCCGCCCGCATTGCGACCTTCGGCGGCGGCGACGAGCCGCTCGCGGCCGGCATGATCCTGTCGAACGAGCCCGGCTATTACAAAGGCGGCGAATACGGCATCCGCATCGAGAATCTGGTGCTGGTCGTGCCGAAGGACGTGCCGGGGGCCGAGCGTGAGATGCTGGGCTTCGAAACGCTCACTTTCGCCCCAATCGACCGGCGGCTGATCGCGGCCGACATGCTGACCGAGAAGGAGCGCGCTTGGCTCGACGCCTATCATGCGCAGGTCGTCGAAAAGATCGGTCCTCAGCTCGAGGGCGAAGTCAGGGCTTGGCTGGAGGAGGCGTGTCGTCCGCTTTAGGTGGCTCGGCACGCGCCTGCGCTTTCCGCTTGCGCAGATTCTCCCGCAGCGCCTCGGCGAGCCGGCGTTCGCGTTCGTCGTTCTTTGACATGGGCGTGCGCTAACGCGCTTCGCAACGCCTTGACAAGCATCGCCCCCTCGCCCAAGTGCGCGCCTCGCCCGCGGGCCAGTGCTGCCGTAGCTCAGTGGTAGAGCGCATCCTTGGTAAGGCTGAGGTCGTGAGTTCAATCCTCACCGGCAGCACCATTAACGCATCGAAATCGTTCGGTTAGGTGCAAGGCGGGGAGAGCGCGTCGGCCGCTCGATCCCCGAACGATCCGAAACGCCAATGCCGGCCCACCGGCGCGCTCCGCTCCAATATCTTTTCGTTCGGCGCAACGATGGCGCTCCGCGCGTGTCACATCGGCCAGGACAAAAGAAAGGCCGACGCGAACGCCGGCCCTGAAAAGTTTATAGGAGAGGATGCCTGAAAGGCAACTTCCTTGTGCACTGCAGCAATGGCATTTTCAAGTGCATAGGTAGAGATTCCGGTTGCATAAACTGCAATCGCGTTCGGCAATGATGCCCAGGCTCATCGTGTGGGGTCCCTGCAGTCACCGCCCGGTGGGACCTTTGCATCCCCGGAGCGTTGTCAGCCTGCAAAGGAGAGACGAATGTTTGGTTCAAACACAGACGTATCTACGCTTAATTCGCTCGTCGCGACGATGATCGACAGCATCAAAGGCTACAAGGAATCGGCTGATGCCGTGAGCGGATCCCAGTTCCGCGATTTGTTCCTGGACTTGGCACGCGATCGCGAGCAGGCGATTCCCGTTTTGCAATCCGAAGTCGCGCGGCTGGGCGGCAAGCCTGAGGAAGACGGCACTGCTCTTGCTGCAGCGCATCGCACCTTCGTTGACCTGAAGTCATCTATCACCGGTCGCGACGATAAGGCGGTTATCGACGAGGTCGAGCGCGGCGAGGATCACATCAAGAGCAAGTTCGAGGACGCGCTCGCGGCGGACGATCTCTCGACCGAAACGCGCGCCGCCATCCAACGCGCATACGAGTCCGTCCGGCGTGGCCACGACCGTGTGCGTGATCTGAAGCATGCGCTGGAAGGCGCGCGCTGACAGGTTCCTGAGTGCGAGACGTCGTCGGCGGGCGCCGGCGACGTCCGGCATTCATCAATTCAGAGCCAAGCGGGGCGACAAACGTTGCGATCCGCGACTTCGAGACTCTGCCTGCAGCAGGCGGAGCCATCTCCAGCTGGAGCTCCCGCCACGGGGTCGGATCGGCCGCGAGGCCCCAGAAACGTCCCATTGCCATGACAAGCGTGAGAACGGCGATGCTGCTGCGCTGCCGGCATTGTCTCGCAAGTTGCGGCTAACGCCCGCAAAGCTGCGGTGTTACGCTTGCGGTCCTGCATCATGATTTCTGGCCGACGGAGAAGGCTGTGAGCGTAGCTTTCAGGCGCGACAGCGACGAAGAGCATAGGGAGCCGAGGTTCGAGCTGCCGATTCCGACGGGTCCCAACTATGTTACGGCAAGGGGACGGCAGTTGATCGACGAGCGCGTGGCGTCGCTGGAGGCGCGCCTTGCCGATGCAGGCGAGGAAGAGGCCCGCGAGTCCATCGCCCGCGAACTTCGCTACTGGCACACACGGCAGGTGACCGCGCTTGACGCGCCGCCGCCTCCCTCCGACGAGGTCGCCTTTGGTTCCCGCGTGCTCGTTCGCATCGCCGGGCGTGAACGCATGATCGAGATCGTCGGACACGATGAGGCCGACGCCGCGACGGGGCGCATTGCATTCTCCGCCCCGCTTGCCCGAGCGCTGATGGGAGCCACCGAGGGAGAGCGGATCGCGTTCGGCGAGGGCGTGGACATTTTGAAGATTTGCGAGCCGCGCCCATGACCGTCCGCGTTCTGATGGCGGGCGGCACCGGGCTGGTCGGCAGCCTCGTTGCCGACGCCCTGGCAAGGCGACCGGATGTCGAACTCTCGAGTTTGGTGCGTGCTCCGACGAGGCCTCGTGACCGCACAATCGACTTCGACGCGCTCGTGGCCGATCCTGCAGGCACGGTCGGGCCGGTCGATGTCGACGTCGGCATCTCTTGTCTCGGCACGACCATTCGAAAGGCCGAATCGCAAGCCGCCTTCCGGCGTGTAGATCAGGACTACGTGTTCGCGGTGGCGCGTTCCGCCAGAGACAACGGAGCGCGACAGTTCATCTTGATGAGCTCCGTCGGAGCAGGCGGCCGCGCATTCTATCTGCGCGTCAAAGGCGAGGTGGAGGAGGCGGTCCGCGGCCTCGGCTTCGAGCGGCTGGACATCATTCGGCCGGGGCTGCTGCTCGGCGATCGCGCGGAGCGGCGGGTAGCGGAGCGCCTCGCGCAGGCCGCGATGCCGATCCTCAATCCGCTGCTTCGGGGACGGCTTGAGCAATATGCAGCGGTTCCCGCGGCGGCCGTCGCTAATGCGATAGTACAGCTTGTGGGAGCGCCCGGGGCGGGCGTCCATATCGCTCATACGCGAGAGATTATTGGCGGGTCAGACCTCGCGGGTTAGCAGACAGTTGGTCTGCATCGGGGTTTGATGAACCGTTAGCCGCGCCGCTCCAGAACCAGGGACTGAATCGCCTGGCCGAAGAAGCCGTGGCGGTCGGCCAACCGTGCGGTCGCGCTGCCGATGCCGTCCGGCGCGGCCCAGGTTTCCGCTTCCGAGTAAATCCACTCCCCCACCGGCTCGCGCGCCAGGCTGACGGTCAGGTCGCCGTTAATGAACGTCCACTCGGCAAAAGGCAGCAAGGCCGAAATGCCATTGGAGAAGTCCGCGACCGCAACCGCTCTCATCGCCGGCGAGAGCGGTTGGCCGCTGATCAGCGCCCGATGCTGCCGGAACCAGACTTTTCCCGGTCCGGGCTCGCTGAAGCCGCCTTGGATGCGGCGGATTTCGAAGTTCGCGCCGAAGTTCTCCGTCGATGCCGGGATGCCCATTCCAACGCCTGCAACTTGCTCCGGCATCGCTTCGGTCAAAGGCGGCATCCGCACTTCGCCGGGCAGCGGCTGGTCCACCGTTCGAACCTTCAGGATCGTCGCGCGCACGACCTCTGCGTCGCCTGCAAGCAACCGCACCTGCACGAGCTGGATCTTGCGGCCTTCCCGCAACACGGTCGTGTCGATGCCGAGATCGGCCACAGGCACGGGGCGAAACAGGTCGATGGTCGCGCGCGCGATCCGCATCGGCGCTTGTGTCGGAACCTGCTCGGCAGCCCATGCCGCGAGCGACGACGGCGCACCGCCATGTTGCAGCCGCGGGTCCCACGGGCCGGCGGCAAGCGTCGTCGTGGTCACCGTGGTGCCGTCTATGACATAGGCAGTTTCGCTCATGCCCGCGGCTATAGCTCGAAGCTGGGCCGACGCTCCAGTTTCGACGCTCCTTCAAAACTGACGCATCGTCCCAAGGACGAGTAGCGGCGGCACCTGCTTTTCGCGGACATCCCGCATTTCGCGATAGCGGCGAAAGCGGGTATATTGCTTCGACTTGGTTGCTTGGCCGACGCACGGCCGAACCAAGATGCACGAGTGTCGTGGCTGTCTTTCCGCGCGCCCCGTGCGAGCATGAACGGGGGAGACGACGCGATGGTGTCACCGGCCCGCGCAAGTCCCGCATATCGTCGCTGCCTGATCATATGGGCTGCGCGATGGTAAGCGCCGTCCGCCCGTCGGAACAATCGCGTTCGACGCCGCTGGGGAAGCTCGGGTGGATCGTCGGGGTGTTGATCGGCGCGATCCTGCTCGCCTTTGCGGCTGCTTACCTGATCAACAGCCAGGCCCTGGTCGGCAGCATTCACCAGCGCAACGCCGCCAGCCTGGAAATCATCGCGCGCAATCTGGAGCGATGGCCGCGCACGGCGCGTGAGATCGCACGCGCGCGCCAGCCCGGTGACATGGGCATCACGGTGTCGCATCCGGATTTCGGGGCGATCAAGATAGCGTCCGTGGCGGATTGCGCGGCGACGAGTCCGCCGGGTGCGCCGATGCAGGATGGCCTGTTCCAACAGGGCCAGCTTGCCGGGCAGGGAACGCTCTATCACGTCGTGGTGCGGGTCGAGAATGCGCGCCAACCTTGCTATGCAGCGGAGGCTTCGCTGCAAAAGCTCGTGGGGCTCGATCGGTCGGGAGCGGAGTTTTTGAACCTGCTGATCGTCGCGCCGGATCAGTCGGTTCTGGAGCAATTCGGAACCGGCCGTCTGCCGGTCGCCAAGCTGCCTCCGATGACGATCGTGAGCGGCTTCGCCAGAACATTGGTGCAAAGCGCGCTCACGGACAAACCGGTGTCAGGAGACGCGCCTGCCGTAACGCTGGATTCGGCTCCAGGCGCAGCGCGTGTCCAGATCGCGGACGCGGAATATTTTGCCTATGTCCGGCCGTTCCGGGTTGCCGACGCCTCCGGGCGGCCTTGTCCCGGCACCAAGCCCCTCGATGCCGCAAAACCGCAAGCGCCGCCGACGAGCCTTGGCGGTTGCCAGCTCTACGCGATCGGCCTGATGCCGGCCTCCACGCTCAGGGACAATTGGCTGAGGCCGCCGCCGCTCGCCTTGATGGGATTCGGCCTGGCAGTTTTGATCGCGATCGCACTGATTCCCGTCCTTCGATTGCTCTTGATCGGCGGCACCGAGTCGCTCAGCTCGGCCGAAGTCCTCGCCATCCTGTTCGGCATGTATGCGGCGGCGGCGCTTGCCACGCTCGCCGTGCTGTTCGTCGGCGAGGCGATGTATGAGCGCCACAGCGCCGGCCATGAGGCGGCACGCCTCGCCGCCGACATTGCCGTCTCTACCGGGCAGGATGTGAAGGCTTTCAGGGCAGCGGCCGAACGGTGCCGCGGTGGAGAACCGCAGGCGGCGCGCAGCAACGGCCCGCTTCCGGAGCTGTTCGAATCGGGGCACTTCGACGCCGGGGGCCGGAATCCGGAACGCGGGTGCGGCCTGATCGATCTTCCGCCCGCGACGGATATCAGCGCGCGGCCCTATTTTCGCGCGCTTGTCCAACGCGCGATGACCGAGCCCGGCGCCACGGCTGTCCTGACCGAGGTCCGCGCCCAGACGGATGGCGTGAAGAAAACGGCGTTGATCGAGCGCGAGGCGGCCGGCCCCACCGACGCTTGCAACATGGACGCGAGCGCGTCTCCCGCTTCCGGCAGTCCGCCACCGGCCCGGCGGTGCTATTTCCTTGCGTCGACCTTCCTTCCCTCGCTGGTCGCGCCGGTGCTCCCGCCATTCCACCGGTTCCTGGTCGTCGACACTTCGGACGAGCGGTTGCCCGTGATCTTTCACCAGGAAAGCGGGCGCGCCATGATCGAGAACTTCGCCGATCAAATCCGCGCGCCGAACGAAATCGTTCAGGCACTCCGCAAGGGACAGGCGCGCGCGAACGGCTCGGCCGTCGGAGCGCCGGCCAATCCGCCGACGATCATGTTCCCACGCCGCTATGACGGCAGGGTGGCGAGCTTTGCCGCGGCGGCCATTCCGGATTCGCCTTGGGCCGTTCTGGTCTATTTTCCGGTGGACGATGCCGATCGCATAGCTGCCGGCACCGCATCCCGCGCGCTGGGACTATGGGCGGGCGTGAACATCGCGGCGATGCCGCTTGCCCTGTGGCTGCTGCTGGGACGCCGGGGGCGATGGAAGCGCATCTGGCCCTGCGCCGTGCTCGAGGAGACGTATCGGAAGAACACGCCGATCCTGATCGCGGCTGCGGTGCTGATCGGCGCGTGGTCGCTGTTGGTAGGGATATTGGCGCCCGTCGTCGCCGTCGCTGCCGCGGTGCTGATATGCGGCTGGCAGTTTCGCAAGCTCGGCCGCCATGTCGCGGAGGGCCTGGAGCCAAGCGCAGACTCCGCCGCCGATGCCGACCCCAAGCGCCTGCGGCTCACACTGGAAACTGAGCGCGCCTATCGCCGCTACGCGCTTGCAATGCTCGCCTGTATCGCCGCGGCGCCGATGACCGCCTTCTGGTCCGATTCCCGCCAGCTCTCCGCGCACTTGACCGATCTGCGCCGTGCCGATGCGGCTGCGATGGGCGTCCTCGGCCGGGCGCGCAGCATATCCGCGCTTCAGGACGTGGTTCGGTCGGCTGCGCCCGGAAGCATGCCGGCGCCGATCCGGGACGCGTTCGCGCCCTGGCCCGACCATCCGGTGCCCGCCGCCGAAACGGCCATCCGTCCCGACTGGACCGTCGCGGGATTCGCGCGCGAAATGCAGACGCAGCTTGCGACGGAGCCGGTGATGATCTGCCGTTCGCCTCCTGCCGCGGATTGGTATTGCGCCTCGCCCGACGACAAGCAGCCCATTGCGGCTCGAACCGGCGTTCGCCCGCGATCCGCATGGCTTCACGATCCTTATTCCTGGGGCGCGATCGCCATTCTCGCGCTCCTGCTGGCCGGAATGATCTATGCAGTCGTCTATCAGGCTCTATGGGCGCTGACGGGATTCGGGATTCCGCTCGACGCCGTCACTTGGCCGACATTGCTCCTCGGCCGCGTTTCGCAGGCCCGCGACGGCAATCGGCTGAAGCTCGCCCGCAAGTCCATGCTGGTGGCCCCGCAGCGTGCGGTGCGGGCTGCGGTGTGCGACGGCTCCGTGGCGATCATCGTCGATCTTGCCTCCGAGCTTCTCGGCGTCCCGGACGCTCTGCTCGACGATGCGCAGCGCACCGGCGTTTCGGTCGCGCCGAAGCCCTGGACGTGCCTGCCGAACGGCGCCCCCGCGCGGCTAGTCGTGATCGGACTGGAGCTGGTCCTGCGCGACGCCAAAAGGCGGCGCGCCGCGCTCGCCTATCTGGAGCGGGCCGCGGATGCGCTGTCGCCAAACGCCTCGAATTGCCTGGCGAGCCTGGTGGTCATTGCCGAGATGTCGCCGCTCGAGCGGATTCTCGACGCGTTCGGCACGCACGAGGAAACGGACGAGGTGCGCGACTCGATGCGCGAGGAATTGCGCTGGGCGCGGCTGTTCCAGGATTTCACGACTTTCTCCTTCGCGCCGATCGACAAATTGGGTCCGGGCGATCTCGGCCTTCCGCCGGAGTGCCGGCGATTGGCGGAGGAGCTCAGATGGCTGCCCGGGACCGTCATCGACGGCGTGATCGGCGACCATAGCTCCGCAAATCTACAGCCCGAGCCGGCTGGATATTATCCTATCGACGCGAGCCTCTATCAGTCGCACTACCGGCCGCTGATCGCCGCATGGGCGCGGGCGATCGACCCGGTCACGGAAGCGGCGGCGGTCGATTTCATGCGTTCCAACCTGATCGAATATTACGAGCAATGCTGGGCGGCCTCGTCGCTTCCGGAGCGCGTGGTGCTCGATGCGATCGCGCGGGGCGGGTTCGTGAACATGCGCAAGGCGGTCGCGCTCCAGTCCCTTGTCCGGCGCGGCCTGATCATCCTCGACCCGGCTCCGCGCCTGATGAACAAGAGCTTCGCCATTTTCATCCGGCAGACCGAGCGGCCGGACACGCTGGCTGCCTGGCGGGCGCGGCAACCGAAGAGTGCCTGGTCGAGCATCAAGCTTCCCATGGCGATCGCGTTGCCGGCGCTGGTCTTGATGCTCGGCCTCGCCTCGGCTCAATCGGGCCAGGAGCTGACGGCGCTTATCTCGCTGATGGCGGCCGGCGCGCCCGCGCTCATTGGAAGCGTGCTGCGAACGACCAGGGCGAGCGCCTAGTTTACGATCGCGTAGCGGCCTTCGAAGTCGACCGGGGTCGGCGTCAGGTTGCGCACGGTCAGCCAGTAAGTCACGCCAGATGTGGCGCGCTCGCTTGCGACCGACCATTCGATCTCTGGAGCGCCGGTGCGCACCGTGACCGGCACGAATGTCCAGATCACGTGCCAGTCGGGATTCCAGCTATGGGTGAACCATTGGGCGGTCTGATTCCCCTGAAGGGTGCCGGTGAACTGGACGCCGACTTGCATTCCGACCTCCTCAATCCCGCGACAGGATTTCGTAGCGCGCGTCGAACTCCACGGCGGCCGCGCTTCGGTTGGTGATGTCGAGCCAATAGGTCACGAGTTCGCGTGACGCGCGTTCGGTCCGGACGCGCAGCTCCAAGGTAGGCCCGCTCAAGCCCGGATTGCGTGGGATCGCGGTCCAGCAGACCTGCCAGCACGCCGGCCAGCTGTGCGTGAACCAGCGCCGGGTCTCCGCGGCCGCCAAGGTATCGCTGAACTGGACGCCGACGCTGGGCGCGACCTGCTGCGGCATGAAAGGCTTGAGCACGTTGCGGATCGCCCGGCGGCAGACCGAGCAGAACGGCGTGCCGAGCGTGCGCATGTAGCAATCGTGCTCGGCCCGATAGGCGCCGCAACGGCTGCGGTCGCAGCCTTCGAACAGGCCGACGGTTCCGGCTGCGACCGGGCTGGGGCGATTGTCGGAGTTGGCGCAATTCGGGTTCGACATGGTCGGCAGCGGCGTCGCGGGCAGGATCAGATCGCGCCACTTGGTCGTCGCGCGATTGGTGTCGGTGGTGGCGTTCGGCGCGGTCGGCTCGCCGCCGGTGCTGTTGTCGCGCGCGTCGGTATATTCGTCGGTAAGGTGAAAAGCCGAATGGCCAAGCTCGTGGATCCCGATCTGCGAGGCGCTCGCATGCGTTGAAAACCAGGCGACGCCGCCACCGGCGCCTCCATAACGGCTGCTGTTCACGATGCCGATCGTGGCGCGCACTTGCGGCACGGCAGCTTGCGCCGTCGCCAGCGCGAGCGCCTGGTTGCCGGCGAGCAGGCGCCCGAGCCCGGCCGTGCAATAGGTCGCATCGAAATAGGTGCGCGCGGACAGACCGGAGCCGTTGTCGCCATCGGCGCAGGGATTGGGATCGTCTGCGCCGCTTTCGTCGGAGGCGACGTCCACGCAGTAGATGTTGATCGCGCACCACAGTTCGTTGAACGGCGGGGTTGCGAACAACTGGTCGATGAAGCGCGCGCAGGCGGCGCGGAACTGCGGCATCTCCGGCTCGCGAAAGCCTTCCGCCAGGATGACGAGGTTCCAGCGCCGCGCCGGGTCGCCGTGATCGACGAGCTTTTCCGTGCGCAGGACACGGCCGTCGGCGGCGCTCATTTCCGGCTCTTTCTGCGTGGACTCGGTGGCGGCTCGTCGGCCTCCGGCCGAAGCCGCACCCGCGCGATTTCGGTCGAGCCGGGCGCGAGCGTCGCGTCACCCAGCATCGACTGCGGCGCATCAAGCACAAGGTCCGAAGCCTCCTCCAGGTCTGGCACGATCACCTGGAAAGCATCTTCCTTCTGCGGATCGACCACATAGCGCATCGGTTGCGCGGGATCGGCGGAAAAGACTTCGCGCTCCGGCTCGACCGGGCTGTTGATCCGGCTGCTGAAGACAGTGGCGTCATCGTCGGTTCGCAGCTCCACGCGAAAGCTCTCCGGATCGCGTTGCGGGTCCGGGGCGGGCGGGATCATCTCGACGCGCTCGCTCGATATCAGCTCAACGGTGCTGCCTCTGGTGCGGAACGTGAGGCGCCGCGCATAGCCCGGCGAGTCCGGCGGTGCGGGGGAGGGAGAAGGCGCGGCCATAGCCTATACGCTCCCGGCGAAGGTTGCGCCGTTCCAGCGATAGTCGAGAATGGTCGCAAGACTGGATCGGGCAATGTCCTCGGACGGATAGAGGAGCAGCAATTCGTCGCCGAGCCGCGATCGGCCCGCGACGAGGCCGGATATGTTGGTCCAGCGCTGCCATCCCCCTTGATCCGTCAAAGATGTGGGAGCGGGCAGGGGATCCTGGTGCCAGCCGGCCGCCTCGAGATGGGGCGCGACCGGGATATAGAGCCCGGTGACGGCCTGTTGGCTGCAGCCCGTGTCGGTGCAGGCCCAGAGATTCCAGGACGCGGACGCGATCGTGCCGGCGCCGGGCGCTGCGGAGTTGACCTGCCGGGCAAGCACTTGCGGCGCACCTGCACCGGAAGCGCCGAGCGCAATCGGATCGTTGGCCGGATCGGCGAGCGCCGTGGCGGGAACGATTTCCAGCACCCGCCCGGTGACGGCGAGCAGGTCGTCCGGCGGTTGAACGCCGGGGCCCGCCGTGGGCAGGGCCCGCGCCGGGCTCAGCAGCGGCAGCGTGCCGCCCAGGTTGCGGATCGCCGCCAGCGCCTCGTCCAGCGCGGGCGCGAAATCCGACCGGATCGTGTAGCTGACGGGGGTCGCGGCCTGCGCCGGCCCGGCCGGGCGGTCGTTGCGGCGCGTAACGAAGGTGATCGCGGTATGAGGCTGTCCGAAGCCGGCCGCCACGTTCGGCCCCGCGACGCCAAGCGTCGAGGACAGCACTTGCAGCCGCAGCTCCGGCAGGTCCTGCAGCAGATTCAGATAGCCGCCGACTTCGGTGATGTTGAGGGGTGGCGGCACCCGCGACGGGAATAGGCTGCCGGCGAGCGCGAGGCGGCGCAGAATGATCTGCTGCGCTTCCTGCATTTCGGGCGAAATCGACGTTTCGAGGATTTTGGTGAGGGCGTCCAGCGCACGGTCTTCAACGCTGGAGGCGGTCGCTTCGGCCATCTGTGCCTCCTGTGTCTCGCGTGGATCGTGCGTTCAGCCTGTGGGCCCCGGGCCGGCATCGGTCGCGGTGCCGCCGCCGGGAGCGGGCGTGCCACCTCCGCCGCCACCGCCGCTGGAGCCACCACCACCGCCGCCGGATGATCCGCCGCCGGAGCCAGTGCTTCCCGTCCCGGCGCCGCCCGAGCCGCCGCTGCTGCCGGTAGAGCCGGCGCCGCCCGTCCCCGAGGCGCCCGATCCCGAGCTTGTTCCGCCAGAGCCCGAGCCGGCTCCGCTGCCGCCGGAACCCGAGCCGCTTCCGCCGGAGCCGGATCCGGACCCAGTGTCGCCGCTGCCCTTGTTCTTCGCTTCGATCGCCTTGGGCACCTGCTCCATCGCGGCCTTGGCGAGGCCGGACGCTTCGCTGATCGTCTTGTTGAGGCTTTCAGCCGTCGTCTCGGTCTGCACCTTCGCCTGGGCGGCCAGCTCGGCAAGGCCCGTCAGGTTCTGCGGCAGGTTGCTTTGCGGCAGCTTGTCGATGAGCGCCTTGGCCAGATCGGCGGGACTGAGGGCGGTCGGCCCTTGATTGATCGTCACCATCGGCCCTGCGGTCAGGCCGGAGGGCGCCTGCGCGCCGGCGGGGCCGACGAGCTGGTTGCCGCCGCTGAACAACTGTGCGAGCTGGGACGGATCGCTGGCCGTGTCGCCGGGCGAATCCTGCCAGTTCCAGAATCGGGTGAGGTCGATCTTCTCGCAAGCGTTGCAGTCGCCCAGGATCGCCTCGCCGAGCACGCCGCGCGCCGGGAGCGTGATCGAGGATTGCGACGGCGTGAAGGACTGACGGTGGAAGCGCAGCAGCGCTTCCTGCAGGTCGCGCGTCGAAAAGCGAGTCTTCTGCTCCGCCTGGATCGGGATGAAGAACGGCATGATCGCGCAATTGCCGAAATAGCCGAGCACTTCGTTGGCGATGCAGTTGAGCAGCGGCACTTCGTCGGTCGGGTCGTTGACCCCGCCTTCCGGCACACCGATCGTGAAGCGTTCGAGCAGGATGGCCCGCTCTTCGGGCGTCAGCGACTGCCAGACCGCCTTGGAATAGGGCACCGTGTTCTGGACGACGTGCTGCAGCGCCGCCTCGATCTTCAGCAGGTCGGCGAAGCGGAGTTCCGGCGGCACCCGCTTAGCGGCGACCGGCAGCACGCCGCTCATCACCTCGGTGCCGCCGGGGCCGTTGTAGAATTCGATCACGTCGATCCCACCGATCCGTGCAGTCGGATCGGTGACGACGGGGCCGCCCAGCTCCCGCTCCAGATCGGCGGGGGAGAGCGTTATGTCCAGCTTGGCCGTGTTGTTCAGATAGCCGATGACTTCCGTAAAGGAGAGAGAGGACGGCAGCGCCAGCCGGTAGGAGAAAGTGCGGAAGGCCCGGCTGAACTCCAGACGCGCAAGGTCGCTGCGAGCGACATGGTCGGGAAGCGCGAGCGCCGCCGTGCGCGGCTCGAACTGCCCCTGGCGGCGGGTGCGCAGCCCTTGGATGAGCGCGGCCCTGGTCTCGTAAGTGGCCGGAACCGTCGCGCTGGACGCGTTCATCCGGACCGGACCGACGCGCGCGCCGCTGGTCGAGATCGCGGTGACGTAGATGTCCTCGAACGGCAGGAAGGTGCCGTTCACTTGGACGTCGATGATGTCCTGCGCCGCGCCGCTGGAACTCTGCACCGTCATCGACGGGTTGGCGGCGAAGCTTTTCAGCAAGCGCATGCCGTAGCTCAGGTCGGGACGAAAATAGAGGCGCGCCGCGATCACGTCATGGTAGCGCAGCAGCATCGCATAGCGCACCAGCAGTTCGTCGCGGGCGTAGTTGCGCGAGGCGAGAGTGCGCGGCTGGCCCCAGGGCAGGAACTGCACCACCTCCAGCGGCACGAAGCAGACGAGCTGGACGTCGTCGACCTTGGTGCTGACCGCGAAATGCCGCAGCACCTGCCAGTATTGCATCGTCAGCGCGTGGCAGTGGTTGTGATTGGTGATGACCTTCGACACCACTTCCTGCCGCTCGCTTGCCGAGGCGAGGCGGACGGCAGTGCGGCTGGCGTTGCGGCGCGCATAGGCGGCGCGGTTCAGGTTCGAATGGAAATCCTGTGTAGCGTTGGAGACATAGTCTCGGCTGGCGTTCTGCCAGCTCGACGTGCTGCCGGTCGTGGTCGAATCCGAATAGCCGCCGGCAATGCCGAGGCCCGCGACGATGCCGCTGAAGAAGCCGCCGACACCCAGTCCGCCGCCGATCGATCCGGCTTCCGTGCTCGTGCGTATCTTGCTGCCGCCGCTCGCGGATTCATCGAACGCGCTGTTGAAGACGGCCGAGGTCGAGGAATCGGCCTGTTCGTTATAGCGCTGCAGCTCCTCCGCCGAGAGCGCTTCGGTCTCGCGAACGCTCAGCGTCTCGCGTGTCTCGCTGACCGCGATCCGCTGTTGCTCGCCGGGCGCCAGCGGCAGCGAATAGACCAGATCCCCCAGCGACATACCGCTGGGTATCCAGACCTGGTGCATCCGCACGGTGTAGCCGATGCCGAGGCTCGACGCTTTCGGCACCAGCGTCGGAAAGCGCTCGATCGCGTCGCGGAAATCGGTGACGTCGATCGGCGATTCGATCGGCACGCGCTCCACCAGCTCCCATTGGCCAAGCTGCGCCATCGCGTTGGCGACATCCTGCGCCGGGATATACTTCATCGTGCCCGGAGCGGTCGCCGCGACCGTGACGAACCGGCCGTCTTCGCGGCGGAAGCGATTGCCGATCCGCTTGCCGCTCAGATTGGGTGCGATCAGCCGCACGAGCAGCGAGAAGCCGAACCGGTCGATCACGCCGGTGTTGGAGCGGAACGATCGCGCGCAATCGCCTTCGCCCAGCGTCATCTGCGGCGGCGGCGTGGCGAACGTCTCCGGGTTTTGAACGACATCGTCCTCGCTTTTGGGGATCGCGATGTCCTTCAACTGCTCGATAATGCTTTTGGGCAGCGGGCTGACCGGCGCGTCGAGGGGCACGACCCCCAGGCTGCCGTTGCTGGCGATCAGATCGGTGCGCTTGATCGCCGTCTCGATCTGGCGGTTGCCGCCTGTGACCAACAGCCTCAGCCCGGCCTCGGGAACCGGGCGTGGCGGCAGCGCGAGACGAAAGCCGCCGCGATCGTCGGTGCGCACCTCTGCCTGCGGCCAGGGCCGCGTTTCGCCGTCCACCGGTGGCGGCTCCAGCGAGCGGACGGAGACGTTGACGGCGGGCGAGGCGTCGGGGTTGAGCAGCCGCCCGTCGAGAAACGGTGGCAGGATTTCCGGCACTTTGGGGAAGAAGTCGGTCAGGTCGCGGCCGACCCGCTTCAGCGTGCCATAGACTTCGCCGATCGATTTCAGCCGATCATGCAGCGCGGTCTCGATCGCATCGCGCCGCAGCTCGAACTTCACGCCCGCGGCCTCGAGATCGATGAGCGGCAGAGCGGGGATTTCGCGCACCGCTTCCGCTTCGTGGCCGGAAACGGCGGCATTCGAGCGCGCATCGGCTGCGCGCAGGAAATCCGGCATGCCGTTTACGCGCAGTCCGTCGGTTTCGTCAGGCACGGGCGTACCTCCCAAGCATAATCGACTAAACTTTATGCGAGGAGCCGATTTCGTGGATATTCGCTTCGGCGCGCCAGAATAGGTCGCGCAAAATCCTCACCCGGTCAGATGAGAGACAGCATCCAGCGATTTCTTTTCGGCTTCTTGTCTAATCCGGCGCCGATTTCAGGCGGAGGATTGCGGCCCTGGTCTTCAATTGTCGGTAACGTTCTTGAAAACGACTTAGCCCAGAGATTCGGGACTATAACCTTAATCAGTCCTTGTCGCAATATGGGACGGATTCGGATGGTCTCTGCGCCGCGCCGGGACCACGATCACCTTGCGACGCTCATGCCACAACTCCCGGTCCGTGCTGTCGTCGTAATGCTGGATGACGACGATGGCCTGGCCGTCGTCCTCGGCCTCGAACTCGGCCTGCTGGACGATATGGCTCGCCGCATCGAGGCAATAGAGGCGGTAGGAGGCCATCAGGCGCTGCCTCCCGCCGCGTCGAACCGGAGCGGCCAGTGCTGCGGCACTTTGGTGCCGCCATAATCGGGTGCGCTTTCGGCTTCGAGACCGGGCGTGAGCAGCAGCTGCCGCACGATTTCGGGGACCATGGCGGCGGCGATCGCTCTGCCCAGGCACTCGTGAATGCCTTGGCCGAACGTAAAGGCGTCGCTCAGGTCCCGGCTGGGATCGAAGCGCATCGGATCGGGGAAGGCCGCCGGATCGAACATCGCGCTGTGCGTGACCGCCAGCACGGTCCGCCCGGCCCGGACCGTGGCCGAATGGGGCGTATCGGCAGCCAGCACCGTGTCGCGCGTGGCTGTGCGGAAGAAATAGGGAAAGGCCGGGCGGAATCTGAGAGCTTCGAAAACGAACGGATCGAATGCCGCGGGGTTGCTGGCCGCTGCTTCTGCCGCCCGACGGCGTTCCGGGTCGGTCAGCAGGAATTCGAGTGCGTTGACGGTTGCGTGGCTGGTCGTCTCGACGGCGCCGATCAGCAGGCCGCCGGTGTTGAACAGGACCTGCTTGAGATTGAACTTGAGCGCATCCGAAAAGCTTAGGCGGATCAATCGCGACATCGGATCGTCGCCCTCCAGCCCGACCTTGGCCGCGATCGTGCGCCTGAGCACGAGCCGGCCCAGGTAAAAGGCGAGGGCGAAGCCGGCCTTTTTGCGGTTCGCGATGATCTCTTCCGATGAGACCGGGCCGGGCGCATCGAAGGCCTGGTTGTGAAACGCGTCCTGCTGGTTCCAATAGGACCATTCGGCGAGCTTCTCGGGGTCCGCATTGCGGAAGCCGAAGAAGTGCTGGACGAGCGCAACGGGCACGCCGCGGCCGATCTCATGCGCGAAGTCGATGCGGCCATTCGCATCCTCCAGGCGCCGCGCGACTTCCTCACCTACGAAGGCGCGCATCGCGGGGATGTCCTCGAAATCGAGGATCGACCGCATGATCGACTTTTCCCGCCAGTGCCGGGCGGTGTCGTCCTGCGCCATGAAATAGTCGCCCTGCTTGGGCTCGTAGAGCGCGACCGAGAAGCTGTTGTGCCGACGCAGGATCAGCGTGCAATCGGCATGGCGCGTGCAGAAATCGAGCTCGGGCAGTTGCACGACCGGCCGGTCGCGCCGCAGCTCTTCGAACAGCGGCAGCGGCTCGCTGTAAAGCCAGCCGCGCAGCAGCGGCCATTTCTCCGTCTCGGGGACGGCGTCGAGCCTCGCCAGATAGCTCATCAGAGCGTCTTCAGATATTCGACGAGCGCCCAGCGATCGGCATCGCTCATCGCGCTCGCACCATAGTCGTGGCCGACATTGGCATTCGCGTCTCTCGGCCGGCTGCCGTCATAGGCGTCGAAGCGGAAGCTGTTCCCCGGGGCTTCCGGGCGCCAGTCATAGCCGACGTAGCGCGGATCATAGTCGCGCGTTCCGAGATGGAAGCTCCGCGGCCGCTGATCGGCCGGCAGCAGCAGATGGTAGAGCGTCGGCACCGACCCGTTGTGGAGATAGGGCGCCGTCGCCCAGATTCCCTCCAGCGGCCGCGCCTTATAGGCCAATAGCCGGTGGTCGGTCGTGGTGCAGAAGGCGCGCCGGCCTTCGCGGACCTGCTCCGGGGTCGTCGGGACGACATCGCCCTGGAACACCACGATCGGCCGGTTGAGGCCCAGGAAACCGCCGGCCGCGGTCGCGACGATCTGGCCTTTCTTGCCGACCAGCGCCCCTTTCACGGAGGTCGCGAGCATGGTCACGACCGGAGCGACGGCCGGGAGAGCCTCGCCGCTGACAAAACCGTCTTTCGTGTTTCGCAACAGGCCGGTGCGCGACTCGTAGGTCAGCGCGTTGCAGGCCATCCAGATGTCGGTCAGATTCTCCGGGCGCGCCGAATGGAACGGCACCATCACTTCGGTGGGCTTGCCCGGAACCTGCCGGTCCGGCGTTCGGTGGCAGGCCACGCAGTGCTGCACGAAAAGCTCGCGCCCGCGCGCCGCCTTGGCCTGATCGATCGGTGGAAAGCTCGCCGGCCAGGGCGGCGGCTGCAGCTTGGCGACGACTCGTTCGAGGCCTTCCAGGTTCGCCGCATTCACGCTGGACCGGAAGCCCGCGAGCGGCTGTCCGGGGCTGCCGGCCTGCACCGGAAGCAGTTCGCCGAACACGCCCAGCACTTCGCCGGTGTTGCGCCCCATCGCGCCATAGTCGAAATTGCCGAGACGGGCATTCTCCGCCGCGCCGTTCCACTGCACCTGCTTCTGCTTGTTGATGTTCCACAGGAACGGATAGCTGACAGGAGCGTCGGCGGGATTGACGATCGGCTGGGCGGGATCGTCCGCGAACAGCACGATCTTGTTATAGATGTGCCCGAACGCATCCACGCGCGCGAAGCCGGCGCGCACCGGACTGCGATTGAGATTGGCGGTCTTTTGCTGCCAGCCGATCAGCGTGTCGAAAGCCTGGCGCAATGCGTCGCGATTCTGCGGCGTATCCTTGCCGGCAAGGACGCGAGCGGCGAAGCGATCCCATTTCTGCGGGTCGTCGCGGGTGGCGACGAGCGCCCGATCGAGATCGCCGACCAGCGCGTCGAAGTCGCCCAGCCCCGGCCCGCCATCGACGCGGATCGGCTGCCCCTGGTAGCGGATCTCTGCGGTATGACAGGCGGAGCAGTTGAAGCCGAGCCACGGCTCCGCCCGCTGCGCGCTGTCGCCGCGCTGCCCGGCATACCAGCGCAGCTTCGTAACCTTCAGATTGTCGTCGGGCTGGCGGTCGATCGCGAAGCCGACCGGCAGCCGGTTCGGGCGGTCGGCAGCGGCGGCGATATAGCCATAGCCGAGCAGGTGCCGCTCGTCGGCGAACATGGCGGCGGAATCGGCCTGCTCGAGCGCCTGGAACCAGGCATAGGGAATGAGGCGCGAGCCCTGGGTGCCGTAGTACCAGCCGTTGCGATCGGCTGCCGACCAGCCCTGCGCATATTCGGCTTCGGCGCGGTAATACATGCATCCGCTGATCATCGCCGAAGCGACCAGCGTGCTCGCCACTCCGGCCAGTACGTTCAATCGAGTCGCACGCATAAGCTGCCTCCCGAAACACGTCGCGACGACCCGGGAGAATTTCTTCTTGTGCATGGCCACTATCGCAAATCGAAGCGGCGACGGCAATCCGCATTAACTTGACAAATGACTTAATGAGACGAACACTTGACTTGCTGCGACGGAGTCGTTTGCGGCGCAGGTGTGCCGGGTCGCGTCACTGGTCGGGACACAGCGAAGCTGTGACTGTCCGCCTTCGAGGGAAGGAAGTGACAGTGGCGTACGGAAATTTCTGCATCGGCCTGGTGCTGGGCTGGGCGGCCTTGTTCGCGGGTGGCACGTCTTTGGCTGCCCGCCTGATCCTGTTTGGATGGATCGCGATCCTCATTCTTCTCGCATCGATTGCGCCGCAGCCCGGCTTTGCGGCGCGCGGCATCGTCATGGGCCTTTGCGCCCATTTGTTCTTCCAATGGCGGCTTCGGGAGTCTCGCGCATGACGATGGAGCAGGGGGGCGCGCTGGGTTTCGGCCTGGTGATCGGCTGGTTCCTTTATTTCGTGAACCGCTACCGGCGGAGCGAGGCATCGTTCACCGACATCACTACTGTCCTGGGTGCCGTGGGCGGCGCCGCGGTCACCAGCCTGTTCCCGGGCGGGACCGTGCTGTTCGGCGCCTATGGCATGGGGCTGGCGATCGGGTTCTTCGGCTATTTCCTGGTCCTCGTTGTGATGGTCGGCATATCGCCCAATTTCGGCGTCGACTATTTCCTGGATGGACGGCGCAAGGCGCCCGGCGACGGTGAGACGATCCCCGGCGAAACGCAGGCGCCGAGCTTCGTCTTCGACGAAGCCGGGGCGCCCGCGATCAAGGCGGGGGTCGCGGCGGGGGTCGCCGCTGCCGCCGCCCTGAAGACGGGGAGCTGAAGCCATGTGCGGCGAAGGATTCGTGAAGGGCGACACGGTCTTCAAGGCTTATGTAAAGCCTTACAACACGCCGTGGCGCGAAGTGCAGGCGGTCGATGCCGACGGTCTCGCGATATTCGAGGGCTGCATCATTCTTGGCCGCACCGATACGGTGAGGCAAAGCCACGCCATGCTGCAGCAGCAGGCGTTGGCAATGCCGCTGCTGCTCACCAATCCCGGCATCGAGACCCGTGGCGCAGCCATTATCGGCGCGCAGTTCCGGTGGAAGAACCGGACCGTCCCGTACATGCTTGCGCCGGACGTTCCTGATCCCGACCGCGTGAACAAGGCGATCGCGCACTGGCACGAAAAGACGAGCATCCGCTTCGTGCCCCGCGACACCCAGACTGACTTCCTGCTGATCAAGCGCGATCAACGCGGCTGTGCGTCGATGGTCGGCCGGCAGGGCGGCGTGCAGGAACTGATCCTGGGCGATTTCTGCACCACCGGAAACATCATTCACGAGCTGGGCCACACAGTTGGCCTTTGGCACGAGCAGTGCCGCATCGACCGCGACCAGTTCATCGAGATCGATCTCGACGAGGTGCAGCCGTCCCAACGGCATAATTTCGAGCAGCGGATCGTGGAGACGATCGATCTTGGCGCCTATGATTACGGGTCGATCATGCACTATCCGCCAAGCGCCTTTGCGGTCGCGCCGGGTGCGATCACGATCAAGCCGAAGAAGCCGCTGCCTGCCGGCGTCGTGATGGGGCAGCGGGATGGCCTGAGTGCCGGCGATATCGCCTCCGTCGAGGCGCTTTACGCAACCGAGCCGAAGCCGGTCTGAATGGCCGACCCCTCGCTCATTCTCGATCGGCGCGCGGCCCTGGCCGGCAAGCCGGGCCTGCATGCGGTGCTGATCGGGGTGAGTGAGTACGCCAACCTGCCCAGCGCCGACGATCCGCCCGGCGACGGTCTCGCGGCGCTGCGGCGGCTGCGGTCTTCGGCGATCAGCGCCTATGGGCTGTTTCAGAAGCTGCAGGCCCTGGATGCGGACGGACGGCTGGTACGGCCGCTCGCCACCGTCCGCCTCCTGCATTCCCCGGCGCCCGAGGAACTGGCGAAGGAGCCGGCGCTGGCGGCGATCGGTGGCGCGCCTGCAACGCGGTCCGGAATCGCGAAAGCGCTGGATGCCTGGCGCACGGACGTAGCGACCGCCCGCGACAACCAGGCCTTCTTCTATTTCTGCGGCCACGGCATCCGGCGCTCGCTCGAGGAATCGATCCTGCTCGCCGCCGATTTCCTGGAGCCCGGCAGTCCCAAGCTGTTCAACAGCTTCCGGCTCAGCAATGTGCGCAACGGCATGGTGCCCGGGGCGAGCTTCCCGGAGATCGGCCGCGAGCAATTCTATTTCGTCGACGCGTGCCGCGAAAAGCCGGACGCGCTCGACACGCTCGACACGACCGAGACGCCCAAGATCTTCGACGCCGAGCTCGGCGGCCTCGACGACCGCCGCGCGCCCATTTTCTTCGCGACCATGACGGGCGGCGTCGCGGCCGGGCTTGCCGCACAGCCGACCTTCTTCGCCAACGCGTTGATCTGGGCGATGGACAACGGGTCGTTCGGCTCCCGGACGATGGACAATCTGGGCGTTGTCTGGCCGGTCACCGCGCCGTCGTTGAAAGTCGGCATCGAGGCGTCCGACGCGTTGTTCGACAGCCGCGTCGAGCTGACCGGCCTGGTCGCCGATCCCGTGCTTTGCTTCAGGCGTGATCCGCCCCGGCTGCCGCTCAAGGTTGCGCTTGCCCCCGAGCCGTTGCCTGCGCCGGTCAAGACGCTCTCGCTCACCGAAATGAACACCCGCGCCAGGCTGGATATCTCGCCGTCCGACCATGCCGGCCCGCTCAGCGTAGACGTCTCGGCCGGCATGTATCAGATGACGGTCAAGCCCCGCTCGAAGCTGTTCCAAAGGGTACGCTCCGACATTCTGTTCCTGTCGATCCAGTCGAAAATGCCGCTGATATTCGATCTGGGCGCCGTCCCGTGAGGCGCATGGTCCAGATGGTCCAGCCGGCGCCCCCCGGCTATACCGATATCGGACCGTTGCCGGTGCGCGTTCGCACCAGGACCGGCGAGATCGTCGGCAGCGGCGTGACCGGCGCACCGATCGAAGTGCCGGCCGGCAGCTATTTCGTGACGGTCATGCTGCCCAATGGCCAGGAAGTCGGACTGTCCCAGCGCGTAAAAGCGGGGCAGGAGACGCCGAACATCGCCGGAGCTGCCCCGTCTGCGGACTTGCTGCCTCCCGCCGCCCTGGCTTCATCCCCCGCGGCCGAGGCCGACGACAGGAAGCTGAATGCCGGACTGTGGCACGGGGACTGGATGGCCGCCTGGGCGAACGGCCCGCCGGACCTGTCCGGCGTGGCAACCGGTGAGATCGCTCTGGTGTCCTCTTCATTGTCCGTCATTCCGCAGCGCGCCGGAGGCGACCGCGTGCTCGTTCTGCCGCTTGCCGATCGATATCGCTGCGCAGTGCTTCCCTATGATGCGTGCAGGGTCTGCATCGACTCGTCCGCGCAGGAGCCCGCGATCGCAGTCCGCGCGGTCGAGTCGCCGGAGGGGCCCGTCGTCGAGGTACGCTCGATCGTCAGCCAGGAGGCGAACACCCTGCTCGGCTTTGTCGAAAGGGGCGTGCTGACCAACATGGTGGCCGTGACCGAAGACGAAGTAAGGCGCGGCGAGCAGGCGTTGTCGCAATCGGGCGCATCGGTGCTCCGTGCGATCACCGGCGCCTATGTGCTCCTTCGCGCGAACGCGATCGAAGGCCTCGACCGCTGGCTTGCGCAGCTTGAGGCCGCCGGCGGCGATCTTCCCGATCTGCTGCCGCTTCAGGCCGAGCTTGCCGCGCGCTCGGGCGACCATGGGACGGCGGTGGCGAGGATTCGCCAATGGCTCGACCAGTCGCGCTGCCCATGGTTCCGGGCCGGCTTGAGCTACATGCTCGACCGGCTTCGCTTGTACCTGGATGTCTCCGACAATCAGCGCGCCAGCTTCGATCTCGACGCCGCGACCTATCGGCGCTTCGAAACCGTCCGCGGGGCCATGGACCGGATGCTGACGTCGATGCTGACATCGCGATACATCGCGACCTTCGATGTCCCGCGCAGCCAGAAGGGAATGACTTAAAGTAATAAATCGACGGGTCGCCAAATCTTGGTCGAGTTTGCTGGGTTCAGAAATACCTTTGCAAGTATTCATGAACAGGAGACGGACGATGAGCAACGGCGTACCTAATCAGGATCAATGGTGCTTCGCATGGTTTGCCGGCGAAGACGGGTCCGACAGTCAAAAGAAGGCTGCACTGGTCAAATCGTCGAAATGGGCGCCTGGCTCCAACATCAGGATCGCTTTTCTTGATGGGACCGCGCAGCAAAAGGCGCTCGTCAAGCAATATGCGGTCGAGTGGATAACGAACCTCGCAAATCTCAAATTCAGCTGGGTCAACGATCCCGCCCAGTCGGATATCCGGATTTCCTTCAAATATCCCGGATCCTGGTCGGTCATCGGCACGACCTGCAAGACCGTCCCCAAGAACCAGGCGACGATGAATTTCGGGTGGCTGACCCCGACGGTCACGCCGGCAGAAGCGAGGCGCGTGATCCTGCACGAGTTCGGCCACGCAGTCGGCCTTATTCACGAGCATCAAAATCCGAAGGGCGGCATTCACTGGAACAAGCAGGCGGTGATCGACGATCTGTCGGGGCCGCCCAACAACTGGGACCTCCCGACGATCCAGCACAACATGTTCGATGCCTATGCCGCTTCCGAAATCAACGGGACGAAGCTCGATAAGGATTCGATCATGCTCTATCCGATTCCGATCAGCTGGACGACTGACGGCTTCTCGGCGGGTCTGAACGGGCAGCTCTCGGCCACCGACAAGACCTTCATCAAGCAACAGTACAAGTAGCGACGATGCCGCTGGCGGATCGCGCGCTCATTGTCGGTATCGACCGTTATTCGGCGCTGGGCGCGCTGTCCGGCGCCGAACGGGACGCTGCCGCCTTCTACGACTGGGTCACGACCGCGGGCGGGGTTCAGCCCGCCAACGCCACCAAGATCGTGTCGAGCAATTTCAAAAAGGCGCCCAAGAGCAAGCCGTGGAACGAGCGACCGGCGCAGCAGGCGATCGACGATTTCTTTCATGCCGTCCAGGCGGCCTCGGACGCCAACAACGCGGCGGGCGAGGGCCCCCAGGTCGGCAAGCGGCTTTACATGTTCTTTTCAGGGCACGGCTTTGCGCCGGCACTCGACAGGTCCGGCGTCCTGATGGCCAACGCCTCGCCGGCCGCGCCGATCAACGTTGCCGCGATGCTATGGGCTAACCGGATGTATGAAGGCGGGTGGTTCGACGAAGTCCTGCTGTTCCAGGATGCTTGCCGTCAGCCGATGCGGCAGGCCGATCTGTCGCCTCCCTTCCTCGTCTCGCTCGGTCTGTCGGGCCTGGAGAAAAGGCGCCGCTTCATTGCGCTCTCCGCCAAGAACGACCAGCTCTCGCTCGAGAAGAAAATCAATGGCGCCGACGTGCGGGGCGTGTTTTCCGTGACGCTTCTGGACGCACTCAAAGGCGGCGCACGCGATCCGCTGACGGGCGAAATCACGGCCGCACAGCTCAAATCCTATCTTCAGTCGAACATGAAAACCTTGTTGACGTCGCAGGAACTCGCCGATCCGGAAATCGCCAGCCAGCCGGAGGTTTTTGATCCGGACCCGTTCGTCATCGTCGGCCCGCCGCCCGGCTGGGCCGCGGCGGTGGCCGAGGAATTTCCGGTTTCGATCGGCCTCAAGGGATCGCGCGATGCGCGGATCCTGGACCACGACCTCAAGGACCGGATCGTTCAGGCGGGCGCTCCCGATCCATGGCCGGTGACGTTGCCGCGCGGCCTCTTCCGGGTCCTGGCTCCCCCCTATAGCAGCGAGGTGTTCGAGGTGACCGGCGCGCTGCGGCCCAATGGAGTCAAGGAGGTGACCAATGTCGCCGTCCAATAGCGTGCTCAGGATCAGGTCTGATGATCCCACGGCCCAGATCAAAGTCCTGGATGCGTCCGCCAACATCGTCGCTCAGGGATTGCGCTCGCTGGAAGCGCCGCTTGCGAATGGCCTGTACAAGATTCGCGTCCGCGTGGGTTCGTCGTCGCAGGAGCGTCTTGTCGCGCTCGACGACCAGCTTCCCGAACAGACGTTTCCGCGGCTGGAATTCGCTTCCCCAATTCCGATCGATGGGACCGAGCGCAGCCACGAATATCACCAGGACGCGATCAAATGGGCCTGGGATCATCCCGCGCCGGCGCGGGGCGCCGGATCCCGACTGCTCGTCTGCGCGCGCGAATGGTCGCCGGGCGGGACGCGGGGCCACCCCAATCCCGCGGCGTCGTTGTCCATCGTGCTGCCGTCGGGCGAACGCATTCCCTTTGCATCCGTCGCGCACGTGCGTTCGCAAGGGGACGCCATTGCCGTCGGCGTCTTCGACGTGAATCCTGGCTTCTATTCCATCGAAGTCGAGCTGCCGGACGGGAGCCGCCTGCGCCGTGCGATGCACGCCAGCCCGGGCTGGGCCACTCAGCTCTATATGCTTTTTCACGGCGTTGGCGATCAGAGGGTTCCCAACCTGGCCGATGGGTCGGCGGTGATCGCCAAAAGCCCCGTGGTGCATGACGAAGAAACCCGATTGGCGGAAATCGCTCTCGACGCGCTGACGCAGCATCGAGCGATCCTTTCGGACCAGATGCGCGGGCTGTTGTCGGGCAAATTCAGCCAGCCTTTATTGGGGCTGGTCGGCGCTCACCTGCTTCTTCGCGACGGGGTGAGTGACCTGGTCCACAAGGTCGTGAAAAACCTTGTCCGCATGCTGGGCGCCGATCATCCCGACGTTGTCGCGATCAAGACGAAGGTCGACAAGACTGTGCCAGGCGCGGTGACGGAGCCGCCGATGCTTCGGGCAAGCTGGGATTTTCTCGTGGAAGCGAGCGGCACAGTTCCGCAGCTCATCCCGCCGACAACGCCGGCCGGTCAAATGGCCGAGTCCGTCGTTCCCGCCGGAGCCTGGCTGGTGTGGCAGCCCGCAGGCCAAGGCGGCTCAAAGCTCGAAGTCCTGCGCGCCTATCTGCGCGCGCAGTCTCGGGATTCATTTGCGTCGGATGACGCAAGCCCGAGTTTCGACGCGGCCCCTGCCGATCTGGGCGAAGCCGCCCGTGCCGATCTCGCCATCGCGCTCGGCCTCCCGCGTCCGGCGCTCGACGGTCTTCTTGCGAGGCTCTGATCGACGCTCCCGTCCCCGCTTCCGATCTCGTGCTCGGCGAGGCACGCGCGTCGGTCCAGCGATCAGCGCTGGCGCCTCCGGCCGGCTTTTCCGCAAATCTGGGGGCAGCGCGCTGCGTCATACTCGAGAGCAATCCGAGAGACCTGCAGCTCGCAGTGCCGTTTCTTGTGAACGAGGGCGTGTGGATCGGACTGTTGGTTCCGCCGAGCACCGATCTCGTGTCGGCGACAGTGGACGGAATCGCGCTCGCGTTCGCAGACATCGGAGAATATCCGAGTGGCGACCGCTTCCTGCGCTCTGCGCCTTTTGGCGGAGACGGCCGCGACGCGAATGTCGAAGTGACCTTGTACGACGAGCAGGGAACTCTCGGCATGCGCCTGGCGCTGATGGCCTCGTCGGCGTTCACCGCACGCTTCGGAGCCGGCGTGAACGACCAACCTGCGCCGACGACCTATGGCAAATGGCGGCTGCCCTGAGTTCGCGCATTTTGATCAGGCGTGGCGAGAAACTCTGTAAGTTTCATGTAAATCTTTTGTCGGTTTGATGTAAAAAGAGCCTCGCCGGGAGTTGACGAGGCTCTCTTTTCTCATAGAAGCGAGCCGGAGCATCAGATGTTGCTTCAAACGCATTACGCGCCATCATTGTCCGGTGTTCCGAGTGAAGTAAAAAGTTTCTTTTTACAATGAACCAGAGCGCGGATTCGGTGTTTACCTGCTTGAGCGAAGGCGTCTGCCGTGCGGGGTGCAACGACAGCTCAGGGAGCAGGACGAATGAGAAATTGGGTGCTGGCAGCCGCTGCGGCGGCAGTCTTCGCAGGTCCCGCAAGTGCGGCGGTGATCACGCTTCAAAGTATCACGAATAATGGCCCGAACAACTTCACGTTCAACTATCAGGGCACGCTCAATCCCGACGAGGGCGTGCGCACGGGCGACCGGCTGATCATCTTCGATTTCCGCGGCTATATCGCCGGGTCGGTGTTCTCGAACCTCGCCAACGTCACGGCGACCGTCGAGAACAGCTCGAACGTTCCGGTTATCACCCCCGGCCAGTCCGACGATCCGAACATCCCGAACCTGGTGTTCACCTACACAGGACCGAACTTCCAGACCACGGGCGGCCCCTTCGCGTCGATCGACTTCAACGGGCTCGGCGCGCGTTCGACCTTCGGCGGCACGGCGTTCGACGCCTTCTTCGCCCAGACGACGAAGAACACCCCGCCTGCCGAAGCGATGACCGTCTCGTATCAGGTCGGCACTGTTCGCGTTCCCGCGGGCGTTCCCGAACCGGCAAGCTGGGCGATGATGCTGGGCGGCTTCGGCCTGCTCGGTGCGGTTGCTCGTCGCCGAAATGCTGCTGCGCACGTCATCGCGTAACCGACCCTGTTCTGAGCGAGTGAAACCCCGCCGGCCCATGATCGACGGGGTTTCAGGAAGCGTCGCCGTCAGTTTTCGGAGAACATCATGAATCGAACAAGCGCATGTTTGGCAGTCACCCTCGCTGCCGCCCTTTCTGTCGGCAGCGCGCCCGGCCAGGCCAAGGGCTGCATAAAGGGTGCGCTCGCCGGCGGGGTCGCCGGCCATGTCGCGGGCCATCACGGCCTGATGGGTGCTGCAGGCGGCTGCGTCGCTGGCCATTATTACGCGAAGCATAAGGCGCGGCAAAAAGCGGCAGCGCACGCGTCCGTGCATCGCTAAGCGCTTACGACGGCACGCGTCTTGGCGATGCCGGCGAGCACGCGGCCGATCGGTCGGCAGAGCATCCTGCTTTCGGCGACATGATCGAGCAGGAGGTCGTGGTCGCGTATCGTCATGGTGCCGTCGGCCGGCGTGTCGGCGATGTCGTGCATGACGAGGATTGCCCATTGGCGTCTGGCGCGGGCCCGGTCGAGGTATCGAAAGACATCGTCCAGCGACCGTGTGTCGTAGCCTATGGCGAGCGCCTGCATCTTGTAGGGATGCTGCCTCACCCATTGCGGCGCGTTCGGTTCGCCTTCGCTGGTGCGCGCGCTGTGCAGGCCGAGTCGCCGCAACCGATGCTCGAAGCGAAGCATCTGCACGGTGGCGCTGCCGGAGCCGATATCGGTCACGTCGCACGGATAGGCGAAATCGCGGTCGCGCCTCGGTCCGAACGTCCGGTCGAGCCACGCTTCCATCGGCGCAATCTCGCGCTCGAAATAGTCGCTCGCCCGGATGTCCTGCAGGTCGCAGCGGTGATGGACGGTGTGATCCGCGACTTCGTGGCCGGCCCGCCCGACCGCGATCCAGTCCTGGACCCGCGGCGCGATGTTGGTCCAGGTGACGAAGAATGTGCCCCGCAGGCCGTGCCGCGTCAGCGCCGGGGCGGCGATGTCGAGATGGCTGGGCAGGCCGTCGTCATAGCTGAGGCTGACTGCCCCTTCCGGCCACGGCTCCGATGGATCGGCACGGCCGCCGCAGCCGAACAGTGGCAGGCTCAAGGCGGCAATGAACTCGCGACGATTCACCCCTCATGCTCCCCTCCGTGCAGCGACATGATGCGAGATTGTCGCATCGGCCGCAATTGCGTGGGGACAGGGGAGGGCGGTAGCCGCTCGCGCTATTTCAAGGTTTTCAGATAGCCGATAAGCGCGGCGCGCTTCTTCGCATCGGGAACGCCGGGGAAGATCATGCGCGTGCCGGGCACGGCCTTCGTCGGGGCGGTGAGGAAAGCGTCGAGGCTGGCGGCCGTCCAGGCGCCTTGCTGCGCTTTCATTGCCGGCGAATAATTGAAGCCCGCGACGGACGCCTTCTTGCGGCCGACCACGCCGGCGAGGCTCGGCCCCAGCCGGTTCTCGCCGGCCTTGGTCGAGTGGCAGGCCGCGCAGGACGCGAAGCTGGGATCGACTTGCGCCTGCGCGGCGCCGGCCGTCCCGGCGAGCGCGAAGAGGACGAGGGTCTTGGCGAACGACATGAGAGAACTCCGAAGCTGGGCCGAAAAGGTCAAAGGCTCATGCCGCCATCGACGACGATGTTGGAACCGGTCATGAACAGCGCCTCGTCGGACGCGAGCAGCACCGCCACTTCGGCGATTTCCTGCGTCGTGCCGATCCGCCCCATCGGCTGGCGGGACACGAACGCAGCGCGTGCCGCCGCCTCGTCTCCCTGGGCGCGCAGGCGCTCGGCGAGGGAAGGGCTGTCGACCGTGCCGGGGCTGATCGCGTTGCAGCGAATGCCTTCCGTGACGAAGTCCCGAGCGACCGAGAGCGTGAGGCCGATCACCGCCGCCTTGCTGGTGCCGTAGGCGAAGCGGTTGGGGGCCGGCATCACCGACGAGACGACCGATGCGATGTTCACGATCGATCCCCGCTGGCGCTGGCGCATTCCGGGCAGGAAGGCGCGAATGGTGTTCGCCATCGACATGACGTTGATCGAGAAGCTGCGCTCGAGATCGGCAAGCGACCCGTCGAGAATGGTGCCATTGGCGACCCAGCCGGCGCAGTTGACGAGCACCTCGACATCCGGATGCGCCGCAGCGACCTGCGCCACTTCGTCGGCGTCGGTCACATCCATGCGCGCGGTGCGCACGCTGCCCTCGCCCGCAAAGGCGACATCCAGTTTATCTTGCTGCAGGTCGGTTGCGATGACGGTCGCGCCTTCGCGCAGATAGGTCTCGGAAATAGCGAGCCCGATGCCTTGCGCCGCGCCCGTGACCAGGCAGATCTTTCCGGCAAGTCTGTTCGACATTCGAATATGCTCCGTCAGGCCGCGTAGAGGCCAATGCCGCCGTCGACCCGCAGGACCTGGCCGCTGATGAATCGACTTTGGTCCGATGCCAGAAAGGCGACGGCGTCGGCGATCTCTCCCGGGACGGCATAGCGGTCGAGCGAGGGGCCTTCCTCCATCATCTTGGGATCGGTGGTGCGGGTGGCGAGGAAGCGGGCGGTCTTGGCCGGGCCCGGGCTGACGACGTTCACGCGCACGCCCGCCGGCCGCATCTCCAGCGCGAGGCAGCGCGTGTAATGGACGATCGCGGCCTTGGCGCAGCCATAGATGACTTCGGGCGAGACCGCCTGATGGCCGTTGAGTGATCCGAAATTGACGATCGCGCCTTTGTTGCGGGCGGCCATGCCGGGCGCGACCGCGCGGCACATCAGCATCGTGCTGATGAAGTTGCGTTTGAAGACTGCCATCGCATCCGCCATGCTGATGTCGACCGCGCCATTGGGGTTGGGCTTGGTGCCGGCCGCGCCGATGTCGCCCCCCGCGCAATTGACCAGGATCGAGACCTGCCCAAGCCTGCTTTCGACCTGGCGCACGATATTCGCCACCGCTTCCTCGTCGGTCACGTCGCCGGTGACGCCGATCGTGCGCGTGCCTCCGCAACCGAGCGCCGCTGCGACCGCCGTGAGATTGGGGCCTTCGCCATACTGGGCCGGCGCATCTTCGTCGATGTCGTGGACGGCGACGTCGGCGCCAAGGCTGACGAGCTTCTCTGCAATCGTATGGCCCAGCCCGCGCCCGGAGCCGGTCACTAGCGCGACCGCGCCCTTCAGGCTGCCCGAACGCTGGACAGCCAACTCCGAATTCGGCGCAATATCAGCCATTACCCCTCCATCTGCATACAGTCTGACTTGCGCTTTCAAAGCATTTGAATTCAGAAGCGAAGCCGTGCGATTGCCCTTTGAATGCCGGTAAGCGGGTCGATTGACAACCCGCAATCTGCATTTAGTATACAGATTTGCAGGCAAGGCAGACTCGACTGAAGATTGAGCGCCGGTGTGGGGAGGAATGGAACTTGAGTGAAATGCCGCCATCAGCCAGCCTGACACCTGACCAGCGGCGCAGCCTCGTGCCAACCAAGGTGCGCTACGGCGTGGTAGGCTTCGCGCTGTCGCTCGCGATCCTGTCCTACATCCAGCGGGTCGCGATTTCGCAGGCGGCGACGCCGATTGCCGCCGACCTTCATCTGGACAAGCAGCAGCTCGGCGCCGTGCTGGGTGCGTTCGGGCTTTCCTACGCGCTGTTCGAAATCCCGATGGGGCTGTTCGGCGACAAGATGGGCGTCCGGCGCGTGCTGGCGCAGGTCGTGCTCGCCTGGTCCGCCTTCACGGCGCTTACCGGGGCGGCCTGGAACCTGACTTCGCTATGGATTGTGCGGTTCCTGTTCGGCGCCGGTGAGGCGGGCTGCTTTCCGAACCTCACGCGCATGCTGAGCCAGTGGCTGCCGCGCGGCGAGCGCATCAAGGCGCAGGCGCTGATGTGGGCGTCGACGCGCTGGGGCGGGGCCGTGACGCCGCCGCTCGCCCTGTTCGGCATCAATCTGTTCGGCTGGCGCTGGAGCTTCGTCGCTTTCGCGCTGCTAGGCGTGGTCTGGTGCGCCGCGTTCCTGCGCAGCTTCCGCGACAATCCGCGCGACGATCCCCGCGTGAATGCAGCGGAACTCGCCCTGCTCGAAGAGTCGCAGGCGCTGATTTCGCACAAACATTCGGAAGGCTGGTTCCGGTTTCTCTTTCGCCCCAAGCCGCTGATGCTGATGGCCCAGTATTTTTGCTGGTCCTATGTCTGGTATTTCTTCGTGACCTGGCTGCCGACCTATCTACGCGAGGCGCATGGCCAGAGCGCGGCGGCGACGGCGGGCCTGGCCGTACTGCCGCTGCTGTTCGGCGGCTTCGGGTCGCTGGTGAGCGGCCTGCTCCCGGTGCGCATTTCGCGCCGTTGGGTTGCGGTCGGCGCCTTTGCCGCGGTCACGGTTCTGCTCCTACTTGTGCCGCACGTCTCGAACGTTGCGATCGTGATCGCGATGATGGCGGCGATCAGCTTCTGCGGCGATCTGACCGTCCCGATCTCCTGGAACTCGTGCGTGGAGGTCGGCAAGAGCTACACGGCAACCGTCTCTGCCGCGATGAACATGTTCGCGAACTTTTCGGGCTTCATCGCGCCGGTGGTGGCGGGCGTGATCCTCGCCCACAACGGCAATAACTGGAACCAGGTGCTCCAGCTCATGGCCGTCTTCTCCGCACTCGGCGCGATCCTCTGGATCCTGCTCGATCCGTCGGCGGAGCGGAGCGCGCGCCAAGGCCCGGTCGCGCTCGAGGAAAGCCTGCAACCCTGAAGCGCCACCGGCGCGCCCAACAACCAAGGTGATGTGATTTGAAGATCGATTTGACGGGTAAGACGGCGGTGATCGCCGGCGCGAGCGGCGGCCTCGGCGAGGCGATGGCGCACGCGCTGTCGGACGCAGGCGCGTCGATCGCGCTGGTCGCGCGCAATGCCGAAAAGCTCCGGGCGCTCGCCGAGGCGCTGACCGCAAAGGGCGGCACCGCGGCGACCTTCACCGCCGATCTGGTCAATGAGGACGACGTCGCGCGCCTGGCCAACGACGTGAATGCGCGCTTCCCCAACCCGCAGATCCTGATCAACAGCGCCGGCACCAACATCCGCAAGAACCTGGTCGACTTCTCGCTCGCCGAGTTCCGCAGCGTGCTCGATTCCAGCCTGATCAGCACGTTCCTCGCCTGCCGCGCCTTCGTGCCGGGGATGCAGGGCACCGGCTATGGCCGGATCATCAATCTGGCCTCGATGCTGGCGCATGTCTCGCTGCCGGCCCGGACGGCCTATTCCTCGGCAAAGGCCGGGTTGCTGGGCTTCACCAAGGCGCTTGCGCTCGAGCTGGCCGATCAGGGCATCACTGTGAATGCAATGAGCCCCGGCCCGTTCGGAACGCCAATGAACGCTCCGGTGATGAACGATCCCGTCGCAAACGCGCAGTTCCTCGCCAACCTGCCAGTCGGGCGCTGGGGCAAGGTCGAAGAGATCGGCGCGCTCGCCTGCTATCTCTGTTCGGACCTCGCCGGCTTCGTGACGGGCACCGACATCACCATCGACGGCGGCTGGACCGCGAAGTGACGATCCACACGAACAATCGGAGAGGTATGCGCATGCGTAAAAAGCTGATGGTGTTGGGCGCGCTTGCATGCGCGGCGTCGCTGGTGACGGCGGCTGGGTCGCAGCCGCCAGCTGCCGGCGTCGACAGGAACGGCGTTCCAACGGGCGCGGAAAAGCCCCGCATCCCCGGCCAGAACCTGGCCGGCATGCACATCTACATCCGCGCCGGGCTCAAGACCCATATGCCGGGCCAGCACGATTATCCGCAGTTCCTCGCCGACTGGAGCAAGCTGCTGACGATGCACGGCGCGGTGGTCGACGGATCGCTCCACGCGCCGACGGCTGAAGAGCTCGCGAACACCGATGTGATGGTCGTCTACAAGGGCGACATGGGCTTCATGACCGCGACCGAGCGCGCGGCGCTGCACGATTTCGTCAAGCGCGGCGGCGGGCTGGTGATGCTGCACGACGCGCTGTGCGGACCGGACCCGGCGGAGATGGCCAGCTATGTCGGCGGCGGCAAGAAGCATGGCGAAGTCAACTACACGCTCGACGCGAAAGTGCCGTACACGATCGTCGACCGCAACTCGCCGATCATGAAGGGCATGACCGAGATCACGCTCGATCCCGAGGAATCCTTCTACAAGATGACCTGGGCGCAGAGCCCCAAAATCCATGTGCTCGCGACCACGGTGATCGACGCCACGCCGAGCGCGCGGACGGGCGGCGGCGTCGGTCAGGTCGTGCCGCAGATCTGGACCTATGAGCACACTCTCCCCGGCGGCAAGCCGGCGCGCGCGTTCGTCTGGATGCAGGGGCATGAATACGCCAACTTCGCCAACCCGCAGGTACAGGCGATGCTGTTGCGTGGAATCTCATGGGCCGCGCACCATCCGGTCGACGAGCTCGTCGACTACAAACAGCCCGAAGCGCCGGCGCGGCCCGGCCGGAACGGCTGAGCCGATGCGGCTGCGCGTTGCGCTGATCTCCGCTGTCCTGCCGCTGCTCGCGCAGCCGGCAGCGGCCGCCGATTATGTGGTGTTCCGGAACGACGTGGTGGTCGACCGGCCGCTCGATAAAACCTGGGCGCGGATCGGCGGCTATTGCGCGATCGCGGACTGGCTCAAGGTCACCTGCGAGCAGGTGTCCGGCTCCGGCGATGTCGGCAGCGTGCGCAAGCTCAACGGCTCCACGATGGAGACGATGGTCGCCTGCACCGCCCATTCCTACACCTATTGGCAGACCGTGGGCGCGATGGGCGCGACTTCATATCACGGCACCCTGCAGGCCGATCCGGTCGGCAAGGGCAAGACGCGGCTGACTTACACGATCTTTTACGATCAGTCGGCGCTCGCCTCGGATGCAGTGCGGGCCAGCGAACGGACGCGTCTCGCTACGCGGTTCGTCCAGCCGCTCCAGGAAATGAAGAGATTGGCGGAGAGAAAGTGAGCGGCTTCCTGAGCAACAAGATCCATCGCCGGCTGTTGGTCGCGGTGCCGGCGATGCTGCTGACGGTGTCGGTCGCCTTCGCGCAGCAATCGCCGCAGCGGCCTGCCAACACGGATGACGACGCGGCCGCCGCGGTGCAAAAGCCGGCTGGCGCGTCTGCCGCTCCGGCGGGCGGAAATCGCGCCGGCGGACGGATGACCAGCGCCGAGGCGACGCGTGCGTTCCTTGGCCTCGGCGTCGCGCCCGATGCGGCGGCGGCGGAGCGGGGCAAGCCGATCTACGCGCAGAACTGCGCCGGCTGCCACGGTCCGGACGCGCGCGGCGGCATCGGCCCCAACCTTCTCTATTCGTCGCAAGTCCTGGACGACGATCATGGCGAAAAGCTCGTCCCGTTCCTGAAAGTCGGGCGGCCCGACAAGGGCATGCCTCCGTTCGCCGGCACGCCCGATCGCGACCTGACCGACGTTGCCGAGTTTCTGCACCTGCAGGTTGAGAATTACGCCAATCGCGGCACCTATCAGAACAACAACAATGTGCTGGTCGGCAACGCCAAGGCGGGCGCCGCCTATTTCGCGAAGAACTGCGTCCAATGCCATTCGGTGACGGGCGATCTGAAAGGCGTCGGCGGGCGCATCCGCCCGCTCGATCTGCAGCGGGCGATGATCTTCCCGCCGCGTGAGGATCATCCGAAGCGCGCGATCCGTGCCACCGTCACCACCGCGGCCGGCACGGTCGAGGGCGTGGTCACCAGGATCGACGATTTCGTCGTGGTGCTGACCCAGGACGACGGCACCGTCCGGCCGTTCGCGCGTGGCGAAGGCGTCACGGTCGCGCTCAAGGACCCGCTCGCCTGGCACAAGGACTTCGCTTTCCGCTTGAAAGACAAGGATATGACCGATCTGGTGACGTATCTCGGGGGCCTGAAATGACCCGCCGCGGAACCGTCCCGCTGCTCGGCGCCGTTCTGGCCGCAGCCCTCGCCAGTGCCGCGAGCGCGCCGGCGAACACGCTCGACGCGGCCAAGCTGGGCCAGCCGCCGGTCGATAGCTGGCCGACGCATCATGGCGACTTTACGGGCCGGCGCTTTTCGACGCTCAATCAGATCAACGACCGCAATGTGCAGGCGCTGCAAGTCTTCTGGACGTCCCGCTTCGCCGATGTCGGCGCCCAGCGCGGCGCGCCGCAGCCGGTGATTAAGGGCACGCCGCTGATGGTGAACGGCGTCCTCTACGTGACGCTGCCGAACCTGGTTTATGCGCTGGACGCGCGGACCGGCGTGCGGTTGTGGACCTACAAATGGGTCGACAAGGGCGGCCATCTGGTCGGCAACCGCGGCGTCGGCATGTACAAGGACTGGCTCTATTTCATGGGGCCGGACAATTGGGTGATCTGCCTCGACAGCGCGACCGGCAAGGAGCGCTGGCGCAAGGAAATAGCCGACGCGCGCAAGCAGTATTTCTCGACCTCGGCACCGGTCGTGGCCGGCAATCACGTGCTGGTCGGCGTGGGCGGCGACGCGATGGACATTCGCGGCTTTCTGGTCTCGCTCGATCCGGAAACCGGCGAGGAACAGTGGAAATTCTATGTGACGCCGGGCGCGGGCGAGCCGGGCATCGAGACCTGGCCGGACGCGGAATCGGCCTCGCACGGCGGCGGCGGCACCTGGATGCCGGGCACCTACGATCCCGAGCTCAAGACGTTGTACTGGGGCACCGGCAACGCCAATCCTGTCTATGCCGGGCAGGGGCGGATGGGGGACAATCTCTACACCGCCTCGATCGTCGCGCTGGATGTCGAAACGGGCAAGCTGCGCTGGCACTTCCAGGCGATGCCGCACGACACCCATGATTATGACGGCACCAACGTCCCGCTGATCTACACCCGCAAGATCGGCGGCAAGGACCGCAAGCTGCTGACCTATGGCGGCCGCAACGGTTGGCTGGTCACGATCGACCGCGAGACCGGCAAGCCGCTGCTGTCGACGCCCTATATGGACGGGTTGAAATGGGTGAAAGGCGTCAACCCGAAGACGCTCGAGCCGATTTCCGATCGCGACAACGATCCGAAAGTCACCGGCTCGATCGGCAACACCAACCCGACCAATTGGTACAACCCGACCTATAGCGACACGACCGGGCTGTTCTACATCAACACCGTCCGCGGCCTCAGCATCTATTACCTGTACGACACCAGCCCCAAGCCGGCCGGCTATGGCGGCGGGCCGTCAGGGGGGCTTGGCGAGAGCCAGCGGATCCTGATGGCGATCGATCCGCTGACCGGCAAGCATGTCTGGGAACATCCCTATCCCAATATCGGCAGCCCCGGCAGCACGGTCGGGCCGGGCCTGATGTCGACTGCGGGCAACCTGCTTTTCACCGGCGACGATCAGAACAACATCATCGTCTATCGCGGGACCGACGGCCGCATCCTCTGGCACTACAAGGCGCCCGCGAACCAGTCGAACGGCCCGATCACCTACATGCTGGACGGCAAGCAGTATGTCGTGCTGGCGGCGGGCGACACGCTGTACGCGCTGACGCTTCCGGACGGGCAACCCGCAGCGGCGAAGCGATGATCCCGGGCCTGCTTGCCCTGGCGTTGGCAGCGGCCGCGCAGCCCGTCGTCGCGGCGCCGGCTCCCGTTGCCTCCGCGCAACCGCTACAGGTCCGCCAGATCAGGCCCGATTGCTACATGATCACCGGCGCGGGCGGGAACGTGACCGTGTGGGTCTCCGATCACGGCCTGATCTTCGTCGACGACAAGCTTGGCGGCGCGGCCAATTTCGACAATCTCGTCGCCGCTGCCCGCTCGATCAGCAAGCTTCCGGTGCTGGCAGTGTTCAACACCCACCACCATGCCGATCATATCGGCAACAACCAGCGCTTTATCGACGCGAACGTGATGGTGATCGGCGCGGACGGGCTCGCCCGGCGGCTCGCGGCCATGCGGCCACCGGCTGACGGCAATCCCGGCCCGGCATCGCCCAATCTCCAGTTCACGCAAGATTTCTCGCTGGTCATGATGCGCGGCCGCGTCGAAGCGCATCACCTGACGCCCGGCCATACCGACGGCGACTCCGTGATCCTGTTTCCGGCGGCCGGCGTGATCGCGATGGGCGACCTGCTCGTCGCTGCCACGCCGACATTCGACTATCCCGGCGGCGCGAACATCCGGGGCTGGATCGCCGCACTGGATAGCGCGCTGAAGCTCAAATGGGACTTGGCCGTGCCGGGTCACGGCGACGCGCCGATGACGCGCAGCGACGTCGAGGCCTTTCGCGCCAAGCTGGCGACGTTCCTCGATCGCGCGCGTGCTGCGGTGCGAACGGGCGTGCCGCGCGACCGGCTGATCGCCTCGATCCGCACGGACGATCTCGGCTGGACCTGGAACGAACGCTCCTGGCTGCCGGCGCGGCTGGATGGGCTTTGGACTGAAGCGGGCGGCGCATGACCAGCCGGCGAAGCAAAAGGGAGTTTGGATGTCTGTGACCGTTACGCGCGCGCTGCTTGCTGGCGCCGCTGTCTGCCTGGCCGCGCAGCCCGTGTTCGCGCAGGAAAGCGTTTCGCGCACTGATTGGCCGAGCGTCGGGCGCGATCTTGGCGGTCAGCGCCATTCGCCGCTGACGCAAGTGACGCCGGCCAATGTCGGCCAGCTCCGGGAGGCCTGGACCTATCACATGAAGGCGGGCACGCCGATGGCGTCGAGCAGCCGCTGGCTGCTGGCCGAGACGACGCCGCTGGTGATCGGCGCGACCATGTACCTGACTTCGCCCTATGGTCGCATCGTCGCGCTCGAAGCGGCCACGGGCGCGGAAAAATGGGTGTTCGAACTTCCCGACCAGGACACGGCGTCGCTGCGCGGCGCCTCCTATTGGCCGGGGGAGAAGGGCCATCCCGCAGCGCTGTTCTTCGGCACCCGCAACGGTAAGCTTATCTCGGTCGATGCCGCGACTGGCACCCTCAACAAGCGCTTCGGCAAGGGCGGCATTGTCGACCTGAGGACGCCCGAGGTGATGACGACGGGCATGGACAAGTCCTACATCCTGCCGTCCCCGCCGATTATCTACCGCAATCTCGTGATCACCGGCGCCGGGCCGGGCGAAGGACCCGGCGGCGATGGTGGCGGCCGCGGCCCGGCGGGCGACACCCGCGCCTGGGATGCCCGCACCGGCAAATTGGTGTGGACCTTCCACTCCGTTCCGCGGCCAGGCGAGTTCGGCCACGACACCTGGGGCGGCGATAGCTGGAAGGACCGCTCCGGCGTCAACGTCTGGGGCTATATGACGATCGATGCCGCGCGCGGGCTGCTCTACATGCCGTTCGGCGCGCCCAATAACGACCGCATCGGAACCGACCGGCCCGGCAACAATCTCTTCTCCAGCTCGGTGGTCGCGGTCGATGCGGCCACCGGCAAGTATCGCTGGCACTTCCAGGCGACGCACCACGACGTGTGGGACATGGATACCCAGTCGCCGCCGACGCTGATCGACGTGCGCCGCGGCGGCAAGGTCATTCCCGCGCTGGTCACGGTCAACAAGAACAGCCTGATGTTCGTGCTGGACCGCGTGACCGGCAAGCCGATCTTCGGCGTCGAGGAGCGGCCAGTGCCGCCGAGCTCCGTGCCGGGCGAGCAGCTTTCGCCGACCCAGCCTTTCCCCGTCGCGCCCGAGCCGCTCGCGCAGACCACGCTTAGCCGCGACAATCTCTACAAGGGCGTATCCGAGCATCAGAGCTTCTGCGAGCGGCTCGTCGACGACAATAATATGAAGCTCGGCCCGGTCTACACGCCGCTGGAAGTCGACCGCTACACCGTGTCGCTTCCCGGCACGCAGGGCGGCGTCAATTATTATGGCGGCACCTTCGATCCAAAGCTCGGACTGTTCATCGCCAATGTGAACAATCTGGCGCAGCCGATGCGGCTCGTGAAGGGGCCGGATGGCGCCTATGTGAACTCGGGGCCGCTCGCCGGCACGGTGCGCTTCTGGAACCCGGAAACCCATCTCCCCTGCGGTCCGACGCCCTGGGGCCAGCTGGTCGCGGTGGACGTGAACACCGGCAAGATCGCCTGGCGGACGACGCTGGGCGTCACCGACAGCTTCCCCGCCGGGCAGCAGAACACCGGGCGTCCGGGCCTGGGCGGCGCGATCACCACCGACAGCGGCCTGACCTTCATCGGCGCCACCGACGACGCCCGCTTCCGCGCGTTCGACACGCGGACCGGCAAGGAAATCTGGACCTACAAGCTGCCGGCAGCGGCCCAGGCGACGCCGATCACCTATTCAGTGGGGGGCAAGCAATACATCGCCATCGTCGCCACTGGCGGCGGCCTGATCGGCGCCAAGGCCGCGAGCGATTCCGTCGTGGTCTTCAGCCTTCCGTGAAGAAAGCAGTCGGTATGCACATGCGTAGCTTGTTCCTCCTGGGCGCCGCCGGCGCGATCGGCATCGGTGCGGCGACTGCAACCTTGGGCCAGACCGCGCCCGTGCTTCCGGCAGGTCCGGGGCATGACGTGACGGTGCGCGTCTGTTCCGGCTGCCATGCGCCGGAAGTCGCCGCGCGGCAGCGGCTCAGCAAGCAAGCCTGGGCCGAGACGGTTGACCTGATGGCCAGCCGCGGCGCCCAGGCCACCGACGCGGAGCTTGCCCAGATCGTCGATTATCTGAGCACGAACTTCCCGGCGTCGGCCGCTCCGGCGCAACCGCCCGCTCCCAGCGCCCCGCACGGATAGAGCGAATGAAGGCGGGGCAGGGGGCGCTGTTTGCGGCGGGCGTGGCCGCCCTGATCGGACTTGCGGCCGGACCAGGCCGCTCGCAAACTTTCGCCGCCACCGGCAAGACCGCGCCCCAGGTCGTGGCGGAAACGTGTTCGGGCTGTCACGGCGCCGATCTCTCCGGCGGCCGCGCCCCGAACCTCCGAAGCGCCGCGTTTCTGTCCGGCCATAGCGACGACCAGCTTCGCACGATCGTCGCGAACGGCGTTCCGGGCACCGAGATGCCCGCCTTCAAGGATATGCTGAGCAGCGAGGAAATCGCCCGGCTCGTCGCCTTTATGCGGACGCCGGCAAAGGCGAAGTTCGAAGCGCCGCCCTATGTCGCCGATCCCGATGGGCAGGTCGTCCATGGCCGGAAGCAGACCTTCCGCGTCCAGGTGCTCGCGCGTGGCTTCGAAGTGCCGTGGGGGCTCGCCTTCCTTCCCGACGGGCGGCTGCTCATCACCGAACGGCGAGGCGCGCTGCGCATCATCGACCGGCAGGGGCATCTGCTGCCCGATCCGGTCGCCGGCACGCCGCGCCCCTGGGTGCGACAGGACGCCGGCATGCTGGACGTGGCAGTTCACAGCGGCTGGGTCTATCTCGCCTACACCGAAGCGGCGCCCGGCTATTCGGGGCCGGTGACGGCGACCGAGAGCCCGCCATCCATGACCGTCCTGATCCGCGGCAAGCTCGATGCGCACAACCGCTGGGGCCAGACGCAGGAACTGTTCCGCGCGCCCACCGCGCTCTACACGCCGAGCGGCTCCCACTACGGCACCCGCTTTCTGTTCGACGGCCGGGGCCATGTCTTCTTTTCCCTCGGCGACCGTGGCGACATGAGAAACGCCCAGCGGCTGGACACGCCGCTCGGCAAGATCCACCGCATAAACGAAGACGGCACCGTGCCGCGCGACAATCCGTTCGTCGGCCGGCCGGGCGCGGTGCCGACGATCTGGAGCTATGGCCATCGCAACCCCGAAGGCCTCGCCTTCGATCCGCGTACCGGCTTGCTCTGGGAATCGGAACACGGCCCCGAGGGCGGGGACGAAATTAATGTGATCGAGAAAGGCCATGATTATGGCTGGGGCGTCGTCTCGATGGGGCGGCAGCCCGGCATCACGCTGCAGAGCGCGCCCGGCATGGACCCGCCGATCGCCTATTACACGCCCGCAATCGCCCCCAGCGGCATCGCTTTCTACACCGGCACTCGCTTTCCGGGCTGGAAGAATAGCCTGTTCGTCGCCGGTCTGGTTGGCCAGCAATTGCGCCGGCTGGAAGTGAACGGCCGACAAATCGTCTCGCAAGAAGTCGTGTTCAATCAGTTCGGCCGGGTGCGCGCGATCGCTCAGGGCCCCGACGGCTTGCTCTACCTGCTGCTGCAGGCGCCGACCGGCCGCGGGACGGGCATTCTCGTCTCCGATCCGTCTCCCGGCATCGTGGTCAGGCTTCTTCCGGTAACGAACAACGGGAACTGACGATGCGCACTTCCATTCTCGCGGCGACCCTCGCTTTCCCCGCCGCGGCGCACGGGGCGACCGCCAGCATCGCGCCTTTCGGTGAGGCGCCCGACGGTGCCGTTCGTCTCATCACTCTGGCGAACGGGCACGGCATGACCGTCCGCTTCTCGACGCGCGGCGGCGCGATCACCGCGATCGAAGTGTCGGACCGCAAGGGACGGATCGCGAGCGTGGTGCTCGGGCGCCCCGATTTCGCGGGCTGGGAGAAGGCGGGAAGCTTCAACACCGTGGTTGGCCGCTATGCTAACCGGATCGGCGGCGGCGGCTTCACGCTCGACGGCCGCTTTTACCCGATCGCCGGCGCCAACGCGCACAAGGTCATTCTTCACGGCGGCCCGAACGCTTTCGCATCGCGCATGTGGACCGCCGAGACATTCGAGCGGCCGGACGCCGCGGGCGCGGTGATGAGCTATGTCAGCGCGGACGGAGAGAATGGTTTTCCCGGCGCGCTGACCGTGCGGATGACCTACACGCTCACCGAATCCAATGTGCTCAGGATCGACTATCGCGCGACGACCACAAAGCCCACGGTCGTGAACCTGACCAACCACACCTATTTCAACCTGGGCGGCGACGAGTCCGGCCCGGTCTATAATCAGATCATGCAGGTGTTCGCGAGCAAGGTGACGCCGACCGATGCCGATCAGATCCCGACCGGCGAACTCCTGGCCGTGGACGGCACTCCGTTCGATTTCCGGCGGCCCACGCGCATCGGCGATCGGGTTTTCTCGCCGGACCCGCAGATGATGATCGGGCAGGGGATCGATCACAATTTCGTGCTCGACCCGGCTCCCGCCGGGGCGCTGCGGACCGCCGTCCGCTTGCAAGACCCGGAAAGCGGCCGGCAAATGGAAGTGCGGACGACCGAGCCCGGCGTGCAGATCTATTCGGGCAACCGCCTCGACGGCACGATCGTCGGCGCACACGGCCGCACGCTGCGCCAGAGCGACGGCATCGCGTTCGAGACGCAGCACTTCCCCGACAGCCCGAACAAGCCCGCTTTCCCGACCACGGTCCTGCGTCCGGGGCAGGTGTTCCAGTCGACGACGGAATATGCCTTCTCGACCGATGCGACGCCTTTCCCTGAAGAGCCGGCGCGGTGAGGAAGCTGGCCGCAGCGGCCATCATGGCGCTGGCGTCACCCGCCGGCGCCGCCGACCGCGATCTGCTGCGCGTCATCGTCATCGATGTGGAGGGTGGTGCCGCCACGCTTTACGTGACGCCCGGCGGCCGCTCGCTGTTGGTCGATACCGGCTGGCCCGCGAACATGGGCGGACCTCCCGGTCAGCCGGGTCCCAGCAGTGCCGATCGCATCATCGCGACCGCGAGAGCCGAAGGGCTGCGGCGGATCGATTACCTGATGGTCAGCCATTATCACGTCGATCATGTGGGCGGGGCGGCCGAGTTGCTCGGCAAATTTCCCGTCGGCACGGTGATCGATCACGGCCCCAATCGCGAGCGGCCGGAGCCCGGGAAAGGGCCCGGTCCATCGGCGCCCGCGACGCTCTATCCGCGTTATCTCGCGGCGATCGGCGCGCGGCCGCACCGGGTGATGAGGCCCGGCAACCGGCTCGACGTGGATGGGCTGGTCGTGACGGCGCTCGACAGCGATGGCGCCGTCCCGGCACGTCCTCAGCCTGGCGCCGGCGCGCCGGGAACGGATTGCGACAAGGCGACGCCGAACGCGCAGCTTGGCGGCGAGGAGAATCCGCGCTCGCTCGGCTTCGTCGCGTCGTGGGGAAAGGCCCGCCTGCTGTCGCTTGCCGACACGACCTGGGAGATGGAGGCGAAATTGGTCTGCCCGCGCGATCTGATCGGGCCCGTCGACCTGATGCTCGCCGACAATCACGGCTCCGCCAACAGCAACAATCCCGTCCTGATCGCGACGGTTCGCCCGACCGCCGCCGCGATCGCAAACGGGGCGACCAAGGGCGCCGATCCCTCGACTTATGCAACCCTCACCGCCCAGGGCAGCGCGGTCTGGCAGGTTCATTTCGCGACGCGGTCGCCCTCAGCCAACGCGCCCGAACCGCAGATCGCCAATCCGCAAGGACAGGATGCGCGTTACCCGCTCCGCATCGGCGTCAGCCGCGGCGGGTCGGTCACGCTGACCAACCCGCGCAACGGCTTCAGCATCACCTATCCGAAGCGCGGCCTTTAGGCGCCGCAGACGCTGCGGCGAACCTGCTGCCGCTGTTCGCCGAGACCGTCGATGCCCAGCGTGATCACGTCGCCTTCCTCAAGGAAGCGCGGCGGCTTCATGCCCATGCCGACGCCGGCCGGCGTGCCGGTGCTGATGATATCGCCCGGCTGCAGGCTCATGAACTGGCTGACGTAATGGACGAGGAAGGGCACGTCGAAGATCAGGTCCGCGGTCGTGCCGGTCTGCATCCGCTCGCCATTGATTTCCAGCCACAGACCAAGCGCATTGATATCGGCCACCTCGTCCAGCGTCACCAGATAGGGACCGAACGGGCCGAACGTGTCGCAGCCCTTGCCCTTGTCCCACTGGCCGCCGCGCTCGAGCTGATATTCGCGCTCCGACAAGTCGTTGACCACGCACAGGCCAGCCACATGATCCAGCGCCTTTTCGCGCGGAACGTAGCGCGCTTCCTTGCCGATCACGACGCCCAGCTCGACTTCCCAATCCGATTTCCTGGACGTCGGCGGGATCAGCACTTCGTCGTTGGGCCCGATGATCGCCGACGTGGCTTTGGTGAACAGGATCGGCTCCGTCGGGATCGCCATGCCGGATTCCGCGGCGTGATCGCGATAGTTGAGGCCGATGCAGAGGAACTTGCCGACATTGCCGACCGGCTCGGCCAGCCGCACGTCGCCCGAGACCAGCGGCAGGGTCGCGGGGTCGAGCTGACGGATCGCGTCCAGCCCCGACGCCAGCACCGCCGGATCGATGTCCGCAACCGTCCCCGACAGGTCGCGGATGCGCCCCTCGCTATCGAGCAGTCCGGGCTTTTCGGCGCCGCGCGGTCCGTAACGCAGTAACTTCATATCCCTCGTCCTTTATGGGCAGCCCCTATCGGCCCGCGGCTCGTCAAAGCCGCAGGAGATCGTCAGGCCTTCGGTTGCAGGAAAGTTTTAGTGAACCTTTGGCGGATCGGGCTGGGCCGTGACGGCCAGGCTCGAGAAGCGCTCGGGCTCCGAATAGGCCATGCGCAGGTGCGTCAGCAGCGCCATCTGCGGATCGCCGATGCCGCTTGCGACATAGTCCAGCAGCGCGCGGTGATGGTTGAGGCGCCAGCGCCGGATTTCCTGGCTCACATGCTCCAGCGCCTTGTGCGCGAACAACGGCGTGGTCAGCGATTCGAGCGTGCGTTCCAGATAGGGATTGCCCGACGCGCGCCAAATCACCGCATGGAATTTGCGGTCGAGCGCCGCCGCATCGATCAGCGGGCCGTCCCAGGCTTCCATCTGCTCGACCAGCTCGGTCAGCTCGGCAAGCAGTTCCGGCGTCATCCGCGCGCGCACCAGCCGCAGCGCCTCGGCTTCCAGCACCATGCGCAGGCTGTTGATCTGCTGCACTTCGTCGTCGCTCAGTTGCGTGACGAACATTCCGCGGCGCTCGTGATTCATCACAAGGCCCTGTTCCTGAAGCTGGGAGAGCGCCTCCCGCACCGGAATACGGCTGACATGGAACTCGCGCGCGATCTGGCTTTCGTTCAGTCGCTCGCCCGGCCGATAGCGGCCGCTCAGGATTTGGGCTCTCAGAACCTTGACCATGTGCGTGCGCAGCGTCGAAGGCGTCGCGTCGTCGGCCGGCTCCGTGCCGAGGCCGTTCAGATGTTGCATGGCCGCGCCCGTCATCGAGTCCTCTTGCAAGCCAGTGTCGATCGCATTGCGGCGGTATACACGTCAGCCTTCCTTTCCGAAAGTCTCGCGCCAGGATACTTGCCCGGTGCATCAATGATTGTGCCGCGGCAGTTCACGCGAAAGGCCGCGATATTTCGTCGCCATTTCCAGGCAGCCGCCGGTTTCCAGCGGGCCGACATTGGCCCGGTACAGCTCTTCCCAGGGAGTCCGGCTCACCGGAATGGCCGGCGGCGCTTCAGCCTTGCGGCGCGCGATTTCCTCGACCGAGACGAGCGCGTCGCAGCGTGCGGCGTTCAGGTCGATCCGGATCACGTCGCCGGTACGCAGCCACGACAGCCCCCCGCCGGCCGCGCTCTCGGGCGAGCAATGCACGATCGATGGGCTGTCGGACGTCCCTGACTGGCGTCCGTCGCCGATCGTCGGCAGGCTGTTGATGCCGCGGCGCAGCAGCGCGTCGGGCGGCTGCATATTGACCACTTCCGCCGACCCCGGCCAGCCGATCGGGCCGGCGCCGCGCATCACCAGAATACAGTCCTCGTCGATGTTCAGTTCAGGGTCGTTGATGCGGTGGTGATAGTCGTCGCCGCCGTCGAACACGATTGCGCGGCCTTCCCAGCAGTTTTCATGGCCGGGCCGAATCAGATAGCGCTCGCGGAACTGGGGCGAGATGACGCTCACTTTCATCACCGCGAAGTCGAACAGGTTACCGCTCAGCGGCAGCAGGCCGGCATTTTCCATCAGCGGCTGATCGAAGGGGCGAATCACGTCGCGGTCGCTGGCCTCGCGCCCTTCGAGATTGGCGGCGACTCTCTTGCCGGTTACCGTCAGCCGGTCGCCGTGGAGCTTGCCCGCCTTCAGCAGCTCCGACATCACCGCCGGAACGCCGCCCGCCCGGTGAAAGCCTTCGCCCAGATGGGTGCCGGCGGGTTGCATGTTGACCAGCAAGGGCAAGGGATAGCCCGCTTCCCGCCAATCCTCGGTCGTAATCTCGACGCCCGCGTGACGCGCCATCGCGGTGATGTGCGGCTGCGCGTTGGTCGAGCCCCCGATCGCGGCGGTCACGGCGATCGCGTCGAGAAAGGCTTCGCGCACCAGGATGCGGGAGGGCCGCAAATCCTCAAGCGCCATTTCGACGATGCGCCGCCCGGTCGCATAGGCATATTGCCCGCGCTCGCGATAGGCGGCCGGAATCGCCGCACAGCCGGGCAGCGACAGCCCCAGCGCTTCGGCAACGGCGTTCATCGTGGAGGCCGTGCCCATCGTGTTGCAGTGGCCGACCGACGTCGCCGAGGCGACGGCCGCCTGCAGAAACTCCTCCTCGTCGATCTCGCCCGCCGCCAGCCGCTTGCGGCTTTTCCAGATGACCGCGCCCGAGCCGACCCGCTCGCCCTCGAAATGCCCGTCCAGCATCGGGCCGCCCGACAGCACGATCGTCGGTATATCGACGGTGGCGGCGGCCATGATGCCCGATGGCGTCGTCTTGTCGCAGCCGGTGGTGAGGACGACGGCGTCCAGCGGATAGCCGTGCAGGATCTCGACCAGGCCCAGATAGGCGAGGTTGCGGTCGAGCGCCGCGGTCGGCCGGCGGCAATTCTCGAAAATGGGATGGACCGGGAATTCCATCGGAATGCCGCCGGCATCGCGAATTCCGTCCCGTATACGGCGCGCAAGCTCGATATGGACGCGGTTGCAGGGGGTAAGGTCGCTGCCGGTCTGGGCGATGCCGATGATCGGGCGGCCGGAGCGCAGCTCCTCCGGCGTCAGCCCGTAATTCATGAATCTTTCGAGGTATACCGCCGTCATGTCGGGCCGGTCGGCGTTGGCGAACCAATTCCTTGACCGCAATTCCGTCCTCCCCGCCTGTGACATTTCGACACTATCCTCAACAATTCGTTTTTCAGGTTGACGATCAACCGCCACTTCGTTCTTGACAGCTATATCGACGGACTGAATACAGTATGCAATAGCCAGCCAAAGTGATCTCAAATTAATGGGACACGGGCCTTTGGGGAGGATGACACTGATGTTGGAGCGCACACGGACCGCACTCTTGATTGCCACGGCATTGTCGGGCTGGAGCGCGGCGCACGCTCAGACCGTTCCCATTCCGGCCGGCGAATCGCCCCAGGTCACGACGCCGGCTGCGCCGACCGCGCAAAGCGGCGCCGTGTCCGATCTTTCCGGAAGCGAAGTCACGCCGACCGCGTCCGCTGCCAGCCCCAGCGCGACCAATTCCGACGGCGATATCGTCGTCACGGGCTCGCGCATCGTCGCGAACGGCTACAAGGCGCCGACGCCGGTCACCGTGGTCAGCACCGTCGAGCTGCTGAAGAAGGCGCCGGAAAGCATCGCGGCGGGTCTCGCCACGCTGCCGCAATTCTTCCAGTCCTCAGGCTCCAACGTCACGTCCAGCCAGGCGCGTGAGACGCGTGCGGGTAATTATCTGAACCTGCGCGGCCTCGGCGAAATCGAAACGCTCGTCCTGCTCGACGGCCAGCGCCTGCCGCCGACCAGCTATGCCGGCACGGTCGACGCCAACATCATCCCACAGGCGCTGATCCAGCGCGTCGACGTGGTGACCGGCGGCGCCTCGGCCGCCTATGGCTCGGACGCCGTCGCGGGCGTCGTCAACTTCATCATCGACAACAAGTTCGAAGGCCTGAAGGCCGCCGGCCAGTACGGTATTTCCAGCCGGGGCGACGACCACCAGGTCAAGTTCAGCCTCGCCGCCGGCCACAGCTTCGCGGACGATCGGCTGCACGTCGAAATCGGCCTCGATTACTTCTACCAGCCCGGCATCTCGAACAATGGCGAGCGCCCGTTCGGCGGCAATTTCACGGGTGGCTGGGTCAACGTCGGCCAATATGCGCCGGGTCAGGGCACCAACACCGTGGCCAATGGCTGCCCGGCGAGCGGCTGCGCGGCGGGCACGAAACAGAACCCGTTCACGCCGACGTTCAACGTGCGGCTCGCGAACGGCACTTACGGCACGCTCGTCAACTCCGGCCGCAACGCGACCCAGGCGGCGAACCGCAGCGGCACGTCGCCCTTCTCGCTCGTCGGCTACACGTTCAGCCCGACAGCCGGCTTCTACAAGGCCGATCTCGGCACGCCGACCGGCACGCCGAACTTCAATGTCGGCGGCGCGGACACGGCCGTCACGTTCGGCACCACGCTGACCAGCAAGCTGCGCACCAAGCAGGCCTTCGGTCGGCTGGACTATGAGCTGGGCGGCGACACCACTGCCTTCCTGCAGACCAGCTTCACCGATTCCGACGTTCGGTTCGTGACGGTCGCGGCGGGCACGCAGTTCCAGTCCTTCCAGATCTTCAACGACAACGCCTTCCTGCCGACGGCCTTTGCCGATGCGATGCGGGCGCAGGGTATCGCGAGCTTCGTCGCCAGCCGCGTCGAGGCCGATCAGACGCCGAAGGTCGCGTTCCAGAACAACAAGTCGACCATCGTGCTAGGCGGCTTCAAGGGCAAGATCGCCGACTTCAACTGGTCGGTCACCGGCTCCTATGGCAACTCGGACCTCCATGCCCGCCACACCGGCAACTTCGAGCAATCCCGCTGGTTCGCCGCGCTCGACGCGGTCCGCGACAGCAGCGGCAACATCGTCTGCCGCGTGACGATCACCAATCCGGGACAGTTCCCGGGCTGCGTGCCTTGGAATCCGTTCGGCAACGGCTCGCCGTCGAAGGCGTCCTACGCCTATTTCGAGACGGAATCGAAGTTCCGCGTCGTCTCGCGCCAGACTGACTTCGCCGCCAACCTGTCGGGCGCGCTGTTCGATCTGCCGGCCGGCCCGGTCAACATCGCGGTCGGCGCCGAATATCGTCACCAGTATCTGAACATGACGAGCAACACGGATCCGTCGAAGCCGATCGACGTGACCAATCTGCGCACCGCGGCGAACGTCTATAACCTGCAGTTCAACTCGACGAACCAGGGCCCGTCGCACGGCACGCAGAACGTCAAGGAAGCGTATGGCGAAATCGCGATCCCGATCCTGCGCGACACGCCCTTCTTCCAGGCGCTCGATCTGAACGCTGCAGCCCGGTATACCGACTACAGCGTCTCGGGCGGCATCTGGGCGTGGAAGGCGGGCTTCAGCTGGACGCCGTTCGACCAGCTCCGTTTCCGCGGCACCATCTCGCGCGACATCCGTGCGCCTACCCTGAACGAGCTGTTCGCGGGCGTCTCCTCGACGCGCGGCACGTTCAACGACGTTCACACCAACACCAACACCAACGTCATCACGCTGCAGCAGGGCAACAAGAACCTGAAGCCGGAAAAGGGCGACACGATCACGCTTGGCGCGATCTGGCAGCCCGAATTCCTCCCCGGCTTCAGCGTCTCGCTCGATTACTACCACATCAAGATTAAGGATCGGATCACCAGCCTCAGCACCACCGATCTCAACCAGCGTTGCGAAGATTCAGGTGGTACGGACGTGCTCTGCTCGTTCATCACGCGCCCGTTCCCCTTCTCGAACCGGACGCCGGCAAACTTCCCGACGACGATCTCGCAGGTGCCGTTCAATCAGGCGGCGCTCACGACCTACGGGCTCGACTATGAAGTGAACTATCGCATTCCGATGGGATCGATATTCAGTGCAGAGCCGGCCCGCCTCGATCTGCGCCTGATCGGCAACCACACGCCGAGCCTTGTCAGCAAGGCGAGCCCCAGCTCGGCGCCGCTGATCCTCGACGGCACGCTGGCCGGCGGCGGCACCGGCATCCCGCGGGACAAGCTGACCGCTTCGGCGCAGCTCACCGAAGGGCCGTTGAGCTTCGGCTTCGACGTCCGGTTCATCGGCAAGATGGTGTATACGAAGCAGCCGACCGTCTTCGTGACCAACAACCATCTGGCCCCAGCGGCTTATCTGAACGCGAACATTTCGTACGATCTGAACATCGATGGCCACCAGGTCACGCTGTTCGCGACCGGCACGAACCTGACCGATCACTTCGTGTTCGCGCCGCAGAACAACGCCCAGCCGACCGAGTTCTACCCGAGCTTCCAGTCGCTTTACGACGTTGTCGGCCGCTACGTGGTCGTCGGCGCCCGGTTGAAGTTCTAAGCTCCCACCTCGCCTGCGTAGCTCCCCTTCGCAGGCGGGGGCCGGCTCGNCCTCATGCCAATGGCGCGCCTTGGTCGTCTGCCCAATGCCGGGGTTCAGCTGGTTGCGCGGGTCGATCGTCTTGTAGAAATCGATCAGCGCGGGCTTCGCGGGATACAGATGCCCGACATTGTGCTCGGCGGGATATTCGGCCCCGCGCGCGTCCAGCAGCTCCCACATGCGATGCTCGACCGCGATCGGCTCATGACCCTTCGCCAGCACATAATCCTGGTGGAAGACGTGGCAGAAGAAATGCCCGTAATAGAGCTTGTGCAGGATCGCTGCGTCGAGATCGGTGGGAAGGGTTTCGCACCAGTCGCGCGTGTTGCGGGGCAGGGCGATGTCGAGCGCGACGATGTCCTCCACCTCATCCGGATGCACTGCGCGATACCGAACCGCCGCGCCCGCCACCGCGAAGCGATGGAGGAACGCCTTGGCCGCTTCGTCGGCCGTGCATTCGAAATAATCGCCGTCCTCCGCCGGCAGCCGCTCGGCGAAATAGGCGCGCGCCTCGGCGATGCCTTCGGCGCCGACTTTCAGGATCAGATGATGCTCGAAACGGTCGCGGAACGCGCGCATCCGCGGCGGCAAGTGGCGCGGGAACAGGCGGCTCCCCCATTGCATCATCCGGTCGCTGAAATTCTCGCCCAGCCGCAACCGGCTCGCCAGCGCATCCGCGCGCGCCTTCATCGCGAACAGCGCCGGCAGCCGGTCGGTGCCCAGCATCTGGATCGCGAGGAACGTATCTTTCCCGTAGACGGCGGCGATGTCGAAAGCCGTGCGATGGATATATTCGCCGGCGATCGGCAGCGACTGGAACTGCGCCAATATGTCGCGCCGGATGCTCGTCAGCCGCGCCGGATCGTTGGTGCCGATATAGAAAGTCGCGGTTTCCTTCTCGGCCTCGAAGGTGTCGAGCCGCACCGCGAACAGGATCAGCTTGCCCGCGCTTCCGGATGCTTCGAACAGGCAGCGCGGATCGGCATTGAAGCGCGCCGGCGACCCCGCTTCGACATCGCGAACATGGTCCATATAGGCGCGGTCGGACGCCCATTGGCCAGGGTCGCTGACGATGTCGGCCGCGTCGAACCGCCCTTTCTCCAGCCGTTCGAGGATCGTCTCGGGATCGTTCCCCAGTTCGATGCCCAGATGATTGACCAGGCTTAGCCGGCCATCCTCGCCGACTTTCCCATAGAGTGCGAGGCGCGTGAAGGACGGGCCGCGCCGGATCAGCGAGCCGCCCGAATTGTTGCACACGCCGCCCAGCACCGACGCGCCGATGCAGGAAGAGCCGATCACCGAATGCGGCTCGCGCCCGATCGGCTTCAGCGACCGTTCCAGTTGGTAGAGCGTCGTCCCCGGCAGGCACACGACTTGCCGCCCGTCGTCGATCAGGTGCAGCCCGGCGATCCGCATCGTGTTGATGATGACAACGCCGTTCGGATAATCCTCGCCGTCGGGCGAGGAGCCGCCGGTCAGGCCGGTATTCGCCGCCTGCATGATGATGCTGATGTCCGCCGCGACGCAGACCTGGGCGACCCGCCACAGCTCGATCAGGTTCGCCGGCCGCACCACCGCCAGCGCGGGCCCGCCGCCATAACGGAAGCCGAAGCGAAACCGGCGGGTGCTTTCCGGCTGGGTGAGCACATTCGCGTCGCCCACGATCGATCGCATGTCCGCAAGCGCGGCGGCAGGGGAAGTCATGCACCGACCCTAGGCAAAATCCCGAGGGCCGCCAAGAGCTGTATACAGGCGGCGGGGTCGAGGCATATAGGAGCCGCACACCCACCGGGAGTCGCTTCCGTGATCAAACGCTCCGCCGCCCTGGCCGTCCTGCTGCTTGCCTCCTGCTCGCCGGCGCCCGCGCCGCGCGATCGGCTCTATGTCTCGCTGGAGCATGGCGACGCGGTGGCCGTGATCGACCCGGCGAGCCGCACCGTGGTTCAGCGCCTCACGCCCGGGAAGCGGCCGCGCGGGATGATGCTCTCGCCCGATCATGCGAAGCTCTATGTGGCGGTCTCCGGTTCCCCGATCGGCGGCCCGGGTGTCGATGAGGACAAATTGCCCCCAGCCGATCACCGCGCGGACGGCATCGCCGTCGTCGATCTTTCGTCGGGCAAGGTCGAGCGCGTGCTTGCAGCGGGCAGCGACCCCGAAACCTTCGCGATGAGCCCGGACGGCCGCACCCTGTTCGTCTCGAACGAGGATACCGGCTCGGTCTCCGCCGTGGCCGTCGACGGCGGCCGCGCCACGCAGACGTCCAGGGTCGGCGATGAGCCGGAAGGCGTGGCGGTCACCAGCGACGGCGCTCGTCTGTTCGTCGCCTGTGAAGCCTCGAACCTGGTCGCGATGCTGGACGCGCGCACGCTCCAGCCGATGAAGACGATCCCGATCGCCGGCCGTCCGCGCACTCTGCTCGCTTCCCGCGATGGCGCGACGATCTTCGCCGCCGTCGAAACCGCCGGACAATTGGCGTTCATTTCCTCAGTCGACGGCAAGCTGCTGGGCCTGCTCGATCTCGCCAAAGGCGACAAGTCGATCCGCCCGATGGGCATGGTCGAAGGCCCCGACGGCCATTTGTTCGTCGCCACCGGACGCGCCGGCAGCGTGATCGAGGTCGATCCGGCTAGGCGCGCAATCGTCCGCACGATCTCGGGCGTCGGCGCGCGGCCCTGGGGCGTCGCGCTCACCCAGGATCAGCGCCTGCTGGTCACCGCCAACGGCCCTTCGGACGATGTCACCTTCGTCGATCGCACGACCGGCAAGCTGCTGGGCAAGGTCGGCGCGAAGGGTAGCCCCTGGGGCTTTGCGCGCTAAGGCGAAGCGCCAGGACTGATCACAGGCTCGGCAGATCCAGTCCCATCGTGCGCGCACAGGCGACCGCTTCGGGATAGCCGGCATCGGCGTGGCGCATCACGCCGGTCGCAGGGTCGTTCCACAGCACGCGTTCCAGCCGCGCTGCCGCTTCGGGCGTGCCGTCGGCGACGATCACCATGCCGGCGTGCTGCGAATAGCCCATGCCGACGCCGCCGCCATGATGCAGCGACACCCAGGTCGCGCCGCTCGCCGTGTTGAGCAGCGCGTTCAGCAACGGCCAGTCGGACACCGCATCCGATCCGTCGCGCATCGCTTCGGTCTCGCGATTGGGGCTGGCGACGGAGCCGGAATCGAGATGGTCGCGCCCGATCACCACCGGCGCTTTCAGCTCGCCCGACGCAACCATTTCGTTGAAGGCGAGGCCGAGCCGGTGCCGGTCGCCCAGGCCGACCCAGCAAATCCGCGCCGGCAAGCCCTGAAACTTGATCCGTTCCCGCGCCATGTCGAGCCAGCGGTGCAGATGCGCGTCGTCGGGCATCAGTTCCTTCACCTTGGCGTCGGTCTTGTAGATGTCCTCGGGATCGCCGGACAGCGCCGCCCAGCGGAACGGCCCGACGCCGCGGCAGAACAGCGGCCGGATATAGGCGGGCACGAAACCGGGGAAGGAAAAGGCGTCCGCAACGCCTTCGTCCAGCGCAACCTGACGGATGTTGTTGCCGTAATCGACGACCGGAACGCCCGCTTTCCAGAAATCGAGCATCGCCCGCACATGCGTGGCCATCGACGATTTCGCGGCGCGCTCGACCGCGGCGGGGTCGTTCTCGCGCGCGGCCATCCAGCGATCGAGCGTCCAGCCCTGCGGCAGATAGCCGTTGACCGGATCGTGCGCGGAGGTCTGGTCGGTCACCAGGTCCGGCCGTACGCCCCGGCGGAACAGCTCGGGATAGACATCCGCCGCATTGCCGAGCAGCCCGACCGAGACTGGCTCCTTCGCGCTGGTGACGATCTCCAGCGCTTCCTCGAGGCTGTCGGCGCGGCGGTCGAGATAACCGGTCTGCAGGCGCATCTCGATCCGGCTCGGCTGGCATTCGACGGCAAGGCAGGAGGCGCCCGCCATTGTCGCCGCCAGCGGCTGCGCGCCGCCCATGCCGCCCAGTCCCGCGGTCAGGATCCAGCGGCCGGACAGGTCGCCGCCATAATGCTGGCGCCCGGCCTCCACGAACGTTTCGTAGGTGCCCTGAACGATCCCCTGGGTGCCGATATAGATCCAGCTTCCCGCGGTCATCTGGCCGTACATCATCAGCCCGGCGCGATCGAGCTCGTGGAAATGGTCCCAGGTCGCCCATTTGGGGACCAGGTTCGAATTGGCGATCAGCACACGCGGCGCGTCGCGGTGCGTCCGGAACACGCCGACCGGCTTGCCGGACTGGACCAGCAAGGTGTGATCGTCATCCAGCCGCTTCAGCGCCGCGACGATGCGGTCGAAGCTCTCCCAGTCGCGCGCCGCCCGGCCGATGCCGCCATAGACGACCAGCTCCTGCGGGTTCTCGGCCACGCGCGCGTCGAGATTGTTCATCAGCATCCGCATCGCCGCCTCGGTCTGCCAGCTTTTGGCGCTGAGGTCGGGGCCGGTGGGCGCCACGATATGCCGGGCGTTGTCGATGCGAGTCATGCGGAGCCTTTCGCGAAATCCAGAGCGGCGGCGAGAATGCGGATGAGGTCGGCGCGAAGCGGCGCGGCGAAGGCGGGATCGAAAGCGGGCGGCCAATTGCTCTCGTTCGGCGCCTCGGTGGGTTCGGGCAGATAGGCGCGCATCGCGATCTCCATCTGGATCGCATGGACACCGTCCTGCGGGCGGCCATAATGACGCGTCGTCCAGCCGCCGCGGAAGCGGCCGTTCAGCACATGGCTGCGGCCCGCGCATGCCGCCATGACGGCGTCGCTCAGCCCCGGATCGCAGGTCGCGCCATTGTCGGTGCCGACGTTCAGCTCGGGCAGTTCGCCGTCGAACAGGCGCGGCACGGTGCTGCGGATCGAATGACAGTCGTAGAGCACCACGCGGCCATGCAGCGCGCGCACCCGCGCAATCTCCGCCTCGATTGCTGCGTGATAGGGCGCAAACCAGGTATCGCGGCGCGTCGCGATGTCGGGGCCGCGGCCCTCCCGATAGAGCGGATCGCCGTCGAACGTCTCGGTCGGGCACAAGCCGGTGGTTGCCTGTCCGGGATACAGCGACGCGCCCGACGGATCGCGGTTGCAGTCGATCACGCTGCGCGACACGTCGGTCCAGATCAGCGTCGCGTCGGCAAGGCCGTCGTAGAGCGCGCGAATGTGCCAGTCGGCATCGCGGATCGCCCACCAGCGCGAGCGGAAATCCCCGATCAGCTCGTCCGGAATCCAGGTGCCGCCATGCGGGAAGGCGAGGATCAGTGGCGCGTCGCTGCGCTCGACATGCAGCCAGCTCATCCGTCCAGCCCCGGCAGCGACCCCGCCGCATCCAACAGTTCCGGAGCGCGGACCAGCGCAATCGCCGCTTCCATGTCCGGCGCCATGTGACGGTCGTCGGTCAGCGTCGGCACCTGGGCACGGATCAGCGCGCGCACGGCCTCGACCGCTTCGCTCGAACGCAGCGGCGCGTGGAAGTCGCAGCCCTGCGCGCCGGCGAGCAGCTCGATGCCGAGCACCGCATCCACATTTGCGGCCATCTCGATCAGCCGCCGGCTGCCATGCGCAGCCATCGACACATGGTCTTCCTGATTGGCGGAGGTCGGGATGGAATCGACGCTCGCCGGCATTGCCCGCTGCTTGTTCTCCGAAACCAGCGCCGCCGCCGTGACCTGCGGGATCATGAAGCCGGAGTTGAGGCCGGGGCGGGGCGTCAGGAACGCGGGCAAGCCGGACAATGCGGGATCGACCAGCATCGCGATCCGCCGCTCGGAAAGGCTGCCGATCTCGCACAGCGCCATCGCGATCATGTCGGCGGCGAAGGCGACGGGCTCGGCGTGGAAATTGCCGCCGGACAGCGCTTCGTCGGTCTCGGCGAAGATCAGCGGATTGTCCGACACGCCATTGGCTTCGGTGACCAGCGTCGCCGCCGCCTGGCGCAGCAGGTCGAGCACCGCGCCCATGACTTGCGGCTGGCAGCGCAGGCAATAGGGGTCCTGCACGCGCACGTCGCCCAGCCGGTGCGAGGCGCGGATCGGCGATCCGTCCATCAGCCGCCGCAGCGCCGCAGCCGTCTCGATCTGGCCCTTGTGGCCGCGTAGTGCATGAATGCGCGGATCGAACGGCGCATCCGAGCCCTTCGCAGCCTCGGTCGAAAGGATGCCCGTGAGCAGCGCGACCCGGTACAGCCGCTCCGCCTCGAACAGCCCGGCCAGCGCATAGGCGCACGAAAATTGCGTGCCGTTCAGCAGCGCCAGCCCTTCCTTGGGCCCAAGCTCCAGCGGCGAAAACCCGGCATCGGCCAGCGCTTTCGCCGCCGGCACCCGCGCGCCCTCGACGAACATCTCGCCGACGCCGATCATTGCCGCGGTCATGTGCGCGAGCGGCGCCAGATCGCCCGACGCGCCGACCGAGCCTTTGCCCGGCACCACCGGCACCAGCCCCCGCGCCAGCATCGCCTCCAGCAGCTCGACCGTCGCCGGCGCCACGCCCGAGGCGCCGCGCGCAAGGCTCGCCAGCTTCAGCGTCATCATCAGTCGCGCGACCGGGACCGGCATCGGCTCGCCGACGCCCGCCGCATGGCTCAGCACGATGTTGCGCTGGAGCGTCGCCAAGTCGCACGCCTCGATGCGGACGCTCGCCAGCTTCCCGAAGCCGGTGTTGATGCCATAGACCGGCTCGCCCGCGCCGAGGATGCGGCCCACAGCGGCGAAGCTCTCGGCAATCGCGGGGCGGCAGGCGGGATCGAGGCTCGGGCTCGCGCCCTGATAGATTGCGCGCCAGTCGGCATAGGCGACGGCGCCGGGGGTCAGCAGCATCGGCCGTCCTTCACGCGCATGTGCAAGGGATTGAAGCCGACGCGGTAGGCCAGCTCGGCAGGGTCGGAGATGTCCCAGACCGCAAGGTCGCAGGCCTTGCCCGCCTCCAGCGTCCCGATCTCGCCGCCAAGGCCGAGCGCCCGGGCGGCATTCGCCGTCACCCCGCGCAACGCCTCGGTTGCCGTCAGCCGGAACAAGGTCGCCGCCATGTTCAGCATCAGCAGCAGCGAGGTGGTTGGCGACGTGCCCGGATTGCAGTCGGTCGCGATCGCCATCGGCACGCCATGCGCGCGGAACAGCTCGACCGGCGGCCGCTGCGTCTCGCGCATGAAATAGAAAGCGCCCGGCAGCAGCACCGCGACCGTGCCCGCCTCAGCCATCGCGCGCACATCGCTTTCGTCGGCATGCTCGAGATGATCGGCCGACAGCGCCCCGTGCCGCGCGGCAAGGCTCGATCCGTGCAGCGCGGAGAGCTGCTCGGCATGGAGCTTCACGCGAAAACCGTGCGTCACCGCCACCGCCAGCACCCGCTCCGTCTGCTCCGGAGTAAATCCGATGCCCTCGCAAAACCCATCGACCGCATCCGCCAATCCGACAGCCGCCGGGATCATCTCCCGGCACACCAGATCGACATAGCCGTCGGCATCGCCCGCATATTCCGGCGGCACCGCATGCGCGCCGAGCAGGGTCGGCGAGACGCGCACATCGCGCACCTCCGCCAGCGACCGCGCCGCGCGCAGCATCTTCAGCTCGTCGGCAACCGTCAGGCCATAGCCCGACTTGATCTCGACCGTGGTCACGCCCTCGGCGAGCAGCGCGTCGAGCCGGGGCAGGGCGGTCGCGACCAATTCGGCCTCGTCGGCAGCGCGCGTCGCCCGCATCGTCGAAAGAATGCCGCCGCCGGCCCGCGCAATGTCCTCGTAGCTCGCGCCTTCCAGCCGCATCGCCCATTCGCCCGCACGGTCGCCGGCATGGACCAAGTGGGTGTGGCAATCGATCAGCCCCGGCGTGATCCAGCGCCCGCCGCAATCGATAGCCTCGGCCGCATCAGGCGCACCGCTATGCGGGCCGACATAAGCGATCCGCCCGTCCTGCGCGCCAATCGCGCCGTCCTCGACGACGCCCAATCCGTCGCCGGCCATCGTTGCCAGACGGGCATTGGTCCAAAGCCGATCCATGCCTCGCATCCTTGCCGACGCCCGCGATTATGTCTAGACATAATATTCGGGAGAACGGCCGATGCAGCATCTTTGGTTCGAGCATGTGTTGCTGCCGCAGGGCTGGGCGCGCCAGGTCAGGATCGGCATCGAAGGCGGCCGGATTGCGTCGGTAGAGATGGGCCTCGCGCCGCAACCAGAGGACTCCCGCCACGCCGCCGCTATCCCCGGCCTGTGCAACGTCCACAGCCACGGCTTCCAGCGCGGCATGGCCGGCCTGTCGGAGCGGCGCAGCCGGCCGGACGACGATTTCTGGAGCTGGCGCGAAGTCATGTACCGCTTCCTCGGCCAGCTCACGCCCGAGGGTATCGAGGCGATCACCGCCCAGGCCTATGTCGAGATGCTCGAATCCGGCTACACCCGCGTCGGCGAGTTCCATTACCTGCACAACGACATCGACGGCGGCTGCTATGCCGACCCGGCCGAAACCGCGGGCGCGATCGTCGCGGCGGCGGAGACGGCCGGCATCGGCCTGACGCTGCTGCCCGTCTTCTACGCTCATGCCGATTTCGGCGGTGCTCCGCCCGCACCGGGGCAGAAGCGCTTCGTCTACGATCTCGACGGCTTTGCGCGCCTGGTCGAGGCGAGCCGCGCCAAACTGCCCGCCGACGCGAACCTCGGCATCGCACCCCATTCGCTGCGGGCCGTCACGCCCGACGAACTGCGCACAATCCTGCCGCTCGCCGATGGCGGCCCGATCCACATCCACGCCGCCGAGCAGGTCAAGGAAGTCGAAGCCTGCCTCGCCTGGAGCGGCGCCCGCCCGGTCGAATGGCTGCTGGACAATGCGCAAGTCGACGCGCGCTGGTGCCTGGTCCATTCCACCCATCTCGACGAACGCGAATGCCAGCGCCTCGCCGCCAGCGGTGCCGTGGCCGGCCTCTGCCCGGTAACCGAAGCCAATCTCGGCGACGGCACGTTCCCGGCAATCGCCTATCTGGAAGCAGGCGGCCGGTTCGCGACGGGCACGGACTCGAACATCCTGATCGACGCCGCGTCCGAACTCCGCGCGCTCGAATATTCGCAGCGCCTCGCCCAGCGCCGCCGCGCCCTGCTGGCGGATGACAAAACCCCATCGGTCGGCCAACGCCTGTTCGACGCCGCGCTCGCCGGCGGCGCACAAGCGCTCGGCGTTGAGACGGGGCTGGCCGTCGGCGCGCCCGCCGACCTGGTCGCGCTCGACCTGACGCACACAGCCTTTGCCGGCGCCGACGACGCAACCCTGCTCGACCGCTGGATATTCGCGGCCGGACGAAGCGCGGTCGATGCCGTCTGGCGCGGCGGCGTCCGGTGCGTGTCGAACGGTCGCCACGTCGCCGCCCAAGCGGTCGCGTCCCGCTACCGCCGAACGCTGGAGAAGCTGCTCGCGTGACCATCGAGCAGCGCATCCGCACGGAGATCGCGTCGCGCATCCAGTCGGGCGAATGGCGCCCCGGCGACCGCGTGCCGTTCGAGCATGAGCTGGTCGCGCGCTACGGCTGCTCGCGCGCGACGGTCAGCAAGGCGCTCGGCGCGCTCGCCAAGGCCGGACTGATCGAGCGTCGCCGCAAGGCCGGCTCCTTCGTCGCCCAGCCGCAGGTCCATTCCGCCGTCCTGGAAATCCCCGACCTCGCGCAGCTGATCGAGGCGCGGGGCGAAACCTATCGCTGGGAAAAGACCGTCTCCCGCCCCGGCCGCGCGACGGACAGCGACTTCCCGCAGCCCTTCCTCTGGGTCGAAGGCATCCATTTCGAAGGCGGCCATCCCTTCGCGTTGGAGCGCCGCGCGATCTCGCTGCTCTCGGTTCCCGAAGCCGAGCACGAAGATTTCGCGCAAATCGCTCCCGGAACATGGCTCCTCCGCCACATCCCCTGGACCTCGGCCCGCCACCGTATCCGCGCGATCCCCGCCGACCGCCACGACGCCGACCCACTGGACCTGCCGTCCGGCTCTGCCTGCCTCGAGCTCAGCCGGACGACCTGGCGCGCCGGCGAGCTGATCACCTCGTCCCGCCAGCTCTTCCCCGGCGATCGCTTCGATCTGGTCGCCGAGTTCAAGCCGTCCGCCCATGTCAACTGAGCACAGCCGGCACTTGCCGGGTCGCCACACGTTCAGGCGTCGCAACTAGGGAGAAGCGGAAATGAGATTGATCTGGGCGGCCGGCCTGCTCCTTGCCTCGACCGCGGTTGCGGCGGCCGACCGCAATCCGATCGATCCCGCAAAGCTGTCCGACACGACGCGGACGCTCGCCTCCGAACCGTTCGAGGGCCGCGCACCGGGGACGCCCGGCGAAACCAGGACGATCGAATATATCGTCAGCCGTTTCAAGGAAGCCGGCCTGTCGCCCGCCGGGGACGACGGCGGCTGGACGCAGCGCGTGCCGCTCGTCCACACGCGCCTCGGCGCGGGAACGATGTCTGTCGCCTTGCGCGGCGCGACGGTGCCGCTCGTCCAGAAGCAGCAGATTTATGTGAGCACCGTCCGCCCGATCGACCGCGTGTCGATCGCCGGCGCGCCGATGGTGTTCGTCGGCTATGGCGTTGCCGCGCCCGAGCGAAGCTGGGACGACTTCAAGGGCGTCGACCTGAAGGGCAAGGTCGCGGTGTTCCTCGTCAACGATCCCGATTTCGAGGCGAAGGCGGGCGAGCCTTCCTTCGGCAAGTTCGGCGGCAAGGCGATGACCTATTATGGCCGCTGGACCTACAAATTCGAGGAGGCAGCGCGTCGCGGCGCGATCGCCGCGCTGATCGTCCACGACACGCCGGGCGCCGGCTATGGCTGGAACACTGTCGTCGCGCCGGGCGGCGAAAATTACGACATCGTCCGCACCGGCGGCGCGCAGCCGGTGATGCTGCAGGGCTGGCTTGAAGGGGAGGCGTCGCGCGACCTGTTCCGCCGCGCCGGGCTCGACCTGGACAAGCTCCGCGTGGAGGCGCGCAGCCCATCGTTCCGCCCGGTGACGCTCGCCGGCGCGACCTTCTCGGCCGACGTTCCGGTCACCGCCGAGAGGGTGCAGAGCTACAATGTGCTGGGCCAGATTCGCGGCGCGAAGCGGCCTGACGAGGCGGTCATGTATGGCGCCCATTGGGACGCTTACGGAATCGGCACGCCCGACGCGCAGGGACGGACGATCCGCCCGGGCGCCGCCGACGACGCGATCGGCGTTGCCGGCCTCGTCGAGATTGCGCGGACCTTCGCCGCCGGGCCGAAGCCGAACCGCACCGTCGTGTTCGCTGCCTGGACGGGCGAGGAGCGCGGCCTGCTCGGATCGGAAACCTACGCCGTCCACCCGATCTTCCCGCTCGAAAAGACCGTGGCGAACCTGACGATGGACATCCTTCAGACCGGCGGCCTCGCCCGCGACGTGGTCCTGGTCGGGCCGGGGCAGAGCTCGCTGGAGGACGATCTCGCCCGCGCCGCCCAGGCGCAGGGCCGCACCATCACACCGGAAACGCTGCCGGAACGCGGCCTGTTCTACCGTGCCGATCATTTCTCCGTCGCCCGGCGGGGCGTCCCGACCCTGTTGCTGATGGGGATCGCCGGCCCGCACAATCTCGTCGAAGGCGGCACGGCGGCCGGGCAGAAATGGCTCGAGAGCTACATGGCCTGCTATCACCAGACCTGCGATACTTGGTCGCCGGCGCTGAACTTCAGCGGGGCCGCGCAGGACGTCGAGCTGCTATATCGCATCGGTCGCGATCTTGCCTTCTCCAACCGCTGGCCGGAATGGCGGCCGAGCTCCGAATTCCGGGCGATCCGCGAGCGTTCGGCGGCTCAGCGCGCGTCGACGAGATAGCGGGCGCAGGCGAGGTCCTGCACGATCGACCCCAGCGACTTGTAGATCGTGACGTCCCGCGCGCTCAGCCGACCAGGCGCGTCGCCCGCGAACACCGCGCCGATCTCGGGCAGGACATGGCTGTCGTCGACCAGGCCGGCCTCGCGGGCGCGCAGAAACTCCGCGCCCTGGGCGAGCACGCCCGCGCGGTGATCGGGGACGAACCGTGCGCGGGCGACCAGCGCATTGTCGATCTCGACAGGCCCGGCCCGGCTTGACCCGACCAGGTTGATATGCGTCCCGTCCGCAACATCGGCCGAAGTCAGGATCGGCTCGCTGGCAGCCGTGGTCGCGCAGACGATCGCCGCGCCGGCGACCGCTTCTGCGGGAGTGTCGAACGCTTCAGCCGGTAAACCGAGCTCATCGCTGATCCGCCGCGCCAGGATTTCAGCCTTGGCACGTGATCGTCCCCACAGGCGGACCGCCTTGATCGCGCGAACGTGGCGAATGGCCGCCGCATGCTGCCAGGCCTGCTCGCCAGTGCCCAGGATCGCGAGCGTGTCGGCCCCAGGCAAGGCAAGCGCGTCGGTCGCGGCAGCCGACGCGCATGCCGTCCGGATCGCGGTGACCTCGCCGGCTTCGATCACGGCCGCCGGCGCGCCGCTTGCCTCGTCGAACAGCACGATCACGCCTTGGTGCGATCGCGGCTGCCCGGGAAAGACGCTGACCAGCTTCGCACCGAACCCCGAGCCATCCAGCGCCCCCGGCATCACGCCGAATGCATTGCCGTCCTCCAGATCGAGGATGCTGCGCAGCAATTGCTTCGATCGTCCTTGGGACAGCGCTGTCATGGCCTCGCGCATCAGGCCGATGCAGGTGCGATGATCGAGGTGCCGGCGCACCTCTTGGGCGTCGATCAGGATCATGCGCCCCACACGTCGGTGGCAAAGCGCAGGAAGTTCTGGCCCAGGATCTTGTCGATCTGCCGCGGCTTATAACCGCGCTCGCCGAGCAGCCGCGCGAGCTTCCTGAACTGCTCCGGCCCGCGCAGGTCGACGACGAACGGATAGGTATCGGGTCCCTCGCCCGATGCCGAAATGCCCGCCGCGCGCCGCTTCGCGATCTCGGCTGCGAGCACCGAGGAGTATTTCTTCAGATCGTCGATCTGGCTCACGGTTCCATCCGTTCCGATACCGACATGATCCTCGCCGCATATTTCCACGGCGTGGTCAATATGGGCCGCCACATCGCTCGCATGGGCATAGCCATGCGGGTCGAGGAACGGCATGAAATAGATGCCCACAAACCCGCCCCGCGAGGCGACCAGCCGCAGCTCCTCGTCGGTCTTGTTGCGCGGCAAATCGGTCACCGCCCGGCAGCCGGTGTGATTGATCGAGATCGGCGCCTTGGAAGCCCGCGCGGCCTCGAGGCAAGTCTGCTGCCCGCTGTGCGACAGGTCGACCATCACCCGCTTTGCGTTCAACCGCGCCACCACTTCGCGCCCGAACTCCGTCAGGCCGGGATTGCCCGGCGCCATCGATCCGCCGCCAAGCTGGTTCGCCGGGTTGTAGGTGAGCTGAAACACCCGCACGCCCAGATCGGCGAAGATATCGACCCGGCTCGCGTCCTTGCCCATCATCGCGCCGTTCTGAAACCCGTAGACGATGCCGATCTTCCGCTCGGCCTGCGCTCGGCGAATATCGGCGGCAGTCCACACCTTGAGCAGGTCACGCGAATGGCGGCGGAGCAGCGCATCGGTCTCAGCGACATCGCGCACGCTTTTCTCGAAGGGGTCCTCGGGCCCTGAGACATAACCAAGCGTGCAGTTGACGGCAGTCAGCCCCGACGCATGCGCTTCGGCCAGAACGCGGGGCGTGAACGGATCGTCCTGCTCCCCATCGATGTTCGGATCGCCGAGGCCGCCGAGCGCATTTACGACGATGCGGTCCTTCAGCGGATCGGGCGCGATAGCGGCGGGGATGGCCGGTGAAGCTGCTGTCGCTGCCGCGAGGGCGAGGAAGCTGCGGCGGTCGTGCATCATTGCCGCTCCACTCGGTAGTCGCTGTGCGGATAGTCCCGCCCGCGCTTCACGGTTAGTTCGACGCTACGCAGGTTCTCGATCTCGGCGAGCGGGTCTTTCGAGAGGACCACGAAATCGGCGAGTTTGCCAGGCTCGATCGAGCCGAGGTCGCGATCGCGGCCCATTGCTTTGGCGCCGTCGATGGTTGCGGCCTTGATCGCTTGAAGAGGCGGCACTCCGGCATTGTGAACGAGGAAGAATATCTCGTCGTGCAGCGGCGGCCAGGGTGTGCCCGGAGGGACATCGCTGTCGGTGCCGGCGGAGATTGTCACGCCGGCGCGATAGGCCTGGGCGGTAAGCCGCGCCGTGGTGGGGCCGGTGCAGCGCTTGGGATGCGCCGGATCGGCCTTCATGAACAGCGAGCCGGTTGCGTCCAGAACGATGCCGCGCCGTTTCATCTCGGCGAACAGCTTGGCCATGACCGGATCGTCGCCTTTGGCCGCCAGCCGTTCCTCATAAACCGGCGTGTGGTCTTCATAAGCCGCGAGCATCACCGGCTCGACCTGATAGGCGAGGTAGCAGACATGGCTGATCGCGTCGGGCCCCGCGGCGATCACGTCTGCCGGGCGCGTCGGGAACACCGCCGAATGGGCCCAGACCAGCATGCCTTGGCGGTGCGCTTCGGCGGTGATGGCGGCGACGAGGTTCGGCGGCAGATCGGCATAGATCTTGATCGCGGCCGCACCGGTGCCTTTCGCCCGGGCGACGGCGAGCCTGAGGTCGGTCTTGCCGTCAATCGCCTGCATCCAGGGCGCGGTGCCCGGCTTCCACCCGCGGCTGGCCGCAGCCACGCGTGGGTCTGCGAAGAAAGGACGCCCCGCCATCAGGGCCGCAAAGACGATGTCGGGCGCCGCGATCTCGCCCTGTTCGGCTTCGCGGGCGAGCTCCGCGACCGCGCGCAGGTCATCCGCCATGTCGCGCACGGCCGTCACGCCGCCATAGAGGTTCCGGCGAAGCACTGCCTCGGCTTCCTTCCGGTCGGGCGGGGTGGCGAGATGGACGTGGCTGTCGATCAGGCCCGGAATGACGTAGCGGCCCTGCAGGTCCACGATGCGCGCGCCGGCGGCCGCGATCGTGCCGTGCGGCCCGACCTGCGCAATCCGCTCGCCCGCCACCAGGATATCGACGTGCGGCCCGGCCCGCGCGCCGGTCCCGTCGATAACCGTGGCGTCGCTATAGAGGACCGAAGGATCGGGAGCCGCGGAGGCAGGCGCGGCAAGCAGCGCGGCGATAAGGAGTAGGAGACGGAAACGCACCGCGCCTGAGTAGAGAGCGCCGGTTCCTCGTCAATATCGCCGTGGGAGGTCAGCCTCTCAGCGCGGCGCAGAGGTCTTGTGCCAGAGCTGGCGCTTGCACAGCATCCCCCCGAACTGACAGCCGTTGATCTCGATCTGCCCCGGCCCGACCAGCGCCATTTCCGCCTGCGCGGTCTGGCCGAGGTCGGGCACGAACACCTCGCCGTTCCAGACGTTGCGGCCGGCCGGCCGGAAGTCGCGCATCAGCATCGTGCCCACCAAGCGCGGCGTGCCGCCTTCGGCTGCCGCCTCGATTGCGGACGGCGCCGCCCAGACGACGCGGCCGCACAGCGCCGGCCCGCAGCGGCTGATCGCAATCGTCACGGTCTCCTTGCGGTTCATCCAAGTGCCGAGCACCGGATCGGCGGGGCGGGGAGCCGGGTGAGCCGCGGCGGCAATGGCAAGAGCGAGACCAAGCATGGCGCAAACCTCCGTTACGGGCGCCGCTAGCTTCGCGATAATGTCTGCTACGTGAACGTCACGCCGGCCGAACGCAGCGCGCGGGGCGGTTGATCATGCATGCGGCGCCATGCCCTGCGGAGCTGCCGCGAGGAGCCGAAGCCGGTGCGTTCGGCGACGCGCTCCATGTCGAGCTGCGTCTGCGTCAGCAGCTCGCGGGCTAACGCCACGCGAAGCCGAGCTACATAGGTGCCGACGCTCATTCCCGTATGTTCGTTGAACAGCCGGGACAGGTTGCGCGGGCTGGCGCCGGCGGCTCTCGCCAATTCCGCGACCGACCAGTCCCGCGCCGGGTCGGCCGCGACGGCGTCCTGCGCGCGGTGAACGGTCCGGTGGAGATGGTTGCGTCCGTCGAGCCAGGGCGAAAGCTGCGGATCGCCGCCTTCGCGCCTGAGATAGACGACTAGGTAGCGCGCCACCGCGGCGGCGACGCCGTGCCCGGCTTCCGTCGCGATCAGGTGGAGCATCAGGTCGATGCCGGCCGTGATGCCGGCGCTGCTCCATCGCCCGCGGTCCTCCACGAACAGGCGATTCTCCAGTACTTTCGCTGCCGGCGCGACGGCGCGCAGCTCGGCGATGCAATCATGGTGCGTCGTGCATTGCAGCCCGTCGAACAGCCCAGCACGCCCGGCGGCGATCGCCCCGGAGCAGATCGTGATGAGGCGGTGATCCGGCCGGACGACAGCGGCAAGCCAGTCGGTCAGTTCGCCGTCTTCGCCAGTAGGCTCGTCTTCGATGCCGAGCGCCGACGATGCAGAGCCGGCGACGACGGCCGTCGCTTGCTCGGGCAGGTGTGCTGGCAGTGCCGCCAATCCGCTGATCGTCAGTCCGATCGAGGTCGCAACGTAGCGCGTGGCGGCGACATAGGTGACGTCGAACCGCACTTCGTCCTGGATCAGGTTTGCCTTGCGCACCGCCTCCATCGGCCCCGCGACGTCCAACAGCAGCGTGCGTGGCTGCAGCGCGACGGTCAGGGGAACGCGACGCGTCATGCCGCGAGCGGCGTCAGTTCGCCGAGCACCTCGTCGACGGTCCGGATGGTCGCGAACCGTCCGGCGAGCACCAACTCCGTCCGCACGCGAATGTCCTCTGCCGAGAACAGCCCGCCCGACGGGTGGCGCATCGCGAAGGTGAGCGTGGCGTCGGTCACGTAATCGACCGCAAATCCCAGATCGGAGGCATGACGCGTCGTCGTTTCGCAGCATTGCTCCGTGCGGATGCCGCTGACGATCAGGCGGCGGACGCCAGCCGAGCGCAACCAATCCTCCAGGCCCGATCCGACCAGCGCGCTATGCACATGCTTGCGAAACGTCGCTGTCGGATCGATGCGGAGGGGATCGATCGTCCGCACCAGGCCGCTGGCGTCGGAGAAAACGCCCGAATCCTCGACATGGAAGATCTGCAGCACCGGCACCCCGGCCGCCGCGCATCCGTCGATCAGCCGCTGTTGTTCGGCGAAATAGCGTCGCGCTTCGTCCTCGACCCAATAATCCCGGTGCCGGAAGGATTGCTGGGCGTCGATGACGAGAAGGGCTGTGTCGATCATGGGAGTCTCCATCGGTCAATTCCGGACCGAAAGCTACATGCCCGGCAACAACGGTAATATACATGGACGAGACTGAATTCGGACAATTCACGCCATCTCACGCCGATGCTTGCAATGCGGCAGTGGCGGGAACACACTCGGCGCGGGAGTGGATGGGATGAGTTCGGAGCGGTGTGCATGCTTCGGGTCGTAAGGCGCGCCAAGCGAGGCATGACCCTGCTGGCGCTGGGGCTGGTGCTCGCGGCCGGCCCGGTTGGCGCTGCGGCACCCAAGCGCAAGCCGCTGCCCGAAGGCGCGATCATGCCGCCGCTGCCGCCGGCCGTGATCGACGATACGCTGGCGATCGGCGGCAACGACATCGACGCGCGCAAGGTCCGCACCCGGATGACCGTCGCTGTTAAGGTGAATGGTCAGGGACCATACCGCTTCGTCGTCGACAGCGGCGCGGACAGCTCGGTGGTGGGGGCGCGCGTCGCGCGGCTGCTGCAACTGCCACTGGGCACGCCGGTGCTGCTGAACGGCATGACCGAAACGACGCGCGTCGACCGCGTGCATGTCGACACGCTGGAGCTGGGCAACAGCACCATCAACAACCTGCAATTGCCGTCGCTGCAGGAACGCGATCTGGGCGGCGACGGCATGATCGGCATCGACGCGCTGGTCGAGCAGCGGCTGATGATGGATTTCGAGACCCGGGTGATCAAGGTCGAGGATGCGAAACTGCCGCCGCCTCGGGCAATGGACGGCGAGATCGTCGTCGTCGCCCGGCGCCGGCGCGGGCAGCTCATCCTCACCCAAGTGACCGCGAACCGCAAACCGATCGACGCGGTGATCGACACGGGTTCGGAAATCACGATCGGCAATTTGGCGCTCCGCGACCAGCTCATCCGGCGCTTTCCGGACAAATTCACTACGATCGCCGTGACCGGCGTGACGGGCGTGACCGTCAACCTGCAATTGGCGCGCGTCGCGGAGCTGCGCGTCGGCACCATCCTGCTGCGGGACGTGCCGATCGCCTTTGCCGAGGTGCCGCCGTTCGCGGTGTTCGAGCTTTCGGACAAGCCGGCGCTGCTGCTGGGCACCGACATCCTCGAGACGTTCCGCCGCGTCTCGCTCGATTTCCGCGCGCGCAAGGTGCGCTTCCAGCTCAAACGCTGCGGGTCGACGGGCATTACGCTCAGCACGACTTACTCAGCCTCGCTGACGCGGCTGTCATCCGGCGGGAATAACGAGACCTGCAAGCGATAGCGGCGGCGCTCCAGCGGGATTGCTTTAATCCTAAAATATCATAGCATCGCAGCATGGCGCTGACGGGCAGACGGGTGCTGGTGACCGGCGGATCGAGCGGGATCGGGCTCTCGATCGCCCGGGCGTTTCACCAGGCGGGCGCGGAGGTGCTGGTCGCGGGGCGCAATCGGGAGCGGCTCGAGGCGAGCGGCCTGCCGTGGGTGCAGATCGATGTGTGCGACGAGGCTGCGCTTGCGGACATGCCGCCGGCGGACATCTTCGTCGCGAACGCCGGCGGAGCGGCGACCGCGCCGACCCTGAGCACCGCGCGCGCCGATTGGGATCGAATGCTGGCCCTCAACCTGACCAGCGTGTGGCTGTGCGCGAAGGCGGCGGTGCCGCCGATGATCGAGCGGGGCTGGGGGCGGTTCATCGCCATTGGGTCAACGGCGTCGGTCAAGGGCTATGCCTATGCCGGCGCCTATGCGGCGGCGAAGCATGGCGTGCTGGGGCTGGTCCGATCGCTGGCGCTGGAGCTGGCGAAAACCGGCGTCACGGCGAACGCGATCTGCCCGGGCTATACCGACACGCCGATGCTGCGCGGGGCGATGGACCGGGTGACGGCGAAGACCGGGCGCAGCGACGTGGAGGCGTCCTTCGCCAGGACCAACCCGATGGGGCGGCTGATCGCGCCGGACGAAGTTGCGGTGGCGGCTTTGTGGCTGGCGAGCGACGGGGCGGCGGGCGTAAACGGGCAGGCGATCCTGATCGACGGCGGCGAGACGGCATGAGCGGCGACCGCGATGCGCTGCGCGCCTGGCTCGCGCTGCTCGGCACCGCCAACGCGATCAAGAAGGGCGTCGACATGCGGCTGAAGCAGCGCTTCGGACTGTCGCTCGCGCGGTTCGACGTGCTGGCGGCGCTCGACCGGGCGGGAGAGGCGGGGCTGACCGCGGGCGGGCTGACCGCGTGGCTGAAAGTCACCGAAGGGAATACCACGCAGGTCACCGCGCCGCTGGTCGCGGCGGGGCTGGTCGAGCGGCGGACGGGCGCGAACGACAAGCGCGTCGCGATCTTTCGCCTGAGCGCCGAAGGCCGGACGCTGTTCGCGGCGATGGCGGCCGAGAACCGGCGCTGGATCGACGGCGCGTTCGCCGCGCTCGGCCCGGCCGAGATCGCCCAGCTCCGCGCGCTGCTCGGCGCGCTCCAGCCGCCTTTCGAGAAGGAAGCCGCATGAACCCCGAAAGCTTCGCGCCGACCCATTTCCGCTGGCGATTTGACGCGGGTGTGGCGCTGATCACGCTCGACCGGCCGGAGAGGAAAAACCCGCTGACGTTCGACTCCTATGCGGAGCTGCGCGATACGTTTCGGGCGCTCGTCTATGCGCGGAGCGTGAAAGCGGTGGTATTCGGCAGCCGCGGCGGGAATTTCTGTTCGGGCGGCGATGTGCACGAGATCATTGCGCCGCTGACGCTCATGTCGATGCCGGAACTGCTCGATTTTACGCGGATGACGGGCGATCTGGTGAAGGCGATGCGCGCCTGCCCGCAGCCGATCATCGCGGCGGTGGACGGCGTTTGTGCGGGCGCCGGCGCAATCATCGCGATGGCGTCGGACCTGCGCTACGCAAGTCCCGAAGCGAAGACGGCGTTCCTGTTCAATCGGGTCGGGCTGGCAGGGTGCGACATGGGCGCGTGCGCGATGCTGCCGCGGATCATCGGGCAGGGACGGGCCAGCGAGCTGCTGTTCTTCGGCCGGTCGTTCGGCGCGGAGGAAGGCAAGGCCTGGGGCTGGTTCAACGATATCGTGGCGGCGGACGGGTTGGAGGATCATGCGCTGGAGGCGGCGCGGCGGATTGCTGCGGGGCCGGGCTTCGCCAACGGCATGACCAAGAATCAGTTCAACATGGAGTGGAATATGAGCCTGGAGACGGCGATCGAGGCCGAGGCGCAGGCGCAGGCGATCTGCATGCAGACCAGGGATTTCGAGCGGGCCTACGAGGCGTTCGCTGCGAAGCGGACGCCGGTGTTCGAGGGCGATTGAGATGCACCAGCTCCTGCAACCGCCCGGCTGGCCGCGCCCCAAGGGCTATGCAAACGGCATCGCCGCGAGCGGCCGGCTGGTGTTCACCGCCGGGGTGGTCGGCTGGAACGCGGAAGAGCGGTTCGAGCATGACGATCTCGCCGGCCAGTTCCGGCAAGTGCTGCTCAACACCCGCGCGATCCTGGCCGAGGGCGGGGCCGAGCCGGCGCATATCGTGCGTATGACCTGCTACGTCACCGACAAGCGCGAGTACGTCGATGCCCAAGTGGCGATCGGCGCGGCGTGGCGCGAGGTGTTCGGCAAGGTGTTCCCTTGCATGGCGGTGATCGAAGTTTCGGGGCTGGTCGAGGATGCGGCCAAGGTCGAGATTGAGACAACGGCGGTGGTGCCGTGAAGATCGCCGTCATCGGCGGGGGTCCGGGCGGGCTCTATTTCGCGCTGCTGACGAAAAAGCGCCTGCCCGACTGCACCATCGACGTTTACGAACAGAACCGCGCCGACGACACATTCGGCTTCGGCGTCGTGTTCTCCGACGAGACGCTCGACGAGTTCCTGAGCGCGGACCCGGACTCCTACGATGCGATCCGGGCGAACTTCGCCTGGTGGGACGATATCGCCATCGAGCATGCGGGCGACCGCACCGTCGTCGGCGGTAACGGTTTCGCCGGCTGTTCGCGGCAGACCTTGTTGCGGCTGCTGCAGGAGCGCTGCGCCGCGCTGGGCGTCGGCCTGCACTTTCAAGAACATGTCGATCCCGCCGAGATCGAAACCCGCTTCGCCGATTGCGATCTGGTCGTCGTCGCGGAAGGGGTGAACAGCCCAATCCGCGCCGCCAATGCCGAGGCGTTCGGCGTGCGAGCAGTCGAGACACGCAATAAATTCTGCTGGCTCGGCTCGACGCGCCCGCTCGACGCCTTCACCTTCTTCTTCGTGGCGACCGAACTCGGTCACTTCTGCGCGCACACCTACCAGTATGAACAGGGTCATTCGACCTGGGTGATCGAGACGACGCCGGAGACCTGGGCGGCCCACGGCTTCGACGGGATGAGCGAGGAGGAAAGCGCGCGGGCGCTGGAGGCGATCTTCGCCGGGCCGCTCGGCGAGCATGGCTTCATCACCAATCGCTCGATCTGGCGGAGCTTTCAGACGATCAGTTGCGCGTCATGGCGCGCGGGCCAAATGGTGCTGCTGGGCGACGCGAAGGCGACGGCGCACTGGTCGATCGGCTCTGGCACCAAGCTGGCGATGGAATGCGCCGCGGCGCTGTCCGATGCGGTCGTCGTGCATCAGTCGAACCTCGATGCCGTGGTTGCCAATTACGAACGCACGCGGCGGACGCCGGTCGAGATCACCCAGCACAACGCGCAAGTGTCGCTGGGCTGGTTCGAGGACATGCCGCTCCATTGGTGCAAGCCGCGCTATCAATTCGCCTTCTCGCTGATGTCGCGCGCCAAGGCGCTGACCTGGGACAATATCGGTCTGCGCGATCCCGCGTTCCTGAAGGTGGTCGAGGACGAATTCTACGCCCGATATCGACATCGGACCGGCCGTGATCCGTCGGATCGGCCAACGCCAATGTTCACCCCGTTCGACCTGCGCGGCCTGACGATTCCGAACCGCGTCGTGATGGCGCCGATGGCGCAATATAGCGCGATCGAGGGAGACCTGACGCCATGGCATTTCAGCCACTACAGCGCGCGGGCGCTGGGTGGAGCGGGGCTGATCTTCACCGAGATGACCTGCCCCACGCCCGATGCACGGATCACCACCGGCTGCACCGGCCTATGGAGCGATGCGCAGGAAGCGGACTGGACGCGGCTGGTCGGCTTCATCCACGCGGCGACGCCGGCCAAGGTCGCGCTGCAGCTCGGCCATGCCGGGCGCAAGGGTTCGACGAATGTGCCGGAGCTGGGCGAAAACCTGCCGATGGCCGAGGGCAATTGGCCAGTCTTCTCGGCCTCGCCATTGCCTTACTTCGACAATGCCTCGCCGGTGCCGATCGAGCTCGACCGTGCACGGATGCACGACATTCGCGACAGTTTCGTCGCCTCCGCGGTGCGAGGCGCGCGCGCCGGGTTCGACATGCTCGAACTGCACGCGGCGCACGGCTATCTGCTGGCGAGCTTCCTCTCGCCACTGACCAACCGCCGCACCGACGATTATGGCGGCAGCGCCCTCAACCGCGCCCGCTTCCCCTTGGAAGTGTTCATGGCGATGCGGGAGGTCTGGCCGGCGGACCGGCCGATGTCGGTGCGCCTGTCCTGTTCGGATTGGGCGGAAGGCGGCATCACGCCCGAGGATGTCGCGATCATCGCCAAGGCTTTCAAAGCCGCCGGCGCCGACATCATCCACGCCTCGTCGGGTCAGACCGTGCCGTGGCAGAGGCCGGTCTATGGCCGCATGTGGCAGACGCCGTTCGCCGAGTTCATCCGCCTGACGGCCGCCATCCCGACTATCGCGGTCGGCGACATCACGATGCCGGAGCAGATCAACATGATCGTCGCCGCCGGCCGCGCGGATCTGTGCGCGCTCGCCCGGCCGATGCTCAACAATCCGTTCTTTGCGAGGGCTGCGGCCGGCCATTACGGTGTTAGGACCGCCTGCGGTGTTTCGCTGGACTGGCCGGTCCAGCTCCGTTCGGGCGAATATCAGCTTTATCGGGAAGCGAAGAAGGTGAACGAGAAGCTGGCGGAGCTGAACGCCCGCGCCCGTCCGAACCGCCGTCATTATAGTCATGCGGAGCGGCAGCATGGATGAGCCCGCCTTTCCCGAAGACTTCAACATGGCGGACTGGTTTCTGGCCGCGGGTGCGCCGGACAAGACGGCCATCCTCTTCGAAGGCCGGACGATCACCTACGCCGAGGTGCGGGACAAGGTGGAGCACGTCGCGCGGCGGCTCATCACGGAAGGATTGCTGCCCGAGCAGCGCGTGCTGGTCTGCATGCGCGACTGCCCGGAATTCGTCTATGCCTGGTTCGGCGCCATCAAGGCGGGCGCGGTGGTCACGCAGGTCAATCCGCTGCTGCCTTATACCGATTACGCCTACTATCTGGATTATGTGAAACCGCAGTTCGCGTTCGTAGATGATGCGAGCGCGGAGGCGTTCGGGGCGGCGGCGAAGCGGTCGCGGCACGGGCGGGGCGTCATCGGCAATTTCGAAAGCTGGCTGTCCGGCCCGATCTCGCCCGATGCAGAGCCCTGGCCGACGCGGCGCGACGACCCGGCCGTGTGGCTATTCACCAGCGGCTCGACGGGCAAGAGCAAGGCTGCCGTCCACAGCCACGGCCACTTCCCGTTCAACACCGAAGTCTATGCCAAGCGCTTCATCGGCATGCACCCCGACGACGTGACGATCTCCGGTGCGCGGCTGTATTTCGGCTATGCGACCGGCACCAACCTGATGTTCCCGTTCGCGGCCGGCGCGACCACGATCCTGTTCCGCGAACAGCCGAGCGCGGAACTGCTGTTCGATCTGATCGAGCGGCATCGGCCGACGGTGTTCACCAGCGTGCCGACGCTCATTCACAGGATGCTGGAAAGCGACCGTCGTGGCGACCTCTCCAGTCTCCGCTTCATGTGGAGCGCGGGCGAGGCTTTGCCGCGCGAATTGCACGATCGCTGGGATGAGGCGTTCGGCGTCCCGATCGTCGACGGCATCGGCAGCGCCGAGAGCTTCCACATCTATATCAGCAACCATCCCGACGACATCCGGCCGGGAAGTCTCGGCAGATTGGTGCCCGGCTATGAGGCCAAGCTGCTGGACGATGACGGCCAGCAAGTCACTCAAGGCGATGTCGGCACGCTGTGGCTGAAAGGGGCGTCAGCAGCGCTCTGCTATCACGCCGACTATGCCAAGTCGGTCGAGCATCTGCGCGGCGGCTGGATCGTCAGTGGCGACAAATTCCGCCAGGATGCGGAGGGCTATTGGTATTACGAGGGCCGGGGCGACGACCTGATCAAATCGGGCGGCATCTATGTCAGCCCGATCGAGGTCGAGAACGTCCTTGCCCAGCACGCAGCGGTCGGCGAGTGCTGCGTGCTGGGGCAGAGGGACGAGGCAGGTCTCGAAAAGCCGGTGGCCATCGTGCTGCCGCGCGCTGGCGCCGAGGCTTCAGCCGCGCTGGAAGCGGAGCTGATCGCCTTCGCCCGCGAGCGGCTCGTCCATTACAAGGCGCCGCGCGCGGTGCTATTCGCCGACGCGCCGCTGCCGCGCAACGACCGCGACAAGCTCGACCGCAAGACATTGAAAATACGGTTCGGATGAAGCCAGCGCGGCCATCGCCTCGAACACTGTTAATCTCTGATTTGCTGGCGAATTCTTCCAATAATGTCGTTTTTATCCAATACGGAATTTAACAGATCGGTAACCAATCTGTCAGGAGCAGGGGGGCTCCGGATATGGATGCACGTGGCGCGCTGGCGGGCGCGGCGCGGTGGCGTTTGCCCTTGGCAGGCGCCGCTGAATGAGTGGGAGAGATCTGGCGGCAATCGAGCACATGCTTGGTGTCGTGGAAGCGTGCCTGCTCGAAACCTTCCCCGATGATTTCTACCGCCGCTGCGCCTTTTCCGCCTTCGGAATGCGCGCACTGCTGCGCGACGCCGGTGCCGACCCGGTGCTGGTTGGCGGCCAGTTCGCCGCGTTGGTGTCTGCGCCGGACGGATCGCGGCAGGCGCTGCAGGGGTTCCGATCGGGCAAGGAGCCCCACCCGCATTACTGGGTCGAAGCGAACGACCGCCTGATCGACCTTAGCCCGCATTTGCTGGCGTTCGGATCGGATTATCCGATCCTGCCGATGCCCGCGCTTGCGTGGGAAATGAGCGCACCCCTGCCGGCCGCGTTCCGCTATCGCGCAAGGCAACGCTATCCCGACGATAGCCCGATGAGCATCGATCCCGATCTCTGCGCACAGGCGGACGCTTTCGTTGCCCGGTGCCGCGCGGTGATCGCGGATGCCGAGCGCGCGCCGCGGCTGCAATGCTGGGTGGCGAGCAATTACGCGTCGCTGCTGGCTGCGGTCCAGCGCGGCGATGCCTGGGCGTCCGACGCAAAGCGTTTCGAGCAGGTGGCGCAGAACCAGCCGATGCCGTTCTGAACGAGTGCTGGAACGCAATAGGCGTTCGGGCATAAAGGGCGGGCAGCAAAGGAGTCTCCCCATGCGCTACCGCCAGCTCGGATCGAGCGATCTCCACGTGTCCGAAATCTCGTTGGGTTCCTGGCTCACCTTTGGCGTGGGCGTGGAGGCGGATCGCGCGGCGGCCTGCGTGCACCGGGCGCTCGATCTGGGCATCAACTTCATCGACACCGCCAACATCTACGGCCGCGGGGCGGCGGAGAGCTTTCTGGGCGAGGTGCTCAGCGGGGTCCCGCGCGACAAGTACATCATCGCGACCAAGCTGTTCTTCCCGATGACGGAGACCGACCGCGGCCTGTCACGCGCGCAGGTCGAAAAGCAGCTCGATGCGTCGCTGAAGCGGCTGCGCGTGGATGTGATCGACCTGTATCAGTGCCACCGCCCCGATCCTGACACGCCGATCGAGGAGACGATGCTCGCTTTGACCGACGCGGTGAAGGCGGGGAAAGTGCGCTATCTCGGCTTTTCCGAATGGCCGGCGGAGCAGATTCGCGCGGCGCTCGCCGTTCCGGGTGCGGAGAAGTTCGTTTCCAGTCAGCCGCAATATTCGCTGCTGTGGCGCCGGCCGGAAGAGGAGATCATTCCGCTGTCGCGCGAGAACGGCATTTCGCAGATCGTCTGGTCGCCGCTCGCGCAAGGGGTCCTGACGGGCAAGTATCTTCCGGATGCGCCGCCGCCCGCAGGCACCCGCGCGACCAATGACGAGATGAACGGCTTCATTGACCGCTGGATGCAGCGCCCGGTGCTGGAGGCGGTGCAGCAGCTCAAGCCGCTCGCCCAACAGGCTGGGTTGACGCTCGGCCAGTTCGCGCTCGCCTGGGTGTTGAAGGAACCGAACGTCGCCTCCGCGATCATCGGCGCGAGCCGGCCCGAGCAGGTCGAGGAAAACGCGGCGGCCTCCGGTGCGCACGTCGATCCGGCGCTGTTCGCCGACGCGGAGCGCATCGCTGCCGAGGCGCTGGAGCGAACGCGGCAGCTTGCGTGACGGCGCGGCGGCCGTAACAGAGGCCGCCATGCTTCGTCCGCTTTCCCCGACCGACCTGCGCGACCTCCAGTCGATCAATGCCCAGCTCCAGTCCGGCGACGCCGCCGGCGCGCTCCTTCGCCTCGATGCGCTGCCCACACACAGCCGCGAGCACCAGAACGGCCTGTTCCTGCGGGCGCTGGTGCTGCAGGGGCTTGGCCGCTGGACGGATGCGCGGGACACGTTTGAACAGGCGCTCGCTCTGTCGCCGGATCATCCGGGCCTGTGGAACAGCTACGGCAATTTGCTCGACGATCTCGGCGAGAGCGACAAGGCCGTAGACGCGCTGCAGAAGGCGACGGCGCTGCAACCCAACAATAACGATTTCCGGATCAATCTCGGCATCGTGGCGACCAGCGCCGGGCAGTTCGACATCGCCGAAGCGGCGCTGGGGCAGGCCATTCGCGCCGCTCCAGGCGTGGCGCGCGGCTGGTCGGCGCTTGGGGCGCTCGAGCAGAAGCGCGGCAACGCGGACACGGCGGCGCAAACCTACCGCCGCGCTCTCGAAGTCGACGCGGAGGACATTCGCAGCCGGCACAATCTGGCCGTCGTGCTGCGCGAGGAAGACCGGCCGGAGGAGGCCCTGGAGATCGCGGAGACGGGGTTGCGGATGGGCCCGGTGCCGCCCGAGACCGCGACCTTGCGCGCGCATCTGCTGGGCGATGTCGGCCGGCACGACGAAGCGGCCGACGAGTATCGCAATATCGTCCAGCAAGTGCCCGAACAGCTCGACGCGCACGAGACGCTGGCGAGACTGCTGCCGCAGATCGGGCGGGGATCGGAAGCGCTGTCCGCCTATCATGGCGCGCTCCGGGCACGGCCTCATTCGGAAGCCCTGTGGGGATCGGCGCTGCGCTCGGCTCTGGCCGTTCAGGACTATGTCCAGCTCGCCGCCTGGGGGCAGGAAGCGGAAGGGCTGATCGGTCCGCAGCCCGACCTCCGAATCATGCGCGCCGTGGCGCTGTCGCGCATGGGCAACCATCATCGGGCGATCGCGCTGCTCAGGGAAGTGATAGACGCTGCGCCAGACCATGCTCGTGCGCATCAGCATCTCGCGCATTGCCTGACCGCGGCGGGCGACCCGAAGCAGGCCGAGGCCCACGCGCTCAAGGCGACACAGCTCGATCCGTTCGATCAGGCGCCCTGGGCGTTGCTGACAATCATCTGGCGGCTGCTGAACGACACGCGCGAATTCTGGCTGGCCGATTACCAGCGGCTGGTGACGCCGGTCGACCTCGACGCCGCGCCGGGCTTCTTCGACGAGCTGGCCGAGCGGCTCACTGCCATGCACACGACGCGCGACCATCCGGCCGATCGGTCGCTTCGCGGCGGCACGCAGACGCGCGGACGATTGTTCGACCGCAAGGACCCGTTGATCGACCGTCTGAAAGCGCAGATCAGGACCGGCGTGCAGCAGGCGCTCCGCGGCTTGCCAGACGACCCGCGCCATCCGTTCCTGTCACGCAAGTCGGCCGGCATTTCGTTCGCCGAATCCTGGTCGGTGCGGCTTCGCAGCGAAGGCTTTCACATCGGCCACATCCACCAAAACGGCTGGATGAGCTCGGCGCTCTACGTCAGTCTGCCGCCGGACGTGGGGCGGGGCGAGGCCGGAGCGCTTACCTTCGGCGCTTCCGACCCGGCGCTCGCCGTCGACCTGCCCACGCGGCGGGTGGAGAAGCCGCAGGTCGGACGGCTGGTGCTGTTCCCGTCCTATTTCTGGCACGGTACCTTGCCATTCGAGAGCGAGCAGCCGCGCCTCACCGTCGCCTTCGACGCGCTGCCGGCGTAACGGGGCGGTCCTCCCCTTGACGACCGCCCCGTCCGTCGCGGCGCCGCGGCGGATCAATAGCGCATGCTGATTTCCATGACGTCGGACGCGCTGGGGTTCGGCTTGCCGTGCGCGATCGCGCGCTTCACCGCTTCGGGCGAAATGCCGAGCGCGCGGAAGCTCTGCGCGTCGCTGGCCGAGCGGATGCGGGCGCCCGCCGCGCGCATCGTGCCGACATAGTCCGCGCTGACGTCCAACGCCTTCAGCGAGGTCAGATCGCGCGCGCTCACGCCCGGCAGAGCCCGGCTCATCTCACGCACATAATCGGGCGTGACGCCGAGCGCCGTCACCGACAGCACGTCCGACGCGCGCAGCGGCGCGCCAAGCAGCACCCGCAGCTCATGCACCACCTCGGGCCTGGCGTTCAGCGCGCGCATGCCGAGATAGTCGCTGAGGTCCGCGAACGCGCCCTCGCCATGCATTGCCGCAATATAGTCGCTGCGCACGTCGAGCAGCGGCAGCGCCAGCACGTTCGCGCGTTCCCGGAGGAGATCGTTCCTCACGCCCAGCGCCTGCACGCGCGCGAAGTACGCCGGGTCGGCCGCATAATGCAGCGTGCCCTGGCCCGTCCCGTTCGCGAACCGGCCGGTGAACGTCACGGTCCCCGATTCCCGCCGCAACACGAACGTCACCGGCTTGCCCGTGCCGTAGAGCTCCGCCCCGGTCAGCCCGGCGAGGTCGGCAAGCGGCACGGAGACGCCGAGCGTGCCATGCTCGCGCTCCATCACGTTGATGTGGAGCTCCGTCGGGTCTTTCTTGCCCACGGTCGCGGTCCAGGGCGCGTCCACCGCGAATGCCGCTTCCGCACGCGCGGTCGCGGTCACGGTCGCCGTTGCCTGGGGTTCCGCCGTCGCCGCGCCCAATCCCGCCAGCATCGCCATCGCTAAAGCCAATTTCATCGGGTCCTCCGCTTTTTCTTTCTGGCCTTCACGCAAAAGCCGGGCCAAAGCGCTGGCCCACGGATTTCCGCGGGTTTTCGACTACGAGTGTAATCGAACTGTCCGCACATGAACATGCAAAAGTCCGGATGCGGACGTTTTGGAGGACGTTATGGGTTACCGGGTGGTGGTCGCGGGCGCGACGGGCAATGTCGGGCGCGAGATGCTCAACATCCTGGCGGAGCGCGAATTTCCGATCGACGACATCGCCGCGGTCGCCTCCTCGCGCAGCCAGGGCGACGAGGTCGAGCTGGGCGACACCGGCCGCATGATCAAGGTCCAGAACATCGAGCATTTCGATCCGGCCGGCTGGGACATCGCGCTGTTCGCGATCGGATCGGAAGCGACGAAGGTCTACGCGCCCAAATTCGCCGCCGCCGGCTGCACGGTGATCGACAACTCGTCGCTCTACCGCATGGACCCGGACGTGCCGCTGATCGTGCCGGAAGTGAACCCGGGCGACATCGACCGTTATCGCGCCAGGAACATCATCGCGAACCCGAATTGCTCGACCGCCCAGCTCGTGGTGGCGCTGAAGCCGCTGCACGATGCGGCGAAGATTACGCGCGTCGTCGTCGCCACCTACCAGTCGGTGTCGGGCGCCGGAAAGAGCGGCATGGACGAGCTGTTCGAGCAAAGCCGCAACATCTTCGTCGGCGAGCAGGCGGAGCCGAAGAAGTTCACCAAGCAGATCGCGTTCAACGTGATCCCGCACATCGACACGTTCCTGGACGACGGATCGACCAAGGAAGAGTGGAAGATGGTGGTCGAGACGAAGAAGATCCTCGATCCCAAGATCAAGGTGGTCGCCACCTGCGTCCGCGTGCCCGTCTTTGTCGGCCATTCCGAAGCGGTGCATGTGGAGTTCGAGAACGAGATCAGCGCCGCCGAAGCCCAGCGCATCCTCCGCGAAGCGCCGGGCGTGATGCTCGTCGACAAGCGCGAGGACGGCGGATATGTGACGCCGATCGAGTGCGTCGGTGAATTCGCCACCTATGTCAGCCGCGTCCGCGAGGACCCGACGGTCGACAATGGCCTCGCGATGTGGGTCGTCTCCGACAATCTCCGCAAGGGCGCGGCGCTAAATGCTGTGCAGATCGCGGAGCTGCTGGGGCGTCGGCATCTGAAGAAAGCGGCCTGACCGGAAACTTTTTCCGGCGTTGGACTGAGGTCGGACGAGGGCCCGGCGTCTTAGCCGCGACGCCATGAACATCCTGGTCATCGAGGACGATCCCGACCTTCGGGACGCGCTGGGCGCCTTTCTGCGCCGCCGCGGCCTGCATCCCGACATGGCCGAGACCCTGGATCAAGCCCGCCGCAAGCTCGACGACAACAGCCACGGCGCGATGATCCTCGATCTGGGCCTGCCGGACGGCGACGGCGGCGATTTCCTGGAGGAGCTGCGGCGCGACAAAAACCCGATCCCGGTCATCGTGCTGACCGCGCGCGGCGCAGTGGCGGATCGCATCAAGGGCCTGTCGATGGGCGCGGACGATTATTTGCCCAAGCCTTTCGACCTGGATGAGCTCCACGCCCGCATCCTGGCGATTTCCCGGCGTCAGGCAGGAGTGGCGGGACCGTTCGGACGGATCGGAAACGTCGTCATCGACCACGCCGCACGAGAGGCGGTCGTCGATGGGCGATCGGCCGGGCTGACCCGGCGCGAGTTCGATCTGTTTCAGCTCCTCGCCTCGCGCCCCGGCCGCTCGGTCTCCAAGCGGCAGGCAGAACAGGCCCTATTCGGGGCAAGCGGGCCGAACGAAGCCAATGCGACTGAAGTCACCATGTCGCGGCTCCGCAAGCGGCTGGCCGAAGCCGATGCCGGCGTCGAGATCCTGACGATCCGCGGCATCGGCTATGTGCTGCGGCCGATCCCCGCCTGATGCGTCTGCCCCGCTCGCTGCTGGGCCAGATCATCGCCGCCAATATCGTGACGCTGATCGGTGCGGCGCTGCTGGTGCCGCTGGGAAGCACCGTGCTGCTTCAGCGGATCGCTGCGCATTATCAAAGGTTCGCGCTGGAGGCGCAGGCGGACGGCATCGCCGACGAGCTGGGGGACAGTGCTGCCGGTGTCATGCCGAACGGGCTGGGTTCGGCCTATGCCAACCCATTCGGCGGCCATTTCTTCGCCGTGCTGGACGATCGCGGGGGCGTGCTGATCGATGGGCACGAGCCGAAAGCCATACTCACCCACGCCGGCCGGACCACTAGGCAGGCATTTTTCCGCGATGGCGACAGCTATACGCTCGTCTCACGCGCCAACATTCATGGCCGATGGCTGCGGATAGTCACGACGCATGACATGCGCTCGCCGGGCGCGATCACGGACGACGTGGTGCGCGATTTCGTCTCGGTCTTTCTGCTGATCCTCGCGCCCATCCTCATATTGCTGATGCTGTGCAGCATGCTCCTTGCCCATCGGACGACGGCTGCGATCCGCGCCGAGGCGAGCGTGGCGGACACGATCGGCCCGGAAATGCCGGCCCGCCGCGTCCGTGCCGATCGTCTGCCCAGCGAAGTGGCGCCTTTGGCCGCGGCGATGAACGGCGCGCTCGACCGGCTGGAAAACAGCGTCCGCTCACGCAACGAGTTTGTGGGCAATGTCGCGCACGAACTGCGGACGCCGCTGGCGACGATCAAGCTTGGGCTGGATGAAGTGCCCGACGCCGACCTTCGACATCGGCTGACCCGGCTGGTGGACCGTGCCGGCCATGTAGTCGCGCAGCTTTTCGAGCTGGCCACGCTGGAGCAGCTCGACGGGGCCCTGAACGAGGTATTCGATCTCGGCGAAGCGGCACAGACGGCCGTGGACGGCGCGCTGCCGGCGATCATCGCGCGAGGCGATAGCGTGGCGTTCGACGCGTGCGCCACGCCCGTCCGGGTCTGGGGCAGGCGTGAGTTGGCCGTGCGGGCGATCGCCAATCTTATCGACAATGCGGTCCGCCACACGCCCGTGGAGACCGCGATCACGGTGGCGGTCGGCCGCGGCGGATCGGTGACCGTCGCCGACGACGGCCCGGGAATGGCGAGCGCCGATATCGGGCACGCGACCGAGCGGTATTGGCGCAAGGATCACAGCCGGTCCGACAGAGCGGGCCTGGGCCTCGCGATCGTCAAGCGCGTCATGTCGGCCATGGGCGGCTCCCTGACGATCGCAAACCGACCCGAGGGTGGCGCGCTGATAACTCTGAAATTCCCGGTCGGGGACCACGTCCGCGCGACGAAGCGCGACTACGCGACGCTTCATCGTCATCCCGGACTTGATCCGGGATCCAGCTTCTTTTCTTAAAGCGGGACCCCGGCTCAAGGCCGGGGTGGCGGGATTATTGGTCGAGGAAGCTGCGCATCTTCCGGCTCCGCGACGGGTGCTTCAGCTTCCGGAGCGCCTTCGCCTCGATCTGGCGGATACGCTCGCGGGTGACGCTGAACTGCTGGCCGACTTCCTCGAGCGTATGATCGGTGTTCATGCCGATGCCGAAGCGCATGCGCAGCACGCGTTCCTCGCGCGGGGTGAGGGAGGCCAGGACTCGGGTGACGGTTTCCTTGAGGTTCGCCTGGATCGCGGCGTCGACGGGGATGACCGCGTTCTTGTCCTCAATGAAATCGCCAAGGTGCGAATCCTCCTCGTCGCCGATCGGCGTTTCGAGCGAGATCGGCTCCTTGGCGATCTTCATCACCTTGCGGACCTTTTCGAGCGGCATCGACAGGCGCTCGGCCATTTCCTCGGGCGTGGGCTCGCGGCCCTGCTCGTGGAGGAACTGGCGGGAGGTGCGGACCAGCTTGTTGATCGTCTCGATCATGTGGACCGGGATGCGGATCGTGCGCGCCTGGTCGGCGATCGAGCGGGTGATCGCCTGCCGAATCCACCACGTCGCATAGGTGCTGAACTTGTAGCCGCGGCGATATTCGAACTTATCGACCGCCTTCATCAGGCCGATATTGCCTTCCTGGATCAGGTCCAGGAACTGCAGGCCGCGATTGGTGTATTTCTTGGCGATCGAGATGACGAGGCGCAGGTTCGCCTCGACCATTTCCTTCTTCGCGATGCGGGCCTCGCGCTCGCCCTTCTGCACCATGTTCACGATGCGGCGGAACTCAGGGAGCGCCATGCCGGTCGCCTGCGCGATCTCGGCAATCTCGGTGCGGATGCGCTCGACGGCGTCGGCCTCGTTCGAGGCGAACGCGCTCCACTTCTTGTCGACGCTCTGGACGCTTTCCAGCCAGCTCTCGTCGAGCTCGCGGTTCACATAGCGGTCGAGGAAATCCTTGCGCGGCACTTTGTGGCGCTCGGCGAGGCGCAGCATCTGGCCGCCGAGCGCGGTCAGGCGGCGGTTGTAGCTGTAGAGCTGATCGACGAGATATTCGATCTTGGCGTTGTGGAACTGGACGCTCTCGACCTCGGCGGTGAGGTCCTCGCGCAGCTTCTGATACTTCTTCTCGTCGGCGGGCAAAAAGGCCGCACCGCCGCCCATCGCGTCCAGGCGCGCGCCCTGAAGCTTCGAGAATTTCTTGAAGATCGCAGTGATGTTGGCGAATTTCTCGAGCGCGGCGGGCTTGAGCTGCTCCTCCATCTGCGCGAGCGAGAGCGTGTTGTCCTCTTCCTCGTCGTCGGACGGGCGCGGCGCGCGCCGCTCGGTCATCGACTCCTCGTCCTCGTCGTCGGACGCGGTGACTTCCTCGACCTCTTCCTCTTCCTTGAAGCTGGGGCCGGCGGTCTTTTCGGAAATCTCGCCGTCGCCTTCCGCATCCTCGTCGGACAGGTTCTCGGGTGCGGGGTCCTTGTTCAGCATCGCGTCGAGATCGAGAATCTCGCGGAGCTGCATCGTGCCTTCGTTGAGCGCGTTCGACCAGCCGATGATCGCGTTGAAGGTGATCGGGCTTTCGCAAAGCCCCAGGATCATCGTGTCGCGGCCGGCCTCGATGCGCTTGGCGATGGCGATCTCGCCCTCGCGGCTGAGCAGCTCGACGGCGCCCATCTCGCGCAGGTACATGCGCACCGGGTCGTCGGTGCGGTCGACGGTCTCTTTCTTCTTTTCGACGACAGGCGCGAAACCGTCCGAACCGTCGGAGACGGGCTCGGCATCGTCCTCTTCCGGCTCTTTCTCCGCCTCGCCGTCCTCGCTGTCCTCGGCCGATTCGACGATCTGGACGCCCATGTCGTTCAGCGCCGACATGATGTCCTCGATCTGCTCGGACGACATCTGGTCCTGCGGCAGGGCTTCGTTCAGCTCGTCATAAGTGAGCACGCCGCGCTTCTTCGCGCGGGCGATCAGCTTCTTGATCGAGGCTTCATTGAGATCGATGAGGGGCGCGTCGCCGCCGTCCACCTTTTCGACCGGTTCTTCCATCTGCTTCGCCATCAACTCGCCCGAACAAAAAATCGTTAAGCGCCTTCGTCGTCCTGCAAAAGATTTGCAAGCCGCCGTGCGTGCTCGTCGCGCAATTCCCGCAAGCGTTCCTGCTCTTGCCGGTCCTCTTCGTCCAAGGTCCGCATGAACCGCTCCGTCGCCAGTTGCAGAGCCGCCTCGATCTCGGGCTGCTCCACCATGACCTGGATCACTTCGGCCAGGTCGGTTCTGGCACGCTCCGGGTCCGCATCCTTCCGGGTGAAGGAAAAGCGGAGCCGGTCGGCCCGCAGTAAATCTCTCGCCAGTGCGTCGAACTCGCTTGAGCGCAATATGGTGCCAAGCCGCTCGGTATCAAGCGCTTGTTCCTGCAGTGCCAAATCCACCAGCGCATCGAGCAGCCGCGCAATCGCCGGATCGCTCGACTGCAGATGGTGCAACGCCTCGGCGTGGCGGGCGAGCAGATCGGGGTAGCGGAGGAGGCCGGCGACCACACCCTTGATCAGCCGACGATCGATTCCGGAAGAGCCGACCCCCTTGGCCTCGGCCGAAATGGGGCGGGGCGGCTGCCAGCCTTGGCCCGGACGGAACGGCGGGCGCGGGCCTGAGCGCTGGAAGGGTGGACGTTGGAGGAACTGCGCCTCGAAGCGCTGGCGGAACTCGGCCTGATATTGCTGGCGTACGTCGTTGTCGCTGATCGCGGCGACCAGTTCGTTCAGGCGCTTGCGCAGGCCCGCGCGCTGTTCCGGCGTGGCGAGCGGTTCGGCGGCGAGTTCGTGGTTCCAGAGGCGGTCGACCAAAGGCTCGGGTGCTGCGGCAAGGGTCTCGAACACGGCGCGGCCGCCTGCGCGGACGAGATCGTCCGGGTCCTGACCTCCCGGCAGCGTCAGGAAAGCGAGCGAGCGGCCGGGGGCGAGGCCGGGGAGCGCCCGTGTCGCGGCGCGGAAGGCGGCTTTCTGCCCGGCATTGTCGCCGTCGAAGCAAAGCAGCGGCGTGTCGACCTGCCGCCACAGCCGTTCGATCTGGTGCTCGGTGAGCGCCGTGCCCAAGGGGGCGACCGCTTCCTCGATGCCCACCTGTGCCAGCGCGATCACGTCGAGATAGCCTTCGACGACGATCATCCGGTCCGCCTTGCGCGCGGCCGGCGCGGCACGGTCAAGATTGTAGAGCGTCCGGCCTTTGTCGAAGAGCGGCGTGTCGGGGGAATTCAGATATTTGGGCTCGCCCTGGCCGATGATGCGGCCTCCAAAGGCGATTACGCGCCCGCGCGGGTCGCGGATCGGGATCATCAGCCGGTCCCGGAAGCGGTCGTACGGCTCCTTGTCCTCGACCTGGATCAGCAGCCCGGCCTCGACCAGCATCGCATCGCCGAACTGCGCAAGCGCGCGGCGGAGGCCGGTTTTCGAATCTGGGGCGTAGCCGAGGGCGAATGCCTTGCGCGTCTTTTCGGGGATGCCGCGCTTCTCGACATAGGTCCGCGCCTGGGCGCCCGCGAGGCCCGCATATTGCTCCTCGAACCACGCCGCCGCTGCCGCCATCACATCGTGCAGCGACTTGGCCCGCTCGGCCCGCGCCGCCTCGCGCGCATCGGGGGCGGGAAGCTCCATGCCCGCGGCCTGCGCCAGCTCCTTCACCGCCTCGATGAACGGCAGCCCGCGCTGGTCCGTCATCCAGCGGATCGCATCGCCATGCGCGCCGCAGCCGAAGCAGTGGTAGAAGCCCTTTTCGTCGTTGACGTAAAAGCTGGGTGTTTTCTCGCTGTGAAACGGACAACAGGCGGCGAACTCGCGGCCCTTCTTGGTGAGCTTCAGGGTTTTGGAGACAAGCGCCGAGAGCAGGGTGCGGGTGCGGAGCTCGTCGAGAAAGGCGGGGGAGAGACTCATGTGTGGTCGTCTCCCCTCCCGCTTGCGGGAGGGGCTGGGGGTGGGACCGAGCCTAAAGCGCGCCTGATCTCAAACAACACGCCCTCTGTGTTTCCGAACACATCTTCATTCGAGAATCGCAGCACGCGAATCCCATACTCCGCCAGAATGCGATCCCGCCACTTGTCTCTGCCCGGCTGGATGTCGTGGCTGAACCCGTCGAGTTCGATCGCCAGCGCGTGCTTCCGGCAGAGCAAGTCGCAATAGAAGGGGCCGATCTGAATCTGTCGACTGAACTTGATGCCGTCGAGCTGGCTCTTGTTCAGATATTGCCAGAGGTGGCGTTCCGCGGGGGTGGCTTCGCGGCGGAGTTGCTGAGCTCTTAGCGGATTGCGTCGGCGCCAAGCAGGCATGGTCCCACCCCCAACCCCTCCCGCAAGCGGGAGGGGAGTTACGCCAACGCCGCCTTCACCGCCGCGCTTGCCTTGCTCATATCGAGCTTCCCCGCATGGCGCGTCTTCAGCTCCGCCATCACGCGGCCCATGTCCTTCACACTGCTCGCCCCGATCTCGGCCTTGATCGCTTCGATCGCGGCTTTCGTCTCCGCCTCGTCCATCATCTGCGGCAGGAAGCGTTCGATCACGGCCACCTCGCTCGCCTCGGCCGCGGCCAACTCAGGACGATTCCCCTGTTCGTACAGCGCAATCGATTCGCGGCGTTGCTTGACCATTTTCTGCAGGACTTCCGACACCAGCACATCGTCGTCGTCCGGGCCCTTGCCGGTGCGGAGTTCGATGTCGCGGTTCTTGATCGCGGCCTGGATCAGGCGGATCGTCTGCGTGGTTTCCTTGTCGCCGCCCTTCATGGCGGTGACGAGTGCGGATTTGATGTCGTCTCGAATCATTTCTCCCGTCTAGCAGGTTGACCCGCGGGGCGCGCAAGCTTAGCTGGCGAGCCTTAGCGACATCGCTGCCCACCCACTCGAAGGAGCCTGCCGATCATGGCCGACGCCACCCCCTTGCGCGTACCTGACGGAGCCACGGGGGTGTTGGTTCTGGCGTCCGGCGACGTGATCTGGGGCCGGGGCTTCGGTGCGGAAGGCGAGGCGGTGGGCGAAGTGTGCTTCCACACCGCGATCACCGGTTATCAGGAAATCATGACCGACCCTTCGTTCGAAGGGCAGATCATCACCTTCACATTCCCGCACATTGGCAATGTCGGTGCGAACCATGAGGATGTGGAAGCGAACCACGCCCATGCGCTGGGCTGCATCGTCCGCGAGGACGTGACGGCGCCGTCCAATTTCCGCGCCGCCGAGGGGTTCGGCGAGTGGCTCAAGGCGCGGGGGAAGATCGGGCTGGCGGGCATCGACACCCGCGCGCTGACCCGCCGCATGCGCGTCGGCGGCGCGCCCAACGGCGTGATCGCGCATTCGGCTTCGGGGACGTTCGACGTGGAGGCTCTGCTGGCGAAGGCGCGCGCCTGGCCGGGGCTGGAAGGCATGGACCTCGCGAAAGAGGTTTCGTGCGAGGCGCATCATTTGTGGGACGGCGGGGTTTGGGAGCTGGGTGCGGGGTATGCCGCCGAAAAGCCCCTCCCTTCCAAGGGAGGGGTTGGGGTGGGTGCGAGCGAAGCTCGCGCCGATGGCCAGCATCCACCCACCCCCCAGCCCCCTCCCTTGGAAGGGAGGGGGAGCACCCCCCACGTCGTCGCGATCGACTATGGCTCCAAGCACAACATCTTCCGCAACCTGGTGAAGGCCGGCGCGCGGGTGACGGTGCTGCCCGCCACCGCCAGCTTCGACGACGTGATGAGCCATAGCCCCGACGGCTTCTTCCTCTCGAACGGCCCCGGCGACCCGGCGGCGACGGCGGAATATGCCGTGCCGGTGATCCGCCAGATGCTGGAGACAGGCAAGCCGCTGTTCGGCATCTGCCTCGGCCACCAGCTCCTCGCGCTCGCGATCGGGGCGAAGACGACAAAGATGTTTCAGGGCCATCGCGGCGCCAACCACCCGGTCAAACGGCTGGCGGACGGCCGCGTCGAGATCACCAGCATGAACCACGGCTTCGCGGTCGAGCGCGACACCCTGCCGCCAAACGCGCGCGAGACCCACGTCTCGCTGTTCGACGGCAGCAATTGCGGGCTGGAACTGACCGACGCCCAGGCGTTCAGCGTGCAGTATCACCCCGAAGCCAGTCCGGGGCCGATGGACAGCATGTATTTGTTCGAGAAGTTTGTGGGGATGCTAACTAAATGAGTGTGCTCTCAAGGAGCCTGTTGCGTTGTTCGATGATGGGCCTGTGCCTTAGCATGTCGAGCACCGTAGCCGCCGCACCGCCTACAACTCAGGATCAGGCCGCGAAGGATCTCGTCGATTCGACTGATGCGCTTGTTGATGAGACAGAAGCCAAAATGTCCCCGGCAGAGAAGCGGGATTTTGATCGGAAGGTAGAGGCAAGCGCCAATGCCGAAATGCAGGCGAAGGCCCAAAAATGCGGAACGGAGCTCACTTTCACGACCGAACCTAAGATCGAAGAACGACATGTTTATGTGAAGGCCGGGGCTACCCCCGAGCAGATGGCGTGCATCCGCGCCGAGCTGCCCTTCGTCCAGGCGGATCCGAATCACTAATGCCTAAACGCACCGACATTTCCTCCATCCTCATCATCGGCGCGGGCCCGATCGTTATCGGGCAAGCGGCGGAGTTCGATTATTCGGGGACGCAGGCGGCCAAGGCGCTGAAGGCCGAGGGCTATCGGATCGTGCTGGTCAACTCCAACCCGGCGTCGATCATGACCGATCCGGAGTTTGCCGACGCCACCTATATCGAGCCGATCACGCCGGAGATCGTCGCCAAGATCATCGAGAAGGAGCGACCCGACGCGATCCTGCCGACGATGGGCGGGCAGACCGCGCTGAACACGGCGCTCGCGCTGTTCCGCGACGGCACGCTCGACCGGCTGGGCGTGACCATGATAGGCGCCGATGCGGACGCTATCGACAAGGCCGAGGACCGGCTGAAATTCCGCGACGCGATGGACAAGATCGGGCTCGAATCTGCCCGCTCGCGGATCGCGCACACGCTCGACGAGGCGTTCGAGGCGCTTGAGCATACCGGCCTGCCGTCGATCATCCGGCCGAGCTTTACCCTGGGCGGAACGGGCGGCGGCGTCGCCTATAATCGCGACGAGTTCCGGCAGATCGTGCTTTCCGGCCTCGACGCCTCGCCCACCACCGAAGTGCTGATCGAGGAGTCGCTGCTCGGCTGGAAGGAATATGAGATGGAGGTCGTGCGGGATCGCAACGACAACGCCATCATCATCTGCTCGATCGAGAACGTGGACCCGATGGGCGTCCATACCGGCGACTCGATCACCGTCGCGCCGGCGCTGACGCTGACCGACAAGGAATATCAGATCATGCGCAACGCGTCGATCGCGGTGCTGCGTGAAATCGGCGTGGAAACAGGCGGTTCCAACGTCCAGTTCGCAGTCAATCCGAAGGACGGGCGGCTGGTCGTGATCGAGATGAATCCGCGCGTGTCGCGGTCCTCGGCGCTCGCTTCCAAGGCGACCGGCTTCCCGATCGCCAAGGTCGCGGCGAAGCTGGCGGTCGGCTACACGCTCGACGAGATCGACAACGACATCACCGGCGCGACGCCCGCGAGCTTCGAGCCGACGATCGATTATGTCGTGACCAAAATCCCGCGCTTCGCGTTCGAGAAGTTCAAGGGGACGGACCCGCACCTCTCGACCATGATGAAGTCGGTCGGCGAAGTGATGGCGATCGGCCGCAACTTCCACGAGAGCCTGCAGAAGGCGCTGCGCGGGCTGGAAACGGGCCTGGCCGGCCTGAACGTCGTCGACGAGCTGGTCGGCGCGCCCAAGGACGACATCATCGCAGCCCTCGCCCGGCCGACGCCGGACCGGCTGCTGGTCGCGGCGCAGGCGCTGCGGGAGGGGCTGAGCGTTGCCGAAGTCCATGCGGTTGCGAAATACGATCCCTGGTTCCTCGACCGACTCGCCGAGATCGTGGCGGCGGAGGAAGAAGTGTGCCGCGACGGGCTGCCGCGCGATGCGGCGGGCATGCGGCGGCTGAAGGCGCTCGGCTTTTCCGACAAACGCCTCGCTTGGCTGTCGTTGCGCTCGGCGAACCTGCAGCCAGGCACGCGCCGCGCGTTCGGACGCAGCTCCGGACTGATCGGCGAGGCGGTCAAGGCAATGACCGGCGGCGTCACCGAGGACGATGTCCGTGCGCTGCGCCATAAGCTGGGCGTGCGGCCGGTGTTCAAGCGCATCGACACCTGCGCCGCCGAGTTCGAGGCGAAGACGCCGTACATGTATTCGACCTATGAGGCGCCGAGCTTCGGCGCGCCCGAGGACGAGTCCGCGCCGTCCGACCGAAAAAAAGTCGTGATCCTGGGCGGCGGCCCGAACCGGATCGGGCAAGGGATCGAGTTCGATTATTGCTGCGTCCATGCCTGCTTCGCGCTGCGCGAGGCGGGTTTCGAGACGATCATGATCAACTGCAATCCGGAGACGGTCTCGACCGACTACGACACGTCGGACCGCCTCTATTTCGAGCCGCTGACGGCCGAAGACGTGCTCGAAATCCTGCATGTCGAGCAGTCGAAGGGCGAGCTGCTGGGCGTGATCGTGCAATTCGGCGGGCAGACGCCGCTGAAGCTCGCCGCCGCGCTCGAAAAGGCCGGCATCCCAATCCTCGGCACGTCGCCGGACGCGATCGACCTGGCCGAAGACCGGGAGCGGTTCGCGCAGCTCGTCAACAAGCTCGGCCTGAAGCAGCCGGACAACGGCATCGCGCGTAGCCGCGAAGAGGCTTTGGCCGTCGCCAACCGCATCGGCTATCCAGTGTTGATCCGTCCGAGCTATGTCCTCGGCGGGCGCGCGATGGAGATCGTCGATGGGCCGGGCCAGCTCGAAGCCTATATCGCGACCGCCGTGCAGGTCTCGGGCGACTCGCCGGTGCTGATCGACCGCTATCTGCGCGATGCGATCGAGGTGGACGTCGACGCGCTTGCAGACGGCGAGCAGGTCGTCGTCACCGGCGTGATGCAGCATATCGAGGAAGCGGGCGTGCATTCGGGCGACAGCGCCTGCTCGCTGCCGCCCTACAGCCTCGGCGCCGACATCGTCGCCGAGATCGAGCGCCAGACCGAGGCGCTCGCCAGGGCGCTGAGCGTCAAGGGCCTGATGAACGTCCAGTTCGCGGTGAAGGACGGCGCGGTCTACCTTATCGAGGTCAATCCGCGCGCCAGCCGCACCGTGCCGTTCGTGGCCAAGGCGACGGGCAGCCCGATCGCCAAGATGGCGGCGCGGGTGATGGCGGGCGAGAAAATCGCGAATCTGCCGGCGATCAACCGGCCGGACGGTTGGATCGCCGTGAAGGAAGCCGTCTTCCCGTTCGCGCGCTTCCCGGGCATCGACCCTATCCTGTCGCCGGAGATGAAGTCCACCGGCGAAGTCATGGGAATCGATGACGATTTCCCGACCGCCTTTGCCAAGTCGCAGATCGGCGCCGGGACCAAGCTGCCGCAAGGCGGATGCCTGTTCGTCTCAGTCAAGGATGGCGACAAGCCGGCGATCGTCGAGCCGGTGAAGGAACTGGTCGCGCTCGGCTATCAGGTGATCGCGACCGGCGGCACGGCCGACTATCTCGCTGCCAAGGGCGTTCCGCTGGAGCGGGTCAACAAGGTGGCGGAAGGACGGCCGCACATCGTCGACCGGATCAAGGACGGCGACGTCGCACTGATCTTCAACACCACCGAAGGCTGGCAGTCGCTGAAGGATTCGGCGAGCATCCGCGCCTCGGCGCTCCACGCCAAGATTCCCTACTTCACGACCGCGGCGGCAAGCGCGGCAGCCGTAAGGGCAATCGAGGCGCTCAGGGATCGTCCTCTTGAAGTGCGGTCGCTCCAGTCTTACTATTCGCCTCCGCACGCCTGACCTCCCGACATCACGATCGAGCGGTAGGCGGTCCGAGACAGGGCCGCCGGGCGAGCCAGTTTTTGATAAAGGGTGGATTGGATGGCGACCGTCGAGAAGATGCCGATGCTGCAGGAGGGCTATGACAAGCTCCAGGCGGATCTGAAGCGTCGCAAAGAGGAACGCCCGCAGATCGTCGACGCGATCGAGGAAGCCCGCGCGCATGGCGATCTGTCCGAGAACGCCGAATATCACGCCGCGAAAGAGCGCCAGGGCCAGGTCGAAGCCGAAATCGCCGACCTGGAAAGCAAGCTCAGCCGCGCGCAGATCATCGATCCGCGCGACCTCAGCGGCGACAAGGTGGTGTTCGGCGCGACCGTGACGCTCCTCGACGAGGACGACAAGCCGATCCGCTACCAGATCGTCGGCGAGACCGAGGCGGACGCGAGCAAGGGCCGGATTTCCTACAATTCCCCGATCGGCCGCGCGCTGATCGGCCGCAAGGTCGACGACGAAGTCGAGGTGACGGTGCCCTCGGGCGACCGCTATTACCTCGTCTCCAAGATCGAGTTCATCTGAACCCGTGCCCAATCTGCCCGAAGGACGGGTGACGCAGGCGATCGCTGCGCTGACCGCGGTCGCCTTCTTCTTGCTTTGGGTTGCCGGCTGGCTCGATTACGCGTCGCTGGCCGGGGGCTTTATTCCGGCGCGGGCGACGGGGTTGCTGAATGTCGGCGGTGCGCTGCCCGTTTGGCTGACGCCGCTTTCCGCCACGCTGATCCATGCTGGGCTGCTGCATCTGGCGATGAACATGCTGATGTTCATCTATGTCGGCCGCTACGTCGAAAGCGTGATCGGCGGCTGGGCGAGTGTCGTCCTCTACGTCGCTGGCGCCTATGCAGCGGCGTTGCTCCACTGGGCGATCGACCCGTCGCAGACGGCGCCGATGGTGGGCGCCAGCGGCGCAATCTCCGCGACGTTCGGCGCCTATGCGGTGTTCTTCGGCCGCGACCGCACCAAGGGCATTGGCCCGCTCTCCGGCTATGCGGTGCGTATCCTCTGGCTCGCCTCGGCCTGGATCTTCGTCCAGTCGCTGATCGGCTTGGCGGCGTTCGGCGGCGGCAACGTCGCCATCTTCGCGCACATCGGCGGCTTCATCATCGGCCTGGCGCTGGCGCGACCTATGCTGCTTTGGCGGTACCGGAAGGCTTAGAGCTGCCCTTGGGGATAGCTGCCTCTTGAGAGAGGTTTGAGGCGGGCAGCTGCACAGGGTGAGGGATCGCGTGGATTTGAAAAAGACAAATCCCCCCGCCGCTCGCGCTCACGCGCGAGTCGCACACTCCCAATGGAGAGGGGTAAGCCCCCCATCTGGCCGCGCCTAGCGATCGAACTCCAGCACGTCGGTGGGCGCGCCCGGCAGTCTCAGCATCTTGCGCCTCATCGTCAGGTGCTTTCCGTCGGCCGAGACCATCGCCGTGGTCTCCGTCGACGGCTTGCCGTGGAGCTGCGCCTTCGACCTGATCTCGCGGCCGCTCACTGCCGTCAGCGAGATATGATCCGCGTTCGGGTTCCCAACCATCGGGTACCATTTGCCGTCATAGGCTGCGGAGTAGCTAAAATTCATCGCCTTGCCCGACGAGTCCTTGGAGCTGGACTTCATCGTCACCTTGTTGCCGGCAATGTCGAAGGTTCGCGTTTCGCTTTGCTCCTTCGCCGACGAAGCGAATTTCGATTTCGCCGCGTTCAGGTGCCAGGTGCCGTTCCACAGCTTGGCGTCCGGCGCAGCCGCGCTCGCGCTCTGCGGGAAGAGGATCGCGAGACCTGCCAACGCAAACGCAAGATTTGCCCGTCCGTTCATGGCCTTCCTCCATTTCCAGGATCACAGGCCGCCGCCCCCGACTCGAGCGGTGACGGGCGAATATACTCGTGGTGGAGACCGCGATAAACGTGGACGGCTGCCAAGCTCAGCCGGCGGCCAAGGGGTGGGTCATATTCCGACTCAGGTCCCGCCTTGGCGTGAATGGCGAAATTGGGAGCGAACGGCCGCTCAGGCGCCGGGCAGCTCGGGTTCGAGCAGGCGGTGGAGGTGGACGACGACGTATTTCATCTCGGCGTCGTCGACGGTGCGCTGGGCGGCGCTGCGCCAGGCGGTTTCGGCGCTTTTATAGTCGGGGAAGATGCCGACGATATCGATGTTCTTCAGGTCGACGAAGTCGAGGCCGCGCGGATCCTTCACGCGGCCGCCGAATACCAGGTGCATCAAGCTCATGGCCGCGCGCTAGCGAGTGTGCGGAGCAGGGGCAAGGATTCGCTCCACTCGACCGTTCAGGCTGAGCCTGCCGAAGCCCTGCTTTCCCTTTCGGCGCGAAAGAAAGAACAGGCCTTCGACAAGCTCAGGCTGGACGGTATGTGTCCCTAACCGAACTACGCGTCCTGCTTGCCGGTGACCGTCGACGCCGCGGCGCTGCCCGCGGCCGAGCCCGCCGCACTGACCGCGCCCAGCGCCTTGTCGACGATCGCTTCCATCGGCGACTTGTTCTCGGTGAGGATGCCGAGTTCCTGCTTGCCGGCCTCGCGGGCGGCCTTGGCGGCTTCGGCGGCGGCCTGACCGATCTTGCTTCCTACGGGGCCGAGAATCTCGGTCTCGCGCTCGGTGCGCGGGATCAGTGCGCCGGCCACCGCGCCGATCGCAACGCCCGCAGCGATCGCCGCCAGCGGCGCGCCGTCGACGGCGGTGCCAAGCCGATCCCCAACGCCGCCACGGCCATAGCTCTGGGTGTTTTCAGTCGTGCGCGCCATCGTCATGCTCCTTGTTCTGCCGGGGACCTGGTTTTGGCCCGGATGGGTTCGGTCGGAAGCGGGGCAGGGCCGCGCTCCGCTTCATAGGGTTGCAGCGCCGGTTCGGCTTCCTCGCCGCGCCTGAACAGCGCATTCAGCCCGCGCGCGAGCGGCTTGCGGAACAGATAGACGAGGATCGGCACGGTGACTGCGGCGACCGTGGAGGGATGGGTCGCGGCATTCACCACGCCTTCCTTCGCGGCTTCCTTGACCCCGTCGGCCTTTTCCTTCGCCTTTTCCTTGACGTCCTGCGCGATCGTCTTGGGGCTGAGGCGATGCTGCAGCTCGTGCAGCGTGGTCATGAACCGCTCGCGCGCGGCGGTCGCTTCGGCTTCCTTCGCCGTGAGGTCGATCTTCCTCACCGCCGCGCCTCGGCGATCTGCTTGTAGGCGAGATAGCCGAGGCCGCCCGAGATCGCGAAGGTGACGAGGACGACGATCAGCGTCGCCGCGAGCGGGCCGAGTAGCGTCGTCAAGGCGAGGATCAGCCCGACGAGCAGCGCGGTGACGGCCGACAACGCGAGGACGACGGCCGCGCCGCCGTAGATCGCCGCCATCTTCACCGGCTCCGCCTTGTCGGCGGCCTTGGCCTTGTACAGCTCGACCTCGGCGCGCGCGTAGCGTTTGCCGTCATCGACGAGCTGGCTGAACAATTGCCCGATCGGCACGTCCCCGTTCATGCCGTGCTCCTTCAGAAGCCGGCGTTCGACGTGCCGGGATTGCTGGTACCGGTGGTGCCCGTCGAGCCGGTCGACCCAGTGCTGCCGGTCGGGCCTGTCGATCCGGTGCCGCCGGTCGTGCCCGTGCTGCTGCCCGAGGCGCCACGCATGTTCGTGTCCTCATAGCCGGCGCCTGCCTTGGCAAGCCGGGCGAGCACGAAGCCGAGGCCCACCGCCGCGCCGATCGCGACCGCCGGGCTCTTGCGCACGAAGCTGCGCACGTCCTCGACCAGCTCGTCCACGTCCTTGCCGCGAAGCTGGTCCGCAAAGCTCGACACGCTTTCGGCCGCGGAGAAGCCGTAGCGGCCATATTGCGGCCCGACCTTCTCCTCGATCGTGCGCGCCGTGTCCTCCAGGAACTTGGCCGCTTCGTCGAGGGCGCCGGTCGCCTTGGTCACACCCTGGCCGGCATAGTCGCGCGCCTTGTCGCTCGCCTGGCTCTTGAAGCTTTCGAACTGGCTGCGGAATTTGTCGGCAGTCGTGTTGCCGCCGCCGGACGTGCCGCCGCTGCTCGCGTCGCCCTGCCGGGTTTCGCCGTCATTGGCCTGGCTCACATCGGTCATCGCGCATCCCTTTCCGAAAGACTTCAACGTTCGCGACCAGAACAATCGCTCCGGCAACGAGGTTCCACTGTTTCGAGGCCGCCGATTGCCTTCCGGCACACCCGCCGATAGGGGCGGCTCCGATCCCGGAACGATGTAGGAAGACCGTTACATGACCGCAATCATCGACATCCACGCCAGGCAAATTCTCGACAGCCGCGGCAACCCGACGGTGGAGGTCGATGTGAGCCTGGAGGACGGCAGCTTCGGCCGCGCGGCGGTGCCGTCGGGCGCCTCGACCGGCGCGTTCGAGGCGGTCGAGAAACGCGACGGCGACAAGGACCGCTGGCTCGGCAAGGGCGTGGAGCAGGCGGTGCGCGCAGTGAACGGCGAGATCGCGGAGAATATTCTCGGCCTCGATGCCGAGGACCAGGCCGATATCGACGCGCAGATGATCGCGCTCGACGGCACCGAGAACAAGTCGCGGCTGGGCGCGAATGCCATCCTGGGCGTCAGCCTTGCGATCGCGAAGGCGGCGGCGGAAGCGAGCGGGCTGCCGCTCTATCGCTATGTGGGCGGCGTCTCGGCGCATTTGCTGCCGGTGCCGATGATGAACATCGTCAACGGCGGCGCGCATGCCGACAACCCCATCGACTTCCAGGAATTCATGGTGATGCCGGTCGGCGCGGAGAGCCTGGCCGAAGCGGTGCGCTGGGGCTCCGAGATTTTCCATACGCTCAAGAAGAACCTGCACGACAAGGGGCTGGCGACGGCGGTGGGCGACGAAGGCGGCTTTGCGCCCAATCTCGCCTCGCCCGCGGATGCGCTCGACTTCATCATGCGCTCGGTCGAGCAGGCCGGGTACAAGCCCGGCGAGGACGTTGTGCTCGCGCTCGATTGCGCCGCGACGGAGTTCTACAAGGGCGGACAGTATGTGCTGGAAGGCGAGGGGCGGTCATTGTCCCCGGCTGAGATGGTTGACTATCTCGTGGAACTAAGCGGCCGCTACCCGATCCGCTCGTTCGAGGACGGCATGGCCGAGGACGATTATGAAGGATGGAAGTTGTTGACCGAACGGTTGGGCAAGACGGTGCAGCTCGTCGGCGACGACCTATTCGTGACGAATCCGAAACGACTTTCCGACGGCATCAGCCAGGGTCTCGCCAATTCATTGCTGGTCAAGGTCAACCAGATCGGCACCTTGAGCGAGACCTTGGAGGCGGTGTCGATGGCGCAGCGGGCCGGGTACACCGCTGTCATGTCGCACCGTTCGGGCGAAACCGAGGACGCCACCATCGCCGACCTCGCGGTTGCGACAAATTGTGGGCAGATCAAGACGGGCAGCCTTGCCCGTTCGGATCGGCTCGCCAAGTACAACCAGCTCATTCGCATCGAAGAGCAGCTCGGTCCCCAGGCTAAATTTGGGTGTAAGGCGATTTTTCGCGGATAAGCGGTTGATCCCGTGACTCCGCTGTGATTCAACAGGGTTAATGGCGAAGCGGCGGACAGTCTGGGATTTGGTCAAACGGGCGGCGGGACCGGCGGTCGCGCTGCTCGTGATCGGCTTTTTTGGCGGCTACGCGCTTGCCGGCCCCAACGGCGTGATCGCGTGGGGCGATTATCGCCACCAGCTCCAGCAGCGGCAGGGCGAACTGGCCAAGCTCGAGGCCAAGAAGCGGGTGGTCGCGAACCATGTCGCGCTGCTCGATCCGCGCAAGGCCAATCCCGACCTTGCCGACGAGCTGATCCGCGAGCGGCTGGGCTATGCCCATCCCGACGAGATCATCATTCCGATGGACCAGGCCGACCCCGCCAGATAGGATCGTCCCCCTCATCGACAGGGGGGGTGAGGCCCATGACTCTCGACAACGCCAGACCGGTTGCGTTCGTGAACGTTCGCGACCGCGACGAAGGCCGCGCTTTCTACGAAGGCACGCTCGGCCTTCGCCACAAGAGCCGCGACGATTTCGGCGATTTCTATGAATTAGGTGCGGGCCTGCTGCGGATGACGCCGATGCCCGACTTTCAGGCGCACCCGCATCCGGTGCTCGGCTGGGACGTGCCCGACATCGCTGCCGCCGTGCTGGCGCTCAAGGAGAAGGGCATCGCCTTTTCCATCTACGAGGGCATGGGGCAGGACGAGCTCGGCATCTGGACCGCGCCCGACGGCGTTTCGAAAGTCGCCTGGTTCAACGATCCGTTCGGCAATCTGCTCAGTCTTTCGCAGACCTGATCCAGCGCGGTTGCGAACGGCTTCGTCCCGCGCCTATAGGCTGGCGCAATTCTCACTCAAAAGGGGGATAATCCCTTGGCTAGAGCCGCAAAGCCGATCGCGCCGGAGAGCGCACCGCCCGCCACGCCCAATCGCGAACGGCCGCCCGAGCCGCAGCGGTACAAGGCGTCGAAGGACGAGATGCTGGAGCTCTACAGGCAGATGCTCCTCATCCGCCGCTTCGAGGAAAAGGCGGGGCAGCTTTACGGCCTCGGCCTGATCGGCGGCTTCTGCCATCTCTATATCGGCCAGGAAGCGGTCGCGGTCGGCCTGCAATCGGCGCTGAAGCCGGGCCTCGACAGCGTCATCACCGGCTATCGCGATCATGGCCATATGCTCGCCTATGGTATCGACCCCAAGGTGATCATGGCCGAGCTGACCGGGCGCGAGGCTGGCATCAGCCGCGGCAAGGGCGGATCGATGCATATGTTCTCGGTCGACCATCGCTTTTACGGCGGCCACGGGATCGTCGGCGCGCAGGTGAGCCTCGGCACGGGCCTCGCCTTCAAGCACAAATATGCCGAGGATGGCGGGCTGTGCATGGCCTATTTCGGCGACGGCGCCGCGAACCAGGGCCAGGTCTATGAGAGCTTCAACATGGCGGAGCTCTGGAAGCTGCCGATCATCTTCGTGATCGAGAACAACCAATATGCGATGGGCACCAGCGTCAACCGCTCCTCAGCGGAAGACCAGCTTTATCGCCGCGGCGAGAGCTTCCGCATCCCCGGCATCCAGGTCGACGGCATGGACGTGCTGGCCTGCCGCGGCGCCGGCGAGACGGCGGCCAAATGGGTGCGCGCCGGCAAGGGACCCGTCATCCTCGAGATGAAGACCTACCGCTATCGCGGCCACTCGATGTCCGACCCGGCCAAGTATCGCAGCCGCGAGGAAGTCCAGTCGGTCCGCGAAAAGTCCGACCCGATCGACCACGCCGGCAAGGAGCTGGAGGCGATGGGCGTCAGCGAGGCGCAGCTCAAGGACATCGACAAGGACATCCGGCGGATCGTGGGCGAAGCGGCGGACTTCGCCGAAACCTCGCCCGAGCCGGCCGCGAACGAACTCTACACCGACGTGCTGGTGGAAACCTACTGATGGCGATCGAACTGAAAATGCCCGCGCTTTCCCCGACGATGGAGGAAGGCACGCTCGCCAAATGGCTGGTGAAAGTCGGCGACGAGGTGAAGTCCGGCGACATCCTCGCCGAGATCGAGACCGACAAGGCGACGATGGAGTTCGAGGCGGTCGACGAAGGCAAGATCGCGGAGATCGTCGTCCCCGAAGGCACCGACAATGTGAAGGTCGGAACCGTGATCGCGCGGATCGCGGGAGAAGGTGAGGTCAGCAGCCCCTCTCCCGCCAATGCGGGAGAGGGACAGGCGGGCGCAGCCCGCCAGGGTGAGGGCAGTCCCTCACCCTCCCAATCGCCCGATGGCGATCGGGCCCCTCCCTCTCCCGGAACGGGAGAGGGGGTAACGAAGCCGGCCGACCAGCAGACCGAGCCAACGCCCGAGCCCAAGCAGGTCGAAACCGGCGCGCGCAAGCTGTTCGAGGCGGCGACGCATGACGCGACCGTGCGCGAGTCCGAGGTTCCGGAGGGCACCGAGATGGTCCGCCAGACCGTCCGCGAGGCGCTGCGCGACGCGATGGCCGAGGAAATGCGCAAGGACGGCCGCGTCTTCGTGATGGGCGAGGAAGTCGCCGAATATCAGGGTGCGTACAAAGTGACGCAGGGCCTGCTCGACGAGTTCGGGCCGAAGCGCGTCATCGACACGCCCATCACCGAATATGGCTTTGCGGGCGTCGGCACCGGCGCGGCGATGGGCGGCCTGCGCCCGATCATCGAGTTCATGACGTTCAACTTCGCGATGCAGGCGATCGACCACGTCATCAACTCGGCCGCAAAGACCAACTATATGTCGGGCGGCCAGATGCGGTGCCCGATCGTGTTCCGCGGCCCCAACGGCGCAGCCTCGCGCGTCGCGGCGCAGCATTCGCAAAACTATGGGCCTTGGTACGCCAGCGTGCCGGGCCTGGTCGTGATCGCGCCTTATGACGCGGCCGACGCCAAGGGGCTGATGAAGGCGGCGATCCGCAGCGAAGACCCGGTCGTGTTCCTTGAAAACGAGCTGCTCTACGGCCGCAGCTTCGACGTGCCGAAGCTGGACGATTTCGTGCTGCCGATCGGCAAGGCGCGGATCATGCGGCCGGGCAACGACGTGACTCTGGTCAGCTATTCGATCGGCGTCGGCGTCGCGCTGGAAGCGGCGGAGCAGCTTGCCGGCGAGGGCATCGACGCCGAAGTGATCGACCTGCGCACGCTCCGCCCGCTCGACAAGCCGGCGGTGCTGAAGAGCCTTGCCAAGACCAATCGCATCGTCGTCGTCGAGGAAGGCTGGCCGACTTGCTCGATCGCATCCGAGATCGCCGCATTCGTGATGGAGGAAGGCTTCGACGACCTGGACGCGCCGGTGCTGCGCGTGGCGAACGAGGACGTGCCGCTTCCCTATGCCGCGAACCTTGAGAAAGCGGCGCTGATCGACGTGGCGCGGGTCGTCACGGCCGTGAAGAAGGTCTGCTATCGCTGACATCCCGCTTCCGGTCGATCCGGAGCGCGCGCTGTCGCTCGCCTACGCGCCTGCGCCGGCGAGAGCTGCGCTGTCGGCGCTGTGGCGGCTGGACGAGCAGCTCGGCGCGAGCATCGTGCGCACCGAAACGCCGGCCGTCGCGCAGATGCGGCTGGTCTGGTGGCATGACGCGCTGAAGACGCTGTGCACCGACCGGCCGGTCGATCCGATCCTTGTCACGCTTGCGGAGGCGCCCGGGATCGATCCGGAGGCGTTGCTGCCGCTGATCGATGGCTGGGAAGTCCTGCTCGAGCCGCTGCCGCTGTCGGAGGAGGCGCTCGCGACCTATGCCGGCGCGCGGGGCGGGACGCTGTTCGGGGTGGTGGCGACATTGCTTGGCGGTGATGCGGATGCATCGGAGCAGGCTGGGCGGGGCTGGGCCCTGGCCGATCTTGCTTTCCGGATCAGCGACCGCGTGACTGCGGAACGGGCACTCGCGCTGGCCGGGAGCGCGAGCCACGGACGCCTGCCCAAGCCTCTGGCAATCCTCGCCGCGCTGGCGCGTCGGGATGTGCGGCGCGGCCTCAATCGCCCGCGTCGGCAGGGTTCGCCGATGCGCGTCGCACGCGCAATGGTGGCGGGGTTGACGGGGCTCTGACCGCGCCTAAGCTCGCGGAAGAACAGGGGAGTTTCGATATGTGGCGGTTTCTTGCCGGCGTCGCGTCGGCGCTGTTGCTGTGCGGCGCGGGAATGGTGTGGTGGTCGAGCGGCAAGCACAGCTCGCCCCTGCTGTCCGCGATCGCGCCGCCGCTCGCCAGCGCGACCGAAGCGCCCGCCGAAGCTGCGACGCCTCCCGAGGCCGACGAACGCACCCGCGAGCAGAAGCGCTTCGACCGCTACGACAAGGACAAGAACGAGCTGATCTCAAACGACGAGTATTTCGCCAGCCGCCACAAGGCGTTCGCGAAGCTGGATGCGAATGGCGACGGGCGCCTCAGCTTCGAGGAATGGGCGAAAAAGACCATCGACAAATTCGGGGCCGCCGATGCGGACAAGTCGAAGACGCTGACCCGCGCCGAGTTCGCCACGACGAAGGTGGTGCGGAAGAGCCGGCCCAAACCGAACTGCCCGCCGCAGGCGCCGGCGAAGGAAGAGGATGAGGGCTAGAAAACTCCGTTCGTTTCGAGCGAAGTCGAGAAACGGTCAGGCTCGGAGCTCGCGCTTCTCGACTGCGCTCGAAGCAAACGGTTTTCTTCGATCCACCCTTCCAAATCCCTTTTCGCCCGTCCGGTCAGCGCCAGCTTCCGTTCGGCCTTTTTGGGCGCGCCTTCGACGGGCGGGAAAAGGCCGAAATTGACGTTCATCGGCTGATAGCTGTCCGCCTCCGCGCCGCCCGTGATGTGCCCGAGCAGCGCACCTAAGGCAGTCGTCCCAGGCGGCGGGGCAAGCGTCTGACCCGCCAGCTCTGCCGCCGCAAACCGCCCGGCCAGCAGCCCGATCGCGGCGCTTTCGACATAGCCTTCGCAGCCGGTGATCTGGCCGGCGAAGCGGATATGCCGCGCCGATTTCAGCCGCAGCGTGCCGTCCAGCAACTCGGGGGAGCGAATGAAGGTGTTGCGGTGCAGCCCGCCCAGCCGCGCGAAATCCGCATTTTGCAGCCCCGGAATGGTGCGGAACAGCCGCACCTGCTCGGCGTGCTTCAGCTTGGTCTGGAAGCCGACGATGTTCCAGAGCGTGCCCAGCGCATTGTCCTGGCGGAGCTGCACGACGGCGTAGGCGCCTTTGCCGGTGCGCGGGTTGCGCAGGCCGAACGGCTTCATCGGGCCGTGACGCAAGGTTTCCGGCCCGCGCGACGCCATCACTTCGATCGGCATGCAGCCTTCGAAATAGGGGGTGTTGCGCTCCCACTCCTTGAACTCGGTCTTGTCGCCGTCGATCAGCCCCTGGACGAAGGCCTGATACTGCTCCTTGTCGAGCGGGCAGTTGATGTAGTCGTGGCTGTCGCCCTTGTCCCATCTGGACTGGAACCAGGCGACGTCCATATCGATCGACTCGCGGTGCACGATCGGCGCGATCGCGTCGAAAAAGGCGAGGCTGTCGAGGCCTGTTGCCGCGCCGATCGAGCCGGCGAGTTGCGCCGCCGTCAGTGGACCCGTGGCGACGATGACCGGCTCCGACGCGGGCAAGGCATCCACCCGTTCGCGCACGATCTCGATATTCGGATGCCCGGCCAGCGCGGCCGTCACGCCGTCCGAAAAGCCGTCGCGGTCGACCGCCAGCGCCGATCCGGCCGGCACCCGGTGCCGGTCGCCTTCCCGCATGATCAACGAGCCGAGCGCCCGCATTTCGGCATGCAGCAGGCCGACCGCATTGTTGTCGGCATCGTCCGAGCGGAAGCTGTTCGAGCAGACCAGCTCCGCCAGCCCGTCGGTCTGATGCGCCGGCGTGCCCTCGACGCCGCGCATCTCCGACAGCCGCACGCGGAACCCCGCTTCGGCGAGCTGCCACGCCGCTTCGGAGCCCGCGAGCCCGCCGCCGATGATCCAGATGTCGTGTGTTGCCATGATCGGCCGGCGGATTAGGAGTGTCGCAAAGGGGAGGCAAGGTGAACGCGATCTTCGTGGCGGCACTGCTGGCGGGCCTCAGCTACTGGCTGGGCTCGAGACTGGCGCTCGACCCGGTGTTGCTCGCGGCGTGGAAAAGCGCCGGCGTCGCGCTGCTGGCCTTCTGGGCGGCCTCTCGCGCACGGAATACCGACGGATGGCTGCTTGCCGCGGTAATGGCGCTGGGAGCGACTGGCGATGTGCTGATCGAGCTCGCGGGCTTGCAGGCCGGGGCTGCCGCGTTTCTCGCCGGCCATATCGTCGCGATCACGCTCTACCTCCGCAACCGCGATGCCGAGCGTGGCTGGCGGCCGCTGTTTGCGATTCCGATGGTAATCGCCGTAGCAGCGTTGTTGCCGGCCGACCCGGCGGCGATGCCGCCCGTTGCGCTCTACAGCCTCGGCCTCGCGACGATGGCGGCCTGTGCCGCGATGAGCCGCTTTAATATAGCCGCGATCGGCGCCTGGCTGTTCGTGGCGTCGGATTTGCTGATCTTCGCGCGGCTCGGGCCGCTGGCCGGTTCGATCATTCCCGATCTGCTGGTCTGGCCGCTCTATTTCGGCGGTCAGGCAATGATCGCCTGGGACGTCAGCCGGCGAGCCTCCGCACCAGCGCCGCAACCGCGAGCAGAACCGGCAGCAGCACGATCGCCCAGATAAGGACGTTGCACACGCGCACCAGCGCCGGCGACTCGTCGAATCGCGCATCGTCCTCGGCTGTCAGCGGTGCGCGGCGCAGCGAGTCTTCGGCTTCCAGCCTGGCGAGATGGCGTCGGGCGCGGTCGAGCTCGCGCTGAAAGGCTGACGGTCCGGGCGGCTGCACGTCGGCGTCGTTCGCGGCCCGTGGATGCGGCCCCGGATTGGCGGCAGGCACGTTCGCCAAGGCAATCCTCCTTCCCCTGTTCTATATGGATCGTGACATAGCAAAGTTACGCGGAAAAGGGGATTCGAGATGCGCGTGTTCACAATCGGTTACGAGGGCGCGACCGTCGACGAGTTTCTGGCCGCCCTGCGTAGCGCCGGCGTCGAGCAGGTCGCGGACGTGCGGGCTATCGCGGCGTCGCGGCGGCCGGGCTTTGCCAAGACGTCTCTCGCCGCCAATCTGCGCGAGGCCGGGATCGGCTACCGCCACCTGCGCGCGCTAGGAACGCCGAAGCCGGGACGCGATGCCGCGAAGAAAGGCGACCGGGCGACGCTGGAGCGCGTCTATGCGGGCCAGCTCGAACTGCCTGAGGCGCAGGCGGAGGCCGAGGCTTTGAAGGAAATGGTGCGGGAGCGCCCTACGGCCTTGCTCTGTTTCGAGCGCGATCCGGCGATGTGCCATCGCTCGTTGCTGATCGCCGCCGCCATGCCGGATGCGGAAGTGACCGATCTTTTCGCCTAGGAAAACCTGCAAAAACAGCAGACGAGCACTGCCCGGTATAGTTAATGTCCCGTTGCCGGACATTTTGAAATACTAGGGTTAACACGTTCGTAGGAAAGAGATTCTTCGATTATATGTCCCCCTGCATCACATTTTGTGTGTTGAAGGGGTGAGACATGAAAACATCTGTTGCTTTCCTTACCGGGCTGTTCGCGATCGCCGCGGTTCCGGCGTCCGCAGCCACCACTGTTTCGTTCAACGGCGGCGCGGGTGACCTGCCCGCCGGCGTGACGGTCTTCCAGGATTTCGAGTCCTTCGCCGCCGGCTCGCCCGGCGCGGCGATCGGCCCGAACGCTTTCGTCTATGACGGCAGCGTCGGCGGCGAGTCGGCTCGCCCGGCCTATGGCAGCACCGGCAATTTCGGCACCGTGTTGACGGGCGGCAGCTACACCGTGGACTTCGGCGCGACCAACGCCTTCGCGTTCGTGCTAGGCTCGCTCGACACCTACAACACGCTGACGCTGAAGTATGAGGACGGCAGCAGCCAGGCCTATATCGGCGGCCAGATCATCAACGATCTGTCGTTCCCCAGCGGTGACCAGATCAGCGGCGAGACCAATGGCGTCGTCACGTATCGCGTCGTCGACGGCCCGCGTCTGGTTGGCGCGACGTTCACCTCGTCGCAGAACTCTTTCGAGTTCGACAACCTTGCGACGGCGGCGGTTCCCGAGCCGGCGACCTGGGCAATGATGCTCGGCGGCTTCGGCCTGATCGGCGCGGTCTCGCGCCGCCGGGCGCGGGCGACTGTCGCCTACGCCTAAGCTTCACCAGAGGGGGTGAGGGAGCGCCGCCGGCCCTGAACCGGCGGCGCTTTCTATTTGGCTTCGTTCCGTTCGCCGGCGTTCTCGACCAGCTCGCGCCAAAGCAGGATCAGCGCGGCCATCACCGCAGGGCCGATGAACAGGCCGAGCAGGCCGATCGTCTCGACGCCGCCCAGGATGCCGATCAGCACCCACAGGAAGGGGAGCCGCGTCGCGCCGCCGATCAGCACCGGCCGCACGAAATGGTCGGCAACGAAGACGACCACGGCAGCCACGACGACCACGGCCGTGGCGGCGGCCACCGCATCGTGGCTTAGCAGCATCAGCGCGACGGCGCCGATGGGCAGCACGACCGCGAAGGGGATCATCGCCGCGACCGCCGTCAGCGCCGCGAGCAGCACCGGGTGCGGCACGCCCGCAAACACATAGGCGATGCCGATCAGCACGCCTTCGCCGATGCCGACCAGCACCAGCCCGTCGATCGTGCCGCGCACCGATTTGACCATCTGCTCGCCTATGCGCTCGCCGGCCGGGCCGAACAGGCGTTGGCTGGCGTAACGCGCCTGGGCTGCGATCTCGTCCTGGTGGCGCAGCATGAAAAAGAAGGCGAGCAGCGTGAACAGGAACACGATGATCTTTTTGAGCGCGATGCTGCCGATCGCACGGGACTGCGCGATCACGTCCGGATCGCTCAGATGCCCGAACTGACGCCGCGCCGCTTCGGCAGTGCCGAGATTGCCGGCCCACCACTCGTCGATCCATTGGTGCGAGAAGGGCAGGCTGGCGATCCAGCTTGGCTCTGGAATGCCATATGCCTTCGCTGACGCGAGCCATAATGCCAGTTCGCCCGCCTCCCGCGCCGCGCGCAGGATGCCGAGCAAGAGCGGCACGATCACCGCCAGGCCAAGCGCAAGCGTGAACAGCAGCGGGAGCCAAAGGCGCTTGCCGGACGGCCAGCGCTCCTCCGCGCGGTAGTAAACGGGCGCGATCGCGATCGCGAGCACGATCGCCCAGAGCAAAGCCGGCAGGAACGGATGCGCGACCCATAGGCCAAGCAGGGCCAGCGCGACGACGAGCGACACGCGCAGCGTTCGCTGAAGCGCTGGCGAGCCTTCGATCATGCCGCCCGGTTGGCGACCAGATCGTCGACCACGCCGGGATCGGCCAGGGTGCTGGTATCGCCCAGATTGGAGATGTCGCCTTCCGCGATCTTGCGGAGGATGCGGCGCATGATCTTGCCCGACCGCGTCTTGGGCAGGCCGGGCGCGAACTGGATGACGTCGGGGCTGGCGATCGGGCCGATCTCGGTCCGCACCCAGGCGACCAGATCCTTGCGGAGCGCGTCGCTCGGCTCCTCGCCGGAATTCAGCGTCACATAGGCATAGATCCCCTGACCCTTGATGTCGTGGGGCATGCCGACGACCGCGGCTTCGGCGACCTTCGCATGCAGCACCAGCGCGCTTTCGACTTCGGCCGTGCCCATGCGGTGGCCGGAGACGTTCAGCACGTCGTCGACCCGGCCGGTGATCCAGTAATAGCCGTCCTCGTCGCGCCGGGCGCCGTCGCCGGTGAAGTATTTGCCGGGATAGGTGGTGAAATAGGTCTGGAAGAACCGGCCGTGATCGCCCCACACGGTGCGCATCTGGCCCGGCCAGCTCTTGGCGATGACGAGATTGCCCTCGGCCGCGCCCGTCAGCACCTCGCCTTCGGCATCGACGATCTGGGGGTCGACGCCCGGCAGCGGCCTGGTCGCGGAGCCCGGTTTCAGGTCGGTCGCGCCGGGCAGGGGGGCGATCAGCGCGCCGCCGGTTTCGGTCTGCCACCAGGTGTCCACGATCGGGCAACGGCCGCCGCCGACCACGTCGTGATACCAGCGCCACGCCTCCGGGTTGATCGGCTCGCCGACGGTGCCGAGCAGCTTTAGCGAGCCGCGGCTGGTGCGTTTCACATACTCGTCGCCCTCCCGCATCAGCGCGCGGAGCGCGGTCGGCGCGGTATAGAGGATCTCGATGCCGTGCCGGTCGATCACTTCCCAGATGCGGCTGGGCGTCGGCCAGTTCGGCACGCCCTCGAACATGACCGTGGTCGCGCCGTTGGCCAGTGGGCCGTAGAGAATATAGCTGTGGCCGGTCACCCAGCCGATATCGGCCGCGCACCAATAGATCGTGCCGGGCTTGTAATCGAACACCAGCTCATGGGTCAGGCTGACCCAGACGAGATAGCCGCCGGTGGTGTGCAGCACACCCTTGGGTTTCCCCGTCGAGCCCGAGGTATAGAGGATGAACAGCGGGTCCTCGGCGCCCATCGGCTCGGGCGGGCAATCGGCTTCGACGTCGCGCGCCGCCTCGTGATACCAGACGTCGCGGCCGTCCTGCATCGCGACGTCGCCGCCGGTCGCGCGGACGACGATCACTTTCTGCAGGCTGCTGGCATGGGCCGCCGAAGCATCGACATTGGCCTTCAATGGCACGCGTTTGCCGCCGCGCCGGCCTTCGTCGGCGGTGACGATGATCTTCGAATCGCAATCCTGGATGCGGCCCGCCAGCGCTTCCGGCGAGAAGCCGCCGAACACGACCGAATGGATGGCCCCGATCCGCGCGCAGGCGAGGATCGCGAATGCCGCCTCGGGGATCATCGGCATGTAGATGGTGACGCGGTCGCCTTTCTGGACGCCCTGGGCTTTCAGCACATTGGCGAAGCGGCAGACCTCGGCGTGGAGCTGGCGATAGGTAAAGCGCCGCGCTTCTTCGCCGGGTTCGTCCGGCTCCCACAGGATCGCGACCTGGTCGGGCCGGGTCTTCAGATGGCGGTCGATGCAGTTGGCGGATGCATTCAGCCGGCCGTCGACGAACCAGGTGATCCGGAAATCCTCTTCGCGGAACGACCAGTCGCCGGCGATCTCGGGCCGCTTGATCCAGTCGAGTCGGCGCGCCTGCTCCAGCCAGAAGCTGCCCGGATCGGCGAGCGAACGGCCGTAAAGCTGTGTGTATTTCTCGGCGTTCACCCGGGCGCGTTTCGCCCAGTCCTGCGGCACCGGATACAGATCGGCCATGCACTCCCCCTAAGAGCGTTTACCATTCTCTTTCGCGGTGCAGGGCGTGGAAGGCAAGGGGCGGCGGTGCGGCCGCCGCCCCGATATACTTATTCTGCAGGTGCTGCCGCGCCAGTGGGCATCGCGGCCGTGGCCGTGCCCGTGAACCAGCGGGCGAGAACCAGGCCGGCGGCGATGAACATGACCGCGTCGAACGTCGCGACCCACAGCCCATATTTCCAACTGAAGCCCATCCAGACCGGATCGCCCAGGTGCATGAACAGGGATGCGGCAATGCCGAACCACAGCACGGCGCGGCTCTTGCGGGCGAAATCGCCGCCGATCGCCTTCACGGCCAGCCCGATCAGAAAGGCCGTCACCAGCATATGGATGAATCCAGCAACCATCGATTGCGTCACGCTCGGCGAATCCCCGGCGGCGACGAAATTCACCACCGCACTCGGGCCGGCCATCCAGGCGGTCTCGTCCGCCGGGATCATGTAGGTGCCGCTATGGACCAGGCCTCCCCCCAGGGCCGATTGCAACGCCGATTGCGCGTTCGCGTCGAGCGCGTCGAACGCCAGCCCGCTGAAGACGCCGAAGAACAAGAAACCCAACGCATACATCACGACGGCGGCAGCCACGCTGCCAAGTGCCAATGACCGCATCTGGTCCTCCCCTGTCGCCGGCGCGGACCGATGCCGCGCCTTCCCCGCGACAGGCCTTTATACCCGGAAATCCGCCTGCACTCCAAATCAGCCGATGCTGTAGGGCACGACGTCGCGGCGGTCGGGGGCGATGCGGATCGCGCGGTCGGCGGGCGGGAAGGCGCGCTGGTCGCAATCGGGGCGCGGGCAGAGACGGCACGACACGCCGATCGGCGTCGCCCGCGCGCGCTCCACGTCCAGCCCGTCGGCATAGATGAAGTCGCGCGCATGGGCCGCCTCGCACCCCAAGGCGACGGCATAGCGGCGCGGGCTGCGGTCGTAGCGGCCCGACGGCTTCACCAGCCCCTTGGCCATCGAGACGTAACGGACGCCGTCGGGCGTCTCGGCGAGCTGGACGAGCACCCGGTCCGGGATCGCCGCCGCGTCGTGCACCACCCAGAGCGGGCAGGCGCCGCCGAAGCGCGCGAACTGCAGCCGGGTGGCCGAATGACGCTTGGTGATGTTGCCGGCCATGTCGACCCGGCAGAAGAAGAAGGGGATGCCGCGCGCGCCCGGCCGTTGCAGCGTCGAGAGCCGGTGGCAAGCCTGCTCGAAACTGACGCCGAAGTGGCGGGAGAGCCGGTCGATGTCGTGCCGGACCGCCCGTGCCGCGCTGCGGAACCGCTCATAGGGCATCAGCAGCGCGCCCGCCGCATAATTGGTGAGGCCGAGTGCGAGCAGCCGCCGCGCCTCGACGGAGCGCAGCGTGGCATTGTCCGCGATCGCCGCGATCTCGCCCCCCATTTCCAGCGCGACGAGCTGCCAGCCGAGCTGGAAACGCCGGCTTTCGGGCGGCAGCGCGGGGCCCAGCATCAGCACGCGCCGCGCCGCGTCGAAGCGGCGGATCGCCGCGGCCTCGATGTCCGCCAGTTCCTCGACGGCCACGCCGTGCCGGGCCGCCAGCCGCTCGGCCAGCGCGTCCGCCGATCCGCCGACCAGCTCGCCCGAAAGCTCCTCCGCACGCCGGTCGAGCAGATCGATATAGTTGCCCGCCTGGTGGAACCAGTCGCGGATCTCGTCCCAGGGCAGGCGTCCACCCTGGTCCGCGCCGGTGTCGATCGTCTCGTCGAGGATCTGCAGCCGCTCCTCGGCGGCGCGATAGGCGGCGTGGAGCGCGACCAGCCGGTCGGCAAGCTCCGGCTGCTGCTCCGCCAGCCGCGCGACCGCCTGCGCGTCCAGTCGGGCTTCCCCGAACAGCGGGTCGTCGAGCACCGCGCGCGTGGCGGCGAAGCGCCGCGCGCCATCGTCGGCATGCAGGCCTTCCAGGTCGAGCGGGAATTGCCGCCCCAACGCCGCCAGCACCGAGGACGTCAGCGGCCGGTCGTCATTCTCGAGCTGCGAGAGATAGGAGACGGACACTCCCAGCCGCCCCGCCATCGCGCCTTGCCCCAGCCCTTGCCGCAGGCGCAGGGCGCGGAGGCGCTGGCCGGCATAAAGTCTTCGCCCCATTGTGATCTCCGATCATTTGCAAACTCGGTCTTTGCAACTTCGCAACTCCACATTTGCGCAGACCCGCGAAGCCTGCAACAGGGCAACCATGCAGACCATTCTCGATGAACTCGAAAAGCGCCGGGCCGCGGCGCGGCTGGGCGGCGGACAGAAGCGCATCGACGCGCAGCATGCGAAGGGAAAGCTCACCGCCCGCGAGCGACTCGAAGTGCTGCTCGACGAAGGCTCGTTCGAAGAGCTCGATCTCTATGTCGAGCACAACTGCGTCGATTTCGGCATGCAGGATCAGGTGATCCCCGGCGACGGCGTCGTCACCGGATCGGGCACGGTCAACGGCCGCCTCGTCTTCGTGTTCAGCCAGGATTTCACCGTGTTTGGCGGCTCGCTGTCAGAGCGGCACGCGCAGAAAATCTGCAAGATCATGGATATGGCGCTGAAGGTCGGCGCGCCGGTGATCGGCCTCAACGACAGCGGCGGCGCCCGCATCCAGGAAGGCGTCGCCTCGCTCGGCGGCTATGCCGAGGTGTTCCAGCGCAACGTGCTCGCCTCGGGCGTGGTGCCGCAGCTCAGCCTGATCATGGGCCCCTGCGCGGGCGGCGCGGTCTATTCGCCGGCGATGACCGACTTCATCTTCATGGTGAAGGACTCGTCCTACATGTTCGTGACCGGCCCGGACGTGGTGAAGACCGTCACCAACGAGGTCGTGACGCAGGAGGAACTGGGCGGCGCGATCACCCACACCACCAAATCGGGCGTGGCAGACGTCGCGTTCGAGAACGACATCGACGCGCTGCTGGCCGCGCGCGACTTCATCGACTTCCTGCCGCTTTCCAACCGAGAGGATGTGCCGGAGCGGCCAACCACCGATCCTTGGGACCGTGCCGACGAGAGCCTCGACCTGCTGATCCCGGCCAGCGCCAACCAGCCTTACGACATGCACGAGCTGATCCGGAAAGTGCTCGACGAAGGCGACTTCTTCGAGCTGCAGCCGGCGCACGCGGGCAACATCATCATCGGCTTCGGCCGCATCGAGGGGCGCACCGTCGGCATCGTCGCCAACCAGCCGATGGTGCTGGCCGGCGTGCTCGACATCAACTCGGCGAAAAAGGCCGGCCGCTTCGTGCGTTTCTGCGACGCGTTCGACATTCCGATCGTGACCTTCGTCGACGTGCCGGGTTTCCTCCCCGGCGTCGCGCAGGAGCATAACGGCATCATCAAGCACGGCGCGAAATTGCTCTTCGCCTATGCCGAGGCGACCGTGCCCAAGATCACCGTCATCACCCGCAAGGCCTATGGCGGCGCCTATGACGTCATGGCCAGCAAGCATTTGCGCGGAGATTTGAACTACGCCTGGCCCACCGCCGAAATCGCCGTGATGGGCGCGAAGGGCGCGGTCGAGATCATCTTCCGTGGCAAGACACCCGAGGAAATCGCCGAACGCACCCGCGAATACGAAGCCCGCTTCGCCAACCCGTTCGTGGCGGCGAGCAAGGGCTTCATCGACGAAGTCATCATGCCGCACTCGACGCGCCGGCGGATCGCACTGGGGCTAAGGAAGCTGCGCAACAAGCAGCTCGAAAACCCGTGGAAGAAACATGACAATATCCCGCTCTAAGCCTTTTCCCCTCCCGCTCGCGGGAGGGGTAAGGGGAGGGCCTGAGCTGACGAAAATGGTGCTTGCAGGAAAGGCCCTCCCCCGGCCCCTCCCGCAGGCGGGAGGGGAGAAATGAAACTCGGCCGTCTGAACCATGTGGGTGTCGCCACCCCTTCGATCGAAAACTCGATCGCCTTCTACCGCGATGTGATGGGGGCGGAGGTGATCCGTGCGCCGTTCGACCTGCCGGCGCAAGGCGTGAAAGTGTGCTTCGTCGACACGCCGAACAGCCAGATCGAGCTGATCGAGCCCCTGGGCGAAAGCTCGCCGATCCACGGCTTTCTCGCCAAGAACCCGGCGGGCGGGCAGCACCATGTCTGCTATGAAGTGCCCGACATCCACGCCGCCAAGGCCTGGTTCGAGGGCAAGGGCTGCAAGGTGCTCGGCGAGCCGCGCATCGGCGCGCACGGTACGCTTATCTTCTTCGTGCACCCGAAGGACATGGGCGGCGTGCTGACCGAGATCATGGAGACGCCGAAGGAGGGGCAGCACTGATGTCGGGTTTCGAATCCATCCGCACCCGCCGAGAGGGCGATGTTCTCGTCGTTACCCTGAACCGTCCGGAGCGGCTGAACGCCGCACCGCCGGCGATGTTCGACGAAATCCGCGACGCGATCTCCAGCCTCGACGGCGCCCGCGCCGTGCTGATCGCGGGCGAGGGCAGGGCGTTCTGCTCGGGCGCGGATCTCGCATCAAACGCGCTCGCGCCCGGCGCCGATCCAGGCCAAGCCACCTATGAGGCGCTGACCAAACATTACAGCCCCGGGATGCTGGCAGTCGCCGAACTCGACGTGCCGGTCGTCTCCGCCGTGCGCGGGGCGGCCGCCGGTATCGGCTGTTCCCTCGCGCTCGCCGCCGATTTCACGGTGGCGAGCGAGACCGCCTATTTCCTGCAGGCCTTCGTCAATATCGGGCTGGTGCCGGACGGCGGCGCGAGCTGGATGCTGCCGCGCCTGATCGGCCGCGCCCGCGCCGCCGAAATGATGATGCTGGGCGAGCGGGTTCCTGCGGCCAAGGCGTTCGACTGGGGCATGGTCCACAAGGTCGTCGCCGACGATGTGCTCGACGCCGAAGCGCTGGAGCTGGCGCAGCGCCTCGCTGCCGGACCCACCCGCGCGCTCGGTGCCATGCGGCGCAATCTCCACGCGGCGCTGGACGGCTCCTATGTCGACGCACTCCAACGCGAAGCCGACGCTCAGCGCGACATGCGCGGTACGGAGGATTCGGCCGAAGGCGGTCTGGCGTTCCTGGAAAAGCGCAAGCCTGCGTTCAAGGGCCGGTGATCGGGTGATTTATGACTGACAAACCAACCCTCTCCGACTGGTCCGCGCTCGCCGCGAAGGAAGTGAAGGGCCGCGACCTGACTTGGCACACCCCGGAAGGGATCAACGTCAAGCCGCTCTACACGGCCGAGGATGTCGCGGGGTGGGAGCCGGGCCTTCCAGGCTTCGCGCCGTTCACCCGCGGCGTGCGCGCGTCGATGTACGCCGGCCGCCCCTGGACGATCCGCCAATATGCGGGCTTCTCCACCGCCGAGGAATCGAACGCCTTTTATCGCCGCAACCTCGCCGCCGGGCAGAAGGGCCTGTCGGTCGCCTTCGACCTCGCCACGCACCGCGGCTATGACAGCGACCATCCGCGTGTCGTCGGCGACGTCGGCAAGGCGGGAGTGGCGATCGACACGATCGACGACATGAAGATCCTGTTCGACGGCATCCCGCTCGATCAGATGTCGGTTTCGATGACGATGAACGGCGCGGTGATCCCGATCCTCGCCTTCTTCATCGTCGCGGGGGAAGAGCAGGGCGTCGACCGCAAGCTGCTCGACGGAACCATTCAGAACGACATTCTGAAGGAGTTCATGGTCCGCAACACTTACATCTACCCGCCCGAGCCGAGCATGCGGATCATCTCCGACATCTTCGGCTACACCTCGCGGGAGATGCCGAAGTTCAACTCGATCTCGATCTCCGGCTATCACATGCAGGAAGCTGGGGCGACGCAGGTTCAGGAACTGGCCTTCACCATCGCCGACGGCGCCGAATATGTGCGCTACGGCGTCGCCTCCGGCCTGGACATCGACAAGTTCGCCGGCCGCCTGAGCTTCTTCTTCGCGATCGGCATGAACTTTTTCATGGAAGTCGCGAAGCTGCGCGCCGCCCGCGTGCTGTGGTACCGGGTGATGACCAAGCTGGGCGCGCGCGACGAGCGCTCGAAGATGTTGCGCACGCATTGCCAGACCAGCGGCGTGTCGCTGACCGAGCAGGACCCGTACAACAACGTCATCCGCACAACGATCGAGGCGATGGCGGCGATGCTGGGCGGCACCCAGTCGCTGCACACCAACGCACTCGACGAAGCGATCGCGCTGCCCACCGACTTCTCCGCCCGGATCGCGCGCAACACGCAGATCGTGATCCAGGAAGAAACGGGGATGACGAAAGTCGTCGATCCGCTGGGCGGCTCCTATTATGTCGAGGCGCTGACGAAGCAGCTTGTCGATGCCGCGCAGGAAATCATCGACCGGGTCGAGGCGGAAGGCGGCATGGCCAAGGCGGTCGCCGCCGGCTGGCCCAAGGCGATGATCGAGGAAGCCGCCGCCGCGCGCCAGGCGCGGGTCGATCGCGGCGAGGACGTGATCGTAGGGGTGAACAAATACCGGCTCGCCAACGAAGATCTGCTGGAAACGCTGGAAGTCGACAACACCAAGGTGCGCGAGGCGCAGATCGCCCGGATCGAGCGGGTGAAGGCCGGGCGCGACGAAGCGAAATGCCAGGCCGCGCTCGACGCGCTTCGCAAGGGCGCCGCAGGCCCGGCGACGATCGAGAACAACCTGCTCGCACTCGCCGTCGAATGCGCCCGCGCCCGCGCGACACTGGGCGAGATCAGTGCGGCGATGGAGGAAAGCTTCGATCGCTACGGCACTGTGCCGACGCCGGTTAAAGGCGTCTATGCGGCGCCCTATAAGGACGACAGCCGCTGGGATCAGGTGGTGAACGGCGTCAAGGCCGTCGAGCGCCGGCTGGGGCGCAAGCCGAAACTGCTGGTCGCGAAGATGGGACAGGACGGGCACGACCGCGGCGCCAACGTCATCGCGTCCGCATTCGGCGACATGGGCTTCGACATCGTTTCCGGCCCGCTGTTCCAGACGCCCGAGGAGACGGTGGTGCTGGCGCTCGAAAGCGGCGTCGACGTGGTCGGCGCCTCCAGCCTCGCGGCCGGGCACAAGACCTTGATCCCCGAGCTGATCCAGCGGCTGCGCGACAAGGGCCGCAGCGACGTCAAGGTGATCGCCGGCGGCGTCATCCCGCCGCAGGATTACGAATTCCTCCGCAACGCCGGCGTGCAGGGGATTTACGGCCCCGGCTCCAATGTCGTCGAGTGCGCCGCCGACGTGCTGCGGCTGTTGGGGCACAACATGCCGCCGGAGAACTTGGCGGAGGCCGCGGAATGAGTGACGTGGTGACGGAAAATACAAACCCCTCCCCTTCAGGGGAGGGGCAAGGGGTGGGGGCGCGCGTCTGCGCGCCCAAAGGACTCATTGCCAAGTCACAGCCCCACCCCAACCCAGCATCAGGTGAACCGTCCCCCGGACGGTTCAGGTCAGTCCGGGGGACTGACCGACCTGATGCTCCTGAAGGGGAGGGGCTTGTCAGGACGGACTGGACCCGCGAGGAAATCCGCGCCCTTTTCGCGCTCCCGTTCACCGACCTCCTGTTCCGCGCCGCGACCGTCCACCGCCAGCACCACGCGCCGGACCAGATCCAGCTCTGCACTTTGCTGTCGATCAAGACCGGCGGCTGCCCGGAGGATTGCGGCTATTGCTCCCAGTCCGCGCATGCCGAGAGCGGCGTGAAGGCGACCAAGCTGATGGACGTGCGCTCCGTCCTGCAGATGGCGGCGCAGGCGAAAGATGCGGGCTCGCAGCGTTTCTGCATGGGCGCGGCCTGGCGCAACCCTAAGGACAAGGACATGCCCGCCATCGTCGAGATGGTGAAGGGCGTGCGCGACATGGGCCTCGAGACCTGCATGACGCTCGGCATGCTGACGCCCTCCCAGGCGCAGACGCTCGCCGATGCGGGTCTCGATTACTACAACCACAATATCGACAGCAGCCCGGAATATTATGAGCGGGCGATCACCACCCGCACCATGGCGGACCGTCTCGATACGCTCGCGCATGTGCGGGGCGCCGGGATCAATGTCTGCTCGGGCGGCATCGTCGGTATGGGCGAGACCCGCGAGGACCGGGTCGGCTTCATTCACACGCTGGCGACGCTGGAGCGGCATCCGGAAAGCGTGCCGGTCAACGCGCTGGTGCCGGTGAAGGGCACGGTGCTGGGCGACATGCTGGCCGACACGCCGCTCGCCAAGATCGACGACATCGAGTTCGTCCGCACCGTCGCCGTCGCGCGCATCACCATGCCGATGAGCATGGTGCGGCTGAGCGCGGGCCGCGAGAGCATGTCGGAAGCGACGCAAGCGCTCTGCTTCCTCGCCGGCGCGAACAGCATCTTCACCGGCGATAAATTGCTGACCGCCCCGAATGCTGGCGACGACAAGGATGCCGCCCTGCTCGCCAAACTCGGCCTAGCGCCGCTGGAAGGGGGAGAGCCGATGCGGGTGGCTGCTGAGTGAGGAAACATGCGGGGCTCGTCCTGGCGATATTCAGCGCCTTCTGGATCGGCTGGATTGCACTCGAACTGCTGGGCAGTGTGATGGGCGACTGCGACTACGCCGGTAATGCCGATTGCAAAGCGATGAAGGACTATGCCCCAGCACTGATCTTCTGGAGAGGGCTGGCCGTCGAGTTGGCCGCTTCGGTCATCTATCTCACGATACGGAAACGCTAATGTTCAAGAAAATCCTGATCGCCAATCGCGGCGAGATTGCGTGCCGGGTGATCCGGACAGCCAAGAAAATGGGCATCCAGACGGTCGCGGTCTATTCTGACGCCGATGCGCGCGCGCCTCATGTGATGATGGCGGACGAGGCCGTGCGGCTGGGGCCGCCGGCAGCCTCGGAAAGCTATCTGAAAGCCGACCTGATCCTGCTCGCCTGCAAGGAAACCGGCGCGGAGGCGGTGCATCCGGGCTATGGCTTCCTGTCGGAGCGGACCAGCTTCGCGCAGTTGCTGGCGGACAACGGCATCGCCTTCATCGGGCCGCCGCCGAACGCCATCGCGGCGATGGGCGACAAGATCGAGTCGAAGAAGCTTGCGAGCGCAGCCGGCGTCAACGTTGTCCCCGGCTATCTGGGCGAGATCGCCGACACCGACGAGGCGGTGCGGATCGCGTCGGACATCGGCTATCCGGTAATGATGAAGGCGTCGGCCGGCGGCGGCGGCAAGGGCATGCGCCTTGCCTGGTCCGAACAGGACGTGCGCGAAGGTTTCGAGGCGACCAAGCGCGAAGGCCTCGCCAGCTTCGGCGACGACCGCGTGTTCATCGAGAAGTTCATCGAAAGCCCGCGCCACATCGAAATCCAGGTGCTGGGCGACCAGCATGGCAACATCGTCTATCTCAACGAGCGCGAATGCTCGGTGCAGCGCCGCCACCAGAAGGTAGTCGAGGAAGCGCCGTCGCCCTTCGTCACGCCCGAAATGCGCAAGGCGATGGGCGAGCAGGCGGTCGCGCTGGCCCGCGCTGTCGGCTACTACAGCGCCGGCACCGTCGAGCTGATCGTCTCCGGCGCCGACACGACCGGCAAGAGCTTCTACTTCCTTGAGATGAACACGCGCCTGCAGGTCGAGCATCCGGTGACGGAAGCGATCACCGGGCTCGATCTCGTCGAGCAGATGATCCGCATTGCCGCGGGCGAGCCGCTGGGTTTCTCTCAGGCCGAGGTGAAGCTGAACGGCTGGGCGATTGAGAACCGGGTGTATGCGGAGGATCCGTATCGGGGTTTTTTGCCGAGCACCGGGCGGCTGGTGCGGTATCGCCCGCCGGTCATTGCGAGGAGCGAAGCGACGAAGCAATCCAGCGGCTCCGACTCTGGATTGCTTCGCTCCGCTCGCAATGACGAGCCCTACACCCGCGTCGACGATGGCGTGCGCGAGGGTGGCGAAGTCTCGATGTTCTACGACCCGATGATCGCCAAGCTGATCACCTGGGCGCCGACGCGTGAGGAAGCGATCGACGAACAGATCGCCGCGCTCGACCGGTTCGAGATCGATGGCCCCGGCCACAATATCGATTTCCTGTCCGCACTGATGCAGCACCCGCGCTTCCGCTCGGGCGCGCTGACCACCGGCTTCATTGCCGAGGAATATCCGGAAGGATTTACCGGCGCGCCCGCGTCGGACGCGCTTACGGAAGGCCTGGCTGCGATCGCCGCGATGGTCGGGCTCGAGGCCGCGGTGCATGGCGGCGCGATCAACGGGCAGTTGAACGGCGCCCCGGAAGTCGCCGCGGAGCGCGTCGTCCGCATCGGCGGGCGGGACCGGCACGTCAGCTTCGATGAGGACGATGACGGCCTGATCGCTACGATCGACGGCGAGACGACGATCCATCTCGGCGGTGAATGGGAGCCGGGGCAGGCGCTGTTCGAAGGCACGCTGGACGGCCAGCCGATCGCAGTTCGCGTCGCACGCCAAGGCCGCAAGTGGAAGCTCACCACGCGCGGCGCCTCGCATGTCGTCGATGTGTGGCCACCGCACGTTGCCGCGCTCGCGCGACACATGATCGAGAAGGTGCCGCCCGACCTCTCGAAGTTCCTCCTCTGCCCGATGCCGGGCCTGCTCGTCTCGCTGAACGTTGGCGAGGGCGACAAGGTCGAGGCCGGTCAGCCGCTAGCGGTGGTCGAGGCGATGAAAATGGAAAACATCCTCCGCGCCGAAAAATCCGGCACGGTGAAGCGCGTCGACGCCAAGCCGGGTGACAGCCTTGCGGTGGACGCCGTCATTCTGGAAATGGAATAGCCTTTCCGTCACCCCGGCCTTGAGCCGGGGTCCCGCTTTTCCTGAGGGAACAAGCGGGATGCCGGATCAAGTCCGGCATGACGGGGGAGAGGTTAGGCCACAGGCTCCTGCCGCTCCGCGAGCTTCCTTTCCCACGCCAGCGCATCGGCGATGATGGTGTCGAGATTATCGCGCTTCGGCCGCCAGGGCAGGGTGGAGAGGATGCGGCTGTTGTCGGCGACCAGGATCGGCGGATCGCCGGCGCGGCGCGGCTCGATGCGGCGCTCGATCGTCATGTTGGTGACGCGGTCGACGGCGTCGAGCACTTCCAGCACGGTCGATCCGGTGCCGTAGCCGACGTTCATCGTATAGTTGGTGCCGGGATTGGCGATCAGCGCCTCCAGCGTGTCGACATGCGCGGCCGCCAAGTCGCTGACATGGATATAGTCGCGCATGCCGGTGCCGTCGCGCGTGTCGTAATCGGTGCCGAACACGGCGACATGACCGCGCTTGCCCGTCGCCGCTTCCACCGCGACCTTGATCAGATGCGTCGCGCCTTCGGTGGACTGGCCCGATCGTCCCTGCGGGTCGGCGCCGGCGACGTTGAAGTAACGCAGCACGCCGTAGCTGAACGGGTGCGCGGCGGCGACATCGGCCAGCATCAGCTCCGTCATCAGCTTGGACTTGCCGTAGGGGTTGATCGGCTGGAGCGGAAAGTCCTCGCGGATCGGCCAGCGCTCCACGATTCCGTAGAGCGTCGCGGTCGAGGAAAAGATGAAGTTCGGCACGCCGCAAGCCACCGCACTCTCGATCAGCGAGCGCGAGGCGGCGGTGTTGTTCTTGTAATATTTCAGCGGGTTCTCGACCGACTCCGGCACGATGATCGAACCGGCGAAATGCATGATCGCGTGGATATCCTGCTGGCGCAGCGTATCGCGCACGAGCTCGTCGTCGTCGATCGCGCCCTGCACGAACGTCGCGCGGGGATCGACCGCCCAGCGAAAGCCGGTGGTCAGATTGTCGATGACGACAACCGGATAGCCGGCGTCGAGCAGGGCAAGCACGGCATGGCTGCCGATGTAACCGGCGCCGCCGGTCACGAGTATTGTCGGTTTGTTCATGGGTCCCCTTAGGTCGTGCGGTTGACGCAATAAAGCCCGCGCCACATTGCGGGTTCCCGCGCGTTAGGAGATCCGATGACTCGCCTGTTCCACATCAGCGACGTGCATTTCGGGTGCGAGGACCCAGAGGCGCTGGAATGGGTGAAGGAACGGATCGAGGCCGAGAAGCCCGACGCCGTTGCGCTGACCGGCGACCTGACGATGCGGGCGAGGCATCGCGAGTTTCGCGCCGCATGTTCGTGGATCCAATCGCTAGCGGTGCCGGTGACGGTCGAGGTCGGCAATCACGATCTGCCTTATTTCAACCTGATCGAGCGGTTCGTCGCACCGTATCATCGTATTCGCGGGATCGAGCGGCTCGTCGAACGCGAGTTGAACCTGGCCGGAATCGCGATCGTGCCGCTGAAGACGACGGCGCGGGCGCAGTGGCGGCTGAACTGGTCGCTCGGCTATGTCGGCCACCGCGCGCTGGCCCGGACGCTGCAAGGGATTGCGGACCTGCCCGAACGCAAGGTCGTGCTGGTCACTGCGCACCACCCGCTGGTCGAGGCGAACACCCGCGGCAAGGCGCTGACGAGGGGCGGGGAGAGGGCCTTGGCGGCTCTGGCGGGGGCTGGCGTGACGGCCGTGCTCAGCGGCCACGTCCATGACCCGTTCGACCTGATCAAGGAAACGGCGAACGGACCGATCCGGATGATCGGCGCGGGCACGCTATCGCTGCGCATCCGTTCGACACCGCCGAGCTTCAACGAGATCACGATCGCGGACGGCGCGGTGCAGGTGAAGGTCCGCACCTTCGGGGAGAATATCCCGACGCCGGCAATGCAGATCGACGCGGTTCCGCAGAATGCGCAGCCGCGGCCAGGCGAACCGGTCGCGCCTGTGGCGGTAAATGCACCTCTCCCATAGGGAGGTCGAGTCAGCGCTTGCGCTGACCGGGTGAGGGGATCGTGCGCTTCCGGAGAGTTTCGATCCCCTCACCCCGCTCGCGCCGCAAGCGCGAGTCGCCCTCTCCCTATAGGAGAGGGAACTACGCCGCCTCCAGACAACGCATGGCTGTTGGCTCTTCGCATTGGCCGTCCGCGTCGGCGTAGAGCAGGCAATCGACCTCGCACCCACGGGCGACCGCGTGGCGCTTCACCACCTTGCCTGTCGGCCGAAAGCCGAGCTTGCGCAGCACGCGGCCTGATGCGCGGTTGTCGGCGAAATGGCCGGAATGGATGCGCTCGATCCGGAGCGACTCGCGGGCGGCGCGAAGCAGCGCGCTCGCCGCCTCCGTCGCAAAGCCCAAGCCCCAATAGGGCTGCGCCAGCCAATAGCCGATCTCGTGCCCTTCCTCGTCCGGGGACAACGCGACAGCGCCGATCAGCCGCGGCACGCGGGCCGTGCGCGCGAAGATCAGGCAGTTGGGCGCGTGTGCGTCCTTCGCCATGCCGAGATACGCCTCGGCATGCTCCTGCGTGTAGGGCCAGGGAATGCGCGCGGTGTTGCGGGCGACCGGCTCCGTGATAGCGCGGGCCAGCGCCGGCGCATCTTCGATCCAGCCCGGCCGCAACAGCAGCCTGTCGGTACGCACGAACATCTCCGCTCTCCTTTCCGTGCGCCCTGACGGAGTTACGTTACCGCAGGGCGACATGATGCAAGGGAGATGTGAAAAAGGGAGACTGGGGGCTACCCGTCTCCCTCTTAACCTACCGTGGCAGGTCTTCGGGTCGCCCCCAGGGCGACCCGTAAATACGGTCGCCCGTTATTCGGCCGCCTCTGCCATAATCGCATCGACCGACACGTATTTGCGGCCAAGCTTGCCCTCATGGAATCGCACGCGGCCGTCCGCGGTCGCAAAGAGGGTGTGGTCCTTGCCGCAGCCTACATTGCGGCCGGCATAGGTCTTGGTGCCGCGTTGGCGCACGATGATGTTGCCGGCGATCACTTCTTCGCCGCCGAATTTCTTCACGCCGAGGCGACGGCCTGCGGAATCGCGGCCGTTGCGCGAGGAGCCGCCTGCTTTTTTATGCGCCATGACTAATTACTCCCAATCTCTTCTTGCGGCTCAGGCGGCGGCTTCGGCCGGCGCGGCTTCCGGCGTTTCCGCCTTGGCCTTCTTCGCGGTCTTCTTCGGCTGCTCGCCGCCGATCGACAGGATCTTCAGGATCGTGTGCTGCTGGCGATGGCCGTTCTTGCGGCGATAATTGTGGCGGCGACGCTTCTTGAAGACGATGACCTTCTCGCCCTTCGCCTGCGCGACGATCTCGGCCGCGACCGTCAGGCCGGCGGTGGCTTTCAGCTCGCTGCCTTCGCCCGCGAGAAGCACGTCGCCCAGGGTCACCTTAGCTCCGGCTTCACCGTCGAGCTTCTCGACGACGATCTTGTCTCCTGCGGCAACGCGATACTGCTTGCCGCCCGTGCGCACGACTGCGAACATGGCCCTCATCAATCCATCAAAGCTGATCGCCGCGCGAGAACAATCCCCGCACGGGAAGTGGCGCAGCTAAGTGAGACGGGCGCGCTTGTCAACCGCAAGCGCCCTCAGCCGCGCCATTTCCGCATCGCGTCTTTATAGGAGGTGCGCGCCCGTTCGGCTGCGCCAGAGAGTCGGTCGCGCTCCTTGCGCTGGCGCGTTTCTAGCGCCTGCCGCTCCTTGGCAAGCGCCGCCTCGCGCCTGGCGAGTTCGTCCAGCTGCTGCCGATGCTGCGCCTCCAGGTCGGTCAGCGCCTCTTCGGCCTTGTCCAATGTTGCGCGGCTGGGACGCTGCTTCGGTGGTGCCGCTCGCGACGGCGGCGCCTTCGCTTTCGGCTTGTCGCGGGGGAGGGCAGCGAGCTGCTCCTCGGCCGTTCCGCGCAGCTTGCGGATGACTTCGCCGGGACGGGCGAGGGGCTCTGCCGTAAGCGTGGGATCCTCAACCAGCTCCGCGACGCCGCGCGCGAACAGGTTGGCGTCGCTGCCCCAGGCGGCAAGCGCGGCCTTCTGGCTCGGCGCGGCGACATAGGCGTCATGGAAGCCGATCGGCGTTCGATACACTTTCAGTTTCTGCGCGCGTGGCATGGCGAGGCAACGCGCAAACCGGCGTGCCGCTCCAGTGTTGCGGCGCGGCAACAGGATTGCAGAATCGTGACACACTTTGAGCCGGACGCTTTCAACTCGTGCCGGAGTGGGACAGTCTGGTGGCAGGGAACAAGTTGGGGAAAGCGTATGAAACACATTGTTAGCAAGGCGTTGCTTGCCGCAAGCCTGTCGCCGCTCGCGCTCGCCGCCCAGCCGGTCTTCGCGCAAGGCGTCGTCACCGCAGCCGACGACAGCGCGCCGGCGGATGCCGATTCGACGATCATCGTCACCGGCACCCGGCGCGCCGACCGCACCGTCGCCGACAGCCCGGTGCCGGTCGACGTCATCACAGCGGAGAGCCTGACGACGTCCGGCTACACCGAGACGAACCGGCTGCTGAACGAGCAGATTCCGAGCTTCAACTTCCCGCAGCCCTCGATCACCGACGGCACCGACGTGGTCCGCCCGGCGACTTTGCGCGGCCTGAACCCCGATCAGACTCTCGTGCTGCTGAACGGCAAGCGCCGCCACACCTCGGCGCTCTTGAACATCAACGGCTCGGTCGGGCGCGGCACCGCAGCGGTGGACATCAACCTGATCCCGTCGATTGCCCTCGGCCGGGTCGAGGTGCTGCGCGACGGTGCGGCGGCCCAATATGGCTCCGACGCGATCGCCGGCGTCATCAACTTCCAGCTGCGCGATGCGCCCGAAGGCGGCCGCATCACCGCGACCTATGGCGAGTACAACACCAATGTCCGCGGCATCCGCGAGGTGACCAGCGTGCTGACCGGCCCCGGCGGCACGCCTCTCACCAATCCCGACGGCACGCTGCAAGTGGCGCGCGGGGGGCAGGACCGGCACGTGGTCGACGGCCGCACGCTGACGATCGCCGGCACGGTCGGCCTGCCGATCGGCGATGAAGGCGGGCATCTCAACCTGTCGGCCGAATATCAGATGCGCGATCCGACCAACCGCACCGGCCCGGACATTCGCCGCCAGTACAATCTGATCAACGGCGCGCTCGATCCGCGCGAGCTGACCTTCAACCGCATCAGCCATCGCTATGGTGATGCGAAGACGGACGATCTGAAGCTCTTCATGAACTTCGGCGCGCCGATCACCGACGCGGTCGAGCTCTACGGCTATCTGACCTACGGCTATCGTGACGGCGAGAGCGCCGGCTTCTACCGCCTCGCAAGCGACGCGCGGAACGTTCCCGCGATCTATCCGAACGGTTTCCTGCCGCTGATCAACACGGACCTGAACGACTTCGAAGGCGTGCTGGGCATCAAGGGCGAAGTGGCCGGCTGGCGTTACGACCTGTCGGGCAGCTATGGCCGCAACGCGTTCGACTTCTTCATCACCAACACGCTCAATCGCTCGTTCGGCGCTGCGTCGCAGCTCGCTTTCGATTCGGGCGGCCTGCGTTACACCCAGGCGATGGGCAATCTCGACGTCAGCCGCGACATCACGGTCGGCTGGCTGAAAGACCTGACGCTCGCGGGCGGTCTCGAATATCGCCGCGAGACGTTCAAGATTCGCCCCGGCGAGCCGGCCAGCTACGGTAACGGACCCGCAGGCGGCGCGCCAGGCGCGCAGGTCTTCCCGGGCTTCAATCCGATCATTGGCGGCCAGCGCGTCGACCAGCAGCGCTCGCGGCATAACTTCTCGGCCTATGCCGAACTCGACGCCGACGTGAACGACCGCATCAACGTGCAGGGCGCGGTGCGCTACGAGAATTACTCGGACTTCGGATCGAGCTTCAACGGCAAGGTCGCAGGACGGTTCGAGTTTATTGACGGTGTCGCTGTGCGCGGCGCTTTCTCCACCGGCTTCCGCGCCCCCTCGCTGCAGCAGCAATTCTACGCCGCGCAGGCGACCAACAACGTCAACGGCGTGCTGCTCGATACGGTGACGCTGCCGGTCGACAACCCGGTTGCGATCGCGCTGGGGGCGACGCCCCTGAAGCCCGAAAAGTCGCTGTCCTATTCGGCCGGCCTCGTCTTCACCGCGGTGCCACGGCTGAACGTCACGGTCGATCTGTATCAGGTCGACATCGACGACCGCATCGTCGTGACCGACAACCTGACCGCGAGCCGCGATGCCGCCGGCAACCCGAGTGGCGCCAATCCCGGCTTCACGATCGCGCAGATCCTGAACAATGCGGGCTTCCGCACGGTCAGCGCCGCGCGCTTCTTCGTGAACGGCCTCGATTCGCGCACCCGCGGCATCGATGCCGTCGCGACCTATCGCTTCGACCTGGGCGATTGGGGCAGGCTCAGCGCCACGGCCGGGTTCAACTACAACAAGACCACGATCCGCCGCGTGCTCGCAGCGCCGGGACCGCTCGCCAATGTGCCCGGCCTGATCCTGTTCGGACGGCAGGAGCAGGGGCGGCTCGTCCGCGGCCAGCCGCGCACCAAGATCAACCTCGGCCTCGATTACGACTATGACCGTTTGGGCCTGACCTTCCGCGCCAACCGCTACGGCAAGGTCGAAGGCACGGGCGGTGAAATCGGTCCGGCGGGCAGCCTCGTCTTCAACGACAACTTCCTGAAGGCGCAGTGGGTGGCCGACGCCGAGGCGCGCTTCACCTTTGCCCAGCGTTTCGAGATCGCGGTCGGCGCGAACAACGTGTTCGACAGCTACCCGACGCCGGTGCCGACCGGCCAGGCAGGGACGAGCGCGACCAACGGTGCGGCGGTGTTCTTCCCGACCACCAACTATGTCGCGCCCTTCTCGAACTTCTCGCCGAACGGCTTCAACGGGCGCTTCATCTACGCCCGCGCGTCGGTGAAGTTCTGATGGTCGGGCCGGGCGGAGTTCGCTCCGCCCGGCTCCTCGTCAGCCGGCGTAACGCGCAGCGGTCTCGCGGATCAGGGCGATCATGTTCGGGATGCCCTGCGTGCGGTTGGAGCTGAGCTGGTTCTTCAGGTCGAACGGCGCGAGCGCCCCTTCGATGTCGGCGGCCAGGATTTCGGCCGGCGTGCGGTCCTGCACCGTCAGCAGCACAAGCGCGACGATCCCCTTGGTGATGTGCGCGTCGCTGTCGGCAAGGAAGTGCAGCCGTCCGTCGGCCTCGCGCATCGGATAGACCCAGACCTGCGCCGAGCAGCCGCGCACCTTGGTGGCGTCGGTCTTCAGCGCATCCGGCATCGGCTCGAGTGCGCGGCCTAAATCGATCAGCAGCCGATAACGATCATCGGCGTCGAGCAGTTCGTAATCGGAGAAAATGTCGGAAAGATTGGACATGGGAGGCGGATAGTCTCTGCCCTCCCGTTCGTCACCCCGGACTTGATCCGGGGTCCCGCTTCTCTTCATTTCCGTTAACCGGCGGAGGGAAGCGGGATGCCGGATCAAGTCCGGCATGACGGGGATGAGTTACAGATCGACGCCCGCGGCGATTGCTTCGAGCTTGCGGATGCGTTCCTTCAGGTCCGCGATCTCGATCCGCGAGCTCATCGACGGGGCAGGGGCGGCATGATCGGTCGTGCGGGCCTGCAGCTCCAGCCGCTTCAGCTCCAGCCAGCCGCGCCAGCCGCGCAAGGCGCCGGCGGTGAGCAGGCCGATGCCCGCAAGCCCCACCAGACCCATTTCAAGATAGACGCTCGGTTCCATCTTCGTGTCTCCTCAAGCCGTCCCGCTCAGCTATCGCGGGACCGCAAGGCTTCGATTTCACGTTCAAGGGCGCGGGGGCCGGCATCATCCGTCGCCAGCCGTTCCAGCACCGCGATCCGCTCCTTCAGGGTGCGGACCTCCTCGCGGAGCCGCCGGGATTCGGCATCGTCGGCAACGCCCAGGGCCGCATCGCGCCGGCGCCGGCGTCCACCGCCGAACATCGTTTGCAGGACGCGCCCGATCGTGACGACGATCACGATCCCCAGCACCATTTCGAACGGGTTCATGTCATTCTTCTCCCGGAATCTCGTGTCAGTTCAGCGGCTGGTCGCGAAGGCGGTCGATTTCGCCGGCGATATCCGAGCCGCGATCGGTGGCGATCCGCTCAAGCACCCGGACCCGCTGCTCCAACCGCTCGGTATGCGCCGCATATTGGGCGGCCTTTTCGGCGGTGAGGCCGGCCTGGGCTTCGAGCTGCTTCTCCTTATAGTCGAAGAAGCGCTTGGCCATCCCGGCGATGATGAAGGCCACCATGAAGAAGAAGCCCAGCATCATCGAAAAAGCGCCCATGCCCATAGTTACAGCTCCCCAGTCTTGCCTGGCCGCCACCCTCCCGCGGCGGCCAAGCGATTTCGATGAAAGTGTCGTCGGCTTCGATCAGCGCAGCGAGTCGATCTCGTCGGCCAGGCGGCGGTTGCGGCTGGTGTAGAAAAGCTCGACATCGGCAAGGCGGCGGTCGATGTCGCGCAAGCGCCCGCGGACTTCGCGAGTGGTGCGCGCCGGCGACCGGCGGACGCCTTGCCAGAACTGCTCTTCGTCCTTGTCGCTGTAGAGGCCATAGGGTTTCGGCTTGGCGATCCAGGCCGCGGCCCAGTAGGCGAGCAGCGTCCAGGGAAAGGCCCCGGCGAGGGTGATGGCGACCAGCCCGATGCGGACCAGCGTCACGTCCCACCCCATGTAGTCGGCGAGACCCGAACAAACCCCGAGCCACTTCTTGTTCTGCTTGTCGAGGTAGAAGCGGGTGCGGCTTGCGCTCATGGCTTAGTTCTCCCTGATCTGGCGAATATCGGCCCTGGGCAGCTCCGGCGCGGGGCGGCGGGTTTCCAGTTCCGGATGATCGGCGGCGATGATCCGCTCGATCGAATGCAGGCGGTCGTCGAGGCGACGGGCGGTTTCGTAGAGCTCGTCGAGCAGGTTCTCGTCCTCGCGGCTGATGCTCCCCGACTTCTTCCACTGCGTGATGTAGTGGAGGATGATCCAGGGCAGCCCGATGAACAGAATGCCGCAGACGAGCACGGGCACAACGATGTCATCCATGCCTTAACCCTCCCGGTTGGCGAGGCGCGCTTTCAGCGCCTCCAGCTCGGCATCGACCTTATCGCTGGAACGCAGTTCGGAGAACTGGTCCTCGAGCGTCTTGGGCTCGCCCATCGCGGCGGCGTCGGCGCGGCCCTCGGCAAGGTCGACGCGGCGTTCCAGCACTTCGAAGCGGCTGAACGCATCCTCGACCCGCGCGCCGGCATAGGCCTCCCGCAGCTTCATGCGGTTGTGCGCGCTTTCCATGCGGGCGACGATCGCGTTCTGGCGGGCGCGGGCTTCGCGCAGCTTCTGCTGCAGCTTTGCGATGTCGGCCTCGGAGGCCTGAAGGGCGTCGTCGAGCACTTCGATCTCGGCTTTCAACTGCTCGGCCATGTCGGCGGCTTTCTGGCGCTCGATCAGCGCAGCCTTGGCGAGGTCCTCGCGGTCCTTGCTCAGCGCCAGCTCGGCCTTCTCGGTCCAGTTCGACTGGAGGTTTTCGAGCTTGGCGATGTGGCGGCGCATCTCCTTCTGGTCGGCGATCGTGCGCGCGGCGGAGGCGCGGACTTCGACCAGGGTCTCTTCCATCTCCAGGATGATCATGCGGATCATCTTCGCCGGGTCTTCGGCACGATCGAGAAGGTCGGTCATGTTGGCGGCGATGATGTCTCGGGTTCTGGAAAAAATGCCCATCGGGGAAACTCCTGGAGGAAAGGGGATGCCGGGGCGGGCAAGGGGGGAACCCGCCCCGGCCTGAGTCGTCAGGCGCGAACGCTGCTGGCGACCAAGGGACGAACCTCCACCGCGCCTGCCGGGCCGACCGCGCTCAGCACGCAAGTGGCGCTGAACAGGACGGTGCAGACCAGAACGGAGAAGGTCTTTTTGGCTTCGAAGTTAAACATGGCGTGCTCCTCATGGACTTATTCGTGGAAGTAATCGCCGCCTTGCCAGCGGCTTCGTCCTATCTTTTGCAGGGGGTGTGCCAAGTTCGAAAAATGGCAGAAAACTGCGGTTTTTAGGTCTGAAAGGCCGGCGTGGAAACAAGCGCCTTGCCAAGGCTTGGGAAAATCCGCCATGTTCTGGCGATGGAGCGGGAAAGCGTTTTCATCGGCCAGTCGCTGGCCTTTCTGGACTCGGTGGAACGGGCCAGCCGCGCGGCGGCGCTGAACCGCCCCGTGCTGGTGATCGGCGAGCGCGGGACCGGCAAGGAACTGGTCGCCGAACGCCTGCATCGCCTGTCCCCGCGCTGGGACGGCCCCTTAATCGTGATGAACTGCGCGGCGCTGCCCGAGACGCTGATCGAGGCGGAGCTGTTCGGCCACGAAGCCGGCGCCTTCACTGGCGCCACGCGCGCGCGGGCCGGGCGGTTCGAAGAAGCGGACGGCGGAACCCTGTTCCTGGACGAGCTGGGCACGCTTTCGGCGGCGGCGCAGGAGCGGTTGCTGCGCGCGGTCGAATATGGCGAAGTGACCCGTATCGGCGCGTCGCGGCCAGTGAATGTCGACGTCCGCATCGTCGCCGCGACCAACGAGAACCTGCCGGCCCTGGTCGAGCAGAACCGCTTCCGCGCCGACCTGCTGGACCGGCTGAGCTTCGAAGTCATCACGCTCCCGCCCCTTCGCGCGCGCGAAGGAGACGTGCCGGTGCTGGCCGAACATTTCGGACGTCGCATGGCGGCGGAGCTGGGCTGGGAACGCTGGCCGGGCTTTTCGAAAGCGGCGATGGAGACGCTGACCGGCTATGACTGGCCCGGCAATGTGCGCGAGCTGCGCAACGTGATCGAGCGCGCGGTCTATCGCTGGGAGAACGAGGCCCACGCGATCGAGTCGATCGAGTTCGATCCGTTCGCTTCGCCCTGGAAGCCGAAAGGCGAGGCGGCGCGGTCGCTGACGCCCGCCACCGCGTCGGCGCAGCCCGTTCCTGCCGTCGCCGCGAACGACGAACTGGAATGCGCCGACTTCAAGGCTGCCTGCGACGAATATGAGAAGAAGCTGCTGATCGCGGCGCTTAAACGCTGCCGCTTCAACCAGCGCGTGACCGCCAAGGCGTTGGCGCTCACCTACGACCAATTGCGCCATGCGCTGAGGCGCCACGATTTGCTGCAAGCCGGCGGTTCGTGATATTCTTCGGCCCTCTACAGTGGAGGGTCGAATGCGCTTCTCCTCTTGTCTGGCGGCCGGCGCCTTGCTGGTTCCCGGCGCCGCCTCCGCATCCAGCATGGTGATCGGCACGGGCCTTGCACGCATGTGCTATGAAGCGGCCGATACCGACCGGGCAACGGCCGCCACGCTGGACGTCTGCACCCGCGCGCTGACCGATGAGCCGCTGATGCTGGACGATCAGGTCGCCACCTTCGTCAATCGCGGCATCATCCGGACGCGGCTCAACGACTGGAACGGCGCGCTGGCCGATTACAACCAGGCGATCAAGCTGAACCCCGCCACCGCCGAAGCCTATCTGAACAAGGGCTCTCTGGTCCTGAGGCAGATGCACGACTGGCAACAGGCGCGCAGCCTGTTCGACGCGGCGCTGCAGCACCGGACCAGCCATCCGGAGATCGCCTATTACGGTCGCGCCGTTTCAAGCGAGCTGGCCGGCGACTATGCGGGCGCGATGGCCGATTATCAGAAGGCAAGCGAACTGGCGCCGAACTGGGAGCAGCCGAAGAAGGAGCTGGCGCGCTTCTCCGTGCGGAAACGCGGCTGATCGAAGCTTTTCGTCGGCCTGATCAAGAAAGTTTCGCAGCCGGCATCGTCTCCATGCGTTAGGGGCACCGACACCCGTAACGTTGGAGAACCGCCATGGCGTTCGAACTGCCCTCGCTGCCCTATGACACGTCCGCCTTTGGGGAGATCCTTTCGGCCGAGACGTTCGATTTCCATTGGGGCAAGCATCACCGCGCCTATGTGAACAAGACCAACGAACTGGCGCCGAAGGCGGGGCTGGAGGATCGCAAGCTTTCCGAAGTGATCCGCGCCGCGCGGCAGTCGGACAACAAGGGCCTGTTCAACAACTCGGCCCAGCTTTGGAACCACAGCTTCTACTGGCAGTGCCTAAGCCCAGAGCGGCAGCAGCCGACCGGCACGCTGAAGCAGAAGATCGAGGACGCGTTCGGATCGACCGAGGCGCTGATCGACGCGCTCAAGACCGAGTCGGTCAACCACTTCGCCAGCGGCTGGGGCTGGCTGGTGCTGGACGGCGACCGGCTGAAGATCACGTCGCTGCACGACGGGGATTCGCCCGTCGCGTATGACGGCATGAAGCCGCTGCTGACCATCGATGTGTGGGAGCACGCCTATTACATCGACTATCGCAACGAGCGGCCGAAATATGTCGAGGCGCTGCTGAACCGGGCGATCAACTGGGATTTCGTCGCGCAGAACCTGGACGGGCGCGGCGTGGAGCGTGCGGATCAGGAGCCTGTTGGGGCGGTGGTGGCTTAACGAGGGCAAGCCCCTCCCCTTCAGGGGAGGGGTAAGGGGTGGGGATCGGCCGATAGGCCGAGCAAAACTCCGAAGCTGCTCGAAAGCGACTGCCCCACCCCAACCCCTCCCCTGAAGGGGAGGGGCTTAGGTTAGCCCTCCGGCGGGAGGGGAGCTTCTTTTCCGTCCTGCAGGCCGTGCTTCATCAGCATCGGGATGTTCGCGACCGCGAACAGGAGCGTGAGGGGCACCGCGCCCCAGAGCTTGAAGCCGACCCAGAAATCCCAGGTCTGGGTGCGCCAGACGGCTTCGTTCAGCAGCGCCATGAAGGTGAAGAAGCCGACCCAGTTGATGGTGAGCTTGCGCCAGCCGGTCTCGTTCAGGCCGGGATAGGCGGTTTCCAGCAGCATCTTGAGCAGCGGCTTGCCCGTGGCGAGGCCATAGGCGAGGATCACGGCGAACATCGCGTAGACGATCGTCGGCTTCACCTTGATGAACGTGTCGTCGCGGAACCAGATCGTCAGGCTGCCGAAGAACAGCACCAGCGCGCCCGAAATCCACAGCATCGGCGAGATGCGGCCGGCCTTCACCCGGCTGAGGATCATCGCGATGACGGTCGCGATCATGAACGCGGTCGTGGCCATCACGACCTTCACCAGCTTCGGCCCGTGCGCGAGCGCGTTGACGATGAAGAAGGTGGCGAGCGGCCCGAAATCGATCGCCATGCGCAGGCCGGGCGAGAGTTCGCGGGGTTTCTTGTTCAACTCAACCAAGGATATGCTCCTGAAACACCGTTCGGGCTGAGCCTGTCGAAGCCCTGTTCTGTTCGCAGATGCCGTAAAGAAAAACAGGGCTTCGACAAGCTCAGCCCGAACGGAGTGGGGGGCGCAGGCCGCATCTAGTCCGCAATGCCCGTAATCATCCCCGCAACCTCACCGGCATCGAAAGGGCGCAGGTCGTCCATGCCTTCGCCGACGCCGATTGCGTGGATGGGCATGCCGAATTTCTCCGCCGCCGCGACCAGCACGCCGCCGCGGGCGGTGCCGTCGAGCTTGGTCATGACGAGGCCGGTGACGCCGGCGACTTCCTTGAACACCTCGATCTGGCTGAGCGCGTTCTGGCCGGTGGTGGCGTCGAGCACCAGCACCACGTCGTGCGGCGCTTCGGGGTTCAGGCGGCCGAGCACGCGGCGGATTTTCGCCAGCTCGTCCATCAGCTCGCGCTTGTTCTGGAGGCGGCCGGCGGTGTCGACGATCAGCACGTCGATGCCGGTGGCGGTCGCCTGCTTGACCGCATCCCAGACGATCCCGGCGGCGTCGCCGCCTTCGGGGCCGGCCATGATCGGCACGCCGATGCGATCCGCCCAGATGCGGAGCTGTTCGATCGCGGCGGCGCGGAACGTGTCGCCGGCGGCGAGCATCACGCCGTAATCCTGTTCGAGGAACAGCCGCGCGAGCTTGGCGATGGTCGTGGTCTTGCCCGAGCCGTTGACGCCGATGACGAGGATGACCTGCGGACGCGGAAAGGCGTCGACTTCCAGCGGCTCGGCGACGGGGGCGAGCACTTTGGTGATTTCCTCGGCGACGACCTGCTTCACGCCGGCCTCGTCGAGGCCGCGCTCGAACCGGCCTTCGGCGAGGCGCTCGCGGATGCGGCCGGCAGTGGCGGGGCCGAGATCGGAAGCGATCAGCGCGTCCTCGATCTCGTCCAGCGTCTCGCGGTCGAGCGCCGTTTTCGTGAACAGGCCGGTGAGGTTTTCGGACAGCTTGTCCGAGGTGCGCCGGAAGCCGCCCAGCAGTTTTTCGTGCCAGCGCGCGTCGCTCATGCGGGGATTCCGATCAGGGTGTCGTTGTGGCGGGAGAGGATTTGGAGGGGGGTGACATAGCCCCTCCCCTTCAGGAGCATCAGGCCGGTCAGTCCCCCGGACTGACCTGAACCATCCGGGGGATGGTTCACCTGATGCTGGGTTGGGGTGGGGCTGTCCGGCAGGCTCGGAGCAAGTGACTGCCCCACCCCCGTCCCCTCCCCTGAAGGGGAGGGGCTTAGCAGTTCCACTTTCGCGAAATTCTCGGCGTGGCCGGTGCGGCCGTCGAGTTCGATCAGCACCTGCTGCCGCGTCCCGACCAGCCCGTCCAGCCACCGCTCCTGCCGCGCTGCACCGGCCTCGCGTAGCCGTTTGGCGCGGGCGCGGATGACCTCTTTTTCGAGCTGCGGCATGCGGGCGGCGGGGGTGCCGGTGCGGGGCGAATAGGGGAAGATGTGGGCGAACACCACGTCGCATTCGTCCAGGATTTTCAGGCTGCCCGCGAACATCGCCTCGGTTTCCGTGGGGAAGCCGGCTATCAGGTCGGCGCCGATCGCGATCTCCGGGCGGCGGGCCTTGATGCGCTCGACGAGGCGGATGGCGTCGGCGCGGAGGTGGCGGCGCTTCATCCGTTTCAGGATCATGTCGTCGCCGGCTTGGAGCGACAAATGGAGGTGCGGCATCAGCCGTGGCTCGCCGGTGATGAGCGCGAACAGGCGGTCGTCGATCTCGATCGGGTCGAGCGAGGAGAGGCGCAGGCGGGGGAGCGCGGGGACGGCCTTCAGGATGCGCTCGACAAGCAGGCCGAGGCTGTCGCCGGCGAGGTCGCCATAGGATGTGAGGTCGACGCCGGTGAGGACGACTTCCTGCGTGCCTTCATCGACGAGGCGGGCGATGCGGTCGATCACGGCGCCGGCGGGCGTCGAGCGGCTGGGGCCGCGGCCATAGGGGATGATGCAGAAAGTGCAGCGATGGTCGCAGCCGTTTTGGACTTCGACGAAGGCGCGGGCGTGGGTGGGCGCTGGCTCGGTTTCCCGGCGAAGGCCGGGATCCAGCGTGCGTGGGCCCCGGCCTTCGCCGGGGAACGCGTGGGCGTCCAGCTTTCGCAGATTGCTCACCACCCGGCTCACTTCGGGCATGGCGGCGAAGGCGTCGCGGTCGATTTCGGCCGCGCAGCCGGTGACGACGATACGGGCGTCGGGGCGGTCGCGGTGGGCGCGGCGGATGGCGCGGCGGGTCTGGCGGACGGCTTCCTCGGTGACGGCGCAGCTGTTGACGACGATCAGGTCGTCGTCGGGCAGCATCTGCGCGATGGCCTCGCTCTCGGCGATGTTGAGGCGGCAGCCGAGCGTGATGACTTCGCTCATCCGAAGGCCTCGAGCTCGGCCTCGCCGGTGAAGACATGGGTGGCGGGTCCGGTCATGCGGATCGTCTCGCCCGGCGCCCATTCGATGCGCAGGTCGCCGCCGGGGAGCGAGACGGTGACGGGCGAGATCACCAGCCCGCGCCGGATCGCGGCGACCGCGGTCGCGCAGGCGCCGGTGCCGCAAGCCTGGGTGAGGCCGGCGCCGCGCTCCCAGACGCGGAGCTTCAGCGCGGAAGGACCGGTCACTTGGGCGACGTTCACGTTCACGCGTTCGGGGAAGAGCGGATCGTGCTCAATCACCGGGCCGACGCGTTCGAGGTCGATGGCGGCGAGGTCCGGCACGAAGAAGATGACGTGCGGGTTGCCGACGTTGACCGCCGCGCCGTGCTCGAGCGTCTCCCAGCCGACCGGGAGCGATGCCGTGTCGAGGGCGTAGGCGAGGGGGATCGCGTCCCAGTCGAAGCGGGGGGCGCCGATGTCGATGCTAACACCCGCATCGCCCGCCGCCGCTTCGATCAGGCCGCCGGCGGTGTCGATGGTGCGGGCGTTCGTCAGCTGGGCGACGCAGCGCAGCGCATTGCCGCATTGCTCGACCTCGCCGCCGTCGGCGTTGAAGATGCGCATGCCGAGGTCGGCGGTGTCGGACGGCTCGAGCAGGATGAGCTGGTCGCAGCCGACGCCGGTGCGGCGGTCGGCGATCGCGCGGGCGCGGGGGGGCGTGATCTCCAGGGCAAGCGCGCGCGCGTCGATCACGACGAAGTCGTTGCCGAGGCCGTGCATCTTGTGGAAGGCGAAGCGCATCGGGCGCGACTTAGGGGCCGCGCCCGGTCAAGTCCATGTCTGCGGGCGGCTTAGCTCGCCTTGCGCAGTTCCCGGATGCGTTCGCCGGCGGGGGCGGCGAGGCGGCGGACGGGGAGCAGGTTGCGCTCGGCAAGGAGCGCGCGGACCTGGCCGACGTCCATCGGCTTGCCGAAATGCCAACCCTGGCCCTGGAAGCAGCCGAGCGTCTTCAGCTTCGCCTCGATCTCCGGCGTCTCGACGCCTTCGGCGGTGACCGGCAGGCCGAGGCTGTCGCTAAGGCGCGTGATCGCGTTCACGATCGCGGTGCTTTCGGCGTTGCTGCCCATCGAGGTTACGAAGCTGCGGTCGATCTTCACCCGGTCGAACGGCAGCGCGCGCAGGTTCGACAGCGACGAATAGCCGGTGCCGAAATCGTCGAGCGCGAGGCGGATGCCTTGGTTCTTGAGGCTGCCGACCACCGACTGGGCGACGCCGATATTCTCGATCAGCGCGCTTTCGGTGATCTCGATCTCGAGCCGGTTGGCGGGGAAGCCGCTTTCGACCAGCAGCTTGACGATCTTGTGCGCGAACCACGGGTCCTTGAGCTGGCTCGGCGCGATGTTGACCGAGAGCGTCAGCGAGGCGTCCCAATTCTTCGCTTCCTCGAAGGCCTGGCGCATCACGGACATCGACAGGTCCGCGATCATGCCGGTTTCCTCGGCGATCGGGATGAAGATGTCGGGCGGGATCACGCCGCGGGTCGGGTGCTCCCAGCGGGCGAGCATCTCAAAGCCGAGCAGCTTGCCGGTCGCGAGATCGATCTGCTGCTCGTAATAGGGCACGAACTGGCCGAGCGGGATGCCGTCGCGCATGCCGCTTTCGATCGAGTTGCGCATGTTGAGCTCGCGCTCCATCGACTCGTCGAACCAGTGGTAACGGCCGCGGCCCGCATTCTTCGATGCGAACATCGCGATATCGGCGCGGCGGAGCATATGCTCGATCGTCTCGCAGCCGGGCTCGGCCTTGGCGATGCCGATCGACGCGCCGGTGTGGATCGAGGCGCCGGCGACATCGAGCCGCTGGTTGAGGTCCTTGATCAGCTTCTCGGCGATCGCGTCGACCGTGTCCTGCCGGGCCGCCTCGTAGCTGAACAGAATGCCGAACTCGTCGGCGCCAAGCCGCGCGGTAAGCGCTCCTTCGGGCGCCGACGCTTCGACCAGCCCGGCGACGAGCTGCAGCGTCGCGTCGCCGATCGCGTGGCCGTTGACGTCGTTGACCGTCTTGAAGTGATCGAGGTCGAGCAGCAGCAGCACAGCCTTGCGGCCACGCTTCGCAGTCTTGCGGAGATAGGCGACCGCCTCGCTGAGCAGCGTGTGGCGGTTGCGCAGGCCGGTCAGCGCGTCCTTGAGCGTCAGGAAAGCGGCGCGTTCCTCTGCCGCCTTGCGCAGACCGCTTTCGCTGCGCAGGTCGACATAGCGGCGCCAGGCGAACAGAACGAGCGCCACGTTCAGGATCGCGGAGACGGCGAGGAGCTGGTTCGCTTCCCCGCCATACAGCAGCGCCTGGATGTTGGCGGACAGGGCGGGGCCTGCCGTCATCGTCATGAGTGCCGCCGCGGCGATCGTGATCCCGCCCAGCACCAGATCGCGCTTTGCTCTGCCGTCCATGGAGTCCTGCCCTGATATCATCAGGCCTGACTGGCAGCTTGGAATGGAGGATCGGTTAAACCGTTGGCTTAGCGAAACCTTACTCGCCCAATTGTTTGGGAGGTGCCGGCCGGTCGGTGCGGCGGATGACGAGATTTCGAATCTCCGTCATGTCCTCCATCGCAAAGCGTACGCCCTCGCGGCCGAGGCCGGAGTCTTTCACGCCGCCATAGGGCATGTTGTCGACGCGGTAGCTTGGAACGTCGTTAACGACGACGCCGCCGACATCGAGATGGTCCCAGGCGTCGAGCACCTGGAAGATGTCGCGGGTGAAGATGCCGGCCTGCAGCCCGAACTTCGAGTCGTTGACGATCGCGAGCGCTTCGTCCCAGGTCTTGAAGCGTTCGAAAAAGGCGACCGGGCCGAACGCTTCCTCGCGGTTGAGCTTGGTGTTGGTGCCGACATCCTCGAGCAGCGTCGCCTCGAGCATCGCGCCTTCGCGCTTGCCGCCACAAAGCAGTTTCGCGCCGCCGGAGACGGCTTCCTGAATCCAGCGGTCGAGCCGTTCGGCTTCCTTCACGTCGATCATCGGGCCGACAAAGGTGTTGCGGTCGTGCGGGTCGCCGGCGATCAAAGTCTTCGTCTTGGCGACGAGCTTGTCGCGGAAGGCATCATAGACATCGTCGTGGACGACGATGCGCTGCACGCCGATGCAGCTCTGGCCGGACTGGTAGAAGGCGCCGAACACGGTGCGCTCGACGGCGTCGTCGAGATCGGCGTCGCGGTCGATCACCACGGCCGCGTTGCCGCCGAGTTCCAGCACGACTTTCTTCTTGCCCGCCTTTGCCTTCAGGTCCCAGCCGACGCCGGGCGATCCTGTGAAGCTCAGCAGTTTCAGCCGATCGTCCTCGGTGAACATGTCGGCGCCGTCGCGGTGGGCGGGCAGGATCGAGAAGGCGCCCTTGGGCAGGTTCGTTTCCGCCAGCACTTCGCCCATGATGATCGCGCCCAACGGCGTGCGGCTGGCCGGCTTCATCACGAACGGGCAGCCTACCGCGATCGCGGGCGCGATCTTGTGCGCGGCGAGGTTCAGCGGGAAGTTGAAGGGCGAAATGAAGGAGCAGGGGCCGATCGGCACCCGCTTCCAGATGCCCTGATAGCCCTTGGCGCGGGGGCTGATGTCGAGCGGCTGGACTTCGCCCGTCATCCGCACCGATTCCTCGGCGGCGATGCGGAAAGTGTCGATCAGGCGGGTGACTTCGCCCTCGGCGTCCTTGATCGGCTTGCCCGCCTCGACGCACAGTGCATAGGCGAGCTCGTCGAACCGCTCCTTGAAGCGCGCGACGCAGTGATCGAGCACCGCCTGCCGCTCATAGGCCGCCATTCGCGCCATCGGCTCGGCGGCCTTCACCGCGGCGGCGATGCCGGCCTCGATCTGCTCCGGGCGCGCCATTGCCACGCGGAAGGCGACCTTGCCGGTGTATTTGTCCGTCACCTCGAGGTCGGCGTTGCCGGACCAGGCCTGGTTGGCGATGTAGAGCGGGTAGGTGTCGCGGAGTTTGGTCATAGGTTCGTCCTAAGCCCCTCCCCTTTAGGGGAGGGGTTGGGGTGGGGCAGTCGCCACCCGGTTCGGGGTGGGAGCGCTTGGAGAGTCGCTAACGTTACCTGCAGCACACCATCCATGTTCTGCATTACGTCAGTGTTCGTGAACCTGATCGTCTGAAACCCCTGTTGCACCATGAACCCATCACGTCGTGCGTCATAGGGCTGATCGTGCGTGTCACCGTCGATCTCGACGATCAACCCACGCGACGGACAGAAAAAGTCGACGATGAAGAAGCCGATCACCTGCTGACGACGGAACTTGAAGCAGCCGAGGCGAGAGTTGGACACATGGCGCCAGAACCGCTTCTCCGGCTCTGTCGGATTGCGTCGCATCTCTGAGGCGCGGTGCTGGAGTTCGTCTGGTGTCGGCATGGGTTGATACTGCCCCACCCCAACCCCTCCCCTGAAGGGGAGGGGCTTGAGATCACAACGCCTTGCTGAGCTGTTTGATGTCGTTGTTCAGGATCTTGTCGTTTTCGGAATAGTCGACCGGGCAGTCGATCAGGTGGACGCCGGGTGTGTCGAGGCATTCCTTGAGGAGGCCCGGGAGCATTTCGGCCGAGGTAACGCGGTGGCCCTTGGCGCCGTAGCTTTCCGCATACTTCACGAAATCCGGGTTGCCGTAGGTCAGGCCCCAATCCTTGAAGCCCATGTTCGCCTGTTTCCAGCGGATCATGCCGTAGCTGTTGTCGTTGAGGATCAGCACCGTGATGTTGAGGCCCAGACGAACCGCGGTCTCCATTTCCTGGCTGTTCATCATGAACCCGCCGTCGCCGCAGATCGCCATCACCTTGCGATCGGGATAGACCATTGCCGAGGCCATCGCGGAAGGCAGGCCGGCGCCCATCGTCGCCAGCGCATTGTCGAGCAGCACCGTGTTCTGCTGGCGCGCCGGGTAATTGCGGGCGAACCAGATTTTGTAGACGCCGTTATCGAGGCAGATGATGCCGTCGGCCGGCATTGCCTTGCGGATTTCGCGCACCAGGCACGGTGGGAAGATCGGGAAGCGGCCTTCGCCGCTGAGCGATTCGGTGTGCTCCACCTCGGCCTTGCGGAAGCGGAGCATGTCTTCGAAATTCCACCGGCCCGACGGCACGATGTCCTCGTGAATCTGCCAGATGGCATTGCCGATGTCGCCGATCACCTCGATCTGAGGGAAATAGACGGGATCGACTTCGGCCGAGCGAGTCGAGATGTGGATCACCTCGGCGCCGCCACGCTTCATGAAGAAAGGCGGCTTTTCGATCACGTCGTGGCCGATATTGACGATCACGTCCGCCGCTTCGATCGCGCGGTGGACGAAGTCGCCCGCCGACAGCGCCGCGCAGCCGACGAATTTCGGATGCGTCTCGTCGATCACGCCCTTGCCGAGCTGGGTGGTGACGAAGGGAATGCCGGTCTTTTCGACCAGCTTCAGCAGCATGCGGCCCGTTACCTTGCGGTTCGCGCCGGCGCCGATGACGAGGATCGGAGCCTTGGCGTCCTCCAGCTTCTTGACCGCGGCGCGGATCGCTTTCTCCTCGGCAAGCGGGCGGCGCACATAGCTCGGCTTCAGCGGGGTGGAGTCGGTCTGCTCGTCGGCGACGTCCTCAGGGAATTCGAGGTGGGTGGCGCCGGGCTTTTCTTCCTCGGCGAGGCGAATGGCCTCGCGGATGCGGCTGGGGATGTTGTCGGCGCTGGCGAGCTGATGCGTGAACTTCGTGATCGGCCGCATCATGTCGACGACGTCGAGGATCTGGAAGCGGCCCTGCTTCGACTTCTTGATCGGCTTTTGGCCCGTCACCATCAGGATCGGCATGCCGCCAAGCTGCGCATAGGCGGCGGCGGTGACGAAGTTGGTGGCGCCGGGCCCCAGCGTCGCCATGCACACGCCGGTCTTGCCGGTGTGGCGGCCATAGGTGGCGGCCATGAAGCCGGCGCCTTGCTCATGGCGAGTGAGGATCAGCTTGATCTTGGAGGAGCGCGACAGGCTGTCGAGCATGTCGAGATTTTCTTCGCCGGGCACGCCGAAGATATACTCGACGCCCTCTTCCTCCAGGCACTGGATGAAGAGGTCGGATGCCTTGGTCATGATGTCCCCCGTTTGCCGGATGCTTTTGCCATGCGTCCCGCGCGGGCGGTTCCGGCTTTGCCGATTCCCGTTCCGCGCGGATGGCTTATCGTTTCGGGGTGAGCGGCGCTAGCCTTTGCGGGCGGACTGGAGCTGCGACAGGGTGATGCCGGGCGTGAGCTGCTCGACATCGGTTTTCAAGTGGAGGAGCTTGACGCCTTTCTGCTCCAGCGCGCGGACGAGGGCGGGGGTGAAGGCTTCGGTGGTCTCGACCGTCTCCGCCCAGGCGCCGAACGCGCGCGCGAAGGCGGCGAAGTCCGGGTTGAGGAGTTTGGTACCCGAGACGCGGCCGGGATATTCGCGTTCCTGGTGCATGCGGATCGTGCCGTACCAGCCATTGTCGACGACGATGACGAGCAGGTCGCAGCCGTGCGCGACGGCGGTGGCGAGCTCCTGCCCGTTCATCAGAAAATCGCCGTCGCCGGCGACCGCGACGACCTTTTGCTCCGGGCGGCGGAGGGCGGCGGCGACGGCGGCGGGTACGCCATAGCCCATCGCGCCCGCCGTGGGCGCGAGCTGGGTGCCATAACCTTCGTAGCGCCAGTAACGGTGCCACCAGCCGGAGAAATTGCCGGCGCCGTTGCAGATGATCGTGTCGGCGGGCATCGCCTCGCGCATCGCAAGCACGCACTGGCCGAGGTCGAGCGTGGCGCCGTCGCGGGGCTTGGGCGTGGACCATTCGAGCCATTCGGCGTGGGCTTCGGCGCCGGCTGAGAACGCCCGGGGGGGCTCTGGAAGGTTTTCGGCGAAGCTTTGCATGTCCGAACAGATCGCCAGATCGGCCTTGTACACGCTATTCAGCTCGTTGGGGTCCGGGTGCACGTGGATCAACAGCTGGCCAGGATGATCCGGCGTAATCAGCGAGTAGCCATCGGTCGTTGCTTCTCCGAGGCGACAACCGACGACGATCAGCGGGTTCGCGGATCGGATCCGCTCAACAAGCTTTGGATTCGGTCCGTAGCCCAGGTTTCCAGCCCATACCGGCGAACTATTTGGGATGGAGTCCTGTCTCCGGAACGCAGCAGCGACGGGAATACCGGCGCGCTTAGCCCAACCGGCGAACAGCTCGCTCGCTTTTGGATTCCAGTCTGCGCCTCCGATCAAGGCAAGCGGACGACCGCCTTGCCCCATATTGATCGGAATCATCTGCATCGCCTCCCATTCAGGCTCTTGGGGAGGGCGCTTCACCGGGTTCCGATCCACTGCCTCGACTTCGTCGAGCAGCATATCCTCCGGCAGCACCACAACGACCGGGCCCGGTCGTCCCGACACCGCCGTCGCATAGGCGCGGGCGGTGTATTCGGGGATGCGGCGGGCGTCGTCTATGCGCAGGACCTTCTTCGCCAGCGGTGCGAACATCTGGCCGAAATCGACTTCCTGGAACGCCTCGCGGTCGCGGTCGCCGCGGGCGACGTCGCCGACGAACAGGATCATCGGCAGCGAATCCTGCATCGCGACGTGGACGCCGATCGAGGCGTTGGTCGCGCCGGGCCCGCGGGTCACGAAGGCGATGCCGGGGCGGTTGGTGAGCTTGCCATCCGCGCAGGCCATGAAGCCGACGCCGCCTTCCTGCCGGCAGACCACCACCTCGATCTCGGGCGTGTCGTGCAGCGCGTCCAATACGGCGAGGAAGCTTTCGCCCGGCACGGTGAAGATGCGGTCGCAGCCCTGGGCCACGAGATTGTCGACCAGGATGCGGCCGCCGGTTCGTTTCGCTGTCATGCGCCCGACCTAAGGGCAGCAAATAGAGCCGTCCATCCCGAGCGAAGTCGAGGGACGCACTCGATTCTGCGCACACAAGAAAGTGCGTGTCTCGACTTCGCTCGACATGGACGGCTTTGGGTGTTGACCAGCTAAGCCTGGTGGATTGCCTTGACGACCATGTAGCTGTCGAGGCCCTCGGGACCGCCTTCGCTGCCGAAGCCGGAATCCTTGACGCCGCCGAACGGGGTGTCCGCGCCGGAGATGTTGAACGTGTTCAAACCCACCATGCCGGCTTCGATCAGGTCGCCGAGCCGGTTCGCGCGGCGGCCATTCTCGGTGAAGGCGAAGGCGGCGAGGCCGTAGGGGAGGCGGTTGGCCTGCTCGATCGCTTCCTCTTCGGTCGCGAAGGGGCGGGCGACGGCGACGGGGCCGAACGGCTCCTCGTTCATGATGCGGGCTTCGAGCGGCACGTCGGCGAGGAGCGTGGGCTTGTAGAAGAAGCCGTCGCCGAACCGCTCGCCGCCGGCCGCCAGGGTCGCGCCCTTCGCGACGGCGTCGTCGACCAGGGCCGAGATCGCGTCGGGGCGGCGGCGGTTGGCGAGCGGCCCCATCTTTGTCGTCGGCTCGAGGCCGTTGCCGACCGGATAGGCGGCCGTGCGCTCGGCGAAGGTCTTGATGAAGCGATCGTAGATACCCTGCTGCACGTAGAAGCGCGTGGGGGAGACGCAGACCTGGCCGGCGTTCCGGAATTTCTGCGGCACGACCATGTCGAGCGTGCGGTCGAGGTCGCAATCGTCGAAGATCAGCACCGGCGCGTGACCGCCCAGCTCCATCGTGACGCGCTTCAGGCCGTCGGCGGCGAGCTTCATCAGATGGCGGCCGACCGGCACCGAGCCGGTGAAGCTGACCTTGCGGATCACCGGCGAGGCGAGGAGGTGGCGGCTGACCGTGTCCGGCACGCCGAAGACGAGCTGGGCGACGTCGGCGGGGAGGCCGGCGTCCGCGAGCGCCTGCACGATCGCGGAGGTGCTGCCCGGCGTTTCTTCCGGCGGTTTGGCGATCACCGAGCAGCCGGCGGCGAGTGCGGCGGCGAGCTTCTTCGCCATCAGATAGACCGGGAAATTCCAGGGCGTGAACGAAGCGACCGGGCCGACCGGCTGCTTGATGACGATCGAGCGCTGGCCCGTCGGACGGACGAGCACGCGGCCATAGGCGCGCTTCGCTTCCTCGGCATAATAATCGAAGAGCTGCGCGGCGCCGGCGACTTCGCCGCGCGCTTCGCCGAGCGGCTTGCCCTGTTCCATCGTCAGCAGCGTCGCGATGCGGTCGGTGCGCTGGCGGATCAGGTCGGCAGCCTTGTGCAGGATGGCGGCGCGCGCCTCGACATCGGTCGCTTTCCACGTCTTGAAGCCGCGATCGGCGGCGGCGAGCGCTTCGTCGAGATCGGCTGCGGTCGCGAGCGGGACTTCGGCGACGGTGGCGCCTGTTGCGGGGTTGAACACCGGCTGGGCATCGCGGCCCTCGCTGGCGTGCCAAGCGCCGTTCACGAACAGCTTCAGATCGGCATCATAGGTTGCGGTGGCCATCGTCTCGAACTCCGTTGAGTCCCGCCCCATAGCCGGTTCGGGCTGAGCTTGTCGAAGCCCTCCCTTTCCCTTTAGCGTGATCGAAAGAACAAGGGAGGGCTTCGGCCGGGTCCCACGAAAGTAATACTTTCGTGGGTGCCCGACTTGCTCAGCCCAAACCGGGAGAGAGAAACGGTGCCAGAATTGAAAGAGATCGCCAGCGGGCTGCGCTTTCCCGAAGGACCGGTGGCCATGCCGGATGGCAGCGTGATCGTGGTCGAGATCGAGGCGGGGCGGATTACGCGGTGCTGGGGCAAGGGGAAGACGGAGACGGTCGCGACGCCGGGCGGGGGGCCGAATGGGCTGGCGCTGGGGCCGGACGGGATGCTGTATCTCTGCAACAATGGCGGCTTCGAATATCTGGAAACGCAGGGGCTGCTGATCCCGCACGGTGCGGCCAAGAGCTGGAGCGGCGGGTCGATCCAGCGCATCGATCCGGACCGAGGCACGGTCGAGACGCTCTATACCCATGCGGGCGAGGTGCAGCTTCGGGGACCGAACGACATCGTGTTCGACGATGCCGGCGGCTTCTGGTTCACCGATCACGGCAAGACCTTCCAGCGGTCGCGCGACGTGGTCGGCATTTTCTACGCCAGGGCCGACGGCAGCCATATCGAGGAAGCCGCCTTTCCGATGGAGAATCCGAACGGCATCGGCCTCTCGCCCGACGGCAAGCGGCTGTATGTCGCCGAAACCTATACGGCGAAGCTCTGGTATTTCGACGTGACGGCGCCGGGCAAGCTCGACCGGGGCGAGAGCCTGACCGGAACCGGCGCACATTTCGTCTATGGCGCGGGCGGCTATAGCTGGTTCGACAGCCTGGGCGTCGAGGCGAGCGGCAATGTGTGCGTGGCGACGATCGGCAATGGCGGCATTTCGGTCGTCGCGCCGGATGGCAGACTGGTCGAGTTCGTCGAAACCGGCGATCCGTTCACGACCAACATCTGCTGGGGCGGGGCGGACCTGCGCACCGCCTATATCACGCTGTCCGGCACCGGGCGGCTGGTCAGCACGGAATGGGCGCGGCCGGGTCTGGCGCTGCATAATCTGAACCGCTGAATCACGTTCCGTTCAGCCTTTTGGCGCTAGTTTCGGCCTTCACGCGTTGAACGCGTCAAGGGTCGCTTATGTACGCACAGCAGGGCTGGACCAGAGAAAAAGCGACGTCGGTTTTCGGCGTGGCCGTCGTGCATGTGCTGATCGGCTATGCACTGCTGACCGGCTTGCGGCTCGATTTGCCGCGGCGGGTGAGCGACGAGCTGAAGACGATCAACATCCTGCCGCTTCCCGAGCCGCCCAAGCCGAAGACCCAGATCGAGCACAAGGTGAAGTCCGCGCGGCCCGAAGGGGAAGCGTCTCCGCCGAACCTGCGCGCCGAGCCGACGCAAATCGTGCTGCCGCCGCCGCCGATCAAAGTGCCGACGCCCAACCCGCTGCCGGTCGCGCCGATCTCCGGCGTGGGCAATGCCCCCTCTGCCGGATCGGCCGACATTCCAGGGCCGGGCTATGGCGCCGGGGGGTGGGGCAACGGCCGCGGATCGGGCGGCGAAGGGGACGGCGATGGCGGCGGCGGATGGGTCGCGCCGCGCCAGATCAAGGGCAAGATCAGGGATTCCGACTATCCGCGCGCGGCCGGCGAGGAAGGCGTGGGCGGCACCGTCGGCGTCAAATACGAAGTCGAGGCGGACGGCCATGTTTCGCACTGCGACGTGACGCGGTCGAGCGGCGTTCGCGTGCTGGACGACACGACCTGCCGCCTGATCGTCGAGCGGTTCCGCTTCAAGCCGTCGCGCGACCCGGACGGACGGCCGGTCGCCGCAACGATCGTGCAGAACCACACCTGGTCTATTCGAGAGGTTCCGCCGGACGAGCGGGATGACGGCGGGCGCTAGTCTCGTGAGCTGTCAGGGACTGCGCGGGACTTCCCAATAAGGCGGGTCGCCGAAGCTCTTACGCAGACTGTCCGCGAGTGCGCGGATTTTGGCGGAGGCGCTGTGGTCGCGCGGATAGGCGAGGAACAGCTCGGCGCCTTCGGCTTCCGCCCCGACGTCGATCTGGACGAGCCGGCCCTGATCCAGTTCGGAATGGACGAAGAAGCTCGGCAGCAGAGCGATCCCGAGACCCGCGACCGCGGCATCGCGCATTACCAGCCCATTGTTGACCCTGAGTGCGGCGCGGGGGCGGATCGCGGTCCAGCCGCCCGAGACCTGAAAGCGCCAATCGACGTCGCGGTTCGAATAGAGAATCGCGGAATGGCCTTCCAGCTCGGCGAGGGAGCCGGGCGTTCCCCGTTCGGCGAGATAGGCAGGAGACGCGACGAGCAGCCGTCGGCTCGTCGCGAGACGACGCGCGATCAGGCGCGTGTCACCGACGGCGCCGTGCCGGAGCACTGCATCATATCCGTCCGCCGCGGCGTCGACGAAGCGGTCGTCCAGCTCCAGCGTGAGGTCCACGTCGGGATGCGCGGCGAGGAACGTGCAAAGCGCAGGCGCAAGATGCAGGATGCCGAAGCCGACCGGGGCGGACAGCCGGAGCGGACCGGCAAGCGTTCCGCTGCGCTCGGCAAGCTCGGCTGAGGCTTCGCTGGCTTCGCGGAGGATGCGCTGCGCGCGAGGCAGGAATGTCTGGCCGTTCATCGTCAACGAGAGCTTGCGCGTCGTGCGCTGGATAAGGCGCGTGCCGAGAAAGCGTTCGAGCTCCGCGAGCCGTTCGCTGACCACGGACTTGGCGAGGCCCAGCCGGCGTGACGCCGCGCTGATCGATCCCGCCTCGGCGGTGTGGATGAATGCCTCGACCCCTTCGAGCTTCATCATCGTTCGGCATTCCCGAAAGCCGGTTTCGGATTTCGCCGGCCAGTGCGAACGATGCCGCAGGTGCATCTCCCGGTCCACAGCAATCTTCAACGCAAGGGAGTTTCGAGATGGGCGATTTCACCGGAAAGAATGTCCTGGTCCTTGGCGGCAGCCGGGGAATCGGCGCGGCGCTGGTGCGCCGTTTCGCGAGCGGGGGCGGCACGGTCGGCTTTACCTATGCCGGCTCCAAGGATGCGGCGGATGCGCTGGCCGCCGAAACGGGAGCGGAAGCGATCCGCGCCGATAGCGCCGACCGCGACCAACTCGTGGCGACGGTCGGCGGCCGTGGCGCGCTGGACATCATCGTCATCAATGCCGGGACCTTGGTGCTGGGCGATCCGCTTACCTTGGACGCTGATGCGGTCGACCGGATGATCGACGTCAATGTCCGCGCGCCGTATCACGCCGCAGTCGAGGCGGCGCGGCGGATGAACGAGGGCGGCCGCATCATCGTGATCGGTTCGGTCAATGGCGACCGGATGCCATTCGCTGGGGGCGCCGCCTATGCACTGACCAAGTCGGCGATGCAGGGCATGGTGCGGGGACTGGCGCGGGACTTCGGCGGCCGCGGCATCACCGTCAACAGCATCCAGCCGGGGCCGACCGACAGCGACATGAACCCGGCAGACGGCCCGATGGCCGAGCAGATGCACAGCTTCATGGCGATCAAGCGCCACGCCAAGGCCAGCGAGATCGCGGAGCTGGCCGGCTATATCGCCGGCCCGCACGGTTCGATGATCACCGGATCGATGCAGACGATCGACGGCGGCTTCGGCGCCTGAGCTTCGTGTAAGATGCCGCGAGCTTTGCCTGTGCAATGCTATTGGGAATGGCAGTAGAAGGAGCCATTCAGGATGGGGCGGGACAGGAAAGTCGGATGAGCAAGGTTCTTGTCGAGCGCCGCGATCATGTGACGGTGGTGACGATCAACCGCCCCGAGCGGCGCAATGCGGTGGATGCCGAGACGGCCAGCCTGCTTCGCGCTGCGTTCCAAGCGTTCGATGCCGATGACGAGGTGCGTGTGGCGGTGCTGACGGGGGCAGGCGGCACGTTCTGCGCGGGCTATGATCTCCATAGCGTTGCGGCCGCGCCTCCGCCCTACGATGCCGCCGGGCCGGGGCCGATGGGGCCGACCCGGATGCTGCTCTCCAAGCCCGTCGTCGCGGCGGTGGAGGGCCATGCCGTCGCCGGCGGGTTGGAGCTGGCGCTGTGGTGCGACCTCCGGGTCGCTGCGGCGAGCGCTGTTTTCGGCGTGTTCTGCCGGCGATGGGGCGTTCCGCTGATCGACGGCGGCACCGTCAGGCTGCCACGGATCGTGGGGCAGGCGCGCGCGCTCGACATGATCCTGACCGGGCGGCCGGTGGACGCCGAAGAAGCGCTGGCGATGGGGCTTGCGAACCGGGTCGCGCCGGCGGGCGAGGCATTGAACGAAGCGCTGAGGCTTGCCGAGACGATCGCGTCATTCCCACAGATGTGCATGCGCGCGGACCGGCTTTCCGCCTATCGGCAATGGGACAGCGATATCGGCGATGCGCTTCGTGCGGAGGCTGTGGGCGGCGAAGCGCCGCTGCGGGCCGAAGGATTGGCAGGCGCGTCGCGCTTTGCGGACGGGGCAGGGCGCGCGGGGCGGTTCGAAGGCTAGGCTATCAGCCTTTCAATGCCTTGTAGGCGGTCTGCGTTGCGGCGAGCAAAGTAGCCGACGGCGTTTTCGCGCAAGCTTTCCTCACGCTGTCCCAAATGTCGTCGTTCGATTTGCCGGTGCCCACACCGTGGCCGGACTGGACGTTGAGGCCCGTCCAGAAGCCGAGGATCCAGCTCTGGGCCTGCATGACCGAGTCCGGCTTGAATGCCGCTTCGCACTTCACGCTGCCGAAACCGAAGGTCGGAATCATCGGCGGGTGATGCGCAACTGCGGTGAGCAACAAGAAATACAGCATGGAAACGCTCCGCAACTCGGGAGCAGTCTAGCGGCGCATCGCTAACGAGGTCTGTCGCGCCGCCTCCGTTCGGCCCGCTTGCAATGCGGGCTGTCGCTATCCGGTGGAGCTTCCGCCCAGCGCGCGGACCAGCGCGACGGCGGTGCGGACGCGCAGGGTCTGGACGGCGATTTCGGCGCGCTGGGCGTCGAGCGCTGCAGTCTGGGCCGTGACCACGTCCAGGTAATCGGACGCGCCTTCGCGGTAGCGGGTGAAGGCGAGGTCGCTGGTCCGGCGCGCGGCCGCGGCGGCATCGCGCTGGTCGCGGGCCTGGGCGGCGAGCAGGCGCGCGGCGGCGAGCTGGTCTTCGGTCTCGCGGAACGCGGTGAGCACGGCTTCGCGGTAATTGGCCGCCGCCTCGTCATATTCTGCGCGAGAGATGCGGACGCGCGCGCGCCGGCGGCCGCCGTCGAACAAGTCGAGCGCGGCGGTGAGCGGGCCGAGCGCCCAGAAGCTTGCGGGGGAACTGAGCAGCGATCCCTGCGCGGCTTCGAAGCCGGCCGTTCCGCCCAGGGTCAGGCTTGGGAAGAAGGCGGCGCGGGCGACGCCGATGCGGGCATTGGCGGCAGCGATGCGGCGCTCCGCGGCGGCGACGTCAGGGCGGCGCTGCACGAGGCTGGCGGGCGTGTCGATGGGCATCGGTGGCGGCGCGCCGATTCCGGCATCGCTTGGCGGAAGCGACAGCTCCGACGGAAGCAGGCCGACCAGCGCCGCGATCTCATGCTCTGTCGCGGCACGACGATTGGCGACGTCCGAAATCTGTGCGCGCGCGTCGGACAACTGGGTTTGCGCGCGGCTGACGTCGAGCCCCGACGCGGCGCCCCCGTCATGACGCGCCTGTGTGAGTTCCAGCGCGCGACCGAACGCCTCGACCGTCTTGCGCAGCAGCGCCGCTTCCGCATCGAGCCCGCGCAGGCGGAAATAGGCGTCGGCGACGGATGCCTGGAGGCTGAGCCGCACCGATTGAAGGTCTGCCGCACTGGCTTCGGCGCTGGCATCCGCGGCGCGGACCGAATTGCGCACGCGACCCCACAAGTCGATTTCGTAGGCGAGGGAGCCGCCGATCGTCGCGTCGGTGTAGGTGGCCGAGCGCGTCGCGCCGGGGCGCCGGCCGGACGTGCGTTCGCGCACGGCATCGCCGGAGACGCCGACGGTCGGATAGAGATCGGCGGATGCTTCGCCGGCTGACGCGCGGGCGGCGTCGTAGCGCGCGACCGCCGCGGCGAGCGTCGGGCTCGCGCTTTCGATCCGGGCCTCGAGGCCGTCGAGCATCGGATCGCCGAACATGGTCCACCAAGCGCCGCGCGGTGCAGCATCGAGCGGCGTCGCCGTGGTCCAGCCGGCCGGTATTTCCTTGTAGGCGGCGGGGGCTGCGGTGACCGGCGGCGCATAATCGGGCGCGAGTGAGCAGCCCGTGAGCATCAGCGCCGGCAGCAGGCAGAGACTAGCGCTGCGCATGCCCCGCCTCTGTGCGGACCTGGTCGCCGGTCTCGATGGCATCCGGGGGCGTGTCGGCGATTCGTTCGCTGCCGCTGAGGCCGGAGACGATCTCGACTTCCTTGCCCTGATCGCGGCCGAGCTTCACCGGCACCAGGCGGACGCGGCCGTTGCGGTCGACGGTGACGACCGTGGGTCCGCCCTCGCGGAACAGGATCGCGCTGCCCGGCAGGTGAAGCGTGCCGGCCCCCGCGGGGACTGCGAAACTGACCTGGGCATAAGCGCCTGGCTTCAGCGCCAGATCACCATTGTCCGCCTGCAGCTCGACGAGCACGGTGCCGGATTGCGGATCGACTGCGCCTGCCGTCCGCACCAGCGCGGCGTCGAAGCTGCGGCCGGGATATTCGGGAACGCTGAGCTTTGCGTGCTGCCCCGGATGGACCTGCGCCGAAAAGCTTTGCGGCACGCGCACATAGACGCGGATGCGGTGAATGTCCGACACGGTGAAGAGCGGCTGCGAGGCAGCGCTGCCGGACGTGACGAGCGCGCCGATCTGCGCCGAGCGGCTGGTGACGACGCCCGCAAATGGGGCCGTCAGCCGCTCGAAGCCCTGCACGGCCGTCAGCCGGCGGACATTGGCGAGCTGGGCGTTCGCGACCGCGGACTTGGCCGCGAAGTCGCCGGCCTTCTCGTCAAACTCCTGGCGGGAGACGGCGTCCTTCTTCAGCAACGTGTCCCACCGGTCGGCGGTGGTGCGGGCGAGCCGCTGGTTGGCGATCGCGGTCTGGTAATCGGCGCGGGCCTGGGCAAGTTGCTGGTCCACGTCCGGCGCATCGAGGATCGCAAGGACCTGGCCCGCGCGGACGGTATCGCCGATATCGACCAGCCAGCGCCGGACATAGCCGTTGGTGCGCGCAAAAATGGCCGCGCTGTTGAAGGCCTGGATGTTGCCGGGAAGAACCAGATCGGCGTCGCCCTGGCCGCGCTTCGGCTGGACGATCGCAACGGTCGGGATCGACTGGTCCCGAGCGACCTGGGCAAGCTGATGATCGGCGTTGCTGCGCGTGGCGATACCGATCGCGACGATGCCGATCGCAGCGACGCCCGCGATCACGCCGGCACGCTTCAGGCGCGGCGTTTCGATGGATTCAGGCATGGGAGAGTTCAAGCTCCTGGGGCGGCCCCGCCACGCGCCCACGGCGATGGACGAAGCTGAAGACGGTGGGAACGAAGAAGAGCGTGGCGATCGTCGCGCAGACCAGGCCGCCGATCACGGCACGGCCGAGCGGCGCGTTCTGCTCGCCGCCCTCGCCGAAGCCCAGGGCCATCGGCATCATGCCGATGATCATCGCAAGCGCGGTCATCAGCACCGGGCGGAAGCGGACCATGCCGGCTTCGAGCGCTGCCCTGGATGCGTCGCCCAGCTCCGTCAGCCGTTCGCGGGCGAAGCTGACGACCAGGATCGAGTTCGCGGTCGCGACGCCCATGCACATGATCGCGCCGGTGAGTGCCGGGACCGAAAGCGTGGTGCCAGTCGTGAACAGCGTCCACACGATCCCGGCGAGCGCGGCCGGCAAGGCCGTGATGATGACGAACGGGTCGAGCCAGCTCTGAAAGTTCACGACGATCAGCAGATAGATCAGCAGGATCGCGCCGATCAGGCCGAAGCCGAGGCCGGAAAAGGCGGTTTTCATCGTCGCGAATTGGCCGCGGATCGTCACCGTCACGCCTTTGGGTTGCTGCTTTTCCAGCGCCTTGATCGCGCGCTGCACGTCGCCCGCGACTGCGCCGAGGTCGCGGCCCTGCGGCGCCGCATAAATGTCGACCACTGGCTGCACGTCATAATGGCTGACGACCGGCAGCGTGTTGGTACGGCTGACCGCGGCGATACCGCCCAGCGTCTGTGCGGTGGTGCCGTTCGGGCCCGAGATCGGAATCCCCTGCAACTCGGGGAGCGAACCCACCCGATATTCGGGCGCCTGCGCGACGACCGGATAGGAGACGCCGTTTTCGGGATTGAGGTAGAAGACGGGCGCCGTCGTCGACGTGCCGGCGAGCGACGTCGCCAGGCTGGTCGTCACGTCGCGTTCTGTGAGGCCATATTGGCCGATCCGCGAGCGATCGATATCGACGTTGAGCTGCGGGTAGCGCGCGGTCTGGTGGATGCGGACGTCCGCCAGACCCGGGACGGTGCGCAGACGGCGCAGCAGCCTTTCGGCATAGGCGGCATTCTCGTCCGCCTTCCGCCCGCTAATCTGCACGTCGATCGGCGCGGGCGCGCCGAAGTTCAGGATCTGGCTGGTGATGTCGGCCGGCAGGAACGAGAAGGTCGTGCCGGGAAAGCTGCGCGGCAGCTCGCGCCGCAAGGCCGCGACATAGCCCGGCGTCGGCCTGTGATGCTCGTTCAGCGCGATCAGAATGTCGCCATCCTGCGGGCCGATCGTGCCGGAGTTGTTGTAGGTCGTGTTGATGGAGCTGACCGGCAGGCCGATATTGTCGGCGACGGAGCGCAGTTCGCCCGGCGGAATGATCTCGCGGATGCGCCGCTGGATGCGGTCGAACTGGGCGGCAGTGTCCTCGATCCGCGATCCGACGGGCGCGCGGACATGGAGCAGGATCTGGCCCGAGTCTACGTCCGGGAAGAAATTGCTGCCCAGGAACGGCGTCAACAGGAACGAGGCGAGCACGATGCCCAGAAAGCCGATCATGAACGGCTTGCGGCGCTCGAGCGCCCGGGTCAGCAGCGCGCCATAGGATGCGCGCACGCGCTCGAACCGACGCTCGAAGCCGCGCTGGAAACGGATCAGCGGATTGCGCGAGCCGGGGCTGCCGGCCTCGTGAACGTCCTCGCCCGCGTGGTGCGGCTTCAGCAGGTACATGGCCATGGTCGGCACCAGCGTTCGCGACAGGACGAAGGACGCGATCATCGCGAACACGACCGCCATGGCGAGCGGCACGAACAGATAACCGGCGACGCCCGGCAGGAAAAACATCGGCACGAACACGATGCAGATGCAGAGCAGCGACACGAAAGCCGGCGTGACGATCTGCGCGGCGCCGTCCAGGATCGCCTGGATCACGCCCTTGCCCTGTTCCAGATGCCAGTTGATGTTCTCGATGGTGACGGTTGCGTCATCGACGAGAATGCCGACGGCGAGCGCCAGGCCGCCCAACGTCATCACGTTCAAGGTCTGCCCCGTCGCGGCAAGCCCCGCGATCGCCGCAAACACGGCGAGCGGGATCGACAGTGCGATGATCACCGTCGAACGCCACGAACCCAGGAAAAGCAGGATCATCAGCGACGTCAGCGCCGCCGCGATCACGCCTTCGCGGACGACTCCGCTCACCGCCGCGCGCACGAACAGGGACTGGTCGCCGATCGGCTCGATCTTCAGGCTCGGCGGAAGGCCTTCCAGAATCTTCGGAATCCGGTCCTTTACGCCTTGCACGATGGCGAGCGTGGAGGTGGCGCCGTTCTTCAGCACGGTGACCAGAACCGAACGCGCGCCGTTCACGTGCACGATATTGGTCTGCGGCGCGCTGCCGTCCCGGACATGGGCGACGTCGCGCATGTAGATGGTCGCGCCGTTCACGACCTTCACCGGCAAGTCGTTCAGCTCGTCGATCGAGTTCGGCGCGTTGTTGAGCTTGATGCTGTATTGGAAGTCGCCGATCTTGGCGAAGCCGGCCGGGTTGATCTGGTTCTGCGCCGCGATCGCGTTGCCGATATCGGTGGCGGACAATCCCTTGGACTGAAGCGCCACGGGATCGATGTCGATCTGCACCTGGCGCGAGCGGCCGCCCGAGGGGTAGGGGATCGCAGCCCCCGGGACCGTGATAAGCTGGATGCGCGCCTGGTTCTGCGCGATGTCGAAAAGCTGCTGCTCGGACAGGCCACTGCCCGACATCGCAAGCTGGATGATCGGAACGGTCGAGGCGCTGTAGTTCAGGATCAGGGGCGGCGTGACGCCGGGCGGCATCTGCCGCAGCACGGTCTGCGAGACGGAGGTGACCTGCGCGGTCGCGGTGCGGATATCGGCGCCGGGCTGGAAGAACACTTTCACCACGCCGATGCCCTGCAGCGACTGGCTTTCGATATGCTCGACGTCGTTGACGGTCGTGGACAGCGTGCGCTCGAACGGCGTGATGATGCGGCCCGACATTTCCGACGGTGGCAGGCCAGCATATTGCCAGGCGGCGGCGATCACCGGCACACGGATGTTGGGGAAGATATCGACCGGAGTCCGAATGGCCGCGAGCACGCCGACAATCGCGATCAGCATTGCCATCACGATGAAGGTCAAAGGGCGCCGCAAGGCTACGCCGACGATACCGATCATTCACGACTCCGGCCGAACCCGTCCGCCCCAACGAACCGTCCGCTCAGTAAGTGCAACCGAAGCCGGGCACCCCCGCCCGAGTCTTTGATCGCCGGCGCTCTTGCCGCCGCCCTCCGCCAAATTCAATACCGAACCGAATAGAAATACTGGGGGAGCTCGGCGCGTCCGGCCTATTTGAGCTGGCTGTCCTTGCTGCCGCGGCGGTTGATGCCGGTGGCGACGATGCGGCCGTCGCGTTCCGACTGGCATGGCACGCAGGTGCGGACGCCGGGCAGCGCCAGGCGGCGGCGCTCCGGGATTTCCTCGCCGCACTCCTCGCAATGCATGGCACTTTCGCCGGCGGGCATGCGCGCGCGTGCGGCAAGCACCGCATCGGTCACGGTATCGTCGATCTGATCCTGCACCGCGCCATCGCGCGTCCATCCGCCGGCCATGCGGTTTATATGGTGATCGGCGCATATGGTTCCAATTGGCGAAGGCAGCTATGCGGTTCCGGATGAGCAACGACCGTACGATCACCCAGAACCCGGATATCCGCTTTCTCGGCCGGCTGCTCGGCAATGTGATCCGGCATTATGGGGGCGACGCGATCTATCGGCGGACGGAGTATATCCGCTCGGCATCGGTCGACCGGCACCGGGGGCTGGCGGATGCGGAATCGATCGATCCGGGGCTGGATGCGCTGAGCCTGGACGACACGCTGTCGTTCGTGCGTGGGTTCATGCTGTTTTCGATGCTCGCGAACCTGGCCGAGGACCGGCAGGGCGTGGCGGCGGAACCGGGCGCCGATGTCGCGCATGTCGTCGAGCGGCTGCGCGCCGAGGGGATTGGCGACGAGGCCATAACGGCGCTGCTGAAGGACGCGCTGATCGCGCCGGTGCTGACCGCGCACCCGACCGAAGTGCGGCGCAAGAGTATGATCGATCACCGCAACCGCATCGCCGAGCTGATGCGGCTTCGTGACACGGGCGCGACGGAGACGCCCGACGGCGACATGGTCGATCTCGCCATCGAGCGGCAGATCGCGCTGCTGTGGCAGACCCGGGCGCTGCGGCGCGAGCGGCTGTACGTCGCCGACGAAGTCGAGACGGCGCGCGCCTATTTTCAGGATGTTTTCCTGCCGGTGCTGCCGGCGCTTTATGTGCGTTGGGAACGCGCGCTGGGCCACCGTCCGCCGAGCTTTCTGCGGCCGGGCTCATGGATCGGCGGCGATCGCGACGGCAATCCGTTCGTCACGGCCGACTCGCTCAAGCTGGCGCTGTCGCGCGGGGCGGAGACGGCGATCGCGCATTATCTCGACCAGCTTCACGCGCTCGGCGCAGAGCTGTCGGTGTCTTCGACCCTAGCGGAGGTCGATCCCGCGGTGCTTCGTCTCGCGGAGGCGAGCCATGACGACTCCGCGGCCCGGGCGGACGAGCCCTATCGGCGCGCCATTTCCGGCATCTATGCGCGGCTGAGCGGCACCTACGAGGCGCTGACCGGACGTCCGCCGCCGCGGCCGACGCGGATCGCGGCCGAGCCCTATCCGACGCCGGAAGCGCTGGTCGAGGATCTGCGCGTGCTTGGCCGCTCGGTGTCCGGGGCGGGCGGCCCGCTGGCGGGGCCGGGACCGCTCAGCCGGCTGATCCGGGCGGTCGAGACGTTCGGCTTCCATCTCGCGACGCTCGACATGCGGCAGAACAGTGCGGTGCATGAGCGCGTCGTCGCCGAGCTGTTGGCGAAGGCGGGCGTCGAGGCCGATTATATCGCGCTCGACGAAGCGGCGAAGGTCGCGCTGCTGGCCCAGGAGCTCGAAACGCCGCGGCTGCTTGCGAGCCCCTTCGCCGGCTATTCGGACGAGACGCAGAGCGAGCTTGCGATCGTGCGCGCGGCGGCGGAGGCGCATGCACGTTACGGCGCGGCGGCGATCACCACCTACATCGTCTCGATGTGCAAGTCGGTGTCGGACCTGCTCGAAATCCATGTGCTGCTGAAGGAAGCGGGGCTGTACCGGCCGGGCGAACGGCCGGCCGTGATGGCGGTGCCGCTGTTCGAGACCATTGCCGACCTGGAGGCGGCGCCCGGCATCATGCGCGACTGGTTCGCGCTGCCCGGCACGGTCGAATGGGCGCAGGCGCGCGGCCGGCAGGAAGTGATGCTCGGCTATTCGGATTCGAACAAGGATGGCGGGTATCTGACGTCGGTCTGGTCGCTGCACCGGGGCAGCGAGGCGCTGCGCGACGTGTTCGCCGAAAAGGGCGTCGCGATGCAGTTGTTCCACGGCCGCGGCGGCGCGGTCGGGCGGGGCGGCGGCTCATCCTTCGCAGCGATCCAAGGCCAGCCCAAGGGCACCGTCCAGGGCCGCATCCGTATTACCGAGCAAGGCGAAGTGATCGCGGCGAAATACGGCACGCCGGAAAGCGCGGCCGCCAATCTGGAAGCGATCGCGGCGGCGACTCTGCTCGCCAGCCTGGAGCCGGCGAGCCTGTCGAACGTCGATCGCGAACGGTTCGAAGGCGCGATGGCGGAACTCTCACGCAGCGCGTTCGGCGCGTATCGGGCCCTTGTCTATGAGACGGAGGGCTTTCGCACCTTCTTCCGGCAGATGACGCCGATCGCGGAGATCGCGACCTTGAAGATCGGTTCGCGCCCGGCCAGCCGCACCAAGTCCGACGCGATCGAGGATCTGCGCGCGATTCCCTGGGTATTCAGCTGGGCACAGGCGCGGGTGATGCTGCCGGGTTGGTATGGCGCGGGCGACGCGCTTGCCGGGTTCGGGGACAAGGGCCTGCTCAAGGAAATGGCCGAGGCATGGCCGTTCTTCGCGCCGACGCTTGCCAATCTGGAGATGGTGCTCGCCAAGTCCGACATGGGAATCGCCGCGCGCTATGCGGCGCTGGTCGAGGATCGCTCGCGGGCCGACGCGATCTTCGGCCGTATCCGCGACGGCTGGCACCGCACCTATGATGTGCTGCTGGACGTGACCGGCCAGAGCAGGCTGCTCGAAAAGACGCCGGCGCTGGATACATCCATCCGGCTGCGGCTGCCCTATATCGAGCCGCTGAACCTGCTGCAGATCGAACTGCTGAAGCGGCACCGCGCGGGCGAAGACGACGCCCGGATTGCCGAGGGCATCCAGCTTTCGATCAACGCGATCGCGACGGCGCTGCGCAACAGCGGATGATCAGCGCCGAAACGAAAGAGAAGTGCGGCGAAACGTTTAAATCACGTTTGTCATCGCGCTTGCCGCTTCGCGCCGCATTTGTGACGTTGCCAAGGGCGCAACACACGAAGGGGGCTTTGATGTTGTTGATTGCAATAGCTTTGCTGCAGGCTGCCGCGCCTGTACAGTCCGGCACGACACCTGAGCCGGCTGCGACGCCGGCGGCAGCGCAGGACGCGACGGACGCCGCACCGGAAGAGCCGAAGATGAAGCGGGTTTGCCACAAGGAAATGGACCCCCGCGTGCCCACGCTCGCGGGAATGCAGACGGTTTGCAAATACGTCCCGGCCGATAAGGTTAAGACGAAGAAATAGTGCCGGATGGCCAAGCCTGCCCCGGCATGGCAGGCTGAATCGATGACCGATCCGATCCTTGCCGCGCGCGATGGCGCCATCCTGACCGTCACGCTGAACCTGCCCGACAAGCGCAATCCGATTTCCGATCCGGCCGTCATCGACGCGCTTGAGCGGGTGCTGGGCGAGGCGGATTCGGACATTGGCGTGCGCGCGGTGATCCTGACCGGCGCGGGGTCGGCATTTTCGTCAGGCGGAGATCTGAAGGCGATGCGTGCAGGCAAGGGGCTCCGCGCGTCGCTGCCGGCACAGACGCGCCGCAATTACCGCGAAGGAATCCAGCGGCTGCCGCTGCTGTTTCAAGCACTGGAAGTGCCGGTGATCGCAGGTCCGTTGACGGCCGCAATTACCGCGAAGGAATCCAGCGGCTGCCGCTGCTGTTTCAAGCACTGGAAGTGCCGGTGATCGCGGCCGTCAACGGACCTGCGATCGGCGCCGGGCTCGATCTTGCCTGCATGTGCGACGTCCGGATTGCGACGGACAATGCGGTGTTTGCCGAGAGTTTCGTCAAGGTCGGGATCGTGCCGGGCGACGGCGGGGCCTGGCTGCTGCCGCGGATCGTCGGCTTTTCGAAAGCGACGGAACTGGCGCTGACGGGGGAGACGATCGGAGCCGAAGAAGCGCTGCGCATTGGGCTGGTGTCGCGGGTGGTGCCGGGGCCGGACTTGCTCCGCGCTGCGCGCGAAGTCGCCGATAAGATCGCCGCCAACCCGCCGCACGCGGTGCGCATGACCAAGCGTCTGCTGCGCGAAGGACAGACGGCAACGCTCGCCAATATCCTGGAGATGAGCGCGGCGATGCAGTCGCTTGCGCATGCGACGAGGGACAATGACGAAGCGATGGACGCGTTCCTGGAGAAGCGCGCGCCGCGCTTTACGGGCGGCTGACTGGTAATGCACCGATATGAGACAGAGCGTCTCCCGAGAGCGCATTAACCAACTCCTGTGTCCTGCGTCACTTGCCGCAAGAGAAGTGCGAGCGATAATATAGCAGCATTATCGTGATCGGCTTGTGAAACAGGAATAGTGGCAAGCACGACAGAGAGCTGGGGGGTTCTCGGTGCAAAAACTGTATTTAGGCGTAAGCTTGGCATTGGCGTTCGCATCCACGGATGCGCGTGCTGGCTTGCAGACGATTTCCTTCATCGATCTTGCCACCGCCGATCCGTCGGGTGGAGAGAGCGCGCTTTATCGTTTCAGCTTCACCAGCGAGACCGATAAGTTCGTGTTCGGCCGCGTGTATTTCAGCCTGAAGAACGACATTCGCTTCGGCTGCGGGGTGTATGCGGGCGCGCAGTGCACTTTGTCCGTCGCTGGGCAGACGCTGCGTCTGATCGGCCTTGCCAATGGCATTCAGGGCAGCTTTTCCTGGTCCGAAGACCCGCGGATCGACAATCGGCCGACGGAGATCAGCTTCGGCGTTCCCGGATCGCCCGAGGTCGTGGAACGCTACCAGGGCTATATCTCGGTTCCCGAACCGGCGAGCTGGGCGATGATGCTCGCAGGCCTCGGTTTGCTTGGGGCGAGCACCCGCGCTCAGAGATCGAGGCGGCGCGCCGTCAGTAATTGATCATCACCCGCCGGGCCAGGGCAGGGGAAATCTCGCTCACCACCCGCAGCATCTTCGTCGCACCGATATAGGCTTCCGTCTGCCCCGTCTCGATCGCCTTGACGATGTCGGCGGCGCAATCGGCGGCCGGCATTTTCTTGTGCGTGTTCTGCGCGGTCATTTGCGTTTCGACGACGGGCGGCAGCGCCTCTATCACGGTGATGTTCGTTGCCTTTAGCTGATGTCGCAGCGCCTGGGTAAAGCTGCGGAGCCCTGCCTTGGTCGCGCAATAGACGGCGCCATCGGCGCGCGGCGCGATGGCGAGACCCGAGGTTACGTTGACGATCGTAGCTTCCGGACGCTGGCGCAGCGTCGGTAGGAAACCGGCGATCAGATGCATGGGCGCGTTCAGGTTCAGGAAGATGGCGCGGTCGGTTTGATCGAGGTCGAAGCCGTCGAGCAGGGCCGACGGTCCGCCCATGCCGGCATTGTTGACGAGGATGTCGATCGGGACGCCGCTCAGTTCCTCGACGAGCGTGTCGCAGCCGGCCTTGGTGGAAAGATCGGCTTCGATCGCCTGGAAGCCCTGGTCCCGCGCCGAGGCGAGCCGGCCGGTGTTGCGGCCGCACACCGCCACGATCGCGCCGCGTTCCTTCAACTGGCGCGCGATCTCGTAGCCGATCCCGTCGGTGCCGCCGGTGACCAGCGCCGTCTTGCCCGCGATGCGCATCTGCCCCTCCATTGTCGTTGCCGGTCTGTCCGGCAGTGCCTAACTGTGACAGCCCATGTCCCGTCCGCAAAGCCCTGACCGTTTCAATGAGGAGACCGCCACCTATTCGGTGCGCGGCGCCGACGCGCCCGATCTGGAAAAAGGCGTGGCAGCGATCCGCAACGTGCTGAAGACGCTGCCGGTGCGGCCGGGCGTGTACCGGATGCAGGATGCGCGCGGCGACGTGCTGTATGTCGGCAAGGCGCGGGCGCTGCGGAACCGAGTGACCAACTACACGCAGGTCACGCGACTCTCGCGTCGGCTGCAGCGGATGGTCGCGCAGACCCGGTCGATGACGATCGTCACGACCAACAATGAAGCCGAGGCGCTGCTGCTGGAGGCGCAGCTCATCAAGCGCTATCGGCCGCCATACAACGTGCTGCTGCGCGACGACAAAAGCTTCCCGTACATCCTGCTGCGCGCCGACCACGACTTTCCGCGCGTCCAGAAGCATCGCGGGGCGCAAAAGATCAAAGGCAATTACTATGGACCGTTCGCCAGCGCCGGGTCGGTGACGCGGACGCTGAATGCGCTGCAGAAACTGTTCCTGCTGCGGTCGTGCTCGGACAGCTTCTTCGCGAACCGCTCGCGGCCGTGCCTGCTGTATCAGATCAAACGCTGCTCGGCGCCATGCGTGGGGCGGATCGACGCGGCCGGCTATGCCGAGCTGGTCGGCGACGCCAAGGCGTTCCTCGCCGGCAAATCGACGCAGGTGCAGGCGAAGCTGGGCGCCGCGATGCAGGCGGCTGCGGAGAATATGGATTTCGAGCTGGCCGCCGTCTTCCGCGATCGGCTGAAGGCGCTGACCTTTATCCAGGGCAGCCAGGCGATCAATGCGGAAGGCGTGGGCGACGCCGATGTGTTCGCGCTGGCCTGCAAGGCCGGCACGATGTGCATCCAGGGCTTCTTCATCCGCGGCGGCCAGAATTGGGGCCATCGCAGCTTCTTTCCGACCCACACCGAGGATTTGAGCGAAGAGGAAGTGCTCGCGAGCTTCCTGATGCAATTCTACGAGGAAGTGCCGCCGCCGCGGTCGATCCTGCTCGACCGGCCGCTGACCGAGGGCGAACTGATCGCCGAGGCGCTGTGCGAACAAGCCAAGGGCAAGGTCAGCATCACCAACGCCCATCGCGGCGACCGGCGGCGTCTGATCGAGCAGGCCAAGCGCAATGCCGAGGAAGCGCTGGATCGGCGTTTGGCCGAGAGCACGACACAGGCGAGAATTTTGCGCGAGCTCGCCGATCTGTTCGAGCTGGACGGGCCGCCCGACCGTATCGAGGTGTTCGACAACTCGCACATCATGGGCACCAATGCGCTGGGCGCGATGGTGGTCGCGGGGCCGGAAGGCTTCCGCAAGAACAGCTACCGCAAGTTCAACATCAAGCGGCCGGAGACGGCGCCCGGCGACGACTTCGCGATGATGCGCGAGGTGTTCGAGCGGCGCTTCGGGCGCGCGAAGAGCGAGGACCCGGACCGCGAGGGCGGCGACTGGCCCGACCTGGTGCTGATCGACGGCGGGCGCGGGCAGCTCAATGCCGCAATGAACACGCTGGAGGAAATCGGCGTCGAGGATGTCGCGCTGGTCGGCGTCGCCAAGGGACCGCATCACGGTCGTGAGGGGCGCGAGGTGTTCCACCTGATGGATGGGCGTGAGGTGACGCTGCCGCCCAATTCGCCGGTGCTGTTCTACCTTCAGCGGCTTCGCGACGAGGCGCACCGCTTCGCGATCGGCGCGCACCGTCAGAAACGGGCCAAGGCGATCGGCGTCAGCTCGCTTGACGAAGTGCCGGGCATCGGGCCGGCGCGGAAAAAGGCGCTGCTGATGCATTTCGGCACGGCAAAGGCGGTGCGGTCGGCGAGTTTGGAAGATCTGGCCAAGGCGCCGGGCGTGTCGCGGTCGGTGGCGCAGCAGGTGTATGACTTTTACCATGCGCGGTGACGTGCGTGCCTCGACTTCGCTCGGCATGGACGGGACTTTGATTCGACAACCTTCTCCACCGTCCATCCCGAGCGAAGTCGAGGGACGCACCTTTTTTCCACTATGCTGATCACCACGCCAGCGATCGTCGTCGCTGTCCGCGCGCATGGTGAGCATGGCGCGATCGTGCGGGCGTTGACGCCGAATGACGGGCTGCAGGCGGGCTATGTGCGTGGCGGGCGGTCGCGGCGGCTGCGGCCGGTGCTGGTGCCGGGCAATCTGGTGGAGATCGAGTTTCGGGCGCGGGTCGAGGAACAGCTTGCCGCCGCGACGGTGGAACTGACGCACAGCCGGGCGCCTCTGCTGTCCGAGCCGCTGCCGGCAGCGGCGATCGAGTGGGTGACGGCGCTGGTTGCGTCGGCGCTGCCCGAGGGGCTGTCCGTTCCCGCACTCTATGAGGGGCTATCGGGCGTTCTCGATGCGATCGAGCATGCGCCGAGCGCGCGGGGCTGGGCGCTTGCGCTGGCCCGGTTCGAGCGGCTGTTGCTGATCGAGCTCGGCGCCGGCGATGCGCCGAAGGAGGAAGCTTCGGTTCGCGAGATGCTCAGGGAAAACGGCAAGGCCCTGGATCACCGCATTTTCGCGGACCGCCGCGGCGATGTGCTCGCGGCGCGGGAGAGGCTGGTGGAGAGATTGTCAAAACTGGATTCGTCACCCCGGGCTTGACCCGGGGTCCCGCTTCTTTGCACTGCGGCCAAGCAAAGCGGGATCCCGGCTCAAGGCCGGGATGACGAGGGGAATCGGATGCTCATTGCTGTGTTGCCGGGAGACGGGATCGGGCCCGAGGTTGTCGCCGAAGCCGTTCGCGTGCTTGAAGCGCTCGGCCTCGGGCTGCGGTTCGAGGAAGCGCCGGTTGGCGGGGCAGCCTATAAGACCAAAGGCCATCCGCTGCCGCCGGAGACGCTCGCGCTCGCTCGGCGCGCCGACGCGATTCTTTTCGGCGCGGTCGGCGACCCTGACTGCGATGCGCTGGAGCGGTCGCTGCGGCCGGAGCAGGCGATCCTGGGGCTGCGGAAGGAGCTTGGCCTGTTCGCGAACCTGCGTCCGGCCAAGGCCTTTGCCGAACTGGTCGACGAATCGGCGCTGAAGCCGGAGATCGCGCGCAGCATCGACCTGATGATCGTCCGCGAGCTGACCGGCGACGTCTATTTCGGCACGCCGCGCGGCCGCCGCACCACCGATGCGGGGCTGCGCGAAGGCTATGACACGATGCGCTACGACGAGGGCGAAGTGGCGCGGATCGCGCGCACCGGCTTCGAGACCGCGCAGCGCCGCCGCAAGCGGCTGTGCTCGATCGACAAGATGAACGTGCTGGAGACGTCTCAGCTCTGGCGCGACGTGGTCATCGAGGTCTCCGCCGACTATCCCGATGTCGAGCTGACTCACATGCTGGTCGACAATGCCGCGATGCAGCTGGTCCGCAATCCCGGGGCGTTCGATACGATCGTCACCGGCAATCTGTTCGGCGACATCCTGTCCGACCAGGCATCGATGTGCGTCGGCTCGATCGGGCTGCTGCCCTCGGCGGCGCTCGATGCGAACGGCAAGGGGCTGTACGAGCCGATCCACGGTTCAGCGCCGGATATCGCCGGGCAGGGCAAGGCCAATCCGCTCGCGACGATCCTGTCGGCGGCGATGATGCTGCGTTATTCGCTTGGGAACGCCGAAGCGGCGGATCGGATCGAGGCTGCCGTGGCGCGGACGCTGGCGGAGGGCGCGCGGACCGCCGATCTGGGTGGATCGCTCTCCACGCGCGAGATCGGCGACCGGGTCCTCGCTTGCCTGTGAAGCCGCTCGAACTCGCTGTCGTCATTCCGACGTTCAACGAAAGCGGGAATATCGGCGAGCTTGTGCGGCGGCTCGATGCCGCGCTGAAGGGCCGCGAGTGGGAAGCGGTGTTCGTCGACGATGCGAGCCCCGACGGCACGGCGCAGATGCTGCGCGAGATTGCAGTGAAGGACCGCCGCATTCGCGTGATCGAGCGGATCGATCGGCGCGGACTCTCTTCGGCCTGTATCGAGGGGATGATGGCGACGGGCGCGCCGCTGATCGCGGTGATGGACGCCGATCTGCAGCACGATCCGGCAGTGCTGATCCGGCTGGAGAACGCCTTGAAGGCGGACCCCGAACTCGACCTCGCGATCGCGTCGCGTTTCGTCGAGGGCGGTGGAACGGGCGACTGGGAGAGCGAGCGGGTTGCCAAGTCGGAGACGGCGAGCCGTATCGCGCAACTGGTGCTGAAGGCCGAGCTGACCGATCCGCTCAGCGGCTTTTTCATGATCCGGGCGAAGCGGTTCCGTGAGCTGGCGCCGCGGCTGTCCGGCATCGGCTTCAAGATCCTGCTCGACCTGCTCACCACTGCGCGGCGGCCGCTGCGTTTCGCCGAGGTTCCGCTGCAGTTCCACCGGCGCGAGGTCGGCGAATCGAAGCTGGATCATGTCGTCGCGATGGAGTTCCTCGTCGCGCTCTACGACCGCATGTTCGGCCGCATCATTCCGACGCGGTTCGCAATGTTCGCGCTGATCGGGGTGATCGGCGTTGCCGTGCATCTGAGCCTGTTGTGGCTCTTTTTCGGACTGCTCGGCGCCGAGTTCGTGGTGGGACAGATCACCGCAACGATGGGCGCGATGACGTTCAACTTCTTTCTGAACAACGCGCTCACCTATCGCGACCGGCGGCTGCACGGCACCCGGGCGTTGCTCCGCGGCTGGCTGAGCTTTTGCGCGGTGTGCTCGATCGGCGCTGTCGCCAATATCGGCATTGCCGCCTTCTTGTTCGAGGAGCGCTACGCCTATGCGACGGCGTCGGCGCTGGCCGGCGTGCTGGTTGCGGCGGTGTGGAATTATGCGCTGTCGAGCCGCTTCACCTGGGGCCGGTATTAGGGTCTGCCTTCCGCTCCCGCATCGGCGTGACGGGGCGTATTTTGGTCTGTGGGTAGGAGCGAGGAGGAAGCGATGATTATACATCGTGACCGACCGAGCGACGCCCTCCACAGGCCAAAAGACGCCCCGCCGCTTTAGCGGTCGCCCGGAGAGGCGCGCTGATGAGCAGGTGAAACTGTCCCCCGGACAGTTTCAGCCATGTCCGGGGGACATGGCGGCCTGCCTCATCGTCGCTTGCTTGCGCGTAGCTTCTGCTACGCGACTGCGCCGCGCTCCTCGCCAGCGCGCCTCTCCGGGCGATCACGCTCGATGTGGGAGTGGAAGGCAGACCCTTAGGGCCAGGTCGAAAGCCACATCCAATGCTCGAACGCGCGGTCGCTCCAGAGCGGCGCGGCGGAGAGGATCGGGTAGAAATAGGCGAACACGCCAAAGCTCAGCACCATGAACGCGGCCGGAAGCCACCGTTCCTTCGTCCGGTAGCCGTGGTGGAAAGCGGCGGCGAGCAGGAGCGGCAGCACGAGGCTTGGGAAGTAATAGTAATAGTAGAAGCCGATCTTTTTCGGGATGGCGATCCAGATGCCCATCGCGAAGAGATAGAGGCCGGCGAGGAGCAGCAGCGGCCGGCTGCGATCCTTGAGCCCGTCCCACAGGCACGCGGCGAGCGCGACGAGGCCGCCCCACATCACCGCCGGATTGCCGACCAGCAGCACACCGCGCTGAACGCCCTCGACCCGCTCATAGAGATACCAGATCGGCCGCGTGATCAGCGGCCATTGCCAAGGGCTGCTTTGATAGGTGTGATGGGCGAGCGGGCGAGTTTGCAGCTCATACATATGGAGCTGCCAGTCGATGAGCTGGTCGAGCTTGAGGGGGGTGGTCGTGTAGAACAGCGCCGGCGCGAAAGTCGCGAAATAGGCGATCACGGCTGACACGCTGAAAATGATCGCGGCGCGCAGTCGTTCGCCGCGCCATCCGATCAGCACGGCGAGCCCCAGCGGCAACGCGAAGGGTAACGCGCTCCATTTGCAGCCTGTCGCCAGGCCGATGCAGATGCCGGCACCGATCAGCCAAGGCCGCGCGCCGAGGCGACCATAGCCCCACACGAGCAGTGCAATCGCGTCAAACAGGAACGCGCCGGCGAATACGTCCAATGTGGCGATCCGCGCCTGGATGAACAGCATCTGGTTCAACAGCGCGAGTAGCGCCGCCGTCGCGGCGGTGCGGACATCGCCGAACAGGCGCAGCGCGATCGCGTAGACGGCGAGGACGGTCCCCGTCCCGGCGACGCTGCTCAGCACGCGCCAGCCCGCCGAGTTGTCCCCGAAAATCGCGGTCGACAGCCCGATCAGCCATTTGGCGAGGAGCGGATGCTCCTCGTTCGCCGGCTTGATCATGCCGAACACGTCGTGTCCCGCCGGCACGTAATAGATCTCGTCGAACATCAATTTGTGCGGCTGGCCGATCCGCACCGCGAGCAGCAGCTCGGCGACCGCGGCGAGCAGGAGCGCCATCTGGAGGGGGCTAAAGCGCTCCAGCCATGCCACCAAAGATTTCATCTTGCCCCCACGCGGTTGACGCTTTGCCCCCCTAGCTTGCAAAGCGCGCGTGTGAAGAGGCGCACAGGACAAAATCGGGAGATCACCGCGAAGTGGCGGCCGGCCACGCTTGCAGTGCGTGGCGGCACGGCGCGGTCGGAATGGGGAGAGACGTCGGAAGCGCTCTTCCTGACCTCCGGCTATGCCTACGACTGCGCGGGCGACGCCGCGGCGCGGTTCGCGGGCGAGCAGCAGGGCATGACCTATAGCCGGCTGCAGAACCCCACCGTCGAGATGCTGGAACAGCGGATTGCGCTGCTGGAAGGCGCGGAAGCGGCGCGCTGCATGGCAAGCGGCATGGCGGCGATGACGGCGGCATTGCTTTGCCAGCTCTCGGCCGGCGATCACCTGGTCGGCGCGCGGACGATGTTCGGATCGTGCCGCTGGCTGACCGACAATCTGCTGCCGCGCTTCGGCATCGAAACCACGATCGTCGACGGATCGGACACCGCGGGCTGGGAAGCGGCGGTGCGGCCGAACACCAGGGTCTTCTTCTTCGAAACGCCGGCCAATCCGACGCTGGAAGTGGTGGACCTGGAAGCAGTCTGCAGCATCGCGAAGGCGCATGGCATCACCACGGTCGCCGACAATGCGTTCGCGACGTCGGCCTTGCAGAAGCCGATGACGTTCGGCGCGGACGTCGTCGCCTATTCGGCGACCAAGCTGATGGACGGGCAAGGGCGCGTGCTCGCGGGCGCGGTCTGCGGGACGGAGCAGTTCATCAACGACGTGCTGCTGCCGTTCACGCGCAACACGGGACCGACTCTGTCGCCGTTCAATGCCTGGGTGGTGCTGAAAGGCCTGGAGACGCTCGACCTGCGCGTTCAGCGGCAGAGCGACAATGCGCTCGCCGTGGCGCGTTTCCTCGAAGGGCGCGCGCCGCGGGTGCTGTATCCGGCGCTGCCGAGCCACCCGCAGCATAACCTGGCGATGCGGCAGATGGAGCGGGGCGGGACGATCCTGTCCTTCTTCGTGCGCGACCGGGCGCAGGCGCATCGCGTGCTCGACGCGCTGGAGCTGATCGACATCTCCAACAATATCGGCGATTCTCGCTCGCTGATGACGCACCCTTCGTCCACCACCCATAGCGGCCTCTCGGCGGAGGTGCGCGAGTCGATGGGGATCACCGAAGGCATGCTGCGACTGAACGTGGGTCTCGAGGACCCGGCCGACCTGATCGACGATCTCGACCGCGCGCTCGGCGCGGCGGGGCTGTGAAGGCGTTCTTCCCCCATGCCCAGACCACGCGCGGCGTGACCGTGCGCGTGTCGGTCAGTTACCTGCCCGAGCAGTCGGAGCCGGACAAAGGCCGCTGGTTCTGGGCCTATCACATTCGCCTCGAAAATGAGGGTCGGATGGCGGTGCAATTGCTCACGCGCCACTGGATCATCACCGACGGGCGCGGGGCGCGGCACGAAGTGCAGGGCGAAGGCGTGGTCGGCGAGCAGCCGGTGATCGCGCCCGGCGAATCCTATGATTATGTGTCCGGCTGCCCGCTTGCGACGCCGACGGGGCAGATGCGAGGCAGTTACCGGATGATCGGCGAGGACGGATCGCTGTTCGACATCGCCATTCCCCGTTTCCCCTTGGTCGCGCCGGCGGTGCAGGCATGAAGCGCACGCATCTGCCGCTGAACGGCCTGCGCGTGCTCGATGCGGCGGCCCGGCATCTCTCTTTCACGCGCGCCGCCGACGAGCTGGCGGTGACGCCGGCGGCGGTGGGCCAGCAGATCCGCGCGCTGGAGGACACGCTGGGCGTCGTGCTGTTTCGCCGCACGGCCCGTGGGCTCGAGCTGACGCCCGAGGCTGAGGGCGGGCTGGAAGCGCTCCGCCACGGTTTCCTCTGTTTCGAGGACGCCGTGCGGGCGATGCAGGCGGGCCAATCCTCCAAGGTGCTGACGATCGCCGCGCCGCGCGACCTGACCGCGCGCTGGCTGGCCGGGCGATTGGCCGACATCGCGGCCGCCGATCCGGAGCTGCGCTTCCACCTGATCGCGGCCGACGAAGCGATCGACTTCACCGAAGCCAATCTCGATGTGGCGATCCGCCTGATGGTCGACAAAGGCGAGCACGAGGGCGTGCGGATCGGCGGCACAGAATTTTGCCGGGTGGCTGGTGCAGCCGGCGATACGGAACGCTGGATCGCGTGGCCCGGCCATGCCGCGCCAGATCCGATTATACGCGTCTCTGATGCCGGACTCGCCATAGACGCCGCCGTGCGCGGGCTTGGCAGGGCGCTCGTGCCGGAACTTCTGGTGCGCAACGATCTCGAATCCGGCGCCTTGCAGAGTTTGGGCGAGAGCGTCGATCAAGGGCTAGGCTACTGGCTGATCGCGCCGACGCCGCAATGGAGGCAGGCCAAGGTCAAGCGTCTGGTGGAACAGCTCCTGGGCTGAGCGCCGAATGTTTCATTTTGGAACGCGCATCCCGTCCATTAATACTTTCAATCGACCCCTGATTTGGGTTATGTTCCCCCGTCGAAGAAGCCCTTCAAGGGACGTCGTCCAAGTCGCGTAGGCGTGGCGATCGTTGAGAGGGGGTTTCCATGAAGAAATACGCTTTCCTAGCGGCTGCTGTCTTCGCGGCGTTCCCTGCGCAGGCTGCGCAAGTCTTTCCCGGCAACGGGATCGGGGGGCCGGGAGCGACAATCGACTTGTTCGATGCGACGACCCGGGGCACTCTGCTTGCCTATTCCGAAACCAGCGGATCGGCGTTGACCTTTGCTACCAAGTTCCGGTCGGCCGTCTATCGGAACACCGATGGCAGGCTGGACTTTTACTATCAGGTCGAGCGCACCGGGGCCGGCAGCGCCGGAGACAATGCGATCCAATCCTTCACCGCAGCGAATTTCGGCAGCTTTGACGTATTCGCCTTCCGTGACGGTTCGGATTTCGACGGCGCGGGCGGATTCCTGCCCGCTGGCAATCCGGGGACCTTTACGTCCTCGGCCAACCGCTCGTTCGACGGCAATGTGATGGGTGTGAATTTCGGTCCGAACAACCTGGTCGGCACCGAAAACAGCACGACCTACATTTTCCGGACCAATGCGTTCGCCTTCACGGCCGGCACGTTCGGCGTGATCGACGGTTCGACCATCCAGGGTCCGACCTTCGCGCCAAGGGTGCCCGAACCGGCAACCTGGGCGATGATGTTGGCGGGCTTTGGCGCGATGGGAATCGCCATGCGCCGCAGCGGAAAGGTGAAGGCCGTTCTCGCCTAGCGTCTATTCGCTATCCTGCGGACGACATCTTCCGGGGGGCTGGACGGCGTCGCAGACCGGGTATGGATATCTGGTTGACAGCGACGCCGCCTTGGCGCTGCCAGGCGGCCTAGCCTTATCGAGTGGCTCTCGGCTCCCAGAGCGTTTCATTTTGGGAACGTTTACCCCTGATTAACTGCTTTGCGGCGCGCGGAACATCGTTTATTACGGTGGCGCATTAGAAGCCTCGCCAAGAGGACCGACTCGACGTCGCCGAGTTGCTTCGCGACCTAATGTTAGGGGGTTTGTATGAAAAAATTGGCTTTTGCGGTTAGCGCTATACTCGCGACCTCGCCGGCTTTCGCGGCGCAGGTTCTGCCGGGCGATGGCATCGGCGGAAATCCCGGCGCGGCCATTGACAACACGTTCGATGTTTCCACTCGCGGCACGCTGCTCGCATCGAGCTCGGTCTCGGGTACCGCGTTGACCTTCGCGGGTACGTTCAACTCCGCGGTGTATCGCAATACGGATGGCAACATCGACTTTTACTTCCAAGTCGTTCGCACCGGCGCCGGCTCGGCCGGCAACAATGCGATCCAGTCGTTCACCGTCCAGAATTTCGGCGGCTACGACATTTTCGCGTTCCGTGACGGCTCGTTCAATCAGGCCGGTTTTCTGGCGCCGAACAATCCGGGCACCTTCACGTCGGTTGCTACCCGCAGCTTTGACGGCAATGTGGCCGGTGTGAACTTCGGTTCGAACAACCTGGTCGGCACGGAAAACAGCACGACCTACATCCTTCGCACCAACGCGCGCGGCTTCACGGCCGGCACGTTCGGCGTGATCGACGGTTCGACGCTGCAGGGCGTGACTTTCGCCCCCGCGGTTCCCGAACCGGCGACCTGGGCGATGATGGTCGGCGGTTTCGGCATGCTGGGCTTCTCGGTCCGCCGCAGCCGTCGCGCCAAGACGGTTCTCGCCTGAACTCAGGCTCAGAGCTAAAGGGGAAGGGCGGCTTCGGCCGCCCTTTTTCCTTTGGGGGCTCGCACGGACCGAGTCTTTCCGCCGACGAGTTGCGGTGCTGCCCCTTGCCCCGCGCCACGCGCTCCGCCAGAGGAGCGGCATGACCTCAGCGATCGACTTCGCCAGCCTGCTCTGCTCCCGCCTGTGCCATGACCTGCTGAGCCCGGTCGGCGCGCTCAACAACGGCCTGGAACTGCTCGCCGACGAGCATGACCCGGAGATGCGGGCGCGCTGCCTCGACCTGCTGAACGAAAGCGCGCGCGCCTCTGCCAACAAGCTGAAATTCTTCCGACTGGCGTTCGGCGCGGCGGGCGGCTTCGGCGACGAAGTCGACGCGCGCGAGGCGAAAGTTGCGATCGAAGGCATGTTCGGCGAAGGCGGGCGGGTCGAGATCGGCTGGATGGTCGAGCCGGCGACGCTCAGCAAGACCGCGATCAAGGTGCTCTTGAACCTGGCGCTGATCGCCGGCGATGCGCTGGTGCGCGGCGGACGGCTGGACATTGGCGCCGAAAAGACGGCGAACGGAACCGAGATGGTCGTGCGTGCCGAAGGGCCGCGGCTGGTGCTCGATCCCGAGCTGCGCCAGGCGCTGGAAGGCAAGACCGCCGAATCCGAGGTGACGCCCCGCGCGGCCGCCGCGTGGCTGGTCAGCGAGCTGGTGCGTCAGGCGAACGGCCAGGTGCAGGTCTCCGCGCCCGAAGAACCGTTCGTGATGTTCGGCGCGCTACTGAGGGGCTGACGCGACGAACAATTGGGCCATTCGTCCAAACCCGTCCATGCCGAGCGAAGTCGAGGCACGCACTTTTTGACGGACAGCCAGTGACGCCAGTGCGTCCCTCAACTTCGCTCGGGATGGACGATTGGGGGTAAGCGCCAAGTGCGATCCTACGGCTTGCGCCGGATCGGCACCGGCACATTGCAGATGTCGGCGCCGCCCGCGGGCACGATGAAGAAGGCGTCCTTCCGGTTTGCCCGCGCATTGGCATAGGCCGCGAAACTGCCGCTTTCGGTCGAAAGATATTGGAGGTGCGGCCGCTCCGTTTCCGGAAGCTCCGAGGCCAGCCGGATCGAAACGATCGGCACGCGCTGCTCAGGCTTTTCGTAGAAGCCGAGACTACCGGTTCCGCGCGGCAGGCTGGAGAGATTCTCGATTCCCTCCACCACGCGTCCGACGACGGCAATGTTGCGGTCGAGATGCCGCGGCGCATGGCCGATCACGGTGTAGAGTTCGGCGCCGTTGCCGGCATCCGGCGAGAGATTCCGGCCGACGCCGATCATGCCGTAGCAGTGAGTTGGCCAAGCCTGTTCAGCGCCGGCAGCCAACTGCCAGCCTTTCCAATGAAGCGTATGCCCCCCAGCAACGTAAGGGTCGGTCTGTTTTGGCCCTTCGTCGAGACCGGACATCGTCGATAGATCAACGACGCTCGTCCTTAGGCTGCGATCGAGTCTCCAATCGCTGACATAGCCCTTCTCAGACGTCGAGAGCAGCCCCGCCGGCAACGGCTTCTTCTCGGTCGCGTCGCCCCATTGGACGACGTAATTGTCCTGCACGCGGTTGACGCTGGTGCCGTCCCACCAATGCGCTTTTGCCAGCGTGCGGATGTTCGCGATCCAGGGTTGGGAGAAAGGCGGGGCCATGAGCTGGATCGTAACGCGCCGGGGTTGGCCATCGCGGTCGGGCGCGAGCTGCATGACCAGCAGGTCGTCGGGCTTGATATCCACCCAATCGCTGGCCGGCGCCGCGGCGACGATCTCGCCGGGCGACTTGGGCGTGACTGCGGGAGAATGGGCGGCGGTCTGGAGCAGCAGAGCGAAGATCAGCATGGAGACAGACATTGCACGCCGATATCCAAGAGGATAGGGGGCTGCACTTCCAGTGCATGCGGAGCGGTGGCCGAGTGGTCGAAGGCGCTCGCCTGGAAAGTGAGTATACGGCAAAACCGTATCGAGGGTTCGAATCCCTCCCGCTCCGCCACTTCAGGGTCGCCCGAATTCGGCTCCCCTCCGGGCCGCCTTAGGCGTGGCTGGCGCTTGTCACCCTGATCGGGGCGCGGCCGATCTTGCGGGCCAGTTCTGCTGGGTTCGGCAAGTGCAGGCGTCGGCCTCTCCACTCCAGATCGTTGGCGCGGCGCATCGTCTGCACGACGCGATTGACGTGAACCGAGGTCAGCCCAAGCGCATCGGCCAGCAATTCCTGAGTCAGGGGCAAGTCGAAGCCGGTCTCGTCGGCTAGGCCGCAAAGGCTGAGCCGCTCGTGCAACTCCAGCAATAAGTCGCCGATCCGCTCCTGCGCGTTCATGCGGCCGAGCCGCGCGATCTGGCTGAGCAGGCGCGCTTCCTCCAGCGCCTCGCTGATCGCGTAGGCGTCGGCGAGCTGGGGAAATTTCCCGGCCGAGGGCGCGGCGCAAGACGTCAGCGCCGTCACTGCGACCACCGTTGAAACCGCGAGCGGCTCGGGCTGGCGGCACATGCCGACGAGATCGCCGGGCAACAGGAAGCTGAGAAGCTGCCGCCGCCCGTCGGCGAGCAGGCGAACCCGCGCCGCCCATCCGCTGACGATCATCCGGGGCTCCGCGATCTTCCGCCCTTCGCTCAGGAGTTCGCGGCGTGCCGGCGTCTGGCTGCTGCGATCGATGGCCGCGACCACAGCCATCAATTCCTCGCCGCTGAGCGGCGCGAGCCGGGACAGGCGCAGGGCGGCGGGAGGCAGGCTGTTGCTGGCTTGCTGGACCCTAATCATGCTTCGGCCTCCACACCTACAAGCTGTTCCACGCACGCGAGCACGGCGCGCATGGAGAAGGGCTTCGCGACGCGCGGGGCGTCCCGATAGGCATCCGGCAACGCCCAACCGTCATAGCCCGTGAGAAAAACATAAGGGACCGATTGCTCGCCCAGCCTGTCGGCGATCGGATAGGACGTGGTGCCCTCAAGATTTACATCGAGGATCGCAGCGTCGATCGGTGCGCCTCCGAGGAGCGACAGGCCTTTGCCGATATTGCCGGCGGGGCCGACCACGGTCGCGTCCTCCTTTTCGAGCGCGCGCTTCAGGTCGGAGGCGATGAAATACTCGTCCTCCACCACCAGAATGGTCTTGCCGGCGAGCCGGCCGGTCGGGGTCACGCTTCCTTCCATATCGGCACCGCCAGTTCGTCCTGCCCAGGCATGGGCAGGGAGATGGTGCAGCGAACGCCGCCGCCCCGGAATTCCAGCTTGGTCTCGGCCCCTAGCCGATACGGCAATGCCTCTTCGATCAACTCGCTACCGAACCCTCGTCGAGTCGGCTTGACCGCAACCGCGGACACACCCTGTTCCGTCCATATAAGATCGAGTCGTTCAGATTCCCCATAACTCATGTTAGCGGTCCAGCGAATATCGAGCTTTCCCGTAGAATTCCTCAATGCCCCGTATTTCAAGGCGTTGGTCGTGAGTTCGTGGATCGCCAGACCGATCGATTCTGCCTCTTTCGAGGTCAGAGCGACGTCGGGACCACCTATCGTCAGATGGGGCCCGTCGCTCACTCCGACGCTCAAAAGTTCGTCGCGGATGAGGTTCTCGAGGTCGATCAGACCGCCAACGTTTTGCGTCACGACCACCTGCGTTCGGGCGAGGCTGTCCAGCCGTCCTTTGAAGTGATCCGCGACGTCCTCGAGCGTTCCGCCGGCTTCGATCGTGCGGTCGAAGACGGATCGCACGACAGTGAGGATATTGCGCACCCTGTGCTGCAGCTCGGCGACCAGAAACTGCAGCCGGTGCCTGCTCTCCCGCAGTGCCGCTTCGGCGTTTGCACGTTCGACAGCCGCCCAGGTTCGTTCGGCGGTTTCCTCGATCAGACCGATGGCGTCGCTCCAGTCACGTGGCTTGGTGTCGGCGACGATGACGGCTGCGATCAGGTTGCCTTTCTTGACGATCGGCACGGCCGCGATCGAACGCATCCCGATCTTTCCCCAGCGCGCGCGCGCCTTCGCGCTGAACAGCGGGGAATCCGAGATGTCTTCGATCGCGAGGGCGTGACCGGCCTGCAGGCGATCGAGGACGGCCGTGGATTCCACCGGATAGGTGCCGACGATGCCCGGCACGCCGGCGCGCACATGGCTCGCGCGGACCGTCATCAGCTGTTGCGGCGTGCGTGTAAGCTCGCCGTAATAGGTCCAGGCCGCATCCAGGCTGTCGCCGAGGATTCGCGCGGCCTCTCCCTCGATCTCGGTCGCGCCTTCCAGCGGACGCAACGTGTCGCTCAGTCTCAGCAGGAACGCCCGTTGCTCCTCGATCTGCAGGGCCGCCTCGCGATGGGCCGCTGCAAGGTGCCCCGCCGTCGTCTCGAACAGAGTGACGAGCACGCCGGCAACGTCGCGGCCCTCGCGAAGCGGGCTGTAGGTAAGCGTGAACCACGCATTCTCGATCGGGCCGTGGCGCGCGATCGGGAACAGCTTGTCCTCGAACGTCAGCGTCTCGCCGGCCCCGACGCGATCGTAGATCGGCGCATTGATGTCCCAGACTTCGGGCCAGCATTCGCGCGTCGGCTGACCAAGGCCGGCCGGATGCTTGTCGGCCATGATGACGGCATAGCCGTCATTGTAGATCTGGATGAGATCGCGGCCCCACAGCACGATCATCGGAAAGCCGTGATCGAGCATCAGGTCGACGGTGCTGCGCAGTTCCGGCGGCCACGATTCGATGGGGCCGATGGGCGTGGCCGACCAATCATGGTCGCGGATGCGCCGCGCCATTTCGCTTTCACCTGCCGGCCAGTCGCTCGCCATCGGGCCTCAACCTACATCCAAGCGGTTTGGTCCGCTTGCTCTCGATCCCTATGGAGCGCCTTCACACGGATCAAAGCAACAACTCTGCGACGACAGGTTGGACGAAATCGGGCTGCCGTCCCGATTTCTTACGGCATTGACAGTTTGGCGGCTTTTCTTTCGCGCAAAACTGGTCCCTAATCAGGGCGGTGGGGGAGATGGCGATTGGCGACGGTTCGGGGATGACCAAATACGCCGCGTTCATAAGCTATAGCCACTCCGACCAGGCGACTGTCCGCTGGCTGCATCGCGCATTGGAGACCTATCGGCTGCCGCGGGCGCTGATCGGCACCGATTCGCCATTCGGGCCGGTGCCGCGCCGCCTGCCGCCAATCTTTCGCGACCGTGACGAGCTGCCGGCCAGCGGCGACCTGGGCGAGCATCTTCGCGCGGCGCTGGCCGATTCCCGTTTCCAGATCGTGGTGTGCAGCCCGAAGGCGGCCAAGTCGAAATGGGTCAACGAAGAAATCCTGACCTTCAAGCGGCTGCACGGCGAATCGCGCACCCTGGCGCTGATCGCTTCGGGCGAGCCTTACGAAGGCGGGGACAAGGAGTGCTTCCCGGAGGCGCTGCGTTTCCATCTCGGCCCCGACGGCAATCTCTCCGACAGCCCCGCCGAGCCGATTGCCGCCGACATCCGTCCGGGCAAGGACGGCAAGCGGCTTGCGCTGCTCAAGCTCATCGCGGGCATCACGGGGCTGCGGCTGGACCAGCTTGCACGGCGCGATGCGGCGCGTCGGCAGCGGCGGATGATCTGGGTCACCGCCGCCTCGATGGTGATCGCGCTGACCACGATCGGCCTCGCCATCTATGCGGAGAGCCAGCGGCGGGTGGCGGTGCAGCAGCAGCTTCTCGCCAATCGAAGCCTCGACTTCCTGATCGGCACGTTCGCGATCGCGAATCCAGCGACCGATAACCCGCGCACGATCACGGCACTGACCATCCTGAACCGCGCCAGCCGCCGCGCCGGCGTCGAGCTGCGCGCCGAGCCGCAGGTGAGCGCCCGGCTGCTGCGCGCGACGGGCGAAATCTATTTCAATCTCGGTTTGGCTCGCGAAGCCGAGCGCGACCTGCAATCCGCGCTGATGCGCCTGCCCAAGGAAGGGGAGGAGCGGGCGCGCGTGCTGCTGAAGCTCGCGACGGTCGAGAACAAGCGCGGCGACCTCGCGGCGGCTAAGCGGACGATCGACCAGGCGGCTGCGTCCTATTCTAAAAGCGCCTCCTATGCGGCGGAACTCGATGCCGAGGTCCTCGAGCAGCGGGGCATGGCCGAGATTCTGGCCGGACGTTACGCGGATTCGGCGCGGCTGCTCGGCCAGGCGGCGCAGCGCTATAGCGAGCTGCCAGGCGATTACCGCGAGGCGCTGGGACGCGTCTGGATGAACGAGGCGCACTCCCTTGTCCGGCTCAAGCGGTTCGAGGAGGCGGACAAACTGTTCGCCCGCGCCGAGGCGAGCTACACGGCCGCGTTCGGCACCAATCACGTGCGCACCGCGACCGCCTTCCAGAACCGCGCGCTCGCCGATTTCGAGCGCGGCCAGCCCGCTTTGGCGGCGAACCGCATCAAGCAGGCCATTGCGATCTACGACCGCGTGCTGGAAGGCGATCATCCGACGATCGGCGCGGCGCTGATCCTGCAGGGGCGGATCAGGACCGCGCAAGGCGATGTGCCCGGCGCCTTGGCCGCGTTCGATCGGGCACGGGCGCTCTACGTCAGAGCTTATGGGCCGACCAACGCCGCCGTCGGGGACGTCGATTTCTATGCAGCCGAGGCCGAGGAGAAGCGGGGTGCGACAGACGCGGCATTAGCGCGACTGGCGCGGACCAAAGCGATCTACGATGCGAATTACGGAGCGATCGATCCCGATCAGGTCGAGTTGCTGCTGGCGCGATCGCGGGTGCTGGCGGCGGCCGGCCGGGCCGACGACGCCAAGCGGGACTGCGATGCCGCCTCGACGATCCAGCGGAAGCTCGATCCGCCTGGGCCAGCGCTGACGTTCGCGACGGGCGCCTGTGCCCCGGTTCGGGACGCTCGATCCGTCGCATCCACCCTTTAGCAGCGGTCGAAAAAGGGTTAATAAGGCCTCACTGCTGTAAGGGGGAATTCAGTATGCGCACCACCGCGTCCGGTGAGCCGTCTGCCGCTTGCCTCATCCGCACATCCTGCACGCCTGTTCTTCTTGCTCTTCCGCTGATGTGGGCGGCACCTTCCGCTGCCGCGATCGTCACGGAAGTGTCGATCCAGAACACTTATAGCTTCGCGAATGCGAACAAGTCGGTGCCCGTGACGACGGGCGGATCCACCGAAACCTTCTACGAAGGCGCCACGGATCCGGGCCAGGCCGAACTTGGGGTCAATTACACGGCCACTGCGGACAAGGGCGGCTTCTTTTTCCTGCACGACAATTATTGCGTCGGTGCGTGCCAGACCTCAAGCAGCACGGTGATCACCTTCACCGTCACGAACACCGGCGACGGCCCGGTCGATCTGCGGTTCGACTCGCAGATTACGCCGGGGCACATCGCCGAAATCCTTGCTGACGGCAGCCAGCGCGGATCGTTCAACTTCAGAGTGACCCGGAATGTCGTCGGTGCGGAACCTTCGACGCTCTACAGCGCGAACGGCGGCGTCAATTCCGACGGCATCTTCCTGAACACCGGCGGCCTGACGTTCAACAATCTCATTCAGCAGTCCGACCCGGACGGCCGCTGGAAAGTGTTCGACTGGAGCACGACCAATCTGAGCGTGCCCATCGGCCAATTGGCAGGAGGACAGACAGTCGAAGTGTCGTATATCGCAACCTACAACACCACGTCGGACGCCACCTGCACCGACATTTTTGCCTGCCCCGGCCTGCAAGTGGTGTTCGGGGACCCCCGCAACGACGGCGGCGTGACCAACCTCGCTGGCCGCGGGGACGTGGCATTGGACGACAACGCCATCTATCCGGTGATCGGCCGGAACTATGATCCGCATTTCGTCGCCGCGCAGGTCGTGACGTCCGACACGCCGCTCCCGAACGATCCGCCGGGCCTGCCGAAGACCAATTACGGCCCGCTGTTCGACCCGCGCGTGCTCGGCGTCCCCGAGCCTGCGACCTGGGCGATGATGATCGGCGGCTTCGGCATGATCGGCAGCATGGCGCGCCGCAGGAAGGTCCGGCCGGCAGCAATCTGCTGATCGTTCCGCGACTGGCCGGAGGCGCTCAGACGGAGCCGTTGGAGCGCCTTCGCAACGCGTAAAGCGGATACTGCCCGAAACCCTTGGGCAGATCGATCTTGCCGACATAGGTCGCGCTGAATTTGTCCGATGCGGTGTTGGCCAGAACGGCGGCGAGCGGTTCGCTTGCGTAGATGCTGCCGGGGGGCGTCAGCGGCTCGACGCGGGCAGCGCGCGAAATCTCGGTGCCGTAAAAGGCTTCCCGCCCGGCGATCGGATCGCTGCCGTGATAGACCGGGCCGAAATGCATGCTCACGCGCATCTGCGTGGGGCGATCCAGCCCAAGCTCGGTCGGCGCGACGTCTAGCAAGGCCGACTGAAGTGCCAGCCCCGCATCGGCCGCCGCCTCCGCGGTCTTGAACACCGCGAACACGGCGTCGCCCCAGCTATTCGTGAAGTCCAGCGCGGCGCGGTGATCGTCGAGCACCGAGCCGACCGTGGCCATCACGCGCGACCAGAACAGCGGCAGCTTGCCTTCCTTGATCCGCGTGTATCCCGGGAAATCGGCAAAAAGAAACGCCTTGAGGCACCGATTGCCCGGCTCTGGCTCGCTTGCTTCCTGTTTGACCGATCGGTCCAGATCGTCGGCTGGAATGGTCACGGTCATTCCGCCGGTCGAGCGCCATTCACGGACGTCGTGCCCGGTGCCGGCCGGAGCATCGTCATGCATCTTGCCGTCCCAGATCACGAGCTGGATGGCGTGCGTCCCCAAATGCATCGCGCGCAGCCGCGCCATGCCCATGGCCACGGTCGATCCATATCCGAACTGAGCGGGATCGTGCACATATTGCGCAAGAGTGGCGAAGCTGATCCCGGCGGCCTGCTCGCGGACGGCATGATAGCGTTTGAGCCATTGATCGCCAGCAGGCGCCACGGAACTGGCGATGAAATCGTCCTCGCGAAACGGGAAGACGAGGTTCAACGTGCTGCCGCGCGCGAGCAGGCGCTCGGCGATCAGGATGTCGGCGCCGGCGGCGAGGGCGCCATAGCCGAAGCCGACGCTCAACTCGTCGAGGCGCCGGTCGATCTCGGCCGCGATCGCTCCTTCCCTGATCGGGTCGGTCTTGAAGATGTGGCCCGAAAAGAACACGACCGCCGGCGGGATCAGCCGGCTGATGATCGGCCGCATCCGGTCTTCCGCGGCTTGATGCCTCGCCAGCAGCTCGAACTGCCTCAGCGTTGTCGAGCGCGCGCCGAAATTCGCGCCGGGCAGGTTCAACGCCAGCTCGATCGCCTTTGCGGCCTCGGCCTCCTGGCCCAAAATGGCGAGCGCTTCCGCGCGCGTCGCGGCGCCGTAATAGTCGCTGGGCATTGCGACCGACGGCGCCCTCAGCGCGATCTGCGCGAAATACTCGGCCTGCTCGCGGTCGCCGGCCAAGAGGTTCAGCGTCGCCGCGTTGATCGCGGGGAACGGATCGCGCGTACGCCGGTGCGCTTCCGCATAAGCGTCTGCCGCCTGTTTGAGCTCCTCGGCCGCGCCGCCATGCTGGAGCGCCCGATCCTTCAACAATCGCGCGCCCAGGGAGCGGCTGTCGACATCTTCCGCCGCCGCCAGGCCGCTTTGCTCGTACAGCCGCATCGCCTGCTCGGTTTCGCCCATGCGGGCCATCGCCAATGCCGCGAGGTAGGCGAGCTCGAGCGAGCTCGACAGCCCGCTGTTCTGCCGCGACAGGTCATAGGCAGACAGGAGATCGCCGCGCTCGATAGCGGCCTGAGCCCGTTCGATCAGCGAGGCCTGTGCCCAATCGTTCACTTTGGCCTGTCTCTCCTACGCCACCGGAACCTGCATCATGGCGGAATGGCCGCGCAGGTAAAGCCCGAAGCCACAACAATATAGGTCTGCAGTTCACCTTTCGTTCGATCTGATTTACAGCCGATACATGGCTGATGAGACCGAACGATGACCAGGCGCACCGGCAGTGCCGATCTGCCGCTGCATGGCGGGCGCGTGCCGCAATGGCTGGGGCAGCGCATGTCGCGGCTGGGTGCGGTCGTCACCGAGGCGATCGTGCTCGAATATGGGCGCGACGAGTTCCTGCGCCGCATGGCCCATCCGTTCTGGTTCCAGTCGTTCGGGGCGGTGATGGGGATGGACTGGCACTCGTCCGGCATCACGACGAGCGTGCTGGGCGCGCTGAAGCGTGGTCTCGGGCCGCGTGCGTTGGAACTCGGCATCCATGTCTGTGGCGGCCGAGGAAAGCATTCGCGGGCGACGCCGTCCGAGTTGATGACGGTCGGCGAGCGGACAGGGCTGGACGGAAGCGCGCTGGCGCGGACCAGTCGGTTGGTCGCGAAAGTCGACAGCGCCGCGGTGCAGGACGGGTTCGATCTCTATCTGCACGGCTTCATCGTCGCCGATGATGGCCAGTGGGTGGTCGTTCAGCAGGGGATGAGCGATGCGCGGAAACAGGCGCGCCGCTATCACTGGCTGTCCGAAGGGCTGCAGGACTTCCTGGATTCTCCGCACGCCGCCATCGAAGGGCGCGAGCAGGGGACGATCGTCAATCTCGCCGACCGTCGCGCCGCATCGTCGCGGCAGGGCCAGCTCGATTTGCTTGCCAGCGAGGGGCCCGACCGCATTGTGGCGCGGATCGCGGGCGAACGTGAGCCGCCTGCACAGCCGTCGCTTCCGCATCTGAGCCTGCCTGATCGGCATGACGTCCGGCCAGCCGATATCGTCGAGCGCCGGCTGCACGCCACGCTCGCCGCTGCGGCGGATCAGGGGCCGAAGGATTTCGCCGAGCTGCTGCTCGTGCCAGGCGTCGGCGCGCGGACGGTGCGCGCGCTGGCGATGGTTGCCGAGGTCGTGCATGGCGCGCCGTGCCGGTTCAGCGATCCGGCGCGCTTTTCGCTCGCGCATGGCGGCAAGGACCGCCATCCTTATCCGGTGCCGACCAAAGTCTATGACCACACCATCGCCGTCATGAAATCCGCCGTGCACAAAGCGAAGCTCGGCCGTGAGGAAGAGCTGGCCGCGATCCGCCGGCTCGACCAGCAGGCGCGGCGATTGGAGGGACGCGTGGGCGGCCCGTCGGTCGAGGCTGTGCTGGCTGAGGAGCGGATGCGGTCGAACGAATATGGCGGGCGCAGCGTATTTGGGTGGGAGCCGCCGGCTGCCGGGCAGGCCAGCGCATGAGCGCCGCCGGTCCCAGCACGCGCCGCGTGCTCCTCGCCAGCCTCGTCGGCACGTCGGTCGAGTTCTACGACTTTTACATCTACGCGACCGCCACCAGCCTGGTGTTCGGACCGCTCTTCTTTCCCGCGAGCTCGCCGTCGGCGCAGTTGCTCGTGGCCTATGCGAGCTTCGGCCTGGCTTTTCTGGCGCGGCCGGTGGGCGGCATGATCTTCGGCCATTTCGGCGACCGCATCGGGCGCAAGTCGACCTTGGTCGCATCGCTGCTGCTGATGGGCCTGTCGACCGCGTTCATTGCGCTGCTGCCGGCCTATCAGTCGATCGGCTGGTGGGCGCCGTTGTTGCTCTGCCTGTTGCGGCTGGGGCAGGGGATTGGCCTGGGCGGCGAATGGAGCGGCGCGGCACTCCTGGCCGTCGAGAATGCGCCTGAAGGGTGGCGCGGGCGCTTCGGGTCGGTGCCGCAGCTCGGCGCGCCGATCGGCTTCATCGCCGCCAACGGTTTCTTCCTGTTGCTTGGTGTCTGGCTGCCGCCGGATCAGTTCGCGCGATGGGGCTGGCGGCTGCCGTTCCTGGCCAGCGTCAGCCTCGTCGCGCTGGGCCTGTGGGTGCGGCTGCGGCTGACCGAGACGCCGGATTTTCGGCAGGCGATCGAGGAGGCGCCGCCACCGGCGGTGCCGCTCGGCGAAGTGCTGCGCGCGCATCTTGCGGCGACCGTCGCAGGCACCTTCGGCGTCGTCGCCTGTTTCGCGCTTTACTATATCGCGACGGCCTTTGCGCTCGGCTACGGCACCACGGCCCTCGGCTATGCGCGCCAGCCATTCCTCGGCGCCCAGTTGATCGCGATTCTCTTCATGGCCGCCGGCATTGGGCTGTCCGGCTGGGCATCCGATCGATTCAAGCCCGCCGCGGTGCTGCTCTTCGGATGCGCGATGACGGTGTTTGCCGGCATGCTGCTGGCGCCGCTGCTCGGCAGCGGCGTGCTGGACAAGGCGTTCGCCTTCCTGAGCCTCGCCCTGTTCGCGATGGGCTTTGTCTATGGCCCGTTGGGCGCATGGCTTACCGGGCTCTTTCCCGCCCGGGTGCGCTACACGGCGACGTCGCTGGCGTTCAACGTCGGCGGGATCATCGGCGGAGGTCTCACGCCCGCGATCGCGCAGTTGCTCGCGCAGCGCGGCGGACTGTCTCTCGTCGGATTTTACCTTGTCGCGGCGGCGGTGTTGAGCGCGGTCGGCATCGTCAGCGCCGGCATTGCCCGCTCCTCCCGCGAGGAGTATGCTCGCTCTTCCTGATCCTCGGGATGGGGAGTGCGCAATGGCCATCGCTCAATCGGCCGGTTCAGTCGCCGCGCCGTCGTCGTACGAAGTCCGCAAAATCAGTAGCGCAGACGTTCGAGAGTCCCTCGCGCAAGGCTGGGACGATTTCCTGGAACACCGCGGCGATCTGATATTCGTCGGTATCCTCTATCCGCTGATCGGCCTGTTCGCGGCCGTGGTCGCGTTCCAGGGGCCATGGCTGCCCTTGTTCGTGCCGGTGGCGGCGGGCGTCAGCTTGCTCGGGCCGGTCGCGGCGATCGGCTTCTACGAGCTCGCCCGGCGACGGGAAGCGGGACTGGAATCGGACTGGTCGCACTTCTTCGACGTGGCGAAGCGGCCGGCCTGGGAGTCGATCCTGGGTGTGGCAGCCTTGCTGGTCATCATCTTCGCTTTGTGGGTGGTCGCCGCCGGCGCGCTCTACACGGTGCTGATCGGTCCCGCGCCGACATCGGTTCGCGGCTTCCTGTGGACCGTGTTCACGACGCCGCAGGGCTGGGCGCTGATCGTCGTCGGGAATCTGATCGGGCTATGCTTCGCGGCCCTGGTGCTGACGATCAGCGTGGTCTCGATGCCGTTCCTGGTCGATCACGACGTCGATGCCCGCACCGCGATCGAGACATCGGTGAAGGCCGTCATGGCCAACAAGGGCGTCATGATCATGTGGGGCCTGATCGTCGCGACACTGCTGGTGATCGGATCGATCCCGGCGTTCCTGGGGCTGGCCGTCGTGCTGCCGGTGCTGGGCTACGCGACTTGGCATCTTTACATGCACTTGGTCGTTCATTGAGAAATCCGACCTAGGGCGCCGCCGCGATCTTGGTCGCCGGCGGCGCTTCCGTTGCTGCGGGCTGAGGCGCGGGGAAGGGCGGCTTGCTCGCCCCGTTCGACGCCAGGAAGGCGATGACCTGGGCGCGCTCGCGGGGATTGCGGATGCCGCTGAACGTCATCTTGGTGCCGGGGACCGCGCGGCCGGGGCTGGTCAGGAAATGGTCGAGCTCCTGGTAGGTCCATTGCCCGCCAACCCCTTTCAGCGCCGGCGAATAGGCGAAGCCGGGATGCGAGCCGACCGGCCGCCCGACCACGCCCCAGAGATTGGGACCGATGCGGTTGGGGCCGTTCTGGCTCAAGTCGTGACAGGCCATACAGACCTGGGCGGTCCTTCGGCCTTTTTCCGGATCGGCGGAGGCTAGGAGGGTGCCGAGATCGACCGGGGCTTCGCGCGCCACTTCGGGTTCGGTGGAGACCGGGACCACCGCTTTGTCTATTTCGTGGATATATCCGATCAGTTCGGCCTGTTCCATTTTGCTGCCGCCGACGGGCCAATCGCGCTGGACGGAGGCGAGGTCGACGGGGGGTATGCCGGCCACTGCATAGCCGCGGGCTTTCGGGTAATCGGGGGCCATGACGCGGGCGGAGAACCAGCCGGCGCCGCCCATGACAGCGCAGGCCAGACCGATGCCGGCGGCGATCTTGGTTCCTTCCCACCGGTCCATGTCAGCCGCCCCCGCCCAGGAAGATGACGCGCGTCCAGAAAGTGTAGTCGGATTCGATCCACATCAGCAGGATCAGCGTGCCGAGCGCGAGCGGCGGCACCAGGATCGCATAGACGAGTGCGATCCGCTCCCACGCCATGTGCATGAAGATGGAGACGATCAATCCGGCCTTCAGCAGCATGAAAGTGATGATCAGCACCCAGCGCAGCACGCCCTGCACATGGAAGTAATCGACCGAATAGGAGAGGGCGCTCAGCACGAACAGATAACCCCAGACCTGCAGATAGACCTTGATCGGATGCTGCTGCCCGACGTCGTGGACGGCGGCGGGAGGCGGAGCGGCGTGTTCGATATGCGCGGGTGCGTGGTTCATGCCGGCCTCACCACAGGTAGAAGAAAGCGAAGATGAAGACCCAGACGAGGTCGACGAAGTGCCAGTAGAGGCCGGCGATCTCGACCGCGCTATAGTCGCCGCGCCGGTCGTAATGGCCGCGCCAGACCTTCGACGCCACGATCAGCAGCATGATCACGCCGATCGAGACGTGCAGGCCGTGGAAGCCGGTGATCATGAAGAAGCAGGAGCCGAATTGCGCCGCGCCCATCGGATTGCCCCAGGGCCGCACGCCTTCGGTGAAGATCAGCTTCGTCCACTCGAACGCCTGCATGCTGACGAACGTCGCGCCGAACAGGGCGGTTGCGACCATCAGTAAAGCGGTCGCCTTGCGGTTGCCCCGATAGCCATAGTTCACCGCCATCGCCATCGTGCCGGACGAGCTGATCAGCACGAAAGTCATGATCGCGATCAGGATCAGCGGGATGGGCTGGCCGCCGATCTCCAGCGCGAAGACTTCGCTCGGGTTCGGCCAGGGCGCAGTCACCGACGAGCGCATCGTCATGTAGGACACGAGGAAGCTCGAGAAGATGAAGGTGTCGGAGAGGAGGAAGATCCACATCATGGCCTTCCCCCAATGGACGTGGCGGAAGACTTCCTGATCGGCGCCCCAATCGCCCGCGAGCTCGCGCAGGCTTTCGGGAACGCCGCCCGGCTCTGCCTCTACGATCGTCGTGCGTTGGTCCATTGCGATCCCTCGAAAGCTTCAGGTCGACACGAACAGCCCCATCATCAGCGCCCAGACGAGCAACAGGAAATGCCAGTAGCGGGCGCAAAGCTGGACGGAGCGGGCGACCGCGGCGGGCGGCTCGCCGGCAAAGACGTGACGCGCGGTCAGCCCCCAGGCGGCGAGGCCACCCAGGATGTGCAGGCCGTGCAGCGCGGAGATCAGGTAGAAGAAGGCAAGCGCCGGATTGCCGAGGATCGTCTGCGGGAAGGGGAACGTGAAGAGCGGGTCGCCGACCTTGCACAGCCCCGCGCTGAACAGCAGCACATAGCCCCAGTCGCTGAGCTTGCGCCAAAGGATGAACTGACCGGCGAGAAAAGCGAAACCGAGCAGCCCGCCGGCGATCATGCCGCGGCGCATCGCAGGCGCGTCGCCGTGGCGCGCGGCGATGTCCGCGATCAGGAACGCGAAGCTGCTGGCGACCAGGATGCCGGTGTTGATCCAGAGCAAGGGCGGCTCGCGGAGCGTGCGCCAGTCATTGCCTTGCGAGCCCTCCGGCACGCCGTGGCCCATCCGCATCAGATAGGCCATCGTCGCCAGCGCGAAGATCATGGTGACGACGACCAGGAACAGGCCGAGACCGATGCCGCGATCCCAGGGACCGGGCCGCTCGTCGCCCGAAGCTGCGCTCGGGACGCCGGGCGTCAGCCAGGGCTTTTCGGTCAGGGCGGCGAACACGCTCATGTGGGCGCCATGCTGCCGGCTGCTCCCGGCGGCTCGTTCTGCGCGATGAAGTCGCGCGGCGCGCCGGGCACACTGTAGTCATAAGCCCAGCGATAGACGGTCGGCAGCCGCGGCCCCCAATTGCCGTGGGTCGGCGGATTATCAGGCGTCTGCCATTCCAGGCTCGCTCCGCCCCAAGGATTGGGGTCGGCCTTGGGCCCGCGGAAATAGCTCCAGATCATGTTGTAGAAGAACAGGAACTGCGCCGCGAACACCATGCCGGCGGCTATGGTGATGCCCATGTTGGCGTAGTGGACGGATGGCGGAATGAATGCCGTCTCGCCCAGCGCATAATAGCGGCGTGGGACGCCCAGGATGCCGATATAGTGCATCGGCAGGAAGATCGCGTAGGCGCCGAGGAACGTGATCCAGAAATGGGCGCGGGCGAGGCCTTCGTTCCACATCCGCCCGGTGATCTTCGGGTACCAGTGATAGATCGCGCCGAAGATGACGAGGATCGGCGACACCCCCATCACCATGTGGAAATGACCGACGACGAAGAAGGTGTCGCTGAGAGGCACGTCGACGCTGACATTGCCCAGGAACAGGCCGCTGAGGCCGCCGTGGATGAAGGTGAACAGGAAGGCGATCGCGAACAGCATCGGAACGCGCAGATGGATGTCGCCGCGCCAGAGCGTCAGCAGCCAGTTATAGACCTTGATCGCGGTCGGGATCGCGATGATCAGCGTCGAGGTCGCAAAGAAGAACCCGAAATAGGGGTTCATGCCCGACACATACATATGATGCGCCCAGACGAAGAAGCTCAGCGCGCCGATGATGACGATCGCCCAGACCATCATACGATAACCGAAGATGTTCTTGCGGGCGTGGACCGAGATGAGGTCGGAGACGATGCCGAACGCCGGCAGCGCGACGATGTAAACCTCCGGATGGCCGAAGAACCAGAACAGGTGCTGGTAGAGGATCGGCGAGCCGCCGACATGCTGGGTCGGTTTTCCCATCGAGACGATCTGCGGCACGAAGAAGCTGGTGCCCGCGACTGCGTCCAGGATCGTCATCACGGCCGCCACGAACAGCGCCGGGAAAGCGAGCAGCCCCATGATCGAGGCGGTGAAGATGCCCCAAACCGAGCAGGGCATCCGCATCAGCGTCATGCCCTTGGTGCGCGCCTGGAGGACGGTGGTGACGTAATTGAGGCCGCCCATCGTGAAAGCGACGATGAAGATGGCGAGCGACACCATCATCAGGATGATGCCCCAGTTGGAGCCTGGCGTGCCGCCGGTGATCGTCTGCGGCGGATAGAGCGTCCAGCCGCCGCCGGTCGGTCCGCCGGGCACGAAAATGCTCGACAGGAGCACGATGACCGAAAGCAGGTAGAACCAGTAGCTGAGCATATTGACGAACGGGAACACCATGTCCCGCGCACCCACCATCAGCGGGATCAGGTAATTGCCGAAGCCGCCGAGCAGCAGCGCCGTTAGCAGATACACGACCATGATCATGCCGTGCAGCGTGACGAACTGCAGGTAATTCTCCGGCTGGATGAAGTGGAAGCGGCCGGGAAAGCCCAGTTGCAGCCGCATCAGGAACGACAGCACCAGCGCGATGATGCCGACGCCGATCGCGGTGCCCGCATATTGGAGCGCGATGACCTTGTGGTCCTGGCTCCAGACATATTTGCCGACCCATGTCTTCGGATGATGCAGCGGTCTGAGATCGTCTGCGATCGTCGCCATCAGCGCGTCACTCCTTTGACCGGTGCGGCGCTCGCGAGCTGCTTCGCGCCCCCGCCCGAATCCGCCATGATCTGGCCGAACGTCGATTGCTCGCCGAGCCATTTGCGGTAGCTCGCTTCATCCTCGACCACGACGGTGCCGCGCATCTGGCTATGGCCGGTGCCGCACAGCTCTGCGCACAGGATGTCGAAATTGCCTTTCTGCGTCGGCGTCAGCCAGAAATAGGTGACGATGCCCGGCACCAGGTCCATCTTCGCGCGGAACTCCGGCACGTAGAAATCGTGCAGCACGTCCTTCGAGCGCAGCACCATCTTGACCGGCTTGCCCACGACAAGGTGCAGCTCCGAGGATTCGACGACCACGTCGTCGCGGCCATAGGGGTCCTTGGGATTGAGGCCGAAGGCGTTGTCGGCCGTGATCCGCGCCGGCTCGGCGGTGCCGAGCACGCCGTCGCGGCCGGGCAGGCGGAAGCTCCAGCGCCATTGCTCGCCATTCGCCTCCACCACCGCGGCGTCGGCGGGGACGGTCACATACTGGTTCCAGGCGAGCAGGCCGGGCGCGAGCATCCCGGCGATGCCGATCGCGGTCCAGAAGGTCAGCCGCTTTTCGAGGCGCGCATTTTCGGGCTCGTAATGGGCCTTGTTCCCCGGGCGGTGCCGGTAGCGCCAGATCGTCATCGCCATGAACAGATTGAGCGCGACGAAAGCGACCGCGCAGATCCACATGGTGACGATCAGCGCCGTGTCGATCGAATGCCAATTCGACGCAAGCGGGGTCATCCACCACGGGCTCAGCCAGTGGAACAGCAACGATCCAACGACCAGTGCCGCAATTATTACGGCCACGACCATGCTCTTCGCCCCCTGCGAGAAACGCAGACCGGAAGAGCCTGACCTGGTTCAACCGAACTGCACGGGAACCAAAGCAACTATGGGCAACATATCACGATTGTTGGCGGAGGGAAGCCGGGCCGCAAACAGGCGTTTACCGGACAGGCTTGAGCGCTGCCTGGTCGTCTTTGCCGACGGCCGTCAGGCTGTCTGGCGGCTGCCCATGCTCGACCCAGGCGACAAGCGCGGCGCGAACGTCGTAACGCGGGTCCGGGCTGCGCGCCGGGGCATCTGCCGACTGTCCGAAGTCGACGGGCCCGACGCCACCCTGGCAATGCCCCATGCCCGGGATCATGAAGAGACGATAATAATCCGGCGCAGGCTGCGCACGGTGGAAAAAATCAAGCGCCAGTCGCGGCGCGATCAACGAATCCGCCCAGCCGAAATAGGAGATGATCTTGCCGCCCTTCGCGCGGAAGCGGCGGAAATCCGGAGCGACATCGAGCGTGCCGGACCAGCGCTGCGCGGCCTGTCGCGCAGATGCCGCGTCGAAATCAGCGAGCGTCCAGCGCGGGCTGTCTTGCAGCAGATATCGAAACGCCTGCTCGGCGAATGCGATTTGTCCTGCACCGGCGCCCAGGATCCATCGCGCCCAGCCGTCGGGCTGTGCGGCGGATGTGGGCTCATAGCCAGCGTCGATGATCGTCCGAACCGCGGTGATTTCGCTTGGCGCAAGCCCCGCAGTCTCCGGCCGAAAGGAGCACAGGCGCGGATCGGTCGCGACGCCTTTTCGCACTGTGCCGGGCGCGCAGGAGGCGAGGGCCGCCTGCTGGATCGCGGGGAGCTTCGGGATCAGGCTCTGCGCGCCCAGCCCGGCCAGCGCGTGCTGCAGGCTGGCGAAGCGGTAGAGCTGCTCGGTCCACGGATTGGCGGGCGAGCCGGCGAGGATGCCGTCCCAATCGTCCGGGTAACTCTGCGCCGCCGTCAGCGCCTGCCGGCCGCCGTTGGAGCAGCCGACGAAATAGCGCCAGCGCGCGGGCCGCCCATAATAAGCGCGGATCAGGCGGTACGCGGCGTCGGAGGTGGCCTTGATCGAGGTGAAGCCATAGTCGCGGACGGCCTGCGGATTGCCCGCTGCCCAGGCCGCGCTCATGCGGTCGCCCTGGTGTCCGCTGTCGGTCATCGCCGCTGCATTGCCGCGCTGTGCCTCGACCGCGATCGTCTCCGGGAACAGGGTGCCGGCAAAGCCGCCGGTGCCGAGCTGGACATAGCGGCCGGTCCACCCGCTTTCCGGCAGGCGAAGCTCGAAACCGACCCGCGCGCCGGGCAGCGGATACGCGAAGCCGGTGACGCGGCATGTGCCTGCTTCGCTCTCAGCGGAAACGATCTCGAGTGTCGGTGAGCTTTGCGCGCTCAGCGCGGCGCAGCGATCACCGACGCTGGCCGCGGCCAGCGCGACGACGCTAAGCATCGACCCGCGACGCGAACGGTGCGAGGCCGTCCTGCGGCTCGGCCGTCAGGTTCATGACGTGCGTGAAAGACGTTCCGTCCGCGCGGCTCACCTGCTGCCGCAACACGCCGCCGCTCTTGCCGAGCTCAGGATAGGCGCAGCCGGTCACGGGATCGCGCAGCAGCTCGGCGAACAGCGCGCCGCGCTCGGACGAAAGCTCGTCGAGCTTGTCGCTGGTCATCAGCACGCCGCCGGCATAGGCGGCGAAGCGGGCGAGCGTCTCGATCTGCGCGTCGCTCAGCTCATGGAAGCGGCTGCGCAGCAGCACGCAATCGGGGTCCGCCTGCCACAGGATATTGTGGCCGTGATTGCGGGTGACCTGGTCGCGGAGCAGGCTTTCCGCCGAATATTCGCCTTTCCAGGTGACGCCGATGTCGCGCCCGATCCTCACCGCATCGACATAGCCGACCGACGCCCAGAGCGGGCAGCCGCAGCCGAGCCAGAGCGCGTCGCCGATCTCTTCGCGGATCAGCGCCGCCATCTTCCGCCAGATCGCGATGCGGCTGAGGCCCGGCTGGTGCCACACCGCGCGGTCCGGCCCGTGCTCGCTGCCGAACAGCATGAAGTCTGTCTTGAAATAGCCTGCGCCCCAGTCCTGCGCCCAGGTCCGGAACACGCGGCGAATATAGGCTTCGGCATCCGGGTGCGTGATGTCGAGGATGTAATATTCCTCGCTGCGCTTGTGCCACCGGAACTCGCCATAGAATGTCATCTGGGCGAGCGGCTCGCCGGTCTCGCGCTCCCGCACGACCCAGTCGGGATGATCGCGGAACAGCTTGCTCCTGTTGCCGACCATGAACGGCGCGATCCACAGCCCGGGCGTGAAGCCCGCGGCGCGAATGTCGGCGAGCAGCGGCTGCATCCCGCGCGGGAATTGGGGCTTCACGTCCAGCCAGTCGCCCATTTCAGGGGTGAAGCCGTCGTCGATCAGGAAGATGTCGAGTGGGACTTGCTCGCGGTCGCGGAATGTTCGCGCGGCTTCGAGGTGTTCGAGGATGTTCTCCTCGCTGATCGCGGCGTAGAGATTGTACCAACTGCACCAGCCGGTGATCCGCCGCTCCGGCACGCGGGGCCGCAGCGGGCTTTCGGCGGCGACGATCCGCGCCCAATCTCGCAGCGACTCCTCGACCGCGTCGCCGGCGAACAGGACGAGCGGTTCGAGCGTGACCGTGCCGTCGTGCGGCACCCGGTCCCAGAGCGTCTCAATGTCGATCGTCGGCTGCTCCGCCGTGCCGCCGAAGCGGAAGCGGCTCTGGAAGCGGTCGTGGCGGGTGAAGCCGAGCACCACCGCGCCGTCGCCGTCCTTCGGCAGCAGCGCCGTTGCCGCATAGCCGAGCGTCGGGGCTTTCAGCGGCGGACCGTCGCCCGCCGGCGTGCCGGGCTCGACGAAGAAGCTGCCGTCCCAGCTCTGATAGCCGTGGCGGAGATAGCGGCCGACGCTATGCACGTCGGTGAAGCGGATGCCGATGCTGTCGATCTGGCGCGCAGGGTCGAGGCCCGTCGCGCGCACCAGCAGCCGCAGCCGCTCGCCGTCCCGCTCGATGCCAAAAGCGAACTGCGACGTCGCCGGCTCGCCGTCGATCAGCGGGACGATGCCGCCGAGCCGGACGCCTCTGGCCTCGAAGGCCTGCCCGTCAAATCGCATCGGCGGTCCTCAGCTCGCGCCCTTCGTCGGCCGAGCGCACGGCGGCCAGCGCCAGCTTCAGCGTCGCCACCCCCTCCGCAAGCGGCACGCGCGGCGGCCGCTTGTCGCGGATCGCGTCGGCGAGATCGGCCAGTTGGGCGACGAACGGGTCGGTGTCGCCAGCCCAGATGCTTTCTTCCACGTCGGGCGCGGTGCGGGTGAACGCGGCATTGTTCCAGTCGGTGAAGTGCGCCGTCGCCTTCTCAGCGAACAGCGACCAGCGTTTGTCCCATTTGCCCGGCACGGCGATGTTGCTGGCGTTGAGCGTCGCGATCCGCCCGTCGTTCCAGCCGAACACGATCGCGGACACGTCCTCGACATCGTAACCGGGCACGTCGCGGTGGAAGAGGTTCGCCTTGCGCGCATAGACGGTGTCCGGCTCGCCGACGAACACCCGCACCAGGTCGATGATGTGGATGAGCTGTTCGAGGATCTGCCCACCGGACTTGGCGCGCTCGCGCCACCAGGGCGCATGCAGCGCGTTGCAGTGATAGCTGCCGGTCATGAGGCCGACCGGCCCGGTTTCCGCCACTTGCCAGCGCCGAACCGCATCGCCGTGCCGATACATGAAGCCGACCGCCGCCGTTACGCCGGAGGCAGCGCGCACCATTGCGTCGCCGGCTGCCAAATCGAGCGCGATGGGCTTCTCGACCAGCAGGTGCACGCCGGCTTGCGCGGCTCGCTTCGCTTCGCCGCCGCGCGAGAAAGGGGGGGCGGTGTCGATCATCAGATCGATGCCGGCATCGAGCATCGCGTCGAGATCGGTAAAGGGTCGTCCGCCATGCTGCGCAGTGAATGCGCCAACGCGCCCGGCATCGCGCCCGCAGACCGCGACCAGCTCCATCGTCTCCGGCAGCTTGGCGACGGAGGCCGCATGCCGCGCCGCGATGCCGCCATTACCGAGAATGCCGACCCGGAGCTTCGTCACGCGCCGAACTCCAGCACCGCCTGCAGCAATCCGGGCTCACCTCGATCGAGCCGTTCGAACAAGGCCGGCGCGTCCTCGAACGGCGCGGTATGGGTGATCAGCGGCAGCAGGTTCAGCACGCCGCGGTGCTGCAGCTCGACCGCCGTTCGCCACAGTCGCGGCTTGGACCAGCGATGGCTCGCTTCCGGCGCGACGCCCGAAATCTGCGAGCAGATGAGCTGCACGCGGTTGTGGTGGAATTCCTCACCCAGCCGCACACCCGCCAGCTCGCCCTGGAAAAAGCCCATCGCCACCACGCGGGAAGCATAGGCGACGGCGCGGATCGCCTCGCCGAGCGCCGGCGGCGCGCCGGAGACTTCGATGCAGCTATCGGCGCCGCGCCCGCCGGTCATCTCCTTGATCGCATCGGCCGCGCCTTTCGCTTCGATTGCGTGCGCCGCGCCCATCTTCAGCGCCAGCTCGCGCCGGAGCGGATCGGGATCGACGGCGATCACCTGCGCGCCGGACCGCGTTGCGGCCTGCGCGACAATCTGCCCCGGCACGCCGAGGCCGAACACCGCGACCAAATCGCCGATGCGGATGTTCGCATCGTGCACGCCGTTCAGCGCGACCGCACCGATGTGCGAGAAAATGCCGATGCGCGGGTCGGCGCCTTTGGGCATCCGCCGCTCGCGCGCATAGTCCGCGGTCGCGACGAAATGCGTGCGATGGTTCCACGTTCCGAACACGCGCGCGCCGACGGGCAGGTCCGGCACGCGGCTTTCGACGATCTCGCCGACTTCCTCATAGCCCAGGTTGCGCACCGGATAGGGCCAGCTTGGGCTCTCGGCGGGCTGGAACAGCCGCGTCCGCTCGTCGAACCGGCGGTGCATGAACGGGTTGGTGCCGCGATATTGCGACAGCTCCGTACCCGCGCTGATGCCGGAATGGAGCGTGCGGATCAGCACCTCGTTCGCGCCGGGCGAGGGCGTTTCGGACTCCTCGAACGCCAGCTCGCGCGGCGCGTTCAACACCAGCGCTTTCATGCGATCACCGTTGCGTTGGCGGCTACCGCGCGGCGGGTAGAGCCCCGCGTCGCCAGCAGGATCAGCACTGCCAGGGCATAGAGCGCGGCGAGCGAGCCCAGACCAGCCGCCATCCCGAATGTGTCGGAGGCCTTGGCCACGAACAGCGGCGCGATGCCGGCGCCGATAAAGCCGAAGGTCGTCATCATGCCCACTGCCGTCGCGCGGGCGTGTGGCGGCACCACGTCCTGCATCGCGGCATAAATGCAGCCGTCGAACAAGCCCTTGCCGAGCGTCGTCGCGATCAGCACCAAGCCGACCGCCGCGCCCGATTTCGCCCACGCCATCGGCGCCAGCATCGCGGCCGCAATCGCGAGCCCGATCGCCAGCGTGTAGAAGCGCCCGATCGGCGTCCTTTTGGCCAGTGTGTCGGCGAGCAGCCCACCCAGCGGCACCGCGATGAAGCCGGCGACGTTGATGCTGGCCGAGCCGTAGAAAGCGGAGGCCGCGAGGTTCTCGCCGAGCATGTCGTGGACGAAGGTCGGCGCCCACACCGTCACGCCATTGGCAACGCCGTTTGCGAGGAAAAACACCGCAAACAGCATCAGGGCGGGCTTGATCCGGAAGACGATGCGAAACGGCTCTTCATCGGTGCGCTCTTCGGCGGCGGTGTGGCGGATCGGCGCGTCCTTCAGCAGCCGGACGATGAACAGGCACCAGAGCAGCCCGGCGCCCGCGAAGATCAGGAACGGCATGCGCCAGCCGAAATGGTCGGCGATAATTCCCGCCAGAACCGAGCCGAGCCCGGCGCCTGCGAACACCGCGGTCTGGTGCAGCGACAGTGCGCGGCTGCGCATTTCCGGCTTGTGCCAGTCGCCGATCAGCGCGGTTGCGGTCGGATAGTAGGTGGACTCGCCGACCGCCACGACGGCGCGCAGCGCCAGCAGCATCATGAAGCCGGTCGAGAGCGGCACGATCCCGGTAGCGATGCTCCAGAAGGCGAGGCCCCAGATCACGATGCGCGTCCGCCGCGCGCTGTCGCCCAGCCGGCCGGAAAACAGCGCGGCGCCGGCATAGAACCAGAAGAACACGGCGGGCACGAGGGCGAGCTGCGTGGCGGTCAGGCCGAATTCGCTTCGGATCGACGGCATGACGGCGACGATCACCGACCGGTCGGCGGCGTTCAGGAACGAGACGACCCAAAGCAGGGCGATCAGGATCCACGGATAATGGCGCGAGGCGGTGATCGCGTTCATGGCTGCCCCTCGATCAAAACGGCGCGGAAATCGTTGACGTTGGTGCCGGTCGGCCCCGTCATCACCAGATCGCCCAGCGCCTTGAAGAACAGGTACGCGTTGTTTTCCGCCAAGTGCTTCGCCGGATCGAGCCCCAGCGCACGGGCGCGGGCGAGCGTGTCCGGGCCGACCACGGCGCCGGCAGCGTCCTCGGTGCCGTCGATGCCGTCCGTATCGCAAGCGAGCGCCCAGATGCCGGGGGCGCCGTCGAGCGCGATCGCGAGGCCGAGGGCATATTCCATGTTCCGGCCGCCGCGCCCTTTGGGGTTCACGACCGTCACAGTGGTCTCGCCGCCGGACAGAATCAGCCGCTTCTTGCCGTCGCCCGCCAGCCGGCGGGCAAGCGCGGCGTGGCTTGCCCCCAAGTGCCGCGCCTCGGCCTGCAATTGGTCGCCAAGCGATGAGACGGTGAAGCCCAGCTCCGTGCCGCGCGTGGCGACGGCGGAGAGTGCGTCGCGGGCGCGCGCGATCACGCGGATGTCTCCGCCGGCAAGGCCCAGGCTGTCGGCGGCTGGCGTCTCGTTGGCTGGGTCGGCAAGCGCGCGCGTGACCGATTTCGGAGCGTCGATCCGGTATTTGGCGATGATGTCGCGGGCCATTTGCAGGCTGGTCAGATCGGGCACCGTCGGTCCCGAGGAGACGAAGGACGGATCGTCGCCAGGCACGTCGGAAATGATCCAGGTCGTCACTTGCGCCGCCCCGGCGGCGACCGCCAGGCGCCCGCCCTTGATCCGTGACAGATGCTTGCGGACGCAGTTGATCTCGGAAATCGTGGCGCCGGAGCGGAGCAGCAGCTTGGTCGTCGCTTGCTTGTCAGCCAGGCTCAGTCCCTCGACGGGCGCCGCCAGCAGCGCGGAGCCGCCGCCCGACAGCAGCAGCAGCAGATGGTCGCCGGCGTGGAGCGAATGGGCGATCTCCAGCGCGCGCTCGGCGCCGCGCAGGCTGTTTTCGTCGGGATAGGGATGGCCGGCCTCGATCAGCTCGATGCCGGGCCAGTCCAGCCCCTCGGGCGCATGACCATAGCGAGTGACGATCAGCCCATCGACGGGCTTGCGGGCGCGCATGCGGGCGACGCGCATCATGTCGGCCGCGGCCTTGCCGACCGCCACCACCACCAGCCGGCCGTGCGCCGGCTCGGGAAGGATGCGCGGCATTGCCGACTCCGCGGAGACCGACTGCACCGCGCAATCGAACAGCGCGTGCAGCGTGGTCAGCGCCGTGTCGTTGCTCTGCACGATCGTGTCGCCAGTGGTTGCGATGAGTGCCTCCATCCTCCCGGCGGCTCTGCGGGCCGCTCGCTCATGAAGCTGAACGGGACGGCGCGTTCGGGAAAGGGTCGATTTGTGGAACGGGTTGTTGCAGATTGTGGAACCTAGTGAATGTCCCACGATAATGTTGGCCGCAGCTTCTCGACAAGGAAGTCGATCAGCGTCCGTACCCGCACGGGCACGGCCTTGGGATCGGCGAACAGCGCGAAGAAGGTCATGTCGGATGTGCTCCAGCCAGGCAGCACCTCGACCAGTCTTCCTTCCGCAAGGTCGTGCTTGCACAGGAAGGCGGGCAGATTGGCGATGCCCAGGCCCGACAGCGTCGCGTCGCGCAGGAACATCAGGTCGTTGCAGACGAGCTTGGCGGTGAACTCGACCGAAACTTCCTCGGCGTCGCGGTGGAAAGTCCAGCTATGGCGGCGGTCGACAGTCCCACTCGCGAGCAGATCGAAGCGCGGCAGCTCGACATGGTTTTGCGGCGGCCCCTTGCGCTCGACATATTCGGGCGAGGCGAAGGCGCCGCATCCGGTCGTGCCCAGCTTGATCGCGACCAGACCGGAATCGGCGAGCGGACCGACCGCGAGCGCCACGTCGAAGCCGCTCCGGAGCAGCCCGACCGCATCGTCGGTCAGCACGCTGACCAGCCGCACATCGGGATAGAGGTCGAGAAACTCCGGCAGCACCGGACAGACCAGTTCCTGGCCCAGCACATAGGGGATGGCGATCCTGACCACGCCTTGCGGATGCCGCGCCCGGCTCTGCAGCGCCCGCTCACCGTCGCGCAGCACGCCGATCGAGCGCAGGCAATGTTCGAAGAACAGGGCGCCGTCCTCGGTCACCGTCACGGCGCGCGTGCTGCGGTGGAGGAGCTGCACGCCCAGATGATCCTCCAGCCGGCTCATCCGGCGGCTGACGGTCGATTTCGGCAGACCGAGCACACGGCCGGCCTTGGTCAGGCTTTCCGTTTCCACCACTTTGGTGAAGACCATCAGATCCCCGAGATCGAGCACAAGTATTTCCCCGCAAATCGGGTGGAGTGTTCCACCCGCGACAACAGATTGTTGCTGCATCACGGGCTTTCGTTCAAGCGCCGGAAGCATGACCCTTATGTGACAAGGACGGCTGACATCAGGTTGGACCGTCCAGCGGCGCGGGGGCGCCGTGTCTGGGAGGATGAAGATGAACGGCAATACTCGGCTGATCCGCGCGGCGCTGCTGGCGTCGGCGACCCTTCTCGCAACCGCTGCCTGGGCGCAGGATTCGCAGACTCCTCCTGCCGGCCCGAACGCGCCTGCGGCCGGTCCGCAAACCGCTGGAGCGGCCGACGAATCCGACATCGTCGTCACCGGCACCAGCGTCGCGCGCGCCGCGTTCGACACGCCGCTTGCGGTCGAGACGCTCGACGAAGGCACGCTCGCTCGCACCCAGGCCGCAGGCAACGCCGACATCCTGAACACGATCCCGACCATCAAGGCGGACGGCGGCGGCGGCGAAGTCGCGGCCAACGTGTTCGTGCGCGGCCTGCCGTCGGGCGGCCAATACCAATTCACGCCGCTCGAATATGACGGCATTCCGGTGATGAGCACTTTCGGGCTCAACTCCTCGGCGTTCGACGTCTATTGCCGCAACGATCTCGGGATCGAGCGGTTGGAGTTCGTGCGCGGCGGCGTGTCGAACCTGTTTGGGCCCGGCTCGGTGGCAGGCCTGATCAACTTCATCTCGAAGACCGGCACCGACACGCTGGGCGGCGTCGCCCAGTTCGAGGTGGCCGAGCGCGACCGCTACAAGGGCGATGTCGCGATCAGCGGACCACTGGGCGGCAACACCTATTTCGCGCTGTCCGGCTATTACCGCTACGACGAAGGCACGATCCGGACCGGCCTGAAGACCAAGGGCTATCAGCTCCGCGGCAATCTGAAGCAGGAGTTCAGCGACGGCTCCGGCTCGGTCACGCTTTATGGTCAGTGGATCGACGACAAGGTCCAGTTCTTCCTGCCGATCCCCCTGGATGGCACGACCCGCAAGCGGATCCCGGGCAATGACGGCAAGATCGTCAACTCGGTGCAGAACGATTTCGACCCCAATGTGCTCGGCTTCAACCTGCCCGGCGGCGGCCGCTTCGTCAGCGACATCAACGACGGCGTGAAGACCCGCGGCGGCCAGATCGCGCTCGCCTTCGACAAGAAGTTCGGCGACGATTGGGGCATCAACGGCCGCGTCAAATACTCGCAGTACAAGCACAAATTCGGCCTGTGGTCGGACGGCGACGGCATCATCAACGTGCCCGAGACCCAGGCGAGCTTCCTGGCGAACCGGCAGACCAGCGCGATCTTTCCCGAGCTGAAGGGCATCACGACCGCGAACGCCCGCTTCACCTTCGCGGACGGTTCGGTGGTGCCGGCCAACTTCTTGCTGTTCGCCAACCGCTTCACCGACCGCAACCGGCCGATGCACGACGTGACGGCGGAGCTGAACCTCACCAAGACGGTGACGACCGGCGCGCTGGAACATCACTTCACATTGGGCGGCTTCTATGCCGACGCCACGGCGAAGGACATCGACCTCACCACCACCTATTTGGCCGAGTTCAACAATCAGCCGCAGCTCGTCAATCTGGTCGTGACCAACCCGACCACCGGCGTGCAGACCGTCATTTCGCGCAACGGCCTGCTGCGCGGCGGCCTTTCCTACACCAACAATCGGCACGAGGTTGAGCGCACGGCCGGCTATTTCGCCGACCAGATCGAGGCCGATAACTTCTCGTTCGATATCGGCGGCCGCGTCGAGCATCTAAGCGGCGACATCAAGCGCGAGATCGCCGCGAACTTCGTCACCGACACGACCGCCGGCCTGTCGAACGCGATCAAGACCGTGAACTATGGCAGCGGCAACTATCTGACCGGCAAGGTCAAGACGACCGAATGGGCGCTGGCCGCCGGCGCGCTCTACAAGGTGACGCCGACGCTGAACCTGTATCTGAACGCCTCGCGCGGCTTCTTCTTCCCCGAAATCCGCGCCGTCACCTTCAGCCCCGCCGGCAAGCATGCGAGCTACAGCGCCGAGATCATCAAGCAGATCGAAGGCGGCCTGAAGTTCAACAGCGGCCGCTTCCAGGGCACGGTTGCGGGCTTCTACACCAAGCTCGACAATCGCCGGCAGATCCTATTCATCAACGACGGGCAGGGCGGTTTCACCGAGGCGGTGAACCTGGTCGCGACGCGCTCCTACGGCGTCGAGGCGACGGCGAATGTCGAGGTGATCCCGAACCTTCACCTGCAGGGCAACTTCACGCTGCAGAACGCCAAATATACGCAGTTCCAGTCGCTGGTGAACAACGTGCCGACGCCCAATCCGGCGATCATCGGCAACAAGCTCGAGCGCCAGCCCGACTTCCTCTACAATGCGGGCCTCTATTACGACGACGGCGCGCTCGATGCCTCGATCTTCACCAACTATACCGGCGACAATTTCGTCGCTTCGAATAACGCGATCAAGCTGCAGGGCTTCAACATCGTCAACCTCGACGCCGGTTATAAGATCAAGGTCGGCGGGCGGAACACGGTGCGGGTCGGCATCAACGTGTTCAACCTGTTCGACGAAGATGCCGTGACCGAAGGTTCGCCGCGCCAGGACAACAACCAGGTTGCCGGCGGCCAGTATTTCGTCGGCCGTCCAGTGCTGCCGCGCCGGATCACCGGCCGCGTGACGTTCAGCTTCTAAGTCCCCCCTGGGCGCGGGGGACTTCCCTTGGTCCCCCGCGCCATTTCTTTGCCCGATTGAGCCCCTGATGGACCTCGATTCCCGCGCCAAAGCGATCCTCACCGCCAATGATCGCGGCGGCTACACCGTCCCCAACGGCCGCGTTTATCCCTTCCAGTGGAACTGGGACTCGGCCTTCGTCGCCCTGGGTTTCGACGCCTTCGACCGCGAGCGCGCCTGGACCGAGGTCGAGACGCTGTTCAAGGCGCAATGGGACGACGGTTTCCTGCCGCACATCGTCTTTTGGAAAGACGATCCCGGCTATTTTCCGGGCCCCAGCGTCTGGGCGACCGGCCATGACCCGGTCACGTCCGGCATTACCCAGCCGCCGGTCGCGGCCACGGTGGTTCGCAAGCTCTGGGAAAGCGCCCATGCCGCCGGGCAGGGCGACGCCTTCCGCGCGCGCCTCGAAGCGTTGTTTCCCAAGCTCCTCGCCTGGCACCGCTGGTTCCGCGACGTGCGCGATCCTGACAAGCGCGGCGTCGTCGTCGCGATGCACCCCTGGGAGACCGGCCGCGACAATTCCCCGGAATGGGATGCGCCCGGCGAGCCGATCGACGTCTCCAACGTGGGCGATTATGTCCGCCGCGACACCAGCCATCTCGACGCGAAGATGCGCCCCACCAAGCTCGAGTACGACCGTTACCTTGCGCTCGTGCAATGGGGCCGGGCGCGCGGCTGGGATCACGCCGAAATCGCCCGCACCAATCCCTTCCAGGTGGCGGACGTCGGCATGTCGATGATCCTGCTGCGCGCCAATCGCGACCTGCTCTGGCTGGCGGAGGAGCTGGGCCGGGACGCCGACGCCGCCGAGATCGACGCGATCATCGCCACCGCCGAGGCCGGCATCGACTGGCTGTGGGACGAGGACAGGCATTGCTGGTGCTCGCGCGACCGCTTGACGGGCAAGCACTCGGGTTTCGTCACCAGCGCTTCGTTCCTGAGCTTCTATGCGGGCCTGCACGATCCGGCGAAGGACGCCGGCATGCTCACCCATTTCGAGCGGATCGGCGCCCGCGTGCCCTGTCTGATGCCCAGCCTAGATCCCGACGATCCCGGTTTCCAGATGATCCGCTACTGGCGCGGGCCGGTCTGGGCCGTCGTCAACTACATGATCGGCACCGGCCTCACCGAATGCGGCTACGATGCGCAAGGCGAGCGGGTCCGGCGCAACACGGCCGAGCTGATGGAGAAGAACGGCTTCTACGAAGCGTACAGCCCGATCGACGGTACCGGCAGCGGCGGCGACGATTTCTCCTGGACTGCCGCGATCTGGCTCGCCTGGGCGCGAAGCCGATGACAATGATCGCGGCGCTGCTGCTCGGCGCGGCCGGGCAAGCCGCCGCTCCATGCGATCCGCGCCAGTTCGGCGCGGTGGGGGATGGAAAGACCCTGGCGACTGCATCGATCCAGCGCGCCATCGACGCCTGCGCCAGCCGCGGCGGCGGCGTTGTTCTGCTTGCGGGCGGCACTTTCCTGAGCGGCACGCTGGTGTTGAAGGATAACGTGACGCTCCGGATCGCCCCCGGAGCGACTCTGCTGGCATCTTCGCGGATCGAGGATTTCACGCCCTATCCGGCGGAAGACGTGCCAAAGATCGCGATCGACGGCTCCACCCAGAACAAGGGGAACGGCCCCTATCACCTGATCCACGCGGACAACGCCCGCGCGATCGCGATCGACGGCGGCGGCACGATCCGCGGCAACGGCTATGGCTATTGGGATGCAGATCCCGACAAGGTCTATGTGTCGCGCCGCCCGCGGCCGAGCCCGCTGATCGAGTTCGTCGCCAGCCGCGACATCCGGATCGAGAACATCACCATCCGCGACGCACCGGGCTGGACGATCCATCCGCTCGATTCGGAAGATATCGTCATTCGTCGCGTCGGGATCTTCAACGACGGACATGGCCCGAACACCGACGCGATCGATGTGGATTCCAGTCGCAACGTGATCGTCGCCGACAGCCAAATCGAGGCGGGCGACGACTGCGTGGTGCTGAAGACCACCGGCCGCCGCGGTGCGCCGGTCGGCCCGACCGAAAACGTTGTCGTCACCGGCATCCGGTGCTCGTCCGACGATCAGGGCATCAAGATCGGCACCGAAAGCCTGGGCGATTTCCGCAACATCCGCGTGACGGACTCGCTGATCTACCATGCGCCTTCGATCTATCGGTCGCCGACCGCAGCCGTGTCGATGTCGATGGTGGACGGCGCGACGTTCGAGAACGTCGTGGTTTCCAATATCGTGATCCGCGATGCGGCGACGCCGCTCTTCCTACGGCTCGGCAATCGCGGCCGCGGCCAGGCGAGCCCGACGCCCGGTACGCTTCGCAACGTCGTGTTTTCGAACATCGTCGCGACCGGCGGCTCGCTCGCTTCCTCGATCACCGGGCTGCCTGGCCATCCCATACGTAGCGTGACCCTCCGCAACATCGATATCGCGATGAAAGGCGGCGGCGAAGCGACGGCGATCCGGGTGCCCGAGGCCGAGCGCGATTATCCGCACGCGCCGATGTTCGGCCCGCTTCCCGCCCATAGCCTCTATATCCGTCATGTCGCAGGCCTCACGCTGCGGAACGTCAGGCTCCGCACCGAGCGGCCGGACGGACGGCCCGCCATTATCCTCGATGACGTAAGCGGTCTCGACGCCGATCGGGCGTCCGCGCGTTCGCTCCCCAAAGACCAGCAAGGAAAGCCCCGTGACCCGTCCCGGCCTTAGTCCCGAACAGCGCATCTTCTACGACGACAATGGCTATATCCTGCTCAAATCCTTTCTGAGCGCCGGAGAAGCCGCGGCGTTGCGCGCCGAAGTCCATGCGATCGCGGCGCGGCAAGGCCCGACCAACGCGACCTGGAGCAGCGTCGCGGGGCAAGGCACCGCGCTCGAACATTCGCACGACGTGCAGTTCCGCTCCGCCGCCTTCACGCGGCTGCTGGTGGACGAGCGGCTGACCGCCGCGTTCACCAGCCTGATCGGGCCCAACGTGCAGCTTCACCACAACAAGATGTTCATCAAGCCGCCGGAGCGCGGCTCGCCGTTCCCGATGCACCAGGACTGGGGCTATTTCCCGCACAAGGGAAACTCGATGACAGCGGCGATCCTGCACCTGGATGCGGCGCCCGACGAGAAGGGCTGCGTCCGCGTCTATCCGGGGTCGCACAAGCTGGGGCCATTAAAGGCGTTCGGGCAGGATCACCATGTCGATCCCGACGAATTCCCGCTCTCGGCCGCGGTGCCGGTCGAGGCGGACGCGGGCGACCTGCTCATCTTCAACTATCTGCTGGTCCACGGATCGGGCCTGAACGTGTCGAATGAGCCGCGGACGACCTGGCTGGTCCAGGTCCGCGACCCCGAGGACGAGCCGACCTCCGAACAGCACCAGTCCCGGGGGCAGGGCATGATGCTCGCCGGCATCGATCCGCGCGGCAAATCCTTCCAGTTTGCCTGGGAGAGTGCAGCCTCGTCGAGCTGACCCGGTCACGCGTTGCCAAGTTATTGATTTATGGTGAGCCCTGCTGGATTCGAACCAGCGACCTACTGATTAAAAGTCAGTTGCTCTACCGACTGAGCTAAGGGCCCCAAGGCGGTGCTGCCTAGGCGCGCGGGCGGCGGCGGTCAACCGCGTGGAGAAGCTGGCGGATGCTGCGACCGGTCAATGGGTCGCGGAGCGTCGGGGCGATCTCCGCCAGCGGGCCGAGCACGAAGCGGCGGTTGCGGAACTCCGGGTGCGGGATGGTGAGGCCCGCGCCGGACCAGCTTCCGCCCGACCACCAGATGATGTCGAGGTCGAGCACGCGGGCGCCCCAGCGGCGGCCAGCGCGGCGGCCGAAGCGGCGTTCGAGCTGTTTGAGGTGCGCGAGCAGGGCGGGGGGATCGAAGTCGCTCGTCAGCAGGACAGCGGCGTTGGCGAAGCTGCGGCCGGCCGGCCCCAAGGCTGCGGTGCGGTGGATGCGCGAGCGCGCGTCGACAGTGCCGAGCGCCGCCAGCGCGGCGACTGCCGCCCGAACTACGCCGTCAGGGCTGCCGTGGCGGTGATGGGGGCGGTTGGAGCCGATTGCGATGACATAGCTTGAGCCGGGCACAGGATCGTGCCTATCCGCGGCCATGGCCTTCGTCAGCCCCATTCCGGAGACTGAGCCACCGCTCGACTGTCCACGATGCCCCCGGCTGGTGGCGTTTCGCGAGGCGCTGCGGGTCGAACATCCGGACTGGTGGAACGCGCCCGTGCCGGCGTTCGGCGATCGCGAGGCGTGGCTCGCGATCGTCGGCCTCGCGCCTGGCAAGCACGGCGCCAACCGCACGGGACGGCCGTTTACCGGGGACTATGCCGGCGACCTGCTGTTCGAGACGCTCACGAAATTCGGGTTGGCGGAAGGTGAGTATCGCGCCGATCCGGACGACGGCCTGACCTTGCGTGGCGTTATCATCTGCAACTCGGTCAAATGCCTGCCGCCCGAGAACAAGCCGCTGCCGCAGGAGATCGCGAACTGCCGGCCGTTCCTCGCGGCGCAGATCGACACTCTGGCGAACGCGCGGGTGTTCGTGGCGCTGGGGCAGATCGCGCACCAGTCGGCGGTGCGGACGCTGCGCGGCAAGCTGTCGGAGTGCAAATTCGGCCATCTGGCCGAGCATGGGTTCGCGGGCGGCGAAGTGCTCATCGATAGCTATCACTGCTCGCGCTACAACCAGAACACCGGCCGGCTGACACGCGAGATGTTCGAAGCGGTGTTCGCGCGGGCGTTGGAACTGCGCCCATAAGTTCACAATGTTCCAGGGGTGAGACGCCTTTTTCGTGAACTTATCTGGGATTCGCAATGGATAAGAACGGCTTAGGAGAAATATTCCTATGCGGGCCAACGGTGCACCGTAGATATCGACGATGGGAAAGAGCGAGCCGGCACAATGGCACGGCGCGTCCGTTGTAGGACAGGATTTTCCGATTTCGTCGTTTGCGCTACACTGCCAAGCCCAGAGGAGGTTCGCCCATGAGCCTGATCCTTGCCCCATTATCGGCCGCCGCGCTGGCCCAGGCGCCGGGGCCGTTGCCGATCTGCGGGCAGGCGAAACCCACGCCCGCCGAGGCATCCGAAAACGCGAAGCTGAAGCGCCTCGACAAACTGCCGCAGGCGGAAGCCTATCTGACCGTCATGCGCACCGAGAATGGCTGCATTCGCCCGGCGAAAGTGCGCGAGGAACGGGCGAGGGTAAGATAATCCAATCTGGGTTATTTTCGGCTAGACATTCGACTCCGTAACGTTCTACTTTTGATCCGCTGAAGCCCTAATGAATCTCTTTTGCAGTAACTAGCACACCACCGAGATGACCCGAAGAGGCGCGCGGTAGGACGCTCGAACGGAAGGAGACTGACAAAGGCGACAGCACGCAAAGACGAAAAGGAGCAGTCCTATGGAACAGCTTCTTTTCGACGTGCACCAGTGCCCCGACTCCTCGTGGCGCTGGCATGGCTGCGAACTCGGACGGAAGGATCGAATGATCGTTTCTAGGAGGGCGTGGCCGACTAGAGAGGAAGCTTCACGCGCTTTGCGAAGGCTTCTTCAGCTAATCGGCCTTCAGCCGCGTCGTTAAAGGAGGGCGAGAGGATTACATCATCCTCTCGCTTTCCTGACGCTCTACCGATCCTCGACCAGCCGGCCATAAAGCTCCGGCCGGCGATCACGGAAGAAGCCGAAGGCGGCGCGGTGGCGTTTGACCTGGTCGAGATCGAGCGTGGCGGTGAGGACGCCGGTCTCGGTCGCGCCGAACTCCGCCAGCATGTCGCCGCGCTCGTCGCAGATGAAGCTGTGGCCGTAGAAACGCTGGCCATCCTCGGTGCCGATGCGATTGGCGGCGACGACGGGCACGACGTTGGACACGGCATGGCCGATCATCGCGCGACGCCAGAGCCGGCTGGTGTCGAGGTCGGGATCGTGCGGTTCGGAGCCGATCGCGGTCGGGTAGAACAGGATTTCCGCGCCCATCAGCATCATCGCGCGCGCGGTTTCCGGATACCATTGGTCCCAGCACACGCCGACGCCGAGCGTGGCCCCGGGCGTCTTCCAGGTCTTGAAGCCGGTATTGCCGGGGCGGAAGTAGAATTTCTCCTCGTATCCCGGTCCGTCGGGGATGTGGCTCTTGCGGTAGAGGCCCATGATCGCGCCCTTGTCGTCGATCATCGCGAGGCTGTTGTAATGGTGCGGGCCGTCGGCTTCGAAGAAGCTGGTCGGGATATAGACGTTCAGTTCGGCCGCGAGCTTCTGCATCGCGACGACCGACGGGTGGGTTTCGGTGGCGCGGGCGTTCGAGAACAGGCCCTCGTCCTCGACGCGGCAGAAATAGGGGCCCTCGAACAGCTCCGGCGGCAGGATGACCTTGGCGCCTTTCGCCGCCGCCTCGCGGACCAGCTCGGAGACGTGCGCGATGTTCTCGGCCTCAGGGCCGGGCAGGGCGAGTTGCAGGGCGGCGACGGTGATTTCGTTCATCTTGTCTTCCTTCGTCATCCTGAACTCGTTTCAGGATAAGCGGGTCGCTTATGGAGCGGTGGAAAGCTTGTCCCGAAACAAGTTCGGGATGACGGTTATAATGATGGAACCTGTTGGCTGATGCAGTGAAAGCTGCCGCCGCCGGTCAAGATATGATTGGCGCGGAAGCCGACAACCCTGCGCGTGGGGAACAGCGCCTGGATCGCGGCGACGGCGGCATGGTCATTGGGCGCGCCGTAGAGCGGCACCACCACCGCGGCGTTGCCGATGTAGAAGTTCATATAGCTGGCTGGGATGATCTCCCCGTCGCGCAGCACGCGGCCGGGCGAAGGGACGGGGACGACCTCAAGGGCGAAGCCGCGGGCGCGGGCCTGGGCGTCGCGGTAAATTGCGGCGTTGGGGTCATCGTTTCCTGCAGGCTCGGGGATGGCGATGCGGTTCTTGCCGACGAAGCGGGCGAGATTGTCGACATGGCCGTCGGTATGATCGCCCAGCAGGCCGTCGCCGAGCCAGAGGATGCGGTCGAGTCCGAGGTCGCCGCGCAGCCGCGCTTCGATCTCGGCTTTGCTGAGATCGGGATTGCGGTTCGGGTTGAGCAGGCATTGCTCAGTGGTCACGACAAGACCCGTGCCGTCGACGTCGATCGCGCCGCCTTCCAGCACATATTTGCAGCGCCGCGCCTCGCCGAAGCCGCCGGTTTCGGACAGGCGGAGGGCGAGATCGTCGTCGCCTTCCAGCCGGTACTTCTCGCCCCAGCCGTTGAAGACGAATGCGCGGGCGGCGCGGGTGCGGCCGTCGGAGACGATGATCGGGCCGGTGTCGCGCAGCCAGATGTCGCCGAATGGCGCGACGATCATGTCGATGCCGGGCGCGGCGAGCGTGCGCGCGGTTTCGGCGGCTTCGTCATCGGCGGCGACAAGCTGCACGCGCTCGCCCGCGCCATCGGCATGGACGGCGTTCGCGAAGGCGGCGACTTCGGCCTGCGCCGGCGCGAGATCGTCTTCCCACAGATTGGCGTGGCTCGGGAAACCGATCCAGACGCTGTCGTGCGGCGCCCATTCGGGCGGCTGCCGCTCAATGCCTGATTCGGCATTCACCATTGAAATTGCCTCCAAAACCGTGCGGCCCTCTTGCATTCGGGCGGGCGAGGCGCTGCTATAGGGAGGAGAGTTCTAGGGGGAAAGAATGAAGCTTGCCCGTTCGGTTACGCTGGCGCTGTTCGCCGGCGCGTCTTCCATCGCAGTTGCGCAACAGGTCCCGCCGGAAAAGGCGTTTGGGCAGCTTGAAAGCGTGCGTGACATGAGCCTCTCCCCCGACGGCTCGAAGGTCGCTTTCGTTTCGCCCGCCGATGGCCTCAGGACCATTCTCTATACTGTCGATTTGGCGTCAGGAACGCCCCAGGCTGCGCTGGCTGCGGACGGCAAGCCTTCCCGGATCAGCTGGTGCAGTTGGGTGTCGACGCAGCGACTGCTCTGCAGCATCTACGCGGCCCAGAAAGCGTCGGGATACAGGGTCAGCCTTCGCAAGCTCGTTGCCGTCGATGCCGACGGCAAGAACCAGAAGATGATCACGGAGCGGCAAAGCGACGCGGCGCTTTATGTAGCAGCCGACGGAGGGGGCGTTATCGATTGGCTTCCCGATCAGGACGGGGCGGTTCTGATCGCGCGTGAGTTCGTGCCCGAAGCCAAGGTCGGCAGCCTCATCGAAAAGCGCGCGGAGGGGCTTGGCGTAGAGCGTGTCGATACGCGCACCGGCAAGCGCGAATTGGTTGAGTCCGCCAGATTGGACGCGTCTGAATATATAACGGACGGTCACGGCAACGTGCGGATCATGGGGGTCCAGAAGAAGACAGCCGAAGGCTATTCCAAGAGCACGACGGTCTATTATTACCGCGTGCCGGGGTCGCGGGACTGGAAGCCGCTGTCGAGCTACGATTTTCTCAGCCGGGACGGGTTCAACCCCGTCACCGTCGATCGCGACAAGAACGTCGCTTACGGTTTCAAGAAGCTTAGCGGCCGACTTGCGCTCTATACAATGTCGCTCGACGGCAGCCTTGCAGAGACGCTCGTGCTATCGAATCCCGAGGTGGATGTGGACGATTTGCTCCGGATCGGCCGGGATCGTCATGTCGTCGGTGCAAGCTATGCAACCGATCACCGTGTTCCGGTCTATTTCGACACCGCCGTGAAGCCGATCGCTGCGACGCTTGCAAAGGCGCTGCCAAACTTGCCGCAATCCGAAGTGATCGATTCGAGTCTGGATGGCACCAAACTGGTCGTCCATTTGGGCTCCGACAACGATCCCGGTCAGTACTTCCTGTACGATCGCGGGGCGAAGCGGCTGGCCAAGCTCATGTCCGACCGGCCGTTTCTGGACAATGTGAAGCTGGCGACGGTGAAGCCGGTGAGCTTCCGGGCGTCCGACGGGACAATGGTTCCGGGTTATCTGACTCTGCCGCCGGCTTCGGACGGCAAGAAAATCCCGGCGATCGTGATGCCGCATGGCGGCCCCGAAGCGCGCGACGAGTGGAGCTTCGACTGGCTTGCACAATATTATGCCAATCGTGGCTTCGCCGTTCTGCAGCCGAACTTCCGCGGGTCCACCGGCTATGGCGATGCCTGGTTCCAGAAGAATGGCTACAAATCGTGGCGTTTGGCGATCGGCGACGTGGTGGATGCGGGGCGCTGGCTGGTGGAGCAGGGCATTGCCGATCCGGCGAAGCTGGCGATCGTCGGATGGTCGTATGGGGGCTACGCCGCGCTGCAATCCAATGTGGTCGCGCCCGACCTCTACAAAGCTGTGGTAGCCATCGCGCCGGTGACCGACTTCGCCACGAAGGTGGGCGCATCGCGCGACTATTCGAACTTCGCCATCGAACAGGAGCGGTTCGGTTCAGGGGCGCACTTTGAAGAGGGATCGCCCGCCCAGAATGCCGGCGCGTTCAAGGCTCCCGTCCTGATGTTTCATGGCGATCAGGATTTCAACGTGGACCTGCAGCAATCGCAAATGATGGATTCGCGTCTCGCGGCGGCAGGCAAGGCTCACGAGCTCGTCGTTTTTCCCGGCCTCGACCACCAGCTCGCCGATTCCGACGCGCGCTCGCAGATGCTCGGCAAGAGCGACGCGTTCTTGCGGACGACGCTTGGCATCAAATAAAAAAGGGCGGCCGTTTCGGGCCGCCCTTTCGTTTCATCGGTGCGAGCCGCTTAGAAGCGGAAGCCGATCGTGCCGACGACCTGATTGCGGGAAAAGCCGCCTTCGTAGTTCGAGTAGCGATACTCGGCGCCGAGATAAGCCTTGCTGCCCAGCGCATATTGCAGGCCGAGCCCGCCGCGGATGCCATCCGCATTGGCCGACCCGCTGGACGTGGTGCCGCCCGCCGTAATGGAGCCCTTCACGCGGGCATTGGTGTAGCCGGCCTTGGCATAGACGTTCAGCTTGTCCGAAACCGCGGCCGTAACGCGGCCGCCGACATAGAGGTCGCGGCCGATTGCCAGCCGGTAGCGGCCCGTGCCGTCGGTCACGTCGACATCGGTCGTGGCGTCGGTGGCTTCGGCATCGATGCCGAACGACGCGCGGCTGCCGATCCCGAAATCATAGCCGACCCCCAGACCGTAGACGAGGCCGCTGCGGGTCAGGCTGCCCACGCCGGAAACGGAAATGTGCGAGCTGTCCCAGCCCACAACGGCTTCGGCGCGGGGACCGGTGACTCCGGCGAATGCAGGCGCGGAAACGGCGGCCGCGACGGCCGCGGCCAGGACGGTAATCTTACGCATGTTTGAGATGCCCCTTATGCTCTCTTGTTTATGGGTGTGTCTTTCGACACGCGGGGCACTGACTCATCTTGATCCGTATATCAAAGGTTTAGTCGACGAAAACGGCGTTTCTCACGACAATGTTGCCGCGTTGCAACAAGGGTTGTGGCGAATTGCACACAAAAAAGGGCGGGAAAACCCGCCCTTCCTTGCATCGGTGAAGCTCAGCATCAACGCGAATAGAACTCGACCACGAGGTTCGGTTCCATCTTCACCGGGTACGGCACTTCGTCGAGCGTCGGCACGCGGGTGAAGGTCGCCTTGGCGGCGCCGTCGGCGGCGACATAGTCGGGAATGTCGCGCTCGGCGAGGCTCTGCGCTTCCAGCACCAGCGCCATTTCCTGCGCCTTGTTGCCAAGCGTCACTTCGTCGCCGACATAGCAGCGGCGCGACGCGATGTTGCACTTGACGCCGTTGACGCGAACGTGGCCGTGGCTGACGAGCTGGCGGGCGGCCCAGATCGTCGGCGCGAACTTGGCGCGATAGACGATCATGTCGAGGCGGCGCTCGAGCAAGCCGATCAGGTTCTGCGAAGTGTCGCCCTTCATGCGCGACGCCTCTTCATAGGCCTTTTTGAACTGCTTTTCGGTAACGTCGCCGTAATAGCCCTTCAGCTTCTGCTTGGCGCGGAGCTGCAGGCCGAAGTCGGACATCTTGCCCTTGCGGCGCTGGCCGTGCTGGCCGGGACCGTATTCGCGCTTGTTCACCGGGGACTTCGGGCGGCCCCAGATGTTCTCGCCCATCCGGCGGTCGAGCTTGTGCTTGGCGCTATGGCGCTTCGACATTTTGGTTCCTTCAATTGCTATAACGTTGTTTCCGGTCTCGCCTGCTTGTCTCGCGAGGAGAGGCAGGGCCACCGCTTCACCGGAGTGCGGGGCCAATTGCGAAGGGCGGGCGCCTAGCCGAGCAGGCGCGCGGCGTCAAGGATAAGCGGCCAACCCGGGGTCAGTTACCGCCGGGTCGTGCTCGATTCTCGTCAACCATCCTTTGCGCCGCGTCCTGGCTGTCGACCGCGCGCGCATCCCATTGCGCCTTGGTGAGGCAAATCTTTCTGCTGGCGATCAGAGAGCCGACCGGTGTTTCCCGGCGGCAGATCATCTTATCCTTGTCGGCGCCCGGCTGGCTGGTCGTGGTCGAGGGAGTGTCCGCCAGCGCCGGAGCACCCGCTAGCAATGCGATCAGGAGGAAAGTGCGCATAAGACCCTCAATTGCTGGGCGTGGGGTTCTTCGCCATATTGTCCCAAACCTGATGGCGCGCCTCTTCGTTCCCGCGGGTGGCGCGCTCTTCCCACTCGGTTTTGGTCAGACAGATCTTGCGGCTTGCGATCAGCGATCCGATCGGCACCTCGCGCTTGCAGACCACCGGATTGTCCGAGCCGCCGGCGGTGCCGACCTTGGGCTTGCCATCGGACGCGAACGCCGGCGCCGCGAGGACCAGAGCGAGAAGAGCGATCGAACGCATAGAACCCCTGTCGAGCTTGTGTTGCGGCCGCTAAGGTAACGCGAAAACCGACTTGCGAAAAGGACTTCCGGTTGCTCGACCCCTACGATTGCCTGACGATGAAGGATGTGCGCGAAGGCGTGGATGCGGTGGACGAGGCGCTGGTGCGCCTGCTCGCGCGCCGGTTCGGCTATATGGACGCGGCGGCGCGCATCAAGCCGGAGCGCGGGCATGTCCGCGACGAGGCCCGGAAGGCGCAGGTGATCGCCAATGTCAGCCTTCATGCGGCCGCTCAGGGCCTGCCCGAGGACCGGATAGCGCGGCTGTGGGATTGCCTCGTCGAAGAGTCGATCGCTTACGAGTTCGAGGCATTCGACGGCCTAGCGGCGGCCGAGCGCGCTCAGCACGCCTCTTAGGGTGCGGACTTCCAGGCTATTCCAGCCGGGCTTGGTCAGGACGCCGCGCAACGTTCGTTTGGTGGCGGGGATGCGCTCGGGTGGAGCGAAATAGCCCGTCGGCTCCAGCAGGGTTTCGAAATGAGCGATCAGCCCTTCAAGCTCTTCCTGGGGAGCGGGGGGCAGCGCCTCGGTCGCGGGCGGCTGGACCAGATCGGCGCCCTTCGACCATTCATAGGCGAGCAGGATCACCGCCTGGGCCAGGTTCAGCGAACCGAACTCAGGGTTGATCGGCACGGTGACGATCGCGCGGGCGAGCGCGACATCCTCGGTATCCAGCCCCGATCGTTCGGCGCCGAACAGGATCGCCGTGCGCCCCGGCGCGGAACGAATGTCCCGTGCTGCCGCTTCGGGGGTAAGCACCGGCTTGGTCACGCCGCGCTTGCGCACAGTGGTCGCGAACACATGGGCGCAATCGGCGACGGCTTCGGCGGAGGTGTCGAACACCTGCGCGTTTTCCAGAACGACGTCTGCCCCCGAGGCGGCGGGGCCAGCGGAGGGGTTCGGCCAACCGTCGCGCGGGGCGACGAGCCGCATCTCGGTCAGCCCGAAATTGAGCATGGCCCGCGCCGCCTTGCCGATATTTTCTCCGAGCTGCGGGCGGACGAGGACGATGACGGGGGGGGTCAACTTTCCCCCGCCTCCGCCACGGTGCCGGCGAATTCGCGGAAGTCGCGGGCTTCGGCGAAGTCCTTATAGACGCTCGCGAAGCGGATATAGGCGACGCTGTCGAGGCCGCGCAGGCCTTCCATCACCAGCTCGCCGATCTGCTTGGATGCAACTTCGCTTTCGCCGCTGGTTTCGAGCTGGCGCTGGATGCCGCTGATCAGGCGCTCGATGCGGATCGGGTCGATCGGGCGCTTGCGGCAGGCGATGGCGATCGAGCGGGCGAGCTTGTCGCGGTCGAACGGCTCTCGCCGGTCCTCGCTCTTCACGACCGTCAGGTCGCGGAGCTGGATGCGCTCGAACGTCGTGAAGCGGGCGCCGCAGTCCTCGCACTGGCGCCGACGCCGGATCGCGGCGCCGTCGTCCGTCGGGCGGCTGTCCTTGACCTGGCTGTCTTCGTGTCCGCAATAAGGGCAGCGCAATTCAGCCCTGCCGCTTGTGGATACGGTACCAGGCGATGGCCGCTCCGACCAGGCCGCCGGTGAACCAAGTGAGGACGGGAAGGGGCATGCCAACGACCGCACCGATTGCGGCGCCGGTCAGCAGTTCCTTGGCATCGGGCGACATGCTGCCGTCAGGCCGTCGTTGCAGATCCATGGCTCAGAGCTCCGGATAGATGGGGAAACGCTCGCACAGCGCGCGGACCCGCTCGCGGACATTCGCCTCGATCTGGGCGTCGCCCTGCTCGCCATTCTTGCGGAGCCCTTCCAGCACGTCGGCGATCAGGTCGCCGATCTCGCGGAACTCGGCGGGGCCGAAGCCGCGTGTGGTGCCGGCGGGCGAGCCGACGCGGATGCCGCTCGTCTTGACCGGCGGCAGCGGATCGAACGGGATGCCGTTCTTGTTGCAGGTGATGGCCGCGCGCTCCAACGCCTCGTCTGCGTCCTTGCCGGTGACGCCGAGGGGACGAAGGTCGACGAGCGCCAGGTGCGTGTCGGTGCCGCCGGCGACGAGGTCTGCGCCGCGCTCCTTCAAGCGGCTGGCAAGCACCTTCGCATTGTCGACGACCGCGCGGATGTAGCTGCGATAATCGGGCCGCAGCGCTTCGCCGAATGCGACCGCCTTGGCGGCGATCACGTGCATCAGAGGTCCGCCCTGGAGGCCGGGGAACACCGCCGAGTTGATCTTCTTCGCGATATCCTCGTGGTTGGTGAAGACCGCGCCGCCGCGCGGGCCGCGCAGCGTCTTGTGCGTCGTCGTGGTGACGACATGCGCGTGCTCGAACGGAGAGGGGTGGAGGCCCCCCGCGACGATGCCGGCGAAATGCGCCATGTCGACCATGAAATAGGCGCCGACCTCGTCCGCGATCGAACGGAAAGTCGTGAAATCAATGGTGCGCGGATAGGCCGAGCCGCCGGCGATGATGAGCTTAGGCTGATGTTGCTTGGCCAGATCGCGGACCTGGTCGAAGTCGATCAGGTGATCGTCGGGGCGCACGCCGTATTGGATGGCGTTGAACCACTTGCCCGACATCGCGGCCTTGGCGCCGTGGGTCAGGTGGCCGCCGGCATCGAGGCTCATGCCGAGGATGGTGTCGCCCGGCTTGGTCAGCGCCAGCATCACCGCGCCATTAGCCTGCGCGCCGGAATGCGGCTGGACGTTAGCGAAGCCGCAATTGAACAGCTTCTTGGCACGCTCGATCGCCAGCGTCTCGACTTCGTCGGACGGCGCGCAGCCCTGGTAGTAGCGCTTGCCCGGATACCCTTCCGCATATTTGTTCGTGAACACCGAGCCCAACGCCTGCAGCACCGCCTTGGAGACGATGTTCTCCGACGCGATCAGCTCGATCTGATAGCGCTCGCGCTCGATCTCGTGGCGGAGGCCGGCGAAGACCTCGGCGTCGGCGTCGGCGAGGTCGCGCGTGAAGAAGCCTTCGAACTGCTGCTCGTGCAGCGATGCGGGGTTGGTGCTCATGCGGGTTCCTTCACGGGATTGGTGAGCTTCTCGACGCGGCGCTCGTGTCGGCCGCCGAGGAACGCGGTGGCAAGGAAAGTCTCGATGCAGGCCTTGGCCATCTCAATGCCGATAAGGCGCGCGCCCAGCGCGATCACATTGGCGTCGTTATGCGAGCGAGCGAGGCGTGCCGAGAGAGGCTCCGAAACCAATGCGCAGCGGCAGGCGGGGTTGCGGTTGACTGCGATCGCGATCCCGATGCCGGAGCCGCAGAGCGCAATGCCCTTCTCGGCGTCGCCGCTCTCGACGGCGGCAGCGAGACGGTAGCCGAAATCGGGATAGTCGACCGACGCTTCGGTAGCGGTGCCAAGGTCCAGTACGTCATGGCCCAGCTCTATCAGCCAGTCGCGCAAGCTAGTCTTCAGGTCCACGGCGGCATGGTCCGAGGCGATGGCGATGCGTGACATTGCAGGTTTGGCCCTTCGGGAATCGTTGCGCGGTCTTTAGGGATGTGGTGATTGTTTTGCCACTAGCCAGACATGATGATCCACAGAACCGCTCCTGAAATCCGCACCGAACGCCTTCGCCTCCGCCCTCACCGGCGGGAAGATGCCGGCCATGTCGCGACGCTTTGGCAAGACCCTGTCGTTGTCCACCATTTTGGTGGCCAGCCAGTGCCGGCCGAAGACTGCTGGAACCGCCTGCTCCGTTATGTCGGGCACTGGGCCGTCAACGGCTTCGGCCTGTGGGCCGTGGAGGAACTGGAGAGCGGCCAGTTCATCGGCGATGTGGGGCTGTTCGAGGGGCGGCGCGGACTTGGTGAGCGGTTCGACGGCGCCCCCGAGGCCGGCTGGGTGCTGCTGCCGATCGGACACGGCAAGGGCTATGCCCGCGAGGCGATGAACGCAGCGCTGCGCTGGGGCGAGTCGGAGCATGGCTGGAGCCGCACGGTGTGCATGATCGACCCGGACAACGCGCCCTCGATCCGCACGGCCGAAGGGATCGGCTACGCGCTGTTCGACCGGCAGGCCTATCGCGGCAAGGATCTGCTTTTGCTCGAACGCCTTAGCGGCTGAAACGAAAGACATTCTCCGGCGCGTTAACCAGCTTTCAAAAGAATCCCGTCAGCACCTGTCCCGCAAGGTGAGCTTGGCCGCGCTGGTGCGGCCTGCACCTTTTCGGGGATTGGGTCATGGGGATCATTTCAAAGGCATTCGCCGCGGCGACCGCGACTGCGATGCTGGCCGGTTCGGCCAATGCGGCATGCTGGACGCCGGCTGCCTATCAGGCCGCGCAAGTGCGCGAGCTCGACACGATGCTGATGGTCGAGGCGCTGCGCTGCCGCAAGACGTCGGCGAGTTTCCTCGGCGAATATAACCGCTTCGTCCAGGTCAGCCGTCCGGCGCTGATCCAGGCCAATGCGGAGCTGAAGGCCCATTTCGGCGGCCTCAACGCCTATGACAATTACATGACCACGGTCGCCAACCGCTATGGCGCCGGTACCGACGGCATGGATTGCCAAGACGTTGCGCAAGTCGTTCGCGCCGGTCTCGCGGCAAAGGGATCGATGGACGCGCTGTTCCAGGTTGCCGAACGGGCGAATGTCGAACCGTCGGTCGATGGCGGCCGCTGCCGTGCGGTTTCCAAGCCGTCGGCCGCTGCCATCGCGTCGCGCCGTTAAGCTCCTGTTGCCCCGCCCGGGTCCACCCGGGGTGCATATAAAGATATCTTTATATTTGCTTTGAAGCCGCTCCGGCGCTAAAGGCACGTCATCCCGGCCGTCTGCTTTCCTGCGGACGGCCGGTTTGTCATTCTGCCGGAGATTGCCCGTGGCCACTGTTCTCGACGCCAAAGATTATGTCATCCGCGACTTGAGCCTTGCCGATTTCGGCCGCAAGGAAATCGAGATTGCCGAGACCGAAATGCCGGGGCTGATGGCGCTGCGCGAGGAATATGGCGCGGAGCAGCCGCTGAAGGGTGCGCGCATCACCGGATCGCTGCACATGACGATCCAGACCGCGGTGCTGATCGAGACGCTGAAGTATCTGGGCGCCGAACTTCGCTGGGCATCGTGCAACATCTTCTCGACCCAGGATCACGCTGCCGCTGCCATCGCTGCGGCCGGCGTGCCGGTGTTCGCCGTCAAGGGCGAGACGCTGGAGGAATATTGGGACTACGTCGTCCGTATCTTCGACTGGGGCACGGACACGACCTGCAACATGATCCTAGACGATGGCGGCGACGCGACGATGTTCGCGCTGTGGGGCGCGCGCGCCGAGGCCGGCGAGGAGCTGTTCACGCCGACCAACGAGGAAGAGGAAATCTTCGTCGCGACGCTGAAGCGCTTCCTGGCCGAGCGTCCGGGCTATCTGACCAAGACGGTGCAGAACATCCGCGGCGTTTCGGAAGAGACGACCACGGGCGTCCATCGGCTCTACGACCTCGCCAAGAAGGGCAAGCTTCCATTCCCGGCGATCAACGTCAACGACAGCGTCACCAAGTCGAAGTTCGACAATCTGTATGGCTGCAAGGAATCGCTGGTCGACGCGATCCGCCGCGCGACCGACGTGATGCTGGCCGGCAAGGTCGCCTGCGTCGCCGGCTTCGGCGATGTCGGCAAGGGCTCGGCCGCCTCGCTTCGCAACGGCGGCGCGCGCGTGCTGGTGACCGAAGTCGACCCGATCTGCGCGCTGCAGGCGGCGATGGAAGGCTATGAAGTCGTGACGATGGAAGAGGCGACCAAGCGCGCCGACATCTTCGTGACCGCGACCGGCAACGCCGACGTCATCACGCTCGATCACATGCGCGACATGAAGAACATGGCGATCGTCTGCAACATCGGCCACTTCGACAGCGAGATCCAGATCGGCGCGCTCGCCAACATGAAGTGGACCGAGATCAAGCCGCAGGTCGACGAGGTCGAATTCCCGGACGGCAAGAAGATCATCGTGCTGGCCAAGGGCCGGCTGGTGAACCTCGGTTGCGCGACCGGTCACCCGAGCTTCGTCATGTCGTCGAGCTTCACCAATCAGACGATCGCGCAGATCGAGCTGTGGAAGAATCACGAGCAGTACAAGAACGAAGTCTATGTGTTGCCGAAGCACCTCGACGAGAAAGTCGCGATGCTCCACCTCGAAAAGCTCGGCGTGAAGCTGACCAAGCTCACCAAGAAGCAGGCCGACTATATCGGCGTTTCGACCGAAGGCCCGTTCAAGCCGGACCATTATCGCTACTAACCACGAATGGGGGCGGGGCGGGATGAAACCGGTCCGCCCGTTCGTTGTTCTCCTTGAGAAGCAAAAATTCGAGGAGGAATGAATGTCGTTGCTATTGGGGGTTGCCCTGAGCCTTGCCGCGCCGGTGGTGGGCACGCCCGCCGCGCCTGCGGAGGATTGGTGGTGGGTCGCCGGCGATTCGCGCGACGAGGCGGCAGTGTTCGTCGACGGCGGATCGGTGCACCGGACTGGCAAGGATGCCAGCGTCACGGCGATCCGCGTCGCGCGCGACGGCACGCCGAGCGACTTTAGCTGGCGCGGCCGGTGCGGCGACCATCATGCCGACGATGAGATCGCAGCGGTGGCGCGCTTCGCCTGCGGCACGGACGACGATCACATGAAGGACGCCGCGTTGCTTGGCGGATTGAGTCCCGCCGAGGCAGCGCACGCCATCTTCAGCATACGGAACGTGCGGCCTCAGACCTTTTCGCCGGCTTCAGCGCGGACGGTGAGCTGACCTCAACGACGCTCGTCGAAAACCGGCGCCCGCGTCCCTTGTCCGGTCAGCGTGTTCGCCTCTAGAGCATCGTCCCAGAAAAAAAGTCTGGGGATGCTCAAGCACATGATGATTCGACTAACCGCGCTGGTGGCCGGGCTGCTGGCGACGACTTCTTCTCTTGCGCAGGCGCCGACGCCGCCGCAACCGGTCCAGGACACGCAGGCGCCGGAAAATCAGGTGCTGAATCCGGAGCAGAAAGTGACCGGGCCCGCAAAGCCGACCGGCGCCAATGCTCCGGCCGCCTCGCAAGCGACGAAGCCCGAGAAGTGGAACGTCAATGCGCCGCCGGGCATGGTCACGCGCCAGATTCCGATCAATGTCAGCGAAGGGAGCTGGATGAATGTCGACGTGTCGCCCGACGGGCGATGGGTCGCGTTCGATCTGCTGGGCGACATCTACACGATGCCGATCGCGGGCGGGACGCCGACGCGGATTGCCGACGGCCTCGCCTATGAGCAGCAGCCGCGCTTCTCGCCCGACGGCAAGCGCATCGCCTTCGTCTCGGACCGCGGCGGCGGCGACAATATCTGGGTGATGAATGTCGACGGCTCCGACAAAAGGCAGGTCACGAAGGAAGACTTCCGCCTCCTGAACCAGCCGAGCTGGAGCCCGGACGGCCGCTTCATCGTCGCCAAGAAGCATTTCACGACGGGCCGCTCGCTCGGTACAGGCGAGGTTTGGGTCTATCACGTGTCGGGCGGCGGCGGCGTGCCGCTGGTGAAGCGCGCCAGCGAGCAGCTCCAGAAGGAACTCGGCGAGCCCATCTTCGCGCCGGACGGCAAGAGCGTCTATTACACGCGTAACGTCACGCCGGGCCCGGTGTTTGAGTACGCGCAGAATTCGAACACCGACCTGTTCCACATCGAGCGCTACAATCTGGAAACCGGCGAAGTGACCACCGCCGCGTCCGGCGCGGGCGGGTCGGTGCGGCCGACGCCATCGCCCGACGGCAAGAAGATCGCCTTCGTGCGGCGCGAGCGGACCAAGTCGAAGCTGTACGTCCGCGATCTCGCCTCGGGCGAAGAGCGCAAGATCTACGACAATCTGGATCAGGACGTGCAGGAAACCTGGGCGGTCACCGGCGTCTATCCGAACATGGCGTGGACGCCCGACGGCAAATCGGTGGTGTTCTGGGCAGGCGGCAAGATCCGGCGCGTGAACGCCGACGGATCGGGCGGGGCGGAAATCCCCTTCCACGTACAGGACACGCGCGTGGTGATCGACGCCACGCACCCACAGATCGAGGTCGCACCGGACCGGTTCGCGACCAAGATGCCGCGCTGGGCGCGGGTGTCGCCGGACGGCCGGCAGGTCGTGTTCGAGACGCTCGGCAAGCTTTGGGTCAAGCCGATGGCCGGCGGCGCCGCGCGGCGGCTGACTTCGTCCAAGGACGACAGCTTCGAAATGTATCCGACCTGGTCGCGTGACGGGCGGACGATCGCGTTCGTCGACTGGACCGATCAGGGCCTCGGCCGGATCGAGACCGTCTCCGCAAGCGGCGGCAGCGCAAAGCCAGTCACGACGCAGCCGGGCCATTATGCGCGGCCGCAATTCTCGCCGGACGGCAAGACGATCGTGTTCGAGCGCACCGATGGCGGTTTTCTGACCTCCGAGAAATGGACGAGCGACCCTGGCGTGTACAAGGTCGCGTCATCTGGCGGCGCGCCGGTTCGGGTATCGAAGGACGGCGCGGTGCCGCAGTTCGGCGCGAGCAGCGACCGCGTGTTCATGATCGTGTCGGACAAAGGCAAGCGCCAGCTTATCTCCACCGATCTGAGCGGCGAGAGCAAACGCATCCACGCGACCGGCGAACTGGTCAACGACTATGAAGTCTCGCCAGACGGCCAGTTCTTCGCGTTCCGCCAGAACTACGAAGCGTTCGTGATGCCGCTGATGCCCGGCACGCAGGACGTCTCGACCGACCCCAAGGGCGGGCCTATGCCGGTGACGCGGGTAAGCGCCGAGGGCGCCGACTTCATTCATTGGTCGAGCGGCGGGCGGCAGGTTCACTGGAGTATGGGGCCGACCGTGTTCACCGCCGACACCGCCAACCTGTTCGCCTCGGCGCCGGCTGGCGAAAACGCGCCCAAGTTCCAGCCGCCGCGCACCGGAACCGACCTGTCGATGGACGTCGCGGCCGACAAGCCGACCGGCACCGTCGCGCTGACCGGCGCCCGCATCGTGACGATGGCGAACAAGGATGGCGGAATCGTCGACGACGGCGTTATCCTGATCCACGGCGACCGCATCGTGGCGGTCGGTCCCCGCGCATCGACGCCGATCCCGGCAGGCGCGAAAACGATCGACGTCGCTGGAAAGACGGTCATTCCGGGACTGGTCGATGCGCACGCGCACGGTCCGCAGGGCGAGGACGGGCTGGTCCCGCAGCAGAATTGGTCGGACATCGTGAACCTGGCGATGGGCACGACGACGATCCACGATCCGTCGGCGCGCGCGTCCGAGATTTTTGTGGCGTCCGAGCTGCAAAGGACCGGCAAGCTGCTGGCGCCGCGCATCTTCTCGACCGGCGAGATCATCTACGGCGCCAAGGCGCCCGACGTGTATGCCGAGATTAATTCTTACGAAGACGCGCTGGCAGATGTGCGGCGGCTGAAGGCGCAGGGCGCCCACTCGGTCAAGAACTACAACCAGCCGCGGCGCGAGCAGCGGCAGATGATCGTCCGCGCAGCGCAGGCCGAAGGCATGGAGGTCGTGCCGGAGGGCGGGTCGCTCTACAATCTCGACCTGACCCACATCCAGGACGGCAATTCGACGGTCGAGCACAACGTTCCGCTGAACGTTTTCTACGACGACCTTGTGCAATTCTGGACGCAGACCAAGACCAACTACACGCCGACACTCGTCGTGACCTATGGCGGCCCGGCCGGCGATCCCTATTGGCGCTCGCACACCGATGTGTTCCGCCAGCCCGTGCTGATGCGGCACATTCCGCCCGGCATCCTCGCTTCGCAGAACACGCGCCGCGAGATCGCGCCGGAAGAGGATTATGTCGACGCGGCAAGCGCCCGCGAGGCGAAGAAGCTGGCCGACAAGGGCATCCAGGTCTCGATCGGCGCGCACGGCCAGCAGGCTGGGCTCGGGGCGCATTGGGAAATGTGGTCGTTCGTGCGCGGCGGCTGGTCGCCGATCGAGGCGCTGCGAGCCGGCACGATCATGCCCGCGACGTCACTGGGCTATGCGAAGGATGTGGGCTCGCTCGAAGTCGGCAAGCTCGCCGACCTCGTCGTGCTCGATGCCGATCCGACCAAGGACATCCGCAATACGGAGAAGATCAGCCGCGTGATGCTCGGCGGGCGGATGTACGATCCGATGACGATGAACGAGGTCGACACCGGCAACCGCAAGCGCCCCGCCTATTGGTGGGAAGGGTCGGGCAATGCGACCGCGGGCAAAGCCGGCGCCTCGCATAGCGACGGGGATATCTGAACGCGCGCACTGCCGCTAAGACGACCGCGTGCTTCATCTCTCCGCCACCGCCGCCGCAGTCCTGGGCGCCATCCTTGCCTTGTGGCTGGGTGCGGCGGCATGGGCGCTCGCGACGGGGCTGAAGCTCAGGCGTAGCGCCGGCGAGGCCGAGCAACAACGCGCGCGGCTGGAAGCGCTGATCGCGGGGGCTCCGGCGATCGTCGTGCTGGTGCATCACGATGATTCGATCGAGGCCTCTGCGCGCCTTGCCGACTGGCTGGGGCTCGACAGCGCGCCTGAGCGGCTCGGGGGACTGAGCGCCGGGGGCAGGGGCTTGGCGCCGGGCGAATTCGATGCGCTGCAGGAGGATATCCGGCTTGCCCAAAGCACGGGCAAGGCGATCTCACGCACCGTACGGCCGCAGCAATCGAACCGGACGCTGACGGTTCGGGGCGGTCCCGCGCCGCCCGGCGTGACCAGGCCGGGCGCGGCGATCCTGTTTTTCTTCGACTCGACCGAAACGCGCAGCGAGATGGCAAGGCTCGCGGAGGAAGCGAACAGGCTTGCCAAGGCGTTCGATGCGCTGTCCGGCCTTATCGAGGCCTCGCCGATTCCGATGTGGCATCGCGGGCCGGACCTCAGGCTGACCCTGGTCAACAGCGCCTATGTGCAGGCGGTCGAAGCGGAAAACGCCGCGGACGTGATCGGGCGCGGCGTCGAGCTCGTGGAAGCAGCGCCGGGCCGCAATCCGATCGCAGCGGCCGCCGCCGCGCGCGCCACCGGCAAGCCCAGCTCGCGCGTGCTGCCTGCGACCGTGGGCGGAGAACGGCGGAGCCTGATGCTCGTCGACGTGCCGCTCGGCGACGCCGGCGTCGCCGGTTATGCGATTGACGTCGAGGAGCTGGAGCAGGCGCGCGCCGCCTTCAAGCGCTTCGCCGAGGCCCAGCGTGACCTGCTCGACCGGCTGTCGGCAGGCGTCGCGCAATTCGAGGCCGACCGGTCGCTCAGCTTCTACAACCAGGCCTTCATGCGGCTGTTCGCGATGAAGCCGGAATGGCTGTCGGAAGGGCCCGAGTTCGACCGCGTGCTGGAACGCATGCGCGAGACTGGCCGTCTTCCCGAAGCGCGCGACTTCCGTGCATGGCGCGACGAGCGGCGGAGCTGGTTCACCGCTGCCGATGAGGGGCAGGAAGAAGCCTGGATCCTGCCCGGCGGCGATCACCTTCGCGTCGTGGCCCAGCCGCTGCCCGATGGCGGACTGCTGCTGATCTTCGAGGACCGTACCGAGCAGGTTGCGCTTGCCACCGCGCGCGACACGCTGCTGCGGGTTCGGGCTGCGACCTTCGACAATTTGTTCGAGGCGGTGGGCGTGTTCGCGGCGGACGGCCGGCTGCAGCTCTGGAATCAGAAATTCCGCGAGGTCTGGGATCTCGAGGAGACATTCCTCAGCGCCCACCCCCGCGTCGACCAGCTTGCCGAGGCGGCGGGGCGGCAGCTTGCCAATCCCTCCCGCGCCGCGGTCATTCGCGAGCTGGTCCGGGTGGCGACTCAGGAGCGCAAGCAGCGGAACGGCCGCGTGGCGCTGAAGAGCGGCCGGCATTTCGAGTTCGCCGCGGTGCCGTTGCCCGACGGCAACGCGCTGTTCACGATGCTCGACATTTCCGACAGCCGGCGGATCGAAGCTGCGCTGCGCGAGCGCAACGAAGCGCTGGAGGATGCCGACCGGGTCAAGACCGCGTTCGTTGCCAATATGAGCTACGAGCTGCGCACGCCGCTCACCTCGATCGGCGGGTTCGCGGAGATGCTGGCGGGTGGCTATGCCGGCGAGCTCGCGCCGACCGCCGACGAATATGTGCGCGCCATCCTCGATTCGGTCGCGCGGCTGAGCACGCTGATCGACCATGTGCTCGACCTGACGCAGAGCGAGGCGGGGGCGCTGCCGCTCGAGAAGCGCGCGGTCGATATCCGGCGTATTGCGCGCGAGGCCGCGAAGGGCGTTGGCGACGCGATCGCCGAAAAATCGATCGAGCTGGAAGTCACGCTCGAAAAGTCGATGGGGAACATCCACGGCGATGCGCGGCGGCTGCGGCAGGTGCTCGATAATCTGCTGAACAACGCGGTGCGGTTCACGCCCAAGCGCGGGCGCATCCTGCTGCTGGGCGACGGCGACCCGGACAATGTGCGGCTGGTCATTTCCGACAACGGGCCGGGCATGACGCTTAAGGAGCAGGCGCGCGCGTTCGACCGCTTCAGCCGAAGCTCCGCCGAAGGGGGGCGGGGATCGTCGCTGGGTCTCGGCCTGCCGCTCGCGCGGCAGTTCGTCGAGGCGCATGGCGGCTCGCTCAGCCTGTTGTCCGAACCGGGGCAGGGGACCGCCGTCACTGTCGAATTGCCGCGCAAATGATCCTTGCCGACGAAGCGGCGACGCTGGCGCTAGGGGCAAAGCTCGCTGCGCAGGCAGGCGCAGGGGATGTGATTACGCTGTCGGGCGACCTTGGCGCGGGCAAGACGACGCTCGCGCGCGGGGTGCTGGCGGCGCTGGGTCTCGAAGGCGAGGCGCCGAGCCCGACCTTTGCGATCGTGCAGACTTACGCGCTGCCGGAAACGCGGATGCCGGTCGCGCATATCGATCTCTACCGGGTCGAGGATGCTGGCGAAGCCGAGGAACTGGGGCTCGACGATTTGCGCTTCGATCATCTGCTGCTCGTGGAGTGGCCGGAGCGGCTCGGCGCGCAGATGTGGCAGGACGCCTTGCGGCTGCGCATCGAAGCGGCGGGGGAAGGCGGGCGGCGCTTGACAGCCGAAGTCCCGCCGTCATGGGAGGGGCGATGGCCCCCAGCATGACCCCGCCCGACGCGGCCCCCGATTTCCTGAAGCGCGCCGGCTGGACGAATTTCGAGATTCTGCCGCTTGCCGGCGATGCGTCCTTCCGCCGCTATTTCCGCGTGGTGACGCCGGATCGGCGCGCGGTGCTGATGGACGCGCCTGCGCCGCACGAGGACCCGCGGCCGTTCCTGACCGTCGCCGAGCATTTGGTCGGGCTCGGCTTTTCGGCGCCTCGCACGCTGGCCGTTGATCTGGAGCAGGGATTAGTGCTGCTCGAGGATTTCGGCGACGCGCGGATGCGCGAAGTGCTCGATGCCGCGCCGGAAGCGGAGCTGCGCATCTATTCGGATGCGGTCGATCTGCTCGTCCAGCTCCACAAGCATCGCGCCGCCGCCATCCCGCCGTACAGCGAGTCGGAATATCTGCGCGAGGCGTGCCTGCTCACCGAATGGTTTGCGCCCGCGGTTGGGCTGGACGTGGATGCCGAAGGGTATCGCGCGGCCTGGACCGAGGCGCTTGGGCCCTTGCTGCACGACCACTCGGTAACCGTGCTGCGCGACTATCACGCCGAAAACATTATGCTGATCGATGGCCGCGATGGCGTCGACAGCCTGGGGCTGCTCGATTTCCAGGACGCACTGGCGGGGCATCCGGCCTATGACCTCGTCTCGCTGCTGCAGGACGCGCGGCGTGACGTGCCGGAGGCGATCGAGGCCGACATGCTCGCCCGCTATATCGAGGAGGCGAAGCCCGACGCCGGCTTTACAGACGCCTATTGGCTGCTTGGCGCGCAGCGCAACGCGAAGATCGTCGGCATCTTTACGCGGCTGTGGAAGCGCGACGGCAAGCCGCGGTATTTGTCATACCTGCCGCGGGTCTGGGGCTATCTGGAGCGCGATCTTGCGCAGCCGGCGTTGGCGCCCGTCAAAGCCTGGTTCGACGCGAACATTCCCGCCGACCAGCGCGGTTCGGCCACGATCGCGTGAGCCGTTATAAGAAACCGCTCGCGCTTAGGCCGCAGCCGGTCGCGCCGGCGCCCGCTACGGCGATGGTGCTTGCGGCAGGGCTCGGCAAACGCATGCGGCCTCTGACCGCCACGCGTCCCAAGCCGCTGGTCGAAGTCGCAGGCAAGGCGCTGCTCGATCACGCGATCGACAGGCTGAAGGCAGCGGGGGTCAAGAAGGCAGTCGTCAACGCCCATTACCTTGCTGACGCGCTCGAAGCGCATCTGAGGAGGCGTATCCAAGGTATTGACGTTGTTGTCTCGGACGAGCGCGCGCAACTGCTGGAGACAGGCGGTGGGCTGGTCAAGGCGCTGCCGCTGATCGACGCCGATCCATTCTTGGTCGTCAACAGCGACAATCTGTGGGTCGACGGGCCGGCGGACTCGATCCGCGCGCTCGCGGCCCGCTGGGATGATGAGCGAATGGATGCGCTGCTGCTGCTCGTGCCGCTCGCCCGGGCCAATTGCCATCGCGGCAAGGGCGACTTCCATATGGACGGGGCGGGCCGGCTCAGCCGCCGCAAGCCGGGACGGGTGGCGCCGTTCGTGTTCACCGGCGTGCAGATCCTGTCCAAGCGGTTGTTCGAGGGCGCGAAGGCCGAGCCCTTCTCGCTCAACATCCTGTGGGATCGCGCGATCGAGCAGGGCCGCGCCTTCGGGCTGGTCCACAACGGCCTGTGGTTCGATGTCGGCACGCCGCCGGCGGTCAAGCGCACCGAGGCGATGCTGGCGAGCGAGTAGCGCCAAAGCGGAACAAAAGGTGCTCGACTTGGGGGCGCCGCCCGCTAGTGTCGCCGGGTGAGCCGTCCGTCCGTTTACACCATCCCGCCGCACCGCAGCTTTGCCGACGCGCTCGCCGCCGGGTTGATGGCGCGCGAGGGGCGCGACCGGATGACGCTCGCGCGCGGGCTGATCCTGCTGCCGAACAATCGTGCCGTACGCGCGGTGCAAGATGCGTTCGTCCGTCGTGCAGATGGTGGGCTGCTGCTGCCGCGGCTGGTGACGATCGGCGATCCCGAGCTGGACGAGCGGCTGGGCGCGTTCCTCGACCCGATCGACGACGGCGAGCCGATCGCGCCGGCCGTCGATCCGCTGCAGCGCCAGCTCATCCTCGCCCGGCTGATCGAGCAGGGCGGCGGCGCGACTGGCGGCGAAGCGATGCGGCTGGCGTCAGAGCTGGCGCGCACGCTCGATCAGCTTCACGTCGAGAGCGTCGCTCCACGGCGACTGCGCGATATCGATGTCGGCGAGTTGACTGAGCATTGGGCGCGCTCGCTGAAGCTGTTCGAATTGGTGTTGGACCGCTGGCCGAAGGATCTGGAGCGGCTGGGACGGATCGACCTCAGCGACCGGCGCAACCGGCTGCTGGCGCGCCTCTCCCGGCGCTGGCGCGAGACGCCGCCGCCGGGCTTCGTCGTGGCGGCAGGTATTTCGACCGCAGCGCCGGCCGTGGCCGGCCTGCTGCGCACGATTGCTTTCATGACCAACGGCCGGGTCGTGTTCGATGCGCTCGATATCGCCATGCCCGAGGAGCAGTGGCAGGCGCTCGGCCCGCACAAGCCCGATGCGGAGACCGGCTTCGCTGAGCGGCCGGTCGAGACGCATCCGCAATATCATCTGAAGCTGCTGCTGGAGCGGATGGGCATCGGCCGCGGCGAGGTGGAGCGTTGGCGCTGGGGCGGCGGCCATGCCGCGCGCGCGGGGCGCAGCCGGCTGATCTCCAACGCGCTCGCGCCGGCGCGCTTCACGACGGAGTGGACTAACCTGCCGCGCAAGGACCGGGACCGGTCCGGCGTCGAATTGCTCGAAGTCGCGACGCCGGCCGAGGAAGCGCAGGCGATCGCGCTGGCGCTGCGCGAGGCGCTGGAGACGCCGGGGCGCACCGCGGCGCTGGTCACGCCCGACCGCGGGCTGGCGCAACGCGTCTCGACGCACCTGAGGCGCTGGGGCATCGACGCCGACGATTCGGCCGGCGTGGCGCTGTCGGTGACGCCGCCCGGTACCTTGCTTCTGGCGATCGTCGAGGCCGCCGCCGAACGCTTCGCGCCGGTGCCGCTGCTCGCGCTGTTGAAGCACCCGCTGGTGCAGGCGGGCGAGGGGCGCGCGGAATGGCTGGATCAGGTGCGGCGCCTCGACCGCGAGCTGCGTGGCCCGCGCCCCGCGCCGGGCCTCGCGCATTTGCCGGAGACGGTCTGCGCCGAACGGGTGCGAACGCTGCTGGGGCCGCTAGAAGAAAGCTTCTCCATCGTACGGACGTTTGCGGAACTGCTCGCGGCGGTGCGCGAAGCGGCGGAACGGCTCGGCGGTGACGAAGTTTGGGCCAAGCCCGCCGGGCGCGCCGCCGCCGAACTGTTGGCCGGGCTGGAAGAGCATGGCGGCGACGGTCCTGCGCGGATCGATCCGGATGCGCTCGGCGCGGTGCTGACCGAGCTGATGAACAGTGTCGCGGCGCGGCCGCCGCAGGGCGGGCACCCGCGCATCTTTATCTGGGGCTTGATCGAGGCGCGGCTGCAGCAGGCCGATCTGACTATTCTCGGCGGCCTGAACGAAGGCACCTGGCCGGCGCTGCCGTCGCCCGATCCCTGGCTTGCCCCGCGCATCCGCGCCGAGCTCGGCTTGCCGGGGCTGGAGACGCGGATCGGCCTCGCCGCACACAGCTTCGCGGGCGCACTCGGGGCGCCGCAAGTGCTGATCACCCGCGCCCGCCGCGACGCGCGGGGGCCGGCGGTAGCATCGCGCTTCTGGCTGCGGCTGGAGGCCCTGACCGGCGGTCTGCCGCGCGCGGATCGGCTGAAGCATTGGGCGCAGGCGCTCGACGGTGTGGACCGACCTACGCCCGCTTCTCGCCCCGCTCCTGCGCCTCCGGTCGAATCGCGTCCGAAACGGCTCTCCGTCACCGATCTCGACCGGCTGAAGGCGGACCCCTTTGCCTTCTACGCAAAGGCGATGCTGGGCCTTTACCCGATAGACATGGTGGACGCCGACGCGACTGCTGCGTGGCGCGGCACGGCCGTCCATCTGGTGCTCCAGCAATGGGCTGAGCAGGACGATTGCGACCCGGCAAAGCTCCGACCGCGCGCTGAAGCAATGCTTGCCGATCCCGCTGCGCACCCGCTTATGCGGGCGCTTTGGCAGCCGCGCTTGATGGAAGCGATCGACTGGATTGCGGCAGAGATGGCCGCGCGCAAGGCCGAGGGCCACAAGGTCGTCGCGGTGGAGAAGAAGGGCGAGCTTGAAATTTTCGGTGTGACGCTGAAAGGCATTGCCGACCGCATTGATCGGCTGCCTGGCGGCGGCCTGACGATCGTTGACTATAAGACGGGCAGTGCGCCTTCCCACAAGCAAGTCGAGCTTGGGTACGCTCAGCAGCTTGGGCTGATCGGGCTAATGACCGAACGCGGCGCGTTCGAAGGCGTCTCGGGCGCAGCAGCAGCTTTCGAATATTGGTCTCTAGCCCGTAACAAGGACGACGGTTTCGGCAAGATCGTCTCGCCTGTCGATCCGGCGGGGAAGGGCGGCCGCATCTTCACAGATCAATTTGTGGCTCGGGCAGCGAGTAATCTGCAGGGCGCGGTCGAGACCTGGCTGACCGGCTCCGAACCGCTCACCGCCAAGCTGCATCCGGAGCACGCGCCTTATGGCGATTACGACCAGCTGATGCGGCTGGAGGAATGGTACGGGCGGGAGCAGGGGGCGTGAAGCCGCTTCCCCCGCTCCAGCCTGAGCAGCGCGAGGCCTCCGATCCGCGCGCGCAGGTGTGGCTGTCGGCCTCGGCCGGGACCGGCAAGACGCAAGTGCTCGTCGCGCGGGTGCTGCGGCTGCTACTGCGGCCCGGCGCCGATCCGTCCGCGATCCTGTGCCTGACCTTCACCAAGGCCGGCGCGGCGGAAATGGCGAACCGTCTGAGCGAGCGGCTCGCGCATTGGGTGCGCCTCGCTGGACCGGAGCTTGCCGGCGAGCTGAAGGCGCTCGGTGAGGATTTCAGCCCGGATATGCAGGAGCGCGCCCGCGGCCTGTTCGCGCGGGTGCTCGACGCGCGCGGCGGCGGCTTGCGGATTCAGACCATCCACAGCTTCGCGCAGGCGCTGCTGGCGTCCTTTCCGCTGGAGGCAGGGCTGACGCCCGGCATGCGCCCGCTGGAGGGCCGCGAGGAAGCAGCGCTCGCCCGGCGCGTGCTCGCCGATCTGGTAACGCAGGCGGAGCGCGAAGGGCGGCACGGGCTGATCGCCGATCTTCAGGCGCTCAGCCGCCGGCTGGGGGAGGACGGCGCGGAGGCGTTCCTGCGGGATTGCGCGCGCGCGCCGGATGCGATGGCGCAGTTGCCGTCCGGCATTGCACCCTTCGTTCGTCGTGCGCTCGAGATTCCGGTGGAAGACATCGAGGCGCACATCGCAGACCAGTGCGGCGACGCACTGTTCGATCTCGCGAGCCTGGAGCAGGTCGCCGCGGCCAATCGCGACTGGGGCACGAAGGGCGGGATCGGGCGGGCCGAGACGATTGGGCGATGGCGGGCGCTGTCTCCAGGCGAACGCGCCAATGCGCTGGAGGAACTGCACAGCGTCTGGGCGACGGCCAAGGGCGATCCGCGCTCGACCAAGCCGGGGCAGGCGCCGCAAGTCGACGGCTATGCCGAGCTGGCGTCGCGCCTGCACGGCCGCTGCAAGGACCTGATTGAGCTCCGCGTCCGCGCGCGACTCGCCGACCTGTTCGCGGCAGCACTGGAAGTGGGCCGCGAATATGCCCGCGCCTATGCCGAGGCGAAGCGCGCGGCCGGCGTGGTCGATTTCGACGATCTGATCCGCGCCACCGTGCGCCTGCTCGGCGAGCCGGGCATGGGCGAATGGATTCGCTTCAAGCTCGATCAGGCGACCGACCACATTCTGGTCGACGAGGCGCAGGATACAAACGTCAATCAATGGGCGATCGTCGGCAAGCTGGCCGAAGAATTCTATGCAGGTTTCGGCCGCAAGGAACTGAAACTTCGAACGATCTTCTCGGTCGGCGATTTCAAGCAGGCGATATTCGGCTTCCAGGGCACCGACCCCAATCTGTTCAACGGCGCGCGCGAATGGTTCCGCGAGCGGATCGAGCGGGTTCCCGATTGGCGCCTGAGAGACCTGTCGCTCGACCGCTCTTTCCGCTCGACGCCCCCGGTGCTCGAGGCGGTGGATGCGACGATTGCCGAGCTGCCCGAGGGCGCACTTGGGGCAGGCGTCCGGATCGAGCCGCACCGCAGCGCCGTTCCGGGACCGGGGCTCGTTACGCTTTGGAAGCCGATTTCGGCCGAGCAGGCGGAAGATGACGAGGGCGAGGAAAGCTGGGTCGGCGACGCGCAACGCGATTTTGCCACGAAGCTCGCCAAGCAGATCAAGGGTTGGCTCGATGCGCCGCTGATGCTGCGGAACGGGCCGATCCGGCCGCAGGACATCATGGTGCTGGTCAGAAAGCGCGGTGATCTCGCTTCGCTGATCGTCGCGCGGTTGTACGCCGAAGGCGTGCCGGTTGCCGGGCTCGACCGGCTGCGGCTGAACGCGCCGCTCGCCGTGCGGGACCTTTTGGCCGCGGCGCGGTTCGCGCTGCAGCCGGAAGACGACCTCAACCTCGCCAGCCTGCTGGTCTCGCCGCTGATCGGCTGGACGCAGGAGGAACTGCTCGCGAACGCCATCCCGCGGGAGGGCCGACTGTGGCGGCATCTGCGGCAGCGTGGTCACGCTACGGTGCCGATGCTGACCGACATCCTCAACGCTGCCGATTTCACGACGCCGTATCGTTTCTTCGAAGGGCTGTTGTCCGGCCCGCTCGACGGGCGGCGTAAATTGCTGGGGCGGTTGGGCGAGGAAGCGCGCGATCCGGTCGAGGAATTGCTGTCCGCCGCACTGGCGTTCGAGCGGCAGGCGACGCCCTCGCTGCAGCGCTTCCTCGACTGGTTCGATCGGGGCGAAGTGGACGTGGTGCGCGATCCGTCGCAGCCGCTCGACGCGGTGCGGGTGATGACCGCGCACGGCGCCAAGGGACTGCAGGCACCCGTCGTGATCCTAGCCGATGCGACGACCGATCCCGACGCGAACCGCCGCAACCGGCTCGACTGGCGCGTCGAGTGGCTCGACGAACCATTGCCGATGTTCCGCCCGCGCAAGGACGAACTGGCGGGATCGCTTGCCGACGATCTTGCCGAGGCGGAGCGCAAGGACCGCGAGGAGCATTGGCGGCTGCTCTACGTCGCGATGACGCGGGCCGAGGAGCGGCTTTATGTCGGGGGCGCCCTCGGGCCGCGTGCGAAAGGCGTGCCGCCAGAGCATAGCTGGTATGGGGCGGTTGGACGCGGGTTGAACGCTCTGGGCGTAGAGCCGGATGAGGATGGACGCGTCGAATGGGCGGGGAGCGCGCCTCAGCCTCCCGCACCTGTCAGGGGCGCCGACGCCAAGCCTGCCTCGACGCCTGGATCATTGCCGGATTGGGCGCGCCGGCCAGCGCCCGTTGAAGCGCGTCCGCCGCGACCGCTCGCGCCGTCATCGATCGGGATCGACGAGGCGGCCGATCCGCCGCCCGGCCCGGCGCTGCGCGCGGCGGCCGAGCGCGGACGCCTGCTGCATGCGCTGTTCGAGCGCCTGCCGGCTATTCCGGCGCAGCGACGGATGGAGTCGGCTGACCGCTGGCTCGCGACAGCGGCCGGGGTTGCGGATGCGCACGTCCGAGCCACGCTGACCGAAACTGTTTGCGCGATCATTGCGGATCCGCGCTTCGCCGACGTGTTCGCGACTGATGCGCTTGCCGAGGCGCCGCTCGCCGCGGTTGTTGAGGGGCAGGTGATTGCAGGAAAGGTCGATCGGCTGCATGTGTCGAACGAACGTGTCCTGGTCGTGGACTTCAAGACTAATCGCCGTGCCCCTGCCACCTTAGCGGATGCGCCCGAATCGCATCTGAAGCAAATGGCGGCCTATGCGGCGGCGCTGGCGCAGGTTTTTCCGGACCGGCCGGTCGAGGCCGCTTTGCTTTATACCGCGGGTCCGACGCTGCTCGCGCTCGATGCCGATACGCTGCGGCGGTTCAAGCCCGGCTTTGTGGAGGCGTAACAAAGTTTGCGGATCCGGGCCGTTGAGCGTTCCGCTGCGCGACCCTAAGTAATGGGCCAAGACAAGGAGTTTGAACGCATGGCCACCAAGAAGATCACCGACGCGAGCTTCCAGACCGATGTCCTCCAGGCCGACGGTCCGGTGCTAGTCGATTTCTGGGCGGAATGGTGCGGGCCGTGCAAGCAGATCGGCCCGGCGCTCGAGGAAATCTCCGACGAGTTGGGCGACCGCGTGACAATCGCGAAGCTGAACATCGACGATCATCCCGACGCGCCGGTCCGCTACGGCGTGCGCGGCATTCCGACCATGATCCTGTTCAAGGGCGGCGTGCCTGCGGCCACGAAGGTCGGCGCCGCGCCCAAGAGCCACATCAAGGGCTGGCTGGAAGGCGAGCTCTGACGCTTTTCCCCGGCGGGTGAGGGCAGAGAGCAGGTAAACCGGCTCTTAACCCGCCCGGCTCCATAGCGGGCTCACTCTTGGTGAGTGGGCCCTGATGGACGATTTACTGGCGGAATTTCTGGCGGAGACGCGCGAGACGCTCGACGCATTGTCGGGCGAGATTATCGCGTGGGAGGCCGATCCGGGCGATCGCTCCCGGCTCGATGCGATTTTCCGCTTCGTTCATACGGTCAAAGGAAGCTGCGGCTTCCTCGATCTGCCGCGTCTCGAGCGGCTGAGCCATGCCGCCGAGGATGTGCTGGCCGAGCTGCGCGCCGGCACTCGCACAGCGGACGCCTCGCTGGTCAGCGCCGTGCTCGCGATTATCGATCGTATCGGCGAACTGAACGAAGCGCTCGAGAGCGGCACGGCCCTGCCGGATGGCGACGATGGCCTACTGATCGCCGCGCTTTCCGCCGAAGCGCCTGTCTGCCCGGTCACGGGCGCGCCGACGCAAGTCACCCAATCCTCGAATAAGGCCCCGGCCCGCAGCATCCGCGTGCCGCTGGAATTGCTCGACCGCATGATGAGCGGCGTGTCGGACATGGTGCTGGCCCGCAACGAACTCGCGCGCCGGCTGCGCGAGGTGGGCGCCGAGCAGGAAGTCGGCGGCGCGTTCGAGCGGCTCTCTACCTGCCTTGCCGATATGCGCGATTCGATCACGCGCACCCGGATGCAGCGGATCGAGAAGTTGTTTTCCGCGTTGCCCCGCATGGTCCGCGACACCTCGGCTGAACTGGGCAAGGCAGTTGAGCTGGATATCGACGGCAGCGACGTCGAGCTCGATCGCGAGATGATCGAACTGATGCGCGATCCGCTGACCCACATGGTCCGCAACTCGATCGATCACGGCATCGAGCCGGCCGACGTCCGCCGCAAGCGCGGCAAGCCTGAGTCCGGGCGGCTGTCGATCAGCGCGCGCCAGTCGGGGAACCAGATCGTCATCGAAATTGCCGACGACGGGCAGGGGATCGACGAGGCGCGCGTCGTCGCCAAGGCGATTGCAAGCGGCGTCATCACTCAGGAACTCGCGAACGCGCTGCCGCCTGCCGCGCGCGCGGCGCTGATCTTTTCGCCGGGCGTGTCGACCGCCCAGGAAGTGACCTCCATTTCCGGCCGCGGCGTGGGCATGGACGTGGTGAAGTCCAACATCGAGCGGATCGGCGGCTCGATCGAGCTCGACAACCGGCCGGGCATCGGGCTGCGCACGATCATCCGCGTGCCGCTCACCCTGACGATCATCGCTTCGCTGACGGTGTCGGCGGGCGAGCAGAGCTTTGCCATTCCGCGCGCCGCAATCGAGGAAATCGTGCATGTGTCGAGCGCGTCGATCCGCGTCGATATGCTCGGCGACGCCAGCGTCGCGACGATCCGCGGCCGCACCTTGCCGCTCGTTCATCTGGAGCAAGTGCTCGGGCTCGGCCCCGTAGAGGAAACCGCCGGGCGCACGATCATCGTGGTCGGCGCCGGCACCGGTCTTTCCTACGCCTTGTGCGTCGGCGCCGTGCACGATCACGAAGAGCTAGTCATCAAGCCGGCCTCGCCTGCGGTGATGGGCGCCGGCGTCTATGGCGGCATGTCGCTGCCGGACAGCGGCGTGCCGATGCTGATGCTCGACGCGGCCGGAGTCGCGGCGCGGGCCGGGATCAAGCCCGAAGAGAGCGATCCTCTCAAGCTGCTCGCGCAAGATTCGGCGGAAGAGGTGGAGCGCCACTTCGTCTCGACGTTGCTGTTCCGCGACCTGGCCGGGCGGCGGCTGGGTGTCAGGCTCGGCGTGGTCGAGCGGCTCGAAGATGTGCCGGCTGACCGCATCGCCGTCACGGCCGGGCAAGTGCGTGTGGCAATCGAGGGGCGATTGCTGCCGCTCGCCGGCGCTGACGCGGAGGCAACATCTGGTCTCGCCACCGTCAAGCTGCTGCGGCTGAGCGACGGTGTTTCGGAGCTGGCCTATCTCATCGACGACGTCATCGACATCGTGCAGCTTCCGCCCGGCTTCCAGTCGGCGGCGTCGGAAGGGCCGATCGCGGGCGTCGCGCTCGTCGATGGCGAACAGGTCGAGCTGATCGACGTGTTCTGGCTGTTTGCGCAGGCGGGCGCTGCCCCGACGAAGGAAGAGCGGCCGCTTTGCCTGCTCGCCGATCCTGAAGATCGCTGGTCGCGCGAAATCCTGCGGCCGCTGCTCGAAGCGGCTGGCTACCGCGTCGGCTTCAGCGGAGAAGCGTCCGAACAGCCGGATGTCGTCATCGCCAGCTCGACCAGCGAGGAAAGTGGCCCAGCGCCAGTGATTCGGCTCCGTCCCGATATGGCCGGCGCGAACGACGGCAGCATCTACCGCTACGACCGGATGGGCCTGCTGGCGGCGATCGAAAACCAGGTTGCGAGGCGGAGGGCGTGATGGAGAATCTGTATCTGATCGCAGCCATTGCGGGGCAGCCCGTCGCCATCAGCGCTTCGCTTGTGGATTCGGTCGTCGATCTTGGGCCGATTGCGCCCGTTCCGCTCTCGCCGCCGCATGTCGCGGGCCTCGCCGCGCTGCGCAGCAAGGTGCTGACGGTCATCTGCTGCGAATGTTCGCTTGGCCTGACCCAGACCCCGAGCCTGACTCGCCGCGCAGTCGTGGTCGATATCGACGGCCATCACTACGGTCTGCTGGTCGGATCGATCGAGGATGCGCGGGTGATCGACGAGGCGCCGCAGCCGATCCGGGCGCGGCTGGAGCCGGGATGGGCGAGGGTTGCGCTCGGCATGCTGGAATATGACGGGGAGTCGCTGCTGTTGATCGATCCGGAACGGATCGTCGCAGGTTCCGACGAAGCGTTGGCAGCGTAGCGCTATCTTTAACCCGACGCTTACTCTCTCCGGCCTAGGACAGCGCAAGACAGAACAAAGGTCGAGTAATAACAATGAAAACCTGCCTCGTGGTCGATGATTCGAAGGTCATCCGGAAAGTGGCGCGTCATATCCTGGAGACGCTCGACTTCGAGGTGGCGGAAGCCGGCGACGGCCGGGATGCGCTCACTCACTGCGAGGCGTCGCCGCCCGATGTGGTTTTGCTCGACTGGAACATGCCGGTGATGACGGGCATGGAGTTCCTGAAGGCATTGTCGGCGTCCAATCTGCCGAAGCGCCCGAAGATCGTGTTCTGCACCACCGAAAACGGCATCGGCCACATCAAGGCGGCGATCGAGGCCGGCGCCGACGAATATGTGATGAAGCCCTTCGATCGCGACACCATCGCGAGCAAGCTTCAGATCGTCGGCCTCGCCTGAGCCGAAGCCGCCGGCGATGCCGCACAGCGCCTTGATGAGCGCCCGGCAGGCTGCCGCTGCGGCAAAGCCTATCCGCCTGCTGATCGTCGACGATTCGGCGGTCGCGCGGGCCGTGTTCACCCGAATGGTGGGGGACCGCCCCGAGTTCCAGCTAGCCGCCACGGTACCCAGTGCCGAAGCGGCGCTCGCGTTCCTTGCGCGCAATCGCGTCGATATCATTCTTCTCGACATCGAGCTGCCCGGGCAGGATGGGCTCAGCGCCATGCCGGCGCTGATCGCGGCAAGCCGCGGCGCGCGGGTGTTGATCGTTTCGTCTTCCGCCGAGCAGGGCGCGGCCGCGTCGATCCAGGCGATGACGCTGGGTGCGGCCGACACGCTCGCCAAGCCCGGCGCGGGCGCGTTCGGCGGCCGGTTTGCCGAAATCCTTGCGGAGAAATTGGTCCGGATCGGCCACGCGCCGGAAGCGGGAGCGGCTGGCAGGCAGACGCCGGAACCGATGCCTCATGTCCGGCTGCGTGCGCTTTGCCGCGGCCGCGTTGCCTGCGTGGCGATCGGAGCCTCGACAGGCGGCTTGCACGCGCTTTCCGAGCTGCTGCGTGCGCTACCGTCACGCTTTGCCGCGCCGATCCTGATCACGCAGCATTTGCCGCCGTCCTTCATGAGCATTTTCGCGATGCAGGTGCAGGAAATGTCCGGTCGGCCAACCGAGGTCGCCCGGGCAGGCACGCCGCTCGTGCGCGGCCATGTATTGGTTGCGCCCGGCGAAGGCCATTTGTCGGTCGAGATGAGCGGCGGCATGCCACGCGTCCGCATTACGGCCGAGCGCGTGGAAAGCGGTTGTCTCCCGTCGGTCGATCCCATGCTCGCGAGTGTCGCCGAAACTTTCGGTGAAGCCGCCGTCGGCATCGTGCTGAGCGGGATGGGCCGCGACGGTCTGCGCGGCGCGGAAAGGTTGGCGGAAGGCGGCAGCGACGTCTTCGTGCAGGATCGCGAAAGCTCGGTCGTCTGGGGGATGCCGGGCGTGGTCGCGCAGGCCGGGCTTGCGAGCGCCATGCTGCCGCCGGCCCACATCGCCGACCTGCTCATCAAGCGCGATCGGGCAGGCGCATGAGCATCGGCAGAGACGCGCTCGGCTATCTCGCCGATCTGCTGGAGGCGCGAACTGGTCAACAGATCGGGCCCAATCGGTTGTGGCGAATCGATACCGTTCTCAAATCGCTGATCCGCGAACGCGGCATCGCCAATCTGGATGCACTTGTCGCCGAGCTGCAGTCGGCGCGCGATTCCAGCCTTGGCTCCGAGGTCGTCGAGGCGCTGCTCAATAACGAGACTTTCTTCTTTCGCGATGCGCAGGCTTTCGAGCTGATCCGCAACGGGGCTCTGGAGACCTTGCGTCAGGCGCGCGCGGCGCAACGCCGGCTACGCATTTGGTGTGCCGGCTGCTCCACCGGGCAGGAAGCCTATTCGCTCGCGATCATGTTCGCCGAAAGCCGCGCCAAATGGGATGGCTGGACGATCGACATCACAGCGACCGACGTATCCGAAGCCGCGATCCAGAAGGCGCGCGGCGGATTTTACAGCCAGTTCGAGATTCAGCGTGGCTTGCCGGTCTCATCGATGCTGCGCTGGTTCGACCAGGTTGGCAACGATTGGCGCGTGAAGCGGGAGCTCGCGCGCTATCTTCGCTTCCGCCGCCACAACCTGCTGATGGCCCAGACGGGAACGTTCGATCTGATTCTGTGCCGCAACGTGCTGCTCTATTTCAACGCGGAGCGCCGCCGCGAAGCCTTTGATCGGCTGGCGTCCAGCCTTGCGCCCGACGGTTATCTGATGCTCGGTGCCGGCGAGACGGTGATCGGACAAACCGACGCTTTCGTTTCGGCGCCTGAGTTGCGGGGGCTTTACCGCAAGGCCGCTCGCGCAAAACTGAAGGCGGCTTGAAGCGCGCGCCGGCGCCGCTAGAGCCGCTTGCGTGACCCAGCTTCAGCCCCGGCTCGGACCGCGCGACCTGATCGTCGCGGCGGTGATGAACCTGATGTGGGGGCTCAACATCATTGCCGTCAAAATGGCCGTCACGGAAGTCCAGCCGTTCACCGCCGCGTTTCTGCGTCAGGCGATCGTGCTGGCGGTCTGCATCGGCTGGCTGAGGATCGTGCCCGGCAAGATGCGCGCGCTGTTGGGCCTGGGGCTGCTGACCGGCGGGCTGTTCTTCCTGGTCATCAACCTTTCGTTGGTCGTCGCGACCAATGTCAGCGCGTTGGCGATCGCCGGACAGCTCGGGGTGCCGTTCTCGATGCTGCTGGCGGTGCTGGTGCTGAAGGAGCGCATTCGGGTCTATCGGATCGTCGGCGTTGCGCTCTCGCTGCTCGGCGTCGGCATTTTGGTGTTCGATCCCGCCGTTCAGCACGAGCTGGCAGGCATCGCCCTGACGGCGCTGTCGAGCGCGATATGGGCTTTCTCGTCGCTGATTCAGCGGAGCCTGAAGGGCGTGCCGGTGTTGACCATCTATGGCTGGATCGGCTTGGTCGGAACCCTGGTGCTGGCGCCCGCGGCGCTGGTCTTCGAGCCGCAGGGCTTTGCCGCCCTGCCGCACATCCCCTTGAAGAGTTTTGGCTGGGTGGCGTTTTCCGCGATCGGCTCCACGCTGATCGGACACGGATCGATGTCCTGGCTTTTGCAGCGCCATCCAGTCGCATCGGTTACGCCGCTGACGCTCGCGTCGCCGGTGCTGTCGGTCGCGTTCGCGTCCTGGTTCTTCGCCACGCCCTTGACGTGGATCATGATTTTGGGCGGTGTGATCGCGCTCACCGGGGTCGCGATCATCACGATCCGCTCCGCCAGGGCAGGGGAGAGCCGCGCTTGAGAGAGATCATCGACGCGCCGTCGCCGAACTTCGACGAGCGTAGCAGCCCCATCTCCATGATCGTGCTGCATTATACGGGCATGCAGGACGCCGCTTCGGCGATCGAGCGGCTGCGTGACCCGGAAGCGAAGGTTTCCTCCCACTATGTCGTGACCGAGGACGGGCAGGTGCTCCGCCTGGTGCCGGAGGAAAAGCGAGCCTGGCACGCCGGTCGCTCCCATTGGCGCGGCATCACCGACGTCAATTCGGCCAGCATCGGCATCGAGATCGTCAATCCGGGCCACGAGTTCGGATACCGGCCATTCCCCGAAGAGCAGATCGATGCGCTGATCCCGCTCGTCCACGGCATCAAGGAGCAGTACGGCATCACGCGTGGCAATGTCGTCGGCCACTCCGACGTGGCACCGGCGCGCAAGCAAGACCCGGGCGAGCTATTCCCCTGGTATCGGCTGGCGAAGCTGCGTCTCGCATTGCCGCGGCCGACCAAAAATCTAATGGACCCCGGCTGGAGCGACGCCGGTTTCCTGCTCGCGCTCGAGCGCTTCGGCTATGAAGTCACCGATCCGCTGGCCGCGACCGTGGCGTTCCAGCGGCGATTCCGCCCCGAACTGATCGACGGGACGATCGACGGCGAGTGCCGGGCCATTCTCCTCGCCCTGCTGCTGCCGAAGCCGCAGGGCGAGGACTAGGCCTGATCAGAACGCGACGTATTCGAGTCCAAGCGCTTCCGCGACGGCCTTGTGGCGGATCTCGCCGCGCATCACGTTGAGGCCGTTGGCGAGGTGCTGGTCGGCGCGCATCGCGGCTTCCGCCCCCAGGTTCGCGAGCTTCAGCGCGAAGGGCAGCGTGGCGTTGTTGAGCGCGAAGGCCGAGGTGCGGGCGACCGCGCCCGGCATGTTGGCCACGCAGTAGTGGATCACGCCGTCGACCTCGAAGACCGGGTCTTGATGGGTTGTCGCGTGGCTGGTTTCGAAGCAGCCGCCCTGATCGATCGCGATGTCGACCATCACCGATCCGCGCTTCATCGTCTTGACCATCTCGCGGGTGACGAGCTTCGGTGCCGCCGCACCGGGCACCAGCACCGCGCCGATCACCAAATGGGCGTTGCGGACCGCCGCCGCCACCGCCGCTTTCGAAGCGAACGCCGTCTTGATCTGGTTCGAGAAGAACATGTCGAGTTCGGCGAGGCGAGCGTTGTTGATGTCGTAGATCGTCACGTCGGCGCGCATGCCGACCGCCATCTGCGCCGCGTTCACGCCCGAGACGCCGCCGCCCAGGATCGCGACCTTGGCCGGCGCCACGCCCGGCACGCCGCCGAGCAGCACGCCGCGGCCGCCTTGTTCCTTTTCGAGATAGTGGGCGCCGACCTGGACCGACATGCGGCCGGCGACTTCCGACATCGGCTTCAGGAGCGGCAGCGAGCCGTCGCGGGCGGTCACCGTCTCATAGGCGATGCAGGTGGCGCCGGACTTGATCAGGCCCGCAGCCTGCTCGGGATCGGGCGCGAGGTGGAGATAGGTGAAGAGCAGGTGGCGCGGCTCGAGCAGGGCGATCTCCTGGGCCTGCGGCTCCTTGACCTTCACGATCATGTCGCTCTGCGCGAAGACCTCGGCGGCGGTGGGGACGATGCGGGCGCCGGCCTCGACATAGTCCTGGTCGGAGAAGTCGATGCCGTCGCCGGCCTTGGTCTCAACCACCACTTCATGGCCCGCGGCGACCAGCTCGGCGACCGAGGGCGGAGTGAGGCCGACGCGATATTCGTGGTTCTTGATTTCCTTCGGAACGCCGACGCGCATGTTGCCCTCCTCGTTGCAATAAGATCGGCGCCTCATACCCCGAATCGGCTATGCGAATCTGTGCAAAGAGTGTTGCTCGAAAGGCAAAGCCGTGCATAGATTCGCGGCAATGGATAAAATCGACCGAAAAATCCTGAAAATTCTCGCGACCGACGCCCGCGCGGCGGTGAGCCATGTCGCCGAGAATGTCGGCCTGTCCCAATCGGCCTGCACGCGCCGCATCCAGGCGCTGGAGGCGTCGGGACAGATCACCGGCTATGGCGCGCGGCTGGGGCACAAGACGCTGGGCTTCCACGTGACGGCCTTGGTCGACATCACGCTGTCGACCCAGGTCGAGGAAGACCTTGCCCGGTTCGAGCGCGCGGTCTCCGAGATCGACGGCGTGGTCGAATGCGCGCTGATCTCCGGCGCGCACGACTACCGGCTGAAGATCGTCGCCAAGGACCTGGACGATTACGAGCGGCTGCACCGCGAGCATCTGGGCCGCTTGCCGGGCGTGACCACGATCAGTTCGAGCTTCGTGCTCCGCTCGGTGCCGACCCGGAGCGAGGCCGACGCATTGTTCGGCGCGGGCTGAAGGGCCATATTGCGGGGCCTCCGGGCGCGTGCTAGGCGCGCGCGCCGCGTTCGTGGGGGCCAAGGACGCTTTTGTTCGTTATGCACATGATGCCAGTTTTCAACGATCCATTGCTGCCGTGAGCACCGGCATTTCAGATGCGGCGACCATCACGGGCGCCGTACCGGAAAGCACGTCGGTCGAGCAGCACGGCCACGGGCATGACGGATTCCTGAAGCTGGCGATCGGCGCGGTCGGCATCGTCTTCGGCGATATCGGCACCAGTCCGATCTATGCATTCCGCGAGACCTTCGCGGGCCATCATCCGCTGACGCCCGACCGCTTTCACATCTTCGGCGTGCTGAGCCTCGTCTTCTGGTCGATGATGCTGATGGTGACGCTGAAATACGTCGCCGTCATCATGCGCGCCGACAACAAGGGCGAAGGCGGCAGCCTCGCGTTGCTGGCGCTGATCAATCGCAGCACGCCGGGCAAGCGCTGGAGCACCTCGATCGTGCTGCTGGGCGTGTTCGCGACGGCGCTGTTCTACGGCGACAGCATGATCACGCCCGCGATGTCGGTGCTGTCGGCCGTCGAGGGACTGACGGTGGTCGAGGCGCGGTTCGAGCCGCTCGTGGTGCCGCTCGCGGTCGGCATCCTCGTTTTCCTGTTCTTCATCCAGTCGCGCGGGACGGCGGCGGTCGGGCGTTTGTTCGGGCCCGTTATGCTCGTCTATTTCACGGTCATCGCGGCGCTTGGGCTGTCCCACATCATCCGCGACCCCTCCGTGCTGTTCGCGCTCAATCCCTGGCACGCGATCCACTTCTTCGTCAGCGATCACGTTCGCGCGTTCCTCGCGCTCGGCTCGGTCGTGCTCGCGGTGACGGGCGCCGAGGCGCTGTATGCGGACATGGGCCATTTCGGGCGCAAGCCGATCGGCGGGTCCTGGCTGGTTTTTGTGCTGCCCGCGCTGATGCTCAATTATCTGGGGCAGGGCGCGATGGTGCTGGCGCTGCCGCCAGGCGAAGCGCTGCGGACGATCGAGAATCCGTTCTTCCTGCTGGCCCCGGAAGCGCTGCGGCTGCCGCTGGTGATCTTGGCGACCTTCGCGACGATCATCGCCAGCCAGGCGGTGATTTCGGGCGCCTTTTCGGTGACACAGCAGGCGATCCAGCTTGGCTTCATCCCGAGGCTTCGGATCACGCACACCAGCGCCTCGACCGCGGGCCAGATCTACATCCCCGTCATCAACTGGGCGCTGATGACGATGGTCATCCTGCTGGTCCTGTTCTTCCGGTCCTCGTCGAACCTTGCGGCGGCCTATGGCATCGCTGTCACGGGCGCGATGGCGATCGACTCGTGCCTGATCGCGGTGGTGCTGTTCACGCTGTGGAAGTGGAACAAGGTGGCCGCCGGGGCCTTGCTCGCTATCTTCTTCACCGTCGATTTCGCCTATCTGGCGTCGAACCTGACCAAGGTGCCGCAAGGCGGCTGGTTCCCGCTGCTGATCGGCCTGATCGCCTTCACCTTGCTGACAACGTGGGACAAGGGACGGCGGCTGATGATCGAGCGGCTGCGGGAAGCGGCGATGCCGGTCTCCATCTTCATCGAGTCCGCCGCGACCTCGGCGACGCGCGTGCCGGGCACGGCGGTGTTCATGACGTCGACGCCGGACGGCGTGCCGCACGCGCTGCTGCATAATCTGAAGCACAACAAGGTGCTGCACGAGCGGGTGATCCTGCTGACCGTGAAGATCGCGGACGTGCCCTATGTCGAGCAGCAGACGCGCTGTTTGCTCGAGCCGCTCGGCCATGGCTTCCACCGGCTGGTGATCAAATACGGCTTCATGCAGGAGCCGGACGTGCCGGCAGCGCTGAAGCAAGTCACCGGTTGCGGCGAAGAGTTCAAGATGATGGACACCAGCTTCTTCCTGGCGCGCCAGACGCTGCTCGCCTCGGCGCGGCCGGGGATGGCGATCTGGCGGGAGAAGCTGTTCGCGTGGATGCTGCGCAATGCGGAAAGCGCGATGGAATTCTTCAAGCTGCCGACGAACAGAGTCGTCGAGCTGGGGAGCCAGGTGGAGATTTAATCTAACCCCCTCCCCATTGGGGAGAGGGTCGACTCGCGCTTGCGAGCGCGAGCGGGGAGAGGGGACCGTGGTACAGCGCCCGGGCCCCTCTCCCGCTCGGCCCCGCAGGGCCGAGTCGCCCTCTCCCCGGAGGGAGAGGGTTTGGTCAGGCCAAAATCTTCCTTGCCCGTTCGACGAACTCTTTGCGGGCCTCGTCGGTCATTTCGGGGCGGGGCGGAATCTGGACGCCGCGCTTCACCGCGTCGCGCCCGCCGATCCCGTCGGCCCAGGCCTTTAGATGCGGGTGGTTGTCAAGGGTGAGGCCCGGCCATTCATAGGCACGCACCCAGGGCCAGCAGGCGATGTCGGCGATGCTGTATTCGTCTCCGCCCAAATAGGGCGAGTCCGCGAGCCGTCCGTCCATGACGCCGAACAGGCGGTAGCTTTCCCGCTCGTAGCGATCGATCGCGGACGGGATATGTTCGGGGAAATAGCGCTTGAAGACGTTGAGCTGCCCCATCATCGGGCCGAGGCCGCCCATCTGCCACATCAGCCACTGGATGACGGTGCTGCGGCCTTTCGGGTCGCTGGGCAGAAATTTGCCTGCCTTGTCCGCCAGCCAGATCAGGATCGCGCCCGATTCAAACACCGGGAAGCCGTCGTCGACGATCGCCGGAATGCGGCCGTTCGGATTGATCGCGAGGAACTCCGGGCTCTTCTGCTGCTGCGCCGACATGTCGATGAAATGCGGCGTGTATTCCAGCCCGCACTCCTCCAGCATGATCGAGACTTTGTAGCCGTTGGGCGTGGCGGCAGTGTAGAAGTCGATCATCCGGCAGTCTCCCGAGGAAAGCTTGTCCGCACCGATCATCGTCACGGCCATGCTTGGCGCAAGCGATTTCGCCTGGGCAGATAGGTTGCGCCGCGCGCATTTCCCACCCGACCGCAACCTGGTGCCGGCTCACATCACTTTGTTTCACCATCTGCCGCCGGGGGTCGCGGACGAGCTGAAGGATCAGCTCAAGGCCGAAACGCGGGCGAAGGCGCCGGGCGCGCGGCTGGCGGGGCTCAGGCATCTTGGACGCGGCGTTGCCTATGAGGTGCACAGCCCGGACCTGGAAGACATTCGGGAACGGCTCGCCGACCATTTCGCGGGGCTGCTCATTCCGCAGGACCAGGCGCCGTGGCGGCCGCACATCACGGTCCAGAACAAGGTTGAGCCGAAGGTGGCGAAGGCACTGCTTGACGAGCTGCAGACGGGGTTTGCGGTCCGGCCGCTGCAGATCGTGGGGCTGGCCAGCTGGTGGTATCGCGGCGGGCCGTGGGAGCGGATGGGGGAGCATCGGTTCCGTTAAGCCCCTCCCCTTCAGGGGAGGGGTTGGGGTGGGAAAGTGCCGTTTCGCAATAAATTCGGAGTTTTGCTCGGCCTGTCGGCCGAACACCCACCCCAACCCCTCCCTTAAAAGGGAGGGGCTTAGGTCAGCAGCTCCTTCAGCGGTTTCGACGCATCCGAGAGAAGCGACGGGTCGATTTCCGCACCGACTTCGACCAGCTTGCGGCCTTGGACATAGTCCTTGGTCGCGTTGACGCAGTCGAGAGCGGTGACGCGTCCCTGCTTCAGGTAAATGACCGAGAAGCTGCGGGTCTCGGGATCGCCGCGCAGCACGGTGTCGTCATGGCCGACCGACAGGCCGACGGTCTGCAGGCGAAGATCGTACTGGTTGGACCAGAACCAGGGCACGGCGTGATAGGCGACGTCCTCGCCGATGATGGTCTTGGCGACCAAAGTCGCCTGATCGTTCGCGTTCTGCACCGATTCGAGCCGCATGCGCGCGCCGCCGGCGAACGGGTTCTCGTGCGCGGCGCAATCGCCGATCGCGAAGATGTCGGGCAGGCTGGTCCGGCACTGCGCATCCACGTTGACGCCATTGCCGCCCTCGGCGCCGGCGGTCAGCAGCGGCTCGACTTCGGGAATGATGCCGATGCCGACGATTGCGAGGTCGGCGGCGACCATCTCGCCATCGGCGAGGCGGACGCCGGCGAGCTTGTTGCCGTCAGCGTCCAGCTCGAACGCCTCGACCTGGGCGCCGAGCCGGAGGTCGACGCCGTGCGCGCGGTGCTCGGCCTCGTAGAAGCGCGAGAGGCGTTCGCCGGCGACGCGGGCGAGGACGCGGGGCAGTGCTTCGAACAGGCTGACGCGCTTGCCGAGCTTCGAGAGCACGGCTGCCGCTTCCAGCCCGATATAGCCGCCGCCGACCACGGCAACGCGCTCGACGCGATCGAGCTTTGCCATGATGCCGTCGACGTCGGCGCGGTTGCGGACGAAATGCACGTCGACGCAGTGCGCGCCGGGGCAGGGAAGCGGACGCGGGCGACCGCCGGTCGCCCAGATCAGCTTCCCATAGCCGATCCGCTCGCCGGCGTCGGTGCCGACTTCGTGGAGTTCCGGATCGACGGTCAGCACGCGCTGGCCGGGCAGCAATGTCACGTTACGCTCGGTCCAGAATTTCTCCGGGCGGATCAGGATGCGCTCGAAGCCCTTTTCGCCGGCCAGATAGTCCTTGGAAAGCGGCGGCCGCTCATAGGGAAGCTCCGGCTCTTCGCCGAGAAGGGCGATCGAGCCCTCGAAATGCGCCTGACGAAGCGCGATCGCGGCCTGTGCGCCGCCATGTCCTGCCCCCACGATCAACACATCGTATCGAGTCATTCCGCCTCCCTCTCGCGGGGCGGATAAGCCGGGAAGCGTCGAGGATTGCAAGAGGCATCGGACCTTGTTGACCCCTGCCGAGGCCTTACCTATAGGGCCGCACCTGCCTGGGGCGGAGTAGCTCAGTTGGTTAGAGCAGCGGAATCATAATCCGCGTGTCGGGGGTTCAAGTCCCTCCTCCGCTACCATTCCTCACATGCCCGCCAGCGACTTGAGCGCGGTTGCGTCCGCGATCGCGTCGGCGTGGATGTCGTTGTTGAAATAGGCCCAGGCGCGGCGGCCTTGCGCTTCCTGTTCGCGGAGCCATTGGGCCCAGCCGGAGAGCGTTTCCTCTGAATAGCGGCCCCAATATTTGCCGGTGCTGCCGTGGAAGCGGACATAGGCGGCGCGGCCGGTGGCGGCGCGATGCGGAGCCTGGCCGGGCATGTCGTGCGAGCAGAAGCCGACACCGGCTGCATCGAGCAGCTCCAGCACTCCGTCGGCGAGCCAGCTTGGCTCCCTGAATTCGAAGACGTGCGTGAGATCGGGCGGGAGCAGGGCGATAAAGCTCGTCAGCCGCTCGCGATTGAAGCGCAGGTTCGGTGGGAGCTGATAGAGGATGGGGCCAAGCGCAGGCGCGAGGTGGCGGGCGCGACCCAGGAACCGCGCCATGCTTTCGTCGCAGTCCTTCAGCTTGCGCATATGGGTGATGAAGCGCGGCGCCTTGATCGCGTAGCAAAAGCCGGGCGGCGCCTGGTCGCGCCATTTCGCGAAGGTGGGCGCTTCGGGCAGCCGGTAGAAGGTGGCGTTGACCTCGACCGTGTCAAAGTGGCGGGCATAGTGTTCGAACCAGCGCTTGACGGGCAGGCCCTCCGGGTAGAAGGCCCCGCGCCAATGCCGGTAGTTCCAGCCCGAGCAACCGATACGGATCACTCAATGCACAACGAATCGTTCGCCGAACTGTTCGCGCGGGATGAAGAGCGCGGACCGTGCCAGCTTTACCTGATCTCGCCGCTGGATGTGGGCGGGGACTTTCCGGAGCGGCTGAAGCGGGCGCTCGACGCCGGCCCGGTCGCGGCGTTCCAGTTCCGCGTGAAGGGTGTCGACCAGCACAAGGCGGCGGTGCTGGCCGAGCCGCTGCTGGCGATCTGCCGCGAGCGGGACGTCGCTTTCATCGTCAACGATTCGATCGCGCTCGCCAAGCGGCTGGGCGCCGACGGCGTGCATCTGGGGCAGGACGACGGCGATCCGCGCGACGCCCGGCGCGAGTTGGGTCCGGGCGCGCAGATCGGCGTTACCGCGCACGACAGCAAGCATTTGGCGATGGAAGCAGGCGAGGCGGGGGCCGACTATGTCGCCTTCGGCAGCTTCTATCCGACGACGACCAAGGACGTGCGGCACTTTCCGGACCCGTCGATCCTTGGCTGGTGGTCCACGATCTTCGAGATACCGTGCGTCGCCATCGGCGGCATCACGCCCGAGAATGCGCAACCGCTGATCGACGCGGGCGCGGATTTCCTGGCGGTGAGCGGGGCGGTGTGGAACGCACCGGAAGGCGAAGCCGAAGCGGTGAGGCGGTTCGTGGCGCTGCTGGGCTAGCGCATCTACGCCGCGCGGGGCGGGTGGTGCGGATCGTTCGAATAGAGGTAGCGCGCTTCGAATTGCTCGAGGCTTGGACAGCCGGTCGGACGGCTGCCGTGAGCTTCGCCGGAAGCGGCAGAGGGCATCCAGCCGAACTGGCCCGCGGCCGGTGGCACCGGCACGGTTCGGCTACGGATCGGCTTTACGACATCTGACACGCGACGCGCTCCCTGACGCGGCAGATACGTGCGCCTTGACGCTACGTATTGCATGAATGCGACGAAAGTGCCGGGCGGATCGACCAAGCCGTTCATTTCTGGCCCGGAAAGAATTTCGCGCGGTTGCGTTGGGCCTGCTGTGAGCAGGAGTAACATAGGCGTGAAACAAATCTTGGCAGTGGCCGCGCTGGCGGCGTCGGCAACGGTCTTCGCTCAGGGCGCCTCGCCCGCGGGGATCGACCTGACGGTGATGCAGGCGCAGGTCGCGCTCGACAAGGCCGGCTTTTCGCCCGGCGTGATCGACGGCAAGTCGGGCGCTTCGCTGCGCCGTGCGCTGAGCGGCTTTCAGAAGGCGCGCGGCCTGAGCGTCAGCGGCAAGATCGACGATGCGACCCTGAAGGCGCTGGGCGCAGGCGATCCTGCTTCGGCCGTAACAACGGTCCAGATCGCGCCGGAGGACATCGCCGGCCCGTTCACCAATCCGATCCCGAAGGAACCGGCGGACCAGGCCAAGCTGCAATGCCTCTGCTACCGCACGCCGTTGGAGAAGCTCGCCGAGCATTACCACACAACCCCGGCGACGCTGATGGCGCTGAATAGCCCTGACACCCCGCTGAAGGCGGGCCAGTCGATCAAGGTGCCGGCGGTGGTGCCGGGTTCACGCGATTATGCCGGCGTGAAGGACGAAGGCTGGCGGCGCACGCTGGCCGACCTCGGCGTCAATGCGCAGCAGCCGCAGGGCGACAAGGTCGTGGTCGACAAGTCCGACGGCGTGCTCCGCGTCTTTTCCGGCGACAAGGTCGTTGCCCAATTCCCGGTGACGATGGGATCGCAGCACGATCCGCTGCCGATCGGAAGCTGGAAGATCAAAGGCTTCTCGTACAACCCGAAGTTCCATTATAACCCCGACCTATTCTGGGATGCGAAGCCGGGCGACGAAAAGGCGACGCTGCCGGCCGGGCCGAATGGGCCGGTGGGCGTGATCTGGATGGACCTGAGCAAGGAGCATTACGGCATCCACGGCACGCCCGAGCCGCAGACGATCGGCCGCACCGAAAGTCATGGCTGCATCCGCATGACGAACTGGGACGCGGCAAGGTTGTCGCTGATCGTGAAGCCGGGCACGCCGGCCATCTTCCAGGAGTAGCCGCTTGAACCGGTTCGGCTGGCTGCTGCTGCTGATCTTCATTCTGGGCGCCATCGCCTTTGCGACGATGATGACCGGATCGCCTGAAAAACCGGCCGCGCAGGCGCCGGCACCCGCGGCCACGCCGACGGCGACGCCAACCGTGGCGATCCGCAGCATCAGCGGGCTCGTCATTCCGGTCGCGGGCGTTCGGCCCGAGCAGTTGACCGACACCTGGGGACAGAGCCGCGGCGGCGGGCAGCGCGAGCATCACGCGATCGACATCATGGCGGCACGCGGCACGCCGGTCGTCGCCGCGGCGCCTGGGCGAGTGGAGAAGATCTTCGAGAGCAGGAACGGCGGCCACACCGTCTATGTGCGGAGCCCTGATGGCGCGATCGTCTATTATTATGCCCATCTTGACGCATATCGGCCGGGGCTTGCCGAGGGGCAGCAGGTGAAGAGCGGCGACGTGATCGCGGCTGTCGGCTCGACAGGCGACGCCAGCCCCGAAGCGCCGCATCTCCATTTCGAGATCAAGCGGATGGGGGCGGGCGAGGGCTGGTGGCAGGGACAGGAGGTCAATCCCTACCCGCTGCTTGCCGGACAAGCTGCCGCCCGCTAAGGCGCGCCCCACTTTCCAGTCTTTCTCAAGAGTAGAACCATGAAGATCAGCGGCGTGGACATCCGTCCCGGCAACATCATCGAATATGAAGGCGGCCTGTGGCGCGCGGTGAAAATCCAGCATACCCAGCCGGGCAAGGGCGGCGCCTATATGCAGGTCGAGATGAAGAACCTCATCGACGGCCGGAAGACCAACGTCCGCTTCCGCTCCGCCGAGACGGTCGAGCGCGTGCGGCTGGACACCAAGGATTTCCAGTTCCTGTTCCGCGACGGCGACCAGCTGACCTTCATGGACAAGGATACCTACGACCAGATCACTTTGCCCACCGACATGCTGGGCGACGAAGTTGCGTTCCTGCAGGACGGCATGGATGTCGTTCTGGAACTGCACGAAGATCGGCCGATCTCCGTCCAGCTGCCCGACCAGATCGAAGCGACGATCGTCGAGGCCGATGCGGTGGTGAAGGGGCAGACCGCTTCGTCCAGCTACAAGCCGGCCGTGCTCGACAACGGCGTCCGCGTCATGGTGCCGCCGCACATCGCGAGCGGAACCCGGATTGTGGTCGACGTGTATGAGAAGACCTACGTGAAGCGGGCGGATTGATGCGGTTCCCCTCCCGCTTGCGGGAGGGGTTAGGGGTGGGCCTGAACTGACCCGCTCCGAAACATAACGATCCCACCCCCGGCCCCTCCCGCAAGCGGGAGGGGAGGAGAAATAGATGCCATCCCATTCCGGTCTCCTCACCGTCATGGAGCGCGCCGCGCGCAAGGCGGGGCAGCGCTTGCGGCGCGACTTCAACGAGGTTTCGCACCTGCAGGTCTCGCGCAAGGGGCCGGCGGACTTCGTGTCCAAGGCCGACCAGCAGGCCGAGCGGACATTGTATGACGAGCTGAAAAAGGCGCGGCCCGACTGGGGCTTTCTGCTGGAAGAAGCCGGCGAGATCGAAGGCGATCCGTCGAAGCCGCGCTGGATCGTCGACCCGTTGGACGGCACCAGCAATTTCCTGCACGGAATTCCCCATTTTGCGATCTCGATCGCGGTGCAGGAGCCGTCGGGCGAGATCACCAGCGGCATCGTCTATCAGCCGCTGACCGACGAAAGCTTTTGGGCGGAAAAGGGCAGGGGCGCCTGGCTGCAGGACCAGCGGCTGCGCGTCTCGTCGCGGCGCGACCTGGCGGACTCGCTGATCGCTACCGGCATCCCGTTCAAGGGGCATGGCGACATGGGCCAGTGGGGCCGCATCTTCAGTGCGGTCGCGCCCGAAGTCGCGGGCATTCGCCGCTTTGGTTCGGCCGCGCTCGACCTCGCCTGGGTGGCGGCCGGGCGTTACGACGGCTTCTGGGAATCCGGGCTGAAGCCCTGGGACGCGGCAGCGGGTATCCTGCTCGTGCGCGAGGCCGGCGGCTTCGTCACCGATTTCCGCGGCGGCGACCGCGCGATGGAGCGAAGCGAGTTCCTCGCCGCCAACGACGCGCTCCATTCGCGCCTGCACAAATTGGTCGCCGGCGCGCTGCGCTGAATGCTGTTTTTCCCGTCATTCCCGCGAAAGCGGGAACCCAGCTTTCTTGTGGCCCTTCGGGCGGCTGGATCCCCGCTTTCGCGGGGATGACGAAATAACGGGCGCATGGCCCGAGGCAGTTGCGCCTTGCAGCGTCGCGGCCTAGATGCGCGCCCAAGTCTGTCTCGGAGTTTCCCCAATGGCGTCGGTCGCCGCCGGCTATCTGCCGATCCTGTTGTTCCTGGGCGTCGCCGTGCTCCTGTCGAGCGCGTTCGTTTTCCTGCCGATGATCGCATCGCGCTTCACCGGATCGCACCAGCCTTATCCGGAAAAGCTCAGCGAATATGAGTGCGGTTTCCCGGCGTTCGAGGACAGCCGCAGCCAGTTCGACGTGCGCTTCTACCTCGTCGCGATCCTGTTCATCGTGTTCGACCTGGAAGCGGCGTTCCTGTGGCCCTGGGCCGTCTCGCTGTTCAAGGTGGGCTGGGCGAGCTGGATCGCGATGATGGTGTTCCTGGGCGAACTGGTGCTCGGCTATATCTATGCGTGGAAGAAGGGAGCGCTGGAATGGGAGTGATGCTCAGCCCGGCCGAGAACGTCTTCCCGCCCGAGGGCAAGCTTCCCGACCAGAATTATTTCAATGATCTCAACTCCGAGCTGACCGACAAGGGCTTCCTCGTCACCTCGACGGAAGACCTGTTCCAATGGGCGCGGACGGGGTCGCTGTGGTGGATGACGTTCGGCCTTGCCTGCTGCGCGGTCGAGATGATCCACGTCAACATGCCGCGTTACGACCTTGAGCGGTTCGGCGTGGCGCCGCGCGCCAGCCCGCGCCAGTCGGACGTGATGATCGTCGCCGGCACGCTCTGCAACAAGATGGCCCCGGCGCTGCGCCGCGTGTACGACCAGATGTCGGAGCCGCGCTATGTGATCTCGATGGGATCGTGCGCGAACGGCGGCGGCTATTATCATTACAGCTATTCGGTGGTGCGCGGCTGCGACCGCATCGTGCCGGTCGACATCTACGTCCCCGGCTGCCCGCCGACCGCGGAAGCGCTGCTGTACGGGATCATGCAACTGCAGCGGAAAATCCGCCGCGAAGGGACGATCGAGCGGTGAGTGCATTCTCCAAAGCCGTTCGCCCTGAGCTTGTCGAAGGGCTGCTTTTCGTTCTTCCGGACATGAAAGAAGGGCAGGGCTTCGACAGGCTCAGCCCGAACGGAGTTTTTTGTGCTTAGCCCGGCACCGAAAGTCGCCTCGAACGACGGCGTGATCGCGGCGATCCGGCCGACGCTGGGCGCGGCCGTGATCGAGGCCGTCGAGCGCGTCTATGAAGTGACGTTCACGGTCGAGCGCGCCGCGATCGTCGACGTGCTCCGCACGTTGCGAGACCAGTTCGGCTATCAGCAGCTGATGGAGATCGCCGGCGTCGACTATCCGTCGCGGCCGGAGCGGTTCGAGGTGGTCTACCACCTGCTGTCGCTGACCAAGAACCACCGCGTCCGCGTCAAGGTCTCGACCGACGAGGACACGCCGGTGCCGAGCGTGACCGGGCTGTGGCCGGTCGCCGGCTGGCTGGAGCGCGAAGTGTACGACATGTACGGCGTGCTGTTCGACGGCAATCCGGACCTGCGGCGCATCCTGACCGATTATGGCTTTCGTGGCCATCCGCAGCGCAAGGACTTTCCGCTGACCGGCTATGTCGAGATGCGCTATTCCGAAGAGCATAAGCGCGTGATCTACGAGCCGGTGAAGCTGGCGCAGGATTTCCGCGCGTTCGACTTCACTTCGCCCTGGGAAGGTGCGGACTATGTGCTGCCGGGAGACGAGAAGGCTTCGCCCGAGGCTAAAGGCGCGCCGACGCCGCTCACCGCCGACCAGATCGCCAAGGCCGGCACGGTCAATGTGACCGACAAGCCGCCGGTCGAGCAGGCGAAGACGACGGAAAGCCCGGCCCAGACCGGCGCCGGCCAGCCGCATCCGGGCAACAAGCCGGAGGAAAAGCCGCTGCAGGCGAGCGGCGCTCCTGCCGAGCCGCCGGCCGAGGCCGGCAAGCCGGAGACGGGCGAGCCGGTGCCACCCAAGACGGCGCGCAAGCCGCGCAAGAAGCCGGAGCCGAAGAATGGCTGACGCAATCGACCTGATCGATGCGCGCGAGCCCGCGCAGCCGGACACCGCCGGCGACATCGACATCCAGAATTACACGATCAACTTCGGTCCGCAGCACCCGGCCGCGCACGGCGTGCTGCGCATGGTGCTGGAGCTGGACGGTGAGATCATCGAGCGGGTGGACCCCCATGTCGGCCTGCTCCACCGCGGCACTGAAAAGCTGATCGAGAACAAGACCTATCTGCAGGCGCTGCCGTATTTCGACCGGCTGGATTACGCCTCGCCGATGAGCCAGGAGCACTCCTACGTGCTCGCGGTCGAGAAGCTGCTCGACCTGGAAGTGCCGCTCAGGGCCCAGTATCTGCGCGTGCTGTTCGCCGAGCTGACCCGGATCAAGAACCACACGCTGAACCTCGGCTCCCACGTCATGGACGTCGGCGCGATGACGCCGAACCTGTGGCTGTTCGAGCTGCGCGAAGACATCATGCAGTTCTACGAGCGGGCGTCTGGCGCGCGGATGCACGCGGCCTGGTTCCGGCCCGGCGGCGTCCATCAGGACGTGCCGCTGAAGCTGCTCGCCGATATCGGCGACTGGGTCGACAACCGGCTGCCGCGGCTGTTCGAGGACGCGATCAGCCTGGTCGCCGACAATCGCATCTTCAAGCAGCGCAACGTCGATATCGCGATCGTGTCGAAGGAAGACGCGGTGGCCTGGGGCTTTTCCGGCCCGATGATCCGCGGCTCGGGCATCCCCTGGGATCTGCGCAAGTCGCAGCCCTATGACGCCTATGCGCGGATGGATTTCGAGGTGCCTGTGGGCACCCGCGGCGACTGCTACGACCGGTTCATGGTGCGGGTGGAGGAAGTCCGCCAGTCGGCGCGGATCATCCGCCAGTGCCTGAACGAGATGCCGGACGGGCCGATCGCCAGCTTCGACCGCAAGGTGGTGCCGCCTAAGCGCGGCGAGATGAAGCGATCGATGGAAGCGCTGATCCATCACTTCAAGCTGTACACCGAAGGCTTCCACGTGCCGGAAGGCGAGGTCTATGTCGCGACCGAAAGCCCCAAGGGCGAGTTCGGCGTGTACCTGGTCAGCGACGGCACCAACAAGCCGTGGCGCTGCAAGATCCGCCCGACCGCGTTCAGCCACCTCCAGGCGATGGACTTCATGTGCAAAGGCCACATGCTGGCCGACGTGACCGCGATCCTTGGCGCGATCGACATCGTGTTCGGGGAGTGTGACCGGTGAGGTTGATCAGGATCGCGAGGATCACGATTCTCGTCAGCTTGGCGGTGTGGATCGGGTGTATAGCTGTTCCGCTGATTGCGTCATGGCTTGGTGACACCGATGGCGTGATGTTTTGGGCGGGTGTTCCCGTAGCCTTCTTGGCTGTGGTCGGTCTTGCGGCAGGAGCCGCTCTCCACATCGTCGCGCGGTCAATGCTTTTTGTCAGGCGCCGCAACAACGAGCATCTGAATGGCTGACGCAGTTCAAATTCCCGATGAGGCCGAGACGCGCGCGCGTTGGGGCGCGTTCGCGTGGAACGAGGCGAACGCCGCGACCGCGAAGGACGTGATCGCGCGCTATCCGGCCGGGCGGCAGCAATCGGCGGTGATGCCGTTGCTGGACCTCGCCCAGCGGCAGGTGGGCGCCGAGACGAACACGCAAGGCTGGCTGCCGATTCCGGTGATCGAGTTCGTCGCGGCCCAGCTCGATATGCCGTTCATCCGGGCGTACGAAGTCGCGACCTTCTACACCATGTACAACCTAGCGCCGGTCGGCCGCTATCATGTGCAGGTGTGTGGGACGACGCCGTGCATGCTGCGCGGCTCCGACGATGTGATGCGGGCTTGCAAGGATCGCGGCATGAAGAAGGGCGCGACGACAGCCGACGGGCTGTTCACGCTCTCCGAAGTCGAGTGCCTGGGCGTGTGCGCCAATGCGCCGATGGTCCAGATCAACGACGATAATTACGAAGACCTGGATTACGACCGCACGCTTGCCGTGATCGACGCGCTCGCCAGGGGCGAGACGCCGAAGCCGGGCTCGACCATCGGCCGCCAGACCAGCGCGCCGGAAGGCGGCCCGACCACGCTGACGGCGATGGTGGGTGAGAACCATGATTATCGTTCGGAGTGGGCGGCGTGAGCGGGTTACGAGAAATCCTCCCCGGGACGGGGAGGGGGACCATGCGCAGCATGGTGGAGGGGGCCCTCCACCTGCACCGGTCCCGCGGCCCCCTCCACCACGCGCTGACGCGCGCGGTCCCCCTCCCCGTGCCGGGGAGGATTTAAGATGCTCGCTGACAAGGACCGCATTTTCACGAACCTGTACGGCTTTCAGTCGTGGCACATCGATGCCGCGATCAAGCGCGGGGATTGGGACAATACCAAGGACCTGATGGCGCGCGGGCAGGACGCGATCATCGAGGAAGTGAAGGCCTCGGGCCTGCGCGGGCGCGGCGGCGCCGGCTTCCCGACCGGCATGAAGTGGAGCTTCATGCCCAAGGAACCGAAGCCGGGCAAACCGAACTTCCTCGTCATCAACGCCGACGAATCCGAGCCCGGCTCCTGTAAGGACCGCGAGATCATCCGCCACGACCCGCACAAGCTGGTCGAAGGCGCGCTGATCGCCGGCTTCGCGATGCGCGCGCGGGCGGCGTACATCTACATTCGCGGCGAATATATCCGCGAGGCGGAGACGCTCTTCGCGGCGGTGGCCGAAGCCTATGACAAGGGCTTTCTCGGCAAGAACGCCTGCGGTTCGGGCTATGACTTCGACGTGTTCGTCCACCGCGGCGCCGGAGCCTATATCTGCGGCGAAGAGACGGCGATGCTGGAGAGCCTGGAAGGCAACAAAGGCCAGCCGCGCCTGAAGCCGCCGTTCCCGGCCGGGGCCGGGCTGTATGGCTGCCCGACCACCGTCAACAACGTCGAATCGATCGCGGTCGTGCCGACGATACTGCGGCGCGGCGCGGCCTGGTTCGCGGCGATCGGCCGGCCGAAGAACGAAGGCACCAAGCTTTTCCAGATCAGCGGCCATGTGGAACGCCCATGCGTGGTCGAGGAAGCGATGAGCATCCCGTTCCGCGAGCTGATCGAGAAGCATTGCGGCGGCATCCGCGGCGGCTGGGACAATCTGCTGGCGGTGATCCCGGGCGGCTCCTCGGTGCCTTTGGTGCCCGCCGCACAGATCATCGACTGCCCGATGGACTTCGACGCGCTGAAGGATCTGAAATCGGGCCTCGGCACCGCGGCGATCATCGTCATGGACAAGTCCACCGACGTGGTCCGCGCGATTTCGCGCCTCAGCTATTTCTACAAGCACGAAAGCTGCGGCCAATGCACGCCGTGCCGCGAAGGCACCGGCTGGATGTGGCGCGTGATGGAGCGCCTGCGCGAAGGCAATGCCGAGATCGAAGAGATCGACATGCTGGAGGAAGTGACCAAGCAGGTCGAAGGCCACACGATCTGCGCCCTGGGCGACGCCGCCGCATGGCCGATTCAGGGCCTTATCAGGCACTTCCGTCCGGAAATCGAACGCCGTATCATCGAGCGGCGCGGGGAGGGCTTCGCGCAAGCAGCGGAATAGGCTGGCGAAAGGCTCTGGAAGGGTGTCCGCTCTAAGCGGAGGCCATGATCCGGCGCCTCACCATCTTGATGATCGAAACCGCCATGCTCGTTTCCGGGGCCGTGGCGTTGATCTATTCGATACGGCTTGCCGTGTCGCAAGTGCTTCCGGTCGGGTGGTTCTGGGGCGGAGCGGTGGCGATCTTCTTCGCTCCTGTTGCCCTGGCTGGCGCGCTGAGGCTGCTCGACCCTAAAACTGCGCGCTGAACCGGCATAATCGCCCCTCTTTTCAACCGCCTCGACGCGGCGCATGATGCGCGTCCGTTGTCAGGGAGGATCGAATGGGGAAGCTTTTGGTCGCTGCGGGTGTTCTTTCCGCGGTCGCGTTCGCTGCACCCGCGCTCGCCAGTAGCGAAAGCCCGGCGCAGGCGGGCGTGCAGCTCGGCAAGTGCATCGTGAAGAGCGATCGCGGGTCGGCGATCTCGATGTTGAAGACGCTGCCCCTGACCGGTGGCGAGGTCGACTGGTCTTCAGTGTCGCTGGGCGCGGCCGCATCCTGCCGCGACGGGAATACGCCGCCGGTCAGCGTGACCGCGCTCCGCGGCGGCATCGCGCAGGAGCTCTTCAAGCGCGATTTCGTCGAATATGGCGTGCAGCCGCACCGCGCGATCCCCGATCTCGCCCGGTTCGACTTGCCGGTCGAGAAGAACACGATGGGCGTCGAGGACCCGACCAAGACCTTGTTCCTGACCGCCGATTGCGTCGCACGGTCGAATCCGCAGGGCACGGAGAAGCTGATCAAGGCCGAGCCCGGATCGGACCAGGAAATGAAGATTTTCGAGAGCCTGTCGCCGTGGCTGTCGGCCTGCCAGGGCGCGAACAAGATGGCCTATGGCCGCACCGATCTGCGCAGCGCGATCGTTCAGGCGGCGTATCATGTCTCCCAGCGCTATTGGGCGGGCGAGATGACCTATGCGGGGCCTGCGTACCGGCCGGAAGGGGTGCGCCCTTAATCCGTTTGCTTCGAGCGAAGTCGAGAAGCGGAGCTTGGCGTTACGCAGGTTTCTCGACTTCGCTCGAAACGAACGGTGAATGCGGTGTTGCCCCCGCCATAACCCCCGTCTAGAGGCTCCGCCCGGAGCTTCTGTTCGTTATGCCTAAACTCACTGTCGACGGGATCGAGGTCGAAGTCCCCCAGGGTGCGACTGTCCTTCAGGCCTGCGAAGCCGCGGGCAAGGAAATCCCGCGTTTTTGCTATCACGAGCGGCTGGCGATCGCCGGCAATTGCCGCATGTGCCTGGTTGAGGTGAAGCCCGGGCCGCCCAAGCCGCAGGCGAGCTGCGCGCTGCCCGCCGCCGACAATCAGGACGTCCGCACCGACAGCCTGATGGTCAAGAAAGCGCGCGAAGGGGTGATGGAGTTCCTGCTCATCAATCACCCGCTCGATTGCCCGATCTGCGATCAGGGCGGCGAGTGCGACCTGCAGGACCAGGCGATGGCCTATGGCCGCGGGCACAGCCGGTTCGACGAGAACAAGCGCGCCGTCACCGACAAATATATGGGCCCGATCATCAAGACATCGATGAATCGGTGCATCCAATGCACGCGCTGCGTGCGCTTTGCCGAGCAGGTCGCGGGCGTCGAGGAAATCGGCGCGATCGGCCGCGGCGAGAACATGCAGATCACGACCTATCTGGAAAAGACGCTGACCAGCGAGCTTTCGGGGAACGTCGCTGACCTGTGCCCGGTGGGCGCGCTGCTGCAAAAGCCCTACAGCTTCGAGGCGCGGCCGTGGGAGCTGAAGAAGACGCCCTCGATCGACGTGCATGATGCGGTGGGCTCGAACGTCCGCCTCGACAGCCGCGGCCGGCAGGTGATGCGCGTGCTGCCGCGGATCAACGAGGACGTGAACGAGGAGTGGCTGTCGGACAAATCGCGTCATGCGATCGACGGCATGGTCCGCAGGCGTCTCGACCGGGTGTTCGTGCGCCGCGACGGCAAGCTCGTGCCTGCGACCTGGAACGAGGCGTTCGCGGAGATCGCGCAGCACGCGGGCGGCAAGATGGCGGCGATTGCCGGCGATCTGGTCGATTGCGAGACGATGTACGCAGCCAAGGCGCTGCTGCGCTCGTTCGGATCGGAGCTGCTGGAAGGGCGGCAGACCGGCATGGACTATGACGTGTCCAGCCTCGCCGCGGTCAATTTCAACACGACGATCGCGGGCATCGAGGATGCCGATGCGATCCTGCTGGTCGGATCGAACGTCCGGGTCGAAGCGCCGTTGGTCAACACGCGCATCCGCAAGGCGGTGCGGCGCGGGGCGAAGGTGTTTGCGATCGGGCCGGAGACGGACCTGACCTACAAGGTCGAATGGCTGGGCAACGATCTTGGGCTGCTCGGGAAGCTGCCAGAGGCTGTGGCCGAGGCGTTCGGCGCGGCGAAGCGGCCAGCGGTGATCGTGGGCGGCGGCGGGCTGAAGGCGGGGGCGCTTGGCGCGGCGCTGGCGCTGGTCGAGCCGCTGAACCTGGTGCGTGAGGGCTGGAACGGCTTCAACGTGCTGCATCTGGCGGCGAGCCGGATGGGATCGCTGATGCTCGGCTATGGCCAGAAGGGCGGGATCGCCGACGTGGTCGCGGCCAAGCCGAAGCTGACCTTCTTCTTGGGCGCCGACGAAGTCGATTTCTCGCAGTTCGCCAAGAGCTTCAAGGTCTATATCGGCCATCATGGCGACAAGGGCGCGCACGCTGCGGACGTGATCCTGCCGGCGGCGTCCTATGTCGAAAAGAGCGGCACCTATGTGAGCACCGAAGGCCGCGTGCAGGTCGCCCAGCAGGCGGTGTTCGCGCCGGGCGAAGCGCGCGAGGACTGGAAGATTTTCCGCGCGCTCTCCGATGTGCTGGGCAAGCCGCTGCCGTTCGACACGTTCGAGGGGCTGCGTGCCGCGATGATTGCAGAAGTGCCGGCGCTCGGCCGTGACGGCGAGTTGGCCGGCTATGAATGGGCTATTCCGTCGCTCGCGGCCGACGCCTCGGGTCCCGTCGGCTATCCGGTCGGCGATTTCTACATGACCAACGCCATCTGCCGCGCGAGCCCGACAATGCAGCGCTGCTCCGCCGAGATCGTCCACGGGCAAGAGTTCGCGGAGGCGGCGGAGTGAGTGCACAGCTTGAAATCCTCCCCGGAACGGGGAGGTGGCAGCCCGAAGGGCTGACGGAGGGGGCCCAGTCGTCCGCTCCATCCCAAGCGACGGGCCCCCTCCACCACGCGCTGCGCGCGCGGTCCCCCTCCCCGTCCCGGGGAGGATTTTATGACTGACTTCTTCGCTTCCTATCTCGGCTATGAAGGCGGCTGGTTCGTCGCGACGCTGATCGGCATCCTGCTGATCGCGCTGCCGCTGATGCTGGCCGTCGCGATGATCATCTACGCCGACCGCAAGATCTGGGCCGCGATGGCGCTCAGGCGCGGGCCCAACGTGGTCGGTCCGTTCGGCCTGTTGCAGAGCTTTGCCGACGGCCTGAAGGTGTTCCTGCAGGAGACGATTATCCCGTCGGCGGCCAATCGCGGACTGTTCCTGCTGGCGCCGATCATTACCTTCACGGTCGCGCTGGTCGCGTGGGCGGTGATCCCCTTCGGGCCGACCGCGGTGCTGGCGAACATCAATGTCGGCCTGCTCTACATCCTCGCGATCTCCTCGCTCGGCGTTTACGGGGTGATCATCGCGGGCTGGTCGTCCAACTCCAAATATCCCTTCTATTCGGCGCTGCGTGCGGCAGCGCAGATGGTCTCCTACGAAGTCTCGATCGGCTTCGTGCTGATCTCGGTCGTGCTGTGGGCGGGGACGTTCAACCTGCAGGGCATCATCGCCGCGCAGAAAGGGCTGTACGGCTTCGTCAACGGCTTCGGCTTCAACCCGCTGCTGTTCCCGATGTGGGTGGTGTTCCTGATCTCCTCGATGGCCGAGACGGCGCGCACGCCGTTCGACCTGACCGAAGCGGAATCGGAGCTCGTCGCCGGCTACCAGACCGAATATTCGTCGATGGCCTTCGCGCTGTTCTGGCTCGGCGAATACGCGAACGTGCTGCTGATGTGCGCCCTGAACGCGGTGCTGTTCTGGGGCGGCTGGCTGCCGCCGATCGACTGGGCGCCGCTCTACGCCGTGCCGGGCATCCTCTGGCTGTTCGCCAAGATCCTGTTTTTCTTCTTCGTGTTCAGCTGGGTGAAGGCGACGGTGCCGCGCTATCGCTACGACCAGCTCATGCGGCTCGGCTGGAAAGTCTTTCTGCCGCTGTCGCTGTTCTGGATTTTCATCGTGTCGGGATTCCTGATGCTCACCCGTTACGGAGCCGGCGCATGAGCCTCGCCCATTACATCAAGACCTTCACGCTTTGGGAATTCCTGAAGGCGCATGCCTTGACCTTGAAGTATTTCTTCAAGCCCAAGGCGACGATCAATTACCCCTATGAGCGCACGCCGCTCTCGCCTCGTTTCCGCGGCGAGCATGCGCTGCGCCGCTATCCGAACGGCGAAGAGCGCTGCATCGCGTGCAAGCTGTGCGAGGCGGTGTGCCCGGCGCTGGCGATCACGATCGAATCGGAACCGCGCGAGGACGGCAGCCGCCGCACCACGCGCTACGATATCGACATGGTAAAGTGCATCTATTGCGGGCTGTGCCAGGAAGCCTGCCCGGTGGATGCGATCGTCGAGGGGCCGAACCTGGAGTTCGCGACCGAGACGCGCGAGGAGCTGATCTACACCAAGGAAAAGCTGCTCGCGAACGGCGACCGTTGGGAGCGGAGCATTGCCGGCAACCTTGCCGCCGATGCCCCCTATCGGTAAGCGGCGCGCCATGCTCGATTCAGCCGGAAAAATCCTCCCCGGAACGGGGAGGGGGACCGCGCCGCGAAGCGGCGTGGTGGAGGGGGCCCCCTCCGTCAGCCCTTCGGGCTGCCACCTCCCCGTGCCGGGGAGGATTTGAACTTGATCCAGGCCTTCGCTTTTTACCTGTTCGCGGGCGCGATGATCATCGCCGCCGGGCTGACGATCACCGCGCGCAATCCGGTGCATTCGGTGCTGTGGCTGATCCTCGCCTTCTTCAACGCGGCGGGGCTGATGCTGCTGGTCGGCGCCGAGTTCATCGCGATGCTGCTGGTCATCGTCTATGTCGGCGCCGTCGCGGTGCTGTTCCTGTTCGTGGTGATGATGCTCGACATCGACTTCGCCGAACTGCGCGCCGGCTTCACTCGCTATCTGGGCGTCGGATCGGTGCTGGCGGTCGCGCTGATTGCCGAGTTCGTGATCGCCTATACAGCGCGCGAGGCCGGGCTGATCGCGCTCGACAGGCGGATCGCGCCGACGCCGGACAATATCTCCAACGTGCAGGCGATCGGCGAGCTGCTCTACACCCGCTATCTCTACATCTTCGAGGCGGCGGGGCTGGTGCTGCTGGTCGCCATGATCGGCGCGATCGTGCTGACCCACCGCCAGCGCAAGGACCAGCGCGCGCAGAACGTCTCCCGCCAGGTCGCGCGCCGGCCGCAGGACGCGACGCGGAACGTCAACCAGCCGGTCGGCGTGGGGGTCGAGCTGTGATGCGCATGCACTTCGTCATGCTGAACTTGTTTCAGCACAAGGCTTCCAACGATCCGCCGCGGACAGCCCTTGTCCCGAAACAAGTTCGGGATGACGTGGCATGATCGGCCTCCAGCACTATCTGATCGTGTCCGCGATCCTGTTCGTGATGGGGGTGCTCGGCATCTTCCTCAATAGGAAGAACATCATCGTCATTCTGATGGCGATCGAGCTGATCCTGCTTTCGGTGAACCTGAACCTGGTGGCGTTCAGCGCCTATCTGCATGATCTGGTCGGCCAGGTGTTCGCGATGTTCGTGCTGACCGTGGCGGCCGGCGAGGCGGCGATCGGGCTCGCCATTCTGGTTATCTATTTCCGCAACCGCGGCACCATCGCGGTGGACGATGTCGACAGGTTGAGGGGATGATCCAGGCCATCGTATTCCTGCCGCTGCTGGCCGCGATCGTAGCCGGGCTCGGCAACCGGGCGTTCGGCAACACCATCGCCAAGTCGATCACGACGGGCGCGCTGTTCGTGTCGTGCGCCTTGAGCTGGCCGATCTTCCTTGGCTTCCTGTCCGGCAGCGAGACCGCGCACGTCGTGCCGGTGCTGCAATGGATCAAGTCGGATGCGTTCGACGTCCATTGGGCGCTGCGCGTCGACACGCTGACCGCGGTGATGCTGGTCGTGGTGACGTCCGTTTCCGCGCTCGTTCACCTGTATAGCTGGGGCTATATGGCGGAGGACGACAGCCAGCCGCGCTTCTTCGCGTACCTATCGCTGTTCACCTTCGCGATGCTGATGCTGGTGACGGCGGACAATCTGGTCCAGATGTTCTTCGGCTGGGAAGGCGTCGGCCTCGCATCGTACCTGCTGATCGGCTTCTGGTACTACAAGCCCTCGGCCAACGCAGCGGCGATCAAGGCGTTCGTCGTCAACCGCGTCGGCGATTTCGGCTTCATGCTCGGCATCTTCGGCACCTTCCTGGTGTTCGGCACCGTCTCGATCCCGGAAATTCTCGCAGCCGCGCCCAGCATGGCCGGCTCCACCGTCGGTTTCCTCGGCAACCGCGTCGACACGATGACCTTGCTCTGTCTGCTGCTGTTCGTCGGCGCGTGCGGCAAGTCGGCGCAGCTTGGCCTCCACACCTGGTTGCCGGATGCGATGGAGGGCCCGACGCCGGTCTCCGCGTTGATCCACGCCGCGACGATGGTGACCGCGGGCGTGTTCATGGTCTGCCGCATGTCGCCGATGTTCGAGACCAGCCACACCGCGATGACGGTGGTGACGCTGGTGGGCGCGGCGACGGCGCTGTTCGCGGCGACCGTGGGCACGACCCAAACCGACATCAAGCGCGTGATCGCCTATTCGACCTGCTCGCAGCTCGGCTATATGTTCTTCGCGGCGGGCGTCGGCGCGTACGGCGCGGCGATGTTCCACCTGTTCACGCACGCCTTCTTCAAGGCGCTGCTGTTCCTCGGCGCCGGTTCGGTGATCCACGCGATGCACCATGAGCAGGACATGCGCTTCTACGGGGGCCTCAGGAAAGCGATCCCGATCACCTTCGCGGTGATGATGATCGGCACGCTCGCGATCACGGGCGTTGGCGTGGCCGGGCTGTTCGGGTTCGCCGGCTTCTATTCGAAGGACGCGATCATTGAGTCCGCCTTCGCGTCGCACACCGACGCGGGCGGGATCGCCTTCGCCGTCGGCGTGTTCGCGGCGCTGCTGACCAGCTTCTATTCGTGGCGGCTGGTGTTCCTGACCTTCTTCGGCGAGCCGCGCTGGGCCGCGTCCGAGCATATCCAGCATGCGGTGCATGACGCGCACGATCATCATCATAACGAGCCGGATCAGGAAACGGCCGGCGCGACGCCTTCGGCGCATGATGCCGGCGCGCACGACGTGCCGCATGGTACTGGTGGCTATCACCCGCACGAAAGCCCGCTGTCGATGCTGGTGCCGCTGGTGCTGCTCGCGACCGGCGCGCTGCTCGCCGGCTTCCTGTTCGACGAGGCATTCCTGTCGCCCGAGCACGGTCTTGCCTTCTGGAAAGGCAGCCTGTTCTTCGACGAGCATCTGATGCACGCGCGGCACGGCGTGCCCGAGTGGGTGAAATACTCGGCGACCGCGGCCTGGATCGTCGGCCTGGTCATCGCCTGGTACGCCTATCTGAAGGACACGACCGTGCCGGCGCGGTTCACGGCGACCTTCCGCGGGCTCTACGCCTTCCTGCTCAACAAATGGTATTTCGACGAATTGTATAACCTGATCTTCGTCCGCCCGGCCTTCGCGATCGGCCGCTTCTTCTGGAAGCGCGGCGACGAAGGCACGATCGACCGGTTCGGCCCGAACGGCGTCGCGGCTTTGGTCGCCGGCACCAGCCGGGTCAGCTCGCGGCTCCAGTCCGGCTATGTCTATACCTACGCGTTCGTGATGCTGATCGGCCTTGCGGGTGCCGCCACTTGGGCGATTGCGGGGTGAGCGGGATGAGGGGGATGAGCTTGCACCACCAACCGTCCATGCCGAGCGAAGTCGAGGCACGCACTTTCTGTTCGGCTGCCATCGAGGCAGTGCGTCCCTCGACTTCGCTCGGGATGGACGGGACTTTGGCGGGACTGAGCCAATGAACCAGCTCGGCTTTCCCATCCTGACGCTGATGCTCGCCGTGCCGATGGCGGCGGCGATCGCGTGCCTTTACGTGAAGGACGAAGCCGCGCGCTGGCTGGCGCTGGCGGCGACGCTGGTCGACTTCGCGCTCGGCATCCTGCTCTGGGTGAGCTTCGACGCCCGCGCCGGGGCGCCGCAATGGCAGTTCGTCGAGAATGTGCCGGTGTTCGGCCGCTTCGCCTGGGCGCTGGGCATCGACGGTATCGCCATGCTGCTGATCGAACTCTCCGTGTTCCTGATGCCGATCTGCATCCTGGCGAGTTGGACCTCGATCACCAAGCGCGTGCCCGAGTACATGGCGGCGTTCCTGCTGACCGAAGTGCTGATGATCGGCACCTTCGCGGCGCAGGACCTGTTCCTGTTCTACATCTTCTTCGAAGCCGGCCTGATCCCGATGTACCTGATCATCGGCATCTGGGGCGGCGCGAACCGCATCTACGCGAGTTACAAATTCTTCCTCTACACGCTGCTCGGATCGGTGCTGATGCTGATCGCGATGCTGTGGATGTCGAATTACGCCGGCACCACCGACATCCCGACGCTGATGAACACCGACTTCCCGGTGGAAGCCCAGACATGGCTGTGGCTCGCCTTCTTCGCCAGCTTTGCCGTCAAAGTGCCGATGTGGCCGGTGCACACCTGGCTGCCCGACGCGCACGTGCAGGCGCCGACCGCCGGCTCGGTGATCCTGGCCGGCGTGCTGCTGAAGCTCGGCGGCTACGGCTTCATCCGCTTCTCGCTGCCGATGTTCCCCGAGGCGTCGTCGACGCTGATCTGGGTGATCCTGGCGCTGTCGGGCATCGCGGTCGTCTACACGTCGCTCGTCGCGCTGGTGCAGAACGACATGAAGAAGCTGATCGCCTATTCGTCGGTCGCGCACATGGCGATCGTGACGATTGGGCTGTTCGCCTTCAATCGTCAGGGCCTTGAAGGCTCGATGATGGTGATGCTCTCGCACGGCCTGGTCTCGGGCGCGCTCTTCCTGTGCGTCGGCGTGATCTATGACCGGCTGCACACTCGCGAGATCGCGCGCTACGGTGGCCTTTCGAACAACATGCCGCGCTATGCGCTGCTGTTCATGCTGTTTACGATGGCGTCGGTCGGCCTGCCGGGGACGAGTGGTTTCGTCGGCGAGTTCCTGTCGCTGATGGGCGCGTGGCAGGTGAGCACGGTGGCGACCGCGGTCTGCACCACCGGCATCATCCTGGGTGCGGCCTATATGCTTTACCTCTACTGGCGCGTGGCGTTCGGCACGTCGCGCAACGAGGATGCGGCGGCGATGCCGGACCTCGACATGCGCGAGATCATCAGTCTCGGCGCGATCGCGGCGGTGGTGCTGTGGATGGGCGTGTATCCCGAGAGCTTCCTGGCGCCGATGCGCAACGACATCGGCGCGCTGGTCGCCCGCGTCGATCGCGCGAAGCCGAGCTTCGACCCGCAGTTTGCGGTCGGCAAACCCCAAGCACATCTGCCGGTCGAGGCGGCGGCGCACTGATGGATTACGCACAGAATCTTCTCGTCGCACTGCCGGAGGAAATCCTTGGGGCTGGCGCGATCGTGCTGATGATGGTCGCGGCCTATGCCGGCGACCGCGCGACGCGGGCCATCGGCTGGGCGGCGGTGCTGCTGCTGGTCGCGGCGCTGGTCGCGTCGCTGTTTCCGGCGGGCGGGGCGTTCGACGGGCTTTATGTGGCCGACGCCTTCTCCGCCTTCGCCAAGGCGCTGGTCTATGGCGGCGCGGCGGTGGCGGTGATCCTGGCGCCCGATTTCTTCGAGCGCAATCGCGGTTCGCTGCGCGCCGAATATCCGGTGCTGATCCTGCTCTCGGGCGCGGGCATGGGCATGATGGTCTCCGCGACGGACCTGCTGACGCTGTATGTCGGCCTCGAGCTGCAGAGCCTCGCCGCCTATGTGCTGGCGAGCTTCATGCGCAAGGACGCGCGCTCGGCCGAAGCGGGGCTCAAGTATTTCGTGCTCGGCGCGCTGGCGAGCGGCATCCTGCTTTACGGCATAGCGCTGCTTTACGGCTTTACGGGCACGACGCAGTTTGCGGGCATCGCCACGGCTATTGGCGGCGGGCCGCTCTCGACCGGGCTGCTGTTCGGCATCGTCTTCGCGATGGCGGGCGTCGCCTTCAAGATCAGCGCAGTGCCGTTCCATATGTGGACGCCGGACGTGTACGAAGGCGCGCCGACGCCGGTGACGGCCTTCTTCGCCTCGGCGCCCAAGGTGGCGGCGATGGCGCTGATGGTGCGCCTGACCGTCGAGGCGATGGGCCCGGCCTATGAGGCATGGCGGCAGATTGTGATCTTCTCGGCGCTCGCCTCGATCGTGCTCGGCGCGGTCGCGGCGATCGGCCAGACCAATATCAAGCGGCTGCTCGCCTATTCCTCGATCAACAATGTCGGCTTCGCGCTGATCGGCCTGGCCGCGGTCCAGCCCGGCCGGCCCGAAGGCGTGGCCTCGGTGATGACCTATATGGCGATCTACATCGTCATGACGCTCGGCTCGTTCCTCGTCGTCCTCCAGATGCGCGACGCTGAGGGCAACAATGTCGAGACGATCGCCAGCCTGTCCGGCCTGTCGCGGACCAGCCCCGGCCTCGCCGCGGCGCTGGCGATCTTCATGTTCTCGCTGGCGGGCATCCCGCCGCTGCTCGGCTTCTGGTCGAAGTTCGTCGTGTTCGATGCGGCGGTGAAGGCCGGGCTGTGGCCGCTCGCCGCGATCGGCATCGCTGCCTCGGTGATCGGCGCCTATTATTACCTGCGCGTCGTCAAGACGATGTACTTCGACGAGGCTGGCCCGGCCTATCACCGGATGGACAGCAAGCTGGAAGGCGGGCTGATCGCATTGTCCGCGCTCGCCATGTCGCCGGTCGGCTATTTCCTGATCCCCAAGCTGGGTGAGTTCAGCGCCAGCGCGGCGCAGGCGCTGTTCTGATCGAGCTGCGCACGGTCGCGTCGACCGCGTCCACCAATGCTGACATGCTGGCGCTCGCCTCGCAGGGCGCGGGCGAGGGCCTTTGGCTGCGGGCCGTCGAGCAGACGGCCGGGCGCGGGCGGCTCGGGCGGGCCTGGGTGTCGCCGCCGGGCAATCTCTATGCGAGCACGATCGTGCGGCTGCGCCTTGGCGACCCGGGTCCGGCGACGCTGGCGCTAGTCGCTTCGGTCGCGCTGGATGAGACGCTCCGGGCTTATGGCGCGGAGCCGTGGATCAAATGGCCGAACGATCTCTATATCGGTGACGCCAAGCTGACCGGCATATTGCTGGAACGGAGCGGCGACGCGGTGGTGGTCGGCATCGGGGTCAACCTCGCGCACCATCCGGAAGGGCTGGATCGGGCCGTCACGAGCCTGGCGGGACGCGGGCTGGGCGCACCCGATCCGGAGCTGTTCCTGCGCGATCTGGCCGACGCCTTTGCGCGCTGGCTTGGCGTGTGGCGGGGCGGGCTGGAGCCGGTGCGCCGGCGCTGGCTGGAGCGGGCGCACCCGGTCGGCACGGCGCTGTCGGTGCGGCTGCCCGAGCAAGCGCCGATCGAGGGATTGTTCGACGGGCTGGATTCCGAAGGCGCGCTGCGCTTGCGCTTGGCCTCGGGCGCGGTGCAAGTGATCCACGCCGGCGACGTTTTTCTGATCTGAAGGGAGGACCCGCGATGCTGCTCGCGGTCGATGCAGGGAACACCAATGTCGTCTTCGCGCTGGTCGACGGGGGCGACATTCGCGCGCGCTGGCGGATCGCGACGGACCCGCGGCGGACGGGCGACGAATATGCGGTGTGGCTGACGGCCTTGCTCGGGCTTGAAGGGCTCGACCGCAAGGCGGTGGATAAAGTCATCATCTCAACGGTCGTCCCACGCGCGCTGCACAATCTGGAAGTGCTCTCGACCAAATATTTCGGCGTGGACCCGCTGATTGCCGGCCGCGACCCGGTCGGCTGGGGCATGGACCTGGACGTCGACGAGCCGCAGAATCTCGGTGCCGACCGCGCCGTGAACGCGATCGCTGCGCACGCGCTGCACCCGGGCGATCTGGTGATCGTCGACTTCGGCACCGCCTCGACGTTCGACTGGGTGGATTATCGCGGCGCCTACAAGGGCGGGATCATCGCGCCGGGCATCAACCTGTCGCTGGACGCGCTGGTCAACGCAGCCGCCAAGCTGCCACGCATCGCGATCGAGGCGCCGGCGACCGATTCGGTCATCGGCCGCAACACGGTCGATCAGATGAACATCGGCATCTATTGGGGCTATGTCGCGATGATCGAGGGACTGGTCGCGCGGATGAAAACGGAAATCGGCCGCCCCGCCAAGGTGATCGCGACCGGCGGCCTTGCGGTGCTGTTCGAGCAGCACACCAACGTCTTCGACGCGATCGAGCCCGACCTGACCTTGCGTGGGCTGGCGATGCTGGCGGAGCGTGTAAAAGGCTGAGCCAGTCCCTACATTGTCGTCATCCCCGCGAAAGCGGGGACCCAGCTTTCTTCGTGCGAATTGGCATCCCTGCTGGGTTCCCGCTTTCGCGGGAATGACGAAAAAGAAAGAACAACAAAGATTTGACCCCCAAGAAAGAACTCCTTTTCCTTGCGCTCGGCGGCTCCGGCGAGATCGGCATGAACGTCAATCTCTATGGCTGTGAGGGCAAATGGGTGATGGTCGATTGCGGCATCACTTTTGCCGACCCGGCCTATCCCGGCGTCGACCTGATCCTGCCGGACTTGAGCTTCATCGAGGAGCGCGCCGACGATCTGCTCGGCATCGTGCTGACGCATGGGCATGAGGACCATATCGGTGCGCTGCCCTATCTCGCCGCCGACCTCGGCGTGCCGCTCTACGCGACGCCGTTCACCGCCGGACTGATCCGCGGCAAGCTGGATGAGGAAGGCGTTTCCGATCAGATCAAGCTGCATGTGATCGACCGCGAGCACGGCCAGTTCCACCTCGGGCCGTTCGGCTTCGAATATGTGCCGCTTGCGCACTCGATCCCTGAGGGCAATGCCCTGATCATCGAGACGCCCTATGGCCGCGTCTTCCACACCGGCGATTGGAAGCTGGACGAGGAGCCGCTGCTGGGCACGCCCTCGACCGCCGCAGAGCTGGAAGAGATCGGCGACAAGGGCGTGCTCGCGCTGGTCTGCGATTCGACCAACGTGTTCAATGAGGAAGCATCGGGCTCCGAAGCGGCGGTGCGCGAGGGGCTGGACGGCGTGATCGCAGAGGCGACCGGGCGCGTGCTCGTCACCACCTTCGCTTCGAATGCGGCGCGGCTGCAGACACTGGGACAGGTCGCGCGCGACACCGGGCGGCAGATCTGCGTCGCCGGCCGTTCGCTCGATCGTATTCTGAAGGTCGCGCGCAGCGTCGGCTATCTGCGCGATTTTCCCGAGCCGATCGACTTCGATGCCGCGATGGCGCTGCCGCCGCGCGAAGTGCTGATCGTCGCGACGGGCGGGCAGGGCGAGGCGCGGGCGGCGCTGGGCCGTATCGCCTTCGACCAGCATCCGATCAAGCTGGACGCTGGTGATCTGGTCGTTTTTTCGTCGAAGCAGATTCCGGGCAACGAAATCGCGATCGGCCGCATCCAGAATGCGCTCGCGGCCAAGAACATCCGCATGATCACCGACCGCCAGGCGCATGTGCATGTGTCCGGCCATCCGGGGCGGCCGGAGCTTGCGCTGATGTACAAATGGATCCGGCCGGAAATCATTCTGCCGGTGCATGGCGAGCGGCGGCATATGGCCGAACAGGCGCGCTTCGCCGAATCGCTTGGCGTCCCGCGGTCAGTCGTTCAGGAGAACGGCACGATGCTGCGGCTCGCGCCCAATGGGCCCGCTGTGCTCGGCCAGGAGCGGGCAGGGCGGCTGATCGTCGATGGCGACGTGATCCTGCCGGCCGACGGCTCGACAATCAACGAGCGCCGGCGGATCGCTGCGTTCGGCCAAATGTCGGTCGCGGTCGCGCTCGACGCTTCCGGCCGGGTCAAGGACAGCGCGGTGCGGCTCCAGGGCGTTCCTGTCGAGGAAGACAAGGACGATTTCGTTGCCGAAGCCTGCGACGCGGCCGAGGATGCGGCGCGAAAAGGGGGCAAGGACGAGGATAAATTGCGCGAGGCGATCCGGCTTGCGGTGCGGCGCAAGGCGGTCGAATGGACCGGCAAGAAGCCGGTTGTGGATGTGATGATCCTCAGGGTCTAGTTCCCCTCCCGCTTGCGGGAGGGGTTAGGGGTGGGCAAGCCCCCTCCGCATCGGATATCTGATCATTCCCACCCCCGACCCCTCCCGCAAGCGGGAGGGGAGGAGTTTCAAATGCGCTGGACGTCGATTCTCGCCATTTACATTCTGTTCTGGTCGCTCTCCGTGTTCATCTCCTTGCCGTTCGGGGTGAGGACGCACGAGGAAGCGGGCGCCGAGCTCGTGCGCGGACAGGCGGAGAGTGCGCCGCACAGCTATGACTGGCGGAAATGGGCGATCCGGACGACCGTGATCGCGACGATCCTTTTCGGGCTCTACTACGCCAATTACGTCTATGGTTGGGTCACGCCCGCCGACTTCGATTACACCGGCACCGAATAAGCTGGCGACTAGGTCCGAAGCCGCTCGATCGCCTGGGCGAGTGCCACGTAGAGCTTGCCCATATCCGACGAGAGCAGGGTAACGGCGATCTGCTGGCCGTCGCGCGACGCGAGGACGTTGCGCAGCATCGCCTCGAAATCATGGATGTAGCGGCCAACCTGTTCGCGGAACTCCGGGTCGCTCTCGTAATATTGGTGGATTGCGCGGCTCTCGCCGGCTTCGAGGAGCCGCACCGCGCGGCGCGTGAACACACCGCGGTCGCCCTTCAGATAGGCCGCCCAGGCGCTGTCGGTCACTTCGTTCGACAGGATCTTGGCGACGTCGATCGCGGTCGAGTTCAGCGCTTCCATCAGCAGCGACGCGCGGCGCGCGAAGCTGTCGCGATTGGCTTCCTCGGTTCGTTCGCGGGCGGTTTCGACGCGGGCCTCAAGCGCTTCGGTCCCTCTGGAAACCTGATCGACCTGCTGCTGGAGCAATTGCGCGGCGGCGTTGGCGGCGGCGACGGCGCGCTCGGCGGCTTCGGCGACAGCGACGACCTGTTTCTCGACGCGCGCGGCGACGACGTCCTCCAGCGCCTTGTCGGCGGCGTGGCCGATCGATGCGGCTGCCTGGGGCACGATCCGGTCGAACGTCTCTCTAGCGCGTTCGGCCGCCTGGGCGGCGGCGTCGCGGACGCGGAGCATGACGTCGATCAGTTGCGGGCCGGAGCCTTCGGCGACGGATGACAGTTGCGCATGCGCCGAATCGACCGCGGCGCTGAGCTCGGTCGCACTGCGCTTGCCGGACTGGAGCTGACGGTCGGCCGCCTGGCCGAACAGCTCGATCGCTTCGCGCTGCTGCTGGAGCAATTTCTCGGTCTCGGCGAGGCGGTCGAGCGCGGCGGTGGCGCCGGCTTCCACCTCGCTGACGCCCGGGCGCATGGCCTCGATCTTCTCGCGCGTCGCCGAGGCATAGCCGTCGAGGCGGGCAAGGGCGGCGGGCAGGGTTTCGTCGATCTCGCGAGCGCTGGCGTCGAGCGCGGTCAGCAGTGACTCGCTGCGCGCGATGAAGCTGTCCGCTGCCTCGCCGGCACCGGCGAGCGAGGCGGAAAGGTGGTCGGCATGTTCGGCGAGCGAGGCGACGGCCTTGGAGAGCTGCTCGGTGCGCGTGCCGCCATGCTGGTCGAGGCGCTCCAGCCGTGTCTCGACATCGGCGACGCCGGCGGAGAGCCGTTCCAGCAGCGCCGAACCGGTCGTGTCGTGCTTGGCGATCGAGCGGCCGACCGCGTCGATCTCGGCACCGATCGCCTCGATGCGGCTGGAAAGCGAATTCATGACCTCGCCGCCGCTCTTGTCGAGCGCGGCGCGGGACTGGTCGACCAGCGCCAGCATCGCCGAGCCTTGCGCTTCGACACTGCGGCGCGCTTCCTCCAGCGCCTCGGCGGCGCGGGCAAGCGCCGTCTGCACCGCTTCGGACATCTGCTGTGCGCTCGAATCGAGCTGCGCGCGTGCGGTTTCCGTCGTGCTGCCGATGCGGATCAGGTGCTCGGCGAGCTGTTGCGCGGCGCCGCTCGCAATCTCCTCCGCCTCGCGCCCACGCTCCTTCAGGCTCGCAAGCTGCGCCTCCAGCGTTCCGACCTGGCCGAATGCGGATTCACCCGCATTGACCAGCGCGGCGGCAATGCCGTCGGTCTGCTCGTGCGCCTTGGGCAGATTGGCGAGCAGGGTAGTCAGCTCGCCGCTGGCCTTTGAGGCCGATTGCGCAAGCGTATCCGCGTGCCGGTCGAGCGCTTCGCCATCCTGGCGGAAGCTCGACGAGATGCCGGCCAGCCGCGCCGCGGCTTCCTCGCCGATCTGGGTGAGCTGCAGCGTCTGGTCGGCGAGCGCCTCGCGATTGGCCTGCACCCGCGCGGTGAGCTCGGCGACCTTCGCTTCGAGCCGCACCGATTCGGCGCGCATGCCCTGAGATGTCGACAGGAAGCGCTGCGCTTCCCGGCGGCTGGTGCGCATCGCGAGCAGGCCGATGACGCCAAGCACCGCAAGAGGCGCGCTGGAGGCGCCGATGATCATCGCGAGATTGGCGAGCGCGTCGGCCCGCACGGCGATCGTCCAGGTGACGAAGCCGATCCAGGCCAGCGCCAGCAGGATCAGCAGGGCAGGGCCGATCCAGCCCAGGCCGCTCCGCGGCGGCGCAACTTCCTCCTCGAAGCCGCTCTCGACCGGGGCCGGCTCCTCCGCGATCGGTTCGTCTTCCTGCTCCGGCCTGAGGCCGATTATCCGCGCCCTGCTCATGGGGAGAGCATACCAGCTTTCGCGGGGGAAAGAACAAGGCCGAAGTTACCCGCTCTTAAGCTTTTCGGGGATAAACCGTGCACCATGTCGTTCGAACAGGCTCTCAGCACTTCGCTCGCCGCTGCGGTCGGCGATGATCAGGCGCTCGTCGCGGAACTGCGCGGCGCATTTCTGGACAGCGCGACCCGTCATCTCGACGCGATGCGCGTCGCTGCCAACGATGCCGATTGGCGCGAGGCGGGGCTACGGCTGAAGGGCCTCGCCGCGAGTTTCGGCGCAACGACGCTGATGGAACAGGCCGACCGCGCGGCGCTTTCGCGCCGCGGCGATACGGCTGCGATCCAGGGCGTCGAAAGCGGACTCGCCGTTCTCAGCCTCTGATCCGGCTTTTGCGCGCGGCATTTAGCGCCTAACGAAGCCCCGAATGCGGGGCCTGCCATGCTGACCGGGTTTATCGTTGCCGGCGAAGAAGTCGCGGACGGCACGAGCTTGCGCGCCGAACTGGCGGTCGCGGGACAGACGGTTTTCGAGCATCAGGCGCGGCTGCTGGCCGAGGCGGGGGCGGAGCGCGTCGTCGCGGTCTCCGAGCAATTGCCGCAAGGGCTCGCGGCTGCGTTGAGCCGGTTGCGGCGCGATGGGCTGGCGATCGAGATCGTGCGGACGGTCGGCGACGCCGCGCAGCGTATCCGGCCCGAGGATCGGCTGTTGGTGCTGGGCGATGGCGTGATGACCGACGTCGCGGCGCTGGAGCGCCTGCTCGCCGTGCCGGCACCTGCCATTCTTACGTTGCCGGACGCGCCGGAAACACGCGCCTGGGAGCTGATCGACGCGGCTTCTCGTTGGGCGGGCGTGCTGCTCCTTGACGGCGAACTGGTCCGACGCACCGCGCGAATGCTGGGCGACTGGGACCTGCAATCGACGCTGCTCCGCAATGCCGTGCAGGCGGGGGCGGAGCGCGTCGATGCGCGGGCGGTCGAGCCGCTGCTGGCGCAAGTGAGCGACGAATCAAGCGCCGCTGCGACCGAACAGGCGATCAGCCGCGGCGCGATGCGGCGCTCGACCGGCTGGCTGCAGCGGTTCGTGTTCGAGCCGCTCTCCGACCTGATCGCGCCGCATGCGATGAAGGCGATGATCGACCCGGCATGGCTTCGCGCGGGGTCGTCGGGGCTGCTGATCGCCGCCGCGCTCGTTTTCCTGGGCGGCTGGCGCTGGCCGGCGCTGGTGCTGGCGCTGCTCTCGGGGCCGGTCGGGACGCTCGGCCGGCACCTGGGCGCGCTGACAATGCGGCTGCGGCAGGACCGTCAGTTCTGGACCAAGGTGTGCCAGGGCGCGGCCAGCGCCGCGCTGCTGGCGCTCGGCTGGAATCTGCGCGAGGCGGGATGGGGGCCGATGGCGCTTGCGGCGGCGACGATCGGCATCATGGTTGCGCTCAACGAACATGAGCGCTGGATCGGCCGTCCGCCGCGCCGGCCACCCTGGCTGGCCGAGCCGGACACGCTGATCTGGCTGCTGCTGCCCTTCGGGCTCCTGGGCTGGTGGTCTGCGGGGCTGGCCGCACAGGCGGCGCTTGCGCTGGCCTCCCTGCTCAAGGTGCAGCGGTTGACGGCGCGTCAGGCCTGAGCACGTCGGCCCGGGCCTCGCCCAATTCCTCTTCCCCTGCAAACAATCGGTCGAGCCGCCGCGTGAGGTTCTCGCGAAACCGCTCCAGAGGCACCGATTTCGGCGCGGTGAGCAGGATTTGCTGCTTGATCGCGCATTTGATTCGATCGAGTGCCTCCTCGTTCAGCACCCCCGCGCGGTGGAGCTCGATGGCCATCTGAATGAAGCCAACCGTCGTCGCCTGCGCACGCAAACCGATCAGGTCGATCGTGTCGTGCAGCCTTTTGTCCTCGGCATAGCCCATCGTCGCTCCCCTCGGCTTTGCCCCGGAGGATATAACGCCTGGAGGGGCGCGCAAGCCTCAGAGGATAATGCGAAAACGCGCGCCGCCCAGCGGGCTGGCTTCGATCCCGATCGTGCCGTCATGCGCAAGCACGATCTGGCGCGCGAGACTGAGGCCCACGCCGGTGCCCTTGGCCTTGGTCGTAAAGAAGGGGAGGAAGACCTCGCTTCGCTTCGACTCGGGGATGCCGGGCCCGTTGTCGTCCACCAGAATCGTCGCGCCGCCGCCGCGCGCCGCTTCGAACTGAACCCCGACTCGGGGTTCGGAGGTATGCGACTCGGCCGCTTCGGCGCCGTTTCGCAGCAGGTTGATGAGAACCTGGGCCAGCAGATCGGGATCGGCGTCGAGCATCATCGATTCAGGCTCGACGGCGATTTCGAAGCCCAGCCGGGTCGCGGGCCAGTCCGCCTGGAACAGCCGCTTCAGCTCGTCGGCAAAGGGCGCGGCCACGAACACCTGCCGGTTGACCTGCGGCGTGCGGCTGATCTGCCGATAGCTTTCGACGAAGTGCATTACGCCATCGGCGCGACGGGCGAGGGTTTCGACCGCGGCGCGGGCATCGCCGATCGCGGGGTCGGCTCCCGTATCGGCACCGGCCATCAGGTCCGCCGCCGTGCGCGCGAGCGACGTCACGGGCGTCATGGAGTTCATGATTTCGTGCGTCAGCACGCGGACGAGGTCGCTCTGGGTCGCGATCTCGACCGCATTCAACGCTTCCTGGATGGGCTGGACGGTGATGACGCGGTGCGCTCCGCCGAGCCGATGGACCGCGGCGGCGCGGAGCAGCACGCGCTGGGTCTGGCCGCTGTCCAACGTCATCAGCACGAGCTGGCGGCGGCCGGGCTGAAGGCTGCGCAGGCATTGCGCGAAGCCTTCGCCGAATTGCGCGTAATCACTGACGCGCACGCCTTCCAGGGCCCCGAACATGCGCCGCGCGGTCTTGCCGACCGGCTCGACCCGCTCCTCGGGATCGATCAGCAGCAAGGCGATCGGCAGGTCGTCGACGATCGCCTGGTAGAAGCGGCTTTCGTCGGACAGGCGGGCGCGTTCTTCGCGCAACGCTCTTATGCCCGAATCGAGCGCTTCACCGAGCGCTTCGAAGCCGGAGCCCGCCTCGGGCCGCGAAAAGCTTGCGGACATGTCGCTGAAGCGGATCGCTTCGATGAAGCGGGCGACTTCGACATTGGTGCGTTGGATGTAATTCCATAAGCCTACGGCGGCTGCGACGACCAGGGCCGCGGCAATGATGCGCGCCGCGCCGAGATTGGGGTTTGCGAGCGACGCCGCGAATGCCGCCAGCATCGCCAGCAGCAGCAGCATGCGCCAGGCCAGCCCCAGCGCGAAGCGGCTCTTAAAGCCCATGCTTCTCCATGCGGCGATAGAGCGAGGCGCGGGTGAGCCCGAGTTCGTTCGCGGCGAGCGAGATGTTGTAGCTGTGTTTCTGCAGCGCCCGCTCGATCATCTGACGCTCGGCGCGCTCCAGATTGAGGTCGCTGGCTTCCGGCGCGGCCGTCACGACGGGAATGTGGTGCGCCCGGCGGATCGAGAAGTCGTCGACCGTCAACGGTCCGCCATCGGACAGGATCACCGCGCGTTCGGCGGCGTGGCGCAGCGCACGGACGTTGCCTGGCCAGTCATAGTCGGTGAGCGCCGCCAGCACGTCGCGGTCGAGCGGCGGCACCGGCTTGTCGTACTTGCGGGCGTAGGTCCCGAGATAATGTTCGAGTAGGAGAGGGATGTCCTCGCGGCGCTGGCGGAGCGGCGGCAGCTCGATCTCGACCGTGTTCAGCCGGAACAACAAGTCGGGTCGGAAACGGCCTTCGTCGGACAGCGCGGCCGGCGCGAGGTTGGTCGCCGCGATGACGCGCACGTCGATCGGCACCGGCTTGTTTGCGCCGACCGGCGTCACGCGCCGCTGTTCGAGCGCCGTCAGAAGCTTGGGTTGTAAATGCAGGGGCAGGTTGCCGATTTCGTCGAGGAATAGCGTGCCCCCGTCCGCAGCCTGAAGACGTCCGACCCGATCGGCGCGGGCGTCGGTGAAGGCGCCTTTCACATGGCCGAACAGTTCGGAATCGAACAGCGTCTCGGCGACCGCGCCCAGGTCGACCGACAGCATCACGCGTTCGGCGCGGCGCGAGCGGCGATGCAGTTCGCGCGCGACCAGTTCCTTGCCGGTGCCGTTCTCACCCAGGATGAGCACGTTGGCGTCGGTGGGCGCGGCGCGTTCGATCAACTGCATCACCCGCTTCATCGCGGGCGAGGAGCCGAGTAGCGGCGTTTCACCGGCGGGCGACGCTATGGCTACCGCCTTTTGCCGCTCGGTCGTGACGGCCTTGCGCGATTGCCTCAGCGCCGCCGCGGTGCGGACGGTCGCGAGCAGCCGCTCGTTCGACCAGGGTTTGGACACGAAATCGGTTGCGCCACGCTTCATCGCTTCCACGGCGATTTGTACTCCACCATGCGCGGTGATCATCACGACCACTGCTTCCGGATCACGTTCGAGAAATCTTGCCAAGGCCTCGAAACCCTCGGCGGCGTTGGTCGCCCCGCGCGCGAAATTGGCGTCGAGCAGGATGACGTCGGGGTTGCGGTTTGCGGTTTTCGCCAGCGCCTCGTCGGGCTGCTCGGCGACGATCACTTCGCTGAACAGGTCCCGCAGCAGCAGCCGCGCGGCGAGCAGAATGTCGGGGTCGTCGTCGACCACCAACGCGAGATCGAATTGCTTGGCGCTCACCCCGTCCGGCTCCGCACAGTCCGTGTTCGAATCCGAACATAGCGCAACGGGGTGTATGATGCACCTAAAACAGTAGGGGTCGCCGAAAAAATTCCGAAATGGCGGAAAACTGCGGTTTGGCGCGATTTGGCACGGCCTTCGCTTAAGAGCTCCATGCCGGACGGCTCGTCCGGGAGGAACAGTTTCAGGAGCCGAGCCATGATCAAGATTCGCCTGTCCTTCGCGTTCGCGGCGACGATCGCCGCGGCTTTGACTACATTTGTAACCGTCGCGCCGCAACCGGCCAGCGCAGAGACGTTGGCCTGCACCTATTCCGAAGTGCCGGTGCTCGCTTGAGCATCCTGTCCGCGAACGGACAGTCTTGTCCGGTTTCGGACAGGGCTGCCCGCGCGCAGCGGCCGATCTTCTCTCGACTACAACTGTTTTCGTGATTGGCACGATGATTGCTGAACTGCTTGCTGGAGACCTGAATGAGCGTCGTTCGAATGAATTCTGAGGCCCCGAACCCTCGCGAGCCGGTGAGCGGCGGCGCGATGGACAAGGTCGTCGAACGGCGCGGGCTTTCGAACAAGGTGAAGGCGGGCATCGCCGCCGGCGCACTCGGCCTCGCGGCGATCGGCTTCTATGCCTATGCGCCCAGCGGCAATTCGCAGACCGTCGCTGCCGATCGCGTGACGATTTCGACGGTGCAGCGCGGCACGTTCGACGACTTCCTGCCGCTGCGCGCGCGCGTGACGCCGCTCCTCACCATCTATCTCGATTCGGTCGAGGGCGGGCGGATCGAAGAGAAGCTCGTCGAGGACGGCGCGACGGTTCAAAAAGGCCAGCTCCTCGCGGTTCTGTCCAATCCCGAGCTCCAGCTTTCGGTGCTTGCCCGTCAGACCGACGTGTCGCGCGAGCTGAACTCGATGCGCAGCCAGGAGCTGGCGCTCGCCCAGACGCGGCTTGCCGACGAGCGCGGCATGTACGAAGCCAAGGCGGCGCTGGACAAGGCCGAGCGCCAGCATGCGCGCGAAGCCGCCCTTGCGGCGCGGGGCTTCATCGCACGCAAGCAGTTCGACGACACCACCGCCGATCTCGAATATCAGCGCGGGCGATACGCGGTCCAGCAGCGGACCCGGTCGACCGACGAGCGGCTGCAGACCAGCCAGCTCGCCCAGCTTCGCCAGTCGGCCGCGTCGATGAATTCCAGCCTCGACGTCGCGCGGTTGAACCTCGAGTCACTGAAGCTGCGCGCGCCGGTGTCCGGCCAGCTCTCCGGGTTCGAGATCATGGTCGGCCAGTCGGTCAATCGCGGTGAGCGTATCGGGCAGATCGACAGCCCCGGCGCGAACAAGCTGATCGCCGGCGTCGACGAATTCTATCTCGGCCGCGTTCAGGTCGGGCAGAAGGCCGTGATCGACCAGGGCGGCAAGACCTATCAGTTGAAGGTCACCAAGATCTATCCGCAGGTCAGGAACGGCCAGTTCGAGGTCGACCTGCAGTTCCAGGGCGGCGAGCCGCAAGGGCTGCAGCGCGGCCAGACGCTGCAGGCCAAGCTGACGCTCGGCGATCCGACGCCGGCGATGCTGATCCCGAACGGCAGCTTCTACAACGACACCGGCGGCGCCTGGGTGTTCGTGGTGACGCCGGACGGCGGCAAGGCCGTGAAGCGCAACGTGCGCCTCGGCCGGCGCAACGCCGATTTCATCGAAGTGCTCGACGGGCTGCAGCCCGGGGAGAAAGTCCTGACGTCCCCATACACCGGTTTCGCCGACAAGGACCGGCTCGACCTCCAGCAGAAGTGAAAGGAAGCCACATGCTGAGCATGCGCGAACTGTCGCGAGTTTACCGCACCGACACCGTCGAGACGACCGCGCTCGACCGCATCGATCTCGACATCGCCGATGGCGAGTTCGTAGCGATCATGGGGCCTTCGGGCTGCGGCAAATCCACCCTGCTGAACGTGATCGGCATGCTCGATAGCCCGTCGAGCGGCTCCTACGTGTTCAACGGCGGCGAAGTGGCGGGGCTGCCTGAGGCCAAGCTCGCCGACATCCGCAAGAAGCACATCGGCTTCATCTTCCAGAGCTTTAACCTGATCGACGAGCTCTCAGTGCGAGAGAATGTCGAGCTGGCGCTTCTCTATCACGAAATCCCGTCGTCCGAGCGCAAGCAGCGCGTCGAGGCGGTGATGGACAAGGTCGGCATCGCCCACCGCGCCAAGCACCGGCCGAGCCAGCTTTCGGGCGGTCAGCAGCAGCGCGTCGCCGTCGCCCGCGCGGTGGTCGGCGAGCCCAAGCTGATCCTTGCCGACGAGCCGACCGGCAACCTCGACACTCAGCATGGCGAGGAAGTGATGCGGATGCTCCAGAAGCTGAACGCGGAAGGCTCGACCATCGTGATGGTCACCCACTCGCCGGCGCACGCCGACTATGCTGGCCGCGTCGTCAACATGCTGGACGGCAAGGTCCTCGTCGAACGCCGCCGCGCGGCCTGAAGCCAAGGAGCGGGGAGAAGAGGGGGAAGGACGATGTGGCGCAGCAACCTGATCGCGGGCCTCCGGGCATTGCAGAAGAACCGGACCTATGCGTTCATCAACATCTTCGGGCTCGCGATCGGGCTCGCGGCGTGCATCGTCCTTCTCCTTTACGTCCGCTATGAGCTCACGTTCGATCAGTGGCTGCGGGACGCGGACCGCACCTATCAGGTCCAGTTGATCCACACCGATCCGGAAACCGGCGTGCGCACGATCCAGCAGGCGTCCGAAGGCGCGGCCGCCGCGCCGCTCGCCAAGGATTTCCCGCAGATCGAGGCAGCCGTGCGGGCGGACGGCAGCCGTCCGGTCCTGCTGCGCGATGGCGAGCCGGTCTTCGCCGACTGGCTGGAGGCCGACCCGGCCTTCTTCCAGGTGATTTCCGTGCCGTTCCTGCGCGGCGACCCGCGTCATGCGCTCGATCAGGCGAACAGCCTTGTCATGAGCCGCACCGAAGCGATCAAGCAGTTCGGCACCGACGACGTGCTGGGCCGCACCGTCACCCGCATCAAGCGCGGCGAGAAGGTCGAGCTGCGCGTCACCGGCGTGTTCGCCGACCTGCCGCGCCACAGCCATATGAACTTCGGCATGGTGACGCGCATCGACCCGGAGGATGCCGCGAGCTGCTCCTGGGGCTGCGTGAACGGCTTCGTCTACGCAAAGCTCCGGCCCGGCGCCTCGGTCGAGGCGATCAACGCGGCCTTGCCGGCCTGGGAAAAGCGCAACATCCCGACGCGCAATGTCGGTGGCGCGATCGTCAGCGAAGGCGACGAGTTCGACTGGCGGCTGGTCAATGTCCGCGACGTGCATCTGTCGGGCGCCACGGGCGACGACCCGCTGCGCCCCGATAATGACCGTACCACAGTCGCCACGTTCGGCATCGTCGCGCTGCTGATCCTCGGCATCGCAGTCGCCAACTTCGTCAATCTCGCGACCGCGCGCGCCGGGCAGCGGGCGCGGGAAGTGGCGCTGCGCAAGCTGGTCGGCGCCGCGCGCCGCCAGCTCGTCGCGCAGTTCCTCGGCGAATCGTTGCTGATCTCGGGCCTCGCCATGCTGGTCGCGCTGGCGCTGGCGGAGCTGAGCCTGCCCTATATCGCTGCCTATCTCGGCACCGACATGCACCTCGTTTATCTGGGGTCTGACGGGATCGACTTGCCGATCGTCGGTCTCTGGCTGCTGGTCGGGCTGCTCGGCGGGCTCTATCCGGCCTTCTACCTTACCCGTTTCCAGCCGGGCGCGATCCTGCGTTCCAACCGCTCGGCCGCGGAGCCGCCCGGAACCGGCCGGCTGCGGACGCTGCTGGTGATTGCGCAATTCGCGGTCTCGATCGGGCTGATCGTCTGCACTTTGGTCGTCTACGGCCAGATCCGCTTCGCGCGCACGGTCGATGCCGGTTTCCGCCGCGACGGGCTGATCCAGGTCGCCAATCTCGACCGCGCCGTGGTCGTGCCGATCGTCGACACGCTGATCCGCGAGGCTGCGCGCCTGCCGGGCGTGCGTTCGGTTGGAGCAACGACGATCTATCCCGCCACAAGCAACACGCAGAATGCGGACTTCCAGATCCCCGGCCGCGCCAAGCCGATCACGATCGGCTGGTACAGCGCCTCGCCCGAGTTCTTCGAAACTGCCGGAATTCGCCTGCTGGCCGGTCGTTTGCCGTCACGCGCAAACGAAATAGACGCGACGCCTCTGCCGATCGATCCCGAGCAGCGGAAGCTGGCAGCGCAGGCCTATACGGAACGGGGCGCGAACATCGTGGTCAACCGGCTCGCGGCTCGGCGGCTTGGCTTTGCCGATCCGCAGGCTGCAATCGGCCAGACCGTTCGCGCCAACGCCATGTCGTCGAAAAACGGGCTGATGCCGGTCACCATCATCGGCGTGGTCGAAGACAGCCGTTTCCGGTCGCTGCGGGAGCAAGCCGAGCCCGTCGCCTACAAGAATGACGGCTTCTTCTCTCGGCTGATCGTCCATTACGAGGCCGCCAGGCCCGAGGCGGTGCGCCAGGGTCTGGCGCGACTTTGGAAGCGACTGGTCCCGACCGTGCCGTTCGAAGCCGATTATGCCGATGCCAAGCTGGCCGAAATGTACCGCGTCGATCAGGCGCGGGGATGGAGCTTCGCCGGTTTCGCGGGGCTCGCCGTCGCCGTCGCCTGTCTCGGCCTGTTCGGGCTTGCCGCCTTCACCGCCGAGCGGCGAACCAAGGAAATCGGCATCCGCAAGGTGTTCGGCGCCGGCGTCATGGACATCGTACGGCTGCTCGTCTGGCAGTTCACCAAGCCGGTCGTGATCGCCAACCTGATCGCCTGGCCGGTCGCCTGGTGGCTGATGCGGGACTGGCTGAACCAGTTCGACGCCCGCATCGCGCTGACTCCGGGGCCGTTCCTGATGGCCGGCCTGATCGCCTTCGCCATCGCGATCGGCACAGTCGCCGGCCACGCGATCCGTATCGCGCGTACCAATCCCATCCACGCCCTTCGCTACGAGTAGGACCCTCGATATGTGGCGCAATTACCTGACGGTCGGCCTCCGGTCCCTGATGAAGAACCGGACCTATGCGTTCATCAACATCCTGGGGCTCGCGATCGGCATGGCCGCGTGCCTGATGATCCTGCTCTTCGTGCGATACGAGCTGAGCTATGACAATTGGCTGCCCAAGGCGGCGAACGTCTATCAGGTGCAGACCTGGTTCAAGAACCCGGACACGGGCGAGGACAGCTATGGTCAGATGACGACCTACACGTCGCAAGTCGCGCTTCGGAAGGATTTCCCGCAGATCGTCAGCTCGGTTTACGTGCTGTCGTCGGAGCCGGTGTTCTACAAGGACGGGCAGGCGACCTCGACCGAGAATTACCGCTATGTCGACGGCGACCTGCTCGACACGATTCCGCTGCCGCTGGTCGCCGGCAGCAAGGACGCCCTGAAGCAGGTCGGCGGCGCGATCCTCAGCGAAAGCGAGGCCGTGAAGCGGTTCGGCACGACCAATGTGGTCGGCAAGACCTTCACCGTCATCTCAAAGGGCAAGATGCGCGATTTCCGCGTGACCGGCGTGTTCAAGGACATTCCAAAGAACAGCTCCTTCGCTGCCAGCGCGATCGCTCGCATCGACTTCCAGAGCTTCTTTGCGACCGAGCCCGATTTCCTGACCTGCTGGGGCTGCAATTCCGGCTGGGTGTATGTCCGCACCAAGAACGGCACCGACATCAACACGATCCAGTCGCAGATGAAGGCCTGGGAAAAGCGCAACATCCCCGACCAGAATGTCGGCGAGGCCCGCTTCAACGCCGGCGATTACGGCGACTGGCACCTGATCAACATGCGCGACGTGCATCTGGGCAAGGCGCAGGACGCGTCGATGACGCCGGGCAATGACAAGACGTCGATCATCACCTTTGCGGTGATCGCGCTGCTGATCCTCGGCATGGCGGTGGTGAACTTCACCAACCTGTCGACCGCCCGGGCCAGCCAGCGGGCACGCGAAGTGGCGCTGCGCAAGGTGCTGGGAGCGACCCGTCAGCAGTTGATCGTGCAGTTCATCGGGGAATCGGTGATCGTCACGTTCCTGTCGATGGTTATCGCGCTCGCGATCGTCGAGCTGGCGATGCCGGCCTTCTCGGCCTTCCTGGATGCGGACATGCGCGTCAGCTATTTCGGGCAGGGCGGGATCATGCTGCCAGTGCTGCTGCTCGTCGCAGTGGTCGGCATCCTGGGCGGGCTCTATCCGGCCTTTTTCATCTCGCGCTTCCAGCCCGCCTCGGTGCTGCGCGCGAACAAGTCCTCGGCGGAAACGCCCGGCTCGGGCCGGCTCCGCCAGGTGCTGGTCGTCGGCCAGTTCGCCGTCTCGATCGGGCTGATCATCTGCACCGGCGTAATCTACGCGCAGACCGTCTACGCCCGCACGGTCGATCCCGGCTACAAGCGCGACCATATCATCCAGGTCGGCGAGCTCAGCCGCTATCAACTGCTCGACAAGGGCGAGATGATCGCCGAGCGCGCGCGCCGCGTGCCGGGCGTGGAGGCGGTGGGCCGCACGTCGATCGGCATCGCGACCGATAACAACAACAACACCGGCGTCATGCTTCCGGGCAAGAAGGATCCGGTCAATATCGGCTTCTACCAGGTCGATACCGGCTTCCTCGACGCGATGGGGCTGAGGCTGCTGGCTGGCCGCTGGTTCGATGACAAGCGGCCGCTGGACGACGCCAGCCTGCCGTTCCCGCCGGACGACAATGCGCAGCGCAACCTGGCGCAGCGCGGTGCCAACATCGTGATCAACGAGCTGGCGGCGCAGCGGCTCGGCTACAAGCATCCAGCCGACGTCGTCGGCAAGACCTTCCGAGCGGCGATCGTGAAGGACGAGTTCGGACTGGTGCCGGTCACGGTGGTCGGCGTCGTGAAAGACAGCCGCTTCCGCTCGATCAAGCAGCCGCTCGACCCGATCATGTTCATCAACCAGCGCGCAGGTGGGGGCGGCCAGACGCACATGATCGTCCGCTTCAAGGGCGATCCGGAAGCCGTGCGCCGCGGGCTCGAGCAGATGTGGCGCGGCATCACCACGGAAGTGCCGTTCAACGCCAAGTATAGCGACGACATCATCGGCAAGCTCTACAAGGCCGAGGATGCGCGGGCGCAGACCTTCGCCGCCTTCGCGCTGCTGTCCGTGGTCGTCGGCTGCCTGGGCCTGTTCGGGCTGGCCGCCTTCACCGCGGACCGCCGCACCAAGGAAATCGGCATCCGCAAGGTGATGGGTGCGCGCACCCGCGACATCGTGCGGCTGCTGGTGTGGCAGTTCACCCGGCCGGTCATCATCGCCAACCTGATCGCCTGGCCGGTCGCCTGGTGGGTGATGCGAGACTGGCTGAACAAGTTCGACGATCGCATCGCACTTGGGCCGACGCCGTTCCTGGCGGCCGGCCTGCTCGCGCTCGTCATCGCCGTCGGCACGATCGCGGCGCATGCGGTCAAGATCGCCAGCGCCAACCCGATCCGCGCCCTGCGCTACGAATAGAAGAAGAGGAAAGCAGCCCCATGTGGCGGAACTATCTGACAGTCGGCCTCCGGTCCCTGATGAAGAACCGGGCCTATGCGCTGATCAACATCCTGGGCCTCGCGATCGGCATGGCCGCGTGCCTGATGATCCTGCTGTTCGTGCGCTACGAGCTGAGCTTCGACCGGTGGCTGCCGAATTCGGAGAACATCTACCAGCTCCAGACCTGGTATCATGACCACCAGACAGGCGAGGATCAGAACCTGCAGATGGCCGCTTATGCCGCCGGTTCAGCCTTGAAGAAGGATTATCCGCAGGTCGAGCGCATGGTTTATGTGTCGGCGGGCGGCTTTACAGTCATTCGGAATGGCGAGGCGATCGCGGTCGACAATGGATCGCTCGTTAGTGGCCCGTTCTTCGACATCTTCCAGTTCCCGCTGGTGAAGGGCGATCCGCGCACGGCGCTGAAGGACGTGGGCTCGGTCGCGCTGTCGGAAAGCCAGGCGCAGAAACTATTCGGCAGCGAGGATCCGATCGGGAAAACGCTGACCGTCATGCTGCGCGGCAAGCCGGTCGATCACCGCGTGACGGCGGTGTTCAAGGACCTGCCGAAGAACAGCCATATGAAGTTCAACATGGTCGCCCGCTACGATCCGGTCACCTATTGGGCGGAGCAGACCGAATTCCTGACCCAATGGGGATGGCAGTCCGGCTGGTGGTACGCCGCGCTCAAGCCCGGCAGCGATCCCAAGGTGATCGCGGCCGACGAAAAGGCCTGGGAAAAGCGCAACATCCCCGACGAGACGTTCGGCGACCGCAAATATAACCAGGGTGACGATTCCGACTATCACCTGGTCAACGTCCGCGACGTCCATCTCGGCAAGGCGCAGAACGGCGCTTCGACGCCGGGTAACGACCGCCGCACGATTCTGACCTTCGGCGTGATCGCGCTGCTGATCCTCGGCATGGCGTGCGTGAACTTCACCAACCTGTCCACGGCGCGGGCCAGCCAGCGGGCGCGGGAAGTCGCGCTTCGCAAGGTGCTGGGCGCGGCGCGTCCGCAGCTCATCGTTCAGTTTGTCGGGGAATCGATCATCGTCGCGACGATCGCGATGATGGTCGCGCTGGCGCTGGTCGAGCTGCTCGCGCCCGGCTTCTCGCGCTTCCTCGATGCCGATCTCGACCTGCATTATTTCGGGCGCGACGGTATCCTGCTGCCGGTGTTCGCACTGGTGCTGCTCGTCGGCCTGCTCGGCGGCCTGTATCCGGCGTTCTTCCTGTCGCGCTTCCAGCCTTCGGCGGTGCTGAAGGCCAACCGGTCGGCGGCAGAGACGCCGGGCTCCGGGCGGCTGCGCAACATCCTCGTCGTCGGCCAGTTCGCGGTCTCGATCGGCCTGATCATCTGCACGGCGATCGTCTATACCCAGACCGTCTACGCCCGCACGACCGATCCGGGCTATCAGCGCGAGGGGCTACTGCAGCTCACTGGCGCGGCGCGGCGCCAAATCGTGCCGCTCAGCGACACGCTTGTGGCCGAAATCTCCCGCGTGAATGGCGTGAAATCGGTCGGCCGCTCGTCGATCGGCATTGCGACCACGAACAGCTCGAACACCGGCATTTCGGTGCCGGGCAAGGCCGAGGCGGTCACGCTCGGCACCTACTCGGTCGATACCAAATTCTTCGACACCATGGGCATCAAGCTGATCGCGGGACGCAGCTTCGACACCGCGCGCCCGATGGACGATGCGACGCTGCCGTTCCCGGAGGACAAGGCTGCGGAGCAGGCGTTCGTTGCCCGCGGCGCTAACGTAGTGATCAACGAGCTGGGCGCGAAGCGGCTCGGCTTCCGCAACCCCGCCGATGCGGTCGGCAAGCAGTTCAAGGGCGGCGGCTTCGGCACGCCCGACGAGCTGGGGCTGGTGCCGATCAACATCATCGGCGTGGTGCAGGACAGCCGCTTCCGCTCGATCCGCGAGCCGCTGGAGCCGATCATGTTCCGCTACGCGAAGAACAACCTCGACGCCATCCTGGTCCGCTACAGCTCCGCCAACCCGGACAAGGTGCGCAGCGACGTCGAGCAGGTGTGGAAACGCATCGTCAGCGACGCGCCGTTCGACGCCAAGTTCAGCGAGGACATCATCGAGAAGCTCTACAAGGCGGAAGACGCGCGGGCGAAGACCTTTGCCGGTTTCGCGGTGCTCGCGGTCATCGTCGGATGCCTCGGCCTGTTCGGCCTCGCCACCTTTACTGCCGAGCGCCGGACCAAGGAGATCGGCATCCGCAAGGTGATGGGCGCGCGCAGCCGCGACATCGTCCGGCTGCTGGTGTGGCAGTTCACCCGTCCGGTGATCATCGCCAACCTGATCGCCTGGCCGATCGCCTGGTACGTGATGCGCGACTGGCTGAACACGTTCGACGACCGCATCGCGCTTGGGCCGACGCCGTTCCTCGCCGCCGGCTTGCTGGCGCTGCTGATCGCGATCGGCACGATCGCCGTGCACGCGATCCGTGTCGCCAGCGCCAACCCGATCCGGGCGCTCAGATACGAGTAGGCCAACTGCTCCGCCCCGGTATTGCAAGCGCCGGGGCGGAGTCTTTCCTCAGGCTTGGTGAGATCGGTCCGCGACCCAGCGCTCAAGCGCTTCGGCCGGGATTATTTCGTCAAAGGCAAGGCCGAACTCATTGCCTTGCGTCCACCGGATCTCGCTTCTGAGCGGCGGCAGGTCGGGAAGCATCAGGACGGCCGGGCCCGGCTTCTTCAGCGATTGAGATGTCTCGAACCGCGCGCCGCCGGATGAGATGTCCCGCGCCCGTCCATAGTAGAAGCGGGCGTTGACGCGCAGCGTCGCCCGGCAGTCGATCTCGAGGCGGGGGCTGCTGCGGCGCTCCTCCCGCGCTTCCTCAACCCATTGTTGCGCCAGCAAGCGGTCGACATCGACGGTCTTCTTGAACGCGATTCCGATGCTCCAATCACGCGTCCAGAGGATTGATCCCTCGATCAACTCCCCCGGAACGAGTTCCACCCGGACATCCTCGCCGGGAAGTCGCGGGTGGAAAATCGAGGCCATCAGGCCGCCGGTGGAAATGTTGCGAACGACGCATGGTTCTCGGGCGGTGGCCGTGTGCAGCACGGCCGGCCGTCGAACCAGAGAGTAACGCGGGTGCGCCCGGCGATTCAGGTGAAACGAGGATCGCTCGGGAGCACGCTGCTGGTTCATGCCGCGCGGGAGGTGCGCCGGCGCACGGGCACTTTGAGCTCGACCGCCTCTTCCGCGACCGCCGGGCTATCGGAATGTTCGGCGCGCTCCGGCCGGCCGACGAGGAAGCCCTGGATCAGCGTGCAACCAAGATCGCGGACCAGCTTGCGCTCCGCCTCGGTTTCGACGCCCTCGGCCGTCGTCGTCATGCCCAGGCCCTTCGCCATCGAGATGATCGCCTGGATGATCGCCAGGCTTTCCTGACAGCCGTTGGCGGCGGCCTTTACGAAGCTGCGGTCGATCTTGATCTTCGAGAATTCGGCGCGCTGCAGATAGCCGAGCGACGAATAGCCTGTGCCGAAATCGTCGAGCGCCAGGCCGACGCCCAGAGACTTGAGCGCTTCCAGCGTCTTGCCCGTCGCCGGTCCCTCGCGAAGATAGACCGACTCCGTGACCTCGAACTCCAGCCGCTCCGGCGCCAGCCCGGTATGAGCGAGAGCGCTCAGCACATTCGCCAGCAGGCCGTCGGCCTCGACCTGCAGGGCCGAGAGATTCACCGCCAGCTTCACATGCTCGGGCCAGCGGGCAGCCTCGGCACAGGCCGTGCGCAGCACCCATTCGCCGATGCCGCGGATCAGGCCGGCATCCTCGGCGACTGGAATAAACCGCTCGGGCGACACTTCGCCGCGAGTCGGGTGATTCCAGCGGAGCAGCGCCTCGAACGCCACCACTTCGTTGCGTTCGGCGTCGACGATCGGCTGATAGGCGATGCTGAACTGCTTTTCGGTCAGGGCCACGCGGAGGTCCGCTTCCATGCGGCGGCGCTCGTCGGCTTCGTCCAGCATGGCGGGAACGAAATGCGTGTATTTGCCGCGTCCTTGATGCTTCGAGCAGTATAGCGCGAGGTCGGCATTGCGGGTCAGCAGGTCGACCGTGGTCGCTTCGCTTTCCGCGGTCGCGATGCCGATGGAAGCGCCGATCGTCGCGGTCGCGCCGACGACAGGATAAGGCGCGGAGAGCGCTTCGACGACGCTTCCGGCGATCTCTTCCAGTTTCGCCGGCTCCACATCCTGGACGATCGCCGCGAACTCGTCGCCGCCCAGGCGGCCGGCAAAGGCGCCTTCCGGAAGCACTTCGTGCAGGCGGTTGCCGACTTCGAGCAGCAAGGCGTCGCCGGCCTCGTGGCCAAGCGTGTCGTTGACCGACTTGAAACGGTCCAGGTCGATCAGCATCAGCGCGCAACTGCGCTTCGGCTGCACGCTGAGCGCGTCGTGCAGCAGCTCGCGGATGAAGCGGCGGTTCGGCAGCCCGGTCAGCGCGTCGTGGCGGGCGGCGTGATTGAGCTTCACGTTCGCTTCGGCAACCCGATTGCGGCTGCGGCGGATCGCGCGATAGGCGAAGAAGCCGATCGTGAAGATGGTCAGCGCCGTCAGCAGGCCGATGGAGCCGATCATGGTCAGCTGCTGGACCCGCTGCCGCGACGCTGCCAGGTCCGCTTCGCGCGTGAGACGTTCGGCTTTCAACTTCGCGATCCGCGTTTCCTGATTGGCGGCGTCGAAGCGGGCGGCCATCAGCGCCGAACTCGTCGTGGCCGCGACCTCGCGCGCTTCGTCGTCGAGCCGCTTCAGCGCCGCCAGATGGCGGAACGCCAGCGGCGCATCGCCGGCGCGGATATAGATCTGCCGCGCCGTGTCGTGGAAATCGCGATAGGGCGCGGTGGAGTGCTCGAGTTCAACGCCGGCAAAGGTCTTTTCGATCAGCGCGCGAGCGCCGCCGAGATCCCCGCGGGCCAGCGCGATCTGCGCGCGCACGCCCCAAAGATACGGCTCCCAGCCGACGGCTGCGCGCTGCGAAATCCGCAGGCCCAGACGCGCCGTGCTCTCTGCCTGGTCGAGCTTGCCCTCCAGCATCTGCGCCGAGGCGAGGTTTGAAAGAATGCGCGCCTGAAGCAGATCGCTTTCGCTGGCCTTCGCTGCGGTCAGGGCGAGCTGGAACTCCGCCTCGGCATCCTTGTAGCGGCCGAGTTCCTTGAAGGCATTGCCGCGGTTGTTGTGCGCGGTGAGCGCCAGCACCGGATCGGCAGAATGCACTTCATTGGCTTGCTGATAATAGCGCAGCGAGCGTTCATAATCGCGCGCGTCGAGATAGAGCGAGCCTAGGTTCTGCAGAACGATGGCTTGGCTGCGCGTGTCCCCCAGCGAGCGGTAGATGTCATATGCGGAGAGGAAATCGGTCAGCGCCGGCTGAACCGAGCCCATCAGCACTTCGATCGCGGCACGCGCCTTCAACAGATCGCCATTGAGCTTGGTGCGCGGCGCAAGCCGGGTGACGGTCGCCAGGCCCTGGTCGGCAAGCTTGCGCCCCTCGGCGGGTTTGTTGACCCGCATGAGCGCTTCGCTTTGCAGCCATTCGCCGGTAGCCACGGCGATCGCGCGCTCGGAATGATGCGATATGCCGTTGCTGAGCTCGGTGGCGGCGCGGGCATGGGCGAGGGCCGCTTCGGGATCGCCCATCATCGCGGCCTTGGCGGAGGCGACTTCGCTATCGAAGCTGCGGGCGCGCCCGGCGGTCTCCGCGAATGCTGCGCCCGTGGGGCCCATCGCGAGCAGAGTGGTGCCAAGCAACGCAATCGTGAACGCCTTGAACTTCATGACACATTCCCCTCGCATCCGCGCTCTGCGCCGACGCTTTGTGTGATTGCCCGTTCTCGTCGTTGTCTTCGGAGGCGACCCGCGTTCACTAGAAGTGGACGTTTAGACGGCCTCCAACTGCGAATTGGTTAACATTCTGGTCTGATTGAAGGTCGGCGCGGCCGAACAGGCCGATCTCGGCCCGGTCGCCCGGCAGCGGTGCTGCATAGAGCAGCTCGGCGGCATAGGGCCTGTTCTGGCCGCCGACGCCGAAGCGCTGATCGACCACGCCCAGCTCGCCGGTCTCGCGGTTGACGACGCCGACCGAGCGGTAGCTGAGCTTGCCGGATTCGATGTGCAGCGGCTGGACCAGCGAGACGCGCAGCGCGTCGCCATGGCCGAGAAGGCCGGTCTTGGTCGCCGAGAAAGCGAAGGCGGAACTGAGGATCCCGCCCGAGCCGGTGCTGAAGCCCTGACTCGACGCTCCGGCGTGCGTGCGGCCGGCCGTGCCCGAGGCGGCGAGCGTGAAGCCGCCGCCCACTTCCAGCGTTGCAGACATCGTCGCCGTGTCGGTGATCGCGCCGTTGCCGAGATCGCTCTGCAAACGCGACTGCACGCCGAGCAGGCCGTTATGCTCATGCACCCGTGCCAGCGATGCGCTGAGCGTCAGCCCGGCGCTCGCCTGATGCGTGATACGGATGTTGAGGCCGTCCGCCAAGAACGGGTCGACACCGCGATAGGCCTGCCGCTCGGCATCGGTCAGCGCGGCCGAGCGTCCATGCACTAGCCGTTGCTGGGTGAAGCCGACCGACAATGTCGTCGAGTCGCTCAGCTTTGCGTCGGCGGCCGCGAACGCGCCGCCCGAAGCAAGGCCGAGCACAGGATTGACGCCGCCTTGCGTATCGTGATCGGTGGCGAGGCCGAAGCCGCTTTGGCCATTCAGCGCGAGCGAGCCGTCGCCGAAGCCGACCGAAAAGCCGAAGCCCCCGGACGGATTGGCGATGCGCATCGCCGTGTGCGGCATCTCCGGGCGCAGCGAACCGAAATAGGTCGCGCGCGGGCCGGTCGTCGATGCCGTCACTTGCAGCGTCGGCGTGTCGATCATCCGAACGGCGGTGAAATCGGAGAAGGACGCGGTCTTGCCGCTGACCCAATCCTTGAGCCGGCCTTCGACGAAGCGCTGGAAATATTCCGAAGCGCCGGTGAGCGTGCCGACCTTGCCGACCAGCAGGCTGGAGACCGGCACCGAGAAGTCGCGGAAGGTCTCGCCGATCGGCTCGTAAAGGTTGAAATACACGCCGTCCGCTTCCCAGGTCGTATCGATGCCGGCAGCGCGGAGGTCGGGGGCCGCTTTCGGCGTCATGACGCCTTTGCGCACCTCGAAGAACTGCAGCTTGTTGAAATCGAGCGGCGACTGCGAGGCCTGGACGTCGAGCAGACCATGGCCATAGACCGGATCCACGCCCGGCGCGCCCAGGTCCTTTGCCGAATTCAGCAGGATGTCGACCGTTTCCTTCGGATGCTGAGCCAGCCAGGGCCAGCGGTCATGCAGCAGCGTGATCGCGCCGGAAACCAGCGGGGCGGCAAAGGAAGTGCCGTTGCGGCGAACGAAGCCGCCCTGGCCATCGGGGACGAGCATGAGCTCGCCCGGCGCGACCATGAAGCGGTTCATGAGCTTTTCGCGGCAGGCGCCGGTGCCATCGGTCAGGCAGGTGTCGCCCGGCGTGTTCGAGAAGGTGGAGATGTTGCCGTTGATGTCGGTCGATCCGACGAGGATCAGGTTCGGGTCGCGCGACCAGTCCCAGCGCATGCTGCCCGTCTGAACGACGCCGTCATTGCCCGCGGCCATCACGAACACGCGGCCTTGCGTCGCCTGGTAGACCGCGGGATCGAAGAAGATCTTCCGCCAGTCGGGATGCAGCACATAGCCGGGCTGGCCGAGCGACATGTTGATGACGCTCGCATTGCGCGACGCCAGCGACAGAATGCCCTGCCGCACCGCGCTCCACGATGCCGTGTTGGTGGCGTCGAAGGGGTTGTACGCGATGACCGTCGCGTTGGGCGCGATGCCCATCACACCCTTGCCGTCGTGCGCGGCGACCATCAGGCTGGCGACGCCGACGCCGTGGCCGTTCACCAGCGAGTTGTAGCCGCCCGAATAGGCGACGTTGTCGGCTATGTCGGGGTCGCTCGTCGCGGTGCCGTCGAGCAGTCCGATGATGGCGCGCGTTCCGGAACCCTGTTGCTGGGTGATCGCCGGCGTCCAGTTCACTTCGCGCATCCAGTGGTCGACGCGGTCCGTGCCCGAATAGGCCATCAGCCCGTCGTACCAGTCCAGGAAGAACTGAGAGCGCTTGGTGCTCGACATGGAGGTCAGCGTGAGCGGACGGTTCGGATCGATGCCGTATTTGGCGTAGAGCGGCTTCAGGAAAGCATCCTGGAAGCTCTTGCCGGTCGTGGCCGTCACCGACGGGCCCCAGAAGGTCTGCGCATCCGCGACCATCTTGTTGAACTGCGTCTGGAGCTGCACCGTGGTCAGCAGACCGGTCCACAGCGACTCCTTGCCCTGCCATTGGGCGCCGAATTGCTCCCAATAATGGCCGATGTCGCTCAGCGCCGGGGAGGTCGCGGTAGCAGCGCCGATGTTGCTGTAGAACGGATTCAGGTCGCCCCAGAAAGGCGTCAGGTTTCCGTAGAACGGATTGAGGCTGCCCCAGAACGGCGAGATGTTGCCGTAGAAGGGTGTGAGGGTTCCATAGAACGGGCTGATCGCGCCGTAGAACGGATCGAGCGTGCCGTAGAGCGGCTTGGTCGGGGTCTCCAGACCGGTGATCGGCTCGATCACCCAGTCATCGGCAAAGCTCGGTGAGGACGTTGCCAGAGCGGCGAGAGCGGCGCTGCGCAACAAGGTCCGAAGGCGTCCAGTCATTGGATTTCCCCCAATCATTGCAGAACGGGGTGCCACCCAAGGTCTTAACAAAGAATATTCGGCGATGGTTAAACGCCGTTAAACCACAGTATAGATGTAGGAAAAGGCGATAGTCTCCCCGGCGCTAAGAAGGAGAGGGTGCGTAACGCAGCTGATGGTTAATTGGTAAACGGAGCCAAGAGCCCTACCAAGATTGCTCTTTTACTGCGCCGCAATGGCATATTCCGCGCTTCGTTGAGTCGAAGCCCCAGCGCATTTCGCTGGTGCGGACGGCGGGACTCGAACCCGCACGCCCATTGGGCAGAAGATTTTAAGTCTCCAGCGTCTACCGATTCCGCCACGTCCGCATTGCGATGCCTGATCGGGGCGGGGAGGGGCAGGGTCAAGACCGCGGTTGCGCTAAGGGCGTCCGAACCGCTACCTGGAACAGCATGGACCCGATCATCCGCATCGCCGGGCTGAGCAAGACTTACGATTCCGGCCATCAGGCGCTGAAGTCGGTCGATCTGGAAATCGGGCGCGGCGAGATTTTCGCGCTGCTCGGCCCCAACGGCGCGGGCAAGACCACCCTGATCGGCATCGTCTGCGGTATCGTCCGGCCGACCGAAGGCAAGGTGACGGTCGACGGGCACGACATCATCTCCGGCTTTCGCCAGACGCGCGGCGCGATCGGCCTCGTGCCCCAGGAGCTGACCACGGACGCGTTCGAGACGGTGTGGGACACGGTCAGCTTCAGCCGCGGCCTGTTCGGCAAGCCACGTAATCCGGCCTTGATCGAAAGCCTGCTGAAGCAGCTTTCGCTGTGGGACAAGCGGGCGACCAAGATCAAGGAACTGTCCGGTGGCATGAAGCGGCGGGTGATGATCGCCAAGGCGCTCAGCCACGAACCGCGCATCTTGTTCCTCGACGAACCCAGCGCCGGCGTGGACGTCGAGCTCAGGCGCGGCATGTGGGACATGGTTCGCCAGCTCCGCGACCAGGGCGTCACCATCATCCTGACGACCCACTATATCGAGGAAGCGCAGGAAATGGCCGACCGGGTCGGCGTCATCAGCCATGGCGAGTTGATCCTTGTCGAGGAGACGCAGGCGCTGATGGCGAAGCTCGGCAAGCGCGAGCTGACCTTGAAGCTGGCCGAGCCGATGACGGCGATCCCGCCCGAGCTTGCCGAATGGCCGCTCGAGCTGCGCGACGACGGCAACGCACTGCTCTACGCGTTCGACGCCAACGCGGAACGCACCGGCATCGCCTCGCTGATCAAGCGGCTGACCGACCTCGGCATCGGCTTCAAGGATCTGGCGACGCGCGAAAGCTCGCTCGAGGACATCTTCGTCAGCCTCGTCCATCAGGAGAAGGCGGCATGAACTGGCGCGGCGTGCTCGCCATCTACAAATTCGAAATGCACCGCTTCGCGCGGACATTGTGGACCGGGCTTGCGGTGCCCGTCATCACCACATCACTTTATTTCATCGTGTTCGGATCGGCGATCGGCTCGCGAATGAGCCAGGTGGGCGGCGTGCCCTATGGCGGATTCATCGTGCCGGGGCTGATGATGCTGTCGCTGTTCACCGAGAGCATCTTCAACGCCTCCTTCGGCATCCACATGCCCCGCTTCACCGGCACGATCTACGAAATCCTCTCGGCGCCCTTGAGCGCGTTCGAGACGGTGCTGGGCTATGTCGGCGCGGCAATGACCAAGGCAGTGACGGTCGCGCTCGTCATCCTGATCACCGCCAATCTGTTCGTGCCCGTGCACATCGATCATCCGCTGGTGATGATCGCTTTCCTGCTGGTGATCGCGGCGACCTTCTGCCTGTTCGGCTTCATCATCGGCATCTGGGCGACAGGCTTCGAGAAGCTGCAGGTCATCCCCCTGCTCGTCATCACGCCGATGACCTTCCTCGGCGGCGCCTTCTATTCGATCGACATGCTCGCCGAGCCGTGGCGCACGGTGACCCTGTTCAACCCGATCGTTTATCTGATCAGCGCCTTCCGCTGGAGCTTCTACAGCACCTCGGACGTCGCGGTCGGCCTGAGCTTCGGGATCACGCTCGCGATCTTCCTCGTCTGCCTGGCCGTCGTCGCCTGGATTTTCCGTACCGGCTACCGGCTGAAGACCTAGGATACGCGCTTGGCGGAGATGATCGGCACGCGCTTCATCATCATCTGACCCTTCAGCGCGCCCGATCCGCGGCCGACCCAGGTGGGCGCGGCGAGGATTTTCTTCACGACGCCCATGCCGCTTATGACGCGGCCGAACGCGGCATAGCCGGGATAATTTCCGCGGGCGTCGAGCGAAGGCTGGGCGCCCACGCAGATGAAGAAGTCGCCCATCGCCGTGCCCGGCGCATTGCGCGCCATCGAGAGCGTGCCGTCCACATGCTTGAGGCCGGTCTTGCTGGTCGGCTCATGGTCGATCGAGAAAAAGGCGCGGCGCATGTCGTGGTCGATGCCGCCCTGGATCAGCCCGAACTGCGGCGCCGATGGCGAGCGCGCCGCCCTATAGAACGTCGTCCCGTCAAGCTTCCCCGCATCGACATAGCGAAGGAAGTTCTTGGACGAGATCGGCGCCGCCCGCTCGTTCACCTCGACCAGGATCGTGCCGAGCGACGTCTTGATCGCCACCCTCGGGGCGGCGAGCGCCGGCGTGGCGAGAAGGGCAAGGAGGAGAGAAAAGAAAGCCCGCAGCATAGATTCCACAATCCTGTCATTCCCGCGAAAGCGGGAATCCCCCTTTCTTTTCGCTGAACTCGCAACCGAAAGAAGGTGGATTCCCGCTTTCGCGGGAATGACGACAGAGGTCATTCCTCCTCGCCCGCAGCCAGGTCCTCGCCGACGGTCGCGCCCGGCTCGGGTGAGATTTCGCCGGTGCCTTCGACGTCAACCTCGTCCTCGCTTTCGTCGATCTTCGCGGCGGCGACGACGTGCTCGTCGTCGGCGACGTGGAAGAGGCGGACGCCCTGGGTGTTACGGCCGATGACGCGGATGTCGCCGACGGTCGTGCGGATCAGCTTGGCCTGGTCGGTCACCAGAATGATCTGCTCGCCATTCTTCGCCGGGAAGCTGGCGACGACGGGGCCGTTGCGGTCCGACATCACGATGTTGGTGATGCCCTGGCCACCGCGGTTCGTGCGGCGATATTCATAGGCCGAGCTGCGCTTGCCGAAGCCGTTGGCCGTGACGGTCAGGATGAACTGCTCCTTCTCGCGCATTTCCTCGAAACGCGCCGGGTCGAGCGAGGGTTCGCCTTCCTTCTCAGATTTCCAGGGGGCGAAGCGGAGATACTCTTCCTTTTCCTCCTGAGTCGTGCCGGCGCGCTTCAGGATCGACAGCGAGATGACTTCGTCGCCGCCGACCAGAGTGACGCCGCGCACGCCGGTCGCGGTGCGGCTTTGGAACTCGCGCACGGCAGTCGCCGGGAAACGGATCGCCTTGCCGCCGCGCGTGGCGAGCAGCACGTCGTCCTCTTCGGTCAGCAGTTCGACGCCGATCAGCCGGTCGGTGGCGTCGCCATCCTCATCCTCGCCGAAGCGCATCGCGATCTTGCCGGCGGTCGGGATGTTCCTGAACGCGTCCATCGAGTTGCGGCGGACAGTGCCGTGCGCTGTCGCGAACAAGATGTGGAGATCGCTCCAGCTCTCCTCGTCTTCGGGCAGCGGGAGGACCGTCGTGATCGTCTCGCCTTCCGAAAGCGGCAGCAGGTTGATCATCGGCCGGCCGCGCGTCGCCGGTCCGCCTTCGGGCAGGCGCCAGACTTTCTTGCGATAGACGCGGCCCAGGTTCGAAAAGAACAGCACCGGCGAGTGGGTCGAGGTCACGAACAGCTCGGTGATCGCGTCCTCGTCCTTGGTCGCCATGCCGGCGCGGCCCTTGCCACCGCGCTTCTGGGCGCGGAACGAGTCGAGCGGGGTGCGCTTGATATAGCCGCCGAGCGTCACGGTCACGACCATGTCCTCCCGCTCGATCAGGTCCTCGTCCTCGATACCGTCGGCGGCGGGGGCGATCTCCGTCTTCCGCGGCGTGTCGAACTCGGCGACGATCGCTTCGAACTCGCCGCGCATGACCGCATACAGCTTGGCGCGGTCGCCGAGGATTTCGAGCAGCGCGCCGATCGAGGTCGCCAGCTCTTTCAGCTCGTCGCCGATCTCGTCGCGGCCGAGCGCGGTGAGGCGGTGCAGGCGCAGGTCGAGGATGGCGCGAACCTGCGCGTCGGACAGGCGGTAGCTGTCGCCCTCCACCTCATGCTCGATCGCCTCGACCAGCCGGATATAGGGCGCGATCTCGGCAATCGGCCAGTCCCGGTTGAGCAGCGCCGCGCGCGCTTCGGCGGGACTTGCGGATGCGCGGATGATCCGCACCACTTCGTCCAGATTGGTGACCGCGATGACGAGGCCGAGCAAGATGTGCGCCCGCTCGCGCGCCTTCGCCAGCTCGTATTTCGAGCGGCGGGTGATGACCTCTTCGCGGAACTTGACGAAGCTCTCGATGATGTCGCGCAGGTTGAGCAGCTCCGGCCGCCCGCCGCGGATCGCGAGCATGTTGGCCGGGAAGCTCTGCTGCGCCGGCGTGTGCCGCCACAGCTGGTTCAGCACGACATCGGCCTGCGCGTTTCGGCCCAAGTCCATCACGATGCGCACGCCGAGCCGGTTCGATTCGTCCCGAATTTCGGAGACGCCCTCGATGCGCTTGTCCTTCACCGCTTCGGCGATGCGCTCGACAAGCGCGTTCTTGCCCTGCTGATACGGGATTTCGGTGAGCACGATCGAGCGGCGGTCGCCGCGCCCTTCCTCGATCGTGTGGCGCGAGCGGACGATGATCGAGCCGCGGCCGCTGGTATAGGCGTTGCGCGCGCCGCCCTGGCCCAGGATGATCGCGCCGGTCGGGAAGTCCGGCCCCGGCACATATTGCATCAGTTCTTCGGCGGTCAGCGCGCCATTGTCGATGAAGGCGAGGCAGGCGCGGATGACTTCGCCCAGATTGTGCGGCGGAATATTGGTCGCCATGCCGACCGCGATGCCGCCGCCGCCATTGACGAGCAGGTTCGGGAAGCGCGCCGGCAGCACCTGCGGCTCGCGCTCGGACGCGTCGTAATTGGGCTGGAAGTCGACCGTGTCCTTGTCGAGGTCGTCGAGCAGGGCGTTGGCGACCTTGGCCAGCCGCGCCTCGGTATAGCGCATCGCCGCCGGCTCGTCCGGGTCCATCGATCCGAAATTGCCCTGGCCGTCGATCAGCATCACGCGCATCGACCAGTCTTGCGCCATGCGCGCGAGCGTCAGGTAGATCGCGGCGTCGCCGTGCGGGTGATATTTACCCATCACGTCGCCGACGATGCGGCTGCATTTGCGATAGGGACGGCCGGCGACATAGCCCGCTTCCTGGCAGGCATAAAGGATGCGGCGATGCACGGGTTTCAGGCCGTCGCGCACATCGGGAAGCGCGCGCGCGACGATAACGGACATCGCATAGTCGAGATAACTCGACTTCATTTCATCGACGATGTTGACGGGTTCGATGTCGCTGGACGGGGCAGTGGGCGGCGGCAGAGTGGCCAAGTTGGACTATCCGTTGCTGTGCTGATTGGACGCCTGGGGCGCCTGAACGGATAAGGCCCTAGCCCGTGTCAGATCGGAACGCCACCCCGCGCTCGCGCCTGCGCGCGCGAGGCGGCGCACCGGGAGAGATGTCAGCCTTTGCCCTTGCAGGCGGTCTTGTTCTTGTTGCCGGCCTTCGTGCAATCATAGGTGATCTTCTTGCCGGTCTTGGTGGTGTGGACGGCCGTCGTCTTGGTGACAGTCGTGTGGGTCATCGGCTTGGCGGGAGCCATTGCGGGTTTCGCTGCGGGGGCAGCCGTCGGCGCCGCCGTTGCACCCGATGCAAGTCCCAGGAGAGCGACGGTAGTCATTATTGCCTTGAACATCCCAACCTCCTTTTCCCGACTCCCGCTGTGGGAACCGGGCAAAAAAAACGTAGCTGGCGCCAAAACGCGTGTCATGGCGCGTCCGTAAGCTTGGCGTCAGATCGGCGGAGATCGCGATGAAATGCCGCCGATGCGGGTTCAACCGCCGTTCAGTGGCCAAACGGCAGGGAACCGTGCGACGCCAACCGCTTGTTTGCGGATGGGGCGAGGTTTAGGGGAAATTTCATTCCCACAGAGTCCCTCAAGAGGAGAGTGAAGCACATGAAGGTTTCTAAACTGGCGCTGGGGCTGGCGCTGGTCGCCGGCCTCGGCATCGCAGGCCCGTCGCTGGCCAAGGAAAAGCCTGCCGCTGCCGCACAGGCCGGCGGTTGGTCGCCGCAGCTCGGCAAGAACTTCCGCAATGCCGCCGCGCCGCTGCAGAAGGCGATCCAGGCGAAGGACTATGCGACGGCTCAGTCGCTCTTGCCTGCCGCCGAAGCCGCTGCTCAGGCGCCGGACGAAAAGTTCGTGCTCGGCCAGTTCAAGCTGCAAATCGCAACCGGCGCCAACGATCAGGCCGGCCAGCAAAAGGCCGTCGATGAGATGATCGCGTCGGGCGCCGGCCCCGCCGACATGAAGGGGCAGTTGCTCTTTTATCAGGGCCAATTCGCGTACAAGGCAAATAACTATCCGGTCGCGATCCAGGCGCTCTCGGCTGCGAAGCAAGCGGGTTATGCGCCCAAGGATGCGAACGGTGCGCCGACGCAGGACCTGAACCTGCTGCTGGCCGAATCCTATTTCAAGGCAAACCAGGTGCCGCAGGGCCTCGCCGCGGTGGACAGCGCGATCCAGGCCGAAAAGGCCGCGGGCCGCAAGCCGCCGCAGGAATGGTACGGTCGCGCAGCCTCGATGGCCTATAAGGCCAAGTTGATGCCGGAGGTCGCCAAATGGACCCGGGCCCAGGTCGTCGATTACCCGACGGCCGAGAATTGGCGCAGCGCGCTCGTCATCTATGGCGATGCCAACCATTTCGACGATCAGACCCAGCTCGACCTGATGCGCCTGCAGCGCTTCGCCGGCGCCCTGTCGGGCGAGCGCGATTATTACGAATATGCGCTTCTGGCCGACAAGGTGGGCCTGCCGGGCGAAGCCAAGGGCGTCGTCGACGAAGGCAAGACCAAGGGCGCGTACAACGCCAGCAGCAAGGCGATCAACGAGATCGGTGCTGCCGTCGGCGCCAAGGTCGCGGGCGACAAGGCGTCGCTCGCAGCGGCCGAAAAGAATGCGGCCTCGGCCGCGACGGGTCGTGCGGCGCTCGGCACTGCCGACGCCTATTTCGGCTATGGCGACTATGCGAAGGCCGCGACGCTCTACAAGCTCGCCATCCAGAAGGGCGGAGTGGACGCCAACACCGCCAATCTTCGCCTCGGCATGGCGCTCGCCAAGGCGGGCCAGGCTGCCGAAGCGAAGCAGGCTTTCGCGCAGGTCACTTCGGGCCCGCGCGCTGAGCTGGCGAAGTTCTGGACGCTGTGGGTCGATCAGGGCGCCAAGGCGTCCTGATCACTCATAATCCGATGTTGGAGCAGCCCCGGCGATCGGTACGCCGGGGCTGTCTTTCGATGTGCGGATGGTAAGCGAGGTCTTCACGCTCGCCACATTGGGCGCGGTCGTCAGCGCCGACGTCAGGAAGCGCTGGAACGACTGAAGGTCCGGCGCGACGATCTTCAGGATGAAGTCGATCTCGCCGTTCAGCATATGGCATTCCCGAACCTCGGGGAGCTTGGCGATATGGTCCTCGAACGCGCGCAGATCCGTCTCCGCCTGGCTCTTGAGGCTCACCATCGCAAAGACGGTGATGCCATAGCCGAGCGCGACGGGATCGAGCAGCGCGTGATAGCCCTTGATCACGCCGCCTTGCTCCAGGCTGCGGACCCGGCGGAGGCACGGCGGCGCCGTCAGCCCGACTCGCGCGGCCAGGTCGACGTTGGTCATGCGTCCGTCATCCTGAAGGGCGGACAGGATTTCCAGATCGACCGCGTCCAGCGTCGGGGAGGGCATGCGCAATACCTCGAGAGTCAATTGATGGACGGTTATAAGATAATTGCGGACCACCGCAATTGTCTCACTTTGTGACGGCCATATTTCGGGCCTGTCGGGCGGGCCGGGACAGCGCTATCCCTTTGTTTTGGGGAAGGGAGTGCGGGGTGCGATTCGACGACAGGCTTGCGACGGCACTCGGTCAGCCGGCGGATGTTCCCGCCGCGCGCCAGGCCGTTTGGCGCCAGCTCGTCGACCTGCTCGCCCAGTCCGGGACCGAATCGTCGCCGCTGACCGAGCAGGCGTATGACCGCCTGCGGGAGTGGCGTTACGACATTTCTCCGATCGCGCGGCAGAACGCCGCCATGTCGCTCGCGGGGCAGTCGGTTGCGCCGGACATGGTCGCCTTCTTCGCCGAGGACGCCACGGCGGTCTACGCGCCGTTGCTGGCAGGGGTCGAATTGCCGGGCAAGGTCTGGCGCAAGCTGATTCCGCAAATGTCGCCGGTGGCGCGGGCGCTGCTTCGACATCGCCGCGATCTGCCCAATGGGGCGCTTCGCGCGCTGGAAGCGTTCGGGCAGGCCGATCTGGTGATCGAAGGGCCGTCCACGCCGTCCGCTGAAAGCCAGCGCGAGGTCGCGCCCGAGCTGGAAGCCGAGATCGCGCCGGCCTATTCGGGCCCGGATATTCGCGAACTCCGGGAACGGATCGACGCCTTCCGGGAGAAGCAGCTCCATGCCGAACTGATCGAAAAGACGGAGTTCAGCTTCGAAACCGGCGCCGATGGCGTGATTCGCTGGTGCGATGCGGCGGCGCGGGGCGCCATCGTCGGCCTGTCGATCGCCGATGCCGTGCCGGGCGATGCCCAAGGCGTGGACGGGCAGGCGGCAGGGGCGTTTCGCCGCCGTGCGCCGTTCCGGGACGGACGTCTGACGGTCGCTGAGGCGGGTCCTTCGGGCGGCGCCTGGCAGCTTTCGGGCGTGCCGAGCTTCGATCCGGCGACGGGGCGTTTCACGGGTTATCGCGGCACTGCAAGGCGCCCGCGGATCGGCGAGCGCGCGGAGCAGTCGGGCATTCTCGGGTCCACGATTGCGGGCGATGCGCTGCGGCAGCTTGCGCACGAAGTTCGCACGCCCCTCAATGCGATCGGCGGGTTCGCGGAAATGATTGAGCGGCAGATGCTCGGTCCGGCGCCGCACCCCTATCGCCAGCGGGCCGCAGCGATCCTGGGCGAGACGCGGCGGCTGGAGAGCGTGCTGGAGGATCTGAACGAAGCGGTGCAGCTCGACGGCGGCGCAGCGCGGCCTGCGCCTGAAGAAGTCGACTGCGCACTGTTACTCGCGCGGACGGCCGCGGCGCTTGAGCCATTGGGTTCCGCAAAGGGCGTATCGATGGCGCTGTCGATCGCGCCCGGATGCGATCCCGCGCTGATCGATGCGGCCTCCTTGGAGCGGATCGCCAACCGCCTGCTCAGCGCCTCGCTTGGCCTGGCGCGGCCCGACGAACGGATTTCGGTCGAACTGCATGGCGGGGAGGGCGAAACGTCCATTGCCATCGGCCGGCCGGCGCTGCTTGCCAACTACGATGAAGCTGCGCTGTTCGAGGCCACCGAAATTGCGGGCGAGGACGACGCCACTGTGCCGTTGCTCGGGCTGGGCTTCACGCTGCGCATGGTGCGTAGTGTTGCGGAGCGCTGTGGCGGCAGGCTGGTGATCGAGCCGGGGCGCTTTCGCGTCTCCTTGCCGGCAGCGCGCCGCGTGCCTTTGGAGCAGCCGCACGAGGTTCGTCAGCCGGAGCGGCGCGGACCGCTTGCCTAGCTCGGTCCGGCTCAGCTATCGCGGCGCGACCGGAGCGGGCCTGTAGCTCAACGGTAGAGCCGGCCGCTCATAACGGCTAGGTTGGGGGTTCGAATCCCTCCGGGCCCACTCCCGGTTTCCCTCAGGGGTAACATATGGTATCCATAACCCCTTCGTTCAGAAGGGTTTACTGGCCAGTGTTCACTCATAGCTTCTCATAGCTTTTCACGACTTCTCGTGAAATCTGGGGGTATCGGTGGGGGTATCGAGTCCCGATTTGGGGGTATCGAGATGCTCACAATCGCAGACGTGAAGAACGCCCAGCCGGGCTCCCGCAACTACAAGCTGGCCGATTCGAAGGGTCTCTTCCTTCTTGTCACCACCACCGGCGCGAAATCGTGGCGATTCAAATATCGGTTCGGCGCCAAGGAGCGCCTGATGACGCTGGGTCTGTACCCGGACCTTGGCCTGGCCGCGGCTCGGGTCGCCCATGAGGACGCCCGCCGCCTGCTTCGCGAGGGCAAGGATCCCGTGCTGGAAGATCAGCGTCGCAAGCAGGCGCAGATCGACGCATCGCAAGCCACATTCAAAAAGCTCGGCAACGAGTGGCTCGAGGAACAGGATCCGCTGTGGTCACGAGCGAACGCGGTGCGCGTGCGCCACCGTCTCGAGCGCGACCTATTTCCGATGTTTGGACACCGCCCGATCGGGGAAATAGACGGGGCGATGATTTTGCGCGCGCTTCGTAAGATTGAAGCGCGCGGTTCGATTGAAACCGCCAAGCGTGTGCGCGGATACATAATGGCGATCTTCAGGCGCGCCAAGGGAGAGCGTCTCGTCTCCGCCGCCACCATGATGGAGATCGATGAGATAAAGGATGCGCTCAAGCCCGCGCCGAGAGGCGGAAGGCATCCGTCGCTAACGACTTTGCCCGAGTTGCTCGACCTACAGCGCTGCGTCGATCGCTCGACCGCAAATGTGCTGACTAAGCTGGCCTCGCGCCTGCTCGCCCTGACGTTGGTGCGGATCGGCGTCCTGCGGACAGCACGATGGTCGGAGTTTTATGGGATCGATTGGGAAAATCCAGACGTCGTGCCGGAAAAGGCGATCTGGAAAATCTCCGCCGAGCGGATGAAGCTTATTGTCGAGGACAAGTTGAATCCGGCCTTCGGCCATGACGTTCCACTACCGATGCAGGCTGTGGAGGTCTTGCATGTGGTTAGGATGCTCACCGGCACCTGCGAATACCTCTTCCCGCAAGAGTCATCCTGGCGCGAGCCGATGAGCGATGGCGCAGTGAGTGGCTTGTACAAGCGGATGGCAGGGGGCCGCTTCAAGAAACGTATGGTCCCCCATGGCTGGCGCTCGGCCTTTTCCACCATCATGAACGAACGGGCTGCGGAGCTCGAGCGGGATGGCGACCGCATGCTCATTGACATGATCTTGTCGCATGTGCCGCCAGGTGTGTCTGCTTCCGAGTGGGCCTATAATCGGGCGCGTTATCTTAGGCCGCGCGCCGGGCTTCACCAGGTTTGGGCCGATCTCATTACGGATGGCTTGCCCCCGGCGCAGATGCTAATCAATCAAACTCGGCGGAGCGATACGGAAGCTGCAGGTGGTTCGCAAGCGCGCGAGCCGCTGCCTAGATCGCCGATTGCAGGGACTGAAGTGGCCCAGGATCGGCACCGCGCCAGTGTGCCGAGGTCAGAGCGCCTTTGGGCGGTGAATGATCGGTAAGGTCAATACTGCCAACCAACCTGACAAACTTCGTCAGGACAGCCTTTGTCGATAGTCCATTGGGTTGGCGACAAACTCTTCGATATCGCTTTCATACCAAGCCACCGATCGAACGCCGATTTGCAGGCGCTTTGGAAAAGTGCCTGCTGATTCGCGTCGATATACGGTCGCCACCGAAAGTCCGGTTCGCGCCAGCACCGATTTTATTCTGATCAAGCGATCTTTTCGGCGATCCGGCGTCGCAGGTTCACCGTCTTTGCTCCGTTGATTTGCAACGTTCTTCGCCTGGTCCGTGGCATCCATCAAAAGACAACTCCATTGCCCGATGCTCAGGCCTCTCACCTTGCTGCTTCCAAAGCCGCAGAATCTCTCGTGGTTCAGTCAGAATGACTTCATTTCGAAGTGGCAGAAAAGGGCGAAGGAACCGGCTCTGCCGCTAGGGGCAGCATGGTACCGATATCCGCCCCCACCACGAGCCATTGGCGCGCCGAAGGAAATGTGGCTCGAGCCTGATTGAGGTCGTCTCATTCATGCAGTCACCGCGAACGTGCATCAACCGACACTAGAAACGGCGATCGTGTCAGGAGAGACCGTGAGCGGGTTTACGATGTGAGAGGAAGGCCGAGCCGATAAATTCGGTTCGCGTTGCGGCCCCAGAGATTATGCTTCTCGATGTCCGTTAAGTTCTCGATCGAAACGGCCAGCGCACCCAGCGTATCGTCGAAGCTGCCAAAGAGCTTGTCGGTTGGAAAGTCGCTCGCGATCATGCAGCGATCGCATCCGAAGGCATCGATCACTTCATGCACATAAGGACGGATGAGATCGAGCGTCGGCGGGCGGTGGACGAAGCCGAAGCCCGAAATTTTTGCCGCCCCACCCGGAAGTGCGGCCAGCCGCTTCATGCCGGCCGACCAGAGCGCGCGACCATCGAGATCGGTATCGACGGGCATGCCAGAATGATTGATTATAACCTGTATGTCGGGTTGGCGCGCGATCAGCTCGGCGAGCGCCGCGAACTGGTTCGCATAGGCCTGAAGGTCGAACGACAGGCCATAGAAAACTACGCTCCGTATGATATTGACACGGGTCTGCGAACGCAAGACGTTCGCGAGCAAGCTTTGGAAAGGTATTTCTATGCGCGTGATTTTTTCTGCAGTCGCGATGTTCGCCCTCGCGGTGCCGGCTGCTGCCAATGCTCAGGCCGCCGCTGCTCCGGCCGCTGTTGCCGCCACGACGAAGGCACATTATACGATTCAGGAGACTGACCTCGGCACAATGCTCGACGACCCCGCGGCCAAGGCGATCTTGGCCAAGTCTATCCCGAATGTTGTCAACAATCCTCAGGTCGAGATGGGGCGCTCATTGACGCTCGCCCAGCTTCAACAATATGCTGGGGATTCGCTGACCGACGAGGCGCTGAAGACGATTCAGGCTTCGCTGGACGCCGCCGCTCCTAAGTAATGACGAGTGCGCGCGGCAGTACTGACTGCCGCGCGTTCGTCTCAGTCAAACTCGATTGGACCGTTACGCCCTCTGGCGCTACCTCCATGGTGATGCGTCCACGCGGCGTCAGGTTGCCGGTCACGCTCGGGCTGCCCTCGCGCTTCGCAGTTGATCGATTTGTGATCCGCGGGGCATTTGAACGATCCAATTTCCGCCGCGTCGGCCTGGGTGACCGACTGCAGGTGGGACAGCTGTCCTGCGCGGAGTGACCCCGTGTGCGCGAAGCGAGCCGCTTCCGTCGAGCGTTTGATCAAGCACAAGTGTTCAAGGGCCTGGGTGCGGTTTCGCGGCTCGTGAGCACATGTTGCCCTCCTTGATTGGCGGGGGCTAGGCCGCGATGGCAGGAAGCTTTCGAGTGACTCGGTCAACAAACTGGACGATGCGGCGCAGTGCCCGTCGCGATTCCCGCAACATGGCGAACAGCGGCCAGTCGTGCAGCATATCGTGCCAGACTTCGCACTCGCACTCGCCGCCTTGAGTACGGATCTTGGCGGCGACCCTGAGAGAGTCGTCGAGCAGAACTTCGGTGCTCCCGACCTGGAGGAGTGTCGGAGGCAGCCGGGAAAGGTCCGCGAACAGGGGCGAGGCCAGCGGATGGTCATGTGGCACGCCGCCAAGGTATAGTTCGCCCATGAAGTTGCCATCGTCATTGGGGAGCGTGGGGTCGATCCAATCATTGTCGCGCCGCGACTGACCGCTATAGGTCAAATCCGTGACCGGCGAGATGAGCACGATCGCGGCAGGTGTCTCGACTCCGCAATCACGCATCCGGACGACGGTGGAAAGAGCGAGCCCGCCGCCTGCCGAATCGCCAGTGATGATCGACTTTGGCGCCGTCCCTTCGGCCAGCAGCCACTCATAGGCCGCACAGCAATCGTCCAGTCCTGCGGGAAAAGCGTGTTCAGGCGCGACCCGGCAATCGACCAGCATGCCCCGAGCATTGAGCCGCCGCGCAAGCCGCCCCTCGAGCAGCCTGTGAGCCTAAGAGCGCTGTCCTTAAGAAGGTTGCCTGCTCAGCAAGTGGCGAGATGGCCGTTCCCGGTGTCGTCAAGGAACTCAAGAAAGAGCACCTGGAAGTCCCGGACGCTCTTACTGAGAAAAGGGCCTTGGGACTCAGTCGGCCCCGGTCAGTTCAAGCCGGCCGACGGGTCGCTCGTCAGGGTCGAGGATGCCGCGCACTTCCATCGTTCCGCCGCGGCCGTAGCCGTGCCAGATGCGATAGCCGAGGAGCGACAGCATCTCTTCCGACATCTGTCGCCGCAGCTGGGGCTGAACGCTCGCCATGAAATTCTCCATGGTTCGCAACTGCGGCGCCGAAAAGGTGCAATGGAGCGCGTAGCGCGCCTCGGAGCCGCGATGCTCGCCCCCCGAATGCCAAAGCCGCGCATCGTAGATCAGGACCGATCCCGCAGGACCTTCCGCCGGGATGGACGGGTAGGGGTGGGGGACGTCGCCGGGCGGGTTCACGCCGGCTCGGTGGCTTTTCGGAACAATTCTGGTGGCACCGTTCTCCTCGGTGAAATCGGTAAGCATCCAGATCGTCTGGACAAGATAGCAAGGATTGATCCGTTCGTCGGGATCGTCATTGGTCAACTGGTCGGTGACATTCCGATCCATATTACCCGGCAGAACTTTCAGATTCTCACTGCGCCTGGGCGGATTCGGCAGATACCATTGATCATGATGCAGACCCATGAGCGGGCAGCCGGGATTGAGGATGGTCGCGAGGTAAGAGGCAAGGTGATGATGGTCGCCTATTGCCGAGCGCACGATCTCGCGGGTGATTGGGTTGGTGAGCATCGGCCAGAATTCCGAGCCCTTGTTGAGAAGGCCGGCGATCCATTGCTCCTTGCCGGCGCTGCTATGGTGCTTTTCCGCCCAATTTGCGCCTTCCAGCAGCTTCTTGTTCTGTTCAGTGCTTATGGGAGTGGTGATCGTGCCTATACCCAGCGCCCTTTCGGCGGCCGCCTGCTCGTGGAGACGTGTCCTGATCGCGTCGACTTCGTCCGGCGAGAGAACGTCGTGTATAATGACATAGCCATATTCGCTCAGCCGGCGCTTCGCTTCTGCCAAGTCGTCCCCTTTTTTCATCGGCTTGGGCAGATCTTGGGGGGACCAGCTGGTGATACTCATCGTTCGCTCCATGCGGTGGGCCGCTTTCGGTCTGACGGCTCATTCTAGGCGGCTGCTCCGAGGCGTTCGCCTGTCCAAAAGATCAGTCCGGATAATAGCTCGAAGGTCGCGCAGACCGGAGTCATCATGCGCCGGCCCGCTCGACTTGAGTAGCCGTGAGCTCGAAGAGCTCGGGCAGAACAGCCACGCGCTCGCCCGCCTGTGCCGACGATGCCGTGCCGCGAATCAGACGGCCTTTGATGCCGTGGAAGATCGCGGCCAGGCGAAAGAAGTTGAAAGCAATGTAATAGTCGTATCCGGGCATCTCCGCGCGTCCTCTCCGCCGACAATAGGCCGCGAGATAATCCTCTTCGCTGGGAATGCCCAACGCCGAGAGATGGGCGCCGCAGAGTCCGGCGACGATGTGCGGCGGCATGCGGTACATCATCGCGTGATAGGCGAAATCGGCTCCCGGATGGCCCAGCGTCGACAACTCCCAGTCGAGCACGGCGATCAGGCGGGGCTGTTCCGCGTCGAACATCATGTTGTCTATCCGGAAGTCGCCGTGGATCAGGCTCGTCTCGTCGTCGGGCGGGATATTCGCGGTAAGCCATTCGATAGCCCGGTCCATGCGCGGATCACGTCCGGCTTCGACATCTTCGAAATACTGCGTGGACCAACGTCCGATCTGACGCTGGAAGTAATTACCCGGGCGTCCGTAATCGCCCAGACCCGCCGCCACAGGGTCGATCCGGTGCAGGCGTGCGATCGTGCAGTTCATCTGGTCGAATATCTGACGGCGGTCGTGTCGCGAAACGGCCCGAACCGATGCGTCCCAGAAAACGCGACCTTCTACCCAGTCCATGACATAGAACCAGGAACCAATCACCTCACTGTCAGTGCAAAGAGCGTGGACTTTAGGTACCGGGAAGCCGCTGTCATGCAGGGCCGACATGACGCGCGCCTCGCGATCTACAGCATGCGCGCCTTTCAGCAACGGTCCCGGCGGCTTGCGGCGCAGGACATAGTTCCGGCGCGGCGTACTTATCTTGAAAGTCGGATTGGACTGGCCGCCTGAAAACTGCGCCAGCTGCATCGGTCCTTGAAAGTCGGGGATGTGTTCGCGCATCCAACGCGCCAACGCTTGTTCATCTATCGAGTAGCCCTCGCGGACCCGAGTCGTGGACGCGTCGCCTGCAATCGACACGTTCATGATTGCTGGTCGTGCAGGAACTCACGCTTCACTTTCTTAGCCAGAGACCATTTGTGGACCTCGGTCGGGCCGTCATAGATGCGGAACGCGCGAATTTCCCTGAAAACACGCTCCACGATCGTGTCGCCAGATACGCCGGTGCCGCCCATGATCTGAACGCAGCGATCGGCGGTGCGCATCAGCGCTTCGGAAACGGCCACCTTCGCCATAGAGCTTTCGGCCACCCCGAGCGAACCACCGTCGAGGACGCCCGCGCACCAATCGATCATCAACTCGGCCGCCTTGAGGTCGATCACGTTCTCGGCAAGCATGAAACCGACGCCTTCGTGATCCACCAGGAGCTTGCCGAACGCTTCACGCCGACACGCATATGCGGTCGCGATCTCGTGACAGCGGGTGACGCTGCCGAGCCAGCGCATGCAGTGCGACAGTCGGGCGGGGGAGAGGCGTACCTGTGCGTACTGGAAACCTTGGCCGCTCGCGCCGAGCATCTGATCACCCGGAACGATGAGATTCTCGATCCGCACGATCGAGTGACCGCCCGGCATCGTGTTGTCGATCGTATCGAGCACGCGCTCGATGCGGATGGCGGGGTTTGGCAAGTCGACCAGAAACATGCAGGCGCCGTCTTCGGATTTCGCCATTACGATGCCGACTCTCGCCCCTTCAGCGCCGGTGATGAAGGCCTTGCGGCCCTCAATGACCCAGTTGTCGCCGTCGCGGCGGCATATCGTCTTCATCATAGACGGGTCCGATCCGGCGCCGCCGTCCTCGGCGGGCTCAGTCATGAAGAAGGCGGAACGCGCTTCGCCCGAAACCAGGGGCTGGAGGAACCGCGCCTTGTGTTCGGGAGAGCCGACCTTGCCCAGAAGGTACATGTTGCCTTCGTCGGGTGCCATCGTATTGAGCGCGATTGGGCCCAGCGGCGACAGGCCGGACGCACGCAGCACAATCGCCGTCTCCCGTTGATTAAGGTGCGAACCGTCCGCCAAGATGTGCGGCGTCATCAGATCGGCTTGGCGCGCCCGGTCGCGCATTTCGCGGACCATATCGTCGCTGGGACCATGGCGGCCCAGCCGTGGATCGTGCTCGTAAGGTGCGATCTCGTCGCGCACGAAACGCTCGACGCGGGCGGCAAGGAAGTTGGCCCGAGTGAAGTCGGTCATAGCGTACTCAAGAGATGGCCGCCGTCCACAACCAGGACCGAGCCGGTCATATATGCGGAACCTGGCCCTGCCAGCAGCAGCAGCGGAGCGTCAAGATCGCTAAGCTCTCCGAACCGGCGTTGCGGCACACGCCGGACCATGGCCTGGCCCGCCTGGCTTTCGAGGAAATCGACATTGAGATCGGTGGCGAAATAGCCCGGCGCGATGGCATTCACCCGAACGCCGTAGCGGGCAAGCTCAAGCGCCAGATTCTTAGTTAGTTGGATCACCGCTGCTTTGGAGGTCGCATAGGGCGTCACCAGGCTCGCTTGGCGCAGGCCGAGGATTGAAGCGATGTTGACGATGCTCCCACCGCGGCCGTGCGCGCACATCGCCTTGGCTGCAGCCTGTGCAACGAAGAACGCGCCCTTGAGGTTGGTATCAAGGACGGCATCCCAATCCTCTTCGGTCTGTTCGAGCGCGGGCTTGTCCCTGACCAGCCCGGCGTTGTTCACCAAAATGTCCAGTTGCGCAAAGTGCGGCGCCGCCGCGGCGATGCTCGCGGCATCGTTTACGTCGAGTTGAACGAAGTCGGCCTGGTGCCCCCGATCATGGAGCGACTCGACTTGCTCCCTCAGCGCGCCTTCGCGCCTTGCCGCCAGCACGACCTTGGCGCCGGAGCGCGCAAGTACCCCGGCGAAGTGTAACCCCAGTCCCGACGAGGCGCCGGTGACGAGCGCGACTTTCCCGGAGAGATCGAACGGAGCGGTCATCTCAATACGCTTCCATGAATCTCTGCCGGGCATCGGCGGCGGTGCCGAAAAGACGGCTGAGCACCATCAGCCGCTTATGGCCTTGGGCGACGCCAAGCTCCTCGGTGATTCCGATTCCGCCGTGAAACTGCACACACTCGTGCGCCAAGTGCATCGCGGCTTGATCGATGCAGGCCTGCGCCGCGAAGATTGCTCGCGCCCGCTCGGCTGAAACGACGAGAGCGGCCTTGTACAGCAGCGATCGGCATTGCTCGAGCTCGGTATAAAGCCTCGCCATGCGATGCTGAATGGTCTGGAACGTGCCGATCGCGCGACCGAATTGTTGGCGAGTCTTCACATAGGCGAGCGTGTCGGCGAACATTCTATCCATGACGCCGAGGGCCTCGGCCGCGGTCGCAAATCGAGCCCGTTGCAGGCAATCGTCGATTTTATGGGGTGTGAGATCGAGCGGCTCCGTCCGCACTTGCCGGCAATCAATCGCGACCGCGATCGACCCGTCGGCGATCCGATACGACGTGACTTCCAGCCCCGCGGCATCTGCGGCGGCGCGGTGGATTGCATTGCCGCTCTCGATAAGAAAGCCGTCCACACCGTCGCCGTCCAAGACAAAATCCGCGCGGCCGGATAGCAGCCCGTCAGCGCCGACAGCGAATTCGCCAGTGGCATAAGCTAGGCGGGATCTTCCGGCGACAACGGTGTCAAGCCCTTCCGCCCCCGGGCTGCGGCCTAGAAGGTCGATAGTCAACCAGGCCGAAAGGATCGGTTCGACCACCTGACCGCGGCCGATTTCTATCGCTACGATCATCAGATCGGGCCAATCGAGCCCTGCTCCACCCTGGTCACTTGGAAGTGACAGGCCGAGGAGCCCAAGCTCGCACAGCGCATCCCAGTTTGCCGCACTGAACCCGGCTGCTTCCTTCCGGAAGGAGCGGCGCCTTTCGACGTCATAGCGATCTTCGACGAAGCGACGAACCATGTCGCTCAGCATCGTCTGCTCTTCGCTGAAATCGAAGTTCATGATGCCGGAATAGCGCTACGGCGGTTCGCCGCCTCCTAGCGCAAGAGTTAGTGGCTTGGCGGCGGGGCGTGGTTCAGTGTTCGCTCAATGACCAATCGCTCCTTCATCGCGTCCGGCCTGCTTGAATGCGCGGGGCCCGCCGGTTCGCCTCGACTGCTTGCCGGACGGCATCGAGACACCGGGCGGCTGGTCTTCCCGCTACCGGACGACAGCGCCTATGATGCTGTTGCCCTCGCGGATCGGGGGACGCTCTGGTCCTATACGGTTCAACGGTTCAGGCCGAAGTCGCCGCCTTACGCCGGAACCGAAGCGTTCGAGCCTTACGCGGTCGGCTATGTCGAGCTTGCCGGCCAGCTCATTGCTGAAACACGCTTGACGGGAATCCCCTTCGAGGACCTTAAGATCGGCATGCCGCTGCGCCTCGTCACGGAAGAATTCCACCGCGCGGGCGAGGCGGAGCCGGCGATCACCTATGCATTCACGACCGACGTGGAGATTAGAGCGTGAGCGACGTTTTCATCGTCGGGGCTGGTATCCATCCTTTTGGACGCACCCAGGGCCGCAGCGGGCTGCAACAGGGCGTCTTTGCGGTCCGCCAAGCGCTGGCCAGCGCCGGTCTGGCTTGGGAAGACATTCAATTCGCCTTCGGTGGGTCGGACGCAGCCGGCAATGCCGACACCATGGTGTCGGAATTGGGCCCCACAGGCCTCCAGTTTATCAACGTGGCGAATGGCTGCGCGACCGGCGGGTCGGCGCTGTTCGGCGCGTATAGCGCGATCCGCTCGGGCGAGTTCGACCTGGGCCTAGCTGTGGGCTTCGACAAGCACCCGCGCGGCGCCTTCAACCCGGATCCGGAGGATTGGGGCCTGCCGCGCTGGTATGGCGAGACCGGCCTCATGCTGACCACGCAGTTCTTCGCGATGAAGATCCAGCGCTACATGGCGCTGTACGGCATCAGCGCGGATAGCCTTGCGCGAGTGGCGGAAAAGGCGTTCGAAAACGGTGCGCTCGCCGATCATGCGTGGCGCCGCACGCCGGTCGACCGGGAGACCATCGCCAACTCCCAGATGATCAGCGACCCCTTGACCAAATACATGTTTTGCTCACCGGGCGAAGGTGGGGTCGCGCTGATTTTGGCCAGCGAGAAGCGTGCCCGGGAGATCGGCGGACTGAGTGTCCGCGTTCGCGCCGCGGCTGTGCGGTCCCGCCCACGAACGTCGCTCGAAGTCTTCGCGCCGATGGTCGAAATCGGCGAGATCGGTTCGGCCACGCAAATTGCGTCGCGTGCCGCTTTCGACATGGCTGGAGTCGGCCCCGAGGACATAGATATCGCGCAGCTTCAAGACACCGAATCGGGAGCCGAAATCATGCACATGGCCGAAAACGGCTTTTGCGCCGACGGCGATCAGGAACAGTGGTTGCGCGAAGGGCGAACGCGCCTGAGGGGATCGCTGCCCGTCAACACGGACGGCGGCTGCCTCGCCTGCGGAGAACCGATCGGTGCTTCGGGGCTGCGCCAGGTCTATGAAAACGTTATGCAACTGAGCAGAAAGGCCGGCGCGCGGCAGGTCTCGGGGAGTCCGCGTCTCGCCTACAGCCATGTGTACGGGGCGCCCGGCGTCTCCGGCGTGACAATCATGGAAGCCTGATCTCCATGGACATGCGCCTGTCATCAGAGGAGGCCGCGTTCTACGAAGAGGTGAGGGCGTTTCTCGAAGCGGCGCTGACGCCGGAGATGCGCCGCCGGGCTGCCCTGACTTCCACGGTCTTCGCCGAGCCCGACCTGGCGCTCGAATGGCAGCGGGTGCTCGAAGCCAAAGGCTGGCTGACATATCATTGGCCAAGAGAGGCCGGTGGAACCGGCTGGTCTCCGATCCAGCGCTACCTCTTCGAAAAGGCGTGCGCGGATGCAGGGGCGCCGGCACTGCCCGGGATGGGGCTGAAGCTCGTTGGGCCGGTGATCTACACCTTCGGGACGCCCGATCAGAAAGCGCGGTATCTCACACCATTGCGCACCGGAGAACATTTCTGGGCGCAAGGTTTTTCAGAGCCGGGTGCCGGCTCCGATCTCGCCAGCCTGAGCACCCGAGCAACTCGGCAAGGAAACGAGTGGACCATCAACGGCGTCAAACTGTGGACAACCCAGGCGCAATTCGCAACTCACCTATTCTGTCTTGCCCGAACCGCTCCTCACGCAAAGCCACAAGCGGGGATCAGCTTCTTCTTGATCGATATGGACCAGCCTGGCGTTCGGGTGCGGCCAATCCTGAGCGCTTCGGGCGACCATGAGATCAACGAGGTATTCCTCGACGACGTGCGAGTTCCGGATGCCGATCTGGTCGGCGAGCCCGGGCAGGGGTGGACGATCGCGAAATTTCTACTGCAGAACGAGCGCGGGGGGGGCACTTACGGGCCGTCCCTTGTCGCCGCGATCCGGCAAGCAGCCACTGCTATAAAACACTTGCCCCAGGCACGCGATCCGCTCTTTCGCGACAGACTTGCCCGCATCGCCATTCGTGCGGAGGCTCTCGAGACTACCGAACTCCGCATTCTCAGCGTTCTCGATCGAGGGGGAGAGCCTGACGGACTCAGTCTCGCCACAAAGCTACTGGCATCCGAGATTCGGCAGGACCTCGAACAACTCAATTTCGATGCCTATGGGCTCTTGGGCCTGCAATCGCCCGCCCAGCGTCCATTCTACAGCGATTCAGCACCTTCGCCCATCGGTAGCCGCGAAGCTCAAAGCGCAGCGGCGCGCTACCTCAACAGCCGTGCCTGGTCGATCTTCGGCGGCACGAGCGAAGTTCAGCTTGGCCTGATCGCGAGGGGCGCCCTCGACCTCTGACACCGCGTTCGGCATAGTAGCAGGAAGCGTTGCATGCCTTTCAGGACAGCGGTGAACGCGAGCGATTTTGAGCGCATACCGTTCCATTCCGCACGACGAACTCGTACCCGGCCACGGTCGTGCCGCTTGCGGGTAGCGGCACGTTCGCTTCCGAAATTTATGATCATAAACTTGCAGGTCGTTGTAGCGCGTGTTATCCAAGGGAAAATTGGACTCTTGGAGAGGAGCCGGCGCCGATGGAGATTAGGGAGCTTGATGCCGTTCGGATTTCGACTCGGCAGGATATCCGCTCCGCCGCAACTGCCTTAAAAATGGCGGTTGAGCACAGGCTTGGCGATTTTCGCATCGCTACGTGCGCAGACTTGGCGAGAGCTGATGCGATGATTGACGGTGATGGCCAGACGCTCGCGACGACGGTCTTTGACTGGACCGACCGCGCAAACGACCGCTGGTGGCAGCTTCCGCGGCTGGCGCTGGAATCTCCCTTGGCGGAAGCCTGCCGCTATGAAGGCGACACATTTTGGTGCAATGCGCGAGGCATACGCACCCTGTTTCCAAATCCGATGATGGATCGCATCGACCTTTCGGACTTCCACCACCGCAGCCTTGCTCAAGCGGCGATCGTCGTGCCCGTTCGCATGCCCTTTGGCGTGATCGGCGCGGTCAGCATGGTCCCGCGAGATATCCGGAAGCTGGACCTCACAGAGGAATTCGAACAGCACGGCGAAGCTTTGGGCGTTTTGTGTCGCAGTTTCCTGATGAGCTACGCGCGGGTGGTCAACCAGCCCACGCGTTTGCTCTCGGGCAGCGCTGCGCTGTCTAAACGCGAGGTGCAGTGCCTGCGCTGGGCTGCCGTTGGTAAAACCGACGTGGAAATTGGCATGATCATTTCCCGCAGTCGCGCGACAATTCGTTTCCACATTCATAATGCGGCCGAGAAACTGAATGCCGTCAATCGAAGCCAGGCGGTTTTCAAGGCAGCGCAGCTCGGATACCTAAGCTTGGCAGCTTAGGCGCCTGCGTCGAATCTGTGCCCGCGCGTTCCTACCCGGAGGGGCGCCTAAAGATCGGGATTTCGCCGCGCGAGGATGGCAGTCGCGCGCGCCTCGATGGCTTTGTCGAATGCGGTCGTAGTCAAGGCATAGAGTCGATGCTGCGAAATCGCTTGTAGCGCGATCCTGGCAATCTCCTCTGGTTCGGCTGTTGTTTCGTCGAAGACGAAGCCTTCGGCTCCGTCTTCTGGCTGGTTGCCGGAAGCCGCGTATATCGCGGTGCGCACGAGTCCAGGACAAAGAACAGTAACGCCAATGGGCGCTCTGCGCTTCCGCAAGGCCGCGAACAGTCCTTCGCTTATCCGCACGACGCCGTGCTTCGAAACGCTATACGGAACGGAGATTGCACCCGTGATCAGGCCTGCTGCCGACGCGGTGTTCAGGAGATGCCCGGCGGTGCGTTGGGCAAGCATTCTGGGCACGAAGCTACGCAGACCATTGACGACGCCCATCAGGTTGACGTCGATCATCGCTTTCCACTCGGCCAACGTGAATTCCCATACCGGTCGATAGCGATCAGCTGTCATGATCCCTGCATTGTTGCATAGAAGATCGGTGCCGCCGAACTCCTTGTCAGCGAGTTCTGCAAGCCGCTCCACATCCTCGGGATCGCTCACGTCGGTTCTGCTTGCCAGTGTCCGCCCGCCCTGGCGTTCGATTTCCTCGGCTAATCCCTCGACCGTGGCGAGGTCGAGATCGGCCAACACCAATTTCATCCCTTGATCGGCAAGTGCAAGGGCGAGAGCGCGACCGATTCCACTTGCCGCGCCGGTTATGACGGCAGTTCGTCCTGAGAACACGAATGGCATCCGATCGTCGTCCCTTTTGGACGCTTTGGTCGAAGAGCTCGATGGGCCAACCAGCCGGCGTGATCACCTAGCCTTTTAGCAAGCTAGTCTCGCTCTGCCGATCAGGTCAAAACCTCAACTGACAACATTTCACTTGGATGGGCTTGCATCATGGCAAATTCAAATCGGCGCTGGTTGTTGAGGAGCCGTCCCGAAGGTAAGCTCAAGGTCGACGATTTTGCCTTGGACGAGCAACCTTTCGAGGAGCCCGAGTTGCAAGACGGCGAAGTGCTCGTCCGCACCGGCATGTTTTCGTGCGCGCCTACGATGCGGAACTGGATGAATGATCCGAGCCGCAGTTACCGAGCCTCGGTCGGGCTTGGTGAGCCGGTGATCGGCGTGGCTGGCGGCTACGTCGAGAAGTCCCGCCATCCGCGCTTCCCCGTTGGCTCCAAAGTAACGGGTGTTCTGGGTTGGGAAGACTACCGCTTGCTCGCTCCGGACCGAGATCCGCACCCAGTTCTCGCGGTGCCGGACGATGTCAGTCTCGAAGATGCAATGGGCGTGCTCGGCGCCAACGCGATGACTGCTTATTTCGGCCTGCTTCGGGTTGGCGATCCGAAGCCGGGAGAGACTGTTGTGGTCTCGGCAGCGGCGGGATCTACAGGATCGGTGGCGGCGCAAATCGCGCGCATAAAGGGGTGCCGCGTCATCGGAATCGCAGGCGGTGCGGCCAAGTGCGCAAGGCTTACCGAGGAGCTCCGTCTCGATGCGGCGATCGACTACAAAAAGGAAGACGTCAGCGAACGCCTGCGTGAACTATGCCCTAACGGTATCGACCTCTTCTTCGACAACGTCGGCGGCGATATCTTGCAGGCAGTAATGGACAACATCGCGGTGTTTGGTCGCGTCGTCGTGTGCGGCCAGATCGCCGCATATGACAGCGCCGACACGGCGCCCGGACCCCGCGACATGATGAAGGTTGTCTATTGGCGCGTCCGTATTGAAGGTTTCGTCTTGGGCGACTTCGCGAAGGACGCCGACATGGCGCGGGCCGACCTTAAGCGCTGGCGCGATGAAGGCCAACTCGTTTACCGAACGGATGTTCGCTCGGGGTTTGAGGCACTGCCAAGAACCTTTCTCGATCTCTTCTCAGGCAACAACGACGGCGCCCTGCTCGTCCGCAGCAATTAGCCTTTCGGTCAGTTCACTTTCCTCCGACCGGCGGGACAGTGTGGTCGGGAAATCAAGAGCAGGTGAGGTTATATGCCACAACCCAGTCCCATGGCCGCAGAGCGCGCCGCTCGCACAGCGGCGGCGGCTGCGGACCCCAAACGCCGCCCCAAGGAATGGCGGGGGCCGCTGTCCGGGATCAGGGTGACGGATTTCTGCTGGATGGGCGTGGGCGCCTGCGCCACCCGCATCCTCGCCGATTTTGGCGCCGAGGTTATCCGCATCGAAGACCGCAACCGTCTCGACCTGCCCCGGCGGCTGCCCATTTACATGAACGGACCGATCCGGGCCTATGGTGATGAACTTCTTGATCCCGATCCCGACGCGGCCGGCATGTACAACAACTATAACCGCAACAAGCTGGGCATCACGCTCAACATGCGTGATCCGCGCGGCCGGAAGCTGGCCGAACGGTTGATCTCTTTGTCGAGCGTCGTCACCGAGAACTTCGCGCCTGGCGTGATGGAGCGTTGGGGGCTGACTTACGACCGTATCTGCGAACTCACGCCCGAGCCGGTGATGGCGCGCATGAGCGGATACGGGCATAGCGGTCCGCATTCCCACTTCCGCAGCTATGGGCCAGTGGTGCAGGCGGTGAGCGGACTCTCGCACGTGTCAGGCCTGCCGGGGCGGGAGCCCTCAGGGTGGGGACTAAGCTACATGGACAACATGGCCGCCTTCTACAACGGGATCGGCCTGTTGATGGCGATCTACCACCGAAACAACACGGGCAAGGGCAGCGAAGTCGATGTGTCCGCAATTGAGGCCGGCATCGGTCTGCTTGGCCCGATCATGCTCGACGTGTCGATGAACGGCAAGAAGACGCGCTCGCCTGATTTTCCGCTCGGCAACCGGATCGAATATCCCGACGCGGCCCCGCATGGCGTCTATCCTACTCAGGGCGAGGATCGCTGGATTGCGATCGCGATCTTCAACGAGGCCGAGTGGCAGGCGCTCGTCGCAGAACTCGGCGACCCCGGCTGGGCAAGCGATCCGCGCTTCGCCACGCAGCCTGCCCGCTTCGCAAACCAGGATGCGCTGGATGAACTCCTTGGGGCGGCGACTGCCGAGCGGGAGAGGTACGATCTGATGCATCGGCTTCAGCATCGTAGCGTCGCGGCAGCGGTGGTGCAAAATGCCGAGGACATCAACGAGAATGACGAGCAGGTCGCCCAGAGCGGTGTGTTCTTCGAGCTTGATCATCCGGTCATCGGCCCGGCCAAGTTCGAAGGGATGCCGATCCGCTTCTCCGGGATGGAGCAGCATAATTGGCGCTCGGCCCCGCTGCTCGGCGAAGACAATCACCAGGTCTTCACCGAAATCCTAGGCGTGTCCGAAGACGAGTATCACCAACTCGTCGACGAAGGGGTAATCTGAATGAACGACGCAGTGCATGGCGCGCATCCCTATGCGGGCCTTCGGGTGCTCGAACTGTCCGAAGACATTGGCGGCGAGTTCCTTGGTCGCCTTTTGGCCGAAATGGGCGCCGAGGTGATCAAGGTGGAGCATCCTCGCGGCGCCCCCACGCGCGCGATCGGCCCCTTCGCAAACGGACAGGAAGGGCCGGAGAACAGCCTGACCTTCTGGTATTACAACAACAACAAGCGCGGCGTCACGATCGACTATGAAGCCTCGCTGGAGCCGTTGTCGGCGCTCCTTGCCGACAGGGACATCTTCATCACGACGATGCAGCCCGCGCGGCTCGCGGAGCTGGGGCTGGACCTCTACGCCGTCGCCGAGGCGCATCCTGCCCTGATCGTGGTCTCGATCACGGCATATGGGCTGACCGGCCCTTGGAAGGATTATAAGCCGAGCAACCTAGTCGCTCTCGCCGGCGGTGGCCCGCTGTTTATGTGCGGCTATGACGACCATTCGATCCCGCCGATCAATCCCGGCGGCGATCAAGCCTATCACACGGCTACGACGCAGGCGCATATCGGATTGCTCGCCGCACTGATCCATCGCCAAGCGACGGGCTTGGGGCAGGTGCTCGACATTTCCATGCACTCCGCAAACGCGGTGAATATGGAGCTGGGCAACCCGTATTGGTTCTACCCCAAAGCGAACGTGCTGCGGCAGACCTGCAGGCACGCGCAGCCGGTCATGACCAATTCCCCGCTGTTCCAGTGCGGCGATGGCAGGTATGTTTATTACACGCTCATTCTCGGTGACGAAAAGGCGTGGATCATTCTGGTCGAGTGGATGGAAGAGAAGGGCCTGGCCGCTCAGCTCACCGACCCGGAATATTCGGAACTTGCGTTCCGTCAGACGCATTTTGATGAAATTCAGACCCTCGTAGAATGCTTTTTCCTGCTGATGGACGCGAACGAGGCTTATCTCGAGGGTCAACGCCGCGGTCTGCCGATCGGCATCGTCAATGCCCCAGAGGACCTTTTCAACGACGAGCATCTGCGGGCGCGCTCCTTCTTCGTCGAGATCGACATGGGGCCCGAGCACGGCCCGGTCGTCTTTCCTGGCGAAGGCTACAGATTCACTGCCTTCGGCAGCGTGCCACGCCACCGGGCACCGCGCCTCGGCGAGCATAATGCCGAGGTGTTGGGGAAGGCCGAGTGAGCGAATTTCGCCTCGACGGGCGGACCGTGTTTCTGTCCGGCGCTGGCGGCAATCTAGGCGCCGAGATGGCGCGTGGCCTTGGCCGTGCCGGTGCGCGGCTCATTCTGAACGATCGAGCGTCCGAACCGCTCCAGGCGCTGGCGGCGAGCCTCAGGAGTATCGGCGTCGCCGCGGAACTGGCTGTCTTCGACATCTGCGATCACGAGAGCGCGGGTGGCCTGCTCAAGGGCATCGATCGTCTCGACGTGCTCGTCAACAATGCAATCAGCTGGTCCGGCGACGCCATGATCGAAAGCGGCCTGATCGCCGCGCATCGGAACGTCGAGATGGCGCTTCCGGCGCTTCGGCGAGCTGTTACTGCGGCCGGGCAGGCAAGCGTGATCAACGTCGCGTCGATGTGGGGGCATGTGAGCCCGCCTTTCCCGCTTTATGGTCCCAATGACGCGCTTACGCCCGCCCATTACGGCATGGCGAAGGGCGGCTTGATCCAGCTTACACGATATCTTGCGTGTCAGCTTGGCCCAGACGGCATACGCGTCAATTCGGTGAGCCCGGGCCTGTTTCCCGGCAAAGTCGCCGACGAGCGCCCGGATTTCGTCGAGCGCTTCGCCGTGCGGACTCCGCTTGGGCGGACCGGCGTTTCAAAGGAGATCGCCGGACCGGTCGTGTTTCTGGCATCGGACGCGGCGTCGTTCGTGACGGGCGCAGACCTGCTCGTGGATGGAGGATATACGGCGTGGTGAATTCGCTTGCAGCGGCGGCGAGAGACAAGGCCGCGATCGTCGGCATAGGCGCCACCGAGTATTCGAAGGATTCGGGGCGGAGCGTGCTTTCGCTCGCCGTCGAGGCGTCGCGGGCCGCCATTCGCGATTCCGGCCTCGACATTTCCGAGATCGACGGAATCGTCCGCTGCGACATGGACAACGTTCAGACGGCGGGCTTGGCCGCAGCGCTCGGCCTGCCGAACTTCTCATTCTGGGCAGACACCGGACCGGGCGGATCGGCGCCTTGCATGATGGTCAGTATCGCCGTGGCTGCGGTGCTGTCCGGTCAAGCTAAGGCCGTGCTGTGCTTCCGCTCCCTGAACGGTCGATCCGAAGGGCGGCTGGGTTTGGGCGTCCCCGGCGCTTCGGGCGCGCGCGTCGGAGGACGCGGCACCTATGACGAATTCTTTTTGCCCTACGGCATGATCACCGCAGGCCAGGCTTTCGCGATGATGGCCCATGAGCACATGACCGGCTTCGGGACCAAGCCCGAGCATCTGGGCGAGATCGCGTTGGCCTGCCGAGAGGCCGCCAATCAGACGCCTCACGCGCAGATGCATGATCGCACCTTGACTATGAACGACTATCTCGGCTCCCGAATGATCGCGTCCCCCCTGCGGCTGTTCGACTATTGCCTGGAAACCGATGGCGCCTGCGCAATCATCGTCACTAGCACGGAGCGCGCGCGAGATCTGGCCAGTCCACTGGTGACGGTCTCCGGTACCGCCGGCGGGCGGCCGGTCGACATGCGCGTCGGGATGATGTTCCCGATCACCACACGCAACCGGATGTACGATCTCGGCTCGCGTTCGGCGGCTGAGGAACTCTACCAGCGTGCGGGCATGGGGCCTTCGGACATCGATGTGGCGCAGTTCTACGATTGCTTCACGATCAGCGTCCTCGTTCAAATCGAGGCTTTCGGCTTTTGCGAACTGGGCGAGGGCGGGCCATTCGTCGCATCCGGCGCAATCAGGCGCAATGGCAGCCTGCCAATCAACACGGCCGGCGGGCATTTGTCCGAAGGCTATATCCACGGCATGAACCACATCCTGGAGGCGGTGCGACAGGTGCGCGGGACTTCCGACTATCAGATAGAAGGAGCCGAGACCGCCCTGGCCACGTGCGGGCTGCTGCCCGTGGGCGCCGGTCTCATCGTGCGAAAGGGCGCGTGATGCTACCTGTGACCGACGACCGCGATACCGGTCCCTTCTTTGCCGCCGCTCGGGAAGGGCGCCTCGATTATTGTGCCTGCGAGCCCTGCGGCCGGGGCATCCATCCGCCCGCGGCCTATTGCCCCCATTGCGGCGAACGCACGAGTTGGAAAACGGCGTCCGGTCGGGGCAAGGTCTATGCGTTCGGCGAGGTGCACCACACCGTCAATGCTGCGTTCCCGGCGCCTTATACGGTCGTTCTGGTCGAACTGGCGGATCAGCCTGACGTCCGGCTCGTGGGTCATATGGCAGGGCTGGCCCGGATCGAAGTCGGGGAGGAGATGGAAGTCTTCTTCCAGGACGCGGGCGAGGGTGTGGTCCTGCCGCAATGGCGGCCATCCGGAGCGAAAATCAGCTAAATCGGTATGGCGCTGCGGCTTGCAAAGCGTTTTGCGCCTTTATCGATCGACTGTACATCTCACGGCCGACCCACCGCCCACGGGGCATTGGGTGGCCGCAGCGTTGCATGCAGTTTAACCTGCGGCATCGAGGTCCACGACCAACTTGCCGATCGCCGTGCGCCCGCCGAGTTTGGCGATCGCCTCGTGCGCGGAGTCGAACGCGAAGGTCTGCGTCACCTTAGGGCTTATCTTGCCGGCCTTCCAAAGATCGAAGAGTCGCTCAACATGGTTCGCATTTTCGTTCGGATTGGCGGCGGCCCAGGCGCCCCAGATAACGCCGCGGATGTCCGCGCTCTTCAACAGTGCGAGATTCAGCGGGATCGAGGGGATACCTGCGACAAACCCGACCACCAGATAGCGGCCGCCCCAGGCTAGAGCGCGCAGCGCAGGCTCGGCATAGTCGCCGCCGACGGGATCGAACACCACGTCGGCACCGGACTTGCCGAGAACCGCTTTGAACGCACTCCCCAGTTCCTTCGATTGGTCTCGATCCAGCTTGCCGGATGGGTAGATGACCGTCTCGTCGGCGCCGGCAGACCTCGCCGCGGCCGCCTTTTCTTCGGAGGACACCGCCGCGACGACCCGCGCGCCGAATGCCTTGCCCAGCTTGATCGCGGCGAGGCCGACTCCACCAGCTGCGCCGAGCACCAGCAGGGTTTCGTTGGCGCGGATCGCCGCGCGATCGACCAGTGCATGGATGACGGTGCCGTAGGTGATCAAAAGCGCCGCGCCTTCCACGAAACTACGTTCCTCCGGCAGTCGAAAGAGGCTGCCGCCATCTATGGCGATCCGATCAGCAAGACCATTATAGCCAGGCACCGCGACGACGCGATCACCAGGCTTCCAGCGCGCCTCGCCTTCGCCCACACTTTCGACCACCCCCGCAATCTCCCCTCCGGGCGCGAAGGGCCGCGGAGGCTTGAACTGATATTTGTCCTCGATCACCAGCACATCGGGGTAGTTGATCGCGCACGCCTTGACGCCGACGATGACCTGGCCTGGACCGGCGGCCGGCTCAGGTGCGTCCGAGATGACGAGGGTTTCGGGGCCGCCGGCAGCGTTGGAAAGCAGGGCTCGCAAGGGTAACCTCCTGATGAACGGGAATGGATCCGAACGATGCTCCCTCACGCGGACAGCCATCGAGCCATATTTCGGTCCGTCCTAAGCCCTCGAAGGTCAACTGACGCAAAAGCTAGGAATTGCTGCACCGCCAGTTAAGCAAAACGCTAGTGTTCGGCACGCCCTCCACGCCGTAGCGTCCGGCAAGCCAATATTAGGCCGCGAAGATAGCGCAGCCATCAAGGGAGAGCCGAATGTTCCTGTCAAAAGCGCGGTTACTTTCAGGCGTGTCTTCAGGGCCGCTCTGGCCACTCGTGCTGCTTGCATCAGCACTCCCTGCGTCGGCCCATGCGCAGACCCAGCCGGATCCCGCGGCGGCTGAACCCGCAGTCGCCACCCGCGCGGACGGCGAAGATATCATCGTCAGCGCGCGCAGACGCAATGAGCGTTTGCTCGATGTGCCGGTCGCGGCCACCGGCGTCACCGTGACTGAAATCCGCCAGTATAACATTGCCTCCGTTGCGGACATTAAGCTAGCCGCGCCGCAGATCTCGTTCGATCGCGGTTTTACGGGTGGGGGCGCATCGATCTCTTTACGCGGCGTCAGTACTCAAAGCCTCGATGGGGGCCTCGAACAGTCCGTTCTGGTCGATCTGGACGGGCTCCCAACCAGCCGGGGACGCCTCATCAGCGACGGCTTGTTCGACGTTGCTACCATCGAAGTGCTTAAAGGACCGCAAGCGCTATTTTTCGGAAAGAACACGCCAGGCGGGGTGGTGTCGATCAAGTCGGCCGATCCGGGCAAGGAGGTCTCCGGGTTCATGCGTGCGGGTTACGAATTCCACGCGCAAACGGCGCAGTTCGAAGGCGCGATTGGCGGGCCGATCAGTGACACTGTGGGCGCCCGCATTGCTACCTATTACAGCAGTCGCCAAGGGTACATTCATAATCAGGACCGAGGCCGCATCGATCCTTTCAGGACGGCCCGCTTGCCAGTAGACACCGGTGGAACAGTATTGCCGCCGGCACCCCGTTTGCTGGGCGCCGAACGCCGGTTCGGGGTGAGAGGCACGCTTCGGTACGAGAATGGCGACAAGTTCGACGCAACGCTCAAGCTGCTCTATTCGAGCTATGTCGGCCAAGGCATGCCTAGCCTCAGTGAGGTTATGGCATGTCCCGGGGGGCGAACCCAGCCGGTCACGTCGATCGGCGGCGTCACCGTCGTAGACCCGACCGGCGACTGCAAGCTCAACGATCGAGTATCCAACGGAGCGCCGCCCCCCGATGTCATCGCGGCGTGGCCCGAAGTCCGTAATCATGGGAACGGAGAAACGTACTCGCGGAACCGCTCCTTTGTTCCAACTCTGAACATCAACTACAAGCTCGCCGACGACATCAGCATGACCTCGGTCACTGGACTCTACAAATATGATTACGTCAGCCAAGGTAACGCCGACGCAACATCGACCGCCTATTTCTGGTCATATAGCAACGAAAAAAATAAAAGCTTTGTCCAGGAGGTGAGAGTTCTTTCATCATTCGATGGTCCTTTCAATTTCACACTTGGCGGACTTTATGCTCACGATGATCGCACTGCCTTAATCGGCGCGATGAATGGTCCGGCTGCACGGGATCCGGCCACTGGCAAGTTTAATTCACATGATAATCGGCAGGAAAATACGGCGAATACCTTTTCAGTATTCGCCCAGGCTTCGTTCAAGCCGATCGACACGTTGGAGATTTCCGGCGGCGCGCGCTACACTCATGAACGCAAGACCGTCGCGGTGCAGAACACCTTCGTCAATCAGAACGTTGCGGCGTCCTATCTGCCGATGGGCAAGGTCGTGAGCGGCCGGCGGTCTCAGTCGAATGTGTCACCCGAAGCCACGATCAGTTGGCACGCGACACCCGAAGTGATGGTCTATGGGGCCTACAAGACCGGGTATCTGTCGGGAGGCTTTTCCAACCCCGGCACCCTGACTCCGACGATCAGCGTGCCCTCGCTGAGCTTTGATGCCGAAAAGGTCAAAGGCTTCGAGGGTGGGGTGAAGTTCGATCTCTTCGACCGCGCCTTCAGCGGTTCCCTGATCGGCTACCGCTATCACTATAAGGGGCTGCAGCTAACCGGTTTTGACATTACCGCATCTCCTCCTCAGTTCCGGACCCAGAACGCCGCCAGCACCCTGGTCCAGGGCGTTGAGTTTGAAACAACTGTCCGGCCGGCCGAGGGGCTCGCCATTCGAGGAAGCGTATTTTATAACGACGCTCACTTCGAGTCCTTCCCCGCCGCGCAATGTTACGCGGGCCAGACGGCGGCACTGGGCTGCAATGTGACGCTTCCCGGAACCGCTACTCGGCTTCAAGACTTGAGCGGCAAGGACGTGTACCGTTCCCCGGACTGGATTTGGTCATTGGGGGGCACCTACGATTTCGGCCTGGGTTCGGGCTACTCGGCGCAACTCAACGCGAACGTTCAGCATACATCATCGTTCTACGCGTCTCTGGGTCTCAATCCCACCAGCTTCCAGAAAGGCTATAAGCTCGTAAATGCTGGGGCGCGTCTAAGGCTGCCCGGCGATCGCTGGACCTTCGCAATCATCGGCCGCAACCTGACAAACAGTCGTTACGCGACGATCGGCGTCGATAAGCCTGGCGGCTTAGGAGAGACGTTTACAGTTGCTGGCGAACCGCGAAGCGTGTTTGCGCAAATCGAGTACGCATTCTGACTAGGCACGCTGACGCGCGCTTGCCGATGATTGATTGTCCGCGTGTTACGGCACTCCCTGCCGGACAGGCGGCCGGTCGGCGGTTTAAAGTGAAGGGCTGGTAAGTCGGTGGAACGGCCGCATTATATCGTTGTCGGCGCGGGGTCGTCAGGGGCCGTGCTCGCCAATCGACTTTCTGCGTCGCCGGGCACAAGCGTCGTCTTACTGGAAGCCGGCCGGCGGCCGGATCACGCCTTGATCCGAATGCCCAAAGGCTTCGCAAAGCTCACCGGCCGGCCCGACATGGCGTGGCATTACACCACGGAAGCGCAGGCCCATCGCGGCCGCGGGCCGGAGCTTTGGCCGCGCGGCAAGACCCTCGGCGGATCGAGCGCCATCAACGGCATGATCTATATCCGGGGCCAAGCCGCGGATTACGAGGCCTGGGAGGCGTTGGGCAATCCTGGCTGGGGCTGGGGTGAGATGCTGCGCTGCTTCCGCGCCATGGAGGATTTCCGCGGCCCGGCAAGCGACGCGCACGGCAAGGGCGGGCCGCTGGCCGTGACGCCTGGCCATTTCCGCTATGATCTGGCCGACCGCATCATCGACGCCGGCGTCCAAGCTGGGCTGCCACGCACGACGGACTTCAACTCCGGGGACCAGGAAGGTGTCGGCTATTACGATCACACCATTCGCGATGGTCGCCGCGAAAGCTCTGCTGCCGCGTTCCTGAAGCCGATCAAGGCGCGGCCGAACCTGCGGATCGTGCAGAACGCCCTGGTCGACCGGATCATCGTGGAGGACGGCCGAGCGGTGGGCGTTTCGGCGCGTATCGATGGAGAACCGGTCGAGCTTCGCTGCACGGGCGAAGTCGTCGTCGCAGCCGGCGCGCTGCAATCGCCGAAGCTCCTGCAGCTGTCAGGTATCGGTTCGGGCGCGTTGCTGCAGCACCTTGGCATCCCGATCGTCCGGGACTGCGCCGCCGTCGGCCAACACATGCTCGAGCATGTGGGGATGGCGGTGAACTTCCGAATCCGCGTTCCGGGCAACAACCGACTCCTGCGCGGAGTGGGCTTGGCCGGTAGTGTGCTCCAATATGGGCTTGCGCGCCGCGGAATCCTCAGCACCGGGCCGTTTGAGGTGGGCGCATTCGGGCGGTCGCGCCCGGAGGTGGACCGACCGGACTTTCAGTTGTTCCTGGCACCAATCAGCATGGCGCCGGTGGGACCGGGCACCTACGTCGGCGGGGTCGAGAAGCTGCCGGGGCTCACCGCCGCCGCCTATAACGTTCGGCCGACAAGCGAGGGTCATGTCACCATTACCTCGCCCGATCCGGACGCGCCGTTGCGCATCCAGCCCAACTCGCTGGCGTCGGCGGAGGACCGCAGCACCGCCATCGGAATGATGAAATTCGTCCGGCACATGATGGCCATGCCGGCGCTCAGGGAGGTTGTCGGACCCGAAACCGAGGCGACTGCCTCCGCCCAATCGGACGAGGAGCTGGAAAGGCTTCTCAATGTCAACGCCCGCTGCGGTAATCACGCGACCGGCACTTGCCGCATGGGCCCAGGACAGGACGCGGTTCTCGATCCGCAGCTGCGCGTTCGCGGCATCGAAGGGCTGCGGGTGGCCGACCTTTCGTCGATGCCAATCATTCCGTCCGGGAACACTAACGCGCCGGCCATGGCACTGGGCTGGCGTGCCGCCGAGATCATCCTAAAGGGCTGACGCCCCTACGCTTACGCAATCAAGGAACAGCACCATGGCACAAGCTTACATTGTCGACGCCTTGCGCACTGCGGGTGGCCGCCGGGGTGGCAAGCTTGCCGACTGGCACCCGGCCGATCTTGGCGGGCTGGTCCTGGATCGTCTCGTGCAGCGAACGGGCGTCGATCCGAGCCGGATCGAGGACGTAATCATGGGCTGCGTACTCCAGGTCGGCGAACAGGCCTTTCAGGTCGGCCGCAACGCCGTTCTGGCCTCGAGTTTGCCGGAGTCCGTTCCGGCCGTCACCATCGATCGACAGTGCGGCTCGTCGCAGCAGGCGCTGCAGTTCGCCGCCCAAGCCGTGCTGTCGGGCACGCAAGACATCGTTATTGCCGCAGGCGTCGAAAGCATGACTCGGGTCGCGATGGGCAGCCCCGTCACGCTTGCGGCAAAGGCCGGTATGGGGGTGGGCCCGATCAGCGACCGCATCGAGCAGCGCTATGGCCGGAGGGAGTTCAGCCAGTTCGATGGCGCCGAGGCGATCGCCGTGAAGCACGACCTCGATCGCGAGACCTTGGACGCATTTTCGCTGGAAAGTCACCGCCGCGCGGCGCAGGCACGCAATGCCGGCGCTTTCGTGGCAGAGATTGTGCCCGTGCCGATCGAGACCGGAGAGCATGTCCATGACGAGGGGATTCGAGATGACGCGACTCTCGAGGGCATAGCGGGAGTCAAGCTGCTGCGCGAAGGAGGGCGCCTCAGTGCCGCTTCGGCTAGCCAAATTTGCGACGGAGCCTCAGCTGCGCTGATCGTCAGCGAGCGTGCGCTGAAGGATCACGGCCTGACGCCCATCGCCCGGATCGACGGCTTCTGCGTTACCGCCGGCGATCCGGTGATCATGCTGGAAGAGCCGATCGCCGCCACGCGGCGTGTTCTCGACCGGGAGGGCCGTAAGATGGGCGACATTGATCTGTTCGAAGTGAACGAGGCCTTCGCTTCGATCCCACTCGCTTGGGCAAAGGCGCTCGACGCCGACCTTGGTCGAGTGAACATCAATGGCGGATCAATTGCCCTTGGCCATCCGCTAGGGGCGACGGGCGTGAAACTCATGGCGACTCTCGTCCACGCGCTGCGCGCCCGAGGCGGGCGATTCGGACTACAGACCATGTGCGAAGGCGGAGGTATTGCAAACGCGATGATTGTCGAAGCTTTGTGACGCGCAGGTGAGAGCGCTCAAGACATACCGCCGGAACCCGGACTATGGTTCCGGCGCCTTCCGCCGCCGCATCCGCCTGATCCATCGCGCCGGTGCCGTGCTCGGCATGCTCGATGACAACAACCATGCGATTTGGGTGAGGCTTCGCCACGCCGAGGGCGCAATCACCGCGATCTCCGGTGGGTTTCATCGCTGGCCCACGACCGGTTGCGTCGATGCCGAGATCCCCCTTCAGAGCCTGGTCGGGATGAGCGCCGCGACGCCGTTAAGCGAGCTGTACCATGGCCTGCCTCTGCTGAACTGCACCCACATGTTCGACCTTGCGGTCATGACAATGCGCCATGCCGGACGGCCGGAGGGACGGCGTGTATGGGACGCAGTGGTGCCGGACGCGCCTCAAGATGCCCTGGTGGCGTCGGTCGAGCTCGACGGCGCACTGGTTCATCGGTGGAAGTTGAGTGGCGACATCATTATGGAGCCTGCCGCGCTCGCAGGGCAGAGTGTCGTCCGCAGGTTCCTGCCCTGGGCGCAGGCGCACTTTACCGGCGATGCCCTCGAAGGCGCGCTGATGCTGCGCATGGCCGTGTTCGTATCCCTCGCCCGGCGCTATGTGACCGACGACCGCGACCGTCCGCTGGCGGACTTTCCTGAACGGCACGGAGTTTGCCACGCTTATTCCAGCCCGCGGTTCGAGCGATCCATCCAGCGTGCGGGAGCCGTGGTCGATCAAAGCAACGGCGTGGTGGAGCAGCCCGAACCCCGGTTTAGCTGGTAGCCCGCTCAGGCAGGTAGTTCCTGAGCATCATCTGATGGTTCTTTGCCAACCTCCGCCGCCGCATTGAGATCGCGACCGACATGCCGCGCACCCATCCAAAACGCCGCGGCTGCGATCAAATCCACTAGCATGCCCACGATCAGCCCGTAACGCAGGGCCTCCTCGCCCAAGGTCGGCATCAGATAATCGCTGATGGCCCCGACCAGGAGCGGGCCGATACCCATACCAAAGGCGCTTGCCGCCATGATCATCAAGGCGTTGGCGAACGCGCGAGTCGAGGCCGGAACAAGCGACTGCGTCGTCGCATTGCACGGCGCGATATACGCGTTCAGCAGCACTGAGGGGATGATCGCAAGCATCCACGATAATTCGTACGAATCTACGCAAAATTGGGCCACTGCGAAGGGAACGGTCAGCAGGGAAGCCAGCATGGGCACCCAAAGGGCCCAGCGCCCGTCGCGTCGGCCTAGGACGTCCGACAAAATCCCGCCGAAGAAGGTGCCGATGAGACCGCCGATCCCGGTGTAGAGGCCAAGGCGGCCGGCGATTTCGCTAAGGTCGCGGCCGTGGAGCCGGACGTAGAACGGCGTCGACCAGCTCATAAAGGCATAATAGGCGACCACGTGGAAGGCAATGCCGGCGAGCAGGAAGCGGAAGCTGCGGATCTTCCAAAGCGCCGCAATCGTGTCGCCAAGCGAAAGTGGCCTGACGCCTTCAGCCTGGACAGCATCGAAGTTGCCGCGCGGTGGCTCGCGGAGCGTGAGCAGGAAGACCGGCACGAACAAGAGCCCCGCCAGGCCGACGATAAGGAACGTGGTCCGCCAGCCGAAATGCTCAGAGAGCCAACCGCCGAGCATCAGTCCGAACATCGTGCCTAGGGGCAGCGAAATGCCCCAAACCGCCTGGGCGCGCCCACGTTCATGCCGAGGAAAATAGTCGGCAAGCAGGGAGTGAGTGGTCGGCGAGGTTCCCGCCTCTCCGACGGCGACGCCCATGCGCAGTAGCAGTATCGTTACCAGGCTGCCGGCAAAACCGCTCAGCGCTGTCATCATGCTCCATACGCCGAGCGCCAAAGAGATCAGGCGGGTCCGGCGTGTGCGATCAGCCCAATATCCGATCGGCAAGGCAAAGCCGGTGTAGAACAGCCCAAACGCCGCGCCGGTGAGCAAACCCATTTCTGAATCGCTGAGGCCGAGTTCCTGCTTGATCGGAACCTGCAGCACGAGGATGATCGTGCGGTCGATATAGCTGAACAGCGCAACCGCGACGAGCAGCGCCAGAACATAGAAGCGATAGGGTGTCGGCGGCGCGGACGTCGGTACAGTCATATTGCACCAGCATTCGGGGAGGCGAAGCGCGCTAGGCCTTCTTGCGGTCTCTGTCCGGTTGGTCGCGAAAGTCTCAACCTCAAAACTCCTGCGTACCGACCGCTAGCCCTGATCCTATAGGCAAGCTTACACTGGCGAACCTAGCGCAAAGGATGACATGCCCGATCAGCTGCGCAGGCTGATGTCGCCATCGAGGCTCGGGAGAATCGTCTCGAGTTCTGCAACGACGTCCTTCAAATGCGCGAGCATGAGGGCCGCGGCCTGGTCGCCGTCGCCGGCAAGGATGCAGTCGGCGAGAACCTCGTGCGAGTGGACAGTAGCGTGCGTCAACTCAAACTCGGGCGCGAAGATCCTGACCTGCTCTGTGACGAGATAGCCAACGGCTGCAAGGATGAGCGCTAAGACTGGATTATTCGCCGCTTCGGCGACCATATCGTGAAATGCCAAGCCGGATTCCACGTTCCTGTCGTCGTGCGTGCCATGGGTGGCGAATGGCCGGATCAGCCGTTCGACCTTCTCCCGGTCCGGGCACTCCGCTGCCAGACGGGCCAGTATCGGCTCCACGGTCAGCCATGCGTCGAGCAATTGCCGCAGATTGATCCGCGACATGATGAGGTAGAGGCCAAGCGTGCGTGACAAATTCGCCGGGTCGATCTGTCCCACCTCAGTCCCATTGCCGGGGCCGGTGCGGATAGTGATCAATCCTTGCACCTCAAGAAGACGCAAGCCCTCGCGCAGAGACGATCGGCTTACATCATATTCCTCCAGCATTTCGGGCTCTTGCGGCAGTTTGTCTCCGGGTTGCTGGCCGCGCTGCGCGATCTTCTCGATTATCTGCAGAGCGACCTGCTCCGATCGCTTGCGCGCACGGGTGCCACTCTTTTCCTTGCGCCGTTTGGGAGTCGGCTCCGATTGCGTCCCAGTCACGGCCGTTCGCCAGCTGTTTCGGCCCAAAGGTCCGCCGGTCGCATTGACACGATAGACACGCAGCCGCCTCCTTTTCAGTCAGTCGGAAGAGGGCAGCGGCTTGGCGTTGAGGACCTCCAGAACCTCTCCCCCGAAGCCCAGGGCTCCCGCGCCCGGCTTGGTGCAAAGCATCTCCAAACCAGTCGATTCAGAGCGATAACGCTTTCCCAACAGGCACCCCCCCTCAAATCCAGGTTTGATCGTCTGCGGCACGGCTTCCACGTCCAGAGGGGACATTGCGACCCCACCGCATTCGGGAACGCCTTCACCGCGGGGCGGCCTGACGACGATTGCTTCTGCGCTGCAAACGTGGCTTTTCCATCGGCTGCCGGGCTTGATCACTTTATCGTCCTTCACTTACCATTGCTTCGCGCCAGGCCGCTTCCGCCAGAGGCGCGACGCGTGCTGCCTGCTCGCGGGCGTGCGGATCGACGGCATTTCCCGCGATTGAGCGTGCCGCAACGCCCTGAATGATCGCCGCCACGCGAAACAGGTTGAACGCCTTGTAATAAGCAAAGTTCTCGATCTTGTCTCTGCCTGTGCGCGCGCAATAGCTGGCGACGTAATCCTCCAAAGTGGGGATCCCGCGCGCGTCCAGGTCATGTTCGGTCAGCACGCCGCGCGGGTCGACTCCGGGGGGCCGGTACCATTCCATCAAGTGATAGGTGAGGTCGGCGATCGGATCCCCTGTCGTCGCAAGTTCCCAGTCAATGACCGCAGCTACCTTCGGTTTGCTGCCACCGAATATCAGGTTGTGGAACGAATAGTCGCCGTGGACGAGGGTCGGAGAGACCGCGGGCGGCACACTGTCACGAAGCCAGGCGATGACGCGATCCATCGCGGGAATGTCGCTCGTCTTCGAGGCCTCATATTGCTTGGACCAGCGCCCCACCTGCCGCTCGAGATAGTTCCCGGGTCGCCCGAAATCGGCAAGCCCGGCTCGGTCGAGATCGACCGAGTGCAGGGCCGCCAGCGTTTCATTGGCTGAGTCATATGCAGACGCCCGTTCTTCCGGGGACAGATCCGGCATTGCGTTGTCGAAGAAAATGCGGCCGGGCACGTGGGACATGACATAGAAGGCGCTGCCGATGACGTCCGCGTCCTCGCAATAGGCGACCGGGCGGGGCACCGGCAGACCTTCGGCGTGCAGCGCGCTGATGACTCGATATTCGCGGTCGATGGCATGAGCGGACGCGAGCAAGATGCCGGGCGGGCGGCGGCGAAGGACGAAGTCGCCGCCGGCGCACTTGATCAGGTAGGTCGGGTTGGATTGACCGCCTTGGTATTGGCGCAAGTCGAGGCCGCGGGCGTCGATCCCCGCATCGGCGAGATAGGCGGCGAGCGCACCGGGATCGATCTCATAGCCTAAGCGCACTTCGCTGTTCGCACCCAGATATTTGACGGCGGGGGCCAAGGTGGCCGTCACAGGACCACGCCCCCGTCGATCCGCACGATCGTGCCGGTCACATAGCTGGATCCGGAGCTTGCAAGATAAAGCGCCGTCGTGACGATTTCCTCGGCGCGGCCCATGCGCTTCAGCGCCGACGGAGCATCGGCTTCGTAGGAGTCCCGCCAGTTCTTCGTGATGTCGGTCCAGAACGGCCCCGCCATGATCGCGTTGACCCTGACCCCTGGGCCAAACTCCATCGCCTGGGCGCGGGTGAGGATATTCATCGCCCCCTTCGCAGCGGCATAGATCGGATATTCCGGACTGGGCCGCACCGAACCGATGCTGGTGACGTTGATGATCGACCCGGACGTCTTGCGCAGATGGGGCTCAGCCAAGGCGGACAGACGAAATGGCCCCTTGGTGTTTACCGCCACCGTCTTGTCGAACAATTCCTCGCTGATCTCCAGAGAGCTCGGTGCGGTCGGTGCGATGCCTGCGTTGTTCACGAGCGTGTCGAGCCGACCGAATTGCTCGATCGTTTGATCGATAAGCTTATCGAGGCCATTCCAATCGCCGACATGACAGGTAATCGCGACCGCACGACGGCCGAGCGCCTCAATTTCCTTCACCACGTCTCCGCAGGCTTCGGCCTTGCGGCTCGATACTACTATGTCCGCGCCGCGCTCGGCAAAGCCGATGGCGATGGCCCGGCCCAGTCCGCGACTGGCACCGGTCACGATCACGACCTTGCCGGTGAAGTCGAAGGGATCGCTCATTCGGCTGCTTCCGCGTATTTGCCAAACTCCATTCTCGCGATCTGACGCATGTGCACCTCGTCGGGGCCGTCCGCGATCCGCAGCATACGGGACGTCGCCCACATTTCGGCGAGGCCGAAGTCTTCGGAGACTCCCGCGCCGCCGTGCGCCTGAATGGCATCGTCCAAGACCTTCAACGCTACGCGCGGCGCGGCCACCTTGATCATGGCGATCTCGGCCTTCGCGATCTTGTTGCCGACCGTGTCCATCATATAGGCAGCCTTGAGGCACAGCAGGCGCGCCATTTCGATATCGATGCGCGCTTCGGCGATGCGGTTCTCCCAGAGCGACTGCCGCGACAATACTTCTCCGAAGGTGCTGCGGGTCGGCAGCCGGCGCGCCATCGCTTCCAATGCTGCTTCGGCGACCCCGATCGAGCGCATCGCATGGTGAATGCGGCCCGGCCCGAGGCGGCCCTGAGCGATCTCGAAGCCACGGCCCTCTCCGAGCAGCATGTTCGTGGCGGGAACACGTACGTTGTCGAGGATTATTTCAGCATGACCGCCATGTGGCCCGTGATCGTAGCCGAAAACGGGGAGCATGCGCTTGATCGTGACGCCCTGGGTATCGCTGGGCACCAGGATCATGGACTGCTGACGATAAGGCGCTTCGTCCGGGCTGGACTTCCCCATCAGGATGAAAATCTTGCAGCGCGGGTGGGCAGCGCCTGAAGACCACCATTTCCGACCGGTTATGACATATTCGTCACCTTCGCGGCGGATGCTCGTCTGGATGTTGCGGGCGTCCGACGACGCGACGCCTGGCTCGGTCATGAGGAACGCAGAACGCATCGTGCCTTCCATCAATGGCCTGAGCCAGGCATCCTTCTGCTCGCGCGTGCCGTAACGCATGAGCACTTCCATGTTGCCTGTATCCGGGGCCGAACAGTTGAAGACCTCTCCCGCGTAAGGAAGCTTGCCCATGATCTCGGCTAAGGGAGCGTAGTCGAGATTGGTGAGCGTCTGACCCTCCCAAACGAAAGTGTCGTCGACCGGCTCATGTCCACTTTGTGGCGGCATGAACAAGTTCCAGAGTCCCTGCGCGCGAGCCTTGGCCTTGAGCTCGTCGACTACTGGAAGGGCTTTGAACCTCTCCCCGGCGCGATCTTCTTCGTGGTAGCGAGTCAGCGCGGGGATGATCTCGTTGTTCGTGAAGGTCTGGATCCGATCAATCCAGTATCGCTGTGACTCGGTGTAATCGAAGTTCATATAGCCTCTCCGGCAAGTCGGAATGCCCGGGCCACGGAGGGCGCTCGGATTACGTGTCTTGTCAATTATGATCAGAAACCCGTCAACCTGTCCTCATGCAGAGTTTTTTCCGGTCCTCGGACCCGCTCCGGACTGGCGAATCCGCCAAAATACGCCCCAGCAATCTATTGGTCCTACGCAAGAGTTCGTCCGCGAACGCGTAGGGGCCGATTTCCTTCAGAAGCGTCCGATTTGGCGCTTCCACGCTAATCGCGGCATCTGGCAAAGCGCTCATCAGGTTGCCGAGATCCAGAGTTCCCTGTCCCGGAGCAAGGCGGTGGTACCGTGCCTCCGCGATCAATCGGTCAGTCTCGGTCGGATGTTCAGATGGGGCGTCACATAGCTGCAGGCAGGGAACCAGTTCAGGATCGAGCGCGCCAAGGTCGCTCCCGGAACGGTGGAAGTGCAGCGCATCAACCAAAATGCCCGCGCCGCTTCGCGACGTGTCCAGGAGGGATTTTGCAGCTGTTAGCGACGATATCGCTGAATAGGAGACAAATTCGACCAACGCTCGGACCGAGTGAGAAGCGCAGAGCTCCTCGAGCGCTGCGAGGTTTTCCGCGGCACGGATCTGATCCGGATCGTGGGAGCAGGTAACCAGATAGCGTCCGCCGAGCGCCGCTCCGCGAGAAATTCCCGCTTCAAAGTCCGCCACCTGCGTGTCTGGCCGCAGCGCGACAAACTCGATCTCGTGCGCGACTAAGCCTTCGCCGTCCAAAAACCGGGCGATCTCAGTTACTTCTGATGGAATGATCAGCGACGGAAGTTCGGCAGCTGTCACCTCGGCCGCTCCACCGAGGGTACGAAGACCCACCGCGCCAAACCCGCTGGTCGCGGCGGCACGCAGATATTCTTGCGGCGAATTTTCGCCGAACGACTGCGGCGCCAATGATAGCCAGGGACGATCGCCGATCGCGCTCATAATCGCGCAGCGTCAAATCGATCGTTGCAACGCGTTCGGTCTACCACGCGGACCTGGAGCGATCGAGCAGTAGCGGGCTTGGCGCCCAGCGGGGGCCGTTCTCCTGTGCAAGCCGGGCCGCAAGCGCAACGATCCGATCCAGTCCGACGGAGTGGCCCCACCACATCGGTCCACCCTTGTGAGCGGGAAAGCCGTAACCGTTCACCCAAACCACGTCGATGTCGCCTGCGCGCAGTGCTGTTCCGTCTAACAATTCGTTTGCACCTTCGTTCACCAGCGGCATGAACAGGCGGTCACGAATGTCCTCGTCGGACAGCTCCATGGGTTCGGCTCCGCGCTCCCGCACGACGTCCGCAATCAAGGCGAGTGCTTCCGGATCGACACGCTTTTCGCGGCCATCATAGGCGTAGAATCCTCGGCCCACCTTTTGTCCAAGCCGACCGGCGGCGACCATCCGTTCCAAGATCGGCGACATGCGGTCACCCGGCACGGCGGCGGCCCGGCGGGGCTTGCGCAGAAGCACGCCGGTGTCCAGGCCGACCATGTCCCACATCGTCAAAGGCCCGATCGGCATACCGAAGTCGGTCGCTACCTTGTCGATCCGCCCAGGCGATATACCGGCTTCGAGCAGGAAGTCTGCCGTGTCCATGTAAAAGCGGACCATTCGGTTGCCGATGAAACCGTCGCAATTCCCCGCCAGCACGGTAACCTTGCCCAGCGCGCGCCCGACAGCCATCGCTACGGCGACCGTTTCGGGGGCGACAAGCGAGCCGCGCACGTTCTCGAGCAGCCGCATGACGTTCGCCGGAGCAAAGAAATGCATGCCGACTACCTTTTCGGGACGGTTCGTCGCGCGCGCGATCGCATCGATATCGAGGCTTGAGGTGTTGGTTGCCAGGATGGCGTCCGGGTCGGCCGCCGCATCGAGCTGAGCGAAGACTCGCTTCTTTAGCTCGAGATCCTCGTACACAGCTTCGATCACCAGATCGACGCCCTGCAGCTTTCCGTAGCCGACCTGATATTCAATCAAAGCGATTGCGGCATCAACTTTGGCCTGCGACGAGGATCCGCGTGACACCGAAACAGCGTAGTTCTTGTCGATGGAAGCACGACCGCGAGAGAGGTTCGCCTCGTCGATGTCGATGAGGCTCACTGGGAATCCGGCATTCGCGCAAGCCATGGCGATGCCGCTGCCCATCGTACCCGCTCCAATCACAGCGATCTTCCTGACGGGCTGCGCAGCTTCCGGAATGCTGTCGATCTTGCGAGCTTCACGCTCAGCAAAAAAGTAATGCTTGAGCGCGGCGTGGTCCTGCCCGGCAAGCAGTCGTTGCACTTCGGCCTTTTCGAACGCCAAGCCTTCGAGCGGGGGAAGGGTACAGGCGGCCTTGATGCACTCGATGATAGCCAGCGGGGCCTCGGCTCCGCGCGAGATGGCTGCGACCTTCGTCTTGGCGGTCCTGAAGAAGTCCGCATCGTATCCGGATACGCGGTCCTGCCTGTCGATTACTTTGGTCGGCAGAGGGCCGTTGGTGATCGCCTCCGCGCGGGCGACCGCACCCAAGATCAGATCGTCAACGATCTCATCCACGAGACCGACCTTGAGGGCATCATGCGCCGTGATCGGATTGCCCTTTGTGATGAAGTCGATGGCGAACTCTGGTCCAGTGAGCCGTGGAGTACGCTGCGTACCGCCGGCGCCGGGAAGAATGCCGAGTTGCACCTCGGGGAGACCGACCTTAGCGGACGCTACGGCGACGCGCGCGTGGCAGGCCATCGCAATCTCCAGGCCACCGCCGAGCGCGGTGCCATGAATCGCAGCGACGACCGGTTTCCTACAATCCTCGACCGCTTTAATTACGTTCCAAATCGTCGGCTCGGAAAAAGAAGCGGGCTTATTGAATTCCGTGATGTCGGCGCCTGCGATGAACGTCCGCCCAGTCGCGGCAAGAACGATCCCATCGACCTTCGGATCTGCGATCGCACGTTCGAGCATCCCGACTATCCCCGCCCGTACCGCGTGCGAAAGGACGTTCACCGGTGGGTGGTTGACACGGATGATGGCGCATGAGCCGTTCCGCTCATAAAGAACTGCAGACATAGAGACTCCCCAAGGCCCGGGGACGTGCAGTAGAGCAGCGGCAGTCCTCCGCTCACTCTCCATTCCGCTAGGATGAATCAAGGTATCCGCATGCTAACTGCAGCTCTGATAACTACATCTGCCGGCACAGTTCCGAAGGCATCAGATGAATATCTCGCTCCTCCTGGAAATGGCGGCGGAGGCCGCGCCCGATCGCTTCGGCCTCGTTTGCGACGGCAAGCGCTGGACTTATAATGATCTGCTAGCCGCCGCTCGGGGCGCCTGCGAACTGATCAAGAAAACGAAGGTGGAATACGTCGCCCTTCTCGATGAGAGCAGCGAGGCGGCGGTAATCGCCTTGTTCGGCGCGGCGCTGGCTGGCGTGCCTTACTGCCCCCTCAACTACCGCTTGGCTGACACCGACCTGGCGGCCCTTCTGCAGCGCCTCACTCCGGCGCTGGCAGTCGGCGATCGCGAGCGGGTGGTACGCATCGCTGGGGATCAGGAGCACACGGTGCTGACGCGTGAGGCGTTCGTCGCGGAAGCGCGGGAGCTTGCTCCGGGCCAGGAAGACCGAGAATACTACTGCGGCGAGGGCATTGCCGTGCAACTTTTCACCAGCGGCACCACGGCGACACCGAAGGCTGCGATCTTGCGACATGCGAATCTGCTTGGTTACATCCTCGGCTCCGTCGAATTTGCCTCGGCCGATGAAGATGACGCTGCGCTGATTGTGGTGCCGCCATATCACATCGCCGGCATCTCAGCGCTCATGTCGTCGATCTATGCTGGCAGGCGAATGGTCATGCTGCCGGCGTTCAGCCCCGAGGACTGGCTTGCGCTGGTACGCGAGGAGAGGGTGACCAACGCTTTCGTGGTGCCCACAATGCTAAACCGGATCGTCGCGGAGATGCACAAAGCGCCCGGAGCCGAGGTCTCTTCACTGCGTGCCATAGCCTATGGTGGTGGAAAAATGCCGCTCGAAGTTATCCAGAAGGCACTCGCGTTGTTCCCTCACACCCATTTCACTAATGCCTATGGGCTGACCGAGACCAGCTCCACTATTTCCCTGCTTGGCCCCGATGACCATCGGCTGGCCGCCCAGTCGGAAGATCCCAAGATCCGCGCGCGGCTAACGTCGCTTGGGCAGCCGCTTCCCAGTGTCGAGATCGAAATCCGTAACGAGAGCGGAAAGCGGCTCGGACCGGGCGAGCACGGTGAGATCTATGTGCGCGGCGATCAAGTTTCAGGCGAATACAGGGAGACGAGCGCCCTGGTCGAAGGCGGGTGGTTCCCGACTCGAGACGCCGGTTACATGGACGAGGACGGATATTTGTTCCTCTCCGGACGCGCCGACGACGTGATCGTGCGTGGGGGCGAAAACATCTCGCCGGGAGAAATCGAGGATGTCCTGCTGACCCACCCGGCGATTAGCGACGCTTGCGCGTGCGCGATCGCGTCGGCGGAATGGGGGGAGGCGGTGGGTGTCGCGGTGGTCGTGCGGGCAGGTCACGCAACTCCTTCCGACGGCGAGGTCAGGGCATTGGTGCGTGCCCGTTTGCGCTCCAGCCGCGTACCCGAGAGGATCGCCGTGGTTGCCGAGCTGCCGTACAATGACATGGGCAAGTTGCTGCGCCGCGAGGTGAAGCAGGTTCTTCTGACAGGCACTCTCTGCGAATAGCCTCCCATTCGCACGGGCCAGTTCCTAATCGGCGGTTTTCACGCGCTATAGCCGGCGTCGGCGCCAATGATTTGGCCGCTGATGTCGGTCGCGTCATCAGACAGGAGCCAAAGCGCAAGTGAGGCGATGTTATTGGGGTCGACATATCGGCGCAGCACAGTGTCCTGCATGAAGTTCTCGACCAGTGTCCTCTTGTATTTGGGTAGGTTCGGGATTTCGTCGACCTTGTCGGTATCGACAACTCCCGGCGCGATCCCGTTGCAGCGAATGTTCATGGCGCCAGCATCGCGGGCAAGTTGCCGGATCATGCCCCCGACGGCCATTTTGGGAATGCTCGACATCCCGTCGTAAGCCGCAGTGCGCAGAATCGCGGCGGTGAGCAGAACCACGATCGGACCGCCCCCAGTAAGGGCCATGCGTCGGGCTGCTGACTGCATGATGTGAAAGCTGCCATAGACATCGAGCTCCATCACGCGTCGAAATTCCGCGAATTCGGCTTCTTGGAAGGGGTACACCGCAAAGAGAGATCCCGTCGCGCAAAGCACTCCGGACAGGTGCCCGTCGATGCTTTCCGATCGAGCAAGGAAGCTATCAACGGCTTGAGCATCGCGGATGTCGACCTGATCCGCTTCCACGTCCGCACCATCTTCGCACAGGCTACGGGCGAGCGCCTTGGATTGATCTTCCTGTGACCAGTAGGTGAAACGAATTCGATGTCTCGACGCCAATTTGCGAACGATGGCTTGACCGATGCGGCCGCTTCCTCCGAACAACGCAATGGTACCCATGGAGCGTTCCTTCAGCTAGGCACATCGTGCCTCCCGTTCTGGCGCGGCACGGGCCGGCGCTGTCGAACTAGGGCACGTACTTCGGCCGATCGCTTCCTAGTCGCCTGAGCGCCTCAGCCACCTCTCAATAGAGTTAGCTCGCGATTTTCGCTTCGCCCGAGCCGCGCGGCGGCTGGGTGCGCGTGCCAGATTGCAACTTAGGCTTTGCTGCAGCATCGCGCGGCCATAACATTTCTATCGTGTGCGCCCATAGCAGGTCTGTCTTATCGCTGCTGGTCAGCACGAGCGAGACAATGAACTCGAAAAAAACAACACGGCGTGGGCGATTCGGAAAGCGGCGGCACTCGCTGCATTGAACGACTGCATTATGGGGTTGCGATCAGCCGCCGTGACGACGCGCGCCGCGTCCATCGAACGGATCAATATCCGACCGATTTCGGTCAACCCTTCTGCGGTCATGTTTCGGCGCAATCGCGCTTCGATTTCCTGGACGGTGCGGGGCCCGAGATCGAGAGATGCCAGCTCGACCGCGCGCGCCCGGATCCCCTAGGCGATCTACTCGCGGGTAATGATCAGATTCTGGCCGCGATCGTCTACGGCGCGCACCATGATGTGGGTGTGCGGGTGGCTTGTATTGAATCGCGGTTCTCACGCCTCGGCGCCGATTTGCGGCACCGGGTCTGCCTAATCAGATTTCCGTGCAAATCAAGCTCTTGAGGCAGCTAATGAAAACAAGTGAATGATTCGCCGGGCCATCGGGCAGCAGGGGCGCTGGGGTGCGCTGTGTTCGACCAGCATCATTGCTATCAGGACCGCAAACTTAGGCAACTAGGTGGTCGAGTCCCGTCAATACGGGAACCAGGCGCCAAGCTTCGAGATTCGAGCCGGCCAGCGGTCTGCTCGAGTCAGTCAGTGTCTTCACATCAACGTGGTCATCTCGGCAGTCGCGTGCTGTATCCTCGACAAATACTGGGCTAAACATAAATGCTACAGGTTCAGCAAATGTTTGCTGGTCTTTTGCAGACTGTCCAGGGGCCGCTCATGCTCAGCAATACGCCGCCACAAGTGCTCGGCCGGTTCCTTTCTTAGTTCGAGCTGCCGCCTATTTTTGTCGAATCCGCCGTACGTGCTTGCCGCCTGTTAAATAGGACAGTCGACGCGATCTTCTACGATGTGCCTGGTCCGCGGAGACTTGGGCGATGCGGATGGGTCGCCGCACGCGAGGGCGAGAAACTTCCGTCGCGTACGTCCGACTTCGACGTCCTGAGGGACCCTGGACGAGTCGCTTCTCTTGATCGATGGTTTCTCCCGTCGTGCGCCGATCTAAAAACGTCGAGGCTTACAGGGAGAAGATGTGGCAAGCCGAGATGGACTCGCAACTCATCTGTCTTCGTGGCCGCGCAGGCTGACCTCGGGTCAGAGCAGCTGATACATCACAAGCGCATCTACGTAGCCGGCCGTAGGGTGCAGAAATGCTTGAGGGAGACGACCAACTGTCTCGAAGCCGAGCGAGTGCCATAATCGTACAGCGCGCTCATTGGTGCTCACGACAAAGTTGAACTGCATCGCACGGTAACCGCGGCTGCGCGCGTACGCCAGCGAGTGCTCGCACATCCGCCGGGCAACGCCTCGCCCGGCGGCCACCGCGCTCGTCATGTAGCCGCAGTTGCAGACGTGGCGACCGCCGCCGGGCTGGTTCGGCCGGATGAAGTAGGTGCCTACCACGACTCCATCATCTTCGGCGACGAACGTCTCCTTGTCGGATGCCGTCCAATAAGCGAGGGCGTCAGCCTCGCTCATGCTGGGATCGAGAGAATAAGTTTCTCCTCGGCGAATTGTCGGCACGATTATTGCTGAAATGGCTGCAGCGTGACGCCGTTCGGCTGGTCGTATAAGCATGCGGACTGGAATAGCTCGTGGACGAGAGGACTGCTATCGATGGCCAGCCAATGGTTCGCAGTTGGTCGTCTGCCCATTGCAACCGGGCGCGCGGGACCTTCGGCGCCTTCCAAACCTGCTGCGAGCGATCCTATCGACTGGCCAGTTGCCCTGGGGTGAGTATTAGAGACGCGAATGTGGAGCTCTCCGGCTTCTGGGTTATCGCTGCCATCACGGCACCGAAAAGAGACTTCGGGATGGCTTTGGAGCTTCCTCTATAAGCCCCCGCGGAACACCATTTTTCTATAAACAGATGATCGGCAGGCGAAACAACATCGTGAAGGATGTCGACTTCAATAAGTCCCGGAAGGCCCGGCACCGCGTTGGCCAGCTCTTCAAGAGCGGCGCACAGATCATCGCTCTTTCCGGGCGCCGCGGTCATCCGGTAGATCCGTGATACTGTCATGGTCACTCCCGGGCCTCCAAACTGAAGCAGCTGTTGTCAGAACAAAGAATCGAACCTTAAATTTCATTAGCCTGTTACCAAGCAGGCAACCTGCTCCAAGTTCTCAGCGCTATCGAACAAATCGCTCGAATCCGCTCATGAAAGTTATGCATGTCCATAACTGCATAGGACCGGCAGGCATTATCCAAACCCTCATTCTCGAAGGCTTTAATAGGCCATGGATCACTTTCGGATTATCGAGTTCAATGGGTAGCGACACGCAGATAACCGCATAAAGAAAATGCATTAGAGCGGACCCGCTCGCTTCGACTATTCGACTTGGCATGTAGTCGAAGGACCCGCTTGGGACGTGCCCGAACGAAATTACCATTCTCATGTCGTTGGGCCACTGCCACGACCACCACAGCAGATGACGGCCTGGCGTTCTCGCTATGGCGAGTTTTCCGGCAATCCGGCGATAAGCGCCGAGCCGATCTCACCGGCGCAGTACAAGGCGGTCGAGGACCGCGCGGTCGACGAGTTGATCGCGCTTCAGGAGCGCTCCGGTCTCGACATCATGACCGATGGCCATGTGCGGCGCTCGACCTTCCTCGAACCCCTGAGCGGCGCGTTGAACGGTGTCGGAATCTTGCCAGGACAGGGCAGATCCCGTTCCGGCGGCATAGCTGTGACGGCCAAGGTTTCACGCAAGCGCTCCATGACAGTGGAGGAGTTCGTTTATCTCCGGTCGAGGTCGACCAAGCCCATCAAGATATCTCTCCCAAGCCCTTTGTCCGCGCTTGGCCTTCATGTCCCGGAATATTCTGCCCGGGCTTATCCTGATCCGTTTGATCTTGTCCGCGATCTGTCGGACCTTATTCGCCACGAGTGCGAGGAGTTAGCGGTTCTCGGATGCGAGTTGATCCAGCTCGACGTCCCCCTCGATTGGCTCACTCACTCAGAACCTCGAGACGATGCCCGATACGACATAGATCCGGAAAGGCTATTGGCCGACGGGCTCGAGATTCTGAACGCCACTGTCGACGTGCCGGGCGTCAGTTTCATCTTGAATGCGAGCGTCACCGGGACGGCAAATCGCGCTGCAAATGCCGGCGGCGGGTTCGCGGCCATTGCCAAAGCTGTGTTCGAAAGATGCTCGCGCTTTTCCGGATTCGTGTTCCCGATCCGACCTGCGCAGCTCGACGACATCGCGGCACTGGCACACTGTCCCCCAGACAAGACGATAACTCTGGGGCTGATCGACGTATATGTCGATCATCTGGCCAAGTCGGGCGACGACCTCCGCAAACTTCTCGCTCGGGCATCTCGCTACCTGCCAAAGGAAAATATTGCCGTGACGACTCACGGAGACCTGCGGGAATCCAGCATGGAACAGGCCGAGAAGGTCCTAGGGTCTCTCGTCCGAATGGCAGACGAAATCGTGGGCAGGGACAAGCCGGCACGGTCCTCCCGCGCTGACGCCGGCGCCCAAACACGAGGTAGATGAATGTATCTCGGTATCTTTCTTGGGCCCTCGTCGCGAGGGCCCGGCAATGATCACGATGTGATCAGGCTCTGTCTCGATCAAGCCGCGCAGGCGGCGAAGGCGGGGTTCGCTCTCATCACTTTCGTGGAACAGCACTTCAACAGCTACGAGCCTTATTGCAATCCGTTCCTGATAGGCGCCCGCCTGTCTCCCTATCCTAAGCAGGCCTATTTCGGCACGACTATCGTGCCGCTTCCCTTACACCATCCTTTGCGTCTTGCCGAAGATATCAACGTTCTTGATGTCCTGACACGCGGGCAACTGATTGTCGGGCGGTCTGCCGGCCGCGTCGGCTACTCGCGAGACCTCGAAAATTTCGGCGCTGACCTTAAGCGGCGTCACGAGATGTTCGCGAGTAAGCTGGACATTATGCGGCGCGCCTGGGTCAAGCAGGCGGACGATCCGGACCTGATGATCGAGACCGACTTCGATGTTCGCGCCGTCAGCGGGCCCGAAGCTCGGATGATGCCTGCCCCATACCTCGCGGGTGGCCCGCTTCTGGCCGTCGGGTCGAACACGGATGCTACAACACCACAGGCGCGCTCGGCCTGCCGATGTTCCTCGCTCCATGCCCGCTCGAGACGGCGGCCCGAAAGTTCATGCTTTATCGCGCTGCGCTGGGCGGTGCCGGCCATTCTGACGCGTCGGTCGCTCGCAAATTGCAGATGTCGATGGTCACAAAGGCAGTCATTGTCGGTGAGACGGATCTGGCGGCGCAGCTGCGAAGCGATCGCAGGGTCACGGACATCATGCGGACAACGCCGCCGAGAACGACCGGTGTCGGTCGCACTCAAATCATGAGAGCCCAATTATGACTGAGCAAACTCTGTCCGTATCTCGATCGCATCCCATCCTCGCCACCACCGAGGAGATTGTAGACGAAGCCCGCAACGGACGCATGTTCATTCTGGTCGATGACGAAGATCGAGAGAATGAAGGCGATCTTGTGATCCCTGCCCAGATGGTGACACCGGCCGCGATCACATTCATGGCACGGCACAGAAAAAGATTGATCTGCCTCGCCTTGTCTAAGCCGCGAGTCGATCAACTCGGACTCACGTTAATGAGCACCCGCAATGAGACACGACACGAGACCGCATTCACGGTCTCCATCGAAGCGCGAACAGGGGTGACTACGGGGATTTCGGCTGCCGATCGAGCGCACACGGTCGCAGTGGCGATCGACGCATCGAAAGGTCCTGAGGAAATCGTCACCCCGGGCCACGTCTTCCCGCTGATCGCACGCCCCGGGGGCGTACTTGTCAGGGCCGGTCACACGGAAGCAGCTGTCGATGTGTCGCGGCTTGCCGGTCTCAATCCTTCGGGCGTCATCTGCGAGATCATGAAGGATGACGGTACGATGGCGCGCATGGATGATCTCGTCGCGTTCGCGCAGCTGCACGGCCTCAAGATTGGAACCATCCGCGATCTCATCGCCTTCCGACGCCGCCATGATCACAACGTCGAGAAAGTCACCACCGCCAGCTTTGAAAGTCGCTGGGGTGGGGACTGGCAAGCGATTACCTATCGTAACAAGGCCGTGGGCGCCGAAACTCTTGTTCTCGTGAAGGGCAAGCTCGATCTCTCCCGCCCGACCCTCGTCCGGATGCACGCACTGAATATATTCGCCGACACGCTGGGCGAGATCGGCGCGCGCAAGGCCTTGCTTGCCTCGGCCATGCAGGCGATCGCAAACGAAGGCAGCGGTGTCGTCGTCGTGTTGAATCGCGGCATGCAGCTTTCCGAGATTGTCCGGAGCCGTGCCGAAATAGCTGTGCCCGAGATGGAGGCGCTTCGCGATTACGGGATCGGCGCCCAAATCCTTGCCGAGTTGGGCATCCACGAAATGGTCCTGCTCACGAACTCGCATCGGACGCTTGTCGCGCTTGATGGTTACGGCCTGAACATCGTCGAAGAGCGTCGTCTCTGACGATGATGAGGTTTCCTGCACGCGATCTTTTCTGCGGACGATCCAAAGCTTCGGGCGCGCAGCCAATGCAAGGAAGACTGGCATGATTGACGAAGCGAGCTTCCGCCGCGTTCTGGGGCACTATCCCACGGGTGTCTGCGTCGTGACCGCAATCGACGAGGACGGCGCGGCGGCAGCATTGGTCGTGGGATCTTTCACTTCAGCATCGCTCGATCCGCCTCTGGTCGCCTTCTTTCCCGGAAGGCGGTCAACTACCTGGCCTCGCATCGAGGCAGTGGGCAGATACTGCGTGAATATACTTGCCGACGATCAACGGCTCTTGTGCAAGCAGCTGGCGGCAGCGGGGCCGGACAAGTTCACCGGTGTTTCACATCACCTGTCGGCCAATGGCTCGCCGCGGATTGAAGGCAGCGTTGCCTGGATCGATTGCGATCTTGAGGCCTGTCACGAGGCGGGAGACCACAGAATCGCCATTGGCCGTGTGACGGATCTGGAAGTCAGGAATTCAGTCGATCCGCTGGTATTTCTGCGCGGCGGCTTCGGGACATTCGCTCCCCACCTGGCGATCGCATAAGCCAGTGATGCGCGAAGCGTCGGCACGCGATCGCCATTACGCAACGCAGGCCGGTCATTCAGGAGAAGCCGCTATCGGGTCTCGTCTCGGCAAGGATTGGCGGGCCCAGTTCAGACGCAACTTCGATAAATAGTCTTCTAAGCCATGCCAGACCAAGATCGCTGGCAGTACGCCCGTGATGCTGCATGATAACCGGCATCAGCGACACATCAAAGGGCGGCGCGAAGATGCGGAGCTTGAAGCGCTCGCGAAAGCGGTGAGCGATATGGGTACTAATTGTCGCGACGCAGTCAGTTTCGGCGACTACCTCAAGCAAGGCTCCTATGCTGGGCAACCAGACCATCACTTCGCGCGGCATGTCGATGCTTCGCAGGAAGTTGATATGGCCTTCGCCAACGATGAAAGCGGCGTGCCGGGCCGAACTGTATTGGTGCGCCGTCAACCTCTCGCCCCGAAAGCTGCTCTTGGTGCCGGCGATACAGGTCAACGCCTCGTCGTAGAGCTTTTCCTCGGGAAGGGTGCCTCCGAGGTCCTGCTTGAGGCTGATACAGAGGTCGGCCTCGGCCTTGCTTAATTGATCCAGCGCAATCGGCGAGTAGGGCATCAGCCGGATCTTCGTTCCGGGCGCTTCGGCCTTCAGCCGCTGTATTAGTGGCGGCATGAGGACATAGGATACGAAATCCGCGGCGATCACGCGGAATTCCCGGTCCGACAGGGCGGGATCGAACGCTGCGCCGCGCATCGCGAACTCACGCAGTCTCGCAAGCAGATCGGTTAACTCCGACCGCAATACTAGACCAAGCGCGGTCGGCGTCATCTCGCCACCCACCCTCGTCACAATGGGGTCGTTAAAATGTCGGCGCAAACGCGTCAGCGCGTTGCTGACCGCCGATTGCGTAAGATTGAGGCGGGCCGCCGCCCTGCTGACGTGCCGTTCGCTGAAAACCGCGTCCAATGCGACGAGCAAGTTGAGGTCAAGTTCGGCCAGACGGACACTCGCAACACGCATTGTATCATTTTAAAAAATGTAACTGCCAACGTCTAGTGATTTGAATCACGACGAGCACAGGCGGATAGTGCCTTTCAATGGCAGGCTCGGCTGCCAAGACGACCGCCCGGAAAGTGGCGATGGTACGCGAAAGGGTTTTGGATGAACCTCGACCGTTTCAATCTCAACCTCTTTGTCGCCTTCGAGGCGCTGGCGGAGTCCAAGACGCTGACCGAAGCGGCGGGAACTCTGTTCATTACCCAGTCGGCCTTGAGCGTGGCGTTGCGCCAGATGCGGGAATATTTCGGCGACGAGCTATTTGTCTTTCGTCCAAAGCAGAAAGAACTAACGCCCCTCGCCCGCGACTTGCAGCCCCGAATTCGCGAAATCCTTGGAACCGCAAAGGCGACGCTTAGGCTGCGAGACGAATTCGCACGATCGCATTCGGCGTTCCATCCTGGCGTGGTGGCGCTGCCCAGGCGAGAGATGGCGAGCGTTTGTTCCGGATCGAGCGGTGGGACGGAGGAGCGCATCGCCGCATGACCGAGCCGGCTCCGCGTTCAAAAGGGATGCGTCACGCAGATGCTCTGCCGGTGAGCCCGGGACATCTGGTTAGCCTGCCTCAGCGCGACGGAGAGCGATAGGATGCAGCTTAGCCGCTTCGATCTCAATTTATTGCGTTCGCTTGACGCCTTGCTTGAGCACCGCAACGTCACCCGGGCAGCTGACCAGCTGTTCGTGTCGCAGCAGGCGATGAGTGGCGCACTTCACCGTTTGCGGGAGCATTTTGAGGACGAACTTCTCGTTCGGATTGGCCGGAACTACGAACTCAGTCCACGCGCGCACTCGCTTGTTCTGCCAGTTCGCGACGCCCTGCTTGCCGCGCAGGCGGCGCTCAACGCGCAACCCAGCTTCGATCCCGCGACAGCGCGATCGACATTCTCGATCGCCATGTCGGATTACGCGACTTTCGTGGTCTTGCCAGGTTTGTTGCGACGGCTGGCCACTGAAGCGCCTGGAATCGGCTGCCATGTCGAAGCATTGACGCAAGACAGCTTTGCCCGACTCGAAAAGGGCGATCTCGACTTCTGCCTGACGGCGCATGGCTGGCGCCTATACGCCAATTACCGTCCCACCCGGGACATTCGCGTGGAGGAGGCCTTTCACGACGACTTTGTCTGTGTTCTAGATAATGGTCATCTGAACGCCAATGACGACATCAGCCTAGAGCTGTACCGCAGGCTTCCGCATAATTCGGTGCGGTTCGGGAAAGGCATAGCCACCGTCGTTGAGCAGGCCTGGATGAAGTCCGGGCTCGAAATAAACGTCGCAGCGACGGCGCCGAACTTCTCGAGCCTCATCTTCATGCTTCCGGGGACGTCGCTCATCGCAACCGCGCAGCGCCGGCTGGCGGGGATCCTGGCGCCAATTCTTGGTCTGAAACTCGCCGAATGCCCGCTTCCGATCCCCCCACTTCGAGAGAACATTCTGTGGCACGCGCGGAACGAGGGCAGCCCGGTTCATCGATACCTGCGCGACGCGTTAGTCAAGTCCTGCGTTGATTGCGAACGCGAAACGGGCTCCCGCCAACCACAAGGTGCGCTTGTAGTACCTAACCGCGGATGTGATTTTTCGGCTTTCAAGAAACGGCGCATGAGGGCCGAGACAAGACAACACGAAAATGGTTGAGGAGTGGAAGTTGACCAGCCGGCAAGCGCCGACGCGTCCGCACAATTGCGACGCCTGCACCCCATTCCCCTCGGGTTATTCGACGCACCGGCTGACGTCGCGCAGGCGCCAGGGGATTGTTCGCGCCGGGCGCTTCCACGCCAACATGCACGGAAAGCTCCATCGCCCAATCCACGGAGTTATCTGAGATGGCCATCACAGGGATTCGCTCCTTGGTCTATAGCGTCGGAGACGTCGCGACATCCGCGCGATTCTTCGAGGACTTCGGGCTGCGCCCGTTGGGCGGCGGCGAAGTTCGCAGGTTCGATCTGCCGGAGGGGTCCGAAGTGGTGATCCGGCACCGCGATGACCCAGAGCTGCCTGCGTCGTCACTTGTCGGTGACGGCGTCCGCGAGGTTGTCTGGGGCGTCGACACGCAGGCTTCGCTGGACGCTCTCGCTGCTGATATTGGACGCGATCGCGGAATCGTCCGCAGTCCCGACGGCGTTATTCGCTTTCTGACTGACTTTGGGATTGCGATGGGGCTTACCCTATTCACCCGTAAGACAGTCGTCTGCGCGCCTGATCAGGTCAACGCGCCTGGGCATGTCCGAAGACTCAACCAGCATCGGAAATGGCGTCTAAGGGCTCATCCCAAAGGCATCGCCCATGTCGTCTTCGCGATCCCCGATTTCGAGAATGGCTACGCTTTCATGCGCGACCGGCTCGGCTTCCGCTTGTCCGACGATCAACGCGGGTTCGGAATGTATCTGCGCGCCGACGGGACCAACAATCATCACAATCTGCTGCTTCTCAACGCCTCTGCACCATTTCCCGGTATGGACGGTCGCCATCGGTTTCACCACGCCAACTTCGCTCTTGAAGACATCGACGAGATCATGATCGGCGCCAACCACATGGTCCGTCAGGGCTGGGAGGCATCGGCCCAAGGGCTCGGGCGCCATCGCATCGATTCAGCGCTGTTTTACTATCTCCCATGCCCAGCGGGCGGGGAGGCCGAATATGGTGCGGACGCGGACTATGTCGACGACAGCTGGGTGCCGCGCGCGTGGACAACGCCGCTGTTCGCCTACTCCCATTTTGTTCACAACTTGCCGCCGTTCCTGCGGGAGCCGCCAGCTTGGGATTTCCACTACATCACCGGCATTGAACCAGCCAAGGGCCATCATTGATGAGCGTTGTGTCCAACGCCCTTGTCATTGGTGGCGGCATCGGCGGGCTGACCGTCGCCATCGCGCTGCGCCAGCAGGGGATTGCCGTCGATCTTGTGGAGATCAAGCCTGATCTCTCCGTCTACGGAGTCGGCATCATTCAGCCGAACAACACTTTGCGCGCGCTCGACAAGGTAGGTCTCGCGCACAAGTGCATCGAACTCGGCGCCGCTTTCCCGGGATGGCGAATCCACAATGCCGCCGGAAACTTTCTGTTTGACGCGCCAGCTACCGACTCTGCGGCCCCCGGAATGCCGCCGATCAATGGTATTACGCGCCCACTCCTCCACCAGATTCTGACGGAAGGAGCTCGCGATGCTGGCACCCGGATTCAACTTGGGACGAGTGTCGCCACGCTCAACGACCGCGGAGATCATGTCCTGGTTCGTTTCTCGGACGGGCGGACTGCGGATTATGATTTCGTTGTCGGGAGCGACGGCGTCTACTCGGATACCCGCCGCCGTTTGTTCGGCGACATCGTGCGGCCTCGTTACAGCGGCCAATGCGTCTGGCGTTACAATCTTGCTCGGCCGTCTCGCGTCGAATGGGGCGAACTCTATTTCGGACCTGACAGCAAAGTCGGTCTCGTGCCGCTCTCCACGGACCTTATGTATCTCTTCCTGGTTACAGCTGAACCGGAGGGCGCCCGCTATCCCCAGTCGGAACTAGCTGCGCTGATGCGCGCGCGCCTCGGATACTATGAAGGGTTCGTCGCCGAGCTTGCCGGGCAAATCACCGAGCCGTCTGGCGTGATCCTTAAGCCAATCGAAAGTGTCCTGCTGCCTGCGCCCTGGATGACGGGGCGCACGATAATCATTGGCGACGCGGCGCATGCATCCACGCCGCACCTGGCGCAGGGCGCGGCCATGGCGATCGAAGACGCGGTGCTTCTCGGCGAGTTGCTGGGCGACGACCGGTCGCTAGATGCAGCGCTTGAGGAGTTCATGCGGCGACGCTTCGATCGCACGCGCTACGTGGTCGAAAGCTCGCAACAGATCCTGACCTGGGAGCTCGAGCAATGGGCGGGGATTCATAATCCGGCGGCGCGACCAGGCGAGCTACTCCATGAAGCGACCCTCGCCCTGATGGAACCCTATTGAAGCAGCGGGAGGACCAATGAAAAACAAGGTCATCATCAGCTGCGCCATAACAGGCTCGGCCCACACGCCGACAATGTCGGACGCGTTGCCAGTCACACCGCAAGAGATTGCAGACCAGTCCATCGCCGCAGCGAACGCAGGAGCGGCCATCCTGCATCTGCATGCCCGCGTTCCAGAGGACGGCCAGCCGACCGGCGACCCGGAGGTCTATGCGCGATTTCTCCCGACAATCCGGCAGGCGACGGACGCTGTGGTCAATATCACGACGGGGGGCTCAGCGACGATGACGGTGGCTGACCGTCTGGCAGCCGCCCGCAAGTTCCGGCCCGAAATGTGCTCGCTGAATATGGGGTCGTTGAACTTTGCCTTCTTCCCTGCCGCCAAGCGTATCGAGACCTGGAAGCATGGCTGGGAGCGAGATTACGTCGTCAACTCCGATGACTATATATTTCGCAACACCTTCAGAGACATCAGGACCATTCTCGAAACACTGTCGGACGTGGGTACGCGCTTTGAGCATGAGTGCTACGATGTTGGCCACCTCTACAACTTGGCCTATTTCGTCGATCGTGGCTTGGTGAAGCCGCCATTCTTTATTCAGATGATCTTCGGCATTCTTGGCGGAATAGGACCGGATCTCGACAATTTGACCTTCATGAAGCGCACCGCCGATCGCTTGTTCGGCGAGGACGCCTATCGCTGGTCGGTGCTCGCCGCCGGCCGCCATCAAATGCCCTTCCTCACCCAGGCGGCGCTGCTCGGCGGCAATGTTCGTGTTGGACTGGAGGACAGCCTGTTTATTGAGCGCGGCAAGCTCGCCGTGTCCAATGCCGAGCAGGTCGAGAAGATCGTCCGCATTCTCGCCGAGATGGGCCTCGAGCCTGCTTCCCCCGCTGAGGCGCGCGAGATGCTCGCGCTAAAGGGCGGCGACAGGGTGGAGTTCTGAACATGGCACGGCGCATTGTCGATCTGTCGATCTTTCTCGAAAATGATGTCGTTTCAGACCCACCGGTCTTCCGGCCCAAGATCGACTACATCGATCACAAGATGTCAGTCCCGGAGTTGGCGGGTTTCTTTCCCGGACTGAGTCCGGGTGACCTTCCCGATGGTGAGGCCTGGGCGATCGAACGCGTCGAACTCATAACCCACAATGGAACCCACCTCGACGCGCCGTATCACTACGCCTCCACGATGAACAAAGGGGAACGCGCGATCACGATCGACGAGGTTCCACTCGACTGGTGCTTCCAGCCTGGTGTCAAGCTCGACTTCACAGGCTTTGAGGACGGTTACGTGGTCACTGCGGACGACGTTGGTGCCGAGCTCGCGCGGATCGGTCACACACTGGCTCCGCTCGAGATTGTCATCGTGAACACTTCGGCTGGCAAGCGCTACGGGTACGACGACTATGTCACCGCCGGATGCGGCATGGGATACGAGGCAACGATGTGCCTCCTTGAGCAGGGGGTGCGGCTGACCGGGACCGATGGCTGGAGCTGGGACGCTCCCTTTGTCCATACCCGCGGGAGATACTTAGAGACCGGCGATGCTTCGCTCATCTGGGAAGGTCACAAAGCGGGCCGGGACATCGGGTACTGCCACCTCGAAAAACTCCACAACCTGGAAGCCCTGCCGCCGACCGGGTTCACCATCGCCTGTTTTCCAATGAAAATTCGCGCAGCGTCCGCCGGCTGGACGCGCGCCGTCGCCATATTCGAGGATTAAAGATGTTCGAGCCGTTCCCCGGCAATTATGTCTGGAACCTGTCGGTCAACCTCGCCATCTGCATGGGTGGTGCGATCGGCGAAATGGATCGTGCCAATGACGCGGTCCGCTCGATTGCTTCCGAAGGCGAGGACAAGGGCACCGAAGCGTTTTTCGACAGCTGGGGTGCGATGGCCGACCGCGTGGCCGAACTCGGCCAGGTAGCGGAGGCTGCCGGCAATTTTCTCAGCGCGTCTGAGAAATACGCGCGCGCGACGGCCTATTACATGACCGCGGAGCGAATGCAGAGCCGCAACTATGAGCCTCGCTGGACCATGTATCGTAGGATGCTCGAGACGATGGATCGCACGGTGGCGACCGGGGGACTCAACTGCGAACGCGTCGATATCGATTATGAAGGCACCAGCTTCCCCGGCCTGTTTGTGCGCGGTGTAGGTGATGATCCGCGACCGTGCCTCGTGTTCTGCAACGGGCTCGATAGCGTCAAGGAGATGATCTATCTGGCCGTGCGCGACACTTTCGCCGTGCGCGGGATTTCCGTGCTCATGGTAGATCAGCCAGGCGTGGGGGAAGCACTTCGCCTCAAAGGGCTTCCGGCGATCTATGATAGCGAGCGCTGGGCCGGTGCCGCGGCCGATTATCTGGAGACCCGAGCGGATGTGGATCATGCGCGGCTCGGGATAATCGGCTGGTCGCTTGGGGGCTACTACGCGCCACGAGCCGCCTGTTATGAAAAGCGATTCAAGCTCTGCGTTGCCTGGGGCGCCAACCACAATTGGGGTGAACTGCAGCATCGCAGGCTCGCCAGAGAGGGCGACCGCCCAGTTCCGCATTATTGGGACCATGTCCAATGGGTCTGGGGCCAGCCGACCCTCGACGAGTTCATCAACTACGTATCGCGTGTCACGCTTGCGGGGCACATGCACAACATGACGGTCCCCTATCTGGTGACTCATGGTGCAAATGACCGCCAGATCCCGCTCGAATACGCACATCAGAGCTACAGTGAGGCGATCAATAGTCCATGTCGTGAACTTACGATTTTTACTGATCGTGAGGGTGGTGTCGAGCATGTGAGCGCCGACAACATGGAACCTGTGCGTAGTTATATCGCGGATTGGGTATCAGCGAGATTCTCGGAGATACACTGATATAAAGACTAAAACGTCTTCAAAACGTGTATCTAACCAAGATTAATACCATATCGGACAGCCCATGAAAATATTGCATTGGTCAAATCGGAGAAATGATACCAAGCATCCTATAATTTAAATATGCATTGTTACTGCAAGCTGAATCATCACCAGATCGAGACCGGCTCGCAACTATTCGTAATAGTAATGAAGTGACTATTATCAAAAACAAGGCGCGAGGTTCAAACCTTGCACCCGATTTGGAGAGGTTCAATGACCCTTCGGTGCGCTTTGCTCGCTGCTGCGGCAGTTTCTTCGGCTCCCGCGCTGGCCCAGGCGACGGATCAGGCAAAGCTTGCGCCCGCCTCATCCACATTTCAGGGCAGCGGCAATGCTGACGAGGACGCGACCGAACGAAACGTTGCCGATATTGTCGTGACGGCTCAGAAGCGACCGGAGAGTGTCCAGTCGGTGCCGATCTCGATTACGGTCGTGACGGGGGATCAGGTGGCGCGCCAAGGCCTGACATCGGTTCAGGATCTCAGTCGCACCAGCGCTTCGCTCGAATTTACGACGGCTCTGCTGTCGCCCGGTGGCGGCGGCTTTGTCCGCGGCATCGGAACCCAGAGCCTGGGAGCGGGAACGTCCACATCCTCGGTCGCCGTGGTGGTAGACGGAGTTGTCCAGGGCAACGTTCCGATCGCAACGCTGTTGGATATCGATCACGTCGAAGTCCTCAAGGGTCCGCAAGGTACGTTGTTCGGTTCGTCAGTCTCGGCAGGCGTGCTCAATATCTCGACGCTGCGTCCCGACCCCGGCGCGGTCACGGCCAAGATTTTTGGGGAGATCGCTCCTCGCGCCCTCGGGTCTGAATACGGGCGCTACGTGTTGAACGGTTCCGTCAATCTGCCCATGAGCGACACATCGGCGCTCCGCATTGCGGCTCAATATATCCGAAATGATGGAATTTCGCGCGATGTGTATAACAGTCTGGACAGCCTCAACACCGTTGCCGGGGTTCGCGGGCGGTTCTTGTGGGAAGTTACCGATGATCTCACTTTCAATCTGATTGGCGACTACACCCGCAACAGCATCCGCAACGACGGAAATTTCATCTATCGTTTCGTCCCGCCCGGGGGGCCGCTCGAGGCCGCGCTTGCGCGCTGCGGAATCGAGGCCTCCCCCGACAACACCGAAAACTGCAGCGACTATGACCGTTTCTCGGTTGCCAAGATCGGCGGCGTCTCCGGGCAGTTCGATCTGGCCATCGACGGTGTCACGCTGACCTCCGTCACTTCCTATCGCAAGAGTCGCCGGACCATGTTCAGCGACATTCCAAGTATAGCGGCGCCTATCATGCGCCAAACGCTCGGAGTTTCCTGCGGGCAGGGGAACCCTTTTGGCTGCTCGCCGCTGGCGTACCTTCACCCCGGCGTCCGCCCCGACCGCCCGCTGGACACGCGCGAGAGTATTTTTTCCCAAGAAGTTCGACTCGCCTCGAAGGAATCGTCGGAGTTTCAGTGGACGATAGGGGGGTATTTCCAGCGCCAGACCTTTAACTTTCACCAGCCATCCGAACTTGCGGCGGTTGTCCCGCCAGCTGTGTGCACCGGATTCCTGAAGCGGCCGGTGAATGCGTCTGGAGATTGTCTGCTCAACACTAGCGAGCGCTTCATTGATAGTGAGTCCACCGACTATGCGGTGTTCGCCAACGGTACATACAACTTTGACTCCTCGACCAGACTCAATGCAGGGGTGCGCTACACGCACAGCCAGGTCCGCGAGACGATCAGCCCCGACATCACCGTCGTTACGCCTACATTCACCACGCTCAGCGTGCCAGGGAAGGGCGTCACGTTCAGAGGCGCGTTGCAGCACGATTTCAACCGGGACACGATGGTCTACGCAACGGTTTCGACGGGCTACAAGGCGCCACAAATCAACGACCAGATTCCAACGAAACTTGTTCGTGTCTCGCCTGAGCGGCCGACAAGTTACGAGGTCGGCATCAAGAATACCGCCTTCGACGGTCGGCTGGCCGTGAACGTCAATGCTTACTATATGCGGATCAGCGATTTTCAGAGCCAAAGCTGCATTCCCGACCCGAAGACCGGCGTCCTCGCCTGTGCTCAAGTCAATGTGCCCCATGTCGTATCGAAAGGGCTCGAAGCGGACGTCTTTGGAGCACTTTGGCAAGGCATGACTGTCAACCTTTCGGCGATCTACAACGATGCCAAATATCCCGCCAATTTCCTGGGCGCGGATGGCAGCAATCTACAAGGGCGACAGCTCAATTTCGCCCCGAAGTTCAAGTTCACGGCTTCGTTTGAACAAAGGCTGCCGTTGTCCGACAGCGCCACGCTCGTTTTCGGCGGAGACGCCACAGTGCGAGCCAAGGAATCCATGTATCTTTCAGCCGACCCGATCTACACCGTGCCGTCGGCAACGATCTTCGGCGGACGCGTCGGGGTGGAGTTGAGCGACAAATATTCGGTCTATGCGTTTGCCCGAAACATCGGCAACAAGATCTATCCGACGAGCCTCTTTTCCACGTCCGCCTTCTACCGCGGCGGCGTCTGGCACACGCTCGACCAGAATTCCCAGCGAGTGGCCGGCATTCAGCTGAATGCCAAGTTCTAGGGAAGTCGATCGGCGATTATGCATAGCCGCGTCGCCTTGACGATGACGCGATCGGAAATCGCGGCACTTCGCTCCTGGTGTACGTTGTAACTGGAAGGAACCCCGATCGATGACAGGAAACGCTTCGCGCAGCGCCCGGCTCGCGATCATGGTCGGGAGCCTTCTTGCCCCTGCACCGGGCTTGAGTATGCCCACAGTCTATCCAACCGGGGTGACTATAAACGACAAAATCGCGGCTTATCCGTGCGACGTCATCTTCAGCGGGGCAGACGACAAGACTTACCTCCTCGATCCAAGCGGCAAGGTAATAAAGACCTGGGCCATGGCGGGCGTACCGGCCGCCATGGTCGACCCAGCCCTCGTAGGTGGTCGCAAGGGTATTGTCGGCTTCGCTATTGAGGATGTCGACCATAGCCAGATGCCTCGTGTAGAAGGCATCGACCTCGTGCCCGGACGGCGGCCGGGCAAGGTCAACAAGACGTTTGGTCTGGTCGATTGGAATGGCAAGGTGGTGTGGCAATGGAGCGGCCCGCGCGATGTCGGTGCTGCGCTTCAACACCATGACTGGTCCAAGCTGCCGAATGGCAACTTTCTGATCCTTTCCAATTCGACACGCGAAGACAAGCGCTTCACGCGCGGCAGGATCGTGGACGATGTTATCTATGAAGTTGATCGCCAAGGCGCGGTTGTCTGGCAGTGGAATGCGACTGACCATCTCGATGAGTTTGGGTTCACACCGGAACAACTGAAGCTAATCTATTCGAGCGTCGGCGCCGATTATCTTCATGTGAATGCGATGTCGGCTTTAGGGGCAAATCACTGGGAAAAAGCAGGCGATCGTCGCTTTGCCGCCGATAATATCATCATCAGCTCGCGCAACGCCAATGTAGTCGCGATTGTGGACCGCCGGTCCGGGCACATCGTTTGGCGGATTGGCCCAGTGGCGGGTAGCCCTGCGGGATTGGGGCATGGTGGGCCGCAGGCTCTTCCCAGGCCGGTCGATCAGACGAGCGGCCAGCACGACCCGCACATGATCCCAGAGGGAATGCCGGGCGCGGGCAATATCCTGATCTTCGATAACCAGGGGGATGCAGGCTACCCTTCAGTCCAGCGCGCGGTGATCAGCGGTTCGCGGATCATCGAGATCGATCCTTCGAAAAAGACGATCGTGTGGGAATACAAGGCGGGCATGAGCGGTCGGCCAGATCCCACTTTCTTCAGTCCCTTCATCAGCAGCGCGCAACGCTTGCCGAACGGCAACACTCTCATCGACGAAGGGATTAACGGCCGGATTTTTCAGGTCACGCGCGAAGGGCGAATCGTGTGGGAATACATCTCACCCTATGAGGGTGCGGCGCCGCAGCCACCTGCTCCAGGTCATCCTGCGGCCAAGGCGAACCTGATCTATCGCGCGATGGCGGTGCCACCCGCATGGGTGCCGTCACAGTAACGTTGTGGCAGCGAGTCGCTTAGATGTTGCTATTATTGAAATCGACATACGAAACGTCAAGCGAATGAAAAATATCCATTAGCATGTAAGAGCCGAAAAACTTAGACTTTGCGAAATACCAATAACAATATCTCGCAAAGGACAAGGCTGATGCGATTCTCATGCTTTAACGCTCCTGCCGGAAGGGGGCCGGTCGACGATCTTCAGATCATGGATTTTTGCTTGGAGGTAGCGCTCTTCTGCGACCACGCCGGCTTTGCAGTCGTCACATTTGGCGATCAGCATTTCAACAATTACGAGCCTTACTGTAGCCCGTTCACGATGATAGCCGCTTTGGCCGGTCATATGGAACGTTCCTATCTCGGGACGACAGTTATTCCGTTGCTTGATTATCATCCGTTTCGGTTCGCGGAGTATTGCAACATTGTCGACATCATGACGCGGGGGCGCTGCCTTCTCGGAACGTCGGCAGGATCGCAGCCTCAGCTGCTCAAGAATTTTGGGATGCCGGCGGGTTCTGGCAATCTGGACGTCTTCAATCAGAAGCTGGACGTCGTCTTAAAGGCCTGGGCTCATGAGCCCAGCGATCCCCCGCTCGAATTCGAAACGCCCCAGGACAGGGGTTGGCTGCCAACTCGGATCATGCCGACATCCTACCGCAATCCGCACCCGCTCATGGCGATCGGCACCAACTCTGATCATAACATCATCGCGGCGGCCAAGCGGGGCTGGCCTGTCTATTTGGGGCGCTACCGCCTCGAGGAGAGCGCCCATAAGATGAAGGTCTATCGAGACGCCCTACTCGCCGCTGATCACAGTGAGGCCAGATCGGCCGAGTGTCTCAAGATGTCGAGTGTGACGAAAACGGTGCTGGTCGCCGAGACCGACGAGAAGGCCTGGGCGCTGGCCGAGCAGCGTCTGCGACCCGCAATGGACTTTCTGTTTTCCTATGGTTCCAGAACTGGCCGGGAAGATGTCCCTGACGTCGAGCCCGACACGCGATCGATGCGCGCGATGTGGGAAGACACGAAAACGACGGGCAATCTTGACACAATCGGCACTGGCGCATTCGGACCAGCGGACTGGGTCCAGTGCGAGGTGCTCGTGGGTAGCGTCGAGACTGTGGTCAAGGAATTGGAGAAGTACCGTGCAGCGGGAGTCGAACACTTGAATGTCCGATTCCTGTTCGGGCCGCTTGATCCACCTGAGATCATGCGGAACCTGGAGCTGTTCGCAAAGGAGGTGATGCCAACAATGGGATCGGAAACGCTTCCGGGACCATTGCCCGAGCATATTCGTGAAGAGCATCGGACCGCACCCAAGGTTCCCACGCCGTATCTAGACCGGATCCAGGCTGCCCGGCGCCTGCCATCGTTCCGATAGCCCCAATGGCCCGTGACTTTCGCGGCCGGGGAGTAGCGCGCTCGGGCGCAACCTGGCCCGTCGTCCCTGTCGGATGGACGGGCAGAACGGGCGTGGCGGACAATGAGGCAAGACCATGCGTATCGACGTCCATTCTCACTTCAATCCACCCAGACTGGCAGAGGCGGGCGCGCACCATTGGAGCGGCTGGGTGCCGGTCCATCCCCCCGATTTGAACACCCGCGTCGACGCGATGGATGCCGCTGGGATCGACCTGCAGCTCCTCTGGCCCTATGTGCAACCGAACTTTCCCAATCTCGCTAAATCGCGCGATTTCGCGCGATTCACCAACGATATCTACCGGGAACTGGGCGTTCGTTATCGGGGCCGATTCTCGGGTTGGGGAAGCATTCCACTCCCTCACGTCGACGCCGCGCTGGCTGAAATCGAATACTGCTTGGACGATGCCCGATTTCTGGGAATAGGACTAGGCTGCTCAGCAGCGGCGATCCCGCTGGATGACCCGCAGTTCGACCCAATTTGGGCTGAACTTGATCGGCGAAGGGCGGCAGTTTTCATTCATCCCGGTCAGGTGCGCTCTGGCATGCCAGGCGCGACCGACTATGGGCTGACGCTTTGCCTGTCTAGTCCGATGGAAATCGCTCTTGCGAGCGCGAGGCTGGTGCTGAGCGGTGTCTCGCGACGCTATCCCAATGTAAAGTTTATCCTAGCGACCGCTGGCGGGATGATACCATATGTCGCCGACAGCATTGTCGAAGCAGCGCGCCGTCACGGCAGCGATCTCGGTGGCATCGATGTCCGCGCGGGATTGGCAGACTTTTTTTACGACACAAGCGTGGGGAAGGATCCGGGCAAGCTTTCGCGCACATGCGACCTTTGCGGAACCTCGCATATATTGTTTGGGACCGATGCTCCGTATGGGGACATGGCGTCTAGCGTAGCCCTTGTGCTGGATCAATTTGGGGTGAGCGACGCGGAGGCAATTTTGAATCGAAACGCGCACAGCGTGCTCTGCCATGTCGATCCATGAAACGGCGCGCCCAACGGAGATCAAGCCGTCCATCAAGTATTGCCAGGTCGTCGAGCAGAGCCTGATGCTTGATCACAACGGTGCGGAAAAGAGCGACAGTAATTCCTCCGCCCTGCCGGGCGCAGATTAGGATGTTGCGCACCATTCCGCCGATTTTGCGATCACCAGTGAAGTCGGGATGTTAGACGCGATGCAGGGCGACCGCGTAACGTTGTGAGCGTGTTGGTCGCGACTGATCGCCACCGTCATGTCGGCGATATCCTCGGGGCGATGAAGTGGAGAAATGGCCACCTGAGGACAACAGCGACCAGAAAGCCGATTGCTTGAGTGCCCGGGACTCTACAGGTATAGGCGCACTGGGAAGAAAGCGTGCGTGCGCGCAGTCAAACTTAGCCTCAACCTATTGATCGCCGGGGTTGCGACCGCTTTTCCGGCTCCGGAGACTATCAATGAGGACAGCAGCCATTCTGTGCGCACTGACCGCGATGCTACTCCCCGGCGCGGTGCTCGCGGCGCCGGTGGACGACTGTCCGCTGCGCGATGCGCCCTACTCGGTAGACTCGCCGATGATCGACATCTTGCTCAAGCCCGAAGCAAAGGCGGTGCTCGACGGCGAAGCTCCCGGCAAATTTGCCAAGGCGCCGCCAGGCTTCCTCGGAACCTCGCCGCCGACTTTTGCCGCGATCCTGACGGTGCGACAGGCACAGGGATTTTTGGCCCCCGGCCTGGACCTAAGCGCTATTGACGCGAAGCTGCGCGCGATTCCGGTCATACCGGCTGACAGGGTCAAGCGATGCGCCCGATACGACAACGACGTGCCGAACTGGACGATGCCGGCGGGTCGTCCGCGCGTGTTGGTGTTCGAGAAGATCAACGGGTTCAAGGACGTTCCTTCGGTCGAGGCGGCGCATGCGGCATTTCAAGCGATGGCCAGGCGCAACGGCTGGGCGCTGATCGTGACCGACAAGGGCGGCGCCTTCAATCCGGCCACGCTGAAGCGGTTCGATGTCGTCATCTGGAACAACGTCTCTGGCGACGTCCTCACGCTGGCTCAACGGCGCACTTTCCAGCGCTGGATCGAGGGTGGGGGGGGGTATGTCGCGGTGCACGGCAGTGCCGGCGACCCGGTCTATTTCTGGGATTGGTATGCAGATCGGTTGCTGGGCGCCCGCTTTGCCGGCCACCCGATGGCGCCGCAGTTTCAGGATGCGAAGATCGTCACCAACAAGGCCCATCCGCTTGCAGGCAAGCTTCCATCAAACTGGATCATGAACGATGAATGGTACTCGTTCAAGACCAATCCCCGCTCAGCCGGCGCCGACGTGCTGCTGACTCTGGATGAAGGCAGCTATAAACTTGCCGGGCCTCCCGGTGTCGATCTATCGATGAAGGGCGATCATCCGATCGCGTGGACAAACTGCATCGGTCGCGGGCGCATGTTCTACTCCGCGATCGGTCATCGTCCCGAGACCTATGCGCAGCCCAATTATGTTGCCTTGCTGGAAGCGGCGGTCCCCTGGGCCGCGGATCGTGGCGCATGCAAGCATCAATGATCGCATGAGAGCAGGCTCGTCATCAGGAGCTTTGAGCCTTCTCCGATGTGCCCGGCAGCCCTTCGCGTCCAGTTGTTTCGTAAGAGCAGGCGCCTGCGACGGTCGGGGGACCGGCCATAGAGGTCGGTCCAACACGAGCTGATGTGCGGCCGATGCGACCGTCCTGAATTTAGGTCAATTCTGAAAAGCTTAGCGAGCGCAGAATCACCTTCTCTGGCGTCCCGCGCACGACAAGGCAAAGATCCTCAGTCACTCGATTTGTTCGCAGCGTCACGCTGATTTCACCTTCCGGCATTGCAGGGAGCCCCGCCTTGGCCAATAGAGCGCCCTTTGGGCCGGCTCGCCGTATTTCAACCGTTGCGCCTCGGTCGGCCGCGCCGGCGCGCAATATGAGCCGAGGCGCTGGGCGAAGATTTCGCACCTTCGGGTACAGAATCCAGCTTCCGTCGCGAAGCCCGCCCACCCCAAACTGGCCATCGCTCTGTTCGACGATTTCCCCCTTCGAGATTGCAAAGAAGTCGGCGGCATCGATTCCCTTCAAAGCATCGTACTGGCCGACCCCAGTCCTCGTCAGTCGCAAGGGAACGATCTCGCCGTTGCGTCGATAGCGGACGTAGGAGATGACCGAGTTGCGAAAGTACGAGCTCGTGCCCGGCTGGGAGAAGTCGTTGCAGATGAAATACCATTGACCGTGAAGCTCAAAGAACGAGCCGTGGCGGTCGGCGGTTGTCATATCGGCTGGACGGAATGGCGCTGGAATGTCGGTCGGAGCCGGTATTGTCCGGAACTCGGGATCGACGGTTTCCCGGCTGATGATCGAGCCTTTGCAATCGTAGGGCCCGTAAGGAGAGTCGGAGATGCCGTAAAAGCACCCCCACGACAGATAGTATTTGTCTCCGCGGCGGTGCAGGAACGGCTTGTCGTCAGTCCTTCCTCGTCCGTACGGGCCTTGGGGATTGCGTATTTCGATCAGCCGGGGCTCTTCGGCGAGCGAGACCATGTCGGGATTCAGTTTTGCGATGAAGTATTTCCAGGTCCCGAAGACGATGTAGCTCGTCCCGTCGGCTTCCTGCAGGATTCCCGGATCGCGGGCTTCGGTCGCCACCGATCCTTTAGCAATCAGCGGCTTGCCGAGGGGGTCGTGCCATGGCCCGTCCGGACGATCGCTGGAAACCACGCCGATTTCGTTCGGACCGCGCGAGAAATAGAAGAAATATTTGCCGTCCCGTCGGGCCGCATCGGTCGCCCAGCACTGGTCGCTGGGCTTACCCCAATAGGTCTGTTCCGGCTTGAGCGTGCTGACCTGCTCCCAGTCGACGAGGTTCTGGCTGCGCCAGACCCACCAGTCGTTCATCATGAAGCCGCGGCTTGCCGGCGATGCGTCGTGGGTCGCGTATAGATACACTCTGCCATCGTAGACCCGTGCTTGAGGATCGCAGAGTCCCCGAGATGGCACGATCGGATTTCCTTTGACCGGAACGGCGACTTGAGGGTTCCTTGCCAAGGACTCTTTCACGCACCCAGCAGCCACAGCAGCTGCCATCCACTTCAGGTTGGTTCGCCGGTCCATTTCCGTGGTTCCTTATGATGTCGGTTTATTCGACCGCCAGGCTGAACGACGTCTTCCCCGCGGCGAGCGGCTGCAGCCGGCCGTCCGCGAGCCGCAGATCCGCGCGCATATTGGCCGGGATTTCAACAGTTCCGCTAAGCGCGTCCGCATCTCGGTCGAGCGCGACTGCTATCGGGCCGATCGGTGTCTCCAGGCGCGCGCGCACATGTCCGAACGGGCTGTCGGGATCCGGAGCGAGGACGACTCTCTTGTAGCCGGGCTCGACTGACTGGATGCCGGCGACATGCCGGTATAGCCAGTCGTCGACTGCACCGAAGGCATAATGATTGAACGACAGCGGGCGGGGCGAACCATCCGCGCCAATCATCCGCCAGTCTTCCCAGATCGTCGTGGCGCCCTTGGCGATTTCGTAGAGCCACGAGGGCGCGGTGTCTTGGAGGAGAATTCTGTAAGCCAAGTCTTTCCGGCCGATCTCAACCAGAACGTCAAGCAGGAACGGCAAGGACAGGAAGCCCGTGTCGAGATGGAAGTCTGCCGCCTCGACGAGCTCCACGAGCTGCGCCGAACATGCCGCGCGGGAGCCTTCGGGAATCAGGCCGAACGCTAATGCAAGCACCAATGGTCCCTGGAGAGCGGTGTCCAATCGACCTTCCGGTCCGATAAATTCGCTCGAAAAGGCTTGTCGGATAGCCGCGGCTCGCTGGCCGAGTTCGGCCTCCGCCGCGACGTCGCCGAGCAGTCCAGCCGCCCTCCGCACCGCCTCGGTCGTTCGGTAGTAGAATATTGAACCTACGATCCCGCCAGTTAGTCGCGCCGCATTCCACATCGACATCGGGTCGGCTGAAACCGTGCTTGGCGCGAGCCAGTCGCCGAACTGGAAGCCGGTATTCCATAGATGTCTTTGACGCTCGCGAGCTGGGCTGTCTTCTGGCTCGCCGAGATAACGCTCTGGAATGCCGTCCATGGCCAGCCTGCGCGCATGGCCCAACCATGCGGTCATCGCAGCATAGTTGTCAGCAACGGGCCGAAGGTCGCCGTAGCGATCAAAGAGGACAAGCGGCACGATCGCGATCGCGTCGCTCCACCCGGCCGCAGCCTGGCTCGCGAACGGCATCATCCTGGCGAACGATGGCGTGTCGGGAACGATAAGCGGTATTCGGCCGTCAGGTGCCTGTGCTGCTCGGACATTTTCCAGCCAGCGTGAGAGAAACTGATGCACAAGCATGTTGTTGGTGGCGGCGGGCGCGAACAACTGGATGTCGCCGGTCCATCCTGCGCGCTCGCGTTGCGGACAATCCGTTGGAATCGAAAGGAAATTTGAGCGCTGGCTCCAGACGACGTTCTGATGAAGCCGGTGGATCCCCCAATGGTCGACTTCGAACGACCCGGATGAGTCGAGATCTGACGCAATGACCACCGCCGTTACATTGGCAGCAATCAGTTTGCCCGGATAGCCAGACACCCGGACATAGCGAAACCCGTGATAGGTGAAACGTGGTTCGAAGGTCTCGTCGCCGCCGCCGGCCAATATCCAAATGTCAGTCTGGTCTTTGTTTCGTCCCATGATGTTCTTGATGAAATTGCCCTCAGCATCGAGGGTCTCGCTGTGTTCGAATATAATTTCCGTGCCCGCTGGCCCGTTCGCGCCGATACGGAGGCGACCCGCGATGTTCTGCCCAAGATCGATCAACAGTTCGCCATTAGGCGTCCGCCGAACTTCGGCGGGCGCGAATTCCATGACACGCCTGACTGGCTCGCCAATAAAAGGAACCAGACCGGTTACGTCGCGAGGCTTGACTTCTACCGGCGTCCAGCCACTCGCATCGAAGTGAGCGCTCGCCCACCCTGGAATTTCGTCCCGCGCGTCATGTTTTTCGCCAATGAAAATGTCCGCGTAGCGCGTCGGGCCCTGGGCTGCGACGGCGGTTTCATCGCCCGTTGCGACGACCTCGCCGTCAATCTCGATCTGCCAAGTTACGCCGAGACGATTGCCATAGTTGGCGCTATCCCCCGAGAAGCTAGTTCGTCCCGCCCACCATCCGTCCGCAAGCGTGATCCCGATGGCATTTAATCCAACGTGCAGGAACTCGGTGACCGGGTACGTGTGCACCGAAAGACGGTGCGGATGCGCGTCGTAGCCCGGGGCGAAGATTTCGTCTGTTATCGCACGGCCGTTTATCAAAATTTCGAACAGTCCATGCGCCGTGATGTAGAGGCGCGCTCTTCCTATTTCTTGACCTACAAGGAAGGACTGACGAATCATTTGGGGCGGATGCAAACGCTCTTCCGGGGGGACGATCGGATAATCCCCCATCGCCGCGGCGCGCGCATCAACTGAGATCTCAGGCACGACGGGTGATTGGACGGGCTCAATCCATTGCGCGCGCCATTCGTCCATTTGGAGGAAGCCAGTTTCGAACTCGGCTTCGGCCCACTGGCTGGCTTCACCAAGTGCGTTCCAGCATCTCACGCGCCAGGAATATGCTGTTCGGGGTGCGAGCTGGAGGCCGGGGAGGGATACAAAGGCGCAATCAGCCGCCAAGACTTTGCCCGAGCCGGCCAACACTTCCTTTCGGTCCGCGTCGCGAAGTTCGATTTCGAAGGCCTGCTGGGCTTCGCGGAAATGCCATCCAAAGCGCGGCGCGTCAGTGGCGATTGCACCCGGCCTTCGCATTGTTTCCACGGATAAACTTTCAGGAGGCGGTGGTCGCATTGTCAGGATCCTGTGAGTGGCGATTCTGGTCGGGCCAGCTGCAAGCCAAACGACAACCGCCGACCTTTAGCGTTCACCATAAATCACGGCTTCCAAGAAACATGGCGACAGCGTCCCTGATATACGCAGTGTTCACTTTGGGAGCAGCTGCCGGCGTCATGCGTTCGTAGACCTGCGAGCCGATTAGCAGCCCCATGAACATGGCGGCCGCACGATCGGAGTCACGCACAGCAATTCCGTCGCGTGAAGCGAACTCCAGAATGTCGCCAGCGATCCGCGCGAGCATCTGCGAGTAAAGAGTGCCGCGGAATGACTCGGCAATCGCCTCGGACCCGCCCCACGCGCCCTCGACCAAACGCGTGAATGCGCGAACGTCCGGGTTTCGACTGAAGTCGAGCATGATCGTCGCGTGGTGATTGAGGCGCTGGGCAAGGCTATTGCCTTGCCTGTAAGCTAACCGGTCAGCGTCGCCGGCCCAGATCGCAACCTGACGTTCGAGTACCGCGCGAAACAGTGCAGCCTTATCCTTATGGCGCTGGTAAATGGCCATTTTTCGCACGCCGGCGCATTTGGCGATGGCCTCCATGGTGGCGCCATCGAATCCGCTGCCCAGGAAGCAAGTCTTGGCGGCTTCGAGCACTTGAAAGTCGATTTGCCTTGCTTCCTCCCGGCTCGGGCGACCGCGTTTGGAAGGTATCCTTTGGTTCAGTGCAGATCGGCTCATATCTTCTCCGATCGTTCCACGCTAAACATCGCCCCGGCGTAACACAATCGTAAACCGGACCGATCAGTCCCTTTTTATTGACACAGATGCTGCGAACCGACAGTGCTGATGGCAGAGCTAGCGTTCCTTTCGCACCGGACGCACATGGATTTCGGCAAACCGAGTCAACCGGCGCGACACAGGGGAACAGTATGTGGGGAGGTCGGCTATGGTGAATTTCAAGCTTTGTCGCGTGCCAGCTTTGATACGGTCGGGTCCGGCCATTTCGGTCATCGTCGCCGCACTCGCTACATCGGGGCTTTCGCCCGTGTTTGCGCAGGATGGCCGATCGCCGACTGCATCGCCGCAAGGCGTGGCCGCGACCGCCGACGAGGGAAGCGGGACGTCGGTTCAAAATGGTGCCGACATTATTGTCACCGGCACTCTCGTCCGCGGCATCGTGCCTCCAGGCGCCAACGTGCTTGCATCCACCCAAGCCGATATCGAAGCGACCGGCTCAACATCCGTGGCGCAGGTTCTGCAGACGATCCCGCAGCTCGGCTCCTTTCAAACGCTTCAGCAACCGCTCGGCGTCAGTAATGAGGTTGCGGTCAACCGCCCGAATTTGCGTAACCTGCCGAACGTCAACACCGGCGCGGGGTCGACGACCCTTGTGCTGATGGATGGGCACCGCATGGTAGGCATGGGTGTGACCTCCAACTCGCCGGACCCGGATGTTATTCCGCCCGGCGTAATTGAGCGGCTTGAGATCGTCCCCGACGGCGGCTCGGCTATTTACGGCTCGGACGCTGTTGCCGGCGTCTTGAACTTCGTCACGATCAAGCGCTTCGATGGGCTCAAGGTTGACGGTTCATACGGATTTGCCGACAATTATTATGCTTGGGACGCGAACGCCACGATCGGCAAGGATTGGGGCTCAGGTTCGATCTTCCTGTCGTACAACTATGCTAAGAATGATGCGCTGCTTGGGAAGGATCGCGACTATGTTCGCCAGTTTCCAGGTTCGAATGGTCGCATCGAGCTGCGCTGCCAACCGGGCAACATTGAGGCGCTGGCGGGCGTGTTCGCCGCCGCCGGCTCGGCGCGGGGCACCAATGGCGGCGCACTCAATCAATGCGACAACAGTGACTTCGCTACGCTTTACCCTGCGATGGAGCGGCACAGCGCTTTTGGAGGTTTGACTCAGCAGCTCTCCGACAGGCTCTCGATCGACATTCGCGCTTATTACACTAATCGCGACACGCATATTCAGGGCGGCCCGTTCCGAGCGTCCGAAATCATAGTGCCGTCATTCTTCGCACCGACGGCTGCCGCGCTGGGCATTCCGGCGATCACCAGCCCGTACAGCCCCTTTGTTTTCGGGGGCATCGTTAATGGCGCGCCAGTGTTCCTTCCGGGCAGCGCCAACTCTGTCGATCTCGTCCAGCAAGCCGATTTTCAAATCGGCGCCAACGACGCGCAGCACAACGACATCGAGCTGGATACCTGGGGCGCCACATCGACGTTCACCTACGATCTGACCCACAATTTCCGGTTGCGCGTCATCGGGAATTACGGCCAGAGCACGACGACTGCAGTCGGGACAGCGTTAAACGAGCCGGCGCTTCAAAACGCGATCAAGGCGGGACTGTTCAATCCCTACGATCCGACGGGAAGCACGACGAGCCCGGCGGCAACCGGCATCATCACCAACTTCGAGAATTTCGGGCGTACTCGCCAGCGGCTGATCAATTTCAAGGCGGTCGTTGACGGCGACCTGTTCGAGCTGCCGGCGGGTGCCGCAAAAATCGCCGTGGGCGCAGAGTATATCAATGAAAATTTCGTGTCCGACCGCGGACAAGTCGTTCCAGGAGCTGAATTCGGCGGCGCTCCCGCTCAGTTTGTCGGGACGACGCTGATAGCCCCCGCTCAGGCCGGCGCAAAACGCTTCAGTGTCGGCCGTGACGTCAAATCCTTGTTCGGCGAAATCGTTGCGCCGATCCTGGGTGGAGATAGCGGCGTTAGCCTCACCGTCTCCGCGGCGGGCCGTTACGATGACTACAGCGACGTTGGCAGCACGTTCAATCCGCGGTTCGGCGCGACTTTTAAGCCGGTCGACTGGATTTCGTTTCGCGGCGCCTGGGGCAAGAGCTTCAATGCGCCTGGCTTGGGCGACAATGAGAACGCCGACTTCAATACCTTGTTCATTCTGAGCGGCTCTGCGGCTTCCTTTTTCGCGCCGCCGGCAGCGCTGGTGGCGGCGGGCAAATATCCTGCCTACAATGGCGGCTTGATTGTCGCATTTCGCGGAAATGCGCCCGGTATCAAGCCGCAAAAGGCGACGACATGGACCGCCGGGTTCGATATCGAACCGCCGATCGTGCCTGGGTTACACTTGAGCGCCACTTATTACAATATATCGTATAAGAACTTTATCGGCCTGGCGGATTTCCAGACGCCAGCGCTGCTGTATCGTGACTTCGGAAACCTGATTACGATTGCACCAAGCCAAGCTGTCCTCGACGCCGCGCTGGCCAACGCCGACATTATTGCCATCGGCAGCCCGCCGATTCCTGCATCCGGAACCTATGCGTTTTTTGATGCTCGCAAGCGAAATCTTGGCGATTTCAAGCTTGATGGGATCGATTTCTCCGTCAGTTACCGCAAGGACACCGGTTTCGGTTCAATCTTCTTCAATTCGGGTGGCACCTACGAGCTCAATCGCGATCGCAGCAACGCGCCCGGCGCCGCGTTCATCGATGTAGTCAGTGCGAACGTGAACCGCTTCCGGGCTCGTACAACGCTCGGAACCGAGATCGGGCCGGTCTTGGCCCAGGCTTCCTGGAACTTCTCACAGGGTTATGACCTCGATCCACCCGTCGGGTTCGTGCCCCAGGCTCATGTCAAGTCCTACAACACGTTCGATCTGTTCTTCAAAATTGATGTGCCGGGCGACAGTGTTATTGCGCGCGACTTGTCGTTCACTCTCAATGTCAACAACATCTTCGATCAGGACCCGCCCGTTTATCGTGGCGGTAGCGCGGTCGGCGGATCGAACGGCTACCAAAATGGCGCCACCCTCGGGCGTTTCGTGAAGTTCGGGGTCAGCAAGAAGTTCTAATATGTTGGTTTCCTGCTGATCAAATCGGCCCGGGCAGCGTCTCTCCCGCCGTCCGGGCCGTTTCTGTTTCGGAGAGGGCTGGACCGGACGGCTCATGTCGGTGCAATGATTTCGGAGAGCATTTTTAATGGCGAAATCTCGCTCCGCGGCGGTCGCGACAGGCCTGGTTTTCGCGGCGTCGGTCTCGACGGCCGCGCCGGCTGCACCGGCGGGCGAGTCTACCGAAGCCTCGATCCGGACGCGGGCCGATGCGCTCATCGCTCAAATGACGCCGGAGGAGAAAGCGGCGCAGTTGATCACTTATTTTCGCGGGTTGGGCAATATCCAAGACGAGCGAGTGATCGGCGGGGCTGGCTCCTTCCTTTTCTTCAGCGATCCGAAGGAAATCAATCGCCTGCAGACGCTTGCTGTCGAGAAGTCACGGCTGAAAATCCCGCTGCTGTTCGGCTTCGACGTCATCCACGGTCTCTCGACGATCTTCCCGGTGCCGCTGGCGCAAGCCGCGTCGTGGGATCCGGCGATGATCGAGCGTAACCAGGCGCTCGCCGCGGGCGAGGCGCGCGCGGTCGGCATACACTGGACCTTCGGACCGATGCTCGACATCGCGCGCGATCCGCGCTGGGGCCGGATGGTCGAGGGCGCGGGCGAGGATCCCTACCTCGGCAGCGCGGTCGCCGCGGCACAGGTCCGCGGCTTCCAGGGCGCGCGGATCGGCGTGCCCGGCCACATCATCGCCGGGCCCAAGCACTTCGTCGGCTACGGCGCCGCCCTCGGCGGCCGCGACTATGACGAAGTCGACTTGTCAGACAGCCAGCTGTGGAACGTCTATCTGCCACCGTTCAAAGCCGCAGTCGATGCTGGGGCCGGCAACGTGATGAGCGCCTATATGGGCCTCAACGGTATTCCCGCGGCAGCCAACCACTGGCTGCTGACCGATGTCCTGCGCAAGACCTGGGGGTTCAATGGCTGGGTGGTCAGCGATGGCCAGAATGTCGCCAACCTGCCGACGCACGGCATTGCAAAGGACGCTCAGGAGGCCGCCGCCAAGGCGCTCGACGCCGGGCTCGACATGGAAATGGCCTTCGCCGGTCCGGCGTTCGCCAGCCTGCCAAAGGCGGTCGAGGCCGGGCAAGTCTCGGGCCAGCGCCTCGACCAGGCGGTGCGCAGCGTGCTCGAAGTCAAACTGCGGATGGGCCTGTTCGAGAATCCCTATGTCGACGCGGCCAAGGCTGCCAAGGCGCTGCGCAGCCCCGCGAACCTGGCCGCGGCGCGGGTCGCCGCTGAACGCTCGGCGGTGCTCCTCAAGAACGAGGGCAGCCTACTTCCGCTCGATAGGAAGGCGGTGCACTCGATCGCGGTGATCGGCGGCCTCGCCGACAGCCCGCGCGACAGCAACGGGCCGTGGGTATTCAAGTTCAATGAGCCTGCGCTGCAGGGTATTCTCGACGGGATCAAGGCCAAGGCCGGGGCGCGCATGTCCGTCGGTTACGCGCCGGGCGTCAAGATCCCGCCGCGCTTCAATGCTTCGATTATCGACGGGATGAACGCTGACCTCAAACGCCCCGAGCCAAAGGACGACGACAGCGGCATCGCTGAAGCCGTCGCCCTCGCCCGGCAATCCGACGTCGCTGTGGTGGTCGTCGGCGAGCCTCAGGGGATGAGCGGCGAGATGGCGTCCAAGTCGAATCTGGACCTGCCGGGGCGTCAGCAGGAGCTGCTCGACGCCGTCGTCGCGACCGGCAAGCCGGTGGTCGTTCTGCTGCTCAACGGGCGTCCGCTGGACTTGCACGAGACCAAGGCGCAAGCGATCCTCGACGTCTGGTATCCTGGCTCGCGCGGCGGCGACGCGGCAGCGAATCTCCTGTTCGGTGACGCGGTGCCGGGCGGGAAGCTGCCCTTTACCTGGCCGCGCAACGTCGGTCAGGTGCCGCTGATCTACTCGCACTTGACCTCGCACGATCCCAAGGGCGCGAACAAGCGCTACTCGAACGAGAGCAACGCGCCGCGCTACCCCTTCGGCTACGGGCTCAGCTATTCGACCTTCGCGTATGCGAGCCCCAGTCTTGACCGGCCGAGCATCACCCAGGACGGTGCAGTCACGGTCTCGGTCGACCTCACCAACACCGGCAAGGTCACCGCCGATGAGGTCGCCCAGCTCTATATCCACCAGCGCAGCGGCACCGCCGCGCGGCCAGTCCGCGAGCTCAAGGGATTCCAGCGCGTCACGCTTAAGCCGGGAGAGATGCGGACGCTGCGTTTTCGGCTCGGGCCGAACGAGTTGCGTTATTGGAACGCCGCGGCCAGGGGCTGGGTAATCGACGCGAGCACGTTCGACGTTGCGGTCGGCGGGGACTCGACATCTCCCTTTATCGCCAGCTTTGAGGTGACCGGACCATGAGCAACGGATCGAAACCCACCGGATACGTGACCGAACGCCTCCGCATCCGCCGCCGCTCGCTGCTGCTGACCGCCGGACTGATGGGCGCGTGGGCTGCGAGCCCGTTGCGCGCTGCGGTTGCCGCGGTCGGAGGGGATGGCGGCTCGGCGCGGATCAAGGCCCTGCTAGCGAAGATGACGCTCGAGGAGAAAGCCGGGCAGCTCACCCTGATGCCTCCAGTGGGCGGCGGCGGAGCGGCGGCATTCAACCCCGCGCAACCCGGAGCCGTCTTCAGCCGGCAGCTCGACGACGCTCGGCAAATGCGGCTGGGCGGGGTGTTCAACGCCGGGTCGGTCGCGGCCATGCGCGCGCTGCAGACGGCGGCCGCGAAGGAAAGCCGGCTAGGCATCCCGCTGATCTTCGGCGCCGACGTCATCCACGGCTACAAGACGATCTTCCCGGTACCGCTGGGCGAGGCGTCCAGCTTCGATCCCGGCTTGTGCGAACGTACCGCGCGGGTGGCGGCGATCGAAGCCTCGGCTTCCGGACTCGACTGGACGTTCGCGCCGATGGTCGACATTGCCCGGGATGCGCGCTGGGGGCGCGGCGTCGAGGGCGCGGGCGAGGACCCGCTGCTCGGCAGCGAGCTGGCAAGAGCGCGGGTCCGCGGGTTTCAGGGCCGTTCGCTGAGCGACGACGACGCGGTGCTCGCCTGCGCCAAGCACTTCGCCGCCTACGGAGCGGCGGAAAGCGGGCTCGACTACAACACCGTCGACATTTCCGAATTGCGCCTGGCCGATGTTTACTTGCGCCCATTCAAGGCCGCATTCGATGCCGGCGCGCTCTCGACGATGGCCTCGTTCAACGAGATCAACGGCGTGCCAGTGCACGCCAACTCGTGGCTGCTGAAGCACATCCTGCGCGATTTCTGGAAATTCTCAGGGCTGGTCGTGTCGGACTTCACCGGTGATCTCGAGCTGGTCGCGCACGGCTTCGCCGCGGACGAGCGCGAAGCGGCCAAGCTCGCCATCCTCGGCGGGGTGGACATGAGCATGGCGAGCGGGCTGTACCTCAAGTACCTGCCAGACCTCGTCGCCAAGAACGAAGTGCCGATGGAGCGGATTGACGAGGCCGTCGGTCGCCTGCTCTTCGTCAAGGAGCAGCTCGGGCTGCTCGACGATCCTTTCCGCAGGCTCGATACCAAGCGTCCGGCCAAGCGGATCGGCCGGCCTGAGCATATCGCGCTGGCGCGCGAGGCCGCGCAGAAATCGATCGTTCTGCTCAAGAACGAAGGTCAGCTCCTGCCGCTTCCGCGCACCGGCAAACGACTGGCGCTGATCGGTCCCTTCGCGGCGGGTGCGCACGACCTGGTCGGCCCGTGGACGGTGTTCGGCAAGGACGCGGACTGCGTCGACCTCGCGACTGGCCTGCGGGCCGCGCTTGGCGATGCTGCAAGCCTGGCGGTGGTCGAAGGCTCGACGGTCGATGCTCCGCTCGACGGCGGGATCGACGCGGCGGTAGCTGCAGCCAAGGCTGCGGATATCGTCATCCTTGCGATCGGCGAGAGAACCACAATGTCGGGCGAGGCAAGCTCGCGCGACGAAATCGTCATCCCGCAAGCACAACACGATCTCGCTGTCGCAGTGGCGGCGACCGGTAAGCCAACCGTCGTTGTGCTCAAGAACGGTCGCGCGCTGGCGCTGTCGGGCGCGGTGCTGGACGCTCCGGCAATTGTTGTCACCTGGTTTCTCGGCTCGCAGACGGGCCATGCAATCGCAGACGTCCTGTTTGGTAAGGTCGGCCCTTCGGGCCGGCTGCCGGTGAGCTTCCCGCGCTCATCCGGGCAAGTGCCCTACTACTATGCGCACAAGTCGACTGGACGGCCGAACGCGAAAGCCCGGTCGGTGCGGTTCAAGACCAACTTTCTGGGCTTGACCAACACAGCCCTGTTCCCGTTCGGTCACGGCTTGACGTACGGCGACATCGTCTATTCCGACCTGACGCTAAGCAAAACCGAGCTTTCCCGGAGCGGCATGCTGTCAGTTTCGGCACTGATCACCAACAACGGTGTGCGTGCCGCCGACGAGCTGGCGCAACTCTATTTCGAGGATGTCGCCGCCAGCCTGACCCAGCCGGTGCGCACGCTCAAGGCCTATAAGCGCGTCGCGCTGCCGCCCGGCAAGGCGCAGCGGGTCAGCTTCGAGCTTGCCGCCAGCCAGCTGGCCTTCCTTGGCGCCGATATGCGCCCGCATCTGGAGCCCGGCCTGTTCCGCGTGTGGATCGCGCCGTCGGCTGAGGCGGAAGGTGTTTCGGGGCAGTTCAGCCTCGTCGGCTGACATTCGCCCGTAGCCACTTGATTTCGGATGTAACGTGGAGAGAATCATGTCACGTTTAGAGCCTCGCTTGCACCAGAGTGTCGTTTGGGTTGCAGCGAGCGCGGCGGCACTTTGCGCGGTGCCGGTGATGGCTCAAGCAGGGGCTACCGCAGCGGTAACGAAGAGCGTGCAGAAGCAGCTCTACTCGCCTGATGGCGACGCCAAATGGGCGCAGCCCTATATCGATATCGACGAATGGCGCGACACGCCGGTGCGGCATCGCTACGTCCATGGCGGGTTCAAGGGCACCGACACTCGTTTTTCGTTCTATTTTCCGCCGAAAAAGCAATACCAGGGTAGGTTCTTTCAACACATCACCCCGGCGCCGGACAGTGAGAACCTGGCGCCGCTGGTGCCTGCCGGCGAGTTCAACAAGATCGGCTCGGCCTTTGACAGCGGAGCTTATTTCATCGAGACCAACGGTGGCGGCAAGATCGACATGACGGGCGCGCCCGGCATGGGGGACTCGTCGATCACCGCGTACAAGGCCAACGCTGCGGCGGCAGCATATTCGCGCAAGGTCGCCATCGAGATGTACGGGGGTACTCGGCCCTACGGTTATGCCTATGGCGGCAGCGGCGGCGGATACCGTACCATCGGCTCGATCGAGAACACCCACGGGGTATGGGACGGAGTCGTGCCCTATGTGATCGGCTCGCCAATGGCGATCCCCAACATGTTCACCGTGCGGATGCAGGCGCTGCGCGTGCTGCGCGACAAGTTTCCGGCCATCGTCGACGCGATGGAGCCAGGCGGCAGCGGCAATCCCTACGCCGGCCTCGATCCGCACCAGACCGAGGTTCTGCGCGAGATCGAGCGGATGGGCTTCCCGATGAAAAGCTGGTTCGGCTATCGCACGATGGGGCTGCACGGCTTCGCTGCGCTCTATGGCGGGGTGACCGTCGTCGATCCGACCTACTTTACCGACTTCTGGACCAAGCCGGGCTATCTTGGGCACGACCACCCCGAATACTTCACCGCGGATCGCATCCAGTTCCCGACCACCGTGGCCGAGACGATCACTGCCGCCGAGGCCGCGCGGCTCGGGCTGAATGATGATCCCTTCGCGCAGCAGAATCGCGGCGGGGTGGACACCGCGTTCAAGGGGCCGCCGGAGGAAGCCGCGAAGATCGTCGCGGTCAGGCTGCGCCAGGCGCCGCCGCCGGTCTATTTCCTCGGCGGCGACCTGCGGGTCGGCAGCGGCGACGCCAAGGGCAAGCGGCTGACGCTGAGCACGCTCAAGGGTGACGTGGTTATGTTCGGGGTGATCGACCCGAAGATCGCCGCGCAGCTCAAGCCGGGCGACGAGATCACCGTCGACAACTCCAACTTCCTGGCGATGGAAAGCTATCACCGCCACCAAGTGCCGGGCCCGGAATACCATGTCTGGGACCAGTTCCGCGACGCTGCCGGCAAGCCGCTCTACCCCCAGCGGCCGATGCTGCTCGGCCCGCTGTTCACCCAGGCGACCGCCGGCTCGCTGCAGACCGGCAAGTTCGAGGGCAAGATGATTGTCGCTGCCTCGCTGTGGGATCGCGAGGCGATGCCGTGGCAGGCCGATTGGTACCGCGGGCGCGTCCGCGAGCACCTCGGGGCGGCGACCGACCAGAACTTCCGACTGTGGTACACCGATCACGCGATCCACGGCGACGAGCCGACCAGCGAGGCCGCAAACCACATCGTCACCTACCTGCCGGTGCTCCAGGAAGCGCTGCGCGACCTCGCGCTGTGGGTGGAAAAGGGCGTGATGCCGCCGGCGACGACCAGCTACCGGGTCGAGGCAGGGCAGATCGTCGTTCCGCCGACCGCAGCTGCGCGCAAGGGCATCCAGCCGGTGGTCACGCTGACGGCCAACGGGCGCGACAGCGTGACGATCAGTCCGGGCCAAAGCGTAAGCTTCAGGGGCACAATCGCGGTCCCGCCGGGCGCGGGCACGGTGACCCGCGCCGACTGGGACTTCGCGGGCAACGGCAGCTTCGCCGCGCCCTCCCGGGTTCCCGCCAAGGCCCGCACCGCTACCGTCGCTGCAACGCACCGCTTCGACACCCCCGGCACTTACTTCGTGGCGTTGCGCGGCTTTTCACAGCGCGAGGGAGATCAGGCCAATCTCTACAGGCAAATCCGCAACCTCGGCCGCGTCCGGGTGGTGGTGAAGTGAGAGCTGCGATGTTCCGGAAACTAACGGCGCTTGCCTGCGCCGGCGCGCTGGCGACGCCTGCCGCCGCGGCTTCGGGGCAGGGTAACAGGTTTCAGACGTACGCCAACCCAATCGATCTGCCGTACCGCTTCCAGGCGCCGTATGCGCCGATCAAGCGGCCGGCCGTGCCGTTTCGCGAGGCGGCCGATCCGACCGTGGTATTTTTCAAAGGTGAGTATTGGCTCTTCGCCTCGCACTCGCTCGGCTATTGGCGCTCGAAGGATCTTCAGCGCTGGAGCTTTGTTAAGGGAAGCGGCTACGCAGTCGACAAGTTTGCGCCAAGCGCGGTCGCGATGGACGGCAAGCTCTACCTCGCGGTCAGCGAGGGCGTGCCGGCCATCTGGGTGACCGATGACCCGGGCTCGGGCCAATGGCGAGTCGCGGCCAACCTGCCCGAGGGCTATCAAGATCCCGACCTTTTCCTCGATGACGACGGCCGGCTTTACATCTACGATGGGCTAGCGCCGTTCGGGCCGCTCCATGTCGCCGAGCTCGACAAATCGACCCTGCTGCCGATCCGCAAGGCCGACATCCCCCAATCGCGCGACATGGAGCACCGTGGCTGGGAAGTGCCGGGCGATGCCAACGAGCTGGTCAAGAATCCGTCCTTCATCGAAGGCTCGTGGATGACCAAGCGCGCGGGCCGCTATTATCTCGAATATTCCGGGCCCGGCACCGAGTTCAAGGGCTATGCCAACGGGATGCTGACCGCGAGCCAGCCGATGGGTCCGTTCGCGTATCAGCCCTACAGCCCGTTCGCGGCGAAGCCATCCGGCTTTATCACCGGGGCGGGGCATGGCAGCACCTTCCAGGGACCCGGGGGCCAGTGGTGGCACGTGGGGACGATGACGATCTCGGCCCGCCACATATTCGAGCGCCGGCTCGGTCTCTTCCCGAGCCGCTTCACCCCAAACGGTGAGCCGGTCGCGGACACCTATCTCGGCGATTATCCGCACTATTATGCGGGCTCGCGCGGCCTGACCGGGTGGATGTTGCTGTCGCGTGGCAAGGCTGCGACCGCGTCGTCCTCGCTCACCGGGTTCGCTCCGGCCAAGGCCGCGGACGAGGACGTCCGGACTTGGTGGTCGGCCGAAAGCGGCAAGCCCGGCGAGTGGTTCCAGCTCGATCTCGGCGGACCCAGAACGATCGAGGCGCTGCAGCTCAATTTCGCGGACCAGGACGCGACCACCACAGGCATGTCGACGGCCGGATACCGCTATGTGGTCGAGGCCTCGCGAGACGGGCGCATCTGGCAGTTACTCATTCCCGAGAGCGCGACCGGCGGGGATACCCCGCACGATTACCAAGTGCTAGCCCGGCCCGCTTCGGCGCGGTACGTGCGCGTCCGCAACGTCGAAAGCCCCAACGGCGCGAAGTTTTCGCTCTACGACCTGCGCGTGTTCGGCAATGCCGAGGTGCCTTTGCCCGGGCGCGTCGTCCAGGCCAGAGGCACTCGTGACGCCGCAGACCCGCGGCGCGCGCACTTCACGTGGACCCCAACCAAGGGTGCCGATTTCTACATCGTTCGCTTCGGCATCCGGCCCGACCTGATGATCCAGAATTACCAGGTCTATGGCAGCTCGGAACTCGAGGTGCGGAGTCTCAATGCCGACGCACACTATGTGTTTACGATCGATGCCGTGAACGAGCGGGGGATCAGCATGGGCAAGGCGCGCTGGCCGCTGAAATAAGTGGTCCGCTACATCAAAAGTCGGACATGAAAAGGTAGGAAGCCCGATGAGGAACTCTTGGAGCGTGTCACGGCGTCAGTTATTGGGCGCCACATTCCTGGCGTCCGCAGCGCCCGCGTTCGGCGTGGAACGGCTCACTTATCGCGACCGCAACGCACCGATCGATGCGCGCGTCAGCGACCTGCTCTCGCGGATGACGCTCGAGGAGAAGGCGGCGCAACTGCGCTCGATGTGGTTTAGCAAGTCGGCGATCCTCGGACCCGATGGCAACTTTTCCCCAGACAAGGCGACCAAGGTGCTCGCCGACGGCATCGGCCAGATCGCCCGCCCGCATGACTTCGCAGGCAAGGGCGTTTTCCTTCAGTCGCGCGAGATTGAGGACAGTGTCGCGCTGGTCAATGCCATCCAGGGGCATCTCGTTCAGAAGACCCGGCTTGGCATCCCCGCTCTGTTCCATGAGGAGGGGGCTCACGGCTATCTCGCCAGGGATTCGACGATCTTCCCTGCGCCACCGGCGTTGGGCAGCACTTGGGATCCTGAGCTGGTCGAGCAGGTCTTCACCGCCGTCGCCAAGGAAATCCGTATTCGCGGCGGAACCATCGCTTTGGCCCCGGTGGTCGATCTTGCGCGCGACCCGCGCTATGGCCGTGTCGAGGAGTTCTTCGGGGAAGATCCGCGTCACGTCGCGGTCATCGGTACCGCCGCGGTGCGCGGCTTCCAGGGCCGGCAGCGACCGCTCGCCAAGGACCGAGTATTCGCCACACTTAAGCACTTCGTGCACGGGGTACCGCGCGGGGGCCTAAATATCGCCCCCTCGGATGTCAGCGAGCGAACGCTGCGCGAGACCTTCCTGGTCCCCTTCGCCGAGATCGTGAAGGCGGCCGAACCGGCCATCATCATGCCTTCGTACAATGAGGTGCAAGGCATTCCGGCGCATGCCAATGTGCAGCTGCTGCAAGGCACCGGCCGGCGGCAGCTCGGATTTCGCGGCGCGTATATGAGCGATTATGGAGGCGTGGCCAATCTGCAAACGCACCATCATGTCGCCGCGAACAAGGCGGACGCTGCCGTGTTGGCGATGAACGCCGGGGTGCAGGCGGACCTTCCCGATGGCGAATGTTACATCCACTTGCCAGAACTTGTCCGGGCCAATCGGATCAGCGAAACCCAGATCGACAGCGCCGTAGCGCAGATACTGGCGCTCAAGTTCGAAGCCGGCTTGTTCGAAAATCCCTATATAGACCCCAAGCGCGCGGTGCGCGAGACCAATACCGCGGCCAGCGTTGCTCTGGCGCGAAAGGCAGCGCAACGGGCGATCGTGTTGCTCAAGAACGATGGCGTTGTTCCACTTAAGTCGCGTGCCGGGCTGAAGCTCGCGGTGATCGGCCCCAACGCCGAAGAGGCGCTGTTCGGCGGCTACTCGGGCTTTACTGCGAAAGGTGTCGGCGTCCTGGCGGGCTTGCGCAACGCGGCTCCCAAGGGCGTCACCCTGGAATATGCGGAGGGCGTGCGGATCTCGGAACCGGGGGGGGATGGCCGTCACGACACGTTCACGCCGCTCGTCAAGGTCAAGCCCGAGGAGAACCGCGCACGGATCGCGCAGGCGGTAGAGACAGCCAGCCGGTCGGACGTGATCGTGCTCGCCTTGGGCGACAACCCGATCATAACCAAGGAAGCTGTCGCGTATCCGATGCCCGGTGACCGCAATAGTCTGGAACTGTTCGGTCAGCAGGACGAATTGGTCGAGGCAATGATAGCGACCAACAAGCCCATCGTTGCGCTACTGCTGAACGGACGCGCGCTCGCGGTAAACCGCCTAGCCGAGAAGGCCAATGCGCTGTTCGAGGGCTGGTATCTCGGCCAGGAGGGCGGCAATGCCTTTGCCGACATACTGTTCGGCAAGGTCAACCCTGGCGGCAAGCTCGCAGTCTCGTTCCCGCGTTCGGCGGGTGAGCTTCCGGTCTACTACGACCGGCACCCGTCAGACGACGTCAATCAGTATGTTGAGGGACCGCGCAAGCCGCTGTTCCCGTTCGGCCACGGCCTCAGCTACACCACCTTCGATATATCCGCGCCGCGGCTGTCACGCGCGGATATTGGTCGCGGCGAAAATGTCTCTGTCAGCGTCGATGTCACCAATTCCGGCAAGTGGACCGGCGACGAGGTCGTCCAACTTTACATCCGGGATGACGTCAGCTCGGTGCCGCGCCCAGTGTTGGAACTCAAGGCGTTCCGCCGTGTCACGCTCGCGCCAGGCGAAATGCGAACAGTCGCATTCGATTTAACGCCCGACGACTTGGCATTCTGGGACGCCGACATGAAATGGACCGTGGAACCCGGCCTGTTCCTGGTGGGCGTCGGATCTAGTTCGGTGTCGCTGAAGACGACGAGGCTGAGCGTTGCCTAGTTGATGTCTTGTTGCCGACCTTAGTGACACCGATCGGCGTGGCCATCCAATCGTCAGCCCTTATCCACAGTTGCTGGCTTTGCTGTCAAAGACCTTGACGAATCTGGTTGAGCGGCAAACCCGGCACCTCCGTCTCGAGCCGAAAGAGACCGCCGGCGAGAGGATGGGCTGCTCGCGCGGCAGGGCTCATATGGAGCCTTGCCGTCGTCACGTAGAGGGTTGAGAGGTCTGGTCCTCCAAACGCGGCTTTGGTGACGTTCGGCACGGGCAATCGAATATAGTCGATCAGTTCGCCCCGGGGTGAGTAACGCTCAAGCCCCCATCCACCGAACAGCGCTGTCCACAGACAGCCCTCGGCATCGACAAGCGGCCCGTCGGGGAATGCGCCGGCGCGCGCGATCCGGACAAATGGCCGCCTGTTGGACAAAGCGCCGTCGGCGGCCACGTCGAATGCGTATATGACCCGCTCGGAGGTTTCGGTGTGGTAGAAGGTCCGTCCATCGGGACTCATGGCCGGGCCGTTGGGGATTGTGTACGGTGCGTCCAGGACCCGGCAGGTGCCGTCGCTGAGCAGGCGGTAAAGCTTGCCGCCACCTGGCGCCTCGGAATCGTTCATCGATCCGAACCAGAGGCGCCCATCGAAATCGACATAACCGTCGTTGAGCCGCTGGGAGGAACCGTGATCGTCGGGCGGCACGAGCCTGTCGAACAGGCCGCTTTCGGGGTCGAATCTGGAAAGGCCGCTCTGCAGCCCGGCAATCCAGGTGCCGTCGGCTGCAGGAAGCACGAACCCGACTTGTTCCGGCGCTTGCCAAGAGCGGCGTTCATCGTCCCGAAACCGGTGGATCTGGCGCTTCTTTATGTCGACGAACCAAACCGCCTCATCAAGCGACGACCACAACGCGCCTTCGCCAAGCTCGCAGCCTAGGTCCCACACGCAGGTGGGTTCCTGCTCGCTTCGAGATGAGACCGGGGCCACCTCAGCTTTTCCGGGTGGCATTGATCGAGATGATTTTGAACAACGCGCTGATTTGCATAATCGCTCACCCTAGTGCCGAAAACAGCATTGCGTCCACGATCTGCTGAAAACTATTCAGGCTTTGACAGGGGCTGCGCAAACATCACCCCCGCGAAATCGCAAATGAGCATCGGGGAGAGCTTCCGATTGCGGCATAATGCTGCCATCCGCTCTGAACCGAGGAGGTTGAGCGTCCATCATGAACAAGCTTCGCTCGCGCGCTTGGTTTGATAACCCCGACAACATCGACATGACGGCGCTCTATCTCGAGCGCTACCTCAATTTCGGGCTGAGCCTGGAGGAGCTGCGCAGCGGGCGACCGATCATCGGCATTGCCCAGACCGGAAGCGACCTTTCACCCTGCAATCGCCACCATCTGGTGCTGGCGCAGCGCGTGCGCGAAGGCATACGCGAGGCGGGCGGCATCGCCATCGAGTTCCCGGTTCATCCGATTCAGGAAACGGGCAAGCGTCCGACCGCGGGGTTAGACCGCAACCTCGCCTATCTCGGCCTCGTCGAGGTGCTTTACGGCTATCCGTTGGACGGAGTGGTCCTGACCATCGGCTGCGACAAGACCACGCCGGCGGCGCTGATGGCGGCCGCCACCGTCAATATCCCGGCCATCGCTCTCTCTGTCGGGCCGATGCTGAACGGCTGGCACAAGGGAGAGCGCACCGGCAGCGGCACGATCGTGTGGAAGGCCCGCGAGCTGCTCGCCGCGGGCGAGATCGACGACGACGGATTCATCAAGCTGGTAGCGAGTTCCGCGCCGTCGACAGGCTATTGCAACACCATGGGCACGGCAACAACGATGAACAGCCTGGCCGAGGCGCTGGGGATGAGCCTGCCCGGCTCGGCGGCGATCCCGGCGCCCTATCGCAATCGCCAGGAAGTCGCCTACGACACCGGAAAGCGGATCGTCGAAATGGTCGCCGAGGACCTCAAGCCATCGGACGTGATGACTCGCGACGCCTTCCTGAACGCAATCGTCGTCAACTCGGCTATTGGCGGCTCCACCAATGCGCCGATCCACCTCGTCGCCATCGCGCGCCACATGGGAGTCGAGCTGACCGTCCACGACTGGCAGGAATATGGGCACCATGTGCCATTGCTGGTAAACCTTCAGCCTGCCGGCGAATATCTAGGCGAAGATTATTACCGCGCTGGCGGTGTGCCGGCGGTGATCGCGCAACTGATGGGCCAGCAGCTGATCCGCGAGGATGCGCTGACCGTCAACGGCAAGTCGATCGGCGAAAATTGCCGGGGCGTGTCGATCGAAGATGAAAAGGTCATCCGCCCCTTCGATCGCCCGCTAGTCGATGAGGCGGGGTTCATCGTGCTGTCGGGCAATCTGTTCGACAGCTCAGTCATGAAGACGAGCGTCATTTCCGACGAGTTCCGGCAGCGGTATCTGTCAAATCCTGAGGATCCGGATGCCTTCGAGGGTCCCGTGGTCGTGTTCGACGGACCCGAAGACTATCATGCGCGGGTCGACGACCCCGCGACGGGAATCGATGCTCAGACCCTTTTGGTCATGCGCGGCGCGGGGCCGGTCGGCTATCCTGGCGCCGCCGAAGTGGTCAATATGCGCGCGCCGGCGCATCTGCTGCGGGAAGGCGTGCATGCCTTGCCCTGCATAGGCGACGGGCGCCAGTCTGGCACCAGCGGCAGTCCCTCGATCCTCAACGCGAGCCCCGAGGCGGCCACCGGCGGTGGCCTGGCTATACTCAAAAGCGGGGACCGGGTGCGGATCGATCTCAAGCGTGGCACCGCGGACGTTTTGATCCCTGCCGAGGAGTTGACCAAGCGTCGCCGCGCGCTCGAGGCTGCGGGCGGCTATGCCTACCCCGATTCCCAGACGCCGTGGCAGGCGATCCAGCGCGGCATGGTGGGCGATTTGGGCGCGGGCGCGATTCTCGAGGGCGGCGAGCAGTTTCAGCGCATTGCCCAGACCCGCGGCCTGCCGCGCGACAATCACTAGAGGGACGATGGACGCTCCGTTCCATCCGCCGGCGCAGGCCGATCAATCGCTCATGCGTGCGGCGCTTGTGCTCAACACCCGCGATTTGTCGATCCGCGACCTGAGGGCGATTCCCGCAGCAAGGGCAATCGTTCTCAAGGAGATGCCCAGAAATCGAGGGCCGGCTGAGGGGGCCGATCACTCCGCACCTCGGCAACTTCTCGTTCCGCGACATCTCGCAGTTCAATCTGGCCAAGGCCGCCGACCTCGACCGGATCGACCCACAGCTCGCGGCCTTGAGCCCGAGGTGATACACGCCGACCGTCGCGAGGCCTTGGCGCTCAGCGCGGGCGCTCGCGCTGTCTTCGGGGAGCCGGGACGGCGGCCAGTTCGGGAACTGGGCTGCGCGACATTCCGTTCGATCTTGGCTGGCCATTCCATTGCGGCGCAGACTCGTTCGAAGGAATGCAGATCGACGACTCCGACTGGCGCAAGGAGGACTTGCGTCATGACTGGAGCATTGAGGACCTTCCGGGCGGCACAGATGGCCTGTTCACCAAAGCCGCGATCGGCAAGTCCGGCACTGTTTTCACCATCGGCAGCGAAGGCTGGTATCTCAAACATTTCCGCGTCGAGCAGTCCTGCGGACGCGCGGATCGAAGTGCTGTTCGATTGCGCACGCGAGCAGGTCGAGGCCTGGCTCAATGACCAGCGGCTCGGCGCCAATGCCCACATCCGCGCCCGGGCCATCCTGCGCTCGACCGGACCGGGAGGGCCGGTCAACGTTTCGGTCCAGTCGCCAGGAATCGCGGGCGGCGCCATAACCACGGGGTTAGCATGATTGACGGCAGCATTCTGATCGGTTCCGAAACTCGGCGCACAAATGAAACATTCGCCGGACGCGACGCAGCCTCCGGGGCGACGATCGGTCCGGCGTTTTGTGAAGCAGGGGCGGCGGACGTGGCCGATGCCTGCGCGCTCGCTGCCGCGGCTGCGCCTGCCTTCGCGGCGTTATCTCCCGAGGGTCGCGCGGCATTCCTCGAGCGCGCCGGCGAGGAAATCCTGGCGATCGGTGATGTGCTTATCGAAACCGCGATGGCCGAGAGTGGCCTGTCTCGCCCCCGTCTGGAAGGCGAACGCATGCGCACGGTGAACCAGTTGCGCCTGTTCGCGGCCGAGGTGCGCCAAGGCTACTGGCTTGACGCGACGATCGATCCCGCGCTGCCCGAGCGTGCGCCGCCCCGGTCGGACTTGCGGCGGGTGAACTTAGCGATAGGGCCGGTCGCGGTGTTCGGCGCCTCGAACTTCCCGCTGGCATTCTCGGTCGCTGGCGGAGACGCTGCCTCCGCGTTCGCGGCGGGTTGCCCGGTGGTGGTCAAGGGCCATCCGGCGCACCCCGGCACCGGCGAGCTCGTTGCGCGCGCAATGGCCCGCGCCGTCACGGAATGCTGCCTTCCTGAAGGCGTCTTCTCTTACCTGCCGGGCACCGGCAATGCACTCGGAGCTTCGCTCGTCGGTGACCCACGGATCAAGGCTGTTGGTTTCACTGGGTCGCGAAGCGGCGGCCTTGCGCTCGTCCGCCTCGCGCAACAGCGGCTCGAGCCGATCCCGGTCTATGCGGAGATGAGTAGCATCAATCCGGTCGTCTTGTTGCCCGGAGCGCTGGCCGAGAATGCCGAAGCACTCGGCGCGGCGTTCGTCGCGTCGCTTACCCTGGGAGCCGGGCAATTCTGCACCAACCCCGGGCTGGTTCTGGCGATCGACGCGCCCGATTTAGACAGGTTTGTCGCGGCCGCAGCGCAAGTGCTGGAAAGAAGCGCGGCGCAGACCATGCTTACCGCCGGGATTGCCGAAGCCTATGCCAAGGGCGTTGCCGCGCTCGATGCCAACGCCGCGGTACGGCGCGTTGCCGGCGCGCCTGGCTCAGGCGGAGCGCTGTTCGAAACCACCGCGGCGAAGTTCGTCGCCGACGCGGCGCTGGGCCACGAGGTCTTCGGCGCTTCGTCGGTGCTGGTGCGCTGCGCCCACGCTGCCGAGCTTAGCGAGGTCGTCGCCGCGCTCGAGGGGCAGCTGACCGCGACGCTCCACACCGGTACCGGCGACGACGCGGCGGCAGCAGAAATCTTGCCCAGGCTCGCCGAGCGCTGCGGGCGCGTTCTCGCCAACGGCTGGCCCACCGGCGTCGAGGTAACCCGCGCAATGGTCCATGGCGGGCCGTTTCCCGCCACTTCGGACTCGCGCTCCACTTCGGTCGGAACCATGGCGATGAGCCGCTTCCTACGCCCGGTCTGCTACCAAGACATTCCAGACCCGTTGCTTCCGCCGCCGTTGCAGGCGGCGAACCCGTGGCGCATCCCGCGTCGGGTCGAGGGCGAATGGACAAGCAATTAATTTGGGCCGGAGGGGACTAAATCGATGAGTGTAAATCAGCGGGCGAATCTCGGCTTCATCGTCCTGATCGTAACCGTCGCGACGATTGGTGGGTTCATGTTCGGCTACGACTCCGGCGTGATCAACGGCACTCAAAAGGGGCTCGAGGCCGCGTTCGATCTTGGCGAGTTAGGCATTGGTATCAACGTCGGAGCAATCCTGCTCGGCTCTGCGATTGGCGCGTTCCTCGCAGGACGGCTGGCGGACGCGATCGGACGGCGCAGCGTGATGATGCTCGGGGCAGTGTTGTTCCTGGTCAGCGCTGGTCTAGCGGGCGCTGCCTCCAGCTCGGCGTTGTTCATCCTCGCACGGATCATCGGCGGGCTGGGAGTGGGCGCGGCCAGCGTCATCTCGCCGGTCTATATCTCCGAAGTCGCTCCTGCTGGCGTACGAGGGCGCTTGTCCTCGATCCAGCAGGTGATGATCATTGCCGGCCTGACCGGCTCCTTCGTCGCGAATTTCGTGTTGGCCCGTGTCGCCGGTGGCTCGACCGCCGTTTTGTGGGCGGGCCAAGCGGCGTGGCGCTGGATGTTCTGGCTGCAGGCCATACCCGCCGGAATTTATTTCGTCGCGCTGCTGCTGATCCCGGAAAGCCCCCGCTGGCTCGTGATCCGAGGCCGCAAGGAGGAAGCGGCGCGCGTCCTGGCGAAGCTCTTCGGTGCGGATCAGGCGGAAGGCAAGGTCGCCGAGATCGACGCCAGCCTTGCCGCGGATCACCACAAGCCGAAGCTCTCCGACTTGATCGACCGCGTGACGGGCCGCATCCGGCCATTGGTCTGGACAGGCATCGGGCTGGCCGTGTTCCAGCAGTTCGTCGGCATCAACGTGGTGTTCTATTATGGCGCTACCCTTTGGCAAGCGGTCGGCTTCACCGAGGACCAGTCGCTCCAGATCAACATCATCTCGGGCACGCTGTCGATCGGCGCCTGCCTGCTGACGATCGCGCTGGTCGACCGCGTGGGGCGCCGTCCGCTGCTGCTGTTCGGCTCGCTCGGCATGGCGGCGACGCTGGCGACCGTTGCATGGGCCTTCTCGACAGCGGTGACGGATGCCGCCGGCGCGGTGTCCCTGCCGGGCAGCAACGGGCTGATCGCGCTGGTCGCTGCCAATCTCTACACGGTATTCTTCAACATGAGCTGGGGACCCATCATGTGGGTGATGCTCGGCGAAATGTTTCCCAATCAGCTGCGCGGCTCGGGCCTGGCGGTGGCAGGCTTCGCACAGTGGATCGCCAACGCGACCGTTTCGGTCAGTTTTCCGACGCTCGCGACCTCGCCTGGCCTGGCGGTCACCTATGTCGGCTACGCCGTGTTCGCGCTGATCTCGTACTTCTTCACGCGCGCCATGGTTCATGAAACCAAGGGCCTCGAGCTTGAGGAGATGAAAGGGTGAGCACGGCCGCGCTGCCGGACGACTGGAGCGACGCCTTGCTGCTCGGACGGATGGAAGCTCCAGACGGGCCGACGCCGATCCTGGTGCATCGCGGACGAGTGCTCGACGTCTCGACTTTCGCGCCGACTTGCGCCGACTTCGTCCGGCACTGGCGCGGCGACGTGCCGCAAGGCCGTGATCTCGGGCCGATCGATGAGCTGCCTTGGGCGCCCAGCTGGGAAGACGGAGCGACGACATCGCTGCTCGCGCCGATCGACCTGCAGTGCATCAAGGCGAGCGGCGTGACCTTCGCCGTGTCTGCCGTCGAGCGGGTGATAGAGGAGCGCGCGCGCGGTGATGCGAGGAAAGCGGAGGAGATCCGCGACGCCTTGCGCGAACGGGTCGGCGCCGACATTCGCTCGGTCAAGCCCGGCTCGGAGGCTGCCGCGCGCCTGAAGGAGGCGCTGATCGCCGATGGACTTTGGTCGCAATATCTCGAAGTCGCAATCGGACCGCACGCCGAAATATTTACGAAGGCGCAGCCGCTTTCGGCAGTCGGATGGGGCGCCTGGATCGGGGTGCGCGGCGATTCCCACTGGAACAATCCGGAGCCGGAGATAGTCCTCGCCGTTGCCCCCGACGGCAGGGCCGTCGGTGCGACGCTCGGCAACGATGTCAATTTGCGGGACTTTGAAGGACGCAGCGCCCTGCTGCTTGGCGAAGCCAAGGACAACAACGCCAGCTGCGCGCTCGGTCCGTTCATCCGCCTGTTCGACGATCGGTTCACGCTCGACGATGTCCGCAATGCGGTGGTTCGGCTGGAGATCGCCGGCGATGATCAATTCCGGCTGTCAGGCGAGAGTTCCATGAATCAGATCAGCCGGGATCCCGAGGAGCTCGTCGCCCAGGCGCTCAGCCATCACCGTTACCCCGACGGGTTCGTGCTCTTCCTGGGTACGATGTTCGCGCCGACGCAGGATCGCGACCAGCCCGGGCTGGGCTTCACCCATAAACGAGGCGATGTCGTCCGGGTTTTTACGCCGCGGCTCGGCGTGCTGGAGAACAAGGTCACGCCCGCGGAGGAAGCGCCGGCATGGACGTTCGGGCTGTCCGACCTGATGCGCAATCTCGCCGGCCGAGGCCTGCTGGCATGAGCGGGCGCGCAATCTACCCCAGCCTCAAGGGCAAGCGAGTCGTCATCACCGGCGGCGGCTCGGGGATCGGCGCCGGCGTGGTGGAACGTTTCGTCGACCAGGGCAGCGAAGTCCACTTCCTTGACGTCGCAGAGGAGGATTCGCGCGCGCTCGCGGAGCGGCTTGGAACGCCGAGCTTCCATCGATGCGACCTGACCGACCCCGGCGCGATCGCGGAGACCTTTGCGCGGATTGGCCCGGTCGACGTGCTGGTCAACAATGCTGCGCGCGACGACCGTCACGGCCTGGACGAAGTGACCGCCGACTATTTCGACCGCAGCATGGCCGTGAACCTGCGTCACTTGCTGCTGTGCGCCCGCGAGGTGGCGCCGGGCATGAAGGCGCGGGGTGGCGGGGCGATCGTCAATTTGGGCTCGATTTCGTGGCACCTCGGTCTACCCGGCCTCGTGGCCTATGAGACCGCCAAGGCAGGAATCGAAGGCATGACCCGTGCGCTCGCCCGCGAACTGGGCGGCGCCGGCACCCGCGTCACCTGCGTCATTCCGGGCAACGTCCAGACGCCGCGGCAGATGCAATGGTACACGCCCGAGGCGGAAGCGGAGATCATCGCTTCGCAATGCCTTGCTGGCCGCCTCCAGCCGAGCGATGTCGCTGCACTGGTCCTGTTTCTCGCTTCCGACGACGCGCGGCTATGCACTGGGCACGAATATTGGATCGACGCCGGCTGGCGGTGACTGATCCCACCGTGAGGATTCCGGCTGCTCTTCAATGCGGCTGAGCTGCCGTCGAACGTGATTGTTGAGACGCACCTCCGTCGGGTAGGGCGTCTCTTTCGCTGACTTGGCCTCAGCTGCCGCGTCCGAAACTGACGCGGCGTCGACCCGGTCGCCCTGCGGAGCCTGAAGACGACTCCAAGCCGAACAGGAATGCGATCTCCGCGATGCTGCGCTGAGAACCCTGCAGACGCCTGGCCCGATCGATTTTGGCTTGGCTGAGATATTCGCCGATGGTGATGCGGGTCAGTTGTCGGGTGGACATCGCGCAAGTGCCGGCCAGCTCCGCCAGTTTTGGCGGCGCGCTGTCCCGGCGACATTGTCCTTATAGCGATAGCTTTGATATTCACATCAGACGGTGAGGTGGGGAAGGTGCAGCCGGTCAATCCGGTTCGCGTTGCGGCCCCACAGGTCCCGTTGCTCATCGTCCGACAAATCAGAGATCGAAGCCGCGATTGCGCCCAGCGTATCGTCGACGCTGCCAAAGAGCTTGTCGGTCGGAAAGTCGCTCGCGATCATGCAGCGATCGCGTCCGAAGCCATCGATCACTTCACCCACATAAGGACGGATGAGATCGACCGTCGGCGGGCGCTGGACGAAGCCGAAGCCCGAAATTTTGCCGCCACATTCGGAAGCACTGTCGCTTTAGAGGCTGAGTAGGCCGAGGCATTGGGACTGCCTTCCTTGCCGGCGACGGACGAGACGTTGACAATGCGGCCGTAACCGTTCGCGCATCAACGGGACGACCGCAGCCAAACATCAAAGAAAACAACGCCGTTGCTCTTTACCGATCCAGCGGGTTCGGATAAAGGCTGTGCATGCGCATCAAGACCGAAGCGAAACGGCGAGAAATTATCGATGCTGCCGCATTGGAATTCGGGGCGCGAGGATATCACAAGACGACTCTCGCGGACGTCGCGCGCAGAATGGGAAGCTCGAAGGCGACGATATACAATTACTACAAGACCAAGGACGAGTTGCTGGCCGCCTCGCTTGCGGAGAAGGCCATCCCGGCGGCCGGAGCTCTCTTGTCCGCGCTGGCAGGCAATGAACGGTTCGAATGTCGCCTCAACGACTTCGCGAAGAGATACTTAGCGATGCACACGAGCCAGCATGCTGTCTCGATCCAGCGGTTAGTGGTTGCCGAGAAAATACAGGCGCGGCAGATTATCGACGCGATCGAGGCAAATGCTGGTCCGCGCTTGTGGCCAGCGGTCGCTGCCTGCTTTACCGAGGCGCAAGCTGCCGGAGCGTTGCGCGAAGGAAGCATCGACCAGATTGTTTACCACTTTCGCGCATTGTTGAGCGATCTGCCCTACCGCTTGCTAATCGGTTCAATCGACGGCGTTTCCGAGTCCATCGTTGACAGGTCGGCAGAAGCCGCGGTGGAGTGCATTCTCGCGGCTTATGGTGCCAGGTAATGCGTTCCATATGCGCCATTGCCATCCTGTCGCTTCTTTCGGGCTGCGCGGCCGGTCAGTTGCCGGCACCGAAAATCGATGTTCCGAGACGCTTCGAAGCCGCGCCTGGAGCGGCAGTTTCGGACGACTCAAGCGCTCGATGGTGGGCACTCTTCGACGACGAGCAGCTCACGACGCTTGTAGAACTGGCGCTCAAGAGCGCGCCGGATGCGCGCACGGCGATGGCGCGGCTGCGCGAGGCGAAAGCTGTTCGCCGTGGCGCACTTACTTCCTATGACCCGCAGGGCAATCCCGGCGCGAGCGTCTCGCACAGTCGCACGAGCGTTTCTGGCCTTCCGGAGAGTCAGTCCGAGCTCCAGAGCACGGGCGCGTCAACCAGCGCGGGTGCGTCCTTTAATCCCAGCTGGGAAATCGATCTGTTCGGCCGTCGAGCGGCTGCCCGGCAGGCTGCGGACGCCGACCTTGTCGCTGCCCGATTTGAATATGAGGCCAGTCGGCTCAGCCTTGCAGCCGAAGTGGCAACGCAGCTTATTGGCTCTCGAAATCTGTCGGCGCAGATCGTCGAGGCCGAGGAGACGCTGCGTATTGCGCGCGAGCTCGCTCGCGTTGGACGGGTGAGGTCTGACGCGGGCCTCGGATCGGAGTCGGACGCGGCCAGGCTGGACACGCAGCTCGCCAACTCCCAGGCCGAGCTGACGAGCCTCAAGGCGCAGTTCTTGGTCGGGCGCCGCAATCTACTGGTTTTGCTGGGGCAAGGCTCGCAGTCGTTGGATAGCCTGTTGATTGGGCCAAATCTGCCCGATCCGCCGCGCCCCCCGGTTACCACGCCAGCGGAGGTTATGGCACGCAGGCCGGACGTGCGTGAGGCGGAGGCTCGACTGCGTTCGGCGGCGGGCAATTTGCGGCTGGACGAACTGGCGCTTTTTCCGCGGCTCACCTTCCAGCCCGGGGCGAGTATTACAAAGATCCTTCAGCCCCAAAGCTACGTCCAGTCGCTATGGTCGCTTGGTGCGGGATTGGTCGTCCCGCTTCTCGACCGGCCGCGACTGCTGTCGCAGATCGACGCGCAGACCGCGCGTGGCGAGCAGGCGGTTATCGAATATGAGCGCGCGGTTCAGGCGGCTTACGGAGAAGCGGAGAATGTGCTTACCCGGATCAGCGCGGACTTCGAGCGGCTCGATCAACTGAAGCGGGCTGAGGTGCGCGCGCGTTTCGCGTTCGAGGCTCAGCAGCGCGGCTTCAGCGCCGGCGTCGTCGACCTCGACGCATTACTGCAGACCGAGCAGGCGTGGCGCGCAGCGCGTATCGCGCTTGTTACGCAAAGAGCGTCGACGCTCTCCGATGCCATTGCCGGCTTCAAGGCCCTTGGCGGTGGATGGAACCCAACTGGCGCTTTGGAGAACTGAGAGTTGCGCGTTGCTCCTTTATTATTGTCGTCTCTCCTTCTGGCAGGCTGCGGGTCCGGTGCAAATGAGGAGGCGCAAAATGCGCGCGCGGCGGCGATGCCGCGCGCGGTGTCAGCGGGCAAGATCGAGCGGCGCGCAATCGCCCAGGATCTGCTGGTCTCCGGCGTCCTGGTCGCGCGCGAGGAAGCCGCGGTTTCCAGTCAGCTCTCAGGGTTTGCGGTCGCGCATGTCTATGTTGATCAGGATGATCAAGTCAGGGCAGGACAGCCGCTCGCCGTGCTCGATGACAGTTTGCTTCGCGCCGACATCGAGCAGCAGCGTGCTGTCGTGGCTCAGCAGCGCATAGCAGCCGAAAAGGCACGATCGGAAGCTGCCCGGGTTTCCGGTCTCGAAAATGCTGGCGTGTTGTCATCCGAGGCGATCACCGAGCGCAGGCTTGGGGCGCGTACCGCGGGCGCCACTCTCGCCCAGGCTCAAGCGGCACTTAAGGCGCTTCTGGTTCGCCAGGGCTTTATGACCATACGCGCGCCCGTCAGTGGACGAATACTCTCGCGTGCGGTGAGGCCAGGCGACATCGCCGCACCCGGAACCATCATGTTCCGGATAGCGCGCGACAATCTGGTCGAGCTCGATGCCGAGGTGCCAGAACAGTCCATCAATCTCGTCCGGCCGGGCCAGCCCGCAACGCTGACCCTGCCATCCGGTCTGACGTTGCCCGGTACCGTAAGGTTGGTCAGCGCCGAAATCGATCCGCAAACGAAACTTGGCCGAGCGCGGATTCTGATGGGGCCTGACCGCGCGCTTCGTCCCGGCGGATTCGCCGAGGCGCATCTTACCGTCGCGGAGGCGGAGGTTCCGGCCGTCCGACAGAGTGCCATCAGGCACGAGAGTGGCACGGCAAGCGTGATGATTCTCGATTCGGACAATCGCGTACGATCGAGGCCTGTTCATACCGGCGCGAGCTCCGGTGGATGGATCGCAGTCATCGACGGGCCAGCGATCGGAACCCGAGTGCTGATCGGGGGGCAGGGCTTCGTGCTCGATGGCGACAAAGTTGCGCCGCGGATGGTGCCGTGAGCATGCGAATTTCGGCGTGGGCGATCCGAACGCCGACTCCGGTCGTGCTCGTCATTCTCGCTCTGACGCTCGCGGGCGTGGTCAGCTATCTCAAATTGCCCGTCAAGCAGTATCCGAATGTCGAGTTTCCGATCGTACAGGTCTCCGTGACCCAAAGCGGCGCGGCGCCTTCGGAGGTTGAATCGCAGATCACTAGACCTGTTGAGGATGCTCTTGCCGGGATCGCCGGGCTTCGTCACATCTCCTCGGCCGTGTCGCTGGGATCCTCGGTTACCACGGCCGAGTTTGAACTCGGTACAGACATGCAGAAGGCGACGGACGATGTTCGAACTGCCGTCGAGCGCGCCCGCGTGTTGCTGCCGGGTGGGATAGATCCGCCTTCGACGCGACGTGTCGACATAGCCGGGCTGCCGATCATCACCTACGCGGTGTCATCCTCGACCATGTCAGATGCGGATCTGTCGTGGTTTGTCGATGACAAGGTTTCGCGTGCATTGCAGGCGCAACCGGGTGTGTCGCAAGTCGCACGGGTTGGCGGATTGACCCGTGAAATCGTGGTGACGCTGGATCCAAGGCGACTGGCGGCATTCCGGGTAACCGCCGCACAGGTCAACAGCGCGCTTTTTTCGACCAATGTAAACGACACTGGCGGGCGAGCGGATATCGGCGGTTCGGAGCAGACCGTGCGCGTCCTGGGAGAGGCCAGGGATGTCACCGCGATCGCGGCGACCACCATCCCTATTGCGAATGGCAGCTATGTCCGCCTGACCGACCTTGGAACGATCGTGGACGGCGCGGGTGAACAACGCAGCTTCGCCCGTCTGGACGGCAAACCAGTGGTCGCTTTTCAGGTCAGCAAGACCAAGCAGGCGAGCGACGTTAGCACCGAGGACCGGGTGCGCCAGTCGGTCGATGCATTGCGACGTGCCTACCCCGCGGTGAAGTTCACCGAGATCGTCTCGACCGTGGACAATACCCGCAGAAGCTTTTCGGCGACTATGCATGTCCTTTGGGAGGGAATGCTGCTTGCTGCGCTTGTCGTTTATCTCTTCCTGCGAAGTTGGCGGGCGACGCTGATTGCTGCAGTCGCCATGCCTTTGTCGCTCATTCCGACCTTCGCCGCCATGGTGATCTTCGGTTTCAGTCTGAACGGCATCACTTTGCTGGGTCTGACGCTCGTCATTGGCATCTTGGTCGACGATGCGATTGTTGAAATTGAGAACATAGAAAAGCGCATCGAGACCGGGGCGACGCCTTACCGGGCTGCGCTGATTGGCGCTGATGCGATCGGGCTCGCAGTCATCGCCACGACCTTTACGATTGTCGCTGTCTTCGCGCCGGTCTCCTTCATGGGAGGCCAGGCGGGCCAGTTCTTTCGCGAGTTCGGGCTGACGGTTTCAGTCGCGGTCCTTTTCTCGCTTCTTGTGGCACGTCTCTTCACTCCGGTGCTGGCCGCTTATTTTTTGAAGTCGCGACCTCCGCAACGGCATCGCCCGCTTCCAGGTCTCTATGCGGAAGCTTTGGATTGGAACCTGGCGCGGCCCTGGACTGCGCTGGGCATCGGCACGCTCCTGCTGGCCGGATCGCTCGCTCTCGCGGCGACCTTGCCCACGGGTTTCCAGCCGGTCGGCGACACGGGCATTTCCTATCTTTCCATCGAGGGAGGGCAGGGTGCGACATTCGAAGAAATGCAACAGGCCGTGGCAGAGGTTACGCGCAGCCTCCAAAAGAGGCCGGAAGTCGAGCGTGTCTTCGCTCAGGTCGGGGCGGAGGGGTCTTTGACGTCCGGTCATATGACCATCATCCTGAAACGTGACCGTGGAGTGACGACGGACGACTTCCAGCGTTCGCTCGCGGGCACGCTCAGGGCAGTTCCAAATGTGCGCATCGCGACCGAGGGAGGAGGCTTCGGCCGTGCCGGCGTCGAAGTGGTGCTGACCGGAAGTGACAGCGCCTTGCTGCAACGCACCCAGACTGAGTTGGTGCGCCAGATGCGGACGCTGCCAGAGGTCCTGGAACCACGTCCAACGCCGCCGCCGGCCGCCCCAGAGCTCATCATCCGGCCGCGTGCTCAGGAGGCGGCCCGTCTCCAGGTTTCGGCACGGACCATCGCCCAGGCTGTCCGCGTTGCGACGATCGGCGACATAGACGCCAATGTGCCGAAGTTTTCGACCTCCGAGAGAAGGATTCCGATCAGGGTCCGCTTGCCCGAACTCGACCGCGTGAATCCCGATGTCCTCGCCAATCTTCGGTTGCCGACGCTCGGTGGAAAAACCACGACGCTGGGCAGCGTGGCTGACCTGTCCCTCGACGAAGGGCCCGGGCAAATCATCCGCTATGATCGAGCCCGCAGGGTCTCGGTTCAAGCGGATCTGAATGGCGTCACGCTGGGGCAGGCGCTCAAGGCGATCAACAAGCTCCCGATCATGAGCCATTTGCCGCCCGGGGTCAGCCTGGCGCAGACCGGTGACACGGAGGCGATGGCGGACTTGTTCGGGAACATCATCATCGCGATGATCTCTGGCATCTTGCTGATCTACGGCGTGCTCGTGTTGCTGTTTCACAGCTTCTTCAAACCGATTACGATCATTTCAGCATTGCCACTCACCTTGATCGGGGCGTTCATCGCGCTGAAGGTGACGGGGCTGGCGATCACGTTGCCGGTCTTGATCGGCATGCTGATGCTGCTCGGCTTGGCCGGCAAAAACTCGATCCTGCTGGTCGAGTTCGCGATCGAGGCCGAGCGTGCTGGGCAATCGCAGCGCCAGGCCATCCTCAAAGCATGTCGGGAACGCGCGCGGCCTATTACGATGACATCGGTGGCAATGGCTGCCGGGATGCTGCCCACCGCGCTCGGCATTGGCGAGGGCGCAAGCTTTCGTCAGCCAATGGCCGTGGCGGTAATTGGTGGCCTGATAAGCTCGACGGTTCTCGCCCTGCTTCTCGTTCCGGTTGTCTATGAGCTCATCGAACGGGTGGAGTGGCGCATTCGTCCGCGTTTTGCCCGCTTCGTGACGCCGCGCGTGGCTGGAGACGATGCTCCCCTTGAGGATGAATCATCCGGGCTGGAGTTGCCGGCTCCCCATTAGAGCAACATCTCACTTTGATCAGCCGCGATCCCGGGCTGTCGTTTTGACGAAGGTAAAACCGACACGATTGCAATCGTCTCGAGCCGTTGACCCGCCTCTGGCCGGCCGGCGCGCTTGAGTTGGTCGCTCTCTGCATTCACCATGCCCGGAAGGACAGTACCTATTTTCGCCGGACGCCGATACCCTGTGGTCGCCATCATATGTGGACTTCGACGAGTGACGCGATGCGCCCGTACGCGACCGTGATGCGGCAGTCGCTTCAACCTGAGTGCCGCTGAGATGGCGATCGCGCAGCAAGCAGGCGCCTGATCGGCTCCGGCGCGCCGAGCCCTTTCGCTTGGCTCGCCGCGGAAAGGCGCGGATTGTCGCGCATGACCAGTCCCCAACGGGCGTCTTTCGGCTGCCAATCCCAAGGTTTCGGAAGAAAGCGGGGCAAGGGTCCTGGCCTACTTAGCCGAAATCCATCGCGGCTCGACGTCGCGCCCTGCCGGAAATCCGAACAACGGGATTTTCTCGCCATCCCAAGCGTGGATCCGGATTTCGGCAGGACGCTCGATGGTCATGGCGCCCTCCGGAAAATGTCGTGGGGCCTACCGTGCCCCCGCTGCCAGCGCGCTCTCTTCCTTGGATTCCGGCTACGCGGGCGTCGGAAACAACGCGGCCTAAAGTGATCGGTTTGTGGTGAATCCGGTTGACGTAACGCCGAGCTGCCGATTGCATCCGCTTAAGAAAACGTAATGCGAAGGCACCCTCGTAGGCATATGACGATAGTATCCTGCCTCGACGCTCTGCTGTCGAACTTCCAGACCGCCCGAACAGAAAGCGACCTCCATGCGGCGCTCGAGTTCGCAACCTGCACTCTCGGCTTTTCGGGATTCGCCATGGGCCACCATGTCGATCTCGCGCGGCCGCCCGAGGACGCCATCAGCTTGTCCACCTATGACAAGAGCTGGGTGTCGCATCATGTGGGCCGACGATATTATTCCGACGACCCAATTCACATCGCCAGCACGAAGACCGTCGTTGGGTTCCTCTGGCGTGACGTCGGCAACTTCATCAGGCTCACACCACGCCATAAGCAGATCCTGACCGAGGCCGCCGCGTTCGGGCTCGGCGAAGGATTCACCGTGCCGGTTTATCTACCCGGCGAGTATCACGGCACCTGCTCGTTCAGCGCGCGGTCGCTCGACAACCTCATCCCCGATGCGCTCGCCGTCGCCCAGCTGTGCGGAACATTCGCATTCGAGACGGGGCGCAGGATAATGCGGGCTAGATCCAGCATCGCAATCGAGCCGGCGCCCATCCTCACAGACAGGCAACACGATGCGTTGACCCTTGTGGGTCGGGGCAAGACCGATCCGGAGATCGGCCACATTCTCGGCGTGTCTCGCGCAACGGCTCACGAGCATGTGGAGGCTGTCCGCAATGCCTAGCCGAGTGCGTCGACCGTCGTCTTTTCCCGGATCGCCGTCACCACGTCCTGCAGCGGCCGCACCTCCGGGCTGTGATAGAGCACGTCGCCCGTCGCGACCGCACGCACGCCGTAACGGCCGGCTAGAGCGGCGAGGTCGTGGAGCCGGATCGCATCGTCGGGCCGGCGTCGGAACGACAGCGCGCAATATCCGCGGGCGCCAAACGCCGCTGCCACGTCGGCGAGCTGGAGCCCGGCCGTTTCGTCCGGAAGATCAGGCAGCAGGATGCCGACCAGTCCTTCGGCATGATGGACGATGTCGGCCCAATCGAGGATGCAGAAGCCCTTGCCGCCGCGGGCCTTGCCGATCGACACTAGCCGGGTCAGCCGGCTCCACGCAGCGCGGTTCTGCGGGTAAAGAAGCAGGCCATGGCCGTCGGTTGCATGGACGCGGGCGCCGGGGATCATCCGCACGCCTGTGGTCTTCTGTCCGTCCCAGCCGCGGGCGACGCCGGCAACGCTGCCCCAGTCGGCGAGCCCGAGGGCGCTATGACTTTGGAGTGCTGCCGCCGCGAACAGCTCTTCTGGCGAACTCGCCCCGCGCAGGAACGAGAAGTGGCTCATCACCTGAAGTTCGACATAGGCCATCAGCCGAACATTCCATGGATGTACCAGCTGAGATCACCGGTCTCAGGTTCGAAACCGTCGCCGCGCCGGAACAGACAGAACCGCTCGCCGCTTTCCACCTCGACGCGAAAATAGTCCTGCACCGCCCACAGTTCGCTATCGGTCCGCCACCATTCGCCGTGGATCCGTTCGGGCTCATCGCCGACCGTCACCCGATAGGCCTGACCGCGCCAGGTAAAGCGCCGCGGCGGATGGTCGGGGAGCAGCGCTACGACATGTGTCAAATGCTCCGGCCGGCGCAGCATGCGGACCGGGCGCTTCCACTTCGGCCAACAACCTGGTTCGTCCAATGGGCCGACACGGCGAATGGCGCGCTCGGGAACGTCGCTTTCGTTGGGAGCCACACGGAACACGGCGTCCTCGCCCGCCCGGCCGACAAGCTGATCGATCGCCGGCGCCAGGTCCGTCGCGGCTACATCGGACCTGATGAGAGATCCCGCCGTGCTCGCGCCGAGCGGCTCGCTGTGCGGCACGAGGAGGTGCATCGCTTCGATGCCAAGGCCCGGCTCGATCCGATCGAGCTTCAGCCCGAACATGCGCTTGAGGTGCTTGGCGTCGCGCGTTGCCCACGATGCGCTGATCCCGATCCGCTGTGCCTCACCGCATTGGGGCCGAGCCTCTTCGCCATTGGTCCACGTGGAAGCCGGATGGACGCGGCATGGTCAACAACTGATCGCCCTGGACGCCGACCACCGCAAGGGATGAGGCGGAGCGCCTGTCGCTGCTCGTAGCCCGCGGGCATCGATCCAGGGGATGCCGAACGGCAGCGTCGGCGCGAGGCGGTCGATCTTGCCTTCGACACCTATGCCGGCCGATTCGAGAAGTCCTGCACCGGCGCAGGCTGGCGGAGGCTCGTCGAGCGGTGCCTCCGCATTCATGCCACCCCCGTCTTACGCCAGAAGCCGCTGCCGAAGATCACGCGCGCCGACATCGTCGCGGTATTCGACCGCATGCCTGCGGCGCAGGCCGCGAATCGGCGCAATGTGTTCGCCGTCCTCCGCCGCCTTTTCCGCTGGGCAGTCAGCCGCGGCGATGTCGAGCGAAGTCCCCTGGAGGGGATGGAGACCCCGCCGGCGGTTAAATCCCGCGACCGCTGGCTGGCCGACGAGGAACTCGCCCGGATCTGGAACCAGGCGATGAAAAGCCATCCCTGCTTTGGTCCGATCGTCCGGCTGCTCATCGTGACCGGCCAGCGCCGTGAGGAAGTGAGCTCGCTGGCCTGGGAGGAGCTGGATCGGACCGAGCTGCTCTGGACCCTTCCCGGCGAGCGCGCCAAGAACGGCGAGCCCAATTGCGTGCCCTTGAACGCCCTTGCCGTCGCGGTGCTGGACGAGGCCGCGGGACAGGACAAATGGCCGCGCCGCGGCAGGGTCTTCGCGACGTCGACCGGGGCGGGCTTTACCGGATATCACAAGGGCAAGACCAAGCTCGACGCACTGGTTGCGGATGACGGTGGCGGAGCGCTCGCACCCTGGCAACTGCACCACCTGCGCCGCACGCTCGCAACCGGCTTTCAGAGGCTAGGCGTTCGCTTCGAGGTCACCGAGGCGATTCTGAACCATATCGGCGGTTCGCGTGCGGGCGTCGCCGGCATCTACCAGCGGCATGACTGGAAGAAGGAAAAGCGCGAGGCGTTGGACTTGTGGAACGATCACGTCGAGGCGGCGCTCAAAGCGCGAAGTGAGCGTCACGCGCCCGGGGAATCGCTGCGCCAGGCTGCCTGACGACACAGGCGCGGTCGCTCTCGCCAACCGCGCCTTTAGCCCAAAGCGCTAAGTGGAAGGCACTGCTGGCGAAGGGCTGGCGCCACTCAGGATCGGCGACAAGAGTTACCTGACCGGGGTGATGCACGTGGACCAGCGGACCAAAGCCGCGCGTATTGCATTCGATCAAGCCCAGGAGGATGACTTTGCCGAGGCCCTGCTAGGGCTCGACCTGAGCCAGGTCGCTGCAAACAGTCGCGAAAAATTGAAACTCCTCCAAGAACAGGGTCACGTACAGCAATTGTTCCGGACTGGGCCCGTTGCTATCAAATATCCGCTTAAACCAAGTCAGCCCTTGAACCTAGTCGCGCTGGGTCAGGAACCAGAGCGTGCGGCCAACTTGAAGACACAGACGGTTGGCCAGCTCTTCGTCAGCGAGGATTTGCACCCCGCCCCCCAATGCGCTCACCAACTTGGGCTTGGTGTTAACAATGATCGCGGGTGACACCTGAGAAATTGGCCCGCATTCGTGAGATTGCCCTAGTCATTTGCGATTTTGTAGAGGCTCGTAGACCTATTTCAGAAGCTCCATTCAATTCAGTAAGTAGCTTTCGTTGGTTCAACGACGGCGCGGACGCGGTACCCCCGGAATCGACGGAGCGTTGGCTATAGACTGGTCGGCTCGATGTAGCCTTCGCCGATGAGATTCGCCTGCCCGATTGCAGGCGAAGGCATGGAGTGGCAGCTATATCAGTATTGTAGCTTGAACCGGACTTTCCGGTTACGGCCCCGACCATCGCATCTGCGTAACCGGCGTTTCACTCTTGCGACCATTTCGGCCGCTGGAGACCTGCCATGGGACATACAAGTTATGAGCCAGCTTTCAGGCATCGCCGGCCGTGGAACGACGCCAGGATGGTGGGCGCCAGAAAGCCGCTGAAGCCAAAGGACGTCTGGGCGATCCGCTTCTTTCTCGAGCACCGAGGGCCGCTTTCGCGATCGGGCATTGTTCGACCTCGCGCTCGACAGCAAGCTGCGCGGTTGCGACGTCGCGAAGGTCAAGATCGGCGATCTGGTGACCGGCGGGCGGATCCGTAATCGCGCGACGGTGATTCAGCAAAAGACTGGCCGCCCGGTTCAATTCGAGATACTGGAGCCCGCTCGATCGAGCCTTCTCAAATGGCTTGAACTGCAGGGCGGCTGCATCGACGACTTTGCCTTGTGTACAGAGCAAGCACCGATTTGTGTTTGTGGCGGTATGACTTATCCTGATCGGCTGGAAAGCTACGCCTAAGCTGCGGATGCCGTGTGACGGCTTTGCGCGTCTATGGCAGTCACAGGACCCGAAACATGACCAAGGCGTCGACGTAGCCCAGGGTCGGATGCCTGAATGTAGCGGGCAGGCGCCCGACTTCGGCGAAGCCCATGCGATGCCACAGGTGGATCGCCCGCGCATTGGTACTGACCACAAAATTGAACTGCATCGCGCGGAAGCCGCGCGCGCGGGCGTGTTCGAGCGAGTGCGCGCACATGGCTCGCGCGATGCCCTTACCCGCCGCGGTCGGGCTGCTCATATAGCCGCAGTTGCACACGTGACCGCCCCCGCCCTGCTGGTTGGGCCGGATGTAGTAGGTTCCGACGATCCCATCGTCGGTTTCGGCGACGAAAGTTTCCTTATCACTGCCCATCCAGTACGCGAGCGCCTGGTCCTCACCGATGTCCCGCTCCAAGGCATAGGTGGCCCCGTCCCTGATGACTGGCATGATGATGCCGGCGATGGCTGGCGCCTCCGCAGCGACCGCTTGTCTGATAATCATGATCTGAGTCTTAGGAATGCTCGTCGATCAATTCCACTGGAGCGCGGCGCGCCCGGCGCCGTAACCGAAATTCGGATGATTACTGGGGACGCGCGGATGTCTGCGGTGCTGACGCGCTTGGTCGGAGCCGAGGCCGGCGCAAGCAAGGTTGCCGAGATAGGTGCCAGCCTCGCTGCCGACCACTAGCCTCGTATTCTCGAATGTCTGGGCGGCAATTCGCTGTCCGTCACGGACGAGACCCGAACGACACCTTGAGTTCCACCTCAACTTGCGAGGTGGCGCTGTGCGACATCGCGCAGCGCTGCCAGCTTGACTTTCGCGCTGCCGGTGAGCGGCAGTTCCTCCTCGCGCAGGAACAGCACGCGCCGCGGTACTTTGTAGCTGGCGAGCCGCTCGTTGAGGAAAGTCCGAATCCCGGCTTCATCGAGAAGCGCGTCTTCACGCGCGACGATGCAGGCGACCACCATCTCGCCGCGGGTATCGTGGGGAACGCCGACGGTGCTGGCCAGTTTGACGCCGGGACAGGTCGCCAGCACCGCGTCGACCTCGGCGGGCGACACATTCGCTCCGCCGGTTTTGATGATGTCGTCGAGCCGGCCCTCCCAGAACAATCGCCCGGACTCGTCGAAATGGCCGCCGTCTCCGGTGTGGAAGTAGCCTTCCGCATCCAGGGTCTCACCGGCGGGAATGCCGACGTAGTTGAGCATCAGCGTCGGGCCCCTGACCACGATCTCGCCCGAAATTCCGCGCGGTACGATGGTGCCGGTGAGCGGATCGACGATTTTGACAGTATTGCCCGGAAGCACTTCACCGTGACTGGTGCCCCGGATGGCGGATGGCGTGCCCTCAGGCCAGGCCACGCAAATCGTGAAGGTTTCGGTGACGCCGTATCCGGTCGGCTCCTTCCACCCGCGCGGCACGGTCGGATGCGCGGCCAGCGGGGTGTCGCTATCGAGATAGCGCAAGCTCGACAGATCGACTGGCATGTCCGCGGCAGCCTCGGCCAAGCGCGCCCACTGGTGGGCCCAGGCAAGTGGCACGTTGACCTTCTCGCGCTCCATCAGTTGCAGCGCCTCTTCCGCTGCGAACGTCGGCTGGAGCACGATCGCGCCGCCGGCGGAGAAGGTCATGCCCAGCGCCATGCCGAAGACGCCCGACCAGAACAGCCCGTTGGCGGCCCAGCAGCGCAAATCCCCCTCAAGCGCGTAGATCCGCGCCCAGCGCCAAAGCTGAATGGCGACCCCGCGATGCGCGCTGAGAATGCCCTTGGGCAGCCGGGTGGAGCCCGAGGAGAAGAACAGCACCGCGGTGTCGCTGGGCCGGACTTGCGCCGCGGCGGCGTCGACCAATGCGGTATCGACGTCGCGACCTTCCTCGAGGAAGCGCTGCCACTCACCGGCTCCGGTGGTGTGATCCAGCGCCACGATGCGGCGCAGATACGGGAACCTGGGGCATCGGAATGGCGGTGTGCCCGCCAGCGCCGGCTCGATCGCGTGAAGGTCGGCCAGGAAGTCGCGCTTGAGCAGAGTGCGTTCGAGGAGCAGCACCGAGATGTCCGATGCCGCCAGCAGATGCTCGAGCTCGTCGCGCGTCGAAAACGTGCTGAGCGGCACGGCGACGCCTCCGGCAAGCGAGATGCCGAACGTCGCAGCCAGCCATTCGGGCCGATTGCTCATCAGGATGCCGACACGTCCGTCCTTGCCGAGCCCGCGGGCGATCAGCGCTTTGGCAACCGCCACGGCCTTGTCCCAGAGCGTGGCGTAATCCCATCGGATCACGCCGTGAGGGCTGTGGAACACCACCGCTTCACGTGCCGCGAAGCGTTCGGTTACTTCACGAAGGTACCCGGGCAGGGTCAACGCGCCGAGCCCCGGCTCGTCTTCAAGCGGAGGGCCGCGCACCAGCGACGGCGATGGCGCAACCTCGGTCATCGTTCCGCTCGGCTCAGGCGGGCGCAGTCAGGTTTGCACCTGCCATCGCCAAGGGCATGTCGCTACCCGGAGCAGTCTGCTGGATTTCGATGACGTTGCCTTCCGGATCGCGCCCGTAGACCGATTTGACGTGGCCCATGTCAACCGGGGCGGGGCTGCCGAAGGTCATACCGGCCGAGCGCAGCCGCTCGTATTCCTGCTCGATGTCGGACACGTCGACGCAGAAGTGAGTGTAGCCCTTGTCGAACGGATCGAGTGGCCGGGTCGAGTTGGGCGGCGGGTTGGACCACTGGAACAGCTCGATGTACGCGTTGCCGGCCTTGAGCATCGCCCCGCGCGCGGCGGAACGGGGTACGTCGAGCAACCGATCGAGCGTGTCCTCGCCCTCGTTCCAGGCGAACTGCTCACCCACGACTTCGAAGCCGAACGCGTCGCGGTAGAACGCGATCATCCGGTCCAGATCGCGGACGTGGACCGAGACGTGATGAATCCCGCGGATCATGACAGACCTTTCGATGACCCGAGGGGGATGCGGGAAGCGTGGGAAACCTGCAAGTCGAGGGCCCGGGCCTCAGCAGAGTGAGGCAAGCGGCGATGCGCGCCCGGTCATTCGGCTCGCTTCGCCCGACAAGGTATAGCTTTAAAGCTCGGAAGCCGGAATGAGGCGTAATGAACAGCACGCTATTCGTAGGTGCGCGGGTGTGGGACGCGACCGGCGCCGCACCGTTCGAGGGCGATGTGCTGGTGCAAGATGAGCGGGTTGCCGCGATCAGCCGCACCACCGGCCAGATCGCCCAGGCCGACGCGCAAATCGTCGACGCTCGCGGGCTCACGCTGATGCCCGGCCTGGTCGAAGGTCATGGCCATCTTTCGTTCGAAGCGGTGACCGCTACCGAGGATCTCATTCGCCCCTCGCCCGAGGAGCAGGTTTTCTCCGCCGCGCGCGGTGCCAAGGCGCTGCTCGATGCCGGGTTCACCAGCGTCTACGGAGCGTCCGAGGCCAAGCTGCGGTTGGGCGTCGCGGTGCGTAACGAAGTGAACGCCGGACGGCTGCCGGGGCCGCGCATCCGTGCCGGCGGGCTCGAGATCAGCGTGACCGGCGCGATGGGTGACGAGGGCAAGGAGCACAACCCGCGGGTCGGGCCTTCGAGCATCGTCGACGGCGTCGACGAGATGCGCCGCACGGTGCGGCTGCATTGCCGCGAGGGGGTCGACAACATCAAGCTCGATGTCTCGGGCGATCCGTTCTACCCAGGCACTCCCGGCCACACCACGCCGATGACCTTCGAGGAAATCCGCGTCGCCGCCGAGACCGCGCACGCCTATGGCCGCAAGATCAACGCGCACACGCGCTCGATCGAAGGCTCAAAGCGCTGCATCCACGCCGGCGTCGACGGCCTGTTCCATTGCGAGCACTCCGACGAAGAGCTGCTCGACATGATGGAGGAGGCCAAGGACCGGATATTCGTGGTTCCGACCGTCAGCCTGTTCCACACGATCGTCAGGAACGAGGCCGCGCCGTATGGCCTGTCGTCCGAAGTCGGCGGATACATGGGCATCAATGCGCTGCTCGAAGAATCGGTCAAGACCCACACCGAGCTGCGCAAGCGTGGTGTGCGACACCTGATCGGCGGCGACTATGGTTTCGCCTGGAGCCCGCAGGGCACCAACGCCCGCGACCTCCAGTTCTTCGTCGACTACTACGGTTACACCCCCGAAGGCGCGCTGCTCTGCGCCACCCGCAACGGCGGCCTCGCCATGCGCGATGACGGTGCGCTGGGGACGATCAGGGAAGGCCAGCTGGCGGATCTCTTGCTGGTCGACGGCGACCCCTCGCAGGATGCGCGGCTGTTGACCGATGCCGATCGCATAGTCCACATCATGGTCGGCGGACGCATCCACAAGCACGACCCGAACCGGCAAAACCGGCGCGCCGCCGCGTGAGGCACGCGCCATCGTCGCGTAACTTGTGACCAAGCAAGTTGTCTCCCTGACGGATCGCTTCGAGCAGCGCTCGGGGCAGGTGCTCCTGTCCGGCATGCAGACACTTGTCCGCCTGCCGCTCGACCAAGCCCGCCGCGATCGGGCGGCCGGGCGGCGTAGCGCCGGGTATATCACCGGCTACCGCGGCTCGCCGATCACCACGCTCGATGCGCAGCTGTGGGCTGCAGGGGACCTGCTCGATGCGCACGACATCCGCTTCGAACCAGGGCTCAACGAAGAGCTTGCCGCCACCAGCCTGCGCGGCACGCAGCAGCTCGACTGGTTCGGGCCGTCCCCGTTCGAGGGCGTGTTCGCGATGTGGTACGCGAAGGGACTGGGCGTCGATCGCGCGTGCGAAGCGCTCAAGCTGGCCAATTTCGAAGGCACCGCGGCGCACGGTGGCGTGCTGGTCGTCGCCGGAGACGATCATGGGGGGAAGTCCTCCGCTTCCGCGCACCAGTCCGACCATACGCTGATCGCCGGGTTCATCCCGGTCCTAGCGCCCTCGACCACCGAGGAAATTCTCGAATTCGGCGCGATGGGGTGGGAGCTGTCGCGGTTCAGCGGACTCTACGTCGGGCTCAAGGCGGTCACCGACATGCTCGACCTGACCGCGTCAGTCACGCTGCGAGAGCCGACTCTTGTCCGTCCGGAGCGGCGCGAGCAGCTCAACCTGCAACGCGGATCGCCCCCGCTGCGCCAGGAGGACCTGGTTCTCAACCACCGCCTGCCCGCTGCGCTCGCCTTCATTCGCGCAAACGGATTGAACCGCGTGGTCGTGCCGGCGGACCGTCCTCTGCTGGCGATCGTCAGCGCGGGCAAAGCTTGGCTCGACCTCCGCCAAGCCCTGCTCGACCTCGGGCTCGACGACGTCCGCTGCGCCGCCTTGGGGATTACCCTAGTGAAGTTCGGCGCGATCTGGCCCCTCGATCCTGGGTTCGCTCGCGAGGCGTGCGGCGGTGCGCGCGAGGTGCTCGTTATCGAGGAAAAGCGCCCGGTGATCGAGGAGCAGCTGACTGGGGCGCTCTATCCTCTGTCCGACTCGCGCCCAACGGTGCTGGGCAAGCGCGACGAGCAGGGCCGGACGCTGCTCCCGCTCGACGGGGTGATCGACCCGGCGATGGTCCGGCGCGTCTTGCAACAACGCTTCCACCGGTTGGGGATAAGCGACGCCGAGCTCGAGGCTAGAGCAGCGCACTGGCGCACGCTCGACGCCGCGCACCGCGATGCGGCGATCGCGATACGCCCCGCGTTCTTCTGCTCGGGTTGCCCCCACAACACCAGCACGCTCTTGCCCGACGGCAGCTTCGCGATGGGCGCCACGGGGTGCCACGGCCTGGCCGCCTTCATGCCCGAGCGGCGAACCATGAACGTCGTGGGAATGGGCGCCGAAGGACTCCCGTGGATAGGCGCGCAGCACTTCGTTGAGACCAGCCATGTCTTCGCCAACATGGGCGACGGCACGTTCACCCATTCGGGCATTCTCGCCATCCGCGCCGCAGTCGCGGCAAACGCCCGCATGACCTTCAAGATCCTCTTCAACGACGCCGTGGCGATGACCGGCGGCCAGCCGATGGAAGGCGGGACCAGCGTGCCGATGATCGTCGCCGCGCTGATCGCGGAGAAGGTCGCGCCGGTGGTCGTGCTCAGCGACGACCCGACGCGGTGGGCCGGAAAGCTGCCGCCAAGCGTGCGAATTGGCCATCGCGACGAACTCGACCAAGTTCAGCGCGAGCTGCGCGGTCGCGCCCAGGTCAGCGCCATCGTTTACGAACAGACCTGCGCCAACGAGAACCGCCGTCGGCGCAAACGCGGCATCGCGATCGATCCGGACATGCGCCTGTTCATCAATGCGGCAATCTGCGAGGGCTGCGGCGATTGCTCGGTCCAGTCGAACTGCGTCAGCGTTCAGCCTCTGCAGACCGAATTCGGACGCAAGCGACGGATCGATCAATCGACCTGCAACAAGGATTTCAGCTGCATCAAGGGCTTTTGCCCGTCTTTCGTGTCAGTGACGGGGGCGCGAGTAGCGCGGCGCGGGGCTGACTCGGCAGTGCTCGAGCCGCTTGTCGCGCGACTGCCCGAGCCTCCGCTGGCGAATGTTAGCGGCGGCTACTCGTTGCTGATCTGCGGCATCGGCGGGACCGGCGTGCTCACGCTGGGCGCGCTGCTGGCGATGGCCGCGCACATCGAGGGAAAGGCGGTCAAGGTTCTCGACATGACCGGAATGGCGCAGAAGGGCGGCGGGGTGACCAGCCACGTCCGCTTCGCCTCGAAGGCTTGCGCCATACCGAGCGCGCGTCTCGGTTTCGGCCAAGCCGACGCGGTGATCGCGGGGGATCTCGTCGTCGGCACCGCGCCGGAAGCGCTGGCAACGTTGCACAACGGATCGATCGTCGTCGCCAACCGCGATGTCGTTCCAACCGGTGAGTTTCAGACCCGCCACGATCTCGACTTGCGGCCGGAGCGCTTTCTCCCCGCGTTCGAGCGGCGGATCGCTGCCGGCAATCTCGCTCAGCTCGAGGCCAACACAATCGCGCGGGCGGCGTTCGGCGACACCATCTTCAGCAATCCGCTCCTGCTCGGTTACGCCGCGCAGGCGGGCTTGCTGCCTGTCGCGCCCGCGGCGCTCGAGCAGGCGATCTGCCTCAACGGGACAGCGGCCGAAACCAATCTGGCGGCGTTCGCGCTCGGCCGGGTGGCACAGGCGTTCCCCGACGAGCTGGCCGCAGTGCTGCCGATCGCGCCCACCCAGCGGGTTCCGCAAACACTCGAGGCGATGCTCGAAAGCCGCACGAGCCTCCTCGCCGCATATCAGAACGGGGCCTATGCGGCCTCTTACAAGGAGTTCGTGTCGCAGATCGCCGAGCGGCTGCGGCAGCGGGACGTCGGCGAGTGCGAGCGGTTCCTCACCGCGGTCGCCGAGCAGCTTGCCCGGCTGATGAGCTACAAAGACGAGTACGAGGTTGCGCGGCTTTATGTGCGCCCGGAGTTTCGTGCGGAGTTCGATGCCGAGTTCGACGGTAAGCCTAGGCTCGCGGTCAATCTCGCCCCGCCGCTGCTGGCGTGGCGCAAAGACGTCAAGACCGGCAGCCCGCGCAAGATTGCCCTGGGCCCATGGGTTTTCGGCGCGTTTCGCCTTCTCGCGTGGCTCAAGCGCCTGCGCGGAACGCCCCTCGATGTGTTCGGCTACACCGCCGAACGACGGATGGAACGCGCGCTGATTGGCGAGTATCGCGCCCTGATTGGCGCTCTTGCCGAGCGCATCACGGACGAGACCGCCGAACTGGCCACGGAAATCGCCGCCAGTGCTGCGCTGATCGCCGGCTTCGGCCCGGTCAAGGCTCGCGGCGTCGCTGCCTTCCGGTCGCGCGTTATCGAGATGGAAGACCGTCTCGCCGCAGCGCTGCGCGCCCAGACTGAGGGCTCCCCGGTTGCCGCCGATGCGGCGTGAACCCGCACGTCCACTTGCCTCAGGTGGAGCAACGCCGACGATCGCTTGCCACGCTACCATTGCCTAGGCAAAGGCGCCGCGCACGGGGAAACTGACCATGGCCGACACGGTGGAATTCGATCTCAGCGACGTCGAGCCGCGCGTCGGCAAGCTCGTCGGCGGCGGACAGATGTGGGAGCCGTGCTCGGCGACCGACATCCGCCGCTGGGTCATGGCGCTCGATTACCCCAGCCCAATCCACTGGAACGAGGAGTTCGCGCGCGGCTCGCGCTTCGGCGGGATAGTCGCGCCGCAGTCGTTCGCAGTGGCGATGGACTATGCCCACGGGGTGCAGCCGGCGTGCGTCGGCCGCATTCCCGGCTCGCACCTGATTTTCGGCGGCGAGGAATGGTGGTTCTACGGCACCCCGATCCGTCCCGGCGACCGCCTAGTCCAGGAACGGCGCTTTCACGGCTACAAGGTGACCGACACCAAGTTCGCCGGCCCGACGATGTTCTCGCACGGGGACACCATCCACACCAACCAGCATGGCGCGCTCGTCGCCAAGGAGCGCGCGACGGCGATACGCTACCTCGCGGCCGAAGCCGAGAAGCGAGGGATGTACGACAACCAGGACAAGCCGATTCGTCGCTGGAGCAGCGAGGAGCTGGCCGCACTCGATCGAGCGAGGGTCGCTTGGATTCAATCCAACCGCGAAGGCACCTCGCCGTTGTTCGCCGATGTTAAGGTTGGCACCAAGCTGCCGCGCCGGGTGATGGGTCCGCACACGATCGCCAGCTTCACCACCGAATACCGGGCGTTCATCCAGGATACTTGGGGCACCTATCGCTGGACGGTGCCTGAAGGCGTCGCGGACCCGTGGCTCAACCAGGATTCCGGGTGGATCGAGGGATTTGCCTACGACCTTGACGGCGCGACGATCGATCCGCGCAAGCGCGACGGGCTCTATGGCGGGCCGTCGCGTGCCCATGTCGATACCGACAAGGCCGGTCAAATCGGCATGTTCCGGGCGTATGGCTATGGCGCGACAATGGGCGGGTGGATGACCGACACGCTGGCCTACTGGGCGGGGCACCGCGGGATGGTGCGTCACATCAAGTCCAATTTCCGCGGCCCCGCGTTCGAAGGGGACGCGACCTTCATCGACGCCGAAGTGGTCGACAAGCAGGAGGAGAGCGGCTGGGGCGTGCCGCTGGTGACGATCAAGGCGCGGGCGACCACGCAAGACGGCGAAGTCCTGGTCGATTCCGTGGCCGAGGTCGAGGTACCGCTGCTGGCGCCGAGCGGCAGCGTCGATACCGACTGGAGAGGAAACCCGCTCTAGCGATTGCGTCTGCGGCAAGCGGGTTCTGCGCGCTCAATCATTTCCTTCGCCGGTCTGCGCTGGCAGGGGATGCTCGGCACTACGGCGTGGCGAGCGCCGAGGAAAAGGACGATTGCGATGAAAATGGACATCGAACCGATCAAGCCGGCGATCGGCGCGCGAATCCATGTCGACCGGGCGGACTTCACGCGGCCCGAGTTGGCCGAGCAATGCGCCGAACTGTTGGAGAAACGCCAGGTGCTCGTCTTCCCCCGGCTCAACGCCAGCGACGAGGAGCAACTGGCGTTCACCGACAGCCTAGGCGGGCGAATCAACCTGACAGGGGAGTCCGCGGGAGACAGCCCTGACGTCTACAACGTCACACTTGATCCCAAGCTCAACAAGTTCCCGGCCACGGTGCTGTCGACGTTCTTCTATCACATGGACGGGCTCGTCGGGAAAAGGGACATGACCCCCCCCAAGGCGACCGTGCTGAGCGGGCGGGTCGTCCCCGCAGAAGGCGGCGACACCGAGTTCGCCAGCACCTACGCTGCTTACGAGCACCTTCCGCAGAGCGAAAAGGACGCGTTCGAGGAGCTTCAAGTCGAGCACAGCATGTATGCCGGCTGCCGCAACTTCCTCGACCAGCTTCCCCAAGAGCATGTCGAGATGATCAAGGGGCTGCCGGTCAACACGCATCCGCTGGTGTGGAAACACGATAGCGGGCGCAAGTCGCTGGTCATCGGGCTGACCGCGGACAAGGTCGTGGGGATGGAGCCCGCCGAAGGGCGCGCCCTGCTGGCGCGGCTGACCGAATGGGCCGGCCAACCCGATTTCTCTTACAAGCACACCTGGGAAGTGGGCGACCTTGTGATCTGGGACAATCCCGGCACGCTCCACCGCGCGCGTCCCTACGACAAGAGCTCGGGGCGTTCGATGCATCGGACCTCGGTCGCCGGCCACGAGATGGTCAAGTAGCTGCCAGCGTGGTTCAAAGGAGAAGGGCATGACCGAAATCGCGGGCAAGGCCGCGCTCGTTACCGGTGGCGGCAGCGGCATCGGCATGGCCTTGGCCAAGGCTTTGGCGAAGGAAGGCGCCTCGGTCGCGCTTGCCGACATTCGTCTCGACAATGCCCGCGAGGTCGCCGACGAGATTGTTGCAGAGGGCGGCAGGGCCGTCGCCATCCAGTGCGACGTGTGCGAGCGCGGTGACATCGCGCGGATGAAGGCCGAGGCTAACGCGGCGGTGGGCCGGATCGAGCTGCTGTTCTCCAACGCCGGCGCGAGCTCGTTCGTCCCGGTCGTCGAGATGGACGATCGCGAGATCGAATGGATGATCCAGGTCAACCTGATGGCCGGGATATGGATCACCAAGGCCTTCCTGGCCGACATGATCGAGGCCAGGTCGGGTCACATCATCGTGTCGTCGTCGATGGCCGGGCTGACCCCGGCGCACATCCCGATCCACGCACCGTATTGCGCCGCCAAGATGGGCCTGATCGGCTACGTCATGAACCTCCAGCGCGAAATCGACGAATTCAACATCAAGACCACGATCTATTGCTCAGGCGGGGTGGTCGGCGGAATGCGGCTGCACAACAACAGCTATCGGCCGGAGAAGTTCGGCGGCCCGACCGACGCGAAGATGAAGATTCCCAAGGCGTCGTTCGAGAAGAACCCGATAAAGTTCTACTGGCCCGAAGGCGTGGCGCCGATGGTGCTCACCGCGGTGCGCAACGATCGGCCCTTCGTGTTCGATCACTCCGAGCAGCGCGAGGATTTCCGCAAGACCTACTCGGACATCGTCGAGGCCTGCTTCGACGATACGCTGCGGTACGAACAGGAAGTCGGGATTCCGCCCTCCGTCAACTGACGCACCGCAGCTCAGGCGGCGAAGCGCGGGTTGATCATTCGGGTCGTGCTCCAGCCGCCGTCGATCGGCAGGACTTGGCCATTAATGAACTCGCCCTTGGCCGAACACAGGAACGCTACCGCGTTGGCGACGTCGTCGGGCAGGCAGTCGCGGTAGAACGGGGTCAATCCCTGGTTGATCCGCTGGAACGCCGGATAATCCCAAGCCGCCTCGGTCATCGGCGTCCTGACCACGGTCGGCGCGACCACGTTGGCTCGGATGCCTTGTTCGCCGTACTGCGCCGCCATCGTCTGGGTCAGTCCCGTCAACGCCGCCTTGACCGCGCAATAGATACCGCCGTCGAGCCCGCCCATGATCCCGAAGGTGGAGCCGATGGTAACGATCGCGCAGCCCTTGCCCATGTGCGGAATGACTTCGCGGGAGAGCCGGAATGGCGCGCGCAGGGAGATGCCGATGACTTCGTCGAGCATTGCGTCGCTGGTCTCGTGGACAGGCGCCCAGACCCCGGCCCCGGCGTTGTTGACCAGATAAGAGATACGCCCGAAGCGCTCGAGTGCGTGCTCGACGATGCGCCGCGGCGCGTCGGCTGCGGTGATGTCGGCGACGACGTGACTGAACGCGGCCTCAGGCGAGAGGCCGTCACCGAGCGCACGGAGCCTGGACTCGTCTCGCCCAGTGCCAACCACCGCGACCCCCTGCGCGGCGAGCGCCGCGACGATTGCCTGGCCGATTCCTCCTGCCGCTCCGGTGACGATGGCGACTTCCGATTTGCTCACGTGATCCTCCTCGAGCGGGCGGGGCCAGCGCCATCAGGCGCGCAGGTTGCCGGTGCGTTCGGCAATGTCGTTGGCCGCGACGAAGCCGAAGGTCATCGCGGGCCCGATCGTCGCCCCCGCGCCGGGATAGCAGTCACCGAACGGCGAGCCGGCATTGTTGCCGGCGGCATAGAGCTTGGGGATCGGGCGGCCTTCGCCATCGAGCACCCTCGCGCGCGCGTCGCAGCGGACTCCGCCCTTGGTCCCGAGGTCGCCGTTGTTGATAGGCACCGCGTAAAACGGCGCGGTGTCGATCGGCCCAAGGTTGGGATTGGGCGCGACGGTCGGATCGCCGAAGAACTGGTCGTAAATGTTGCCGCCGCGGCCGAATTCGGTGTCGACGCCGGTCATCGCGAATTCGTTGATCTTCGCCACGGTGCCGACGAGCGCCTTCGCCGGAACGCCGATCTTCTGCGCGAGCAGGGGGATGGTGTCGGCGCGAAACACGTAGTGGTCCCACCAGTCCGAAGGGATCTTGCGTTCGGGGGTATGGACTGTCGGCATCAGCCCGCCCGCGCTGAACCGGGCGCGGAACTTGGCGTCGAACACCAGCCAGCACGGCATGTTGGCGCCGGTGCGCAAGTGATCGTCGACCATGGCTTGGCCGAAGCTGTCGTAACCAGTCGCCTCGTTGACGAAGCGCAATCCGTTGCGGTTGACGCACACGCTCCAGGGGCGCCCGACGTCGAAGGCGGCCTGGTGGGTTTCGTGGAAGTTGGAGGCCTGTGGCATCGGGAAGCTGGTGGTCGGAATCCACCAGCCCTGCTCGGTGTGCTCGGTCGTCGCGCCGATCCGCTCGGCGGCGAGCAGGGCTTCACCGCGGTTGGCGCCTTCGGGGGTGGAAGAATGCCAGATCAGTCCGGGAGCAGGGTAAAATCGATCGCGCAGCTGCTGGTTCCACTCGAATCCGCCCGCCGCAAGGATCACGCCATGGCGCGCCGCGATCTCGTGGTGTTGTCCGAAGCGCGAGACGATCACGCCGGCGACTTCGCCGCCAGCGTCGAGCCTGATCTCCTCGAGCCGGGTTTCCGTCCGCAATTCGACACCGCGGGCGAACACCTGCTTGTAAACCGATCCCATCAGCGCCGCGCCCTGCGTAAAGCGGCGGTCGCGCGGGGAGTTGGCGCGCGCACCGCGGTCGGTCCAGTAGCGCGCGATCATCTTCGCCGCGGTGCCACGCCAACCCTTCTGCTGCATCATCAGCGAGAAGGTTTCGGTCAGGTCCATTGCATAGCGGTGGAACAGCTTGAAGCGGTTGAACTGCTCGCGCATCAGCGGATAGCGCGCATCGCCCAGCTCACGCCCGTCGAACGTCGGGCAGATCACGGAGCGGTCGGCGCGTGCGCCGGGCCGGTCGGGGAAGTAGTCGGGCCAGGCCGCGGCCATGACTTCGACGCCAGCCTTGCGGAGAAAGGCCAGCATTGCCGGCGCCTGATCGATGTAGGCTTCGAGCCGCTCCTCGTTGACCGGGACCTTGATGACGCTGCGCAGATAGGTCAGCGCGTCTTCGCGCGTGTCGCTGGCGTTGCCGTCCATGCCGTGGCCGGGAACCCATATCACCCCTCCCGAAGTCGCCGACGTGCCGCCGAACTTGTGCTCCTTCTCGACGATCAGCACCGACAGCCCGAGATCGGCCGCGCGCAAGGCCGCGGACGCTCCGGCCGCGCCGGAGCCGATGACGACTACATCGTAGGCATCGCTGGGATCGGTCACGCGTGGCCTCGTCTGCCGAAGGGCGCGGCACGCCCGAACGAAGGGGCGTTTCCCACGCGCGCGGTTTCAGCCCAATGACCTGCACTGCAGAAGCACTTGCTTGCGCGCGCGGTTTGGCCGCCGGCGATTGCTTGACCGCCCGTTTCTGACGAGAGGCAGGCGATGAGCGAAGCTGTGTTCACGACTGTCGCCCGCCTGGCCGATGTACCGTCCGGCGAGGTCCGAAAGGTCGTGGCGGGTGACCGGTCGATCCTGCTGTGCCACAGCCAAGACCGCATCTTCGCGATCGAGAACAAGTGCTCGCACGCCGACGAGGCGCTGGAGTGCGGACGAATGCGCCAGGGCTGGATCAGCTGCCCGGCGCATGGAGCGCGGTTCGAGCTGGCCAGCGGCCGCGCGATGAACCCGCCGGCCAAGGAGCCGATCCGCACTTTCGAGGTGCGGATCGACGGCGACGTGGTCCAGGTCGCGCTCGGCTAGGGCTTCGCCCGGCCTCTCCGGCTGAGCCGCCACTCGGGCGGATAGTTGAGGTCGTTGTTTTTTACCGTGGCGGCGATGCCGGCGTCGAAGCCGCCCTTGCCCAGGTTGACCTCGCCCAAGCGATCGTCCTTCATCAGCGGCAGCATTCCCTCGAGCCAGCCGGTCATCAGACTGCCGAGATACTCGCCACGGTATTGCTTGTAGCATTCGATGAAAGTCTTCTGCGCCACCACGACATCGAGCGGGCGCGTGCGCGAGCAGGCATCGGCGTACTTCTCGGTCTCGGCCTCGAGCCGGTCGCGCGGCACTATGCTGTTGACGAAGTTGCAGTCGAGCATTTCCTGGGCGGTGAACGGCCGCCCGGTGAACAGCATCTCGGAAAAGCGGCGCACTCCGACCATTTCCAGCCACTGCCACATGCGCGGTCCCCACCCGGCGTACCGAAACGACGGATGGCCGAACAAGGCATCGTCCGACGAGACGATCAGGTCGGCGTCGGCGCACTGGTAGAAGTGCCAGCCGTAGCAATAGCCCTTGGCTTCGACGACGCTGATTTTCTTGAATTCCTGAAGCGGGCGGTTGCCCGCGCGGCCCTTGGCGTAATGGTCGGTCAGCCCGTGGAGGAAGCGGTAGCTGCCGCCCGGCGGGTAGCGGACGTCGGGATCATCGATCTCGAGGTCGGAGAGAAAATTGTCATCGACGGCCGGATTGAGGTACTTGTCGCCGTGCTCGTCGATATCGCCGCCGGTGCCCAGGTCCTGGCCTTCTCCGCGGATGACCAGGACTTTCACGTCGTCATCGATGTTGGCCTTGTGGACCAGCTCGCCGAATAGCAGGCGCATGCCGATATTGGTCGCATTGGCCTTGTCGACACGGTCGAACGTCAACGTCGCGATCTTGCGGGCACGGTCCTTTTCGTAGCGGATGAACTTCTGCGCCTCGGCCTTGAGGTTGGCCGCGCTCGGCTGGGTCATCGAACAACTCCTTCGCGATATGTCCGTCATGCGCGCTATCGTGCGCGTTGCCGCCGCGCGACTCCCGCCGCGGCATGGACGGCGCGAGGCTTGCCTCGTTACACGCGTGGGCAAAGACGACGGAAGGTTATTCGCCCTAGGAGCTTAGCATGTCCTATGAATTGAACCGCAAACTAGCCGCGCCCTGTCCGCCCCTGACGACAACCGCCAGCGTCGATCCGGTGACCGCCGACATCATCCGCGGGGCGATGGAGACGATCTGCTTCCAGGCGGCCACGCACCTCGGCCGCGCCGCCTCCTCGCCGATCATCAACCAGTCGAACGAGCGCAATGCGAGCATCGTCGACGCCAACGGACGCCTCGCTTCGGGCTCGATCGGAACCCCGCATCTGACGTTCGTCTCGCAACTGACCGTCCGCTACGGCCTGATGCAGCAGGACGCCTACGACTGGGGTCCGGGCGACGTGTTTCTCGGCAACGATCCCGACTTCGGTGGCGGCCATCTGCCGGACTACAACGTCTATGCGCCGGTCTACGACGATGTGGGGCGCCTGGTTATGATCCAGGCGCTGCAAGCACACCAGGGCGACACCGGGGGCAAGGATCCCGGCGGCTTCACGCTCGAGGCCACCGACATCTTTACCGAGGGGCTCGCGATCCCCTGTCTCAAGCTCGTCCACCGCGGCGAGAAGCGGCGCGATGCAATCCACTTGGTCGAGCGCAACAACCGCTTCGCCACCTTTCCCGGCGACCTCGCGGCGATGATCGGCGCGGTTCAGCTCGCCGTCGGTCGGATCGAGGACCTCTTGCGCAAATGGGGCGCCGATACCGTCCGCGCCGCGATCAACCACGCGATTGCGGACAGCGAGCGGCGTTTTCGGGAAGAGGTCGCGCGCTGGCCCGACGGCACTTACGACGCCCAAGTGTTGATAGACCACGACACCGTGGGCAACAAGGACGTCAAGGTCCGCGTCGCCTGCACGATCGCCGGCGACCAGCTGACCGTCGACCTGACCGGCACCGACGACCGCCCGGAGCTGGTCGGGGTGTGGAACACCTTCGGCAACACCCGCTCCTACGTGATGACCCAACTAGCCGCCGCGGTGTCGCCCGACATCGTCAAGAACGAGGGCTTCTTCAATGCGGTCGAGATCGTCGTTCCGGAGGGCTGCATTGCCCAGCCGCCGCCCAACAAGCCGGCCGCGCTCGGCTCGTTCCATCCGGCTTGCGAGATTACCGAGGCGGTGTGCCTGGCGCTGTCGAGCGTTGTCCCCGAACGCTCCGCGCCACAGCTCTACAAGATCGGGATGCCCAACGCCGTGATCGGGTTCGGCGCCAGCGGGATGTGGATGGATCAGGGGGTCGACTGCCGCTCGATGGATTCTTCGGCGGTGGCAGGGATCGACGGCTGGGGCTCATGCCCGGTCAGCCTCGGCAACCTCCTGCTGTCGGAGGCCGAGGACTTCGAAGCGCGCTATCCAGTGCTCAACCTCAGCCGGGAGATGACCATCGATACGGGTGGCGCCGGCCAGTGGCGCGGCATGCCAGGCAGCCGCAACGTCAAGCAAGTGCTCGAGCCGGTGATGGCGATGACCTGGATGGTGTCGGCCGATCATCCCTTGCGCGGCATGTGCGGCGGCGACGACGCCAGCCCTTACGGCAACTGGTTCGAGGTGGGCAGCGACAACGAATACAAGATCGACCTGCGAGCTCAGGCGCAACTGCCCGCGGGCGCAGCGATTGCCTATCAGCACGGCGGCGGCGCCGGCTTCGGTGTCGCGCTCAATCGCGACCCTGCCGCCGTGCGCGACGACGTTCTCGACGAGCTCGTCAGCATCGACGCCGCGCGCGACAAGTATGGCGTGGTGCTGACCGGCTTCGTGGAGAATTATGACCTCGAGGTTGACCAGCAGGCGACCGACGCACTGCGGGTGCGGATGGCGCGGACGCGAACGGACGCGGGAGTGCCCGCCTGATGTACCGGGTCGGGATCGACATCGGCGGCACCTTTACCGACTTCGCACTGCTCAAGAACGGCGAAGTCGTCCTGCACAAGAACCTGTCCACGCCCGATGACCGCTCGCGCGGCGTAATGGAAGGCCTCGAAGTGCTCGCCGCGAAGGAAGGACTGGCGCTGGCGGCGTTCCTGGAACGTTGCGACGCCATCGTCCACGGCACCACAGTGGCCGACAACACGCTGATCGAAATGGACGGGGCGGTCACCGGGCTGATCACTACCGAAGGCTTCCGCGACGAGATGGAATATCGCCGAGGCTTCAAGGAGGACATCTGGGACGTCCGCCTTGGCCCGCCGCCGCCGATCGTACCGCGCCGCCGCCGCCTGACCGTTCCCGAGCGCATCCTGTTCGACGGCTCGGTCCACCGCGAACTCGACGAAGCCGCGGTGCGCGAGGCGTGTCGGCGGCTCCGCCGGCAGGGTGTCGAATCGGTCGCGATCTCGCTGATCTTCTCGTTCGTGAACCCCACGCACGAGCGACGCGTCGCGGAGATTGCGGCCGAGGAGCTGCCGGGGGTGGCGTTGTCGGTCTCGCACCGCGTCCTGGCGCGCGGACCGGAGTACGACCGCACCAGCACGACGGTGGTCAACGCTTACGTCGCGCCCCGGGTCACCGCCTATCTCGAACGTCTGGTCACCCGCCTGCGCGCGGGCGGCTATGCCAAGCGGCTTATGGTCATGCAGGCTTCGGGCGGGGTGATGACCCGCGACTACATCGCCGGTGCGCCGGTCCGGGTGCTGGCCTCGGGACCGGCGGCCGGCGTCGTCGGTTCCGCGCATGCCGGCCGCGCGAAGGCCTGTCCCGACCTCTTGTGCGTCGACATGGGCGGCACTTCCTACGACATATCGCTGGTCCTGGGCGGCTTCGCGCCGGCCGAGGCCGGGTGGAACATGTACCACCGCTACCTCATCGGCATGCCGATGATCCAGGTGGAGACGCTGGGCGCGGGGGGCGGCTCGATCTGCCATGCTGAGGGCGGCTCGCTGCGAGTGGGGCCCGAATCCGCCGGCTCGCAGCCGGGGCCAATATGCTATGGCCGGGGGGGAACGCGCCCGACCGTTACCGATGCTTTGCTCATGCTCGGGATCCTGTCGACCGAAACCCGGTTTGCCGGCGGCAGCTTTTCGCTGACCAAGAATGGCGTCGAAGACGCTTTTGCAGCAGTGGGCGCGCAACTGGGCTACAGCGCGCAGGAGGCCGCGTTCGATTGCTGGCGCGTCGTCAACGCCAACATGTCCAACGGCGTGCGCCGGACAACGGCGGGCAAGGGCATCGATCCCAAGGATCTTGTTATGCTGGCCTACGGCGGCAACGGTCCGGCCTTTGCCTGTATCCAGGCTGAAGAACTGGGCATTTCGCGGGTCCTCGTGCCCAAGGCGTCGCCCACTTTCTCGGCGTTGGGCACGCTCGTTGCCGATCCCAGCATCGACGAGGAGCGCGCTTATGCCGCCTCGGCCGGGGCGCTCGACTTAGCCAAGCTGGATGCGCTGTGGGGCGAGCTGGCTTCGCGCGCCGCCGACCATTTCGCCGATGCTGGCTTCGACGTCGCGGCGGTGGACGCGGCCTATCAACTGAAGCTGCGCTACCCCGGCCAGAACTGGTCGCTGACTTTCGACGTCGGTTCGGCCAGCGGCCTCGACGACCGCAGCTTCATCGACCCCGGACTGGGCAGGCGCGCCATCGCGCTGTTCAATGCGCGGCACATGGCCGAATACGGTCATATCCGCGAGGGCGAGCTGCCCGAAACGACCGGCGTTCGGCTGACCGCCTCGGTGCGGACTCCCAACCCGCCAGCGCGCGGCGGGTTTGCAGCAGCGCGGCACAACGCGAAGCCTGCATCCACGCGCCAGGCCAACCTTGGCAAGGGCTTTGTCCCCACGCCGGTCCACCGCGGCGCCGACCTTGCGCCGGGAGCTCAGGTGAGCGGGCCAGCGATCATCGAGGAAACGTTCACGACGATCGTCGTCTATCCGGGCTGGCGTGGGGTGGTGGACGATGCCGGTGACTACGAGCTACGGCGAGGCTCCGTCGAACCCGGCTAGGCGCGCCGAGCCAACCGCTTCTGCACCGCCAGTCATTGGGCGCGGGGCGGCGAAGCGATAAGGGAAGTGTCGACAGTGGCCGAACTCGCCACGGAGTGTGATCGATGAACGTCCAGACCGGAAAGATCGAACCAGGCGCGGCCCGCTGCCCCGCCATCAGCACCCAGGCGATCATCGCGCGCGACAACGTCGCGGCGCCCAAGTGGGTGCGCTCGGAATCGTACGCCTATCTCGGCAGCGACGACATTTCGACCAACCGCTACGTCGATCCCGCCTTCCAGCGCGAGGAGTTCGCCCGGCTGTGGACCCGCACCTGGCAGTTCGCCTGCCGCGAGGAGCACATCCCCGAAGATGGCGATTACATCGTCTACGACCTCGGACCGTACAGCTTCATCATCACGCGTGTCGCCGCCGGCGGCGACATCCGTGCCTATTACAACGCCTGTCTCCACCGCGGCACCAAGCTGCGGGCCTCGGGCAGCGAAGGCTGCGCGCACGAGTTCAAGTGCAGCTTCCACGGCTGGAGCTGGAATGTCGACGGCACGCTCAAAAGCGTGACTTGCCCATGGGACTTTCCACATGTCACCGCGGACAAGTTCTTGCTCCCCGAAGCCCGGGTGGAGATGCTCGGCGGCTTCGTCTGGATCAACATGGACCCGACTGCGCCGACGCTGTGCGAATATCTGGGAGCGGAAGCGGTCGCCCATATCGAGGCATGGAAGCTCGAGGACCGCTACGTCCACCTACACGTGCAGAAGAGCTTTCCCGCAAACTGGAAGCTCACCGTCGAGGCCTTCATGGAGGCTTACCACGTCATCGTCACTCATCCGCAGGTGGCACCGTCCAATGCCGACGCCAACTCGCAGTATGATGTCTATGGCGAACACGTGAACCGCTTCATCTCGCCCTTGGGGGTGTGCAGCCCGCACCTCGACGGGCAGTACAGCGAGCAGGACATCCTCGACCAGTTCACCGTTGGCGACGGCACGATGCTGAGCGCGGACCGACCCCAGGTGGGGGAAGGTACCGCGCGCCAGGCGATGGCAGACATGTTTCGCACGGTGTTCGAGCAGGCCACCAACAGCGACCTTTCGGCGACTTCCGACAGCGAGATCCTCGACTGCTTTTCCTACACCGTGTTTCCCAACTGCTACCTCTTCCCCGGCATCTCGCTGCCGATGGTCTACCGGTTCCGTCCCGATCCCCGCGATCATCGCCGCTGCATCTACGAGGTGCTGTTCCTGCGCCCCGTACCCAAGGACGGCGAGCGGCCGTTCCCGGCGCCCGTAACCGTGCTCGACGATGCGCAGTCGTTCGCCGAGGCGGAGGGGATGGACCCCGGTTTCGGCAAGATTCTCGACCAGGACACCGACAACCTGTTCCTCCAGCAGGAGGGGCTCGAAGCCAGCGCCAAGCGCGGGCTGACGCTCGGCGACTATCAGGAAATCCGAATTCGGCACTTCGAGCACGCGGTCGACCGCTACATGGCGATGCAGCCGCTTGAGCGGAGGTCTGCGGTCAACCGTTGATCTGCGCATGAGTGCCTTTGCCGGCATCCGCATCGTCGAGCTCGCCCACCGGGTGGCGGGCGAATACGCGAGCAAGCTGTTTGCCGATCTCGGGGCGGAGGTTATCAAGGCCGAGCCGCCGGGAGGATCGCAGACACGCGCGTTGAGCCCATTCGTGTCCGGCACCAGCGTGCCGTTCCTCTACCTCAATACCAACAAGAAGTCGGTGGCCATCGACCTCGACAACTCGGCCGACCGGTCGGTGCTCGCCTCGCTGATCGCTGGCGCCGATGTCGTGCTCCACGATCACGATGAGGCTTGGGAACAGCGTCACGGGCTCGACCCCGAGACGCTGGCGGCGCGTCATCCTGCGCTAATTCATTGCGCCGTCATGCCGTTCGGCCGCGGAGCGCCAGCGAACCTGCAGCAGGCGCGGCCGCTCAACGTCATGCACGCCAGCGGCTGGGGTTATCACACTCCGAGCGAGGCCGATCCGGTCCGGCCGCCTCTCAAGGGCGCGGGGCGCTTCCTCACGGATTACGAGGCGGGGCTCGAAGCCGCGCTGGCGATCGCGGCCGCGCTGATAGCCCGGGAACGGCGTGGGGAAGGGCGAACGATCTCGGTCTCGGATGTCGAGGCGTTGATCTCGCGCAGCGATTGCGTGCTCGGCAGGATGCTCGCCAGCGAGCAGGAGCCGGGTCCCGAGCGCACCCGCTTCGACATGGGCGGACCGGGTGCGGTTTTCGCGTCGGCCGACGGCCATGTCTTTCTGCTGATGACCACCGGCCAGCACTGGTCAGGGATGCGCAAACTGATGGGCGAGCCCGCCTGGGCCGATGCGTTTCCTTCGGATTGGCTCGAGTTCCAGTGCACCCGCGAGCGGGTCGAGACTTTCCGGCAGCATTTTCGCGCTTGGGTTTCCACGCGCGCGAAGGCCGAAGTTTCTGAGCAGGCACAGCGGCTAAAAGTCCCGCTGGTGCCTGTCAATTCGGCGCCAGATCTCCACGCCGATCCGCAATACGCCTTTCGCCGCTATTTCCGTGAGCTTGAGGGCTTGCTCTATCCGACGGTGGCATATCGGATGAGCGCGACCCCGGCGTGCCTCACCGCCCCAGCCCCGAAACTCGGCGCGGATCAAGCCCTCCCGGCTACAGCAGGCAATACGGTCCCGAGAGGGCTTGCGCCAAACGCGATCGGAGTTGCGCAACCGCGACCGGAATCAGCGCCGGTGAGCCAGCTCCGCCAGCGCGGCGGGCCCTTGGCCGGAGTGCGGGTTCTCGCGCTCACCAAAGTCTGGGCCGGCCCTTACGCTGGCAAACTTCTGGCCCTCCTCGGCGCCGAGGTCATCAAGGTCGAAAGCCTCGCCAACCTCGACGAGATGCGCGCCTATGGCGGCGAAAGCATCGATAGCGCGCCCTACTTCCTGAGCATCAACCAGGAAGTCCTCAGCGTTCGCGTGAACACGAAATCGAAGGAGGGGTTGCGCCAGCTGCGGAGGATGGTCGCCCAGTCGGACATCGTCCTCGACAACCTTCGACCCGGGGCGATGGAGCGCGCCGGATTGACCTATGACTTGTTGCGGAAAATCCGGCCCGACATCATCCAGGTCTCGATCAAGATGTATGGCAGCGAAGGTCCGCTCGCGCACCAGACTGGCTATGCGCCGAGCTTCGCCGCGCTTGGCGGGCTGACCTCGCTGGTCGGCTATGAGGGAGAGACACCGACAGGCATGAACATCCGCTACGGCGACTCCACGGTAGGCGCGACCGCGGCCTTCGCGGCGCTGGCCGCCCTGCGTCACCGCGATCGCACGGGCGAGGGCCAATTCGTCGATGTTTCGGCGGTCGAGGCGATTTCGACGATGGCTGGCGATAGCTTGTTCGCCCATTGCGCTACCGGCATCACCCCGAAATGCGACGGAAATGCTCACCCGGAGATGGCGCCCCACGGATGCTATCCCTGCGCCAATGGCGAATGGATCAGTATTGCGGTCGCCGACGATGTTGAGTGGCGGGCGTTATGCCTGGTGCTGGGCATCGATGCCGATTTGTATGCGGCCGCGGGCCAGCGGCTCGCCCAGCGCGTGCCGGTCGACAGGGCCGTCGCCGAGCGAACTCGAACGCATGACGCCGCCGACCTGGCCACGGCTTTGCGCACCGTCGGCGTGCCGGCCTTTCGTAGCCAGAGTTCGCTCGACCTGATCGGCGATGGCCGGTTGTGGTCCAGCGAATTCTTTCGCTTTGTCGACGATCGGCACGGCGGCCAGCGGCCAGTCATGGGCACAGGCTGGCGGATGACGCCAGGCGAGGCGGCGGTTGAACGCGGCGCTCCGGCGCTCGGCGAGCACGACGCCTACATCTATCGCGAACTCCTTGGCATGTCGGCGAAAGAGTACGACAGGCTCGTTGCCGAACAAGCGATCTACTGAGTTCATGCCACCGAGGGTCAACCCCGCGATGCCCGTCTGAGACAATTCGTTTCCGGAAGGCACAAGACGGCCAGTAGCAAATGTCTGGAAAGCGCGAGTCCGTTGTCCTGCGTGGGCGCGTCGCGTCCAAGGTGCAACCTTTGGCCGGATGTGCTATCGTCGGCCTTCGCAGGGTGCACGGAGAGGTACTAGAAGCTCATGCCGGTACTGGCGTTCGACATGAACACGGCGAACCATGAGACCCGCCGCTTCGAGTTCCGTGGCAAGAACAAGACCGACTATTACGATGGAGACCTGATCGCACTGTCGGCGCAGGAAGTCGACATGCGGATCGACAAGAGCCTTCTCGGCGAGTTCGCCATCTACAAACTGGTCTCTAAGACCCCGCTGGCCTTTCGGCGCTCGTGGACGCACATCCGCAAGGACAAGACCAACCTCACGGTGTTCTGGTTCATTCGCCGTGGACGCATGGCGATCACCGCCACGGGCCCACGTTATGCCATTCATCCGGGCGAAGCGGCGATCACCCGTTCGTCGCAAGCCTTCTACATGGAGCTATGGCCGGATGAGCGCGGCCCTCTTGAAGCGATGCACGTCGCTGTTCCGACGCACATCCTCTATCCCGCGCTAAACGAGCAGACCGAGATGGGCCGGCCTTTGCCCGCGACAAGAGGCGACCTTCACCTTGCCGAGCGCATTTTCGAGGTGCTGTTCGAGGAGGCCGACGAGGTCGATCCGGAAACCGCCGAGCAGTTGGTTGGAACTCTCGTGCGTGGACTGGGACGGGCGGTCGAGGCGATGTACGGCGGTTCCACGAACCGCCTCACGCTTGCGGAGAAACGCATCGCCGACATCGTGCAGTTCATCAGCAAGAATTTTTCGAACCTCGACCTCAACGCCAAGATGGTCGCCGACAGCTGCGGCATCTCGCTGCGTTACTTGTGCCACGTGCTGAAGAGGAACGACATGTCGTTCTCCGATCTTCTCTGGGACAAACGGATGGAGACGTCGAAGAGCTGGCTCGAGGACGAGAAGATGGCCCGGTACACGGTCAGCGAGATCGCCTATCTCGCCGGGTTCAAGAGCAGCGCTCACTTCAGCCGCAAATTCAAGTCGCGATATGGGCTGGCGCCGCGCGAATACCGCGACAGCGTCGCGCTTCGTCCATCAGCGTAAACCAGCTGCTCGAAAGCGCGCCTCCCCGTCATCGCCACGGTTGCTGCGGCGCCGGAGCGAGCCCCCAATAATCGACGAGAACGTCTATTATGTATGCAATTCGGTCCGGCCCGCGACAGTTTTGCTCGATGAGCGTTCGCACGACCGGGAAGGCCAAGCGCCCCTCCAGCCCTTCGAACGGTCTCCCGTCTACCCGCGGGCGGCCGAGCAAGGCCATGGTGGCGGCTATCGATCAACGCATCATCGCGGCGGCTTGGGAACTGTTTTGCGCGCGCGGTTACGACCAGACGACGATGGAGCTTGTCGCCGAACGCGCCGCCGTGAGCAAGTTGACGCTCTATGCGCGCCACTCGGACAAGCTGGCGCTGCTCTGCGCCGTCGTCACGGAGCGCATCGAACGGTGGAGCGCGGCTTCCGCACGAGAGGTGCCGCAGCCGGGGGAAACGATCGAAGAGCGGCTCCGGGTCTACGCGCGGCAGATGTTGCGATGGCGCGGCAATGACGAGGTCGCCGCGACCCGCCGGCTGGTCAACGGAACTTGGGGAGATGCCGCCCCGGCCGCCCAACAGTTGCGCGTGGCCATGCGCCAGACCATGGTCGAAACGATTGCCGCGGCAATCGACGATAGCGCGCTGAAGCTCTCCGCCGCCGGGGATCCCGTACAACTGGCGGTGGCCTTCCTCGGGCTGCTCGACGCGCAGCGGATCCTTGAACTGCCGGAAGTGCGGCATGTGCACGCAATCGGTCAGCGGCCCGTAGTAGGCTTCATCGCCGCCGTATTCGCAGTCGATCCCGAGGTTGGCGACGAACGCTTCGGCGTGCGGGAAGCGGGCGGCCTCGTCGAGCTGCGGGACGGGCTCGGCTTCGTAGCCGTCGACCTGCGCGCAATTGGTTCCGAAACTCGCTGCAGCGACGGGACGTCCGGCAACTCACCTACGCTGGTGGCTCACTCATGACACCTGCTTCAATGTGCGGGCGGCTCTGTGGATATTTCTGTCAGGCCTGCACACCACCCGCGACTATTGGAAGGCTGTCGGACTCTATCACAGCCCATCTGAGTGGCGGCAACAGCGCTACGTCGGTGGGGTGGTCACGAAGCTTCGCCGGCGATTCGGATCGAAGATCTTCGAAAAGACAGCCGGCCAGTAGAACGCTCGTGGCCAAGACGATTCTCCGCACTGGCGCCCGAAGCCGATTTTCCGCGACAGATCGCGGTCTTCCAGGGAGGAAGAGGGGAGGGTAAGGGTGAAGAGTTGCGGCTATTCGCCGTTCCGGATGTCCGAACTGGTGGGTGGAGGATCGGCTATAACTTTATTGGAATTGTGTGCCGCCTGCCATCGGCCCTCGTTTCCGGTCCTGGGGGTAGCGGTGGGGGTATCGTAAAATTAAGTGCGATTTTCTTCTTTATTTTTCATAGGTTAGGCAATGAAATCGGTTGGCTCCGGGGCCCACCACCCGCCTGGCTATCGCAGCTTCCAGGCCAGCCACAGCCAGCCGCCGATCATCAACGCACCGCCAATCGGCGTGATCGCGCCGAACCAGCGCGGTGCTCCCAAAGCAATCGCGTACAACGTGGCCGCAAACAGCGCCGCGCCGCCGAGCAGCGTCCAGAGCGGCCCCTGCGCCGCGCTCCGCACCAGCGCGAGCACCGCCACGGCGTGGACAAGTTGATAGAACCCGCCGGTCCGCAGCCACTCCGCTTCCTTGCCGCTGAACCGGTGTGCTCCGAACGCTCCCGCGGCAATCGCTATCGCCGCGGACAGCGCCGCCAGTCGCATCAACCAGATCATCAACCGCTCTCCGCCGGAATGGGCGCCACGTCGGTCGCTGCCGGTTCCGTGGTGGGCCGGATCATCAACTCGTCGCCCGCATGCAGGTCGCCCGTTTCCGATTGCGCCTCCAGGCGTCGGGTATCGAGGTCGCGATAATGCGCCTCGGCCTGGCGGATTTCTTCGTCACCAATGTCGAGGGCGGCCATCGCCAACCGTGCCATGCAAATGGCGGACTCGTAGACTTCGCGAATAGTGCCGGCGATCGGCGCGCCCGAAAGCCGCATGAGCTGCCGCCGGTCGAACGCGCGCACGAAGATCTGCGCCTGCGAGAAGGTCTGGGCGATGATCTCCATCTGCGCGCGGTCCAGCGTGTCGTCGTCGGTGCAGAACAGGATCAACTGCGCATCGGCGGCGCCCGCCTGGCGCAACAGATCGACGCGGGTGCCATCGCCGAAATAGACTTTGACGCCGAACTCCTCGCCGACATCGATCTGCGCGGCTTTTCGGTCGATGATCGTCACCGACAGGCCCTGCGCGGCAAGCATGAAGCCAACGGTCTGGCCGAAACGGCCCCAGCCGATCACGATCGCGCTCGCGCCGTCATGGCTGGGACCGTCGAGATCGGTCCGCAGCGCAGGCGGCGGTTCGCGGAATTTGCGGCTGAGTTGCATGAGGAAAGGCGTCGCCGCCATCGATAGCGTGACCACCGCGCCAAACAGGCTGGCGGCTTCGGGTGCGATGAGCAGGCCGTTCTGAGCCTGGGCAAACAGCACGAAGCCGAACTCGCCGCCTTGGCTCAGCAGCAGACCGAGGGCGAGCGCCGTTCGCCAGCCCTGATTGAACAGCAAGGCGAGTCCCATGACAATGCCGGTCTTGATCGCGACCAGCCCGGCCGCGATCGACAGGATCAGCAGCGGCCGATCGGCGATCGCTTGCAGATCGAGCTTCATGCCGACGGCAATGAAGAACAGGCCGAGCAGGATAGACCGGAATGGATCGACATCGGCTTCGAGCTCATGCCGATAGGGGGAGTCGGCGAGCATCACGCCGGCGATGAACGCCCCGAGGGCCGTCGACAGGCCAAGCTCCTGCATGATGGCCGAGCTTGCCAATACCGCGAACAGCCCTGCCGCAACGAACAGCTCCCGCTCGCCCAGGCCGCCGATCAGTCGGAACAGCGGGTTGAGAATGAAGCGGCCCGCCAGCACGAGCCCGACCACCGCGCCGACCGTGTAAGCGGCCAGCAGCCATCCTGGCGGGGCAATTTCTGCCGCAGGTGTTCGCGACAACGCGGAGACGATCGTGATGAGCGGCACGATCGAGAGGTCCTGAAACAGCAGAACCGCGAAAGCGCGCTGGCCGAACGGAGTACGGAGCCGTCCGGCCGACTCCAGCATCGGCAGCACCTGGGCAGTGGACGAAAGCGCTAATGGCAGGCCGATCGCGATCGCGGCGGCCGCCGAGAGAGGCGTTGCGGCGAAAACGAAGGCCGCGAGCGCGATGCCGCAGAGGGCGACCTGCAGCAGCCCGAGACCGAAGATGTCGTGCTTGAGCCGCCACAACCGGCCCGGGGACAGCTCGAGCCCGATCAGGAACAGCAGCAAGGCGATGCCGATCTCGGCAATGCCGAGCTTGCCTTCGGCGTCGCCGACCAACCGCAGTCCTTGCGGTCCGATGACAGCCCCGCTCACGAGATAGCCGAGCGTCGCGCCGAGGCCGAGGCGGCGGAAGATCAGCACGAGCACGAGCGCCGCGCCCAGCATGATGAACCCGTCGCGCAAAAGCGACACGGGTTCGCTGCCGTGCATCAGCCTTGCGCTCGCGCGGCAGCTTCGGCGGCGGCCTCGAACGGCAGACGGATCGCGGCGTGGCGGCCGGTATGCGGCAGCGCGCGCGCAAGCTGCTCAAGCCCCGGCCAATCGCCCGGATCGGCGCGCTCTCCCGCGAGCCAGGCGGTCAGCGCATCACGGGCCTCGGCGAGTTGCTCGGGCGAGCGACCGATCGCGTGGCTCGCCATGATATTTGCCGACGCCTGTCCCAGCGCGCAGGCCGAAACCTGAAGGCCGAGATCGGAAATCCGACCCTCTTCTATCCTGACATCGGCGATCACGCGGCTGCCGCAGACCGGCGAGCGTCGTTCGGAGGTGGCTTGTGGCTCGGCTAGGCGACCGAGATGCGGAATCGTCGCCGCCAGCCGCAGCAGGGCAGTATCGTAAAGCGGGGCGTTCATGGCGCGCCCGTCGCGTTGCCGACGCCGAGCGTGCCGGTCCGGCGGCGGTTCACATAATCGACCATCGCGCGGCTGGTCGCGTTCAGCAGCGAATAGCTCCGCGCGCCGCGCATCCAGTCCGGCCGGTTGGCGGGGCCGCCGCGCACCGTGTCGATCACCAGCGTCGCGAGCAGGAACAGCAGGCTGGCGGCGATCAGGCCTTTCACGAAGCCGAAGCCGAAGCCGAGCACGCGGTCGACGGGCCCCAGCACCGATTGCCGCGTCCGCTTGCCGAGTGCCGTCGCGAGCATCTTGCCGAGGAAAAACGTCACACCGAAGAGCAGGACCACCGCGGCGACGGCGGCGCCGGAGGACGTGCCGATCACGCCGCCCAGCAGGTTTACGGCAGGCGTGTAGAAGAACCGCACGGCCATCACCGCGAACATCCAGGCGAAGAGCGACAGCGCTTCCTGGACGAAGCCGCGGACGGCGCCGAACGCGGCGCCTCCGCCCAACAGCACCAACGCGACGATATCGAGGGCGGTCATGGCGCCGCGCTAGCCACGCCCGAGCAGATGGTCAACGAGCGCGCCGAGTCGGGCGAAGGCGGAGAGCTTCACGCCCGATCCATCCTTCATGCTGACTGGGACAAGTGCCCGCTCGAAACCCAGCTTGGCCGATTCTTTCAACCGCAATGGTCCGTGAGCCACAGGACGCACTTCCCCCGAGAGAGCAATTTCGCCGAAAGCGACGGCGTCGGAGGGGAGGGGGCGTTCGCTGAGGGCGGAGACCAGGGCGGCGGCGACGGCGAGGTCGGCGGCGGGGTCAGAGAGGCGGTAGCCGCCGGCGACGTTTAGATAGACTTCGGCTGTGGAGAAGCTGAGGCCGCAGCGTGCCTCCAACACGGCGAGGATCATCGCGAGGCGGCCGGCGTCCCAGCCGACCACGGCGCGGCGTGGCGTGGCGCCGCTGGCGAGGCGGACGACCAGGGCCTGGATCTCGACCAGCACCGGACGGGTGCCTTCCAGGGCCGGGAAGACGATCGCGCCGCTGACATTTTCATCGCGATGTGTGAGGAACAGGGCGGAAGGATTTGAAACTTCGTCCAAACCTTCTTCGCCCATCGCGAAGACGCCGATCTCGTCGGTGCCGCCGAAGCGGTTCTTGATGGCGCGCAGGATGCGGTATTGATGGCTGCGCTCGCCTTCGAAGGAGAGCACGGTGTCGACCATATGCTCGAGCACGCGGGGGCCGGCGATCGTGCCGTCCTTGGTGACGTGCCCGACCAGCACGACAGCCGTGCCGCGCTCCTTGGCAAAGCGGATCAGCTCGCCAGCCGAGGCGCGGACCTGGCTGACCGTGCCCGGTGCGCCTTCGATCAGGTCCGAATGCATGGTCTGGATCGAATCGATCACCAGCAGATCGGGCACAACGGTCTGGAGCGTGGTCAGGATGTCGCGCACCGACGTCGCTGCGGCGAGCTGGACCGGCGCGCGGCCAAGCCCCAGCCGCTGCGCGCGCAGGCGAACCTGATCGGCCGCTTCCTCGCCCGAGACATAGGCCACGGTTTTGCCTGCCGAGGCGAGCTTCGCTGTCGCCTGCAGCAACAGGGTGGATTTGCCGATGCCGGGATCGCCTCCGATCAGCGTGGCGGACCCGGCGACGAAGCCGCCGCCCAATGCCCGGTCCAGCTCGGCGATGCTGGTCGGCATGCGGGCGGGGAGGGCGACATCGGCGTTGAGGCCGACCAGATCGATCGCGCGCCCGCCCGACTGGAGGTTATGCCGCGCCTGGAACGGCGTAACGACCGCGCCCGCGTCCTCGATCAACGTGTTCCATTCCTGGCAATCGACGCATTGCCCCTGCCATTTCGGCGAGACGGAGCCGCAGGACTGGCAGACATAGCGCTTCTGGGGTTTGGCCATTTGCGGAGTGTAGGAACAAAGCGAGGCCAAAGCTAGGCGGACCGGACGGGTGGTTACTGGGACGGACGATCGGGTGGAAAAGCAGATGATCGTCCTTCGACCAATCGACGATCGGTTATTGCGATTCCGCAACAAATGATTGAGGAAAGCTTAACCTGCGGCGCTTAAAAGGGAATCGCTGCAATGAGGCTTGCGCGTGCGTAACCGAACCAAACATCAGTCGCGATGGACGCCTGAAGAGGATGCCGAGCTGCGCCGCCGGTGCGAGGCGGGCGAGTATCTGATCGACATGGCGAGGGTGATGGGCCGCTCGCAGGAAAGTCTGCGCACCCGCTGCAACGTGCTCGGCATTCCCTGTCGCTCGGCCCCGCGCCAATCCCGCCGGCAGATCGCCGCGGAATAATCAGTAGAGCGAGCCGAGCCGGCTCAGGCTTTCGGCGTGGGTCAGGTCGAGCTGGAGCGGCGTGACGGAGATATAGCCGTCGTTCACGGCCTCGATATCGGTGTCGTGACCCGGCGTGTGGACCATGGGCCGAAGCCCGAACCAGAAATAGTCATAGCCGCGCGGATCGGTGCGCTGGTCGATGCGGGCGCGTCCGTAGTCGTGGAAACCCTGGCGGACGACGCGGATTCCCTTCACTTCGGCGGCGGGAAGGGCGGGGAAGTTGACGTTGACCAAAGTGCGCGGGGCGAAGTCAGTATCGATCAGCGGCCGCAGCACGCGCTCGCCCCAGGCAGTGGCGGCGTCGAACGGCACCGTGTCGCCCATGCCTTCGCGAGCATAGACCTGGCTGAGCGCGATCGCGCGGACGCCTGCTAATGCGCCTTCCATCGCCGCGGACACGGTGCCGGAATAGGTGATGTCGTCGGCCAGGTTCGCGCCGCGGTTGACGCCCGAGAGCACGAGGTCGGGCTTCAGTTCGCGCATCAAATGGCCGGCCGCCATCATCACGCTGTCGGTGGGCGTGCCGGTGACGCAAAAGCGGCGCTCGCCGAGCTTGCGCAGCCGCACCGGACGCGAGAGCGTCAGCGAATGGCCGGCGCCGGACTGCTCCTCGGCGGGGGCCACGACCCAGAGATCGTCGGAGAATTTTGCGGCGATGCCTTCGAGGATCGAGAGCCCGGCCGCGTTGATGCCGTCGTCGTTGGTGAGAAGGATGCGCATCAGGCGGGCTCGATCGCGGCGAGGCCCGCCATATAGGGCACCAGCGCTTCGGGCACGCGGACCGATCCGTCCGGCTGCTGATAGTTCTCCAGCACAGCGACCAGCGTGCGGCCGACGGCAAGCGCCGAGCCGTTCAAGGTATGGACGAACTCCGGCTTGCCGCCTTCCCGGCGAAAGCGGGCGTTCATCCGCCGGGCCTGGAAGTCGCCGCAGTTCGAGCAGCTCGAAATCTCCCGGTAGCGCGCCTGACCCGGCAGCCACACTTCAAGGTCGAAGGTCTTTCTGGCGGCGAAGCCCATGTCGCCGGCGCACAGCAGCATGCGGCGATAGGGAAGGGCGAGCGCTTCGAGGATGGACTCCGCCGCGCGGGTCATCCGCTCATGTTCCTCGTCCGAGGCTTCGGGCGGCACGATCGAGACCAGTTCCACCTTCTCGAACTGGTGCTGGCGGATCAGGCCCTTGGTGTCGCGGCCGGCGGCCCCCGCCTCGGCGCGGAAGCATTGCGTGAGCGCGGTGAAGCGCAAGGGCAGCTCGCCCTCGTCCAGGATCTTCTCCCGCACCAGATTGGTCAGGCTGACTTCCGCGGTCGGGATCAGCCAGCGGCCGTCCGTGGTGTGGAAGGAATCCTCGGCGAACTTAGGCAGCTGCGTGGTGCCGAACATCGCGGCGTCGCGCACCAGCAGCGGCGGGATGACTTCGGTATAGCCCCATTCGCGGATGTTGCGGTCCAGCATGAACTGGCCGATCGCCCGGTGGAGGCGGGCGACGCCGCCTTTCAGCACGGCGAACCGGCTGCCGGCGATCGCGGCAGCGCTCTCGAAATCCAGCCCGAGCGGGCCGGCGAAATCGGGATGCTCGGGGAAATCGCCTTCCGGCGGATCGCCCCAGATGGTGAGCTGGACGTTGCCGGCTTCGTCAAGCCCGTCTGGCACATCCGGCGCGGGCAGGTTGGGGATGACGGCCAGGTTCGCTTCAAGCGCCGTATCGGCTTCGCGCGCGGCATCCTCCAGCGCGGGCATCCGGTCCTTCAGCTCGGACACTTCGGCCATAAGCGCCTGCGCTTCGGCCTCCCGCTTTTGCGCCTTGGCAGCGCCGATCGCCTTCGACGCTTCGTTGCGGCGGGCGAGGGCGGTCTGAAGCTCGGTCTGGGCGGCGCGACGGCGCTCGTCGAGCGCGGTCAGCGCTGCGGCCACCGGCTCCAGACCGCGGCGCGCGAGGGCGGCGTCGAACGCTGTCGGGTCGTCGCGGATCGGGCGGATGTCGTGCATGGGCGCGGGCTATGGCGAGCGTCGATGAGCCACGCAACCCCGGCGCGGCCGCCGCGTTCATCCGCCAAACGGACAAGGAGACCTTCCCATGCAGATCCCGCACGACAGCTATGTGCTGGTGGCCGACGGCCAGAAGATGCTGTTCTTCCGCAATCAGGGCGACGAGGTTTTCCCGAATCTGGAAGTGGTGAGCGCCGCCGAGCACCCCGACGCGGAGACGCGGGATCAAGGGACGGACGAGCCGGGCCGGTCTGCGGCCGGCGGTGCGGCGCGGGCATCGGGCATGGGCGTGAAAGCCGGGCGCAGCGCCTATTCGGAAACCGATTTCCACACGCTGGAGGAACAGCATTTCGCGGCGGACGCGGCGGAAATGCTGAAGAAGCGGGCGTTGGCGAACGAATTCGAAAAGCTGCTGATCGTGGCGCCGCCCTCCACGCTCGGGGACCTGCGCAAACACTATCACAAGGAGATCGAGCAGCGCCTGATCGGCGAGATTCCGAAGGACCTGACCAACCATCCGGTGAGCGAGATCGAGAAGATTATCTCGGAAAGCTGAAACCTTACGTCAACAAAGTTCCCGCAATTTGCGCCAAGCCGAGAGTGGATGCGATGAAATGAAAGTCGCTTCCGATTCCGCAGCTTGTGCGGAGTCTTGCGCCAGCGTATAGGCCGCTCCCGGGCAAAAGGGGCGTGGACCCGGCAGCATAGTTGGGCCGCGACCAGGTGGAGCGGAGACGATTATGGCGACGGCGTTGAGTAGCGTTGAAGGCGTGGGCAAACTGCCGATGCCGGTCAATGATGACGATTATCGGCCCAGTGCCGACGAACCGTTCATGAACGCGCGGCAGGTGGAATATTTTCGCCGCAAGCTGATCCAATGGAAAGAGGACATTCTGAAAGAGGCGCAGGGCACGCTTGCGCATCTGCAGACTGAGTCCTTGCGCGAACCGGACGTGACCGACCGGGCCTCCAGCGAGACCGACTGGTCGATCGAGCTCAGGACCCGCGACCGGCAGCGCAAGCTGATCGCCAAGATCGAGGCGGCGCTGCGCCGCATCGAGGAAGGCGAATACGGCTATTGCGAAGTGACCGGTGAGCCGATCTCGCTCGCGCGGCTGGAAGCGCGGCCGATCGCGACGATGACGGTCGAGGCGCAGGAGCGGCACGAGCGGAACGAAAAAGTTTCGCGCGACGAATAGCTTCTCCGGGCTTGTTTACGGGTTGTCGACCATTCCGGCGTACCACCGCCGGCATATGAAAACGTCGCACCCCACACCCGAAGAGTCGCAAAAGGCCGAGGCGCGGGAGCGCGCCTCCGAACGACGCAATTTCTTTCTGAGCGCAGCGCTCAGCTTCGATGGTCACAAGGCGGTGACTGCCCGCGTCCGCAACCTTTCGGGTGGCGGAATGATGGCGGAGCTAAGCGCCGACCCCGAGCCTGAAGTCGTCAGCGGCGAAAGGCTCACGGTCGAGCTCCGCAACATCGGCCGGGTCAAGGGTGAGGTCGCCTGGGTGCGCGGCCGGCGTTACGGGATCCGCTTCGATTACGAGATCGACCCGGAACTCGCGCGCAAGCCGGTCGGTGGCGGCGAGGGCACGCCCGACTTCGTGAAGCCGGTGCTCGTGCCCGACCGCTCGCTCAGATACGTCGAAGGACTGAAGGGCCGCTAAGGCCCGGATCAGCTCCGGCTCGGCGTCAGGCTCGAGTCATTTCGTCCTTTATTCGGAGCTTTTGCTTCTTGAGGCTGGCAAGCGCGGACGGATCCGGCGCGGGTCTTTGCAACTCGTTGACAATTCGGGCTTCGAGCCCGGCGTGCTTGGCTTGAAGGGCGGCCAGATGCACATTGTCCATTGCGAGACACTCCTCTCGTTTCGCCGATGGGGGAAGGAGTTAAACACACCTGTCCCGAGTCTGTCTCGCCCTTTGTGACTAAAGTGCGACGAACGCGTTGCCCCTTTGCGACGGGCTGCTTGAGCGCGGCCCCGAACGTGATAGTCTTGAGGGATGGGGCAAAGCGAAGAAGAAATAGCCAGGCGATTGGCGGCGTTGCGTACCGAACATCGCGATCTCGACGATTCGATCACCGCGCTTTTGCTGAGCGGCCATGTCGACCAGCTTCAGCTGGCGCGCCTCAAGCGACGCAAATTGCGGCTGAAGGACGAGATCGCGCTGCTCGAGGATCAGCTTATCCCCGACATAATCGCCTGATCCCGTATCGGGACGCGGTTTACCTCTTTCCGACGTTCCGGCCGGCGCGGGAACGTGGCAAAAGCAGGCTATGGCACTGGATCACGCCAGGAAATTGATGACCGCGCGACTGGTCGACAGCCTCTATACCGAGGCGATGGTCATGGCCGACGAGGCGCGCGGCTATTTCGACGAGGTCGGCCGCGGCGACCGCGACTTGCTGGCGCCGGCGCAGCGCGTCGCGTTTTCGTGTGAGTCGCTGAAAGTGACGACCCGACTGATGCACGTCATTGCCTGGCTGCTGACCCGCAAGGCGATCGCGGCGGGGGAAATCCGCGAGGACGATCCGGGCGCCGATTCCCGCCGGCTTGGCCGCGAAGTGGACAGCGACGCCGCCGTCATCGACAACCTGCCGGGACCGGCGCAGGCGATCATCCGGTCCAGCATGGATCTGTACGACCGCGTCGCCCGGATCGATCGCGGCCTTATCGAGCCGGAGCCCGAGAGCCCGGCGCTGGGGCTGCTTCGCCGGATCGAGCGAGCGCTGTGACAAGCCCCTTCCCTTCAGGGGAGGGGTTGGGGTGGGGCAGTCTTCACTTCGTTCCGGCTTCGGTGTTTTGATCGGCCTGCGGCCGAACCCCACCCCTTTCCCCTCCCCTGAAGGGGAGGGGCCGTGGCTCACTTCATCTTGGCGAGCAGCTCCGCCTTGGCCGCGCGATATTCCTGTTCCAGCCGGTCGACGCGCTCGGCGACGGTCTCGATGGCCTTGACGGCGCCGATGCCCTGGCCGGAGCCCCAGATGTCGCGCCACGCCTTCTTCGCCTGATTGGCGCCGCCGCCGAAATCCATCGTCTTATAGTCGCCCTGCGGCAGATTGTCGGGATCGAGGCCGGAGGCTTCGATCGACTGGCGCAGATAGTTGCCGTGCACGCCGGTGAAGAGATCCGAATAGACGATGTCGGCAGCGCGGCCGGCGACGATGCCGCTCTTGTAGGTCTCGTCCGCATTGGCCTCGACCGTCGCGATGAACGGGGAGCCGATATAGGCGAGGTCGGCGCCCATCGCTTGCGCGCCCAGCACCGAACGCCCGGTCGCGATCGCTCCCGAAAGGGCGATCGGCCCGTCGAACCATTCGCGGATTTCGGACACCAGCGCAAACGGCGAAGTGGTGCCGGCATGGCCGCCCGCACCGGCGGCCACCGGAATCAGCCCGTCCGCGCCTTTCTCGATCGCCTTGCGCGCGAAGCGGTCGTTGATGACGTCGTGCAGCGTGATCCCGCCCCAGCCGTGCACGGCCTGGTTCAAATCCTCGCGCGCGCCCAGTGAGGTGATGACGATCGGCACCTGCCATTTGGCGCAGGTCGCGACGTCCTGTTCCAGCCGGTCGTTCGATTTGTGCACGATCTGGTTGACCGCGAACGGCGCGGCCGGGCGGTCCGGGTGCTTGCGGTTATGCTCGGCCAGCTCCTCGGTGATGCGGTGCAGCCATTCGTCGAGCAGCGACTGCGGCCGCGCGTTCAGCGCGGGGAAGGAGCCGACGATCCCCGCCTTGCACTGGGCAATGACGAGGTCGGGACCGGACACGATGAACAAAGGCGAGCCGATGACCGGCAGGCGCAAGCGATCGAAGAGAGGCGGCAAGCTCATGTTTCGGTTTCATAGCGAAACGAAAGCGAGCGGGAAGACCTATTCCGCTGCGACGTCTTCCAGCGGCACCGGAACGGGATCGGACAGGCGGATCGTATCGAGGATGCGGGCGGTCTCGTCGCGGACCTTCAGCATCACCCAATGGATGCGGCACTGGTCCTGCGTGATGCAGTTCTTGCACGGCTCCGGGGCGAGGCGGCTGGCGCAGGGAACCAGCGCGAGCGAGCCGCGCGTCAGCCGGATGATGTCGCCATAGCTGATTTCGCCGGGCCGCTTGGCCAGCCAATAGCCTCCATCCTTGCCGCGCAGCGTCTCGACCAGGCCGGCGCGGCCCATTTCGGAGAGGATAACCGTCAGGAACTTGGCCGGAATATTCTGCGCGGCCGAAATCTCGCCAAGCTGCACCGGTCCCTTCCCGTAGCGGTCCGCAAGATGCAGCAAGGCGCGGATGGCATAACGGGTCCGTTGCGACAGCATCCGCCTGAAATGGCGGGAATCGGACCATTTTTCAAGTTTGCAAAAAAGTTCCCGGCAAATGCGACGAGCCGTGATCGGACCGGAGAAAAGGGGCGCTTTTCCCCATGCGGAGTGGTAGTCTGTGGACAACCGACTCGCCGTCCTGTTCGCGATGGCGCCGCCCGGGGAGAGCATAAATGCCAGAGTCGCAAGCCGAATATTGGGCCCGCAGAGCCAAAGAGCATGCCCGACTCGCCGCAGCCGCGCCGCACCGGGCAGCAGTCGCCGCGCATCAGGCGCTTTCGCGCGCCTATGAGCAGCGTGCCGAAGACGTGAAAATCACGGCGCACGGCTGACCGCATTCGGGGCGTCCGGCCCCGTTGACCGGCGGACACCTCGCCGCTATAGGCCCGCCACGCTCGCGAGCCCGGTGGTGACTTATGTCGCCTTGGACGCGCGGGTGAGCTTGAACATTGTTGGCGCATGAGGGGGCCAGGAGGCAGCACGCCGCCGCGGCTCTTTTAGTTTTGAAACGGTTCGGGCGCCAGCAAAGTAACCGTGTGAAAGGTGAAGGGCTTCAATGCCGACGATCAATCAGCTGGTCCGCAAGGGCCGCGAGCCGCAGAAGGCCAAGTCCAAGGTCCCTGCGATGGAACAGAACCCGCAAAAGCGGGGCGTGTGCACGCGCGTCTATACGACGACGCCGAAGAAGCCGAACTCGGCGCTCCGCAAGGTGGCCAAGGTTCGTCTGACCAACCAGCGCGAAGTCATCAGCTACATCCCGGGCGAAGGTCACAACCTTCAGGAGCACTCGGTGGTGCTGATCCGCGGCGGCCGCGTCCGCGACTTGCCGGGCGTCCGCTATCACGTGCTGCGCGGCGTGCTCGACACGCAGGGCGTCAAGGACCGCAAGCAGAGCCGTTCGAAGTACGGCGCAAAGCGGCCCAAGTAACAGGCCAAGTAAGCTCCGGACAGGTTCCGGATGAAGCTGAAGCAGAAAGGTATTACCAATGGCTCGTCGTCGTCGTCCCGAGAAGCGGGAAATCCTGCCTGATCCCGTTTACGGCGATCAGGTTCTCTCCAAGTTCATGAATTCGGTGATGCTGGACGGCAAGAAGTCCGTCGCCGAATCGATCGTCTATTCGGCGCTGCAGACCGTCGAGCAGCGCGCCAAGCGCGAGCCGCTGGGCGTGTTCCACGACGCGCTCAACAACATCAAGCCAGGCATCGAGGTTCGCAGCCGCCGCGTCGGCGGCGCCACCTATCAGGTGCCGGTCGAAGTCCGCGCCGAGCGCGCTCAGGCGCTTGCCATCCGCTGGCTGATCTCGGCTGCGCGCGCGCGCAGCGAGAAGACGATGTCGGCGCGCCTGTCGGGCGAGTTGATGGACGCCGCGCAGAACCGCGGCAACGCCGTGAAGAAGCGCGAGGACACGCACCGCATGGCGGAAGCGAACCGCGCGTTCAGCCACTACCGCTGGTAAGTTTCGTACTTATATCGTGGGGAGCGGGCACCCGTGCCCGCTCCCCACATCGCTAAGGATCAAAGATCATGGCCCGCAGCCATCCGCTCGAGCGCTATCGCAATATCGGCATCATGGCGCACATCGACGCCGGCAAGACCACGACGACCGAGCGCATCCTCTATTACACCGGTAAGTCCTACAAGATCGGCGAAGTGCATGAAGGCACCGCCACGATGGACTGGATGGAGCAGGAGCAGGAGCGCGGCATCACGATCACGTCGGCCGCGACGACCTGCTTCTGGAACGACCACCGGATCAACATCATCGACACGCCGGGCCACGTCGACTTCACCATCGAAGTCGAGCGTTCGCTGCGCGTGCTCGACGGCGCGGTCGCGTGCTTCGACGGCGTTGCCGGCGTGGAGCCGCAGTCCGAGACCGTGTGGCGCCAGGCCGAGAAGTACAACGTGCCGCGCATGTGCTTCGTCAACAAGCTCGACCGCACCGGCGCGAGCTTCGAGCGCTGTGTGGAGATGATCAAGGACCGCCTCGGCGCCCGTCCGGCCGTGCTCTATTTGCCGATCGGCATCGAGGGCGGCTTTAAGGGTCTCGTCGACCTGGTCGAGAACCGCGCGATCATCTGGCTCGAAGAGTCGCTGGGCGCGAAGTTCGAATACCAGCCGATCCCGGACGATCTGAAGGACGCCGCCGAAATGGCGCGCGCCGAGCTGATCGAAATGGCGGTCGAGCAGGACGACGCCGCGATGGAAGCGTTCTTCGAGGGCAAGGAGCCCGACGTCGCGACGCTGAAGGCGCTGATCCGCAAGGGTACGCTGAACTTCTCGTTCGTGCCGGTGCTGTGCGGCTCGGCGTTCAAGAACAAGGGCGTGCAGCCGCTGCTCGACGGCGTCGTCGACTATCTGCCGTCGCCGCTCGACATTCCGAACGTGCAGGGGGTGAAGCTCGACGGCGAGACGCCGGACGAGCGCCCGGCCGACGACAGCGCGCCGTTCTCGGCGCTGGCGTTCAAGATCATGAACGATCCGTTCGTCGGTTCGCTCACCTTCGCGCGCATCTACTCGGGCAAGCTCGAGAAGGGCACCATCCTGAACTCGGTGAAGGACAAGAAGGAAAAGATCGGCCGCATGCTCCTCATGCATGCCAACAGCCGTGAGGACATCGACGAGGCCTATGCCGGGGACATCGTCGCCATCGCGGGCCTGAAGGAAACGACGACCGGCGACACGCTGTGCGCGCCGAACGCCCCGATCATTCTCGAGCGGATGGAATTCCCCGAGCCGGTGATCGAGCTGTCGGTGGAACCGAAGACCAAGGCCGACCAGGAGAAGATGGGCCTCGCCCTCAACCGCCTGGCCGCCGAGGACCCGTCGTTCCGCGTCTCGACCGATCACGAATCGGGCCAGACCATCATCAAGGGGATGGGCGAGCTCCACCTCGAGATCCTGGTCGACCGCATGAAGCGCGAGTTCAAGGTCGAGGCCAATGTCGGCGCGCCGCAGGTCGCCTATCGCGAGTATCTCGCGAAGCCGGTCTCGATCGACTACACCCACAAGAAGCAGTCGGGCGGCTCCGGCCAGTTCGGCCGCGTGAAGGTGGAAGTGAAGCCGGGCGAACGCGGTTCGGGCTTTCAGTTCTTCGACGAGATCAAGGGCGGCAACATCCCGCGCGAATATATCCCGTCGGTGGAGAAGGGCTTCCGCGAGACCGCGGAGACCGGTCACCTGATCGGCTTCCCGATCATCGACTTCGAAGTGCACCTGATCGACGGTGCGTACCACGACGTCGACTCGTCGGCGCTGGCCTTCGAAATCTGCGCCCGCGGCGCGATGCGTGAAACGGCCGCCAAGGCCGGCATCAAACTGCTCGAGCCGATCATGAAGGTGGAAGTGGTGACGCCGGAAGACTATCTGGGTGACGTCATCGGCGACCTGAACAGCCGCCGCGGCCAGATCCAGGGCACCGACACGCGCGGCAATGCCCAGGCGGTCTCGGCGCTGGTCCCGCTCGCCAACATGTTCGGCTATGTGAACCAGCTCCGGTCCTTCACCCAGGGCCGCGCGCAGTACACGATGCAGTTCAGCCACTATGACGAAGTGCCGCAGAACGTGGCCGACGAAGTGAAGGCGAAGCTGGCCTGAGGCGGGCGGAGCTAAGCCCGGCTTAGCTCAACCTCGCCGAAAGGCCGGCCGGCCTCGGGCCCGCCCCGAGGACCGACGACGGCGGATTCATTCCGCCGTCGGCCCGGTGTCAAGCGGGACCCCGGATCAAGTCCGGGGTGACGAGGTGGAAGGGCTGGCGTTCGATTGAATCAGCCGCTATGGGGCCGCGTTCTCGCGCGCCCCATGACGGCCGGGGAAACAGACTCATAAGGTAGGAAGAAAATGGCCAAAGCGAAATTCGAGCGGAACAAGCCGCACGTTAACATCGGCACCATCGGTCACGTCGACCATGGCAAGACGTCGCTGACCGCGGCGATCACCAAGGTTCTGGCCGAGACGGGCGGCGCGACGTTCGTCGATTACGCCAACATCGACAAGGCGCCGGAAGAGCGCGAGCGCGGCATCACGATCTCGACCGCTCACGTCGAGTACGAGACCAACGACCGCCACTATGCGCACGTCGATTGCCCGGGCCACGCCGACTATGTGAAGAACATGATCACCGGCGCCGCGCAGATGGACGGCGCGATTCTGGTCGTGTCGGCCGCCGACGGCCCGATGCCGCAGACCAAGGAGCACATCCTGCTCGCCAAGCAGGTCGGCGTGCCGACGATGGTCGTGTTCCTGAACAAGGTCGACCAGGTCGACGATCCCGAGCTGCTGGAGCTCGTCGAGCTCGAAATCCGCGAGGAGCTTTCCAAGCGCGACTTCGACGGCGACAATATTCCGATCATCGCCGGCTCGGCGCTCGCCGCGCTCGAGGACAGCAATGACGAAATCGGCAAGCAGGCGATCCTGAAGCTGATGGCCGAAGTCGACAAGTGGATCCCGACCCCGGAGCGTCCGCTCGACAAGCCCTTCCTGATGCCGATCGAGGACGTGTTCTCGATCTCCGGCCGCGGCACCGTCGTGACCGGTCGCGTCGAGCAGGGCGTGGTCAAGGTCGGCGAGGAAGTCGAGATCGTCGGCATCAAGGACACCCGCAAGACCGTCGTCACCGGCGTCGAGATGTTCCGCAAGCTGCTCGACCAGGGCCAGGCGGGCGACAACATCGGCGCGCTGATCCGCGGCGTCGGCCGTGAGGAAGTCGAGCGCGGCCAGGTTCTGGCCAAGCCCGGCTCGATCACCCCGCACACCGACTTCACCTCGGAAGTCTATGTCCTCTCGAAGGACGAGGGTGGCCGTCACACGCCGTTCTTCGCCAACTATCGTCCGCAGTTCTACTTCCGGACCACGGACGTCACCGGCGAAGTGCAGCTTCCCGAGGGCACCGAGATGGTGATGCCGGGCGACAACGTGCAGCTCACGATCAAGCTCATCGCGCCGATCGCGATGGACCAGGGTCTGCGCTTCGCGATCCGTGAAGGCGGCCGCACCGTCGGCGCCGGCGTCGTCGCGAACATCATCAAGTAAGCTTTATCGCTTGCATCGCCGCCCGGCCCTCTCTAGGGGGCCGGGCGGTTTTGCAATTAATGTAAGCCCGGTCGAACCGGGCATGGCTCTTTCGCATCGGTAGTGGACATGGAAACCCAGAATATCCGGATTCGCCTCAAGGCGTTCGATCATCGCGTGCTCGATCAGGCGACGGGAGACATCGCCGACACCGCCCGACGTACGGGCGCTCTGATCCGGGGTCCCATTCCGCTCCCGACGCGCATCGAAAAGTTCACCGTCAACCGGTCCCCGCACGTCGACAAGAAGTCGCGCGAGCAGTTCGAGGTGCGTACCTACAAGCGCATGCTCGACATCGTGCAGCCGACCCCGCAGACCGTCGATGCTCTTATGAAGCTCGATCTCGCCGCGGGTGTTGATGTCGAGATCAAACTCGCGTAAGGGCCCGGCTTCTCGACGGAGAAGGTGATTCACCGCTCCGTCATTCGGCCTTGATGGCCGACTGTTTGGCCGGCTTCCGGCAAGACGGAATAGCAAGGGATACCGCAGGGCGCTTTCGTTAGCGACCTGGCCTGCGTCCCCGCCATTCGCAGCAATGCGGATATCCAGCCCGGGCGGGGGCGTATCGAACATTGGGTTGGGCCTCGGGAAACCCCGGGGCTTTTTCGTTGGCACGCTCCCGAGCTCGCACGAGCGACGGAGCCTCTGTTTGGAAGGAACCAGATCATGCGCACTGGCGTGATCGCGAAGAAAATGGGCATGACCCGCCTGTTTCAGGAAGACGGCCGGCACGTTCCGGTGACGGTCCTGCAACTGGACAATCTGCAGGTTATCGGACGTCGTGAAATGGACCGTGACGGTTACGTCGCGGTGCAGCTCGGCGCCGGCACGGCGAAGGCGAAGAACGTCGCCAAGCCGCAGCGTGGCGCATTCGGCAAGGCCGAAGTCGAGCCCAAGGCACGCGTCGCCGAATTCCGTGTCGCCGAGGACGCGCTCCTCGATGTCGGCGCAGAGATTTCGGCCGATCACTTCGTCGCCGGCCAGCTCGTCGACGTTTCGGGCCACACCCAGGGCAAGGGCTTTGCGGGCGGCATGAAGCGTTGGGGCTTCGGCGGTCTGCGCGCCACCCACGGCGTCTCGGTTTCGCACCGCTCGCTCGGTTCGACCGGCAACCGCCAGGATCCGGGCCGCGTATTCAAGAACAAGAAGATGGCCGGCCATATGGGCGACCGTCAGCGCACCCAGCAGAATCTCGAAGTCGTCTTCACCGACGCCGCGCGCGGCCTGATCTTCGTCAAGGGGTCGGTGCCGGGCCACAAGGGCGCCTGGCTGACGATCAAGGACGCCGTGAAGGTCGCGCGCCACCAGGACGCGCCGTATCCGGCCGGCCTGCGCTCGCCCGAGCACAACGAAGAGCCGGCTGTGCCCGAGGTCGATCCGGCCGCCGTGCACGAGCTGCCGCCGCTGCCGGGCGCCGACGAAGTCGCCGCCGGCGTTGCCGCTGCCGACGAGCACGGCGCTGGCTCTGTCGACGCGGGCGCGAGCGGTGCCGCGGCCGACGACAACAACACCGGCCAGGAGGGCTGAACGTGAAGGTCAAGGTTCAAACCCTCGACGCCAAGGGCAAGGGCGAGATCGAGCTCAAGGACGAGATTTTCGGTCTCGAGCCGCGCGCCGACATCCTGCACCGCGTCGTCACCTGGCAGCTCGAGAAGCGCCGCGGCACGGCCCGCGGCACCCGCGAGCGCGCCGATGTGGCCCGCACCGGCAAGAAGTTCGGCCGCCAGAAGGGCGGCGGCACCGCCCGTCACGGCGATCGCCGCGCGCCGGTGTTCATCGGCGGCGGTAAGGCGCACGGCGCCCGCGTTCGCGACTTCAATCCGTCGCTGAACAAGAAGATCCGCGCGCTCGGCCTGAAGATGGCGCTGTCGTCGAAGGCCAAGGACGGCAAGCTGATCGTCATGGAAACGCTGGAGCTGAAGGACGCCAAGACCAAGGCGCTGCAGGGCAACCTCGCGGCTCTGGGCTTCGGCAAGACGGCGCTGGTGATCGACGGCGACACGGTCGAGACGAGCTTCGCGCTCGCCGCGAACAATCTCCGCGAGATCAACTTGCTCCCGGCGATCGGCGCCAACGTCTATGATATCCTGAAGCACGACACGCTGGTGCTCACCCGGGCCGCTGTCGAAAAGCTGGAGGCCCGGTTCAATGGCTAAGAAGCAGGCCGCGGCCGCGATCGACACCCGTCATTACGACGTGGTCGTCGCGCCGCACATCACCGAAAAATCGACACTGCTCAGCGAGCATAATGCGGTCGTGTTCAAGGTCGCCGACAGCGCGACCAAGCCGCAGATCAAGGCGGCCGTCGAGGCACTGTTCAACGTGACGGTGACCGGCGTGAACACGATCAACCAGAAGGGCAAGACCAAGCGCTGGAAGGGCAAGCCCTACACGCGCTCGGACGTGAAGAAGGCGATCGTGACGCTGAAAGACGGCGACTCGATCGACGTGACGACGGGGATCCAGGGCTAATGGCACTCAAGCATTACAACCCGACGAGCCCGGCCCGCCGCGGCCTTATTCTCGTCGACAAGTCTTCGCTGTGGAAGGGCAAGCCCGTCAAGGCGCTGACCGAAGGCAAGCGCAAGACCGGCGGCCGCAACAACAAGGGCCATGTCACGTCGCGCGGCATCGCCGGCGGCCACAAGCAGCGCTATCGTTATATCGATTTCAAGCGCCGCAAGTGGGATGCCCCGGCAACGGTCGAGCGGATCGAGTACGATCCCAACCGCACCGCGTTCATCGCGCTGGTCAAGTATGAGGACGGCGAGCTCGCCTACATCCTCGCGCCGCAGCGCCTTGGCGCTGGCGACGTGGTCGTGGCCGGCAAGAAGACCGACGTGAAGCCGGGCAATGCGATGGAAATCGGCCAGGTTCCGGTCGGCACCATCGTCCACAACGTCGAGATGAAGCCCGGCAAGGGTGGTCAGATCGCGCGTTCGGCGGGCACCTATGTGCAGGTCGTGGGCCGTGACCGCGGGATGGTGATCGTTCGCCTGAACTCGGGCGAGCAGCGCTACATCCACGGCGCCTGCATGGCGACGGTGGGTGCGGTGTCGAACCCCGACAACGCCAACCAGTATCTTGCCAAGGCCGGCCGCAACCGCTGGCTGGGCAAGCGCCCGCTGACTCGCGGCGTCGCCAAGAACCCGGTCGACCACCCGCATGGCGGTGGTGAAGGCCGGACCTCGGGCGGCCGTCATCCGGTCACTCCGTGGGGCAAGCCGACCAAGGGTGCGCGCACTCGTCACAATAAGTCGACCGACAAGATGATCATCCGGTCGCGTCACGCGAAGAAGAAGGGTTAAGAGATGGCCCGTTCCGTCTGGAAAGGTCCGTTCGTCGAGCTCAGCCTTCTGAAGAAGGCCGAAACGGCGCAGGAATCCGGTGGCCGTGCGCCGATCAAGACCTGGTCGCGCCGTTCGACGATCCTGCCGCAGTTCGTTGGGCTGACGTTCAACGTCTATAACGGCCGCAAGTTCGTGCCGGTCTCTGTCAACGAAGACATGGTGGGCATGAAGCTCGGCGAGTTCGCGCCGACGCGCTTCTTCCCGGGCCATGCCGCCGACAAGAAGGGCAAGCGCTGATGTCGAAGGCGAAATCCCCCCGCAAGGTGGACGACAAGGAAGCCTTGTCGGTCGGCACGCAGATCCGCGGCTCGGCCCAGAAGCTGAACCTGGTCGCCGGCCTCATCCGCGGCAAGAAGGCCGGGGAAGCGATGAGCATCCTCCAGTTCTCGCCCAAGGCGATGGCGGTCGATGTCCGCAAGGTTCTGGCGAGCGCGATTGCGAACGCCGAGAACAATCACAATCTGGATGTCGACGCGCTGGTCGTGAAAGAGGCCAGCGTCGGCAAGTCGATCTCCATGAAGCGGTTCGCCACCCGCGCCCGCGGCCGTTCGGCCCGGATCGTGAAGCCGTTTTCGCGGCTGCGGATCGTCGTGCGCGAGCAGGAAGAAGCATAATGGGTCAGAAGAGCAATCCGATCGGCCTCCGTCTCCAGATCAACCGGACCTGGGACAGCCGCTGGTTCGCGGAAGGCAGCGACTATGGTCGCCTGCTTCTCGAGGACCTGCAAATCCGCAAGCACATTATGAAGACGCTGCCGCAGGCGGCGATCTCCAAGGTGGTGATCGAGCGTCCGGCCAAGCTGTGCCGTATCTCGATCTACGCGGCGCGCCCCGGTGTGATCATCGGCAAGAAGGGTGCGGACATCGAAAAGCTTCGCAAGAAGCTGAACGAGATGACCGCCTCGGACGTGTCGCTGAACATCGTCGAGATCCGCAAGCCCGAGATCGACTCGAAGCTGGTGGCCCAGTCGGTCGCCGATCAGCTCGAGCGTCGTATCGCCTTCCGCCGCGCGATGAAGCGCGCGGTGCAGTCGGCGCTGCGCCTGGGCGCGGAAGGCATCCGCATCACCTGCTCGGGCCGTCTTGGCGGCGCCGAGATCGCGCGGACCGAATGGTATCGTGAAGGCCGCGTGCCGCTGCACACGCTGCGCGCGAACGTCGATTATGCCGAGGCCGAGGCCCACACCGCTTATGGCGTGTGCGGCGTCAAGGTCTGGATCTTCAAGGGCGAAATCCTTGGCCATGATCCGACGGCGACCGACCGCCTGATGATGGAAGCGCAGACTTCCGGCGTGCGTCCGGCGCGCGAAGACCGCCGCTAAGGATAAGAGAACATGCTGCAACCGAAACGCACCAAGTTCCGCAAGGCTTTCAAGGGTCGCATTTCCGGCGACGCGCCGGGCGGCACCCAGCTCAACTTCGGGTCCTATGGCCTGAAGGCGATGGAGCCGGAGCGCATCACCGCCCGCCAGATCGAAGCGGCTCGCCGCGCGATCACGCGTCACATCAAGCGCCAGGGCCGTCTCTGGATCCGCGTGTTCCCCGACGTCCCCGTGTCGTCGAAGCCGGCCGAAGTCCGCATGGGCTCGGGCAAGGGCGCGCCGGAATTCTGGGTCGCTCGCGTCAAGCCGGGCCGGATCCTGTTCGAGCTCGACGGCGTCCCGGGCGACATCGCGGCGGTGGCGTTCAGCCGCGCGGCGATGAAGCTGCCGATCAAGACCAAGGTTGTGGCCCGCCTGGGCGACACCTCGCACCTGGGAGCCGGTAAGTGAAGCAGAGCGAACTGAAGCCGCTGACCGACGATCAGCTATCCGAGCAGCTTGGCAATCTGAAGCGCGAGGCGTTCAACCTCCGCTTCCAGGCGGCGACCAGCCAGCTCGAAAAGCCGTCGCGGGTCCGCGAAGTGCGCCGCACCATCGCGCGCATCAAGACGATCCAGTCCGAGCGTTCGCGCTCGGCTGCGAAGTAAGGAAACGGAAACATGCCGAAGCGCGTGCTGACGGGGACGATCGTCTCCGACAAGACCGACAAAACGGTGGTCGTCCGTGTGGAGCGCAAGGTGAAGCACCCGCTCTACGGCAAGATCATTCGCCGGTCGAAGAAGTATCATGCCCATGACGAGGGCAACGAGTTCCATGAGGGCGAGATCGTGCGGATCGAAGAGACCGCGCCGATTTCGAAGCTCAAGACCTGGCGCGTGGTGGATCGCGTCGCAGCCCGTACCACGCCTGAGCGTGCGTCGGCCGAAGGCTAAGGGAGTTCTGCAATGATTCAGATGCAGTCCAACCTGGACGTCGCCGACAACTCGGGCGCGAAGCGCGTCCAGTGCATCAAGGTGCTCGGCGGCTCCAAGCGTCGCACCGCCTCCGTGGGCGACATCATCGTTGTGTCGATCAAGGAAGCGGCGCCGCGCGGCAAGGTGAAGAAGGGTGACGTGCACCGCGCCGTCATCGTCCGCACCGCCAAGGACATTCATCGTCCGGACGGCTCGACCATCCGCTTCGACGGCAACGCCGCGGTGCTGGTCAACAAGAACGAAGAGCCGATCGGCACCCGTATCTTCGGCCCCGTCGTGCGCGAGCTGCGCGCCAAGGGGCACATGAAGATCATCAGCCTGGCGCCGGAGGTTTTGTAATCATGGCTGCCGCCAAGATCAAAAAGGGCGACACGGTCGTCGTCCTGTCCGGCAAGGACAAGGGCAAGACCGGCGAAGTCACCCGTTCGCTCCCGAAGGACGGCAAGGTCGTCGTTTCGGGCGTCAATATCGCCACGCGCCACAAGAAGCCGAGCCAGACCAACCCGCAGGGTGGCCTGGAGCGCACCGAAGCGCCGATGCATGTGTCGAAGGTTGCGCTGGCCGACCCGAAGTCGGGCAAGGCCACCCGCGTCCGCTTCGAGCAGCGCGACGGCAAGAAGGTCCGCGTGGCCGTCAAATCCGGGGAGGTCATCAATGGCTGACACCTACACCCCGCGGATGAAGAAGCTGTACGAAGACCGCGTCGCCAAGGCGATGACGGAGAAGTTCGGCTACGCCAACCGCATGGAAGTGCCCAAGATCGAGAAGATCGTGCTCAACATGGGCGTGGGCGAAGCGACGCAGGACAAGAAGAAGGTCGAAGCGGCCGCCTCCGAAATGGAAGCGATCGCCGGCCAGAAGCCTGTCATCACCAAGGCGAAGAAGTCGATCGCGCAGTTCAAGCTGCGTGAGGGCATGCCGATCGGTTGCAAGGTCACCCTGCGCCGCGAACGCATGTACGAGTTCCTCGATCGTCTGATCACCATCGCGCTGCCGCGCGTCCGCGACTTTCGCGGCCTGAACGCCAAGTCGTTCGACGGGCGCGGCAACTATGCGATGGGTCTCAAGGAACAGATCGTGTTCCCGGAGATCAACTATGACCGCATCGAAAAGGTGCGGGGCATGGACGTGATCGTCACCACCACCGCGAAGACCGACGAGGAAGCGCGCGAGCTGCTCCGTCTGTTCGGTTTCCCGTTCCCGCGTGAAGACGCGGACGACCAGAAGCAGGCGGCCTGAGGGCCTGGAGAACTTAAGTCATGGCGAAACTGAGTTCCGTGAACAAGAACGAGCGTCGCAAGAAGCTCGTCAAGCAGTACGCACCGAAGTACGCGAAGCTGAAGGCGATCGCGAACGACGAGTCGCGCGACGAGACCGAGCGTCTGATCGCACGCCTCAAGATGGCCGAACTGCCGCGCAATGCGAACCCGACCCGGATCCGCAACCGTTGCGAGATCACCGGCCGTCCGCGCGCTTACTATCGCAAATTCCGTCTCGCTCGCGTGATGCTGCGCGATCTGGCCAACAAGGGCCTGATCCCCGGCGTGACCAAGTCGAGCTGGTGAGGATTTAACCTATGGCAATGACCGATCCCCTGGGCGATCTGCTCACCCGCATCCGCAACGGCCAGCAGGCGCGTAAGGACAGCATCATGACGCCGGCGTCCAAGCTGCGCGCGCGCGTGCTCGATGTCCTTCAGCGCGAAGGCTATATCCGCGGCTATCGCGAGGAAGAACTCGCCGGCCATGCGGGCCTGCGCATCGAGCTGAAGTATTTCGAGGGCCAGCCGGCCATCAAGCACATCGCTCGCATCTCGAAGCCGGGCCGCCGCGTCTATTCGGGTTCCAAGGACCTGCCGCGCGTGCGCAACGGCCTTGGCATCACCATCGTCTCGACGCCCAAGGGCGTTCTGTCCGACGCGGAAGCGCGCGACCAGAATGCGGGCGGCGAGGTTCTCGCGGAGGTCTTCTGATCATGAGCCGCATCGGAAAGAAGCCGGTCGCGATTCCTTCGGGCGTCACTGCGACCATCGACGGAGGCCAGCTTTCGGTCAAAGGGCCGAAGGGCACACTGACCATGCCGCTCGCCGACCAGATCGCCTATGAGGTTCAGGACGGCGCGATCTCGGTCCAGCCGGCCAACGACACCAAGCAGGCGCGCGCCTTCTGGGGCATGCAGCGCACGCTCGTGCAGAACCTGATCACCGGCGTGACCGAGGGCTTCACCAAGACTCTCGAGATCACCGGCGTCGGCTACCGCGCGAACGCCCAGGGCAAGACCCTGAAGCTGCAGCTCGGCTACAGCCACGACGTGAACTACGCGGTGCCGGAAGGCATCACGATCGCGACGCCGGACCAGACCACGGTGAACATCACCGGCATCGACAAGCAGAAGGTCGGGCAGGTCGCCGCCGAGATCCGCCGCTGGCGCAAGCCCGAGCCGTACAAGGGCAAGGGCATCAAATATCGCGGCGAGTATATCTTCCGCAAGGAAGGGAAGAAGAAGTAATGGCGAAGCTCTCTCTGTTCGCAAAGCGCCGCCAGCGCGTCCGCACGGCGCTCCGTGCCCGCGCCGGTGCGCGTCCGCGCCTGTCGATCCACCGTTCGGGCCGGCACATCTATGCGCAGGTCATCGACGACGAGGCGGGGCGCACGCTCGCCGCCGCCTCGACGCTCGACAAGGATGGCAAGGGCAAGACCGGCGCGACGTCCGAGGCTGCGGCTTCGGTCGGCAAGCGCATCGCCGAGAAGGCGACGGCCGCGGGCGTCAAGTCCGTCGTGTTCGATCGCGGCGGCTTCCTGTTCCACGGGCGCGTCAAGGCGCTCGCTGATGCCGCCCGCGAAGGCGGATTGGAGTTCTAAATGGCTGAAGAAACCGAAATCCAGGCCGGCGCGCCCGAAGCCGCTCCTGCTCCCGAAGGCGGCGAGCGCCGCGGCCGTGGCGGCCGCGGACGTGGCGGCGGCGACAATCGCGGCCGCGGCGGCCGTGACGGCAACCGCGGGCGTCGCGACGATCGTCGCGGCGGCGCGGAAGAGGGCGGCGAGGAGCTGATCGAAAAGCTCGTCCACATCAACCGCGTCTCGAAGACCGTGAAGGGCGGCAAGCGCTTCGGCTTTGCGGCGCTGGTCGTGGTCGGCGACGGCAAAGGCCGGGTCGGCTTCGGCCATGGCAAGGCTCGCGAAGTGCCGGAAGCCATTTCGAAGGCGACGGCTTCGGCCAAGAAGAAGATGATCCGCGTGCCGCTCCGCGAGGGCCGGACGCTGCATCATGACGGCAACGGGCATTTCGGCGCAGGCCGGGTGACGCTCCGTTCGGCGCCGCAGGGCACCGGCATCATCGCCGGCGGTCCGATGCGCGCCATCTTCGAGAGCCTGGGCGTTGCCGACGTGGTGACCAAGTCGGTCGGCACCTCCAACCCCTACAACATGATCCGGGCGACGTTCGAAGCGCTGGGCGAGCAGACCTCGCCCAAGTCGGTCGCGCAGCGCCGGGGCAAGAAGATCGCCGACCTGCTCGGCCGCGGCGGTTCGCAGACCGCCGAGGCGGACGCGGCGATGGTGACGGAGTAAGATCGTGGCGAAGATCAAGATCAAGCAGATCGGCTCGCCGATCCGCCGCACCAAGGATCAGCGCGCGACGCTGATCGGCCTGGGCCTCAACAAGATGCACAAGGTCAGCGAGCTCGAGGACACCCCCGAGGTCCGCGGCATGATCCGCAAGCTGCCGCATATGGTGGCGATCGTCGACTGATCGACGATCGTCATCCCGGACTTGATCCGGGATCCAGCTTCTCCTACCTTGTGTGGGAAGCAAACGAAAAAGCCCGGACGGCCCCGCCGCTCCGGGCTCTTTTTGCGTGTGAGCGAGGCGGCGGCGCGCAAGTTTCAAGATGGTTGCTGGCAACCTCAGATGATGCGAACACCAGTTCATCTCACCGGAGGGACTAACTAGCCTGTGTTGCTCTTTCTTTGCGTAGCCGTCGCTGCCTTCGTGCTTTGGCATTTTCTGCCGGGAAGTAAACCGCCCAGCGCCTCGCCGCAGTTCCGACAGATAGGCGCCACGCCGGACGACGATGATTGGTTCGACCGCGTCAAAACACAGTGCGAGTCGCCCGCCGAAGTCGCATTCCTTGCCGCGATGGTGAGGGAATATGAGCTACGACCGCGCCAAGGCTCCTTGCGCAATGACCGCCTGAAGCTCGACATGCAGGTCAAGGATGGCGGTTACCGCATCGACTTTCTCGCAAACGACTGGTTGATCATCGAAATCGATGGAGCAGCCTATCATTCTTCTAAAATGGATCAGGCACGAGATCGTGCGAGGGATGAGCATCTGGAGGGGCTAGGCTACAGTGTTCTGCGGATACCTGCGAAGGTTGTTTTTGCCCAGCCCGACGAGGCAGTGAGGAAGGTTGGCGAAGCACTTAACCGTGGGAAAAGGCAGATTCCCGCGCACGAGCGGCGGAGTGGCTTCACGCGGTTGAATGAGACTATGTCAGGGCTCAACAAAGCGCTCACAGAGGTCAACGACGGATCTGCACGCCAACGTAAGTTGCAAGCTGCAATGACTTCTGCTGAAAAGTCGTTCGCGATTGAGAGACATGTAATCGACTCTGCGATAGAAGCAGCAACTCGGACGATGGAGATCGAAGAGTATATCGGCGGATCTCAAGAAAAGCGCGACGCGTACGAACGAAACTTCCGTGAACTGGAGGAGGCATTTAGATCCCGCCAGGAAGGGCTTGGGGTAGCCGCGAACTACGTGCAGGAGTCCGTGATAGTTGTTCCTCAGTTTGCTGCCATGACGACCGGCGAGATCGAGTTGGATGCCCAGGTGCAACAGGTTTTTCGCAGGCTAGAGGCTGAGCGAGCAGAGTACCTAACAAAAGTGCGGCAACAGCTTTCGTCTAATCCGCAATTGCGCTCGCTGGCGAAGGATGAGCTGTCCCGACTGGGGTGCCCCGAGGTCTGGTCGAGGATTAGTTAGCCGCTCATCTCCGGCGGCAGCGACTCTGATCGAATATGAGCTCGCTAGCTTAACGCCGCCGCCACGGTCTCGATCGGCAGGAACAGCGTGCGGCTGTCTTGCGGGAATTCCTGAAACTCGGCGCAGGCGAGGTAGAAGCGTTTCGCTTGTTCGTCCTTGGCCTGCACCATCACCGTGCCGATGCCGATGCTTTGTGAGGCGAGGGCGATGCGGCGCAGGGCGTCCGCAAGGACGTCGGCGCCGAGGCCGCGACCGGTATAGTCCCGGTCCACGGCTAGGCGGCCAATGATCGAGACCGGAACGGAGTTCGGCGCATTGCGCCGGAGCTTGCCGGGCGCAGCAGAGCGTTCGACTGCGCCGGCTGCGACGCAGAAATAGGCGACCACGCGGTTGCCGTCGCAGACCACATAAGTGCGGGAGAAACGGCTCTCGTTCTTGAGCGCGCGCTGCTTTAGCCAGTCGTTGAGCGCCGGCTCACCGCAGTCGAAGGCTTGAAGGTCGTGGCTCGGCAGAATTGGAGCCGGGGCGGACAGCGCCATGCAGGTCGCTCAAGCCTCCCAGGCCGGCTTGCGCTTCAGCAGCGCCCGCAATTTTGGGCCGGGAGCTAACGGGTTGTCGAGCGCCGCGACGAAGCTGTCGTACCGCTCTGCATCCAGCGTGAAGAGTCGCTGGTCGAGCAACACGTCGATCGCGAGCGCGCGGGCACTGTCGACCATGAACTCAGTGCGTGTCTTGCCGAGCACGGCTGCGGCCTCGTCGATCAAGCGCCGCGTCTGCGCTTCGACGCGCAGGTTGATCGTTCCCCTTGTCGGCTTTGACGTGGCGCGATCGGCAAGGGCATGAGACTTGTGCATGCCGGAAAGATCGTGCTTTGTATGTACGTTGTCAATACGCGTTATTTGAGATGCTTCCAGAGAAAAGGCTGTCCTACACGCCACCGGATTGCCAGGCTACGCGCCGGCTCTTTCCAATCGTCGATACGCCCGATCCCGCATGAGCTGACGCTTCTTATGCGACATGCGCGAGTTTAGTGAAGTTTGAGGGCTTCGCATCGCCTGCCGAGCGAATGCATCACGACAATTTCCTCAACTTCGGCTCGTTTTCGCACCGCGTCACGTGTCGCCCTTGCGTAAACTTCCGCACCTCTTCCAGCTCTTCGTGCCTTTCCCGCGTGACAAACCCGTCAACCCCCGCTAAGGGCCGCCGCTTCCATCAATCTGCGCGAACACAGGGAAACCGAGTGCAATGAAACTGAACGAAATCCGCGACAACGAAGGCGCGCGCAAGGGCAAGATCCGCGTCGGCCGGGGCATCGGCTCGGGCAAGGGCAAGACTGCCGGCCGTGGCCAGAAGGGCCAAAAAAGCCGCGAGGGCGTGTCCATCGCCGGCTTCGAGGGCGGTCAGATGCCGCTCCACATGCGGCTGCCGAAGCGCGGCTTCAACAACATCTTCGCCAAGGATTATGCCGAGGTGAATTTGGGCGCGATCCAGAAGCTGGTCGATGCCGGCAAGCTCGACGCGAAGGGTACGATCGACCATGCGGCGCTGAAGGCGGCTGGCGTCGCGCGCGGCGGCAAGGACGGCGTCCGTCTGCTCGGCAAGGGCGATTTCTCGGCCAAGCTGAACTTCTCCGTCGCCGGCGTGTCGAAGGGCGCGCGCGAGGCGGTCGAGAAGGCCGGCGGTTCGGTCGAGGTGCTGACCGTGGTTCCCGCCTCCGAAAAGGCGGCCGCGAAAAAGAACAGCGTGCGCGACGCGAAAAAGGCGGCCAAGGCCTGATCGCCAGCCGCCTTGCAACGCGGGCTTAGACAAGCGCGCGAGCGACACTATATGGCGGCGGGGGGCTTTCGGGCTCGCCGCCGCTTGTGGCTTCTCAGGACTGACGAACACTCATGGCATCACGAGCCGACGCACTGGCCACCAACATCAACCTGTCCAAGTTCGGACAAGCGACCGAGCTCAAGAATCGGCTGTGGTTCACGATCGGCGTGCTGATCGTTTTCCGGCTGCTGAGCTTCGTGCCGCTGCCGGGCATCGACCCGACCCGGCTCGAAGCGCTGGTCAACCGCACCCGCGGCGGCGTGCTCGACTTCTTCAACACCTTCTCGGGCGGCTCGCTGCAGCGCCTGTCGATCATCGCCCTGGGCGTGATGCCTTACATCACGGCGTCGATCGTGGTGCAGCTTGCAACCACGCTCAGCCCGCAGCTCGCGGCGATCAAGAAGGAAGGCGAGAGCGGCCGCAAGCGGCTGAACCAGTACACCCGCTACGGCACGGTGTTCCTGACCGCGATCCAGGGCTTTTTCGTCCTGCGCGGCGCGGTCGCGCAGAACCTGGTGTTCGATCCCAGCGCGCTGTTCTTCATCACCGGCACGATCTCGTTGATCGGCGGCACGATGTTCCTGATGTGGCTGGGCGAGCAGATCACCACGCGGGGCGTCGGCAACGGCGTGTCGCTGATCATCATGGCCGGCATCGTCGCGCAATTGCCGACAACGCTCGTCAACCTGTTCGAAGGCGGCCGCACCGGCAGCCTGTCGGTGCCGCTGATCCTGACGATCATCGTCGCGGCGCTGGGCCTGATCGCGTTCATCTGCTTCATGGAGCGCGCGCAGCGCCGGGTGCTGATCCAGTATCCGAAGCGCCAGACCCAGCGCGGCATGATGCAGGCGGATCGCAGCCACTTGCCGCTGAAGATCAACACGTCGGGCGTGATCCCGCCGATCTTCGCCTCGTCGCTGCTGCTGATGCCGCTGACGATCAGCCAGTTCGCCGGCCAGCAGGCGACGGCGGGGCAGGGCTGGTGGGGCGATTTCCTGATCACCCTCAACCAGTATCTGCAGCACGGGTCGCCGATCTACATGGCGCTGTATGGTGCGGGTATCATCTTCTTCAGCTTCTTCTACACCGCGGTCGTCTTCAATCCGGAGGAAACGGCGGACAATCTGAAGCGCTATGGCGGCTTCATCCCCGGCATCCGTCCGGGCAAGAACACCGCCGACTATCTGGATTTCGTGCTGACACGCATCACCGTGATCGGCGCGGCCTATCTGACGGTGATCTGCCTGCTGCCGGAATATCTGGTCTCGGCCGCGGGCATCCCCTTCTATCTGGGCGGCACCAGCCTGCTGATCGTCGTCAACGTGACGATGGACACGGTGACGCAGATCCAGAGCCATCTGCTCGCCCATCAGTACGGCGATCTCATCAAGAAGGCGAAACTGAAGGGTCGCGCCCGCTAGTTCGGGTCGATAAGGGGGATCCCCATGAACATCATCCTGCTGGGTCCGCCGGGCGCGGGCAAGGGAACCCAGGCCGAGCGGCTTGTCGCCGATCGCGGCATGGTCCAGCTCTCCACCGGCGACATGCTGCGGGCGGCGCGGACGTCCGGCACGGCGCTCGGCGCGCGGGTCGCGGCAGTGATGGATGCGGGTGAGCTGGTTTCGGACGAGATCGTCTCCGACCTGATCGGCGAGGCGCTCGACCGGATGGGGCCGGAGCAGGGCGCGATCTTCGACGGCTATCCGCGCACCGCTGCGCAGGCCGAGTCGCTCGACGGGATTCTCGCCAGCCGCGGACGCAAGCTCGATCATGTCATAGAGCTGGACGTGGACGAGGACGCGCTGGTCGAGCGCATCACCGGCCGCTTCACCTGCGCCAAGTGCGGCGCGGGCTATCACGACAAATTCAAACTGCCCAAGGTCGAGAACACCTGCGACGTCTGCGGTGCCCATGAGTTCAAGCGCCGCCCTGACGATAACGCCGAGACGGTGCGCACCCGCATGGCCGAATACCGCGCCAAGACCGCGCCGATCCTGCCGCTCTACGAGGCGCGCGGCATTGTCAGCCGCGTCGACGGCATGGCCGACATGGACGCTGTTACCGCGGCGATCGAAGAGGTATTGAAGACCTCTCGCTAGGAGGGGCTATGCGATATCTGTTCGTGCTGCTGGCGTGCGCCGCGGCTCCGGCCGCCGCCGAGGTGAAGTCGGTGTCGCCTGCCGGCTTCGAGATCGCCAACACCGCCGTAGTCAACGCGACGCCGGAGCAGGTCTATGCGATGCTCGGCCAGCCGGCGAAGTGGTGGAACAAGGCGCACAGCTACTCGGGCAGCTCCGACAATCTCAGCCTGACGCTCCGCGCCGGCGGCTGCTTCTGCGAAGCGATCCCGGCCGATCACGGTTCGGTGGAGCATGGCCGCGTCATCAATGCCCAGCCCGGCAAGGCGCTGCGTATTGCCGGCGCGTTCGGGCCGCTGCAGGCCGAGGGTGTGAGTGCAGTGCTCACCTGGGCATTGAAGCCGGTTGCCGGCGGCACCGAGGTCACGCAGACCTATGTCGTGGGCGGATATATCCGGGTCGGAGCCGACAAGATCGCGCCACCGGTGGATCAGGTTCTGGGCGAGCAACTCAAAAGGCTGCAGGCGGTCTTTGCCGCGCGCTGAACTGTGCTAACTCTGGATCGTAACGGCCTCGAATCACAGAAGGCCGGACGGGTCAGAACAATCACCGATCCGCACCAAGAGGGGGCACAGAATGGCAGTTTCCGATCACGTCGACCTTCCGACGTTCATCGAGGGCGTGAAGAAGCGCAATCCGGGCCAGCCCGAGTTCGTGCAGGCCGTCCAGGAAGTCGCCGAGGACATTTTCGACTTCATCGAGGACAAGGAGGAATACCACTCCCAGCAGATTCTGCGCCGCATCGCCGAGCCCGACCGGATCATCTCGTTCCGCGTGTGCTGGGAAGACGATGCCGGCAACATCCGCGTCAACCGCGGCTGGCGCGTGCAGAACAACAACGCGATCGGTCCCTATAAGGGCGGCATCCGCTTCCATCCGTCGGTGACGGAAAGCGTGCTGAAATTCCTCGCCTTCGAGCAGACGTTCAAAAACGCTCTGACCGGCCTGCCGATGGGCGGCGGCAAGGGCGGCGCCAACTTCAATCCGAAGGGCAAGTCGATCCGCGAGATCATGCGCTTCTGCCAGAGCTTCATGACCGAACTCTACCGCCATGTCGGCGCGGACGTGGACGTGCCGGCGGGCGACATCGGCGTCGGCGGCCGCGAGATCGGCTTCATGTTCGGCCAATACAAGCGGATCACCAACCAGTTCACCGGCGTGCTGACCGGCAAGGGACTGGAATATGGCGGCTCGCTGATCCGTCCCGAAGCGACCGGCTATGGCGCGGTCTATTTCCTCTCCAACATGCTGAAAACCAAGGGGCAGGACCTGAAAGGCAAGACAGCCGTCATCTCCGGCTCGGGCAACGTTGCGACGCATGCGGCGGAAAAGATCGTGCAGCTCGGCGGCAAGGTGCTGACCCTCTCCGATTCCGGCGGCTTCATCCACGATCCGGACGGCATCGATCAGGAAAAGATCAACTGGGTGAAGACCCACAAGACGCACCGCCGCGGCCGGATCGAGGACTATGTCGCCGAGTATAAGGGCGCGACTTTCCACGCCGGTAAGACGCCCTGGGGCGTGAAGTGCGACGTAGCGCTGCCCTGTGCGACGCAGAACGAACTGCTGGGCGACGACGCGCGCGAACTCGTCAAGAACGGCTGCATCGCCGTCGCCGAGGGCGCGAACATGCCGACCAATCTGGAAGGCGTGCACGTTTTTAAAGACGCGAAGATCCTCTACGCGCCGGGCAAGGCGTCGAACGCGGGCGGCGTGGCGGTTTCGGGCCTGGAGATGAGCCAGAATTCCGAGCGTCGCTCATGGAAGGAAAGCGAGCTGCAGCAGCTCCTGCTGGACATCATGGAAGGCATCCACGCCTCGTGCGTCCAATATGGTGATCAGGGCGGTGGCTATGTCGATTATGTGCGCGGCGCCAACATTGCCGGCTTCAAGAAAGTCGCCGATGCGATGCTGGCCTACGGCGTAGTCTAGGGAACGCCCAAGGAGGTCGTCTGTTGAGGCTCCGCGCAACAGCGGAGCCTCGCATGGCCAAGGATTTGAAACCCGGCGACAAGGTCAAGTGGAAGTCGCACGGCGGCGAGGCTGTCGGCCAGGTCGTGAAAAAGCTGACCTCCGAAACGCGGATCAAGGGTCACAAGGTCGCCGCGTCGAAGGACAATCCCGAATTTCTCGTCCGTTCGGAGAAGTCGGGCGGCGAGGCGGCGCACAAGCCGGCGGCTCTGACCAGAACGAAGTGATCCTGCTATAGTCCGGGGAAACGTCATCCCACGCGGATCGTTGGAGTGCGACGCGAGGAGATTATCCGTGGCCAGTCTTGACGAAACTCGTATCGCCCCTGCAACGTCGAAGCCGAAACGCGCGTCCGACGAAGCGGCGCGCGCTTCGACGGAGACGGAAGTGAACGAGATCGTGAAGACCGCCCAGGACGCCAAGCGCGGCGAGGAAAAGGCCGGGCCGGAGAACAAGACCGCGTGGATCGCGGCGGGCGTGGGCGTCGGGATTGGTTCTGCCGCCCTTGTCGCGGCGCTGCTCTACGCGAACCGCGACAAGGGCAAGAAGAAGGGCTGATCGTCAGGCCATTGCGGGCAGCAGGCGCTTTTCGCCTGCCAGCCGCATCATTGCCCGCTGCAGTTTCTCGAACGCACGCACCTCGATCTGGCGGACGCGCTCGCGGCTGACGCCATAGACCTGGCTCAGCTCCTCGAGCGTCTTCGGCTCTTCCGCCAACCGCCGCTCGGTGAGGATGTGCTTTTCGCGGTCGTTCAGATCGTCCATCGCCTCGACCAGCAGCTCGTGGCGGACCTGCTTTTCCTCGTCCTCGGCGATGCGCTCGTCCTGCAGCGGATCGGTGTCGGCCAGCATGTCCTGCCACTGGCTCTCGCTGTCATCGCGCATAGTGACGTTCAGCGAGGTGTCGCCGCCCATCGCCATGCGGCGATTCATGCTGACGACATCCTCTTCGCTGACGCCCAGATCGGTCGCGATCTTGGCAACATCCTCGGGCTTCAGATCGCCATCCTCGAACGCGTCGATGCGGTTCTTCATCCGGCGAAGGTTGAAGAACAGCTTCTTCTGCGCAGCCGTGGTGCCCATCTTCACGAGGCTCCACGAGCGCAGGATGAATTCCTGGATCGAGGCGCGGATCCACCACATCGCGTAGGTGGCGAGGCGGAAGCCGCGATCGGGCTCGAATTTCTTCACGCCCTGCATCAGACCGATATTGCCTTCGGAGATCAGCTCCGAAACGGGCAGGCCGTAGCCGCGATAGCCCATCGCGATCTTCGCGACGAGGCGGAGATGGCTGGTCACGAGCTGCGCCGCCGCTTCGGGATCCTGATGCTCCTGATAGCGCTTGGCGAGCATGAACTCCTGCTCGGGCGACAGGATCGGGAATTTTCTGATCTCGGCGAGGTACCGGTTGAGGCTGGCCTCGCCGCCCAGCGCCGGAATGGTCGCGGGGACGTTTTTACCGTTGGCCATGATGTTTCTCTTTCTCCCTGCCGAACCGCCGCCTCGGCTGCCGAGGCCGGCGAAAGCTTAACAAACCTATACCGTCAATGCGCTTAACAGTTCCTGCATGTCATCGGGCATCGGACTGTCGAACGCTAAAGGCCGTCTATCGATCGGGTGCAGAAAGCCGAGCCGTGCCGCATGCAGGGCCTGCCGTTCGAAACCCAATCTTTTCAATATCTCGCGCGTCGCCGGGCGGCTGCGGCCGTAAACCGGGTCGCCCAGCAGCGGATGACCGATCGAGGCCATATGGACGCGCACCTGGTGCGTGCGTCCGGTTTCCAGCCGGCATTCGACGAGGCTCGAGTCGCGCAATGCCTTTTCGAGTCGCCAATGCGTGACGGCGCGCTTGCCGCGGCCTTCGCTTACAATCGCGATCTTTTTCCGGTTCGCATCGGACCGGGCCAGGTTAGCGTCCACCGTGCCTTCGCCCTTCGCTAGCCCCGCGACGATCGCGTTGTATCGGCGGTCGATGCTGTGCGCCTGGAACTGCTTCGCTAGTCCTTCGTGCGCGCGGTCGGTCTTGGCCGCGACGAGGAGCCCGGAGGTGTCCTTGTCGATGCGGTGGACGATCCCCGGCCGCGCCACGCCGCCGATGCCGGACAGATTGCCGGCGCAGTGGTGAAGCAGCGCGTTGACGAGCGTCCCATCCGGATTGCCGGCGGCCGGATGCACAACCATACCCGCCGGCTTGTCGATCACGATCAGATGTTTGTCCTCGAACACCACGCTTAAGCCGAGGTCCTGAGCCTCGTTGTGCGGAGGCTCGGGCGCGGGCACTTCGACAGCGAACGTTTCGCCGGCGCGCGTCTTGATCGCGGGATCGCGAAGCTTTGCCCCGTCGCCGCGCGTGACTTGCCCGGCGGATATCAGCGCCTTGATCCGCTCGCGCGACAGCGTCGGCAGCGCGGAGGCGAGCGCACGGTCGAGCCGCCAGCCTTCCGCCTGCGGTTCGATTACTGCCTCGAGAATGGAATCCCCCCGGATCATCGGTTAGCGCTGACATGGTGACGCGGATCGAAATTTCAAGGACCGTTCTGGACGCGATCCAAGCTCATGCCGCCGCGGATGCGCCGCGCGAGGCGTGCGGGCTGCTGTTCGGAAACGACTCGCGGATCGACGCGTCTGTTCCGGCAGCCAATGTTGCCGACGACCCGCAGCGGCACTTCGAGGTGGATCCGGCTATTCTCTTACAGGCGTCCCGCGCCGCCCGCGCAGGCGGGCCTACGATCGCCGGATACTACCATTCCCACCCGAGTGGCTGCGCTGAACCATCCGAGACCGATCAGCGCATGGCCGCGCCCGACGGCCGGCTCTGGCTGATCGTGGCAGGGGACACCGTAACGGCCTGGCGTAACGGGAAGAACGGTTTCGAGGCAGTAACACTGGCGATCGTGTGACGCGCGCCGATGTCGTTATTTTACAATCCTTTTCGGTGGCGACCGGATATGGCTGCGAGGCCTTTGCGGGCTCGGCGCTGGCTCCAGCGCTGCCCGCTTCGGCCCCTTTCGTCACATACAGGGGGATGTGACGAAGGGGGCCCTTAGGTCCAGCCCCAAGGGCGTTCCCTGAACCATTTGGTGACGACGTATTTCTGTCCCGCGCGCACCTTCATCGCGTGGTGAATGGTTGACGGGTTGGCGCTGCCGTCGGGGCGGCGGTTGTTCCAGGCTAATAATTTCCCGGCCTCGGGCTGGACCATCTTGTCGACTGCCTTGAAGCGGGTTGCGCCGCCCGCCTGTACGTCGTTCAGATAGACCATCACCGTCCAGGTGCGCTGGCCCGCGACGCTGGTGTATTTTTCATAGTCGACGCTCTGCGGCTCGAAGTAATCGGTGTGCGCCTTGAACTCCTGGCCGACCTCGTAGCGTTGGCCCTGCATCGGCTCGCCATATTTTAGGTCGAGGCGAGAGAAGGCGGCGATCTTCTCGTCGATCGCTTTCACCACCGGATCGTCGCCGTCGAGGTCGCAAGTCTCGCTGGTGCGGAAAGCGTCGTCGCCATTGTAATTGGCGAGCGTGGACGGGCGACGGTTAGCGTCTATGCGCTCTATCACCGCAGCGCATTCGTCCGGCGAGAGGAAATTGCGCTTGATGAAGAGCGTCAGCTTGGGGTTAGGCAAGCGCTGCACGCCGGCATGGCTCATCATGGTATCGATGACCATCTGGTCGAAGGAATTGTCCATAAGCTCCGGCTCTCGGTATAGTCGAGCGAAGTGCGATGCTTAAGCCACGCGCGTCAAGCGTGACTCGGCCGGGCAAAGCTGTCACCAATGCATCGTCCGTCCGGGGGGAGGTGAATGCGTTTCGCGATCAGTCCGCGCCTGTCTCGCCTTCTCCGGCGCCTGCCGCGCTACAGCCTGTTGAGCCTCACCGAGCTGCTGCTGCTGACGTTGCTCGCAGTGCAATGCGCGCGGCTGTTCTGGGCTTTGGTGACCCCGATCGGACCGGTAGGCGACTGGCGACCGGTGGCCGGACCGGACGCGGCGCGCGGAAGGGCGGCGCTGGCGAGCGGGTTCGATCCCTTCTTCCGGGTGAGTGGCGGCGGGACGGCAGTCGTCACGTCGCTACAACTAAAGCTGTTCGGCGTGCGGGTGGACGAAGCGACTGGTCGCGGCTCGGCGATTATCGCGGGGCCAGATAATGTCCAGACCAGCTATTCGGTGGGCGAAGCGATTCAACCCGGCGTGATCCTGAAGTCTGTCGGCTACGACAGCGTGATCATTGAGCGGGGCGGGGCGCAGGAGACGCTGTATCTCGACCAGTCTGGCGCTGCGCCGGCGGTGACGCTTCCGGCGCCTCCGCCCGCCAATATCGGCCTGCTGAGAGCGCCGGCCGGGCTGACCCAAGCGCCTGGTGCTGTGTCGCTCGGCGAGCTGCAGGGCAATCTGTCGCTCACGCCGCGGCAGAACGGGGGACGAGTGACGGGGCTGGTGCCGCGCGGCGATCCAGCTTTCCTCGCGCGGGTCGGACTGCAGTCGGGCGATGTCCTCGTTCAGGTGTCGGGCCGTCCGATCGCTGGTCCCGAAGATCTGCAACGCGCCGCCTCCGCTCTCGCCAAGGGCGGCAATCTCTCGATCGCAGTGGAGCGTGGCGCACAGGTCGTGCCGATCGCGATCAGCATTTCAGGACAATGATGCGTAGATTTCTTCTTCCCGCCCTGCTGCTCGCCGTCGCCAGCCCGGTTGCCGCACAATACTCGCTGAACGTGCGCGATGCCGACATCCGTGCGTTTATTCAGGACGCGGCGAAGGTGACCGGCCGAACCTTCATTATCGACCAGCGCGTGCAGGGGAAAGTCTCGGTCGTCACGGACCGGCCTCTCAGTCGCACCGAATATTTCGAGGTGTTCCTGTCGACGTTGCGTGCGAACGGATTGGTTGCGGTGCCGGCGGCGGGCGGCGCGTTCCGCGTGCAGCCGCTCGAGGGCGCGGCCTCGCAGCCGAGCCGGGTCGGCCGGCCCGGCGCTTCCAATTCGCTGGTGACGGAGATTTTCCGCCTGCGCTCGATCGACGCGCCGAGCGCGGTGGAGACCGTGCGACCACTGATCAGTCCGCAGGGTTCGGTGACCGCCAACCGCGCCGGCAATTCGCTGGTGATCGTCGATTTCGGCGACAATGTCCGCCGAGTCCGCGAGGTGCTGCGGCGCATCGACCAGGACAGCGCCGCGACGACGCTGGTGCCTCTCCGCAACGCCGGCGCGCGCGAAGTCGCGCAGTCGCTGGCGCAACTCGTGGGAGCCGGTGGGCAGGGGCCTGCGGCCAGCATCGTCGCGATCGACAGCTCCAACTCGATCGTGCTGCGCGGTGATCCGGGCACGGTGTCGCGGCTAGCGGCGATCGCGCGCGAGATCGACAAGCGCGCCGCGAACGGCACCGAAGTGCGGGTCTATTGGCTGCAGAACGCCGACGCCGAGTTGCTGCTGCCGGTGCTTCAGCAACTGACCGGCCAGCCCGTGACGCAGCCATCGGCACCGCGCGGGCTGACGCAGGTCAATCCGCGCGGCAGTAGCGGCACGAGCAGCCGCGTAGGGTCGACCACGGTCACGACCACGCCGCTCGCCAATACGGTCGAGGTCCAGGCTGCGCCTGCTCCGACGCTGAATGGGCAAAGCATCATCGGCCGCAACTCCGCGATCGTCACGCGCTTCGAAGGTGCGAACGCGATCATCGTCGCGGCCAGCCCCGACACGCAGCGCACCTTGGGCGAAGTGATCCGTCAGCTCGACGTGCGCCGCGAGCAGGTGCTGGTTGAAGCGATAATCGTGGAAATATCGGACAACCTCGCCAAGCGGTTGGGGGTGCAGTTCCTCCTCGGTGGAAAACCGGGTAGCGACATACCGTTCGCCGTCACGAACTATTCGAATGCCGCGCCCAATATCCTGACCATCGCCGGCGCGGTTGGAGCGCGGCAACTGAACACAACCACGACGGTCGTGAACGGCTCGACTACCACGACCACCAGCAATAGCGCCGCCGCCGATCAACTCGCGCAGGCGGCGGTGAACTCGATCCTTGGCGGGACCGGGGGCATCGGCGGGTTCGCGACGACGATCGGCAAGGACGGAATCTTTGGCGCGATCATCAATGCGGTGAAATCGGACAGCACGTCGAACATCCTGTCGACGCCGTCGATCGTGACGCTCGACAATCAGGAATCGCGCATCCTTGTCGGGCAGGAAATCCCGATCACGACGGGGCAGGCGCTGTCCAACAACTTCGACAATGCCTTCCGCACGGTGCAGCGCGAGAATGTCGGCATCCAATTGCAGGTGCGGCCGCAGATCAACGAAGGCGGCGCGATCAAGCTGCAGCTCCGGCAGGAAGTGAGCTCGATCGCGGGGCCGGTATCGAACGACAATAGCGAGCTGATCCTCAACAAGCGCGAGATCGAGACGACCGTTACGGTCGATAATGGCGAGATCATCGCGCTTGGTGGACTCCTTGATGATAACGAGCGGAGGACGATCGAGAAGATTCCGCTGCTGGGCGACATTCCGGGTTTAGGCGAACTCTTCAAGTCGCGCTCCAAGTCACGGACAAAGACCAATTTGATGGTCTTCATCCGTCCGACGATCCTGCGATCGGCGGCTGACGCGCGAGCACTCGCCGAGCGGCGCTATGGCTATGTGCGGCAGGAGCAATTGCTTCAACGGCCCAACCAGGAGCCGAGCATTGACGAGCTGGTGCGGGAATATATGGGCGCCGAGCCGCCGGTGCCGCCGGTCGACTTGCCCGGCAGCACGCCGCCGGCGCTGCCCCCGCCCAAGGTGATCGTGCCGGAAGTGCATAGCTCCACGACCACGGTGCAGCCGGTGCCCCCGCCCAGGGAGCGCCGGAAGTGACCGAAGCGCTGGTCGCCGTCCCTTACGCCTTTGCGCGCAAGTTCGGCGTGGTGCTGCTGGAACCGGACGGCGAGCGCTTCAAGGTGGCGCTGCGCGAAGGCAGCGACCCCCGCGCGCTGCTGGAGGTACGGCGGCATCTGGGCCAGCCGATGACGGTTGAGACGGTCGCGGCCGATGCCTTCGACAAACTGCTGTCCGACCGTTACGCAATGAACGGCGAAGCAGCGGCCGCGGCGGCGGGATCGCTGGGATTGGGCGACGACCTCGCGCTGATCGCGGGCGACTTGCCGACCGCCGACGATTTGCTCGATTCCTCGGACGATGCGCCCGCCATCCGGCTGATCAACGGCGTGATCGCGGACGCGGTGCGGCAAGGCGTGTCGGACATCCATGTCGAGCCGTACGAGACCGGGCTGATCGTGCGGATGCGGATCGACGGCGTGCTGCGCGAGACGCTGCGCATGCCGGCGCATGTCGCGCCGGTGCTGGTCAGCCGCATCAAGGTGATGGCGCGCCTCGACATCGCCGAGCGGAGGGTACCGCAGGACGGCCGCATTTCGCTGATGCTGGGCGGAAAATTGCTGGATGTGCGCGTCTCGACTTTGCCGAGCCGGGCGGGCGAGCGGGTGGTGCTGCGCATCCTCGACAAGGAGAATGCCGGGCTCGACCTCGCCCAGCTTGGCCTGTCGGCGGTGGCCGAGAGCGTGCTGCACGACGCGCTGACCGAGCCCAACGGCATCATCCTCGTCACCGGCCCGACCGGATCGGGCAAGACGACGACTCTCTATTCCAGTCTCCGGCTGCTGAACGACGGCAGCCGCAACATCCTGACCGTCGAGGACCCGGTCGAATATGCGATCGAAGGCGTGGGCCAGACCCAGGTCAATCCGAAGGTGGGCCTGACTTTTGCGGCCGGCCTGCGCGCGATCCTGCGCCAGGACCCGGACGTCGTGATGGTCGGCGAAATCCGCGATCGCGAGACGGCCGAGATCGCCGTGCAGGCATCGCTGACCGGCCATCTGGTGCTTTCGACCGTCCACACCAATGACGCGATCGGCGCGATCACGCGCATGCGCGACATGAAGGTCGAGCCGTTCCTGCTTTCTTCGACCCTGCGCGCCGTGATCGCGCAGCGGCTGGTGCGGCGGCTGTGTCCGGACTGCCGCAGGGCCGAGCCGGCGAGCGAACAGGTCGCGGCGCTGATCGGGGTGAAGTCGGGGACGACGGTTTACGAACCGGTGGGTTGCGATGCCTGCGGGCAGACCGGATTCCGCGGTCGGGTCGGCGTGTTCGAAGCAGTGAGGATCGACGACACGATCCGTGGGCTGATCAACCAGAATGCGGATGAAGCGGCGATCGCGCGACATGCTTTTGCTAAGGCGCCGAACCTTGCGGCATCGGCGCGGGCGCTGGTGGCGGACGGGGTGACGACGCCCGAGGAGGCGGTGCGGATTACGCGGCGGGAGCAGGGGGATGCTTGAAGCCATCTACAACCCTCTCCCCATCGGGGAGTTTCGTATTGGAGCCGGGCCGGATCGTGCCCCGCACGATCCTGAAACATGCGGGGGGCATGTTTCACCCGGATCCAATACGAAACTGGTGTCCGAGCGCAGCGAAGCCGGGAGAGGGGCCGAGTCCCGCTCTCAGCCCCTCTCCCTGCGCGCTTCGCGCGCTGTCCCTCTCCCCAGTGGGGAGAGGGTTGGGGTGGACCATGCCTGACTTCGATTATCTCGCGATCGACACGCGGGGCGGGGAGCGGCGCGGGTCGGTCGTCGCGCAGTCGATAGAGGATGCGCGCGCCACGCTCGACCGGCGGCGGCTGTATGTCGTGCGGATCGAGCCGGGATCGGGGGCGCCCAGGCCGAAGGCGCCGCTGCTGTCCTTTTCCCGCCGCAGGCTGACCGCGAAGGAGCTGACGTTGTTCACGCGCCAGATCGCGACATTGGTGCAGGTCAGTCCGCTCGAGGAAACGCTGCGCACGATCTCGCGCCAGACCGAAAAGCCGCATGTCCGCGCGATCACGTCTGCGGTGCATGCCGGCGTGCTGGAAGGCCGCCGCATGTCCGCGCGATCACGTCTGCGGTGCATGCCGGCGTGCTGGAAGGCCGCCGCATGTCCGAAGCGATGGCGCGCGAGCCGAAGAGCTTTCCGCCGCTCTATCGCGCGATGGTGAGCGCGGGCGAAAGCTCGGGCACGCTGCCGACCATCCTGGAGCGGCTGGCCGACCTGATGGAGCGCCAGGCGCAGGTGCGGTCCAAGGTGATGACCGCGATGGCCTATCCGGCGGTGCTGGCGCTGGTCGCTTTGTTCGTCGTCACCGCGCTGATGATGTTCGTCGTGCCGAAGGTGGTCGAGCAATTCGAGAATGTCGGCCAGCAATTGCCGCTGTTGACCCGCATTGTGATCGGCGTGTCAAGCCTGCTGGTCCATTGGTGGTGGGCGATGCTGCTGGTCGCGGGCGTGGCGGGCGTGATTTTCTGGCGGGCGCTGCAGGACGCGAGCGTTCGCCTGCGCTTCGATGCCTGGCTGCTGAAGCTGCCGCTGATCGGCCGGCTGACCCGCGATCTGCACGCGGCGCGGATGGCGCGGACGCTGGCGACGATGGTCTCGTCGCGGCTGCCGCTGCTCGAAGGCCTGGCGCTGACGACGGGCACGATCCACAACCGCGCGCTGCGGGCGGCTTCGGAAGAGATCGTCGAAGCGATCCGTGGCGGCGGCAGCCTGTCCGCGGCGCTGCGACGGGCGGGCGTGTTTCCGCCTTTGCTCGTCTATCTGGCGGCGAGCGGCGAGGCGTCCGGCCGGCTCGACACGATGCTGGAGCGCGCGGCCGATTATCTGGAACGCGAGTTCGACAGCTTCACCGCCGCCGCGCTGTCGCTGCTGGAGCCGGCGATCATCGTCCTGATGGGCGGCCTGGTCGCGACGATCGTGCTATCCATTCTTCTTCCCATTCTTCAGCTCGAAACACTGGCAGGCGCGTGATGTTTTCCTTTTCTCGTCATTCCCGCGAAAGCGGGGACCCACCTTCTTCTTCCGCCGCTGAAAGGCAGGTGGATTCCCGCTTTCGCGGGAATGACAGAGAAGAGGGCTTTACCCTGGTCGAGCTGATGGTGGTGATCGTCATTCTGGGGCTGCTGGCGACGATCGTTGCGATCAACGTGCTGCCGGCTTTGGGCAAGGGCAACACGACCAAGGCCAAGGCGGATATCGCGACGATCGAGCAGGCGCTGGAAATGTACCGGCTCGACAACCTCACCTACCCGTCGACGACGGAAGGATTGCAGGCGCTGGTCGCGCCGCCGCCGGGGGCCGCCCAGCCGCAACGCTACCGCCAGGGCGGCTATATCAAGCGACTGCCGAACGATCCCTGGGGGCACGCGTACCGCTATGTCTATCCGGGTCAGCACGGCGCGTTCGACGTGTTCAGCTATGGCGCCGACGACAAGGAAGGCGGCGAGGGCGAGAATGCCGATATCGGCAACTGGCAATAGCGAGCGGGGATTCACTCTCGTCGAGCTGATGATCGTGCTTGCGATTATCGGGCTGGTTACGGCCGGCGTGATGATCGCGATGCCGGACCCGCGCGGGCGGCTGTCCGACGAAGCGGACCGGTTCGCGGCGCGGACGGTTGCGGCGCGCGACCTCGCGATTCTTGAAGGGCGGCCGGTCGCGGTGCGGGTGACGGCGCAGGGCTATGCGTTCGACCGGCGGCAGGACGGCAACTGGGCGCCGTTGCCGGATCAGTCCTTCCGGTCGCGGCCGTGGAGCAGGGGGACGGCGGCGCTGGTGGGGCAGGGCGGCACAATCCGTACCGCGTTCGACGCGACCGGCCAGCCGAGCGCGCCCACGACCATCGTGCTGACGCGCGAGAGCGAGCAGGTGCGGGTCGCAATCGCCGCCGATGGAGGCGTGCGTGTCGGGTCGTAGGGCGAACGGGTTTACCCTTCTCGAGATGCTGGTCGCGCTGGCGGTGTTCAGCCTGGCGGCGCTGGCGCTGCTGCGGCTGGAAGGCGCGACGGTGCGGCAGACGGGCGAACTGGATGAACGGATGATCGCTCAGCTCGTCGCGCGCAATCTGGCGGTGGAGACGCTGACCGATCCCGCGCCGCCGCCGATCGGCGCAAATGCGGGCGAGACGGTGAATGGCGGGCGGCGCTGGCGCTGGTCGCGCGTGACCAGCCGGACGCCGGATCAGCGGCTGGTGCGGGTGGATATCAGCGTCGCGACGGCGCGCGCGCCGGCGGTGCTGACGATCGTGAGGCCGGCCACGTGAAGCGCAACGGATTTACTCTCGTAGAGATGATGGTCGCGCTGCTAATTTTCGGCATGATCGCGGCGGCGGGGGTGGGGCTGCTGCGCATCAGCGTGGATGCGCAGGCGGCAACGAAGACGCGGCTGGATGCGCTGGCCGGTGAGCGGCGGGTGGAGGCGCTGATCGCCTCCGATGCGGCGCAGGCGGTGCCGCGCGTCACCCGCAACGCGGCAGGCGACCGGGTGCAGGCGTTCGAGGGCGCGGCGGGCGGGTTCACGCTGGTGCGCGCCGGGGTCGATCCGCTCGACGATTCCGCGCGGCCGGCGCTGCAGAAGGTCGGCTATGCAGTGGAGGAGGGGCGGCTGGTGCGGCGCACCTGGCCGATGCTCGACGGGGCAGAGCCCAATGCGCCGGCGGTGCTGGTCGATCGCGTGGCGTCGGTCACGCTCCGCTATCGGTCGAAGGACGGCTGGCGCGAGGTTTGGGACCCGATCCGGCCCGACCTGCTGCCGCGCGCGATCGAGATGATCGTGACGCCGATGAAGGGCGTGCAGATGCGCTACCTGTTTCTGGTGGGGGCGGGCGTATGAGGCCGGGTGAGCGCGGCGCGGCGCTGCTGACAGTGCTGATGCTCGTCTCGGTGATGGCGGTGCTGTCCGCTTCGGCGCTGGAGCGGCTGCGGCTGTCGACGCGGGTGGCGGCGAACGCGGGCGCGATCGATCAGGCGCGGGCCTTCGCGCTCGCCGCCGAGCAGATCGCGGCGAACCGGATCAATGCGCTGGTCGAGGCCGATCCGGTGCGGACGCCGACCGGCTGGGCTGGGCGGGAGACGGCCTTGCCGCTACCGGGCGGAATCGCCAGCGCGGTCGTGCAGGACGGCGGCAATTGCTTCAACCTCAACAGCGTCGTCGGCGGGCAGGCGGCGGGGCCGCTGATGGCGCGGCCGGTGGGGATCGCCCAGTTCGTGGCGCTGATGCAGATTCTGGGCATCGGCGAGGGCGAGGCGCGGCATGTCGCGGTATCGCTGTCGGACTGGATCGACAGCGATAACCTTATGCAGCCGGAGGGGGCGGAGGATGCGGCCTATGCGGGCCGCGAGACGCCCTACAGGACGCCGAACACCTTGATTGCCGATCCGAGCGAGCTGCGCGCGGTTGCGGGCGTGACGCCGGAGATTTACCGGAAGATCCGGCCGTGGGTGTGCGCCTTGCCTGTGACCGAGCTTTCGCCGATCAACGTCAACACTCTCACGCCGGAACAGGCTCCGCTGATCTCCATGCTTGCGCCCACGATCGTTTCGCCTGCCCGAGCGCGCGCGCTGCTCGCCGCGCGTCCGGTTGCCGGCTGGGAGGGGGCTTATCAGTTTTGGCAGAACTTCAGCGCGCAGGGTCAGGTCGTTCCGGCCGAGGCGCAGGCGCAGGTGGGCGTCCGCACGCGCTGGTTCGCGCTGAAGCTGAAGGTGCGGCTGGGTGACAGCGACGTCGACGAGACCGCGCTGATCGACGCGACGGTGCCGCCGGCGCGGTTGGTGCGGCGGAGCTGGGGGGAGACGCTGTGAGCACGCTCGTCCTCTTCATCGCGCCGGACGACCGGCTGGCGGGCTGGTGGATTGTCGAGGATGGCGCGGTCGTCGGCCGTGGCGATGCGGATGACGTGTTGCCGGATGCGTTGCCGGAGCGGGTGGTCGCGGTCGCGCCGGCGGAGGCGATGACGATCCATGTCGCGGAGCTGGGCGCGCTCGCCCCGCAGCAAGCGGTTGCGGCGGCGCGGCTCCTGGTGGCGGAGACCAGCGTCGTGCCGGTCGAGACGCAACATGTCGCGGTGGGCGCCGCGGACGGCAAGGATCGCACGGTGGCGGTGATCGGCAACGGGCGGATGTCGGCCTGGTTGGAGTCGCTGCAGGCGCGCGGGATCGATCCGGACGCGGTGCTGCCGGCGCCGCTGCTGCTGCCGCGGCCCGAGACGGGTTTCGTCCGCGCCGGTGTGGGCGGAGAGATAGTGCTTAGGGGGCGGAGCGCCGCCTTTGCGGACGATCCGGGACTGACCGGGCTGCTGGTCGGCGATGCGCCGGTCGAGGAGGTGGATGTCGAGCCGCTGGTGCTGGCGGCGCTGGATGCGCCGGAGCTCGACCTGCGTCAGGGCGCGTTCGCCAAGCGGCGGCGGTTCCGGGTGGACTGGAGCCATGTGCGGCGGCTGGCGATGCTGGGCGGCGCGGTGGTGGCGGTGACGCTGCTGATCGCGGTCGTGCAGATCGTGCGGTATGGCTTCGGCGCGGATGCGCTTGACGCGGAGGCGGAGCAGGTGGCGCGGACGGCGGTGCCCGATGCCGGACCCAACGCGGTGTCGTCGATGCAGGCGCGGCTGGCGGCGCGGCGCGGCGGCGGGCTCGGCTTCAGCGCTACGGCAGGGGCGCTGATGGCGGCGGTGAAATCGGTGCCCAATGTCGAGCTGGCGAGCCTGACGTTCGATCCGGACGGGCTGCTGCGCGCGACGGTGCTTGCGCCGGGCGCGCCGGAGGCGGAGCAGCTCCGCGCGCGCATCCACAGTGCCGGGCTGAACGTTGAGGCGACGCCGTTCACGTCCGAAAATGGCCGCATCCGCGGCGAGTTCAGGATCGGCGGACGATGACGGCACGGTTCCTCGCCTGGTGGCGCGAGCGCAGCGTGCGCGAGCAGCGGCTGCTGCTGGTCATGTTTGCGCTGCTGGCGGTCACGATCCTGTGGCTGGGCATCTACCGGCCCATCCAGAACGCCTTGTCGGCGGCGCGCGAACGGCATCAGGAGGCGGTGATCCGACTGGGCGAGGCGCGCGCGCAAGCCGACGCGCTACGCGGTCTGAAGGGCCTGGCGCGCGTGTCCGGACCGCTGGCCGCGGTGGTGACGCAGGCGGCGAGCGACGCCGGCTTCGCGAATGCAGCGGTGTCGCCGCAGGGCGAGCGGCGCGTGTCGATTTCCATTCCCTCGGCGCGGCCGGCGCCGTTCTTCTCGTGGATCGCGGGACTGGAGACGCGCGGCATCGTGGTCGAGCATCTGTCGTCACGCGCGAACACTGACCAGACGCTTGCGGTCGACGCCGTACTGGTGGGCGGAAGCTAATGCGGATCGCGATTCCGATGCGCCCCGCAGTGCTGTTCGCGATCCTGTTCGCGGTGGCGCTGGTCCTGTTCTTTCCGTTGCGCCTCGCCGTCGGCGGCAGCGGCCTCAGCGCGCGCGAGGCGAGCGGGAGCGTGTGGTCGGGCAGCCTGAAGGAAGCCCGGATCGGCCCGGCGGTGTTGGGTGATCTCGATGCGCGGCTGTCGCCATTGGCATTGCTGACCGGAAGGATGCTGCTCTACGTCGCGCGGCCGAGCGCCGCGCCCGACCGGATGGTCGGCGCGCTCGGCCTGTCGCGCAATCGCCGCTCGGTCGAATCGGCGAGCGGGCTGATCCCGATCGACGGCGCCTTCGGCGCGCTGCCGGTCGCTTCGTTCGAGCTGACCGATGTGACGGTGCGCTTCCGCGACGGCGAATGCGACCGCGCGGAAGGCATGGTCCGCGCCAATTTGTCCGGCGACGGTGGGCTGAATCTGCCGGCGAGCCTCACCGCCGCGCCGCGCTGCGATCGCGGCGCCGTGCTGCTGCCATTCGCGGTGCCGACCGGCGGTGGCGCCGAGATGCGAATCTCCGGCGACGGCCGTTGGGACGTGCGTTCGACGGGAGCGCCGCCTCGATAGGGAATACAGGTTGACGCCGCGCCACCCCGCCTCCTATGTGCGCGCCCTCGGTTCGAGCCGTCGTGGCGATCGTAGCTCAATTGGTTAGAGCGCCGGTTTGTGGTACCGGAGGTTGCGGGTTCAATCCCCGTCGATCGCCCCATCATCGTTGCTTTTCAAAGGGTTCTCCGTGACAGCCTGGGACCTTCCCGACTTCGACGACCATGAGGGCGTTCACCTGTTCCGTGACCGCGCGAGCGGCCTGACGGCAATCATCGCGGTCCATTCGACCGCGCTTGGGCCGGCGGCCGGCGGCGTCCGCTTCTGGCACTACCCGAACCGCGGCGACGCGGTGACCGATGCGCTCCGCCTGTCGCGGGGCATGAGCTACAAGAACGCCATGGCCGGCCTGCCGCTGGGCGGCGGCAAGGGCGTGATCCTGGCCGACAAGGCCGGCACCAAGACGGCGTCGTTGCTGGAAGCGTTCGGCAAGAGCGTCGAATCGCTCGGCGGCCGCTATGTGACGGCCGAGGATGTCGGCATCTCAACCGACGACATGGTCGCGATCTCAAAGGCGACGAAGTTCGTCTCGGGCCTGCCGGTGGCGCAAGGCTCGGCCGGCGGCGATCCCGGGCCGTTCACCGCTTACGGCGTGTTCCTCGGCGTGAAGGCGGCAGTGAAGCGCGTGCTGGGCAAGGACAGCACCAAAGGCGTGCATATCGCGATCCAGGGCGTGGGCAGCGTCGGCGGCGGCCTCGCCAAGCTGCTTGCCGAAGAAGGGGCGAAGCTGACGCTTGCCGACGTGAACGCCGATCGCGCCAAGGCGCTGGCGGCGCAGCTTGGCGGCACGGCGGTTGCGTCGGACGAAATCCTGCGCATCGAGGCGGACGTGATCAGCCCGAACGCTCTGGGCGCGATCCTGACCGAAGAGAGCATTGCCGCGCTGAAGACACCAGTGGTGGCGGGCGGCGCGAACAACCAGCTTGCGACGCCGGAAGACGGCGACCGCATCCATGCGCGCGGCATTCTTTACGCGCCGGACTACGTGATCAACGCGGGCGGCATCATCAATGTCGGCCTCGAATATCTCGGCCGCGGCGACGAAGCGGAAGTGCGCTCGCGCATCCGCCTGATACCGGACCGGCTGGAGCAGGTCTGGGCCGAAAGCGCACACACCGGCGACCCCGCCGCGCGGGTCGCCGACCGGATCGCGCAGCGGTTGATTGGACGGGGCTAATTTCTCCCCTCCCCTTCAGGGGAGGGCCGGGAGTGGGGCTGTCATTGACACGCGGTATTGGTCACTGCCCCACCCCAACCCAGCATCAGGTGAACCGTCCCCCCGGACGGTTCAGGTCAGTCCGGGGGACTGACCGACCTGATGCTCCTGAAGGGGAGGGGCTTAATGTCCTTTCGCGGGTTCGCGTGCTGCGCTAGGTAGGACCCCATTCCCCATGCACGCGTTCGCCAATCCCGCCCGCTTCCTGTCGATCGCCCGGCCGCTGACGCCGTGGCTGTTGTTCGCGGGTGCTTTGCTGTCCGCGTACGGCTTCTATGCCGGGTTGTTCCTGACTCCGCCGGACTATCTGCAGGGCGAGAGCGTGCGGATCATGTATGTGCATGTGCCGGCTGCCTGGCTGGGCATGGGCGGATGGACCGGGCTTGCCCTTGCCAGCATCATGCAGCTCGTCTGGCGGCATCCGCTCGCCGGCGTCGCCGCGCGCGCGATCGCCGCGCCGGGCGCGCTGTTCACGGCCATCTGCCTCGTCACCGGATCGATCTGGGGCAGCCGCACCTGGGGCACCTGGTGGCAATGGGACGGGCGGATGACCTCGATGCTCGTGCTGCTGTTTCTCTATTTCGGCTATATCGCGCTCGCCAATGCGAGCGACGAGAAGGTTAGCGTGTCGAAGGCGACCGCGATCTTCGGGCTGATCGGCGCGGTCAACGTGCCGATCATCAACCGTTCGGTGGTGTGGTGGAACTCGCTGCACCAAGGGCCGAGCATCACGCTCAAGGGCTCGACGATCGCGCCGGAAATCCTGTGGCCGCTCGGCTTCACGACCGTCGGGTTCTCGCTGATGTTCGGCGCGATCGTGCTGATGCGGATGCGGACGTTACTGGCCTCGGCCAAGGTCGAGGCGCGGCTGCGCAGGCTCGCCACCGCATGAGTCACTGGCCCTACATCATCGCGTCCTATGCGCTGACGATCGGCGGCATGGCCGGGCTGGCGCTCGCAAGCTGGCTCAGGATGCGCAAGGCGGAGCGCGACGCGGAGGCGGTCCGGCGCAAATGAAGGCCAAGCATCAAAGACTGACGCTGGTGCTGCTGGCGCTGGCGGCGCTGATCGGCGCGGGGCTGCTCGCGGCCTCGGCGTTGCGCGACCAGGCGGCGTATTTCTATTCGCCGGCCGATCTGCAGCGGAACCCGGTCGAGCCCGGCAAGCATATCCGGCTGGGCGGCATGGTTGCCGACCATTCGATCGTGCGGCAGGCGGATGGGGTAACGATCGACTTCGTCGTGACGGACGGGCCGGCGACGACGAAAGTGCGCTTCAAGGGCATCCCGCCCGACCTGTTCAAGGAAAAGAGCGGCGTGGTTGCGGAAGGGGCGTTCGCGCCCGACGGCATGTTCGTCGCCGATACGATCCTCGCCAAGCATGACGAGCGCTACATGCCGCCCGAGCTGGCGAAGAAGGACGGCAGGCAAGAGCACAAGATGAAGAGCCGCGTGGAATGATTGCCGAGGGGGGCCTGGCAGCTTTGTGGCTGGCGGCGGCGCTGTCGCTGCTGCAGCTCATCATGGGTGCAGTGGCATTGACGCCGGGACGTGAAGAGGCCGGTGCGATCGTGCGGCCGGTTGCGATCGTACAGGGGCTGCTGACGCTCGCCGCCTTCGCCGCGCTGATCACGGTGTTCGTGACCTCCGACATGTCGGTGAAATTGGTCGTGGCGAACAGCAATTCGATGAAGCCGCTGCTCTACAAATTCGCCGGCACTTGGGGGAACCACGAAGGCTCCATGCTGATGTGGGTGACGATCCTGGGCGTTGCGGGGGCGGCGGTCGCGATCTTCGAGCGGCGCGTGTCGGAGCGGATGCTGCTGGCGACCCTGGCCGCGCAGGCGGCGATCGCGCTCGGTTTTTTCGCCTTCCTGCTGTTTTCGTCCAACCCGTTCGAGCGGCTGCCGATGCCGGCGGCGGACGGGCAGGGGCTGAATCCGCTGCTGCAGGACCCGGGTTTGGCCTTTCACCCGCCGACGCTGTACCTCGGCTATGTCGGGCTCTCGGTGGCGTTTTCGTTCGCGGTGGGCGCGCTGGTGACGCGGGAAGTGAACGCGGCGTTCGCCAAGGCGATGCGGCCCTGGGTGCTGGGCGCGTGGATCCTGCTGACGCTCGGCATCACGGCCGGCAGCTATTGGGCCTATTACGAGCTCGGCTGGGGCGGCTGGTGGTTCTGGGACCCGGTCGAGAATGCCTCGCTGATGCCGTGGCTGGCCGCGACGGCGCTGCTCCATTCGGTAACGGTGCTGGCGACACGAGACTCCCTGCGCGCCTGGACGGTGATGCTGGCGGTGGTCGCCTTCTCGATGTCGATGGTCGGCACGTTCCTGGTGCGCTCGGGCATTTTGACGTCGGTGCATGCCTTCGCGGTCGATCCGGAGCGGGGGAGCTTCATCCTGGCTTTGCTCGCCATCTATATCGGCGGGGCACTGGCGCTGTTCGCACTCAGGGTCTCGACGGTGAAGGAGGGCGCGCAGTTCGATCCGGTGAGCCGCGAAGGCATGCTGGTGGCGAACAACCTGTTGCTGACCGCTATCCTCGGCATCGTGTTCGTCGGCACGCTGTATCCGCTCGCGGTCGAGGCCCTGTCGGGCGAGAAGCTTTCGGTCGGGCCGCCTTACTTCAACTCGGCGGCGGGGCCGCTGGCGCTGCTGCTGGTCGCGCTGATGGCGGCGGGGCCGCTGATGCGTTGGCGGCGGGACCGGGCGGGCGCGGTGCTGAACCGGATCGCGGTTCCAGTGCTGGCGACGGCGCTGGTGCTGCTCGCGGTGATGATCTTTGCGCCGCCGCTGGGGGTGCTGCCGACGCTGGGACTGGTGCTGGCGATCGGGGTGGGCACCGCGAGCCTGGCCCCGCTCTGGGGCCGCAACCTGCGCCGCACGCCGCTCTTCACCTGGGGCATGGTGATCGCGCATCTGGGGATCGCGGTCAGCCTGGCCGGCATGGCCTGCGAGAGCGCGTTCACGAAGGAGACTTTGGTCGCGGCACGCGTCGGCGAGGTGAAGAAGGTCGGGCCGTATAATGTCCGGCTGGAAGCGATCGAGCCGGTCGCGGGGCCGAACTGGACGGCGCTGGAGGCGACGCTTACGGCTTGGCAGGACGGGGCCAAGCCGTTCGTGCTGAAGCCGCAGGCGCGGAGCTGGCCCAATCCGCCGACCGAAACCAGCGAGTCGGCGATCTCGACCAAATGGAACGGTCAGCTCTACACGGTGCTCGGCAAGGAAGGCGAGGACGGGCGCTGGCAGCTTCGGCTGTGGTGGAAGCCGTTCGTGACCCTGATCTGGGCGGGCGGCGCGCTGGTCGCGATCGGCGGCGCGCTGTCGCTGCTCGGGCGGGTGCGGCGTGAACGGCGCTACCAGGACCGGATCGCCTACGCATGAAGCGTTTCTGGCTCTGGGCGCCGCTGATCGGCTTCGTGATCTTCTTCGGCGTGGTCGCGTTCAAGCTGGTCAAGCCCGGCGATAATCTGATCACCTCGAAGATGATCGGCAAGCCGGTGCCGGCGTTCGATCTGCCTGCCGGTGCGCCGGGGCGGACTTCGTTCACGAGCAAGGATCTGCAGGACGGCCGGCCGCGGCTGCTCAACATCTTCGCGAGCTGGTGCATTCCGTGCATCTCCGAGGCGCCGGTGCTGGCGCAGCTGAAGGCGCAGGGCGTGAGCATCGACGCGATCGCGATCCGCGACCGGCCGGAGGATGTCGCGGGCTTCCTTGCGCGGAACGGCGATCCGTATGACCGGATCGGTTCGGATGTCGCATCGCGCGTGCAGCTCGCAATGGGCTCGTCGGGCGTGCCGGAAACGTTCGTCGTCGATGGCAAGGGCGTGATCCGCTACCAGCATATCGGCGACATAAGGCCGGAGAATATCCCGGAAATCCTCGAGCAACTGGAGAAGGCGAAGTGAGGCGGCTGGCGCTTGCTCTGGCCTTGGCCGCCGCTCCCGTTCTGGCCGATTCGACGCTGCCGGCGGCGAAGTGGGCGAACGAGCAATTGCCCGATCCTCGCCAAGAGGAAGCGGCCAAGAACCTGATGCTGACGCTTCGCTGCATCGTTTGCCAGGGGCAGTCGATCGCCGATTCGGATGCCGAACTGGCCGGCGACATGCGGGCGATGGTGCGGACGCGGATCGCGGCGGGAGAGAAGCCGGAGGCGATCCGGGCATGGCTGGTCGAGCGCTATGGGCAATGGGTCAGCTACAAGCCGTTGGTCGAGCCGCTGACCTGGCCGCTCTGGTTCGCGCCGCTCGCGCTGCTGGCCGTCGGCGCCTTCCTTGCGCGCGGCCGTTTCCGGAAGCATCGCTGATGGGCTGGGTGATCATGTTCGCGCTCGTCGCCATTGTCGGCGCGGCGCTGTGGAAATCGCGCCATCTGCCGCGCGCGGCGTTCGAGCCGATCGCGGCGGCGCTGCTGCTGGGTCTTGCGGGCTATGCGCTGCAGGGCTCGCCGGGCCTCCCCAGCCATCGCGTCACGCCGCCCGACGACACGTCCAAGGCCAACGAGACCGAGATCGAAATCCGCAACGAGATGGGCGAGCAGCGCTTCGGCAGCGGCCCTTCCTGGCTGATGGCGGCGGACGGGGCAATGCGCGCAGGCTCGCCGATGGCGGCGGTCACCTACATCAAGTCCGGCCTGAAGCAGAACCCCAACGATCCGGACCTGTGGGTGGGCCTCGGCAATGCGCTGGTGGTGCACAATGGCGGCATGGTCTCGCCGGCCGCGACTTACGCCTTCCAGAAAGCGGCGCAGATTGCGCCCGAGCATCCGGGGCCGCCCTTCTTCATGGGGCTGGCGCTGGCGCAATCCGGGCAGTTCGCCCAGGCCAGGGCGATCTGGACCGAGCTGTTGAAGCGAGCGCCGGCCGACGCCCCCTGGAAGGCCGATCTGGAGCAAAGGTTGGCGCAGCTTCCGAGCTAGGCTATGGCGCGCCGGCCAGAGGGTCGGGCGGCCGCGTCGCACTTCGGTGCGCCGAGGAAAGTCCGGGCTCCACGGAACAACGGTGCCGGGTAACGCCCGGCGAGGGGCGAAAGCCTCTTAGGGAAAGTGCCACAGAAAGCAGACCGCCGCGGCCTCGGCCAGGCAAGGGCGAAAGGGTGCGGCAAGAGCGCACCGCGGGACCGGCAACGGAACCGGCACGGCAAACCCCACCGGGAGCAAGACCGAATAGGGGCGGCACATGAGCCTTGTTCCGGCTCGTCGCCCGGGTTGGTTGCTGGAGGCTGTCGGCAACGGCAGCCCGAGAGGAATGGCCGCACATCGCCCGCAAGGGCGAGGACAGAACCCGGCTTACAGACCCTCTGGCGCCGCGAGGGAGCGCTGCGCGCCGCAGCGCGGTCGGGCGGCGAGGCATGCCCGGCCCACGCGGCTGGCCAGCGGCGCCACAAGCGCTGACTGACGATGCGGATTCACTCCGCGTCGGCCTCACCTCAGCGGTCGCAATATTCCCACTGGCCGGCGTTGCAGGCAGCGACAGCGTGGCGCCACGCGGCCATCTTGCGCCCATAATCGGCGCGCGCGTCGGCATAACGGGTGTCGCGCGCATTTCGCGCAGCGTGGAACGCCTGCATCCGCTGCGCGTCGCGCCGGCGGACATAGGCGAGCTGTTCCTGATTCATGCGCTTGATGATGGCGCGATCCCGCGCCCGCGCCGCGGCACTGCGCATCGTGGGATCGTGCGGATCGTCGGCAAAGGCCGCCGCCGGCAAGAACGTCGCCCCCATCGCGAGCGCGCACACGAACGAACCGAATTTCTTGAACATTGGCCCCTCCGAGGCTCTGGCGTCGTTGGGGTACAGTGCAATGAAAAGTCTTAAACAGACCTAACCGACTACCGGCAGGGAACCCGTTCACCATTCCGGTCATTTGACGCCAAGGCGCCTCGGGGGTAATCCGCGGGGTATCGAAAAGCGCGCCCTGGTCCTCAGGAGCGCGCCGTTTGTATTGCTTTGGGGAGGATGCTTTGGCCGATCGCGCGCCTGTTCATACGCTTGGGTCTCAGGGCATCGAAACCGGTGCCGAGCTGCACTGGAATCTGACCACGGCGCCGCTGGTCGAGCATGCCGTGCGCCGCGGCGAAGGCCTGATGGCCAAGGACGGCCCGCTCGTCGTCGCCACGGGCAAGCACACCGGCCGCTCGGCCAACGACAAGTTCATCGTCCGCGATGCAGAGACCGAGAACACCGTCTGGTGGGGCAAGACCAACAAGGGCATGACGCCCGACCATTTCCAGGCGCTGAAGCAGGACTTCCTCGCTCACCTGAAGACCAAGCCGACATTGTTCGTGCAGGACCTGTTCGGCGGTTCGCAGCCCGAGCATCGCGTCCGGGTGCGCGTGATCAACGAATATGCGTGGCATAACTTGTTCATCCGCACGCTGCTGGTGCGGCCGGAAGAGAGCGAGTTGGCCGGCTTCGTGCCCGAATACACGATCATCGACCTGCCGAGCTTTCAGGCTGATCCCGAGCGCCACGGCACCCGCAGCGAGACAGTGATCGCGGTCAATTTCTCCGAAAAGCTGATCCTGATCGGCGGCACCGCCTATGCCGGCGAAATGAAGAAGAGCGTGTTCGGCATCCTCAATTACCTGCTTCCGGTAAAGGGCGTGATGCCGATGCACTGCTCGGCGAACATCGGCCCGAACGGCGACACGGCGGTGTTCTTCGGGCTTTCGGGCACCGGCAAGACGACGCTTTCGGCCGACGCCAGCCGCACGCTGATCGGCGACGACGAGCACGGCTGGTCCGACACCGCCGTCTTCAACTTCGAAGGCGGCTGCTACGCCAAGATGATCCGCCTTTCGCCGGAGGCGGAGCCGGAGATTTACGCGACGTCGAAGCGCTTCGGCACGGTGCTCGAGAATGTCGTGATCGATCCGGTGACGCGCGAGCTCGATTTCGACGACGCCAGCCTGGCCGAGAACAGCCGCGGCGCCTATCCGATCGATTTCATCCCGAACACGTCCGAGAAGAATCTCGGGCCGGTTCCGAAGAACATGATCTTCCTGACGGCCGACGCTTACGGCGTGCTGCCGCCGATCGCCAAGCTGACGGCCGACCAGGCGATGTATCACTTCCTATCGGGCTATACCGCGCGCGTGGCCGGCACCGAAATCGGCGTGACCGAGCCGGACGCGACCTTCTCTACCTGCTTCGGCGCGCCTTTCATGCCGCGCCACCCGTCGGTCTATGGCAATCTGCTGAAGGAGCGGATCGCCAAGGGCGGCGTCGATTGCTGGCTGGTCAACACCGGCTGGACCGGCGGCAAATACGGCACCGGCAGCCGCATGCCGATCAAGGCGACGCGGGCGCTGCTGAACGCCGCGCTCGACGGATCGCTGAACAATGCCGAGTTCCGCACCGATCCGAATTTCGGCTTCAAGGTGCCGGTGAGCGTGCCGGGCGTCGACAGCGCGATCCTCGATCCGCGAAGCACTTGGACGGACAAAGCGGCCTATGACGAGACCGCCCGCAAGCTCGTCCAGCAGTTTATCGACAATTTCGAGCAATTCGAAGCGCATGTCGACGAAGGCGTCCGCCAGAGCGCGCCCAAGGCCGCCTGAGCGCTGCGCTTGACGCTGCCGGGCCGCCGCCGCAAGGCCGCGGCATGAGCGACGATTTCGCACGCTGGATCGGGTCCACCCTTGGCGCCGCGCCGGGGGATCTGGACCTGTACCAGCGCGCGACGACGCACAGCAGCCGCGAGGAAAGCGATTACGAGCGGCTCGAATTCCTGGGAGACCGGGTGCTGGGGCTGGTGATCGCGCGCTGGCTCTACGAGCGGCATCCGGATGAACCGGAGGGCAAGCTCTCGTGGCGGCTGAACGCATTGGTGTCGGGCGTGGTGTGCGCCGAGATCGGGCGTGAGATGGGGCTGGGCGCGCATGTCCGGCTCGGCAAGCAGGCACGTGAGGACGGCGCGGCCGACAGCGACAATGTGCTGGGCGACGTGGTCGAGGCGCTGATCGGGGCGCTGTATCTGGATCATGGCTTTGACGCCGCGCAGGCGTTCGTGCGGACGCGCTGGGAAGGGCGGATCGACGATCAACGCCGCGCGCCGCAGCATCCCAAGTCCGCGCTGCAGGAATGGGCCGCCGCGCACCGCCGCAAGCCGCCGGTCTATGCCGTGACCGGGTGCGACGGCCCGCAGCACAATCCGCGCTTCACCGTCACGGTCTCGATCAAGGGTGCGGGCGAGGCGAGCGCGGAAGGCACGTCGAAACAGGAAGCGGAGACGGCGGCTGCGAAAGCGCTGCTGGAGCAATTGGGGTGAGCGAACATTGCGGCCTGGTCGCGATCGTGGGCGCGCCGAATGCGGGCAAGTCGACGCTGGTCAATGCGCTGGTGGGGCAGAAAGTCGCGATCGTCAGTCCCAAGGCGCAGACGACGCGCACGCGGCTGATGGGCATCGCGATCGAGGGCGAGGCGCAGGTGATGCTGGTCGATACGCCCGGCATTTTCGAGCCGCGGCGGCGGCTTGACCGGGCGATGGTGCAGGCGGCGTGGGGCGGGGCGGCGGATGCCGACCTGATCGCGCTGATCGTCGACGCCAAGGCCGGGCTCGGGCCCAAAGTCATGTCGATCGTCGAAGCGCTGAAGAGCCGGCCGGAGCCGAAGCTGCTGGTGCTGAACAAGGTGGATGTCGCAGCCAAGGACAAATTGCTCGTCCACGCGCAGCGGCTGACCGAGGCGCTGCCGTTCGAGGACGTGTACATGGTGAGTGCGGCGACCGGCGACGGCATCGCCGACCTGAAGCGCGCGCTGGCGGAGCGGATGCCGGAGGGCCCATGGCATTTCCCCGAGGATCAGGTCAGCGACATCACCGACCGCATGCTCGCCGCCGAAGTGACGCGCGAGCAGCTGTATCTCCAGCTTCACGCCGAGCTGCCTTATGCCAGCGCGGTCGAGACCGAAGCTTATAAGGAACGGCCGGACGGATCGGTCGAGATCCACCAGCAGATCCTCGTCGCGCGGCCGACGCAGCGTGCGATCGTGCTCGGCAAGGGCGGTGCGCAGATCAGAGCCATTGGCGAGAAAGCGCGCGCCGAGATCGGAGCGCAGTTGGGGCGGAAGGTCCACCTCTATCTGCACGTCAAGGTCAAGCCCGACTGGGATGAGGACCGCGGCGTGTTCCGCGACCTGGGGCTGGACTGGGTGGAATAGCCGCTACCGGCTGAGCACTTCCTCCACCCATTCCGGCACCAGCTTGCTGGCCGGGCCGGTGCGGGTTTCGGAGAAGAGATAGCTGCCGGCGGAGGGCTCCAGGTTCAGCTCCAGCGCCCAGGCGCCGTAGTGGCGGGCGGTCTGGACGAAGCCGGCGGCCGGATAGACGGCGCCCGAAGTGCCGATCGACACGAACAGGTCGGCGCGCGACAGGGCCGCGTCGATGCGCTCCATCTCGTAGGGCATCTCCCCGAAGAACACGATGTCGGGACGGAGCGCTTTCGCCTCGCATGAGGGGCAGGGCGGGCGATCGCCCATCGGCTCCTCCCACGCCCGCCGCGCGCCGCAGGCCGCGCAGAGCGCCGACTTCAGCTCGCCGTGCATGTGCAGCATCCGCTTGGCGCCGGCGCGCTCGTGCAGGTCGTCGACGTTCTGGGTGACGATCAGAAGCCCGCCGGGCCACTGGGCGTCGAGCCGGGCCAAGGCATAGTGCGCCGCGTTGGGCTCGACTTCGGCCAGCTTCGCCCGGCGCGCGTCGTAAAAGGCATGCACCAGCGCCGGATCGCGCGCGAGGGCCCGCGGCGTACAGACATCCTCGACCCGGTGGCCTTCCCACAAGCCGTCCTGCCCACGGAAGGTGGCGAGGCCGCTTTCGGCGGAAATGCCCGCGCCGGTCAGGACGACGATGTTTTCGATCTCACGCATCCGGGCCGCTTAGCGCATGGGCGGCGTCGCCGTCACGGCTTGTCGATGAACGCGCGCACCAGCTTTACCGTCGCTTGCGGGTTTTCTTCCATGATCCAGTGGCCCGAGGCCGGAACGACGCCTCCGCTCACATTGTCCGCGCCCGCCCGCATGAGGTCGGCCATCTGGGCACCGAAGCTCTTTTCGCCGCCAAGGGCGAGGACCGGCATCTTCAGCTTGCCGTGAGCGGTGAGCCAGGCGCGGTTGTCGATCGCGTCCTGATCGAAGGCGTGAAACTGCTCGAAGCCGGAATGCATCGCGCCGGCAAGCGCGTAGAGTCGGGCGTAATGCTGGCGCGATTGTTCGGTGAAGCGTTTCGGATCGGCTGAGAATTCGTTCCAGAAGCGATCGAGATAGATGCGCTCGCGACCGGCGACGAGCCGCTCCATGTCCGGTCCGCCGAAGCGAAAATGCCAGAGCAGGGGGTTCTGGACGATCTGCTCCCAGGGGCCGACGCCGGGAACGGGTGCGTCGATCACGACAAGCCGGGAGACGCGCTCGGGATGTTTCTCCGCAAAGGCGAAGGCGACCATGTTGCCGATGTCGTGCGCGACGATGTCGGCGCGGGCGATCTTCAGCCGGTCGAGCACGCCGGCCACATCTTCGGCCTGGTTCATCTTGGTGAAGCCGCCGGCCGGTTTGGACGACAGGCCGAGGCCACGCAGATCGGGAGCGATGACGGTGTGGTCACGGATCAGGTCGGCGGCGAGCGGCGCCCACATGTCGCCGGTCTCACCATAGCCGTGGAGGAGGACGATCGCCGGTCCCGATCCGCCGACACGGACGTGGATCGTCGCGCCGTTCACGGCCACATCCTCGGTTCGGAAGGCGGCGGGATAAGGCGGCACTTGAGCGCCGAGTGGAGCGGCGAACGCGAGCGCAGCGGCCAAGCCCAAGATAAAGCGCATTATCTCCACTCCCTATTATTGAACGACGATCTGACCCGTCATGCCGAAGCTGGAATGCAGGAAGTGCGAGCAGTGGAGCTTGTAGGTGCCGGCCGCCGGCGCGACGAGGCGGATGTCGACGCTTTCGCCCTTCTTCAGCTCGATCGTGCCTTTGCCGACCCTGGCGCGGTCCGCAGTCGAGACCTGGGCGGCGGCGAAGAACTGCGCGGCGTCGAAATTGTGGCCGCCGCTGGCTTCGTTGACGAGGTGCAGCCGATAGGGCTCGCCGTGGCGGAGCTGGATCGTGTCCGGCGTGAATTTGAAGTTGGAGAGGCGGACGTCGACCTCGCGCGCGCTGCTCCAGTCCGGTTGGGCGCGGGCGGAGGAGGAGAGAGCGAGCATGACGAACGCGAGCAACAGGTACCGCATCAAAGCCTCCGTTTCGGATACGTCATCATAGACGAAAGCCGCGCCTTGTTCATTCCCAGATTTTGCCGGAAAGAGCGTGGCCATGAAGATCGGGATCCTGGGTGTGACCGGCCGCATGGGCCGGGCGATCGGCAACGCTGCGGCGGAAGCCGGCGTTACGGTCGCGGGCGGCATCGATCGCGAAGGCGCGGTGCATGGCGACTACGCCGATGCGGCTTCCCTGGCGGCGGCGAGCGACGTGCTGATCGATTTCTCCGCGGTCGCGGCGTTCGATGAGCATCTGAAGATCGCGGTCGAGGCAGGAAAGCCAATCCTGATCGGGACGACCGGACTGCAGCCCGAGCATCATGCGACGATCGACGAGGCGGCGAAGGCGATCGCGGTGCTGCAATCGGCGAACACGTCGCTCGGCATCAACCTGCTGCGCGGGCTGATCGAGCAGGCGGCGGCGCGGCTGGGGCCGGACTGGGACATCGAGGTGCTGGAAATGCACCACCGGCACAAGGTCGACGCGCCTTCGGGCACCGCGTTGCTGCTCGCGCAATCGGCGGCGAAGGGGCGGGGATCGACGCTGCAGGAACTGAGCCGGTTCGACCGGATCAGCGAGCATCCGCATGCCCGCGAGGAAGGGACGATCGGCTATGCGTCCCTGCGCGGCGGATCGGTCGCGGGCGATCACATGCTGATCTTCGCGGGCGAGGGGGAACGGATCGAGTTCGGCCACCGCGCCGACAGCCGCGCAATCTTCGCCCGCGGGGCGATCCGCGGGGCGGAATGGCTCAAGGACCAGCCGGCAGGCCGCTACACCATGGTCGACGTGCTCGGCCTGTGAACGACGCGCCCGCCCAGCCGCACCTCGTCCGGCGGCTTGGCCTGTTCGACGTGACGATGCTGGTGATGGGCGGCATCATCGGCTCCGGCATCTTCGTGAACCCGGCCGAGGTCGCGCGGCACGTCGGCACGCCGGTGCTGATCGTCGGCGTGTGGCTGCTGGGCGGGCTGATCGCGATGGCGGGTGCGTTCGTCTATGCCGAGCTCGCCGCGCGCCGGCCGGACGTGGGCGGCCAATATGCCTATCTGCGCGACGCCTGGGGGCCGTTGCCGGCTTTCCTTTATGGCTGGGCTTTGCTGCTGGTCATCCAGTCGGGCGGTATGGCGGCAGTGGCGATCACCTTCGCGCGCTATGTCGTCGATCTGACCGGGATCGGTGTGCCTGAATGGACGCTGGCGGTGGCGTCGCTGGCGCTGCTGACGGCGATCAACTGCCTGGGCGTGCGCGCCGGCGGCACGGTGCAGAGCTTACTCATGGTGCTGAAGATCGGCGCCATCGCGATGCTGGTGCTGTGCGGGCTGCTGCTCGCGCCGCATGCGCCGGCGGCGGTGCGCGAAACTGCTGTGCCTGTTGCTGGTGTTGCCGCGATCGGTGCGGCGCTGACGCCGGTGATGTTCTCCTATGGCGGCTGGCAGACGGCGAGCTTCGTCGCGGGCGAGATGCGCGATCCGCGGCGTGATCTGGCGCGGGCATTGATGCTCGGTGTGCTGGGCGTGGTGACGCTGTATGCGCTGACGGCGCTCGTCTGCGTGCTGGTGCTGGGACCGGAGGGGCTGGCGCAATCGAAGACGCCGGCCAGCGACGTCATGCGGGCGGCGCTGGGCGAGACCGGCGCGACGCTGATCGGGCTGGGCATCGCGATCTCGGCGCTCGGGTTCCTCAGCCAAGGGATGCTGACCACGCCGCGCGTCTATTTCGCGATGGCGGAGGACGGGCTGTTCTTTCGCGGCATCGCGGCGGTCAGTCCGCGCACCCATGCGCCGGTCGCGGCGATCCTGTTGCAGGGCGTTGTCGCGTGCCTGATCGCGCTCAGCGGCACCTACGGGCAGATCCTGAGCTATGTCGTGTCCGTCGATTTCATCTTCTTCGGACTGACTGGCGCTGCGCTATTCGTGTACCGGCGGCGGACGCCCGACATGGACGGCTTCCGGGCACCGGGGCATCCCTGGACGACGCTATTCTTCGTGCTGGCCTGCGCGGTGACGGTGCTGGGCACGGTCTGGACCAGTCCGGTCAACAGCGCGATCGGGTTTGCTATTCTGTTGGCGGGTGTGCCGGTCTGCCTATTCCGGCTGCGGAGGCGCCGCGCGTGAGAGTCCTAGCTTCCGAATATATGTACTGGGCGAAGAACCAGGCGGCGGTGCGCTATGCGCTCGGGTCGAGCGAAGTGCCGGCCTGCGCGCTGGACCGGTGGCCGATCGCGATCGCGGACCTCGAGCTCGATGGGCGGAGCCGCTACCGCTATCCGCCGCTGCGCGAAGCCATTGCGCGGCACGATGGCGTCACGGCCGATCGCGTGGTGATGGCGGACGGCACCTCGATGGCGAACATGCTCGCCATGGCGGCGCTGATTGCACCGGGTGACGAAGTGGTCGCGGAGCACCCGGTCTATGAGCCGATGGTGGCGGCGGCGCAGTTCCTGGGTGCAACCGTGCGCTCGTTCGAGCGGCGCGGGCCGGATTTCGCGATCGATCCCGGCGAAGTCGAACGCGCCGTCATGCCGAAGACGCGGCTGATCCTGCTGACCAACCTGCACAACCCGACAGGCAACCTTGCAGATGCGGCGACGCTGAGGGCGGTCGCCGACATTGCTGTGCGGGTGGGCGCGCATGTGCTGGTGGACGAAGTCTATCTCGATGCTGCGCTTCCGTCGCAACAGACCGCCGCATTGCTCGGCGATCGGTTCGTCGTCACGTCGAGCCTGACCAAATGCTACGGCCTGAGCGGCATTCGCTGCGGCTGGATCATCGCCAGTCCGGAGCTCGCCGAGCGGATGTGGCGGCTGAACGAGCTGTTCGCCGTCGCCCAATCGCACGCCGCCGAGCGGCTGGCGCTGATCGCGTTCGAGCATCTGCACGAAGTCGCGAGCGCGAACGCCGCGCTGCTGCAGCACAATCGCGCGCTGGCGAACGCCTTTTTCGCGAGCCGCGACGATCTGGAATGCTCGCCGATGACCGGCGGGATCACCGCTTTTCCGCGGCTGATCTCCGGCGATGTCAATGCGCTCTATCGCCTGCTGGTGGAGCGCTACGACACCTCGATCGTGCCGGGGCGGTTTTTCGGCGCCGCCGGCCATTTTCGGTTGGGCGTCGGCCAACCGACCGAGATTGTAGCGGCGGGGCTGGAGCGGCTCGGCGCCGCGCTGGATTCGCTCAAGTGAAGAAGGCCGACGTTTTCGAATTCTTCCGCCGCCTCGCCGAGGACAATCCCTCGCCGGAGACGGAGCTGGAATCGGTCAATACCTACACCTTGCTGGTGGCGGTCGTGCTGTCCGCACAGGCGACCGATGCCGGCGTCAACAAGGCGACGCGCAAGCTGTTTCAGCAAGTGCAGACGCCTGCGCAGATGATGGCGCTGGGCGAGGAGCGGCTGAAGGAGCACATCAAGACGATCGGCCTGTTCAACACCAAGGCGAAGAACGTCATTGCGCTCAGTCAGGCGCTGATCGACGAGCATGGCGGCGAAGTGCCGGCCGACCGTGACGCGCTCGAGAAGCTGCCGGGCGTCGGTCGCAAGACGGCGAATGTGGTGATGAACACGGCCTTCGGGCAGGAGACGTTCGCCGTCGACACCCACATCTTCCGCGTCGGCAATCGCACGCGGCTGGCGCCCGGAAAAACGCCGCTGGCGGTCGAACTCAAGCTGGAGAAAGTGGTGCCGCAGCCCTTTCGCCTGGGCGCGCATCACTGGCTGATCCTGCACGGCCGCTACATCTGCAAGGCGCGGCGCCCCGAGTGCTGGCGCTGCATCGTCGCGGACCTTTGCCCTTATCAGCCGAAGACGCCGCCGCCTGCTGCTTAGCGGCTCCCTTTGGCGCGCGGATCGTTGTATGATCGCGGGAAAGAAGGAGGTTTGATGATGCGCTCGCTTCTTCTCATCGCCGCCGGGACGTTGCTGTCGGCCGGCATGGCTTCGCCGACATCCATGAGCAAGGCTGAGCGCTCCGCTGCCGCCGCCCAGCTCTCGCCCGACGGACAGAGCTTTGCCGACGGCGCGCGACTGACCGGCCCGGCAAAGACTTGCGTGCCGTTGCAGGAAATCCGCAACAGCCGCGTGCTGAGCGACCGGGTGATCGATTTCGGCAACGGAGCCCGCTGGAAATACCGCGTGGTGCTGCCATCAGCCTGCCCCAGCCTCGGCTTCGAGCAGCGGTTCACCTATGCGACGTCATTGAGCCAACTCTGCGCGCAGGACATTATCACCGTGCTCTACCAGACCGGCGGCCTGCAGCGCGGCGCGAGCTGCGGCCTGGCGCCGTTCCAGCCGATCGAGCTGCCGCCGCACCGCTGAGCGAAAGGCTTGGACAGGCGGGGAGAGCCTGCTAAGCGGCCTTCCCACGCACCCATAGCTCAGCTGGATAGAGCGCTGCCCTCCGAAGGCAGAGGCCAGAGGTTCGAATCCTCTTGGGTGCGCCAATACTTCTGCGGTTCCATCTTATGTTAACGCGCCTTAGCGCGAGAAATGGCATTTTTCCGGTCATGAGGGATCGGGAAAACGAAGTCGGTTTCCTTCAGCGAAGGGCCGAGGAGGAACTGGAGGCCGCGCAGGCGGCCAGCCATCCGGATGTCGTGCGAGCGCATTACACCCTGGCCTCGCTCTATCTGGATCGGCTCGCCCCCAACGACGTTCGGGACACGGTGGAGCGGCTGCGCTGAGGCTGCGCCTCGCTTAAGGACGTACCAGCTTTATTCTGCCGCTAGGATCGTGATCGTCTCCTGCACGCCGATTTCCTCCGCGAACCATGCGCAGGTCAGGTTCAGGCCTTCCACCAGCGGCGTGCGCGGCTGCCAGCCGAGCAGCGCCTGCGCGCGCCCGATATCGGGGCGGCGGCGGCGCGGATCGTCGGTCGGCAGCGGCCGGTGCTCGATCGCGACCGGCCGATCGAGGATCGTCAGGATCGCGTCGAGCAGCTCGCGGACGGTCCGTTCCTCCGGGTTGCCGAGATTGATCGGCTCCAGGCCGCTGATGTCGCTTTCCATCAGCCGGATCAGCCCGTCGACCATGTCGCTGACGTAGCAGAAGCTGCGCGTCTGGCTTCCGTCGCCATAAATGGTGACGGGAAGGCCCGACAGCGCCTGGCAGATGAGGTTGGAAACTACGCGCCCATCGTCCGGATGCATGTGCGGACCATAGGTGTTGAAGATACGCGCCACGCGCACCTCCGCCCGGCGCATCCGCGCGAAATCGAACGCGATCGCCTCGGCCGCGCGCTTGCCTTCGTCGTAGCAGGCGCGGGGGCCAGTGCAGTTGACGAAGCCGCGATAATCCTCCCGCTGCGGGTGCATCTCGGGATCGCCATAGACTTCGCTGGTGGAGGTCAGGAGGAAGCGAGCACCCGCCGCTTCGCTGAGGCGCAGCAGATTGTCGGTGCCGACGACGCAGGTCAGCATCGTGTGCTCGGGATCGGCCTGGTACTGGGGCGGGGAGGCGGCGCAGGCGAGGTTGTACACCCGCTCGATCCGCGCGGTGCGGCTGGTGACGGCGCTCGGCAGCGGATTGACGATGTCCGCCTCGATGAACTCGAAATTCGGATGATCCTCCAACAGCCGCAGGTTCGACGGCCGCGCCGTCTGTAGGTTGTCGAGGCAGAGCACGTGCTTGCCGCGCCCCAGCAGCTCTGCACACAGATGCGATCCGATGAACCCCGCGCCACCCGCGACCAGGGTGAGAGGCTGTTCTCTCCGGTACATATTTTCGTTCCTTGTTTTGGGCGCGCCGGAGTTGCGGGCCTTCGCTTCGATCAGATGGGCTTCGAGTTCCGCCGCCCGGTGCGCGGCGGTGTGCGCGGCGAGGACACGCGCTCGGGCGGCCCGGCCGATCGTGCCTGCGGGTTGTTCGAGGGCGTCGAGCGCCTGTTCGGTGGTATCCGCGAGCAGGATCTCGCGGGCGGGCTCGAACAGGGTCTCGATGCCGTCCCAGCGGTCGGACAGGATCGGCGTGCCACACGCCGCCGCCTCGAACAGCCGCACCGAAGGCGACCAGCCGGCGGCGATCATGTCGGCGCGCGTGACGTTCAGGGTCATCGCCGAGGCATTGTAGAAATCGGCATGCTCCGCAGGCGGAAGGTGCTCGATCCGATCGACGTTCGCGGGCCAGTTGATGTCATCGGGATATTGCGGCCCGGCGACCGCGAAGCGCAGGTCCGGGCGGCGGCGAGCCGGCTCGATCAGCAGCCGTTCGAGGGTCGGCTGGCGGTCGGGGCTGTAGGTGCCGAGATAGCTGAGCGCCCATCGCTTCGGCACGTCCATCGGACGGTAGGCCGCCGGGTCGACTGAGCAATAGAGCGGGCGTGCGGCCGGCGCGCCGAACTCCCGCTCGATGCGCTGCAGCGTCGGACCGCCGGTGAACGACAGATAGACGTCGAAGCCCGGAATGTTCTCGGGCGTCAGATACTCGCATTCACCGCGGGCGAGCTTTGCCAGCGTCACCGGCGTGTCGATATCGTAAAAGGCGATGACGCGCTTGGCCCAGGCCTGAACCAGCCGCGCAACCTCCGCGCCATCCGGCACGTAGGAGCCGACGACCACCGCATCGGCTTCGGCAATCTCGCGGCGCCAGGCCTTCAGCGAGGCCAAGTCCGGGTAATAGGCGAGGCGGCAGAAATCGGGGTCGGTCAGGTCGCGATGGGCGCCTGCATACCAGGGGACTTCGCGCTCCAGGAACAGCACGTCGTGGCCGCGGGCGGCGAAGGCGGCGAGTAGCGCGCGGAAGGTCGTCGCATGCCCGTTGCCCCATGAGGAGCCGAGGCTGAGGCCGAGGACGACGAGCTTCATGCGGCCTCCCGCGTGCGCTGGCGATGCGCTTCGAAGATGCGGTGAACCTGCTGCCCGCGCAGATCGTATGTGTGTTCGGCCAGCACGCGCCGCTTCGCCGCTTCGCCGATGGCTCGCGCCCGTTCGGGAGAGAGACCGGCGAGCAGTTCGGCAACGTCGGCGCCGTCGCGGGCGACCAGCACTTCCTCGTCGGGAGCAAGGAACAGCTCGATCCCCTCCCATGCGTCGGTGATCAGGCAGGCGGCGGCGCCGGCCGCCTCGAACACGCGGGTGGCCGGCGAGAAGCCGATATGCGCCATCGAATCCCGCGCGACGTTCAGCACCGCGCGCGGCGTGCAGTTGAAGCTGTTGTGATCGGCCGTTCCGACATGCCCGATCGCGCGGACATTCTCTGGCATCGGCTTGTCGTGCCAGCCATTGCCGCCGAGAAGGAAGCGGCGATTGGGAAGCTGAGCCGCCGGACGCAGGAAGAATTCCTCGATCCGCCCTTCGCGGTCGGGGAGCCTGTTGGCGAGTAGCGCCAGATCGGCTTCGAAGCGGGGGTCGGCGGGCGCGGGGTGATGCGTCTCCGGGTCGAGCGCGTTGTACACCGGAATGCACTGCGCCGCGCCAAAGCCAAGATAGGCGTCGACCACCGGCGGGCCGCCGCCATAGGTCAGCACCATGTCGAGATCGTCGAGCGCGCGTAGCACCGGATGCGACGGATCGCCGCGCATTTCGTCGAGCGTAGCCGCGGCATCGACATCCCAGAAGATGCGGAGCGCGTCGGGCCGGCTTTGAGCGACCACGCCGTCCAGCAATTCGCGGTCGAACACGCCGACGCCGCTCGCCTTGACAACGATATCGGTGCCACCCGCTTCGGCCAGCACCGAACGCAGCCCGTCCGCGGTCGCCGGATAGACGACGGAACGCGCCCAATCCGGCGGATCGATGTCGCGATGCTGCTGCCGATCAAAGGCATCGGGTTCGTAGAAGGTGATGTCGTAGCCGTGGCTGGCCAGCGCCTTCAGGATGCCGCGATAATAGGTCGCCGCGCCGTTCCAGTAGGACGACAGCAGGCTCGATCCGTAAAAGGCGATTTTCATGCGGCGTCCTTGGCTGGGGCAGGCGCGAGGCTGGCGGCGATGGCGAGCAGCTCATCGACGCGGTGCGCGCAGCTATGGCGGGCGCGGATGGTCTCGAGACCGCTCGCCGTGAGCGCGGCACGCAGCTCCGGATCGTCGCGCAAGGTGGTGAGGTGGCGGCGCATCTCGTCACCGTCGCCGGCGAAGAGGAAGTCCCGGCCTGGGCGGAACAGATGCTCGGCATCGTCCCAGGGCGCGGAGACCAGTGGAATGCCGCAAGCCAGCGCCTCGAACACGCGAATGGTCGGAATGCCCGGCAGGATCGTCGCATAATAGCGCCGCGGCACGTGCACCGTGGCGAGGTGGCGTGCGAAAATCTCCGGGGCGCGGGCGTTCGGCGCCCAGCCATGATAGCGCGCGCCATAGCGGGCGAGGGTCGCCCTGGCCGCCTCCGGATAGCGCACGCCGTAGATGTCGAGCGGGAGCCGCGCCTCGCGCGCCGGGCGGAAGAGGAAGCGCTCCAGTTCCTCGGTGCGCTCCCCGTCGCCCCAATTGCCGATCCAGACGAGACCGCTGCGCTCGCCTTCCTCTGCCGGAGGACGGAAGCGGCGCAGGTCGGCGGCTTCGTGCCAGGTCCAAACCCGGCGGCCCCAGCCCCAGCCGCGATAAACGTCCGACAAGGCCTCGCCGAAGGAGAGCACGCCATCATAGCCGGACAGGTCGTAGGCGCGCATCGCTTCCGGCTCGCTTACGGCGCGGTGGTGCGTGTCATGGAAGAGCAGCGTGAACGGCGCCCCGCGCTTGCGCAGTCGCCCGATTGCTGCGACTAAATTTGGTTCGTTCCATTCGTGAACGATCACCAGATCGGCACCATCGACCATGCGCTCGGGCGCATTGGCGGGCGTGTAGGTGGAGGACGAAAGCTCGGGGTAGGCTGATCGATAGGCGGCCAGCCCGGCCTCGCCATGATCGGCGAGCAGATTGGCGAGGCTCCATGCGCCTTTCGGCTCCCAGGCCTGCACATCGTGCCCGCGTGCGACCAGTTCGCTCAGCACGCCGCGCAGGAAATGGGCGTTGCCATGGTTCCAGCAGGACGCGAGCGAATGGGCGAAATAGACGATCTTCATGCCGCCGCGCGCTCCGGCGCCGCGACGGGAAGCGCGCGATAGACTGCGGCCATGCCGGCCGCCATGCGATCGACCGTATAATCGCCGGCGCGCTCGCGGGCAGCGGCGCCCAGCCGGTCGCGGAGGTCCGGATCGCCAACAATGGTCTCGATCGCGCGCGCAAAGCCGGCTGCGTCGTGCGGATAGACGAAGCAGGCGGCGCCGTCCCAAAGCTCGCGGAACGTCGGAATGTCCGACAGCACCAGCGCGCACCCGGCCTGCGCCGCTTCCAGCACCGCCAGCCCGAACGGTTCGTAAACCGCGGCGGACGCGAACACCGGCCGGGAGGCGAGCTGCTGTGCGATTTCGACGTCACCAACGGAACCGAGCGGCTGCACATGCCGAAGCGCGATTGCCGTGCCGTTCGGTCCACGCACCGGCCCGGCGGCGCGCATCGGCACGGACATCGATGCAGCGGCATGATCGAGGACGGCGACATTCTTGCCGTCGTCCCACAGCCGCCCGGCGGTGAAAGCGGCGGGCTCCGGCTGTCCGCCGGGAGCGACGGGGAGCGGGCGGCGGCCGTTCCGCACGACCGCAGGCGCATTGTCCAGGCCGTAGCAGTGCTGGAGCATCACCGCGAATGCGCCGCTGGGTGCCACAACATGATCGGCGGCGCGCAGTCCAGCGGCGGTCAGCTCGGCGCGCCAGCCAAGATCGGAGTCGATCCGGCCGCCCTTGACCGCCTGCCACCATGTGCCGACGCAGCTATGCGCGACCGCGACCACGGGTTGGTCGAACGCTGTTTGCGCCACCAGCGCCGGTGCATTGACCTGCACGATATCGGCGCCAAGCTTTTCCGCCAGCTGGGCGATCTCGTGACCCGCTTCGGTGATCTCGCGCAGCGAAGCGGCAAGCCAGTCGAGCGGCAGATCGGTTTCGACAATCTCGACGCCCACGCGTACGCGCTGCGCTTCGGACGGGCGTGGGCCCATCGTGGCGATGATCGGTTCGAACCCCAGCTCGACGAGTCCCGAGGCGAGATCGGTCGCATATTGCCAGACACCGCCGACGGTATCTGCCGTCATCAGGATGCACGTCATTCGGCGGCTTCCATCTGATGGACGGGGTGTTCGAGCCCGCGCGCGTCGGCAAGCCAGTCCGCAAGTTCGGCAAGGCCGTCGCGCCAGTGTTTGGGCTCGGAAAGGCCGAGCGTCTGCCGTGCGACGCGCGCGTCGGCGACGAAATAGCGCTGGTCGCCGGCGCGCCAGTCTTCGTAGCGGACCTGGGCAGGGCGCCCGGTCAGTTCTTCGATGTGACGGAGAAGCTGGCGCAGGCTGATCGCATTCGCCGGTCCGCCGCCCAGGTTGAAGACGCGGCCCTGGACGCGGTCGATGTCGCGCAGCACGGCCAGGTAGGTGTCGACCGCATCGTCGACATGGCAGACGTCGCGCACCTGCTTCCCATCGCCGAAAATGGTGATCGGCTGGCCTTCGAGCGCGCGGATCAGGAAATGCGCGACCCAGCCCTGGTCCTCTGTCCCCATCTGGCGCGGGCCGTAGATGCAGCTCATCCGGATGACAGCGGTGGGCAGACCGAAGCTGCGCGCGTAATCCAGCACATATTGGTCGGCGGCGCCCTTCGAGCAGCCATAGGGCGTATGGAAATCGAGCGGCCGTGCTTCCGAGATACCGTGCGCGCGCACGTCGAGATCGGCCGGCGTCCAGCAATCGGCTTCTTCCCAGAGCGCGATGTCGGCAAGGTCCCCATAGACCTTGTTGGTGGAGGCGAAGATCACCGGGACGCGCTCGCCGCGGCGCCGCACCGTCTCGAGCAGCGCGAGCGTGCCGCGAATGTTGATGTCGAAATCGTCGAGCGGATCGGCGAGGCTGGTCGTCACCGCGACCTGCGCCGCCATGTGGAAGACGGCCGACGCATCGCGCACCGCTTTGCCCAGCGCTTCCTCGTCGCGGACATCGGCGACGATCGGATGGATGCGCCCCTCATGCCGCTTCTTTAGCCATTCGAGATTGGTCTCGACGCCGGGGCGGGCGAGCGCATCGAGGATGATGACGTCATGCCCCTCGCGCGCGACGCGATCGGCGATGTTGCAGCCGATGAAGCCGGCGCCCCCGGTGACGAGTACGGGGCCGTTCATGCGACCAGTCCTCGCGCTTCCAGCTCGGCGCGCGCATGGGCGACCCGGTCCTCGGCGGTCTGCTGCTGCACCCATTGGGCAAGCTCGGCCAGGCCTTGCTCGAAATCCTGGGTCGCGCGGAAGCCCAGCCGTTCGGCGGCAAGGCCGGTGTCGCAGAAACAGTGGCGGATATCGCCGATCCGCGCCTTGCCGACGATTTCCGGCTCGCAATCGTTGCGACCCATCGCGCGGGCAAGCGATTGCGCCACCTCGGTCACCGACCGGTCATGGCCGGAGCCGATGTTGAAGGTCTCGCCCTTCGCCTCGGGCAGCGCAAGCGCACCGGCGAAGGCGCGGGCGACGTCGCTGACATGGACGAAGTCCCGGCGCTGCTCGCCATCCTCGAAGATCATCGGTCGCTGCCCGTTCAGCAGCCGCGATGCGAAGATCGCCAGCACGCCGGTATAGGGGTTAGAAAGCGCCTGGCCGGGGCCGTACACGTTGAACAGCCGCAGGCACACGCTTTCGATGCCGTAAGGCGGGCCCATGATATGGGTGGTCCGCTCCTGGACGTACTTGTTGAGCGCGTAGATCGAGGCGAGGCTCGGCCGCTTCCATTCGGGCGTGGCGACCGGCGACAAGGGGCGGCCCAGATTGTCGAGCGGGTCCCAGACTTTTTGCCCGTCGCGGACGATGCCGCGTTCGGCGTTCTCGATCAGATTGCCATCGGCGTCGCGGTACAGGCCCTCGCCATAGATGCTCATCGAAGAGGCCGTGACGACGCGGCGGACCGGGTGGTCGATCAGCCGTTCGAACAAGACCGCCGTGCCGACGTCGTTGGCGCTGGTGTAGCGTTCGACTTCGTACATCGACTGGCCGACGCCCACTTCGGCGGCGAGGTGAACGACGCTGTCGATGCCGTCGAGCGCGCGCGCCACGGCGTCGCCGTCGCGGATGTCGGCGACGATCAGCTCGGCTTCGGGAGCAAGACCTTCCGGCCGCGCGCTGTCGCCATGCACCTGAGGCAGCAGGCAATCGAGGACCCGCACATCGTTGCCGCGCCGCAGCAGCTCGGCGGTCACCTGCCGCCCGATGAAGCCTGCGCCCCCGGTTATCAGGATCTTCTCCGACACTCACATCTCCCCGCGGATTTACATGCGAGCGTCGGCGAACTAGTTGGACTCGCCTGAAAAGCTCGGACGTTTCGACTCCGTTGCGGGTTTGAACACCTTCTTCTTCATCTTGTTCCCAAGCTTTGTTCCTATAAACATAGATTAGCTACTTTGATGATGACGAGTTTTATATAAATGTGGTGAGTTCCTTTCGTTTCTTTACGAGAATTATTGGAACTCTTAAGTAGTAATCCTTGATCCATGTAAGGAAGGAGAGATGAGCCGCATTGTCCACCTGATCCGCCATGGTTCCCATCAGGAAGTCGGCAAGGTGCTGAGTGGCCGATCAGAAATCGCGCTGGACGAGACCGGCCGCACCGACGCCGACAATGTCGTTGAGTTGTTGGCGGATTTGCCCATCGTCTCGCTTCACAGCAGCCCGCGCCGCCGCGCGTGGGAGACTTCACTGCCGCTCGCCCGGTCGCGCGGACTGGACGTGCGGCGCGCCAATGCGCTGGACGAAATCGATTTCGGCGGCTTCAGCGGGCGGGCCTTCGCTACGCTGGACCCCGACCCCGACTGGCGCAGGTGGAATGGTGAGCGCGCCACCGCGCGTTGTCCCGGCGGCGAGACGATGGGCGAGGCGGTCGCACGCGCGCGCGCCTATCTGCTGTCGCTGCCCCAGGCGGCGACGCCGGCGGTATGCGTCACCCATTGCGACATCATCCGCGGCGTGGTGGCTGACCAGCTCGGCCTTGGGCTCGACAGTCTCTTCCGGTTCGACTGCGATCCTGGCTCGCTGACGACCCTTACCCTCGATGCCGGCGGCACCCGGCTCCTCACGCTCAATGCGCAGGCTCGGCGATGAGCGCGGGATCGGGCAATGGCGCCTCGGCGTCGCTGGAGAAGCATTTCTCTTCCACCAGCTCGGACTGAAGCAGCGTGTTGATCCGCCGCTTCAGCGCGGCGCGCTCGTCGTTGGTCTTGTAGACAGAACGGGCGAGCGCGACGAAGCGCGTGCCGAACCGCGCGTCGGCTTCCTGCTCGCGGATGGCGTCCTCGATGTCCCATAGCGTCTCGTTCACGCGCCGGAGCCGATCAATCAGGGGCGTCAGCGCCTCGATCGCGAGCACTCTGGCGGCGGCTTCGCGGAGCAGCCTGTGCTCGGTCTCGACATTGCGCAGCGCGTCCGGGCGATCGATGCGTTCGCGCTTGATCTCGAGGATTGTGATCTTGTCGAGAAGCTCGCCCCAGGAGACGGGGACAGAAGGAATCGCGAACGGCTCCATAGGGTACGCTACCTTTCCACTGCCTTCTGGTTGTTCGCGGCCAGGTCCGCCTCGACGCGCGCGAGCGCCGAAGGCCAGTCGCCTGCGCGCGGCTGGGCATACAGACGCATCGATGGGTACCAGGCGCTGCTCGGCTGCTGCGGATCCCAGCGCCAGTCCGGCTCGGCCTTGAGCAGCAGCCAGACCGGCTTGCCGAGTGCGCCCGCCAGATGGGCGATCATTGTGTCGACGGTGATCACCAAAGCGGCGCCCGCGACCCGCGCCGCCGTCGCGCCCATGTCAAAAGGGCAGCCCTCTGGATTGAGAACCCGCAGCGTCGTCGGCTCGGCCACCAGGGTTATGCAGGGCGCATGACGGCACAATGGTGCGAACAACGCCGGCGGCACGTTGCGCTCCGGGTCCCAATCGCCCGCTCCGTAGCAGAGCGCGATCGTGCCATGGGGCAGAATGGCGCGCTGGGTGCGGAGATAGGGCGGCGGCGCTTCGCCCGGCGCGGCGCGCAGCGCGAAGTCGAGTTCGGTGATTTCGATGTCGACCTCGGCCGGCGGCAGCGGCCGGGCGACGTCGAAGGGCACGAGCGCAATGCCGTCGCTCACGGTCGCGAGCAGATCCATCAGCCGCGGGGGCGCCTCGACCGTGACCGACGCGGCGCGCGTGGCAAGCAGCGGCAGGAAGCGCGCGAACTGTAGCGTGTCGCCCAACCCATGATAGCAGCGCACGAGCACGTCGCGGTCATCGACACTGCTGGCGTCCCATACCCAGCGCAGATGATAGGGAAGGGTCGGGTCGTCGCGCGTAGCGAGATCGCGCTCGGCAAGCGTCTGGGCGGCCAGCGCCCATGCGTCGGCGTAGCGCCCCGCCCGCATCGCGCCGACCCATTCGCCCATCCGGTTGTTCATTCGGCACGCAATCGCTTTGGCAAAGGGCGGTTCCGGTCAGTCAAACAAAAAGATAAATCTGCATAACATAAGTTATTAACAAGAAGCTTTGTTGAAGCTTGTGGAACAGCGCGGCTTCATGTTCGTTTGCGAAACGAAATTCAGGCATTCCGCTGGCTTTTCAACTGCATCGCAGAGTTGAATACCGGCTTCGCCAAGGGATAGTCAATTGCATCAACTGGCAAAACAAAGCGCATACACATTCAATACTGTGAAGTTGCGCGAGAAGATCGAAGCATTAGGGCCATGGTTTCATAATATCGATCTGGGCGGCGGACTGGAAACCGCGCCCGACCATTTCCTCGGCGACTATCCCAGCTTCAAGTTCAAGACCTTTGCGCATGTGATCCCCGAGGATCTGTCCGGCAAGACAGTGCTGGATATCGGCTGCAACGCCGGCTTCTATTCAGTGGAGATGAAGCGGCGCGGGGCAGCGCGCGTGCTCGGCATCGACAGCGACGATCGCTATCTCGCACAAGCTCGACTCGCCAGCGAAGTGCTGGGCTTCGATGGCGTCGAGTTCCGCAATCTCTCCGTCTATGATGTTGCCGCGCTCGGCGAGACCTTCGATCTCGTGATCTTCATGGGCGTGCTCTATCACCTTCGCCATCCGCTTCTCGCGCTCGACTTGATCCGCGAACATGTCGCGGGCGACCTGATGCTGTTCCAGACGATGCAGCAAGGCTCGGACGACGTGTTGCTGGTGCCGGAAGACCATCCTTTCTTCGTCCCCGGCACGACCCGGCCGCCCGGCTATTTCGACAATCCCGCCTATCCGAAGATGCACTTCATCGAGCGCGAGTTCGCGCATGACTGGACCAATTGGTGGGCGCCCAACGCGGCCTGCAGCCAGGCGATGCTGCGCGCTGCGGGGTTCGCGATCGAGGCGCATCCGGAGCCGGAAGTCTATCTCTGTCGCGTCGCACCGGTGCCGTACGCCAAATATGGCCCCGCCGCCGTTTATCCGGCCCCTGCGGGAGGCGCCGCATGATCGAAGCGGCGATGATCTGGAACGAGCCCAACAACAAGTCGCATTGGGACCCGGAACTCGATCCCGAATGGGCGCTGTTCGCCGAGCACGTGATCCGCGCCGGCGAGGCGATCCGCTCCGTCAATCCCGATCTGCCGCGCGTGCTGGGCGGCATGTCGCCGATCGATCCGCACTGGCTGAGGCGCATGGAAGCACATGGCGCGCTCGATGCAGTCGATGTGGTGGCCGTCCACGGTTTCCCGCTCGACTGGAACCTGTGGCCGCTTTCCGCCTGGCCGGACAAGATCGCCGAGATCAAGGCGGTGACCGACAAGCCGGTCTGGGTGACGGAAGTCGGCGTCAGTTCCTTCGGCGCCGAGGAAGTGCAGGTCTTCGGCCTGCAGCGGACTGCCGAGCTGCTGAAGGGCCGGGCGGAGCGCATTTTCTGGTATTCGCTGTTCGACCTGCCGCAAAGCTGGGGCGCCGAAACCCGCCACCGCGAGGCCGAGGGCTCTTCCTATTACCGGCACTTCTATCTCGGCCTGATCCGCGAGGACGGCACGCCCAAGCCGGCGCTCGACGTCTATGCCGACCACGCCGCCGATGTCGGGCTGATGCAGTGGTTCCACTTCCACGATCCCCGGCTGGACGAGGCAGTCGCCTGGATGAAGCGGCTCGGCACGCGCCGCATCCGCACCGGCCTGTCCTGGGCCGATAGCTTTCGCCCGGGCGCGATCGAATGGTTCGACCGGCAGATGGAAGCGCTCGCCGATTTCGACGTGACCGTCACTTTCTGCTTCACGCCCGAGCATCTGGGGCTGGCGCCGCACCACACCAGCCCGGCGCGCGATCCGCAGCAATTCGCCGATTTCTGCGCCTGGATGGTCGATCGCTACGCATCCGCGCAGCCGCGAGCGGAGCTCGCCGCGTCATGCGCGCCTCTCGGCTTTGTCCCGCGCGCGCCGGAGCTGACGCCGCTCGATTTCAACCGCGACGAACGCCTCGCCGCCGAACGGAGCGCTGCCTGATGCTGTCCCCGGAACGTCATGGAATCAACGTCGCCATCGCGGGGCTCGGCAATTGCGCGAGCTCGCTAATCCAGGGCATCGAACATTACCGCGCCGGGTCCAACGACACGGTGGGCCTGATGCACCGCGAGCTGGGCGGCTACGAGCCGAGCGACATCCGCGTGGTGGCGGCGTGGGATGTCGACCGGCGCAAGGTCGGCAGGGATGTGGCGGAGGCGATCTTTGCCAAGCCCAATTGCACCACGGCATTCTGCCCCGATGTCGAGCAGACGGACACCCGCGTCCGCATGGGCCGCATCCTCGACGGCGTTGCCGACCATATGGCCGACTATCCCGAGGACCGCACCTTCCTGCTCGCCGGCGAGAGTGAACCCAGCAAAGACGATGTGATCGCCGTGCTGCGCGAGACCAGCGCCGACGTGCTGATGAATTATCTTCCCGTCGGGTCGCAAGCGGCGACTGAATTCTACGCGGAATGCGCGCTGGAAGCCGGAGTCGCCTTCGTCAACAACATCCCTGTCTTTATCGCCAGCAACCCCGATTGGGCGGCGCGGTTCGAGGCAGCGGGCGTGCCGATCATCGGCGACGACATCAAGGCGCAGCTCGGCGCGACGATCGTCCACCGGGTGCTGACCGACCTGTTCAAGAAACGCGGCGTCCGACTGGAGCGGACCTATCAGCTCAACACCGGCGGCAACACCGACTTCCTTAACATGCTGAACCGCACCCGCCTTGCGTCGAAAAAGACATCGAAGACGGAAGCCGTGCAATCGGTCGCCGAACGGCGGATCGAGGACGAGAACATCCATGTCGGCCCCAGCGACTATGTCGCTTGGCAGAACGACAACAAGGTTTGTTTCCTCAGGATGGAGGGCCAGCTCTTCGGCGGTGTGCCGATGAACCTCGAGCTGCGCCTGTCGGTCGAGGACAGCCCCAACAGCGCCGGCGTCGCGATCGACATGATCCGCTGCGCCAAGCTCGCGCGCGACCGCGGCATGGCCGGGCCGGTGCTCCCCGCCGCGGCCTGGTTCTGCAAGCATCCGCCGGTCCAGATGCCCGACGACGAGGCCCACGCCGCGCTCGAAGCCTTTATCGGATGATCCCCGTCAGAGCCGGACCGCCGCTGGGTCCGCCGCCCCAGCCGCAAGCGCGCGGCATCGGCCGGGCGATCGGCGCGGGCGTCATCACCGGGGCGGCCGACGACGACCCTTCGGCGATCGGCACCTATGCCAGCGCGGGCGCGCGTTTCGGCTTGGCGTTCTTGTGGATCGCGCCCGTGCTGCTGCCGATGATGTACGTCGTCGTCTATCTCTCGGCGAAAATCGGCCGCGTCTATGGCAAGGGCCTGTTCGCTGCGATCCGCGACCGGTACTCGGCCTGGCTGCTCTGGCCACTGATGATCGGCGCCTTTATCGGCAACATCATCGAGGCGGCGGCGAACTTGGGTGGCATGGGCGCGGCGCTCAACCTGCTGCTGCCATTGCCGGTCGCGACCATCGTCGTTGGCGTGGCAGTGATCGTCGTGACGCTTCAGATTTTCGGTTCCTACGAGCTGATCCGCCGCATCTTCCGCTGGCTTGCGCTCATCCTGTTCGCCTATGTCGCTGCGGCTTTGCTCGCCCGCCCCGACCCGGCCGACGTGCTGCGTGCCACGTTCGTGCCGCACGCCCGCTGGGACGGCGACTTCCTGATGATGATCGTCGCCTGCATCGGAACGTCGCTATCCGCCTATGTCTATACCTGGCAGTCGAACCAGGAAGTCGAGGAACAGATCGCCGAGGGCAAACGCCGCTGGTGGCAACGCCGCGGCGCGAGCTTGCGCGAGCTGCGGCGGACCAAGCGCGACGTGATCGTCGGCATGATCTTTTCCAACCTGATCCTTTATTTCATCATTCTCTCGACCGGCGCGACTCTGCACCGCGCGGGCGTCACCGAGATCGAGACCGCAGCCCAGGCGGCTTCCGCGCTGGAGCCCCTGGCGGGGCAATTCGCGAAATGGCTGTTCGCGCTGGGCGTGGTCGGCGTCGGCTTTCTCGCAGTGCCGGTGATGACCACGGGCGCGGCCTATGACATCGTGCAGGGGCTTGGCGAGCGCGGCAGCCTGCACCTGCAGGTCACCGAGGCGCGGTTGTTCTACGGCGTCATCGTGCTCGTCACCCTGATTGCCGTGGCGCTCAACTTTTTGGGGTTCAATCCCATGAAGGCGCTGGTCTGGTCCGGGATCGTCCAAGGCTTTTCCGTGCCGCCCCTGCTTTTGATCATGATGCTGATGACGAACGATAGAAGCCTGATGTGGGACCGGCCGAACGGCTGGTTCACCAACCTGCTCGGCTGGCTGACCACAGCCGCCACTTTCGCCGCGACGGGCTGTCTGGTGGCGACATGGCTGTGATGCGCGCCGCCGTGCTCGCCGCGCCGGGCGAGATCCGGATCGAGGAAGCTGCGCTTCCCGAGCCCGGCCCGGGCGAGGTCCGCATCCGGCTGGAAGGCTGCGGCGTTTGCGCGTCGAACCTCGAACCTTGGGCGGGTCTCGAATGGGTGACCTATCCCGGCGCGCCGGGCGGGCTTGGCCATGAAGGCTGGGGCAGGATCGATGCGGTCGGGGAGGGAGTGACGGGCCTCGCGCCCGGCGATCGCGTGGCCGCACTTTCCTACCAGAGCTTCGCGGATTATGACCTCGCCCCCGCCCCGGCGGTGGTGAAGCTGCCGCCCGAACTCGACGGCAAGCCCTTTCCGGGCGAGCCGCTCGGCTGCGCGTTCAATATCTTCCGGCGCAGCGATATCCGCGCCGGCCAGACGGTCGCGATCGTCGGCATCGGATTTCTGGGCGCAGTGCTGACGCGGTTGGCGAGCGAGGCGGGCGCGCGCGTGATCGCGATCTCGCGGCGGCAGGAATCGTTGGACCTCGCCCGCTACTACGGCGCCACCGAGACGATTCCGATGCACGACCATTGGGCGATCATCGATCAGGTGAAGGCGTTGACCGGCGAGGCGATGTGCGAACGCGTCATCGAAGCGGTCGGCAAGCAATGGCCGCTCGATCTCGCCACCGCGCTGACCGGCTTTGGCGGCAAGCTGATCGTCGCCGGCTATCACCAGGACGGGCCGCGCCAGGTGAACATGCAGGAATGGAACTGGAAGGGGATCGACGTCATCAACGCGCACGAGCGCGAACTCGGCGTCCAGATGCGGGGCTTGCGCGAAGCAGTGGACGCCGTGGCGAGCGGCCGGCTCGATCCGGAGCCACTATACACGCATCGCTATCCGCTCGAACGGCTCGGGGAGGCGCTCGACGCGACGCGCGACAAGCCGGGCGCGTTCGTCAAGGCGCTGGTGACATTCGCATGAGGCCCCGGATCGGCTTTCTCGGCACCGGCTGGATCGGCCGTCACCGGATGGAAGCGATGCTGGCCACCGGCGCGGTGGAAGCGGCGGCCTTCTGCGATCCCTCGCCGGAGTGCGCGGCCGAGGCGGGGAAGCTCGCGCCGGACGCGGCACCGGCCGACTCGCTCGAGGGGATGCTGGCGCTCGGCCTCGACGGCATCGTGATCGCGACGCCGAGTGCGCTTCACGCGGAGCAATCGGTGCAAGCGCTGGAAGCAGGCGCGGCCGTCTTCTGTCAAAAGCCGCTGGGCCGCACGGCGGCGGAAGCTCGGGCGGTCGTGGAAGCGGCGCGCCAAGCCGACCGGCTGCTGAGCGTCGATCTTTCCTATCGTCACACCGAAGCGATGCGGCGCATCGCCGGCCTGATCCGCGAGGGCGCGCTGGGCGAAGTCTTCGCTGTCGATCTGGTCTTTCACAACGCCTATGGGCCGGACAAGCCGTGGTTCTACGATCCGGTGCAATCAGGCGGCGGCTGCGTGATCGACCTGGGCGTGCACCTTGTCGATCTGGCGCTCTGGGCCTTGGACTTTCCGGAAGTGGAGGCCGTCGATGCGCGCCTGCTGAGTGGCGCGCGCCCGCTCGCGGCGGGTCAGGTCGAGGACTATGCCGTCGCCCAGTTCCGCGCCGGCGCAGCGGAGATACGGCTGGCCTGCTCCTGGCGGCTTCAGGCCGGACGCGACGCCGTCATCGAAGCGAGCTTCTATGGCACCCAAGGGGGCGCGGCGCTGCGCAACGTGAACGGCTCCTTCTACGATTTCACCGCCGAACGCTTCTCCGGCACCGCGAGCGAGCGTCTGGCGGACCCGCCGGACGCCTGGGGCGGCCGCGCCGCTGCCGCCTGGGCGACGCAACTGGCGGTCTCGCCCGCGTTCGATCCCGCCGCCGAGCAATTTATCCGCTCGGCAGAGGTGCTCGATCACATTTATGGACGTTAGAGGTCGATGAAGATCGGCGTCCTGACTTTTCACCGTTGCATCAATTACGGCTCCTATTGGCAGGCGCGCTGCCTGGTCGAAGGATTGCGTGCCGCGGGCCATGATGCCGAGCTGCTGGATCACGATTGCCCGGACGTGCGCCGCGCCGAATGGCGCTGCGCTTTCCAACCGGAATTGCCCCGGCGAACGCCACGGGCGGACTATCGCCTCTATGCCGGCAAAGCGCGGCGCTTCCTCTCGGCGTTCGACGCGCTGCCCCAATCCCGTCGCTTCCCGCTCGCACAGCCGGAAGAGGCCGGGGCGTATGACGCCATTCTGGTCGGCAGCGACGAGGTCTGGAATTTCCGCCATCCCTGGTACGGCAGCCAGCCGATCTTTTTCGGGCAGGGGCTCAAGGCCGACCGCGTTATCGCCTACGCCGCGAGCTTCGGCAATCACGACGCGGCAGACGGCATCCACCCCGACTGGGCCGAGCGGCTGCGCGGGTTCGCGGCTATTTCGGTGCGCGACGACAACAGCCGCCGCCTTGTCGCACAAGGCTTGGGCGAGGAGCCAGCGCTTGTGCTCGATCCCTGCCTTCAGTTCCCGCCGCCGGAAGCGGAAGGCGAGGGAGGCCAAGCCTATGTCGCTCTGTACGGCCACAGCTTCCCCGGCTGGTTCCAGTCGGCGATCCGCGCATGGGCGGACGAACGGAAGCTGCCGCTGGTCAGCATCGGCTATAGCAATGACTGGGCCGACGCGCAGCGGATCGATGTCGGGCCCGAGCAATTCTCCGAGATGATCGGCGGCGCGGTGGCGGTCGCGACCAACTTTTTCCATGGCTGCGTCTTCGCGCTGCACCATCGGCGGCCCTTTGTGTGCGCGCCGTCGGCCTATCGCTTCAACAAGGTCCGCGACCTGACACGCGAGCTTAACGCCGAACATCATCTCGCCAGCGAAGAGACGCCCGCCGAAACCTATGCAGAGCTGCTCGAAGCACCGCTCGATCCCGCGATCGGCGCGCGCATAGACACGCTCCGCGCGCGTTCCTCCGCATATCTGGAGGCCGCGCTTGGCTGAAGCCGCGCTCAGCCCGCGCCAGATCGACCAGGCCGGGCTGTGCATCGGCTGCGGCGCCTGCGCTGCGGGGCGCGAGGCCATGGCCTGGGACAGGTTCGGCCAGCTCAAGCCTGCCGGCGCGTGGACCGGCCAGGCGAGCGAGTCCTTCGCCCGCATTTGCCCCTTTTCCCCTGCCGCCCGCGACGAGACGGAGATCGCCGACGCCCGGTTCCCGGACGCACGGTTACGCGATCCGCGCATCGGCGCGTACGAAGCGGCCTATGTCGGCCATGTCGCCGAGAACGGCTTTCGCGCCGGCGGCAGCTCAGGCGGCATGACGAGCTGGGTCGCGGCCGAGCTGCTTCGGCAAGGGCTGGTCGACGGCGTCGCCCATGTCGCTCCGGCAGACCCCGAGCAGGACGGTCGCTTCTTCGCCTATCGCATCTCGCGGAGCGAGGCCGAAGTGCAGGGCGGCGCCAGGTCGCGCTACTATCCGGTCGAGCTGTCGGACGTGCTCGCCGAAATCCGTGCGGTGCCGGGGCGCTACGCCGTTATCGGCATTCCCTGCTTCATCAAGGCCGTCCGCCTGCTGCAGCAGGAGGACCCGATCATTGCCGATCGCATCCTTTTCACGCTGGGCCTGTTCTGCGGCCACATGAAAAGCGCGCGGCTTGTCGAGAGCTTCGCCTGGCAGCTTGGAGCGCCGATGGAGGAAGTGCGGGCCGTCGAATACCGTCTCAAGAATCCCGACCGCCCGGCGAACTGGTACACCGCCCACCTCACGCTCGCCGATGGCAGCACGCGCTGGCAGGATTGGTGGCATCTAGCCGATGGCGACTGGGGCGCATCCTTCTTCCAGAATTCGGCCTGCGATTATTGCGACGACGTCGTGGCCGAAACGGCGGACATTTCCTTCGGTGACGCCTGGCTGGAGCCCTATTCGTCCGACGGTCGCGGCACCAATGTCGTGATTGTCCGTAGCCCCGTGATCCACCGGCTGGTGCAGCATGCGATCTCCGAGCGCCGGCTCGATCTCACGCCCGTCGATCAGGAGTTCATCGTCGAAACCCAGGCCGCGGGCCTGCGTCACCGGCGCGAGGGGCTCGCCTATCGCCTGAATATTGCCCCGCCGCCGCTCCCGCTCCGCAAGCGCGTCCAACCGGGCGGACAGGCGCTGCCGCTCCGCCGCAAGTTCGTGTACCACGCCCGCCGTGCCATCGCCCGCTGGAGCCATCCTGTGGCCGCCTTTGCGCACCGGCGGCACCTGCCGAGCCTGTATGTGGGCTGGGCGCGAGTGGCGCTGCACCTCTATCAGGCGATTACTTACCTCCGAGGACCCTTAGGCCGCGTGATAGCGTTCGCCGAATTCCTGACAAACCGCTCGCGCCCCGTCACGTAAGAGTCACGCGAATTTCCCTGTGATTACGCGCGCGTTATGTTCATATCGGGCGCGCAACCTGTCAAAGCGGCCCCGCATGAACCCGTTTCCCCAGGACATTTTCACCGAGCCTGCCGAGGTCGATCCGGACACGCTTGCCAATCTGGGACCGCTCAGGCGGCTTGCCGGGCGGTGGCAAGGAGAGGAGGGTGTCGACCTCAACCCGAAGGCCGACGGCCCGGAGCGGCGCGCGTTCATCGAGCAGATCACGTTCGACGCGATCGATCCGCAGGCGAACGGGCCGCAGCTTTTCTATGGCCTGCGCTATCATATCCACATCACGACCCGGGAAGAGGACATCACTTTCCACGATCAGGTCGGCTATTGGCTGTGGGAGCCGGCGACCGGGCTGGTGCTGCAGACGCTGGCGATCCCCCGTGGGCAGGTGGCGCTTGCGTCGGGACACGCCAAGCCGGGCGATGACCTTCTCTCGCTGAGCGCGGCGCGCGGCCAGACCGAATACGGGATCTGCTCGACGGCCTTTCTGGAATATGCATTTCGTACCGACAGCTATCGCATCGACATCGCTTTCGAGGGCGAGGATGCGTGGAGTTACGATATCCGCACGATGCTGACTGTCCATGGCCGCCCGGAGCCGTTCGAGCATCACGATCGGAACCGGCTGAAGCGCATCGGGCCGGCGACGCCCAACCCGCTGATGCAGATCATGGCGCGGCGAGCGGAGGACGCGCCGCCGCGCTAAGCGCGGATGAGCGCGATGTCGTGAATGCCTTCGTGTCCGTCCACATACGGGGCGGGGTCGGCGATTGTCGCCCTGGCGTAGTGGTCGAAACCATAGCTGTTGGGGATGCGAAAGGGCCTGAAGCCCTGTTCCAGATAGAGCGGCAGCCAGTCGAGCGGGGTGCCGTCGCTCCACGCTTCGCAGACGATGACGAGATCGGGCGCCATTTTCGGCACGACGCTCGCGATATCCCGCATCACCGGGCCTTCCATGCCCTCGACGTCGATCTTGATGAGCGACACGTCCGGGAGGTCCTCGGCAGGGATCAGGTCCTCGAACCGGCGGAGCTCGATGCCGTCGGCGGCAGGCTCGGCAAAGGCGTTGCGGCCGGAATTGTGCCGGTCGTACGTCATTGCGCGCCGCTCCGCCCGGTCGGATATGCCGTAAGGGAGCACCTGCACGTTCGACAGGCCGTTGTGCTTCACTGTCCAGTCCAGCTTCTCCAGCGTGGGCGGGCACGGCTCGACGGCGTAGACCTGCCGGGCGACCCGGCTCATCACGATCGTGAAATAGCCGATATTGGCGCCGATATCGACGGCCACCCTATCAGGCTTAAGATGCGCCTTGATGAAAGCCGTGATCTCCGGCTCCCAGACATGAAAGCAGGCGATGCGGGAGTCGATGAAGTCGCCGGGCGACAACAGCATGGCGCCGAGCCCTGGAATGTCGGTCGGGTAGGGGCCGGGGAAAAGCATCGCCGCTCGACGCACGGCCCTGGCATATTGCGCGCGCGTCCAGATCGGCAGAAAGGTCCAGCGCGCCGGCGCGGTTATCCCCCGAAACTGCATATCTTCCCCCATTTTGAACGACCGTCAGGAGCGTTCGAAATTCGAAGAAACTATGTTCGGACCCAGAAGGTTTTTTTGGCGCCGGCCGCTTCGATCATGTGCGCGACGCTCGTCGGCCTGAGGCCCATGCGTTCCAGCCCGTCGATCACGCGTTCGGCAAGTTCGGCGCGGTCGAACGGTGGGTGAGGGTCGCCGGGCGGCGTCTCGAAGCCGTCGTGGAGCAGTGCGATCTCGCCGCCTTTCACGGTGTCGAGCAGGCGCTGGGCGGCCGCTTCGGCGGTCCGCTCTTGCCATTCGAAGGCGGAGGGTGCCCAGACGACTGTCTCGAGCCCGAGCCGGTTGGCTACGCCGATCACCGACAAATTCTGTGCCCCGAAGGGCGGGCGGAAACGCGTCACAGGCACGCCGGCGATCTTTTCGAGCAATTCGTGCGCCACGCGGATTCGTGTGCCCATTTCGGATCGGGACATCCTCGTCAGCCGGTCGTGGCGATCGCAGTGAAGCGCGACTTCGTGCCCTTCGGCAACCATGCGCCGGATCAGATCGGGATGGTTCGCGGCAAGATCGGTCAGCACGAAGAAGCTGGCCGAGACGCCGCGCCGCTGCAGCAGGTCGAGGATGCGCGGCGTGACCTCGGGATCGGGGCCGTCGTCGAACGTGAGCGCGACCAGATTTGTCGGGCGGGCGGCCTTCAGCACCGATCCGAACGGCTCGAGCACGCGATCGGCCATGTCATGCACGCGAGTGCGCGCCGAAGGAGGCATCGCGCGCGCGAGCTGGCGGAGGCCGGCCGTGATCATGCTTGCTTATATGGCCGATTTTGCCCGCGCGGCATAGCAGGAGACGGTCCAGCCGGTCATTGGCGGAGTCTGCCGCTTGACCAGTACCGAATCGACAATGTCGAATTCGGCGGCGACAGCGCGGTGCAAGGCGATGTCGCCAGGATGCCGCAGAACGGAAGTGAGCAGCCAGCCTCCCTCGTTCAATGCGGCATGGAGCTTTGCGAGCGCAGCAGGTAGGTCCTCGATATAATAAAGGACTTCGTTGCAGACGATCACGTCGAACTTGCCGAGCGCAGGATCCGGCAGATGGGCGACGTGAAAGCTGCCCGCCGTGCCGCGGTCCGTTCGCGCCGCCTCGATCGCCTTTGCCGAGGGGTCGATGCCGACATATTCGGCGATCGGCACGCCAGCCAGGCGATCCAGCAACAAACCCACGCCGCAGCCGACGTCAAGCAGGCGCACGGGTTCGGTACGCGCGGTCAGATAGGCGTGCAGCACGCCGTATCGGCCGCGCTCCCTGAAGCTGCCGTAAAAGCCAAGCTTGCCGCTGGCATATTCCCGGTCCCAATCCTCCGGGCTCAGCACCCATTGGCGCTTGTAGGGGAGAACGCCGTACCGAACGCCGAGATCGCGGGCGAGACGCCTAGCTCGCGTGAGCAACTTCGGCATCTTGTCGGTCGAGTGCCGCAGCAACCGACGTTACCACGCGGCGAGCCCAGGCGTCCCAGTTCAGCGCCTCGCGGCTGAGCCGGAACGCTGCCTCCGCCATTTCGCGATAGCGCTTCGGATCAGACATGATCTCGACGATCGCATCGGCGAACGCATCCGCCGGCTTGCCTTCTTCGATCAGGATTCCGGTTTCGCCGCTGATGACGTTGCCGCTGACGCCGCCAGTATCGTAGCTGACAACGGGCAGGCCATAGGACGCGCTTTCGGCGTTCACGATGCCCAGCGCTTCGAACTGCGTCGGCAGCATGAAGATGTGCGCGTGACGGAACAAGTCTTCCAACCGCTCGCGCCCCTGGGGCGTGTTCTTGCTGATGAAGCCGTGGAAAGTGATGCCGTCGATGTTCGGGGGCGGGTCGCTGGGGGCGCATCCAACGATGTCGAGCTCCACCGCATGGCCGCGTTCCCGGAGCAGGCGGAACGTCTGCAGCACGATATCGCCGCCCTTGCCGGCCCAGTCGACGCCGACGAAAAGCAGCCGCCAGGGACTTTCCGGGCGCTGATCGACCGGAATCGGTGCGGTCGCTTCCAGATTGGCGCCCCAAGGAATCTGGAACGTCCTTTCAGGATCGGCCCCGAAATGCTCGACGGCGGAGGACCGGGCCCAGCGGGACGGGAAAGTCGCGACCATGGCGCTGCGGATCGCGTGACCTTCGAGGAGGTCGGCGTCGCGCTTGTAGCCGGGGCTGAGCTTGCGGAAATGGATATTATAGTCCTGCATCGCAAAGAACGTCGCGTCGGACACGAAGACCGTCGGCACCTTTCCGGCAAGCTGCGCGGCAACCGGCGTGATCGCCACCACGACCACCGCGTCGCAATCGGCGTTCGCCAGGCGATTGGCGGCACCGCGGCAGCCCAGGCCGCTCCAGAAAGGAGACCAATAGGGGTCGTAGCGCTGGTTCGAAAGACGGCGGACGATGCGGCGCGGCAAATCGAACCAGGCCGGCCAAGGCTTGCGCACGATCTCCACAACGTCGGCATGGTCCTGGAGCGCCTGCAGCATGTGAAACGGCGTGCCGGACCAGATGCCCACATTCAGCGGATCGCCCGAGCAGACAAAGCCAAGCCGCAGCGGGCGGACACCCGGTCGCGGACGCCCCAAGACGGGCTCCGTGCCAAGCGTGGCGCCCGGCGGCTCACTCTGTTTCAACATCGGCCGAGTCAATTCCACACAATCCATGGGACGACAACTCCAGCGATGCCAGCACCGTGTGACGATCAAGTTAACCAAACGCGGGGCGGCCCCAGCTTCGTCAAACTCGTCGAGAGCGTTCCGGCTCCGTGCGGGGGCGAAAAAAGTTTTGATTGCGAAACATATGCTGGTCCGACGCGCTATTCGTCGGACTGACCGGCCGATGCGAGCAAACCCTTCACCAACAGGCCGCGTTGCGCGAGCGCCGTCCGGTCCAGCGGCAAACGATAGAGGGCGCGCAGGAAAGACCTGTCGATCGAGGTCAGGTCGGTCGGGCCGCCGGTCTTGAAAAGGCTCAGGATCGATTGGGCCGGTGCTTCGTCGTTCGGCTGCACCTCGGCTAGCGCGATCAGCGACGCGAAGGCGGCGACGCTGTCGAGCGACGTGCCGGCCGCCCGATTGGCATCGATGATGATCGTCGCGCCTTTCAGCACGCGCACCATCTGCGTGCTGACGATGCTGGAGCGATACTGAAAATGCACGTCGCCCGCCATCGGCACGCCGCCGGGTCCGTCGAGCTGGGCGAATGGCGGCTGTTCGTTGCCAGTGCCGGCCATCCCGTCCTTCGTTCGCGTGTCGGTTGCGTGCCACCAGCGGATCGGCGCATCGCCCGTAAGCAGGGCGGGACGGTCTTCTGCCGAAACTTCGGCCAGTTTGCCGGGCGCCTTGCGAGCGATCTCGCGGACGAGGGCAGCGCCGTCGCTGGCGAAGCTCAAGATCACGTTGGCACGGCATGGCTCTTTCGCGACGGCGATCTTGACGTCGCGCGCGACGACGTGGATCCGATCGGTGACGCGCTTTCCGATCTCCGGCGCCACTCCAAAGACGTGCGGGCAAATGGGCTCGACCCAGCGCGCAACCGGGCGCTCGGTGACGCCCATCTTTCGTACGAAGTCCTGCGCCTCCTTGCGGGCTTCCTCCGGCTTGCGGCCAATCACATTGATCGTGTCTGAGCCGGATTGCTGCGCCGCGGCGGGGCAGGTCAGTGCGATCAGCGGCAGCAGCGAAAGGCGAAGAGCAGCAGCGTGCATCAATCGTCCCCTTTGCGGCGATGCTTGCACAAGAGGTTGAAATTGCAAGCCTTGGCTACTCGACCCAATCCCGCATGTCGGGGGCGTCGAGCACCTTGTAGGGGATGCCCCGCGGGCCGAGGAACAGGCGCTCCATTTCCGCACGAGTGAAGGGGCGGGAGCCGAGGCGGCCGAACACGGCGATCTGGCCGCCCTGCTCGTCGACGGCGCGATCGCGGTCGAGGCCCTTGGAAAGCGCGAGCGCGGGCGAAGGCGTGTGCGCCCAGCCGATCAGCTCGGGCATCGGCGCGGGGCTGAAGCCGTAGAAATTGGGCTGGCTTGCGGGGCTGGTGAGTTGCACGACTTTCAGCCCGTTCCGCCCGTCGGCGACATAGGCGAACAGCGAGGCGTTTGTGGAGCCGACGATCACGTCCTCGGCATCGTTCAACTGGCCGCCGAATGTCTCCTTTCGGTAGATCGTCGGCGCGCCCGGACGGGTCACGTTCGCGATCACCAGCCCGTCACCCTTGCCGGCGATGTAGAGATAGGTGCGCGCGACATACATCTTGCGCGCATCGGCGAGCGGGATGGTGCCGTTCGGCACCGGCACGGGGGCAAGCATGTTGGTCACGTCGAACAGCTTCACGCCGTCCCTGTCGCTGACCCAGAGGTAGCGGAACTGAATCGCCGAGGCCCGCGCGTCCTGCAGCGGGATTTCGGCCGCGAGCTTCGGATGCAGCGGGTCGTCGAGATCGACGACGGCCAGCCCGCGCGTTGTCGTGACATAGGCGATGTGGCCGGCGAGAGTGATATGCCGCGCGCCGTTAAGCGCCCCGCCGGGGTTCCAGGTGACCGCCCGCTTCAGGAAATTGTTGCGGAACTCGCCATCGGCCATGGTGGTGACGTTGACCAGGATCAGGCCCTCGTCCGCATCCGTCACCACCGCATAATTGTAGATCGGATGGAACGGCTGCTCCTGGTTCATCTCCCGCATTTCCCTGGTATTGCGAAGCGGGTTGATCGGCTGGTCGGTCGGCAGCGCCATGCAGGTCGCGTTGCGGGTCGCGACATGGGTGTCGTGGCCGAGACCGGAGAAGGGCGCGTTCACGACCGGCTCGGAGAAACCCTTGTTGCCGATCGAGGCGGCGTCATAGACGCGGAAGCCGCCCTTGCCTTCGGCGACATACATATATTCGCCGCGAAGCTGCAGGCATCCGACGCGGCCTACCGTGCCTTTCACGACGTTGCGGAACAGCTCCGGCGGGGTGCTCTCGCCGGACAGGTCCTTGTCGAAGCGGGTGCCCCGCGTCCAATCCTTCAGCTCGCGGCCGTTCTGCTCGACATGCGCCTTGTAATAGTCGGGATAGGCGTAGCGGTGGAGATAGGAGCCGATCACGGCCTGTGGCTCGTCCCATTCGGTGACGCGCACCGCCTCGAAGCCGCCCTCGAGCCCCGTCCAGGTGTTCATCCCGACGAAGTTCACGAAGTTGGTGCCGAGCAGCAGGAGCTGCGACATCGTCGCGTTGTTGTCGTCGTTCGCGGACAGGTGGCAGTCCGAGCAGGTCTTCGTCTCGGTCTTGCGCACGGTGTGCGGGAAGTGGGGCGCGAACGCCTGGGACGAGAAGCCGATCGCGGAGATCGGCGCTTGTTGGATGTAGATGCGCTCGCGGTTGAGATTGGTGGATGACAGCACCAGCGCCGAGGACGAACGCACCGGGGCGATGATCATGCCTTTCGTGGTCTGGTGGCGGCCGAGCTGGAACATGTCGTCGCGCGCGACCTGCGGGTTGTAGGTCGCGAAGTTGCGTGTTTCCTCGCCCTCGAATTTGTGCGTCGAGGTCTTCCAGTTCGCCTCGATCGGCAAGTGGCAGCCGCCGCACGACGTTGTCCACGACAGGTGACAGGTGAAGCATGCCATCGTGTCTTCGCCATGCGCGCGGTCGGCCTTGGCGACGCCGGTGCCGAACACGTACCGGCCGGTCTCCGCGCCGATCTTCGACATCAGCTTGGCGCGCGCCGCCTTGGCGTTGAAGCGTGGGTTGGAGCGATCGACCGAGTCCTTGACCAGGCTGACGCGCCATTCGAGCTTCGGGTCGACCACCGAGCGCTGTATCAACACCCGCTCGCCATGTTCGTCCGTGCTCCATTCGAACCGGCGTTGGCCATTGGCGTTGCGGAGCAGGGCAAGATTGTTCCCGCTGGGCGGGGCAGCGGGGCCGGAGGTCAGCAGCGTCGGGTAATTATCGACGGTGCCGTGGCAATCCTTGCAGCCGATCTCGATCGCGTTGGCGACTTCGCCGTAGATCAGGCCGTTGCCGTGATTGTCCTGCGCAAAGTGGCAGTCGGCGCACTGCAGGCCCTTTTCGGCATGGATGTCCATCATATGGACGGTCTTGCCGGGATTGGTGCCGGGTTCGACGAATTTGCCTTCGCCGGCCTTGCGCCATTTCTCCGGATCGTCGGGCGACACCTTGGCGCCGTCCGCATCCAAGAGATTGCCTTCCTTGTCGCGCTTCAGGATCGCGCGGAAGTTCCAGCCGTGACCATGATAGTCGGCGAACTGCGTGTCCTTGAGCAGCGGGTTCAGGTCATAGACGTTGCGGAGGAATTCGAGGTCGCTCCACAGCCCGCGCGAGGCGGCGCCTTCCGGGTTGCGCTCGTTAGTCCGGCGCACTTCCTCGGCGGTTGGGTAATGCTGGTTCTTGAAGATGCGTTGGTAATCGGCGTCCGACATGCCGGCGGGCTTCGGCGCCTTGTTCTCGGGTCCCGGCCACATGAACGGCGCGTCGGATTCGTAATCCCACATCGTGTAGCCGAGGTAGGAGTTCAGGAAGATGTTCGGCTGGTGCATGTGGCAGTTCATGCACTGCGCAGTCGGGATCGCGCGGGTGAAGCTGTGGCGGATCGGGTGGCCGCTTTCTTTGCGCTCCTCGGCGCCATAGGCCTTGATGCCGCCATGCGTCGGCTGGAGCTTGGCGGCGATGGTCGGATCGACGGTCGCGGTCTGTCCGTCGCGCCCGTATTGCGCATAGGTCAGACTGTGCCGCGGCTCGCGGTCGTTCGCATAGACGACGTGGCAGCCTGCGCAGCCCGACTGGCGGTAGTCGCCGGGCTGATCGTTGGTGCCCATGAACCACATGAACGGGTCGTTGAGGCGGGTCTTGTGGATGTTCAGCACCGGGATCGCGACCCGCAGGCCGGTGCCGGGGCCGCGGTTCGACTGCTTCAGGTCGGGCCGGCCCGGCTCGTCGAGCTTCTGGATCGAGCCGCTGGAGTTGGGCAGGCCGATCTCGGCGAAGCCGGAGCTGATCGTGCGGCCGCCGCGTTCGAACACGCGGAAGATGTCGCTGGGCGGCATGACCGTCCAGGTCGGCAGCGGATAGAGGACGGGCAGGGCGCCGCGCCTCTTCTGCGCGTCGGTGATCGTGCCTGGCGGACTGCCGGCCGAGACGATCTTCGCCGGTTCGCCGGTGCGCGTGTAAGCTTCGCCGATGACGTAGTTTTTGAACGGGACGATGCCGTTGTTGTACGAGGCGCCGCCGAAGAACATCGAGCCCGAGGCCATGATCGAGCGCTCGCCCGCCTCGATGATCTCCATGTGGCAGGCGCCGCACGATTCGCGTGCGACGCGATAATCGGACGGGTTGACGAAGCGGATGAACTCCGGCGCCTCGCGGTTCAGCAGCGTGTAGCCATGCTCGGGGTTCGCCGAGGACGGGAAGTGCCAGCTATCGGGATAGCGCGGCAGCACATGCGCCTTGTCCCGGATCGCAATGTAGCGCGGGTCGGTCGCGGGCCAACTCGGATCGACCGCGTCGGCGACCGGCGTGCCGCCGTGGCAATCGACGCAGGCGAGCGCGACCGCGGGCGTCTCGTGCATCGTCGGCTGGTCGGATGCGGTGTGGCAGTTGGTGCAACCGGCATTCAGCCGCGCCATGTCGTCGGGCGTGCGGTCGCGCGGGGCTGGCGCGAAATGCGGATAGGTGCGCGCGACCGGCTTTTCGGCCGAGGACGCGATGAGCTGCGGCCCGATCAGCGCCGCGACAAGCAGGCCCAGGGCGGAAAGCAAGGCGTAGATGGCACGCATCAGTAGGTAACGATCGCGTTCAGGAGGACCGAATAGAAGCGGTGGTCGCGCGGCTGGCTGGCGAACAGGTCCTTGAAGCCCGCACCCGGCTGCAGCAGCGCGCCGGAGAGGCGGAAGACGAGGTTCTGGTTGGCCTTGGGCCGCCAGGTCGCCGCCGCCGACAGGTCGAAGCCGATCGAATTCGGGATCGATCCCTCGACGCGCAGCGCCTGCAAAGTCGCCGTGTTCGCGAACCAGAGGTGATTGGCGTTAAGCGTCAGCCGCGTCGTCGGCGTCAGGTCGAAATCGGCGCCCACCCCCAGCAGTGCAGTGCCGGGATTGTTGAAGTTGGACTGGCCTTGTTCCTTCGAGGAACGCAGATCATTCAGCAGCGCGTTGCGGCCGCTGAGGACCACCGCGCGGCCGCCTCCGGCGAATGGAATCGACTGACGGATGTAGTAGCTCGTGTCCGCGCCTGCGAAGATCGGGTTCTCGAAGATGGCGTCGAAGCCGCCTTCGACATTGTTATACGGCTTCTTGTCGCCGCTTGCGTACAGGCCGGACAGGCGGACGCGGATCCAGTCGAAATCCATGCTGGCTTCGGCGGCGGCGAAATAGGCCTCTATCTTCGCCGCCTGCGAAGTGAAGAAGCTGTTCCGGTCCTCGCCGAACGCGCCATAGGCGGAGACGGTGAGATTCAGGCGGCCGAAATGGCCGTCGCCATTATAGCCGACGTAGACGACGTCGTACTCGCGCCCGCGCAGGTCTCCGAGAAGCGCGGGGCGAACGGGGAAGCCGTTGTCGTCCACCTCGATCCGCTTCTGCTCGCGGTTCATGTTGTAAACGACGGTGCCCTGGCTGGTGAAGCCGGGGACCGGGAAATCCTGCAGATAGGCGTTGGCGACGAATACGAAATCGTCGCGCGGCCGGTTGACCACCGAGTTGAGGCCGGAGTTGGTGTCTTTCTCAAGCCGCCAGAATGCCGCAAGATTGTACTGGAAGCGGTTGTTGTCGCGGTTGCCGAACAGGCGGATACCGAGCTGCTGGTCGTTGAACAGGAAACCGCGGAAATCGCTCTGGAACGGCTGGATGCCGATGCGGATCGAGTCGAAATCGTAGCGATCCGACGTGTTGCGGATGTGCTTGTCGATGAAGAGTTCCTGCACGCCCAGGAACTGATCGAACCGATGCGGCGGCTTCGACGGCTGAACGAACAGCACGCGCCGTTCCGGCACCTGCACATAGTTGAGGTTGTAGGCGAGGCTGACCCGATACTCGATCTCGGGCGGCTTGTAAGCGGTGTAGCCCTTCGACAGCGAGAAGCCGCCGATGAAGGTCTGCGACAGCACCAGGCTGTAGGGGCGGCCGAACGTGTCGTTGCTGTCAGGCCGCGACGTAGTCTGGTTGCCGACCGGGATCGGAAAGCTGCGCGGCTCGACCACTGTGTCGGACGCAGCGTTGATCGTGAAGAACCAGTCCTCGTGGCTCAGGCCGAGGAATTTGGGCGTGCGGCAGGGCTTCTGGCCGGCTTCGCGGCGGCGCTCCTGCTCCTCGTCGGTCGGCAGGCAGAGCGGGCGGTCGCCCTTGTAGGTGTTCTGGTGATAGGGATCGAGGACGTCCTGCTTCACCAGGCCCAGCGTCTCGATCAGGCGCCAGCGATCCGGCACGGGAAACTGGTTGGCCGGAAACGCTTCGGGAGGCGGCGCGCGGACCGCGCCCGGATTGTCCTGCGTCACCTTGTCCGGCAGCACGCGCTGGATGACGCCGGGGCGGCGGCGGCCGTCGATCAAACCGTTGTCCGGCTGCTGCAGCGTCGCCGGATCGACCGGTTGCGCGGCGGCTTCGGGCATTGGCTCCGGAGGCGGCGGCGCGCCCGTCTCCGGCTGTGCCTGCCCCGCGAGCATCAGGGCCATCAGGGAGACGCCCGCCATCATATGCCTTGGCACACATTCTGGTCGGGCGTGTCGAGGAACGGCGCGAACGGGCAGTTGACGTAGCGCAGCCGCACGTCACGCCCGTCGCCCAGATGGACGACGACGCGGTCGGAGCGTTTGTCGGGCGCGGCGTGGCCGATCGCGCCGCCAACGCGCGCGCCGCCGTTCGCCAGGCCCAGGAAGCTGATCATGTCGTCCTGGTCGATGCCGTCACCGGAAATGCCGATCGCGCCGACCAAGGTGTTGCCGCGATAGATCGGCACGCCGCCGGGGAAAATCTGCAGGCCGTTGGCCAGCCGATTGAGGTTGGGCAGGCTGTCGGCGAGCTTGGTGCAGCGCTGCGGCGTGTCGATCGGGGCGTTCAGCGTCAGATAGGCAAGGTGCTCGCGCACATTGTCGATGATCAGCGCCGATTGCAGGCCCGTCGAGAAGGGGTTGAACTGCGCGATTGGGCGAGAGAGCGGACCGTTCGGCCGCTGAACCTCGCCGTCCGGGAAGAACGGCCGGGCGAGCAGGCCGACACCGCGATTTGAGTAGGCGACATTGCCGGTCAGCGCGGCGGGATCGCTCAGGAAGTTTCGCATCCGCGTCACGAACTGCGGCACTTCGGCGCTGAGCGCGGTCGAGAGCTGCTGCGCGGCGACCGGATTGGAGAAGAAGGCGACCGTCCGCGCCTTTTGCAACGACACGTCGATGCCGAACAGCGGCGCGTCAGGAGCGCGCACCAGCCCCAGCACCGATCCGAACGTGTCGACGACCGAGATCGAGACCTGCGCGCGGCTGTCGAGTGGCTGGCGGATCTGCGCCCGCGCGCGGCTCATGATCTTGAACGCTTCCTCGAGCACCGCGCGGGCTTCTGCAGCGGTCAGCGGCTGGGCGACGACGCTGCCGTCGGTGCCGCCGCGGACCGGATAGCGGTCGTTGCCCGACCCGTCGGACAGCACGAAGGCGTCCGGGTTGCTGAATTCCGCTGCGGTCGCGCGGCGGATGCCCGAGGCCTCGGTCCCGTAAACCGCACCCGCTCGGATCGAGAGGTCGACATAGTCGCGCACCGGGGCGAGCGAGCCGGCGCTGCCGATGATCGTCGAATAGGCGGGCGCCGCATACGGGTCCACGGCAAGGTCGCGCGGCAGAGCATCGCTGTAGCGCAGCAGCGTGCCGTCGACGGTGATCCGGTCCGCGCGGATTTCGAGCGGCGCCTCGAAGCCGGTCGTGCCGGCGAGGGCGATATATTCCTCGTCGTTCTTCTCGATGTCGGTGATGTCGGGATCGAAGTCGTAAACCCCGTCTGCCATCACGCCGACGCCGCCGACCAGCACGCCGTTCTTGTAGAGCGGGAAGCCGCCCGCATCGGCGGAAAGACCGAGCGGCGATCGCTTCGGCCCGATCAGCGCGCGCGGGCCGCCGGTCGCGATAAAGCGCGTGTTGAGGTCGGAGCATGGCAGCGAGCTGAATTGCACGCCGAACAGCGGACCGCTTTCCAGCCCCACCGAGTCAGGGGCGGGCGGGAAGCGCTGCTGAACGATCTGGCTGGCCGTCCGGCTCGAAAAGGCATTGCCGCCGGACGACAGGTACGCGCCGGTGATGGCCTTGGCGATCGCGCCGCCCTCGGCCGGCACGATCAGGCCCTGCAGGTCGATGTCCTGGCCGTTCGGCGCGTCGGCGATCTTCAGGTTCTGCGGCGAGCCGTTCATGCGGAAGATGCCGAGCACGTTGCCGACCCGATCGACGACCGCGATCACCGCGGGCCGGTTGCGCGCCTTCGCTTCGGCTACTGCGCGCGAGAAGATCGTTTGCACGTCGGCGACGCTGAGCGATTCGGCCGCGGGCGCGGTATAGACGGAGGTCGGCGTGGGCGTCGGTGGCGGCGTGGCGGCAGGCGAGGGCGATTTACCGCCGCCTCCGCACGAGGCAAGCAACAGCGACATCGCGGCGATCGCCGCGATGGAGCGGTGGGCGGCCATGCCGCACGAGGCAAGCAACTTACTCTTACGCATCAGTGCAGCGCCCGGATTCGGCCCACCGCCCCGCCAAGCGCGCGGCGGAATTCGACAGGCCGGTAGCTGTTGGGTTCCTTCACCGCAGCATAGGCGCGGTTGACATCGGCGCGGATCGAGCCCGCCGCGCCGCTGCTGATGGCGCCTTGCTTCACCAGTGCGTTCAGCAGCGTGTCGATCGCCATGACCGACTGCACGCTGCCTTCGTAATCGGTGAAGCGCGGGCTGATCGCGTCGCTGGCGATCGAGTCGACGATGGCCAGCGTCTCCGCGCGGCCGAACGAGCGGCGGGAGAAGGCGTCTGCCAAAGCCGCCGCGGTCTCGCGCAGCCGGCCGGCGGCGGCGACCGCGCTCGCGCGATCACGTGCCAAAGCGGCATGGAAGCCGCGCGCGTCGGCGTCGAAGCGGCGGCCGAGGTCCGGCGCCACGACGCGCGCCGCCGCCGAGAGCATGATCATGTTTTCGTCGTTATAGGCCGGCATGCCGTCCGGGATCGGCCGCCCGGGATTGGTGATGTTGGTCGGCCGCGCGCTCGGCTCGTCCGAAATGCGGCGATGGCAGGTGTGGCAGTCGAAGAAATAGAATTCGGGGAACACACCCTCGGCGCCGCGGCCCGGCGAGCCATAGAGCGTCAGCGAGCGCTCAAGCGCCATCGCCTGGCCAGTCGCCCACATGCGAACGCTGTCGGTCCCGCCCTTGCGGCGGACATAGTCGGCATCTTCGTTGTGATGTTGCTGGAGCGTCGAGAACAGGTCGAGCTCGAACGCGATGCGCGGATGACCCGCGGCCATGATCCGGTGGTTTACGAACTGGTCTTGTTGCGCGCTGCCGAAATGGCAGTCGAGGCACACGCTCGCGCGGACCTTCGGGTTTTCGAGCGGGATCATGCCCTGCGCGACGTTGCGGGCATGGGTGACGCCGACCGTATAGTGCGACTGGATCCAGTTCTGCGCGCCGCCGTGGCACGCCTCGCAGCCGATGCCGTCGCTCTGCTGGAAGCGGGGGCCGCGGCGCGGCGACGGATCGGCGTGACAGCCGAGGCACATCGGCGCGCTTGCCGGGTTGCCGATGCCCAGCCGCGCCGCAATCGCTTGGCCCCGCGGACCGGAAATCAGCCGCAGCGAACGCGAATGGGTGCCGCCGGCGGATGAATCTTCCTGCCACAGCTTGATTTCATCCTGGCGGACGACCTTTCCGTCGCCTTCCTGGCGACCGTGGCAGGTCGAGCCGGCGCAGCTCGCAACGCCCAGATGCATGGCCGAGTCGCCCGCCGCGGCGCGCGCAGTCGATGAGGAAGTGCCGAACGCGATGGCAAGGGCAACGAGCGCCAGTGCCACGCACAGGCAGAAGGCGAGCCCCGCTGCAGCACGCACGCGCAAGCTTGCAATTACCGCACTCATGCTTTCGCGCTGCCCCCAGTTTGTCCCTGTTGTCGTTCGGCGTCGCGACCCGCCGTTTTCTTTTATGGACTTATGCGGGCATGGCGCGCGGCTGGCAAGCGGCTGCGAAACGAAACGGCACCGATATTGTCAGTTCGGCCCGTATAGGCGCATAATGAAGCGCTGACGCGGGGGACCAACGCATGCACGGCGATCCGGAGTTCGGGCTGGTCTGGGCGGCCGCCCATCTTCACTATTTGTTGCTGGTGGGAGCGATGCTGCCGGGGCGGCTCGTGTCGGTGCGGATCGGGGTCAGTGCCGCGGCGCTAGCCGGCATATGCGCGTTCGGGTTTTTTTCCTTTCAGCCGGCGCCGCTGTTCTGGAATGTCCTGCTGCTGTTGGTGAACGCCGTCCAGCTTTTGCAGTTCGTGCGCAGCAACGCCGCGGTGCGGTTCACGCCCGACGAGGAGCCGATGCTCAGCGCCCTGTTGAAAGGGCTGCCTCGCGCGCGGGCCCGCCATTTTCTCGATCAGGGTTTGTGGCTGAACGGCCAGTCGGGCGAGGCGCTGATCCGCGAAGGCGAGCCGGTCACCCATCTTTTCTATCTAGCCGATGGCGACGCCGTGGTGACCAGCGGTGGGAAGGCGGTCGGCCGGCTCGGCGACGGCGACCTGATCGGCGAAGTGACGGTGCTTTCGGGCGAAACGGCCAGTGCGACGGTCACGCTGGAGCGCGCCTCGCGGATGTGGTGCGCGCCGGCGCAGAATCTGCGGCTCTATCTCGACGCGCACCATGACGTCCGACACGCGGTCGAGCAGAGCTTCAACGCAGCGCTCCGCCACAAATTGCAACTCATGAACCGCGCGGTGGCGCAGGCGGGCGGCCTCGCGTCCTAGCGCGCGCGGCGCTGATTGAGCACCTCGTACGCCATCACCGCGGTCGCGACGGCGGCGTTCAGACTGTCAGCCTTGCCCAGCATCGGCATCTTCACAAGCAGGTCGCATTCCTGCTCGTAAGCTGCTGGCAAACCTTGGGCTTCGTTGCCGACTAAAATGAAGGTTGGTGCTTCGTAGCGGGGGGTCTGATAATCGATCTCGGTGCGCAGGCTCGTGCCGATCAACTGGCCCGGACCCTGGCGCAGCCAAGCGACGAATGAATCCCAGCGTGTGGCGGCGATCGTCTGGGTGAACAGCGCACCCATGCTCGCGCGGACTGCCTCGACCGAGAAAGGATCGACGCAGTCGTCGACCAGGATCAGCCCGCCGCCGCCGACCGCGTCGCTGGTCCGCAGGATCGTGCCGAGATTGCCGGGATCGCGCAGCGCCTGCGCGACGATCCAGATGCCCGACGCGTTTCGGTTGAGCTGATCCAGCGACGTCAGGCGATCGCGGTAAACACCGATCAGCGTCTGCGCATTGTCCTTGCCTGAAAGCTTTGAGAGAATGTCTGGCGTCGTTTCGATAACATCGCCGCCCGCACGTTCGGTTTCGACGATCAATCCTTGCGCCAGCGGGTGGCCGGCACCGTCATGCGCGAAGAACAGCATCTCGGGCAGCGCGCCCGCTTCGCGCGCTTCGGTGAGGATGCGCAGCCCTTCCGCTAAGAATAGGCCCTCGCGTTTGCGGTGCTTCTTGTCCCGGAGACTCCGGACGCGTTTGACGGTTTCGTTCGAAAAGCCGGTGATGTGGCGAATCATCGGGAGGTCATTCCTCTCCGAACTTGTTCTCCACCAGCCCGGCAAGCTGCATGACCGTGTCTTCGGCGCCGTCGCCGCTGGCGCTGATCTCGATCTCGTCGCCCATTGCCGCGCCCAGCATCATCAAGCCCATGATCGAGGTGCCCGTCACGCTCGACCCGTCCTTGCGGACTTCGACCTTGGCCGGAAGGCCGCTCGCCATCGTCACGAATTTGGCGCTCGCCCGCGCGTGGAGCCCGCGCTTGTTGGTAATCTGCACGGTCCGCGAAATTTGGCTCATGCGGCCTCGCCAAGCACTTCCGACGCGACCGAGATATATTTGCGCCCCGCCTCGCGAGCCGCGGCAACCGCGTCCTTGACCGCCATCGTCCGCCGCGCGCCCTCCAGCCGGATCAGCATCGGCAGGTTGATGCCGGCGATCACCTCGACCTTGCCCGGCTGCATCAGGGAGATGGCGAGGTTGGAGGGCGTGCCGCCGAACAGGTCGGTCAGCACGATCACGCCGCGGCCCGAATCGACCTTCTTGATCGCCTTGGCAATGTCTGCCCGGCGCATCTCCATGTCGTCCTCGGGGCCGATGCAGATCGCCTCGACCGCCGATTGCGGACCCACCACATGCTCCATCGCGACGACGAATTCCGCGGCGAGCCGTCCGTGGGTCACCAGCACCAGTCCGATCATTTCAAATCAAAATCCTTCAGCGAGCCTTGGGCTCTTCGACCGCGTCGCGGGGCGCCGTGGCGAGGTCGCGATGCGCGACGGTGGGCGAAAATCCCGCCTCGCGCAACCGGCGAGCGACGCGCTCGGCGACATGAACGGACCGGTGTCTCCCTCCGGTACAGCCGAACGCCACCGTCACATACGCTTTCCCCTCGCTCGCATAGCGGGGGAGAAGAGTCAGCAAAAGCTGCTCTATCTGGCTGATTGCAGGTTCATAACCGGGATCTTCGACGATGTAGTCGCCGACCGCCTTGTCGAGTCCGGTCATGGGCCTAAGTTCGCGGTCCCAATGCGGGTTGCGCAGGAAACGCATGTCGAAGACGAGATCGGCGTTGCGCGGCAGACCGCGCGCGAAGCCGAACGACATCACCGACAGCACTGTGTCCGGTCCGCGCTCCTCGGCGAAGCGCGTGCGGATTTCGTGCTGCAGCTCGTTGCGGCTGAGATTGGTGGTGTCGAGCAGATATTCGGCGCCTTGCCGCAGCGGCGCCAGCAACTCGCGTTCGCGGGCGATGCCGTCGCTGGCGGGCCGATCGAGCGCCAGCGGGTGCAGTCGCCGCGTCTCGTCATAGCGCCGCTCCAGCTCGGAGCCGGCGCAATCGAGAAACAGGATTGCGACCTCCTGATGCGATTTCTTGCGGAGCTTGCCGACCCGCTGCAGCACCGCTTCGGAATCGAAGCCACGCGTGCGGGTGTCGATGCCGAGCGCGAGCGGCCGCCGCTCGGGGCTCGTGCCTTCGGCGGGCGGCGTGTCCAGCAGGCGATCGAGGAGCGAAAGCGGCAGGTTCTCGACCACTTCCCAGCCAAGGTCCTCCAGCGTGTTGAGCGCCGTCGACTTGCCCGCGCCGGCCATGCCGGTGACCAGCAGAATGCGCTCGGGGTTCAGCCGCTCGCTCATAGGGCCAGCCCCCATTGCCTGAGCGCCAGTTCCGCCTTGATGGGAGCGGAGGCTTCGAACGGATCAAGCGCGGCAACGGGCACATCGATACCGCACAGCCGCCGGCTTTGCGGCTCCGGCATCCGTTCGGGCGTGGTGAGTTCGATCAGAAGTGCGACAGGCATGGGGCTCTGAGCCAAGATAGGCATGATTCCGATCCCGCGCACCTCTATCTTACCGGCAATCGTGTCGGGCGCGCTCGCAATCAGCCGCTCGTCTTCAACGTTCAGCAGCACCTGATCGTCGCTGACCAGAGCCGCGCCCCGGTCGATCAGCCGCAGCGCAAGGTCGGACTTGCCCGCGCCCGAGTCGCCAACGATCAGCACCGCTCGTCCCTCGATCGCGACGCAGCTTGCGTGAATGTTCTCGCTCACGATTGCGGGATCGCGGGAAGGCGCAGCACGAACGCAGCGCCTTGCGGACGCTGGTCGCGTGTCTCGACCTCAAGCGTGCCGCCATGGCCGTCGGCAATGGCCCGCGCGATGGCGAGGCCCAAACCCGAGTGGCTCTGCTCGCGCTCCTCATCGGGCCGCACGGTCGTGAAGCGGCGGAAGATCGACTCGCGCAGCTCGGCGGGCACACCCGGGCCCTGATCCTCGACGCGCACGATCACTTCATCGCCGATGCGAGTGGCAGTGATCTGGACCAGGCCTTTGTCGGGAGAGAATGAGATGGCGTTGTCGAGCAGGTTCTCGATCACGCGCACCAGTCGGGATTCGTCGCCGCGCACCACCGCAGTATCAACGCGAGGCCGCGCGAACGCGACCTCGACGTCGCGGGGGTTCGGCCCGCGTAGCTCGCGGGCATGCAGCATCTTCTCGATGACCTGGCCGAGATCGACCGGCTCGAACCGCGCGCGCGAAAGCTCCGCATCCAGGCGCGAGGCTTCGGCGATGTCGGTGATCAGGCGATCGAGGCGCCGCACATCGTCCTGGATGATCGCCATCAACTGGTCGCGCTGACTCTGGTCGGACACGCGCGCCATCGCGTCGGCAGCCGAACGAAGCGAGGCGAGGGGGTTCTTAAGCTCGTGCGTCACGTCGGCGGCGAAGGCGTCGGTCGCGTCGATCCGCTGACGCAGGGCCTGGGTCATGTCGGCCAGCGCCTGGGCAAGCGAGCCGATCTCGTCGCGGCGCTCGGGCAGGCGCGGCACCACAACTTCGCGGTCGCGCCCCAGCCGCACCCGCACCGCCGCCCGCGCCAGCCGCCGCAGCGGTCGCACGATCGTCCGCCCCAGGAAGATGGAGAGGAAAATGGAAAAGGCGGAGACCGCCAGCAGCACCAGGCTTAGCCGGAACCGCTCGGCGCGGACACTGCGCGTCACATCGCGCGCATTGGTGGTGAGCAGAAGCGGCCCAGCCGGCGTGATCCCGGCGGCCGTGATCATGAAAGTCCGGTCGGGCGCAAAGCTCATCACGCCAACCGTATGACCGGCCTGTTCCGCGCGCCTGATTTCCTGCCATAACTGTGCGCGGTCGATCTGCGGTTCGACGTAGTCGCCGGGCCGGCGCGCTTGCGCAACGAAGTCGATGAAGCGGTCGAGGAAGCGCGCGACGTGGCGCTGCCAGGATTCCTCGGCCGGGTCGCGCAGCGTGTAGTTCGGGCCCGATAGCCGCCAGCTATCGATCGTCAGCGTTCCGTCCGGCGCATAGAGACGCAGCCGCGTGCCGGTGCGCTCGCCCATCTTCGCCAGCAATTGCGGCCGTGCATCCGCTGGTGCAGCGGCGAGCGCGTCCGCGATCAGGTTCAGCTCGTGGACCGCGCGTTGGATGCGAAAGTCGATCTGCCGCGCGCGATAGCTTTCCAGGTAGAAAAAGCCGCCCGCCAGCAGCACCAGCGCGAACACGTTGACCGCCAGGATGCGCGTCGTGAGCGACACGCGACCCGACCAGCGGATCGGCGGCTCCAGCCGCTCAGGCCTCGGCGAAACGGTATCCGGCGCCATACAGCGTTTCGATGCCATCGAATTGGGGGTCGGCCTGGCGGAATTTGCGCCGCAGCCGTTTGATGTGGCTGTCGATGGTGCGGTCGTCGACATAGACGTCGTCATGATAAGCCGCGTCCATCAACTGATTGCGTGACTTCACGACGCCCGGCCGCTGGGCAAGCGATTCGAGGATCAGGAATTCGGTGACGGTGAGCGTCACATCCTTGCCCTTCCAAGTCACCTTGTGCCGCGCCGGGTCCATTTCCAGCGAGCCGCGCACCAAGGGTTCGCCGACCGGCTCGTCCGCCGCTTGCGGCTTGGACAATTCGACGCGCCGCAGGATCGCCCGGATGCGCGCGATCAGCAGCCGCTGCGAGAAGGGTTTGGAAATATAGTCGTCAGCGCCCAGCGCGAGGCCCAGCGCCTCGTCCAGCTCGTCGTCCTTGGACGTCAGAAAGATCACCGGCAGCGCGCTTTTCTCGCGCAGGCGGCGCAGCAGCTCCAGCCCGTCCATCCGCGGCATCTTGATGTCGCACACGGCCAGGTCCGGGGGGTTCTCCAGCAGCGCCTTCAGCGCCGCTTCGCCGTCCGAATAGAGGCGCGTCACGAAGCCTTCGGACTGCAGCGCGATCGACAGCGAAGTCAGGATGTTCCGGTCGTCGTCGACCAGCGCGATCGTGGCGGCCATGTTCAGTTCAGTGCGTCCCTCGGCTTCGCTCGGGATGGACGGCCCGGAGCGAGCGCGCAATCCCATACCCGTCCATGCCGAGCGAAGTCGAGGCACGCACTGTCTTCAAGAGCGCGATTGCCTCTCCCCGGGCGGAATCGCAGCCTCCTTCAGCGCCTTCCAGTCAGACCGAAACAGAGCCTCTTTCTTGGCGCGGGACCAAGGCTTGATTCGATATTCTGCCTCGCGCGCTTCCTCGCGGGTCGCGAAAGTCTCGCACCACATCAGTTCCACAGGAAGTCGAGCGGCAGTGAAACCGTCATAGGCTCCGCGTTTGTGCTCCGCCACGCGGCGTTCGAGATCGTCGGTCTGGCCGGTGTAGTAGAGCCCGTCCGAGCAGCGCAGGATGTAGACATAGAAGGTCAGCAAGTGCGTGCCTCCACTGCCGGTGCGTCCCTCGACTTCGCTCGGGATGGACGGTTTTGTAATGTCACGAAATCCTCTCTCGTCCATGCCGAGCGAAGTCGAGGCACGCACTAAGTCACTCACTGCTTGAAAGCGCACTCACCGGCCGGACGACCAGCGCGCCGTCCTCCGTGCCGACCACGCGCATGCAGGCGCCTAACGGTGCGTCGGGACCGCGGACGTTCCATTCGCTGTCGCCGACTCGTGCGCGGCCCCGGCCGTTGACGATCGCTTTCGTGAGCTCGACCGTCTCGCCGACCAGCCGGCCGGCGCGATCATTGAGGAGCGGGTCGGCGGACGGGATGTGGTTGACCGAATACCAGCGGCGGCCGGCCAGCGTCGTCGCCACCGCCGCGCCGGCAAAGATCAGCAACTGTACCGCGAGCGGCGGCTCGATCGCCAGCGTGACCAGGCCAGTGATTGCAGCCGCCAGCGCCACCCAGACCAGGAACACGCCCGGCACCAGCAGCTCCGCCGCCGCAAGCCCGGCCGCGACGATCAGCCAATACCAGTAGGAATCGACGTTCATTGCGCCGGCCCCTCGAACGGACCCTTGCGCGGCAGTTTGGGAGAGGGGGCGGCCGGCGCATCCTGACCCAGCGCTTCGCGGGCGAGCGCACCGATGCCACCCAGCGATCCGATCAGCTGCGTCGCCTCGACCGGGAACAGGATGGTCTTCGCATTCGAGGAGGTCGCGAAGGCGGCGACGGCGTCCACATATCTCTGCGCGACGAAATAGTTGATCGCCTGCGCGCTCCCCGTCTCGATCGCCTGGCTGACCATCTGCGTCGCCTTGGCTTCAGCTTCCGCCGCGCGCTCGCGGGCTTCGGCGTCGCGAAACGCGGCTTCGCGCCGGCCTTCGGCCTGAAGGATCTGCGCCTGCTTTTCGCCCTCGGCGCGCAGGATTTCGGAGGCGCGCAGGCCTTCGGCTTCGAGGATCGAGGCGCGCTTGTCGCGCTCCGCCTTCATCTGCCGCGCCATCGCGTTCGAGATGTCGGCGGGCGGGCGGATGTCCTTGATCTCGACGCGGGTGATCTTGACGCCCCAGGGCGAAGTCGCGTGATCGACGACCGAGAGCAGCCGCGCGTTGATCTCGTCGCGCTTGGACAGCAGCTCGTCCAGGTCCATCGATCCCATCACGGTGCGCAGGTTCGTGGTCGTGAGCTGCATGATCGCCATATAAAGGTCGGAGACTTCGTAGGCCGCCTTGGCCGGGTCCAGCACCTGGAAGAACACGACGCCGTCGACCGCGACCATCGCATTGTCTTTGGTGATGATCTCCTGGCCGGGAATGTCGAGCACTTGCTCCATCATGTTCACCTTGCGGCCGACACGATAGAAAAAGGCCGGGTAAAAATTGAAGCCGGGCTTGGCGACAGTCACGAACCGGCCGAAATGTTCGATCGTATATTCATAGCCTTGGCGGACCGTCTTCACGCTGGTCGCGAGATAGAAGAAGACCAGGATAAGCACGAAGAATGCGGCTGTGAGTGCCATGTAACCCTCCCGTTAGCGCGATGATGCGACGCTTGAGGGGCAGGTTCCAGAGGAATCGTGCGCGGCTGCCCTAGCGAAACGGTAAAGGCGCGGTTACATGGCCCGCCAACCTGCGACTCAGGAGCCTTGGCGCCACATGGACATCGAACTCGGTCTCACTTTCGACGATGTCCTGCTGAAGCCCGCCGAATCCGAAGTCCTGCCCAGCCAGGCGGACACCAGCACCCGCGTCACGCGCGACATCGCGCTCAACATCCCGATCCTGTCCTCGGCGATGGACACCGTCACCGAAGCGGAAATGGCCATCGTGATGGCGCAGCTTGGCGGCATCGGCGTGCTTCACCGAAATCTGTCCATCGAGGAGCAGGCCGCGGCCGTCCGCCAGGTGAAGCGCTTCGAATCGGGCATGGTCGTCAATCCGATCACGATCGCGCCGACCGCGACGCTCGCCGAAGCGCAGGCGCTGATGGCGGAAAACCGCATCTCCGGCATTCCGGTCGTGGAAGCCTCGGGCAAGCTTTGCGGCATCCTGACCAATCGTGACGTCCGCTTCGCCGGCAATCCACGCCAGCCCGTCTCCGAACTGATGACCCGCGACCATCTCGCGACGGTCACGGCCGATGTCAGCCAGGACGAGGCGCGCCGCATCCTGCATCAGCGCCGGATCGAGAAATTGCTGGTCGTCGACGACGCCTATCGCTGCGTCGGCCTCATCACGGTCAAGGACATCGAGAAAGCGGTGCTGCACCCGGCCGCGACCAAGGACGCAGGCGGGCGCCTGCGCGTCGCCGCCGCGACGACGGTCGGCGATGCCGGCTTCGAGCGCACCGAGGCGCTGCTCGACGCCGAATGCGACCTGATCGTGATCGACACGGCGCACGGCCATTCGAAAATGGTCGCGCAGTCGGTCGAACGCGTGCGCAAGCTGTTGAATTCCGTGCAGATCGTCGCCGGCAACGTCGCCACTGCCGAGGCGACCCGCGCGCTCATCGACGCCGGTGCGGATGCAGTGAAGGTTGGGATCGGACCGGGCTCGATCTGCACGACACGCGTCGTCGCGGGCGTCGGCGTGCCTCAGCTTACCGCGATCATGGAGTCCGCTGCCGAGGCTGCCAAGTCGAACGTGCCGGTGATCGCCGATGGCGGCCTGCGCACGTCCGGCGACGTCGCCAAGGCGCTTGCCGCGGGCGCGTCCTGCGTCATGGTCGGCTCGCTGCTCGCCGGCACCGAGGAAGCGCCGGGCGAGACCTTCCTCTACCAAGGCCGCGCCTATAAATCCTATCGCGGTATGGGCTCGGTCGGCGCGATGGCGCGCGGCTCGGCAGACCGCTATTTCCAGCAGGACATCAAGGACCAGCTGAAGCTCGTCCCCGAAGGGATCGAGGGCCAGGTGCCTTATAAGGGCGCGGTCAAGGACGTGATCCACCAGCTCGTCGGCGGCGTGAAGGCGGCGATGGGCTACACCGGTTCCAGGACGCTCGAGGATTTGCGGACTCGTGCGAAGTTCGTGCGCATCACAAATGCCGGCCTGCAGGAAAGCCATGTCCACGACGTCGCGATCACCCGCGAGGCGCCGAATTATCCGACGCGCTGACCCGTGACGCCGTCGGCCCGCCTTCAGGCCGCGATCGAATTGCTCGACGCGATCATCGTCGCAGCACGGGAGCAGGGCGCGGCGGCGGACACCTTGATCGCGAGCTATTTCAAGGCGCGGCGCTATGCGGGGTCCGGCGATCGCCGCGCGATCCGGGAGCTTGTCTACCAGGCAATCCGTCGCGCTGGCGAACGGCCGGAAAGCGGGCGCGCCGCGATGCTCGGGCTGGCGGAGGATCATCCGGAACTACGGGCGCTGTTCGACGGCTCGCCGCGCGGGCCCGCGCCGATCGCGACGCATGAAACAGGCGCGTCAGCCGCTACCGTACCCGACTGGCTCGCCCCAAAACTGACACACATCGACACCGCGGCGCTTCTCGAACGCGCACCGCTCGATCTTCGCGTCAACACGCTGAAGGCGACGCGCGACGACGTCCTCGCCGCACTGCTTGGCGCCCAGCCGACCCGCTTTGCACCAAACGGCATCCGCCTCGCCGATCCGATCGTGATCGAGCAGCATCCGCTGTGGCGCGACGGCAAGGTCGAAGTGCAGGACGAAGGCAGCCAGTTGATCGCGCTCGCCTGCCGCGCGCGGCCCGGTGAGATTGTCATTGATCTCTGCGCCGGCGCCGGCGGCAAGACGCTGGCGCTGGCTGCTGACATGCGCGGGGAAGGGCGCTTGATCGCCTCCGATTCCGACCGACGTCGGCTGTCGCAGCTTCCCGTCCGCGCGGAACGGGCGGGCGCCGCGAACATCGAATCGCGCCTTCTCGATCCCGGTCGCGAAGCCGAAGCGCTGGCCGACCTCATCGACACTGCCGATTGCGTGCTGGTCGACGCGCCTTGCTCCGGCACCGGCACATGGCGGCGCAATCCGGAGGCGCGCTGGCGACTGACGCCGGAGCGCCTCGATCGGCTGACCGCGCTGCAAGCGCGCTTATTCGACCTTGCCGCCACGCTTGTCCGCCCGGGCGGCCGCCTTATCTACGCGGTCTGTTCGTTGCTGGACGAGGAAGGCGCGGGCCAGGCCGGGCGTTTCGCCGCGGCGCATCCCGCCTGCACGGCTGGGCGACCTTTCGACGAAGCGGGATCCCCCCGCGGCGAAGGAGTCTTGCTCTCTCCCGGCGCGGACGGCACGGATGGGTTTTTCGTCGCGAGCTTCACGCGACCGTGCTAGGAAGTGCCGCAAAGGCGTATTGGAGAGATGTTGATGCGTTTCGTTTCCCTGGGCCTCGCCGGAGCTGCCGGACTTGCCGCGCTGTCGGCAGCAGTGGTTGCGCAAAAACCCGATGCGCAGGTCGATCCGCGCTCGGTCGCGATCGTCGATCAGGCGAAGACCGCGCAGCGCGCCGGCAATCTGGAGCAGGCGAACGATCTGCTGGAATCGGCGCTCGCCGTAGATCCGAAAAACCGCAACGCATTCCTCGCGCTCGCCGATGTCGCCAAGGCGCAGGGTCTGCCGGGCAAGGCGATCCGCTTCTATCGCGAAGCGCTGGAGCTGGAGCCGAACGATGTCGCCGCGCTCGCCGGCCAGGGCGACGCGCTGGTCCAGAAAGGCGCGGTCGTGAAAGCGCGCGAGAATCTTGCCAAGCTGAAGCGGCTGTGCACGGGGTCGTGCCCCGAGGAGGCTCGGCTCGCCGCGGTCATCGAGAAGGGCCCGCCGCCGGCCGTGCTTTCGGCGCAGGCGACCGGCAAGGTGCCGGCGCCCGGGGCCGAGCAGAAGACCCGCACGCCTGAATAAGCCGACGCGATCCGCTCGCTGATGGCGACGCGTGCCCAGCCACCGCTTTTGACCGGCGCCGATGCAGCGCAGGACGCGTCGCGCGCGCCGCTCGCCTGGGTCGCAGGCGCGGCGCTGGTCACCGGCGCGCTGATTTTCCTGCTGCTCGGCAGCCCGGCGCTGGCGTTTGGCTTCGCGGGCGGGGCGGGCGCGGTCGGCGCGCTCTATCTGCTGTCCCGCGCGAACGTGGCCCCGGCAGCAGTCGAGACTCACGTGCAGGACTGGGCGCTCACCCGCGCCGCGATTGAGAGCGACACCGTCGCGATCGCGCTCACCGACCGCCAGGGCAAGCTCACCTGCGCCAATGCTCTGTACGGCGAGTGGTTTCAGGGCTTCCGCGCGCCGGCCGAGCTGTGGCTCACCAACCCCGCCGCCGGTCAGCTTCGCGAGCTTGAACAGACCGCCTGGCGGAACGGCGGCGCGGCGATCGATCGGCTGCAGCGTGAGGCCGGTCAGTTGCGGGTCGAGGTCGCGCGCTCGGGCGCAGGCGATGATCATCTCGTCTGGCGCTTCAAACCGGTCACCAGCCTCGACGTGCTAAACGAAGCGCGCCGGCTGATCGGTTCTGGCGCAGGCGAGCGGCTGGGCGAAGCCGGCATCATGGGCGTGCTGATCGGCGCCGATGCCCGCATCCGTGCGGGCAACCGCGCCTTCGCGCTGCGCGCTACGGGCTCGGCCGAGGCTGCGATCGAGGGCCGCGATCTCGCGACCATGCTCACGATCGACAAGCGCGGCCTGATCCGATTCGAACGCGAAGGCCCCACTGGCGGTCCGGTGCGTCTCCTTCAGGTGCCGCTCGATCCAGACGATCGCGGCGGTGCGACGCTCATTTTCCTGATCGACGACGACGGCGCGCCGCGGCTGGGCGAGGGCAGCGCCTCCAGCCATATACAGACCCTGCTGGCGATGCTGCCGTTGGGCTTCGCATTGGCCGACCGAGACGGCCGCTTCCTGTTCCTGAACGAAGCCTTCGCGCGCGCCGCGGACCTTCCGCCCGGCGCGCAGCCCGTCTATCCCAGCGACCTCGTCGTGCGCGAGGACAAGGCGACGGTCGCCGACACGGTGCGCCGCTTTGCATCCGGCCCCCCGATGTCGGGCGACATCGCCGTCCGCCTCCAGACCCGGCCGGACGAGCCCGTCGCGCTCTCCATCGCGGGCGCGCGGGGGCTTGGCGAAGCGGCGGTGCTGCTGTCGCTCAAGGACAATGCCGAGGAATCGCGGCTGAAGCGCCAGGTCGCGCAGGCGACCAAGATGCAGGCGGTCGGCCAGCTCGCCGGCGGCGTTGCGCACGACTTCAACAACATCCTGACCGCGATCATCGGCCACTGCGACCTGATGCTGATGCGTCACACGCCGGGCGACACCGACTATGACGACATCCAGCAGATCCGCGCCAATTCGAACCGGGCGGCGAGCCTGACTCGCCAGCTCCTCGCTTTCTCGCGCCAGCAGACGCTGCGTCCGCAGATTCTGCAACTTCCCGATGTCGTCTCCGAAGTCTTCAACCTGCTGAAGCGCCTGCTCGGCGAAACCGTGACGTTGAACGTGAAGCACGGCCGCAACCTGGGCCCCGTGCGCGCCGATCCCGGCCAGCTCGAGCAGGTGATCGTCAACCTGGCGGTCAACGCCCGCGATGCGATGCCCGAGGGCGGCACGCTGACGCTCCAGACCTATGCGGTCACCGCCGCCGAAGTCCGGCGGATGAAAAGCGACATCATGCCGGCAGTCGACTATACGGCGATCACGATCACCGACACCGGCACCGGCATCCCGCCAGACGTGCTGCCGAAGATCTTCGAGCCGTTCTTCACGACCAAGGAAGTCGGCAAGGGCACCGGCCTCGGCCTCTCGACCGTTTACGGCATCGTCAAACAGTCGAACGGCTTCATCTTCGCCGACTCCGTGCAGGGGGAGGGGACGAGCTTCGTCATCTACCTGCCCGTCCACAAAGTGGAGGCGAAGCCGGAGGCCGCGCCGGTCCAGCCCAAGGAGCGGCCTACCGAGCTTTGGGGCACCGGCACGATCCTGCTGGTCGAGGACGAAGCGATGGTCCGCGCCGTCGCCGAGCGGGCGCTCACCCGTCAGGGCTATAAGGTCGTCACCGCCGCGAATGGCGAGGAAGCGCTGGAATGCCTGGAAGCGGGCGAGACGTTCGACCTGCTGATCTCCGACGTGGTGATGCCGACGATGGACGGCCCCACGCTGGTCCGCCACGCGCGCGAGAAATACCCGACGCTGCCGATCCTGTTCATGTCGGGCTACGCCGAGGAACAGCTCCGCAAATCGATCGACATCGAACGCGTTGCGTTCCTGCCCAAACCCTTTTCGGTACAGCAGCTTGCGGAAGCCGCGCGAGCCGTGTTGGCGGCGAAATGATTTAGGCTTTGCATTGAAGTGGTTGGTTCCGTTATCGCACGGCCGCAATGACCGGGGCGCCTTCCATTCTCGTCGTCGAGGACGAGCCGTTGATTTCGATGATGCTCGAGGATTTCCTCGACGCGCTGGGCTATCGTCTGGCGGGCTGCGCCGACGCTGTCTCGGACGCGATGCGCCACGTCGAGGAAGGCGGGTTCGACGCCGCGCTGCTCGACGTGAATTTGCGCGACGGGGAGACGTCCTGGCCGGTGGCCGATGCGCTCAGCGCGCGGGGCCATCCTTTCATTCTCGCGACCGGCGGCGGCAATGAGATCGTGCCCGAGCGCCATGCCGGCGTGCCCGTCCTCACCAAGCCCTATACGCTCGACGGCATTCGTAACGCTTTCGAAACGCTGCTGAAGGGCTAGCGAGCGGCCGGTGAGCGGCCTCGCAGACATTCTCCGCAAACAGCTTGCTGCCGTCGCCGATCCATCGCGGGCGCCCGCGATGCAGGCCTATATGAAATCGGCGATGCCCTATCTCGGCGTCTCCGCCGTGCCGCTGCGCGCGGTGTGCAAGCAGGTACTCGCCGATCTCGATTATCCCAGCCCCGAGGCATGGCGCGACGATGTACTGACGTTGTGGCGAGGCGCCGAATACCGCGAGGAACGCTACGCCGCGACGGAGCTGACCGGCATCCGCGCCGCGCGCCCTTTTCAGCGCATCGAGGCCTTGCCGATGTACGAGGAAATGATCGTCACCGGCGCATGGTGGGATCATGTCGATGCGATCGCGACGCTGAGGCTGTGGACGCTGCTCCAGAACGATCCGGTGCCGATGAAGCGCGCGATGATGGAATGGGCGCAAGGCGACGATATGTGGAAGCGGCGCAGTGCGATTCTCTGCCAGATCAAGGGGAAGGCCGCGACCGATCTCGACTTCCTTTACGCCTGCATCGAACCGTCGGTCGATTCGAAGGAGTTCTTCCTGCGCAAGGCGATCGGATGGGCGTTGCGCCAATATGCCTGGACCGATCCGGCCGAGGTGCGCCGTTACGTTGCCGCGCACGAGGACCGGCTGAGCGGCCTTAGCAAGCGCGAGGCGCTGAAGAACATCAAATAGTTCCCCTCTTGTTCCATTAGAACAAATGGGATACGAAGCTTCCGTTGAACGCGGTTGGCGTTTTCGCTTAGGGAGGCTTTGCATGGCGGCGCAGCTCAAGATCGTCGATTCCGACAAGACGGGGAATATGGACAGGCAAAAGGCTCTCGAAGCGGCTTTGGCGCAGATCGATCGCGCCTTCGGCAAAGGCTCGGCAATGAAGCTGGGCAGCCGCGAGACGATGCAGGTGGAGGCGATCTCGACCGGATCGCTCGGGCTCGACATTGCGCTCGGGGTCGGCGGCCTGCCGCGCGGCCGAGTGATCGAGGTGTACGGGCCGGAATCGTCGGGCAAGACGACGCTGGCGCTGCATGTGATCGCCGAAGCGCAGCGCAATGGCGGCACGGCGGCGTTCGTCGATGCCGAGCACGCGCTCGATCCGGTTTACGCCAAGAAACTGGGCGTCGACATCGACGAACTGATCGTCTCGCAGCCCGATACCGGCGAGCAGGCGCTGGAAATCACCGACACGCTGGTGCGCTCGAACGCGATCGACGTGCTGGTGGTAGACTCGGTCGCAGCTCTTGTGCCGCGCGCCGAGATCGAGGGCGAGATGGGCGACAGCCATGTCGGCCTGCAGGCGCGGCTGATGTCGCAGTCGCTGCGCAAGCTGACCGGCTCGATCAGCCGCTCGCGCTGCATGGTGATCTTTATCAACCAGCTCCGCATGAAAATCGGCGTGATGTACGGCAATCCGGAGACCACGACCGGCGGCAACGCGCTCAAATTCTACGCCTCGGTTCGGCTCGACATCCGCCGCACCGGCCAGATCAAGGACCGCGACGATATCGTCGGCAACACGACGAGGGTTAAGGTCGTGAAGAACAAGGTCGCGCCGCCGTTCAAGCAGGTCGAGTTCGACATCATGTATGGCGAAGGCATCTCGAAGATCGGCGAGATCCTCGATCTCGGCGTCAAGGCGGGCCTGGTCGAGAAATCGGGCGCCTGGTTCAGCTACGACTCGATCCGCATCGGCCAGGGCCGCGAGAACGCCAAACAATATCTCCGCGACAATCCCGAGCTCGCCGCTCGTCTCGAAAAGGCGATCCGCGGCAAGACCGACGACGTTGCCGAAGCTCTGATGGTCGGCCCCGGCGCCGAGGACGACGACGAAATGTGAGTATCCCCCCTCCCGCAAGCGGGAGGGGAGAAGCTTCCGCAGCCCTTTCTGCCGTCCCGCGGCTCCGCTAGCGTCCGGCTATGGACAGTTCCGAATGGACCGGCCGCGTCGGCGACGTGTGGGCCGAGGAATGGCGCCGCACCGATCGCAGTTTCGTGCCGGTCGACGCGGCGCTGATCGCCGCTGCTGTTTCTTGCCTTCAGGGCATAAGCGAACCGCGCATCCTCGACATTGGCTGCGGCGCGGGCACGACCAGCCTGTCGCTTGCGCAGCGTGTGCCGTCAGCCTCGATCACGGGCATCGATCTGTCCGCTGCGTTGCTCGACGTCGCGCGAGCCCGCGCCGCGAACACGCCGCGTTGCAGGTTCGAACAGGGCGACGCTTCCCGATGGAACGGCGAACGGGACTTCGACCTGCTCGTCTCGCGTCACGGCGTGATGTTCTTCGCCGATCCGGTCGCCGCCTTCGCGCATCTTCGCAGTCTCGCACGGCCTGGCGGAGGACTGGTCTTCTCCTGCTTCCAGTCGCCCGCGCTGAACGTCTGGGCGTCGGGCCTGGGCGATCTGATGCCGCAGCCAACGGGCGGCCCTTTCGCACCGGGACCTTTCGCGTTCGCCCACGAACGACATGTGACCGACATCCTCACCCGAGCGGGCTGGCGCAACCCGACCGCCCAGCCGCTTGCCTTCGACTATATCGCGGGGGCAGGCGACGATCCGGTCGCGGACGCGATCGACTATTTCCGCCGCATCGGACCCGTCGCCCGCGCGCTCCGCGATCTCGACGAACCGCGCCGCACCCGCTTGGCGGAAGGTCTCGACGCATTCGTCCGCGCGCATCATGATGGCGACCGCGTCAGCTTTCCCGCCGCCGCCTGGATCTGGAGCGCCACCGCATGATCACGGTCCACCATCTCGAAAACAGCCGCTCGCAGCGCATCCTCTGGATGCTGGAGGAACTCGGGCTGCCGTACGAAGTGAAGCGCTACGAGCGGAACCCGAAGACGATGCTCGCCCCGCCCGAGCTGCGCCAGGTTCATCCGCTCGGCAAGTCGCCGGTGATCCAGGACGGCGACACCGTCGTCGCCGAAACCGGCGCGATTATCGAATATCTGGTGGAGAAGGCGGAGGGCCGGCTGGGCCCGCCGCCGCACCGCGACGCGACCCTGCGCTATCGTTTCTTCCTGCACTATGCCGAAGGCTCGCTGATGCCGCCCTTGCTGGTGAAGCTGGTCCTCAGCCGCGTGCCGCTCTTCGGCAAGGCCGCGCAAAAGCGCATCCAGCCGATGATCGACGTGCACCTCGATTATCTGGAACGCGAGCTTGCCGGCAGCGACTGGTTCGTCGGCGACGATCTCACCGCTGCCGACATCATGCTGAGCTTCCCGCTGGAAGCCGCGCGCAGCCGCGCCGGCCTCGACACCTCACGCCCGAACCTCGTCGCCTGGCTTGCCCGCATTCACGCCCGCCCGGCCTACCAGCGCGCGCTCGAACGCGGTGGCCCTTACGCCTATGCCTGAGGCGGGGGCCGATCCGGCTCTTGTCGCGGCCTGGCTGTCGGCTCGCTCCACCGCTCGCGGTCTGCCGCAGCCGGTGCCCGATCATGGCGGCCTCAGGGTCGACACGAAGGCCCCGACCGAGAAGCGGCGCTACGTGTTCGCGCGGCCCTGCGATGGGCTCGCGGTGCTGGGCGGGACCATCGACGAGGCCCATGTGCCGCTCAAGCTTTGTGCCTCGGCGAACGTCCTGGCCGGGCTGGTCGGCCCGCGTTGGGTTGTCGACGACTCGGCCGCAATGATGATGTGCGAGGCCGCGATGCCGGTGCGCGATACGCCGGGGGGCTATGGCCTGACCATCGATGAGGATGGTGGAGTATTCCGTTGCAATATACGGGCTGTTTCGGGGGAGCATGCCGCATCAGGCTATGCTGTTGAAAATGCAGGCGCTTTTGTGTTCGACCGCATTGTTACCGAACCCGCGCACCAGCGCCGCGGGCTCGGCTCGGCGATGATGGCGGCGCTTGCCGCGCGCCGGCGGAGCAGCGAGAGCCGTTTCGTCCTGGTGGCCACCGTTGCCGGCCGCGCGCTCTATGAAAGCCTGGGCTGGTTGGTCGTCGCCCCCTACGCGACGGCAACGCTGCGCCCTTAGGAAGAGGGCGCTTCCAGCTCGCCGCGGCCGCTCGGCGCCAGCCCGCCTTCCCATTTCGCCACGACCGCGCTCGCAACCGCGTTGCCGACCACGTTCGTTGCGGAACGGCCCATGTCGAGGAAGTGATCGACCGCCAGCACCAGCAGCAACCCGGCTTCCGGAATGTTGAACTGCGACAGGGTGGCGGCGATCACCACCAGGCTGGCGCGAGGCACCCCGGCGATGCCCTTCGACGTGATCATCAGCGTCAGCAGCATCGCGATCTGTGTGCCGAGATCGAGGTGGATGCCATAGGCTTGGGCGATGAACAGCGACGCCGCCGTCATGTACATCATCGACCCGTCGAGATTGAACGAATAGCCGAGCGGCAGCACGAAGCTCGCGATGCGGTTGGGAACGCCGAACCGCTCAAGCCCCTCCAGCGTGCGCGGAAAAGCGGCTTCGGACGAAGCGGTCGAAAAGGCGAGGAGGATCGGTTCGCGGATTTCGCGGGCAAGCTCCACGACGCGCGGCCCGATGATGAAAAAGGCGAACAGCCCCAGCAGCGCCCAGAGCAGGCCGAGCCCGAGATAGACGCTGCCCATGAAATAGGCGAGCTTGCCGATCACGCCCGGGCCTTGTTCGGCCAGCGTCGCGGTCACGGCCGCGAACACCGCGAGCGGGGCGAAGCGCATCACATAATCGGTGATCTTCAGCATCACGGCGGTCAGCGCTTCGGCGGCCGTCACCAGCGGCTTGGCCTTTTCGCCCACCGCCGTGATCGCGACGCCGAAGAAGATCGAAAAGATCACGATCTGCAGGATCTCGTTGGTCGCCATCGCGTCGACGATCGAGGTCGGGAAAATATGAAGGATGATCTTGCCCGCATCGAAGGCGCTGCGGTCGACGCCGCTTGCCGCTGTCGCGGCAGGCAGCGGCAGGTTCAGTGCGGCGCCGGGCTGGAGCAGGTGAGAGATGATGAGGCCCAGGGTCAGCGACGTGAGGCTCGCGAAGATGAACCAGCCGATCGACTTGATGCCGACGCGCCCAAGCGCCGCCGTGTCGCCCATATGCGCGATGCCGACCACCAGCGTGCCGAACACCAGCGGCGCGATGATCATCTTGATCAGGTGAAGGAAAACCTGGGTGACGATCGAGATGTAGCCGGCGATCGCCTTCAATCGCTCGGGGTCGCCGATGCTGGCGTTCAGCGCCCAGCCGACGACGATGCCGAGCACCAGGCCGGCGAGAATGAGATAGGTGAGGCGTTTGGCCACGTGGAAAATCCCCTTTGGGCCGACGTGAAGGCGATTGCCGCGCCGCGGTCAAGCCGTTGCGCCGCCGTGCCGGGCGTGGCAGCGTGGCGGACGGCGAGGGGACAGACAACAACGTGAAACCAGCCGGACTCATTGCCGCTCTGCTGCTCGCGCCAGCCTGCCAGGCGCGCTCGATTGGCCCCGACGATGTCGACCGTATGCCCGCGAGCAACCCGACGGCCGTCATCGCCTATGGCGTCGATCCGTTGCAGAAAGGGGAGCTTCGCCTGCCGCACGGCAAGGGGCCGTTTCCGGTCGCGATCGTCATTCACGGCGGCTGCTGGACTGCGCGTCTCGCGACGCTTCGCAACACCGCGCCAATGGCCTCGGCGCTTGCCGCCAGGGGCATCGCGACCTGGAATATCGAATATCGGGCCTGGGGCAATCCGGGCGCAGGCTGGCCGGGCACTTTCCAGGACTGGGCCGCGGCGGCCGATCATCTGCGCGAGCTGGCGAAGCAATATCCGCTCGACCTGAAGCGCGTCGCCGCGGTCGGCCACTCGGCCGGCGGTCATGCCGCACTCTGGCTTGCCGCGCGCCGCCGATTGCCCGCGGACAGTGAGGTGCGCGGACGCGATCCCTTGCCCTTGAAGGCCGCCGTCGCGATCGACGGTCCGGGCGATCTGAAAGCTGTGGCCGAGGCGACCGAAGAGTTCTGCAGTCGTCGCACCGTCACGCGTCTGATGGGCGGCACGCCTGCCGAGACGCCGCAGACTTACGCGCAAGGCTCGCCAATCGAGCTGCTGCCGCTAGGCGTCCCACAATATTTCGTCGTTTCGCAGTTCGTGCGCGCGGAGGATGCCGCGGCCTATGCAAAGCGCGCAGGCGGCGACCGGGTCGAAACCCTCGCGCCCAAGGATGCCGACCATTTCAACATCATCGCGCCCGGCGAGCCGCAATATCGCCAAGTCGAGGCGCTCATCCTGAAGGCCCTTCAATGAATCTCACCCGCCGCACTCTCCTTGGTTCCGCCGTCGCGCTCGGCGCCCTGTCGGCGCTGCCCGCGCTTGCCGCCGAAATCGATACGTCGGGCCTCAGGCCGATGACCGGCGACGTCGTGCCGATCGGCCGTGAGGAGCGGATGCACCGGCTCGCCCAGGCGCAGGAACTGATGCGCCGTAATGGTCTCTCCGCCATTCTGGTCGAGCCGGGCTCGTCGCTGATCTACTTCACCGGCGTGCGCTGGTGGCGCAGCGAACGGCTGACCGCGGCCGTGATCCCCGTCTCGGGCGAGCCGCTCGTCGTCACGCCTTTCTTCGAACGGCCATCGGTCGAGGAGTCGCTCGGCGTTCCTGCCGAAATCCGCGTCTGGCAGGAAGATGAAAGCCCGACTGCGGTGATCGCCGCCTGGCTCAAGGAACGGAAACTCGATCGCGGCACGATCGGCATCGAGGAAACGGTGCGCTTCTTTGCCAGCGACGGCCTTGCGCACCTGCTGCCCGGCGCGCGGCTCGTCTCCGCCAATCCGGTCGTGCGCGGTTGTCGCATGCACAAGACGCCAGCCGAAATCGCGCTGATGCAGAAGGCGAACGACGTCACCATCGCAGCGATCCGCTGGACGGTGCCGCGCATCAAGGAAGGCATGGGCCGTGAGCCGATCGTGGCGATGATCGTCGCCGCGACCCAGGCGCTGGGCGGGGAGGCGGACGGCGGGCTGGTGCTGCTGGGCGAAGCGGCGGCCTATCCGCACGGCTCGGGCAAGCCGCAGATCGTGCGCGAGGGCGAAGTGGTGCTGATCGACGTCGGCTGCTCCGTGCAGGGCTATCAGTCTGACATCAGCCGCACCTTCGTGCCGGGCCGCGCACCAGACGACGTGCGCCGCGTGTTCGACACGGTCGCGGAGGGCCAGCGCGTCGCGATGCGCACTGCGCAGCTCGGTACGCCGGCGGGGCAAGTCGACGACGCGGTTCGCGCTTTCTACGAACGGCAAGGCTATGGCCCGCGCTACCGATTGCCCGGACTATCGCACCGCACCGGCCACGGCATTGGCATGGACGGGCACGAGCCGGTCAACTTGGTCCATGGCGAGACCACGCCGCTGGAAGTCGGCATGTGCTTCTCGAACGAGCCCGGCCTTTACTTGCCCGGCAAATTCGGCGTCCGCCTCGAGGATTGCTTCCACATGACGCCGACGGGCCCGGTGTTCTTCTCCGAGCCGCCGGCCAGCCTCGACCGTCCCGTCTAAACGCTACGGGCGCAATTTACCTCATCGTCCATCCCGAGCGAAGTCGAGGGACCCAGTGGCCTTCGGCTTATCAAAGAGGAGTGCGTGCCTCGACTTCGCTCGGCATGGACGGAATTGAGCGGGCCGTTCTCTCCTAGCCCTGCTGGCGCGCCAACCATTCTTCCAGCCACTTGATCGTATAGTCGCCGTTCTGGAAATCGGGATCGTCGAGCAGCGCCTGGTGGAGCGGGATCGTCGTCTTCACGCCCTCGATCACGAACTCCTCGAGCGCCCGGCGGAGGCGGCGGAGCGCGCCTTCGCGGGTGTGGCCCCAGACGATCAGCTTGGCGATCATCGAGTCGTAGTAGGGCGGGATACGATAGCCCGAATAAAGCCCGCTATCGACGCGGACGTGCATGCCGCCCGGCGCGTGATAGGTGCGCACCAGCCCCGGCGAAGGCGCAAAAGTCAGCGGGTCCTCGGCGTTGATCCGGCACTCGATCGCATGGCCGCGGAACTCCACGTCCTCCTGACGCAGCGTCAGCGGCAGGCCGCCGGCGATGCGGATCTGTTCGCGCACCAGATCGAGTCCCGTGATCGCTTCGGTCACCGGGTGCTCGACCTGAAGACGGGTGTTCATTTCGATAAAGTAGAATTTCCCATCTTCCCACAGAAACTCGATCGTCCCTGCGCCGCGATAGCCCATGTCGGACATGGCCTTGCTGACGATGCCGCCCATCCGCTCGCGCTCTTCCGGCGTGATGACCGGGGAGGGTGCTTCCTCCAGCACTTTCTGATGCCGGCGCTGCAGCGAGCAGTCGCGCTCGCCGAGATGAATCGCGTTCCCTTGGCCATCGCCGAAAATCTGGAACTCGATGTGGCGCGGATTGCCGAGATATTTCTCGATATAGACGGTGTCGTCGCCGAACGCGGCCTTCGCTTCGCTCCGCGCCTGGCCCATCAGGCTTTCGAGCTTGTCTTCGCTGGGCACGACCTTCATGCCGCGCCCGCCGCCGCCCGAAGCCGCCTTGACGATCACGGGATAGCCGATCTCGGCCGCAATCTTCCGTGCCTCGTCGAACTCGCTGACGCCGCCCGCCGAGCCCGGGACCAAAGGCAGGCCGAGCGCTCCGGCGGTCCGCTTCGCCTCGACCTTGTCGCCCATCGTCCGGATATGCTCCGGCTTAGGGCCGATCCAGATCAGGTTGTGGCTCTCGACGATCTCGGCGAAGCGCGCGTTCTCGGAGAGAAAACCATAGCCCGGATGGATCGCGTCGGCGCCGCTGATCTCGGCCGCCGAGATGATGTTCGGGATGTTCAGGTACGATTCGCTCGCCGGCGGCGGGCCGATGCACACCGCTTCGTCGGCAAGGCGGACGTGCATCGCGTCCGAGTCGGCGGTGGAATGCACCGCGACTGTCTTGATCCCCATCTCATGCGCGGCGCGATGGATGCGCAACGCGATCTCGCCGCGATTGGCGATCAGGATTTTCGAGCTCGCCACCGGGCTTACTCGACGACGATCAGCGGCTGGTCGAACTCGACGGGCGCGCCATTGGCGATCAGGATCGACTTCACGGTGCCGGCGGCGGGCGCGGTGATCGGGTTCATCACCTTCATCGCCTCGATGATCAGCAGCGTGTCGCCCGCATTCACCTTGCCGCCGACCGAGACGAAGTTCGCCGCGCCCGGTTCCGGCGCCAGATAGGCCGTGCCGACCATCGGCGAGCGAATCGCGTTGGCGTTGTCGGCCGCAGGAGCAGCAGGCGCCGCGGCAGCCGCGGGTTGCGCGGCGGGCGCTGCGGCAACGGGCGCGGGAGCGTGCGCGACGGCGACGCCCTGGACCTTGCGCGCGACCTTGATGCGGCGCTCGCCGTCCTGAACTTCGATTTCGGTGAGCTGGGTTGCGTCGAGCAGTTCTGCGAGTTGGCGAACCAGGTTCGTATCGACCTGCATCGACCCCTGTGTCGTATCAGTCATGGGGGTGGCCCTTTTTCAGAGTTTCGCCGCGGCGTCCAGCGCAAGCAGATAGCCGAGCGCGCCGAAGCCCGCGATGGTCCCCTTGGCGGCCCGGCCGACATAGCTCAGATGACGGAAAGACTCGCGGGCGTGCGGGTTCGAAAGATGAACTTCGATCACCGGCACCGCGATCGACTTGATCGCATCGTGCAGCGCGACAGACGTATGCGTATAGCCCCCCGGATTGATGATTACCGCCTTGGCGCCGTCCGCATTCGCCTCGTGAAGCCAGTCGATCAGATGCCCTTCATGATTGGACTGGCGGAACTCGATGTCAAAACCGAGCTCGCGCGCCCGGTCCTCGCAGCGCCCGGCAATGTCGTCGAGCGTGTCGTGCCCGTAGATTTCCGGCTCGCGAAGGCCGAGAAGGTTCAGATTGGGGCCGTTCAGAACGAAGATGGTCGGCATTGATCCCCCGGGGCCGAGACAATATCTGCGCGGGCCTTACACGATTGGATTTGCGATGCACACCGACGGCACCATCACCATCAGCGTCAATGGCGAGCACAAGCGGGTTTCGGCCGGGCTGACGATCGCGCAACTGGCGAGCGAATTGGGGCTGGTGCCGGAGAAAGTGGCGGTGGAGCGCAATCTGGAAGTGGTGCCGCGCTCGACGCTGGCCCAGGTGATGGTCGAGGACGGCGACGAGCTGGAGATCGTGCATTTCGTCGGCGGCGGCGATCATTCCGCGCGAATTGACGAGGATAGCTGGTCGGTCGCCGGCCGCACTTTCCGCTCGCGCCTGATCATCGGCACCGGCAAGTATAAGAACTTCGCGGAGAACGCCGCGGCCGCCGAGGCGTCGGGCGCAGAGATCGTCACCGTGGCGGTCCGGCGCGTGAACATCGCCGATCCCAATCAGCCGATGCTGACCGACTTCATCGATCCGAAGCGCTTCACCTATCTGCCCAACACCGCCGGCTGCTTCGATGCCGAATCGGCGATCCGCACCCTCCGGCTGGCACGCGAGGCGGGCGGCTGGGATCTGGTGAAGCTTGAAGTGCTGGGCGAGGCGAAGACGCTCTATCCGGACATGGTCGAGACGCTGCGCGCAACGGAGATCCTCGCGAAGGAAGGCTTCCTGCCGATGGTCTATTGCGTGGACGACCCGATCGCGGCGAAACGGCTGGAGGACGCCGGCGCTGTCGCGATCATGCCGCTTGGCGCGCCGATCGGCTCGGGCCTCGGCATCCAGAACCAAGTGACGATCCGCCTGATCGTCGAAGGCGCCAAGGTGCCTGTGCTGGTCGACGCGGGCGTCGGCACCGCGTCGGACGCGGCGCTGGCGATGGAGCTCGGCTGCGACGGCGTGCTTATGAACACCGCCATCGCCGAGGCCAAGGACCCGATCATGATGGCCCAGGCGATGAAGCTCGCGGTCGAAAGCGGCCGCCTGGCCTATCGCGCCGGCCGCATGGGCAAGCGCCGCTACGCCGACCCGTCGAGCCCGCTGGCCGGACTGATCTGAGCCAATTGCGTTTCGCGCCGAAAGCGCGGATGGAGCCGGTAAATCGTATTCAGCACATGTGCTGGCCTCCGCCGAACGGCGGTTTCTCACCTGGATGTGTGCGCGCCTGCCCGCCTGGATCAAGCCCGACCACCTGACTGCGCTCGGCCTTGTCGGCGCGCTGATCATCTTCGCCGGCTATTGGGCGAGCGCTATTCACGCGGGGTGGCTGTGGCTCGTGATCGCGGGCCTTATCGTGCATTGGCTCGGCGATTCGCTGGACGGCAGCCTGGCGCGCTTCCGCCACATAGAGCGGCCGAATTTCGGCTATTTCATCGATCATAGCTCGGACGGGCTCGCCAATCTGATGATCATGGGCGGCCTGGGGGCGAGCCCGTTCGTCCGCCTCGACATCGCGCTGTTCACGCTTGCCGGCTATCTGCTGCTGTCGGTCCACGCCTTTCTTGCGGCTCGCGTCGTCGGCGATCTCCGCCTGTCCTATCTCGCGGCGGGGCCGACCGAGCTTCGCCTGCTGCTGGTCGCGATGACGCTCGCGATGCTGATCTTGGGCGGCGAGCCCGTGCTTGGGACGACGCTGTCGGGGTTCGACCTGTTCGTGCTGTGCGTGGGCGTCGTTCTGATAGTGCTGTTCGTGGTCCAGACCCTGTCCACGGCGCGGCAGATCGCCCGCCGCGGCGGCTGAGCCCAAGGAACGGGCGGCAATGCCCGCTCGTTTATCGCCCGCAAGCTTCTTTGAAGGAGAAGAACGATGGGCGAGCTGGTCGACAAGGTGAAAGGCAATCTGAACGAAGCCGCGGGCAAGATGAAGCAGGGCTCGGACAACCCGGCCGTGCGCGACGAAGGCAAGGATCAGGAGCTGGAAGGCAAGGGCCAGCAGCTTAAGGGCAAGATCAAGGGCATCCTTGGCGACGACATCTGACGTCAGAATTGCGTCGAGCTCGGCGGAATCGGCTGGGCGGCGGCGTCCGATTGGGCGGGGAGCGACGCGATCAGCTTGGTTCCCCGCCACAGTTCGCACGCATGCTGGCGGTGCTGGCGGTCGCGCGCCAGCGAGAGGGCAGCGTCATCACCCTCGGCGTGAAAGACGTGCGGGTGCAAAATCTTGCCCTGATCATCGAGGCAAAAAAGCCGATATTGAAACATAGGCGGCGCTCCCAAGTGAGAGTGTCCATCGACCCGCCGCATGGAATCTGTGATTCCTTAGCTCGGCCAGCATAGCACCGAACTGGCTTAATTCCCCCCTTATGGATCAAGATTCGCGCGTCTTTACCATTGCGCGACCTAGCCGGAGTTCGCCTTCACCCAATCGGCGTACGGCTCGTGCGCGTCCTCGATCGGCCAGGCGACCGCCGCCGGCACGTCATAGCTGTGCAGTTCGGCGATGCGGGCGATAAGCGCTTCGGCTCGTGCGGTTTTGAACAACGCCGGCACTTCGCCGGCGCGCTCCACCTTGCCTTGCCAGCGATAGATGGAGCGGCAGGGCGACAGGATATTCGCGCAGGCGGCGAGCCTTTCCTCGATCACGGTCTCGGCGATCCGTTCCGCCTCCGCTTGATCGGCGAACACGGCATAGACCGTCGCGATCATGCCCGGCGGCCGGCTGCGTGCGCGCACCACGTCGCGGTCGCCACGACCAAGGCGCCGACCGCCTGGTGCAGCGCCGCGAGCGTCAGGTTCACGCCCGTCATCACGGTCGCGATGCCGAGGATGATCTGCAGCCCGAACCCCGCGTGCAGCGCAATGCTGGCCGGCCGATCGACGTTCCGCGCCATTCGCGCGAGCATAACGAGAGCCGCGACCGCGACCCAGGCCCACCAGCGGTGCTCCCACTGCACCAGGAACGGGTCGTTCGCCATGTTGTGCGGCCAATCGGGCGAGATTTCCGGAAAGAAGCGCCCGTTCATCAGCGGCCAGTCACTCGCGGCGAGCCCGGCGCGCAGGCCCGCGGTCCAGGCGCCCAGCAGCACCTGGATGGCAAGCACCAGCAGCAGGACGGCCGGCATCAGGCGGAGCCGGGCAGGGGGATGATCGGCGCGACGCAGGTCGAGCGCGGTCCAGATCAGGCCGGCCATGATGAACAAGGCCGTCATCAAGTGAACGGCGAGACGATAGTGGCTCACCTCGGTGCGTCCGATGAGGCCGGACTTCACCATCCACCAGCCGATCGCGCCCTGCAGGCCGCCGAGCGCCAGCAGCGCGACCAGCCGCCAGCCATAGCCTTCGGGGATCTGCCGTTTCACCGCGAACCAGATCAGCGGCAGCGCGAAGGCCATGCCGATCAGCCGCCCGAGCAGCCGGTGGATATATTCCCAGAAGAAAATAAACTGGAACTGCCCGAGCGTCATGCCCTGGTTCAGCGTCTGATACTGGGTCGTGCCCTTGTAGAGCGCGAACGTGCGTTCCCATTGGGCATGGGTGATCGGCGGCAGCGTCCCTGCGACCGGCTTCCATTCGGTGATCGAGAGGCCGGACTCGGTCAGGCGCGTAATCCCGCCGACCACGACCATCAGGAAGACGAGCGCCGCGACAGTCAGCAGCCAGTTGGCAATAGCGAGCGGGCGGGGGGATCGAGCGGTCACGGCGCGCCCTTGCGCCGGGCAAAGCGATGAAACAAGTCCCTCTTGCGATGGATGATATGTTGTAACAGGCCGCACCCGATGCCATAAACGGCGCGAACGGAGTCGTATTTGATCGAGAGGTTGCCAGGAACGGGAACGCTCGACCGGCTGGCCATTGGCCTGTCGGGGCTTTGTCTCGTCCATTGTGTCGCGAGCGTCGTGCTGATCTCGTTGCTCGCCTCGGCGGGCGGCCTGTTGCTGCATCCGGCGGTGCACGAAGTCGGTCTGGCGATGGCGATGGCGATCGGCACGTTCGCGCTAGCGAAGGGATCGATCGAGCACGGCTATGTCCTGCCCGCGGCGGTCGGCGGGCTTGGCCTTGGCGTGATGGCGGGCGCGCTGTCGGTGCCGCATGGCCCCGCCGAGACCGTCTATACGATGCTGGGCGTCGGCATCCTCGCTCTCGGCCACGACCTCAACCGCCGCGCCGGCATCTGAATGGAGGCGGCCCGAAAGCGGCCCCCTCACACATCAAGCGAAAGCGGTGACGTGCCTCGGGATCGAGGCGGGGCGCCGTTAACCATTCGGTGCGGAGCGCAAACGCTTCCGTCGACGAGCCTGCAGCTTGGTGCGACCAAGCGGTCCTTGCCCCTTGGCCCCCATGCGCCTAACTTTCAGCAATGGCCGGCCACCATCATCACGCGCATCATGCAGGCGACGATCTCGTCGTCGCGGCCCAGCACGCGCTCGAGCGGTCGGGCGAGCAGTGGACCGGCATGCGGCAGAGCGTGTTCGAGGCGCTGACCGGGTTCGAGCGCCCGGCCTCCGCCTACGACATTGCCGAGGAAGTCTCGAAGCGCCAGGGGCGCCGCGTCGCCGCCAACAGCGTCTATCGCATCCTCGACCTGTTCGTCGGCGCCAATCTCGTGCGGCGAGTCGAGAGCGCGAACGCCTATGTGGCGAACGAGCATCCCGACTGCCTGCACGACTGCATCTTCCTGGTCTGCGATACCTGCGGGCAGACCACGCACATCGACGACGACTCGATCGCGACGAACGTGCGCAGTGCCGCCAGCAAGACCGGTTTCGCGCCAGAGCGGCCGGTCATCGAAGTGCACGGCCGCTGCCAGGATTGCGCGCACGACGCCTAGGCTGGCGCTCCCAGGAAGCTGGCCGAGGCAGCTTCCGTCCCATTCACCGCCAGGATCGTCCGCGCCTCGCTGATCGAGCCGGTGCCGCCCGCCGCGCGGATGACGCGATCGAGCAATTCCTGGCCTTCTTCCCACCAGCCGAGCCCGCTCGCCGCGTTGATGTGGCCGACGGGGCCTGCGTTGACGAAATGGCTGCCCCAGGACGCCGCGAGGCTCGCCGCGCGGTCGGGATGGATCCAGGGGTCGTCCTCGCTCGCGACCACGATCGAGGGGAAGGGCAGCGCGCGCGCCGGTGCCGGCGCGAAATCGGCAAGCTCAGCCGCGAGGGGGCGAGCGCTGACGTCCGCAGGCGCGACCAGCAGCGCGCCGGCGACCGGCCATCCCCAGGGCTGCCCTGACAGCTCCGCCCACCACGCCACCGCCAGGCAGCCAAGGCTGTGCGCGGCGAGCACGATCGGCGCCTGCGCCCCGCGAATCGCCTGGTCGATCTTCGTCACCCAGGCATTGCGGCGCGGGTTCGACCACAGGCCCAGCTCGATCCGCGACGTGTCCGGCCGCGATTGCTCCCACAGCGTCTGCCAGTGGGACGGCCCCGATCCGTTCAGCCCCGGCACGGTCAGCACGATGGGTTGCTTCCGGTCGCTTTCGTGAATGCCTCGCATCACCAACCTTCTCCTAGCTAGCAGCCCCGCTCTGCCTCCGGGAGAAGTAAGGCCGTGCAGGCGGGAGGACTTTGGGGAGACACCGGGCCCGCACGGCCGCCCTTCTCACGAGGCAGGAGAAAAGTATCTCAACCGATGAGGTAGTAAACAGGTCTGCGCCGCTCCGCCTGCGAATTGCGGCGAGAAGAAGGCGGATGAATCGGGGTAAAGCTAAACTTGATTGCGCTTGCCAGCGGCCGCGTCTGTTAGAGCTTCCGACTCAGCTCCCGCATCGCGTCGTCGAGGCCGTCGAGCGTCAGCGGGTACATGCGGTCGTTCATCAGCTCGCGCATGATCTTGACCGATTGCGAATAGCCCCAATGCTTTTCCGGCACCGGGTTCAGCCAGGCGGCGGCGGGGTAGGTGGTGGCGATGCGGTGCATCCAGACCGCGCCGGCTTCCTCGTTGAAATGCTCGACCGAGCCGCCGGGATGGGTGATCTCATAGGGGCTCATCGACGCGTCGCCGACGAAGATGACCTTATAATCGTGGCCGAATTTGTGGAGCACGTCCCAGGTCGGCGTGCGCTCCGAAAAGCGGCGGCGATTGTCTTTCCACACGCCTTCGTACAGGCAGTTGTGGAAGTAGAAGAACTCCAGGTTCTTGAACTCGGCGGTTGCGGCCGAGAACAGCTCCTCGCAAAGCTTGATGTGGGGATCCATCGATCCGCCGACATCGAGGAACAGCAGCAGCTTGACCGCATTGTGCCGCTCCGGGCGCATATGGATGTCGAGCCAGCCCTGGCGCGCGGTGCCGTCGATCGTCGCGTCGATGTCGAGCTCGTCGGCTGCTCCCTCGCGGGCGAAGCGGCGTAGCCTGCGCAGCGCAATCTTGATGTTGCGGGTGCCGAGCTCCTTGGTCGAATCGAGGTTCTTGAACTCGCGCTTGTCCCAGACCTTTATCGCGCGGCCGTGCCGGCCTTCTTCCTGGCCGATGCGCACACCTTCGGGGTTATAGCCATAGGCGCCGAACGGGGAGGTGCCGCCGGTGCCGATCCACTTGTTGCCGCCCTGGTGGCGTTCCTTCTGCTCCTCGAGCCGCTTCTTCAGCGTCTCCATGATCTCTTCCCAGGAGCCGAGCTTCTCGATCTCTTTCATCTGCTCTTCGGTCAGGTAGAGTTCGGCGACTTTGCGCAGCCAGTCCTCGGGGATCGGCACCGCTTCGGTCCCGTAGCTCGTCTCTATGCCCTTGAAGACCTTGGCGAAGACCTGGTCGAACCGGTCGAGCAGTCCTTCGTCGTGAACAAAGGTGGCGCGGGCGAGATAGTAGAATTCCTCGGGGCTACGCTCGATCACCTCGCGGTCGAGCGCTTCCAGCAGCACCAGATGCTCTTTCAGCGAAGCCGGAATGCCGGCGTGCCGCAGCTCGTCCATGAAGTTGAAGAACATCGGGGGAGCCTAGCCCACGCGTTCGTACAGCGTCCAGTTCTGTCCCGAGGGGCCGCGCGAGCGGGCCGAGGTAATCGCGCGCAGACCCGCGCCGCACAGCCGCGTCGCGAACCGGTCCGGCGCTTCGCCTTCGAACCATTCGGTGAAGACGAATCGCGCGCTTCTACACGCGTTGTCGACGCGGATCGGGTAGCGGCCCTCCGCCGCAGCGACTTCCATCAGCGCCAGCCCGCTTTCGCGTACGACGCCGACATGCGCGCCTTGCGGTGCGCGAACGGCCAGCGCATCCACGGCTGGCGCGACGTCGCCGCGCCCATCGCGGATCAGCGCCAGGTCGCTCGCCAGGCAGGCCGTGCCAAGGACCAGTATCGCGCCTATCGCAGCGGGACGGCTGCGCCGCAGCAGCGCCGGCAGCGCCTCGCCGACCAGCAGCAACAAGGCCATGCCGATCAGCAGGTAATAGCGCGCATGCCCGGCATTGACCGGCCGCAGAACCACGATCGCGAGCGGGAAGGCGATGAGTGCGAGCGCGTAAAAGGCCAGTCGCGGGGTTCGCATCGCCAGGGCCAGCGCGCCAACCAGCGCGAGCAGCAGCGCAGGCAGGCCGAGTGTATAGCCCAGCATGGTGCGCAGGCCGATACCCAGGTCCGAGAAACTGAACGGCGCGATCGAGCCCAGCCGGAACTCTGCGCCTCCCATCAGAACCGGCGCGAAGACAATGCCGACCGCAAGCAACAGCGCGCCGCATGCAGGCCCGAGCAGCCGAGCTGTCCGCCCAATAGCGATTCGCCAACCGTCCCTTCGCCACAGGGCCAGCAGAACCCAGCCGACCAGCGCGCAGGCCATGAAGGCCATGGTGAGCTGGAACAGCGCACCGACGAAGAAACAGATCGCAAGCGTCGCTGGCCGGTCGGCTTCCGGCTCGCCGTCGAGGAAGCGGTCGACATACCAGATAGCGATCAGCACCATCAGCATCATCGGTGCATAGCCCCGCGCCTCGGAGCCAAGGTTCACCATAACCGGCGACACCGCGAAGAGCAGGGCCGTCGCGATTCCGGCCGCCGGACCCCGCCGCGCGCCGATCAGCCCGGCGACGAACACCGCCAGCGTTCCCGCCGCAATCGACAATGCACGCGCGACCAGCGGCGGCGCGCCGAGCCCCACGAACTGCAGCCATAACGAGTTCAGATGGTGATTATTGTCGTGATTGATCTGCACGAACACGCCGAGCGGCGTCTGCACCTGATGCGCGAGCACCGCCGACCACGCCTCGTCCAGCCACAGGCTGCCGCGCGCGGCCGCGATCCGCAGGATCAGTCCGCAAAGGGCGATGATCGCGATCCAGGCGCGCAGGCGCGGGGGCGGCAGGGTTTCTATGCCGGGCACCGCCTCTCCCTGCCAGCTCGCGCTTAAAGCCGCGCTAACGAGGGCAACGCGGTTAAGCGATCCTCAACCCATTCCCCCTACGCCGCTGGCGAACATGCCGAAAGCAAGAGCAGAAGAAGAATGATCGAGGGCGCAATCAAGGCGGCGGATCCGGGTGCGATCGACGCTGTCGCAAAATCCTGTGGGGATCTGGCGGTCGGCTGCACCGAAGCGGCCACCTATGTCACGCAGGTGTCGGCCAGCCTTGGCCGGCAGATGCAGGTGCTTGCCGATCTCGAGCAAGTGACGGCCGCGCTCGAGGCTGACCAAAGGCGCGCGGCGGATTCGACCGACGAAGCGCGGCTGCTTGCCGAAAAGGCGCGCTCCAAGCTCGACGAAGGCACGCGTATCATCTCGCAATCGATGGGCGACTTCACGGCGCTCACCGAACTGGTCGTGCGCCTGGGCGAACAGGTCACCAATTTCGCGGCGGCCATGACGCAGGTCCAGCGCGTGACCTCCGGCATCGACTCGATCGCGCGCACCACCAACATGCTGGCGCTCAATGCCGCGATCGAGGCTGAGCGCGCCGGCGCGGCGGGACGCACATTCGCGGTCGTCGCGGCCGAGGTGAAGAAGCTGGCGCAGGACACGCGCGGCGCGACCGAAGAAATCAGCGCTACCGTCGCCTCGCTCGCCCGGGAAGCCGAGATGTTCGTCGCCGAGATCGGCGAAGGCGTCGCCAAGAGCCGGGCGGCGCAATCGAGCTTCGGCAAGGTCAATGACACGGTGGGCGAAGTCGCCCAGATCGTCGAAATGGTCGAGCAGCAGTCGGACGGCATTGCCCGTTCGACCAGCCTAATCCACGACAATGCGATCCGGGTGAAGGACGAGCTTGCCGGTTTCGTCCGGGAGGCTGGCACCAACGCCAAGCAACTCGTCGACGCGCAGCAGACCATGACCAAGATGGAATTGCTGTCTAACCACATGTTCGATCAACTCGTCCATAGCGGCTTCGCGCATGACGATCAGCGGTTCGTCGAGATGGCGATCGGCGCCTGCGACGAAATCCAGAATCTGATCGAAGGCGCGATCGCGCGCGGAGAGATCGGCATGGCCGATGTCTTCGACACCGACTACCGGCTGATCACCGGCTCCAATCCCGAACGCTTCGACACCCGATTCAACGCCTTTGCCGATCGCTATCTGCAGCCGATCATCGACCGGGTGACCGACAGCGACAGCGCAATCGAGGGCGCGGTCTGCTCTGACGTGAACGGCTATCTGCCGACGCACCAGAGCCGCCGCTCAAAGACGCCTCGCCCCGACGATCCCGAATGGAACGACCGCAACTGCCGCAATCGCCGCATCCTCGACGACGACACGACGATGCGGGCAGTGAAGAGCGACGCGCCCTTTATGATGGCCGTCTATCAGCTCGACCGCGGCAACGAAGTGCTGATGGTCAAGAATGTCTATGTGCCGCTGTGGATCAACGGCAAGCGCTGGGGTAATTTCGAAATCGCCTATGTAAACCGCTGAGGCGGTTGACATTCGGCCGCTTGCCGGGCCCCTTGGAGCATCTTTCCGGGGGGAAACATGCTGAAGCTTGTTGCACTGCTTGCGCTCGCGGCGCCCGCCTTCGCCGCGACCGTGCCCAATGCCGTGGTCGTCGATCCCGCGCCTGATGCCGTGGCGCCCGCCGGCATGGCTGCCTTCGTGCTGCCGGTCGAAGGCGGCGCGGTGAACGCCGTGATGTACACGGCCTCGGGGGCGCGGCCGCATCCGACCTTGCTGTTGCTGCACGGCTTTCCCGGCAACGAGCAGAATCTCGATCTCGCCCAGGCCGCGCGCCGCGCCGGGTGGAACGTGCTGACCTTTCACTATCATGGCTCCTGGGGCAGCCCGGGCGCCTTTTCGTTGGGCGGCGCGACAAGCGATGCGCGAGCGGTAGTCCGCTTTCTGCTCGATCCGAAGACGGTCGCGAAATACCGGATCGATCCCGCGCGGATCGTCGTCGCCGGGCACAGCATGGGCGGCTTCATGGCGGCAGATGCGGCGGCCACCGAACCGCGCGTCGCCGGCCTGGTGCTGATCGATGCCTGGAACATCGCGGAAACCGCGCGCTCGCTCGCCACCGAGCAGGGCCGCCGGGAGTGGCATGAGGAAGCGGTCGGCGACTTGCCGCCGCTTGCCGGCACCAGCGAACAGGCATTGGCCGACGAGATGATCGCTGGCGGCGCACGGTTCGATCTCCCCAAGCGTATCGCAGCTTATGGCAAGCGCCCGCTGCTGGTGCTCGGCGCTGAGCGGGGCGGTGGCCGCGCTGCGGAGCAGACGCTGGAAGCCGCCGCCCGCAGCGCTGGCAATGATCGAGTCGCCGGGCAAGTCATGCCGACCGACCATCCTTTTTCCGATCACCGCATTACGCTCGCCGCCGCGATGATCGACTGGCTGGGCACGATCGGCGCGCGCTGAGCCGGCTTGCCCTCGGCCAATCGATCGCCCATATGCGCGCCGGGAGTCGGGCGGACGGTGCATTCGCCAACCCGGTCAGGTCCGGAAGGAAGCAGCCGCAACGAACTCGCCCCGGGTCGTTCCGGCTCCCACCGCGCAGCCCTCGTCCTGAGCTTGTCGAAGGAGCGGCCGGCCTCGCCTGAGGCGAGGACCGACGACGCGGCTTCGCCGCGGCGCCTCCAAGCAAGAAGAACAGGGCTTCGACAGGCTCAGCCCGAACGGTTAGGGTTGACCCAACATGTCCGAATCCTCCGCTTACCGCGTTCTCGCGCGCAAATACCGGCCGCAGCGTTTTTCCGAGCTGATCGGTCAGGATGCGATGGTCACCACGCTCGGCAACGCGATCCGGCGGGGCCGGCTGGCGCATGCCTTCCTGCTGACCGGCGTGCGCGGGGTCGGCAAGACCTCGACCGCGCGGCTTATTGCCAAGGCGCTGAACTGCATCGGCCCGGACGGGCAGGGCGGACCGACCATCGATCCGTGCGGCGTCTGCGAGCCGTGCCGCGCGATTGCCGAAGGGCGGCATATCGACGTGGTCGAAATGGACGCCGCTTCCCACACCGGCGTCGACGATGTGCGCGAGATCATCGAGGCGGTGCGCTACGCCGCGGTCTCGGCGCGCTACAAAGTTTACATCATCGACGAAGTGCACATGCTGTCGAAGAACGCGTTCAACGCGCTTCTAAAGACATTGGAAGAACCCCCTGCGCACGTGAAGTTTTTGTTCGCGACGACCGAGGTCAACAAGGTGCCGGTGACGGTGCTGTCGCGCTGCCAGCGCTTCGATTTGCGCCGCATTCCGGCCGACAAGCTCGCCGCGCATTTCACGCATGTGATCGAAGCCGAAGGAGCGCGCGCCGAGCCCGAGGCGCTGGCGCTGATCGCCCGCGCGGCCGAAGGCTCCGCGCGCGATGGCCTCTCGATCCTCGACCAGGCGATCGCTCACGCCGATATGGAAGGCGGCGAAGTGACCGCCGCTCAGGTTCGCGACATGCTCGGCCTCTCCGACCGTGGCGCGATCCGGCGGTTGTTCGGGCATCTGCTTGGGGGCGAGGCGAACGAGGCCCTGTCCTCCCTGCATGATCAATATGACCTCGGCGTCGATCCGGTGGGTGTGCTGCGCGGACTGCTCGAGGCCGTGCACGGCGTCACCATGGCCAAGATCGGCGGCGGCGCTGACCCGTCGCAATCGGCCGAGGAACGCGAAGCGCTTGGGGAATGGGCGGCACGGCTGTCCTTCGCCCAGCTTCACCGGCTGTGGCAGCTCCTGCTGAAAGGCCATGACGAGGCGGTGCGCTCGGCGATGCCGCTGGAGGCCGCCGAAATGGCGCTGCTCCGCGTCGTCCACGCGTCCGAGTTGCCGGACCCCGCCGAGCTGCTGAAGCGCATCGGCAATGGCGAAGCGGTCGCGACCGCACCTGCGCCGACGCGCGTTGCGCCGCCCGCTCCGCCGCCTGCGCCCACCGCGCAATATCCCGCGAGCTTTCCGGCGCTTGTCGAATTGCTCGGCAAGAGCGGAAAGCCCCTGCTCGCCCAGCAGCTCCACGATTTCGTCGGGCTGCAGCGCTACGCCCCGCCCGAGCTGGCGGTGAAGCCGCTGAAGCCGATGGGCAGCGATTTCTTCCGCGATCTTACCAGCGCGCTGAAGACGATGACTGCCGCCGTCTGGACGGTCAGCACCGACGAGGGTGACGCCCAGCCGTCGCTGCTCGAACAGGAGCGGGCGGTCGAGGAAGCTGCCAAACAGGCGATTCTCGACACGCCATTGGTCAAGGCGGCGTTCGAAGCGTTTCCGGATGCGGAGCTGATCGACTACAGCGCCGCCGAACAACGGAGTGCCCCATGAAGAACCTCGACGACATCCTCAACATGGCGAAAAACGTCCAGGATGAGCTCACCAAGGCGCAGGCCAATCTCGACAAGATCGAAGTGGAAGGCGCGTCGGGCGGCGGGCTGGTCAAGGTGAAGGCGACCGCCAAGGGCCGCATCATCTCGGTCGATATCGACGAATCGCTGCTTCAGCCGTCCGAGAAGCAGATGCTGGAGGATCTGGTCGCCGCGGCGTTCAACGATGCGCGCGCCAAGGCGGATGCGGCGTCCAGTCAGGAAATGGGCAAGATGACCAGCGGCCTGCCGCTCCCCCCGGGCTTCAAACTGCCCTTCTGAGGGAGGCGGCAGGCGCCGTCAGAATCAGGCCGACTGGGCCTGGACGGTAGCTGGGATGTCGTGCGTGGGCGGCAGCTTCATGCGCAGCCCCTCGGGCAGCCGCTCGACGATCATCGCCCGCGCGGCTTGCCAGAAGGCGGAGAGCAGCAGCAGCGCCGATCCGATCACCAGCGCGGTGAGCGCCACGTTCAGGCCGACCGCGCCCAGCTCCCGGAACAGGGCGCTCAGCGCATACAGCACATAGGCGAGCGACGAGACCATCAGCGCGCGGCGGTCGATCGCCAGCGCGACCAGCGCCAGCAACACGTACAGCAGGACGACGATGACTGCGCTGCCCATCGACACCGCATTGTCGAACACGCCCAACGCCTGGAACACCGGATGCACGATCAGCGGCGCGGCGAGCAGGTGCAGCCAGAAGGCGACGTCGGCGCGGCGCGTCTTGCGCTCGCGGTCCGACGCATCCCACCACATCGCAAAGCCGAACACGCCGATGCCCAGCACGAACGCGCCCGTCAGCATCGCATTGCGGAGAGCAGGGGCGTCGCCGATCGCGGAGGCAATCAGCGCCAGGATCAGGCCCGCGCTTGCCGCCGCTCCCGCCGCGACGGTGATCGGCACGCGGAAGCGCCGCCAATGCAGCCAGGTCGCGCCTGCCGCGACGGCTGCCGCGGCGCCGAGAATCAGCGCGAGCGTGCGTGGATCGGCCTCATGGTTCAGCGTTTCCTTGTCGAGCGTCAGCCCGATGCCGATCCCGACCGTCGCGAACACGCCACCGGTGAAAGCGAGCAGCAGCAGGATGCTGGGCAGCGCCATGCGCCGCTTGCGCGTGAAGAATTCGGCCAGCCCCCAGCTCGCCGCCGCGACCAGCACGCCGGACGTGAAGGACGGGCCTTCGCCGCCCAGACGCGGACCGATGTCCTGCCCGATCCAGGCCAGCGCCACGAGCAGAAGCACGCTCGCGATCGCGACGAAAATATCGTTGAAGCCAGTCAACAGCCGGAATTGCTCTTCGTCGACCACGGATGTCGTGGTCTGTTCCGCCAGAAACCGGCGCAACGCGCCCGCCGCTTCGGGCGTGATCGCCCCCGCGGCGACGGCGCGCTCTAGATCGGTATCGCTATACATCGGCAATCCTCCCAGCGGGAGGAATAGCACAAGTGTGTTAGTGTAGCAATACGGTACGGTCTATCCGCCCTGCAGCAGCGTCAGGATCGCCATCGATTGCTCGGCGCCCGATTGGGGCACGGTCTCGCCGGTGCGGTCGGTGATGCGGTCCCAGGCGGCCGCGACGCCTTCGGGGGTGCGCTCGGCTTCGGGCAGCAACACGCCTTGCGTCATGGTCACATAGGCGGCGTGGAACATGCCAGCGCCTGCGCCGATGATCATGTTCGTGGGCGCATCCTCGCTGACCAGATAGAGCGCAGCCGGCACGACATTCTCCGGCGCGAAGGCCTTGAAGGCCTCGGGCGGGAACAGGTCTTCGGTCATGCGAGTGCCGGCGACCGGCGCGATCGTGTTCACCCGCACATTGTATTTCGCGCCTTCCAGATGAAGCGTCTTGGTGAGGCCAGCCAAGCCCAGCTTCGCCGCGCCGTAATTCGCCTGGCCGAAATTGCCGTACAGCCCGGTCGAGCTCGCCGTCATCAGGATACGGCCATAGGCCTGCTCGCGCATCGTTTCCCACACCGCCTTGGTGCAGTTCGCCGAGCCGTTCAGGTGCACGTCGACGACGAAACGGAAATCCTCCGGCTCCATCTTGGCGAAGCTCTTGTCGCGCAGCACGCCCGCGTTGTTGATGAGGATATGGACGCCGCCCCAGCGCTCTTTCGCGCGGGCGACCATCTCGACCATCTGCGCATATTCGGTGACGCTGCCGCCGTTCGACATTGCCTCGCCGCCGGCCGCCTCGATCTCCTCGACCACTTTCAGCGCCGCGTCGGAATGGCCGGTGCCGTCGCGCGTGCCGCCCAGATCGTTGACGACGACTTTGGCGCCCCGCCGCGCGAGCTCCAGCGCATAGGCGCGGCCCAGGCCGCCGCCCGCGCCGGTGACGATGGCGATGCGGTCCTTGAAGCTGATGGTCATGAAAAAAGAGCCTCCCGAAACTGGTTCGGGAGGCTCTTCGCGAACTCTCAATAAGCCCGCAAGCGCTTTAGCGGCGCGTGCGGCGACGATGCGCCGGCGGTCCGCCCTTCGTGTCCGATTCGCGTGCCGAGCTCTGCTGGCAGTGATCGGTGATGGTGCGGCTGCAGCGCGGATAGGGGCCACCCGCGGTCGCCGGCGGGGCGGTCATGTTGCCGGCTTCCTGAACCGCAACGACGCCCGAGCCGGTGGTGCCGGTCGTGGTCGTCGCCATGCCGGTGTCAGTCGACATCGTGCCGGTCGTCGTGGTGGTCGTGGTCGTCGACGCCGGCGGAACCGCCGCCGTGCCGGGGTTCTTCCCCATCGTATCGCGGTCGCCCATCGTGCTGCCGGGTTGCAGCGTCGCGTTCGACCCGATCGGCTGGCCCGCATCACGCGGGTCGGCCTGCGCATAGGCCACGCCACCGATCAGCAATGCAGACGCCAATAGAATGCTTTTCATAACCATCTCCTCCGTTGCGGGCAGCCTCCCGAACTGCACGCATCAAAGCCCCGTGCCCAAAGCGCGTGTCGCGCGCAGGGGTGTAACGATCCACTTTCGGAGCGGTTTCCGGTCTTTTCGAAGAATCTAGGCGGCCAAGCCTTCGAACTGCAGGCGCGCGAGGCGAGCATAGAGACCGCCCGCGGCGCTGAGGCTGTCGTGATTGCCGGCCTCGACGATCCGGCCTTCGTCCATGACGATGATGCGGTCGGCCGCACGGACGGTGGCGAGCCGGTGCGCGATCACGATTGTCGTTCGATTCTCCATCAGATGCTCCAGCGCGTCCTGCACCAGTCGCTCCGATTCCGCGTCGAGCGCGCTGGTCGCTTCGTCGAGCAGCAAGACAGGCGCGTCGCGCAAGATTGCGCGGGCGATCGCCAGGCGCTGGCGCTGACCGCCTGAGAGGCGCGCGCCGCCTTCGCCCATGAAGGTGTCGAGGCCGTCCGGCAGGCCTTTCAGGAAATTGGCGGCGTTGGCCGCTTCGGCGGCGGCCCAGAGCTCGGCGTCCGACGCTTCCCACCGGCCATAGCGCAAATTGTCGCGTGCGGAGGCGGCGAAGATCACCGTTTCCTGCGGCACCATGGCGAGCCGGGCGCGGACGTCGGCGGGATCGGCCTCGCGCAGATCGACGCCGTCCAGCCGCACCGCGCCGAGCTGCGGGTCGTAGAAGCGCTGGGCGAGCTGCAGCAGCGTCGACTTGCCCGCCCCGGACGGGCCGACCACTGCCACCGTCTCGCCCGGCGCCACGTCCAGCGAGAAATCGTGAAGCGCGCTGGTGTCGGGCCGGGTCGGATAGCGGAACGTCACGTGCTCGAAGCTGAGCCGCCCCTGCGGCGGCTCGGGCAGGCGGACCGGATGCGCGGGCGCCTTGATCTCGGGCCGTTCAGCGAGCAGTTCGGCCAGCCGGCCGGCCGCACCCGCGCCGCGCAGCAAGTCGCCATAGACTTCGGTCAGCGTACCGAACGCGCCGGCGACGAGTCCGCCGGTCAGCACGAAGGCGGCGATCGACCCGCCGCTGATCCGGCCGGCAGCCACGTCGCTGACGCCTTCCTTCAGCACCAGCGTGATCGAGCCGAAGATCAGGGCGATGACCACCGCTGTCATGATCGCGCGAATGAAGATGCGGCGTTTGGCGACGCCGAACGTCGCCTCCACAGCGCTGCCGAAACGGCTCTTTTCCCGCTCTTCCTGGTTGAACGCCTGGACGATCTTCATCGCGCCCAGCGTCTCCGCGACGATGGCGCCGACATCGGCGATGCGATCCTGGCTGGCGCGCGAGAAATTGCGCACGCGCCGGCCGAGCAGCACGATCGGCGCCACGATCAGCGGGATGCCGAGCAACAGCGATCCAGCGAGCTTGGGCGAGAGTACGAACAGATAGACGACGCCGCCGAAGCCGGTGAACAGATTGCGGAGGGCGACCGAGACGGTGGTGCCGACGATCTGCTCGATCACGGCCGTATCCGAAGTCATGCGAGAGGCGATTTCCGAAGGGCGATTCTCCTCGAAAAAGCGCGGCGCGAGGGTCACCAGATTGGCGTGCACGGCCTTGCGGATGTCGCCTACCGTGCGCTCGCCGAGCCACGACACGAAATAGAAGCGAAACGCCGTCGCCAGTGCGAGCACGCCGACGATCATCAGCAGGTAATAAAAGGAAGCGGAGACGGCATGCTGATCGCCGCCGCTCGAAAACCCTCGGTCGATCGCGCGCTTGAACCCATAGGGAATGGCGACCGTGGCGGCCGACGCGACAATGAGGGCGACTGCGGCGCAGGCGATATGGCCCGGGTAGCGGGACGCGTAGCGCCAGACCATCGCCAGATTGCCGAGCTTGCGGGTTTTCGGCTCCGCGTCCGTGTCCTTCGCCATCGCGCGGGGGAGTAGCAGGACGGCGCGACGGCCTCAACCTATCCACAAGCGCGTGAGCGTAACGATTGCGTCACACAGCGATTTGATCCAAATCAGGGACGAAGCGTTCAGGGGTGGGCGCTATATAGGAACGCTTGATGCTGTACGACGCTTATGAATGGCAGCGGTCGCTGCTGGCGGGGGCGAGCGCATTTGCCAATGCCAGCGCCGAACTTCTCCAGAACCCCGCCAACCCATTTGCCTATTTCGGCGGCGGCCCGGTGCTGGCGTCTGCGCTCGAAGTGTTCGCGCATGCGGCCGCGCCGCGCGGCAAGCCCGAATTCGGGCTGCACTCGACAACCGTCGATGGACGCAAAGTCGTGGTCGAAGAGGACATCGTTGTCAGAAAGCCTTTCGGCCAGTTGAAGCGTTTCCGGCGCGAGGGCGTCGAGGGCGGGCAGAAGCTGCTGATCGTGGCGCCGATGTCGGGCCATTATGCGACGCTGCTGCGTGGCACCGTGCAGCGCATGCTGCCGAAGCATGACGTGTACATCACCGATTGGCGCGACGCGAAGCTGGTGCCGCTTGAAGAGGGCAGCTTCGATCTTGAGGATTACGTCGATTATCTGATCGAGTTCCTGGAGGCGATCGGGCCGGGCGCGCACATGCTCGCCGTCTGCCAGCCGTCGGTGCCCAGCTACGCCGCGGCAGCGCTGATGGCCGCCGGCAAGCACCCGTGCCGGCCCAAGACGCTGACCATGATGGGCGGCCCGATCGATACGCGCGAAGAACCGACCGGCGTCAATACGCTCGCGACGCAACGTCCGCACGCCTGGTTCCAGCAAAATGTGATCGCGACCGTGCCCTTCACTTATCCGGGCGCGGGGCGGAAAGTATATCCAGGCTTTCTCCAGCTCGCCGGCTTCATGTCGATGAACCTGGGCGATCACCTGATGAGCCACTGGGAAATGTTCAAGCATCTGGTCCAGGGCGACGGGGAGAGCGCGGACCGCACCAAGGAATTCTACGACGAATATCGCGCCGTCTGCGACATGACGGCGGAATTCTATCTCGAGACCGTCGATCTGGTCTTCCAGCGTCATGCCTTGCCGAAAGGCGAGTGGGTGCACCGGGGCGTCAAGGTCGATCCGGGCGCGATTGCCGACATCGGGCTGTTGGCGATCGAAGGCGAACGCGACGATATTTCGGGCGTCGGCCAGACCAAGGCCGCCCTGAAGCTCGCCACCAACCTGCCGACGGCCGAGAAGAAATACCTGCTGGCCGAAGGCGTAGGCCATTACGGCATCTTCAACGGCAGCAAGTGGCGCGACATGATCGCTCCGGTGGTCGAAGACTGGATCGCCGCCCACGCGGCCTAACGCACCGCGAGACTTTCGGCACTGGCGGCGGCCAGCGCATCGGCGATCCGTTCCGCGGCGCGCCCGTCGCCATAGGGACTGTGCGCGCGGGACATGCGGGCATGCGCCTTGGCGTCGTCCAGCAGGCGGCACACTTCCGTTACGATTCGCCGGCTGTCGGTTCCGACCAACCGCGCTGTGCCCGCGGCGATGCCTTCAGGCCGCTCGGTGGCGTCGCGCATGACAAGCGCGGGCACGCCCATCACCGGCGCTTCCTCCTGCACGCCGCCACTGTCCGTCAGCACAAGATAGGCGGCGGATAGCAGGGCGACGAACGGCGCGAAATCGAGCGGCTCGAGCAGGGCGACGTTCTCCAGGTTCCGCAAGGCCTGCTCCAGCGGACGACGGATGGCCGGGTTCGGGTGCAGCGGCAACGCAATGAGCACGTCTCTGCGCATCGCCAGTGCGCGGATGGCGTCGGCGATGTCGTCGGCCGCCGCAAAGCTCTCGCGGCGGTGGCAGGTGACGAGGACCAACTTGCGCCCGTGGCAGCGGTTCAGCACGTTCAATGCAGCGCCGGCAAGTTCGGGCTGCACCCGCAGGCGAGCGCGGACCTGATGAAGCGCGTCGACGACGGTGTTGCCGGTGACGAGGATTTTCTCGTGTGCGACGCCTTCGTTTCTTAGCGCACGCGCCGCGGCCGTCGTCGGCGCGAAATGCCAATCGGCGATCGTGGAAATCATCCGCCGATTGCCTTCCTCCGGGTGCGGCGTGGACAGGTCGGCGGTCCTGAGACCCGCCTCGACGTGCGCGACCGGAATCCGTCGATAGAATGCCGCCTGGGCAGCGGCGCACGCAGTGGCGGTGTCGCCCTGCACGATGACGCGCTCGGATCGTTCATCGGCGAACACCTTGTCGAGCAACACCATCATCCGCCCGGTCGCGGCGCCGATGGACTGGCCAGGACGCATGAGGTTCAGATCAATGTCCGGCCGTATTCCGTCGAGAGCCAAGGCTTGATCGAGCAATTCGCGGTGCTGCGCCGTCGCGCAGACGCGGACCGGCATTTTCCTGCGCCGCAAGGCCTGAATGACGGGCGCAAGTTTGATAGCCTCGGGACGCGTGCCGAGTACGACCAGAATGCCGCCCAAGAAGCTTTTCCCCTGAATGCCCGGATCGACTAGGCCACAGCTTCAAGGGTTTCGCAAGCGTTTCAACTTCTTAGAGGCCGCTATAGCCGCGGAACCAGCGGACGAATCGCGGAATGCCCTCATCAAGCGTTACCTTGGGCACGAAACCGAGATCGGCTGTCGTGTCGCCGATATCGGCATAGGTGTCCTTGACGTCGCCGGGCTGCATCGGGTGCATTTCGCGGATCGCCGCGCGTCCGCAGGCGGTCTCGATCACCTCGATGAAGCGAGTAAGCTGCTCGGACCGATTGTTGCCGAGATTGTAAATGCGATGCGGCGTGCCGTTGGCCGGGGGGCGGTCGAGAGCGGCGATCACGCCATCGACGATGTCGTCGATGTAAGTGAAGTCGCGGCGCATATCGCCATTGTTGAACACCTTGATCGGCTTGCCGGTGAGGATCGCTTCGGTGAACAGCCACGGCGCCATGTCCGGGCGGCCCCAGGGGCCGTAGACGGTGAAGAAGCGCAGGCCGGTCAGCGGGATGCGATAGAGATGGGCGTACGTCTCGCTCATCAGCTCGTCCGCCTTCTTGGTCGCGGCGTAGAGCGAGACGGGATGGTCGACCCGGTCGTCGACGCTGAACGGCAGGTTCGTGTTGCCGCCATAGACCGAGGATGACGAGGCATAGACCATCGGCAATTGGCGATGTCTCGCCAGTTCCAGCATGTTCAAATGCCCGACTAGATTGGAATGCGCATAGGCGCGGGGGTTCTCGATCGAATAGCGCACGCCGGGCTGGGCGCCGAGATGGGCGATCTGGTCGAATGGGAGGTTTTCGAGCGCGCGCTCCAATGCCTCATGGTCGGCGAAGTCGACGCGGAGCAGCGTGAAAGCATCGCCGTGCCGCCGCTGCAGCTCAGCGATGCGATCTTCCTTGAGCTGCGGCAAATAATAGGGCGTGAAATTGTCGATGCCGATCACGCGTTCGCCGGCCGCGAGCAACCGGTCGGCAACGTGAAAGCCGATGAAGCCGGCTGCGCCTGTGACAAGCGTCGTCATGCAGTCTCCCGATGTGCGGCGCGCCGCAAACGGTCGCGAATGGCGAGGCCCAGACCTTCGGCCGGGATCGGCGCGACGGCAATGGCTTGCGCATCGGACGCGTCGGCCTGGTGCAACAGGTCGAACAACCGCGCCGCCGCCTCGACCAGATCGCCGGTCGTGCTCAGCGATGCATCGCCGCGCACCGGGCCGAAGCCGATCAGATACTCCTGCGACAGCGCTTCGGTCGCGTCGAGCCGTAGCGGCTTGGCCGGCGCATAATGGCGTTCGAGCATGCCCGGCGCCTGCACCTTCTCTCCCGTCGCGAGCGACAGGCCCAGATCGATCGGGCCGGGCCGGAGCAGGCGCAGCTGATCGCCGTCTGCCGCAACGATCGTGGATTCGAGCCCGACCTCGGTCGGGCCCGCATCGATGACGAACGGGATGCGTCCGCCGAGGCTCTTCAGCACATGTTCCGCGCGCGTCGCGCTGATCGTGCCGCTGGCGTTCGCGGACGGCGCGGCGAGCGGGCGGCCGCTCGCGCGAAGCAGGCCCTGCATGGTGGGATGACCCGGCACCCGGATCGCGACGGTCGGGAGGCCGGCCGTCACGATCGAGGGCAGCGGCGCATCATCGCGTTTCGGCAGCACCAATGTCAGCGGACCGGGCCAATACCGCTCCGCCAGCCCCCGAGCATCGGCGTTCAGCTCCGCCAGCCCTTCGGCGGCGGCGATGTCCGAGACATGCACGATCAACGGGTTGAAGCTCGGCCGGCCCTTCGCGGCATAGATACGCGCGACGGCTTCGGCATTGGTCGCATCGGCGGCGAGGCCGTAGACTGTCTCGGTTGGCACCGCGACCGGCTCGCCAGCAAGGATCAGCCGCGCTGCTTCGGCGATGCTCTCGTCGGAAAAGGGCAGGACGCGGGTGTTTGAGGCAGTCACCGGCCCGCGCTATAGCCGCGCGACACGTTTCTCAAGGAGCGCCATGACCTACACCCCGCCCGCCGCCGAGCAGCGCTTCGTGTTGGACCACGTCGTCCGCATCGGCGAACTCGTTGATGATAGCGAGTTGGTCGATGCGATCATCGAGGGGGCGGGGGCTTTTGCCGCCGGGGAATATGCGCCGCTGAACCGGCTGGGCGACCAGGTCGGGGCCAGGTGGGTGGATGGCCAGGTGGTGATGCCGGAGGGGTTCCGCGCGGCCTATCAGGCTTTCGTAGGGGGCGGCTGGGGCAGCATCAATGCGCCCGAGGCATTCGGCGGACAGGGGCTGCCTTACGCTCTGGCCACCGTTGTCATGGAGGATCTCGGCACGGCGAACATGGGCTTTTCGCTGATCAACATGCTGACGCCGGGCGCGATCGAAGCGCTGGTGCATCATGGCAGCCCAGACCAGCAGGCGGCCTATCTGCCGAAGCTGGTGACTGGCGAGTGGAACGGCACGATGAACCTGACCGAGCCGCAGGCGGGCTCCGACGTCGGCGCGCTCCGCACCACCGCCACGCCCGCTGCCGACGGAAGCTGGCGGATCAAGGGCACGAAGATCTTCATCACCTTCGGCGAGCACGACCTGACCGACAACATCGTCCACCTCGTCCTCGCGCGCACGCCTGACGCGCCGGCGGGCACCAAGGGCATTTCGCTGTTCCTCGTTCCCAAATACCGGCTGAACCCGGACGGCACGCCGGGCGAGTTCAACGACGTCCGCTGCGTTTCCATAGAGCACAAGCTGGGCATCAACGCGTCGCCCACATGCACTCTGAGCTTCGGCGACCATGACGATTGCCGCGGCTGGCTGATCGGCGGCGAAATGGGCGGGATGCGCGCGATGTTCACGATGATGAACAATGCGCGGCTGAACGTCGGCCTGCAGGGCGTGCAGATCGCCGAGCGCGCGACCCAGCAGGCGCTCGCCTTCGCGCAGGAGCGCGTGCAGCTTGGCAAGCCGATCGTCGAGCATCCCGACGTGCGGCGGATGCTGCTGCGGATGCGCGCGCTGACTCAAGGGGCGCGGGCGCTGATCTATTACGCAGCGGGGCAGGCCGATCGCGCGCATGGCGGCGATGATGCCGCAAGGGCGCGGCTCGATTTACTGACACCGCTCGCCAAGGCGTGGGGCACGGACGTCGGCTGCGAAGTCGCGTCGCTGGGCGTGCAAGTGCATGGCGGCATGGGCTTTGTCGAGGAGACAGGCGCCGCGCAGCACTATCGCGACATCCGCATCGCGCCGATCTATGAAGGCACCAACGGCATCCAGGCGGCCGATCTCGTCAACCGCAAGCTGCCGATACAGGGCGGCGAGACCGTCGCCGCGCTGATTGCCGACATCCGCACCGAAGCGGGGGACGAGCCCGCGCTGATGGACCTGGTCGGGCGCATCGAAGGCGTGGTGCGCTGGATGCTCGGCAACGAAGTCAGCCCCGAGGACCGGCTCGCCGGCAGCTATCCGCTGACGACGATGCTGTCCGTGGCGGTAGCCGGCTGGCTGCTGGCGCGGCAGGCCAAGGCCGCATCGGGCGGCACGCCGTTCGAGCAGATGAAGCGGACGGTCGCGCGCTTCTTCCTCGACCGGATCGTGCCGGAAGCGGCGGGGTTGGAGGCTTCGGCCAAGGCAGGGGCGGAAGCACTTTATGCGCTGAATGCGGAGACGCTCGCCGCCTGACGCGCTTTGTCTGAAGGCTTGACAGACGCTCCACCACTGTTATTTAAGTAGTTACTTAAATAACAGTGGTTCGGAAACGTGCAGGCTTTTCAATCTCTTCCGCAGACCTTTGCCGCGCTCGGCGATCCGACTCGGCTGGCCATCCTCAGCCAATTGGCGACCGAAGGCGATCTGACGGTGCAGGAGATTGCCGCGCCCTTCGCAATGAGCCTGCCGGCCGTGTCGCAGCATCTGAAGGTGCTCGAGCGGGCTGGACTTATTGCGCGCGGACGCGACGGACGGAAGCGCCCGTGCCGGCTGAACGTCGAGCGCCTTAGCGAGACCGCCCGCTGGTTCGACCACACCCGCGCCGCCTGGGAAGCGCGCTTCGGTAGGCTGGAACGATTCCTCGCAGCGACAGAGACGAAAGGTGACGACCATGACCGCTGACCCCCGCCGAAGCTGGGCGCTCGATCGCGAGATCGTGCTGTGCCGTGTGATCGACGCTCCGCGCGAGCGCGTCTTCGAGGCGTGGACGGACCCGAAGCAGATCGCGCAATGGTTCGGACCTGACGGGTTCACCGTCGAATCGCTGGAGTGCGACATCCGCCCCGGCGGCCGCTGGCGCTTCATCTACACCGGGCCAGACGGCAAGATTTGGGATAACCGGATCGTGTTCCTGACGGTGGAGGCGCCGCGGCTGATCGAAATGGAGCATGGCCACGACAAGGACGACGACCCCACGCGCTTCCACGTCACGGTCATGTTCGATGAGCAGAGCGACGGGAAGACCGTGCTGACCATGCGCCAGCTTCACCCGACCAGGGAGCAGCGCGAGGGGGCAATCGGCTTCGGCGCGGTGGAGTTCGGCTATCAGACCTTGGGCAAGCTGGCGCGCCACGTCGGCACGTCCTGACGGTCACTAGGTGGACAGATACCAGCGCTCGCCGGCTTCTAAGCCCAGCGCGGTCAGGCGGCCGCTGGCGAAGGCGCCGGTGTCGATGCCGATGCGGTTCGGGCGTTCCTCGACGTCGTCGGTGATGGTGTGGCCGTGCACGATCACTGCGCCATGGTCGCCGCGGAAATCGAGGAAATCGGAGCGGATCCAGCGCAGGTCGCCGCCGACCTGCTGGTCGAACGGCACGCGCGGGCGAATGCCGGCATGGACGAACAGGTAATCGCCGATGGCGATCTGGTTCTCCAGACTTTCGAGGAACGCGACATGCTCGGCAGGCACGCGGTCGATCAGTGCGGGCAGCAATTCCTCATAATCGAGCCGCTCATATTCGGACTCGTCGAAGCCGTAGCTGAGGATGGTCGCGCGGCCGCCGATCTTCACGAAGAATTTGAGCGCTTCGAGGCTGCCCTTCAGCGCTTTGAGAAACACTTCCTCGTGATTGCCCATTAGCAGGCGGACCGGGCGGCCGCTCCGCTTCAGCTCAAGCGCGCGCTGGACGACGCCGGCCGAGTTCGGGCCGCGGTCGACCAGGTCGCCCAGAAAAATGATTTCCGACCGGGCCGGCCCGCGCGCACGCTCATCGGCATCGATCCGGAACAGCAATTGGTCGAGCAGGTCGAGCCGCCCGTGGATGTCGCCGATCGCATAGACGCGCACGCCGTCCGGCACCCGTGCAGTGGCCTGGGCGGGTTCGATGGCGCGGCGGAGGAGCTTCAGAACCATGGGAAGCGCGCCATATAGGCGCTTGGCGCCTGAACGCTAGATTGATCGACGGCCCTCAGGCGTTCGGGAAGGCGAAAAGCGCGGTCGAGCGATCGTCGAGCGTTACGGTTGCGGTGCCGCTCACCGCCCAGCATTGGCCGGCCGCGAAGCGTTCACCGTCGATCGTCCCGCCACCGGTCACCGGCACCAGCCAGCCCTTGTCAGCCGAAACGTCATGCTCACCGCTTTGGAGATGCTCGACCGTGAACTTGCGCTCCTGCGCCTCTTCGAACGGCTCGAGCGTCGAAACGGCCATGCCGTCGTCGAGATGCAGCTCGCGCGGGCGGCCATAATCGTAGAGCCGGTAGGTGAGGTCGAGATTCTGCTGGATTTCGATGACGGTCAGGCCCGCGCCGATTGCGTGGACCGTGCCGGCGGGGGAATAGATGAAGTCGCCCGCCTTCACCGGCCGCCAGTCGAGCAGGCCGACGATGCTGCCGTCGAGCGCGGCGGCGCGGAGCTGCTCGGCGGAGAGCGGCTGCTTCGGCCCGAGCGCGATCGTCGAATCGGGCTCCGCCGCCAGCACCAGCCAGGCCTCGTCCTTGCCGCGCGGATAGCCGCGGTCGCGGGCGCCTTCATCGTCGGGATGGACCTGCACCGACAGCTTTTCGCTGGTGAACAGATATTTGATCAGCAGCTCAGGGTCGTCGCCGGCGGGCGAGGGGAACCAGATTTCGCCGATCGGTTCCTCATCCGGCGCCGGATTCTCGAAGCCGGGCCAGAGCTGATGCCGTCCCCAGGGCTTGGCGACGCGTTTGGTGGGGAGAAGGGTGGCAGGCATGTGCGCCCCCTAACGGGTTCAGGCGCGGGCGAACAGTTCGGAGACGTCGATCTGCAGCCGGTCGATCACCTGGCGGATGCGCGGCCATTCCTCGTTGAGGAAAGCGTTGCGTTCCCGCTCCAGCAGGCGGCGGGTGGCGCCATCGGCCACGAACATGCCGACGCCGCGCCGGACCACCACCAGTCCTTCCTCCTGGAAGAGCTGATAAGCCTTGGCGACCGTCAGCGGATTGGCGCCCTGCTCGGCCGCGAACGCCCGCACCGAGGGCAGCATGTCGCCTTCGCGATAGCGTCCTTCTAGGATTGCTTCGGCGATGCGGTCGCGAAGCTGGAGATAGACGGGGCGTTCGGCTGCGGCCATGCTGGATTAGTGCACTAACACAGCCGGTCAGGTCAAGGCCAATGACGCACAATATCGTCGTAAACGGGGCGGGGACGTTCTTCGAGGTCGCGGCCGGGCGAGCCGATGAAGACGAAGCCGGCGATCCGGTCGGATGGGCCGCCGCCCAATGCCTTGATCACATGCGGGTCGTACGCCGCCCAGCCGGTCAGCCAGCCGGCGACGAAACCGTGCGCGGTCGCGGCGGTGACCAGGTTCATGCAGGCGGCGCCCGACGACAATTGCTGTTCCCAGAGCGGGATCTTGCTGGGCTCGACAGGGGCGGAGAGGACGACGACCAGTGTCGGCGCCTGATGCGCGAACTGATTGATCGCGTTGACGTCCTCTGCGTCCGGCTTGCCGCGATCGGCGCGGAAGGCGTTCTGGAGCAGCACCGCGAAGGCTTCGCGATCCTCGATCACCACGAAGCGCCAGGGCGACAGCTTGCCGTGGTCGGGCACGCGCATCGCGGCGGACAGGATCGCGCGGAGCTGTTCGGCGTCGGGGCCGGGGGCGACCATGTCGCGCGGCTTGCCCGAACGGCGGGTGGCGAGAAGCGCGGCGGGCGAGGAAAGATCGTTGAACATCGGCGGCTATCTGGGCGGGTGGCGGCACGCGATCAAGCGGCTATGGAAGGGCGATGCTGTTTGCGTTGCTGCTGGCTGCCGCTGCCCCCGACACCGCCTCGTTCCAGGCCCTTGCTGATGCCGATGCGCGGCTGGTCGCGATCGGGCGGCGGCTGGCGAAGGGCGGCGCGGGGCTTTGTGGCGGCCAGGTGAGCAATCCCGGCTGGACGATCGAGGATGTCGAGCAGTTCGGGCCGGCGCTGCGCGGGCCGGTGCGGGCGTCGCTGGGGCTCGGAGACTTGCCGACGATCGTGTCGGTGGAGCCGGGAAGCGCGGCGGCGCGCGCGGGGGTGCGCAAGGGCGACCAGATCGTGAGCATGAACGACGTTGCGGTCGGCGCGGCATCGGCGAAGGCCAGCCGGAGCCGGCAGGACAGGCTGGAAGCGGCGCGCGCTCCGCTGCGGGTCGAGGTGCGCCGGGGTGGGCAGCCGATCGCCGTGCAGGTCGCGCCGGAGCCGGGCTGTGCAAGCGATTTCCTGATCGGGCGCGGCCAGGGCTTGCGGGCGGCGTCGAGCAACGGAGCGCGGGTCACGGTCTCGGCCCAAATCATCGACTTTTCCGCGGGCGACGACGAGCTCGCGCTGGTGCTGGCGCATGAGCTCGCGCACAACATCCTCGGCCACAACAAGGGCTATGGGCCGCAGCGGATCGCCGGCGCGGACCGCAGCGGGGCGCGCGGGGCGGATCGGGAGCGGGAGGCGGATCGCTGGGCGCTCTATCTGATGGCGCGTGCCGGCTATGATATTTCAAAGGCGCCGAATTTCTGGCGGCGCTGGGGCCCTAAGACCGGCTTCGGCATCCTGAACGACGGCACGCACCCGGACTGGCGCGACCGCGCCGCGCGGGCCGAGGCCGAAGTCGCCGTGATCCGCGCGCAACAGGCGGCGGGACAAGTCCCCATTCCGTAACAACTGGTACTTCACAGCGCGGATTTCGGCGCTAGGGTCTCGCCCCAATCGCGCCTCGGGCGCCGGAATGCCTTGGGAAGAGGAACCCGCATGGTCAATGTGAACGCGGACGAGACGTTCGAGCCGCAATCGCCGCACGTCAGCCGCACCGATCAGGACACCTGGTTCGGCCATCCGCGCCAGCTTGCCCGACTGTTCACCACCGAGATGTGGGAGCGGTTCGGCTATTACGGCATGCGGGCGCTGCTGACGCTGTACCTGACCAAGCATTTCCTGTTTTCGGACCAGACCACCAACGGGCTTTACGGCGGCTTCACCGCACTGGTGTACCTGACGCCCCTCATCGGCGGCCTGCTCGCCGACCGTTATCTGGGTTCCAAGAAGTCGGTGAAATTCGGGGCGATCCTGATGTCGCTCGGATATTTCACGCTCTGCTTCGGCGGCGAGACGGCGAAGCCGATCGCGACCGTGAACGGTCAGGTCTATCAGGTGCAGGTCGAGAATGCCGTCGACCGGCCGACCAGCACCGGGGACGAAAAGCGCTACGTCATTTCGGGCGAGGACCGGCTGCTCATCAAGGGCAATGAGGACGGCAGCGTCGCGCTGCTGAAGCCCGACGGCAGCACCGCGCAGACCTTGCCAAAGGGCGCGTTCGAGGCGAGCGGCGAGCGGTCGCTTTTCTACACAATGCTGATGCTGGTCGGCCTGTCGCTGGTCACCGTCGGCAATGGCTTCTTCAAGCCGAATATCTCCACGATCGTCGGCACGCTCTACGAACAGGGCGACCGGCGACGGGACGCGGGCTTCACGATCTTCTACATGGGCATCAATCTGGGCTCGCTGTTCTCGCAACTGCTGTGCCCGTTCCTGGCCGACCATGTCGGCTGGTGGGCGGGCTTCGGGCTTGCCGCTTTGGGCATGCTGTTCTCGTGGAGCCTGATCCAGTTCGATGGCGGGCGTCTTGCCGGCTATGGCGAGCCGCCGGAAAATGACGGGCGCAGCCGCGACATGATCATTTACGGCTGCGCGCTGGTCGCGATCCCGGTCGTGCTGTTCCTGTTCTACAATCTGATGAGCGCGCCCAAGCCGGAGCCGGGCGCGGGCATTGTCGGCTATCTGCTGACCCTGCCGCTGATGGGCAAGCTGATGTTCGGCACGTTCCTGATCGCGATCCCCTCGATCCTGGTCTGGTCGGCGCGGGTTGGTGACAAGCGCGAGTTCCAGATGATGCTAGCGGCGATCGTGCTGGTCGTGTTCAACACCGTGTTCTGGACGCTGTTCGAGCAGGCCGGCTCCTCGCTGACCCTGTTTGCGGACCGCAACACCAACCTGTCGATCTTCGGCCTGTTCAGCATTTCGGCGGGCCAGACGCAGTTCTTCAACGCCTTCTTCATCGTCGCGCTGGCGCCGTTGTTCAGCATCATGTGGAACGCGATGGCGCGCGCGGGGATCGAGCCGACGATCCCGATCAAGTTCGCGATCGCGCTGATCGGCGTCGGCGCGGGCTTCCTGTTCCTCGTCTGGGGCACGCAGTTCGCCGGCTCCGACTTCAAGGTGGCGGTCTGGTGGCTGGCCGGCCTCTATTTCATCCATTCGGCCGCCGAACTCTGCATTTCGCCGGTCGGGCTTTCGATGATCACCAAACTGTCGATCGCCCGCATCGTCGGGCTGATGATGGGCGTGTGGTTCCTGTCGATCTCGGTCGCGCAGTACGTCGCCGGCATGGTCGCGCAGGTGGCGAGCGTCGAGACGGTCGGCGGCCAGGTCACCAACCTGAAAGTCAGTCTCGACACCTATGCCGGCGTGTTCTGGACGATCGGCCTGGTCGCGGCCGGGATCGGCGTCGTCCTTTTGGTTCTCTCTCCCGTCATCAAGAAGTGGATGCATGGTGTTCAATAAAGGGGTGTTCGCCGCGCTGATGGTCAGCGTGGCATTGGCCGGCTGTGCGTCGACGGGAACGAGGCCGCAGGCCGCATCGGGCCCGAAGGAAAAGCCGGTCACCTATTCGCGGGATCCGTATCCTTCGACCTATCACGCCTATCCGGGCGTGCCGACCCTGGTCACCAACGTCACCATCTATGACGGCGAAGGCGGGCGCATCCAAAACGGCCAGGTGCTGTTCGCGGACGGCAAGATCGTCGCCGTCGGGCAAACGGTCGCAGCGGCGGCGGGCGCGGTGACGATCGACGGCACCGGCAAATGGGTAACGCCGGGGGTGATCGACATCCACAGCCACCTTGGCGACTATCCTTCGCCTTCCGTGCAGGCGCTGTCCGACGGCAACGAAGCGACGGGACCGGTGCGCCCTGAAGTCTGGGCCGAGCACAGCGTCTGGCCGCAGGACCCGGGCTTTACCCGCGCGCTCGCCAATGGCGGCGTGACGTCGCTGCAGATCCTGCCAGGCTCGGCCAACCTGTTCGGCGGGCGCTCGGTGGTGCTGAAGAACGTGCCCGGCCGCACTGTCCAGTCGATGAAGTTCCCGGGCGCGCCCTATGGCCTGAAGATGGCGTGCGGCGAGAATCCGAAGCGCGTCTATGGTTCGAAGAACCAGATGCCGGCGACGCGGATGGGCAACATCGCCGTCGACCGCCAGACCTGGGCGCGCGCGCAGGACTATAAGCGCAAATGGGACAAATATGAGCGGGACGGCGGCGAGCCGCCCGCGCGCGACATCGCGATGGACACGCTGCGCGGCGTGCTGGCCGGCGAAATCCTGGTCCAGAACCACTGCTACCGCGCCGACGAAATGGCCATCGTCATGGATATGGCGAAGGAGTTCGGCTACCACGTCTCCGCGTTCCACCACGCCGTCGAAGCCTATAAGATCGCCGACCTGCTGAAGGAAAATCATGTCTGCGCGGCGGTGTGGGCCGACTGGTGGGGCTTCAAGATGGAAGCCTATGACGCGATCAACGAGAACATGCCGCTGCTGCAAAAGGCCGGCGCCTGCGTCATCACCCATTCGGACGACCCGAACGGCATCCAGCGGCTGAACCAGGAAGCAGCCAAGGCCCTGGCAAACGGCCGCTGCATGGGCATCAACATTCCCGACGAGGTCGCCTGGGAATGGCTGAGCATCAATCCGGCCAGGGCACTCCACATCGACGACAAGACCGGCAGCCTCAAGCCCGGCAAGATGGCGGACGTGGTGCTGTGGAACGGCAATCCGTTCAGCGTTTACACGCGGCCCGAAAAGGTCTGGATCGACGGCGCGCTGATGTACGATGCGCTCGACCCCAAGCGCCGCCCCGTGACCGATTTCGAGCTCGGCCAGCCGGGCGAGGGAGATACCAAGTGATTGCGCGATTCTCGAAAATCCTCCCCGGAACGGGGAGGGGGACCAGCCGCAGGCTGGTGGAGGGGGCCCACCTCTCCGCCGCTCCCGGACAGGGCCCCCTCCACCGGCTTCGCCGGTCCCCCTCCCCGTTCCGGGGAGGATTGCTGGCGTTCGCTGCTCTCCTCGCCACTCCCGCGCTCGCCGAGACCATCGCGATCACCGGTGGCACCGTCGCACTCGGGGATGGGTCGGCCCCGGTCCAGGGCGGCACGGTCGTCATCCGCGACGGCCGGATCGTCGCGGCCGGGCCGGGCGTCGGCGTGCCGGCGGGCGCGCGCACGATCGACGCGACGGGCAAGTGGGTCGCGCCAGGCTTCGTCGCCGGCTTCAGCCGCGTCGGTTTGGTCGAGGTCGACGCCGTCGATCCGACCAACGACACGCAGGCACGCAACTCGCCCTATTCTGCGGCGATCGACGTCGAGCCGGGCATCAACCCGCGCGTTTCCGCGATCGCGGTCAGCCGCTTGGGCGGCGTGACGCGGGCGATCGTGGCGCCAACGGCAACGCACTCGATCTTCGCCGGCCAAGGTGCCGTGATCGACACTGCGGTCCATCCCGACGCAGTGACCGTGCCACGCGCCTTCCAATTCGCGGAGCTCGGCGAGGACGGCGCGCAGGCAGCGGGCGGCAGCCGGCCGGCGGCCTATCTGCAGTTCCGTTCTTCACTTGCGGCGGCGCAGCGCTATGCCCGCAATCCCGCCGGTTACAATGGCGACAGCAAGGATGCGTTGCTCAATCGTGCCGACGCAGCTGCTTTGGTGCCGGTCGTGACGGGCAAGATGCCGCTGCTCGTCCATGTCGAGAGCGGCAACGACATTCGCAACGTCCTGAAGCTGAAGCGCGAGTTTCCGGCGCTGAAGCTGGTGTTGGTCGGTGCGGCCGAGGGCTGGACCGTCGCGCGCGATATCGCCGCCGCCAATGTGCCGGTGATCGCGAACGCACTGACCGATCTGCCGGCGGCGTTCGAAACGCTGGCAGCCACCCAGTCGAATATCGGCCGGATGAAGCAGGCGGGCGTCCGCGTCTCGATCGGCATGAACGGCGACGACGAGGCGCGGCAGGCGCGCTACGCTCCGCAATATGCCGGCAATCTGGTCGCGCTGACCAAGATTCCGGGCGCGGCGGGCCTGAGCTGGGGCGATGCGCTTGCTGCCATCACCTCGGCGCCCGCTGACGCGCTGGGGCTGGCTGGCGAGATCGGTTCGCTGCGCGCCGGCCGCCGGGCCGACGTGGTGCTGTGGGATGGCGATCCGCTCGAGCTGTCGAGCCATGCCGAGCGGGTGTGGATCGACGGCGTCGAGCAGCCGATGGTCGATCGCCAGACCAAGCTCCGCGACCGCTACGCGGTGCCGCAGGAGGGCGAGCTGCCCAAGGCGTACGAGCGGTGAGGCGCTCCTGAATCGTCCATCCCGAGCGAAGTCGAGAGACGCACCTGCCTATCCCCCGGCGAACGAGGTGCGTGTCTCGACTTCGCTCGACATGGACGGGTAGGGTGCTGGCGTGAACCCGCTCACACAAGTCGTCGTCGCGACGATCGCGTTTGTCGGCACGCATTTTCTGATGTCGCATCGGCTCCGTGCGCCGATGGTTGCGCGGTTGGGCGAGCGTGGGTTTCAGGGCGTCTATTCGCTGGTCAGTCTCACCATATTCGCTTGGCTGATCTGGGCGATGTTCCAGGTGGGGCCGGAGCCGATGCTGTGGACGGCGCCGCACTGGGCCTGGCTGGTCGGCGGCGCGGTGATGCTGGTCGCCAGCGTCCTCCTCGTCGGATCGCTGATCGGCAACCCCGCGCTGCCCGGCATGTCGGTGTCGGAGCGGGAGCCGCGTGGCGTGTTCGCGATCACGAGGCATCCGATGATGTGGAGTTTCGCGCTCTGGGCGGCGGTCCATGCCGCGATCTGGCCGCAGCCTTCGGTGCTGGTGCTGTGCGCCGGCATTGCGCTGCTGGCGCTCGCCGGGGCGGCCGGGCAGGACGGGAAGAAATCGCGGCTTCAGCCGGATTTCTGGCCGGTCTGGCGCGCGAAGACCGCATTCGTGCCGTTCACGGGACCGGCGCTGAAACGGAGCTGGTGGCCGGGATGGGGCGTGCTGTTGGGCAGCCTTGCGCTGTGGCTGCTGGCGACTTGGCTGCACCCGGTCTTCGGAGCACCGAGCGTCGGGGTCTGGTCCTGACGGCAATGCTCGCGCTATTGGGCCGGCATGACACGCAGATATTTCGGGACGGACGGCATTCGCGGCCGGGTGAATACGCCGACCATGACCGCTGAGATGGCGATGAAGGTCGGCATGGCGGCCGGGGCCCATTTCGTGCGCGGCGATCACATCCACCGGGTCGTGATCGGCAAGGACACGCGGCTTTCGGGCTATATGCTGGAGCCGGCGCTGGTGGCGGGCTTCACGAGCGTCGGCATGGACGTGGTGCTGGTCGGGCCGATGCCGACGCCGGCGGTCGCCCTGCTCACCCGGTCGATGCGGGCGGATTTGGGCGTGATGATCTCTGCCAGCCACAATCCGTTTGCGGACAATGGCATCAAGCTGTTCGGGCCGGACGGCTACAAGCTTTCGGACGAGGACGAACTGGCGATCGAACGGTTGATCGAGGCGCAGCCTGTGCTCGCGCCCGCCGATCGCACCGGCCGCGCGCGCCGCGTGGACGACGCGCAGGGGCGCTATATCCACGCGGTCAAGTCGAGCTTTCCGGAAGGGCTGCGGCTCGAAGGGCTGAAGATCGTCGTCGATTGCGCGAATGGGGCTGCCTACAAGGTCGCGCCCGAGGCGTTGTGGGAGCTGGGCGCGGAGATCGTGCCCCTGGGCGTGACGCCGAACGGCACCAACATCAATGCCGGCGTCGGATCGACCGCGCCGCAGGTGCTGCAGGAAACGGTGGTCGCGAGCGGGGCGGACATCGGCCTGGCGCTCGATGGCGACGCCGACCGGCTGATCGTGGTCGACGAAACCGGACGGATCGTCGATGGCGACCAGTTGATGGCGCTGATCGCGACGAGCTGGGCGCGGAAGGGCCTGCTGAAAGGCGGCGGGCTGGTCGCGACGGTGATGTCGAACCTCGGGCTGGAGCGGCGGCTGCAGGCGGACGGGCTCAGTCTTGAACGCACCAAGGTCGGCGACCGTTATGTGCTGGAGCGGATGCGCGGCAGCGGTTTCAATGTTGGCGGCGAGCAATCCGGGCATATCATCCTGTCCGACTATGCGACGACGGGCGACGGGCTGATGGCCGGCCTCCAGATCCTCGCCGAGCTGGTCCAGTCGGGGAAGCGCGCGAGCGAGCTTCTGCATCTGTTCGATCCGGTGCCGCAGCTTCTCAAGAACGTCCGCTTCTCCGGCGGCAAGCCGCTCGACGATGCGCGGGTGAAGGCGACGATCGCCGATGCCGAGGCCGAGCTGACCGGCCGTGGGCGGCTCGTCATCCGTCCGTCGGGCACCGAGCCTTTGATCCGCGTCATGGTAGAGGGCGACGACGAGGGGCAAGTAAAGGCCGTTGTCGAGCGCATCTGCGCGGCGGTGGCGGAGGCGGCCTGATGCTGGAAATGCGGCCCGATTGCGAGCGCTGCGGCGCGGACTTGCCCGCCGACCAGCACGGCGCGTTCATCTGCTCGTTCGAGTGCACCTTCTGCGCCGAATGCACCGACGCGCTGGACGAGCGCTGCCCTAATTGCGGCGGCGAGCTGATGGACCGGCCGACGCGCGTCGGAGCCGCGCTCAAGAAGAATCCGGCCAGCACGACACGCAAGTTCAGGGCCGCATGACGGCGGACGATTGGCCGTCGCGGCCCATTCCCCGTGTGCTAATCATTGCCGGGTCGGACAGCGGCGGGGGTGCGGGAATTCAGGCCGACATCAAGAGCGTCACGATGTTGGGTGGCCACGCAATGACGGCAATTACCGCCATTACCGCGCAGAATACCGTGGGTGTGCAAGCGGTGCATGCGATCCCGACGGATATGGTGCTAGCCCAAATCGATAGCGTGCTGACCGACATCGGTGCCGACGCGATCAAGATCGGCATGATCGGTTCGGCCGAAACGGCCGAGGCGGTCGCCGACCGGCTCGACGGCCTTGGCATTCCGATCGTGTTTGATCCGGTGATGGTCGCAACCAGCGGCTCGGTGCTGGCCGACGCGCGCACGGTGGCAGCGTTTGAACGGCTAATGCGGATCGCCTCTGTCGTCACTCCCAACTTGCCGGAGCTGGAAGCACTGGGAGGTGAGGATGCCGTGTTGGCGCATGGCTGCCATTTGCTGGTGAAGGGCGGCCATTCGGGTGACTACTACATCGTCGATCGGATCCTTGCCCCGAACGGAGAGGAAGTGGCGCGGCTGGAAGGCAAGCGCTTCGACACCGACGATACTCACGGTACCGGTTGCACCCTAGCGAGCGCACTCGCGACCGGGCTAGCGGCAGGACTGCCGATCAAGGCCGCTTTTGAGCAGGCCGTCCGCTTCGTGCGGATCGCGATCCTGTCCGCGCCGGGACTGGGTGAGGGACATGGTCCGATCGGCCATACACTAGGTCACAATCCATACGAGCAGCTCGAGGGCTTGGGCGACGAGCGTTGACTTATCCCCAGCTCCGTTCGGGCTGAGCTTGTCGAAGCCTTCCCTTTCTTCTTCTCGGCATCCTAGAAACAGGGAGGGCTTCGACAGGCTCAGCCCGAACGGTGTGAAATGGCGCGTCCCTCTCGAAAACTCGAACAATCTCATCCGGGCCCTGTCGTCGGCGTGGACGAGGCTGGGCGAGGACCGCTGGCGGGGCCGGTTGTTGCTGCTGCCGTGGTGCTGCCGGAAAAGGGCGTGCCGCGCGGGATCGACGATTCGAAGAAGCTGACGGCGTTTGCCCGCGCGGAGCTGCATGCCAAGATCACCCGCATCGCGCTGGTGGGCCTGGGCGTCGCATCCGTCGAGGAGATCGACCAACTCAACATCTATTGGGCGACGATGCTGGCGATGACCCGGGCGGTCGAGGCGCTGGGGATTGCGCCAGGCATGGTGCTGATCGACGGCAATGCGAAGCCGCGCTGGGATCATCCCTGCGTCACCATCGTCGGCGGCGACGCGCTGTGCCTGTCGATCGCGGCGGCCTCGGTGGTCGCCAAGCACCACCGCGACCAATTAATGATCGCCGCCGATGCCGAGCATCCCGGCTATGGCTGGGCCTCGAACAAGGGCTATGGCTGTCCGACGCACCGGGAGGCGTTGAATCGCCTCGGCCCCACGCCACTCCATCGCCGTAGCTTCGCGCCGGTCGCGCAAGCTTTGCTGCCGCTCTGAGTCTTTCGCGCCACACCACAACAGATTGAGTCTCGCCGCGGGCCGACGACTCATCATATTGTGGTCGGCGCGAAACGGACTCGGTTCGTTCTATTTTGTGCCCGAAATGAACTTCTTGACCGCGGACTCCGCCGGACTCACTCTGCCTGTGGATAACGAGCAGGGGCGCAGACTTCATGGGGGTATTGACGAAAATCGAGCGCCGCGCGGCGTCCAGGGGGGCTGCGCTTCCGCTCGACCGGATCCTGATGGACGATTGCGTCGAGGCGATGCGGAGCCTGCCCGACGCCTCGGTCGACATGATCTTCGCCGACCCGCCCTACAACCTTCAGCTCGGCGGCGACCTGTTCCGGCCCGAGGGCGGCCGCGTCGATGCGGTCGACAACGACTGGGACAAATTCGACACCTTCGCTGCCTATGACGAGTTCACCCGCGCCTGGCTCAGCGAAGCGCGCCGCATTCTGAAGGACAGCGGCACGCTGTGGGTGATCGGCAGCTATCACAATATCTTCCGCGTGGGCGCCGCGGTGCAGGACCAGGGCTATTGGATCCTGAACGACATCGTCTGGCGCAAGTCCAACCCGATGCCGAACTTCAAGGGCACGCGCTTCACCAACGCGCACGAAACGCTGATCTGGGCGGCGAAGAGCGAGGACGCGCGCTACACCTTCAACTACCGCGCGATGAAGACCCTGAACGACGAGCTGCAGATGCGCTCCGACTGGCTGTTCCCGATCTGCTCGGGCGCCGAGCGGCTGAAACGCGGCGGCACCAAGGCGCACCCGACGCAGAAGCCGGAAGCGCTGCTCTATCGCGTGCTGCTCGCCTGCACCAATCCCGGCGACGTGGTGCTGGACCCATTCTTCGGCACCGGAACGACGGGCGCGGTCGCGAAACGCCTCGGCCGCCGCTGGATCGGCATCGAGCGCGAGGCCGGCTATTGCGACGTGGCGCGCGAGCGGATCGCGGCGGCGCTGCCGCTGGACGAATCGTCGCTGAAGACGATGCAGTCGCCGACCGCCGCGCCCAAGGTGGCGTTCGGCGTGCTGGTCGAGACCGGCATGCTGGCGCCCGGTGCGGTGCTGATGGACGCGAAGCGGCGCTTTCGCGCGACAGTGCGGGCGGACGGTTCGCTGGAAGCGGGCGGCGCGAGCGGTTCGATCCACAAGCTCGGAGCGACCCTCCAGAGCGCGCCGAGCTGCAATGGCTGGACGTTCTGGCACTATGAGGACGCCGGCACGCTGAAACCGATCGATGCGCTCAGGCAGCAATATCTGCTCGCGAACGAGCCTTAGACGTAAGGCGGCAGCAGAAAAGCGCCGTTCGGGCTGAGCCTGTCGAAGCCCTTCCTTTCCTTTTCTGATCTGCCGAAAGAAGAAGGGAGGGGTTCGACAAGCTCAGCCCGAACGGAGTGAGTGTGGCACGTTTCTATCTGAGACCAACCGCCTTCGTGGATACGCCGATCGGGTTCGACGGCGAGGTCACGCGGCTTGCGGGCGGTCTGCTCTGGCACTCCGCTTATGAGTTGATCGAGCGTCACGAAGGCCGCGCGTCGAAGCGGCTGGTGCCGGTATCGGAGGCGGGCTCTCTGCCAGACGAGGTGCAAGCCATCGTCGCGCGTCTTGCTGCACCCCGCGTGCCGCTCACCCTTGGCACTCGGACGATCCGCTTCGATCAGTCGCAGGTCGCGGCAATCCTGAACGTCACGCCAGACAGCTTCTCGGACGGCGGCGCGACCTACGGCGACCCCGAGGCGGCCGCCGAAGCCGGGGTGCGGATGGCGGGCGAGGGAGCGGCGTTCGTCGATGTCGGCGGCGAATCGACGCGGCCAAAGGGGGAGCCGGTCTGGGCCGGCGACGAGGTCGCGCGCGTCGTGCCGGTCATCGAGCGGCTCGCCCGCGCCGGCGTTGCCATCTCGATCGACACGCGCAAGGCCGAAGTGATGGAAGCGGCGCTCGCCGCCGGTGCGGGCATCGTCAACGACGTGTCCGCTTTGCTCCACGACGATCGCGCGCTCGACATCGTGGTCCGCGCTGGCTGCCCAGTGGTGCTGATGCACGCCGGCGACCCCAACGACCTGCACGAGCGGACGCTCGGCCCTGATCCGCTGTTACAAGTCTATGACTGGCTGGAGGCGCGTGTCGCGACGGTCGAAGCGGCCGGCGTGCCGCGCGCGAAGATCATTGTCGATCCCGGCATCGGCTTCGGGAAAACGATTGCAGACAACCTCGCATTGCTGAACGGCCTCGCGCTGTTCCAGGGGCTCGGCTGCCCGCTGATGCTGGGCGCCAGCCGCAAGCGGATGATTGGCGCGCTCTCGAACGAAGCGCCGGCCGATCAGCGGCTCGGCGGCTCGGTCGCGCTCGCGCTCAATGGCGCGATGCTGGGCGCGCAAATCCTTCGGGTGCACGACGTTCCGGAAACGGTGCAGGCGCTTCGCGTGTGGCGGGGCCTTCGCGATCAGGCGCTGACGTCCGCTTAGGCTTCTCATCCACCCGGAACGAGATCCAGCGAATTGTCATACCGGCGATCGAGGTCAGCACACCCAACAAGAGCACCAACGTCAGCGCAGGATCGTCCTTCGCGCCCTTATAGGCGACTATGGCGAGCAGGATCACGCTAACGGTCGAAACAAGATAACCGGACGTTTTGAGCATGTTGGCGTAACGAAAACGTCACATTGCCGTTCCGCTGATCTAAAGCGTATAGCCGCCATCCGACACCAGCACCGCGCCCGTGATTGTCGCTGCCGCATCCGAGAGCAGGAAGGCGATTTGCTCCGCGATCTCTTCCGCCTTCGCGTAGCGGCCGAGCGGCGTCGCCATTTTCGCCATCGCGTCGAATGCAACGCTCTCGCCCTGTTTCGCCGCCATGTCGGCGAAGAAAGGCACTTCGTGCCAGATCGGCGTCTCGACGCCGCCGGGTGCGATCGCGTTGACGCGGATTCCGCGCGGCGCGCCTTCCTTGGCGGCGACGCGGGCGAGCTGGATCGCGCCGGCCTTGGACGCGGCATAGGCAGCAATGCCGGGTTCCGCTTTCACGCCCGCGGCCGAGGCGGTGACGACGATGGCGCCGCCGTCGCCGATCGCGCGCATCGCAGCGCGCAAGGTGAGGAAAGCGCCGTCGAGATTGACGGACAGCACGCGCCGCCATTCGGCGAAGTCGAGGTCCGGAATCACGCCCGAGCTCGCCACGCCCGCATTCACGGCGGCACGCGTAAGGCCGGACAGGTCCACACCATCCCAGAAACGCTCGTCAGCTACGTCGCCCGCATGGAGCGATGCGTTCGGCCATGTGCCGCAGGCGTCGCGCAGCCGCTCGGCGTCACGATCGACGAGAATCAGGCGCCGCGCGGTCCGCAGGCGCTGAGCCAGGGCCAGGCCGATGCCCGAGGCCGCGCCAGTGATCAGGAGGGTGTCGCCGCTGAAGTCCGCCATGCGGGCGGCCTTAGCAGCGGCAAGGTCAGGCGGCGATATCGCCGATGCCGAGCTCGGCGAGCTTGCGGTAGAGCGTCGAGCGGCCGATGCCGAGGCGGCGGGCGACTTCCGTCATCCGGCCGCGGTAATGGCCGATCGCGAGGCGAATCACGTCGGCCTCGATCTCTTCCAGATTGCGGATGTGGCCGTCGGGCTCGAACAAGGTGACGCCCGCGCCCGCTGTCGGCATCAGGAACGGCGCCACGCTGTCGATGTTCTGCAGCGCGATCTGCGGGAAGTCGGCCGAAGTGAGCGCCTCGCCTTCGCACAGCACCGCCGCGCGGAAGAGCGCGTTCTGAAGCTGGCGGACATTGCCCGGCCAGGGGAAGGACATCAGCAGCGACAAGGCTTCGTCGGTGATGCCGAGGCCGCGCATGCCGGGCTGGGTCGCGATTCGCGCGAGCAGGTGACGGGCGAGCGCGGGAATGTCGGCGGCGCGGTCCCTGAGCGGCGGGATCGTGACCTGCACAACGTTCAGGCGGTAATAAAGGTCTTCGCGGAAGCGGCCGGCGGCGACTTCCTCGATCAGCGACTTGTTGGTGGCGCCGACCACGCGGACGTCGACGTCGCGGGTGACGCGGGCGCCGATAGGATGGATTTCGCCGGACTGGAGAACGCGAAGCAGTTTGACCTGGGCATCCAGCGGCAGTTCGCCCACTTCGTCGAGGAAGATCGTGCCGCCATCGGCTTCCTGGAAGCGGCCGGGCTTGCGCTCGAACGCGCCGGTGAAGGCGCCGCGCTCATGGCCGAACAGCTCCGATTCGACGAGATTCTCGGGGATCGCGCCGCAATTGACGGCGACCCAGGATTTCTTTGCGCGCGGCGAGGCGGCGTGGATCGCTTCTGCGACCACTTCCTTGCCGACGCCGCTTTCGCCTTCGATCAGCACCGGAACGCGGGCGCGCGCGGCTTTTGCGGCGATTGCGAGCGCCGCGCGGAATTGCGGCGCGGCGCCGACGATATCGCCGAAGCCGAGCGGCGCCTTGATCTTTTCCGAAAGCGGCCGAAGCTCGCCGATATTGCTGCGGCTGGAGGCGGCGCCGTCGAGCGCGCCCAGCAGCCGGTCCGGCGCGATCGGCTTGATCAGATAGTCGGATGCGCCCGCGCGCATCGCGCCGACGGCGATGTCGATCGAACCGTGCGCGGTCAGCAGCAGGACGGGCAGGGCGGGGCGCTTGCCGTGCATCGCCTGGATGAGCGCGATGGTGCCTTCGCCCGGTCCATATTGGTCGATCAGCACGGCGTCGAGGAGCAGGCCCTGTTCGGTGTCGAGCGTCGCAAGCGCTTCCTCGCCGGTGTCGGCGAAGATCGTGCGCCATCCCGCACGGGCAGCGATCGCGCCGACCAGCCGCCGCTGGGCAGGCTCGTCGTCGACCAGCATCAGGACCTTGGCATTGGCCTTGGCCATTCCCCTCATTCTCCCGTAACCCGTGGCGGCGTCCAATAGCCGTGGGCCGGTAAAGGCGGTGTTAAGCGCGTCACACTTGGCACTTGAGGTGTGCGGGATGCGCCGATAGAGACCCCCGGGGGGCTCACGGAGATGCAGGGACACAATGGCCAACGAAGGCAATCTCAAGGCGCACGAACAGACTTATTCGGGCTTCACCGCCTTGATGAAGTGGGGCACGGCAGCCGCGTTCATCGTCGGCCTCATCGTCGTCTTCATCATCTCGCGCTGACAAACGCATGAAAATCGCTGTCCTCAAGGAGCTTGCGGACGGCGAAAAGCGCGTTTCCGCAACGCCCGAGACCGTGAAGAAATTCGCGGGGCTCGGCGCCACGATGGCCGTGGAAGCAGGGGCGGGCGCATCCGCTTCCGTATCGGACGCGGACTTTCAGGCTGCCGGCGCGACCACGGGCACGCGCGCCGAGGTGCTGAAGGACGCCGACATCATCCTGGGCGTGCAAGGGCCGTCGCCGGACAGCATCGCCGGCGCAAAACAGGGCGCCTGGCTGGTGGCGGGCCTCAATCCGTTCGGTGAGCGCACGCGGGTCGACGAGTATGCGAAGCTCGGTCTCGAGGCGCTCGCGATGGAGTTCATGCCGCGCATCACCCGCGCGCAATCGATGGACATATTGTCGTCGCAGTCGAACCTCGCCGGCTACAAGGCGGTGCTGGACGCCGCCGCCGAATATGGCCGCGCCTTTCCGATGATGATGACGGCGGCGGGCACGGTTTCGGCCGCCAAGGCGTTCGTGATGGGCGTCGGCGTCGCCGGTCTCCAGGCCATCGCGACCGCCCGGCGACTTGGCGCGCAGGTCTCGGCGACCGACGTGCGTTCGGCGACCAAGGAGCAGATCCTGTCGCTGGGGGCGAAACCGATCTTCGTCGAGAACGTCGCCGGGATCGAAGGCGAAGGCTCGGGCGGCTACGCGACTGAAATGTCCGAAGAATATCAGAAGGCGCAGGCCGAATTGGTCTCCAGCCACATCGCCAAGCAGGACATCGTCATCACCACCGCGCTGATCCCCGGCCGCCCCGCGCCGCGGCTGATCAGCGACGCGCAGGTCGCGACGATGAAGCCCGGCAGCGTGATCGTCGATCTGGCGGTCGAACAGGGCGGAAACGTCGAAGGTGCGGTCGCGGGCCAGGTGGTCGAGCGGCATGGCGTCAAGATCGTCGGGCATCGCAACGTGCCTAGCCGCCTGCCGGCGGACGCCTCGGCCCTGTTCGCCCGCAACCTGTTCAACTTCCTGAGCGCCTTCTGGGACAAGGAAGGCGGCGGACTGCCCAAGGTCGACGATGAAATCGGCGATGCCATTCGCCTGACCAGGGGTGGCAAGGTGGTGAATGCGAGGCTGTTGGGATGAAGCCAATCAGTTCGTACACGTCCATCAGTGACCTAAAAAAACTGATGGCGAATGCGAAGCGAGCAGGCCGGGAAGATGTATATCTTGAGGCTCTTGTGCGACGATGCGACCTTGAGGGCCTTGATTATGACGATCCAGTCGAACGGGAATTTGTTGGCGTATTAGCGGCTTACGAAGAGTTTCTTGCGGAGCGGAATGGCAAGACGACAACGGCCAGCTACACTCGCCGCAAGATGCGCGACAAAGGCATAATTCAATGTTTGGAGGATTGGGCTACCGCCACTCATGAGACGGATGGCTTCCAAGCACTGATGAGCAAGCGTCTAACGCACCTGACTGGGGAGCACATTGTGTTGAAGTATCCAGACAGATTCTCACCAGAAGCTGTTGCGGGCGCGAGACGGCGATTGGCTGCCCACGACGCGCTCCCGGAAGGCGCATGAAATGACCTTCATCTCCATCCTCTCGATTTTCGTGCTTGCGGTATTCGTCGGCTATTATGTCGTATGGTCGGTGACGCCGGCGCTGCACACGCCGCTGATGGCGGTGACCAACGCGATTTCGTCGGTGATCGTTGTCGGCGCGCTGATCGCGGCGGCCGCCGCCCTGGGCGGGTCGGCGGCGAAGTGGCTCGGGCTGCTCGCGGTGTCGCTGGCCAGCGTCAACATCTTCGGCGGCTTCGCCGTCACCGAGCGGATGCTCGCCATGTACAAGAAGAAGGACCGGTCTTGATCCTCCCCGGCACGGGGAGAGGGACCATGCAAAGCATGGTGGAGGGGGCCCCGCGCAACGCGCGGACTGGCCGCCAGTGGCGCGGACGTGGGGCCCCCTCCACCACGCGCCTGTGGCGCGCGGTCCCCCTCCCCGTACCGGGGAGGAACTGACAAATGCACGAAGCAGCACCGGTCAACCCCTGGGTCGCGCTCGCCTATCTGGTCGCGGGGGTGTGCTTCATCCTGGCGCTGCGCGGGCTGTCGAGCCCGGCCTCGTCGCGGCGCGGCAACCGGTTCGGCATGGCCGGCATGGCGCTGGCGGTCGGCACGACCTTGTTCACGCACGAGCTCGCCAGCCTGCCGGAGATTGGCGCGGCGATCCTGATCGGCGGCACGGTCGGCTTCATCATCGCCCGCCGGATCGCGATGACGGCGATGCCGCAGCTCGTCGCTGCTTTCCACTCGCTGGTGGGGCTGGCGGCGGTGCTGGTCGGCATTGCCGCCTATCTGAACCCGCAGGCGTTCCACATCGCCCAGATCATCACGCCGATCGCGGGCCCGTCCTACGCCAACATCTTCCCGGTCAGCCGGATCGAGATGGGTCTGGGCGTCGCGATCGGCGCAATCACGTTTTCGGGCTCGGTGATCGCGTTCCTGAAGCTCAATGGCAACATGTCCGGCGCGCCGATCATGCTGCCCGGCCGGCACGTCATCAACCTGGGCACGATCGTCGCGATCCTGGGCCTGATCGCCTATTTTACGACAGACCAGAGTGGTTGGGTGTTCTGGACGGTCACGGCGCTTTCGTTCCTAATCGGCTTTCTGCTGATCATCCCGATCGGCGGCGCGGACATGCCGGTGGTGATCTCGATGCTGAACAGCTATTCGGGCTGGGCGGCGGCGGCGATGGGCTTCACGCTCGGCAACACGGCGATGATCATCACCGGCGCGCTGGTGGGCTCGTCGGGCGCGATCCTCAGCTACATCATGTGCCGGGCGATGAACCGCAGCTTCATCAGCGTGATCGCCGGCGGCTTCGGCGCGGTTGCGGACACGAGCGGCGGCGCGGCGACGATCGACCGTCCGTGGAAGCGCGGCTCCGCCGAGGACGCGGCGTTCCTGATGGAGCAGGCCGAGCTGGTCATCATCGTGCCCGGCTACGGCATGGCGGTGGCGCAGGCGCAGCACGTGCTCCGCGAAATGGCCGACAAGCTGAAAGAGAAAGGCGTCACCGTCAAATACGCGATCCATCCGGTCGCGGGCCGCATGCCGGGCCACATGAACGTGCTGCTCGCCGAAGCGAACGTGCCCTATGACGAAGTGTTCGAGCTGGAGGACATCAACTCCGAGTTCGCGCAGGCCGATGTCGCGTTCGTGATCGGGGCCAACGACGTCACCAACCCGGCCGCCAAGACCGACAAGTCGTCCCCGATTTACGGCATGCCGGTGCTCGACGTCGAAAAGGCCAAGACCGTGCTGTTCGTGAAGCGCTCGATGGGCGGCGTCGGCTATGCCGGCGTCGATAACGAGCTGTTCTACCGGGACAACACGATGATGCTGCTCGCCGACGCCAAGAAGATGGTCGAAGAGATCGTGAAGTCGATCGACTGATCCAGGGTGCTGACTTCGCTCGATTTTGAAGGCATGATGCCCGCAACAGGGGCATAAGGTAAGCACAGTGTCCGGCGTCGCAGGGGCCTGGGGGGACGAGCCCTCCTTATTGATCGTCGCGGATCGCGCGGAGGAGCAGGCCGCGGCGACGGCGGCTGCGCACGCCGCCGGCGCTCGCGTGATCGGCGTCGAGCGGGTAGATGCCGCGCTCGACCGCTTGAGCCAGGTCAGCGTCGATGCGGTGCTGATCGAGCTGGGAGGCAGCGACGCGGCTGCTCGCGACCGCCTGCTCGACTGGACCAATCGCGCTGTCAGCGAGGGAAGTACGTCGGCGATCGTCTCGATCCCTCATGCCCTGGTCGACGATGTCATGGCCCGGCTCGAGGAGCCGCGCGTGTCGCTGCTGTGCGATGCCGGGCTTCAGGAGCGTGCCACGGAACTGGCGGTCGCCTTCGCCAAAGGACGAAATGCGCTCAACGATCAGGGCGTCGAGGCGGAGGCCGAGCGGCTGCGCCGGCTGAGCGAGGAAGTCGCGCGCATTGCCGGAGCGCTGGCCGAGATATCAAGCACGGCGCGCCCCTACGCGCCGCCCGCGCCCCGCGACGACGTTGAGCTGGCCGCGGAGCCGCAAATGGATGCGAACATGGTGCGCAACCTGATCCGCATCCGGCGCCTCCGGGAGCAATTCTTCTCCAAGGACCTGTTCGCCGATCCGGCCTGGGACATGCTGCTCGATTTGCTGGCGGCGCGGCTGGAGCGGAGCCGGGTTGCGGTCTCCAGCCTGTGCATCGCGGCGGCCGTTCCGGCAACGACGGCGCTCCGCTGGATACGCACGCTGACCGAGCACGGCCTGTTCGTCCGCCGCGACGACCCCGAGGATGGGCGGCGGATCTTCATCGAGCTGTCCGACGCCGCGACGGACGCGATGCACGCCTACTTCCAGACGGCCCACCAGATGGGTCTCCGCCTCTGATCATCGCTAGAGCGGCTTCGCCAGCACGACGAAGCTCAGGTCCTGACGCTTGGGAATGCCGAACCGCGGATCGTCCATTGGGAACGGCCGCTCCTCGCCGGTCCGGGCGTAACCCCGCCGCTCATAATAGGCGACCAGCTCCTCGCGCTGGCGAATGACGGTCATCTCCATCGTGCGCGAGTGGAACAGGCGGCGGGCATGGTCCTCCGCCGCTGCGATCAGCACGCGCCCGAGGCCCTGCGCTTGACGCTGCGGATCGATCGACAGGAGCCCGAGATAGGCCGTGCCGTCGCCCTTGTCGGTGATCTGCACGCAGCCGGCGAGCGCGCCATCCTCCTCGACGACCAGGAGGCGCTGGGCGGGATCGCTCAGGATTGTTTCCAGTGCCGCCGCATCGGTGCGCTGACCGTCGAGCAGGTCTGCCTCGTGCGTCCAGCCGCCGCGAGCGCTGTCGCCGCGATAGGCGCTATGGACGAGGTCGAGCAGGGCGCCGAGGTCGGCGGGCGTGGCTTCGCGAACGACAGGATTCATGAACCTTCTTTGGCCGGGCTCGCCCCTTGACGCCAAGCCCTGTTCTGCCCTTGGAGCAGGCGTGCCCGACGATTTTGCCCTGACCGCGACCGGTTTGCAGAAAAGCTTCGGCCGCAAGCAGGCGGTGAACGGCGTCGATCTCGCCGTGCCGCGCGGCTGCATCTATGGCGTGCTCGGCCCCAACGGCGCAGGCAAGACGACGACGCTGCGCATGTTGCTCGGCATCATCGAGCCGGACGAAGGCGAGCGCGTCGTGCTCGGCGCCCGTCACCCGCGCGACGTCAGCGACCGCATCGGCTATTTGCCGGAAGAGCGCGGGCTCTACCCGTCGATGAAGGCTCGCGAAGCGATCGCGTTCATGGGTGCCTTGCGCGGCCTGGATTGGGCGGAAGGGCGCCGCCGCGGGATGGAGATGCTGGAGGAAGCAGGGCTCGGCGTGGCGGCTGGCGAGAAGATCCGTTCGCTGTCGAAAGGCATGGCGCAGCTTGTCCAATTGCTCGGATCGATGGTGCATCGGCCCGACCTGCTGGTGCTGGACGAGCCGTTCTCCGGCCTGGACCCGGTCAATCAGGAGAAGCTGGAGCAGCTTATCCTGGCCGAGCGCGACCGCGGCGCGACAATCCTGTTTTCGACGCATGTAATGGCCCATGCCCAGCGCCTGTGCGAGCGGCTGACCATTATCGCCGGCGGGAAGCGCCGCTTCGAAGGGACGGTGGACGAGGCTCGCGCTCTGCTGCCGATGCGCGCGCATCTGGTGCCGCGCTCGGGCAACGGCGGTGCGCGGGCGCTGCTTCCCGCCGATGCGGTTGCGGATCGTGACGGGTTTGACTTCAGGGTGCCGGACGAAGGCATCGAGCCGGTGCTGGCGCGGCTGATCGAGTCCGGACATGGCGTCGCCGGCCTGTCGATCGAGCGGCCGAGCCTGCACGAAGTGTTCGTGAAGCTGGTGCGCGACGCGGAGAGCGGCGCATGAAGCGCTTTCTCGCCCAGGCGCTGGTGATCGCGCGCCGCGACTTCAGCGCGATCGTGCTGACGCCGACGTTCCTGATCTTCCTGCTCGCACCGCTGTTCATGATGTCGGTTGCCGCGGTCGGCGGCCTCGGCGCTGCGCACGTCGTCGAAGGGGCGCGGGAACGCGCAATCATCCTGGCCGATGGCGCGCAAAGGGATCGGCTGGGCGATGCCGACGACCGGCTGCGCGGCGTTGTCGGCAGCGATCCCGGGCCGCCGTCGGTCGAGTTCCACGCCCCCGCCGCAAATGCCGATGCGCAAGCGCGCCAGTTTCTGGGAGAGGGCGGAGTGTCCGCCATAATGTCCGGTCCCCCGGAACGGCCGCGCGTGTTGCACGCTCCAAATGGCGCGCGCGATGCCGAGTATCTAGCGCTGCTCGCCGCCACGGCGACCGGAGCTCGCGCCGAGCTCCGCGCCTTCGATCCGGCTACCGCCGGTCCCCGCCCGCGATCGAGCAACCAGACTGCTTTCTATGCCGTGTTCGCGATGTTCTTCCTGTCGCTGCTGCTCGCGAGCCAGACGATCAGCATGCTGGCGGAGGAGCGCAACAACAAGGTGATCGAGATCCTCGCCGCCGCGGTGCCGCTGGAGGCCGTGTTCCTTGGCAAGTTGATCGGCATGCTGGGCGTGGCGTTGCTCTTTTCCGGCTTCTGGTGCAGCATTGCGGGCGTCGCGGCGGCGTCGCATGTCGCGGGACTCAGCCTCGATGCGATCGCGCCAGCGGGCAATCTCTGGTCGTTCGCCTTGCTGTTCCTCGGCTATTTCATGCTGTGCTTCCTGCTGCTGGGCGCGGTGTTCCTCGGCGTCGGCGCGCAGGCGTCGACGATGCGCGAGATCCAGATGCTGTCGCTGCCCGTGACGATCTTCCAGGTCGCGATGTTCGCGCTGGCGAGCGCCGGCGCTTCGGCGCCGAACTCGACGGTCGGCATCACGTCTGCGATCTTCCCGTTCAGCTCGCCCTTCGCGATGGCCGGGCGCGCGGCGAGCGGCGTCCCGCTATGGCAGCACGCCGCTGCCTTCGCCTGGCAGCTCCTGTGGCTCGCGATCACGGTGACGATCGCCGCACGCCTGTTCCGCCGCGGCGTGCTGAAATCGGGCGGGATGCGCCGCTAGGGCAGGCGCCGGCCGCGGCGGGAATCGCGGTCGATCGACATCAGGATGCCCAGGCAGATCATCACCGTCAGCACGGCGGTGCCGCCATAGCTGACCAAAGGCAGCGGAATGCCGACGACCGGCGCCAAGCCCATCACCATCATCAGGTTGATCGCGACGTAGAAGAAGATCGTGGTTGCAAGCCCCGCCGCGACCAGTCGCGCGAACTTGGTTCGGGCGTTGTGCGCGACCATCATGCCCCAGCGGATCAGCAGCAGGAACGCGAAGATCAGGAACAGCCCGCCGACGAGTCCCCATTCCTCGGCCATCGTCGCGAACACGAAGTCGGTATGGCGTTCGGGGAGATAGTCGAGCCGGCTTTGCGTCCCTTGCAGGAAGCCCTTGCCGAACAGGCCGCCCGACCCGATCGCGATCTTCGACTGACTGATATGATAGCCTTTGCCCAGCGGATCGCTTTCGGGATCGAGGAAGATCAGCACGCGGTTGCGCTGATATTCGTGCATCATTCCAAATGCGATCGGGGCCGCGGCGCTGACCGCCGCGACCGCGCCGACGTAAAGCCGCAGCGGCAGGCCGGCGAGGAACGTCACCGTGAAGCCACCGAAGGTGATCATCAGCGCCGTGCCGAGGTCCGGCTGCAGCAGCACCAGCGCCGCCGGCACGCCGATCAATACCGCTGCTGGCCAAATCGCGTTTATCGTCCTGAGCTGGCCAGCCGGCAGCATGCCGTAGAAGCGTGCGACCGCGAGCACGATCCCGACTTTCATCAACTCCGAGGGCTGCAAGCGGATGATGCCGAGATCGAGCCAGCGCTGGCTGCCGCCGCTGATGCCGCCGATCGCCTCGACGCCGATCAGCATCAGTACGAGCACACCGTAGAGCGGGAAGGCAATTTGCTCCCACCCGCGCATCGGCACGCGCGAAAGCGCGATCGCGAGGCCCAGGAACATCATAAACCGCAAACCCTGGCCGAACGCCCAGGGCGTGAAGCTGCCGCCGGCAGCCGAATAAAGCACGACCAGACCGAACCCGCCGATTGCGAGCACGAGAAAAATCGCGCTCCACGGCAGCACCATCAACGGCGCCGGAATGATGCCGCCCTGTTTCAATCGACCGCCGCCGCGGAATTGGCGCCCGGATCGCTGGGCGTCGGTGTGGAAGTCGGCAGGGGGCCGGGCGTCGCCTTGGCCGCCTTCCAGGCTGCTGCCTTGGCGGCCATGCGCGTGGCGATGTCGCCGCCCCAAGTGGGCTCGACTTCCGCCAGGCTCTTCATCGCCCGGTCGGGGTCGAACAGATAGGTCATGATGTCGCGGCCGGTCAGCGGCGTGTCGAGATTGCGCACCGTATGGCCGCCATGTTCCAGCACCACAGCCGCAGCGTAGCGCGGATTGTCGGCGGGCGCGAAGCAGATGAAGTGCGCGTGGTCGCGCATCTTGAACGGCAGCGACGCATTGCTGAGCACGCCGCCGGCGCGTTCCGCCATCGTGATGCGCCGCACCTGCGCGGTGCCCGTCTTGGCGGCGAGCGTCACGCCCGGCACCTGCATCCGCGCCGCGCCGCCGGTGCCCCCTTCGTTGACCACGCCGAACATCGCGTTGCGGACGATTTCGAAATGCTCTGGGCTGAAGGGCAGGGCGCGCGACGGCTTGTCATGGCCGAGGAACAGCGACGGATGAAGCTCGCGCCCCGAAGCGAGGCGCGACGCCATCACCGCCATCTGCAGCGGATTGGCGAGCACATAGCCCTGGCCGATCGACGCGTTCAGCGAATCCGGCACCGTCCAGGGCTGCTTGTATTTCTTCAGCTTCCACGCACTGTCCGGCACCGTGCCGTAGCGCTGCGAGACGATCGGCAAGTCGTACTTCTGCCCGAGCCCCATTGCCCGAGCGACCGGCGCGATCCGGTCATAGCCGAGCCGGCGCGACATCTCGTAGAAATAGATGTCGCAGCTCTGCATGACTGCATTCTTCATATCGAGCGGGCCGTGGCCGCGCTTCTTGTGGCAATGGAACAGACCGTTGCCGACGCGGAGCGCGCCCGAGCAGACGACCCGGTCGCGCGGATCGACCCCGGCTTCCAGCAGCGCCAGCGCGTTCATCGGCTTGACCGTGGAGCCCGGCGGATAAAGACCCAGTACCGCCTTGTTCATCAGCGGCACGTGGTCGTCTTCCGACAGCATCTTCCATTCGTCGCGCCCGATGCCGTCGGAAAAGCTGTTCGGATCGTAGGAGGGCATCGAGACGAACGCGAGTAGGCCGCCGGTTGCCAGATCGATGACGACGACGGAGCCAGAATTGGTCCCCAGCCGCCGCGCCGCATAGGTTTGCAAGCCGCCGTCGATCGTCAGCTTCAGCGTGTGGCCGGGCACGTCGCCGCGCGTGGTCAATTCCTTGACCAGCTTGCCGCGGGCGGTGACCTCGACGCGCTTGGCGCCGGGGGTGCCGCGCAGCATCGGCTCCATCACTTTTTCGAGCCCGTCCTTGCCGATCTTGAAGCCCGGCGTGATCAGCAACGGGTCCTTGTTTTCCTCATAATCCTTGGCGGACGCGGCGCCGACATAGCCGACCAGATGGCCGACCGCGGCGCCGTCGGGATAGAAGCGCGAATAGCCCCGCATCGGCGACACGCCCGGCAGCTCGTTCAGTCGCACGCTGACCGCCGCGAATTTCTCCCAATCGAGATCCTCGGCGACCTGGACCGGCTTGAAACCCTGCGCTTCTTCCAGATCGTCGCGGATGCGCTGCATCTCCTCTTCGGGCAGGTCGAGCAGCTTTTGCAGCTCTGCCAGCTCGCGCTCCTTGTCGACGATGCGATCCGGGATGAGGTCAACGCGGAAATCGGTGCGGTTGATCGCGATCGGCTTGCCCTGCCGGTCGACGATCCAGCCGCGGCGAGGCGGGATCAGCGTCAGGTTGACGCGGTTGCTTTCCGAGAGAAGCGCGTAGCGCTCATTCTCGGCGATCGACAGCCAGGCCATGCGCCCCGCGAGCAGCGCACCGACGCCGCCCTGAACCGCGCCCAGGAACATCGCGCGCCGGGTAAAGGTGAAGCTCTGGCTGGCTTCGGTGACGACTTTCTTCGGTCGCTTCACTTCAGACGCCAGGCATCGAGCCGAGCGCAGAGCCGGGCAACGGCGGGGAAGAACAGCATCGACGCAACGATCTGGGGCACGATCGCAAAGATAGGTGCTGTGCTGCCCGCGAACAGAGCAAAGACATAGCCGGCGAAGATGCAGCCTGCGATTGCGGCAGAGGCGGCGAACCAGTCTTGAAGGTAATCGCGCCAGAGAAGCGAGCGTTCGGAAAACTCGATTGCCAGGAACGCGACCGTCCAGCTCAGCATCGCGCTGCCGACCGGTTGGCCGCTCGCCAGATCGTCGAAGAAGCCGAGTGGCAGCGGCGCCCACACAGCCCAGAGGCCGGGACGCAGCAAGCGCCAGGCGAGTAGCACCATCAGGCCGAAGGGCGGCACGATCGGCGCCTGGGCGATGATAGGCAGCAGCCCCGGCATCAGCGAGCCGAGCATCGTCGAGACGATGGGCACCGCGCGCGCCTTGACGCTCAATGTCGGCGTGTAGCCGCGATAGGCGAGGGTGGCGCTCATTGGCCGGGCGGCGGCGGCAGGGCGCGCCGCTGCTCCTCGACCTGCGGCTGATAGACGGGCTCGACGATGGCGAAATCCAGCCGCGCCGGATCGGCGACGGGCAGCGCCAGGAAAGTCTCGCGCGTGGCCTTCGCGATGATCGCGACCGGCACGTTCGGCGGATAGACGCCGCCCGCGCCCGAGGTCACGAATACGTCGCCGCGCTTGAAGGTGGCATTTTCGGCGCCCAGAGCGCGGATGTCGATGAAGCCGTCGCCGGTGCCGGTCGCGATCGCCGGCGTCCCGTCGGGCACGCGGCGGACGGGGACGACAGTGCCGCCGTCGGTGATCAGCGCGACGCGTGCGCTGGCCGCGCCGGCGCTCGCGATCCGGCCGATCAGCCCGCCCGGCCCGCGCACCGGCATGCCGCCACGCACGCCGTTCAGATAGCCGGCGTTGAGGATGGCATAGCGGCGGATGCTGGACCCGGTCGATCCGACCAGGCGGCCTGCGGCGACCGGCCGCAGCCCTTGCTCGGAGATACCCAGCAGCCGCTTCAGCCGCATGTTCTCGAACGCGAGCGCCCGCGCCTCGATCAGCTTGGTCGCGGACGCCTTTTGCTGCGCTTCGAGTGTGCGGACCTTGCCGGTCGCGTTGATGTAGGAGCCGACGCTGCCGCCGGTATCCATGACGCCCTCGACCACCCAGCGGCCGGCGGACGTGACTGGCAGCGTCGCGTCGCTGACCGCGCCCCGCAGTGCGCCGAAGCCGTTGGGATCCACCGTCGACAAGATGAGAAGCAACAGGGCGACGACTGCGCCGGAGACAGCCGCCACATAGCCGAAGAACAGACCGTATTGCGCGCGTCGGGAATAACCGGGACGGCGATTTGAGGGGCGCGCCACCTGGGGCTGCCTTTCGTCAGGCGGTCAGCAGAACGCCCCGGAACACCGGGTCTTCCAGCGCACGGCCGGTGCCGAGCGCCACGCAGGTCAGCGGATCGTCGGCGACGGTGACCGGCAGGCCGGTCTCGTCGCGCAGCACTTCGTCCAATCCTTCGAGCAACGCGCCGCCGCCGGTGATGACGATGCCCTGATCGACGATATCGGCGGCGAGCTCCGGCGCCGTGTTTTCCAGCGCGATGCGGACGCCTTCGATGATCGTGCCGACCGGCTCGCTCAGTGCCTCGGCGATCTGGCCCTGATTGATCTCGATTTCCTTGGGCACGCCGTTGACCAGGTCGCGGCCCTTGATCTGGATCGTCTTGCCGATGCCGTCCGCCGGCGGCTTGGCGGTGCCGACGTCCTTCTTGATCCGCTCGGCGGTCGCTTCGCCGATCAGCAGGTTATGATTGCGGCGGACATAGGAGGCGATCGCTTCATCCATCTTGTCGCCGCCGACGCGGACGGAGGTGGTGTAGGCGAGGCCGCGCAGCGAGAGCACCGCGACTTCGGTGGTGCCGCCGCCGATATCGACGACCATCGAGCCGATCGGCTCGGTCACCGGCATGTCGGCGCCGATCGCGGCGGCCATCGGTTCCTCGATCAGCCAGACCTGCGAGGCGCCCGCGTTGGAAGCGGCGTCGCGGATCGCGCGGCGCTCGACCGAGGTGGAGCCCGACGGCACGCAGATCACGATTTCCGGCCAACGCGGGAAGCGGCGCTGCCCATGCACCTTGTGGATGAAGTGCTTGATCATCTGTTCGGCGACGTCGATGTCGGCAATAACGCCGTCGCGCAGCGGACGGATCGCCTCGATCGAGCCCGGCGTCTTGCCCATCATCAGCTTGGCGTCGTCGCCGACCGCCTTCACTTTCTTGATGCCGTTGATCGTCTCGATCGCGACCACCGAAGGCTCGTTCAGCACGATGCCGCGGCCGCGGAGATAGACGACGGTGTTGGCGGTGCCGAGATCGATGGCCATGTCGTGGGACATGAATTTGAAGAATCGCGAAAAGAGCATTTCTGTCCCGCAGTGAAACAAAACCCAGGGCGCCTTATACCCGCCCACCGTTTCTACGAAACCAGAGTTTTCTTGATTTTTCGTGGATGGCCGGGTCGCGGGATGCCGTCGCTTGGGCTAGAGCAAAACCCATGTCAATACGGCGGCTCCCCTCGCACCTCGTCAATCGGATCGCCGCCGGTGAAGTGGTGGAAAGGCCCGCCAGCGCGCTGAAGGAGCTGGTCGAAAACGCGATCGATGCCGACGCGACCCGAATCGCGGTCCGCCTGACTGCCGGCGGCACCGAGCTGATCGAAGTGACCGACGACGGCTGCGGCATGACGGCGGACGACATGCGCCTCGCGCTCGAGCGCCACGCGACCTCGAAGCTTCCCGACGAAGCCATCGAGGCAGTGACCACGCTCGGCTTCCGCGGCGAGGCGTTGCCGTCGATCGCGAGCGTCGCGCGGCTGACGCTCGAAAGCCGGGTGCGCCCTTCGACAGGCTCAGGACAGGCGGCGCCGGACGGCTGGTCGGTCACGGTCGACAATGGCGAGGTCGCGGGGGAGGCGCCCGCCGCGCTGCCACCGGGCACGCGGGTGCGGGTCGAAGGGCTGTTCGAGAAAGTGCCCGCGCGGCGCAAGTTCTTGCGCAGCGCACGCGCCGAATATGCCGCCTGCCTCGATATCGTGAAGCGGCTGGCCATGGCGCGGCCGGAGATCGGCTTCGCGCTGGAGCATGACGGCCGCCGCGTGCTGAGCGTGCCGCCGGGCGACAGCGCGCCCGCGCGGGTCGCGGCGCTCACCGACCGCGAGCTGCCCGCCAACAGCGTTGGCGTCGATCTGGTGCGGGAAGGGCTGGTGCTGGGCGGCGTCGCCGGGCTGCCGACCTTCAGCCGCGGCGTCGCCGATCACCAATATCTGTTCGTCAATCGCCGCCCGGTGAAGGACCGGCTGCTCGCCGGCGCGGTGCGCGGCGCCTATGCCGACCTGCTCGCACGCGATCGTCACCCGGTGGTGGCGCTATTCCTCGATCTGCCGACCGACCAAGTCGACGTGAACGTCCATCCCGCCAAGACCGAAGTCCGCTTCCGCGATCCGGCATTGGTGCGCGGACTGATCGTTAGCGGCCTCAGGCGCGCGCTCGACGAGGCCGGTCATGCCAGCGCGCGGCCGGCGGCGGTGGATGTACTGAGCGGGTGGGAAGCGCCCGAGATGCGCTCCGGCGAAGGCCGGAGCCCTGCGTGGCCCACTCCCACGGCTCCGGCCTTCGCCGGAGCACAAGGTGCCGGTGGCGTTTCCGATCACCGCTCCTTCTTCGCCGCACCGCCCTCCGGACGCGCGGAGCCCGCTTACACCCCGCCGCCGGAGCATCGCGCCTTTCCGCTCGGCGTCGCCCGCGGACAGGTCGCCAACACCTATATCGTCGCGGAGGCCGAGGACGGGCTGATCCTTGTCGATCAGCACGCCGCGCATGAGCGGCTGGTGCTCGAGCGGATGAAGCGCGCGGCGGCGAATGGCGGCATTCACGCGCAGGCGCTGCTGCTCCCGGAAGTGATCGAGCTCGACGAGCCGGCGTGCGACCGCCTCGAAGCGCGCATCGCGGAGCTCGCCGGCTTTGGGCTGGAGCTGGAGCGTTTCGGCCCGGCGGCGATGCTGGTCCGCGCGACGCCGGCGGCGCTGGGGAAGGGCGACATCCCGGGGCTCGTCCGCGACCTTGCCGACGAGCTCGCCGCGTTCGATCAGGCGCTGAGCCTCAAGGAGCGGCTGGACGAAGTCGCCGCCACCATGGCCTGCCACGGCAGCGTCCGCGCCGGCCGCGCGCTATCGGTCGCCGAAATGAACGCCCTGCTCCGCGAGATGGAAGCGACGCCGCATAGCGGCCAATGCAACCACGGCCGGCCGACCTGGGTGAAGCTGGCGCGCGCCGATCTGGAGAAGCTGTTCGGCAGGCGGTGAGCCGCCCCTGAGTTACGGTTTCTTCATCGTTCATCCATTAGCAGCCGGGGCATGTCCGCCCTCCGCCAGACCCGGCGATGATCCGGAGGCTTCGCGCCTTGCGCGACGCGCTGCTTTCGCGGCCGCGGCTGCGCATCGTCTTCTGGGCGTTGCTGATCGGCGTCATCGTCGGTGCGATCGAAGGGGGCGAGCCGCTCGACGACATCTTCAAGGCCGCGCGCGACTATGCGCGCGGGCGCCCGGCGAGTGGCGACATCGTCGTCGTCGCGGTCGACGACAAGACCGGCGATCGGTACGGCGGCTTCGCCTTCTCCCGCACCATCGACGCCAGGCTGGTCGACACACTGTTCGCCGCCGGCGCGCGCCGGGTGTTTTTCGACCGCGTCTATGCCGATGCGACCAGCCCGAAAGGCGACGCCGCGTTCGCGGACGCGTTGGCCCGTCATCCCGGCAAGGTATTTCTGGGTGCGATCAGCCCGCCGGATTCGAGCCGCAAGCGCATAGAGACGCTGCCGCGGCCGATGTTCCGGGCTGTTGCACCGTTCCGTTCGCTAAACGGCTTCAACACGCCGTTTTTCTTCTCGGCCAAGGTCACGTTCGGCGACCGGTTTGCGGGGAAATTGGTGCCGTCGGTCGCCTCCGAGATCGCACAACTGCCGCCGGGCCGGGAAGGGTTCTTCCGGCCCGACTGGTCGATCCAGATCGCGACCGTGCCGACCGTCAGCTTCGTCGACGTCGTCGACGGCAAGGTTCCGGCATCGGCGCTGGCGGGCAGAGACGTGATCGTCGGCCCGACCTCGCCAACCCTGCGCGACATCTATCCGATCCTGCTCCAGGGCCAGAGCCCGGGCGTCTATTTCCATGTCGTCGCCGCCGAAACGCTGCGCGAGGGCATTCCTGTGCGCTGGGGCTGGCTGCCGCCGTTCGGCTGCGGGTTGATCCTTTCCGGGCTGTTCCTGCTGACGCGCCGCCGCTCGACGCAGTTCCTGTCGATCGCCGTCGCCGTCGCGACCTTTGCGGCGGTGCCGGCCTGGCTCGCCGAGCGGCTGATCGACGTGGACATCTTCCCGGCGCTGCTGCTGTTTTCGATCATCACCTATCGAGGCTTCAGCCTAGCCCGCGTGGAAGCGACGCGGCGCGTGAACCCCGTTTCCGATCTGCCCAACCTGATGGCGCTGATCGAAAGCGAAAACGCGCATGCCCCGAGCGTCGTCGCGCTGAAGATCCGCAATCAGGCGGAGATCGTGTCCAGCTTCCCGACCGACATCGAACGTGCCTTGATCGGCGAAGTGGAGCGCCGTCTGTCGGCTACAGGCGGCGTCGAGCAGCTTTATCACGGTGAAGACGGGCTCTATTGGACGAGCCGCCAGCCGCCCGACGACGAATTCCTGCAGCATCTGCGGGGCCTGCACAAATTGCTCGCCCAGCCGATCCGGCTCGAGGACCGCAGCGTCGACCTGCTGCTGTCATTCGGCATCGACGGCAGCCTCGACCGGCCGCTCAAAAGCCGCGTGGCGAGCGCGATGCTCTGCGCCGAGGAAGCCGCGCGCGGCAACGAGGTCTGGAAAGTCTATGACGCCCAGCGTTCTCACGCGGCGGCCTGGCAGCTTTCTTTGATGGGCGGTCTCGACCTTGCCCTTGCCAGCGGCGACATCTGGGTTGCCTATCAGCCCAAGGTTTCGCTCGCGACGCGGCGGATCATCGGGACGGAAGCGCTGGTGCGGTGGAAGCATGCCACGGTGGGGCCGCTCACCCCCGACCAGTTCATTCCGGTTGCGGAGGCGCACGGGAAGATCGCGCCGCTCACCTATTTCGTGCTCGAACAATCGCTCAAAGACCTCGCTGCCTTGCGCGCGAGCGGGCATGAACTCGGCGTGTCGGTCAACCTGTCGCCGCAGATGTTGCAGGAAAGCGATCTGGTGGAGCGGGTGTCGTCAGCGCTTGCCCGCCACGACGTTCCGGCCCGGGAGCTTACGCTTGAGATCACCGAGACGGGCGATCTGCTCAGCGTGCCCGGCAATATCGAGCGGATGCAGCAGCTCGTCGCGACCGGCGTCAAGCTGTCGATCGACGATTACGGCACCGGCAAGGCCACGCTCGAATATCTGGCGCGGCTGCCGTCCCATGAAGTGAAGATCGACCGAACCTTCATCACCGATCTGGATCGCAATCAGCAGAACCTGATCCTCGTCCGCGCGACGTTGGACATGGCGCACAAGCTTGGCCGCCATGTCGTTGCCGAGGGGGTCGAGAACGAAGCGGTGATGCAGGTTCTGCGCCGGCTCGGGTGCGACATCGCCCAGGGCTATCTGCTCAGCAAACCCATTCCCTATGCCGATCTCGTCGCCTTGCTGGACGCCGATTCGGCCCAACATCTGGCAAGGGTTGTAATATCGTAAACGTAACGTTAACCTTAAACGTGAAGGGTGCCGAGTCGCGTGTGCCCTGCGTTGAAAGGGGAACGTTATGGCGAAGAAGACGAAGCGGCCCCAAGCTGGGCGTGGCATCTGGGAAGTGATCGGCGGCTTTTTCGGCTGGCGTTAACTCCGGACCATCGAAACGAGATCAGGGGCTCCGCTGGAGCCCCTTTTCAATTCCAGCGGCATCGGTCACCACTGATCCCGTCATGCGCAGCGTGCGTCTTCTGATTTCGGGGCGTGTTCAAGGCGTCGGCTATCGCGATTGGGCGCAGCGCGAAGCTGCGGCGCTGGGCCTGAGCGGCTGGGTGCGCAATCTGCGTGACGGCCGGGTCGAAGCGGTTGCCTCGGGAGACGGCGGCGCGGTCGGCATCTATCTCGAAAGAGTGCGTGAAGGGCCACACATGGCGCGTGTCGACCATGTCGATGTTTCGCCGGCCGAACCGATTTCAGCCGCCGGTTTCGAGGTTCGCTCGACGGTCTAGTCGGGCCGGCCAGTCCTTGGGATCGATCGGACGGAGTGTGTCCAGATCGGCGTCGGTGACGACACGGTCGGGTTCGACGGTCAATCGCCCCCAGGGCAGCGCGTAAAGCGTTTCGCCGAGGCCGCCGACGCCGCCTTTCCCGACCACCAGATAGTCGATCGCTCCGTCGTGGCATCGCGCCATTGCATCCACGGTCGAGCCGATCGTCTCACCGTCGCGCGACAGCAGCGGTGCGCCGCTCAATGTGGAGACGGCGAACAGGGTAGGGGCGTCCTGCCGCTCGCTCTTTTCGGCGGCGGCGCGGGCGCCGTCGTCGAGCCGCGCCTGCCGGCCGAGCCAGCGCCAGACGCCGACCAGATTGACGGCGGTCAGGAACAGGTTCTGCCACAGCAGGTTCGATTGCCCGGTGGTGGCGCCATAGGTCGTCCAGGCGACCGACCCGATCGTGAAGACGACGAAGCCCCAGCCGGTCACCCGGCTGCCAAGGTTCGCCGCGGTCATGCAGGCGGCCAGCGCCGTCGCAATCGGCGCGATCCAGCTCGAAAGCTCTTCCATGCCGCGCGAACCCGCGGGGCCGGCGGATCGTTCCGGACAAGAAAGAGCCCGCGCGATCGTGTCGCGCGGGCCCAGGACGGAACCTCTTTGGCTTAGAACTTGACGCCGGCGGCTATGCCGTAGCGGCGCGGTTCCAGCGTGAAGGCGTTCGTGAACAGGCCCGACGACTGGTCGGTCACGTATAGGCCGGTGATGGCGTTGTTCTTCGTCAGGTTCTGGACGAAGGCGCGGACGAAGTAGCGATCGTCCGGCCCGTTCAGCTGGATCTGGGCATTGACGACTTCATAGCCCTGGATGCGGCTGATCCGCTGGTTGAAAATGCTGCCGTAATAGCCGCCAGTATAGTTCAGATCGATGCGCGGAACGAGGTTCCAGCCATTGTTGAAGTCGATCGTGTACTGCATGCCCGCGGAAAACTTGAAGTGCGGCGACTGGGGCAGGTTGTTGCCCCGGATGTTCACCGGCACGCCGCTGGGGAAATACTGGAACGAGCCCGCCGTCGCCGGATTGCCTGTCACCTGCAGGTTGATGAACTGCTGTGCGGTCAGGCCGCCCAAGGCCGGGTTCGGCGCCCCGAAGGCCGGATTGGCGGCGGCGATGTTCCCGGCGGCTGCCGCTTGCAGGATGCTGCACACGCTAAACGCACCGGTGGTGTTGGTGCCGGGGATCGGCGTGGTCGGGCGCAGCGCCAGCAGCGCGTTGGTCGTGCTGACCAGCGCGTTGGACTGGAGCGCGTTGCCGCTTGCCGAACCGACCGCGCAATTGGCGGCGTTGGTCAGATCCTTGATGATGACGGCGTCGGAACGCCCGCCGGACGGATCCTGCGGGTTGCCGAGCAGCTTGTCGTTCGAGACCTTGGTCTTCAGGAAGCTGGCCGTCAGGTTGATCAGCAGGTTGCGCGTCGGGCGAAGAATACCCTCGGCCTCCAGGCCCAGGATGTTCGCGTTGACGTTGTCGTTAACCGAGGTTCGGGCGACGATCCGGCTGAGCTGCAGGCTCTTATACTGGTAGTAGAAAGCCGTCAGATTGAACCGGAAGGTGCCGTCGAGGAACGTGTTCTTCGAGCCGATCTCGAACGCGTTCACGGTTTCGGGTCCGAAGGTGGTCGGCACCGCGAAGACCGGGGACAAAGGCGGATTGATGCCGCCCGATTTATAGCCCCGCGCGTAGGAGAAATAGAGCAGGTTGCGGTCGGTGATCTGCCAATCGAGCACGGCGCGGCCGGTCACGCGGCCGAAACTGACCTTGCTCCGCGCGAACTCCTGGTTGCCGGGCTGCGTGGCGTCGAAGTCCAGCGAACCGTAATTGAGCGCCTGCGTAAGGTTGGTCGCGTTGAACGGCACCAGCACGCCGGTCCCGTTGGAGTCGTTGAACAGGGTCGTCCGCGCCGTGTAGTTCTTCTGGTCGTGGTTGTAGCGCGCGCCGACCGTCAGCTTCAGATTGTCGGAGATCTGCGCATAGGCCTCGCCGAAGATCCCGTAGGACTTCAGGTGATAGAAGCGGGAGTCGTTGTCGTAGAACGGCGTGCCGCGATAGACGTTCGGGATGGTGCCGCCGGCAGCGCGCGTGCCGATCGCGCTCGCCGCGCCGAGCAGGCCGGCCGCATAGTCGAGCGAGAACGAGTTCACGAAATAGTCGTTGTCGCGGACCTTATAGTCCAGATAGCCGGCGCCCAGCAGGAAGTTGAACGGCCCGTCGAACTTGGAGGTGAAGATGCCCTCCGCGAACCACTGCTTGCCGTAGGCGGTCGACCGGTCGAAATCGAGGCTGGTATTGGCGCAGACGGACTTGCCGCCATAGACGCCGACGCCCTGCTGGTCGGCCAGCGACTGGCAGAAGGGACCGCCCGGACCGCTCGGGATCAGCGCGTTCTTCATGTTCGTGAACGGATTGACGCCGCCCGGGAAGGCAGCGCCCGGCGCTGCGGCCAGCGCGTTCAGCGCGACCAGGCCCGGATTGTTCGCGAGCGAGCGTTCCACGCCGACGTTATAGTCGACAGTCGAATCCGTGCTGCCCTCGGTATAACCGCCATCCAGCTTGAGGTTGAAGCTGCCCAGATTTTGGTTGAGGTTGACGAGAACCTGTTTTTCCTGGGTCTTGAAGTGCGGCAGCGAGTCGATGTTGACCGTGCGCAGATTGGCCGGGTTGGTGAAGTTCGAATAGACGTCGCCGTCGGTGTTGTAGACGCTGCCGAGCGCGAGCGGCCGGAAGGTCGGGGCGAGCGCGCCGAGCGCGATGTTGATGAACTCGGTGGAGGTCAGGATTGCGGCGAGGGTGGAGTCGCCGTTCAGCTGCTCGAAGCCGAGACGGTCGGGCAAGCAGCCCAGCACGCCGGTCGGGTCCCGATGGCACAGCTGTTTCTGGATGCGCGAGCGGTCGTCGTTCTCATGGAAATAATGGCCCACGATGTCGAGCGTCGTGTCGGCAGTCGGTTCCCAACGGATCGAGCCGCGAATGTCATACTGGTCGCGGCCGTCGATGCGCTTGCCGTTGAACAGGTTGCGCGTGAACCCGTCGCGTTTCAGATAATAGCCGGCCGCGCGAACGCCCAGCGTCTCGGTCAGAGGCACGTTGACCATGCCTTTCACGCGGATGCTGTTGTAATTGCCGTACTCGGCTTCGCCCGCGGCGTGGATGCCGGTCAGGTCCGGCTTGGCGGTGATGAAGTTGATCACGCCGCCGGTCGCGTTGCGGCCGAACAGCGTGCCCTGCGGGCCGCGCAGCACCTCGATGCGCTCCACGTCGAAGAACTCGTTCTGGAAGATCGGCGAACCGATCACCGGCACGTCGTTCACGTGCACCGCGGTCGCCGCGTCGCAGGTGACGCCGACGCAAAGGTCGCCGATGCCGCGAATGTTGAACGAGGAGGACGAGGTGAAGTTGCTCTTCGTGTAGGTGATATTCGGCAGCGAGAGCTGAAGGTCGCTGGTCGAATTGATCTGCTGTTGCCGAAGATTGTCGGCGCTGAAGGCGGAGACGGCGATCGGCACCGTCTGCAACGTCTCGGACTGGCGCTGGGCGGTGACGACGATGTCGCCGATGCCCTGATCGGTGTCCGCGGCGGCGGCCGCCGTATCCTGAGCAAAGGCTGGCGTCGCCGCCAACAGAACCAGCGCCGTCGCGCCGAGCAGATCGACTCTCCGCATGAAGTGCATCCTCCCCATGTTCGCGCGGGAATTTCCCGCAGGACGCCTTGTGGCGCCTCTGGATGAAGATCATGCGTAAACTTACGAAAGCGTCAACCTAAGATAAGGGCAAGAATGGCGGTTTTTGGCGGAAGCGTGGCGCAAGTGCCGCACTCCCGACCCTTGCCGTAGCGTCATTTGCACCAAAAAAATCGCCGCCTATATCGTCTTAGACAAGCGAAAGGGACAGGCCGCCCATGGGCGATCATCTGGAAGACGGCGATCTGGTCGAAACTCCGGGCAAGATTCCGGTGCCGCGCGAAGTTGCCGAGGCGGTGAAGACGCTGATCGCCTGGGCCGGCGACGATCCCACCCGCGAGGGGCTGGCCGACACGCCCCTGCGCGTCGCTCGCGCCTGGAAGGAATATTGCCAGGGCTATGAAGACGACCCGTCGGTCCATCTTAGCCGCACGTTCGAGGAAGTCGGCGGCTATGACGAGATCGTGATCCTGCGCGACATTCCGTTCCAGTCGCATTGCGAGCACCACATGGCGCCGATCATCGGCAAGGCGCACATCGCCTATCTGCCGAAGAACCGCGTCGTCGGCATCTCCAAGCTCGCTCGCGTGCTGCACGGCTTTGCGCGCCGGCTGCAGGTGCAGGAACGGCTGACCGCCGAAGTGGCGGACTGCATCTGGGACAATCTCCAGCCGGTCGGCGTCGCGGTGGTGATCGAGGCAAGCCATAGCTGCATGACCGCCCGCGGCGTCCGCACGCCCGGGGTGACGATGACCACCAGCCGCATGATGGGCGTGTTCCGCGACGACGATCGCAGCAGGAAGGAAGTGCTGGCGCTGATGGGGTGCTGATCTTTGACCCTCTCCCCACCGGGGAGAGGGTGGGCGACCCCGGCCCCGAGCCGGGGGAGACCGGGAGAGGGGCAGAATCGGCACGCAGGGTGTCAGCCCCTCTCCCTGGCCGCTGCGCGGCCGTCCCTCTCCCCAGTGGGGAGAGGGTTGATCGGACAAATCGCCACTTTCGTCGTCCTCGCCGTCATTTTTCGCGCCTGTGTCGCACTTCACAGGCGGGTTCCCGCGAATCGTTTATCTCAGGTTCATGCTTAGAAGCCTGATCCCACTCGCCGCTTCGCTCACCGCGCTCTTCTCGACGCTGTATCTCTACACCGTCTGAAGATACCCGGGGGGACGCGCCCGCCCTGTCTCCGCTCCCCATCGAGACGGGCGCGGGCGCGAAAGAAGAAGGGCCCCGCTCCCTGTCGGAGCGAGGCCCTTCTTTGTTTTTGCCGCTCCATCACCGTCATGCCGGACCTTGATCCGGCATCCCGCTTCTTCTTCCTGAAAAGGTAGCGGGACCCCGGCTCAAGGCCGGGGTGACGATGAGAGTTATAGCTTAGGCTTCCGCCGTCTCGCCTTCGGTCGCCGGCGCTGCGGTGGCCGCGGCGATGTCGCCCGGCTCCGCGTTCGGGTCGAAGGCTTCGGTGAAGCCGGCTTCGTCCTTTTCGAACATCTCGGCCATCACGTCGACGCCCTGCGCCTGCAGCTCGGCCTCTTCCGGCGAGCGGGCGACGTTGACGGTGATATTGACCGAGACTTCGGGGTGAAGCGCGATCTTGACCGTGTTCACGCCGATCGCCTTGATCGGCTTGTCGAGCACCACCTGGTTCTTCAGAACCTTGATGTTCTCGGCAGCCAAGGCCTCGACGATGTCGCGCACCGCGACCGAGCCGTAGAGCTGGCCGGTGTTCGATGCCTGGCGGATCAGGGTGATCGACTTGCCGTCGATGCCCTTCGAATCCTTTTCGGCGGTCGAGCGGCGGGCAGCGTTGTCCGCCTCGATCTGCGCGCGGTTCGCTTCGAAGACCTTGCGATTCGACTCGTTGGCGCGCAGCGCCTTCTTGCGCGGCAGGAGGTAGTTGCGTGCGAAGCCCGGCTTGACGGAGACCACGTCCCCGATGCCGCCCAGCTTTTCGACGCGTTCAAGCAGAATGACGTCCATGAGGGCGGTTCCTTACTTCACGATATAGGGCAGGAGGCCAAGGTGCCGCGCGCGCTTGATCGCCTGGGCGAGCTCGCGCTGCTTCTTGGCCGAAACCGCGGTGATGCGGCTGGGGACGATCTTGCCGCGCTCGGACACGAAGCCCTGGAGCAGACGGACGTCCTTGTAATCAATCCGGGGAGCGTCCTTCGCGGAGAAGGGGCAGCTCTTGCGGCGGCGGAAAAAGGGGCGTGCCATGTCTTAAAGTCCCATCTCTTCGCGGTCGTCACGGCGGGGGCGGCGCTCGCCGCGGTCTCCGCGGTCGCCACGCTCACCGCGTTCGCCACGGTCGCGGTCGCTCTTGCGCATCATCACCGACGGGCCGCCTTCATGCGCGTCGACACGGACGGTCATGTAGCGGATCACGTCTTCGTTGATCGACGTCTGGCGCTCCAGCTCGGCGACGGCGCCGGCGGGCGCATCGATGTCGAGCATCACGTAATGCGCCTTGCGGTTCTTCGCGATGCGGTAGGCGAGGTTGCGAAGACCCCAGGTCTCGGTCTTCACGACCTTGCCCTGATTGTCTTCGATGATCTTGGTGGCGGCTTCCGCCAGTGCGTCCACTTGCGCCTGCGCCAGATCCTGGCGCGCAAGGAACACATGCTCGTAAAGAGCCATGTCAGTCCTTCAATGTTGGCCGATCGCTGACGCCGCCCCGTGCGGACGCCCCTCCGGCTGTCGTCTCAAAGCAAGCGGGGCGGGAAGACAGGCTTCCCACCCCGACGTGACGGCCAATGCACGAAATCAGGCTCGAACGCAAGGCCGGTGGGGAGTGGGGCCAGGGCCGTCACGTCCCTCGCGAGTCGGTATAGCATTCCCGCGCCGGTGGCAGAAGAAGGAAACAAGGCGGCGGGCGCGATTTGGCGCGCATGCGAAGCGGCCTGGCGTGACTCGACCTCTCATCATGGGAGGGCTAGGTCAGGCCCATGAGCACCGCGCCTCGCTTCGTCATCGATGCCGATCCCGACGACCATCTGTCGCTGCCGGGCTGGCTGTATCACGATTCCGAATTCTTCGAGGCGGAAGTCGCGCGGTTTCTGCGCGCGGCGCCGCAGGTGGTGTGCCATGTCAACGAGCTGGCGCGGCCGGGCGAATGGCGCAGCTTCGACTATCTGGGCGAAAGCGTGATCGTGGTGCGCGGCGACGATGGCGAAGTGCGCGCCTTCTCGAACGTCTGCCGGCATCGGGGCTCGCGGCTGACCGACGGCACCGGCGGCTGCGCGAAGAAATTGGTCTGCCCCTATCACGCCTGGACCTACGATCTCGACGGGCGGCTGACCGGCGTGCCGATGAAGTCGGAATATCCGGGGCTGGACCAGTCGAAGCTGGGCCTCGTGCCGATCGCGATGGAGATCTGGCGCGGCTTCGTGTTCGTGAAGCTGGAGCCGGGCGCGCCCTCGGTCGCCGAGATGATGGCGCCGTACGAGCACGAGATTGCACCCTACCGTTTCGAGGAGATGCAGGCGATCGGACGGGTGACGCTTCGCCCGCGCGCGCTAAACTGGAAGACGATCGCGGACAATTATTCGGACGGGCTGCATATTCCGGTCGGCCATCCCGGGCTGACGCGGCTGTTTGGGCGGAGCTACGCGATCGAGGCGCGGGAGCATGTCGACCGCATGTCCGGCGAGCTGATCGAGCGGGAGTCCGCCAATCCGAGCGAACGGGCGTACCAGAAGCTCCTGCCGCGGGTGCCGCACCTGCCCGACGCGCAGCAGCGGCTGTGGCTGTATTACAAGCTGTGGCCGAACGTGGCGTTCGACATCTATCCCGACCAGATCGACTTCATGCAGTTCCTGCCGACCTCCGCGACGACAACGGTGATCCGCGAGATCAGCTACGCGTTGCCCGACGACCGGCGCGAGATGCGGGCGGCGCGGTATCTCAACTGGCGGATCAACCGGCAGGTCAATGCCGAGGATACCAAGCTGATCGCGCGCGTTCAGGCGGGCATGACGTCACCCAGCTATGTTGCAGGGCCGCTCGGCGAGAGCGAGGTCTGCCTGCGCAGCTTCGCGCGGAAGCTGAGGCGGCTGATCCCCGAGGCGCGGCTGCCCCGCGCGCCTGCGCCGGGCTGGAGCCGGCGGCCGGCCGTCCAGCCCGTTTGAAAGTCGCGGTCCTTCTCAATCGTGCCGGCGGCACGCTGCAGCGCCGGCCGGAGCTGATCGAAGAGACCGAAGCGGCGTTCCGCGCGGCGGGGGTCAATGCGAGTGTCGAGGCGTTGGAGCCCGATGCGCTCCGCGACCGCGCCGAGGCTCTGGCGAAGCGCGGTGGCATAGACGCCTTGGTCGTCGGCGGCGGCGACGGAACGGTGGGATCGGTCGCGGCGCTGCTGGCCGGGAGCGACTTGCCAATGGGCATATTGCCGTTCGGGACGCTCAACCATTTCGCGAAGGACGCCGGGCTTCCGGCGGAGCTGGACGAGGCCGTGAAGGTGATCGCGGCGGGGCATGCCCGCGCCGTCGATCTCGCCGAGGTGAACGGCCGCGTGTTCGTCAACAACAGCTCCGTCGGGCTCTATCCGCTGATGGTGCGCGACCGGGAGCGGCAGCAGGAATATCTCGGCCGCGGCAAATGGCCAGCCATGGCGCGCGCGGCCGGCCGGGCACTGTGGCGCTTGTCGAAGTGGCGGCTGCGGATTTCGGTCGAGGGCGAGACCGAGCATATCGAGACGCCCATCCTGTTCGTGGGCAACAATCGCTACGAGACGGGCTTGTTCGGGCTTGGCAAGCGAGCCGCGCTCGATGAAGGCAAGCTCTATCTGTATGCGATCAAGGCGCGGTCGCGGCTGAAACTCGCAAAAGCCATGACGCAGGCCTTGCTCGGCCGTTTGGATGAGAATGATTTCGTCGTCCTCTCGGGCAGCTCGGCGCAGGTGGATAGTCGCAAAGACGGCCTCCATGTCGCCGCCGACGGCGAGGCCTTCGTTGCCGAGACGCCGCTTCGCTACCGGATCCGGCCCGGCGCGCTGAAGCTGATCGTGCCGCTTGCATCCGACGCCCCGGCTTCCTAACCCGCGCCCTTTCCTTTTCAAAGGGTCGAACGATGCGCGCATTCATCTTTCCGGGGCAGGGCAGCCAGGCGGTCGGCATGGGCAAGGCGCTGGCCGACGCGAGCGGCGCCGCGCGTGAGGTGTTCCAGGAAGTCGACGATGCCCTCGGCCAGAGCCTGTTCCGGCTGATGTGCGACGGGCCGGGCGATGAGCTGACGCTCACCGAAAATGCCCAGCCGGCGATCATGGCGAACGCGATCGCAACGCTCCGCGTGCTGGAGCGCGAAGGTGGCGTGCGGCTGGCCGACAAGGCCGAGTTCGTGGCGGGCCATTCGCTCGGCGAATACACCGCCCTGTGCGCCGCCGAGGCGCTGGACCTGTCGACGACCGCGAAACTGCTGAAGCTCCGCGGCCAGGCCATGCAGGCGGCAGTGCCGGTCGGCCAGGGCGCGATGGCCGCGATCCTGAAGCTGGAGTTCGACCAGGTCGCCGAGATCGCTGGCCACGCGGCGCAAGGTGACGTTTGCACCGTCGCCAACGACAATGCGCCGGGGCAGGTCGTGATCTCCGGCCACAAGGCCGCAATCGAGCGCGCGTCCGAGCACGTCAAAGCGGCCGGCGGTCGCGCAATGCCGCTGCCGGTTTCCGCGCCGTTCCACTGCCCGCTGATGCAACCCGCCGCCGACGCGATGGCCGAAGCGCTCGGCAAGGCCGATCTCCGTGCGCCGCTGGTGCCGGTCTACGCGAATGTCACCGCCGCGCCGGTTGCCGATCCGGCCGAGATCAAGCGGCTGCTCGTCGAGCAGGTCACCGGCACCGTCCGCTGGCGCGAAAGCGTGCTCGCGATGCAGGCGGCGGGTGTGCACCATCTCGTCGAGTTCGGCGGCAAGGTGCTCGCCCCCATGATCAAACGCATCGCGCCCGATGCCGAAGCGGTGAGTGTTGCAAGTATGGAAGAGATCGAGGCTGTGTCGAAGACTTTGTAGGTTCGCGCAGAGACGCGGAGACGCAGAGATGCCGAGCGGGCTGTCAGATATTGATCAGGTTAGCGGGGACGTTGTCGATGCAGCCTTCCGGCTGCATCAGCAGCTTGGGCCAGGCTTGCTCGAGAGCGTTTATGAGACGGTGTTGGCCGCTTGGCTTGTGCGACGTGGCTATTCTGTCGAGCGGCAGCGGTCGATCGACATAGAATTCGACGGCATGCGCTTCGATGGCGCGTTCAGGGTCGACTTGCTGGTTGACGGCCGTTTGCTGGTCGAAATCAAGTCGGTCGAGCGACTTAATGCCGCTCACGCGAAACAGCTCCTCACCTACCTGCGCCTCACAAGGCAACCCGTAGGGCTGCTGATCAACTTTGGCGGAGCGATGCTCAAAGACAATATCCGAAGGCTGGTGAATGAGCACGGCCTCTCTGCGTCTCCGCGACTCTGCGCGAACCCAATACAGGAGTAAGGACATGTTCGATCTTTCGGGAATGAATGCTCTCGTGACCGGTGCGTCGGGCGGGATCGGTTCGGCGATCGTTGAGGCGCTGGCGGGGCAGGGCGCTCGGGTGGCGCTTTCGGGAACGCGGGAGGATGCGTTGAAAGGGGTCGCCGGGCGCATCGGCGGCGATCCGGTGATCCTGCCGTGCAACCTGTCGGATGGCGCTGCCGTGGACGGCCTGGTGCCGCGGGCGGTCGAGGCGCTGGGGGGCAAACTCGACATCCTGGTCAACAATGCCGGCGTGACTCGCGACAACCTCATCATGCGGATGAAGGATGAGGAGTGGGAGCAGGTAATCCGGGTGAACCTGGAGGCCGCATTCCGCCTCTGCCGCGCGGCGGCCAAGCCGATGATGAAGGCGCGGTTCGGGCGCATCGTGTCGATCACATCGGTGGTCGGCGCGACCGGCAATCCGGGTCAGGCGAATTATGCGGCATCGAAGGGCGCGTTGACGGCCATGTCGAAAGCGCTGGGTCAGGAACTGGCGAGCCGCAACATCACGGTGAATTGCGTCGCGCCGGGCTTCATTACCTCGCCGATGACCGACGCGCTGCCTGATGCGCAAAAGGAAGCGCTGACGGGCCGCATCCCGGCCGGCCGCCTTGGCGAAGGCGCGGACGTGGGCGCGGCCGTGGCCTATCTCGCGAGCAAGGAAGCGAGCTACGTCACTGGCCAGACGCTGCATGTGAACGGCGGCATGGCGATGATCTGACCGATTGCCCGATCGCCGCTTCGGGTGCAGACTGCGCCCGGGCTGATCTGCGGGGGCAGGCGGGCGATGGGCATCGGAAAGGCATGGGTGGTCGCGGGGCTCGCGATGTTGAGCCCGGCTGCTCTTTTTGCAGCGGATCGCGCAATTCCAGCGCTGGAGCAGGCCGCCGGTTCGGGCGATGCCGAAGCCGCTTACCAACTGGGAAGAGCCTACAAGCTTGGCGACGGCGTGCCCGCTGATGCTAAGCAGGCGGAGCGCTGGTTCTCCAAGGCGCTGCAGCTGGGCCATGCCAAGGCCGGCGCGGAATTGGGACTGGTGCTGGCCCAGAGCGGCCGGCCGGTGGACGCGCTGCCCTTGCTGCGCAAGGCTGCCGAGCAGGGCGACCCGCGTGCGCAATATGCGCTCGGCACTTTCTATTTCAGCGGCACGGCGGTGCCGGCGGACACAGAGCAGGCGAAATTCTGGGTGCGTCGCGCCGCCGCGGCCGGACTGCCGGCTGCGGCTGAGGCGTTGGCGATCATGGACAAGCCATCGTCCGCCACGGAAGAGCCGGTCCGGATCGTCTCTGTCCCGCCGCAAAAAGCGCAAGAACCGGTTCGCAAGATGGCGCTCGCCGAGACGAAGCTCGCACCTGTCAGGCGTGCGGTGATGGCACCGCCTGTGGGCGACGCCTGGCTTGTCCAGCTCGGTGCGTTCGCGCAGCAGGGCAATGCCCGCCGTTACTGGCAGAGCGTGCAGATGAGGATGCCGGGAGAGGTCCGGCCCGCGTTCGTCGACAATGGCGGTGTGACCAAGCTGCGCCTCGGGCCGTTCGCGACCAAGGCGGAAGCGGCGCGCTTCTGCGCGCTCCAGCGTCAGGAAGGACGCGCTTGCTTCGAAGTCAGGTGACGGGACCGCATAGGCCGTTGGCCAGGAATATCCTCTGACGCCCAAACGTCAGGTGGGGACCATGTGGATCGGGCCAGGGCCCGGCCAGGGACAGCCCCCTAGGATCCGAAATCGGCTCAGGGATAATGCTGAGGCTCGCACCAAGCAGTACCCGTCGCCTACAATCTAGGCGGCGCGTGCATCGCGTTCAATCCGTCCATTTCGAGCGAAGTCGAGACACGCACTTTCTGCGCCCGGTGCGTCCCTCGACTTCGCTCGGGATGGACGGATCAGGGCAGCTCAGGCGGCGGAGGCGCGGGTCTCAAGATGCTCGGCAAGCGTCTCGACGCGTTCGGCCAATTGTTCGACCGCATCGGCAAGCGCCACGTCGGTGCCTTCGGGAAGCGGCGGAACGTTGCCCTGCCGCAAATCCTGGACTTCGTCCGCCAGCAGAAGAGCGGCGAGCAGCAGCAGCCGGCTTTCATTGGCATTGCCGACGGCAGACCGGGCCTGTTCGGCCTTTTGGTCTACCACCATCGCCAGGCGGCGGAGCTGCGGCTCCTCGCCATCGCGGCACGTCACATCATAGCGGCGGCCGCCGACTTCTATCGTTACTTCGGCCATTGTTCCCCCTTGGCCCCGATGCTGTGACTAGGCGCCGATCAGCCGATCGAGCGAAGCGATCGCCTCTTTCGTGCGGTCGCGAAGCCGCTCGTGCCGCTGCATCAGCCGGGCCAGCTCCGGATCGGGTTTCGCAGCGGCGCGTGCCGATGCCGCCTCGACCCGGGCCAAAGCCCGATCCAGCCGTCTGATCGCAAAGGCCAGTCGCTCATCTGTCACAAAATCTTAACTAGCACGCTTAAGCGCCAGTGCAAACGCTGCTCCCTTTGCCGCGGTTGACCTCCGGCCGCCAAGACAGCAAAGCACCCCCGCCCGGACGCGACTCAGCGTCCGATCCTCAGCACCGGGACCGCGCATGACCGTTCGCCACGACCAGCTTGCCAATGCCATTCGCGCACTGGCGATGGATGCGGTGGAGGCGGCCAACTCCGGCCATCCAGGCATGCCGATGGGCATGGCCGACGTCGCGACGGTGCTGTTCACCAAATATCTGAAGTTCGATCCCGCCGACCCCAAATGGCCGGACCGCGACCGTTTCGTGCTGTCCGCGGGGCACGGATCGATGCTGATCTACGCGCTGCTGTACCTGACCGGCTATGCGCGGCCGACGATCGACGACATCAAGCGCTTTCGCCAGCTCGGGTCCCCTTGCGCGGGGCATCCGGAGAATTTCGAGCTGCCGGGTGTCGAGTGCACGACCGGCCCGTTGGGGCAGGGCTTTGCGATGGCTTCTGGCATGGCCATCGCCGAGCGGCATTTGAACGCGGCCTATGGCGACGACCTCGTCGATCACCGCACCTGGGTGATCGCCGGCGACGGGTGTCTGATGGAAGGCATCAACCACGAAGCGGTCGGCCTAGCGGGGCATCTGCAGCTTGGGCGGATGATCGTGCTGTGGGACGATAACCGCATCACCATCGACGGCGCCACCTCGCTTTCAACGAGCGAGGACATTCCGGCGCGCTATGCGGCTTCGGGCTGGCACGTCACGCGCTGCGACGGGCACGATCCGGCCGACATCGCCCGTGCGTTCGACGAGGCGCTGGCCGATCCGCGTCCGTCGCTGGTCGCGTGCCGGACGATCATCGGCAAGGGCGCGCCCAACAAGCAGGGCACGTCCGCGACCCACGGCGCCGCCCTGGGCGCAGCTGAAGTGGCCGCGGCGCGCGAGGCGCTCGGCTGGACGTCGCCGCCGTTCATGATCCCCGACGACATCGCGAGCGAGTGGAAGCGCTATGGCGCGCGCGGCGGTGCGGATCGCAAGGCCTGGACCGATCGGCTGGCGTCCAGCGCACGCAAGGTGGAGTTCGAAGCGCAACAGTCGGGCAAGGTCTCGTCCGACTGGCTGAAGCCCTATGTCGACGGCCTACTCGCCAGCCCGCAGAAGGTCGCGACCCGCAAGGCGAGCGAGATGGCGCTGGAGGCGATCAACGCCGCCGTCCCCTCGACCATCGGCGGCTCGGCCGACCTGACGGGTTCGAACAACACCAAAACAAAGGCGCAGAAGCCTTTGACTGCGGACGATTATTCCGGCCGCTACGTCTATTACGGTATCCGCGAATTCGGCATGGCCGCCGCGATGAACGGCATGGCGCTGCATGGCGGCGTGGTGCCTTATGGCGGCACCTTCCTCGTCTTCTCCGATTATTGCCGCAACGCGATCCGGATGTCCGCACTGCAAGGCGCGCGCGTCGTCTATGTGATGACGCACGATTCGATCGGGCTGGGCGAGGATGGCCCGACCCACCAGCCGGTCGAGCATCTGACGTCGCTGCGGCTGATCCCGAACCTCGACGTGTTCCGGCCGTGCGACACGATCGAAACCGCGGAATGCTGGGCGCTGGCGCTGGAGAATGCGGATCGGCCGGCCGTGCTCGCGCTCTCGCGCCAGAACCTGCCGCAGCTTCGCGACGAGGCCGCGGAGAACCGCTCGGCCAAGGGCGCCTATCGGCTCCGCGCCGCGACCGCGCCGCGCAAGGTGGTGCTGATCGCCACTGGCTCGGAAGTCGAGGTCGCCGCCGGCGTCCGCGACCTGTTGGAAGCACAAGGCATAGGGGCCGACCTGGTCTCGATGCCGAGCTGGGAGCGTTTCGACGCGCAGCCGGCCGCCTACCGCGCCGATGTGCTGCCGGCGGACGCGCTCAAGGTCTCGATCGAGGCGGGCACCACACTCGGCTGGGAACGCTATACCGGGCCCGACGGCCTCAACATCGGCCTCGACCGGTTCGGCGCCTCCGCGCCTGCCCCCGATCTCTACAAGCATTTCGAGATCACCCCCGACGCGATCGCGCCCAAGATCCTTGCGGCGCTGAAGAACTAAGGAGCAAAAATGACCAAAGTCGCCATCAACGGATTTGGCCGCATCGGCCGCCTCGTCGCGCGCGCCATGCTGGAGCGCAAGGACTCGGGGCTGGAGCTGGTCACGATCAACGACCTGGCGGACGCCAAGTCCAACGCCTGGCTGTTCAAGCGCGACTCGGTCCACGGCAAATATCCGGGCGAGGTCCATGCCGAGGGCAACGACCTGGTGATCGACGGCAAGCACATCCGGGTGACGGCCGAGAAGGATCCGGCCAACCTGATCCACGGCGAGCTGGGCGTCGACCTTGTGCTGGAATGCACCGGCTTCTTCACCGACCGGGCGAGCGCCGAGAAGCACATCGCCGCCGGCGCGAAGAAGGTGCTGATCTCGGCACCAGGCAAGAATGTCGACCTGACCGTCGTGTTCGGCGTCAACGACGACAAGCTGACCGCCGAGCACAAGATCGTCTCCAACGCGTCGTGCACCACCAACTGCCTGGCGCCGGTCGCCAAGGTGCTGAACGACACGATCGGCATCGAGCGCGGGCTGATGACCACCGTTCACGCCTACACCAATGATCAGAAGATCCTCGACCAGATCCATTCCGACCTGCGCCGTGCGCGGGCCGCCGCGATGTCGATCATCCCGACGACCACCGGCGCGGCGCGGGCGGTGGGCGAGGTGCTGCCCGAACTGAAAGGCAAGCTCGACGGCTCGGCTATCCGCGTGCCGGTGCCGGACGTGAGCCTGGTCGACCTGACCTTCACGCCGAAGCGCGACACGACCAAGGACGAGGTCAACGCGCTGCTGAAGGCAGCGGCGGACAGCGGCCGTCTGGCGGGCATCCTCGATTACACGGACGAGCCGCTCGTCTCGATCGACCTGATGCACTCGCCGGCTTCGTCGACCGTCGACAGCCTGGAGACTGCCGTGATCGACGGCAAGCTGGTCCGCGTCGTCTCCTGGTACGACAATGAATGGGGCTTCTCGAACCGCATGGTCGACACGGCCTCGGTCATGGCGAGGCTCGGCTGACGGCGGGCGTCCTTCGCGGAATAGCGCGGCACGCGTTCCCGCGCGCGCCGATGGAGGTGCTGGACCATGTCCACATCTCCCGCGAAGGAGGGCTGCAGCGCGATTTTCGCGGCGCGATCCGGCCCGGCGGCAAGGACAAAAGGCAGGTCTCCCTGATCGAAGCGGGCGACTGGCTCGCCGCGATCGAAGAATTGGGCACGGTCGTCGAATGGCAGGAACGGCGCGCCAACTTGCTGGTCGATGGCGTCGACCTGCCGCAACGGCCCGGCGCCGTGGTGCGGATCGGCAGCGACGTGCGGTTGGAAATTACCTGTGAATGCGATCCATGCAGCCGCATGGATGCGATCGTGCCGGGGCTGAAGGCCGTATTGATGCACGACTGGCGCGGCGGTGCGTTGGCGCGGGTGCTTCAGGGCGGCGATATCCGGGTCGGCGACCCCGTTTCAATCGAAGGTGAGGAATGACGTTCAAGACGCTCGACGATATGGGGAATGTGCAGGGCAAGCGCGTGCTGGTCCGCGAGGACCTGAACGTGCCCACCCAGGAAGCCAAGGTTACGGACGACACGCGGCTGCGCGCCGCGGTGCCGACCATCGCGGAACTGTCGGACAAGGGCGCGATCCTTCTCGTCCTCGCCCATTTCGGACGGCCCAAAGGCCAGCCCAATCCGGAAATGTCGCTGGCGCTGGTGACCAAGCCGCTGTCGGACCTCCTCGGTCGGCCCGTGCAGTTCGTACCCGATTGCCAGGGCGAAGGAGCCGAGCGCGCGGTTGCGGACCTGAAGCCCGGCGACATCGCCGTGCTGGAGAACACCCGTTTCCATGCCGGCGAGGAGAAGAACGACCCGGCGCTGGTCGATGCAATGGCTCGGCTGGGCGATCTCTACGTCAACGACGCCTTCTCCGCTGCGCACCGCGCCCATGCTTCGACGGAAGGGTTGGCGCACAGATTGCCTGCCTATGCCGGCCGCCAGATGGAAGCGGAGCTGCGCGCGCTGGAAAAGGCGCTCGGCAGTCCCGAGCATCCGGTTGCGGCCGTCGTCGGCGGCGCGAAGGTGTCCACCAAGCTCGACGTGCTGAAGCACCTCGTCGCCAAGGTGGATCACCTGATCATCGGCGGCGGCATGGCCAACACTTTCCTCGCTGCGCGCGGCGTCAATGTCGGCAAGTCGTTGTGCGAGCACGACCTGACCGGCACGGCCGAGCAGATTCTCGACGCCGCCGACAAGGCGAACTGCACCGTACATCTGCCCTATGACGTGGTGGTGGCGAAGGAATTCAGGCCGAACCCGCCGATGCGCACCGTCAACGTCCACGAAGTCGGCGCGGACGAGATGATCCTCGATATCGGCCCCGCCGCGACCGAGGCGCTGGCCGACGTGCTGAAGACCTGCCGCACGCTGGTCTGGAACGGGCCGCTCGGTGCATTCGAGACGCCGCCGTTCGACACCGCGACCGTCAGCCTCGCCCGCACCGCCGCCGCGCTCACCCGCGAAGGCTCGCTGGTCTCGGTCGCCGGCGGCGGCGACACCGTGGCCGCGCTCAATCAGGCCGGGGTCTCCGACGACTTCACCTTCGTCTCGACCGCCGGCGGCGCGTTCCTCGAATGGATGGAAGGCAAGGAACTGCCGGGCGTGGCTGCGTTGGAAGCTTGAGAACTTAACCGATTGCGTCTATGTTTAACGTGTTAAACGGAGGCGCCCGTGCTTGGAATCAGACTCTCGCCTGAAGCGGAAAAGGAACTTGCGCGGCACGCCCGCGCCTTGGGGCGCGGCAAGAGCGTCGTCGCGCGCGAATGGATTCTGGAGCGATTGGAGCGCGAATCGATCGACGCGCAGATGCGCCGCGCGGCCCAGATACTCGCCCAACACGATCGGGAAGAGGACTATACCGAGAGCGATCTCGATGATTGAGCTGCGGCGCGGCAGCGTAGTCTATTACGGCGAGCGAGGAGAATTTACCGGCAAGCTTCGTCCCGGGGTGGTTGTACAGCGAGATTCGACGCTGGCTGATGCTCCATCGGTCACTTTGTGCGGCCTGACCAGTAATGCCATGCCGAGCCACATTGCGCGCGTGCCCCTTGTCGCCAACGACACCAACGGGCTCGATCAGCTTTCTTTCGTGATGGTCGACAAGGTCGTTTCGATCGGGCGGGCGCGAATCCGTAGACTGTTCGGGCAACTCAGCATGGACGAGATGGCCCAGGTGGACAGAGCGCTGCGGCTGTGGCTCGACCTTTGACGCGCCGTTGAGATTCTGCGCGCCTCAAGCTAGGCGCTGCGACAGCTCACCAAACACATCAGGGATTCTCATGAACGCCTCCGACATGACTGCCAAGATTGCCGAAGGAAATGGGTTTATCGCCGCGCTCGACCAGAGCGGAGGCTCGACGCCGAAGGCGTTGAAGGGGTACGGGATCGAGGAAGGCACCTGGTCGTCGGACGAGGAAATGTTCGGCCTGATCCACGCGATGCGCAGCCGGATCATCACCTCGCCCTGCTTCAACGGGCAGAAAGTCATCGGCGCGATCCTGTTCGAGCGGACGATGGACGGGCAGGTGGACGGCAAGCCTGTCCCGCAGGCGCTGATCGAAAAGGGTGTCGTGCCCTTCATCAAGATCGACAAGGGCCTTGAGGCCGAAGCGAACGGCGTGCAGCTGATGAAGCCGATGCCGGAGCTGGATGCGCTGCTGTCGCGGGCGAAGGCGCTGGGCGTGTTCGGCACCAAGGAGCGCTCGGTCGTCAACCTCGCCAACCGCGAAGGCATCGCGGCAATCGTCAAACAGCAGTTCGCGGTGGCGCAGCAGGTGCTGTCGCACGGGTTGGTGCCGATCATCGAACCGGAAGTGAACATCAAGAGCGCCGAGCGCGCCGAGGCCGACCAGATCCTCCTCGAAGAGCTCACCAAGGCGCTGGACGCGATGCCGGGCAGCGACAAGGTGATGCTGAAGCTGTCGATCCCGGCCAAGCCCGGCCTTTTCGACGCGTTGGTCGATCATCCGCGCGTGCTCCGCGTCGTGGCACTCTCGGGCGGCTATGCACGTCCCGAGGCCTGCGCCGAGCTGGCCAAGAACCGCGGCATGATCGCGAGCTTCAGCCGCGCGCTGCTTGAAGACCTGCGCCACCAGATGAGCGACGACGAGTTCAACGGCTCGCTCGGCGATGCCATCGACGAAATCCATCAGGCTTCGACGCAGAAGACGCTGGTCGACGCCTGATCCTGCATGGGCAGCGCGGCTCGGATGACCTAAGGTCGGCCGAACCGCGCGGAGCCTTGCATGGTCGACACGCCACCCATTCTGATCGTCGGCGCCGGGCCGACCGGCCTGGTGCTGGCGCTTAGTCTCGCGAGGCGCGGCGCCGCCTTCCGGATCATCGACCAGCATGACGGGCCGGGCGAGGCGTCGCGAGCGCTGGCGATGCACGCGCGGACGTTGGAGTTCTACGCGCAGTTCGGTTTCGCCGATGCGGTGGTTGCGGCCGGCAATCGCATTGAGACGCTCCACTTCCGTCGGCTGGGGCGCGAACTCGCGACCATCCGGTTCAGCAACATCGGCGCGGGGTTGAGCCCATTCCCGTTCGTGCTCGACTTTCCCCAGGACGAGCATGAACGCTTTCTGGTCGATCGGCTGCGCGAACTCGGTGTCGAGATCGAGTGGCAAACCACGCTCAAGTCGTTTGTGCACGATGCCGACGGTGTGACGGCCACGATCGATCATGGTGGACGCGAGGAGCAGGCGCGTTTCTCCTATGTCTGCGGATGCGACGGCGTGCACAGCCGGGTGCGCGAAATGCTGGCGGTCGGTTTCCCGGGCGGGACTTACGAGAATCTCTATTACGTCGCCGATGTGAAGCTGGCCGAAGGGCAAAGCGGGGACCTCCATGCCGCGCTCGGGCCGGACAATTTCGCGCTCCGCATGCCGGCGCGCAAAGGCGCGATGGAGCGGTTGATCGGCATCGCGCCCGAACATGCCGACGGAAGCCCGGTGACGTTCGAGGACGTGCGCCCGACCGCCGAGCCGCTGCTCGGCGTGCGGGTCGCCTCTCTCAATTGGTTCTCGACCTACCGCGTGCACCACCGGGTCGCCTCGCATTTCCGGGTCGGCCGCTGCTTCCTGCTTGGCGATGCCGGCCATGTGCACAGTCCGGCGGGCGGGCAGGGCATGAACACCGGGGTCGGCGACGCGGTGAACCTCGGCTGGAAGCTCGCCCATGTGCTGCACGGCCGCGCCGCACCGGAACTGCTCGACAGTTACGAAGCGGAGCGCATGCCGTTCGCCCGGCAGCTCGTCGCGACCACCGATCGGGCGTTCAAGGCCGTCGTGTCGCGTGGCCTGACCGGCAAGCTCATCCGCTCCGTGGCGATGCCGCGCCTGATGCCCCTGATGTCGCGATTTGCCGCGGGGCGGCGGATGTTCTTCCGCCTGGTCTCGCAAATCGAGATCCACTATCCGGACAGCCCGATAAGCGGGGGCAAAGCAGGAAAGGTCGCGGGCGGCGACCGGCTGCCCTGGGTTGCCGACAGCCACAACTTCGATCCGCTCCGCAGCCTCGACTGGCAGTTGCACGTCTATGGCGAGCCCCGGCCTGATCTGACGGCTGCCGCCGGCGAGCTCGGTTTGCCGCTGCATGCGTTCGGCTGGAGCGGGGCCGCCGAAAAGGCTGGGCTGGCGCTCGATGCCGCTTATCTGATCCGGCCGGACGGCTATGTCGCACTGGCCGGATGCGATGCGGACGGCCTGCGGACATTCGTCGAGCGCCATGCGCTCCGCTTCACGGGAGAATAGGATGCAGGCGGACGATTGGCGCGCTGTCGACGATTATATCGCGGAGCGGCTGCTGGGCGACGATTCCGTGCTCGACGCGGCGCTGGCGGCGAACGCAGCCGGCGGCCTCCCTGCGATCGACGTCTCGCCGGTGCAGGGCAAGATGCTCCATCTGCTCGCTCGCGGCATGGGCGCGCGGCGCATCCTCGAGATCGGCACGCTCGGCGGCTATTCGACGATCTGGCTGGCGCGGGCACTGCCGGCGGATGGGCGTCTCGTGACGCTGGAACTGGAGCCGCGCCATGCCGATGTCGCACGCGGCAACATCGCCCGCGCCGGCTTGAGCGACAGGGTCGAGGTGCGGGTCGGCGCCGCAAACGACACGCTGCAGCAGATGATCGCGAACAAGGAGGAGCCGTTCGACTTCATCTTCGTAGACGCGGACAAGGAAGGCTATCCCGCCTATCTCCGTGCCGCCCTCCAGCTTTCGCGTCCGGGCACGATGCTGGTGTTCGACAATGTCGTGCGCGAAGGCGGCGTGATCGATCCCGATCATGCCGATCCGCGCGTGCATGGCGTCCGGGCATTGTTCGAAGCGCTGGCGGCCGAACCCCGGCTCAGCGCCACCGCTGTCCAAACCGTGGGTGCGAAGAAATGGGACGGGTTCGCGCTCGCGATCGTCGCATAACCGGCGCAGGCTTGACGTCGCCCGGTTCCGCCCTGATGATCGCGCCATGTCGACGCCCGATCCCGGCGCCTTCTTTCGCGAGATGCTCGGCCAGTGGGAGAGCATCGCGAACCAGTTCGGCTCTGAAATGGTGAAGTCGGGCGAGTTCGCGCGGACGATGCACGGCGCCACCTCTGCCGGCCTCCGCGCCAAGGAAGCCGCGAAGGAAGCGATGAGCCGCGCGCTCGAGGCCGCCAACATGCCGAACCGGGAGGAGATTATCGGCTTGGCCGATCGGATGCGTGCGGTGGAGGAACGATTGGGTCGGATCGAGACGCTATTGATCCGTCTCGCGGGCGATGGGGTTCCCGCCCAGCCCGCTGCGCCGCAGCCTGCCCGGACCAAGAAACCGCCCAAGAAGAACGGATGAGCGAAGCGGACGCGCCCGGTCTCGTCGAGCAGGCGCGTATTGCCTTCGATCGCGCCCTTCAGCGCAACATCAAGGGATTGAGCTACTTCGCCTCGCCGGCGCCGGTGCTCGGCGCCAGCCCCAAGGACGTGCTGATCCAGCGCGGCACGATGAACCTTTATCGCTATCGGGCGCAGACGGACGAAGTCTATCGCGTGCCGCTGCTGCTGGTGATGGCGACAACCAATCGCGGCTATATCTTCGACATGGTGCCGGGGCAGAGCCTGGTCGAGTTCCTGCTGAAGCGCGGCTACGACGTGTTCATGCTCGACTGGTCGCCGCCGCGGCCGGATGAGCGCAATCTTTCTCTCGAAGATTACGTGCTGGATTTCATCCCGTCCGCGATCGAGCGGATCGCCGAGGAAACCGGCGAGCCTGATTTCACGCTCGTCGGCTATTGCTTCGGCGGCGTGCTGTCGGTGCTGTGGGCGGCGCTTCATCCCGATGGGCCGATGAAGAACCTCGTCACGTTCACGACGCCGGTCGACTTCAAGGCGATGGAGATGTTCCAGGCCTGGGCCGACCGGCGGTTCTTCGACGTCGACCGGCTGGTCGACACCTTCGGCCAATGCCCCGCGGACATGCTCTACACGTCGTTCGACATGCTACGCCCGGCGCAGCGCATCGCCGGCCAGATCCGGCTCTACGACAATATGTGGAACGACGAGTTCGTGAAGAGCCACCGCATGTTCGACCGCTGGGCGACCGACATGCTGCCGCTGGCCGGCGAATATTTCCGGCAGACGACAAAGATGCTGATGTGGGATAACCGGCTTTACCAAGGCACGATGGAGGTGGGCGGCAAGTCCGTGGACCTGAAAAACATCGCCGCACCCTTCCTCCACGTCGTCGCGGAGCATGACCATATCGTGCCGCGGGCGGCTTCCGCGCCGCTGATCGACATGGTCGGCTCGACCGACAAGGAGGAAGTGGTGCTGAAAGGCGGGCATGTCAGCCTGGTTGCCGGCGGCAATGCGATCCGGCGGCTGTGGCCCCGGCTCGATGACTGGCTGCAGGAGCGTTCGTTGTGACCGATCTGCCCGTTACGATCCGGCGCTTCAGGAGCGACGACCTCGACGCGATGCTCAGTTTCTCGCGCTCGCTGCCGGAGCACGACCTGCTGTTCCTCAGCCGCGACCTGAAGCACCGAAAGGTCGTCGAGGCCTGGCAGGAAGCGGTGGAGAACGGCTTCATCGACAGCTTTCTCGCCGAGGACGGCGATGTAATTGTCGGGACCTGTGCGCTGGTGCGTGAGCCGCTGGGCTGGTCGGCGCATGTCGGTGAGGTGCGGTTGCTGGTCTCTCCGCAGTTGCGCGGGCAGGGCGTCGGGCGCCGTCTGCTCGCGGAAATGTTCAAGGCTGCGGAAGCGCGCGAGCTCAGGAAGCTCATCGCGCAAATGACGCCCGACCAGCGTGGCGCAATCCAGTTGTTCGAGGAACATGGTTTCCGGGGGGAAGCGATGCTCCGCGATCATGTGATGGACCGGCAAGGATCGGTCCATGATCTTGTGATACTCAGTCTGGATGTCGCGCGGTCCGCCGCGCAGCACGAGGCTTTCGGTTTGGGAGGGGCGTAAGCGCCGGAAAGATACGCGGTTACAAGCGTTGGGCGGCTTACGAAAACGGAAAGGCGTTGATTTGACTGCTACTTATGGTGAGGGGCGTATTCCTGCGCCCTCAAAAATTCTGGCCCTGTCGGAGTTGCCGCGCGCGCTCGGAGAACTTGGCGCGCTGCCCTGGTTCGCGCCGTTGCTGTTAAGCGCGCCGCGCGGCGACGGCCATCCCGTGCTGGTGCTGCCGGGGTTCGTGACGACGGATGCCTCCACCACGCTGATCCGCCGCTATCTGGAGCTGCTCGGCTACACGCCGTTCGGTTGGGAGTTGGGCCGCAATCTCGGGCCCAAGGCGATCGGCCGTCAGGGCGAGAAGCTGATCGAGCGGCTGGACGCGATTTACGAGGAGACTGGCCGCAAGGTGTCGATCATCGGCTGGTCGCTGGGCGGCGTGATGGCGCGTCAGGTCGCGCGCCGGCGGCCGGACAAGGTGCGGCAGCTTATCTCGCTGGGTTCGCCCTTCACCGGGAATCCGTGGGCGACCAATGTGCTCGGCGCTTATGAGGCGCTGACCGGCCAGCGCATCGACGATGCGGACACGCAGTCGCAGCTGAAAGAGAGCTCGGCGCCGCCGCCGGTGCCGTCGACTGCGATCTACACCAAGGCGGACGGCATCGTCGCCTGGCAGAATTGCTGCGAGCCCGCGGATGCGGCGACCGACAATATCGAGGTTTATGGCAGCCATTGCGGCCTGGGCGTCAATGCGTCGGTGCTCTACGCCGTCGCCGACCGGCTGGCGCAGCCCGAAGGCGAATGGGCGCCCTTCAAGCGCAACGGTCTCAGGGCATTGATCTACCCGCAGACCGGGAACGCGTAATCGCTCAGCAATAGCCTCTGGCGGCGCCGAATTTCGGCGTGCGCCGGATGGCCGCGTGCAACCGGCCATAGTCGACGGTATCCGCCGTTTCGGCGGCATTGGCTTCGGTTTCCTCGCGCGACTCGGCCTCGAACAGCTTTACAAGCGAAGGATGTAGAGGGGCAGGGCCTGCGGGCTGCTGCTGTTTCGGGAACATGGAATTGGCGATGAGCGCCATGCCGGCGCCCTGTTTCGTTTCGTAAAGCGCGCCCAGCATCGAAAGGCCGCGTCCGAGATCGCCGCCCAGCTGCCAGCCGAAGCCGTCGAAAGAGCATCCGCACAGGCTGACCGGGCCGCCGGAATAGTCGAACAGCACATTGGTGAAGCGGCAGGATTCGAACTCGTTGCCGTCGAGCTGCACGCGCTGGTCGCGGAAATGTTCGCCTACATATCGCATCGCCGGTTCCTCGAAATCGGGCGGCGCGATGGTGAACAACAACGGCTAAGATCGGGTTAACCGGCCGCTGCAGCCTCGACCAGGTCGCGGAGAGTCCCGCTCGCTTCGCCGTTAGCCGCTCTGCCGGGGCGGAGCAGGCCGCGCACGATGCGGGCCTCGGGCCAGCGGCGGCGGGCGTCGGCTTCCATCGCCCGCCAGCGCGGCGAGGCGGCGCGGTATTCGGCGCCGATCAGGCAGACCACGTCCGGAGTGTCGGCATCGCCCAATGACGGGCGCTGCCCGTGCTTGGCGAGCAACTGGGCGAGCATTTCCGCAACTGCGGCGTCGGCCGGACCATTGCCGGCGAGGCACAGAACGGACAGCCCCGTGCGCGCGGCGGGGGCTGGCGGCGGCGGGTCGGGCAGCGCCTTTTCGGCCAGTGAGGGAGATGCGGGCTCGGCCGGTTCCTCCTCGTCTTCGGGCTCGACGTCTTCGTGATCGGCCAGGCTGTCGATCAGTTCGCGCGTCGTTTCGATGATCCCTTCCAGCCCGGAGCGGGTGAGGGCGCCTCGTCGGCGATCCGCAAGCGCCAGCCGCAGGCCGCCGACCACGACCTCGTCGTAATAGGCGGACAGCGGCCGCTCCTTGAGCAGCAGCTCGGCCTGATCGTGAACCTCGTCGGCATCGCCGGCCAGCATCCGCTGGTAGAAGCTTTCGACGGGCGTGAGCGCGGGCCGGTCGCCGAACAGCACGTCGATGAACTCGAGCTGCGGGACGTGCCGGCCAAGCACCACCAGACAGAGCGTCATCGGCGTCGACAGCAGCAGCCCGATCGGCCCCCACAGCCAGGTCCAGAAGATCGCGGCGACGATGACGGCCAGCGGCGAGAGGCCGGTCGAGTGGCCATAGACCAAAGGCTCGATGACATAGCCCATGATCGGCTCTGCGCCGAGGAACAGCAGCCCGGTCAGGATCGCAAAGGTCCAGCCCGGCTCGGCGCCGATAGCCAGCAGCAGCGGCGGGATCGCCGCCAGGAATGCGCCGACATAGGGCACGAACCGCATGATCCCGGCGAGCAGTCCCCAGAGCAGCGGCGAGGGAATGCCGATCCAGTAAAGGCCGAGCGCGATCACGCCACCGAAGAGCGAGTTCAACAGCAACTGCGTGAGGAAATAGCGCGACAATCGCCCCGCCGCCTCGTCGATCGCCTGGGTGGTGCGATGAAGATCGGACGATCCGAACAGACGGATCACCCGGTCGCGCAGATCCTCGCGCTGCATCAGAACGAAGATCGCAACCACCAGCACGATGATGAACGTCTCGAACGGTCCCAACACCGGGGCAAGCAGCCTGCGCGCGACTTGCCAGGCGCTCTCCGGCGGCTGGTGCACCTCGACCGGGATCGGCTGGGCCGCCCGTCGCGAAAGGCGCGGCGCCGGGCGAGTCGAGGGCGGCGCCTCGAACCGGCGCGCGAGTCGGCTCACCGAATCGGAAAACTTGCCGACGCTCGTTTCGCCGAGCGTGCTGACCTTGCTCTGGATCGTTGCGGCGTAGTCCGGAACATCGGGGGCAAGCGTCGCGACCTGTTGACCGATGATCGCCCCCGTCAGCCCGAGCACGCCAAGCGCGATCAAGACGGATACGATCACGGACAGGGTCCGGCCGAACCGCAGCCGTCGGAACAGTCCAACCAGAGGCGCCAGCACAAAGGCGAGCAGCACCGCGAGCACGATCGGCACCAGCACGGCCTTGGCGAAATAAAGTGCGCCGACCACGACCACCGCGGTCGCGAGCGGCACGAGGTTCATGGGCGCGGGCGCCTGGACCGAGGGAACCGCCGCGGGCGCCGGTGCGCCGGTCTGATCCTGCCCGCTTCGCTTCAAATCCGCCCTCGCGCGTTCGTGACGAAGGCAGAACGATGGGATCGGCGGGCTGTTCCCGGCCTCTCTGGTCAGCTTTGATGAACGCTGCGATAGGGCGGCATGGCCAGCGCTCTCGTCTCTCAAGCCCTGCGACTTGCGGCGGAAGATCGGCAGGCCGAGGGGGCCGCATTGCTGGGGCAAGCCGCAGGCGAGGGCGACGCCGAAGCCTCCTACGCATTGGGATTATGGCGGCTGGAGGGCCGGCATTTGCCGCGCGATCTGGTCGAAGCGCGGCGGCACGTCGCCCAAGCCGAAGCCCGGGGCCTGGTCGCGGCGGCCCGCACGCTGTCGGCGTTAATGGTGCTCGGCCTGGGCGGCATCCCGGAGTGGAGCGAAGCACTGGCGCTGTTGCAACGGTGGCGCGAACGCGATCCCGCTGCGGGCAGGCAGCTCGATCTGATCGGCAAGATGCGCGTCGACAGCCAGGGCGCCCCCCTCGAGCCGGCGCTCGCCGAGCCCGTGAGCGAGGCCCCGCTGATCCGGCGCTTTCCCGCATTCTTCACCCCAGACGAGGCGCAGTTTCTCTGCGACCTGGCCGAGCCGCGCTTCAAGCCCGCGCTGGCGTTCGACGAGCGCGCCGGGCGCTTCGTCAGCCACCCATTTCGTGACGCAACCGTCGCCGCCTTTCCCGCCGTGTTCGAATGGCCGGCCGTGCACGCGCTCAACCGGCGGATCGCAGCGGCAAGCGGCACCGACGTGGCGCAGGGCGAGTCGCTGCAAGTGCTGCGCTATGGGCCCGGCCAGCAATACCGTCCGCATCTGGATGCGGTGCCCGGCCTCGACAACCAGCGCGCCTGGACCATGCTCGTGACCTTGAATGAGGGATATGAGGGCGGCGAGACGGTCTTTCCGGACTCGGAAATCCGTCTGCGCGGCCGGCGCGGCGACGCCTTCCTGTTCCGTAATATCGATTCCGATGGACGACCGGACCGCACATCGCTCCACGCCGGTGCGCCCGTGACGGAAGGCGTCAAGCTGATCGCCAGCCGCTGGATCCGACAGACACCCCCGCCAGCGGGCGAAGCCTTCGGCCAGCACGAGGTGCTTTCCCGCCCCGACGATCTGGGCCAATAGGCGCCTATGGGGGAGCTCGACCCGATCTACCGCAACCGTCCCACGCCTGCGGCGGCCGACCTGTTCGGCGACCTGCTGGAAGTGGACGCGACATCGGCCACGAAACGTGCGCGGCCGCAGCTCCTTACCTATCTTCCCGGCCTGGGCATCACTGGCATCGCGGCGCTCGCTGCGGCTTGGCTCGGCGATCATTATCATGCGCCGCTGATGCTGATGGGCCTGCTGATCGGACTCGCGTTCAACTTCCTGAATGCCGATGCGCGGCTGCACGCGGGACTCGGCTTCGCGTCCAAGACGCTGCTGCGTTGGGGCATCGTGCTGGTTGGGCTCCAAGTGACGATCTGGGAAATCGCGGCGCTCGGCTGGCCGAGCTTCGTTGCGATCGCCGTGATGATCGTCGCCGTGATGACGGTGGGGACGCTGGTCTCGCGAGCGCTCGGCCTCGGCGCGGCATTCGGCACGCTGGCCGGGGGCTCGGTCGCGATCTGCGGGGCGTCGGCGGCGCTGGCGCTGTCGAGCGTGCTCGGCGAAAAGCGGGTGAACCAGGCACAGTTGACGCTCGTGCTGGTCGCGGTCTCGGCGGCGAGCGCGCTGGCCATGTCCACCTATCCGATCCTGTCGAACCTGCTCGGCCTCAGCCCCCATGCCGCCGGTTTCCTGCTGGGCGCATCGATCCACGACGTCGCGCAAGCCCTGGGCGCCGGCTACTCGCTGGGCGAAGTGCAGGGCCAGACGGCGGCGATCGTCAAGCTCACACGTGTGGCGCTGCTTGCACCGACGCTGCTTCTGGTGACGCTCACTCTGCCAAAGGATGGTCATGCGAAAACCGGCGCGCCGCCGGTGCCGTGGTTCATCGTCGCGTTTCTGGCGCTGACCGCCTTCAACTCGGTCGTGACGCTGCCGCCCCAGGTGGCCGCGGCGGCCAAGATCGGCACGAGCGCATTGCTGCTGCTCGCCGTCGTCGCGACCGGCATTCGTTCGCCAATGCATCTGCTGCTGCAACAGGGCTGGCGTGCGTCCATGCCCGTCGTCGCCGCAACCGTGACGAGCTTCCTGCTCGCGCTGGCGGCGGCCGAACTCTTGTTCTAGGGCGCGTCATGGCTGGACGATTTTTCGAAGACTGGGTGGTCGGCGACCGGATCGAGCATGAGATCCGCAGGACCGTCACCGTCACCGACAATTTGCTGATCTCGACGCTCACCCACAATCCGCAGCCGCTGCATCTCGACCTCGAGGCGGCGCGGGCTAGCGAGTTCGGACAGATCCTCGTCAACGGCACTTTCACTTTCGCGCTGATGGTGGGCGTGTCGGTCGGCGACACGACGCTCGGCACGCTCGTCGCCAATCTGGGCTACGACAAGGTGACGATGCCGGCGCCGGTGTTCATTGGCGACACGCTGCGCGGGGAGTCCGAAGTTCTGGAGCTGCGCGAGAGCCTGTCGCGCCCGGCAGCCGGCATCGTGACCTTCGAGCACACGATGTACAACCAGCGCAATCAGCTTGTCTGCCGGGCGCTGCGCACGGCGCTGATCAAGCGCCGCAATCCCAAGCCGCAAAAATGAGATTGCGTTCGCTGCTGTTCGTGCCTGGCGACCGGCCCGAGCGCATGGAGAAAGCGCTGGGGCTGGGCGCCGATGCGCTGATCCTCGACCTGGAGGATTCGGTCGCCCCCGCGAACAAAGCCGCCGCGCGCCTTGCGATCGCCGACTTTCTCGGATCGGCGGAGCGGGCCTGCAAACTGTTCGTGCGGATCAACCCGCTCGACAGCGATTTCGTCGCCGACGATCTGGCTGGCGTGGTGCAGAGCCGACCCGACGGGCTGATGCTGCCGAAAGCCGAAGGTGCGAACTCGGTCCGCGAGCTCGCGAATCGCGCTGGCCTCCCCATCCTGCCGATCGCGACCGAGACGCCGGCCGCCGTGTTCAGGCTCGGCGAATATGCCGAGGTCGCCAAGCATCTGATCGGCCTCACCTGGGGCGCGGAAGACCTGCCGGCCGCCATCGGCGCGTCGGCCTCGCGCGACGAAAGCGGCGCCTATCTGCCGCCTTACCAAATGGCGCGCACGCTCACTCTGTTCGGCGCCTCGGCGGCGGGCGTGAACCCGATCGAGACTGTCTATCCCAACATCAAGGACCTGGACGGCCTGCAGCGCGTCGCCGAGACCGCCGCGCGCGACGGCTTCACGGGCATGATGGCGATCCACCCCGCCCAGGTGCCGGTGATCAACGCCGCCTTCACGCCGTCGCCAGATCAGATCGCGCATGCGCGTGCCATCGTGGCGGCGTTCGAAGCGAACCCGAACGCCGGAGCATTGCAGCTCGACGGCAAGATGATCGACGCGCCGCATTTGAAACAGGCCAGGCGCATCCTCGATAGCGCCGTCAGCCCAGGCGACGCATGACGGCCAGAACGGGCGACTCTCTCCGGCGCTGCTGATCCAGCCCGGCCGCATAGCAAAGGCCGATGGTTCGGCGCTGATCGAAGCCCGCAAGCCTTGGCCGAACGACACCGGGCGCGTTGAAACTGTCCGGCATCACGGTGATGCCAAGTCCCCCCTGGACGAGCGCCAGGGCGCGGCTGTCGTCGAAGGTGCGCAGCGCGAAAAAGGGCCGCACGCCGCGGCTCGTGAAATACCGGCTGGTGGCGGGAAGCGCTTCGCAATGCCGGCGGACGATCATGGTTTCGGCGACGAGGTCTTCGGCCGCGATCTCTTCGCGCGCTGCCAGCGGATGTTCGGCGGACAAGGCGAGCGCATAGCCCTCCTCGACAAGGGCCTCGCTGTCGAACCGGCGCTCGCCGGAGCGGATTAGCGTGAGCGCGGCGTCGATACGCCCGCGCAGGAGCGCCTCGCTCAACTCCCGCTCGCGCCCTTCGAAGAACTCGACCTGCTCGGTCGCGGCGCAAAGCGCGCATTCGCGGGCCATGTCTCGCAGCCACTGGACGGGGATCGATGCGAGCAAACCGACGCGGATCAGCGGACGTGCAGCCGTGGCCGTCGTCTCCCGTTCGGCAGCAAGAAATTCGGACTCGATCCGGCGCGCTCGCGCCGCCAGCTCGGCCCCGGCAGCGGTCAGCGCGACGCGACGATTGGTGCGGTCGAACAGCTTGCGGCCGATCAGCCCTTCCAGCTTGGCGATCCCGATGGAGAGCGTCGGCTGCGACACGTTGCACCGCGCGGCCGCCCGCGAGAAATTGCCTTCGTCGATGACGGCAAGGAAATAACGCAGCAGATAGCGGTCTATCATAGACACAGTCTATGATATGCCTGTTGTTCATTCAAATTTCCTGTGGGCCGTGGTTGCGCTAAAGGGGGGGGCAGGAGACGCTCCGGCGTAGAACGGACAATGCGGAAACGATGAGCACAGCCACGCCCGATTTCGATTTCCAGCTTGGCGAGCATGCCGAGATGATCCGCGACACCACGCGGCGCTTTGCCGATGAGCGGATCGCGCCGCTTGCCGCGAAGATCGACGCCGAGGACTGGTTCCCGAAAGAGCTGTGGCCCGAAATGGGCGAGCTCGGCCTGCACGGCATCACCGTCGACGAGGCCGATGGGGGGCTGGGCCTCGGCTATCTGGAGCATGTGATCGCGGTCGAGGAAGTCAGCCGCGCGTCCGCCTCGATCGGGCTCAGCTATGGCGCGCATTCGAACCTGTGCGTCAACCAGGTCCGCCGCTGGGCGAATGAGGAGCAAAAGGCGAAGTATCTGCCGAAGCTCATTTCCGGCGAGCATGTCGGGTCCTTGGCCATGTCCGAGGCCGGCGCTGGCTCCGACGTGGTCGGCATGAAGCTGCGAGCGGACGCGGTGCAGGGCGGATACGTGCTGAACGGCACCAAATTCTGGATCACCAACGCCGCCTATGCCGACACGCTCGTCGTCTATGCGAAGACTGGCGAGGGGAGCCGCGGCATCACCGCGTTCCTGATCGAGAAGGACATGCCCGGCTTCTCGATCGGTCAGAAAATCGACAAGATGGGCATGCGCGGCTCGCCCACGGCCGAATTGGTCTTCAACGACTGCGAAGTGTCCGAAGAGAATATCATGGGGCCGCTGAACGGCGGCGTCGGCGTGCTGATGTCGGGCCTTGATTACGAGCGCGCTGTGCTGTCTGGCGTCCAGCTCGGCATCATGCAGGCCTGCCTTGACGTGGTCATTCCCTATGTCCGCGAGCGCAAGCAGTTCGGCAAGCCGATCGGCACCTTTCAGCTCATGCAGGCCAAGGTGGCGGACATGTACGTCGCGCTGCAATCGGCGCGGGCCTATGTCTATGCGGTGGCTAAGTCCTGCGACGCCGGCCACACGACGCGCTTCGATGCAGCGGGCGCGATCCTCTATGCGTCCGAAAACGCCGTGCGCGTGTCGCTGGAGGCGATCCAGGCGCTGGGCGGCGCCGGCTATACCAAGGACTGGCCGGTGGAGCGCTATGCCCGCGACGCCAAGCTGCTCGACATCGGCGCGGGGACCAATGAGGTGCGCCGCATGCTGATCGGCAGAGAGCTGATCGGAGGTGCATCTTGATCCTCCCCGGAACGGGGAGGGGGACCATGCGAAGCATGGTGGAGGGGGCCCGTCGCCTCGTCCGAGCCCGGGTCCCCCTCCACCACGCCGCTACGCGTCGCGGTCCCCCTCCCCGTGCCGGGGAGGATTTTTGATGTCCGCACCCATTCTCTCCACCGCGATCCAGCCCGACTCCGAGCAGGTCCGCGCCCGCGCCGCGCACAACCGCGCGCTGGCCGACGACCTGCGCGCCCGCGTTGCCACTGCCGCGCTCGGCGGCAATGAAAAGGCGCGGGCGAAGCATACCGAGCGCGGCAAGCTGCTTCCCCGCGACCGCGTCGAGCGCCTCCTGGATCCCGGCTCGCCGTTCCTCGAGATCGGTCAGCTTGCGGCTTGCGACATGTATCATGGCGAGGTGCCCGGCGCCGGCATGATCGCCGGCATCGGCCGCGTCTCGGGCCGTCAGGTGATGATCGTCTGCAACGACGCGACGGTCAAAGGCGGCACCTATTATCCGATGACGGTCAAGAAGCATCTCCGCGCGCAGGAGATCGCCGAGCAGAACCGCCTGCCGTGCGTCTATCTGGTCGATTCGGGCGGCGCGAACCTGCCGCACCAGGCCGAGGTCTTCCCCGACCGCGACCATTTCGGCCGCATCTTCTTCAATCAGGCGAACATGAGCGCGAAGGGCATCCCCCAGGTCGCCTGCGTCATGGGAAGCTGCACCGCGGGCGGCGCCTATGTCCCCGCCATGTCGGACGAGACGGTGATCGTCCGCAACCAGGGCACCATCTTCCTCGCCGGCCCGCCGCTGGTGAAGGCCGCAACCGGCGAAGTCATCTCGGCCGAGGATTTGGGCGGCGGCGACCTGCACGGGCGCAAGTCCGGCGTCGTCGACCATGTCGCCGAGAATGACGAACATGCGCTGACGATCGTCAGGGATATTGTCAGCCACCTTGGCAGTCCGTTCTTACCCGGCGAAGTCGAGACACGCGAGCCACGCCCTCCCAAATACGACCCCGACGAACTCTACGGCGTCATCCCGGAGGACGTCCGCGCGCCTTACGACGTCCACGAAATCATCGCCCGCATCGTCGACGGCTCCGAGTTCCACGAGTTCAAATCGCTCTACGGCTCGACGCTTGTCTGCGGCTTCGCCCACATCTGGGGAATGCCCGTCGCGATCCTCGCCAATAACGGCATTCTGTTCTCCGAAAGCGCGCAGAAGGGCGCGCATTTCATCGAGCTCGCCTGCCAGCGCCGCATTCCCTTGCTGTTCCTCCAGAACATCTCGGGCTTCATGGTGGGCGGCAAATATGAGGCGGAAGGCATTGCGAAACATGGCGCAAAGCTGGTCACCGCCGTCGCCACCGCGACCATGCCCAAAATCACCGTGCTGATCGGCGGCAGCTTCGGCGCCGGCAATTACGGCATGTGCGGCCGCGCCTATTCGCCGCGCTTCCTGTTTACCTGGCCCAACGCCCGCATCAGCGTGATGGGCGGCGAACAGGCGGCGAGTGTGCTCGCCACCGTCCACCGCGACGCCGACAAATGGACGCCGGAAGAAGCCGAAGCCTTCAAGGCCCCGATCCGCCAGCGCTACGAAGACGAAGGCAACCCCTACCACGCCACCGCCCGCCTCTGGGACGACGGCGTGATCGACCCCGCCCAGACGCGGGACGTTCTCGGCCTAGCGTTCGCTGCGACCCTCAACGCCCCGATTCCCGAACGCCCGGCGTTCGGCGTGTTCCGGATGTGATGATGGACGGTGCGCCCAATCCTCCCCGGCACGGGGAGGGGGACCGCCGGGCTATGCCCGGTGGTGGAGGGGGCCCAAGCATCCTCCGTCAACCGATCAGGCAAGTGAAGCGCGCGCGTCGGCTTCGTAAGGAGATGAGCCTGCCGGAAGTGCTTCTCTGGATCGAGCTGCGGAAGCGTCCAGGCGATTACAAATGGCGCAAGCAGTTTGCGCTCGATCCTTATACTCTCGACTTCACCTGTCTCTCAGTGCGGCTAACGATCGAGGTTGATGGCGAAGCTCACGATCGCGGCGACCAGGCTCGACGCGATGATGTGCGCGATCGATTTGTAACTGAACACGGATTCGCCATCATTCGAATACCTGCCGTCGAGGTGCTGAAGAACATGGAAGGTTGCATCATGGGCGTCGTCGCGGCTTGCGCCGAGCGCGGGCCCCCTCCACCATCGCTTCGCGATGGTCCCCCTCCCCGTGCCGGGGAGGATTTCTGATGCTGAAATCCCTCCTCATCGCCAATCGCGGCGAGATTGCGTGCCGGATCATCCGTACCGCGCGGCGGCTCGGCATTCGCACAGTCGCGGTCTATTCTGACGCCGACGCCAAAGCGCTGCATGTGCGCGACGCCGACGAGGCCGTGCATATCGGGCCGTCGCCGGCGCGTGAATCCTATCTGGTCGGCGACAAGATCATTGCTGCCGCCACGGCGACCGGCGCCGAGGCAATCCACCCCGGTTACGGCTTCCTCTCCGAGAATGCCGACTTCGCTCAGGCCGTGATCGATGCCGGCCTGATCTGGGTCGGGCCGAAGCCGCATAGCATCCGTGCGATGGGGCTGAAGGACGCCGCCAAGAAGCTGATGCAGGAAGCGGGCGTGCCGACCACGCCGGGCTATCTGGGCGAGGACCAGTCGCCCGATCGGCTCAAGGCCGAGGCGGACGCGATCGGCTATCCGGTGTTGATCAAGGCGGTCGCGGGCGGCGGCGGCAAGGGCATGCGGCGGGTCGATGCGCCGCAGGACTTCGCCGACGCGCTCGTCTCGTGCCAGCGCGAGGCCGCTTCGTCGTTCGGCAACACCCAAGTGCTGATCGAGAAATACATCCTCTCGCCGCGCCACATCGAAGTGCAGGTGTTTGGCGACAGCCACGGCCACATCGTCCACCTTTTCGAACGCGACTGCTCGCTCCAGCGCCGCCACCAGAAAGTGATCGAGGAAGCGCCGGCGCCGGGCATGGACCAGGCGACGCGCGAAGCCGTGTGCGGCGCCGCCGTGAAAGCCGCCAAAGCCGTCGATTACGAAGGCGCCGGCACGATCGAGTTCATCGCCGATGCCTCGGAAGGCCTGCGCGCCGACCGCATCTGGTTCATGGAAATGAACACGCGGCTGCAGGTCGAACATCCGGTGACGGAGGAGATCACCGGCCAGGACCTCGTCGAATGGCAGCTCCGCGTCGCCTCGGGCGAAAAGCTGCCGAAGACGCAGGACGAACTGAGCATCAACGGCTGGGCGATGGAGGCACGGCTTTATGCCGAAGACCCCGCCAAGGGCTTCCTGCCATCGATCGGAAAGCTCGAAGCGTTCATGCTGGGCGAGGGCGTTCGCATCGACACCGGCGTGCAGGAAGGCGCCGAGGTCTCGCCCTTCTACGACCCAATGATCGCCAAGCTGATCGCGCATGGGCCCACCCGCGATGACGCCCGGCTGGCGCTCGCCGAGGCGCTCGATGAAAGCATTGTCTGGCCGGTGCGCAGCAACGCCGGCTTCCTGGTGCGCGCGCTCGAACATCCCGACTTTGCCGCCGGCACGGTCGATACCGGCCTGATCGCGCGCGAAGGCGAGGCGCTGATCCCGGCCGCTCTGCCGTCCGACGAAGCCCTGGCCGATGCCGCCGCCGCGTTCGCCGAGCAATCGCTCGCCGGCTTCCGCCTGAACGCCCCACCGCAGCGCAAGGTGCTGCTCGCGGTCAATGACGAGTTGGTCGCGGTCGAACTACCGGACGACGCGGCGGATCAATCGCTCGCGCTCGATGACCACGCCGAGCCCGAGCCGATCCTGCTCAGCGAGGATGGCCAGACCTGGCTGGTCCAGCCTTATCGCGCCACCGGAGCCGCGGCCGGGATCGCCGGCGACGGCGCGATCATCTCGCCCATGCCCGGCCGCATCATCGCGGTGGAGGTCGCGGCAGGGCAGGCGGTCGCCAAGGGGCAGAAACTGGTCACGCTCGAGGCGATGAAGATGGAGCACACGCTCACCGCACCCTTCGACGGCACGGTCGCGGAACTGAACGCCGCAGCCGGCGCTCAGGTGAGCGAAGGTACGCTGCTGGTGCGGGTGGAGGCGAGCCCGGAATAGCTTCTACCGTCACCCCGGCCTTGAGCCGGGGTCCCGCTTCCTATTCGAAAGAGGTAGAAGCGGGATGCCGGATCAAGTCCGGCATGACGAGGGCTAGGAACGAAAATCGCTGTCCTACACCCCCGCCGGTCTGCCATGCCGCACCGTATGGGATCAGTCCCGACTCCCGATCGCTTCGGCCAGCGCAATCATCCGCTCCGCCTCGTCGACGTGCAGCTGCTCGACCATCGCGCCGCCGATCCGCGCGACGCCCTTGCCCTGGGCGCGCGCCTCGCCCCAGGCTGCGACGATCGCGCGGGCCTTGGCGACTTCCTCGGGCGCAGGCGAGAAGATGCGGTTGGCCGTGTCGATCGTGCTCGGATGCACCACCGTCTTGCCGTCGAAGCCCAGTTCGACGCCCTGCCGGCACGCCGCTTCGAATCCCTCCGGGTCGTCCAGTCCCAGATGCACCCCGTCGATCGCCGCCAGCCCGTGCGCACGCGCCGCCAGCAGCATCAGCGACAGGCTGGTCAGCAGCGGCGTGCGGTCGGGTGTATGGCGCGCGCGGAGTTCCTTGGTCAGATCGTTCGTCCCGGCGACGAACCCCGCGAGCCGGTCGCTCGCGGCGGCAATCTCGGCAGCCCGCAGCACGCCCAGCGGCGTCTCGATCATGCACCAGATCGGATGCCGCGTGGCGCGCGCTGCACGCTCCACGACTTCCACTTTCTCAACTTTGGGTATCAAGATACCGTCGAGCGGCAACGCCTCGGCAAGCGCATAGTCCTCGGCGCAGTCCGCCGCGCTAACCCGCAGGATCAGCTCCCGATGCCCATAGCCCCCGGCCCGCACCGCGTCGGCGACAGTCTGCCGCGCGATCTCCTTCGCTTCAGGCGCGACCGCATCCTCCAGGTCGAACAATATGGCGTCGCAGGGCAGGGTGCGCGCCTTTTCGATCGCGCGCGGCTTGTCGCCGGGCACATAGAGCATCGACCGGCGCGGACGGATATGCTTTGGCATCGGGGAGCCTTAGCGGGGAGAATGCATGCCTGAAAAGCTGTCCATTGTCGGAATCGGCGGCACGACGTCGCCTGGGTCGTCGACCGAGCAGGCCCTGCAGATCGCGTTGCGCGCCGCTGAGGCAGAAGGCGCGCAGGTCACTTTGTTCGACGGCGCGTTCCTCGCGGCGCTTCCGCATTATGGAACGGGCGCGGTCGAACAGTCGGAAGAGGGGCGCAAGCTCGTGGCGGCGGTGCGCGGCGCGCACGGTCTCATGTTCGCCAGCCCGGGTTATCACGGGTCGATCTCCGGTCTGGTCAAAAACGCGATCGACTATGTCGAGGAGACCTCAAAGGACGATCGCGTCTATCTCGACGGGCTGCCGGTGGGGCTGATCGTCACCGCCTATGGCTGGCAGGCGACCGGCTCGACGCTGGCGACGATGCGATCGATCGTCCATGCGCTGCGCGGATGGCCGACGCCGCTGGGCGCCGCGATCCGCAGCGTCTCGGGCATGTTCAAAGGCGGCGAATGCTCGGACGATGCCGCGCGTGGCCAGCTCGAATTGGTCGGCAAGCAGGTCGTCGAGTTCGCCCGGTTGCGCAATTCGGCCCCCGCGATCTTGCACACGGGGCCGGTCGAGGAATGACCGCGCTGCAGCCCTGACGGCGCTTGACAGGCCGTCGTGCTCTCCCTAGATCGCGCGTCTTCCGACACTCATTGTCTCCGGCGGCGATCTGTTCGCACGCCGGTGTTGTGCGTTTCGGTAACCAAGCGCTGAGATAGGCCGGTCGCCAGCCGGCCTGTGGAGCAGGAGAAAGACTGAGCATGGCACGTATCGCGGGGGTGAACATCCCCACCAACAAGCGCGTCGAGATCGCGCTGACCTATATCCACGGCATCGGGCCCACCACGGCCAAGAAGCTGACCGCCCAGCTCGGCATCGCGCCGGAGCGTCGGGTGCAGGACCTGAGCGATCAGGAAGTGCTGCAGATCCGCGAGGCGATCGACGCCGACCTGACGGTCGAGGGCGATCTTCGCCGCCAGACCGCGATGAACATCAAGCGTCTGATGGACCTCGCTTGCTATCGCGGCCTGCGCCACCGCAAGGGACTTCCCGTTCGCGGCCAGCGCACCCACACCAACGCCCGCACCCGCAAGGGCAAGGCCAAGCCGATCGCCGGTAAGAAGAAGTAAGATCAGAAAACAGTCCGGGGGACTGTTTTCCTTACTTCTCCGCCGGATGGCGGCATCCGCCGCACCGGCCTTTTGAAGAGATAAGGTCAGGAAGTCTAAACAATGGCACGTGAACCGCAGCGCCTTCGCCGCCGCGAACGCAAGAACATCACCGCCGGCGTCGCGCATGTGAACGCCAGCTTCAACAACACGATGATCACCATCACCGACGCGCAGGGGAACGCGATTTCCTGGTCGTCGGCCGGCATGATGGGCTTCAAGGGCAGCCGCAAGTCGACGCCCTATGCCGCCCAGGTCGCCGCCGAAGACGCGGGCCGCAAGGCTGCAGAACACGGCGTCCGCACGCTCGAGGTCGAAGTGAAGGGTCCGGGTTCGGGCCGCGAGAGCGCGCTTCGTGCGCTCCAGGCGGTCGGTTTCCAGATCACGTCGATCCGCGACGTGACCTCGATCCCGCACAACGGCGTTCGTCCTTCGAAGCGCCGCCGCGTCTGATTGAACTTTTGCGCGGGCGAAACGCTTTCGCCTGCGCCGCTTTTTCCGGCGAAGAGCGTGCACCTCTTCGCCCTTACCCCGAGGGGAACACAGTGGCTGTCAACGCAAAGAACTGGCAGGAACTCAAGAAACCCACCGCGCTCGAAAAGCGCCCCGGCGGCGATACCCGCCGCAAGGGTACTTTCGTCGCCGAACCGCTGGAGCGGGGCTTCGGCCTGACGCTCGGCAACGCGCTGCGGCGCGTGCTGCTGTCGTCGCTGCAAGGTGCGGCGGTGACCTCGATCAAGATCGAGAACGTGCTTCATGAATTCTCGTCGCTGGCGGGCGTTCGCGAGGACGTGACCGACATTGTGCTGAACGTGAAGCAGATCGCACTGCGCATGCAGGGCGAAGGCTCCAAGCGTCTTCAGCTCTCGGCGACCGGCCCGGCTGAAGTTACCGCGGGCATGATCAACGTGTCCGGCGACATCGAGGTGATGAACCCCGATCTGGTCATTTGCCACCTCGATGAAGGCGCGACGCTCAACATGGAGCTGACCGCCGAAGCCGGGAAGGGCTATGTGCCGGCGGCGAACAACCGCCCGGCCGATGCGCCAATCGGCTTGATCCCGGTCGACGCTCTGTTCTCCCCGGTCCGCCAGGTCGCGTACAAGGTGGAAAACACCCGCGTCGGCCAGGAACTGGACTATGACAAGCTGACGATCACCGTCGAAACCGACGGCACGATCACGCCCGACGATGCGCTCGCCTATGCCGCGCGCATCCTGCAGGACCAGCTCCAGCTCTTCGTCCATTTCGACGAGGGCATGCCGGTCGCGCAGCCGGGCGCCATGATCGGCGTGGGCGCGTTGGCGCCGGCCGAGGCGGAGACCGACTCGAACCAGCTCAACCGCTACCTGCTCAAGAAGGTGGACGAGCTGGAGCTGTCGGTGCGCAGCGCCAACTGCCTGAAGAACGACAACATCATCTATATCGGCGATCTCGTTCAGAAGACCGAAGCCGAGATGCTCCGCACGCCGAACTTCGGCCGCAAGAGCCTCAACGAGATCAAGGAAGTCCTCAGCTCGATGGGCCTCCGTCTGGGCATGGAAATCCCCGGCTGGCCGCCCGAGAATATCGAGGAAATGGCCAAGAAGCTCGAACAGGATATTATGGGCTGAGGCCCAGGATACCGGATTATGGAAAGGCCGCCTTCGGGCGGCCTTTTTATTGGGCGTGTCGCCCGCGCGGGATCAGGGAAGACCCGACACGCTCAAAGCCGATGCCATAAGCCTGTTCCAGCAGCTCCGGCTGAAGAACCGTCTCGGCGGCGCCGGCGGCAAGGAGACGGCCTTCCTTCAGCAACAGCACATCGTCCGCGATGCGGGCGGCGTGGCCGAGATCATGCAGCACGACGATGACGCCGCGCCCGCCTTGGGCAAATCCGTGCAGCCGCTCAAGCATGTCGACCTGATGCGCCGGATCGAGGCTGGAGAGCGGCTCGTCCGCCAGCAGCCAGTCGGGCTCGCCGGCCAGCACCCGGGCGAGCAGCACCCGCGCCCGTTCGCCGCCCGAAAGTTCGCCGGTCAGGCGGTCGGCAAAGGTGGTCGTGTCGGTCAGCGCCATTGCCAGCTCGACGGCGTCATGATCGGCTGCCGTCATGCCGGAAAAAGGCGAGCGGTGCGGCGCCCGGCCGAGTTCCACGACGGAACGGGCCGGGATGTTCCACGCAAGCTCGGCCGATTGCGGCAGATAGCCAAGCCGGCGGGCGCGAATGCGCGGATCCAGCTCTGTGATGTCTGTTCCATCCAGCGTCGCGCAGCCGCCGTCCGCCGGGATGAGCGCCAGAATGGCGCGGAGCAGGCTCGACTTGCCTGCCCCGTTGGGACCGAGAAGGGCGGTGACACGCCCCGACCTCAGTTCGGCGCTCACCCCGTCCAGAACCTTTCGCTTGCCGAGCCGCACTGTCAGATCGTCGATGGTCAGGCCCATGCGTGGTGCCTCCGGAACCGCAGCAGCAGCGCGAAGAAGAACGGCGTGCCGAGCACGGCCATAGCGATCCCGAGCCGTATTTCCTCGGCGCCCGGCGCCAGGCGGACCAGGCTATCCGCGAATAGCACCAGCGCCGCGCCGCCGAGCGAGGACGGAAGCAGCACGTCCGAGGGGCGCTGCCCGACCAGCGGGCGCACGAGATGCGGCACGATCAGTCCAACGAAGCCCACCACACCGGACACCGCGACGGCGCTGCCGACCGCGAGGCCAGTGCCCAGCGCGATCGCCGCCTGCAGTCGCCCCGCGCGGACGCCCAGGCTCCGCGCCGTTTCCTCGCCGAGGCTCAGCAGGTCGAGCGAGCGGCCAGTGGTCGCCAGCACCGCGCAGCCGACCGCCATGAAGGGAAGGGAGCGCATAGCGTCGTCCAGGCTGCGGTCGGTCAGCGCGCCCATCATCCAGTTCATCACTTCGTTCATCGCAAACGGGTTGGGCGCGATGCTGATCAAGAAGGCGGTGAGAGACCCGGCAAGGCTCTGCAGCACGGTGCCTGCAAGGATGAAGGCCAGCGCGCTTCCCGATCGCCCGACCAGAAGCGCCAGCAGCAGCACTGATGCCGCCGCACCCGCCATCGCGCTGCCGAACAGGATCAGTGGCGCTCCGCCCAGGCCCAGCAGGATCGCGATCACTGCGCCGAGCCCCGCGCTCGACGAGACGCCGATCAGCGCCGGGTCGGCGAGCGGATTGCGCAGATACCCTTGCAACACTGCCCCCGACAGGCCGAGCACCGCGCCGATTGCGAGGCCGAGGATGGCGCGCGGCAGTCGCAGTTCGACGATGATCCACCAGCGCGGGTCGCCGCTGCTGCAGGCGGAGAGCGGCACCCAGACCTTCCCCGCGGCAAGCGACAGCGCAAAGCCGATCGCAACCAGCACCATCAGGCCGATAAGCACAGATGCGCGCCTCATGACGCCACCTGCCGCCGGATCGCCGCCAGCCGCTGCATGGCCGGGACGATCGCGGGCCCGCCGCAATAGAAAAGCCGTTCCGGAAAACGGCCAATTGTAACCTTTGCCTTCGAGGCTGCCAGCGCGCGGACGCGCAGCGCAACGCGGCGCCCTTCCTCGCCCGCACCCCGTTCGGGCGTCAGCACGACGCGCGGCGGGTGCGCGACGACATATTCGAGCGGCAGCACGCCGGTCTGGCGCACGCCATAGTCTGCGCTGGCGTTACGGAAACCGGCCCGGCCCAGCATGTCGTCGATCAGCGTGCCGCGGCCGTTCACCAGATTGCTGCCGCCGAGCCACAGCAAAGCCGATGGCTGCGTTGCGTCGGGCGGGGCGGCGTCGGCCACGGCGTGGTCGATCCGGCCGACCAATGCCTCGCCACGCTCCGGTGCGCCGACCGCCTTTGCGATGGCTCGAATCTGCGCCCGGTTTTCCTCGACGCTGGAAACGATGCCAAAGCTCGCGACGGGCAAGCCGAGCCGGCGATAGGCCGCCAGTGTCGCCGGGGCGGTGAAGCTGCTCGCCAACACTAGCCCCGGCTTCAGCGCGATCACCTCCTCAGCCGTTCCGCTTGTCGCCGGCAGGCGTCGGGCGAGATCAAGCGGCATCGAGGTGGAGCGCGGGTCTTGCGAATAGGCGCTGATCGCCGCGATCCGTTCCGGCGGCACGAGCTCGACCAAGATCGCGTCGAGACAGGGATTGGTGGAGACGATCCGATCGGATCGCCGGACGGGGGCCGGGCCGGCGCATCCGCAGGCAAGTGCGCATAGTGCCAGCCCCGCCACCCACAGCCTCATTGATACCGGAACCTCAGCCCAGCATAGGCCGCTCGGCCCTGCGTGCCATAGCCGAGCACCGTCTGATACTTCTCGTCGAACAGATTCTCGACTCGCCCGTACAGCTCGAACCGGTCCGAAACCGGATAGCTCGCGCGCAGGTCGGCAAGCGCATAGCCGTCCAGCCGCACCCGCTGACCGAAATCGTTGCGGTCGATGCTGTCGGAGACCTGGCGCAACGTGCCTCCCAGCGAAAGCCCGACCGGCGTCTGCCAATCGGCGTTAAGCGCAAGGCTGCTCTTTGGGCGCCGCAGCAGGGTCTTGCCGAAATCGGCGCTGCCCGGCGTGCGGTTCTCGGCATCGACATAGGTGTAGGCGACGGCAAAGGTCAGCGTCTGCGTCGGCTTGATGCCGAGCGCGGCTTCGACGCCGCTGGCCCGCGCTCGCGCGATATTGTCGTAGGTGCCGAACGGCCGGGCGCCGCCCGCACAAATCGCGATGTCGGCGCGGCACGGCGTGAAGTCGATCTGGTTGCGCGTGCGACGATGGAAATAGGTCGCGGACGCAGTGAAGACGTCGCCGATCAGCCGCTGCTCGGCGCCCAAATCGAAGCTGCGGGCAGTCTCCGGCTTCAGTGCGGGATTGCCGAAGTCGGAGCGGAGCTGGAACAGCGTCGGGGCCTTGAACCCTTCCGCATAGCTCGCGCGCACGATGGTGCGGCCCAGGTCCAGCGCCGCGTTGCCGCCGAAGCTGGTATGGCCGCCGAAATCGCGATGATCGTCGTAACGCACCCCGCCGGTCAGCGTGAGCCGCGCGAACGACTTCACGATCAGCTCGCCCCAGCCGCTGTCGATGCCGGTGCGGAAAGTGGAGAAGCCATCGTTGAAGCGCGACCGTTCGCTTTCGGCGCCGAAAACGATCCGCGCCCAGTCGGTCGCCTTCAGATCCCCCTGATATTCGAATCGCTGCACGCGTCCTTTCGCCACGAAGCTCGGCGCGTCGCCGAACGTCGGATCGAAATTGTCCCGGTGGACGTCGCCGATCGTAAAGGCTGCGCGATTGGACAGCGCGCCGAAAGTCGCGCGAATGCCGGCATAGCCGAACAGTTCGCGGATTTTCGAAAATTCGGGCGTGTCAGCGAAAGTGAAATTGGGCGCGGGGAAGCCGTCGAGATCGGTGCGGCCGTGATCGTAATAGCCGCGCAGGTCGATCGCGATATCGTCGGTCAGCGAGATTTCGACGCGGCCGTTCGCAGCATAGCGCTCATAGCCGTCGCGCTCGGTGCCGACCGCCGCGGCCGAAATGCCGTCGGTGCGGAAATAGCCGCCGCCGAGCGACGCCGCGACCGGGCCGGCCGTGAAGCTGCCGTTCGCGACCGTCTCGGCTGTTCCGAACGAACCGCCTTCCGCGCGCGCGACGAGCGTCGGGTCCGAAGTGGGCCGCGCAGTGACGATGTTGACCACGCCGCCGATCGCCTGGCTGCCCCACGGCACCGAGTTCGGCCCGCGCAACACTTCGATACGCTCGATATTGTCTGCGAGCAGGTTCGCAAAATCGAAGCCGCCGCCGGGCGAGGAGGGGTCGTTCAACTTGACGCCGTCGATCAGCACCAGCGTCTGCTCGGCCTCGGCGCCGCGGATGCGCAGGCCGGTGAAGCCGCCGACGCCTCCGTTGCGGGTGCCGGTGACGCCCGGCGTCTGGGCGAGCAGGTCGGAGACGATCACCGTCTGGCGCTGTTCGATCAGATCGCGGTTCAGCACGGTCACCGCCTGACCGATCTCGGCCGCCGATTGCGGCGCGCGGGTTGCCGTCACGACGATTTCGTCCGTCGGAGCCGCGGCAAGAAGAGCAAGAATAAGAGGCATTTGTAGTCGTCCTTTCGCACAACGGTTGATGCCGTTCATGCGAAGGGAGCCCTTCGTCCGCCCGGTGCACCCCGCCCGGCCAGAGAACAGCGGCGACAGGCAGGTCTCCTGGCTCCCGGGTCAGGGCCGGACGCGCCGCCTTCCCAAAGCCCTAATGGCTTCAGTGGCACAGTGGCGCGCCGGCTCGCCGGCTACAGTTGCGGGGGCAGCCGCGGCGTTAAACCGCGTTCCCTTTCAAATCCCCTCTCGGGGAACCCGTCACAGGCGTGCGTTTAGGCCGCGTCCGTAATGACGGCAAGAGCGTCGTGCGGAAGGCATCAGGAGCGCTTCTTGCTCGCGGCCTTCTTTTTCTGCGCCGGCGACTGCTTGTTGGACGCGCCGGCTTCGGAGAGGCCGATCGCCACCGCCTGCTTGCGGCTCGTCACTTTCTTGCCGGAGCTGCTTTTCAGATCGCCTTCCTTGAACTCGTGCATCACGCGTTCGACCTTGGCCTGCTGCGCCTTGGTTTCCCTTGCCATTGCCGATCCTCCTCGAAGCGGGAATGGCGGAGCCGAAGCGAAGTTCCACAGGGACGATTATGAGGGGAGAGGGGCCGCTGGTCGGTGGGTCGATCGTCGAGATGGAAGCGATCGGGCCGGTGCCGCTCGTCGCGATGATCCTGGCGGATATGGGCGCGGACGTGGTCCGGCTGGTTCGGCCCCGCGCGCAGGCGACGGGCGGATCGGCGCTGAACCACAGCCGCGCGACGGTCGAGGCGCGGACAGGGGTGGGGGATGCTGAGGTGCTGGGGGCGGCGGAGGCGGTAGGGCGGTGGAATTGATTCCCCTCCTCTGAGGGGCTTGAGAATGTTCTTCATTTGTTCTAATCTTCACGAATGAACCCGAGTCTCCGTCCTGCGCGCGGCGCGACGCTCAATCGGGAGAGCGGGCGCTTCAATCTGCCCGAGCGGGAGGCGGACGGGGACTGGCTGGACGCGCGCGCGCAGGTGGATGACGAGCCGCCGCCGTTACGCACTACGGTGACGGTCGAGCACCCCAAGACGATCATCAACAAGAACGCCTCGCCCGACGTGCCGTTCGACCGCTCGATCAACGCCTATCGAGGGTGCGAGCATGGGTGCATCTATTGCTTTGCGCGGCCGACGCATGCGTTTCACGACCTGTCGCCGGGTCTGGACTTCGAAAGCCGGCTGTTCGCCAAGCCCGACGCGCCGGCGCTGCTGCGCGCGGAGCTGATGAAGCCGGGCTATTCGCCACGCCCGATCGCTATGGGCACGAACACCGATCCCTATCAGCCGATCGAGGCGAAATGGCGGATCACGCGTGCCATCGTCGAAGTGCTGAGCGAATGCGATCATCCGTTTTCGATCACGACGAAGTCCGATCGGGTGACCCGGGACATCGACCTGCTCGGGCCGATGGCGGCAAAGGGCCTCACTGCGGTGGCGCTGTCGATCACCTCGCTCGATCCGAAGATCGCGCGCACGCTGGAGCCGCGCGCGCCGCATCCGGAGCGAAGGCTGGCCGCCGTGAAGAAGCTGTCCGAGGCTGGAATCCCAACGTTCGTGTCACTGGCGCCGGTGATCCCCGCCGTCACCGACCATGAGATGGAGCATATCCTGGAACGCGCGGCCGAGGCGGGGGCGCGGGCGGCCTTTTTCCTGCCCGTGCGGCTTCCCTATGAGGTGGCGCCCCTGTTCAAGGCCTGGCTGGAGGAGCATTTTCCCAATCGCGCCGGCAAGGTGATGTCCATCATCCACTCGATCCGCGGCGGCCGCGACAACGATCCGAATTTCTACACCCGCATGCAGGGGCAGGGTCCCTGGGCCGACCTGCTGCGCACGCGCTTCCACAAGACGTGCAGAAAGCTGGGGCTGAACAACGAGCGGTGGGAACTCAGGACGGACCTGTTCCGGCCGCCCGAAGGCGCGCAGATGCGGCTGTTGTGAGAGTTCGGCCGCTTGCGTCTGTACCGTCACCCCGGCCCTGAGCCGGGGTCCCGCTTTCTCTACCTTCGATAAGCGCGGCCCCGTCTGTCCATTAGCAAGAGGGAAGAAGCGGGACCCGGCTCAAGGCCGGGGAGACGAAGAAGAAGAGAGCTAATTTCGCAATGTCCGCTTTCGACCCTTTGCGGACGTCAGGCAGGGCGCTAGTTGCTGCCATATGAGAGCAGTATCGCGGATATTCGGTGCGTTCTTTCTGGGGCTGGGCGGTGGGCTTGCCATCCTTTCCGCGACGATGATCCCGCAGCTATCTCACGCGCTTTATGACGAAAGCGTCGGCGGCCAACGAACGATCCTACTGTTGACGCCGCTTCTCCTCGCAGCGGCAGTCGGATGCATTTGGGTGTCGCTTAGGCTGTTCGATCGACGAGACTGAACGACTGCTTCCCACCCAAAGCGGGCATTCGATCAGACCCTTTCGACTTGGCCCTGTCCGCGTAGCAGGTTGTCGCGCAGGCGGGTGACGCTTTGCTGCACCTCCTCGAAATCGTCGCCGAGGCCGGTGGCTTCGACGAGGGTCGCGCCGATGTCCTTGTCCAGCACGCGGCGGCCGGCGGGCGTCAGCGTGACGCGGACCTGGCGTTCGTCGGCCGGGTCGCGGCGGCGAGTGATGAGGTCGGAGGATTCCAGCTTTTTCAGGATCGGGGTGAGCGTGTTCGATTCCAGGAACATCTTTTCGCCCAGCGCGCCGACGGTCTGGTCGTCCTGCTCGCCCAGCGCCACCAAGGCGATATATTGGGTGTAAGTGAGGCCGAGCTCGTCGAGCAGCGGCTTATAGGCGCGGCCGAACGCGAGGTTCGCCGAATAGACGGCGAAGCACAGGAATTTTGACAGCGGCGGGGTGGGCCGTTCGCGCTTGGCAGGGGGCATAGTCATGCTCCGGATTTTTTCCGTCTCCTGTAATATAAATCGTATGCGATAAGATCGGAAGGGCTTGAAGCTCGAAACTTGGCACCTAGATAGATCGCGTCCGATGTAATCGGGCACGATATAGATAGGAAGGAATGACATCATGGCCTACAAGACTCTCTTCACCGGCAAGACCCACACTGTCGGCGGCAGCAACGGCGCGGCGCGGAGCGCAGACGGCTTCATCGACTTCACGCTGCCCGAAGCGCACCCAGCGGCCGAGAACCTGTTCGGCGTCGCCTGGTCGGCCTGCTTCATGGGCGCGATCGGCGTTGCCGCCCAGCAGCGCAAGATCAAGCTGCCCGAAACTCCGTCCGTCGATGCGCAGATCGACCTGAACCATGCCGGCGGCGCGAACTTCTTCCTCGCCGCGAAGCTGGACGTGAGCATCCCCGGCATCGACCGCGCGGTTGCCCAGGAACTGGTCGAGGCGGCGCACGAAATCTGCCCCTATTCGAAAGCGACCCGCGGCAACGTGGAGGTCGAGGTCAATCTGATCTGATCCCGCCCGACGGAACGCCCTCTCTCCGAACTCCGGGGAGAGGGCAGTGGGCTATCCGGCGTTCATCGCGGTCAGCAGGCCGTAGAAGGACCCGGCCGAGACCGCGGCGATGCCGTAGAGCAGCGGCAGGCGCACCAGCGCGGCGGCGCGCGACAGTCGATAGGCGTCGCGCATCTGCGCATACATGTGCCACAGCGCATAACCCATCAGCATGACCAGCAGCACGCCGGACGCGCCGAGCGCCGATCCCGCGATCCACAGCGAGAACAGCAGCGACATGAACGCGATCGAATAGGTGACGAAAGTCGCGTGGTCGTAAAGGCCATAGTCGCGGCGCCAGGCGAACAGCAGCCAGACCAGCGGCGTGCTGATCAGGATCAGCACCCAGGAGAATTTGTACGCGTTCGCCTTCAGCCGATAGGCGACGAATTCGCGGTTGGTCTGCATCTGGTCCATCAGTGAGCGGCCGCGCGCCGCCTCCGGCGTGGCCTTGCCGACATCGGCGGCGATGGCGCCGGCGGCGGCGAGCGCGGCGCGGTCGTTCTTCGCTTGCGCGAGGCGTTGGCTGAGCTTCGTTTTGCGGGCGGCGCTGAGGTCCGGCGCGCGCAGCTCGCTTTCGGTGTCGGCGATGCGGTCGTCGAGCCGTTCGACCTGATGCTGGAGCGACTGCGCGCTGGCCCGCGCGTCGGACTGGCTCTCATGATGGCCGAACAGCGAATAGACCGCGTACATCAAGAGCGCGCTGAACAGGAACAAGGCGAGCGGCGAGACGAACTTGGCGCGCTCGCCGGCGATGTAGCGGCGGGTGAGGATGCCGGGGCGGAGCGCCAGCTCGGGCAGGGTGCGCCAGATCTTGCCGTCGAAATGCAGCACGCCGTGCATCAGCTCGTGCCAGATCGCGCGCAATGTGCGGTGGACGTGCGCGGACTGGCCGCATTCAGCGCAATAGGCACCGGTAAGCGGCGCGCCGCAATTGAGGCAGTCGCCGCCATGCGTCTGGTCGCTATGCCGCCCGTGCGCCGGTTCGACTGCCGTCGCCAGCATGCCGCCGGTGACAATGTCGCCTACTTCGCTGATCCCCGTCATGGCGCGCGTGATAGCAACCGCGGCGGCCTCACGCAGCCGTTTTCAGGCGGTAATCCCGATATTGGTCGCGCAGCGCCGTCTTCAGCAGCTTGCCGGTGGCGGTGTGGGGGAGGGAGCCTACGAACAGGACCTCGTCGGGAAGCCACCACTTGGCGACCTTGTCGGCAAGGTGCCCGATGACGTCCGACGCCGTGACGTCTGCTCCGGGCTTCCGCACGACCAGCAGCAGCGGGCGTTCGTCCCATTTCGGGTGATAGACGCCGATCGCGGCGGCCTCGGCGACGCCCGGGCAGCCGACGGCGGCGTTCTCCAGCTCGACCGAGCTGATCCACTCGCCGCCCGACTTGATCACATCCTTGGAGCGGTCGGTGATCTGCATCGTGCCGTCGGGGTGAAGCACGGCGACGTCGCCGGTGTCGAACCATTGCTCCTCGCAGGCGCAGTCGGCTTCGGCCTTGAAATAGCGCTTGATGACCCAGGGGCCGCGAATCTGGAGGCGGCCGGAGCTCTGGCCGTCGCGGGGCTGGACGCGGCCTTCGTCGTCGACGATGCGAAGTTCGACGCCGAACGGCACGCGGCCCTGCTTGCAGACCAGGTCTACCTGCTCGTCAAACGAGAGATCGTCCCAATTGGCGGGCGGCGCGCCCATCGTTCCGATCGGCGAGGTCTCGGTCATACCCCAGGCATGGCCGACGCGGACGCCCATCTTCATCAGCCGCTCGATCATCGCGCGCGGCGCCGCCGATCCGCCGATGGTGACCTGTTTCAGATGCGCGGGCGTGTCGCCGGTCTCGTCCATATGCTGGAACATGGCGAGCCACACCGTCGGCACGCCGGCCGAGTGCGTGACCTTCTCCTGATTCATCAGGCGGCAGAGCACCTTGGCGTCGTTGGTCGCCGCATAGACGAACTTCACCCCCGCAGCGGCGCCGGCGAACGGCAGCCCCCAAGACGCGGCGTGGAACATCGGCACGATGGGCAGGCACACCGATTGCGGCGATAGGTTGAACACCGATGGCGACACCTCGGTCATCGCGTGCAGCATGGTCGAGCGATGCTCGTAGAGCACGCCCTTGGGATTCCCGGTCGTGCCGCTGGTATAGCAGAGCATGCACGGATCGCGCTCGTCGCCGTCATGCCAAGCATAGTTGCCGTCCTGCGCGTCCAGCAGTGCGTCCCATTCGGGGCCGTCGAAGGCGACATAATGCTCGACGCTGGTCAGCTGGGGCTTCAGCCGGTCGATCAGCGGCTGGAACATGGTGTCGTAGAACAGCACCCGATCTTCGGCGTGGTTGACGATATAGACGAGCTGCTCGTCGAACAGGCGCGGATTGATGGTGTGGATCACGCAGCCCACGCCGATCGCGCCATACCAAGCGACCAGGTGCCGCGCATGGTTCATGGCAAGCGTCGCGATCCGGTCGCCCGGCCCAACGCCCCAGGCCTTCAGCGCCTGGGCGAGCCGGCGCGCGTCGCGCGCGATGCCTGCCCAATTGGTGCGCGTCTCGGTCCCGTCGGCCCAGTGCGTGACGATCTCCTGCCCGCCGTGCTCGCGCGCGGCATGATCGAGAAGCTGCATCACGCGCAGCTTATGGTCCTGCATCCCGCCCAGCATCGCTCTCTCCGTATTTTCTTGGGCCGCATAGTGTCGGGCGCGCACGGCGCTTGCAAGCCGGTGATTCGAATGCTAGCGGGCGCGCCTCTTGACGAGGCGGATGCGATCGACCATCTGCCGCGCTCTCGTGGACGCATAGCTCAGTTGGTAGAGCAGCTGACTCTTAATCAGCGGGTCCTAGGTTCGAGCCCTAGTGCGTCCACCACTTTCTTTCCCCCGGAATGGAATGGCTTGGCCGACGAGCGATGCGGCCGGCGCAGGGCCTCGTTTGATGCTGAAGGCACAAGGCCGAAGCGCACGGCCGGCAGCGGGACGCCGATGTTCGAGATGGGTGGAGAGCCGACTTGGCAAGAGGTCTCGGCATCGCGCATGTTCGGCATCGGTTGGCGGGGGAGCGCATGCGATCACGGTGGGCAAGGATGCTGGCTTGCGGAGCGGCGGCGGTGCTCGCCCTTTCTCCGGCGCTCGCGCAGGAGGCGGCGACAACCCGCGAACGTGAAGCACTACCTCCGCGCGCCGCGAACCGGTCCGTCCAACGCGATCTGCTCTCGGTGCTGGAACCGATTAAGCGCATAGACTCAGGCATGTTCCGGCAACTTCGCGGCGTCGGCCTCACCACTAAACCGTTCGGAACGGAGTTTGATGGGCTTTGTCGACGTGACGCGGTGACCCTATGGTATGCCGCAACCGAAACGACGGCGAAGCCGGAGGATGCGCCGCTGCGCCCCTACAGTGTCGAAGCGCAGGCGTGGTTCCACATCGTCCGCCTACCGCGCCAGGCATTGCAAGATGCGCGAACGGGTGAGGGTGTCTGGCAGGCGGAGTGCGCGTCGGTGGGCAACAGCGAGGAAACGGATTGGTTCGCGGCGAAGGACGCGCAAACTGCCGTTCAAGGTGCGCTGATGCTGAAGGAAGCAGTCGAGGCCGTGCGTTCAGGGAAGCTGAAAGCCGAGCCGTGCCTAAACATCATCGACGCGAAGAAATCGACCTGCGAAGCGGCGATCCTCGCAGATGCCGATATCTCGAAGATCGACAGTGTGGAGGCTTGCTCAGCGGATGCGAAGATGCTGTGCTATGTTGTGGACCTTGGATCATCGACAAAGCTGACGATCAAAGGACGAGCGTCAGAAGGCTCGCTCGTTCCAAGCGCGATAACGTCCATTGCCATCGAACAATATATAATCGTCACCTAGCATCCGGCAGATGACCACTGGGATCGAAAGCCGACATTCCGCTGTCCTACACGGGTGCGCTTCTGATACGTCCGAATCGGCCGCGCGCCGGCTTCCTTGAACCGTCGAGACATCCGGCATTTCGCAGCGGAATCTCCCCGACCAAAGGTGACAGATAGAGCGCGGTGCCGTGCACCTTTGTTACCTTTGGGGTTGCGGACATACGGAGCCGCGTCTCCCGCCGCCACTTTATCGCCCCGAACATGCGACTCGCGTTTGCCCGGCTTTTGCGTATCCTCGCGATCAGGGGGTGCCGATGTGGACGAGCGAGACGCGCGGGGGCGCTTTGGTCGGGCGGGCCAGTGGCCGCATCGACGAGCTGCATTGGGAGGCGTTCGCTGAGGCACTGAAGACGGCAGTCGAAACCGCGCGCGCCGGCGGCCTCGGCCGGCTGGTGGTCGATCTGTCGCAGGTCGACTATATGTCTTCGCGCGGGCTGAGAGCGCTGACGCTCGGCAAGCGGGAGGCGGATGGGGCCGGGGTGCCGGTGGTGCTCGCCGCGCCCAATGAGCTGGTTCGCGAGATTCTAGCGATCAGCCGCTACGACAAGATTTTCGCGGTCGCCGATACGGTCGACGGGGCGCTGGAGAGCTGAACGTGCTGGCGCGCTTCTGGGGAACCCGCGGCTCGCTGCCGGTAGCGCTGAAGGCCGATGCGTTGGCGGACAAGCTCGCTCGGGCGTTGGTGGTGGCGGACGGTCGCCGGTTCGGCGACGAGGCGGAGGCGCGGGCGTTCCTCGATGCCGAAGTGTCGTTTTCGGGGCGCGCGACCTATGGCGGCGCAACGAGCTGCGTCGAGCTGGAGACGGGCGCGGCGGCTTTCTTCGTCTGCGACATGGGCAGCGGTCTGCGGGAGTTCGGGCTGGACGCGATGAAGCGTTGCGGCGGTGGCCATCCCCGCAAATACAATATCTTCCTGTCCCATCTCCATTGGGACCATATCATGGGCTTTCCATTCTTCGTGCCGGCGTTCGACCCCGGCGCGGAGATCGTGATCCATGCCTGCCATGCCGATGCCGAAGAGGCGATCCGGCGGCAGCAGGAGGAGATTTCCTTCCCGGTCGCGTTCGACTGGCTGCGCGCGCAAATCCGCTTCGAGACGATGGAGCCGGGCCGCAGCTATGACGTCGACGGCGTGCAGGTGGTGGCGATGGCGCAGCACCACAGCCACACCAGCTATGGCTATCGCTTCACGGACGGGCACGGCCGCAGCATCGTGTACAGCACCGACAGCGAGCACAAGACCGACCAGATGGACGCGGAGGACGCGTTCGTCGCGTTCTTCCGGGGCAGCGACCTGGTCATTTGCGACACCATGTATTCGCTGGCCGACACCGTGTCGCTGAAAGAGGATTGGGGGCATTCGAGCAACGTCGTCGCGGTCGATCTTTGCCACGCGGCGGAAGCGCGGCGGCTGGTGCTGTTCCACCACGAGCCGACCTATCGCGACGAGGATATCGAGCGGATGCACCGCGAGACGATCCGTTACGAGGAGCTGACCCGCGAGGGAGCGGCGCTCGACGTGCTGTGCGCCTATGACGGGCTCGAAATCCGCGTCTGAGCCGATGGACCGTCGCCGGATGCGGCGGGGCGGGCTGGTGGCGGCGGTGATCGCGGCGGTGCTGCTGCTGGCGATGGGCGACGCGCTCAGGCGGCCGCTGTTCGACGGCTGGCAGAGGCTCAGCCCGCGCGATCTCTCCGATACCAAGGTGCGCGTGGTGCTGATCGACGCCGAGAGCCTCAAGGCGCTGGGGCCGTGGCCCTGGTCGCGCTTTCACTTGGCCAAGCTAACGCAGGAGATCGCCGGGCGAGGCGCGGTCGCGATCGGGTACGACGTGCTGTTCGCGGAACCGGACCGGCTGGGGCCGAAGCAGATCGCCGGCCTTTATCCCGAGCTGCCCGCTGCCGCAGTGCAGGGGCTGCCGTCGCCGGACCAGGCATTCGCGCAGATCATCGGGGAAGCACCGGTGGTGCTCGCACGCACCGGCACGGCCGAGGCGGGCGGCACGGCGGCGCTTCCGGTCGATGCGTCGCTGCCGCGCAGGCTGCCGGACGGGTTCCTCCATTTTCCGCGCGTGATCGGCGCGATCCCGGAGCTCGATGACGTCGCGGCTGGGCACGGGCTGATCAACGCCGAGCCGGGCGGTGACGGCATCTATCGCGGCCTGCCGCTGCTGGCGACGGTCGGGGCGCACACGGCGCCGGGGCTGGCGATCGAAGTGGCGCGGGTAGCGATGGGAGCGAGCGCGATCGGGTTCGATGGGCGGGCGGTGCGGCTGGGCGACTGGAGCTTGCCGGTCGACCGCCACGGCGAGATGCGGCTGCGCTTCGGGCATTTCCCCGAAAGCCGGATGATCTCGGCAGTCGATCTGATCCGGCGCAACCCGGCACTGTCGCTCAGGGGCACGGCGGTGCTGATCGGCTTGTCCTCGGCAGGCACGGTCGATGTCGCGGCGACGCCGATCGATCGCAAAATCTATGGCGTGCTGGTCCAGGCGCAGGCGGTGGACGCGATCCTGCGCGGATCGGGCTGGCTGGAACGGCCGCGCTGGGCCTGGGCGGCGGAATGGGGCGCGGCGGCGCTGATCGTGGTGTTGGCGCTGTGGCTGGTGCCTCGGCGTGGCGCTGCGAGCTTGCTGGTGCCGTTCGCGTCGGGCGCGATGCTCGGCGCGGCGTGGCTGGCGTTCGATCGCTGGTCGCTGTTGCTCGATCCGATCCCGCAAGTCGCGCTTTCGTCCGCCGCGGCCATCGGCATCGGGCTTTCGGCCGCGGCGCAGACAAGGCGGGAGCGCGAACGGCTGCGCGAGGCTTTGGTCGAGGAGCGGGTGAGCGCCGCCGCGAATGAAGCGGAGCTGGAAGCGGCGCGGTCGATCCAGCAGGCGATGCTGCCACGCGCCGAGGCGCTGGCGAAGCTCGACCCGCGCGTGGAGATCGCGGCGCTGTTGGAGCCGGCACGCTCGGTGGGCGGCGACTTTTTCGATGTTGTTCGGCTCGATGCCGACCGGGTCGCCTTCGCGATTGCCGACGTGACAGGCAAGGGCGTGCCCGCATCGCTGTTCATGGCGCTGTCCAAGGCGCTCGCCAAAAGCGCGATGCTGCGCGAGCCGCTGCCGGCGCTGGCGCCGACGATCCAGGCGGAGCTGTCGCGCGACGCGCCGGACGAAATGGGCCTGACGATGCTGATCGGCGTGCTCGACTGCGCATCGGGCGAGGTGCGGCTTATCAATGCAGGGCATGAAAACCCGTTCGTGCTGCGCGCGGGCGACGCCGAGGACGTCGCGATGGAAGGCGGGCCCCCTTTCTGCGTGGTTGATTTCCCCTGGCCGGTCGAGCGGCTGCAGCTTGCGCCCGGTGAGACGCTGCTGCTGCTGACCGACGGCGTCACCGAGGCGCAGGATGCGGAGGGGCGCATCTTCGGTCGCGGGCGCTTGGCTAAGGCGATCGCGGGGAGCGCTGCGCCGCACGACCTAGTCGCCGGAGTGTTGGCGCAGGTCCGCGCCTTCGAAGCGGGAACGGAAGCGAGCGACGATCTGACGCTGCTCGCGATCCGCTATCTCGGCTAGCGGACGGTCACCACCACGCGGCGGTTGCGCGGTTCTTCGACATTGTCGTCGGTCGGGACAAGCGGATCGCGCTCGCCCCGGCCGACCGCAACGAGGTTCTCGCGGGCCACACCGCGATCGATAAATTGGGCCAGGACCGTATCCGCCCGCTTCTGCGACAGCGCGTCGTTATCGTCGTCGGTGCCTTTGCGATCGGTATAGCCGGTGATCTGGATCTCGGCCCCCGGCCTTTTCGCCACCTCTGCGAGCAGGCTGTCCAGCGCGGCTTGCGAATCCGGCATGATCCGGGTCTCCGCTTCGTCATAGTAAAGCGTCACTTCGAACGGCTTGGGCGGCAGGCTGCCGACCAGCGCGACGGAGCGTTTGGGGAGGCGCTTTTCAGAGAGCACGCGCGAGGCCGGACGGTATGCGAGCCGCGTCCGGCTGTTGGCCTGGTCGATCACATAATCCTGCGGTTTGCCCTTGCGCTCCAGCACGGCAACCTTGCCCTGGCTCGGATGTGGGTCTTCGTCTGGCAGGAGCAGCACCGACGGGCCCGCACAGGCGCCCAGCATCAGCAATGCGGCGGCGGCGACGCCCCTCAAGGGACGTTCACCACGAAGCGGGTGCCGCGTACGCCCAGCACCGTTGTTGGCGTGCGGACCTTCATCGCATCCTGGCCGGATTTGGCGATCTGTCCGGAAACGATGGCCAGCGAGCCGCGATTCACCTGCGCCTCGAACTGGCCCCGCTGCGTCTTGCGGTCGAACAGGAACTGCCGGACCGAGACGTTGCTGTTGGGCCCAAGGGCAAAGCGCGTGTTGTCGATGAACGTCATCGCCATGCGGCCGTCGCGCTTGGTGAGCAGCACGTCCTGCGGTTCGAGCGGGAGGCCGGGCTTGGCCGGCGTCTGCGTCTTCCCGCGCACGACGAACGCGGCGCCGGTGCTGCTTTTCACCCGCCCGATCTCGGCGAGCGCGGGGGCGCTGGCCGCTATGCACATCAGCAGGATCGCCGAGCCGAATCTCATGCGTAGCTCCCCCTTTGCCGATTCTGGTGCATAGACCAAAGAATGGCAGCGCGCGACTCCGCTCCAGTGACGCTACGCTTTGCACCGCCGCTCGTGCTGCGCGAAGTGTTGGCGCTGACCATCGAAGCTTGCCGCCAACTGCCCCTGCAGCCGTTTGACGAGGGGCGGCTGGCGATCGTCGTGGAGGAACTTCTCGCCAATTTATTCGAGCATGGCGGGCTGGGGGCCAATGGACGGCTGGAGCTGTCGCTGGAGCTTCGACCAGACTCTGTGCACGTCATGATTTACGACAGCGCACGGGCGTTCGATCCGGCCGATGCGCCCGAGCACGGCAAAATGCCGGAGCGGGGCGGCGGCGCAGGTCTCGCTATCGTCCGGCGCTGGGCCAATATTCTGTCCTATGAGCCGGGGCCGCCGCTCAACCGGTTGATTTTGGCGCTGCCGCTGAGCTCCGGCCCCCTCACCTAACACTCTGCACTCAGGCCGCTATCTCACCCTTCTGCAACGACACGTTTTGAGCCGTTCCCTCGTGAAAACCCCAAGGTGAACAGAAGTTTAGGATTGCGTAACCATCCCCGATCGGGTGATATGGGATCAAGCGCCACAAGGCGCATGTGACTCCGGGACGGGCGCTCCGGGATCCGAGAATAAAATAGGGGGAACTCGGGTGGGCGCCACGCTTCATCTCGCGCGTGCGGGATTCGTCAGTCTATTTCTATCTGCGTCGGCTGCGGCGCTGGCGCAGACCAGTCCGGTCGCGCCACCGACCCGCGAGGAAATGACGCCGCCGGCGCCGAGCGCGCCGCCTGCCACCCGCGTCCAAGTCGAAGGCGGCATTGAACGTTCTCCCTGTCCGCTCGACGATCCCGCCTACAAGGATGTGAAGGTCACGGTCCGGGAGGCGGTGTTCAACAACCTGAAGGGCGTGTCGGCGGAGGAGCTTGAGCCCTATTACCGCGACTATCTCGGCCAGGAGCGGCCGATCAGCGTGGTGTGCGAAATCCGCGACGCCGCCGCCACAGTGCTTCGCCGCAAGGGGTATCTGGCCGCCGTCCAGGTGCCGACGCAGAAGATCGAGAGTGGCCAGGTCCGCTTCGAGGTGCTCTACGCGAAGCTGGTCGCGGTGCGCGTGCGCGGCGATGCGGGGCATGCCGAAGGGCTGATCCAGTCGTACCTGGAGCCGCTGACCAGGCAGGAAGTGTTCAACCGGATCGAAGCCGAGCGCTATCTGCTGCTGGTCCGCGACCTGCCGGGATACGAAGTGCGGCTGACGCTCCGCCCTGCCGGCACCGGCGCGGGCGAACTGGTCGGCGACGTGACCGTGGTGCGCACGCCTTATCTGATCGACCTCAACATCCAGAATCTTGCGGCGCACGACACCGGCCCCTGGGGCGGACAGCTTCGCGCGCAGTTCTTCGGCCTGACCGGGCTTGGCGACCGCACGAGCATCGCATTCTACTCGACAGCCGATTTCAAGGAGCAGCAGATCCTGCAGCTCGCCCATGATTTCCGGCTGGGCGGCGAAGGGCTGACGCTCGGCGGGCGGTTCAATTACGCCTGGACGCGGCCCGACATTGCTCCGTTGACCGCCGGCGGGCCAAAGCCCGACGTCAGCGCGCGCACGCTCTTCGCCAATGCCGAGGCGAGCTATCCGTTCATCCGGCGCCAGGCGAGCAACATCCGCGGCGCGGTGGGACTCGATTTCGTCAACCAGAATGTCCGCTTTGCCGGCGCTCCACTGACGCGCGACCGGCTGCGCGTCGGGTATCTGCGCCTGGACCTGGACGCGACCGATCCGACGATCGGCGCGGTGCCGTCCTGGCGGCTGGGCGGCAGCATCGAGCTGCGCCACGGCTTCGACATCTTCGATGCGTCGGAGCGCGGTATCGTCGCCGGGCGCACGCCGCAGAGCCGGGCGAGCGGCGATGCGACCGGCACCGTCCTCCGCGCGCAGGCGACCGGCGAAGTGCAGGTCGCGCCGAATGTCGGCTTCTCGCTCAGCCCGCGCGCGCAATATGCGTTCGATCCGATGCTGAGCTTCGAGCAGTTTTCGGGCGGCAACTATACGGTCGGGCGCGGCTACGATCCCGGCACGATCATCGGCGATAGCGGCGTCGGCCTGTCCGCCGAGCTGAAGATCAACCAATGGGCGCCGTTCACCGGCAAGGAGATCGCGCTCCAGCCCTTCGTGTTCGTCGACACCGCCTGGGTGTGGCTGAAGAACCAGCCCGACACGCGCAACAATCTGACCTCGGTCGGCGGCGGCGTGCGTGCGAGCCTGTTCAACCGCGCCCGGCTGGACATGACGCTGGCCGTGCCGACCAAGGCCGCAGGCTTCCAGACCGGCCGCGGCGACGTCCGCTTTCTCGTCACTCTCACCACCAAGCTGCTGCCGTGAGGAGCGCTGTCATGCTCATTCGTCCCAAGAGCCATCTGCTCCGTCGGTGCATCACCGGCACCTCCGCGATCGCGCTGGCGACGGCGCTGGCGACGCCCGCCCATGCGCAGCTTTCGTACAACGCGCCCGATCCCGTGGTGCGATCGGGCAACGTGACGTTCAGCCGCGGCGTCACGCCTGGCGTCGAAACGTACAACGTGAACTCTTCGACCGCCGTCCTAGACTTCACGCCCAATGACGCGGCCATCGGCGGAGGGCCGATCGGCTTCCAGAACGCCGGCACCACGGCGACCTATCAGTCCAATTCCAATTTCACCGTCCTGAACCGCATCGTCGCGGCCGATCAAAGCCGCCCGATCCAGTTCGACGGCACGGTCAAGAGTCAGATCGTCAATCCCGCGACCGGGCTGGGGACGCCCGGTGGTGCGGTGTGGTTCTTCAGCCCCGGGGGCGTGATCCTGGGTCCAAACGCGTCTTTCGACGTGGGCAGCCTGTTGCTGTCGACCGGCGATCCGACCGGCGGCACGGGCACGATCGGCTCGACGACCAGCTTCACGCTGAACAGCGCGGCGGGCAGCAATGCGGCGGTCACGCTCAATCCGGGCGCGCGGATCACAGCGTCGCCGGAAGGCAGTTACGTCGCGCTCGTCGCGCCGGTCATCAATCAGGGCGGCAACGTGCGGGTGAACGGCTCGGCCGCCTATGTCGCGGCAGAGCAGGCGACACTGTCGATCAACCAGGGCCTGTTCGACATCAGTGTGGCGGTCGGGTCGGACGGCGGCGGCACGCCGCTGACGCACAATGGTTCGACCGGCGGTCCGTCGAGCACGGGCCCGGGCGACAATCACGGCATCTACATGGTCGCCGTGCCGAAGAACACGGCGATCACGATGTTGATTTCGCCGAACGATCAGCTCGGCTTCGACACCGCCGCGTCGGCGTCGATAGAGAATGGCGTGATCTATCTGCAGTCCGGCAGCGGGATCAGTACGCCTGCGACGACCGGGCCGCTGGCGGCGCGCATCCCGCAACTGCCGGTCGCGCCGTTCGACTCGAACATCAGGATCATGGCCGGCAACGTGACCTCGCGGCTGATCGCGCAGGCAGCATCCGACGTGACCTTGCTGCCTGATGTGAACACACGTTCGCTCACGCTGGCGCAGGACGCGCTGCTGTTTGGCGGACGGACTGCGTCGCTCGAATCCTTCGGCAACGACACGATCAATGCGGCCGGCAACCTCACCTTCTTCTCGGTCGGGCCGACGACGCCCGGAACGGTCCAGATGACCATCGCCGGCGGCGACACGGTGACGGTCGCCGGTGCGCTCGAAGCCTATACCGACCGGTTCGCGGGCCGCACGCTTCCGGCCAACTATCCGTCGGACGGCGGGCTTTCGAACATCGTGATCGGGGGCGGCACGCTGAACGCAGGCAGCGTGCGGGTCTCGGCCGATGAATCGTATCTCGCGGGCTCTCCGCAGGCGTCGAACAAGGGCGGGCAGGCACAGATCATCGTGCAGAGTGGCGGCACGCTGAACGTCACCAGCAATCTCGACATTTCCGCGCGCGGGCTGAGCGAAGGCCAGGCGACAGGCGGAAGCGCCGGCATTTTCGTCGATGGCGGTACGGTCAAGGTGGGCGGCGCTTACAGCGCTACCGCCGACGCCGTGGGCGCGCAGGTTACGGCGGGGTCTGCCAACTTCACGCACCAGTCAAAGGGCGGCAGCGCCTTCCTGTCGATCGGCGCGAACGGCTCGGACGTTCAGGTCACGGGCGCCATCTCGCTTTCTACAAAGGCGACGGGCAGCACGGTCGATCCGCTCGTCGGCGGCTTGGGAGGGGCGGCAAACGGCGGCAACTCCTCCATCATCGCCGGTCCCGTCTCTGCCGGAACCAGCAGTATCAAGGCCGGCTCCGTGTCGCTCGTCTCGGGCGCGACCGCGGGCAGCGCGGGGGCGACGGCGCAGCTTGCGACCGGTGGCAATGCGGTTGGCGGGACGTCCGCCATAGCATTGGTGACGAACTCGTCCCTGACCGTCAGCGGCGCGATGACGGTCGACTCGCGCGCGGTCGGCGGCAATGGCGGCAACGGCGGTGGTGGCGGCTCCGCGACGGGTGGCGCCGTTTCGACCATCCTGCAGGGCGGCAATATCAGCTTCGGCGCAGGCACTCTTTCGCTCGCGGTGACCGGCGGCCGCGGCAGCACGGGGCCCGCCGGGACAGCGGCGGGCGCGGGCGGCGCGGCGCTGCTGGGCGGAGGAGCCGGCTTCAACGTCACCAGCAGCGGCGTCGCCACGGGCACGTCGCTCACCATCTTCAACGAAGCTTTCGGCGGCAACGGTGGCCTGATTGGACCCGGGACAGCACCTGGCGCGGGCGGCGTTGCGGCAACGACCTTCGTCGGCGTTTTCATTGATACCGGCGGCCAGCTGACGCTCACGCAAAACCTCAGCGGCGACACCGAAAGCTTCGGGGGCGACGCGGGCGGCGGGACCAATGCGGCGAGCCAGAGCGGCGGGGCCAGCCAGTCAGGCTCGCTGACGATCAACGTCCAGAACGGCAGCCTGACGGCTTCGCGCTTGTCCTTGGACACCGAATCCTTTGGCGGCGACGGGTTCACCGGCGGCAATGCGATCGGCGGCAACCTGAACATCCAGACCGGCGCCAGCGGGACGATCACTGCGGCCAATGGCTATTCGCTCGACACGGAAACGTTCGGCGGCTCGGGCGCCAACATTGGCGGAACCGGCGGCCAAAGCCTCAGCGGCGCGATCTCGATCGACAGCAGCGGCGTCATGACGCTGGGCGGCATTACGGCCGACACCGAGTCCTTCGGCGGCGACGGCTTCACCGCGGGCGACGCGGTCTCGAGCAATCTCACATTGTCGACCGCGGCGACTGGCCGCATCGTCATTTCGTCGGGATCGATCTCGCTCGACACGCTGTCCTTCGGCGGCAACGCGAATGCGGGCGGCTCGGGCGGCAAGGCCACTTCGGCATTGGCCAGCATCTTCAATCAGGGCACATTCGATTCTTCCGCGACGTCTGTCAGCATCGACTCCAGCGCCTTTGGCGGCGACGTCAATGGCGGCGCCAGCGGCATCGGTGGCGCGGCGCTTCCCGGCACGGCCAGCATCGTCCAGAGCGGCGGCACGATGATCTTCCGCAGCGCGGTCCAGCTTACGGCGACCGGCCATGGCGGCAACGGATCGGGCGCGATCGGCGGCGGCGGCGGCGCGGCCAATGGCGGCACAGCGCAAGTCTTCGCGAACTCCGGTGCGCTCACGATCGGCGATCTGGACATGGAAGCGCGCGCGGTCGGCGGCACCGCGGGCTCGGGCGACGCGAATAGTGCAGGCGGCAATGGCGGGGCGGCGCTCAGCGGCGGCGGCATTGACGTCAGCGCCAACGGCGCCGGCGTGCTGACGATCGCGTCGCTATTTGCCGATGCCTCGGCGACGGGAGGCATAGGCGGTTCCGGATTCAACAACACCGGCCTTGCCGGATCGGGCGGCGCCGCGTTCTCGTCGCGGATCGGGTTCGGCGCCAACAATGGCGGTCAACTCAACTCGACGGGCCTGGTCAATCTCGTCAACACCGCACGGGGCGGTGTGACGGGCATCGGCATCGGCCAGGCGGGCACGACCGGCGGCGCCGCAACGTCCGGCAGGATTGACGTCTTCGCCAACGGCGGCGGCAAGGTTCAGGCGCTGACGCTCCTGGCTCGCACCGAAGCAGATGGCGGCGATGGAATCGCGACAGGTTCGGATGGCGGCGACGCGACGGGCGGCACTGTAAATTTCGGTCCCGACACGAACAGCACGCTCACGCTGACGAGCACCAGCGGCAACGCGATCAGCATCATCACTACCTCATTCGGCGGCGACAATAGCGGCGGGGGCGACAAGGTTGCCGGGTTCGGCAAGGCCGGCGACGTCAACATGTTCGCCAACGGATCGCTCCAGGCCGGGGCCGGGGGAAGCGCCTTGATCGAAGCCCGGGGCGTGGGCGGCGACTATACGGCGCTGGACGCTGCAGGCGTCGCCGGCGCCGGGTTTGGCGGCAATGCGCAGCTGAACGTCAACAGGGGCGATGCGAGCTTCGGCGCATTCAGCATGGACGCCGGCGGCTTCGGCGGCAGCGCGGCAGGCGCCGGCACAGGCGCACTGGGCCGCGGCGGCCATGCGAGACTTTCGACGAACGGCGTGTTTGCCGGCGGGGGCAATGGCGGCAACACGCTGAGCTTTGCAAGCACGGTCAGTCTGAACGTCGATGGGTTCGGCGGATCGTCGAACACCGGACTTGGCGGGCTTGGCCAAGGCGGCGCCTCGACGCTCGGCGGCGGCATTGAAATCCATTCGCTTGGCGGCACGATCACCTTCAAGCAAAGCGTAGATCTGGAGACGCGCGGATCGGGCGGTTCGGGCAGCGGCGCGGGCGGTGGCAACGGCTTCGGCGGCACGGCCAATGTGATCGCGTTCGGCGGGAAGATCGACCTGCAACAGTCGCTGCTGGGAAGCGCATCCGGCTTTGGCGGCGATGCGACGGAAGTCGGCGTGACCGGCGTGGGCGGCGTCGGTACCGGTGGAACGATCGGCGTCTTCACGCAGCGGGGCGCCGCCGGCGTGCCGGCGGCCACGCCGACGAGCCTTTCGCTCAACAGCGTCCAATTTCAGGCGGACGGTTTCGGCGGCTCCGGCGTGGCCGCAGGCGGAGGCGGGGTTGGGGGAACCGCGCAGGTCACCGCGCAGGGCGCACCCATTTCTGTGGTCGACAGCATATTCGTGCAGGCGAACGGAACGGGCGGCAGCTATTCGGGAACCGGCACGGCCAATGCAGGGCGTGGCCAGGGCGGCCTGGCGCTTGTGTCCGCTCAAACCGGCGGCGCGCTCAGCATCGCGGACCGGGTCGAGGCGCGGGCGACAGGCACGGGCGGGTCGGCGAGCGCCGCCAATGGCGGCAGCGCCGGCGACGGTTTCGGCGGAACGGCGCAATTCGCGAGCTTCGGTCCGGCGGGTTCCAGTCGGAACACAGTCAACATCGTCGGCAACCTGCTGCTTGATGCAAGCGGCGAGGGTGGATCGGGCGGCGACAAGTCGACCGTGGGAGGCCGGGGGGCGGGCGGCGGCGCGGTCGACCGCAATGGCAACGCGATCGGGACCGGAACGGGCGCTTTGGTCATCGGCAATTTTGGCGACGTCACTCTCGGCAACTCAGTCGAGATCGAGGTCTCGGGCCGGGGAGGCGCCGGCTCGGCGGCGGGCGGTGACGGCTTTGGCGGTCTCGGCCTCATCGATTCCGTGGCCGGCACGATCACGATGGCCGCAACCAGCCCCACATTCATCGACGCGGCTGGCGAGGGGGGTGACGCGTTCAACGCCTCGATCGGCGGCCGCGGCGGCAATGGCTATGGCGGCTCGGGCGGCATTCACAGCCGGTCCGGAGCGGCGACCGTCAACCCGTCGAGCACGCCGTCCCGGATCACGCTCGGCGCCGTGAGCATCAGCATGACTGGCCAAGGCGGAGCGGCAGGCACGGGCGCCCCGGGCCAAGTGGGCGGCATCGGTGGCGACGGCTTTGGTGGCAATTCCGCAGTCTATGCAGAGGCTGGGCGCGGCCACCTCGTGCTGGGCGACCTCAACGTTCTCATGGCCGGCGTTGGCGGCGCGGGCGGCACCGGCGGCGCGGCGGACGTGAATGGCGTCGGCGGCGCGGGTGGTGTCGGCGGCATCGGCACCGGCGGCTTCGCAGCCAACACTGGTACGATCAGCGGACCTGACACGCCCGAAAACAGCGGCAACACGATCTTCGGCAACGTGACGCTGAGCGCCTTCGGCTTCGGCGGCGTCGGTGGCGACGGCACGGCGGGCGGCGTCGGCGGCGCGGGCGGAGCCGGTGTCGGCGGCCAGGCGAACTTGCTCGTGCGCGGCTCGCCGGTCACTGCCGGCAACGTCAATGCGATGGCGAGCGCGGCGGGCGGAAGCGGCGGCGCGGGCTCGACCCAGGGAGCGGCCGGCGGCTCAACGGGCGGCGTGGCGGGGCTGCTCGTCACCAATCGCTTTCAGCGCACGGAACGGGGCGCGCTCACGGCAACGAATGTCAGCGGATCGGCCTTTGCGTTCGGCGATCCCACCAACAAGGCGGTCCCAAACGTCGCTGGCGCTGTCGATATCGAATTCGTCAACTCCGACGCGACGCTCGACACCTTGTCATTCGCCGCCAGTGGCCGCGACAAGCCGACCGTCATTCCCGCCTCGATCGTCTCGCTCGACAACAGCAACGTGACAGTGCGCAATGGAACCGAGCTGTCGATCGTGGGCGACCTTTCGCTCAACGCATTCAACAATGCGGTCTTCCGCACCAACAGCCTGTTCCTCGACGTGACCGGCTCTCTGGTGCCGCCGGCCGCCGGGGCGGCGACGCCGGGCCTGCTCGACATCGCCACCGATTTCAACGCGAACTTCGGCGGCGATTTCGTGACCCTCGCCAGCTTCAACGTGAACGGCTCGGTGTCGATCGAAGCCGGCGGCGCGCTTCAGACCGGCGACATCACCGCGGGTGACGCCGTATCGCTGCAAGGCGGCAAGAGCATCACGGTCGGCAAGGTCGCGGCGGCGCACGACGTCTCGCTTCAGTCGGGCGGCGCGATCACGGCGGGCGACATTGCTGGCGGCAATGGTCAGCCGTTCGGAAACATCGCGCTGACGGCGGGCGGCAACATAGCCGTCGGCAATATGACAGCGGCGGACAGCATCGTCGCGAGCGCAGGCGGCAGCTTGACCGCCGGCAAAGTGACGGCTGCTCTCGGAGATCCGTCCGAGGTCTCGGGCGAGGTTAGTCTCTCCGCGGCAGGCGCGATTAGCCTCGGCGACATCCAGGCCGCGTCCGTCGATATTTTCGTGTTCGATTCGCTGACGCTGAACCTCGACAAGAGTTTCAACGTCGCCGCCGGATCGCCCGCCTTTTACGTCATTGGCGACGATTTCGTCCTGCCTGCCGATTTCACCAACGCGGTGCTGACGATCTCCGATCTCAACTTCGATGATCGCGGCACGGTGCTGCTGAACGGGAAGCTCGTCGACAGTGCCGGCATCTTCGCGCCGGGCAGCGGCAGTTTCGTCTTTTCCCCGACCGGGCCGAACGACCCGTTCAACTTCCCTGTGGCTAACGGGCCCCGGAACACGGTCATTTCCACGGGATTCGTGCCGGGCGCGAACTCACTGAAACTGCTCGTGAACGACACCAACAACGGCATCTTCGGCAACATCCTCCCAGCCGTGAATATTTCGGGCGGCAGCATTGCGGCCACGGTCACCTTCAGCCGCGGTTCGGTAACGCCAGCGCCGATCCAGACCGGCGCGATCTCGGCCGAGCGGGTAACGATCACCGGCAAGGCCGACATCACGACCGGCAATCTGAAGGCCGCCGATCTTTACGCCGGCATCTCCACGGACGACGATTTCCTCGTCGGCATCGCCACGAACGGCAATATCCGGACCGGCAGCATCTCCAGCCTCGAATATGTTGGGCTCGAATCGGTGATGGGAAGCATCACGACCGGCGCCATCGACATGGGCAAGAGCGCGCTGCTGCTCGCCAAGACGAACGTCTCCACCGGAGCGATCACGGGAGGGATGGGCGCGAACAACGACGTCTTCGTCTCCAATAGCAGCATCGTGGACAGCAATCCGGCGTTCGCAGATCTGAAGCTGGACACGATCTTCAGCGACCTGGGCAATTTCGATCCGGCAGTCCTGAGCACCGCGACCCCGGTAAGGCTGGACGGCAGGTTCGTCGCTTCCGGCGCGATCACGACCGGGGGCTTCGCGGGCGCTGCGACCGGCGGGTTCCAGACCGGTAGCATCACGGCGCCGAATCGCCTGTTGCTCGACAGCGGCGCAGGATTGTCGCTCGGCGACCTTGCGACAAACGGAGCACTGAGCTTGAACGCCAGCGGAGCGCTGACGACCGGCAATCTGACGGCGAACACGGTCAATCTGAAAGCAACGCAGGGTGTCACGACCCGGGCAATCACGGCGGCAGGTGCAGTGACGGTCACGGCAGGCACACTTGCGAGCTTTGGCGGCGTGGTGAGCGCGCCGCAGATCACGGTGAGCTCGGCCGACCTGCAGCTCGATGCCGCGGGCGCTCCTGGAACCCTGGGCACCGCCAGCACCAGCCAGCTTACCCTGAACGTCACCAACACGCTTCCAGTGACGTTCGGCGGCAGCGCGGCGGGGGCCGGCTACACGATCACTGGCACCGAAGCGCAGGGGCTGCGTGCGCAGAATGTCTCGCTCGTCACATCGGACCCGATCACGCCGATCTTCATGGACAGCGTCAATCTGAGTGGAGCGGACATCGGTGCGCTCAGGATCAAGGGCGGTTCGATCACCGTGAATGGCGCCTTCACGCTCGCCAACGCGGCCGCAAGCAATCGGGTGACGTTGGACTCCAACGACACGATCAGCGTGGTGACGGATCGCGGCGGCGCGTTGGCGCTGACCGGCAGCTCGTCCAATCCGGGCACGCTGACCCTCATCGGCAACACGATCGTCGTCGGCACCCGGACCGTGCTGAGCCAGCTCGGCGCCACCAACCGCGCCGATTTGCTCGCTGCGCCGTCGGGCCCCACGCCGGTGCCGGAGGGTTTTGTCCGCGCGGGTCGTCTGGAGTTCCAGGCGTCGAGTCTGCTTGCGATCCAGAACAGCGGCTCGGCGACGCAGTACGCCGGGTTCAGCGCGGGCTCGGGCGGGATGCAGGTGAGCAACCGCCAGGACACGACCCCGCTTGCCGTGCTGATCTTCGGGCGGGCGGCCGACGCTTCTGGCAATTTCAAGACGAACAACGACACACTCGCGCTCGTCAACTTCGGATCGGCAACTCCTGGTGGCACGAAGAATCTCACCGCCGACTCTGCAGTAAACACTTGTCTGGTCTCGACCGGTTGCGGCACGGTTTCACCGCCGCCAGCCGGCGAAGGGCCGCTTCCGCCACCACAGGAGATCGTGATCGACCGTATCCCGGCGGCGATCGCGGACACGGTGGAAGGAGCGCTCTCCAGCGCGGCCGATCCTGAAAAAGTCGCGGCGCTGCCGACCGTCACGCTGATCACGACGATCGACGCCGGACAGCTTCGCACCGAGCCGGTGATTTCGGACCCGGTCTCCGGCGGCGGCAACCCGAGCCTGTGGGAAAGCCCCGAAGATCAGGACGAACGGCAACGCGACCGCCCCGCGCCCTCGAAGGGAGGCGACCAATGAGCAAGGCATCCCTCGTCGCCATCGCCGCAACGGCTGCCGCTCTCGCCCAGCCGGCCTCGGCTGCCGCGCCTGAACGGCTGAGCATTCAGGAAAGCTTCCGCATCGGCAACGCCGGGGTGCGCTGCACGGCGCAGCTTCGCCCGCTCGACCCGAAGCTGAAAAGCATGTTCGACCGCGGCTATGCGATCGTGTGCCGCGACGCGGCGGCTCCGGTCGGGTTCCTCTACGAACTGAAGGGCGGCGACCAGGCGCGATTGGCGGAAGCGGACCGGCGCTGCGACGCGCCCACGGCAGCCGACGTGCCGGGCGTGACCGGAGCCAAAGTTCAGGAGTGCGAGGGGAGCGATATGCTCCGCTACCGCACTTACACCGTGGCGCGGGGCGATGCGCTCTACGCCTCCCAAGGGCTGTCGGGCTATGATTCCGCCCTGAAACTCGGGCTGGCGAGCATCGTGACCGACCGGCCAGTTGCGGGCGAAGTCCAGGTCGCGGTGACGGCTGCGGGCGATCCAGCGGCTTTCGCACGCGTCCAGGCCGGCGCGCTGGACCCGGACGGCGCGCTCTCCGAAGCCTATGCGCGCAACAATGCCGGCAACTACGCCGAGGCGGCCGAATTCTTCCAGACGCTGTACGACCGTACCGTCGGCGGCACCGATTCGAGCAAGGCCACGGAATATCTGGTCAACCAGGGCCTGCAGCAGTCCAATCTCGGCAATATGCCGGCGGCCGACGATGCCTTCACCCAGGCGGAGGCGCGGGGCGCTGGGGACAGCCCCATCGCCGGCCGATTGCTGCGCAATTACCGCGCGATCCACCAGATGAACCAGCGCCGGCCGCGGCAGGCGCTGCAAGAGCTCGACCGCAAGGTCGCCGCCGTCGATCGCTACGCGACGGAGTCGGTCGTCGGCGCCGAGATCACGCCGCGCCTTGCCGAAGAGATCAATCGCGCGAACGCGTCGCTCAATCGTACCCAGGGGCTGGATTCGCGGCTGACGCAGTATGAGCGCGCGCAGATCCTCGACGCGCAGGCCGAGCAATTGCGCGGCGTCGCGCTGCGCATGCAGCGGCGTTATCCGGAAGCGCTGCAGGCGCTCGAGCGGGCCGACCAGGCACTGGCGTCGGTGCGGCAGGGCCGTGTCGTCTCGACGGCGTTCATGCGGTCCGAGGCAATCGGCGAAGCGGCGCTGATCCGGGAGACCACCGGCAATCCCGGCGCGGCGGAAGCGTCGTTCAAGAATGCGATCGGGCTGCTGGAAATCAGCTATCCCGACTCCGCCTCGCTGCTGCAGGCGCGGAGCCGACTAGCTGCGTTCTACGCGCGGCAGGGGCGGGCCGACGAGGCCATGAAGCTCTACCAGCAGGTGGTGGCCGATAGCGAGCAGGTGTCCGGCGCCGCGGCGGCGGTGCGCCAGGCGCTGGCGCCGTATTTCGCGCTGCTCGCCCAGCGTTCGGCATCCGATCCCGCCGCGGCATCGGCGATGTTCGCGGCGAACCAGGTCTTCGTCCGTCCCGGCGTCGCGCAAACTCAGGCCGTGCTCGCTCGTGAGCTGTCGGAAGGCGACGACGAAGCCGCGATGCTGTTTCGCGAGGCGGTCAACCAGTCGCGCGAAGTCGTGCGTCAGACGGGCGAGATTTCGATGCTCGCCGCAGCCAATCCGGCGGACGGATCGGACGCCGCCAAGATGCTCGCTGCCGCGCGCACCCGGCTTGCGGATCTGGAGAAGGAGCAGACGGCGCTTCAGGCCAAGCTCAGCAAATATCCGCGCTACAAGGTACTGTCGCCGCAGACGCTGACCTTGGCCGACCTTCAGAAGACGCTGAAGCCCGGCGAGGCCTATTACCAGCTCCGGCTTGTCGGCGAGGACGCCTATGCGGTGTTCGCGACGCCGCAGCGGACGCAAGCGATCAAGCTCACCACGACCGCGGCGCAGCTCGGCGAAGCGGTCGCCAAGCTGCGCGACACGATCGTCAGCGTGGACAATGGCCAGCTTGTCACCTTGCCGTTCGACGTGGTGCGGGCGCGCCAGCTTTACCGGACGATGTTCGATCCGCTCGGGCCCGATGCGCTGAAGGGCGTCACGCATCTGGTCGTCGAGCCGGACGGGCCGCTACTCCAGCTTCCGCCCACTCTCCTCGTCACCGATCAGACCGGCGTCGACGCCTATCTGGCGCGGACCGCAAAGAAAGACGCCGACAAATTCGATATGCGCGGCATCGCCTGGCTCGGCCGCGATCGCGAAGTGACGACGGCCGTGTCGGCGCGGTCGTTCACCGATGTGCGCCAGATCGCGCCGTCGAACGGCAAGCGCGCCTATCTCGGCCTGGGCGAGAATGCGCCGCCGTTCACCGCTGCGAGCTTCCTGTCGACGGGCGGCCCCGCGCGCGGCGATTGCGACTGGCCACTCGAAACCTGGAGTCATCCGATCTCCTCGGCCGAGCTGCAGTTTGCGCGAACCGCGATGGGCGGCCGGCAATCGACGGTGCTCACGGGTTCCGATTTCTCGGACACCGCTATCGAGAAATTGCCGGACCTGCGGGATTATCGCGTGCTGCACTTTGCGACCCACGGCCTGGTGACGGCGCCGCGGCCGCAATGCCCGGCGCGTCCGGCGCTGCTCACCTCCTTCGGCGGCCCCAATTCGGACGGGCTGCTGAGCTTCAAGGAAGTTTTCGATCTGAAGCTGGATGCCGATTATGTGATCCTGTCCGCCTGCGACACGGCGGGGATGGCGACGGTCAAGGCGACGCGCGAGGCCGGCGTCGAGACGGGCGGCAATTACGCATTGGACGGTCTGGTCCGCGCCTTTGTCGGTGCCGGGGCACGCGGCGTGATCGCGAGCCATTGGCCGGTGCCCGACGATTACGACGCCACCAAGCGGCTGATCACCGGCCTGTTCAGCGCGCCGCCGGGGACGCCCGCCGGTCAGGCGCTTCGGGAAGCGCAGGTGAAGCTGATGGACGATGCGAACACCTCGCACCCCTATTATTGGGCGGCGTTCGCGATCGTCGGCGATGCGGAGCGGCCGTTGCTGCAGAAATAGCGGCAGCGGCGTTCGCTCAGTCCGCTTCGCTCATACCGAGGCTATCGCGCACGGCCGATTCGAGCTCGTGCGGGCGGAAGGGCTTCGGCAGATAGATCGTGTCGGGCAGTCGCTTTCCGGTGCTTGGAAAGCCAGAGATGTAGATGACGGGAAGGTCGGGCTTGAGCGCCCGCGCCAGCTCCGCGACTTCCCAGCCGCTGATCCCGCCCAATCGGATATCGGTGATCAGCAGATCGATGGCCGAAGGGGAAAAGGCATCGAGCGCCTCTTCCCCGCTCGCCGCTTCGACCGGTTCCAGTCCCAGGCCATCGACGCAATCCGCCATCACCATTCGGATGAACGGCTCGTCGTCCACACACAACACGCGCCCCTTCGCCACGCCTCGCGCCCCTTTTCGGCTGGCTTCGATACTCTTTTCTAGTGCAACACCACAGGAGCAGGATCGTTCCGAGGTCGTTTCGACATTGTTGAAATCAGTGCTCGCGCAGGCGCGGCATCAGCTCGACGAAGTTGCAGGGCGCGTGGCGGCTGTCGAGCTGGGGGGCGAGAATGCCGTCCCAACCATCCTTGACCGCACCGGTCGAGCCGGGGAGGGCGAAGATATAGGTGCCGCGCACCACCACCGCGCATGCGCGCGATTGGATCGTCGAAGTGCCGATCGTCTGGTAGCTCAGCCAGCGGAACAGCTCGCCGAAACCGGGAATGTCCTTGCCGCCCAGAGCCTGCAACGCTTCGGGCGTGACGTCGCGACCGGTGACGCCGGTGCCGCCGGTGGAAATCACGCAGTCGATGTCGGGATCGTCGACCCAATTGTGAAAGCGCGCCGCCAGATCGTCGAGCTCATCGCGGCAGATCGTGCGAGCGGCGAGGATATGCCCGGCCTGGGTGAGCCGTTCGACAAGCACGTCGCCGGATTTGTCTTCCGCCGGTCCGCGCGTATCCGAGATTGTCAGGACGGCAATCCGGACAGGCTTGAACGGGCGGCTTTCGTCAATTGGCACCGGTGCTCTGCACCTCCGCCCGTGCGACCTCGACAGGGGCGTGATGCTCGATCCGCACGGCCTGCGCGCCCGGCAGGCCGGGGAAGCGCGGCCACATGCCCTGCGCCATGGCCTTGAGGCTGGGCGCCGGCTTGCCGGCATTGCGCTGATACATCCAGTAGTTGCGGAGCACCGTCACCGCATAGCCGCGCGTTTCCCAGAAGGGGATCGACTCCATGTAGAGCAGCGGGTCTTCGCCGCCCTTTACCCGCGCATTCCACAGGTCGAGCATGCCGGGGCCGGCATTGTACGCCATGACCACTTTCGGCAGCAGGCCGCCGGTTGCGCCATAGTCGCGGACCTGTTCGATTCGCGCTTGGCCGAAGTCGAGATTGACCGACGGGTTCAGCAACAGGCTGCGATCGGGGGCCGTGATGCCGCGCCGCTTGGCAATGAGCTGCGCGGTGCCGGGCAGCACCTGCATGACGCCATAGGCGCCGGCGGGGCTGACCGCATCGGGCCGGAACCGGCTTTCCTGCAGAGCGTGCGCGTAGACGAGAGACTTGTCGACGCGCCAGCCACCCTGGGGCGACCAGTCCGGCGTCGGATAGCGGGCGGAGGCGCTTGCCTGCGCGCCGCTCGGCCCGTTGTGCGCCAGATAGAGTTGCGTCTCGGGCAGAGTCAGCCGCGCCGCCAGCGAGGCGAGAAATGCGTGGTCCTCGGGCCGGCCGATCCTCGCCTGGAATTTCAGCAGCTCGGCCGCGCGGTTGCGCTCGCCGATTTCCGCCAGGGCCTTGGCGAGACGGACGTTCGGAATCGTCGACAGGCGCGCCCAATTGGTGGTGAGGCCGTCCTGCTCGGATGGTGGGAGTTGCTTGAGCCCGAGCGCCTGGGCAGCGAGGATGCCGTAGAAGGTCTCGCCATACCGCGCCGCCGCGCGCAAGCGAGGCTGGATCTTTTCAGGCTGGCCCGCGGCCATCAGCGCGCGCGCGGCCCAATATTGGCCCGCAGCGAGAATGTCCGGATCGCCGCCGCGCTGGGCGACGGACGCGAACGCCTCGGCAGCGGCGGCGTAATCGTGCTGCCGCCAGGCGGCGAGGCCGACCGTCCAGTCTGCCTGCACGCGCCAATCGCCTTCGCCGGTCCGGGCGAGCGAGGCGAGGCGGCGCGCATTGCCGTCGTCGCCGTTCAGATAATAGGACCAGGCGACGCGCTGCCGCCATTCGGTCAGCGCCGCGCCGGACAGGTTCGGCTCCTGCGCCGCCAGGATCGCCTCGCAGCCCGCGGGATCGTCGATCTTGATCAGCGGCAGGATCTTCGGTGCGAGCTGAGCGGCGACCGGGTCGTTCTTCACCGAGTCGGTGCGCTCGCGGGCCGGCGCAGCGCCGAGCCAGATCATGCGTTGCTGCGAGGGCAGGGCAGGGACCGCGACCGCGCCGCGGGCCCTCGCCAATGCGGCAAGCTGGGGCGCCTGTGGGAGCCAGGGCGCCGCATTCAGCAACGCGACCAGCGCGTCGGCATTGTCGACCTTCGGCGAGCCTTTCAGCGTGTAGAGCTCGGCGCGCGCGTAGGATTTGAGGGGGCCGTCGGGCAGCGCCTCAATCTTCGCGGCGCCGTCGGTCCAGAGTTGCGCCTTCAAGTCGGCAAAGACGGCGAGGAAAGCGATGCGCTCCGCTTCGGTCAGCGCGGCAGGCAGTTGACCGATGCCCTGCGTTGCGGCGGCGTCGGGCGCGTTCGCCAGCGCGGGAGCCGCGATGGCGGCAGTCATCAGCGCGAGGGAAGAGATCCCGCGCACGATCAAAGGCCCTTCATCAGCAATTGAAGGTCCTTCCACGCCTGCGCCTTGAACGCGGGGCGTTCGTCGAGCAGGCGCGGATGAAACGTCGCGACGGCCTCGACCGTGGCGTTGCCGTGGTCCAGCGACCGCAGCTCGCCACGGGCCTGCATGACTTCGGTGCCGAGCAAGGCGCGGCTGGGCAGATCGCCCATGATCAGCAGCCTTTTGGGGGCGACCAGACCGATATGATGGCGCGCGATCGCGGTCAGCCGCTTCAGCGCATCCTCCGGCACGCGCCCGACGGGGCGAACCGTCGCGAACGATGCCAGCCAGATCGAGCTGCGGTCACGGCCGATCGCGCCGAGCATCTTGTCGAACAGGGCGCCCAGCGATCCGGACAATAACGTGCCGGTCTCGGCGTCGCCGCGATCAGGCGCGTCGATCAGGATCATCAGGTCCGCCTGGGCATTGCCAGCGGGAAGCAGGCGCGTGCGGCCCCAGCGCGCCTCCGGCACGTCCGCGCTCTCGCGCATCCAGGCGACGAACGCGGTGAGGTCGGCGGGAAGCTCAACCCTCTCCCCGCCGGGGAGAGGGACGGCCGCGGAGCGGCCAGGGAGAGGGGCCGACACCCTGCGTGCTGACTCTGCCCCTCTCCCGGCGTCGCTTTCGCCCACCCTCTCCCCGGTGGGGAGAGGGTTGGAGGTTGCGAGCCAATCGCGCGGCTCGTCGTCCACCAAGGTGTCGACGCCGGCGTCGCGCCACCAGCGGATCAGGCTGGCGGCAGCCTCGTGGCCAGAGAACGCAGTTACCCCTTCCATCGGCGATACTAAGGTCTGCGGTTGACGGTCGGGTCAACCGACTGCATCGGTTAACGGCTACAAGTCGTGGCCAAGGCGCGACGAAGCGGGGCCGTAACGAGGAAGTGTGATGAGCGAACGCGAAGCGATGCCGTATGACGTGGTGATCGTCGGTGCCGGGCCCGCGGGACTGGCGGCGGCCATCCGGCTGAAACAGCTCGCGGAAGCGAACGGGCAGGAATTGTCCGTGTGCATCCTCGAAAAGGGCTCGGAAGTGGGCGCGCACATCCTGTCGGGCGCGGTGGTCGATCCGGCCGGACTCGACGAATTGCTCCCGAGCTGGCGCGAGAGCTGTTCGCTGGCGCAGACGCCGGTCACCGAAAACCACCATTGGGTGCTGACCGAGCACAAGAAATACGAATTCCCTCACGCGCTGATGCCGCCCTTCATGAACAACAAGGGCACCTACACCGGCTCGCTCGGCAATCTCTGCCGCTGGCTGGCCGAGCAGGCGGAAGGGCTGGGCATTGAAATCTTCCCCGGCTTCGCGGCAGCGGAGATCCTGTTCAACGACGACGGGTCGGTCAAAGGCGTCGCCACAGGCGACATGGGCGTGGCGCGCGATGGCACCCGCAAGCCCGATTATCAGCCGGGGCTGGAGCTCCACGCCAAATACACTTTCTTCGCCGAAGGTGCGCGCGGGCACCTGACCAAAGAGCTGAAGCGAATCTTCGAGCTCGACTCGAACTGCGAGCCGCAAGTCTATGGGATCGGACTGAAAGAGCTGTGGGACATCGACCCGGCCAAGCATGTGCCGGGCAAGGTGGTCCACACTCAGGGTTGGCCGCTGAGCGACGCCTGGGGCGGCGGGTTCCTATATCACCAGGCAAACGGGCAGGTCGCGCTCGGCTTTGTCGTGGCGCTCTCCTACAAGAACCCGCACCTCTCTCCCTTCCACGAATTCCAGCGCTGGAAGCATCATCCGGCCATCCGCGAAGTGCTGGAAGGCGGCAAGCGCGTCTCCTACGGCGCGCGCGCAATCAACGAAGGCGGCTGGCAGTCGGTGCCGAAGCTGGTCTTCAAGGGCGGCGCGCTGATCGGCTGCTCGGCCGGCTTCGTGAACGTGCCGCGCATCAAGGGCAGCCATACCGCGATGAAATCGGGCATGCTGGCGGCCGAAGCGGCGTTCGACGCCATCCGGGCGGAGCGCTCGGCGGACGAACTGACCGCCTATCCGGAAGCGCTCGAAAAGAGCTGGGTCGCCAAGGAGCTGAAGAAGGTCCGCAACGCCGAGCCGGCAATCGCCAAGTTCGGCGGCACCGTCGGCACGCTCGTCGCCGGCGTCGACATGTGGATGCGGCAGCTCGGCATCGGCTTGCCGTTCACGTTCAAGCACAAGCCCGACCACACCAAGCTGTGGGAAGCGAGCCAGTGCAGGAAGATCGATTATCCGAAGCCCGACGGCGTCATCAGCTTCGACCGGCTGTCCTCCGTGTTCCTGTCGAACACCAATCATGAAGAGGATCAGCCGATCCACCTGACGCTGAAAGACCCGGACATCCCGATCAGCTACAACCTGCCGCATTTCGACGAGCCGGCGCAGCGTTACTGCCCGGCGGGCGTTTACGAAGTTGTGGGACAGGATGAGGGAAATCCGCGTTTTGTCATCAACGCGCAGAATTGCGTTCATTGCAAAACCTGCGACATCAAGGATCCGACCCAGAACATCAATTGGGTCGTGCCGGAGGGCGGCGGTGGACCGAATTACCCGAACATGTAGCGTTGTGTTGGCTGCGGCTCTGCTGATCCCGGCGGGCGCGCAAGCAAAGAAGACGACGGCCGCCGTGCAGCCCTCGATGCTCGCCGCTTATGCGCGAGCGCGGCTCGCGGGCTCCGACGGCGCGCTGGACAAGGCGTCTCAGGCCTATTCGGCGGTTCTGGCTGTGCGGCCGGATGATGCATCGATCGCGGCGCGCGCGTATCGCCAGGCGCTGGTGGCGGGCGATATCGCGCTTGCGCTGAAAGCGGCCGCCGCACTCGACAAAGCGGGCGCGCTGCCTGCCGACGGCCAGCTCCTTTATCTGTCGCAGGCCCTCAAGACGAAGAACTGGGCTGCGGCCAACGCCGCCGTCGAGGTGCTGGGCAAGGACGGCAGCTTCGATTTCATGGTGCCGGTGCTCCGCGCCTGGGTGGCGCAGGCAAGCAGACAAAGCGATCCGTTCGCGATCCTCGACGCGCCGAACGGCAGCGCGTTGACGGCTGCGTTGGCCTCCGAGCAGCGCCCGCTGCTGCTGATCGCGTCGGGCAAGCTGGATGAGGCCGCGACGGTCGCCCAGGCTCAGGCGTTGGCGGCTGGTGGCGGCTCGCCGGCGCTGAAGCTCGCGGTCGCTTCCCGGCTGCTCGCGGCCGGGCGAAAGGACGCTGCGCTCACCCTGTTGCGCGGCGACGATGCGGTCATCGCCAGCGCGCGCGCGCTTGCGGAGGCCGGCAAACCGCTTCGTGCCGGCTCGCCCGACGCGGCTGGCGGTGTTGCGGCGATCTTCGTTCGGGTGGGCGAGGCGATCCAGTCCGATCCGCGCTCGCCGGTTGGCCTGACCCTGGCCCGCCTGGCCGTGTATCTCGATCCGAGCAACGACGGTGCGACAGTGATGCTCGCGCGGTTGCTTGCCAATGCCGGACAGCAAGAGTCTGCCTTGTCGCTGCTCGCCAAAGTCGCGCCGGATAGTCTTTATGCCGGTCCCGCGACCGACTCGCGCGTCGGCATCCTGACCGAGCAGGGGCGGCGCGAGGAAGCGCTGGCGCTGGCGCAGGCCAAGGCGGAAGGTGCGGGTGCCACGCTCGCCGACTTGGTGCGGACCGGCGACCTGCTCGACGCGCTCGACCGTCATGCGGAGGCCGCGAAGGCCTATGACCGCGCGATCGCGGTGGCCGAACGCACGCCCGACATGGCCGACAAGGCGTGGAGCATCTGGCTGCTGAAGGGCGGTGCGCTCGAAAAGGGCGGCGATTGGGCAGCGGCCAAACCGGCGCTCGAAAAGGCTGTCCAGCTTTCGCCGCTGCAGCCGGTTGCGCTCAATTATCTAGGCTATGCACAGCTCGAGCGGCGCGAGAATGTGAAGAACGCGCTGGCGCTAATCGAGCGCGCAAGCCAGCTCAAGCCGGACGATCCGGCCATTACCGACTCGCTCGGCTGGGCGCATTATCTGGTCGGCGACGTCGCCAAGGCGATCCCGACACTCGAAAAAGCGGTGCAGGGGCAGCCCAGCGATCCGACGATCAACGAGCATCTGGGCGATGCCTATTGGGCGGTCGGCCGCAAATACGAGGCCCGCTACGCGTGGAGCGCCGCGGCTGTGTTCGCCGATTCGGCCGATGTCGCAGCGCGCGCCAAGGCAAAGGCGGAAGGCGGGTTCACGCCGGCACTCGCGGCGCGCTGACGCAACGACATAGGTTGCCCACAGCGCTCATGCAGGAACTGGCTCCGGCGAAGATCAATCTGGCGCTGCATGTGCGCGAGCGCATGGCGGACGGCTATCATCGCCTTGAGACGCTGTTCGCCTTTGCGCGGGACGGAGACGGGCTTTCGGTTGCTCCCAGCGAGGAGGTGACTCTGGTGATCGAGGGGCCGTTCGCCGCGGGATTGGACGCGGGAGCCGACAATCTGGTCCTCAAGGCGGCCCATGCTCTCCGGGATGCGGCGGGAATGGGGCTAGGAGCTGCGTTACGGCTAGAGAAGAATCTGCCGATTGCCTCCGGAATCGGCGGCGGGTCTGCTGATGCGGCGGCGGCCCTGCGGCTGCTGGCGCGATTCTGGGGCACCGATGTGCCGCTGGAGCCCATCGCCCGGTCGCTCGGCGCCGATGTGCCGGCGTGCCTGCTCGGCCGAACCGTGCGCGGCGAACTTAGGGGCGAGGTGCTGACCCCCGTTTCCGATGACCGCTTGCGCGGGATGCCGCTGTTGCTGATCAATCCGGGCGTCGCGATGCCGACGCGGCCCGTCTTCGCTGCCTGGGACGGGGTCGATCGGGGGGCTTTGGGGGGTGATGACCCGCTCGAAGCGGCGCTTAAGGGTCGCAATGATCTCGAGGCGCCCGCGATCGGATTATGCCCGGTGATCGGAGAACTGCTCGACTGGCTCAGTGCGCGACCCGGCGTCACGTTGGCGCGGATGTCCGGCTCGGGTGCGACCTGTTTCGCGCTGTTCGACGACCGGCGCGCATGCGTGACCGCGGCCGACGGGGCGCGCCGCGACTGGCGCTGGTGTCTAGAAACGGAACTGGCCTGACCCGCGCGTCCGGTATCGGGACAAGGGTGCCGGCGGCACATGACGTAATTTCAATGGCTTACGCAATGGCACGCAGCTTGCGGATCGGGGAGGCACGGATCGGCTTGCCCGCCAGCATCGCCCGTCCGTCCATGGTCCGTGTGCCGCGTATTCAGGCACATGCATCGGGCATGGGGAGCGGCGCCTGTTGCGCCGTTCCCCAAACCGGCGTGACAAGCGCGCCCGAACGGCTAAGCGCAGCCGCGTGACCGAAGCCTATCATTTCCTTCCCGGCACGCCAGATTCCGGCATTCTCGTCGTCGTCGACCACGCCTCGCGCGACGTGCCGGACGATATCGACCTCGGCATTGATCCGGCGCTGATCGACAGACATATCGGCTGGGATATCGGTGCCGCCGATCTTGGGCAGGCGCTCTGCCGGCGTTTCGGCTGCCCCGGTCTGTTCGGCGATGTTTCGCGGCTGGTCCTCGACCTGCACCGTGAGGAGGACAGCGCCGCCCTTATCCCGGAGAGCAGCGACGGCCATGCCATTCCGGGCAACCATGCACTGACCGACAGCGAGCGGCGGGGGCGGATCGAGCGTTTCTGGCGGCCCTATCATGGGAAGCTGGCCGAGCTGGTTGCCGAGACTCGCCCGGCGCTGATCGCCGCGGTGCATAGTTTTACGCCGCGGCTGGAAACCTCCGTGGGGCCCGACCGGCCCTGGCAGGTGGGGATCCTCTACAATCAGGATGATCGCGCGGCGCGGCTTGCGATTGCCGAGCTCCGTGCGGTGGGGATCGAAACCGGCGACAACGAACCCTATTCGGGCAAGCTGCTGAATGCGACGATGAACATGCACGCCGAAGCGAACGGTATTCCCTATCTGGCGATCGAGGTGCGCAACGACCTGATCCGCGAGACGGCGGAAATTGAGCATTGGGTTGATACTCTGGAGCGTGTGATTGTGCATTGCCGCAACAAGCTTGCGCCTGAGCGGTCCTTTCGGACATAGGCGTGCGCGATGAGCAGCCGTTTCGACAAAAACAAACTCCCGTCGCGCCATGTCTCGGTCGGACCCGAGCGGGCCCCGCACCGCAGCTACTACTATGCGATGGGGCTGACGGAGGAGGAGATTGCGCGTCCCTTCGTCGGCATCGCCTCTGCGGGCAACGACAGCGCGCCCTGCAACACCACGCTCGACGCCCAGGCTGACGCGGCCCGGCGCGGCGTGGAGCAGGGCGGGGGCATGCCGCGCCGGTTCAACACCATTACCGTCACCGACGGTATTGCGATGGGCCATCAGGGCATGAAGTCTTCGCTGGTCAGCCGCGAAGTCATTGCCGATTCGATCGAGCTCAGTGTGCGCGGTCACTGCTATGACGCGCTGGTCGGCTTTGCCGGCTGCGACAAGTCGCTGCCCGGCATGATGATGGCGATGCTGCGGCTGAACGTGCCCAGCATCTTCGTCTATGGCGGCTCGATCCTGCCGGGGCGCTTTCATGGTCGTGATGTGACCGTGGTCGACGTGTTCGAAGTCGTCGGCCGCTATGCTGCCGGCGCCTGCCCGATCGCCGAAGTGCACGAGCTGGAAAAAGTCGCTTGTCCTGGACACGGCGCATGCGGCGGACAATTTACTGCCAACACTATGGCCTGTGTCGGCGAGGCGATCGGTTTATCATTGCCGAACAGCAACATGGTGCCAGCTCCTTACACGAGCCGAGAGCAAGTCGCGGTCGCCGCCGGGGCGCAGGTGATGGAGCTGGTCGCGCGGAACATCCGCCCGCGCGACATCTGCACGCGCGAGGCCTTCGAGAATGCTGCGCGGATCGTTGCGGCGACCGGCGGCTCGACCAACGGCGCATTGCACTTGCCCGCGATGGCGCACGAAGCGGGGATCGAATTCGATCTGTTCGATGTCGCGGAGCTCTTCAAATCAACGCCTTATTGCGCGGACTTGAAGCCTGGCGGAAAGTATGTCGCCAAGGACATGTATGAAGCGGGCGGCGTCTACATGCTGATGAAGACGATGCTCGCCGAGGGCCTGCTTCACGGCGAGTGCCTGACCGTTACCGGCCGCACGCTTGCCGAGAACATCGACGAAGTGACGTGGAACCCGGACCAGAAAGTCATCTACGATGCGCGCACCCCAATCACGCCGACAGGCGGCGTCGTGGGCCTGCGCGGATCGCTCGCCCCTGACGGCGCGATCGTGAAGGTCGCCGGCATGCACCGGCTGCAGTTTGAGGGGCCGGCGCGGGTGTTCGACTGCGAGGAGGACGCCTTCGCCGCCGTCGAGGGTCGCACGATCAACGAAGGCGAGGTTATCGTCATCCGCTACGAAGGGCCCAAGGGCGGCCCCGGCATGCGCGAGATGCTGGCGACGACGGCTGCACTCTACGGCTTAGGCTTGGGCGAAAAGGTCGCGCTGATCACGGACGGGCGTTTCTCGGGCGGCACCCGCGGCTTCTGCATTGGCCATGTCGGTCCGGAGGCGGCAGAGGGCGGTCCGATCGCGCTGGTGGAGAATGGCGATACGATCCGCATCGATGCCGAGGCGGGCACGATCGACCTGCTTGTGGCAGACGATGTGCTCGCCGAGCGCCGAAGCCGCTGGACACCGCGCCGCAACGACTATCAAGCGGGCGCCCTGTGGCGTTACGCGCAGAACGTCGGGCCTGCGTACCAAGGCGCGGTCACGCATCCCGGCGCTCAGGCCGAGACGCACATTTACGCGGACATCTGATCTCCGATAGAGGCCGGTTGATGACTGGCCGTCCGATCCTGACTGCAGCCGAGATGCGCGCCGCCGAGGAACGGGCGATCGCGGCCGGCACGCCGGTCGAACTGCTGATGGAGCGCGCCGGTCTGGGCGTCGCGGAAGCGGCCTGGCGCTTTGCCGGGCCCTTGCCGACCCTGGTGCTGTGCGGGCCGGGCAACAACGGTGGCGACGGCCATGTCGCGGCCCGTTATCTGCGCGCACGCGGCATGGATGTGCGAGTCGCGGCGCTTGGTGAGCCGAAGGCTGGGGCCGCCGCGGCAGCCCGCGCGGCGTGGGGCGGCCCGGTCGAGAGCCTCAGTGAAGCGCGGCCTGCGCCCTTGCTGATCGACGCACTGTTTGGGACGGGGCTTTCGCGCGGGCTGGACGACGAGGTTTCGGCGCAACTGAACGCGTTGGCCGATGCGGCCCGCGTAAGGGTCGCGGTCGATCTGCCGAGCGGCGTGCACACGGATACCGGCGCGGTGCTGAGCCAAACGCCCGAGTTCGACCTGACCGTTACCTTCGCGACGCTGAAACCGGCACATCTCCTCCAGCCGGCAGCGGCCTTATGCGGCCGCATCGTCACGGCCGATATCGGCATCGCGGCTGAGGCCAGCCTGACGGAACTCGCTCGGCCCGCGCTGCCTATGCCGGGGCCAAAGGATCATAAATACTCACGGGGCCTCGTCGTCGTGCTGGCGGGCGAGATGCATGGCGCCGCGGCGCTCGCCGCCGAAGCGGCCGCGCACAGCGGCGCGGGCTATGTGCGCTTGATCGCGAACGAGCCGCTGCCTGTCTCCCACGCGATCGTGCAGACGCGCGACCCGGAGCTGATCTGCCATGACGAACGGATCGGCTGCGTCGTGGTTGGGCCGGGGTTAGGGCGCAGCCAGGACGCGCATGCGCGGCTTGGCGTCGCGCGGCGATCGGGGAGGCCGCTGGTGATCGATGGCGACGGGCTGTTCTGTCTGGGCGAGCGGCCTGACGGTCTGGAAGGGCACATTCTCACCCCGCATGAGAGCGAGTTCCGTCGGCTGTTTCCCGATCTGGAGCAGCCGTCCAAAGTCGAGCGCGCTCGAGAGGCTGCGCGGCGAAGCGGGGCAGTGCTGGTGTACAAGGGGGCCGATACCGTGGTTGCGGCGCCTGACGGGCGGGCCGCGATCGGAAGCAGCGCTTCGCCCTGGCTATCGACGGCGGGGACGGGCGACGTGCTGGCTGGCACCATCGGAGCGATGCGCGCGCGCGGTTTGCCGCCGTTCGAAGCCGCCAAGGCGGGCGTCTGGCTGCATGCGCAGGCTGCGGCGCGCGCGGGCAAGGGGTTCGTGGCCGACGATCTGGCGCGGCATTTGCCGGACGGTCTGTGAGCGATGCCGATCTGATCGTGCGCGTCGTGGCGCGAGGCGACGGGGTGACCGCGGACGGCCGCTTCGCGCCTTTCGCCGCGCCCGGCGATCGACTGCGCGCCGATGGCTCGGTCGAGCACGGTCCGCACCACCCGATGCCGCCATGCCGCCATTTTCCTGAGTGCGGCGGGTGCCAGCTCCAGCACCTCGACGACGAGAGCTATGCCGGTTTCCTGCGCCATCGGATCGAGGCTGCGCTGCAGGCGCAAGGCCTGCCGTTACCGGAGTTCGCTCCCGTGCACCTGTCGCCGCCGATGACCCGGCGCCGCGCCAGCCTCGGCGCTCAGCGGATCGGCAGGCGCGTGCTGATCGGGTTCAAGCAGGAGCGCAGCCACCGGATCGAGGACATGCACGAATGCCATGTGCTTCGGCCCGAATTGTTCGCGCTGGTCTCGCCGCTTCGCGAGCTGTTGGCCAAGCTGCTGCCGGACAAGCGCAGCGCGACGATCAAGCTGACGCTTGCCGAGCAGGGGACGGATGTGCTGCTCGAAGGCCTCTCGGCAGACTCGCTGGCGGCGGCCGAGGCGCTGACCGACTTCGCCCAGCGCTACGGCTTGGCGCGCCTGTCATTGGACGATGGCCTGGGTCCGCAAACGCGCTGGGAGCCGCAGCCCGTCACGATCGCGCTGGGCAGCGCATCGGTGCCACTGCCGCACGATGCGTTCCTGCAAGCGACTGCCGACGGGGAAGCAGCATTGATTGCGGCCGTGCGCGAATCTGTCGGGGACGCGCGCATCATCGCGGATCTTTTCGCCGGCCTTGGCACCTTCGCGCTGAACCTGTCCGGCAAAGTCTATGCCGCCGAAGCGTCCCGTGATGCTGTTCTGGCGCTGAAAGCTGCGCGGCCTGCGATCTTCGCCGATCACCGAGACCTTTATCGCCGCCCGCTCGCCACCGCCGAGCTCAACCGGTTCGAAGCGATCGTGCTCGATCCGCCCAGAGCGGGCGCCGAAGCGCAAGCGCAGCAGCTCGCCGGGTCATCCGCGCCGCGTATCGCCTATGTCTCATGCAATCCGGCAAGCTTTGCGCGGGACGCGAAGCTTCTGGATGCGGGCGGCTACCGGCTCGAGCGGGTCGTCCCTGTCGGCCAGTTCCGCTGGTCGACGCATGTCGAGCTGGCAGCCGCCTTTCGGAAATAGTTGCAGTCAGCCGCCGTGGTACAGCAGGTGCAGCCCGGCATGCAGCGTCAGCGCGAGCAAGCACAGGCTGGCCAGCATGAACACCGAGAAACGCACGACGATCTTGTTGACCGTTGCCTGCACAAGGCTGTGGACGATCCTGAGGGCGACATAGGCCCAGGCGATCATTAGGTTCAGGCCGCCGCCGAAATCCATCAGCGCGAGCGCCAGCGCGACCGCGTAGAAGATGGTCGGCTGCTCCATCAGGTGATTGTAATTGTCGGCTTTCCAGCGGACGTTCGGCGGCAGCGTGGCCATCAGCTCGCCCGGCGGGCGAGTGGGATCGAGCGGCGTCTTGGCCGCGCGCATTGCCGGGATGCGGGTCGCGTACAGCCACACCTGCATGACCAGCGACCATGCGACGAGCGCCACGATCGGCGCGAGGATCGGGCTACGCATCAGCCGAGCGTCCGAATGAGCGCCATGATCGCGAGCGACAGCAGCACGAGGCTGGACGCGACGAACAGCGGAAAGCGGATCGCGATCTTGTTCGACGTCGCCTGCACCAGGCTGTGCGCGATGCGAAGCGCGACATAGGTCCAGGCCAGCATCACCGCGGCCTGGCTGACCTGCCCCAGGATCGCCAGGATGCCGACGACGGCGTAGAACAGCGTCGGCTGCTCGACCAGATGCGCGTAATTGTGCGACTTCCAGTTGACGGTAGCGGGCAGCACGGCTTCCAGGTCCTGGCCGCGCCCCCCGACGGCCTTGGACATATCGATACCGGCAGTCTTCAACGCCGGCAGTCGCGTGGCCGCCATCCACACCAGCATGACGAGCGTCCACAAGACCAGCACCGCAGCCGGCGCCAGAAGATCGGCTTTCATGATTTGACCCTCCCCGTTTATTTCGTGCACGGAACGTGCGCGAGCAGACAGGAAGGGTCAAGACGGCGTTAAGCGAACAGCTTCGCCCAGCCGCGGACGGGGCGGTCTTTCCAGTAGCCGCGGTGATAGGCGTCGGACGCCAGCAGCGGCATGACCGAACCCGCTTCCGCGAACACCATCTGCTCGATGCCGGTGTTCACCTTGCCCCAGCTTGCCGCTTCCTGCAGCGTGGAGGACGAACAGGCGCCATCGCGCACGTCGGCGACGGTGATCTGGACGGCGTATTTGTGCACTTCCACATCCTCATGGCCGAGGATCTCGGCGCAGACGACCGTGTCCTGGATGAAGTTCTTCGGCACGCCGCCGCCGATCATCAGCAGGCCGGTGGTGCCGGCCTCGATCTTGATCTGCGTCAGCTCGCGGAAGTCCGCAATCGCATCGAGCACCATGTACGGACGGCCTTCCTTGGCCGCATCCACCTGATGCTTGACGAGGCCGAAGCCGGCGGACGAGTCCACGAACGCCGGGCAGAAGATCGGCACGTCATGCTCATATGCAAGCTTGACGAGGCTGTTCTCCTTCTTGCCATGCTCGACGAGATACTTGCCCATCTCGCGGATGAAGGCGCGCGAGGAATAGGGCTTGGGATCCAGGCTTTCCGCGATCTTGTTGATCGTGTGGTCGCAATCCTGGAGCTGCTCTTCGTCGATATAGGTGTCGTAGATGCGGTCGATATACAGCGATCGCAGCGTGTCATCGTCAGGAATCTCAAGCGCTTGATAGTGCTTGTGACCAAGGCCTTCGAAGAAATCCATGTCGACGATCGAAGCACCGGTGGCGACGATCACGTCGACCATGTTGTTGCGCACCAGCTCGGCATAGAGATCCATGCAACCACCGGCCGAGGTCGAGCCCGCGATCACCAGGCAGACCGTGCAGTCCTTATCGGCCAGCATCTGATTGTAAATCTTCGTGGCGCGGCCGAGGTCGCGGCTGGTGAAGCTCATGTCGCTCATCGCATCGACGATCGGGCGCGCGTCGAACGATTTGATGTCGATGTGCTTCACCTGCTTCGACAGCAATTCCGCCTTGCGGGTGTCGTTGATCGGCGCGTTCGCGGCTGCCGTCTTGGTCAGGGTGTCGGTCATTGATTATCCTATAGGCTCAAGAACCGCCGTCATTAAGGGGACGCGGAAACCCGAGAGGCGGCGGCGCGCCGGTAGCACGCCGCCGCCGAGTTCGTGCCGGCTAATGATCCGCCGTTACAGCTTGACGACGTTCGAGGCGACCTCGCGCTCCGTGGGCATGTACAACGAGACCATCGGCTCGTCTTCCACCTCGACCGTCTCGGCGCGGCCGAAGCCGTTGAAGCCGGTCCGCATCGCGCAGCCATAGGCGCCGAGCATCCCGATCTCGAGATAGTCGCCCGCCTGCACGTCCGCCGGCAGCATGAACGGTCCCGTCATATGATCGAGATCGTCGCAGGTCGGCCCGTAGAAGCTGAAGCCCATTGGCTTGGCGCGGCTGTCCGGCTCGCGCAGCAGCGTGACCGGAAAGCGCCAGCCGACATGTGCCGCATCGAACAGCGCACCATAGGCGCCGTCGTTGATGTACAGCTCATCGCCGCGACGCCGTTCGACGCGCACGACCAGCGAGCTATATTCGGCGCAGAGCGCTCGGCCCGGCTCGGACCACAGCTCCGCCGAATAGCTGATCGGCAGACTCTCGAACGCGCGGTGGATCGTCTCGAAATACAGCTCGAGCGGCGGCGGCTCCATGCCGGGATAGGAGGAGGGAAAGCCTCCGCCGACATCGATCACGTCGACCGTCACGGCCGCCTCGACAATCGCCTGGCGGACCCGCTCCATCGCCTGCGCATAGGCGTCGGGCGTCATTGCCTGGCTTCCGACATGGAAGCAGATGCCGAGCGTGTCGGCCGCCTGGCGAGCCGCGAACAGCAGCGCCTTCGCTTCCGAGGGCGCCGTGCCGAACTTCGACGCGAGGCTTAGCTTCGAATGCTCGGACGACACGCGCAGCCGGACGCAAAGCGTCAGGTCGGTCGCGTCGTTCGTGGCGCGCGTGATCTTTTCCAGCTCGTCGATCGAATCGAGCGAGAAGGTGCGGACGCCGAACGAGAAATACGCCTCGGCGATCGCTTCCTCGGCCTTCACCGGGTGCATGAAGCACAGCACGGCCTCGGGCAGCGTCTCGCGCACCAGCCGCACCTCGGCGATCGAGGCGACGTCGTAATGCGTGACACCGCTGTCCCACAGGATGCGGAGCAGATCGGGGGACGGATTCGCCTTCACCGCATAGAGCGTCTTGCCCGGAAACTTCTCGACGAAGAATCGGGCAGCGCGCCGGGCGGCGTGCGGACGAATGAGCGTGACCGGATTGATCGGTCGAAGGGCGGCAGCTAGCCCCAGCGCGCTATGGTGCTTGTGCAACTCAAGGGACCTCCATGTGCCCGGCAACCGGGCGTCGTTGGCAACAAGCTGCCTTGCGGTGGAAGTCCCATGGGGCAGCGGACGCGCGATATATGTTTGGGGCTCCCCCCTGTAAAGCATGGAATTGAGCCATGTTTCATTTTGGAGGCAAAGCGTGATTTCAGGGCGGCAGCCTGATCCTTCCGGTATCGTCAAGGCGTTGAGAAAGCTGGAAACTATCGTGACCCCGACGCCGCTGCTGCAAGCGGAGATCGGCGGGCGCACGGTGTATCTGAAGGCCGAATCGCTGCAGCCGATGGGCGCGTTCAAGCTGCGCGGCGCCTGGCATCGACTCACCGACCTGGACGAAGAGGAGCGCGGGCGCGGAGTCGTGGCTTTCTCTTCGGGCAATCATGCCCAAGGTGTGGCCTGGGCGGCGCGGCGCCTGGGCATCCGCGCCACGATCGTGATGCCGGCCGATTCGCCAGCGAAGAAGCTGGACAACACAAGGGCCTTAGGCGCCGACGTCGTGCTCTACAATCGCATGGCCGAGAGCCGCGAAGCGATCGCGGCGCGGATTGCGCAGGAGCGCGGATCGGTCGTGGTGCCGAGTTTCGACGATCCCTGGGTGGTGGAAGGACAGGCAACTGCGGGACTGGAGGCGTGCAACCAGATGGCCGCGCTGGGGCTCGATCCGCCCGACCGGATCGTGACGCCCTGCGGTGGCGGCGGACTGGCCGCGGGCCTCGCTTTGGCCGTGCCCGAAGCCGAGATGGTCGTCGTCGAGCCGGAGGGCTGGGACGATATGACACGCTCGCTTGAGGGCGGCGAGATCGTGCCGGTCGGCCCGAACCCGCCGGCGACCGCCTGCGACGCCATCCAGACGCTGAAAGTCGCGCCGCTGACCTTCGACATCCTGAAAGGCCGGGACGCGCGCGGGGTGGCGGTCAGCGATGCCGAGGTCGGCGCGGCGATGCGCTGGGCGTTCGAAAACCTGCGGCTGGTGCTGGAGCCGGGGGGAAGCGCAGCGCTGGCGGCCCTGCTCGCCGGCAAGGTCGCGCCTTCGGACCGTACGCTTGTGCTGCTGTCCGGCGGCAATGTCGACGCGGCGACGTTTGTCCGCATGACGGGGCTGGCGTGACCGGTCCTTCTGCGCTGATCCTGTCAGTAGCGATGCTGGCGGCGATCGCGCTGGTCATCGGCGGCGTCGCACAGCTTCGGCGCAGCGAGAAACGCGGCTGGCTGATGCTGATCGCCGCCGCCGTGCTGGTCGGAAACGTGCTGATCTGGGCGGTCTAGGCCGAGGCCGCGGCGCGCTCGGGCAGATTGTCGAAAATGCGGCGGATTTCCTGGAGCACCGCGACGGTTTTCTCCAGATCTTCGTCCGCGAACTCGGACATCAGCGGCTCGATCTCCGGCGCCATGGCGCGGACCGAATCGGCATGCGCCGAGCGGCCGGCGGCGGTGATGCCGATAATCTGGTCGTCGCCTTCGCCGATCCGCCCAATATAGCCGTGCTCCTCGAGCGCGCTCAGATGCGTTTCGATGTCCGGGATGCTCACCTGGAACACCCAGGCGAGCACCGACTTGCGCTCCTGCTCGCGATTGTTGCGGACGAAGTAGTTGAGCGCGCCGAACTGGCCTGCGGTCAGCCCGGTCACCTCGATCGTGCCGAGATGGTTGCGGACGAGATGCTCGACCACGGCGATCTCGGTGAACAGGTCCAGCAGCAGCTTCTCGCGAACGGCCATATCTCCAGCCTTTTCAGATCACTTGATCGGGCAGCTCGGGTCCAGTCTGAAGTCGAGATACTTGTCCACGCTTGCCATCAATTGCGGCATTTCATGCTCGAAGAAGTGGTTCGCGCCCGGGATCGTGTCGTGATGGACAGTGATGTGGCGCTGGGTCCGCAGCTTGTCGACCAGCTTCTGGACCGCGGGCGGGGTCACCACCTCATCCGCTTCGCCCTGGATCACGATGCCGGAGGCCGGGCACGGCGCGAGGAAGCTGAAGTCGTACATGTTCGCCGGCGGTGCGATCGAGATCCAGCCGCGCACTTCGGGGCGGCGCATCAAAAGCTGCATGCCGATCCAGGCGCCGAAGCTGACGCCCGCGACCCAGGTCTGCTGGGCTTCCGGGTGAAAGCTCTGCACCCAGTCGAGCGCGGAAGCGGCGTCGGACAGCTCGCCCACGCCATTGTCGAACACGCCCTGGCTCTTGCCGACGCCCCTGAAGTTGAAGCGCAGGGTCGCAAACCCGCGGCGCGCGAAGGTCTGATAGAGCGCCTGGACGATGCGGTTGTTCATCGTCCCCATCGCTTGCGGATGCGGATGCAGGATCATCGCAACGGGCGCGCGTGGACGCGGCGGGGGAGCGAACCGACCCTCGAGACGGCCCTCGGGGCCGGGAAAAATCACTTCGGGCATAGCACCTTGATGTAAAAACCGGCCGGGAAGCTGGCGCTGAGTTGCGGCGCTATATAGGATCGACCACGAATTTCGCAAACGGATGCGTACCGACTTGAGCCAGCGCCTGTATCTTGATCATGCCGCGACCACGCCGATGCTGCTTGGCGCCCGCGAAGCGATGCGCGCGGCGATCGCGCGCTGGGCCAACCCGTCGTCCCCGCACGCGGAGGGACGCGCGGCCCGCGCGATGCTGGAGGATGCGCGCAAACGGATCGCGGTGGCCCTCGGCTGGGACGGCGAAGTGATCCTCACCAGCGGCGCGACCGAGGCGATCCGCGTCGCAATGACTCGTGCCAAATGCGATGCGCGCATCGTCTCCGCGGTCGAGCACGAGGCGGTCCACCGCGTTGCGAGCGATGCCTTCTTCCTGCCGGTGCAGAAGGACGGGACCGTTTTGCCGGACGCCCTAACCGGGCGGCTCGGCGCGCTTGGCGCCAAAGCGCCGCTGGTCGCAATTCAGGCGGTGAACAACGAAACCGGGGTGTGTCAGTCGCTCGACACGCTCTCGCCGATCGTCCGGAAGGCGGGCGGCTTGCTGCTCGCCGATTGCGCGCAGAGCGCGGGCAAGGCGGCGCTGCCCGATGCCGACCTGATCGCGATCTCCGCGCACAAATTCGGCGGCCCGCCGGGTGTGGGCGCGCTGCTGGTCAAGGATCTGGGCGTGCTGGAACCGAGCGGTGGCCAAGAGAAGGGCTATCGCGCCGGCACCGAGAATTTGCCGGGCGTATTCGCGATGGCGGCGGCGCTGGAGAACGGCCGCGGCTGGGTCGACCGCGCGGCGGACCTGCGCGCGCATTTGGATGGCGCGATCGAAGCAGCTGGCGGCGAGGTGGTCGCCAAGCGTTCGCCGCGGCTCGCGACCATCGCTGCTTATCGGATGCCGGGCGTGTCCGGCTCGGCGCAGCTCATCCAGTTCGACATGGCGGGGATCGCGGTATCCGCCGGCAGCGCCTGCTCCTCGGGTACGCTCAAGACCAGCCATGTGCTGTCGGCGATGGGCTGGGACGACAAGGGAGCGACGGAAGTGATCCGTGCCAGCTTCGGGCCGGAGACCAGTCGCGCCGACATCTACCGCTTCGTCGAGGCCTGGAAACGCATCGCGGACGGCGCACGCAGTCGCGCAGCCTGATGCCCCCGATCTATCTCGACTACCAGGCGACCACGCCGCTCGCCCCGGAGGCGCGCGCGGCGATGGAGCCGTGGCTGGGCGAGAAATTCGGGAACCCCCATTCGCCGCACCGGATGGGCCGGGAGGCGAAGGCGGCGGTGGAGCTGGCGCGAGACCATGTCGCGTCCTGCCTGGGCTGGGCGGGAGGTAGCATCGTCTTCACTTCCGGGGCGACCGAAGCGGCCAATCTGGCAATCAAGGGCGCCGCCTGGGCTGCACCTGCCGAGCGCCGCAAGATCGTAACGCTCGCGACCGAACATGCGTGCGTGCTGGATACGGTGCTTTGGCTCGGCCGAAACGGCTTCGAGGCCGTGGTGCTGCTTGTCGGAAACGACGGGCTGGTCGATCTCGACACTGTGCGTGAGGCGGTGGACGAGCGCACGGCCCTCGTGGCCGCGATGCTGGTGAACAACGAAATCGGAGTCATTCAGCCGGTGGCGGAGATCGGACGGATCGCGCGCGACGCCGGCGCGCCGTTCCTGTGCGATGCGGTGCAAGGGCTCGCGCGCGTGGAACTGCCCCAGGCGGACCTCATCGCCGTTTCGGCGCACAAGTTGTTCGGGCCGAAGGGGATCGGAGCTTTGTGGGTTCGTGATGGTATTGCCCTGGAGCCTCTCATGCACGGTGGCGCGCAAGAGGCGGGTATTCGCTCCGGCACGCTCAGCCCGGCGCTGTGCGCGGGGTTCGGAGCCGCCGCCGCACTGGCGGAAACGCGGCGTCATGAAGATGCCGCGCATGTCGATGCGCTTTGGCGACGTGCGACCGACAAGCTCAGTGGTTGGGCGATCAACGGCAGCACGGAGTGTCGCTATCGCGGCAACATAAATGCCTGCTTCGAGGGTCTCGACGCGGCGCGCCTGATCGCCGACGTCCGCGGCGTTGCCTTCTCCGCCGGTTCAGCGTGCGCGAGCGGATCGGGCCGCCCCAGCCATGTGCTGAAGGCGATCGGGCTCAGCGATGCTCAGGCGCGCGGCAGCATCCGTCTCGGGTTCGGCCGCTATACGACCGAAGAAGAGCTGGAAACTGCGCTCGACCTGATCCTGGAAGCCGCCGAGCGGCAGCGGGCGTTCGCATGACGCGTGTGCGGTTCATATCCGCTGACGGCAACCAGGTGAGCGAGGTCGAAGGAGCGTCCGGCGACCGCCTGCTCGACCTCGCCCAGGCCAATGGCCAGCCGCTGGAAGGAACATGCGAAGGCCAGATGGCGTGCTCGACTTGCCACGTCATCGTCGATGCGGCCGATTTCGCCCGTCTTCCACCCGCGAGCGAGCCGGAGGAAGACATGCTCGACCTCGCCGCTGGCGCGACGCGCTACAGCCGCCTGGCCTGCCAGATTTTTCTGTCTGACGATCTGGACGAACTGACGGTCCGTATCCCGCCGGAAGCCCGGAACATGCAGGGCTAAAGCGCGATGAGCTGCGCGAGCTCGTCTTCCTTGAACGGCTTGGCGAGGCGCGGAAAATCGGGCGCGATCTCGTCGAGATCGGAATAGCCGGAAATGATGACGACGCGCTGGTCGGGCCGGCCGCGCTTTACCTCGGCGGCAAGCTCGGTACCAGTCATGCCGGGCATCAAGTGATCGGTGACGATCACATCGAAGTCCTTCGCGCTTTCGATCAGCCGCAATGCTTCCGGCGCGCTTTCAGCCTCGGTCACAGTATAGCCCAACGAGTCCAGCATGGCGGCGACACTCATGCGCACCAGCGGCTCGTCGTCGACCAGCAACGCGGTGCCCGCTGACCGGGAGCTCTCCGCAGGTTTCGGCTGCAGCTTCGGATCGGGCCTGGATGCTTCCGCCGCGGGGAACCACAGGTGGACGCGTGTGCCTTCACCGGGCGCGCTCTCTACGCGAAGCGCGCCGCCGAGCTGTCCCATCAGCCCATGCACCATCGACAGGCCAAGGCCGGTTCCGCGCCCTACCCCCTTGGTGGAATAGAAAGGCTCGACCGCGCGCTCCAGGATCTGGGGGCTCATCCCGATGCCGGTATCGGACACGGTCAGCCGCACCCATTGGCCCGCGGGCAGTCCGTCGCCTTCTCCGGTCAGCCGTACGGACGTGGCGGCGATGCTGAGCGTGCCGCCGTCGGGCATGGCGTCAGCCGCATTCACCGCTAGGTTGAGCAGCGCCATTTCGAGCTGCGCCGGATCGGCCTGAACGGAAGGCAGGGAATGGGGCAAGTCGATGCGGAGCGTGATCCGCGGCCCGATCGTGCTCTCGATCAACTCCTCCAGCGAGTTGACGAGCTCGGCCAGGTCCACCGGCATCACCTGCAACGGCTGGCGGCGCGCAAAGGCGAGCAGGCGCTGCACCAGCGTGCGGGCGCGTTCCGCGGCTTGCAGCGCGCCATCGACCAGCCGCTCCATGCGCGGATCGGGCAGCCCGCGGCGCTTCAGCAGATCGAGGCCGCCCAGGATTGGCGTCAGCAAGTTGTTGAAGTCATGGGCGACGCCGCCGGTCACCTTGCCCATCGCTTCGATCTTCTGGCTCTGGATCAGAGCTTCCTGCGTCTGTTCCAGCTGGCGCGCGGTTTCACGGACATCCGTCACGTCGCGCGCGATCCCGTACATCCGATCGCCCTCCGCAACCGCATTCCAGGAAAACCAGCGATATTGACCGTCCTTGGTGCGGTAGCGGTTCTGGAAGCGCACCGAGGTCCCGCCGCCGAAAAGAAACTCGCGCTCGCGCCGGGTCGTCTCGATATCGTCCGGATGCATGATGCCGGTCGAACTTTGGCCCAGCAGCTCCTCGAGCGGCCAGCCAAGGATGCGTTCCCAGGCAGGGCTCGCCGTCAGCCAGGTGCCATCGCGATCGGCGATCATCAGCGGGTCCTGAGACAGCGACCAAAGGCGATCGCGTTCGCTGGTCCGGGAAGCGACTTGCTCTTCGAGTTCCGCGCGGCGCTCCGCCTCGATCTGCTCCAGCCGGAGATAGGCGCGGATGGCGTAGCTGATGCTGGTCGAGACGATGACACAGACCGCGCCATAGAGGATCATCGAAACCAGCGGGTCACGTTCGACGAACAGCGATTGCGCCAGCACACCGCCGATGGTCGCGCAGACGAGCGCCGGCCCCACCCCGCCAAGAAAGGCCGTGAGCGCAACCGCCGGAAAGAAGGTTATGAAGGGAATTCCGCGGACATGGGGAAACAGCGCTTCGCGGAGCGCGAGACCGGCAAGCGCCAGCAACACGCCCAATGAATAGGCAAGGACCGGCCGCTGCCGTACCCCCTGCGCGATCCCCATCGCGTTCATGTCATCTGCATATCAGAGTCCGGGCCGTCCGCCAGACCCGGCATCGATCTCAAAGCTTTTCGAATGCGGTAAGGATCGGACACGGCCCCGATTCGCCCGCGCCGCATTGATCGGCCAGGCGGCTGAGCGCGTTCCGGGCGGCCTGGAGCTGTTCGATCTGGGAAGCGAGCGCTTCGACGCGAGCCTTGGCCAGTTCGCGGACGCGCGGGCGATCGTCGGTCGCGTCGAGCGCGAGCAGCTCGCCGATCTGCTGCAACGTGAAGCCGGCCGCCTGTGCCGACTTGATGAAACGCAGCCGCCGGACATCGGCCAAGCCATACCGTCGGATGCCGCCTGCGCGCGGCGGTTCCGGCATGAGGCCCCGCCGCTGGTAAAAGCGCACGGTCTCGACGCCGACGCCGCCTTCCGCGGCCAATTTCGCAATGGTCAGCACGACTATTGACTCCGTACCACGGTACGCATGCCATCTAGGTGTGGCTCGATTCGCGAGCAAGGAGAAATGAGATGACCCCATCCGCTCAAATCGAACAGCAGGTCCAGGCTGCGAAGCTGGAAACCCGTAGCGGCTGCAAGTGCCGTCCGTGCACCTGTAAGAACTGCGCTTGCTAAATGTGGTTGGCCGCGCTCCTTCCCGGGCGCGGCCAATTCGATTTCGTTTCAAATACAAGGAACTGTCTTGCGTCTCTCCCGCCTCCTCGCCGCCGGCATATGCTTCATGCCGGCTCCTGCCCTCGCGCAGGACATGAACATGGACATGCCGGGTATGGAGCATGCCCATGCCGGCCATGATATGCCCGCCGAACACACCATGACCGGTGCGCTCGGGCGCTATTCGATGATGCGCGATGCGTCGGGGACGGCGTGGCAGCCGGATTCGGCGCCGATGCAGGCGGTCATGGGTCAGGCCGGCGGGTGGTCGACGATGCTGCACGGCTTTGCGACGCTCACTTACGACAATCAGGGCGGTCCGCGCGGCGACGAGAAGGTCTTCGTCGCGTCGATGATCGGCGCGATGGCCCAGCGGCCGGCGGGAGAGGGGACGCTGACCCTGAAAGCGATGGGCAGCCTCGACCCGCTGATGGGCAAGCGTGGTTATCCATTGCTGCTCGCGACCGGCGAGACGGCCGACGGCAAGACCGAGCTGGTCGACCGCCAGCATCCGCACGACCTCTTCATGGAGTTGTCCGCGACTTACAGCCGGCCGCTGGGCGAGAAGCTGTCGGGCTTCCTCTATTTCGGCCTGCCCGGCGAGCCCGCGCTGGGCCCTGCGACCTACATGCACCGCTTCTCCGGCCTCGCGAATCCAGAAGCGCCGATCGCTCATCACTGGCTCGACAGCACGCATGTGACCTTCGGCGTAGCGACGGCGGGGCTGGTCTATGACCGGCTGAAGCTGGAGGGCTCGGTCTTCACCGGCCGCGAGCCGGACGAGAATCGCTATGATATCGAGCGGCCGCGCTTCGATAGCTGGTCGGTGCGGGCGACCTGGAACCCGACCGACAATCTGTCGATGCAGGTCAGCCACGGCCGGCTGAACAGCCCGGAACAGCTCCACCCCGAGGAGGATGTGCGGCGCACGTCCGCGTCGGTGACCTGGAATCTGCCGATCGGGGGCAAGGGCAATTGGCAATCGACCTTCGCCTGGGGCCGCAATGATCCGTCCGGGGGGCATCACACTCACACGACCGACGCCTTCCTGCTCGACAGCGCGGTCCAGCTCGGCCGCTGGACGCTGTTCGGTCGTGCCGAGAATGTCGACAAGGACGAGCTGTTCGCGGAAGGAGACCCGCTGGAAGGCCGCGTGTTCAACGTCTCGAAGCTCAGCCTTGGCGGCTATCACAGCGTGCCGGTCGGCAAGGTCTCGCTCGATCTGGGCGGGCTGGTCAGCACCTATGATCTGCCGAAGGCGATACAGCCGGACTATGGCAAGAGCCCGACCAGCTTCATGCTGTTCACGCGGCTGCGGATCACCGGATAGTCGCTTGCCCTGAGAGCGGGAGTCGCTAGAGCCGCGGCCATGTCCGCGCTCCGGCACCTGCCGGCCCGTCATTTGCCTGTCGCCTTGCTGCTGGCGTTTGCGCTGCTGGCGCGGATGCTGGTGCCTGCCGGCTGGATGCCTGTCTTCGACGGCAACACCGTCCGGCTGGAGCTGTGCACCGGCTATGCGCTGCCTCCGCCTCCAGCGGTCCATGACATGCACGCCATGCACGGCGGCAAGCACGACGCGCATGCGGGGCATGGGAAGAAGGCGGAGCAGCCGTGCCCGTTCGGCGCGCTTGCCTTCGGCGCGACGGATACGACCGCTCCGTCGATTGCTCCGCCGTTGGCCTATGCCGAGCCGGCAATTGCCCTGCTTGCCCGCGTCAGCATCGGTCAGGGACTTGCCGCACCGCCGCCGCCCGCGACGGGACCACCGGCCCTGACCTGATCCGTTCCGCCTGCGGGCGGCCGTTCAGTTCAGGGATTCCGACATGAAAAGAATATTTGCCGCGGGCGCGCTTGGCGTGCTCGCCGTTCCCGCATTTGCGGAAGGCGCGCCCGCGCCCGGCACGATTGTCGTCACGGGCGAACGTGAGGCCGAGCAGGCCGAAGTTCTGGCGCGCCCCGGCGGCGCCGATCTGGTGACCGCCGACGACTATCGCAGCAAAGCGGCCGTCTCGCTGCGCGACGCGCTGGCCTTTTCGCCCGGCGTCTATGCGCAGCCGCGCTTCGGACAGGAAGTGCGGCTGTCGATCCGTGGTTCCGGCATCAGCCGCGGCTTTCACATGCGCGGGATCACGCTGCTGCAGGACGGCATCCCGATCAATCTGGCCGATGACAATGGCGACTTCCAGGAATTGGATCCGACGATCTTCGAGCAGATCCAGGTTTTCCGCGGAGCCAGCGCCTTGCGCTTCGGCGGCTCGACATTGGGGGGAGCAATCAATGGGGTGACGCCGACCGGTCGCACCGCACCGGGCATCGATCTTCGCGCTGACGGCGGCAGCTTCGACACCTTCCGCGGCAAGATCGCGGCGGGTTTCGAGAACGGCGTCGGCGACGGCTGGCTGGCCCTGAACGGCGACACCTCGGACGGCGACCGCGAGCACGCCCATCGGGACGCGCTCCGCCTCAACGCCAACGTTGGGCTCAAGCTGAGCGACGTGATCGAAACACGCTTTTATGCGAGCGGGCAAACGCTTCGGCAGCAACTCCCCGGCGCGATCGACATCGCGACCGTGCTGACGCGACCGGAGACCGGCGTGACGTTCGGCAACCAGCAGCGGAACATCGACTCGCTGCGGGTGCAGAACCGCACCACCGTCGCGTTGGGCGACGCACGCCTGGAGTTCGGGGCCCTCCTCAACGCCAAGGAGCTGAACCACCCCATCTTCCAATATGTCGATCAGGTCTCGACCGATTACGGCGCTTTTGCTCGGTTGAACTACCAAGCCGGTCCGCTGTCGCTGATGCTGGGATCGACGGGTCGGTTCGGGGCGGTCGAATCGAAGCGGTTCGTGAACCTGAGCGGCCACAGGGGCGCACTGACGTTCCGCGCGGGGCAGCGAGCGGAGACCGTCGATGTCTATGGCGAGGCGCGCTACGCGGTCGGCACGCTGAGCCTGATCGGAGGCGGCATCTACACGCACGCCGAACGGCGTCAGACCCAGACGGTGCCGTCGCCTGCGCTTGGCGAGGCGGATTACGATCAATTCTCGCCGAAGATCGGCCTGCTGTGGCAGCCGCGCGAGCTGCTCCAGGTCTATGCGAACTACAGCCGCAGCCACGAGCTTCCGGGCTTCATCGAGCTGGCGCAAGTGGCGAGCTTCGTGCCGCTGAAGGCACAGCGTGCATGGACGGCGGAAGTCGGCGCGCGCGGGACGCTGGGGCCGGCGAAGTTCGACGTCTCTTTCTACCGGGCAACGGTCCGCGGTGAGCTGCTGCAGTTCAACGTCGATGCCGCGGGCGGCATTCCGGCCTCGACGTTCAACGCGAATCGGACGCTGCATCAGGGGATCGAAGCGGGGCTGGACCTGGACTTGGCCCCCTGGGCGCGGCTGCGGCAGGTCTATCAGTATAACGACTTCCGCTTCCGGGACGACCGGCAGTTCGGCGACAACCTGCTGCCGGTCGTCCCGAAGCACCTTTACCGCGCCGAGCTTCGGCTGGGCGGCGAGGGGCTGAACGTGGCGCCGAGCCTCGAATGGCTGCCGCAGGGGGCGTGGGCCGATTACGCCAACACCTTCCGTCCGGGCGGCTATGTGCTGATCGGCGCGACGGCGGAGGCGCAGCTTCGCCCTGGGCTCAGCCTGTTCGTCGATGCGCGGAACCTGACCAATCGCAAGGCGGCCGGCGATGTCTCGGCGGTGGTGAACTATGCGGCGCTGCCGGTGACGCAACGCGCGATCTTCTATCCCGTCGAGCGGCGCGCCCTGTTCGGCGGCGTGCGCGCGCATTTCTGAGAGAGCCGGTATGACGTCGCTCTATCGGATCGTGTGGCGCTGGCATTTCTATGCCGGGCTGATCGTGCTGCCGGTGCTGGCCTGGCTGGCGGTGACCGGCGGGCTCTATCTCTACAAGCCGGAGATCGAGCGGGTCGTCTATCGCGAATGGCTGGCGCGGCCGAGCAGCAGGGCGATGCTCCCCACCGATCGGATCATCGCCGTGGTTGAAGACGCTACCCGCGCACGTGTCAACCAGATCGCGATTCCTACGGACCGAAGTGAGAGCTGGCGGCTCACGATTGAGGACGGGTCCGGGCGACACACGGCCTTTGTCGATCCGGGAACAGGACAGGTGCTGGGCGTCTCCGCGCGAGAAGGCGGGGTGATGAAGCTCGATCGCGACCTGCACAGCCTCGTCATCACCGGGCCGGTCGGCAACGCGCTGATCGAGATCGTCGCCGGATGGGCGATCATTCTGGTGCTGACGGGTTTGTACCTCTGGTGGCCTCGCAGCGGGATGCCGGCGCTGGCACTGCGGGGTGCACCGCCCAATCGCCTGTTCTGGCGCGACCTGCACGCCAGTGGCGGCGCGCTGGTGGGCGCCGTGATCCTGTTTCTGGCGGTGACGGGCATGCCGTGGTCGGTGTTCTGGGGAAAGCAGGTGCAGGCGACGGTGGCAGCGCAAGGCCTCGGCCGACCCAAGGCGCCGGGCCCGCAGCCTTGGGAGCATAGCGCGCACGACAGGGCCGGGCTTCCCTGGGCGCTGCAGGCCGCTTCGGAGCCGCACGCGCATGGGATGGGAAATGTCGGCGCGGATCGCATCCTCGCGATTGCCGCCAGCCGCGGGCTGGGCGCGCCGCTGACCTTGACCCGGCCAATGGCGATGGGCGCGCCCTATATCGTGGCCGCGACGGTCGACCGTTCGGAAGACGCGCATGTGCTGTACGTCGAGCCCGCCACCGGCCGCGTGCTGCAGGATGCGCGGCATGCGGACTTCGGCGCGGGCGCGAAGGCGATCGAATGGGGCATCGCCGTTCACCAAGGTCAGGAATATGGCGAGGCCAATTGCCTCGTGATGCTGGCCGGCTGCGTGGGTGCGTTGCTGCTGAGTCTGACGGCGCCGGTGCTCTGGTGGAAGCGCCGCTTCGCGCCGCCGCCCGCGTCGGACGATCCAAGCCGCACGCGGGGCGTCGCCGTAATCATGCTGGCGATCGGCGCGTTCTATCCGCTTACCGGCGCGACGATGGTCGCCGCATTGGTTGGGGACAAGCTTTGGGCGCGCTACGTCCGCGCCGCCGCTTAAGGAAACGGGGCTGCTCCCCCTGTTCGAGCAGCCCCGGACAGCCTCAGCCGACGCTCACGCCGTAATTGCGGGCGAGAGGGGCGAGGCCGCCTTTGAAGCCCTGGCCAACGGCGCGGAACTTCCATTCGCTGTTGTGGCGATAGACTTCGCCGAAGATCATCGCGGTCTCCACCGACGCGTCTTCGTTCAGGTCGTAGCGGGTGATCTCGCGCCCGCTGGTCTCGTCGACAACGCGGATGAAGGCGTTCGCGACCATACCGAAATTCTGGCGGCGGCTCTCGCCTTCATGGATGGTGACGGTGACGGCGACCTTCTGCACATCGGCGGGCACGCGGTTCAGGTCGACCTTGATCTGCTCGTCGTCGCCATCGCCGCCGCCGGTGCGGTTGTCGCCGGCATGCTCGACCGAGCCGTCGGTCGAGCGCAGATTGTTGTAGAAGATGAAGTCGCTGTCCGAGCGGACCTTGTCGTTGCCGCCGAGAATGAAGGCGCTGGCGTCGAGATCGAACTCGGCGCCGTCGGTGGTGCGCTCGTCCCAGCCGAGACCGATCATGATCTTAGAGAGGCCGGGCGCTTCCTTGCTGAGGCTGACATTGCCGCCCTTGGCGAGACTGATGGACATGGTTTTCCCCTTTCGTTGACGTGAGTTCAGAGTTTCTCGCCGGACGGCGTAACCGCCCCGGCGAAGGCGGGTTCGCCGGGCTCTTCGTCCTTGCCGAACAGCGACGAGACGAAGGCGAGGCCGATAAGGCCGGCGCCGATCAGGCCGGTGATCGTTTCCGGGATCTCGTAGCAGGCGGAGAGCAGCATGATCGCGGCGAGCGCCGTGATTGCGTAGAAGGCGCCGTGCTCGAGGAAGCGATATTCGGCGAGTGTGCCTTTCTCAACCAGCATCACCGTCATCGAGCGGACGAACATCGCGCCGATGCCGAGGCCGAGGGCGATGATGAACAGGTTGTTCGAGAGCGCGAACGCGCCGATCACGCCGTCGAACGAGAAGGAGGCGTCGAGCAGTTCGAGATAGAGAAAGCCGGCGAGCCCGGCCCGCGCGATCGCCGCCCCGTCGCCATCGCCGCCGCCGATCACGTCGCCCACGCCGTCGACCGCGACATAGGCGATCAATCCGAACAGCCCGGCGACGATGAAGGTCACGACGTCCTGCGCGTCCAGCAATTGCGACACGCCGATCAGCGCCAGCAGCACCAGGGCAAGCGACAGGCCGGAAACGCCGGACAATCGGCCAATCGGCGCTTCTAGGATGCCGATCCAGTGCGTGTCTTTCTCCTCGTCGAGGAAGAAAGTGAGGCCGACCATGCCGAGGAATGCGCCGCCGAAGCCGGCGATGCCGATATGCGCGCCGGTCAGGATGCGCTCATATTCCGCGGGCTGCTCGACCGCGAGGGTGAGGGCGGAAAGCGGGTCCAATCCGGCGGCGATCGCGACGATGGCGAGCGGGAATACGATCCGCATCCCGAACACCGCGACCAATATGCCCCAGGTCAGGAAGCGCTTGCGCCAGACCGGCGTCATCCCGCCCAGCACGCTCGCATTGACCACCGCATTGTCGAAGGACAGCGAGGTCTCCAGCACGCCCAGCACCAGGATGATCCAGAGGATGCCGAGCGTGCCGACCAGGGTGCCGGTGGTGGTCCAGCCGAGCCAGGCGCCGATGCCGAGGCACAGGATCGTGAAAAGGAACGACGATCGAAAATACTGCACTGGATTCTCCCCCGTTAGTCCTTGCGGCCCGCGACCCAGCGCAGGCCCCAGCCGTGCAGCCGGTCCAGCTCTTCCTGATCGCGGACATATTCGACGAGGCGCGTGGCCTTCAGGCGGCCGCCGTCATTCTCAAGCATCACCACGCCGCACAGGCGCTTGTCGTTGCGGCCGTCGGTCATGCGGACTTCGATCGGCGGCTGGTCGGGCATGGTGACGAGCACGACGCCGTCGGTCTTTTGCCAGTTGGGCGCGCCGTCATAGATGTTGGCGAACACGCAGAGGCGGCGGATCGCGGGCCAGCGCGCGCCGTTGATGCGCAGCGTCTCGCCGTCCGCGACGTCGCCGGTGCGGTCGTCACCCGACAGCTCGATCCAGGGTGCGGCGCCGAAGCTTCCGAAGCTGTTGCCGAGCGCCTGGACCACGCCCTTGCGCCTGTCCGCCAGCTCGAACAGACAGCCAAGGTCGAGATCGACCGCGCCGCCCGACAGCCAGCCACGCGCCCGCGACCAGTTCAGGTTGACCGTCATCTCGCCGAACGTAGCGCCGCGCTTTTCCAGGCTGACCGTCTGGCCGCGCTTTTCGAGCGTGACCTTGCTGAGCCGGACGGGCGGCGGAGCGGGCTTGGTTTCGGGCGCCGGCGCCGGCGCGGGCGCCCGCGGGCCCTCGGCGACATCGATGCCGAACGACCGGGCGAGCGGGGCAAGGCCGCCGTTGAATCCCTGGCCCACCGCGCGGAACTTCCACGCGCCATTCCGCCGATAGAGTTCGCCGAACACCATCGCCGCCTCGCGCGCGTCCGACAGCGCCGGCGCGAAGCGCAGGCCGCCGCCCACTGCGATGCTCGCGTCCTTCAGCAGCGCGAGCGTCTGGCCCCGGCTGTTGGCGTCGTGGATTGTCGCGCAGAAGACGATCTTGTCGATCTCGCCTGGCACGGCCGCCAGATCGACGTCGAAGCTGCCCGCACCGCCGTTCGGCGCGAAGCGGATCGCGCCGCCAGCACCTGCCGGCTGGTTGTAGAAGATCATGTCCTGATCGCCACGAACCTTGCCGGCGGCCGTCAGCAGATAGGCGGACGCATCGGCCTCCACGCCCGACGACGCCTGCCAGTCGAAGCGCACCGACGCACGCGCGCCACTGAGCGGCGCATTGGCCCCCTGTTGAAGGTCCATTCCCCCTTGCCCCTGTTTGGCCGCACCCTTGCGCCTGACGAGGCCATCGGGACCGCGACTCTTTCCTGTTCGTGGCGAACATGGCGCGAACATCCGCGCCCCGTCACGGCCAACTTGATCCATTTCGGATGCAACCCTTGCGCCGCCCGACTCCCCGGAAGGGCCTGAAAAGGCTTATGCAATCGCGTTCGTGTTCAGGGGGATCGGCCGGCATCATGGACGACACCGCGGCGCTCGCGCGCCTCAAGCAATTGATCGACTATGTCGCCGCCACCGAGCGCGACAAGCTCGCGATTCCGACCGATGTCGCGGCCGAACGCGGCTTCCGCGCATCGGGCGCCGAGCTCGCCAAATTGCCGGGGGTGCTGCTGAACGGAGGCGGGGAAGGCGACCCGCTATGGATCAGCGTCGATCGGCTCGCCCGTTCCAAGCCGCCGCGCGCGAGCGACCCCGAGCTGGCGGTGTGGGCAGACATTAGCGACGACGCCGACCGCAAGCCCGCGTTGAAAAGCGAGGCGCCCGTCGCGGCCATCGTCGCCGAAGAGCTGATCGCGGAAACGGAGCTGACGGGTGACGCGCTCACCATCAGGCTGGCGGACTATCCGCACCGCGAGCGCGTGCTTGCCAGCCTCGACGCGTTCACTCGCGAAGTGTGGACGCCCTGGGCGGACGAGGAAGGGCCGCGGCGGCGGGCGATCAAGCTCTACACCGAGCTGTTCGCATTGCGGCAGACGCTCCACGGCGCGGGCGACGTGCCGCTGGAACTGGTCTGCGGCATCGGGCCGGCCGAGTGGACGCGTCCGCTGGGGCGTCTCAACTATCCGCTGCTGACCCTCCAGCTCGAAATCGCGATCAACGAGGACAGCCACGCGATCGAGCTGCGCCCACGCTCCGAAGCGCCGCCGGGCATCGAGAGCGATCCCCTCGACAAGCTCGATATCGCCAATGTGGACGAATGGCGGCGCTTCACGTTCGGTTTTCTCGACGGGCTGGCAAGCGGGTTGTCGCCATTCGAGCCGGACACGTTCGAACAAATATTACGCCGGGCAGTCGCGCTGCTCGACCCGAACGGCCACTACCGCCCCGATCTTAGACCCGAGCAGCATCCGACCTCCGACTCTCTGCTGGTTGGCGAAGGCTGGCTGATCTTCGCCCGCGCGAGGCGTGCGACCCAGGTCATGGCGGACCTGCAGCGGCTCGGCGAAACGGTGCTCGCCTGCGAGGACCCTGGCACGCTGCCCGATGCCGTCCGCGCGATCGTGATCGGCCCCAGCGAATCGGTGCCGGACGACACACCCAAGGCGTTTCGCGGCGTCTCGACCGTCCCCGGCGTCACGACGTCGGACGGCACCGGCGCGGACCTTTATTTCCCCAAGCCGTTCAATGCCGAGCAGGTCGAGGTCATCCAGCGGCTGGAAAGCCGGCCCGGCGTGGTCGTGCAGGGGCCGCCGGGCACCGGCAAGACGCACACCATCGCCAACATCGTTAGCCACTATCTGGCGATGGGGAAGCGCGTGCTGGTCACGTCGCAGAAAGCGCCGGCGCTCAAGGTGTTGCGCGACAAGCTGCCAAAAGGCGTGCGGCCATTGGCGGTCAGCCTGCTGGAGAGTGATCGCGAAGGGCTGCAACAATTCCAGGATTCGGTGGACGAGATCGCGTCGCGGCTGCAACGGATCAAACCGCGCGAAGCGAGGGCGCAGATCGCCGATCTCAACCGGCGGATCGAACATATTCACGCCGAGCTGGCGGGTCTGGACCAGCAAGTCGATCAGCTCGGACGCGCCGGGCTGACGCCGGTCGAGCTCGACGGTAAGCGGACCGAGCCGGTGCAGGCAGCGCGCGAAGTCGTAGCCCGGATCGCGCTTGCCGACTGGCTGCCGGACCGCATCGATGCGATCCGCTCGCACGATCCCGGCTTTTCGGACGATGACATCGCCGCGCTGCGCGAGGCTCGAAAGCGGGTGGGCTATAAGCTTGCCTATCTAAGCGCGACGTTGCCTGCGCCGGAGGCGCTGCCGGACGCAGATGCGATCGAGAGGCTGCATCGGGACTTGAGCGAAGCGGAGCTGCTCGATCGTTCCATCACGCCGGAGGAAAGGCTTGCGGACGGTGCCACCGCCGAGGCTCTGGCGTTGGCGAAAGCGCGATTGGATGAGTTGGCCGCAGCGCGGCGGACTGCGGAGGAAACCGGCTTCACATGGATCGGCGAGGCATCCGCGCTGATCCGGCGAAACCCGCGCGATCCGGCGCTACGGGCGATCGAGGGCTTGGGCGAACGGGTCGAAGCCGCGTGCGCCGAAGCGCTTCATTTCCTGACGATGCCGGTGACGGTGCCGGCCGGATCGGACGAACGGGATTTCCGTGATCCGATCGCCAATCTTGCCGCGCGGGGCGAGCTCGGCATCTTCACCGCGCTGTTCGCTCGGCAAGTGAAAGCGCGCATCGCCGCTGTCCGGGTCGCCGGGCGCGCGCCGAAGAGCGCGGCCGAATGGGCCGAAGTGAAGCGATTCCTGGACGCGGGCGACGCGGCAGCCGCGCTCTGTCAGGTCTGGAACCATGCGGTGCAAGCGTCGGTGCTGGAGCCGGTCGTGGAGACCGACTTGCGCGCGCTTGAGGGGATGAAAGCGCAGCTCGATGCCTTGGCCGCGGTTCGCTCGGCGGTCGCATTGGAGGCGCAGACGCAGAAGGCCGTCGCTTCTGTCTTGCCGGACTGGCGCGGCGCCGTTGCGGAACGCCTGGACGAGCTCAGTGCGCTGGCCGAGCGCCATCTGCGGCGGCTGCGGCTGGAGCAAGGCAAGCGGACGCTGGCCGAACTGCGGGCAGCGGTGGCGTCGGCGCCGGGCGAGCTCGGATCGAGACTGCGCGGCTTTGCCGCGGACCGGCTTGGCGATGGCGCCGAGGATGCGGATGCGCTGGCGCATGACTGGCGGCTGCTGGTCGAGGAAGTAGCCGAAATCCGCGCACTCGCGCCGGCCTTTGCGACAATCAGGGGCGTTACGGATGATATCGCCGAAAGTGGCGCGGCGATCTGGGCGAAGAAACTGCGCGAGGAGCCGGTTGCTGGCGTCGAAGACCCGCTAACGCCGGGCGACTGGCGCGAGCGCTGGCACTTGCGGCGGCTCGCGACCTGGCTCGATCGGATCGATGCGCACGATCGGATCAGAGAACTCACTCGCCGCCGGAGCGAGCTCGAAGCACAGCTCGCCCGGGGTTACGAAGATGTGATCGAGCTGCGCACCTGGTGCGCGCTGGCGGAAAAAGCGACCGATCAGGTCCGTTCGGCGCTCGGCGCCTATGCGCAGGCGATGCGCAAGATTGGCCGAGGGACCGGCGTGCGCGCCGCCCGCTATCGGCAGGACGCGCGATCCGCCGCCGACCGGGCCAAGAACGCGCTGCCGTGCTGGATCATGCCGCATTATCGCGTGTCGGAATCATTGCCTCCGGAACTGGGCCTGTTCGATCTGGTGATCGTCGACGAGGCGTCGCAATCGACGATCTCGGCGCTCCCGGCGCTGCTTCGGGCCAGGCAAGTGCTGATCGTCGGCGACGACAAGCAGGTGAGCCCCGATGCCGGCTTTCGCGCCGAGGATAAATTGGTCGAGCTGTCGCGGCGTTATCTGGGCGAGCAGGTCGAGGATTTCCGTGCTGCGCTCCGCGAGGACAAGTCGCTCTACGATCTCGGCTCGGTGGTGTTCGCGGGCGGCGCGATCATGCTGAAGGAGCATTTCCGTTGCGTCGCGCCGGTCATCGAGTTCTCGAAGGCGCAATTCTACGACCACAAGCTCCAGCCGCTCCGGCTTCCGTCCGCGTCGGAGCGGCTGGACCCGCCGCTCGTCGACATCTTCGTCGAGGACGGGTTCCGCAGCGGTGACGTCAACCGGCCCGAAGTCGCGTGCATCCTCGACGAGATCGCGAAAATCGCCGCCGATCCGGCGATGGCGAAACGGACGATCGGGGTCACGACCCTGCTCGGCCAGAAGCAGGCGATGCTGATCCAGGAAGCGCTAGAGCAGGAGCTGGGTCCGGAGACGATACTGCGCCACGACATCCGCGTCGGGGATCCATCCGCCTTTCAGGGCGACGAGCGTGACATCATGTTCCTGTCCATGGTCGCCTCCGCGCCAAAACCGGGCGCGCTGTCCGGCCTCGGCTTCGAGCAGCGCTTCAACGTCGCCGCATCTCGGGCGCGCGATCGGATGGTGCTGGTCCGCTCGGTGCAGCCCGAAGAGTTGAGCCAGGCCGACAAGCTCCGCCGTGCGCTGATCCAGCATTTCCGCGCGCCTTTCGCCGCCGATACCAAGTTGGTCGAAGACCGGCGGAAGCGCTGCGAGTCGCCGTTCGAGGAAGAGATGTTCGATCTGCTCGTCGAGCGCGGATACCGCGTCGATACGCAAGTGGCCGTTGGTCACAAACGAATCGACCTGATCGTCGAAGGCGGTGAGGACCGGCGGCTCGCGATCGAATGCGACGGCGACGCCTATCACGGCCCCGATCGCTGGCCCGAGGACATGGCGCGGCAGCGGATGCTGGAGCGCGCCGGCTGGACCGTGTGGCGCTGCTTCGCCTCGCGCTTCATCCGCGAGCGCGACGCCGTGCTGAACGAGCTGATCGAGACGCTTACCAGTCTTGGGATCGAACCCAGTGCGGCGGATCAGGCGCCGCCGAGCCGCTTCACCGAGCAGCGCACCTGGCGCGCTGCCTATGACGAGGCGCCGGGCGATCCGGTGCCCTATGCCTGGCTCGTTCCGGCGGACGCGTTCGACGCGGCGCTGCCGGTCGCGGCGGAATAGCTCAGCCGGCGAGGAGGCTGTTCGAGACCCAGCAATCGCCGCCGGGATGGACCAGCTTCGTCCATTCCGGAGCCTGCGCGAGCACCGAGAGTTGATCGCCTTTCGATAGCTTTGCCACGACCGCGCCCGCTTTGGACGGCGCGGCGCGGCAATTTACGTCATTTCCAGTGACTGTGCGGAGCGTTGCGGTCGTCGAGGGAACGGCAGCCGGTTCGGGCGACGGGAATGGCGTTCCGCTTCGCCCGGAGGCGCACATTGCCAGCATCAGCAACAGGACGCCGATGACGATCCAACCTGCGACCGGAGAGATTGCTGGCCGTGCCGAACTGGCGAGGCTTGGCCGCCTGACCGGACGCGACAATAGCGTCGAATAGGAAAGCCCGCTGCCGGGGATGCCCACCGTCGCCCTTGTGCCGCGGCGGCTGAGGTTCACCGTCGCGCCGCGGCCGCCCAAACTGGTGCTGACTCCGCGCGAACTGAAGTTGAGCCTGACGCCGGGCATCAGGCGGACCGAACGGCGGAAACGGAACCCCATCAGGCCAGTCTGGCGTCATGGCCGAGGTGGCGCCAGCGCGATTGGGTCCGCTTTGGAGGTTCAGGCTGGCTTGGTCAGCGTCACTTGTGCGACCCAGATGCCGCTGCCGCGGAAGCCGCCTTCGCAATACATCAAATAATAGCGCCAGAGCTCGATGAAGCGCTGGTCGAAGCCCGCGGGCAGCCGGCCTTGCGCCGCGGCCTCGTCGAAGCGCTCGCGCCAGCGTTTCAGGGTCTCGGCATAATGGAGGCCGAAATTGCGCTGGTCGGCCCATTCGAGGCCGGCCTTCTCCGCCTCGCGCCGGAACCGGCTTTCCGAGATCAGCATGCCGCCGGGGAAGATGTAGGTCTGGATGAAATCGGCGCTGGCGGCATAGGCTTCGAACAGGTCGTCGTCGATGGCGATATACTGGATCGCCGCGCGGCCGCCCGCCTTCAGGGCGCGGGCGATGGTTTGGAGATAGGTGGGCCACCAGCGCTGGCCGACCGCCTCGACCATCTCGACGCTGGCGACCGCATCATATTGCTCGGCGACGTCGCGATAGTCCCTGAGCTCGATCCGCACCCGGCCAGCGGCGGCGTTGCAGCGATTGAGCTCCAGCGCATGCGCCTGCTGCTCCTGCGACAGGGTCAGCGCGGTGACGTTCGCGCCATATTCGTCGGCGGCGATGTCGGCGAGCGTGCCCCAGCCGCAGCCGATCTCCAGCAGATGCTGGTCGGGCTTCAGCTCTAGCCGGTCGAGCAGCGCCCGCACCTTGTTCAGCTGGGCATAGGCCAGTTCCTCGTCGGGCCGGATCGGCTCCTGGAACAGCGCCGACGAGTAGGTCATCGTCTCATCCAGCCACTCGGCATAGAAGGCGTTGCCGAGATCGTAGTGGAAGGCGATGTTGCGGCGTGCGCGTCGCGGCGAATTGTCGCGCAGCCAATGGCCGATGCGCTTGGCGAGGCGGCTGAGGCCCCGAGCACGAGCGGTTTTGCCGAGCGTGCGGCCATTGCGCATGAACAAATCGAACAGCGGCACCGGATCCGGACTGGTCCAGTCGTGCGCCGCCCAGCCTTCGTACCAGCCGACGGACCCGGAACGCGCCAGCCGAACGAGCGCGCGCCAGTTGCGAATCTCGACTTCTGCGACAGGCCCCGCGCCGCGACCGCCAAGGATGCGGTAGCTGCCGTCGGGCAGCCAGGCCTCGATCGCACCCATCTCCAGCCGCGCGTCGATCCGGTCGAGCATGCGGTGGAAGGGCGCGGCCGCGATGGCGCTCCACAGGCCCTTGGCGGGCTGGCCGGAACGGAATTGCCGGCCGCGATCAGGCGGGTGCGCGGTCACCTCGATAACATGCCCACGCCTGATCCGACCCGCAAGCGGCAGGGCAGCAAATCAAATCTCGTGCGGTTGTTTGTCGACTTGCCAGGTCTGGCCCTTGGCGACGAGCTTTTGCAGGTCGGGTTTCTTGCCTTCGGCCGCGGCGCGGTTCTGTTCGACGACGGCGCGTTCGAAGGTCGGGCGGGGGTGGTTGTAGATGACGCCCAGCGCGACGGGGAAGCCTTGCTCCACTTCCATCTCGATCAGCATCTGGGCGATGCCCTTGTTGGTCTGATCGTGGACGATCACGCCCGCCGCCTGCCAGTCGCCATTCTCGACATTGACGATCTCGAGCCGCAGGTCCGTGACATTGAGCTTGAGGCCGAGCGTGCCGTTCGCGAACAGCATCGGCTGACCGTTTTCCAGCCAGATCTGATTGACCGCCGCCTTCGCCTTTTCGGTGAAGTTGGCGAACACCTCGTCATTATAGACGATGCAGTTCTGGTAGATTTCGACGAAGCTCGCGCCCTGGTGCGCGTGCGCTGCCTTCAGCACCGCGGGCAGATTCTTGTGCACGTCGATTCCGCGGGCGATGAACCGCGCGCCCGATCCGAGCGCAAAGCTACAGGGCGAGGCGGGACGGTCGACCGAGCCGAACGGCGTGGATGGCGAACGCGTGCCGACGCGCGACGTGGGCGAGTATTGGCCCTTGGTCAGCCCGTAGATCTCATTGTTGAACAGCAGGATCTGGCAGTCGAGATTCCGGCGGAGGATGTGCATCGTGTGGTTGCCGCCGATCGACAGCGCGTCGCCGTCGCCGGTGATGATCCACACGTCGAGCTCCGGATTGGCGAGCTTCACCCCCGTCGCGATCGCCGGCGCGCGGCCGTGGATCGTGTGGAAGCCATAGGTTTCCATGTAATAGGGGAACCGGCTGGAGCAGCCGATGCCGGAGACGAACACGGTCTTCGCCGGATCGACGCCCAGCTCCGGCATCGTCCGCTGCACGGCTTTCAAGATCGCATAGTCGCCGCAGCCGGGACACCAGCGGACCTCCTGATCGGACTCCCAGTCCTTGATCGTTGTCTTCGCGATGGGGGTCATGTCGTTCATTGCAGCACCACGAAGTTGAGGAAATTGAGTTGGTGAAACGTGGTTCGGGTCATGCCAGCGCTGCCTCGATCGCCGCTTCGATCTCGCTGATGCGGAACGGCTGGCCGGAGACCTTGTTGAGGGGCTTCGCATCGACCAGATACTGGTCGCGCAGCACGGTCTTGAGCTGGCCGGTATTCATCTCGGGTACGAGGATACGCTCGTAAGAGCGAAGTAGGACACCCAAATTCTTCGGCAGCGGCCAGATGTGGCGGATGTGGATATGGTGGACGTCGCGGCCGCGCATCCGCTGGCGCCGGACCGCCTGGTGGATCGGGCCGTAGGTCGAGCCCCAGCCGACGACAACCAATTTACCCTTGGCCTCGCCGAGCGTGACGTCCTGCTCCGGAATATGATCGGCGATTCCGAGCACCTTGTCGGCGCGGATGTCCGTCATCGCCTGGTGGTTGGCCGGCGAATAGTCGATGTTGCCGGTGCCCTGCTGCTTCTCGATGCCGCCGATGCGGTGGAGCAGGCCTGGCGTGCCGGGCTTCACCCAGGGGCGGGCGAGCTTTTCGTCGCGGCTGTAAGGCTGGAACCCGCCTTCCGGCACCTGCTCGAGGAACTGGACGGGGAAGGGCGCATAGCCGCTCATGTCCGGCACGCGCCACGGCTCGGCGGCGTTCGCGATATAGCCGTCGGTCAGCAGCATGACGGGCGTCATGAATTGGGTCGCGAGCCGCACCGCCTCGATCGCGCAGTCGAACGCGTCGGCGGGCGAGCGGGCGGCGATCACCGGCATCGGCGCGTCGCCGTTGCGGCCATAGACGGCCTGGTAGAGATCGGACTGCTCGGTCTTGGTCGGCAGGCCCGTCGACGGGCCGCCGCGCTGCGAGTTGACGATGACCAGCGGCAGCTCGGTCATGATCGCGAGGCCCATCGCCTCGCCTTTCAGCGCGATGCCCGGCCCGGAGGACGAAGTGACGCCCAGCGATCCGGCATAGGAGGCGCCGATCGCGCTCGCGATCGCGGCGATCTCATCCTCTGCCTGGAAGGTCGTGACGTCATATTCCTTGAGGCGGCTCAGGTGATGCAGGATCGCCGAGGCGGGCGTGATCGGGTAGCCGCCGAAGAACATCGGCAACCCGGCGAGCTGCGCGCCCGCGACCAGGCCCAGCGAGATCGACTCAGCGCCGGTGACGGTGCGGTACAGGCCCGGCGCAGCAGGCGCGGCGGCGATGTGATGCTGCTTCAGCGGACCCGACAGCTCCGCCGTCTCGCCATAGGCGTGGCCGGCGTTCAGCGCGGCGATGTTCGCTTCCGCGAGCGTGGGGGCCTTGGCGAACTTCGCTTTCAGCCAGTCGACGATCGGCTGGCGGTCGCGGTCGAACATCCAGAGCGCCAGCCCGAGCGTCCACATGTTCTTGCAGCGCAGCGCTTCCTTGTTGCCGAGCCCGAAGGGCTTCACCGACTCCAGGGTGAGCTGCGAGATGTTGAACTTCAGCAATTGCCAACGGGCGAGGCTGTCATCTTCCAGCGGATTGGTGTCGTAGCCGGCCTTGGCGAGGTTGCGCGCGCCGAACTCGCCTTCGTCGGCGATGACCAGGCCGCCGTCCTTGAGCTGCGAGACATTCACCTTCAGCGCGGCCGGGTTCATCGCGACCAGCACGTCGGGCGCGTCGCCCGCGGTCTCGACCTCGGTCGAGCCGAAATTGATCTGGAAAGCGGAGACGCCAAAGGTCGTGCCTTGCGGCGCGCGGATTTCGGCGGGGAAGTCCGGGAAAGTCGCCAGGTCGTTGCCCGCAAGCGCGGTGGAAAGCGTGAACTGGCCGCCGGTCAACTGCATGCCGTCGCCGGAATCCCCGGCGAAGCGCACGACGACGCTTTCGGCGGGCGGACGCGCGCTCGCCTCCTCGGGAGTGAGCTGATGGGCGGCTGTGGCCATGGAAATCCTGTCCTGCGATGTCAGAGCGGCCGCGCTAAGCGGCTCTGTCGTGTGAGCCAATGTAGAAAATCTGGCGCCGGAAGCAATCAAGCTTCGATCAAAGCGCGATATAATGTCTCGATGCTGCGCGCGTGGCGCTGCGCGATCGGCGCCTTGTCCGCGCCATAGCCGCCGCCGGGCGTGCTCGCGAGCGGAATGCCGCGGCGGCGGGCCTGCTCCGCGACGAAGCGGTCGCGGGCGGCGAGGCCGTCGTCGGTAAGCGCGAGGCGGCCGAGCTTGTCGTCGGCATGGGGGTCGACGCCGGCCTGGTAGAGCAGGAGGTCCGGCCGGATGCGGTCGATCAGCGCGGGCAGGGTGGCGGCCAGCGCGTCGAGATAGGCGGCGTCGCCTATGCCGTCGGGAAGCGGCACATCGAGCGTCGAGCGGGCCTTGCGCGCCGGGAAGTTCTTGTCTGCGTGGATCGAGTAGGTCGCGACGTCAGAGCGGCCGGCGAGCAGTGACGCCGTGCCGTCGCCCTGATGCACGTCGCAATCGACGATCAGGATGCGTCGGGCGTCACCTTCTGCGAGCAGACGATGCGCGGCGATGGCCAGATCGTTGAACACGCAATAGCCCGCGCCCGTGTCGTGCAGCGCGTGGTGGCTGCCGCCGGCGGTGTTCGCGGCATAGCCGTGCTGCAGCGCCAGCTTCGCCGCGAGCCAGGTGCCGCCGGGGGTGAGCTTGGCGCGTTGGCTGAGCAGTGGCGTGACGGGGAAGCCGATGCGGCGTTCCTTTTCGCGCGGCACGGCGGCGGCGAGGACTTCGGCGACATAGGCCGGGTCGTGCATGGCTTCGAGCCAGGCGCGCGGCATTGGCTCGGGAATGTGACGGGTCTGGGGGATTTCGAGCCGGTCGAGGGCCTCGATCAGCAGGTTGTATTTGCTTGCCGGAAACCCGCCGGAGGGCGGCGGCGGGGTGAGGTAGCCGGGATGGTGGATGAGGTGGAGCATCAATCCACGACGTCAGGGTTTCTCGATCCGCTCCCGATGTCCGGTCTCGAACCCTTCGGCCAAAAGCGCGGCGATGCGTTCGCCCACCACTTCAGGCGCTTTCACCGTGGTGGGGTCCTCGCCCGGATAGGCCTTTTCGCGCATTTTGGTGCGCGTGGCACCAGGGTCGATCGTCGCGACTTTCACTTTGCCGAGATTGCGCTGTTCCTCACCATAGGCCGCCACCAAAGTTTCAAGCGCGGCCTTGGACGCACCATAGGCGCCCCAATAGGCCCGCGGCGTGGCTGCGACGCTGGAGGTGATCGCGATCAGCTTGCCGGGCTCGGCGCGGCGGAGCAGGGGATCGAACGCTGCGATCAGCGCCTGCTGCGCGCCGACGTTGAGGGTGAGGAGCTTCGAAAACTCCTTGGCGTCGATCGACTGAACGGGCGTCAGCGTGCCGAGCATCGCGGCGTTGAGGATCAGCGCGTCGAGCTTCTGCCAGCGCTCCGCGATCGCGGTGGCGAGGCGGCCGATGCTGTCACCGTCGACCAAGTCGAGCGGCGCGATCGTGGCGCTGCCGCCAGCCTGGTGGATGCGTTCCTCGACCGCTTCCAGGTCCTTCGCGGTGCGGGCGACGAGGACGACATGCGCGCCGGCCCTGGCGAGCGCTTCGGCGGTGGCGGCGCCGATCCCGCGGCTGGCGCCGGTGACGAGCACGAGTTGGTCGGTGAGGGGCTTCGTTTCCATGTCATTCCCGCGAAAGCGGGAATCCACCTGCCTTGCAAGCCTGCCCGCAAAGAGAAGGTGGATCCCCGCTTTCGCGGGGATGACGAAAGGGGACTAAACCACTCGCTCCGCCAGCAGGCTGAGCTGGTCCGCCGGCGCCAGTTCGTCCTGGTCGGTCAGCGTAGTCGGATAGTCGCCGGTGAAGCAGGCGTCGCAATGCTGGGGGCGGACATCGGCGCGGCGGTCATGGCCGAGTGCCTTGTAGAGCCCCTCGATCGAGACGAACGACAGGCTGTCGGCGTGGATGTAGTCGGACATGCCGGGCACATCGAGCTTGGCGGCAAGCAGCTTGGCGCGCTCCGGCGTGTCGACGCCGTAGAAGCAGCTATGCCGCGTCGGCGGGCTGGCGATCCGCATATGCACTTCGGCCGCGCCCGCATCGCGCATCATCTGCACGATCTTCAGGGAGGTCGTGCCGCGCACGATCGAATCGTCGATCAGCACGACGCGCTTGCCGCCGATCAGCGCGCGATTGGCATTGTGCTTCAGCTTGACGCCCAAGTGCCGGACTTGGTCGCCCGGCTGGATGAACGTCCGCCCCACATAGTGCGAGCGGATGATGCCGAGCTCGAACGGGATGCCCGATTGCTGGGCATAGCCAATCGCCGCCGGCACGCCCGAATCAGGGACGGGAATGACCAGATCGGCCTCGACCGGCGCCTCGATCGCGAGCTGCGCGCCGATCGCCTTGCGGACGTCGTACACGGACGTGCCGTCCACGATCGAATCGGGGCGCGAGAAATAGACATGCTCGAAGATGCACGGCCGCGGATTGATCGCGCCGAACGGCTGGATCGAGCGCACCCCCGCATCGGTCACGATGACGATCTCGCCGGGCTCGACCTGGCGAATGAACTCGGCGCCGATCACGTCGAGCGCCACCGTCTCTGATGCGAAGATCGTCGAATCGCCAAGCTTGCCCATCACCAGCGGGCGGATGCCGAGCGGATCGCGGCAGGCAAGCATGCCCTCGGGCGTCATGCAGATAAGGCTGTAGGCGCCCTCGACATGCTTCAGCGCGTCGATGAACCGGTCGAGCAGCGTCCGGTAGGTCGAGGTCGCGACCAGGTGGATGATCACCTCGGTGTCCGAGGTCGACTGGAAGATCGAGCCGCGGCGCACCAGCTCGCGGCGGAGCTTCATCGCGTTCGAGATGTTGCCGTTATGCGCGACCGCGAACCCGCCCGACGACAGCTCGGCGAACAAAGGCTGGACGTTGCGCAGCGCCGTCTCGCCGGTCGTCGAATAGCGGACATGGCCGCAAGCAGCCCTGCCGGGCAGGCCGCGGATGATGTCGTCCCGGTCGAAATTGCCGGCGACATGGCCCATCGCGCGGTGGGAATGGAAATGCTCCCCGTCCCAGCTCGTGATGCCGGCCGCTTCCTGGCCGCGATGCTGGAGCGCGTGAAGGCCAAGGGCCACGACGGCCGCAGCGGTTTCGGCGTCATAGATGCCGAAAACCCCGCATTCCTCGCGAAGCTTGTCGTCGTCGAACGGATGTGTGCTGAGCATTAGAGACCCGGACCCTTGGCTCGTTGGCGCGCCATATAGGAAGCGAGGGGCGGTTTGTCTCCCCATTGTCATATTATTTGTCGGCCGGCTGCCATTTGTAGCCGCCGCCATTGGCCACGATCCGCCCCGTGCCTGGGAAAGGAAAGTGCGGTGCGTAGACCAGCTCATGCGTCTGGGCGAGCCGGGCGAGGACCGTGCGGCGCATTGCCTTGCCGAGCTTCTTGTCGGTGTCGAACGCGATTCCCCATTCGGGCTCGGCAAGCGAAACGACCGCGCTATGAGCGGTGTCGCCGATATCGAGCAGATGCGCGCGGCCGGAGCTGATGCGATAACCCGAATGGCCGGGCGTGTGCCCCACGATCGGCACGGCCTGGATGCCCGGCAGCAGCGTCGCGCCCGGCTCGAACGGGCGCACCTGGCCGCGGATCGCATTCACGATTGCTCGGGAGCCGGCCTGTCCCTGCATCCACGCCCATTCCTGCCGCGACATGCGCACAACCGCGTTCGGGAAGGCAGGGCGACCGTTCGATCCGACCACGCCACCGACATGATCGCCGTGCGAATGGGTGATCAGCACGTCGGTCACCTGTGCCGGCAGCACGCCCGCGGCGGCGAGGCTCGCGAGCAGCTTGCCGCCCATCTTGGGGCCGAGCCCCGTGTCGATCAGCACGATCCGCCCGGTGATCCCGCGGACCAGCAGCACGTCGACACTGAGCGGCACCGAATCACCCGGCAGTCCGGCTTCCATCAGCACGCGCGCGACGGCGTTGGGGCTCGCGTCGATGCCGAACGTCTTGCCGTCATTGGCCGCATTGAAGTCGGCATCGCGCAGCGTCGTGAGCCGCAGCGCGCCGAACGGGATCGTTCGCGCTTCGGGCTGGACCGGAACCGGGCCGGGCGCCGCGTGGCCGGCAGTGGCGAGGGCAAGGGCGGCGAAGGCGGGAAAGGCTTTGCGCATGCCGCTTTCAATCACAGTCCGGCTCGGGCATCCAGCCGCCATGAACGACGATCGCGAGCAGGGAACGACGCTTGACCCCAAATGGGGGGCGGACGGCCTCATCACCGGCGTCGTGACCGACGCGGCGACGGGCGAGTTGCTGATGGTCGCGCACCTGAACGAAGAAGCGCTGAGGCTCACGCTGGAGACCGGCGAAGCGCATTTCTGGTCGCGCAGCCGCGGGCGGCTTTGGAAAAAGGGCGAGACCTCCGGCAACGTGCTGCGCGTCGTCGAGGCGCGGATCGACTGCGACCAGGATTCGCTGTGGCTGCGCGTGGAGCCGGCCGGGCCGGCGTGCCACACGGGTGCGCGGAGCTGTTTCTATCGGAAAGTGGATGCCGAAGGTACATTGAGCCGTTCGGCCTGAGCTTGTCGAAGGCCTCTCTTTTCTTTTCTGAGGTTTGGAAGAAGAAGGGAGGGCTTCGACAAGCTCAGCCCGAACGGAATTGATAGTGCTCAACCTTCTCCTGCTCTCCGCCGCCGCCGCTGCCCAACCCGATCCCGCCCAACTGAAAGCCACGATCACCAGGCTGGTCGGCTTCGGCACCCGGCATACGCTGTCCACCACGACCGATCCCAAGCGCGGCATTGGCGCCGCGCGGCGCTGGGCGGCCGGGCAGTTCGGGGAGTATTCCAAAGCGTGCGGCGGCTGCCTCGCGGTTGAAACGATCGGCGACCAGTTCACCGGCCCGCGCGCGCCGAACGGCGTGCGTGTCGAGGATGTCATCGCCATCCAGAAGGGCACCTCCGATCCGAATCGCGTGGTGATCGTGCAGGGTCATATCGACAGCCGCGTCTCCGACCCGATGGACGCGACCTCCGATGCGCCGGGCGCGAACGACGACGGGTCGGGAACGGCGCTGGTGATCGAAGCGGCTCGGCTTCTCTCCAAGGAGAAGTTCCCGGCGACGATCGTCTATGCGGCGCTCTCGGGCGAGGAGCAGGGCCTGTGGGGCGGCAAGCTGCTGGCGGCGACCGCCAAGGCGCGCGGCTGGAAGATCGCTGCGGTGCTCAACAACGATATCGTCGGGAACACCACCGGCGTCGGCGGCGCGCGCGACGACAAGCATGTCCGTGTGTTCAGCGAAGGCATTCGCGCCGCGGCGACGCTGGATGAGGACAAGGCACAGCGCGCCAATGGCGGCGAAGACGATTCGCCGTCGCGCGCGCTCGCCAAGGCGATCAAGCGCGTCGCGGACCGCGAGCATGGCCTTGGCGCGATGGCAGTGCGGCGCCCAGACCGCTTCCAGCGCGGCGGCGATCACACGCCGTTCCTTGAAGCCGGCTATCCGGCGGTTCGCTTCACCGAAGTAACCGAGAATTACGACCACCAGCACCAGACGCTGCGCACCGAGAACGGCAAATTCTACGGCGATACGATCGAAGGCGTCGACTTCCCCTATCTGGCGAAAGTCACCGCCTTGAACATGGCGGTGATCCGCGAGCTGGCGAGCGCGCCGGCCGCGCCCGAGGGCGTGACGATCGAAGGGGCATTGAGCGCCGACACGACAGTCGCATGGCAGCCGGTGCCGGGCGCGGCAGGCTATCGCGTCCGCTGGCGGCTTGCCGACGGGACTGAGTGGACCGATCACAAGGACGTGCCGGGCAACGCCACGTCGCTGAAGCTGCCGGGCGTCAACATCGATTATCACTTCTTCGGCGTCGCGGCGCTTTCGACGAGCGGCGCGGAAAGCCTGGTCACGTTCGCCGGTCCGGCTCCCCGCAAATGATCCGCGCTCTGCTCGGCGTCCTGTTGATGGCGCTGGCGGCTCCCGCCTGGGCGGAGAGCGTTTACCTGCTCCGCCCCGCACGCGTGTTCGACGGCGTCGACCGCCAGGCGCACGAAGGCTGGGCGGTGCTCGTCCGTGGCGAGCGGATCGAAGCGGCGGGGCCGAATCTGGCAGCGCCGGCCGACGCCACTGTAATCGACCTGCCGGGCACGACCTTGATGCCCGGCATGATCGAGGGCCACTCGCATCTGTTCCTGCATCCGTACAACGAAACGCCGTGGGACGATCAGGTGCTGCACGAGCCGCTGGCGCTGCGGACCGCTCGCGCCACGATCGCGGCGCGTAACACCCTGATGGCCGGCTTCACGACGGTGCGCGATCTCGGCACCGAGGGCGCGGGCTATGCCGATGTCGGTCTAAAGCAGGCGATCGATCAGGGCATCGTGCCCGGGCCGCGGATGCTGGTCGCGACGCGGGCGCTGGTGGCGACGGGCAGCTACGGGCCGAAGGGTTTCGACGGCGGCGTCGCGGTGCCGCAAGGCGCCGAGGAAGCGGACGGCCCGAACCTCGTTCACGCCGTGCGCCGGCAGATCGGCGCCGGCGCCGACGTCGTGAAGTTCTACGCCGACTATCGCTGGGGCAAGGGCGAGCCGAGCCGTCCCACCTTCAGCCTCGACGAACTGAAAGCCGGCGTCGAAGCCGCGCATTCCGCAGGCCGGATCGTTGCTGCCCACGCCGGCACCGCCGAAGGCATGCGCCGCGCGGTCCTCGCGGGCGTCGATACGATCGAGCATGGCGACGAAGGCACGCCCGAAATCTTCCGGCTGATGAAGGAGCGCGGCGTCGCCCTCTGCCCAACGCTGGCCGCGCGCGATGCGATCGCCCGCTATCGCGGCTGGAGCGGGCAGGAGCCTGCACCCGACGCCGTGATCGAAAGCCGCAAGAGCTTCGCCGCCGCCCGGGCCGCCGGCGTCACGATGTGCATGGGCGGCGATGTCGGCGTGTTCGCCCACGGCGAGAATGCGCGCGAGATGGAGCTGATGGCCGCCGCCGGCATGCCCGCCGCCGACGTTCTGATCGCGGCGACTTCGGGCAACGCGCGTATTTTCCGCATCGCCGACAAGCTCGGCGCGGTGAAGCCGGGGTTGCTCGCCGATCTGGTCGCGGTGGAAGGTGATCCGACCCGCGACATCGGCGCGGTTCGGCGCGTGCGGTTTGTGATGAAGGGTGGGGTGGTGTTTCGATCTGATGACCCTCTCCCCACCGGGGAGAGGGTGGGCGAGCGCAGCGAGACCGGGAGAGGGGCTGTGCGGTAAGACTCTGCCCCTCTCCCTGGCCGCTTCGCGGCCTGTCCCTCTCCCCAATGGGGAGAGGGTTTAGAGATGCTCCGCAAACTCGCTGAGCACTGCGCGGTAGAGCTCCTGTTTGAACGGCACGATCATCGCCGGCAGCTCGCTCGGCTCCGCCCATTTCCAGGCACGGAATTCTGGCTCCGCCGTGTCGATGCGCACGTCGGCGTCGGTGCCGAGGAAGCGGCACAGGAACCATGTCTGACGCTGGCCGCGATATTTGCCGCCCCAGACCTTGCCCTGCAGATCCTCGGGCAAGTCATAGTCGAGCTGGCGCGAGGCGCAGGCGACGATCTCGACCAGATCGCGGACGATCCCCGTCTCTTCCTCCAGCTCGCGCAGCGCGCCTTCTTCCGCGCTCTCGCCCGGATCGAGCCCGCCCTGCGGCATCTGCCAGGCGTCGAGCGCGTTATCGAGCCGCTGGCCGACGAACACCTTGCCCTCGGCATTGAGCAACATCACGCCGACGGCGGCGCGATAGGGAAGGTCGCTCATTCCGCCGCCGCAGCCACCGTGTCCGCGCCTTGCGCCGCCTCGGCCATCACGCGCTCCGCTTCGGCCTCGTTGATCATGTACTTCAGGATCCGGAAGCAGGCAGCGACGTCGCTCGCGCTCGACGGAATGGCCTTCCGAAGCGTGATGAAGCCGTGGATGTTCCCCACCGCTTCCCGATACACCGTCGGCACGCCCGCGCGGATCAGCTCGCCCGCATAGACGCGGCCCTGGTCGCGCAGGGGATCGAGGCCGGCGGTGATGAGCAAAGTCGGCGGCAATCCGGTCTGCTTGTGCAGGATTGGCGTGTTGCGGACGTCGCCCTCAGCAGCGCGATAGGCGTCGGAAAAATACTTCATCGACGGCTGATCGAGCAGGAAGCCCTGGCCGAAATCGCTGAACGACTGATATTTCTGCACATCGTCGACGACCGGATAGATCGGCCATTGCGCGATCACCGGCGCCTTGGCGGGCTTGTCGCGGAGCTGCTGCGCAGTGACGATCGTCAGGTTCCCGCCCGCGCTATCGCCGGCAAGCACCAGGCTGGCGACGCGCCCGCCAAGCTCCGCCGGGTTGGTCGCGACCCAGCGCGCGGCCGCCTCGCAATCGTCGGGCGCGGCCGGGAAAGCATGCTCCGGCGCGAGGCGGTAATCGACCGCCACCACCGGGATGTCGAGCGCGCGCGCCGCCTCGGCGCAGAAGCTGTCGTGCGTCTCCAGGTCGCCGATGACGAATCCGCCGCCATGAAAGAAGACGAGCACCGGGCCGGGTTCGCGCCGCTCGCGCGCGTCGTACAGCCGCAGCGGAATGTCACCCGCCGATCCCGGCGCCGTCAGGTTGCGCTTGACCGCAAGCTCGCCGGCGGGGAGGTCGGCCACGTCCTTCATCATCGCATAGGCCGCACGCGCCTCGGGCGCGCTCATCTGCCAAGTGCGCGGGCCGGGCAGGTTGTTCAGAAAGCCAAGGAACGCCTGAACGTCGGGGCGAACATAGGGCTGGGACATGGGCGGCTCCTCTCGGTTCTGATTCGAAACCTTTCTAGCCCCGTTCGATCATCGGGTCAGCAGCCCGTGATTCTTCTTACCCGCCGACACCCGCACCGGCGCGTCGCCGATGCTGACGCTCAACCCTTCATCCTCGACCTTTTCGCCATCCACCCGCGCGCCGCCCTGCTTGATCAGGCGCCGGGCTTCGTTCTTCGAAGCCGCGAGACCGAGGTTCACCAGCGCGTCGACGATGCCAATGCTGCCGCCTGCAACCGCGAACGTCGGCAGCGCCTCGCCGGCGGTGCCTTCCTCGAAGGTCTTGCGCGCGGTCTCGGCCGCTTCCTCGGCCGCGACCCGGCCACGGCACATGGCGGTCGCTTCGTTGGCGAGCGTCTTCTTCGCCTCGTTAATCTCCGCGCCTTCGAGCGCCTCAAGCCGTGCGATCTCGTCCAGCGGCAAATCGGTGAACAGGCGCAGGAATCGGCCGACGTCGCGGTCGTCGGTGTTCCGCCAGAACTGCCAATAGTCGTATGCGGAGAGCTGGTCCTCGTTCAGCCAGACCGCGCCCGACATGGTCTTGCCCATCTTGCCGCCATCGGCCGTGGTGATCAGCGGCGTCGTGACGCCGAACACCTCGGTGCCGTCGACACGGCGGGCGAGCTCGACACCGTTGACGATGTTCCCCCATTGGTCGGAGCCGCCCATCTGCAGCCGGCATTCGGCGCGGCGCGACAACTCCAGGAAGTCATAGGCCTGGAGGATCATATAGTTGAACTCGAGGAACGACAGCGACTGCTCGCGGTCCAGCCGCAGCTTCACCGAATCGAAGCTCAGCATCCGGTTGACCGAGAAATGCTGACCGATGTCCCGCAGGAACGGGATATATTCGAGCTTGTCGAGCCATTCGGCATTGTCGACCATGATCGCATCGGTCGGGCCGTCGCCGAAGGTCAGGAAACGCTCGAACACGGTCTTGATCGAGGCGATGTTCGACTGGATCGTGCCGACCGTCATCAGCTTGCGCGCTTCGTCCTTGAAGCTCGGATCGCCGATCTTGCCGGTGCCGCCGCCCATCAGCACGATCGGCTTGTGCCCGGCCTGCTGCATCCGGCGCAGCAGCATGATCTGCACCAGGCTGCCGACATGCAGCGACGGCGCGGTCGGATCGAAGCCGATATAGCCGGGGACGATCTGCTTCGCGGCGAGGGCATCGAGCGCCTCGGCGTCGGTGACTTGATGAATATAGCCGCGCTCCGAGAGCAGGCGGAGGAGGGAGGAACGGTATTCGGTCATCGCGGCGGCGTGTTAGCGAGGTTGGACGGAAGAAAGAAGGGAGGGCTTTCGACACGCTCAGCCCGAACCAAGTTTGAAAGAGAACGCTGACCCTTAAACCGGTTTGGGCTGAGCTTGTCGAAGCGCTCCCTTTCTTCTTTACAGGGGAGATGACGTTCTGGACCTACATGATCCAATGCGGCGATCGGCATCTTTACGTCGGCCACACAAACGATCTGGAAAAACGGATGGGCGAACATCAGGCTGGTGTGTTCGCAGGCTATACGAGCACCAGGCATCCGCTGCATCTGGTCTGGTCGCAGGAATTCCCGTCGCGATACGAGGCGGTGGAAGCCGAACGGCGTCTCAAAGGCTGGAGCAAGGCGAAGAAGCTGGCGCTGATCCGCGGCGACTGGGCGCTGATTTCGGCGCTGGCCAAAAACAAGAGAGAAGGGAGGGCTTCGACAAGCTCAGCCCAAACCGAGAAGGTGGTGAGGATGTCCCATTTCCTGCACCCGCATCCAGTGCAAATCCCTTCCGAACCGTTTAGCCTCGAAGCGACTGCAAGGTTTTCCGCCGATCGCATTCGTGCCCGCTTTCGCCTGACCGGCCCCGTCAAGCTCCTGCAACTACCGCCGCGGGCAGAACCAACCCGCCGCGACAATCTTTGGCAGCACACCTGCTTCGAAGCGTTCCTCGCCATCGAAGGCGGCTATCTGGAGTTCAACTTGTCACCCTCCACCGAATGGGCGGCGTATCGCTTCAGCGGTTATCGTGAGGGCATGGCCCCCCTCGACGTCGAGCCCCCCGGCATCTCGGTCTCCCGGACGGATCATACGCTCGAACTGACGGCCGACATCGCCTTGCCGCCGGGCCTCTCTCCCACGCGCCTCGGCCTTTCCGCCGTGATCGAGGAAGTTTCGGGCCGCAAATCCTATTGGGCGCTCAACCATCCGCCCGGCGACAAGCCCGATTTCCATCATGCCGATTGCTTTGCGATCGAACTCCCGGCACCCAGCGGCTCATGAAATTCGGCATCGATCGGCTGCTCGCCGACCCAGAACTCCGCAAACCCCTTGAGGGCCGTCGCGTCGCCTTGCTGGCGCACCCGGCGTCCGTCACCGAGCATCTGACGCACAGCCTGGACGCCCTCGTCGCGGCGGGGGTGAACGTGTCGGCGATGTTCGGGCCGCAGCATGGCGTGCGCGGCGACTTGCAGGACAATATGATGGAGTCGCCGGACTTCACCGATCCGACCTACGGCATCCCGGTGTTCAGCCTGTACGGCGAGGTGCGTCGGCCGAGCGGGCAGTCGATGCACACGTTCGACGTGATCCTCGTCGATCTGCAGGATCTGGGCTGCCGCATCTACACCTATGTGACCACCTTGCTCTACGTGCTCGAAGCCGCGGCGGAGCATGGCAAGGAAGTCTGGGTGCTCGATCGGCCCAACCCTGCGGGGCGGCCGATCGAAGGCCTGACGCTCCGGCCCGGCTGGGAAAGCTTTGTGGGCGCGGGGCCGATGCCGATGCGGCACGGGCTGACCTTGGGGGAGCTTGGCGCCTGGTTCATCAAGCTGAAGAAGCTCGACGTCGCGTATCGCGTGATCGAAATGGAGGGCTATGCCCCGGATGCCGGCCCCGGCTTCGGCTGGCCCGTCGAGCGTGTGTGGGTCAATCCCAGCCCCAATGCCGCCAACCTCAATATGGCACGCGCTTATGCCGGCACGGTGATGCTGGAAGGCACGACGCTGTCGGAAGGGCGGGGCACGACGCGGCCGCTCGAGCTGTTCGGCGCGCCCGACATCGACGCGAAAGCGCTCATGGCCGAAATGCATCGGATCGCGCCCGGCTGGCTGGAAGGCTGTACTCTGCGCGACATCTGGTTCGAGCCGACTTTCCACAAGCATATGAAGACGCTGAACAACGGCGTTCACATCCATGCCGAGGGGCGTTTCTACGATCACCAGGCGTTCAGGCCGTGGCGGCTGCAGGCGCTCGCGTTCAAGGCTATCCGGCGCCTGTACCAGGACTATCCGCTGTGGCGCGATTTTCCGTACGAATATGAATTCGACAAGTTGGCGATCGACGTCATCAACGGCTCGCCTCTGTTGAGGGAATGGGTGGATGACGCCGGCTCCCAGCCCGGCGATTTGGATGCGATCACGCTTGTGGATGAGCGGGCCTGGGACGAGGAACGCCGGCCGCTTCTTATCTACTGAATTGCTTCTCGTAACTCGCGCGAAACGTGCCGGAATCCGGACGAACGGAGGGTGAAAAATATTCGCGAATCCGCGTGTGGGTATTAACCATCATTTTACGATTGCGGGGCAGTTTTAAAGGCCGGGGACGGTTGGGGAATCGTCCGATGAGCGCCGGGGAGAAGGTCGCTATGGAATCGAACGTCCGTTACTACGCACGTCGCGCTGCATACGAAGCCAATGCCGCTGCCAAGGCAATCACGCCGGAAGCCGCGATGCGCCGCCGTGCGCTGGCGGAAATGTTCTCGCGCAAGGCGCAGGAACTCTGCATCTGATCTGACCGGCGCAGTTGGCGGCGCGCGATCGTGCCGCTAAGTCCGCACCCATGGCCAAGCAGCGCGCCGACCAGCTCCTCGTGGATCGTGCGCTCGCCGAAAGCCGCACCCGCGCACAAGCGCTGATCCTTGCCGGCCTCGTCTTTTCCAACGGCCGGCGCATCGACAAACCCGGACAGACTCTCCCCGATGACGCGCCGCTCGACGTGCGCGGCCGCGACCATCCCTGGGTCTCTCGCGGCGGCGTGAAACTCGCGCACGGGCTCGACCATTTCGGCTGGGACGTGACCGGCGCCGTCGCGATCGACGTCGGCTCCTCGACCGGCGGCTTCACCGATGTGCTGCTGACCCGCGGCGCTGCGCGCGTCTATGCGGTCGACAGCGGCACCAACCAGCTTGCGTGGAAGCTGCGGCAGGACGCGCGCGTCGTCGTCCTCGAGCAACTGAGCGCGCGGCTGCTGACGCCCGAGCATATTCCCGAGCCGGTCGACCTGATCGTCTGCGACGCCAGCTTCATCTCGCTCGCCAAGGTGCTGGACGTGCCGCTGAGCTTCGCCAAGCCGCGGGCCAGGCTGATGGCGCTGATCAAGCCTCAATTCGAAGCGGGACGCGACGAAGTGGGGAAGGGAGGCGTGGTGCGCGATCCTGCGATCCATGCGCGCGTTTGCGACGAGGTGCGAAGCTGGATCCAAGGGCAGGGCTGGCGCGTCGCGGGCATCGCGCAAAGCCCGATCACCGGTCCCGAAGGAAACATCGAATTCCTGATCGCAGCCGAGCGCGGCTGAGCAATTTCGTCGAAACGCCAAGTCGTTGATCGAAACGACCGCGCACGCGAGTCGCGGTTGATTACAGATGTGAACATGCGCTTTTTCGCCTGCTCCGCCGCCGTCGCGGCCCTGCTTTCGTCCGGATCGGCGCTCGCCCAGCGCACCACCGACAATGCCACGACGCAATCGAAGGACGCGTTCGGCAAGAAGGTCGGCGACGAGCAGATCGGCATCTACAATCCGTTCGACGTGCGCGGGTTTTCAGCGGTCGATGCCGGCAACACCCGGATCGAGGGGCTCTATTTCCAGCAGCAGGCAGGCCCGACCGATCGGCTGATCGAGGGATCGACGATGCGGGTCGGCATCTCGGCCCAGGGCTATCCGTTTCCGGCGCCGACCGGCATCGCCGACTATGCAATCCGCAAGCCCGGCGACAAGACCTTGGCGAGTGTCGTGCTCCGCTACGGCCCGTTCGACGCGCAGGTCGGCCAACTCGACCTCTCGGTGCCGATCGTCGACAAGCAACTCGGGGTGCAGGCGGGCATCGGCTATTTCAACGAGAACCAGCATTTTGGCGGTACCCCGCAATATCTGTCGATGAGCGTCGCGCCCGTCTGGCGCCCGGCCGAAGGCGTGGAGGTCATTCCGTTCTGGAGCTCGATCCACACCAACTCGCAGGAAGCGCAGACCCTGGTCTTCACCGCCGGCGATTATCTGCCGCCGCGGGTCAAGCGCGGCGTGTATGCGGGACAGCCCTGGGCGACATACGAGGGGATCAACTGGAACACCGGGCTGATCGTGAAGGCGCCGGTCGCGGGATTCGACGTTGCGGCAGGCATCTTCCGGTCCGTCAGCCACGACCAGCAGAACGCGATCGACCTGCTGATCGGCGTCACGCCCGACGGGAAGGCTGCCGATCGGTTGGTCATCATCGACCAGGGCAATCGCTTCGGCGCGACATCCGGCGAGTTCCGCGTCTCCCGCAATTTCGACGAAGGCGATCGGCGCCACACATTCATCGCAACTGCGCGCGGCCGCGATCAGCGGCGGCTCTATGGGGGCTCGGACCAGATCGACCTGGGCCCGACCGTCTGGGGTGCGGTGGACTATAAGCCGCGCCCCGATCTGGTGTTTGGCGCGAAGAGCCGGGACCATGTCCGGCAGACCACGTTCGGGCTCGGCTATCAGCTGAAGTGGCTCAAGGTCGGCGAATTCGGGATCGGCGTGCAAAAGACTGACTATAAGAAGGACGTCACGACGCCGAACGGCGCGCTGCCCGAGTCCAAATCCTCGCCCTGGCTGCTGAACGCCAATGCCGCGATCGAGCTGACCGATCGCTTCGTCGTCTATGGCAGCTATGCGCGCGGGCTGGAGGAGAGCCCGGTCGCGCCGGACCGCGCCGTCAATCGCGACGAAGCGCCGCCGGCGTTCAAGACCGAGCAGAAGGATGCCGGCGTCCGCTGGGCGATCACGCCGTCGCTCTCGGCCATCGCGGGCGTGTTCGAGATCACCAAGCCCTATTTCAACCTCGACGCGCAGAGCCGCTTCCGCCAGCTCGGCCAGCTTCGGCATCGGGGCGTGGAGCTCTCGATCGCGGGCCAGGTGCTCGACGGATTGAACGTCGTTGCCGGCACCGTCTTCCTCGACGCGCAAGTGACGGGCGAGCTGGTCGATGCGGGCACGATCGGCAAGAAGCCGGTCGGCGCGATCGAGCGGCACAGCATCGCGAGCATCGACTATCGTTTCCCCGACAGCCCCTTCTCGGTGGATGCCTTTTTCGAGGAAACGGGCGACCGGATCGCCAACATCCAGAACACTTTGGTCGTGCCGCCGCGTGCGGTGCTGGCGCTCGGCGGACGCTACCGGTTCAAGATCGGCAAGTCGAACGCCCTGATCCGCGCGCAGGTCGGCAACGTGTTCAACAATTACGGCTATGGCGTCGGCGGTAGCGGTTTCTTCGTCTACAACCTGCCGCGGCGGCTGAGCGTCACCCTGACGACGGATATCTAAGCCCTCCCCCTTGTGGGGAGGGTTGGGTGGGGGCGCGGGTTCGGCGACAGCCGAGCACGCCAACGCAGACTCTTCTCGGCTCGCGGACGCGAGCCGGCCCCCTCCCTTTCCCTCCCCACAAGGGGGAGGGCTATTTATGCGGCTTTGACTCTCGCGTCCGCGCCGTTAACGAACCCCGCAAAACGGACGGAGGAACGAGTGGGGGAAATCGCGTCGCGTTCTCAGATCGGCTTCTCGCTTTTCAGGCGAGCGGTGGTGACTGTGCCGCTGGTGCTGTTGCTTGGCCTCGCTTCGGGCCGGCTGGCCAACTCCGGCTACGACAATGCCTGGTTCGCGGTGCTGCAAAAGCCCGGTGCGATGCCGCCCGGCCCGGCATTCGCGCTGGCCTGGACGATCCTCTATATCTGCCAGGGTCTGGCGCTCGCGATCGTGCTGAATGCGCGCGGCAATAGGCTGCGGGGCCTCGCGGTCGTCCTGTTCGTGCTGCAGTTCGCGCTGAACCTCGCCTGGTCGCCGCTGTTTTTCGGCCTGCATCAGATCGGTGCGGCCTTCTGGCTGATTATCGGCATCTTCGCCGCCGCGCTCGCCACGACGATCGTTTTCGGCCAGGTCCGGCCGCCCGCGGCGTGGCTGATGGTGCCGTATCTCGCCTGGCTGTGCTTCGCGGCGGCCCTCAATCACGATATCGGTAAACTGAACCCGAACGGGGAGCGGCTTGCTCCGGGGGCCACAAGCACCCACATCAATCTCTGAACAGGAGACGACATGCAGACCGAGAACCGCTTTTTCGACGATTTCGCCAAGATGCTGAACGGCGTCGCCGGCACCTTTGCCGGTATGGGCCGCGAAGCCGAGGCGTCGGTGAAAGAGCGGATGCGCGAGTGGGTCGGCGGGATGGATTTCGTGTCCCGCGAGGAATTCGAGGCCGTGAAAGCGATGGCAGCGGCGGCGCGCGACGAGGTCGATGCCCTGAAAGCGCGGATTGCCGACCTTGAAGCGGCTCGTCCCGGCGCCCAGCAGCCGCCGCAGATCTGAACAGGTTTCCAACACCCTGTCCCATTTCAATCCACAGCTTTATAGACTCACCCACAGCGGCTGGCTTGTGGCTCAGCCGCGGCGCTGCGATCATGCGGCTGTTACCGGGGAACGGCCATGATGACGCTTGAAGATTTCGAAGAAGCCGAAGGCGAATCCGCCGCCCCGATCGAAATGCTCGAAAACTATTTCGCAGCGCATGGCTGGTCGTACGAGCGTGGCGCCGACGACGAGATCGTCGCCAATGTGAAAGGCAGCTGGACCGAATACGAGCTTCGCGGCGTGTGGCGCGACGAAGATCATGTGCTGCAGTTTCTTGCGCTGCCGGACATCAAGGTGCCGGAAGACAAGCGCGCCGCGATCTACGAAGCGATCGGGCTGGTCAACGAACAGCTCTGGCTCGGCCATTTCGAGCTGTGGTCGGCAAGCGGCATCCTGCTGTTCCGCCATGCCGCGCTGATCGAAGGCGAGGAGCCGATCATGTCGCTGCCGCAGACCGAGACGCTGATCGAATCGGCGATCGACGAGTGCGAGCGCTATTACCCAGTGTTCCAGTTCGTGCTGTGGGGCGGCAAGTCTCCGCGCGAAGCGATCGCCGCGGCGTTAATCGAGACGCAGGGCGAGGCCTAGGCCGCCGCCCGGGAGATTAATCTCCCAGCACCACCACGCGGTTCCGGCCTTCTTTCTTGGCCTTGTAGAGCGCCTGGTCCGCCGCGCGCAGCATCTGGCGGCCGTTTTCCTTCGGCGCCAATGAGGCCACGCCGGCCGAGAAGCTGACCTGTCCGATCGGTTCGCCCGATTGCTTGGCGACGAGGCGGCGTTCCTCCAGGTCGACACGCACTTCATTGACGATACGGCCGGCCTGCTCGGCGCTGTATCCTTCGAACAGCATCACAAATTCCTCGCCGCCATGGCGGGCGACGAAGCAATTGTTGCCGGATGCGGATGCGAGCCGCTGGGCGACGAACTTCAGGATGCGGTCGCCCACATCATGGCCGTGAGTGTCGTTGATCTTCTTGAAGTGGTCGATGTCGCAAAAGGCAAGGGCCAGCGGCTTGCCGCTTTCCCGCGCATAGAGGACCGCCCGGCGCAATTTGTTCTCGAAAGCCCGACGGTTGGCGAGACCGGTGAGGGCGTCGCTCTCGGCGATCCGGCGGGCTTCGGCCAGGCTGCCCCGCAGCTGGGTCATCTGCTTGCCGGCTTCGCGGAGCTGGTGCTCGGCGGCCTGGGTGCGCTCGATCATCGAGCTGGTGAGCTGGACGAGCGATTTGACCACTTCGTCCGATGCGCCGGTTTCAAGGTCGGCAACCTTGCTTTCGAGCGCCTGGCCATAGGCTTTCGCGTCGGCGCCCGATTGCTTGGCGAGGCCGGCGATATGCCCCAGGGTCGCCTGCGCCTTGTCGACGAGATTGGCGAGCAGCTCTGCCGACATGTCGGTGCGGACTTCGGCGAGGATCAGGTCGGCCGCTTCGGCGGTGAGCAGGCCTTCGCGCATGATCGCGCGATCGACGGCCTCGACCAGCCGGCGATCCGACTCGGTGATATAGCCATAGACCAGCTCGTAATGGGCGGGCGTCGGCTCGAGCAGGTTCTGCTGCAGGAAAGCGCCGATCTTGTGGAACACCGTCGGCTCCGGCTGCTCCTCTGTCGCCTCGTCCCCCTCGTCGCGGCCGAACCAGTTCCTGACTGCCTTGGCGAGGCGGTTGCCGCGCTGCCGTGCGTCATCGTCCGGCCCGACCCGGCGCTCCGCGCCAGGCTGTCCATCGATCGCGGTCGCGCGGGCGGAAGAAGTCGCTTCGCTCATACGCTTAAGAACGGCAGCCGCGCTCGGTTCTTGACGGCTGCGCGCGAAAAAAGTTGAGGTCGCTCCATGAACGAGCTTTCGGGACTTGGGGCCATCTGGCTGGTCGGGTGCGGCAACATGGCCGGCGCCATGCTGCGGCGCTGGCTGGAGGCGGGACTTCCGCCGGAACCAGTGACGGTGATCCGGCCCAGCGGCGTCGCGCCCGCGCCTGGGGTTCGGACCTTGACAGCTATGCCGCAAGGAGAGACGCCGCCGCGTGTGCTGATGCTCGGCGTGAAGCCGCAAAAGCTGGGCGATGTGGCGGATGCCGTCGCCAACGTAGTTGGGCCAGACACGCTGCTGATCTCGATTCTCGCCGGCACCGAACTGGCCACGCTAAAGCAGCGGTTTTCTAAAGCCCGCGCCGTTGTGCGGGCGATGCCGAACACGCCGGTCGCAATGGGTCGCGGGGTGGTGGCGTTGCACGGCGATGCCGGCGCGCGCCGCGGCGATGTCGAAACTCTGATGCGGCCGCTGGGCCTGGTCGAATGGATCGCGGACGAAGCGCAGTTCGGGTTGGCGACGGCGCTGGCGGGAAGCGGGCCGGCTTTTCTGTTCCGGTTCATCGACGCAATGGCATCCGCGGGGGCTGCGCTGGGCTTGCCCGCCCAGCAGGCGCTGCGCCTTGCCGTGGCGACAGTCGATGGCGCGGCGGGACTAGCGGCCGGATCGGACGAAACACCCGCGACGCTCGCCGATCGCGTGGCCAGTTCCGGCGGAATGACGCGCAAGGGGCTTGATGTGCTGGATGAGGGCAGGGCGCTCGAAACCCTGCTCGTGCACACCTTGGAGGCCGCCGAGCGGCGCGGCCGCGAGATGGCCGCCGAAACGCGCTAGCTCAGGCCCTCGAGCACAGCCCAGAAGCCGCCGACCGCCTGCTGCCCCGCTTGCGCATAGGCGGCCGCCATCTGCGCGCGCATTGCCTCGAAGAGCTCGGCCTCAAGCACCTTGCCGGTTTCGGTGAGGCGCAGCAGGCGCTGGCGGCGATCGTCGCGGCCGACACGCGCCTCGACCAGCGCGCGCTCGGTCAGCTCGTTCAGCACGCGGTTGAGCGACTGCTTGGTGATGCCGAGATTGGAGATCAGCGCGCCGACGGTCAGGTCGGGAAAGCGGCCGATGAAGTAGAGCGCACGCTGATGAGCGCGGCCAAGGTCGGCCCGGGCGAGAATCGGCTCAACCGAGCGCGCAAGGGCGGCCTGGCCCGCGAACATCAGCTCGAGCCCGCGCCTGACCTCGGCTTCGCGCAGGAACAGGGCGGATGGGAAGCTTGCCATTGCGCGCGCCATGCCATTGCACTTATGCGCGGCGCAAGCGAGGGATCCATGAGCCTGACGTTCGATTTCAAACCCAACCCGGCGCCACTCGCGACCGAAGAGCGCGAAGGCCTGCTTGCCGATCCGGGCTTTGGCCGCGTGTTCACCGATCATATGGCCGTGGTGCAATATACCGAGGGCAAGGGCTGGCACAGCGCGCGCATTCAGCCGCGCGAGGCGATCGCGACCGACCCGGCCTCGTCCGTGCTCCACTATGCGCAGGAAATCTTCGAGGGGCTGAAGGCCTACCGCCATCCGGACGGCAGCATCGCGCTGTTCCGGCCCGACGCTAATGCCCGCCGCCTGCAGAACTCGGCGGAGCGCATGGCGATGCCGGCGCTTCCGGAAGACATTTTCGTCGAATCGGTGCGCGCGCTGGTCCGCACCGACAAGGATTGGGTGCCGAGCATCCCCGAAGGCGCGCTCTACCTCCGCCCGTTCGTGTTCGCGAGCGAGGTGTTCCTGGGCGTGAAGCCGTCGGCGGAATATATCTACGCCGTCATTGCCTCGTCCGTCGGGTCCTATTGGAAAGGCGGAGTCAAGGCGATCTCGCTCTGGGCGACGAAGACCTACACGCGCGCCGCTCCCGGCGGCACGGGCGCGGCCAAGTGCGGCGGCAATTATGCGGCCAGCCTGATCGCGCTGGCCGAGGCGAGCCGCCAGGGCTGCGACCAGGTCGTGTTTCTCGATGCGGTCGAGCGCCGCTACGTCGAGGAACTGGGCGGCATGAACGTGTTCTTCGTCTTTGCCGACGGCACGGTTCGCACGCCGCCGCTGGGCGGGACGATCCTGCCTGGCATTACGCGCGACTCGCTGATCCGGCTCGCCCGCGACCAGGGGCTGACGGTTGAGGAGGCACCCTATTCGATCGAGGATTGGCAGGCCGATGCGGAAAGCGGACGGCTGGTCGAGGCGTTCGCCTGCGGCACCGCAGCGGTGGTCACGCCGATCGGCCGGGTGAAGGGCGACGGCTTCGATTTCACCGTCGGTAGCGGCGGTCCCGGCCAGCTCACCGAGAGGCTGCACCGGCAGTTGACCGACATCCAGTTCGGCCGCGCGGCCGATCCTTATGGATGGGTGCAGAGGGTCGTTTAGGGGCTTCTCAGCCGATCTTCGGCCGCTATAGAGGCGGCCCGCTGCTGGGGCGTCGCCAAGCGGTAAGGCACCGGTTTTTGGTACCGGCATTCGGAGGTTCGAATCCTCCCGCCCCAGCCAACCGAATCAGCAGGTTGGGTCAAGTTCAGAAGCTCGGACCGGCTGGCGCTTTAGCGATCAGATAGGAGTCGCTGCGGGCCAGCGAGATGAGCGCAACGCCGGCTTCGCGCGCGCGCTCCAGCGCCAATGTCGTCGGCGCGGAAACGGTGACCAGTGCGGTGCAGCCGGCGAGCGCCGCTTTCTCGACCAGCTCATAGGAGCAGCGTGAGGAGAGAAGAGCGAAACGGTCGCCCCATGGTTCGCTTTGCCGCAACATCGCGCCGATCAATTTGTCGAAAGCATTGTGCCGGCCGACATCCTCGCGCGCGACAAGGATCGCGCCGTCGGGCTCGCAGGCCAGTGCCGCGTGGACGGCGCCGGTCGCGCGGTTCAGCGGCTGGTGCGCGCGCATCTGTTCCAGCGCGCGAAACACGCTTGCCGGCGGAACGGGCGCGGCGCGAGCGGCAAGGCGGGGCAGGGTGCGCAGCGCCTGCTCCAGATTCTCGATTCCGCAAATCCCGCAGGAACTGTCGGAAACCCGGTGACGCACCCGCTCCAGCACGCGGTCGCGCAAGGCCGGCAGCGTCGTCACGCGCAGTACCGTGCCGCGGTCGGTCTCGTGCGCGTCGACGTCCTGGATGTCGTCGGCCGCATCGATCAGCCGCTCGGACAGGCAGAAACCATAGCCGAAATCTTCCAGATCGGCCGGCGTCAGCATCATCACCGCATAGCCGAGCCCGTTCACCTCGACCGCGCAGGGATGCTCGACAGCGATCTCGCGCGCGACGGGCTCGTCGCCGCCGCCAGCCAGCGTTTCGGTGAAATGTCGTCGCTCGGACGCGCTCATCCCGCGTCGGACCCGCCGGCTTCGTGGACAGCGTTGAACACGGTCGCCTGGCTTTGCGGCTTGGGCGCACCCTTGTGCTGCAGCCCCTTCAATGCCGCCGCTGCGATCGGCTCCAGTCCCTCGCCGCCGGCCGACAGGTGATCGAACACCAGCGCCTTCATCCGCAGGTCCCAAAATTTGGCGATATGGTCGGCGGTCGCGGCTTCCGGATCGTGCTGCAAGGCAAGGTTCCGCGCGATCTGGTTGGCCATGTAGATCAGCCGGTCGAGGGTGTGGCTCACTCGGCGGCCTCGACATGGGCGATCCGGCGGGAGCGTTCGCTCAGCGCCTCGTAATCCTCCTGCCAGTCGGTCGGACCGTTGGAGGGGGCGACCTGCACCGCCGTCACTTTGTATTCGGGGCAATTGGTCGCCCAGTCGGAATATTCCGTGGTGACGACGTTGGCCTGCGTCGCCGGATGGTGGAAGGTCGTATAGGTCACACCCGGCGCCACACGGTCGGTGACCAGCACGCGGAGTGTCGTCTCGCCCGAGCGGCTGGCGAGCTTCGCCCAGTCGCCGGTTTTCAGCCCGCGCTCCTCGGCGTCGTGCGGGTGCATTTCCAGCAAATCCTCGGGATGCCAGACGGTGTTGGCCGTCCGCCGTGTCTGCGCGCCGACATTATACTGGCTGAGGATCCGACCGGTGGTGAGCAGCAGCGGATAACGTGGGCCGGTCTTCTCGTCGGTCGGCACATAGTCGGTGACGACGAAATGCCCCTTGCCGCGCACGAAGCCGCCGATGTGCATCACCGGCGATCCCTCGGGCGCCGCGTCGTTGCAGGGCCATTGGATCGAGCCCAGCTCGTCGAGCTTCGCAAACGACACGCCGGCAAAGGTCGGCGTCAGCCGCGCAATCTCGTCCATGATCTCGGACGGGTGCGTGTAGGACCAGCCAAGCCCCAGCGCGTTGGCGAGGCCCTGGGTCACTTCCCAATCCTCCAGCCCGTTCATCGGCGCCATCACCTTGCGCACCGGCTGGATGCGCCGCTCGGCATTGGTGAAGGTGCCGTTCTTCTCGAGGAAGGTAGAGCCCGGCAAGAAGATATGCGCGTAGTTGGCGGTCTCGTTCAGGAACAGGTCGTGGACGATCACGCATTCCATCGCGGCCAGACCCGCCGCGACATGCCTGGTGTTCGGGTCGGACTGAAGAATGTCCTCACCCTGGATGTAGAGCGCCTTGAACACGCCATCGACGGCGGCGTCGAGCATGTTGGGGATGCGCAGGCCCGGCTCTGGATCGAGCGCAACGCCCCAGTCCGTCTCGAACAGCCGCCGCGTCGCATCGTCGGAAACGTGGCGATAGCCCGAATATTCGTGCGGAAAGCTGCCCATGTCGCAGCTCCCTTGCACATTGTTCTGGCCCCTGAGCGGGTTCACGCCGACGCCCTCGCGGCCGATATTGCCGGTCGCCATTGCCAGGTTCGCGATCGCCATCACGGTCGAGCTGCCCTGGCTATGCTCGGTCACCCCAAGGCCATAATAGATCGCGCCATTGCCGCCGGTCGCATACAGCCGCGCCGCGGCGCGCAGCTCCTGCGGGTCGACCAGGGTCACAGGCGCCAGCGTCTCCGGCGAGTGCTTCGGGTCGCCGACGAACGCCGCCCATTCGCGATACTCGTCCCAGTCGCAGCGCTCGCGGATGAACGCCTCGTCGGCGAGACCCTCGGTCACCACCACATGCGCCATCGCGGTCAGCACGGCGACATTGGTGCCGGGGCGAAGCGGCAGGTGGTGCGCCGCGTCGATGTGCGGCGTGTGGACGATATCGATGCGGCGCGGATCGACGACGATCAGCTTCGCGCCTTGCCGCAGCCGCTGCTTCATCCGGCTGGCGAAGACCGGGTGCCCGTCGGTCGGGTTAGCGCCGATCACCATGATGACGTCGGCCTGCTCGACCGATTCGAAATCCTGCGTCCCCGCCGAGGTGCCGAACGTCGTCTTCAGCCCATAGCCCGTCGGCGAGCGACAGACACGCGCGCAGGTATCGACATTGTTGTTGCCGAAGCCGGCGCGGACCAGTTTCTGCACAAGGAACGTCTCTTCGTTGGTGCAGCGCGACGAGGTGATGCCGCCAATCGAGAGCCGTCCGTATTTCGCCTGAATGCGCTTCAGCTCGGACGCGGCGTGGGTGAGGGCTTCGTCCCAGCTCACTTCGCGCCACGGCTCGTCGATCGAGGCGCGGATCATCGGGTTCAGGATGCGCTCCTGATGATTGGCATAGCCCCAGGCGAACCGCCCCTTCACGCAGCTATGCCCGCGATTGGCCTTGCCGTCCTTCCACGGCACCATGCGGACGAGCTGCTCGCCCTTCATCTCCGCGCGGAAGGTGCAGCCGACCCCGCAATAGGCGCAGGTGGTGACGGTCGCGCTCTCGGGCATGCCGAGTTCCTTGACCGCCCGTTCCTGCAGCGCCCCCGTCGGGCAAGCCTGCACGCAAGCCCCGCACGACACGCACTCCGAACTCAGAAACTCCTCCGACGGCAGCCCCGCCGAGACCTTCGACGCAAATCCCCGCCCGTCGATCGTCAGCGCGAATGTTCCCTGGATCTCGTCGCACGCCCGCACGCAGCGCGAGCAGACGATGCACTTGGCCGGATCGAAGTCGAAATAGGGATTGGAGGCATCGACCGCCTCGCCCAAATGATTGTCGCCCGGCGCGTAGCGAACCGTGGTCAGCCCCACCGCCTCGGCCTGCGCCCGCATTTCGCAATCGCCTTGCGCACAAGCGCTGCAGTCCGCCGGATGATCGGTGAGGTAAAGCTCCATCACCCCCCGCCGCAGCCGCGCGAGCGTGTCGCTCTCCGTCCGCACCACCATGCCCTGGGCCGCGGGCGTGGTGCACGAAGCCGGCGTGCCCCGCGCGCCGTCGATCTCGACCAGGCACAGCCGGCACGAGCCGAATTGCTTCAGGCTGTCGGTCGCGCAGAGCTTCGGGATCGCGAGGCCCGCTTCCGCTGCCGCCCGCATCACCGTCGTGCCCGCCGGCACCGTGACCCCACGCCCGTCGATCGTCAGCGTGACCGTCTCGTCCGCGCGCGAGGCGGGGGTGCCAAAATCGGGCTGGAATTCATAGCCCATGACGTTGCTCCAATCGCGCCAGATCCTCCGGCGTGTTCACATTAGCAGGTTCGTGCCGAAGCTTCACCGGTCGCGCGCCAATCGCTTCGGCAAATGCCAGCATCGAATGCCTGCCGCTGCCGGTCAGGATTTCTTCGAGCGCGTCGGCGGCTGAGACCGGCCACAACCCCAGCACCGGCTGGCTCGCGACATAAGCCGGCGCGGGCATCAGAGACATGCGCAGGTCGGCCGGCACGCCGGGCGCATCGACACCGCAGCTCAGCACCGCGTCGAACAAGTTTGCGCGGGCGTGGCGCAACGCGCCCGCCAGCCCACCGAGCGGCCCGCAGCCCGGTTCCGGCCAGTCCGCGATCCCGCCGTAGCGCCCAACCATCACCACCGCATCGCACTGCGCTGCGAGGGCCGCAACCGCATGCTCGATCAGCGGAACGCCGCGATATTCAGCCAGCGCCTTGTCGGAACCGAAGCGGCTGGACCGCCCGCCAGCCAGCACTGCGCCGAGCACTTTCACCGCGCGAAATCCTCGGGAAAATGCGTGATCGCGCTCATCACCGGATAAGGGGTGAAACCGCCGAGCGCACAGAGCGAGCCGAACTTCATCGTCTCGCACAGCTCGGTTACCAGCGCGAGATTGGCATCGCGCGCCTCGCCCGCGATCACCCGCTCCATCGTCTCGCGCCCGCGCACCGCGCCCAAGCGGCACGGCGTGCATTTCCCGCAGCTTTCCGCCGCGCAGAACTCGAATGCGAACCGCGCTTGGCGCGCCATGTCGACGCTGTCGTCGAACACGACAATGCCGGCATGGCCGATCAACCCATCGCGCGCGGTAAATTCCTCATAGTCGAACACGGTGTCGAACAGGCTCGGCGGAAAATAGGCGCCCAGCGGTCCGCCCACCTGCACGGCCTTGACCGGCCGTCCCGAGGCAGTGCCGCCGCCGATCTCGTTCACCAGCTCGCCTAGCGTGAGCCCGAACGCCGTCTCAAACAGCCCGGCATGCTTCACATTGCCGGCAAGCTGGACCGGCATGGTGCCGCGCGAGCGGCCGGTCCCGTAATCGGCATAGGCCTGCCCCCCATGCGCCAGCACCCACGGCACGGCCGCGAGCGTCAGCACATTATTGACCACGGTCGGGCAGCCGAACAGACCTTCGATCGCCGGCAGCGGCGGCTTGGCGCGCACCTCGCCGCGCTTGCCTTCCAACGAGTTGAGAAGCGAAGTCTCCTCGCCACAGACATAGGCGCCGGCGCCGGTCCGAATCTCGATCCCAAATGGCGCGATCAGGTGGGCGGACAGCCGAACCGCCGCTTCCATTTTGGCAATCGCATGCGGATATTCGGAGCGGATATAGACAAAGCCCTTTTGCGCCCCGACCGCGAGCGCGGCGATCGCCATGCCCTCGATCAGGCAGAACGGGTCGCCTTCCATCAGCATCCGGTCGGCGAACGTGCCACTGTCGCCTTCGTCGGCGTTGCACACCACGTATTTGCGCGCACCCGCCGCCTGCCGGACGGTGTTCCACTTGATGCCCGCCGGAAAGCCCGCGCCGCCGCGCCCACGCACGCCCGATATCGTCACTTCATCGACGATCGCTTCCGGCGCCATCGCCCGCGCGCGCTCCAGGCCCTCCCATCCGCCAGTCGCTGCATAGTCGTCCAGGCTCAGCGGCCGTGTTCGCCCAGCGCGCGCGAACGTCAGCCGCTGCTGCCGCGCGATAAACGGATGCGCCGCGACATCGCCGATCCGCTTGTGCTCCAGCGCGCCCGAAAGCAGCGCCTCGACCTCTCCGGCCAGCACCGGGCCGTAGCCGATCCGCCCCTCTTCCGCCTCGACTTCGACCAGCGGCTCCAGCCAGTGCATGCCCCAGCTACTCGTGCGGACGACTTCGTGTCCCATCGCCTCGGCCCGGGCGGCGACGGCGTCCGCGCCGCAGGCCAGTGCCGCGGCATCGTCGGAAACGAACAGCCTCACGCCGCCGCGATCCGCTCGATCAGCGCGCTCAGCGAAGCCTCGTCAAGCCGCGCGTGCACCTCGCTCCCGACCAGCGCCGCCGGTCCCACTGAGCAAAGGCCAAGACAATAAACGGTCTCAAGCTCCACGCGCGCATCCTCGCCCACCGCTGCGACCAGCGCCTCGACTCCGCGCGACTGGCACGCTTCCGCCCGGCATAATTTGATCGCCGGCCTTACGCGCGGCGTGCGGCGGAAATCGTGATAGAAGGAAACGACGCCCGACACTTCCGCCCGGCTCAGATTCAGCGCCGCCGCGATCTCGACGATGTGCGCTTCGGAAATGCAGCCGAACCCATCCTGCACGTCATGCAGAATCGGCAGCAGCGGCCCCTCGCGGCCGATATGCCGATCGATGATCTCACGCAGGTCGTATTTTTCATTCACGAAAGTCAGCGCAGGGTCGCCATAGCTCCGGGCGGTTTTCCCGAGGCCGATTTCCTATCCTCTACCAAGTGCCGGAGCGCATGCAAGGCGGCGGTGTCGGCTGTCGGCGCACCGGGCTCGCTTCCTGCCGCCCCAGCCCGATATCACATAACCGTAGATGTTGCCGGCTTGATCGTGTCAAAGCCGGCGTCGTTGCCGTTCCGCGGAGCGTCTCCGACAGCGGGCGGTCCGATCATCGAGGAGGAAAGCGCGCTATGACCGAAGCCTTTATCTGCGGCGGCGCCCGTACGCCGATCGGCCGATTTGGCGGGGTGTTGGCCGGTGTCCGTGCGGACGATCTGGCGGCCGTCCCCTTGGCTGCTCTCAAGGCGCGTTATCCGCATGTCGATTGGGCAAAGGTGGATGATGTCGTCCTCGGCTGCGCCAACCAGGCCGGCGAGGACAATCGCAACGTCGCGCGCATGGCGGCGCTGTTGGCCGGTCTCGGCGAAACGGTGCCGGGCACGACCATTAACCGGCTGTGCGGATCGGGCCTGGACGCGACCGCCTATGCCGCGCGCGCCATTCGCGCGGGCGAGGCCGATTTCATGATCGCCGGCGGCGTCGAGAGCATGACCCGCGCGCCCTTCGTCATGCCGAAAGCCGAAAGCGCCTTTTCGCGCAGCAACGCCGTTTACGACACGACCATCGGCTGGCGCTTCGTCAACCCGAAGCTGAAGGCGGAATTCGGTGTCGATTCGATGCCAGAGACAGCCGAAAACGTGGCGCAGGACTGGCAGATTAGCCGCGAAGACCAGGATGCCTTCGCGCTCCGCAGCCAGAACCGGGCCGCCGCCGCGCAAGCCAATGGGCGGCTGGCCAAGGAGATCGTGCCCGTCACCATCCCGCAGCGCAAAGGCGATCCCGTCACGGTCGAGAAGGACGAGCATCCCCGCGCGACGACGATCGAAGCGCTCGCGAAGCTGAAGCCCATCGTCCGCCCTGACGGCAGCGTCACTGCCGGCAATGCAAGCGGCGTCAACGACGGTGCCGCAGCCCTGTTGATCGCCAGTGAAGAGGCAGCCGCCACGCACGGTCTGACGCCGATTGCGCGGATTCTCGGCTGCGCGACGGCGGGCGTGGCGCCGCGAGTAATGGGCATTGGTCCGGCGCCTGCCAGCCGCAAGCTGATGGAGCGGCTCGGTTTGGCGATAGGCGATTTCGACGTGATCGAGCTCAACGAGGCCTTTGCGGCCCAGGGCTTGGCCGTCATGCGCGAACTCGGCCTCCCCGATGACGCCGACCATGTGAACCCGAATGGCGGCGCAATCGCGCTCGGTCATCCCCTCGGCATGTCAGGCGCACGGCTCGCCCTCACTGCGGCGATCGAGCTTCAGGAACGCGGCACCAAACGCGCGCTTTGCACGATGTGCATCGGTGTCGGGCAGGGGATCGCGTTGGCGATCGAACGGGTCTGACCATTCGTTGACCGCTCGGTCGGCTAATGATATGGCGGGGCTAGGAGTCCAGCCATGTACACCACCGAACTGCAGAAAAGCGCCAAGCCGGTGTCGCTCTCCAACGAGCCGCAGGAGTTGGTCGACGCGTTCGAGGCGCGGGTCGCGGCCGACGAATTCATCGAGCCGAAGGACTGGATGCCGGAAGCGTACCGCAAGACGCTGATCCGCCAGATTTCCCAGCACGCGCACAGCGAAGTCGTAGGGATGCTCCCGGAAGGCAATTGGATTACGCGCGCGCCGTCGCTGCGCCGCAAGGCGGTGCTGCTCGCCAAGGTGCAGGACGAGGGCGGGCACGGGCTCTATCTCTACTGCGCGGCCGAGACGCTGGGCGCCAGCCGCGAGGAGATGATCGACGCGCTGCATTCGGGCCGCGCCAAATATTCGACGATCTTCAACTATCCGACGCTCACCTGGGCGGACATCGGCGCGATCGGCTGGCTGGTCGACGGCGCAGCGATCATGAACCAGGTGCCGCTTCAGCGCACCAGCTATGGTCCCTATGCCCGCGCGATGGTCCGCGTGTGCAAGGAGGAAAGCTTCCACCAGCGCCAAGGCTATGAGATCATGATGGTGCTGGCGAACGGCACGCCCGAGCAGCGCGAAATGGCGCAGGACGCGCTCAACCGCTGGTGGTGGCCGAGCCTGATGATGTTCGGCCCGTCCGACGAGAATTCGCCCAACACCGCGCAGTCGATGCGCTGGCGGATCAAGCGGGACACGAACGACGAGCTCCGCCAGAAGTTCGTCGATGTGACCGTGCCGCAGGCCGAGTTCCTCGGCCTCACGGTTCCCGACCCCGATCTGAAATGGAATGCCGAGCGCGGCGCCTATGATTTCGGCGCGGTCGATTGGGAGGAATTCTACGCCGTGGTCCGTGGCGAAGGGCCGGTCGCCAGGGAACGGATGCTCGCCCGTCGCAAAGCCTGGGACGACAATCGCTGGGTGCGCGAAGCCGCCGCCGCCCATGAGGCGAAGCGCGCAGCGAAAAAGGCCGCCTGAACGATGGCGAACGACTGGCCGCTCTGGGAAGTGTTCGTCCGCGCGCGCGGCGGATTGTCGCACCGCCACGTCGGCAGCGTGCATGCGCCGGATGCGGACATGGCGCTGATGCACGCGCGCGACACCTATACCCGCCGGATGGAAGGCGTCAGCATCTGGGTCGCGAAATCGGCCGATATCGCCGCCAGCGATCCGGCCGGGCAGGGGCCCTTGTTCGAGCCGGCGGCGGACAAGGTCTATCGCCACCCGACCTTCTATCAGATCCCAGACGCGGTGAAGAACATCTGATGACGGCGCTTGGCGATCCACGCTTCGAATATCTGCTGCGCCTGGGCGACGATGCGCTGGTTCTCGGTCAGCGCCTGTCCGAATGGTGCGGCCATGCGCCGACGCTTGAGGTTGACCTCAGCCTCGCCAATATCGGGCTCGACCTGATCGGGCAGGCGACGTTCTTCCTCGGTTACGCGGGCGAGCTGGAAGGGAAGGGACGCGATGCCGACGCGCTCGCCTTCCATCGCGACGTGCTGGCCTATCGCAATTGCCTCATGGTCGAGCAGCCGAACGGCGACTTCGTGCGGACCATCGCCCGGCAATTCCTCTATTCCTCGATGCATGAGCTGCTGCTGGGCGCGCTGATCCGATCGAACGACGCGCGCATCGCCGAAGTCGCCGCCAAAGGCGTCAAGGAAGTGCGCTACCACCGCGAGCTTGCGGGAGACTGGGTGATCCGGCTCGGCGACGGCACGGACGAAAGCCGGCAGCGCATGATCGACGGGCTCGACTGGCATTGGCGTTTCGTCGACGAGCTGTTCCAGATGGACGCGATCGAGCAAGCCCTGGCGGCCGAAGGCGTCGCCGCTGATCGTTCCACTCTGAGGCCGGCCTTCGATGCGGGCGTGGCGGCTGTGCTGAACGACGCCACGCTCGAAATGCCCGAGCTGCCGCGCGCAACCGTGGGCGGCCGGGTCGGCCACCATAGCGAGCATCTCGGACACCTGCTCGCCGTGATGCAGCATCTGCCCCGCAGCTATCCCGACGCGCGATGGTAGCCATTGAGGACGTAAGCGATACGATCCGCGGCATTCTCGCCGAGGTTCCGGATCCCGAAATCCCGGCGCTGTCCGTCGTCGATCTCGGCATCGTTCGGGATGTGAGCGACGAAGCCGTGACGATCACGCCCACCTATTCGGGTTGCCCCGCAACGCTCGCCATCGAGCAATCGATCCGTGCGGCGCTGGACCATGCCGGGTTGCAGAACGTCGCCGTCCGCACTGTGCTGTCGCCGCCCTGGTCCACCGACTGGATCACGCCGGAAGGCCATGAAAAGCTGCGCGCCTACGGCATCACGCCGCCGACCTCCGGCGGGACCGTCGAATGCCCCCGCTGCGGCTCGACCCATACGCAGGAAGTCAGCCGCTTCGGCTCGACGCCGTGCAAGGCACAATGGCGATGCCGCGACTGTCTCGAGCCCTTCGACCGCTTCAAGTGCCATTGAGATGAACGAACATTTTCACGAACTGACGATCGCCGAAGTGCGGCGCGAGACCGACGACGCCGTGTCGCTGCGCTTCGATTTGCCCGACGAGCTGCGGGAGCACTTCGCCTTCCGCGCCGGCCAGCATGTGACGCTGCGCGCCGAAATCGATGGCGAGGAGCTGCGCCGGAACTACTCCGTTTGCGTCAGCCCGCATGACGGCGAGCTTCGCATCGCGATCAAGCAGATTACCGACGGACGCTTCTCGTCCTGGGCCAACCGCATGCTCGCTTCGGGGCACGCGATCGAGCTGATGCCGCCGCACGGCAGTTTCACCTGGGTCTTCGATCCGGATGCGGCACGGTCCTATCTCGGCATCGCCGGCGGATCGGGCATCACGCCGGTTCTGTCGCTGCTCAAGACCGCTCTGATCGAGGAACCGAACAGCCGCTTCACCTTGCTCTACGGCAATCGGCACTCGGGCTCGATCATGTTCCTGGAAGAACTGGCGGGGTTGAAGAACCGCTTCATGGACCGGCTGGCGGTCTATCACTTCCTCGAGGACGAGTTCGACGAGGAAGCGCCGCTGTTCAACGGCCGCCTCGATCGGGGGAAGCTGGCCGAGGTGCTCGGCAGGCTGGTCGATCCGAGAGGGCTGGACGCGGCTTTCATCTGCGGCCCCGGCCCCATGATGGACGCCGCCGAAACCGCGTTGCTGGAGGCGGGCACGTCGGCGGACCGGATTCTGATCGAGCGGTTCACGGTCGATCGTCCGACCGGCGCGGCAGCGGAGGCGCAGGAAGCGGAGCGCCGCGCCGCCGCAGGGCGCCAGCTCATGCTGACGCTCGACGGGCGCACTCGCCGCCTGACCTTCGACAGCGAGCATGGCAGCATTCTGGACAATGCCCGTGCGGCAGGCCTGCCTGCGCCCTATGCGTGCAAGGCGGGCGTATGCGCCACCTGCCGCGCAAAGGTGGTGTTGGGCGAAGTCACGATGGCAGCCAATTACGGCCTGTCCGCCGAAGAAGTCGCCAGCGGCTATGTGCTGACCTGCCAGGCGGTTCCGAAAACCAACGAGGTCGTGCTCGATTACGACGCCTGAGAGGTAGGCCGAGCCGCTCCGCTCCAGGCGGCGCTCAGAACTCCCTGATCCCAAGCAGTTTGCGCGGGGCGACCAGCTTCCAGCTGAGCTCGATCCGGGCGGCGACATGATCCCAATCGGTGTCGCCGCTATCCAGCCGCACGCCGACCCATCCGCTGGTGCCGAAATAGGCAGGGCGGTAATAGGTTTCCGGGTCTTGATCGATGAGCTGCGCCTGCTCGTCCGGGCCGCTGGTCTTCACGATCATCGCGATGATGCCGTCGCCATGATGATCGTGCGTGAAATAGCAGAACATCTTGCCGCCCTCGATGCGGAAGCAGGGCATGCCGTGCGACACGGTTTCCTCGGCTCCGGGCAGCGCCATCGCCGCTTGCCGGACGCGCGCGAGCTTAGCTTCGGGCGTGCGCTCGCGCATCACGAAAGCGGCGAGGGTGCGCGGGTAAAGCTGGTGCTCGGCGATAAGCACTCGCGCCGCGAGCGACTCAGGCGTGTCACCGGGAAGAACCGCAACCTCGATCTGGCCAAGCACCGGCCCGTCATCAAGCTCGGCTGTCACCTCGTGGACGGAGCAGCCGACGACGGCATCTCCGGCCTCCAGCGCCCGCTCGTGCGTGTCGAGGCCCTTGTATTTGGGCAGCAGCGAGGGATGGATGTTGACGATGCGCCCGGCCCAGCGGTCGATGAAATCCGCCGGCAATATACGCATGAAGCCGGCCAGCGCGATGCAATCGACGCGGGCTCTGTCCAGCGCTTCGCTCAATGCCGCGTAGAAATCCGTTTTGTCCTTGGGCTTGTAGGCGGGAAGGCGCACGACCGGGACGCCTTCGGCCTCGGCAAGCGCCAACCCCGGCGCGTCGGGCTTGTCACCCGTCACAAGCGTAAGTTCGTAAGGGCAATCGGGCAAGCGCGCCGCATAGAGGAGCGCCGCCATATTCGACCCGCGCCCCGACAGCAGGACGGCGACACGGGCCTTCATTTCTCCCCTCCCGCTTGCGGGAGGGGCCGGGGGTGGGCCCTTCGCCCCGGGCAAGAGCTAGAGGCCTTTCCCACCCCTAACCCCTCCCGCAAGCGGGAGGGGAATCTAGCCAAGATGCACCGCCTGCCATGCCTCGCGCGCACTCCACGCGTCCGCCGATCCGACGACCGTGCAGCCGCGCGGGCCCTGTTCGACGCGGCCGATTACGAACACGGTTTCGCCGGCCGCTTCCAGCGCTGCCTTCACCGCTTCCTCCTGTTCGGGGGCGACCACCACGGCCATGCCGATGCCGCAGTTGAAAGTGCGCGCCATTTCTTCCGGCTCGATCGCGCCCTGCGCCTGCAGGAACGCCATCAGCCGGGGCTGCGGCCAGGCGTCGGCATCAATTCGGGCGTGAAGATCGTCCGGCAGCACGCGCGGGACATTCTCCAGCAGTCCGCCGCCGGTGATGTGCGCCAACGCCGCGATCTTGCCTTCACGCACCAGCGGCAGCAGCGACTTCACGTAAATGCGCGTCGGCGCCATCAGCGCATCGATCAGGATCACGTCCTGATCGAACAGGGCAGGGCGGTTCAGCTTCCAGTCCTTGTCCGCGGCAAGGCGGCGCACCAGGGAATAGCCGTTCGAGTGCACGCCCGAGGAAGCGAGGCCGAGGATCATGTCGCCGGCTTTCACTCGGGTGCCGGTCAGCGCCTGGTCGCGTTCCACGGCCCCCACGCAGAAGCCGGCAAGGTCATAATCGCCATCCGCATACATGCCCGGCATCTCGGCGGTCTCCCCGCCGATCAGCGCGCAGCCCGCCTGGCGGCACCCTTCCGCGATTCCCGCGATCACGCGCTCGGCGACTCCGGCCTCGAGCTTTCCGGTGGCGTAGTAATCGAGAAAGAACAAAGGCTCGGCGCCCTGCACGATCAGGTCGTTGGCGCACATGGCGACCAGGTCGATGCCGACGCCGTCGTGCCGGTCGTGCTCGATGGCGAGCTTCAGCTTGGTGCCGACGCCGTCGTTCGCGGCGACCAGCAGCGGATCGCGATAGCCCGCCGCCTTCAGGTCGAAAAAGCCGCCGAACCCGCCCAGTTCTGCATCCGCGCCGGGACGGCGCGTGCTTTTCGCAAGGGGGCCGATCGCCTTTACCAGCGCGTTGCCGGCCGCGATCGAAACGCCCGCCCGGGCATAGGTATAGGGTTGGCTGTCGCTCATATGGCCGCCGCCTAGCGACAAGACGCTTGGATTTCCACCGGGGACGCGCCAGAAGGGCGCCGTGATCGCCCTGCGCCGTTTCTCCGTCCCTGTTCCGTTCGTCCTGCTTTTCGCGTTGGCGCTTGGCGTCGCGGCGATGCTGCGCGCCCAGATCGAGGGCGGCGAGCGCGGCGTGCCGCCAATCGACAGCTCGTCGAGCTTCGAGGTGTCGGGCATCGACGTCGATGTTTACGCCGCGAATCCGAATGGGGCGCGACTGGAAGGCTGGCGGCAGGCTCAGCGTAAGGGCTGGGACGCGCTCTGGGGCCGCACGCATGGCGGCGAGAAGGGGCCGCAGCTTTCCGATTCGGCGCTCGACGGCATCGTCGCCGGCGTCGTCGTCGAGGACGAGCAAATCGGCCCGCACCGCTATATCGCGCGGCTGGGCGTGCTGTTCGACCGCGCGCGTGCCGGCACGATTCTCGGCACGTCGGAGAATATGCTGCGCTCCGCGCCGATGCTGATCATTCCGGTGCAATTCTCCGGCGGCGTCCCGCAAGCGTTCGAGACGCGCACCGAATGGCAAAAGGCCTGGGCGCGATTCCGCACCGGCAACAGCCCGGTCGATTATGTCCGGCCGACGGGCACGGGCCCCGATTCGCTGATCCTGACGCCGTCGCAGACCTGGCGGACGGGACGGACCTGGTGGCGCTTGCTGATCGACGGCTATGGCGCGGCCGACGTGCTGGTCCCGCAAGTGCAGATCGAGCGGCAATGGCCGGGCGGTCCCGTGATCGGCCGTTTCCAGGCGTTCCACGGCCCCGATCGCCAATTGCTCGGCGGCTTCGTGCTGCGAGTCGATTCGGCGGACGGCCTGCCCAAGCTGATGGACGAAGGCGTAAAGCGCATGGACGCTCTGTTCACCCGCGCGCTGCAGGAAGGCCGCCTGACGCCCGACCCGTCGCTGATAGCCGAGCCGGCGGTGCCGGAAGAAGATTTGGAAGCGACGGACGATACGATCCCCGAGGAAACCGCCGCGGTCGAAAGCGACACGCCGACGGCGGGCGTCACGAGCTTCAACGTCCAGTTCGATACGCCCGACGTCGGTTCGGTCAGCGCGGGCGAGGCGGCGCTGCGGGGCATCCCCGGCGTGCGCTCGGCGCAGACGGCGAGCCTTGCGCTCGGCGGCGTGTCGGTGATGCGCGTGACCTATGAAGGCGAGCTTGCAGATCTGGCGGCGGCGCTGCAGGCGCGCGGCTGGCAAGTGCAGCAGGGCGCCGGCACGCTCCGCATCCGGCGCGGAGCGGCGCCGGCTCCGTCTCCAAGCGGGACAGCCGCGCCCAAATGAGCCAAATGGGACTGCCGCTCGGTTGGCCCGCCGACGAGCGTCAGGAAGATTTCATCGTGAGCGAAAGCAACGCGCGTGCGATGAGGCATCTCGACCATTGGAGCACCTGGCCGGTGATGGCCACGATCCTGACCGGACCCCGCAAATCGGGCCGCAGCCTGCTCGGCCGGCTGTTCGCGCGCAACTCGGGCGGGCGCTTGATCGACGACGCGGAACGGCGGCCGGAAGAAGAGCTCTTCCACGCATGGAACGCCGCGCAGGAAACGCACCGCCCGCTGCTGATCGTGGCCGACGAGGCGCCGCCGGCGTGGAAGATCAGGCTTCCCGATCTCAAGACGCGGCTGTCCGCGACACCCGTCATCAGCCTCGGCGATCCTGACGACGTGCTGGTCGCCGGCCTCATCGAAAAGCTGCTGCTGCAACGCAACCTGCAGGTGCCGCCGGGGTTGGTGCCCTGGCTGATGCCGCGGATCGAGCGCACCCATGTCGGCATCATCCAGGCCGTCGACGCGCTCGATGAAGCGGCACTGGCGCGCAAGGTGCGGTTGTCGTTAAAGCTGGCCCGCGATACGTTCGGCGCCCGGCAGGAGGATTTGTTCTGATGGCTCGCCCGGAGCCGATCATCCGCGATGACGCGCCGCCGGTTGACGGCCAGCGCTATTTCAATCGCGAATTGAGCTGGCTCGCCTTCAACCGGCGCGTGCTGGAAGAAGCGTGCAACGCCAACCACCCGTTGTTGGAGCGGCTGCGCTTCCTGTCGATCTCCGGCAACAATCTCGACGAATTCTTCATGGTCCGCGTCGCCGGCCTGAAAGGGCAGCAGCTCCAGGAGGTCGAGGAGCGCTCGCCCGAGGGCATGACCGTCGCGCAGCAGCTCGCCGCCGTCACCGAAGAAGCTGAGCGGCTGATGCAGAGCCAGCAGCGCGTCTGGGCCGACCTGCGCGCAGCGCTCTCCGACGTCGACATCGACGTGGTCCGTGAACATGATCTCGACGCTGCAGAGACCGAATGGCTGCAGGCGCATTTCCGCGCGCACATTTTCCCGATCATCACGCCCCAGGCGCTGGACCCCGCGCACCCGTTCCCGTTCATCCCGAACAAGGGACTGAGCCTGATTTTCGACCTCGTCCGCCTGTCGGACAAGGAGCCGATTCGCGAGCTGGTGATGCTGCCGGCGACCTTGCCGCCGTTCGTCCGCCTTCCCGGCGAGCGCGCGCGCTACATCCCGATGGAATCGGTGCTGCGCTGCTTCACCGGGCTCCTCTTCCCCGGTTACCAGGTGAACGGCTCGGGCACGTTCCGGATCATCCGCGACAGCGACATCGAGATCGAGGAGGAAGCGGAGGATTTGGTCCGTTACTTCCGCAGCGCCATCAAACGCCGCCGCCGCGGACGCGTGATCCGGCTGGAGCTTGAGGAAGGCATTCCCGAAGCGCTGGAACGGCAGGTGCGCGGCGAGCTTGGCGGCGCCGACGTGATCGAGACCGTCTCGGGCGGCCTGCTCGGCATCGGCGATCTGGAAGCGCTGGTCGAGGAAGACCGTCCCGACCTCAAATGGCACCCGTTCAGCCCGCGCTTCCCGGAGCGTATCCGCGAATATGGCGGCGACTGCTTCGCGGCGATCAAGGCGAAAGACATCGTCGTCCATCACCCGTACGAGACCTTCGACGTGGTGCTCGCTTTTCTGAACCAGGCGGCCGCAGACCCCGACGTGGTCGCGATCAAGCAGACGCTCTACCGCGCCGGCAAGCAATCGGCCGTGATCCGCGCCCTGATTGACGCCGCAGAAGCCGGCAAGTCGGTGACGGCCGTGGTCGAGCTGAAGGCGCGCTTCGACGAGGAGCAGAACCTGCTCTGGGCGTCCGCGCTGGAGCGCGCCGGCGTGCAGGTCGTCTATGGCTTCATCGAATGGAAGACGCACGCCAAGGTGTCGATGGTCGTCCGGCGTGAGGAAGGCGGCTATCGCACCTATTGCCACTTCGGCACCGGCAATTATCACCCGATTACTGCGCGGGTTTATACGGACCTGAGTTTCTTCACCGCTGATCCGCGCATAGGCCGCGATGCGGCGCAGCTCTTCAACTACATCACCGGCTATGTCGAGCCGACCAGCCTCGAGATGTTGACCATGTCGCCGCTCGATTTGCGCGACAAGCTCTGTGCGTTGATCGACGGCGAGATCGAGCATGCGAAGGCCGGCCGCCCTTCCGGCATCTGGGCGAAAATGAATTCGCTCGTCGATCCGGCGATGATCGAGAAGCTCTACGCCGCCAGCCAGGCGGGCGTGCCGGTCGACCTGGTCGTGCGCGGCATCTGCTGCCTGCGGCCTGGCGTGCCCGGCCTGTCCGAACATATCCGTGTCAAGTCGATCGTCGGCCGCTTCCTTGAGCACAGCCGCATCTTCGCTTTCGGCAACGGGCGGGCGCTGCCCAACGACAAGGCCAAGGTCTTCATCTCTTCGGCGGACTGGATGCCCCGGAATTTCGACCGGCGCGTCGAATATATGCTGCCGATCGTGAACCCGACCGTGCACGATCAGGTTCTGGACCAGGTGATGGTCGCCAATCTGATCGACAATGAGCAAAGCTGGGAGCTGCTGCCCGACGGCACGTACGAGCGCGATGAACCCGGCGAGACGCCCTTCAACCTGCACCGCTATTTCATGACAAACCCGTCGCTGAGCGGCCGCGGCAAGTCGCTCGCCAACAGCGACGCGGTGCCCAAGCTGAGGCTGAGGCGCCGGTGACCGATATCGCCGTGCTGGAACGCCCGAGAGCCGAAACCATGCCCGCGCGGGAAGCGCGGCAGGCGATCATCGACATCGGCTCCAACTCGATCCGCCTGGTCGTCTATGGCGGCCCGCCGCGCATTCCGGCGACCTTGTTCAACGAAAAGGTGATGGCCGGCCTCGGCAGAAGCCTCGATGCGACGGGGGCGATCGCGCCGGCCTCGCTCGACATGGCGGTGCGGGCGCTCGCGCGGTTTCGCCGCCTCACCGACACTATGGGCGTCGAACACGTCCGCACGGTCGCCACCGCCGCGGTGCGCGATGCGAGCAACGGCAACGAATTGCTCGCCCAGGCTGCCGATCTGGGCCTCGACGTCGAACTGCTTTCCGGCGAGCAGGAAGCGGAAGCGGCGGCGCTCGGCGTGCTCTCGGCCATCCCGGACGCCAACGGCATTGTCGGCGATTTGGGCGGAGGCAGCCTCGAGCTGACCCGAGTCGCGAACGGGCAGGTGCTCGACCGGGCATCCTTCCCCCTCGGGGTCCTCCGCATCGCCGCGACCAAGGGCGCACGCGGCGCGCTCGAGAAAATGGTGGCGCAGCAGCTTGCCCGCGCCCCGTGGCTGAAGCAGGCCAAGGGCTTGCCGCTCTATCTGGTCGGCGGCTCTTGGCGCGCGCTTGCCCGCGTCGACATGGCGCTTGCCGCCTATCCGCTGCCGATCGTCCATCAATATGTGATGGCGCCCAGCTCGGTGCCGCGCCTCGCCCGCACAGTGCTCGAAAGCGACCGCGAGCAATTGCGCCTCGTTCCGTCGCTGACCGGATCGCGCATCGCGACCCTGGGCGAAGCCGCGTCGCTGCTCGCAGTGCTCGTACGAGAGTTGCAAAGCCGGAGCCTGATCGTTTCGGCCTATGGGCTTCGCGAGGGGCTGCTGTTCGGCGCTCTGCCTCAAAAAGTCCGCGTGGAAGACCCGCTGATCGCCGCCTGCCGGGAAGAAGCCGACGTGCAAGGCCGCTTTCCCGAGCATGGTGAGTTGCTCGACCGCTGGATCGCGCCGCTCTTCCCACGGAATAGCGACGCCCGGCTGCGCCTCGCTGCCTGCCTGCTGGGCGACACGGGCTGGCGCGCCAATCCCGAGTTCCGCGCCGAGCGCGCGTTCGAGACGGGGGCGCACGGCAATTGGGTCGGCATCGACGCGCGGGGCAGGGTGCTGCTCGGCCAGGCGCTGTTCTCGGCATTCGGGGGCGGCGCCGGGTCGCTCGGTGCGCTGTCGACTTTGGTCAGCGAAAGCGATGTGCGCCGAGCCGTGCGCTGGGGTTTGGCGATTCGGCTGGGCCAGCGGCTCAGCGGCGGGGCCGCGGAACCTCTCAAACGCTCCGAGCTCAGGATCGAGGGCAACGCGCTAACCCTGCGCCTGCCGGACGAGGACCGGAACCTCTATGGCGATGCTGTCGAGAAGCGGTTCCGCCAGCTTGCCTCAGCGATGGATTTAGAGCCGCGGGTGGGTTGAAAGCCCGGTCCCAAAGTCCGTTCGGGCTGAGCTTGTCGAAGCCCTTCTTTTCTTCGACTCGGCAAGGGAAAGGGAGGCCTTCGACAGGCTCAGGCCGAACGGAGCAGACGGGAGTTTGCGAGCTTAAACCTCCGCGTCCGTCCGAGTCATCTTGAGCTTGCCGTTCTTGACGGCGAAAGCGAGTCGGCCTTCGACCAGATCGAGCGCATCCTTGCCGAACTGCTCGCAGCGCCAGCCGTCCAGGATGCTCAGCCCCTCGCGCTTGCCGGCCGCCAGCAGTTCCAGCTCATCGGTGCGGGCGAGCAGGCGCGGCGCCACGTCGATCTCGCGCGCGCGGATCTTGAGCAACAGCTTCAGAAGATCGGCGACCAGCCCGCCTTCCTTGCCGAGCCCCGGCCTGCGCTCCTCGCGCGGCAGCTCGTCCGGACCCAGCGGTTTCGCTTCCGCAAGCGCCTTGATCATCCGCCCGCCGATGTCGTTGCCGCCCCAACTCGCCGACAGGCCACGCACCTTGGCGAGATCCTCTTGGACACGCGGCGGATGCGCAGCGATATCGGCCAGCGTCTCGTCCTTGACGATGCGGCCGCGCGGCAGGTTCTTGTTGCGCGCCTCGCGCTCGCGCCACGCAGCCAGCGCCTTCAGCCGCCCGAGCACTTCGGCCTTGCGGCTCGGGATCTTCACCCGCTGCCAGGCAAGGTCCGGATCGTTCTCGTAGTTCGAGGGATCGGCCAGCCGCTCCATTTCCTCGTCGAGCCAATGGCCGCGGCCCTGCTTGACCAGCCGGTTGACCAGCATCGGGAAGATTTTGACCAGATGCGTGACGTCGCCGATCGCATAGTCGATCTGGCGTTTGTCGAGCGGGCGGCGCGCCCAATCCGTGAAGCGCGCGCCCTTGTCGAGCACGATGCCTAGCCAGCTATCGACGAGATTGCCGTAGCCGATCTGTTCCCCTTGCCCCAGTGCCATCGCCGCGATCTGCGTGTCGAAGATCGGGTGCGGCGTCTTGCCGGTCAGGTTGTAGACGATCTCCACATCCTGACCACCGGCATGAAAGACCTTCAGCACTTCTTCGTTCTCGACCAGCAGGTCGAGCAGCGGCTGCAGGTCGATACCGTCGGCCTTGGGATCGATCGCCGCCGCCTCGTTCTCGTCGGCGATCTGGATCAGGCACAGGTCCGGCCAATAGCTGTTCTCGCGCATGAATTCGGTATCGACCGCGACGAAGCGGGATTTGGCCAGGCGGGAACAAAGATCGGCAAGCGTATCGCTGTCCGTAATCAACGGATGAATCTGCATTGCCGCGCCATAGCTTGGCCACGCAACTTGACAATCCCGGCCGGGCCGGGGAAGCGCGCCCGCGACACGAAGTTGATCGTCATTCCCGCGAAAGCGGGAACTCAGCTTCTTCTTCTTTCCTGCCGTGCGCTCGAAAGGCAGCTGGATCCCCGCTTTCGCGGGGATGACGAAGAGGGATTGGAAAATGACACACGCCTACCGCACTCACACCTGCGGCGCGCTTCGCGCCTCCCATGTCGGCGAAACCGTTCGCCTGTCCGGCTGGGTGCACCGCAAGCGCGATCATGGTGGCGTGCTGTTCATCGACTTGCGCGACCATTACGGCATCACGCAGGTGGTGGCGGACGTCGACTCGCCCGCGCTGCCGGTCCTCGAGGGCCTGCGCGCCGAGTCGGTCGTCACCATCGACGGCGTCGTGAAGGCGCGCGCGGCGGGCACGACCAACGCGAACCTGCCGACCGGCGACATCGAAGTGTTCGCCAATGCCGTCACCGTACAGTCGGCGGCGCAGGAGCTGCCGATGCCGGTGGCGGGCGAGGCCGACTATCCGGAAGATATCCGCCTCCGCTATCGCTTCCTCGATCTGCGCCGTGAGCGGCTGCACGCCAATATCGTGCTACGCAGCCATGTGATCAGCTCGATCCGCCGCCGCATGATCGAGCAGAACTTCACCGAGTTCCAGACGCCGATCCTGACCGCATCCAGCCCCGAAGGCGCGCGCGACTATCTTGTCCCCAGCCGCGTCCACCCGGGCAAATTCTACGCGCTCCCGCAGGCGCCGCAGATGTTCAAGCAGTTGATCATGGTCGCGGGCTTCGACCGCTATTTCCAGATCGCGCCCTGCTTCCGCGACGAGGACGCGCGCGCCGACCGCTCGCCCGGCGAGTTCTACCAGCTCGATTTCGAAATGAGCTTCGTCACACAAGACGATGTTTTTGCAGCGATCGAGCCGGTGCTGCACGGCGTGTTCGAGGAGTTCGCCAACGGCCGCCAGGTCAGCGCCGCGCCGTTTCCGCGCATTCCCTACCGCGAGGCGATGCTCAAATACGGCTCCGACAAGCCGGACTTGCGCAACCCGATCGTCATCACCGACGTATCGAAGCACTTCGAAGGCTCGGGCTTCGGCCTGTTCGCCCGGCTGGTCGAGGGCGGCAACGTTGTCCGCGCGATCCCCGCGCCGAACACCGCAGGCCACAGCCGCAAATTCTTCGACGACATGAACGACTGGGCGCGCTCCGAAGGCCATGCCGGCCTCGGCTACATCACCCAGAAGGGCGGCGAGCTCGGCGGCCCGATCGCCAAGAACCACGGCGAGGAATCCACCCGCAAGCTGATCGCCGAACTCGGCCTCGGCCCTGACGACGGCATCTTCTTCGCCGCCGGCAAGGAAGGACAGGCCGCCAAGCTCGCCGGCGCCGCGCGCTCCCGCGTCGGCGAACAGCTCGGCCTGATCGACAAGAACAAGTTCGAGTTCTGCTGGATCGTCGACTTCCCGATGTACGAGTATGACGAGGAAGCGAAGAAGATCGACTTCTCGCACAACCCCTTCTCGATGCCGCAGGGCGAGCTGGAAGCGCTGGAGACCAAGGACCCCTTGGACATCCTCGCCTATCAGTACGACATCGTCTGCAACGGCGTGGAGCTGTCGTCGGGCGCGATCAGGAACCACCGGCCGGACATCATGTACAAGGCGTTCGAGCTCGCCGGCTATTCGCAGGCGGACGTCGACACCAACTTCGCCGGCATGATCAACGCCTTCAAATGCGGCGCGCCGCCCCACGGCGGCTCGGCCCCCGGCATCGACCGCATCGTGATGCTGCTCGCCGACGAGCCGAACATCCGCGAAGTCATTCTCTTCCCGATGAACCAGCGCGCCGAGGACCTGATGATGGGCGCCCCTAGCCAGGTCACGCCCAAGCAATTGCGCGAGCTGCATATCCGCGTAGTCGACGGGCCGGGCACGAAGGACACCAAGCCCGCTACGGAGGCCGTGAGGCCGGAGTAACCGCGCGTTTCAAAATGAAACACCTCAAACCCGGTTTGGGCTGAGCTTGTCGAAGCCCTCCCTTTCCTTTCGGCTCGGAAGGAAGAAGAAGGGAGGCCTTCGACAAGCTCAGGCCAAACCAAGTCTATGGCAATCAATCTTTCCGACTACGAACAAGGCGCCGATCATCCCGGCGACTACGACGCCGACCTCGCCGACCTGCAGGAGCGGCTCGCCCGTATCCAGGTCGCGCACATCGTCCACAAGCGCCGCGCGATCATCGCGATCGAGGGCTGGGACGCGGCGGGGAAGGGGGGCGTCATCCAGCGCCTCACCGCCAAATGGGACCCGCGCTATTTCGAGGTCTGGCCGATCGGCGCACCGACGCCCGAGGAAAAGGACAAGCATTTCCTCTGGCGCTTCTGGGCGCGGATGCCGCTCAGCGGCGACGTGCATGTCTTCGATCGCACCTGGTACGGCCGCGTGCTGGTCGAGCGCGTCGAAGGCTTTGCGACCGAAGCCGAATGGAAACGCGCCTATGACGAGATCAACGAATTCGAGGCGCAGCAGCGCGACTGCAACACCACGCTGATCAAGCTGTTCGTCCACGTCAGCCAGGAAACGCAGGACAAGCGCCTCAAGAAACGTTTCGAAGACCCGTGGAAGCGCTGGAAGACCGGCGCGGAGGATTACCGCAACCGCGGCAAGCGCGACGCCTACCTCAAGGCCATGCACGACATGTTCAAGCAGACCGACACGCGTTGGGCGCCCTGGACGGTCATCGACGGCAACGACAAGAAAGCCGCCCGCATCGCCGCCCTCACCGCCATCGCCGACCAGCTCGAAGCCAAGGTCGACATGACTCCGCCGCCGATGGACCCGGAGCTGGAGAAACTGGTGCGGGAAACGCTGGGATAGCCCCTCTCCCATCGGGAGAGGGCGACTCGCGCCCTTGGGCGCGAGCGGGGTGAGGGGAAATGTGTTTGGCGGTTTGACGGCAATCTCTGGGAAGCGCTCTTTCTTCTGGGCCGGTAGAAAGCCTCCATAAACGGAGGCGACAATGGCTTTTCGCATCGCGGGACTCGACCCTGAGGCCTTTCTTGAACTCGCCTATCTTTCGGACGGCGAACTCGCCGATCGCGGCATCATACGCCGTATATCCAGCGGCAGCGGTTTCCCCTGTCGCGTGACGCTGGCGGAAGTGCCGGCGGGCGAGGCGGCGCTGCTGATGAACTATGAGCATCAGCCCGCCGGCACGCCGTTCCGGGCGAGCCATGCGATCTTCGTGCGGGAAGGGGCAGGGCAGCGGTTCGACCGCATCGATGAAGTGCCGGAGCTCTTCCGCACCCGCCTGCTGTCGATCCGCGCCTTCGACGCCGAGGGCATGATGGTCGAGGCCGATGTCGTCGACGGCAAGGAAACGGAGGCAGCGATCGAACGCTTCTTCGCGGCGCCGGCCACCGATTACCTCCACATCCACTACGCCAAGCCCGGTTGCTTCGCGGCGCGCGTGGACCGCGCCTGACCCTCTCCCGCTTAGCGGGAGAGGGCGACTCGGCCCTGCGGGGCCGAGCGGGGAGAGGGTGCTGGGCGCCGTACCATAGGCCCCTCTCCCCGCTCGCGCTCGCAAGCGCGAGTCGACCCTCTCCCCTCAGGGGAGAGGGTAGATGATCGCCACCACCTCATATTCCTTTTCGCCGCCGGGGAGGGTGATGCGGCGGAGATCGCCGATCCCGGCTCCCCTCAGCGCCCGGGCGATCGGGGAATCCCAGCCGACCTTGCCAGCCCCGGCGTCGGCTTCGTCGTTGCCGACGATGGTGAGAGTGCGCTGACTGTCGTCCTCGTCGGCGATGGTGACCGTCGCGCCGAAATAGACCTTGGCCTTGTCGGGCTGGCGGGCGGGATCGACGACCTTTGCCGCCTTCATCTTGGCGGAGAGGCGGCCGAGCGTACGGTCGATCTCGCGCAGCCGCTTGCGGCCGTAGATGTAATCGCCATTCTCGGAGCGGTCGCCATTGCCGGCGGCCCAACTGATCGTCTCGACCAGCTTCGGCCGCTCGTCTCCGAACAGCCGGTCATATTCGGCGCGAAGCGCGGCATAGCCTGCGGGGGTGATGTAATTCGGGCGGTCTATCATCTCCCCTCCCGCTCGCGGGAGGGGCCGGGGGTGGGAACGTCAGGGCGGCACATCGCATTAGACATGCCCACCCCTAACCCAGTGGTCCAGCCCGATCAGGTGAAACATGCCCCCGGCATGTTTCAGGATTGTCCGGGGGACAATCCGACCTGAGCAGGCTGGAACCACTCGCAAGCGGGAGGGGAACTCACCCCCGCGTGCTCTTCCCCAGATACGCACTCAGCAGCGCCGGGCCGCGCATCGTCGCCTTTTCCGGGTGCAGCGTGTCGTAAACCACTGCATTCTCCAGCACGCGCTGCACGTAATTGCGCGTTTCCTGGAACGGGATGTTCTCGATCCACTTGACCATGTCGGCGCCGGGATACCGCGGGTCGCCATAGGCGGCGATCCACTTGTTCACATTGCCCTGGCCGGCATTGTAGGCGGCGATCGCCAGTGGGTAATTGCCGCCATTATAGGTCAGCAGCCGCTGGAAATAGGCGGAGCCGAGCTGGATGTTGTAGCCGATGTCGCTGGTCAGCGCTGTGGTGTCGTAGCTGAGGCCGCTCTTGCCGGCCTGCTCGCGCGCCGTGCCGGGCATGAGCTGCATCAGCCCGCGCGCGCCGACGCGGCTGACGGCGGCGCGGTCGAACTGGCTTTCCTGGCGCGCGATCGCGTGGACGATCGTGGTCCAGGCTTCCTGTCCCTGCGGCATCTTCACTTGCGGATAGCCGGCGCGGACATAGTCGCTGGCGCCGTTCAGCCGTGCGTTGCGGCCGACCATGACGGCAAGGTCGGGGCGGCCGATGCCCTGCGCCAACTCGGTCGCCAGCGCATGATCCGAATCGCTCTCGACGCTCGCCGCGATCGCCCGGATGAACAGGCTCTGCGTCTGCCAGTCGCCCTGCTGGCCAAGGGCGCGCGCGGCCCGTACGATCTCTCGCTGGTTGAAGGCCACGCGTTCGCTCGAGCTCGGCGTCGTCGCGCCGGCGGTGCCCGGCGGCGGGATCGGCCGGCCGAGCCGCTCGAGCGCGAGCTGTCCGTAATATTGATCCGGGTGCGTCGCCGCCATTTCCCAATAGCGGCTGGACTCCTCGGTACGGCCCGCCGTCTGTGCTGCCCGCGCGGCCCAGTAAAAGCCCTTAGCCTGGGTCTGCGGTGACTTGGCGGCGTTGGCGTAGCGCACGAACATGGCCGTAGCATCCGCGGCGCGGCCCGAGTTCAGCGAGGTCCAGCCTGCCAGCCAGGCGATGCTCGTATAATCGTCGCGCTCGCCGAGCGGACGGTCGCGCACGACGGTGCCGGGCGCATAGGTCTGATCGAGCAGTTGAGCGATCCGGTAAGCCGAAACATTGTCGCCCGCCGCGCTGGCCGTCTTGGCAGTCGACAGCAGCAGCTCGAACCAGCGTTCGACCTCGGCCGGACGGCCGCTCAGCGTGCGCGGCTGGGCGAGCCAGGCGCGCGCTGCATCGGGCGAAGCGGCGCGGAGCCACATCGCCTTGTCCGCGACGAAGCCCGCATCGGCCTGCCAGGAGGCGGGCAAGCTGTCCGCGACCATCTGCGCGTCGGGCGCATTGGTGCGTAGCGCCAGCCGCGCCTGGAACAGCGACCGCTTCGTCATCGACGTCAGCGCAAGCTGGGTCTGGGCGGCGCTGGTCTTGCCCGCCCAGAGTAGGCGGTCCATCCGCTCGTCCTGGTCGACGGGCGTGAACTGCGATCCGAACCGGCCGGAAATCAGCGCGTCGTCGGTCGGCGTCAGCGAACCGGAGGTCCAGGCCTTGCGCGCCGCATTCAGGGCATCGACTGGCCGGCCTGCGGAGGCCAGCGCCTCGGCATAGCGCGCCTGGCCGGTGTTGGTCAGCGGCGGGAATCGGTCGAAATAGGCGATCACCCGCATCGGCGAGATCGAATCGGGCGCGAGCGCACGTTCCGCCGCACGGCGCATCGCCGTCTCGCCGGGCCAGCCCGGATGCGCGATCAGGAAGTTCGCATAGCTGTCGAACGGCATCGTGTCCGTTTGCCGCAGCGCGTTCCATTGCGGGATCGCCGCGACGACCGGATCGCCCACGTCATAGGGCGCCTGCGGAGCCGCGGGCTGGGTTGAAACCAATGCTGTCGGGTCGGCGATGACGGCCGTCGCCGTGCCGAGTAACAGGGCCGAAGGAAGTATGAGCCGTTTCACCATGCTGGACAGGTTAGACGCCTGATCCTTATTGGGCGGTGAACCGGCCATAAACGCTCCCCGTACTTGGTCGATCATCATGCCTGAATCCGCGATTCGGGTGAAGGAGCAAATGCATGTTTTCCGGCTCGATTCCGGCTCTTGTGACGATTTTCCGCGACGGAGCGATTGACGAGGCGGCCTTTCGCGCGTTCGTCGATTGGCAGGTGCGCGAAGGCAGTCACGCGCTCGTGCCCTGCGGCACGACCGGCGAATCGGCGACTCTTTCCTATGACGAGCACTACCGCGTCATCGATCTGTGCATCGAAGCGGCGGCTGGGCGCGTGCCGGTGATCGCCGGCTGCGGCTCGAACGATACGGCGACCGCCAAGCGCCACATGGCGCACTCGAAGGCGGCGGGCGCGGCGGCGGCCCTGGTCGTGATGCCCTATTACAACCGGCCGAACCAGGAAGGCATGTACGCTCATTTCGCGGCGCTGGCCGAAGCGAGTGACTTGCCGATCATCCTCTACAACGTACCCGGCCGCACGGTCACGGATATGACGGTCGACACAATGGGGCGGCTATCGGAGATTCCGTCGATCGTCGGCGTGAAAGACGCGACCGGCAATGTCGCCCGCGTGACGGCGCAGCGGCTCGCGTGCGGCAAGGACTTCGTCCAGCTTTCCGGCAACGACGACATGGCGTTGGGCTTCATGGCGATGGGCGGGGTGGGGTGCATTTCCGTCACCGCCAACGTCGCGCCGCGGCTGTGTGCAGATTTCCAGAACGCGTGCCTCGCCGGCGATTGGACGAGGGCGGTGGAGCTGCAGGACCGGCTCTATCCGCTCCACGCCGCCTTGTTCAGCGACGCCTCGCCGGGGCCGACCAAATATGCGTTGAACCGGCTGAAGCCGGAACTTTCGGCCGAATTGCGCCTTCCGATGACCCCGCCTTCGGAAGCCAGCCGCCGCGCGGTCGATGCGGCGCTGAGGCATGCAGGATTGATACCATAAAACTCGGTTCGGCCTGAGCTTGTCGAAGGCCTCCCTTCTTCTATCTTCGACGCCGTTAGGGAAGGGAGGGCTTCGACAAGCTCAGCCCAAACCGAATTGAAAGACTAAAGCACAAGATGGCCCGTCCGCGTCCGACCGAGTTCGACAAGAAGAAGATCGTCGCCGAAAACCGCCGCGCGCGGTTCGACTATTTCATCGACGAGGTGTTTGAGGCCGGCATCGTGCTGACCGGCACCGAAGTGAAGTCGCTGCGCTTCGGCGAAGGCTCGATCGCCGAAAGCTATGCCGAGGTGAAGGACGGGGAGGTCTGGCTGATCAACTCGAACGTGCCCGAGTTCAGCCACGGCAACCGCTTCAATCACGAGCCGAAACGGCCGCGCAAATTGCTGCTGAAAGAACGCCAAATCAATAAGATGCACGGCGCCGTCGCCCGTGAGGGCATGACTCTCGTGCCCCTGTCGATATACTTCAACGAAAAGGGCAAGGCGAAAGTCGAACTCGCCCTCGCCAAGGGCAAGAAGGCGCACGACAAGCGCGACACGATCAAGGAACGCGATTGGAAACGCGAACAGTCCCGCCTGATGCGCCAGCACGGCTAGGTAGCGTCGGGCGGCTCGGTTCCCTCAAGCCCTCGGGTATCCGGTCGGAAGCGATCGTGGCGGGGCAGAGCGTCGCCCGGTTCGGCCCAAGGGATGCGACTCGCGTAGAAGATGTGGAAACCAGGCGCGAGCCGCGCCGGTTCGTCCAAAGTGGCGATGCTGAAGTCGATCGTCTCAGGCTGGTGATTGACGGACATGTAGAGCGGCGTCCCGCACTGCGTGCAGAAGCGCCGATGGCCGAAGCTGCTCGATTCGACCCGGCCCAGCGCATCCGCGCCCTGTTCGATCTTCAGGTCGCCGGCCTTCACGCTCGCGAACGCCATCGCAGGGCTGCCCGAGTTGAGCTGGCAGGTCCGGCAATGGCACCAGCCGGCATCGAACGGCTCGGACAATAGCCGGTAGCGCACCGCGCCGCACAGGCATCCACCCGTCCAGTCGGTCATGACCGGTAATCCGCGTTGATCGAGATATAGCCGTGGGTGAGGTCGCAGGTCCAAACGGTGGCGCGGCCGGCGCCCAGACCCAAGTCGACGCCGATCTCGATCTCTTGCCCCTTCAGGTGCTGTGCGACCGGCGCTTCGTCATAGCCCTCCACTGCACAGCCATTGCTGGCGACGATGGTGTTGCCGAAGCGGATCGAGAGCTTGTCGCGCTCGGCCGGCTCACCCGCCTTGCCGACCGCCATTACCACGCGGCCCCAATTGGCGTCCTCTCCCGCGATGGCGGTCTTCACCAGCGGCGAGTTGGCGATGCTCATCGCGATGCGGTGCGCGCTGCCATCGGTGATGGCGCGGGTCACCTGCACCTCGATGAACTTGGACGCTCCTTCACCGTCGCGCACGACCTGGTGCGCCAGATCGAGGCAGAGCGCATCCAGCGCCGCCGCGAACGCATCGGCGCCGGGATCGTCGAACGAGGCGAGGGGGGCGTTGCCCACCTTTCCCGTCGCGAAGGCGAGCACCGTGTCGGACGTTGAGGTGTCGCCGTCCACCGTGATGCACGAGAAGCTGCGGCGATTGGCGTGGTTCAGCAATTGCTGGAGAAAGCCCGGCTCGACCGCCGCATCGGTGAAGATGAAGCCGAGCATCGTCGCCATGTCTGGCGCGATCATGCCTGAGCCTTTGATGATGCCGACCAGAGTCACGGCGCGGTCGCCGATTACAGCGCGTTGCACCGCGCCTTTCGGGAAGGTGTCGGTCGTCCCGATCGCTTCGGCCGCATCGAGCCAGCCGCATTCGGCAGCGCCGAACGCCCCGTCCAGCCCTGCCTCCGCCTTGTCGATCGGCAGCGGCACGCCGATCACGCCGGTCGATGCGACGAACACGTCCGATGGTTGGCAGCCGAGATGCGCCGCCGCCCGTGCCGCAAGCGCCTCGACCGCTGCGCGCCCGCGGTTGCCGGTGAAGGCGTTCGAGTTGCCGGCGTTGACGACCAGCGCGCGCGCCGATCCCAGCGTCAGCGCCTTGCGGCACCATTCGACTTCGGGAGAGGCGCATTTGCTGTTGGTCAGCACGCCCGCGACGCTCGTGCCTTCGTCCAGCGCGACGAACGTCAGATCGCACCGATCCCATTCCTTGTAGCGCGCCCGCGCGACGGCCGGGCGGGCGCCGGCAATCGGGGGAAGCAAAGGAAACGGGACGGCGAGGGGCGAGCGTTCGGTCATGGCCGCGCGATACTCACCTCGCCCGGCGGATGCCAGACGTGGTTGATGTGCGCGCGGACCAGTGGACGCGGGCAAAAGCCGACACTATGTCACCCCGGTTGTCGCATATTTCTCGGTTGAACGGATTTCGTTTGCGTTTGCTGCTGCACATCCTGGCGCTGATTGCGGGCTTTACCGGCTTGGTTGCCGGTCCGGCCTCCGCGCGCGTCAGCGAACCGGCAGTGATCGCAGCCGCGCTCTCCGGCAACATCGAGCAGGCGACCGAATCGCGTACCGCCCGGCGGGCGATGCCAGCCGCGGAAAATCCGTTCGATATCAAGGCGCAAGGCGAAGCGGCTCAGCCGGTCTTCACGCCCCAGCCGCACCCGGTCGACGAGCGCAGGATCGAATAGCGCGCTTTACGCGTCTCACATTTTCGCCGGGCGCCGCGCGCGCTCGTCACGCATCTCTATCTGATAGGTATTTCCATGCTCGGCGCAGTCGCCAAGGCCATTTTCGGGTCTTCGAACGAACGTTACGTCAAGTCTCTCCAGCCCATCGTCAATCGCATCAACGGCTTCGAGACCAATATCTCGGCGCTGACTGATGACGAGCTGAAGAACCAGACCGTCCTTTTCCGCGAGCGGCTGGCGAACGGCGAGAGCCTCGATTCCATCCTGCCTGAAGCGTTCGCCACGGTGCGCGAAGCGGCGAAGCGCACGCTCGGCCAGCGCCATTACGACGTTCAGCTCGTCGGCGGCATCGTCCTTCACCGCGGCGAAATCGCCGAGATGCGGACCGGCGAAGGCAAAACCCTGGTGGCGACGCTCGCCACCTATCTGAACGCGCTGCCGGGGAACGGCGTTCACGTCGTCACCGTCAACGACTATCTCGCCAAGCGCGACGCCGAGTGGATGGGCCAGATCTATCGGTTCCTCGGCCTCACCGTCGGCGTGATCGTGCCCAACCTGACCGATCTCGAGCGCCGCGAGGCCTATGGAGCGGACATCACCTACGGCACGAACAACGAATTCGGCTTCGACTATCTGCGCGACAACATGAAGTACGAGCGCACCTCGATGGTGCAGCGTCCCTTCAACTTCGCGATCGTCGACGAAGTCGACTCGATCCTGATCGACGAAGCGCGCACCCCGCTGATCATTTCCGGCCCGACCGACGACAAGTCCGAGCTGTACAAGCAGGTCGACGCGGTCGTGAAGCAGTTCGTGCCTGAGGATTACGAGCTCGATGAGAAGCAGAAGTCGATCATCCTGACCGAGGACGGCACCGAACGGGCCGAGCGGATGCTGGAGGCGGCCGGGCTGCTCCAGGGTGATAATCTCTACGATTACGAGAACACGCAGGTCGTCCACCACTTGAACCAGGCGCTGCGTGCCAACGTCATGTTCAAGCTGGATACGGATTACATCGTCAAGGACGGCAAGATCGTCATCATCGACGAATTCACCGGCCGCATGATGGATGGCCGCCGCTGGTCCGACGGCCTGCACCAGGCCGTCGAAGCAAAGGAAGGCGTCAATATCGAGCCTGAGAACCAGACGCTCGCCTCGATCACCTTCCAGAACTATTTCCGCATGTACCCCAAGCTCGCCGGCATGACCGGCACCGCGGCGACCGAAGCGGGCGAATTCCACGACATCTACAAGCTGAACGTGGTCACCATCCCGACCAACCTGCCGGTGCAGCGCGTCGATGAGGACGATCAGTTCTTCAAGAATATCAAAGACAAATTTGGCGCTATTGCCAAGTCGATCGAAGAGCATAGCGGCCGCGGCCAGCCGGTGCTGGTCGGCACCGTCTCAATCGAAAAGTCGGAGCTGTTGAGCCAGTATCTCCGACAGCTGAACGTCCCCCACAATGTGCTGAACGCCCGCTTCCACGAGCAGGAAGCGCATATCGTGGCGCAAGCCGGCCAGCCCGGCGCGGTCACGATCGCGACCAACATGGCGGGCCGCGGTACCGACATTCAGCTCGGCGGCAACGTCGAGTTCCGCATCGAAGACGAGCTGTCGAACCTGCCCGAAGGCCCCGACCGCGACGCCGCGATCGCGCGCATCAAGCGCGAGGTCGAGGAATCAAAGCGCAAGGTGATCGAGGCCGGCGGCCTGTTCGTGCTCGGCACCGAGCGGCACGAGAGCCGGCGCATCGACAATCAGCTCCGCGGCCGCTCAGGTCGTCAGGGCGATCCGGGTCTTTCCCGCTTCTACCTCTCGCTCGACGACGACCTGCTGCGCATCTTCGGACCGGACACGATGTTCGCGAAGATGATGAACTCGAACCTGGCCGACGGCGAGGCGATCGGCTCGCGCTGGCTGAACAAGGCGATCGAGACCGCTCAGAAGAAGGTCGAGGCGCGCAACTACGACATCCGCAAGCAGCTGCTCGAATATGACGACGTCATGAACGACCAGCGCAAGGTCATCTACGAGCAGCGCACCGACATCATGGACTCCGACACCCTGGAAGAGGTGGTCGAGGACATGCGCCATGAATCGCTGAACGTGCTGGTCGGCGAGGCCTGCCCGCCCAACACGTACCCCGAGCAGTGGGACATCGAGGGGCTGAAGACCCGGGTCCGCGAGAATCTGGCGGTCGAGATTCCGATCGAGGACTGGATCCAGGAACAGGCCGTCGATCCCGAGATGATCGAGGAGCGGCTGCGCACCATGACCGACGAAGTCATGGCGGCGAAGGCGGCGGAGCTGGAGCCTTCGACGTGGATGCAGATCCAAAAGAGCGTGCTGCTCCAGTCGCTCGACCATCACTGGAAGGAGCATCTGGCGACGCTCGACGCGCTGCGTCAGGTCATCCACCTGCGCGCCTACGCCCAGAAGACGCCGATCAACGAGTATAAGCAGGAAGCGTTCGCACTGTTCGAGCGGATGCTCGAAGCGATCCGTGAGGACGTGACGCGGGTGCTCGCCCATGCCCAGTTCATGGCCGCCCCGCCCGAGCTGCCGCGCATGCCGGAGTTCGTCACCACGCACATCGATCCGCTGACCGGCGACGACAACAGCGCCGACATGGACGGCCTCGTCACGATGACGCTGCCGCCGCTCCAGATCGCGCAGCCGCAGATGGCGGAAGAGCTGGGCGACGATCCCGCCGGCTGGGAAGGCAAGGTCAGCCGCAACGCGCCGTGCCCGTGCGGTTCGGGGCAGAAATACAAGCACTGCCACGGGGCGCTGTAACTTCTCCCCTCCCGCTTGCGGGAGGGGCTAGGGGTGGGCTTGTCCAACCCCGCGCATTGGGGCCCAGGTTTGCCCTCCCTCGACCCCTCCCGTAAACGGGAGGGGAGATGGTCGTCCTCGCTCTCCTCTTCGCCGTCACCGCCGCGCTCTACGCCAGCGTCGGCTTTGCCGGCGGCTCGACCTATAACGCACTGCTGGCGCTGGCAGGCGTCGACCACCGCGTTTTCCCGGTCATCGCGCTGGTCTGCAACCTGATCGTCGCGACCGGCTGCACGATCCGCTTCGCGCGCGCGGGGCTGGTGCCGTGGCGGCGGCTGCTGCCGCTGCTTGCGCTCTCTGTTCCCGCCGCATGGATCGGCGGCATGCTGCCGGTCCCCAAACAGCTCTTCCTCTGGCTGCTTGGCGGGTCGCTGCTAGTCGCCGCCATTCTGCTGCTGCTCCAGCGCGAGCGTGAGATGGAGCCGCACCGTGCAACCTTTGTCGGACCCGCCGTCGCGGCGCCGATCGGCCTGCTATCCGGCATCGTCGGCATCGGCGGCGGTATCTTTCTGGCGCCGGTGCTGCACCTGATCGGCTGGGATCGCGCCAAGCGCGTCGCTGCCTCGGCCTCGGTCTTCATCCTCGCCAACTCGATCGCCGGCCTGGGCGGGCAACTCACCAAGCTGTCCGGCCATCCCGAGCTGGTCAAAGCCGCGACTGCTTATTGGCCGCTGGCGCTGTCGGTGCTTGTCGGCGGCCAGCTCGGCAGCCGTGCCGGCGTACAGATCCTGCCCGCCGTCTGGCTTCGCCGCCTGACCGCGCTGCTGATCCTCTACGTTGCGGTCCGTCTGTTGATCCAGGCCTGGGGCGGTTGAGTTTCAAGCGCTCGCTAGGCGTTCCCGGCGTCCTGTTCCTGACGCTGTCCGCGACGACGCCTGCCTCGTCGGTGTTCGTGATCGTGCCCGAAATGCTGCACGAAGCGGGGAGCGGCGCACTGGTCGCGATGCTGCTGGCAGCCATCGTCTGCGTCGCGACGGCCTATGTCTATGCCGAGCTGTCCTCGGCGTTTCCCGTCGCGGGCGGCGAATATGTGATGGTCGGCCGCACGCTCGGGCCGCTCGCCGGGTTCGTCATGCTTGCGGTGAACCTCGTCAACAACCTGCTGTTCCCGGCGGTCATCGGCCTCGGTTTGAGCGATGTGCTCTCCGGCATCCTGCCGGGCCTGCCGGTGATCCCGACCGCCGTCGCGATGGTCGCGGTCTCCACCTTGGCGGGCGTGCTGCACATCCGCCTCAACGCCTGGATCACCGGCGTCTTCCTCGTCATCGAGCTGCTCGCCCTGGCCACGATCGTCATGCTCGGTGTGGCGGAGCCGGTGCGCAGTTTGTTTACGGCACCACTCACGGCAGTCGGTGCGGGACTCGCACCCGCTTCGCCGGTCAGCATCGGCCTTGCCACCACCGCCGCGATTTTCGCGCTCAACGGTTATGGCCTCGCTGTTTATTTCGGCGAGGAGATGCACGAGGCCTCGGCGAGGATCGCGCGGGTGGTCCTGGTCGCTGCTGCGCTGACCATCATCGTGGAGGTGATCCCGTTGGCCGCTGCCATTGCCGGCGCGCCCTATCTGCATCGCCTGTTTACCGAAGCGGACCCGTTCGGCTGGTTCGCCCGGACGCGCGGCGGCGATTGGGTCGCCGATGCGTTGGCCGTCGCCGTCGCGCTTGCCATCCTGAATGCGGCGATCGCGGGGATTCTCGCCTATGCCCGCTTCTTCTATTCGACAGGCCGCGACGCGATCTGGGGCAAGGCTCTGGACCCGTGGGTCACGAACATCCACCCGCGCCTTGGCTCCCCCTGGATCGCGACACTCGCTGTCGGCGCGGTGAGCTGCGCCGCCTGCTTCGTGCCGCTCCGGCTGCTGCTCGTGCTGAGCGGGGCGGGGATCGCCGTCACCTATCTCGGCATTGCGCTCGCCGCGATGGTCGGCCGCCGCACCGGGGCGACGGCGCATGCGGACTATTGCATGCCCTGGTTTCCGATCGCGCCTTTGGTCACCATTGCGGCGCTTCTACTCGTGTTCTGGGCGAGCTGGCTGGACACTGATACCGGCCGTCCGGGCCTGATCGCCACGGCAGCGCAGATGGCGCTCGCGGCCGTTTATTATCTGTTGGTCCTCCGCCGGCGTGGCGAATGGGTGATCTTCGGCGGCGAGGCGGCGTCAGCCGGCCAGCCGCGCGGCCGCGCAGAGCAGGGCGACGAAAGCGGGCGGGGCGCCGAGCTTCAGCCATCTCCCTAGAGGTACGCGCCGCTGCACCATCGCATCGGCGGCAAAGGCGAGCGCAAGGCCGGCCGCGATGATCGTCCATAGATGGTAGCGCATCTCAGCCGACACGCTGGTCGGGAAATAGCTCAGGCCATACAGCAGCGCCGACGCAGCCAGCGGCAAAGCCGTTCCCTCCGGCCAGGCCAGCAGAACGCCCAAAGCCAGCGCCATCCAGACGATCGGCCAATTGAGCGGCGTCGGGGCAGCGGCGAGTGCCGCGCCATCGATCCAGCGCTGCGCCACTGTTCCCGGAATATGAAAACCCCAGTCGTTGGGCGGCGCATCCTTCGGCACCGGCCGGTCGATGGCGATGTCGTCCGTCACGAACAGCCGCGCATTGATGTTGTAGTGCCCGGCGCGGTGCTGGAGATAGGCGAGCGGATGCGCCGCGATCGCGCTCAGCCACCAGCGCACCGGGCTTTGGTGCGTGTCCTGAAACGCGTCGTCGATATCGTAGAAAGTGATCGGGCAGGGATCGCGCGCCCAGAAGCTGTAATTGTCCCATTTGACCGGTGAATAACAGCGCTGGTTGACCGCGACAGGATTGGCGACACCGGTGTCCGGAAACTGGTTCTCGCCCGAAAAGCGGGTGATGCCGCTCAGGTCGAAGATGATCAGGGACAACTCCACCCCGCTGCGCTTGGCGCCGAGCAGACGATTGGCGACGGGCATTGCGGCGACCAGAACGGCGAGGCCGACCAACGTCGAAAGTATAAATCTAGGAAGGGTCCGGATTGCCGATGCAGGTAGAAGGGCAAGCAGCAATGGCAGACAGGCAGGCCAGGCGTTGAAGCGCAGCGTGGCGGCGAACACGAGGAGGCCGATACCGATCGCAGTCGCCCAAAGTCCGAGCCGCTCGCGCCAGACGATGAGCGCCGCCGCCGAGAGTAGCGCGCCCGCCATCAAGCTGTCCTTCAGGATCGCCCCCAGCAACGCGAGCGGCACGGGGAGGAGAGCGACGGCGAAGACGCCGGCGAAAGAGATGTGACGCCGTTCCTTCAGGCACCAGGCGGCGAGCCCAAGAAAGCCACCCCAGAACAGCACGAGCTGGACGATCAGCATCGGCGCGGTACCCGGCTGGATCAGGATCAGCTTGCTCCAAAGCCATTCCATCACCGGCGGGTGCCAGTCGTCGTAATCGCCGGACAAAGCCTGATCGTATTGCCGGATCGAATCCCAGGTGATCAGGCCCGGCCAATAGCCGGCGATCTGCACTGCGATCGGCAGCAGGAACAGCGCGAGCGGCGCGAAGCGATGCCGCACCGTCACCCCAGCGCCCGGGCGAGTTCGACCCATTCCGCGACGCTCACCGTTTCCGCACGCCGCGTCGGATCGATGCCGAGCCGCTCCAGCGCCTCCGCTGCGCCGGGCACACTCTTGAGGCTCTGCCGCAGCATCTTGCGGCGTTGGCCGAACGCGGCGGCCGTCAGGCGCTCGAGCACAGCGACGCGCACTCCCTCGGGCTGCAGAGCGGGCACGATGTGCACCACCGCGCTCATCACCTTCGGCGGCGGCGTGAAGGCGGAGCGGTGCACGTTCATCGCGATCCGCGCAGTCGATCGCCACTGAGCAAGCACCGCCAGCCGTCCATAGGCGTCGGCGTCCGGCGCAGCGACGATCCGTTCCGCGACTTCCTTCTGGAACATGAGCGTCAGCGACTTCCACCAAGGCGGCCAGGCTTCGCTGGTCAACCAGCCGACCAGCAATGCCGTTCCGACATTGTAAGGCAGGTTCGCAACGATGTGCCCCGATCCGCCCAGCTCCGCCTCGGCGTCGATCTTCAGCGCGTCGCCTTCGATAACCTGCAACTGTCCTGGCGCCCACTCCGCAAGCTCGCCCAGCGCCGGCAGGCACCGGGCATCGCGTTCGACCGCTATCACCTCGGCGCCAGCCCGCAACAGCGCGCGCGTCAGGCCCCCGGGGCCGGGCCCCACCTCCAGCACGCGCTCGCCATGCAGCGAACCCGGAATCCGGGCGATCCGGTCGAGCAATTGCTCATCGAAAAGGAAATTCTGCCCGAGCGCCTTGCTGGCGCTGAGGCCGTGTCGGGCGATCACCTCCCGAAGCGGGGGGAGGGGGCTCAAGCCGGGCAGGACTCCGCCTTGCGCTGCACGACCGCTTGCGCGGCGAGCTGGATCGCGGCGATCGTCGCGCCGGGATTGGCTTCGCCCCGGCCGGCGATGGCGAAAGCGGTGCCATGGTCGGGAGCCGTACGGACGATGGGGATGCCCAGCGTCATGTTGACACCCTCGTCGAAATAAAGCGTCTTGAGCGGGATCAGGGCCTGATCGTGATAGAGGCAGATCGCCGCGTCATAGCCGGCGCGCGCGCGGGCGTGGAACATGGTGTCGGCGGCGAGCGGGCCGAATGCGTCGATACCTTCCTCGCGAAGCTCGGCAATGGCCGGCGCGATCAGGTCCATTTCCTCCGTGCCCAGCGCGCCATTCTCGCCGGCATGCGGGTTGACGCCGGCAAAGGCGATCCGCGGATTGGCGATGCCGAAGCTGCGCTGCAGGCCGCGCGCCGTCGTGCGCGCCTTGGCGACGATTACTTCGATCGAGAGGCTGTCCAGAACCGCGCGCAGCGGCATGTGGGTCGTCACCGGCACGACACGGAGGTCGGGCCCGGCCAGCATCATCACCACATTTTCGGGCGCGATGCCGCAGCGTTCTGCGACGAACTCGGTCTGGCCGGGATGCGTGAAACCGATCGCGTAAAGCTGCGATTTCGCTACCGGGCCCGTCACGAGCGCGGACGCCGCGCCCGAACGAGTCATTCCGGTCGCGACCTCAAGTGAATCAAGCGCGCAGCGTGCGCCTTCCAGATTGGGTTCGCCCGGCACGATCTCCGCGCCGTCTTCGACCGAGAGCAAGGGCAAGGCGCGATCGAAGACCTGCAGTGCCTCACCAGGAGCAGTGATCCGCTGCACCGGCCCGGCCCAGACCGCCCCGATCGAGCGCTCGTCGCCGACCGCAAAGAAAGGCGGCAGGCCTTCCTTATCGCGCGCAAGCCATGCCTTGACGGTAACTTCAGGGCCGATGCCCGCCGGATCGCCCAGCGCAACCGCGAGCGGCGCGTCGGTCCAGGGGTCAGCGATAGTCAACCACCGCGTCCCGGCGCAGGTCGCGGAGATACCGCCGCGCGCGCATGTTGACGCGCTGCTCCTCCAGCTGTGCCATGATCGTCTCGGCATTGGCGCCGGCAGCCGCCTGCGCATCGTCGCGGCCGCAGATCACCAGCACACGCACGCCTTCCCGCGCCGAACCAAAGGGCGGGCTGGCCTGACCGACCTGCAGGTTGACCATCATCTCCTGAAGCTGCGGCGGCAGATCGCGAATCTTGACCTGATCGTTGTCGACCATTTCCGCACCAAGCTGTTCCGCGACTTTCTGCGCCGATCCGCAGCCGGCGATCGTCTTGGTGGCGTTGGCGAACTGCGTCGCTTTCTCTGTTGCCTGCTGCTGCGTCGTGCCTTCCGGGAAGCTGATGGCAAGCTGACGCAGCGCCAGTACCGCGTCGCGCGGATCGGCGGTCAGCACCTGACGCTTGTCCATCAGGTAGATCATCGAATAGCCGCCGGGCACCTGGATCGGGCCGGCAAGCTGGCCGACGCTCATGTTGCGCGCCTCGTTCGCAAGCGCGTCGGGAAGCTGCTCCGGCCGCACCCAGCCGAGATCGCCGCCGACCGCCGCCGTCGAGGCTTCGGAGAATTGCCGCGCATAGGCGACGAACGATCCGCCCTGCTTGATCGCGTCGATGATTTTGCGCGCGTTGGCGAGGGCGGCCTCATTGGTCTCTGGCGTCGCGGACAGGAAGATCTCGCCCAGATGGACTTCGGTCGCGCCCTTGGACGCGTTCAACCGGTCGACGATGCCTTGCACCTCTTCCTGGCTGACATTGACGAACGGCTGGACCCGGCGCTGCAACAGGCGGTTCCAGGCAAGCTCGCCTTCGATCTGGCGCTTCAGCGATTCGTCCGACGAGCCGATCTGCTTCAGATACGCCGACATCTGCTCCGGCGTGCGCTTGAAGTTGCGCGAGACGCGGGCAAAGCTGTCGTCGATCTGCTGCTTGGTGATGTCGATCTTGTTGCCCTTGGCTTCCTGGATCTCCAGCACTTCGTCGATCAGGTTGCGGAGCACTTGGTTGCGCAGCCGCTCCAACTCCTCGGCCGGCACCTTGCCGCCGTTCGCGGCGACGATCAGCGCCAGCCGCTGCTCGACGTCGGTGCGGGTGATGATGTCGCCGTTGACGACCGCGGTGGGCTTGCGGAGCGCCGGGTCATTCTTGCCAAACACGACGACGTCGGCGGGGATGTTGAGGCCATTGCCGGCGTCCGGGTCGGTCTGGGCAATCGCGGCGCAACCCAGCGCCGCCAGCGGCAACAACGCCCAACGTAACGGGCGGAAATGAGCAATCGTCACGATTTAGACCATTCCGATCATCAAAAAGGGAATAACGCCATACTGCTTCCGGGCGGCTGAACGGGGGCTTAGCGGCCCAGGTTCTTGAATGAAAGCCTCAGCAGGAAAGTATTGCCTTTCCGCGCGTCACCCGTGTTCTGGTAATCCCGACGCCAAGTCAGGCCAAGGTCCAGACAGTCGTCGGTATAGGCGATGCCGATGCGGTGCCGAATCGGTTGAAAGCCGTCGGCGGTCGAGAGCGGGTCTTCCTTCTTGTCGGTCAGGTCGATGATCGCGGAGCCGAATGCCGACCAGTAGCGGCCGATCTGCACCCGGCCGCCGGCGCGTAGCTCCTCGCGGTCGCGCAAATCCTCGATCGAGGTGTCGATATCGCGATTGAGTTTTAGATAGCCAAGCAGGACATAGGTCTGCCGCGAGCCGATCGTCGCGTCGATCTCATTGCGCCGGAGCGCAAAACTGTCCTTGTCGATCCGGTATCGGTGCGTGACCGAGACGAAGTCGCGGAACCGTACCGTCGTGCGGCCGACGATATCGGACAGCCTGCCGGACAGTCCGACGCCGTTCGGAAAAATCTCAGGCCGGCGGGAGAGCCGGTAGCTCTGGCCGATATTCGCGTCGACAGTGATGCCGGGCAGCGCCAGCCCATAGTCGACGCCGTAAGTGACGCGTGCGCCGTCCTCGAACCGGTCGTAGCCGGGGAAGCGATTCAGCGCGAACAGGTTTGAGTCCTCAAGCTCGATCGCGCGCGCATCCTCGTTTGGGATCGCAAGGTTGCGGATCGGCGGCGTCGCGACGAACTGCAGCCGCGGCGTGATCCGTTGGGTGCCGCTGTCGCCGACGGAGCCGATCAGCGGCCAGCGGATATCGACGGCCAGAGCGCCGATCGCACGGCTCTGCCAGCCTGGATTGCCGCGATAGAGCACCGTCGGCGACAGCGCATTCTCGTCGGAATGATAGACGTCGCCGCGGCCAAAGGCCGTGAACGTCACTTCCTGTCCCCAGGGCGTGAGCCGCCTCAGGTCCCAGCGGAAGCTCGCAAAGGCGCGCTGCGTGTCCTGTCCATCCGTGCGCCCAATGGCGAGCGTGTTGAGCTGCACCTCGACACGGCCGCCGAGCAAAGGATCGTTGAAACGGCGGCGATAGTCGACCTCTGGAACCGCGATCGGCTGCTGCCCTTGCGAATCGTTGATCCGCAACGTCTGCGTCGCCCAGCCGGTCACCGAGAAATAGCTGTCGTCGCCGATCCGCTGTACCCGGATCGTCGAGCGCAACCGATCGTCGCGTGAAATGTCATAGCGGCGCAGGAACGTGCGGTCGGTCGTGAGACGTATCGAGCCGCTAATGTCCCAATTGGGATCGAGCTGGAAGCGCCCGCTGGCGTCGAGATAGCCGCGCAGGCTGCGGTCGGATGTGGTGCCCGGATTGATCGTCGCCGGCTGCTTGCGGCTGTCGGTGATCATGCCGCTGATCTGATAGGCGCCCGTGCTAGTCAGCGCCCGATATTGCGCTTCGATCGCCGGTAGCACGTCGCTGTAGATGTGCGGCGTCAGCGTCAGATCGCGATTGGGCGCGATCTGGAAATAATAGGGGAGGACGAATTCGAGCCCGTTTACGCGGCTGAACTTGATGTCCGGCACCAGCACGCCGCTGCCGCCCTGATTGCCCGTCGGGTTCGAAAGCAGCGGCAGGGGCAATGTCGGCAAGCCGAACAAATGCAGCCGGGCGCCTTTATAGAACACGCGCTGCCTCTTGGTGTCGTAGACGACCTTGACCGCTGTGATCTTCCAGCTCGGCTCCTTCGGACAGCCGCTCGAGTCGACCACCGAACATGCGGTGTAGGCAGCGTTGTCGAGCGTATAGACGTCGCCGCTCCGCGCGCCCTTGTCGGCGGCGAGACGCCCGCCGCTTTGGAGCACGATCAGCAGGTTCTGCACCACACCATCGCGCAGCGTGTCGGTGAGCTGCACCGAATCCCCATAGGCGACATCGCCTTGTGGGTTCGCGACGGCGACATTGCCTTCGGCGCGAACTTCGCCGGTCTTGCGGTTCCAGGTGACCTTGGCCGCGCGCAGCCGATTGCCTTCGCGGAACATCCGCACGTCACCGCTCGCGACCACGGTATCGGTCTCATTGAAATATTCGAGCTGGTCTGCGGTAAAGTCGACGACTTGCTGGTCGGCAGGCGCCGGAGCGGGGTTCGCTTGCGGTGGCGGGGGCGCGACCGGACGGTTCTGCAAGTCCTGCGCGCTCGCCGCAGCGGACCAGCAACAGGCCACACTTGTGAGCCAGATCAACCGCTTCGCGTTCACGCTAACCCCAAACCACCCTGAAAGTGCTGCGCCGTCTGGCTTTGCTTTGCGGCGCCTATCGCACTCAAGCTCGCACGCTGCAAATCGTTCCGGTCTTGCCCGTGCCGCCGAGAAGCCTAAGGGCGAAGGCAAGTCACGTTCTTATCCGGGATTCATCATGCAAGTGCGTTTTGCTGCTGCTCGCCCCCAGGGCTCCTACGATCTGGCGCTGGTGGCGCCGCAGAACGGCGAGGTTGCCGGCTTGCCGTCCGCCTATGCCGGCCTCGCCCGCGACGCCATGCGCGCCGGCCGTTTCGAAGGAGAGGCGGGGTCGATCGTCGAGCTTTTCGTGCAGGAGGAGGGCGCCACTCGTCGACTGCTGATCGTCGGTACCGGCAAGGGCGAGCCTGCAGACTATGAAAAGGCTGGCGGCGCACTGGTAGCGCGGCTGCTGACGTCCGGCACCGAAAACCTGATAGTCGAGTTGAGTGGGGCAAATGCGTCCGCCGAGGCTGCGGCGCGGCTGGCGGCCGGCGCAGCGCTGCGCAGCTGGCGGATCGATACCTATCGCACCAAGCTACCGCCGAAGCAGGCGCCGACACTGAAGGATGTGGTGATCGTCGGTGCGGATGGCAGCGGCTGGGATCGCCAGCGGGCGATCGTCGAGGGCGTCGGCCTGACGCGCGAACTGGTCTCCGAGCCCCCCAACGTCCTCTATCCCGAGAGCTTCGTCGAGCGCTGCCGCCACCTTGCCGATCTCGGCGTCGAGATTACGGTGCTGGGCGAGGACGAGATGCGCAAGCTGGGCATGGGCGCGCTGCTGGGCGTCAGCCAGGGCTCGGCGCGCGAAGGCCAGCTTCTGGTCATGCGCTGGGACGGCAGCGGCGGCGCGCAGAAAGAGCCGGTCGCCTTTGTCGGCAAGGGCGTGACCTTCGACACCGGCGGCATCTCGCTGAAGCCCGGCCCCGGCATGGAAGACATGAAGTGGGACATGGGCGGAGCCGGCGCCGTCGCGGGCGCGATGAAGGCGCTCGCCGGGCGCAAGGCGAAGGCGCATGTCGTCGGCGTGTGCGGTCTGGTCGAGAACATGCCCGACGGCAACGCACAGCGGCCGGGCGACATCGTCACTTCCATGTCCGGGCAGACGATTGAGATTCTCAATACCGACGCCGAAGGGCGGCTGGTGCTGTGCGACGCGCTCACCTGGGTGCAGCGCACCTACAAGCCGAAGACCATCGTCGATCTGGCGACGCTGACCGGCGCGATGATCATCAGCCTGGGGCACGAACAGGGCGGCATCTTCTCCAACGACGATTCGTTGGCGGACCAATTGATGAAAGCCGGCAAGGAAGTGGGCGACAAATTATGGCGGATGCCGCTTGGCGACGCCTACAACAAGCTGATCGACAGCCAGATCGCCGACATGAAGAATGTCGGCCCGCGCGAGGCAGGGTCGGTCACCGCGGCGCAGTTCCTGCAGCGCTATATCGAGGACGGCGTGCGCTGGGCGCACCTCGACATCGCCGGCATGGTCTGGTCGCAAAAGCCCGGTGCGCTTTGGGACAAGGGCGCTACCGGCTACGGCGTGCGCCTGCTCGACAAGTTCGTCGCGGATAATTTCGAAAGCTGATATTTCCCAGAAGCTTCCGCCCGGGTTTCGCAGGAACGGGAACCCGGGCCGAGGGTTGTGCGCGAGGCAGCCGCGCGCGATGCGGCTGCGAACAGGGAGCGCATAATGGAAATGGGGAAATTGGCTGCAGTCGCATTCGCTCTGCTTGCTACGCCCGCGATGGCGGCTCCGACCACGCTGAAGCTGGTCGGAACGGTCACGCAGCAGCAGAACCCGGGCACGGACCCGAACTTCGCACTTGGCGATACGGTCACCGTCACGTTCAACTACGATCCGGCGACGCAGCCGGTCGACCCGTTTCACGGCACGGGCAGACTGTGGTTCAACAGGTTCACGCCCGCATCGGTGTTTTCGATCGACACCAGCCGCGGACTGCAATGGACGGCGATCTATGAAACGCAGGACGAGGGCGTGTTCCTCGACCCGGCCAATCCGCTGTCGTTCTCGGGACATTTCAGCAAGCTGACCTCGAGCCTGCCCGACATCATCTTGAAAGGCGATGGCTCGTTTTCCATCCCGGGGCTCAGCCAGTCCGGAGCGCGCTCGCTGGGTTTCGCAGGAACGCTGGCGGTCGCAGGCGTGCCTGAGCCGGCAAGCTGGGCGCTGATGATCGGCGGGTTCGCGGCGGCAGGAGGCGCCATTCGGCGTAAGCGTTCCGGTTCGACGGCGCAGCTAACCGTCACCACGGCCCGACAGATTTAAGCGAAATATCAAGCTGTGCCGGTCATGGCTGCGGCCGTGACCGGCGCAGTGACCAACAGCAAGGCCGTCCCTCTGGGCGAGGGCGGGTTTTCGCGCGCCCTCGTTGCGGCGGTGATCGTCGGTCTGGCCGCTGCTCTGGTCTTCCAGACTTTCTCGGACAATTACCCGTTCGATCTCGCCTATTTCACGACGGCGGGCCGGATGTGGGCAGCTGGCCTCGATCCCTATGGCCCGGCGTTCGCGGATCACGGCGCGCCCTATATCGCGCCCAACGCCGCGCTCTGGGCCTATCCGCCGCAATGGTGGGCGCCATCAGTCGCGCTGGGCCTGCTCGACAACACGGCCGCGGTGATCGTCTGGAAGCTGCTGAACCTCGGCGCCTTGGCCGCCGGCACGATCCTGCTCCACGATGCCGTCCGGCCTCGAATGCCGATTGAGGCTCTCGATCTGTTGTTCGCGGCGCTCTTGCTGACGGCGGACGCGACCCGCATCACCCTGCATCTCGGCCAGACCAGCCTGTTGGTGCTGCTCGGCTTCGCGTTCTTGATTCACGGGCTACGCTTCGGCGGAGAAAAGCGGAAAATCGCCGGCCTCTGCTTGCTGCTGCTGAAACCGCAGTTCGGGCTGCTCTTCCTTCTTTTGACGCTAACGTTGCCGGGAGCTCGTCACGCGGCGCTGATCGCTGTTGCGCTCTCAGCCTCGGCCTGTCTGCCCGTGCTGGCGACGTTCGGCGTCGGCGGCACGGTCGAAAGCGCGCAGCATTTCCTCGCAAACCTCGGCGCCTACGCGGACCTCACCTGGAATCGGCCGGGCGAGCTGACGGGTATTTCCTTTGCCGCGGCGATGCTGGGTCTTTCGGCTCCGTCGCCGTTGGCCTGCGTCGCCGCAGCGGCAGGACTGGCGCTTTGGCTGTGTCGCGAGCCTTCGGACCGAACAGGCGTGCGGCTCTGCGTCGTCGGCCTGGCTTGCCTCTACGCCATCGCGCCGCTGCACCCCTACGACATGGCGCTGATCCCGTTCTTCCTGCTCCTGCTGCCGCGCCTTTCGGTCGCAGCCGCCATCGTGCTGACCTGGCGCACGAGCAGCGTCGCGTTCGCGCTGCTGGGCACGCAGGCGGGCGCTGCATTCCCGGGCATCTTCACCGCTTCGCTGATCCAGGCCGGCGCTGCCACCATCGCCGTCGCGCTGCTGCTCGCCGGCGTGATCGTCGGGCGCCCGCTTGCGTCGGACGCGCCCGCCCGCTAACGCGCCCCCACTTTTTTCCGACAACCATTATATACGGAGCCTCTCGGCCATGGCCGTCACGCGCACCTTTTCGATCATCAAACCCGACGCCACTCGCCGCAACCTGACCGGCGCGGTCACCAAGATGCTGGAGGAGGCCGGCCTGCGCGTCGTCGCCTCGAAGCGCATCCGCATGACGAAGGAGCAGGCCGAGGGCTTCTACGGCGTGCACCGGGAGCGGCCCTTCTTCAACGACCTTGTGACCTTCATGATGTCCGGCCCGGTCGTCGTGCAGGTGCTGGAAGGCGAGGACGCCGTGAAGCGCAACCGCGACGTCATGGGCGCGACCAACCCGGCGAACGCCGAGCCCGGCACGATCCGCAAGGAACTTGCCGAGTCGATCGAGGCGAACTCGGTCCACGGCTCCGATTCGGACGAGAACGCCGCGACCGAGATCGCTTTCTTCTTCAAGCCGGAAGAAATCGTCGGCTGAACTGTCGGGACTGACGGGAGGGCCTTCCCGTCAGCCTTCATTCACTGTAGTAGCGCCATAAGACACGCCAGGATTTTCCTGTGAACGACGGGCGCATGCGGTACGATCACGATTGGGACCCTCGGCTGGAGGCGCTTGAGCCGCTGCCGGACCTTGAGCCGCTGACGCCGGAAGGCGAGGCGGACGAATCCGCGCCGCCGCGCCGCCGCTGGATCAAGAAGCGCTACGTCGCGGCCGGCATCGTCGCGGTGTTCATGCTGCTGATCGGCTGGCTCGCGATCACGGCGCCGCTCAGCCGCTCGCTTCAGCCGATCGCGCCGCCCAGCATCACCCTTGTCGCAGAAGACGGCACCCCGATCGCGCGCAAGGGCGCCGTCGTCGCGCAGCCGGTCAAGCTCGCCGAGCTGCCCAAGCACGTGCCCGAGGCGTTCATCGCGATCGAGGACCGGCGCTATTACCGCCATTGGGGCGTCGATCCGATCGGCATTGCCCGCGCGGCCTGGCGCAACATGGCCGCCGGCGGCGTGCGCGAGGGCGGCTCCACCATCACCCAGCAGCTCGCCAAGGGCGTGTTCCTGTCGAACGATCGCAGTTTCGGCCGCAAGGGCCGCGAAGTGCTGATCGCCTTCTGGCTCGAGGCCTGGTTGACCAAGCAGGAAATCCTCGAACGCTATTTGTCGAACGTTTATTTCGGCGACAATGTGTACGGCATCCGCGCCGCGGCCCGACACTATTTCAGCCGCGAACCGGAGGAACTGACAGTCGGCCAGGCCGCGATGCTCGCCGGGTTGGTCAAGGCGCCGTCGCGGCTCGCTCCGACCCGCAATCTTGACGGCGCGCGCGCGCGGGGCAGGGTGGTGTTGCAGGCGATGGCCGATGCCGGCTTCATTAGCGCGAAACAGGCGCGGGCCGAGCCGCCGGTGCGCCTCAAGGTGCGGCGCGAATCGAACATGCCGACCGGCACCTATTTCGCCGACTGGGTGATGCCCGCGGCGCGCGATCAGGCCGGCGCGGTCTATGAGAAGCAGGAAATCCCGACCACGCTCGACATCCGCCTGCAGCGGCTGGCGGAGGCGGCGATCCGGCGCGGCTCGATTCGCGGCGCGCAAATGGCGTTGGTCGCGATGCGGCCGGACGGGCGCGTGGTCGCGATGGTCGGCGGCCGCGATTATGCCGACAGCCCGTTCAACCGCGTAACGCAGGCGCGGCGCCAACCGGGCTCGACGTTCAAGCTGTTCGTCTATCTAGCCGCGATCCGCGCGGGCATGACGCCGGATTCGATGATCGACGACAAGCCGGTCACGATCGACGGCTGGACGCCCACCAACAGCGACAAGAAATATCGCGGCCGCATCACGCTCCGTCAGGCCTTCGCGCTGTCGAGCAATGTCGCCGCCGCGCGACTCGCCGAGCAGGTCGGGCGCAAGGCAGTGATCCAGGCGGCCCGCGACCTGGGCGTCGCCAGTCCGCTCGCCGACACGCCCAGCCTTGCGCTTGGTACCTCGGGCGTGACCCTGCTGGAGCTCACTTCCGCCTATGCCGCCGTCGCCGGCAACAACCTGCCCGTGCGCGCCTACGGTTTGCCGAAAGAACCGCAAGGCTGGATCGCATCGCTGTGGAATCGTCCGAAGCGTCTGTCGAGCCGCGAGCGTGATATGCTGCTCGACCTGCTCTCGGCGACCGTCCAGCGCGGGACCGGCCGCGGCGCACGGCTGGCGGTCGACGCGTTCGGCAAGACCGGAACCACCCAGGACGCGCGCGACGCGATTTTCGTCGGTTTTGCCGGCGACCTGGTGGTCGGCGTCTGGGTCGGCCGCGACGACAATCAGCCGATGCCGGGTCTCGCCGGCGGCGGAGCCCCCGCGCGCGCTTGGCGCGACTTCATGAGCCACGCGATCCCGGGCGCCGCGATCCAGGCGCCGGAGCCGGTCGAAAACCCCGAGCCTGTGATCCAGGTGGATGAAAACGGCATCAACGGCAGCATCGATGTCGGCCCCGTCCAGTTCGGCATCTCCACCGACGGCGATGGCGTGCGACTGTCGGCGACTCCCTCCGACTCGCCGCCGCCACCGCGCTCCGAATCGCGCGCCCCGCCGCCGGAAGAGCCCGGTCCGGACGAGGAACCGCCGCAGGAGTTCTAGCCTGCCGTAGCGTCCGTTTCCGCTCGCTTGCCGTTAACGTAAACTGTGCCTAACACCGCCTCAAAGGAGAGGTGAGATGGACCTGGAGTTCAGCCCCGAAGATATCGCGTTCCGGGAAGAGGCGCGGCGCTTCATCGCCGAGAATTATCCGAAGGCCCTGCGCGGCAAGCAGGAGGAAGGCGAGGAGCTTTCCAAGGAAGATTTCCTGAGCTGGCACCGCGCACTGGCGAAGCAGGGCTGGATCGCCCCGGCCTGGCCGAAGGAATATGGCGGCCCCGGCTGGACGACGACACAGCGTTTCATCTGGTCTGAAGAGCTCGCCCGCGCCGACACGATCCCGATCCTGCCTTTCGGCATCAACATGGTCGGCCCGGTTATCTACACCTTCGGCACGCCCGAGCAGAAAGCGCGCTTCCTGCCGCGCATCCTGTCGGGCGAGGATTGGTGGTGCCAGGGCTATTCGGAGCCGGGTGCCGGCTCGGACCTCGCCAGCTTACGCACCCGCGCGGTCCGCGATGGCGGCCATTATGTCGTCAACGGGCAAAAGACCTGGACGACGATGGCGCAGCATGCGGACTGGGGCTTCTTCCTTGTTCGCACCGATCCCGACGCCAAGCCGCAGGAAGGCATCAGCTTCCTGCTGATCGACATGAAGTCGCCCGGCGTCACTGTCCGTCCGATCATCACCTTGGGCGGCGAGCACGAGGTCAACGAAGTGTGGCTGGAGGACGTGCGCGTGCCCGTCGACCAGCGCATCTATGAAGAGAACAAGGGCTGGACTTGCGCCAAGTTCCTGCTCGCCCACGAACGCACTGGGATCGCGGGTGTCGCGCGTTCGAAGCGCGGCGTCGAGCGGATCAAGAATATCGCGCGGACCGAAATGGACGGCGACCGCCCGTTGCTCGCCAATCCCTTCTTCAAGCGCAAGGTGGCCGAGCTGGAGATCGACCTCACCGCGCTCGAATATACCGAGCTGCGCACGCTCGCATCGGAAGCTTCGGGGCGTGGACCGGGCCCCGAATCGTCGCTGCTCAAGATCAAGGGCACCGAGATCCAGCAGCGCATCACCGAGCTCGCGCTGGAAGCCGTCGGTCATTACGGCGCGCCCTATTTCCGCGGCTTCGGCGAAGGCGACAACGAGCATCCGATCGGGCCCGACTACGCCCACCGCGCCGCGCCGACCTATTTCAACGGCCGCAAGACCAGCATCTATGGCGGCTCGAACGAAATCCAGCGCAACATCATCGCGAAGATGGTGCTCGGCCTCTGAGGCCGGGCAGGGGAGGAACCGGTGAACTTCACGTACAACGAGACGCAGCAGATGCTGCGCGACACGCTCGCGCGCTTTCTGGCCGACACTTATGATTTCGAAACCCGCCGCAAGATGGTCGCCTCCGATGCCGGCCGCGATCCTGGCATCTGGCGGGCACTTGCGACCGAGCTCGGCATCCTCGGCGCGCCGTTCGGCGAGGAGCAGGGCGGCCTTGGCGGCGGCGCGGTCGAGAATCTGATCGTGATGGAGCAATTGGGCGAGGCGATCGCGATCGAGCCTTACCTCCAGACCGTCGTCATCGGCGGCGGCGCGCTGAAGGCGGTCGGCGGGGCTCAGGCCGATGCGCTGATCCCGGCGATCATCGGCGGCGATGCAATCATCGCCTTCGCCTATGCCGAGCCGCAGGGCCGCTATGAGCTTAACAATCTCCGCACCACTGCCAGGCGCGACGGGGGAGGCTGGGTGCTGAACGGCCACAAGGCGGTGGTCTATGCCGCGCCCTGGGCGACGCACTTGCTGGTCACGGCCCGGACCGGCGGCGGCATGCGCGACAAGGAGGGCGTCTCGCTCTTCCTGATCGAAGCGAACGCCCCCGGCATCGTCCGCCGCGACTATCCGACCGTTGACGGATTCCGCGCGTCCGAAATCTATTTCGAGAACGCCTCCGTTCCGGGCGACGCCTTGCTGGGCGACGAGGGCGGGGCGCTGCCGCTGATCGAGAAGATCGTCGACGAGGCGACGGTCGCGGTCTGCGCCGAGGGCACGGGCGTGATGCGCCGGCTCCACGCGGGCACAATGGACTATGCCAAGCAGCGCAAGCAATTCGGCCGCGCCATCTCCGACTTCCAGGTGCTGCAGCACCGGATGGTGGACATGTTCATGGAAGTAGAACAGTCCGCTTCAATGACCTTGATGGCGACGCTGAAGCTGGACCTGCCGGACGCCGAGCGAATGGCCGCGGTCAGCCAGGCCAAGGCGAAAGTCGGCAAGGGGCTGAAGTTCACCGGTCAGAGCGCCGTCCAGATCCATGGCGGCATCGGCATCACCGACGAACTGGCGATCGGCCATTATTTCAAGCGCGCGACGATGATCGAGGGCCAGTTCGGCAGCGTCGATCACCACCTCGCGCGGTTCGAGCGGCTGACCATTCCGGACTGACGGTTGACCCTGTGGCGGCTCTCGGTTATGGGCCGCCGCTCCGGGGCGTGGCTCGTGTCGCGCCCCTCTTATTTTCACGCTTATCTTTTCGAGGACTCTCAATGGCGAATACGCCGCAAGCCAAGAAGCGCATCCGTCGCAACACCCGTCGCGCGGAGATCAACAACGCCCGCGTCAGCCGCATCCGCACTTTCGTGAAGAAGGTCGAAGCGGCGATCGAGTCGGGTGACAAGGCGGCAGCTTCGGCGGCGATCGCGGCGGTTCAGCCGGAACTGGCGCGCGGCGTGGCCAAGGGCGTGCTTCACAAGAACACCGCGGCGCGGAAATTCGCGCGCCTGACGAAGCGCGTGACTGCGCTCGCCTGAGCGCTCGCTTCTCATCTCGATCAATATGCGAACGACGCCCGTCGGCAGCTCTGCCGGCGGGCTTTTTCGATTGTGTCGCAACCGTTACGAACAAGTGACGGACAATCCATGATTCGTTCTCCTGCACAGCCGTGTAAGCAGAGATTATCTATTTAAATCATCAGCTTACCATCGCTCTGAGCGGAAATGGCGGAAATGCGCGTCAACCTGATTTATTTCAGTTTCGCGAAAAACCGGCACTTGATCGACTCCTGAAACCGGCCCTACAAATCGATTCCCGGCGCTCGAATCGCTGTGCCGGGATCACGTCGCGAGTGAGTATTCCCCGCCGATTCTCGTTGGATTCGGCCGTGGGGAAACTCGTGTCCGACACACGCTGGCGGCCGGGGGGCCCGTAGAGCGAAGGAGGGGCAATCGTGGGTCCAATGTTGGTGCGTGAGAGGTTTATGGATCGCGGAGAACAGGTGTCGGTCGCCTGGGCGGGTATCCGCGAGGGGCTGAAGCGCGACTGTGGCGCGCGGCTGTTCGATCATTGGCTGAAGCCGATCATGCTGGCGGGGATGAGCGACAAGGGCGACGTGATTCGCCTGACCCTGCCGACCGAGTTTCATGCGAATTGGGTGCGCGCGCATTATGCCGACCGGCTGCTGCTGGCCTGGCGCGCGCAAATTCCTGCGATTCGCGAAATCCGGATCGAGGTCGCGCCGAGCGAAGTCGTCACCCGCATCTATACCGCGGACGAACAGGACGCCGCGCCGGCCGCGCCGCCGGTGCCGGGCTTCGATGCCCGACAGACCTTCGATCGCTTCGTCGTCGATGACGAGAATCGTGTCGCCTGCAACGCCGCCAAGGCGCTGGCTTCGGGCGAGCTGCGCTTTTCGCCGCTGTTCATCCATTCGGCGACGGGGCAGGGCAAAACCCACCTGATGAATGCGATCGGAGCAGCCTACCGGGCGCGCGTGCCGGGCGCGACGATTCTGTTCATGTCCGCCGAGCGCTTCATGGTCGAGTTCGTCTCGGCGATGCGCGACAAGGACACGCTGGCGTTCAAGCAGCGGCTGCGTTCGGCCGATCTGCTGATGATCGACGACGTGCAGTTCATCGCCGGCAAGGGCTCGACCCAGGAAGAGTTCCTGCACACGCTGAACGAGCTGACCGGCGCCGGCAAGAAGGTCGTGATCAGCGCCGACCGTGCGCCCCAGGCGCTCGACGGCGTCGAAAGCCGCATCCTGTCGCGGCTCGCCAGCGGCCTCGTCGTCGACATCAAGCCGGCGACGTTCGCACTGCGCTTGAAGATCGTGAAAGCGAAGCTGGCGGGCATGCAGGACGTTCAAATGCCCGAAGCCGTCGCCGAACTGTTGGCGGCGCGCATTCAGACCAGCGTTCGGGAACTTGAAGGCGCGCTCAACCGATTGACGGCCTATGCGCTGCTCAACGACCGCGCGATCGACCTTGCGTTCGCTCAGGAAGTGCTCGGCGAAATGCTGAACGCCTCCACGCGCCGCATCACGATCGACGAGATCCAGCGTGCGGTCTCGGCGCACTATGGCATGCGTCAGGCTGAGATGGTCTCCGCCCGCCGCGCCCGCGCCGTCGCCCGCCCGCGCCAGATCGCCATGTATCTGGCCAAGCGCCTGACGCCGCGCTCGCTGCCGGAAATCGGCCGGCGCTTCGGCGGCCGCGACCACACCACGGTGATCCATGCGGTGAAGCAGATCGAACGGCTGCGCGGCGAGGACGCCGATCTCGACGCCGACGTGCGCACGCTGATCCGCCAGTTGGAGGCGTAAGAACAACCCTCTCCCGCTCCGCGGGAGAGGGCGACTCAGCCCTGCAGGGCTGAGCGGGGAGAGGGTCTTGGGCGCCGTACCAAAAGCCCCTCTCCCCGCTCGCGCTCGCAAGCACGAGTCGCCCTCTCCCCAAAAGGGGAGAGGGAATGTGATTAAGAGCGCCGCTTCGGCGGGGGCGGCACCGTGATCCGCACCGTCTCGCCCGAATTGCCCGGGAAGCCGGTGAACATCGCTTCGATCAGGTTCGGCACCAGATAGGGCAGGTTGTCGCTGCGGGAGAGCGCCTTGGCGGTGCCTTCGAACAGGCGCTTGTTGTCGGCAGTGCTGTCGATCTCCATGCGGAGCTGGCTTTGATAGACGGTGTAGCTGCGGATCTCGTCGCCGCAGCCGATGCCGCAGCCCCATAGCCACGGATCGTACCAGCCGCCGCGCCAGCCGAGTCGACCGAAATAGGGCCGGCCGAAACCACCGCCCCAACCCCAGCCACCGAAACCGCCATAGCTGTTCCAGCCCGGAATCGTCTCGATCCGGTCATGGCCATGGTCGACATCGTAATCGAGCGACACGACCAGGTTGGCGCCGCGTGGGTCGGTGGCCTGGCGATAGCCGAATTGCTCCAGCCGCTGGGCGACGAGTTGGGCATAGCTGCCGAACTCGATGCCGCCTTGCAGCGCCGGGTTGCGGGCCTGAACGAAGAACGTCTGACCTTGCGCCGGTGGCGGCAAAGCCTGGAAGCGCGACACGCGGGCATCGAAACCCTGCGCACAGGCGCCGAGTGCGATTAGGGAAAGCGGCGCGAAGGCCGTGATGATTTTCTTGGGCAGCGACATGCCGAAATGACCTCGTTCGGATCGGGCTGGAATCAGCCTATCCCGATTGTTACGCCTTGTCACTGAACGGCGGTTGAACGCGCATCGGGCACGGTTCAGCGTTGCAAGCCCAATGCCTTATAGGCTCCGTCCAGCACCGGCGCGGCCAGCTTTCGCGCCGCCTCAGCCCCGCGCTCCAGCACTCGATCGATCGCCGCGTGATGGTGCTTCAGATCGAGGAACCGCAGCCGGATCGGCCGCAGTGTCTCGACCAGCCGCTCAGCCAGCGCCGGCTTGAACGCGCCGAAGCCGTGGCCGGCAAACCGCGCCAGCACCGCTTCGACGCTCTCGTCGCTCAGCGCCGCATAGATCGCGACCAGGTTTTTCGCCTCGGGCCGTCCGTCGAGCTCCGCCGCATTGTCGGGCAGCGGCTCGGGGTCGGTTTTAGCCTTCCTAATCTTCTGCGCGATGTCGTCGTCGCTATCGATCAGGTTGATCCGGCTCATGTCCGACGGATCGGATTTGGACATTTTCGCCGTGCCGTCGCGCAACGACATGATCCGCGCCGCGGCCGGCGGGATGATCGGGTCGGGCAGCACGAACAGCTCGGTATCGAAATCGGTGTTGAACTTGGCCGCGATGTCGCGCGCCAACTCCAGATGCTGTTTCTGGTCCTCGCCCACCGGCACGTGCGTGGTCTCGTAGAGCAGCACGTCGGCCGCCTGCAGCACCGGATAGGCGTAAAGGCCCACGCTCGCGCCTTCGCGGTTCTTGCCGGACTTTTCCTTGAACTGCGTCATCCGGTTCAGCCAGCCGATGCGGGCGGTGCAGAACAGCAGCCAGGCCAGCTCGGCATGCGCCGGCACCCGCGCCTGATTGAACAGCAACGCCTTGTCCGGATCGACGCCCGCCGCGATCAGGGCCGCCGCCATCTCGCGGGTGTTCGCCGCCAGATCTTCCGGCTTGTTATAGACCGTGATCGCGTGAAGGTCAGCGAGGAAGAACAGCATGTCGCCGCCCGCGGCCGCATTCTCGTCCTGCATCCGCACCCAGTTGCGGATCGCACCGAGATAATTGCCGAGGTGGAGATTGCCGGTCGGCTGGATGCCGGAAACGATACGCATGTCGGTCCTATTTCTGTGTGGCGGCGCGGCGGGTGAGCAGCGTGCGCAGGTCGCTAACCCGGAACGCGCCGGTCAGGAAGCAGGCAATTGCATAGACGGCCGCGCCGCCACCGGTCAGCACCGCCAGCGCGACCGCGCGGCGCAGGATGTGCCCGGTCAGATACGGCCAGGCGATCGGGGCCAGCAGCCACAGCGCCCCGCCCATGATCAGCGCGGCCAGCGCCAGCCGGGGGAGGCGCCTCTTCAGCCGCGCATCGGCGTGGAAATGCCCGCGCTTCTTGAGCTCGTGATAGAGCATCCAGGTGTTGAGGCACGAGGCGACCGCCGTCGCGAGCGGCGGCCCGACATGGCCGAAGCCGAACCGGCCCAAGGTCGGGATCAGGATCAAATTGCCGACCAGGTTCACGCCGACCGAAATGGTCGCGAACTTGACCGGCGTTTTGGTGTCCGCCCGCGCGTAGAAGCCGGGGGTCAGCACCTTCACCAGCACATAGGAGGGCAGGCCGATCGAGAAGGCGGAAAGGGCCCAGGCGCAGCGGATCGTGTCCTCGGCGGCAAAGCGGCCATGCTCGAACAGCCCACGCACGATCGGCGCCGAGGCGAAGATGAACGCGACGGTCGCCGGCAGGGTCAGGAACAGCGCGAGCTCGATGCCGCGGTTCTGGGTGTCCATCGCCTCGGCGTCCTTGCCGGTCGAGAGCAGGCGCGAGACGGTCGGCAGCAGGATCGTGCCGAGCCCGATGCCGATCAGGCCCAGCGGCAATTGGTTCAGCCGGTCGGCATAATAGATATAAGAGATCGAGCCCGGGTCGAGCAGGCCGCCGGCAAGTGCGGTCGATATGGCGAGATTGATCTGCACCGCACCCGCGCCGGCGGCGGCGGGCAGGATCAGCCTCATCAACTGGCGCACATCGTCGTCCAGCTTCGGCATCTTGAGCTTGAGGCTCACGCCCGCTTGCCGGCACGCGAGCATCAGCCAGCCGAGCTGCAGCGCGCCGCCGACCGTCACAGAAATCGACTGCGCGCGCGCAGTCTCGTACGCGTCGTGGCCGTGGAAGAACCACAAAGCCGCGATCATCGAGATGTTGAGCAGGATCGGCGCCGCCGCATTCACCCAGAAACGGTCGAGCGAGTTCAGTATCCCGCCGAGCAGCGAGGCGAGCGAGATCAGCATCAGATAGGGGATCGTGATCCGCGACAGCGTGACCGCGAACGCGAATTGCTCGTGCGTCGGGTTCTTGAACCCGCCCGAAAGTCCCCAGGTCACCGGCCAGGCCGCGATCAGCATCAGCGCCGTGAACAGCGCCAGCACCGGGAACAGCACCGCCAGCGCCTGTTCGGCAAAGCGCAGGCCCGCGCTTAGCTCGCCGCTCTCACCGACCTTGCGGTTGAACAGCGGGATGAACGCGGCCGAAAACGCCCCTTCCGCGAACAGCGCGCGGAACATGTTCGGCAACCGGAAGGCGACGAAGAACGCGTCCGACGCAAACCCAGCGCCGACATAGCTCGCCTGCAGCGTGTCGCGGACAAGCGCCAGCACGCGACTGACCAAAGTTAGCCCGCCGACCGAACTCAGGGATTTGACGAGGGACACGCTATGGCTTCCTCGTCACGGTCCGGTCGCGGATCAGGCCTGGCCCGCCGGTTCGCCCTGGGCGAGCTGACCCGCCTGCTGGGCCTGCTGCATGTACAGGCCGGCAAAGTCGATCGGCTCCAGCATCAGCGGCGGGAAGCCGCCGTCGCGGACCGCATCGGCCAGCACGCGGCGGGCGAACGGGAAGACGAGGCGCGGCGCTTCGGCGTAGCAGAAGGGCTGGATCTGCTCTTCCGGCACGTTGCGGATGCCGAACAGCCCGGCATAGGAAAGCTCGACCGCGAAGGCCGTGCCCTGATCGCTCTGCGCGCGCACGTCGATCTTCAGCACGACCTCGTACACGTCGTCGGCGGCCTTGTTCATCGCGATGTTGAATTGCACGTCGATGTTCGGCTGCACCTGCCACTGGTAGACGGCCGGCGCGTTCGGGTTCTCGAACGACAGGTCCTTCACATATTGGGAAATGATCGCGACCTGCGGCATGTTGTCCGCGCCGTTGCCGAGCGTCTCCTGACCCTCAGCGCCCATTTCCTCTGCCATGTCGATCGAACCTTCTCTTGAATGATGTTGCGGGCGCTCGGCCCCTCGGAGCGCGCGGTTAGCAGGCAGCGCCTTCGCTCGCAATGCCGCGGTGGATCGTTAACGCGTCCCAAGCATTTGAATCGCACAGGCCATGCGCCTATGTTGCTCCGGATAAGCTTTCGGAGGTTTGGTGGTCGGGATCGTTCTGCTCGCGATGGTTGCCGCGTTTCTGGCGCTGCGACTCTACATGGTGCTCGGCAAGCGGAGCGGCCATGAGCAGGCGCTGCCACCGAAGCCGGCCGAAGAGCGGCTCGCTCCCGTCCAGCAACTCCGCGCCGTTCCCGAGGCGGTTGCCGAAACGCCGGCTCCTGCCGATTCGGTGATCGATCCGGGCGCCACCAGCGGCGTCCGCGCGATCCTGTCCGCCGATTCGAGCTTCGACGTCGCTCGCTTCCTCGACGGCGCGAAATCCGCCTATCGCATGATCCTCGAAGCCTTTTGGAAAGGCGATAGTGACGAACTCGGCTGGCTGGTCGGCCCCGAGGTTGCCCACGCGTTCCACGATGCGATCGAGGCCCGCAAGGCCGAGGGCCACACGCTCGACAATCGCCTCGTTTCGATCGAGAGCGCGCGTATCGAAGCGGCGCGCCTTGAGGGCCGCACGGCGTTCGTGACGGTTCACTTCGTTGCCGATATCGCGGCGGTCACGCGCGATGCGGAAGGCAATGTCATTGCCGGCACGCTCACCGACGCGGTGGCGACCAACGATAGCTGGACCTTCAGCCGCAACCTGAAGGAGTCCGATCCCAACTGGCTGCTCGTCGAAACCGACGAGGCCGCGTGAGCTTCCGCCGCTCGGCCGCGATTGCGGCCCTGCTGTTCGCAGCCGCTTGCGTGCCCAAGCCGCAACCGCCGCTTGGCCCGCGGCCTTTACCGGCGCCCACGCCCGTTCCGACGCCGACGCCTCCGCCCGCCAACGCGCTCAGCGTCGGCGTGACGAGAGGCCCCGCGTCGCTGGCGATCAGCGACGAGCAGGCCGCCCGCGCGCTGACCGCCTTCCGGCTGAGTTGCCCGTCCTTGCTGCGGCGGTCGGACCCCTCCGGCATCGCCGCCGACTGGTCGCCCGTTTGCGAGCGCGCCAGGACGGAAACCGACGCGCGCGCTTTCTTCGCGACAGGCTTCGAAGCCGCGCAGGTGGGTGAGGGCGCCGCGACGGTGACCGGCTATTACGAGCCGGAAATCGCAGCCTCGCACGAGCCGCAACCGGGCTATGCACCGGTTTACCGGATGCCCGACGATGTGGTCGAGCAGCAGATGCCGGTTTGCCCACCCCAGGCCGATCCGCTCGCGCCGCCAGCAGATCCCGCGACCTGCCCGCTGAAGAAGCAACGCGGCCGCATCGTCGACGGGCAGTTTCAGCCCTATCTCGACCGCACCGAGATCGAAGAGGGCGCACTGGCCGGGCGCGGGCTTGAATTGGCCTGGGCGGTCGATCCGGTCGCGCTGTTTTTCCTGCAGATCCAGGGTTCGGGCCGGCTGCGTTTCCCTGACGGCAGCGTGATGCGGATCGGCTATGCCGGCCAGAACGGCTATGATTACACCGGCATCGGCGCGCTGATGAAGCAGCGCGGCTTGCTCGCCCCCGGCCAGACCAGCATGCAAGGCATCGTCGCCTGGCTCCACGAGCATCCGGAGGAAGGAAAGGCGATCATGCGGGAAAACCGCAGCTACGTCTTCTTCCGCGAGATCACCGGTCCAGGCCCAATCGGCGCAATGGGATTGCCGGTCGCTCCGCGAGGCACCGTTGCGGCCGATCCGCGCTTCACGCCGCTCGGCGCGCCCGTGTTCCTCGATCTCGACAATTCCGACGCGAAAGGCCTTTGGGTCGCGCAGGACACCGGCGGCGCGATCAAGGGGCCGAACCGCTTCGACACCTTCTGGGGCGCGGGCGACGAAGCGGCGCGCATCGCCGGCGGCATGTTCGCCCGCGGCCGCGCCTGGCTCCTCCTCCCTCTCGGCACGATCGACCGCTTGTTGGCGCAGGGAGGCCCCGTTGCCGGAGCGCCCGCTCGGCGCTGAGGAAGCCGCGCTCTGGGCGCGGGTGATCGCCAGCGTCGAGCCGCTGGCGGGACGGACGGCTCTGCGGCCCGCAGGAGTTGCAGAGGCCAATCCAAAACCGTCCATGCCGAGCGAAGTCGAGGCACGCCTTCACTCCGATCGAGTAGCGAAGCCGGTGCGTCCCTCGACTTCGCTCGGGATGGACGGGCAGGGCACAAAACCTCCCTCAAACACCCTGGACGGAAGCTGGGATCGGCGTCTTTCCCGCGGCCTCGTCCAGCCCGATCTCGCCGTCGATCTCCACGGCCACACGCTCGACACGGCCTACCGCACGCTCGATGCCGGCCTCGATCAGGCGATTTCACGCGGAGCCCGCGTCCTGCTGCTGGTCACCGGCAAGCCGCGCGCGCCCGGCTCCGGCCGCGGCATGATTCGCGCCGCGGTGGGCGACTGGCTCGCTGCCTCGCGTCACTCGTCAGACATCGCTGCCGTGCGCGGCGCGCACCAACGCCACGGCGGGTCCGGCGCGCTCTACATCATCCTTAAGAGGCGCCGCGAGCCGCGTTAACCTCTTATTAGCCTTGTTCGCTGCGCCGCCCCGCGTCACTTCCGCCTCGTGTTTCAGGGGAGTTGCGTGATGTTCAAGCGTTTCGTGGCAGCGGCCGTGCTGGCGGGGGTTTCGTTTCCGGCAGGGGCGATGACCTACATGGCGACGGTCAAAGGGGTCGTCGATTCGACGTTCGATACGGCCGTCACGGCGCCAGGCGCCACGTCGCGCATCGAGCAGGGCGATACGATCACCGCCACCTTCACCTTCATGAAGATCGAAACGCTGGCCGAAGCGCTGGCGGCAAGCTTCGGAAATCTCGGGTCCAAGAAGGTCGATTTCCGTCTCGACGGTTACACCTGGACCTCGGCCGGCGATTTCGGCGCGAGCATCATGCCGGTCGATTTCGACGCCGGCCTCGACCCGCTCGCCAATTACTATTCGACGATGGACGACGCCAAGGGAGCGGGCGACCTCCGCGTGAACGGCTACACGTTCGAGATCGGCGAGTTCGGCTACGATCTCTATACCGGTCCGGGCTTCAAGGGGCATTTCGACCAGTCGACGCTGGCGGTGTGGGTCAACGGCCGTCAGGTGGTCTCGCCCACGGCCATGAAGACGATCGATATCAATCCGAGCCTGGTTGCGGCGCCGCCGGTGCCGGAACCGGCCGTCTGGGCGATGATGATCGCCGGCTTCGGGCTTGCCGGCACCGCGCTTCGCACGCGCAAGCAGCGCTTCGCCTTCGCCTGATTGGGGGGAGGGAGCGGCGGCGCTTCGGCGCTGCCGCTTTCTTTTTGGGCTGTCCTACCGGCCCGCACCTGTGCCAGCATGGCAGCATGAGGATCGTCCTTTCTGCTGCCTCGCTTCGGAACGTCGCCGATGCACGTGCCGTGACTTTCGTTACCTTTGTATCGGGTGGACGCGCATGAGCGGGGCCGCTGCCGTTTCAGACGAAGCGCCCGAAGCCGCTCCGGTGAAGCCGAAGCCCAAGGGCTGGCGGCTGCTGAAGATCGCGCTCCGCTCGCGCAAATCGTCGACCATGCTGGCATTCGGCTTCTCGTCCGGGCTACCGTTTTCGCTGCTGGTCGGCACGCTGACCGCGTGGCTGGGCGAAGTCGGCGTCAAGCTCGCCACGATCGGCGTGTTTTCCTGGATCGGGCTCGCTTACTCTTTCAAGTTCCTGTGGTCGCCGGTCGTCGATCGTTTGCCGCTGCCGGGATTGGAGCGGCTCGGCCGGCGCAAGAGCTGGATCGTTCTCTGCCAGGCGATCATCGCTCTCTCGCTGGCGCTTCTGGCGCTGACCGATCCCGCAACCGCAATCGGCAATTTCGTGCTGGTCGCCTTCCTCGCCGCTTTGGCCTCGGCCAGCCACGACATCGCGATCGACGCCTGGCGCATCGACCAGGCGGACGAGGAATCGCCGGTCGAATTGCTCTCTGCCATCTATCAATTCGGCTATCGCACCGCGTCCATTGTTGGGGGGGCGATTGCATTGATCATGGCCGCGCGGATGAGCTGGCCGAACGTCTATCTGGTCATGGCCGGCATATTCGTCGGTCTGCTGGTGATCACGTTGACGGCACCGGACAGTCCGCGGCCGGAAAGGAAATCGCTTTACGGCGCGTTGGCCGAGCCCGGCGCGCTGAAGCCCGGCGTGCGCGCCGCTCTGCTGGCGGTGGTGGGCGCAAGCTGGCTGTGGGCGATCCTGCGCCTGCTCGCGTTCGCCGTGTCGATGCTTGCGCCCGCGGTCCCCGGCGCCGAGCCGCCGTCCGTCGCCGCCTTCACCAAGACCTGGGGGGTGCTCATCATCGTCGCCACGGTCTTCGTGCCGCTGGCGGTCGCGGCGTTGGCCAACCGGCTGGCGGCGCGCCCCGACAAGGTGCTCAGCGCGAACGATCCCGCGCAGGGGGCGGGCCGGACGGTGATGAACCATCTCTATTCGGCACTGGTCGATCCCCTGGCCGAGCTTTCACGCCGCATGGGATGGGGGGTGCTCGCCGCGATCGGGTTCATCCTGACCTACGCGATCTGCTACAACATCTGGGCCAGCTTCGCTTACCCATTCTATCTCGATTTCCTCAAATACACGAAGGACGAGGTGGCGTTCGCCTCCAAGATCTTCGGCATCATCATGACGATGCTGGGCATCAGCCTTGGCGGTTTCCTGTTCGCGAAGATCGGGCGTTTTCCGACCATTCTGCTCGGCGCAGTGCTGCCGCCGCTGGGTAACTTCCTTTATGCCGACCTGGCGGAGGGCGCGCCGATGATCGACGCTTTCGCGCATGCCCTGCGGCTCGACGCGCTCGCCCAGGCCTTCGGCAGTGACGAGCGAATGATGCGGCTGCTGCTGGCGATCTGCTATGAGAACATCGCGACCGGCCTCGCTCTAACGGCATTCGTCGCTTACGTTTCCAGCATCGTCAGCAAGAAATACGGCGCGATCCAATACGCGCTGCTCTCGTCCCTGCTGTCGTTGGTCGGCACGCTTGGCCGTGGAGCGGTGGGTGAGGCTTTCGACGTCTATGGCTATGCGCCGGTATTTCGCTGGACGGCGGCGACAGCGCTGATCGCGGTGACCTTCGTCATCATCGAATGGCTGCGCGTGTCGGCCGAAGCGCGCCGGACGAGTGCGGCCGAACAAGAGGGCTGATTGGAACCCGACTCGTTGCCAAGGTGTTCTGCTTCCAAAGACTTTCTCTTCGGAGCATCCCTTAAGTGGCAACAAAACTTGTTGCGGCCTCGTCGCCGCAGTTCCTGAATAACGCCTTCCAACGGACATTGGCAAAATGGAACAGGGAACGCCTTGCACCGGCGTTCCCCGATACCGATTGGCGCCGCGACTTTGAACGGAACATGCAGATGCTCCGCCTCGAAGGCGCGTTTCTTGACGAGCTCCGCGCCGAAGTTGCCGACGACCTGGCTGCGGTGCCGGAAGGGCCCGACGCCTTCGTCGCCTGGTTCGAGCAACTGAACCGAACCGGACCCGGCCAGAACCACCCGCTTTTCGCCTGGCTGGCGGAGACCGCGACCGAAGGTCAGATGCGCTGGTTCCTCACCCAGGAAGCGGCGGGCGAGGCGGGCTTCGACGATCTCGTCGCCTACACGCAGGTCAAGCTGCCGCTCGGTCCCAAGCTGGAACTGGCCGAGAATTACTGGGACGAAATGGGCCGCGGCCAACATCGCGGCATCCACACGCTACTACTGCGCGAGCTGGTCGAAACGATGCGCATCGCGCCACAGATCGACACGACGGTCTGGGAGAGCCTTGCGCTCGCCAACGCGATGACGGCGATGGCGACGACACGGCGCTACACATGGCTCTCGGTCGGCGCGCTGGGCGTCGTCGAACTGACCGCGCCGTGGCGCTGCGAGCATGTCTCGGCGGGCCTGAAGCGCCTCGGCTACGGCCAGCGCGAGCGGCTTTATTACGATCTCCACAGCAAGATCGACGTCAAGCACAGCGCGACCTGGAACGAGAATGCGCTGAAGCCGCTGGTCGCAGAAGACCCGCGCCGCGCCCGCGCGATCGCGGAAGGGGCGCTGATCCGGATGCGCTGCGCCGAACGCTGCTTCGATCGCTACGCCGAGCTGCTGGAAGACGGCGCCGAACTCTACTGAGGCGCTTCGCCGTTCAGCGCCAGCACGGTGCCGGCGAGATAGAGCGAGCCCGCGATCAGCATGGGGCCATCGAGATCACGCAAGGCAGCCGGCACGTCGGGGCAGGCGTGGGCATCGAGTCCGAGACCGCGCGCGATTTCGATCAGCGCCTCAGGCGCGTGATGGTCATGGTCCGCGATCGGGACGGCGCTGACGGAACGCACCACCGGTGCGAGCACGCGGAGGAACGTCGCGGCATCCTTGTTGGCGAGCATGCCCAGGATAAGGTGCAGCCTGGGACGATCCGCCAGCGCTTCCGCCAAGGCCTGTGCGGCGGACTCGTTATGCCCGCCGTCGAGCCACACCTCGCGCGCGCCGACAAGCGGCCCCGGCGCGAGCCGCTGCAGCCGCGCCGGCCATCGCGCAGTGCTGATGCCCTCCAGCAGCGCGCGCTCGGGAACGACAATGTCGGATTGGTGCCGCAGCATTGCAATCGCCAGGCCGGCATTGAGCAATTGGTGCTGGCCCGGAAGTGTGGGGGAAGGAAGCTCGAGCGATCCGAACTGATCGCGGTAGGTCTGCCCTTCGACGGACCATGCCTCGCCGAGCTTCAGACGCACGGCGCCGCTCGCCGCGATGGCAGCCTCGATGGTCCGTTCCGCCTCGTCGGGATAGGCAAGCGTGACCAGCGGCACGCCCGCACGCGCGATCCCGGCCTTCTCTCCCGCAATCTCCCCCAAACTCTCGCCCAAAAACGACTGATGATCGATGCCCAGAGCGGCGATGCCGCAAGCGGCGGGCTGGGGGATCACGTTGGTCGCATCCAGCCGACCGCCGAGCCCCACCTCCACGATGCACGCGTCCGCCGGTGTGCGCGCAAAGGCGAGGAACGCCGCCGCCGTCGTAACCTCGAAGAAGCTGGCGTTGAGGTCTTCCGAGACGTCGAGCACCTCAGCCAGCAGAGGGGCGAGCGCCTGGTCCTCGATCAGAGTGCCGGCGATGCGGATGCGCTCGTTGAACCGCACCAGATGGGGGCTGGTGTAGACATGCGCCGTGAGCCCGGCTGCCTCGATCGCGGCGCGCAGGAATGCGCAGGTCGAGCCCTTGCCGTTGGTGCCCGCGACATGCAGCACAGGCGGCAACCGCAGCTCCGGGTTGCCGAGCCGGTCGAGCAGCGCCGTGATCCGCTCCAGCCCCAGAATGTCGCGCCCCGGCGACAGGGCGGCGAGCCGGTCGAGCTGACGCTGAACGGCGGGATCGCTCGACCGGGCGAAGTCCATCAATTCCCCTCCCGCTTGCGGGAGGGGTTAGGAGTGGGAACGGCCATTCGCTGGCAGAGACATTCAGGAAAGGCCCACCCCCGGCCCCTCCCGCAAGCGGGAGGGGAGAAAGTCACGCGGCTGCCCGCTCCGGCATCACATAGTCGATCACGCGCGCCAGCGTCTCGCGCAGTTCGCGGCGGTGGACGACCATGTCGAGCATGCCGTGCTCCAGCAGATATTCGGCGCGCTGGAAGCCTTCGGGAAGCTTTTCGCGGATCGTCTGCTCGATCACACGCTGGCCGGCAAAGCCGATCAACGCGCCCGGCTCGGAGATCTGGATATCGCCGAGCATCGCATAGCTCGCCGTCACGCCGCCCGTCGTGGGGTCGGTCAGCACGACGATATAGGGCAGGCCGGCTTCCTTCAGCTCGGCGATGGCGGCCGTGGTGCGCGGCATCTGCATCAGCGACAATATGCCTTCCTGCATTCGCGCGCCGCCCGCGGCGGTGAAGATGATGTAGGGCAGGCGCGCGTCGATGGCGGCGCGGATGCCGACGATGAACGCCTCGCCGACGCCGACGCCCATCGATCCGCCCATAAAAGCGAAATCCTGCACGCCGACGATCGTTTCATGGCCAACGATCGTGCCGCGCGCGTTCAGCAGCGCATCCGGCTCGTTGGTGGCGGCGCGTGCCGCCTTTATGCGGTCAGGATATTTCTTGGTGTCGCGGAACTTGAGCGGGTCTTCCGGCACGCGCGGCGGTGGCAGCAGCGTGTAGTGGCCGTCGTCGAAGATCTGGGTGAACCGCTTGCGCGCGCCGATGCGTCCGTGATGCTCGCAGCTCGGGCAGACCGACAGATTTTCCTCATATTCCTTGGTGAAGATCATCTGCCCGCAGCTCGGGCATTTGTGCCACAGATTTTCCGCCGTCTCCTTCTGGGTGACGGACGCGATGGCGTTGCGGACGCGCGTGAGCCAACTCATGCGGCATGCTCCTGACGGGCGCCGGCCAGTGCCCCGGCCAACGCTGAAACGAAGGTACGGACGGCGTGAGGAGCATTCGCGCCCTCCGAGCCGACCAGCTCGACGATCGCCGAGCCCACGACGACGCCATCGGCGACCCGGCCGATCGCTGCGGCCTGTTCGGGGCTGCGCACCCCGAACCCGACCGCAACCGGCAGATCGGTGCCCGACCGCAGCCGCGCAACGGCGGTCTCGATCGAAGTCTGCGCCGCCTGCTGCAGCCCGGTAATGCCCGCGACCGACACGTAGTAGAGAAAGCCCGATGCGCCTTCGAGCACGGCGGGCAAGCGCGACGCATCGGTGGTCGGCGTCGCAAGGCGGATCAGATGCAGCCCCCCAGCCCGCAGCGCCGGGCCGAGCGCATCGTCTTCCTCCGGCGGAATGTCGACGCAGATCACACCGTCGACACCCGCCGCTGCCGCCTCGCGTGCGAACCAGTCGGCGCCGCGCGACAGCATCGGATTGGCATAGCCCATCAGGATCAGCGGCGTGTCGACGTGCCGCGCACGGAAATCCCGCGCGATGTCTAGTAGGTCGCGCGTCGTGGTGCCCGCGCCCAACGAGCGCAGATTCGCCTTCTGGATCGCCGGACCGTCCGCCATCGGGTCGGTGAACGGCATGCCGAGCTCGATAATGTCGGCGCCGCCTTCGACCAGCGCGTCAAGGATCGCTGGCGTTGCCGCAGGCGAGGGGTCGCCGCCCGTCACGAAGGTGACCAATGCCGCCCGCCGCTCATCCCGGCAGCGCGCGAACCTTGCCGACAAACGGTCGCTCACAGCGCCACTCCCAACGCGTCCGCGACGGTGAAGATGTCCTTGTCGCCGCGCCCGCACAGGTTCGCGACGATGATCTGATCCCGCTTCATTTCCTTGGACTTACGAACCACAGCGGCAATCGCGTGCGAAGGTTCGAGGGCAGGGATGATGCCTTCGGTGCGGCACAGCAATTGGAACGCATCGAGCGCCTCGCGGTCGGTCGCGCTTTCATACTGCACCCGGCCGATCTCGTGCAGCCAGCTATGCTCCGGGCCGATGCCGGGATAGTCGAGGCCCGCCGAGATAGAATGCGCCTCGGTAATCTGCCCGTCCTCGTCCTGCAGCAGGAACGTCTTGTTCCCGTGGAGCACCCCCGGGCGCCCGCCCGCCAGGCTCGCGGCATGCTCGCTGGTGTCGAGGCCCTTGCCGGCCGCCTCCACCCCCAGCATCGCCACGTCGGCGTCGTCGAGGAACGGATGGAACAGGCCGATCGCGTTCGATCCACCGCCGATCGCTGCCACCAGCAGATCGGGAAGGCGGCCTTCGCGCTGCAGAATCTGTTCGCGCGCCTCGCGGCCGATCACCGACTGAAAGTCGCGCACCAGCTCCGGATAAGGGTGGGGGCCCGCCGCCGTCCCGATGATGTAGAACGTGTCGTCGACGTTCGCGACCCAGTCGCGCAGCGCCTCGTTCATCGCATCCTTGAGCGTCTGCGCACCGCTGGTGACTGGCTTCACCTCGGCGCCGAGCAGCTTCATCCGGAACACATTGGGCGACTGCCGTTCGACGTCACGCGCGCCCATATAGATGGTGCAGGGCAGGCCGAAGCGCGCTGCCACCGTGGCCGTCGCGACGCCATGCTGGCCCGCGCCCGTCTCGGCGATGATCCGGGTCTTGCCCATGCGGATCGCCAGCAGGATCTGGCCGATGCAATTGTTGATCTTGTGCGCGCCGGTGTGATTCAGCTCGTCGCGCTTGAAATAGATTTTGGGGCCAAAGCCCTCGGGCGCGCTTTCGCGCAACGCCTCGGTCAACCGCTCGGCATAATAAAGCGGGCTCGGCCGGCCGACATAATGTTCCAGCAGGTCGTCGAACTGGGCCTGGAAGGCCGGATCGTCCTTGGCGGCGCGATAGGCGCCTTCCAGCTCCAGGATCAGCGGCATCAGCGTCTCGGCGACATAGCGGCCGCCGAAATCTCCGAAATGCCCGCGCTCGTCGGGCTGGGTGCGAAGCGAGTTGGAGAGCGTCATAAAGCGGCGACCGCTTGGAGGAAGCGCGCGATCTTGTCCACATCCTTGACGCCCGGCGCGCTCTCGACGCCGGAAGAGACGTCCACCATCCGCGCGCCCGTCACGCCGACCGCCTCGGCAACATTCTCGGGTGAGAGCCCGCCCGACAGCGCCCAAGGCGCCGGATGCGCGAAGCTATCGAGCAGCTTCCAGTCGAAGCGCAGGCCCATGCCGCCCGGCAATGCGCCCTCTGGCGTCTTGGCGTCGTAAACGATGCGCTCGGCGAGGCCTTTCCACCCTTGAGCCTGATCCAGATCGGCGCGGGTACGGATCGCGACGGCGATCCAAAGCGGCAGCCGAAACCGCGCCGCGATCGCCGCCGCCCTTTCGCGGCCAACCTTGTGGAGTTGCAGCGCATCCAGCCGGCCCGCATCGATCGCGGCGGACAACAGGGCATCGTCGGGATCGACGAAGACTCCGACTTTGCCGACGCGATCCGGCACGCGCGGGGCCAAACCTGCCGCCTTTTCGAACGTCAGATGGCGAGGACTGGCCGGAAAAAAGACGAGCCCGACATGGCGCGCGCCGCCGGCGATCGCTGCGTCGAGCGTTTCGGGCGTGGACAGGCCACAGATTTTGGCGGCGACTCGGGGCATCAGCGATCAGTCAGTATGCCAGTGCGTGCCTCGACTACGCTCGGCATGGACGGGCGGGGGGACTCGATCTGCTCCTTAAGCGTCCATCCCGCGCGAAGTCGAGGGACGCACTATAACGTCGCTTCGATCGCCCGCGCCGCGAGGTCCGGATCTTCCGCTCCGGTTATCGGGCGGCCGACGACCAGAATCGAGGCGCCGTCGTTCAGCGCCTGGCGTGGCGTCACCACACGCTTTTGGTCGCCCGCGGCGCCGTTCACCGGCCGCACGCCCGGCACCACGAAATAGCCGCCGGGCCATAAGCGCTTCGCCGCCTTCACTTCGGCACCGGAGCAGACCAGTCCGTCAAGGCCTGCCTCGCGCGCCAAGGTGGCGAGCCGCTCGACCTGCGCGTGCGGATCGCTCTGGACGCCGATCGAGGTCAGGTCGTCCTCGTCGAGGCTAGTGAGCACCGTCACGCCGACGACTTTCGTGCCGGTCGGCGCGGCCGCCTTGGCATCCTCCATCATCGCGCGTCCGCCGGCCGCGTGCACGGTCAGCACCGCGGGTTCCAGGTCGCGCAACGCCTGCACTGCCTTCGCGACCGTGTTCGGGATGTCGTGCAGCTTCAGGTCGAGGAAGATCGGCAGCCCGAGATGCGCCATCTCCTTCACGCCCGACCGCCCGTTCGCCGCAAAGAATTCGAGGCCGAGCTTGATGCCGCCGACGTGGTTTTTCACGCGCGTCGCAAGGGTTTTGGCGCGCTCGAGGTCCGGCGTGTCGAGCGCGACGTAGATCGGGCTGGTCATGCGCCGCCTGGCGGAACGGTGGTGATCGGTCCGGCGGGTCCCATCGGCTCGGTCGCGGGGGACAGAGGCGGAGTCGTCAGGCTCGCATCGATCCTCTCGTGACGGCGCAGCCGATAGCGGGCGGCCTGCCAGAGCAGGAGCGGCGGCAGCAGGCCAAGCAGGAAGAAGAAGCCGAGCAAAACCGGCAGTTTCGTTTCCAGGATGAGCCCGTTCCACAGGTTCACGCCAACGACGGTCCAGTTGTTGAAACAGAACAGCGCGACGATCACCGCCACGACGATCCAGAAGAGGGTCTTCAGGAAGGACATGGCCGGACCTTATTGCGTGATGCGGCTCAAGGCTAGCCGATCTCCGCGTGCAATTGTTCGAATAGCCACGGCACGGCGGTCAGGCGCGGCTCTTCCTCCGCTAGAATCGCGCGGAAAAGCCGGCGTTTCAGCTCCGCTGCCATGCCCGGCGGCAGGGTGCGGTGAGGGGGGAGACTGGAAAGTACGATGTCGATCAGCCGATCCGCGCCGTGCAATCGTCCCCAGAGATAGTCGTTCTCACGATAGCCTCTGCTAAAGAACGCTCCGAAGCTGTTGAATCGGATGCCTTTCAACGTCGCTTCCGCACCGCCTTCCCGGATGCTGGTCGCGTCGTCCGGCGAGATGCGGTCGACTTTCACCTGGTCGAATTCGCCATCGCTTTCGGCACCCATCAGCGACAGGGTCGTAAGGTCGTAGAACGCGAAACCAAGATAGGCGAACAGCATGTCCCGGCGCTCGACCCGGGGAAGCGTGGCAAGCGCGTCGGACAGCAGCCGATCCGCCTCGTCGTCGATGCGCCTAAGGTCCCGCGCTGCCCCGATCGCGTCCATCGCTGCGCCGGGCTCATCGTCTATGCTGCAGGCGAGCGCGACCACCTCGCCGCTGAAGAAACTGGCGACCTCCCGCTCCAGGTAGAAAGCGAGAATTTCGTAGATGCAGCGTTCGAACGCCTCGCATTCCCGCGTGAGCTCGACATTTGCTTCCTGAACCGCCGCGAGCCGCCGCGCGAGAAAACGCATCCGGCGGATCCGAAAGCCAAGATCGTGCTCGCGGAAAAAGGCGATAGCGAGAGGGGTCGCGCCAGCACCCGGCGCGCTGACCCGGTCCAGGCCGCGCCGGGCGAGTTCGGTCCAGATCGCCTCGCGCGCCTGGGTGCGGCTGGGGCCGACGCCGCCCGGCGTCAGGCGGCGGATAAGTCCGGCGAGTTCCTCGACGATGCCTGAGACTTTCAAATGCCCGTAAGCCGCGTAGGCCGGCCCCGCACGCCGGGCGGCTTCGGTCTGGGCCCGCGACCGCCACGTGGCGATCCGCGCAGGCGTCGGGCTGTCGAGGAAGAACGTGCCCCCGAAAAGGTGCGTAATCGCTTCCTCGACTTCGTCCTTCAGCGCATCGATCACGCGCCGCGTCCGCGCGATCCGCCCGGAGCGGCCCTGCAGCGCCTCCAGATTGTCGCGGATCGGCTGCTCGCGCGGGATTTCGGTGAGCGCGCCCAGGATCGTCGAGAAAAAGCCGGGCGCCTCAGCACCGCTGGCGCCGCCAAGCCTTATGCTGCGAATGCCGGGCTTGGGATCGATATAGACGAAGCGCCGATCGATCTCTCGACGCGCCGACCGGTTCTTGAGGGCGTCCATCGCCGGCCGGAACGGCGCGTTGGCCAACACCGAGCCGTCGATCAGCACGGCCGTGTCGGCCATGTTCGCCGCGGCGTGGCGGGGCAGGGTGCGGGCAAGAAAGGCCTCGCGTCCCGCCCAATCGATCCCCCGTGCCGCGAGCACGGCATCGAGCTCCTTGACCGTGAACGGCGGAAACGCCCCCGGAAAACTTGCCGTTCCCCGCGCCGCAAAGGCGAGTTCGGCCGGATCGCCGAGCTTCCGCTCCGATCCGCCGCGATCGGTAAAGCTGACGGTCAATCTATGTTCTGTTTCAACGACTTCAGGCGGGCTGTTGAGTTTCAGTCTCTGCGGATGGCCGCGGAAATCGGTCAGCGTGACGAACAGGTCGAGCGGCTGATCGTCGGGCAGCAGCGGCGGCCCCGCTTCGGAAGCTTCCATCGCCTCCAACGCATCCAGCAACAGTCCGGTGAAGACCTCGCCGCCAAAGGGCGGTTCGAACCAGCGCGCACGCACGAACCCGGAGAGTTTGCGCCGCACTTCGGCCCGCGTGTCGGGATCGACGCTTTCGAGCGCATCGCCGCCACGATCGGCAAGCATTGCGAGGGGGATCGCCCAAAGCTTGGACAGGCGAGTCGCTCGCGCGTTCGGGTCGATCAGCCGTTCGACATCGGCCGCTTCCAGCCACAGATCGGTCAGGGGGTCGAGCGACTGACCGGTCGCGATTGCCTGCGCCAGAAAGATGCCATTGATGCCGCCCGCGCTCGCCCCCGCAATGATATCGGAAAAGACGGTGAGCTTCAGCCCCGCATGCGTCTCGATGCGGTCGAGCAGCTCGCGATAGATTTCCTGCGAGCCGGTGCAGAAACGCCCGTCTTGAAAGGCTCGGCTGGCGCGGGCGAGGCGCCACACTTCCTTGGTGATGCCGTGCATATAGACGGCAAGGCTGATCCCGCCATAGCAGACCAGCGCAAGCCGAAGTTCCTTCTCCCGCATCGCCATCAAGAGTGACCGAGAATGGTCAAGCTGTCGAGGCGAACTCGGCCCAGATCGGCAGATGGTCCGACGCCTGGCGCGCCTTGGGCGAGCAATGCACGCCGCAATCCTTAAGCTCGAGCCCCCGGAACATAATCCGGTCGAGCGCCGCCACCGGCCGGCGCGCATGAAAGCTCCGCCCGGTGGGTGCGAAAGCGAAATGGTGCCCGAAGTCCCGCAGGCAGCCGCTTTGCGCGGTCCATTCGTTCAGGTCGCCCATCATCACCGTCGGCAGGGGCTCACCCTGATCGGCCCGGTGCAGGATGGCGCGGCTCTGCCTGCGCCGCCACAGGCCGGAAAGATCGAGGTGCATGCCGACGACACGCAGCGGCACCCCGGCGACTTTCATATCGCTCAGCACCGCGCCGCGAGGTTCCAGCGCCGGAATGTGCAGCGCCTCGCAGCTTCCGATCTCGACGTCGCGATGCACCAGGATCGCGTTGCCGTGCCAGCCGATGCCGCCGGTGCGGTGAGGCAAAGGCACGGGGCGATAGGGACTATGTTCCTCGAGCAAATGGGCGGGAAGGGCGCTCATCCGTTCGCCGAACCGCCGATCCGCTTCCTGCAGGGCGACCACGTCCGCGCCGATCTCGCACAGCACTTCGATCACTCGCTCGGGATTGCGCCGCCGATCCGTCCCGATCGCTTTGCGCATATTGTAACTGGCGACGCGGATCATGCGGGTCTTAAAGTCCTCAACCCGCCTGCAGGTTGCACGGCAGGGCGAAGCAGGATGGCGGAAGAGGTGGGATTCGAACCCACGGACGGCTTGCACCGTCGCTGGTTTTCAAGACCAGTGCCTTAAACCACTCGGCCACTCTTCCTTTGCGCCCGCTTAAGCGCGGAAGCTGTGGACGCACAAGAAAACTCTCTTGAAAGCGTTCGTCGCTATGGCAGTTAGGGTTAACGAGAGGGGTAGGCGATGCGTAGCGTATTGGTCGCCGCCGCTCTGGCGTTCGGTATCGGCGCGCCGGCGGCGGCTCAGGATGAAGCAGGGTTCCAGGCATTTCTGGGCCAGGTGAGGGCGCAGGCCCTGATGCAAGGCGTGAGAGCGCGGACGCTCGACAGCGTGCTGCCGACGCTGACGTTCAACCCGCGCGTGGTGGAGCTCGATCGCGCGCAGCCGGGCGGCACGCCGGGAACGACGACCCCGAGTTCGATCCCCGCCTTCGCGCCCTATCGCATCCAGCATGTCGATTCCGCCCGCATTTCCCGCGGCCGCGCGAAGTATCAGGCGCTCCGACCCTTGCTGTCGCGCGTCGAGGCGCAGACCGGCGTTCCCGAAGAGATCATGGTTGCGATCTGGGGCCACGAAACCAACTACGGCGCGTACACGGGCAATTTCGACCTGCCGCGCTCGCTCGCCAGCCTTGCCTATGATGGGCGCCGGCGCGATCTGTTCACGCAAGAGCTGATCGACACCTTCAAGATGATCGATCGCGGCGTCCCGCGCGAAAAGCTGAAAGGAAGCTGGGCCGGTGCGACCGGCTATCCGCAGTTCCTCCCGAGCGTCTATCTGCGCCTCGCCCGCGACGGCGACGGCGACGGCAAGGCGGATATCTGGTCGTCGGATGCCGACGCGCTCGCCTCGATCGCCAACTATTTCGTCAATGCCGGCTGGCGCCCGGGCCGCCCTTGGGGTGTGCCGGCAAGCGCACCGCCGTATCTCGATCGCACGAGCGTTGCCGGCAAAGTGACGTCACCCCGCTGCCCGCGCGTGCATGACCGGCATACGCGCTGGCTGACGGTGGCCGAGTGGCGTGCCCGCGGCGTCGTCCAGACCGGCGGCCAGCGCCTGCGCGATACCGAGCTGGTCACCTTGCTCGAACCCGACGGGCCCGGCGCGCAGGCCTATCTGCTCACCGGCAATTACCGCGTGATCCTCGATTATAACTGCTCCAATTTCTACGCGCTTTCGGTAGGGCTGCTGGCCGACGCCGTCGCGCAACCATCGTGAGTCCTGCCCATATGAAAACCTATCTGTTCGGTTCGCTGTCCCTGATCGCACTCGCGACGCCCACGATGGCCGCGGCCCCGCCTTTCGATACGCCGGCGCCGATCGCCTATATGGTCGACCTGTCGTCGGGCGCGGAGCTCTATGCGAAGGACGCCGACCGGCGCATTCCGCCCGCATCGATGGCGAAGATGATGACGGTCTATGTCGCGTTCGACATGATCAAGAAGGGCGAGCTGAAGCCGAACCAGATGTTCACGGTGCGGCCGGAAACCTGGCAGAAATGGCACGGTCCCGCGGCCGGCTCCACGATGTTCCTATCGGCGAACGAGCAGGTCTCCGTCGAAAATCTCCTCTACGGCATCGTCACGCTGTCGGGGAACGATGCCTGCGTCGTGCTGGCGGAAGGCATTGCCGGCACCGAGGAAGCGTTCGTCCAGCGCATGAACGACGCCGCCAAACGCATCGGCCTGACCGAAAGCCATTTCGGCACCTCGAACGGCTGGCCGGACAATGGCGTCACCTATGTGACCGCGCGCGACCTCGCCAAGCTCGCCAAGGCGACGATCGAGAACCATCCGCAGCTCTATAAGCAATATTATAGCAAGCCGAATTTCACCTGGGGCAAGACCCTGGGCGCCGGCGACCCGATCACCCAGGCGAACCGCGATCCGCTGCTCGGCCGCGTTGCCGGCGCGGACGGCCTCAAGACAGGACATACCGACGAGGCCGGCTATGGCTTCACCGGCTCGGCCGAACAGAATGGCCGCCGGCTGGTGATGGTGCTCGCGGGGCTGGACAGCTTCAACCAGCGCATTTCCGAATCGGTGCGCTTCATGGAATGGGGCTTCCGGGCCTGGCAGGCCAAGCCGCTGTTCAAGCAGGGGGCCAAAGTCGAAACGGCCGACGTCCAGCTCGGCAGCGAAAACCAGGTCGGCCTGATCGCGCCGCGGAACCTCGCGGTGACGCTGCCGGGCGGCGCGGCGTCGAACATCCAGGTGAAGGTCGTCTATGACGGGCCGATCAAGGCGCCGATCAAGAAGGGCCAGCACATCGCCGATCTCGTCGTCTCGACGCCCGACACGCCGCCGCAGACCATGCCGCTGGTGGCGGAAAGCGATGTCGGGGAAGCCGGGTTCTTTGGCCGCGTCTGGGCCGCGCTCAAGTCCTTCTTCGCTTGACCCTTCGACGGGCTCAGGGCTGCTTCATCAGCCTCGAGGGAGGCGAGGGCGTCGGCAAATCAACCCAGGCGGGGCGGCTGACCGATGCGCTTCGCGCGCGGGGCCTCGACGTGCTGCTGACGCGCGAGCCGGGCGGCAGCCCGGGCGCCGAGGCCATTCGCCAGCTCCTGCTGGAAGGAGCGGGCGATCGCTGGACGCCCGGCGCCGAGGCGCTGCTGTTCGCGGCCGCGCGCGCCGATCACGTCACCAAGACCATCGAGCCGGCGCTGGAAGCAGGCCGCTGGGTGTTGTGCGACCGCTTTCTCGACAGCTCGCGCGCCTATCAGGGAGTGGCGGGCGAGGTTGGCGACGCGGCAATCCAGAACCTGCACCAGATCGGCAGCGACGGCGCGTTGCCGGACCGAACGCTGGTGCTGATGCTGAGCGACGAGGACGCCGCCGCGCGCGCCCATGCGCGCGATGAAGGCTGCCCTGACCGGATCGGCGGCCGCGACGCGAAATTCCACGCCGCCGTCGCGCAGGCCTTTCGCGACTTCGCCCGCGACGATCCCGCGCGCATCCGCCTCATCGATGCGAGCGGTGACGAGGAAGCCGTCACCGAACGCCTGCTCGCCGCCCTCTCCGATCTGCTGTCATGACGTCACTTTTGGGCCATGATGCCCAGGCGGCGGCGTTCCTGGGCGCGATGCGCTCGGAGCGACTGCATCATGCCTGGCTGCTGACCGGCCCGCGCGGAATCGGCAAGGCGAGCTTCGCCAAGGCCGCCGCCCTGCGCCTGCTCGCCGAGGCCGCCGGCCCGGCGCCAGGCGGGCAGGGGCTCGACGTCGATCCCGAGCATCGCATGGCCCGGCTGTTCGCCGCCAAGAGCCATCCAGACTTCCGGCTCGTCGAGCGCGTGCCGTGGGATTCGAAGGGCGAGATCGTGCCCGAAGACAAGCGCGACGCGACCACGCAACCGGGGCGCAACATCCGCATCAAGCAGATCCGCGACCTCGATCCGCTGCTGTCGATGGTGCCGTCGATGTCGCCGCGCCGCGCGATCGTGATCGACGCCGCCGACGACATGGAGCGCAGCGCCGCCAACGCGCTGCTCAAAAGCCTGGAGGAGCCGCCCTCGGGCACCGTGTTCTTCCTGGTTAGCCACATGCCGGGCCGCCTGCTGCCGACGATCCGCTCCCGCTGCCGGCTGCTGCGCTTTGCGCCGCTCTCCGACGAGCAGATGCGCGTCGTGCTCCGCCGCGAGATGCCGGATGCGGACGGGCGGGAGATCGACGCGCTGGCCAGGGCAGGAGAGGGCGCCCCCGGCCAGGCGCTGCGCTTCGCCGGGCTCGACATCGGCGCGCTGCAGGAAGCGCTGGAGACGCTGGCGCGCACCGGCGATCCATCGAACGCCACGCGCGCCGCGCTCGCCAAATCGCTCGCGCTCAAGGCCGCTCAGCCGCGCTACGAGGCGTTTCTCGAACGCGCGCCCGCCTTCATCGCTGGCCAGGCGCGCGGCCTCAGGGGAGAAGCGCTCGATCGCGCGCTCGATCTCTGGGCCAAGGCCCGCGACCTTGCCGGCAGCGCGATCGGCCTGTCGCTCGACCAGCAGGCGACGGTCTTCCAGCTCGGCTCTTACGTGGCCGCGCTTGCCGCGAAGGACTGACCCGCTAAAGGCGAGGCATGGCCGAACCTTTCTACATCACCACCGCCATCGCGTATCCGAACGGCCGCCCGCATATCGGCCATGCCTATGAAGCGATCGCGACCGATGCGATCGCCCGCTTCCAGCGGATGATGGGCCGCGACACCTTCTTCCTGACCGGCACCGACGAGCACGGCCTGAAAATGGCCCAGACGGCCCGCGACCGCGGCGTCGAGACGAAAGCCCTTGCCGACGAAATGTCCGGATATTTCCAGGAGATGGATCGCGTTCTGAACATCTCCTATGACCGCTTCATCCGCACGACCGAGCCCGCGCACCACGAAGCCAGCCGGGCGATCTGGCAGGCGATGGAAGCGAATGGCGACCTGTATCTCGGCCGCTACGAAGGCTGGTACTCCGTCCGCGACGAGGCCTTCTACGACGAGAAGGAACTGATCGAAGGGGAAGGGGGCGCAAACCTCTCGCCCCAGGGCACGCCCGTCGAATGGACCGTCGAAGAAACCTGGTTCTTCCGCCTGTCCAAATACCAGCAGCCGTTGCTGGACCATTATGCCTCAAACCCGAACTTCATCCGCCCGGAAAGCCGACGCAACGAGGTGCTGCGTTTCGTCGAAGGCGGGCTCGCCGACCTGTCGGTGTCGCGCACCAGCTTCGATTGGGGCGTCAAGGTGCCCGGCGCCGACGGCCATGTCATGTACGTCTGGGTCGATGCGCTGACCTCGTACATCACCGGCGTCGGCTATCCCGGTGCGATGAATTACTGGCCGGCGACCTTCCACATCATCGGCAAGGACATCACCCGCTTCCACACCGTCTATTGGCCGGCCTTCCTGATGTCGGCAGGCATTGCGTTGCCGAAGCGCGTGTTCGCGCACGGTTTCCTGCTTCACCGCGGCGAAAAGATGTCGAAGTCGACGGGCAACGTCGTCGATCCGATGGAGCTTGCCGAACGCTATGGCGTCGATGCGCTTCGCTATTTTCTGCTCCGCGAAGTCGTGTTCGGGCAGGACGGCAGCTATTCGGACGAGGCGATCGTCACCCGCGCCAACGCCGATCTCGCCAACAGCTTCGGCAATCTCGCCCAGCGCGTGCTGAGCTTTATCGCCAAGAATGTCGGACACGTGCCGGGCGAGGGGCGACCCGAACCTGCCGATGCCGAGCTGCTGACCATTGTCGCCAAGGCAACCCGCGAGGAACTGCCCGAGGCGTTCGAGCGGCTCGCATTGTCCGAAGGCTGCGAAGCCTGGATGCGCGCCGTGTTCGCCTGCAATCAATATGTCGACGCCCAAGCGCCCTGGACGCTCCGCAAGACCGATCCCGAGCGGATGGAAGCCGTGCTTCGCACGCTGGTGCTCGCGATCCGCGACTTGGCCATCGCAATCCGACCGATCATTCCGGCTTCGGCCGACAAATTACTCGACATGCTCGGCGCGAGTGGCCGCGTTTATGCCGAATTAGCGGACCGCAACTGGATCGACTCCGCCCAGCTCCAGCCACCGAGCCCGATCTTCCCGCGTCTTGAACTGCCGGCGGAAGCCGCCAGCTAAGCGACATGCTCACCGACAGCCACTGCCACCTGAATTACAAGGGCCTGGTCGAGGAACAGGCCGCCGTCATCTCGCGGGCGCGGGCGGCGGGGGTGGGCACGATGCTCAACATCTCGACGCGCGAGAGCGAATGGGACGCGATCGTCGCCACTGCCGCGACCGATCCGGACATCTGGGCCTCGATCGGCATCCATCCGCACGAAGCCGACGCGCATCCTGACGTCGACACCGGCAAGCTGGTCACGAAGGCCGCGCACCCAAAAGTGATCGCGATCGGCGAGACCGGCCTGGATTATTACTACGATCATTCGGACCGCGACCGTCAGCGGGCGAGCTTCCGTTCCCACATCGCCGCTGCCCGCGAAACCGCACTGCCGCTGATCGTCCACACCCGCGATGCGGAGCAGGACACCGCGGACATTCTCGCCGACGAAATGGAGAAGGGCACCTATACCGGCGTCATCCACTGCTTCACCGCGAGCGGAGCTTTCGCCGACAAGGCATTGGATTTGGGCCTCTATATCTCCATCTCCGGCATCGTGACGTTCAATAACGCCAAGGACCTGCAAGAGACCGCCGCGCGCATCCCGGAGGACCGGCTGCTGATCGAGACCGACTCGCCGTTCCTCGCGCCCGTCCCGCACCGGGGAAAGACCTGCGAGCCGGCCTTCGTCGCCGACACCGCGCGCTTTCTCGCCGGCCTGCGCGGTACGACCGCGGAAGCGCTGGGCGAGGCGACCACGCGCAATTTCCAGGCGCTCTTCACTAAGGCCGCTGCGTGAAGGTGACGATCCTCGGCTGCGGGACGTCCTCGGGCGTTCCGCGGATCGGGAATGATTGGGGCGCTTGCGATCCCACCGAGCCGCGCAACGCCAGGCGGCGCGTGTCGATTCTGGTTAACACGGCATCAACCACGATCCTGGTCGACACCTCGCCTGATCTGCGCGCGCAATTGCTGGATGCCCGGGTAGGCCAGATCGATGCGGTGATCTGGACGCACGATCATGCCGATCATGTCCACGGCCTCGACGATCTGCGCCAGCTCTTCCACAACGCCGGCGCGCCGATCGCGGGCTATGCCCGGCCGGCGACGATCGCAGTGCTCCGCGGCCGTTTCGCCTATGTGTTCGAAGGGGCGGATGGCTATCCCGCCACAGCCACCCTCGCCGAGCTTCCGGACGCGATCCGAATCGGCGACATCGATGTCCGCGTTGTCGACCAGCCCCACGGTTCGATCACCTCGGCAGGGCTGCGCTTCGAGGCCGAGGGAAAGACAGCGGCTTACGCCACAGACTTCCATGCGATGACGGACGCGATGCGGACCCTATATTCGGGGCTGGGCCTCTGGGTCGTCGACGCGCTCCGGCGGCGGCCGCACCCGACCCATCCGCATCTGGGCGAAGTGCTCGGCTGGGCCGCGGAGTTGGCGCCGAAGCGAACGCTGCTGACGCACATGGATAATTCGATGGACTACAAGAGCTTGCTGGCCGAACTTCCCGCAGGAGTGCAGCCGGCATATGACAACCAGGCGATCCTGCTGTGACGGGTGATCAGACCGCCCAAGTGCTGGGCGCCGTGATGATGCTGACTTTGGTCGGCTCAAGCCTGTTGTCACGCCGCATGCGGCTGGGCGATGTCGCGCGAATGGTTGCCGGCTGGCTGCTGATCTTCGCCGCGGTGCTGGTCGGCTACAGCTATCGGTTCGAGCTGAACGCGGTCGTGCAGCGCGTGGCCGGCGATCTGCTCGGCGAGCGCGGCCAGACGGTTGGCGGCACGCTCAGAGTGCCGATGGCGCCCGACGGCCATTTCTGGGTGCGCGCGCGCATCAATGGGCATGAGCAACGCTTCCTGATCGACAGCGGCGCGACGACCACGGCTTTGTCGAGCGACGCGGCGGAAGCCGCCGAGCTGAACATTGATCGCGGCGGCTTTCCGGTCGTCATCGAGACCGCCAATGGCGCGGTCCGTGCCGATCGTACGAACATCCGCCGGCTGACCCTGGGGCCAATCCTGTCCAAGGATCTGGGCGCGGTGGTGTCGCCGGCGTTCGGCGAGATGAACGTGCTCGGCATGAACTTTCTGTCGTCGCTAAAGGGGTGGCGCGTGGAAGGGCGCACACTGGTGCTCGAACCGCATCACCCTCACGTGAAAGGCGATAGCTGATATTGCTTTACATAATGTATATTATCGGGATTTGATATGGACGCTTCCGTGGCTCCCCTCGCGCTCGATCGTCTCGCCAAAATCATGGCGCGTTTGCGCGATCCTGAGCGCGGCTGCGAATGGGACGTGCAGCAGACTTTCGCAACGATCGCGCCGTACACGATCGAGGAAGCCTATGAGGTCGCCGACGCGATCGAGCGCGACGACCTCGATGCGCTTAAGGACGAGCTCGGCGACTTGGCGCTTCAGGTCGTGTTCCACGCGCGCATGGCCGAGGAACTTGGGCGGTTCGATCTTGCCGACGTGCTGACCGCGATCGCCGACAAGATGGAGCGCCGCCATCCGCACGTCTTCGGCGATCACGAGCATTCGCCCGGCTGGGAGGCGCTGAAGGCCGAGGAACGCACCGCCAAGGACGATCCGAGCGCGCTGGCCGGCGTCGCCCACGCCTTGCCGGCGTTGCTCCGCGCCGAAAAACTGCAGAAGCGTGCCGCGCGGACCGGTTTCGACTGGCCCGACGCCAGCGGCGCCCGCGCCAAGATTCTCGAGGAGCTGGACGAGATCGCCGCCGCGCCGGCCGAGGAGCTGGAGGAGGAAGTCGGCGACCTGCTCTTCGCGGCGGTCAACTTCGCACGTCATCTAAAGATCGATCCGGAAACCGCCCTCCGCCGGGCCAACGCCAAGTTCGAGCGCCGCTTCCGTGCGATGGAAACGATGGACCAGCGCTTCGCCGCGCTCAGCCTCGATGACAAGGAAGCGCTTTGGGTTCAGGCCAAGGAGCGCGCCTGAAACCGGTCCCAGTCGCGGTCGGACAGCCGCACTTCATAAGCGATTCGTTCGTCGCCGATCGTCTCTTCGAGCACTTCGCCATGCTCGTGCAGCCAGGCTGCCGCCGCGCCATTGCCGATCGGCAGCTCGACATGGCGCACCCGATTGGCGCCCGTCAGCCGGTCGGACATGAGCCGCTGGAGCGCCTCCACGCCCTCCCCCGACAAGGCCGAGATCAGCGCGACGTCCTCCCGCCGCGCCGCTTCCGCTTCGACCTGGCCCCGCTGCTCGGCGTCGAGCTGGTCGAGCTTGTTCCACGCCTCGATCCGCGGCGCTTCGGCACCGATTTCTGCAAGCACGCGCTCGACATCGGCGCGCTGCGCGTCGCTGTCCGGGTGCGCGATGTCGCGGACATGGACGATCAGGTCGGCCGAGATCACTTCCTCCAAGGTCGCGCGGAAAGCGGCGACAAGCTGGGTCGGCAGGTCGGACACGAAACCGACGGTGTCGGACAGGATCGCCTTGTCGAGCCCCGGCAGCGCGATCTGCCGCATCGTCGGATCAAGCGTCGCGAACAGCAGGTTTTCGGCCATGACGTCGGCGCCGGTTAGGCGGTTGAACAGCGTCGACTTGCCGGCGTTGGTGTAGCCGACCAGCGCGATCACCGGCCAGGGCGCGCGGCGGCGGCGGTCGCGGTGCAGCGTGCGCGTGCGGCTCACCGTCTCCAGTTCGCGGCGCAGCTTCGCCATGCGGTCGCGGATCAAGCGGCGGTCGGCCTCGATCTGGGTTTCGCCCGGGCCGCCGAGGAACCCGAAACCGCCGCGCTGCCGCTCCAGGTGGGTCCAGCTCCTGACCAGCCGGCCCGCCTGATAATCCAGATGCGCGAGCTCAACTTGCAGCCGGCCTTCCGCCGTCGCCGCGCGCTCGCCGAAGATTTCCAGGATCAGCCCGGTGCGGTCGATCACCTTGGCCTTGGTCGCTTCTTCCAGATTGCGCTGCTGCACAGGGCTGATCGCGCCATCGACGACGACAAGCTGCGCCTCCTGAGCACGAACGGCGGTCGCGATCTCCTCGACTTGGCCGCTGCCGAACAGGGTCGCCGGCTTCGGCGCACGCACGCGGAACGCGAGCCGCTCGACCACGTCGATGCCGATTGCTTCGGCAAGCCCTGCCGCCTCGTCCAGCCGCGCGTCCGTGTCTCGCCCATCCGCGTTCCGCAAATCGGGATAAGCGATCACGGCCCGCGCGCCGCGGGCGAATTCGTCATAGTCGCGCTGAAAACCGGTCATCGGATGGGAGATAGGCGTTCGACGCGGCCGGACAACCGCGTCAATCGCCCTGCGCCTGCTCCTCGGCCAGGTTCAACGGGTGCGACGGCTGCACGGTGGAGATCGCATGTTTGTAGACAAGCTGCGTCTGGCTTTCGCGGCGCAGCAGCAGACAGAACAGGTCGAACGCGGCGACCTCCCCTTGCAGCATGACGCCGTTCACCAGGAACATGGTGACGGGATCCTCGCTGCGACGGACGGCGCTCAGGAACACTTCCTGAAGCAGCACCGGCTTTTTCTGCCCGTCCGCGAACGCCTTTTCGATCGGGCCCAGATCGACTGGCCCCGCCGGCATCACCGTCGAGATCGCATGCTTGTAGACAAGCTGCGAGTTGCCATCCCGGCGCAGCAGCACCGAGAAATTGTCGAACCAGGTGATGATCCCCTGCAGCTTCACGCCCTTGACCAGGAACATGGTCACCGGCGTCTTGGACTTGCGCAGCGAATTCAGGAAAATGTCCTGAAGATTGTTGACCTTATCGGCCATAACAGCACCTCCGCTCTTGCTGGCGGCTTCTCGGCTCCCCCTGTGGAAGCGCTTCAGTCCATAGCTGTAAAGCTTAAGACCGTCGAGTCGACGCTATTCTTCGTCTCGGGAGTCCGCGAGGCCCAGCAGCTTCAGCTTCCGGTGCAACGCTGAACGCTCCATTCCGATGAAGCTCGCAGTGCGCGATATGTTCCCGGAAAAGCGACGAATTTGGACGCGAAGATATTCGCGCTCGAAGGTTTCCCGCGCTTCGCGAAGCGGCGCGCCCATCATTGCCGTCGTGGTCGCGTTCGAAGCGAGCTGCGGCTGATCGCTCAGCACTTCGGCGGGAAGCATATCGATGTCGATTCGCCCGATTCGGTCACCCGGCGCCATGATGATGGTGCGCTCGACGATATTGCGGAGCTGGCGGACGTTGCCCGGCCAGTCATAGGCCTGCAGCGCGGCCATCGCGTCGCCGGCCACTTCCGGGGTCGGCACACGCCGTTCGGAGGCGTAGCGGGCGACGAAATGGTCGACGAGCGATGGAATGTCCTCGCGGCGTTCGGTCAAGGGCGGCAAGTGCACCGGCACCACGTTCAGCCGGTAATATAGATCCTCGCGGAACCGCCCGCCCGAAATCTCGTCCGGCAGATGCCGCGACGTGGCCGAGACCACGCGGACATCGACCTTCACCGTGCGCTGCCCGCCGACCCGCGCGAAGCTCTGGTCGGTCAGCACGCGCAGGATCTTCGCCTGGGTGGTAACGGGCATGTCGGCGATCTCGTCGAGGAACAAGGTCCCGCCATGTGCCTGTTCGAGTAGGCCGGGACGCGCGAGCTCGCCCCCCTCCTCCACACCGAACAATTCCTCCTCGACGCGTTCCGGCGTCATCCGTGCTGCGCTGACCACCACGAACGGCGCTTCGGCGCGCGGGCTCCAGAGGTGCAGCAGCCGCGCTGCGACTTCCTTGCCGACGCCCGCCGGGCCGGTGATCAGCACGCGGCTGCCGGTCGCCGCCACCCGCTTCAGGGTCGCGCGAACCTGATTGATCGCGGACGAGCTCCCGGTCAGCTCGTCGCCGCCGCCGACCTGTGCTTTCAGCGTCGCATTCTCGCGCCGCAACCGCTCGGTCTCGGTCGCCCGGCTGACGAGCAGCAGCAGGCGCTCGGCCTCGAACGGCTTTTCGATAAAATCGGCGGCGCCGCGGCGCACGGCCGCCACCGCCGTGTCCAGATTGCCATGGCCGGAGATGACAAGCACAGGCAGCGACGGGTCGCGCCGCTTGATTTCGTCGAGCGTTTCGAGACCGTCGAGCCGCGAGCCCTGCAGCCACACGTCGAGCAGCACCAGCGACGGCCGCCGGTCGCGGATCGCGTCCAGCGCCGCGTCGCTGTCCGCCGCGGTGCGGGTCGCATAGCCCTCGTCTTCCAGCACGCCGGAGACGAGATCGCGAATATCCTGTTCGTCGTCGACGATAAGTACGTCCAGCGCCACGCCTTCAGCTCCGTGTCAGCGCGATGGGGGCGCGCTCTTCTTCAATGTCCTGTTCGCGGTCGGCGAGCGGCGCCAGCGCCTCGGGATCGAGCGTGATGCAAACGATGGTACCGCCCCCTTCCCTGTCCTTCAGCTCGATCGTGCCGAAATGCTCCTCGACGATCTTCTTGACGATCGCGAGCCCAAGGCCGGTGCCGCGGACGCGGGTCGTCATATAGGGCTCGAACAGCCGCCCACGATCGGGGGGCAGGCCGGCGCCATTATCTTCGATTTCGATCAGCAGGTGCCGATCGTCGGCCTTCGTAATCCGCATTTCGATCTGGCCCTCGACCGGGCCTGATTCGCATTTTCTTTCAATCGCTTCAACGCCGTTCTTGACGAGGTTCGTAAGTGCCTGGCCCAATTGCCGCCGGTCGCACACCAGCGTCGGCGACGGGTCGGGCGCGTCCAGCGTAAAGCGGATGCCGGGATGCGCGACTTCGTGCAGGAAGAGCGACTGGCGCGCTATGTCGACCACGGCTTCGGCACGGAACAACGGTTTCGGCATGCGCGCGAAGGACGAGAATTCGTCGACCATGCGGCGAAGATCGCCGACCTGCCGCACGATCGTCTCAGTCAGCCGGTCGAAGGTCGAGCGGTCGTTGGTGATGTCCTTGCCGTAACGGCGCTGCAGCCGCTCGGCGGCGAGCTGGATCGGGGTGAGCGGGTTCTTGATCTCGTGCGCGATGCGGCGCGCCACGTCGGACCAGGCCGCACGGCGCTGGTCGAGCAATTGCTGGGTGATGTCGTCGAACGTCAGCACCGATCCGCGCTCGTTGACGACGATCTTGACCGCGAGCGTTCGCGGATCGCCGCCGCTGGTGAGCTGCACCACTTCCTCGCGGTCATGGCCGTCGAGGAGAGCGCCGAGTTCGGGCGCAATATCGCCGATCTTATGGCCGACCTCGTTGCCCCCCGCTTTCAGCAGCGCGGCCGCCGAGCTGTTCATCAGGCGGATGCTGCCGTCCGGATCGGCGGAAATCACGCCTGCCGTCACGCCCGACAGCACGGCCTCGGTGAAGGCGCTGCGGCGGTCGAGCTGGTCGTTCGCGGTCACGAGCTGCTGGGTCTGTTCCTCCAGCCGATGAGTCATCCGGTTGAAGGCATTGGCGAGCGTGCCGATTTCGTCGCGCTCTCGTGGTGTCTCGACCCGCGCCGACAAGTCGCCCGCTGTTACCTTGCGCGCGGCATCGACCAGTTCGCCTACCGGCCGCACCAGCCGATCCGCCACGCGCAGGGCGATCCACACCGCGGCCCCGACGATCAGCAGCGAGATCAGCAACAGCGCGGCGTTGAAGCGCAATTGCAGCGACCGCGTCCGCTCCAGCAGTGCATTATAGTCGCGCAGTACCGCCTTCGCGCGGGCGCTCTGGCTGCGCGCCTGCGGGTCGGAGAGGCGGGACGCGTACACGAAGGTGTTCGTGTCCGGCATCAGCTTGGTGACGGCCTCTATCCGGTCAGGGCTGTCTGTGACCACCACCGGCTCACCCCGATTGAGCCGCGAGACGACTTCGGGCGAGACGCGCCGTTCGACCGGCCGCGCGTCCGGGTTCACCATCGCCAAGGTGCGGGCGCTGCCGTCGACGCTGATCGCCACGATCGCCGACTCGCTGAACTTGCGCGAGAGCACCTGCCAGCCATAGCCCTGTGCGAATTCGGGGCTGTCGGAGCGCGCCTGCGCCAGATAGTCGCGCAAGTCGCCGGCCATCGTCACCGTCTCGGCGGCGACTTCCTGCCGCTTCTCCTGATAATAGCCCTGCGCCAGCTCGCCGGCATTCTCGAGCATGCCGCGCGCACGGTCCGAGAACCAGAACTCGACCCCGTATTGGAACAGCAGCGACGCGAAGATCACGACCAGGATAGTCGGGACTGCCGCGATCACCGAGAACAAGGCGACGAGGCGCACGTGCAGCCGCCCTCCTCCGCCGATCGGCGACTGGGCGGCGCGCTTGCGGGCCACCCGCCTGCCCCACAGCACCAGCAGCGCCATGGCCGGTACGAGGTTGGCGATCAGCAGTAGCGCGACCAGGGGGGGCGCGAGCGGCGTATTCCCCGGCTGACTGATCAGCCAGAGGTAAGTGCCGACCGCGATGCCGATCGCGGCAAGCAGCGTCAGCAGCTCGACCGCGGGCATGTAGCGCGAGCGACGGTAGATCACGGACAGAGTCCGGCGCCACCGTGGAGTTCGGATCGGAGAGTCGGCCAGGCCGGCATTCATCGTTGCAGAGATACAACAGTTTAACGACTTGCCAAACATATGTTGCGCCTCCGCAACAGCATTTCGGCGCAATCAGCTCTCAGGCGGCGGCGCGGCTCAGCCAGGGAGTGTAGAATTCGCGCAACATGGTGAGCACGGTCGCGCCATCGGGCTCTTGGTTCACGCGGTTGCGGAACTCGGCCGATCCGGTCAGGCCCTTGGTGTACCAGCCGATATGCTTGCGGGCCATGTTGACCCCGGTCATCTCACCATAATGTGCGAGCATCGCTTCGTAATGCTCGACAATCAGGTGATATTGTTCCTCGATGCTCGGGTCGGGGAGCGCCACGCCGTGCGCGAACCAGTGCATCACCTGGCGGAGCAGCCACGGCTTTCCGTAAGCCCCGCGCCCGATCATCACGCCGTCCGCGCTGGACTGCTCCAGCGCCTTTTCCGCATCGGCGATCGAGCAGATGTCGCCGTTGACGATCACCGGCACCGAAACCGCGTCCTTGACCTTGCGGACAAACGCCCAGTCCGCCTCGCCCTTGTACATCTGGCAGCGGGTGCGGCCGTGGATCGTGATCATCTGCACGCCGAGGTCTTCGGCGATCCGCGCAAGCTCCGGCGCATTGAGGCTCGCATGATCCCAGCCCATCCGCGTCTTCAGCGTGACGGGCACCTTCACCGCCTTGACCGTCGCTTCGATGATCGCGGCGGCAAGCGGGATATCGCGCATCAGCGCGGAGCCGGCGTCGCCGTTCACGACCTTCTTCACCGGACAGCCCATGTTGATGTCGATGATCGCCGCCCCGCGATCCTCGTTGAGCTTCGCCGCCTCGGCCATCTCCCGGGGCGAGCAGCCGGCAAGCTGCATCGACACCGGTTCCTCGACCGGATCCCAGGCCGCTTTCTGCAGCGACTGGCGCGTTTCCCGGATCATCGCCTGGCTCGCGATCATCTCCGTGACGTTCAGCCCCGAGCCGTAGCGCCGCACGATGCGACGGAACGGCAGATCGGTGACGCCAGTCATCGGCGCCAGGATCACTGGCGTCTCGATCCGCACGGGACCGATCTGGATGGGGTTCAAGCGAGCCATGAGAGCGGCCGCACATAGCGTCCAAGCCCCTTTTCGGCAAGGATAAGGGCGGCTAACGGGCGCGAGTGAACAGGGTCGTCGCATTGATTGTCGCCGCCGGCAAAGGCGAACGCGCGGGCGGCGGCGTGCCGAAGCAGTTCCGCGCCATCGCCGGCAAGCCGATCATCGCACACGCCTATGACCGTCTCGCCCAGCATCCGCGTATCGATGGCATCGTGATCGTGGCCGCCGACGAGACGCAGCTTCGCGAGGCGCTTGGCGATCGTCCCTTGCTTGCCGTCGCGCAGGGCGGCGCGACCCGGCGTCTGTCCGTCCGCGCCGGCCTGGACGCGATCGAGGCGCTCGGCGGCGCCGATATCGTGCTCATTCACGACGCCGCCCGGCCTTTGGTGCCGAGCGCGGTGGTCGACCGCCTGCTGGCCGCGCTGGAGCAAGCATCGGGCGCCGTCCCCACCCTCGCCGTTGCCGACACGCTCGTCCGAAAGGACGATGGAACGCTGGCCGATCGCGACGCCCTCGCTCGCGTGCAGACCCCCCAGGCTTTTCGTTTCGCTGACATCATGACGTCACATCGCGCATGGAACGAAGCGGCCGAACCGACCGATGACGCGCAAATGGCGCGTTCGGCCGGCTTCCCGGTGGCGCTGGTCGAAGGAGACCCGATGCTCGACAAGATCACGCGCCCCGAGGATTTCGCACTCGCCGAAGCCCGGCTCGGCCAGCGCCTCTTCCGCACCGGGATGGGCTTCGATGTCCACCGGCTCGCCGAAGGCGAGGAGCTATGGCTGGGCGGCATCCTGATCCCGCATGACAAGGGGCTGGCCGGCCATTCGGACGCGGACGTCGCGCTGCATGCAATCACCGACGCGATCCTGGGCGCGATGGCCGCGGGCGATATCGGCCAGCATTTCCCGCCCAGCGAGCCGCAATGGCGCGGCGCGCCTTCGTCGCGCTTCCTGGAACACGCCGCTTCGCTGGCCGCGGACCAGGGCGCCCGTATCGAGCATGTCGACCTGACGATCATCTGCGAAGCGCCCAAGATCGGCCCACATCGGGACGCCATCCGTGCCTGCATCGCCGCGCTGTTGCGGCTGCCTCTCGGACGGATTAGCGTCAAGGCGACCACGACGGAGCGGCTCGGCTTTACCGGGCGTGGCGAAGGCATCGCTGCGCAGGCGATCGCGACCGTCAGTTTCCGGGGGGACGGACAATGAAATCATTTCGCATCGGCGCCGCGATCGTTGCGCTCATATTGCCGCTTCAGAGCGTCGCTGCCGCCGAGCAAAGTTGCCTGACGCCTCCCGAGGCTCAGGCGCTGATCACCTCGTTCCTTCCCGACCTGATCCTCGCCACGCGCGACGGTTGCCGCGCCAGCTTGCCCGCCGACGCGTTCCTTGTCCGCTCGGGCGAGGCGCTGGCCGCGCGCTACGATGGCGAAGCAGGGCGCGCCTGGACGGCCGCGCGACCGGCGATGGGCAAGCTGATCGGGGAGGATGCCAAGCTTTTCGACAAGCTGGACGATCAGACCACCCGCAAGGTGATCGGCGCCGGCGTCGCCGCCAAGATGGGCGGTTCGGTGAAGGCTAAGGATTGCGAGACGGTCAGCCAGGTCCTCGAGGCACTGGAGCCACTGCCGCCGGCGAACATGTCGCGGTTGCTGGGCATAGTCTTCGAGGCGGTCGGCCGCGCCAAGAAACAGTCTTCGACGGGCTTTACGGTATGCCCGCCGCCTGCTCAGGCCGTACGATGACCGACACACCCCATCCCGTCATCGAATTCCTGCTCCCGCCGGAGCTGGTGGAGAAAGCGCGCGCAGTGATCGAGGCCAATCGCGCCGTAGGCCGTCGCATTGCCGTCACGGAAAGCTGCACCGGCGGGCTGGTCGGCGCGGCGCTGACGGAGATTCCCGGTTCCTCCGACGTGTTCGAGGCCAGCCTCGTCACCTATGGCAATGACGCGAAGGTCAAGCTGGCAGGTGTCGCGCTCGACGTGGTGGAGACGTTCGGCGCCGTTTCCATCGCGACCGCCTGGGCCATGGCGCAGGGCGCGCTCGCCCGCACCGAAGTGGATGTCGCGGTGGCTATCACAGGAATTGCCGGGCCGGAGGGCGGCTCCGAGAAGAAGCCGGTCGGGACGGTCGTGTTCGCGCGCGCCGAACGCGACGCCTCACCGGACAAGATCAAGGCCGAGCGCCGCGAGTTCGGCAATCTCGGCCGCGGGGGCATCCGCCTTCAGGCGGCGCTTTGCGCGCTCGAACTGCTGATGCCCGATGCGGCAATGTCGCGCGCGCCATAGAGCGCGGCCGCGCGTTCCTCAAAAGCGCCGATCATCTTCCTGAGCGCGGTGTCGAACACCTGGCCGGCCAGCGCCTCGAACACGCGGTTCTTGAAAGCGAAGTCGACACAGAAATCGACGAGCGTGCCGTCCTTCCCGTCCGGCCGGAATTTCCAGTCGTTGCTCAGATATTTGAGCGGGCCTTCGAGATAATCGACATGGATATGTTCCGGCCGCTCCTTGTGGACGCGGCTGGTGAAGCGTTCCCTGAGCGCCTTGAATCCGACGATCAAGTCGGCGACCATTTCGGTCGGTGTGTTGGACCGAACCCGCACCGCCGCGACCCAGGGCAGGAATTCGGCATAACGGCCGACATCCGCGACCAGATCGAACATCTGCTCCGGGCTATAGGGCAGTTGCCGGGTTTCGGAATGGCGCGGCATCAGCGGCCGAGCTTGGCCTCGCGTGCCGCGCGCATCTTCGCGAAATCGTCGCCGGCGTGATAGCTGGAGCGCGTCAGCGGCGAGGATGCGACCAGCAGGAAGCCCTTGGCGCGCGCGATCGCTGCATAGGCGTCGAACGCCTTTGGGGTCACGAACTCCTCGACCTTCGCGTGGCGCGGGGTCGGCTGCAGATACTGGCCCATCGTCAGGAAATCGACATCGGCGGAGCGCATGTCGTCCATCACCTGGTGCACTTCCAGCCGCTGCTCGCCCAGGCCCAGCATGATGCCGGACTTGGTGAAGATCGACGGGTCCAGCTTCTTGACGCTCTCCAGTAGCCGCAACGACGCATAGTAGCGCGCGCCGGGGCGGATCGTCGGATACAGCCGCGGCACAGTCTCCAGATTGTGGTTGTAGACGTCGGGCCGCGCCGCGACGATCGCTTCGACGGCCGCTTCATGCTTGTTGCGGAAATCGGGGGTCAGGATCTCGATCGTGGTGTTCGGCGTGGTCCGGCGCAGCGCCTCGATTACTTTCACGAACTGCGACGCGCCGCCGTCGGGCAGATCGTCGCGGTCGACGGACGTGACGACGATATGCTCCAGTCCCAGCTCGGCCGCCGCATCGGCGACGTGCTGCGGCTCCTTCGCATCGACCGCGCGCGGCATGCCGGTCTTCACGTTGCAGAAGGCGCAGGCCCGCGTGCAGGTGTCGCCCAGGATCATCACCGTCGCGTGCTTCTTGGTCCAGCACTCGCCGATGTTCGGGCAGGCCGCTTCCTCGCACACGGTCGCGAGGTTCAGGCGACGCATCAATTGCTTGGTCTCGGCGAACCCGACGCTGGTCGGCGCTTTCACGCGAATCCAGTCGGGCTTGCGCTGGCGCTGCGGTCTGATGATCGGGTCGGCTTCGCTCATGAAGCGCAGATAGCGAGCCTCGCCGCCGCTTGCCACCCCTGCCCTGTCCCCGTAACGCGAGCCGCATGAACAGCGGTTTCGAGGAACTGATCGCCGGCTATCGCCGGTTTCGCGCGACGGGCTGGTCGCAGCAGCGGGAACGCTGGGCCGAGCTGAAGGAAGGCCAGTCGCCGCGGGCGATGGTGATCGCCTGTTCGGACAGCCGGGTTGACCCAAGCATCATCTTCGACGTGTCGCCCGGCGAAATCTTCGTCGTGCGTAACGTGGCGGCGCTCGTGCCGCCGTTCGAGCTTGGCGGCCTGCGCCACGGTGTGTCGGCCGCGCTCGAATTCGCGGTGACGCAGCTCGAAGTGCCGGAAATCATCGTCATGGCGCACGGCGCCTGCGGCGGGGTCAATGCGGCACTCACGCGCCAATTCCGGGATGCCCCTCCGGGCGAGGGCGGCTTTATCGCGCGCTGGATGTCGATGCTCGACGAATCCCGCGATCGCATCGTCGCGGAGCTCGGCGAAGGACCGGAAGCAGTCCGCGCGCTGGAGCTGGAGAGCGTGCGCGTCAGCATCGCCAATCTGCGCACGTTTCCTTGCGTGCCGGTGCGCGAAGCGGCCGGAACGCTGAAGATCCACGGCGCCTATTTCGCGATCGCGGACGGCGTACTGCACGTCCTCGATGAAGCGACGGGACGTTTCTCCGCGGCCTGAATCGGAACGGGTGTGCCTCTCAAGCCGTTAAGGCGGCAGGTTCGTTGAGAGGAGAGAACGAAATGCTCATCCGCCTGATCGCGGGCGCGGCGCTGGTCGCGCTGGCCGCCCCGCTCGCCGCCCAGACCGCTGCCCCCACCAGCCCGCCGACTGCGCCAGGCACGAAAGACGATCCGGGCACGCCGCGCGCGCCGCTGCCGACCGACCGCGGCTATGACAAGCCGCAGACCCGCACGGAGGCGATCAACGCGCCCAATCGCGGCGAAGTGGCGGCTGCGAACAGCATGACCTCGGGCAGCTCGACCGGCGGCACCGCCGCGGTCAGCGCCGATCTTCAGGCGCAATACAATGCCGATATGGCGTCATGGGTCGATGCGATGCGCGGCCGGGACGCGAAGATCGCCGCCAATGCGCGCGAATATGACCGCCAGCAGCGCGCTTATGCCGATGCGATGTATGTGTGGCGGATGCAGGTCCGCGATTGCGAGCGTGGCTATCAGTTCGCCTGCCACCGCCCGACGCCGAATCCCGGCGATTTTTATCGGTAGAGCCTTGAGCCCTCCCCTCGCGGGGAGGGCCGAATGGCTTACTTCTTGGCGCCGAGGCTGAGGCCGCCGAAGCGCTTGTTGAAGCGCGCGACCTGGCCGCCCGCGTCGAGCAGGCGCTGGTTGCCGCCGGTCCAGGCCGGGTGCGCGAGCGGATCGATTTCGAGCGCCAGCGTGTCGCCTTCTTTGCCCCAGGTGGAGCGGGTCTCGTACGTGGTCCCGTCGGTCATCTGCACCTTAATGGTGTGATAATCGGGGTGAATGCCTTTTCTCATCTCAAATCTCCGGAACGGCCGGTTTCCGACCGGCCAAAGGAAGCGGCGCCGCTAGCAGACGCAGCGCCGAGTTACAACACCGCGCTCAGGCTGCCGGCGGGTCCGCGATCATCGCGGTAAAGTTCGCTTCCGCCGCGATCTGTCCGTCGACCAGCGCGCGGCCGGCGAATTTGCAGACCCGCGCCCGCTTCTGGACGAACTCGACTTCGAGGCGGAGCAGCACGCCGGGTTCCACCGGCTTCCTGAACTTCGCCTCTTCGATCGCCATGAAATAGACGAGCTTGCCCGATCCGCTGAGGCCCAGCGACTCGACGGCGAGCACGCCGGCGGCCTGCGCCAGCGCCTCGACGATCAAAACGCCCGGCATGATCGGCCGGCCCGGGAAATGTCCTTGGAAGAAGCCTTCGTTGAACGTCACCGCCTTGATCGCCGCGATCGACCGGTCGGGGATGATCTCCTCGACACGGTCGACGAGCAGCATCGGATAGCGGTGAGGAAGCGCCGCCAGCACGCGCGTAACGTCGAGCGGCCCGACGGCCGCCCGCGCCGCGCTCCCCTCACCCGCGTCCGTCATCAGCGGCCCTGCGGCTGCGGCTTCTGCTGCTGGTTGGCGGCGGGAGCGGCCGGCGCCGCGGCACCCTGCTGACCACCCGGCTGCCAATTGACCGGCGGCGTGATGCTGGCGGCCGGAACGAGCCGGTTGAGCTCCGTCGTCACGTCCGCAGTGATGTCGGCCGCCTGCTGGAACGACAGGGCGGCGTCGGGGCGTAGCACCAGGTTCACGTTCTTCCGCGTCATCGCGGCCTTCAGCGCGTCGTCCAGCTTGGCGACGATCTGCTCTTCCACATAGGCGCGCGCGCGGACCACCGGCTGGCCGATGCGGGCCAGTTCCTGCTGCGCCGCCTGCTGGCGCTGCTGCAGCGTGTTGTACTGGGTTTGAAGCGCCGCCTGGTTGGCGTTCGGCGCCTTCGCGTCGGTCTCCAGCTTGGTCGCGAGCGGCTGCAGCTCGTTGCGCAGCGCCGTCTGGCGCGTGTTCAGCTGGTCCAGCGTCGCCTTGTAAGTCGTCTGCATCTGGGTCATCGCGTTCGTCCAGGCGGTCGAGCGCTGTACGGCGGCGTCCAGATTGGCGACGGCGATGCTGTTCACCTGCGCCGAGGCCGGAACCGCGGCAATGGCGGTCGAAAGCGCCAGGCCGGCGGCGAGCGTCTTGATCATGGTCTTCATCAGAATTGCGTTCCTACGTTGAAAGTTACGAGCTGCGTATCGTCGCCCTTATATTTGACAAGCGCTTTGGCGATATCGATTCGGAAAGGACCGAAAGGCGAGTTCCAGTTGACGCCGAAGCCCACCGACACGCGCGGCTTGGGCGTGTCGCCCAGGAACACTTCGGAGAACGCCGGGATGGTCTGCGCGTAGTTGGTGGTTCCCGTCGGGCACGTGCCCGAGGCGGGTCGAACAGAGAGCGTGGTGCCATCTGCACCAAGGCACTGCTTGTTGCCGCTGGCGTCGAGGATATCGCGCGTCAGCGCCGCGCTGCCCGGCGGCAGCGTAAGAGTTGTCGGGCGCTTGACGCCAAACACCGAACCGATGTCGACGAACACCGACGGCCGCAACCCGAGCTCGCGAGCCCCCGAGCCCAACGGGATCTGCATTTCGATATGGCCGAGATAATAGGCGCGGCCGCCCAATGAGTCGTCCGCCAGCAAGGTCTTGCGGGTCGGATCGAGTATGAAGTTGCCGTTCGCGTCCTTCGCCGGCGTTCCATCGGAGTTATACTTATACGGCAGACGCTGCACGCGCGGGCCGATGCCGCGAATGTCGAAGCCGCGCATTTGCGGCTGGCCCAGATAGAAGCGATCCACCAGACGGACAGGATCGACTTCCGCACCCGATGCGTCGCGCCGCGTGCCTTCGAACGAATGGATATATCCACCCTGCGCGCTGAAGTTGACGACGAAGCCGCGGCCAAGATTCGTGTAGTGATCGGCCGATATAACCGTCTTCAGATATTTGACGCTGCCGCCCAGCCCCGCGAAATCCTGGCTCAGCACCAGCTTGTTGCCCTTGGTCGGGCGCAGGCCGTTGTCGGTCGTGTTGTAGGCGAGCGAATAGCCGAGCGACGAAGTCAGGCGATTGCCGATCGCATCGCACAGATAGCGCCCGGCAAGCAGCGGATCGCACTGGCCGTTCGTGTAATAGGTCAATTTGTCCAGCGAGACATCGTCTTTCGACAGGCCATAGCGAAGCTGGAGTTGGGTATATTCTGTGACAGGCACACCCAGCCGCAATCCCAAGCCGGTCTGCACCTGGCTGTAGGTATTGTTGCGCTGGTTGCCGTTGATGAAATTGAATGAGTTATAATCGCGGCGGAAGACGTTGCCGCCTAGCGCGATGTTCTTGTCGAGGAAATACGGCTCGGTGAAGCCCAGCTCGACCGATTTGGAATAGCGCGAGTAGTTGACCGACGCCGACAGCGACTGGCCGAGCCCGCGGAAATTGGTCTGCTCGATCGAGGCGTTGACCAGGAACCGCTCTAGGCTCGAATAGCCGGCCGAAAGCGAGAGCGATCCGGTCGGCTTTTCTTCCAGATTGGCTTCGAGCACGACCCGGTCGGGCGTCGAGCCCGGCTTCTGGTCGATCTCGAACTTTTCTTGGAAATAGCCGAGCGACTGGATGCGATCCTTCGAGCGCTTCACCTGGAAAGTGTTGAACGGATCGCCTTCCTGCAGGCGGAATTCGCGGCGCACGACCTTGTCCTGGGTGATCGTGTTGCCGTTGATGTTGATCCGCTCGACATAGACGCGCGGCGTTTCGGCAAGGCGGAAAGTCAGGTTCATCACCTTCTTTTCCGGATCGCGGTCGAACTCTGGATCGGCTTCGGCAAAGGCATAGCCGAGCAGCCCCGCGGTCTCGTTAAGCCCGTTGACCGTATCTTCGACCTGCTTCGCGTTGTACCAGTCGCCCTTCTTCATCGGGACGATCGACTTGGCGAAGTCCGGCTTGAAGTCGCGCAGGTCGCTCTCGACCTTCACGTCGCCGAATTTATAGCGCTGCCCTTCCTCGACCACATAGGTGATGATGAAGTCGCGCTTGTCAGGCGTCAGTTCCGCGATTGCAGAGACGACGCGGAAATCCGCATAGCCTTGCGTCAGGTAGAATTGACGCAGCTTCTGCTGGTCATAGGCCAGACGGTCCGGATCGAAGCTTGTGTTGGAGCTGAAGAAGCTGGTCAGGCGCGCCTGCTTGGTCGCCATCTCGTGGCGCAGTCGGCCGTCCTTGAACTTCTCGTTGCCGATGATGTTGATCTGCTCGACGCGCGACTTGGAGCCTTCGACGATCGAATAGACGACGTCGACGCGGTTCTGGTCGAGCGTGACCATCTGCGGATCGACCGTCGCCGCGTAACGGCCCTGACGGCGATACAGCTCGATGATGCGGGCGACGTCGGCGCGGACCTTGGAGCGCGTGAAGATCTGGCGCGGCGCCAGCCGGATCTCCTTGAGGATCTTGTCCTCTTTCAGCCGCTTGTTGCCCTCGAAGATGATCCGGTTGACGACCGGGTTTTCCTTCACCTCGATCGTGACGACCCCGCTCGCCTCGCGCACCGTCACATCGGCGAACAGCTCGGTCGCGAACAGGTCCTTGATCGCCTGGTCGCCCTTTTCCGCGGTATAGAGATCGCCCGGCCGCAGCTTGAGATAGGAGCGGACCGTATCGGGCTCGATGCGCTGCGATCCGACGACATTGATCTGCGTGATCACATCGCCCGTCGGCAGCACCGGCGCCTGCGCCGGTTGGGCGGGCGGGGCCTGATCGGTGACCGGCTGCCGCGTCTGGGCGGCGAGCGGCATGGAGAAAGTGGCGAGCATCGTGCCGGCGAGCAGCACGGGGATCGGCCGGTTGCGGAACATGAACGTAGAAGAGGCCGTCACCAGATACCCACCCCGAAATTCTTGGATTGCGTTAAAAAACCGCTCGCGCCCTGCCTGAACCCGCTCAGCCGATCAACCCGCTTAGCCCGCGCCATAGACCGAACGAGGACAAGTCGTTGAACGTCACGAACAGCATCAGCCCCAAAAGGAGCAGCAGACCGGAGCGGAATGCCCATTCCTGCACCTGAGGTTCGACCGGTTTCCGGCGAACGGCCTCGAGTGCGTAGAACAGCAAATGTCCGCCATCCAGCATGGGGACTGGCAAGAGGTTGATGAATCCGAGATTAATCGAGATCAGCGCGACGAAGAACGCGAACGGTCCGATGCCTCCGGCCGCTACCTCCCCAGACACCTGCGCGATTTTCAGCGGTCCGCCCAACTCCTTGGCCGACCGGCTGCCGGTCAAAATTTCACCAAGGCCGTCGGCCATTGCGGCGACGATTTGCCAGCTCTTTTCCGCTCCCAATGCAACGGCCCTGACAGGGTTCACGGAGTCCGCATGCGCCTGGATGCCCAGCACGCCGATCCGCACCTGTTTGCCGTGCTGATCGAGGTCGACCGCCACGCCTGGCGTGAGGTCTTTGGAGAGCTGATCCTCGCCGCGCCGAAGCTCGACCTGGATTGGCTGACCGGGATGCGCCCGCACATAAGCGGACAGCGCCGCGAAGCTGTCGACCGGCTTTCCGTCGACTCGCTGGATAAGGTCGCCCGCTTGCAGCCCAGCCTTCTCGGCGACGGATCCCGGCATGATCCGGCCCGCCATAGGGGCCGTGCCCGGCTCTCCCTGGACGATAAAGAAGCCGGCGATGATCAGGATCGCGAACACGAAGTTGGTCACAGGGCCCGCCGCCACGATCAGCGCTCGCTGCCACACCGGCTTGGCCTGGAAGGTGCGGTTGCGCTCTTCGGCCGGCAGCAGCATCCAGTCCGGATCGGGCTGGCTGGCGGGGTTCATGTCACCGGCAAAGCGGACATAGCCGCCAAGCGGCAGCCAACCGAACTTCCAGCGGGTGCCGCGCTTGTCGGTGACGCCGAACAGCTCGCGGCCGAAGCCGATCGAGAAGGTCTCAGCCTTCACGCCGAACCAGCGGGCGACGAGATAATGGCCAAGTTCGTGCACGAACACGAGCGGGCCGATGACGGCCAGGAACGCGGCAATGGTCAACAACAGACCGGGAGCGTGGGTCAATCGACGAACACCTTCATCGCCTCAGCGGCTTTGTGCCGAGCCTCGCGGTCGATCGCGATCACGTCCTCGATCACGATGGGCGCCTGCGGGTCATAGCGCTCCATCGTCTCTTCCACAATTGCGGCGATATCGAGGAAGGCGATGCGACGGTCGAGAAATGCGGCGACTGCGACTTCGTTCGCGGCATTCAGCACCGCGGGACGCGCCCCGCTGGCGTCGAGCGCCTCGCGGGCGAGCCGCAACGCCGGGAATCGCTCCGGATCGGGCGCGGCGAAGTCGAGTCGGCCGACCGCGGCAAGATCGAGCGGCGCGACCGGCGTCGCCATTCGGTCGGGCCAGGCGAGCGTATAGGCGATCGGCGTACGCATGTCCGGCGAGCCGAGCTGCGCGAGCATCGAACCGTCGACATATTCGACGAGCGAGTGGATCACCGACTGGCGGTGCAGGATGATCTCGATCCGGTCGCTGTCGACAGGGAACAGCCGCGCCGCCTCGATCAGCTCCAGCCCCTTGTTCATCAGCGTAGCAGAATCGATCGAGATCTTGGCGCCCATCGACCAGACCGGATGCGCGACGGCCTGTTCGACGCTGACATTGGCCATTTCCGCCCGGCTCATGTCACGGAACGGCCCGCCCGACGCGGTCAGGACGATGCGCCGCACCCGCTCGGGCCGGGCGAAGTCGAAACATTGGAAGATCGCGTTATGCTCGGAATCGGCGGGCAGGATCGTCGCACCGTGCCGCGCCGCAGCTTCAAGGATCAGTTCGCCGGCGGAGACAAGCGGCTCCTTGTTGGCGAGCACGACGGTGCCGCCCTGCTCCACCGCCGCCATCACCGGCTCCAACCCGGCACAGCCGACGATGGCCGCCATCGTCCATTCGGCGCCAGCTGATGCGGCCTCCAAAACGGCGGCCGGGCCACCCCCGACGCGCGTGTTCGTATCGGCCAGCGCCTCACGGAGTTCCGGCAAGCGGCTCTCGTCCGCGATGACGGCGAGCTTCGCGTTCGTCCGCCGCGCGATTTCGGTCAGCTTGCGCACGTCCGACTTGGCGGTCAGCGCCAGCACGTCGAACTGGTCCGGCGCGCGCTCGATTAGGTCGAGCGTCGAGGTGCCGATCGAGCCGGTCGCGCCAAGAATGGTGACGGTGCGCTTCAAAGCAGCTTGTCCAACAGAATGAGGGCGGCGACAGCGGGCGCCACCGGAACCAGCCCGTCAAGCCTGTCGAGCACGCCGCCATGGCCGGGCAGGATCGTCCCGCTGTCCTTCACGCCGGCCTGCCGCTTCAGCCAGCTCTCATAGAGATCGCCGATCTGCGCGATCACCGCCAGGATCGGGCTGGCAAAGACAAGCTGGATTTCCAGCCCGGCGAAGCGCCAAAGGATCAGCCCCAGCACGAACGCCGCCACGACGCCCCCGATCAGGCCGGCCCAGGTCTTGTTCGGGCTGACGGTGGGGGCAAGCTTGGGGCCGCCGATCGTCCGCCCTGCGAAATAGGCGCCGATATCGGTCGCCCACACCGTCGCGAGGGTCCAGAGCGTCAGCAGCAGGCCGCCTTCCTGCCCGCGCAGGAACAGCAGCGCCAGCGCCGGGAACGCCACATAGGCGATGCCGAACCCCAGCCGCGGCTTGCGGGTGATGATCGTCACGAAAAACGCGGTGCCGACGATCAGCCCCAGCGCAAAGAAGCTCGGCCCCGATGCCAGCGGCGACATGATCGCCAGCGGCACGCAGCCGGCAAACAGGGTCAGCCGCTGCTGCTGCGGATCGGTCTGGACCAGATTGCCCCATTCGGAGAGCATCACCATAGACGCCACCGACGTCAGCACCCACAGCCAGACGCCCCCGCCCCACAGGGCCGCCAGCGCGACGGCGATCAGCACCAGCCCGCTCAGCGTGCGCACCGCCAGATCGGAACCGCCGCGTTTGGGTCCGGTCATAACCCGCCGAAGCGGCGCTCCCGTCGCGAGAAGTCGCCGAGCGCCTCGAGCAGTTCCGCTTCGCCGAAATCCGGCCACAGCGTATCGACGAACAGCAGCTCGGCATAGGCCGATTGCCAGAGCAGGAAGTTCGACAGCCGCCGCTCGCCCGAGGTGCGGATCAGCAGGTCGACCGGCGGTAGGTCAGAGGTATCCAGCTCGGCCGTGATAGCCTCCGCGTCGATGGCGGCAGGCTCGATCTCCCCTGCCCGCGCCCGCTCGGCGAGCTGACGCGCCACCCGTGCAATCTCGTTCTGCGATCCGTAATTGAGCGCGATCACCAGCGTCAGTCCGCGATTGGCGGCGGTGCGCGCGATCGCATCGTCGATCAGCCGCACGACATCGTCTTGGAAGGCGCGATAGTCGCCGATCACGCGGATGCGTACGCCCGCCTCTGCGATCTCGTTCAGGTCGGCGCGGATGAAGTGCCGCAGCAGCCCCATCAGGTCGGAGACTTCCTCCACCGGCCGGCGCCAATTCTCGGACGAGAAGGCGTAGAGCGTCAGCACTTCCAGCCCGATCTCGCCGGCCTTGCGCACGATCCGCCGCACCGCTTCCACGCCGCGGCGGTGGCCGGCGACGCGCGGCAGGCGGCGGGCCTTCGCCCAGCGGCCATTGCCGTCCATGATGATGGCGACATGCCGCGGCAGATCGCCGGCCCCGCTGTCGGGCGCTTGGTCAGGACTGGCCTTAAGCGGAATCACTTGCCCAGGATTTCTTTCTCTTTGGCGTGCGACGCGGCGTCGATCTCGGCGATCGTCGAGTCGGTCAGCTTCTGCACTTCGGTCTCGTGCCGCTTGCGCTCATCCTCGCTGATCTCGTGCTTCTTCTCGTCGGTCTTCAGCGCGTCCATGCCGTCGCGGCGGACGTTGCGCGCGGCGACCCGTGCCTTTTCCGCATATTGCGAAGCGAGCTTGGCGAGTTCCTTGCGGCGCTCCTCGGTCAGATCGGGAATCGGCAGCCGCAGCGTCTGCCCGTCGACGATCGGGTTGAGCCCAAGCCCCGCCGAGCGGATCGCCTTGTCGACCGGCCCCACGTTGGACTTGTCCCACACCTGCACCGACAGCATGCGCGGTTCGGGCGCCGACACGGTCGCGACCTGGTTCAGCGGCATGTTGGCGCCATAGACCTCGACATGCACCGGATCGAGCAAAGTCACTGTCGCGCGGCCGGTGCGCAGGCCTTGCAGGTCGTGCTTCAGGGCTTCGACGGCGCCATGCATGCGGCGCTCCAGGTCGCTCTTGTTATAGGCTGGCATGTCACTCCCCTTCCATCTGGACGATCGTGGCGGTGCCTTCGCCGCTCAGCACCCGCGACAGATTGCCCTGTTCGCGGATGTTGAACACCACGATCGGAATATTGTTGTCGCGGCACAATGCCACGGCGGACGCGTCCATCACTTTCAGATTGTCAGCGAGAACGCGGTCATAACTGATTGTGTTAAAGCGCTTTGCGGTCGCGACCTTCTTCGGATCGGCATCGTAGACGCCGTCCACGGACGTGCCCTTGAACAGCGCGTCGCACTTCAACTCGGCAGCGCGGAGCGCAGCGCCCGAGTCGGTCGTGAAGAACGGGCTGCCGACGCCCGCCGCGAAAATCACCACACGGCCCTTTTCCAGATGTCGCTCGGCCCGCCGGCGGATAAAAGGTTCGCACACCGAAGCCATAGGAATCGCCGACTGCACGCGGGTGTCGACGCCGATCTGCTCCAGCGCGTTCTGCACGGCGAGCGCGTTCATCACGGTCGCCAGCATGCCCATGTAATCGGCTGTCGCGCGCTCGAAGCCCTTGGCGGCTGCGGCGAGACCCCGAAAGATGTTGCCGCCGCCGACAACGACGCAAATCTCGTAACCCTGCGCCTTCACGTCGGCGATCTCGCGGGCCACACGCGCAGTGACGGCAGGGTCGATGGCGTGCCCCTCGCCCATCAACACTTCGCCGGACAGCTTCAGAAGGATTCGGTTGAAGCGAGGGCGAGTCATGATGGTCCGATCGGGAGAAGCTAAGGCGTCTTAGTGAGGGTAAAGGCGCAAGAAAACCCCTCTCCCGCTTGCGGGAGAGGGCGACTCGCGCCTGTGGGCGCGAGCGGGGAGAGGGTTGCGGGGCTCCGCACACAGCCCCTCTCCCGGCTGAGCCTGGCTCAGCCTGCCCTCTCCCCATTAGGGAGAGGGCAAACAGGATCAAGAGACCGGCTCAGCCTTCTTCACGCCGGCCGTCGCCGCGACTTCGGCAGCGAAGTCGCTCTGCTGCTTCTCGATGCCTTCGCCGAGCTGGAAGCGGACGAAGTCCTTGATCGCGATCGATCCGCCCGCGGCCTTGGCTTCCGCCGCAACCACGTCCTGAACCGGAGTCTTGCCGTCGATCACGAACGCCTGGGTCAGCAGCGCATTTTCCTTGCGGAACTTGTCGACCGGACCCTTGACGATCTTCTCGACCACCTCGGGCGGCTTGCCCGCGATCTTGTCGGCGGCCTTTTCCTTGGCGATCGCCGCTTCGCGCTCGATCACCGCAGGGTCGATGCCTTCGCCGGAGAGCGCAAGCGGGTTCGCGGCGGCGATGTGCATCGCGAGCTGCTTGCCCAGCGCTTCCAGCTTGTCGGCCGGTGCGTCGCCCTCGAGAGCGACGAGCACGCCGATCTTGCCCATGCCCGGCGCCGCGGCGTTGTGGACATAGGAGACGACCGCACCCTGGCCGACGCTGACCGATTTGGCGCGACGCAGGTTCTGGTTCTCGCCGATCGTCGCGATGTTCTCGGTGAGCGCTTCCTGCACGCTCTTGCCCGAGGGCATCGCGGCGGCAAGCAGCGCCTCGACATTGTCGCCGGTGTCCAGCGCAAGCTTGGTCACGTCGCGGACGAATGCCTGGAACTGCTCGTTCTTGGCGACGAAGTCGGTCTCGGAGTTGACCTCGACCGCCACGCCCTTGGTGCCCGAAACGGCAACGCCGACCAGACCCTCGGCGGCGGTGCGGCCCGCCTTCTTGCCGGCCGAAGCGAGGCCCTTGGCGCGCAGCCAGTCGATCGCGGCTTCGATGTCGCCGTTCGTCTCGGCCAGCGCCTTTTTGCAGTCCATCATGCCGGCGCCGGAGCGCTCGCGCAGATCCTTCACCATCGCGGCTGTAATTTCCGCCATGTCTATGCTCCTTTTTGAAACTCTATTCCCCTCCATGACTTCGTGGAGGGGTTAGGGGTGGTTCTTTACAGAAGAAGGACCACCCCCAACCCCTCCAGCAAAGGCTGGAGGGGAGAAGTGATTAAGCCGCCGCGGTTTCGTCGGACGATGCCAGCGCTTCCTCGGCCGGCGGTTCGTCCATCGCGCCGATGTCGCGGCCGCGCGCAGCCTGGCCCTGCTGGCCGCCGCGGGTCGCCGCCTGGGCGATCGCGTCGCAGTAAAGGCGGATGGCGCGCGAAGCGTCGTCATTGCCCGGAACCGGGAAGGCGATGCCGTCCGGCGACACGTTCGAATCGAGGATCGCGACGACCGGAATGCCGAGCGTGTTGGCTTCCTTGATCGCCAGCTCTTCCTTGTTGGCGTCGATCACGAACATCACGTCCGGAATGCCGCCCATGTCGCGGATGCCGCCCAGCGACTGCTCGAGCTTGTCGCGCTCACGAGTGAGCTGCAGCACTTCCTTCTTGGTGAGGCCCGCAGTGTCGCCCGCAAGCTGCTCCTCGAGCGCCTTGAAGCGCTTGATCGAGTTGGAGATCGTCTTCCAGTTGGTGAGCATGCCGCCCAGCCAGCGGTGGTTGACGAAATGCTGGCCCGCACGACGCGCGGCTTCCGCGATCGGCTCCTGCGCCTGGCGCTTGGTGCCGACGAACAGCACCTTGCCACCGGCCGCGACCGACGAGCTGATGAAGTCGAGAGCGCGCGCGAAAAGCGGCACGGTCTGCGACAGATCGAGAATGTGCACGCCGTTCCGCTCGCCGTAGATGTACGGCTTCATCTTGGGATTCCAGCGGTGCGTCTGGTGGCCGAAATGCGCGCCCGCTTCGACAAGCGCGTTCAAAGTGACGGAGGGAGCCGCCATAGGATTTTCTCCTTACCCGGTTATACCTCTGGACGGCAGTGATCCCGGCTCGCGCCGAAACACCGGTATGTGCGCCGTCCATGCGGAATGGGCGGCCACTTAGCGACGAAGCGAATCAAAATCAAGCTTGACAGCAGTAGAACAAATCATGAACGTTGGAACCAACAGAGTCACCGACGGTTGGCGCGGTGACCTCAAGGAGGTTCGAATGGCGCAATTGTTTTCGGGCATTGTCTTCACGCTCATCGCGGCCGGCGCGCTGGCGTTTCTCGTTTCGATGCTACGGAGCGAGTGGGATCGCGTGGCGGCGATCCTGGCCGGCGAAGAGCTTGCCCACGCCCGCTCGATCGCGACGCGGCCCGTGCGTGTCAGAGTGCGGAAGAGCTGGCGGGCTCCGGAACGGCGCCGCGTGCAGCCGCTGCGCGCCGCTGCCTGACCTTCGCATAGGACCGCATGCTGAACGGGATCAGCGCAACATAGATCAGTGCGACGACGGTCAGCGTTTCCCATGGCGCCGTGATTAGCGCGCCGCCGAGCAGCGCCACTCCCGCGATGGCTTCCAGCCTGATGGTGCGGCGCAGGCGCAGCGACGACCAGCTATAGGTCGCCACGTTGGAAATCATCAGCACGGCCGTCAGCGCCATCCAGGGTGCGACGATCCAGACCGCACGCAGCGTGTCCTCGCCCGACCATAGCCAGATATAGATCGGTAGCAGCGCCAGCCCCGCCCCGGCCGGTGCGGGCACGCCGGTCAGAAAGCCGGCGGACTTGTGCGGCTTTTCGGCAGCGTCGATCTGCGCGTTGAAGCGGGCAAGGCGCAGCGCGCAGCAGACTGCGTGCGCAAGTGCAAACAACCATCCGTAACGGGGCAGCGCCTGCAGCGACCAGAGATAGAGGATGATCGACGGCGACACGCCGAACGCAATCACGTCCGACAGCGAATCGAGCTCGGCGCCGAACCGGCTCTCTCCCTTCAGCAACCGCGCGATACGGCCGTCCAGCCCATCGAGCACGCCGGCGACGATGATCGAGGCGAGCGCCCGGTCCCACTCGCCGCCGATCGCAAAGCGCACGCCGGTCAGCCCCATGCACAGCGCCAGCGCGGTCACGGCATTGGGCGCGACGGCGCGCAGCGAAATGCCGCGCCGGGGCCGTTCGGGCGTCATTGCGGCAGGCCGCTCGCGACGTCCTGCTCGCCCAGCCTGGCGAGGATGGTCTCTCCGGCGATCGTCCGCTGGCCAAGCGCGACCCGCGGGCTGGTGCCCATCGGTAGATATACGTCGACGCGGCTGCCGAAGCGAATGAGGCCGATGCGCTGCCCGCGTGCGACCGTGTCGCCCGGCTTCACGAACGGCACGATGCGGCGCGCAACCAGCCCCGCGATCTGCGTGAAGGCGATCTTCACGCCGTCCGCGCTTTCCACGAGGAAATGCTGGCGCTCGTTATCCTCGCTCGCCTTGTCGAGATCGGCGTTCAGGAACTTGCCCGAGATATAGACGACTTGGCGGATCGTGCCGGCGATCGGCGACCGATTGATGTGCACGTCGAACACGCTCATGAAGATCGAGACGCGGGTCGTCGGCTGATCGCCCATTTCCGCGGCCAGCTCCCTGGGTGGGGGCACGTTCTGGATCAGCGTGATCAGCCCGTCGGCCGGCGCGATCACCAGCCCCTCCCCTTGCGGCACCGAACGGATCGGATCGCGGAAGAAGGCCGCGACCCAGATCGTCACGGCCGCCATCGGCCAGGCCAGCGTCTCCCACGCGAACCAGGCGAAGATGAGGGTGATCACGGCCGAAATCAGGACGAACTTGCGCCCGTCGGGGTGAACGGAGGGCCAGCGCCATTTTACGGTGGTGGTCGCGACCGGCGGCTTTTCCAATGATGCCATGCGCGTTCCTTAGGCAGCGTCTCCCGCAGACACAATGATCGAGCCCGCGCATCGCTCCCGCTCCGGTTGACAGGCCGGGCGCTTGCCGTAGGGAGCATCCCCAAAATCGCAGCTCCAGGGAAGACCGCTGAAATGGCCAAGATCAAGGTAAAAACCCCCGTCGTCGAGCTCGACGGCGACGAGATGACCCGGATCATCTGGGCCTGGATCCGCGAGCGGCTCATCCTTCCCTATCTCGATATCGATCTCGAATATTATGACCTCGGCGTCGAGAAGCGCGACGAGACCGAGGACAAGATCACCGTCGAATCCGCGCGCGCGATCAAGAAATACGGCGTCGGCGTGAAGTGCGCGACGATCACGCCCGACGAAGCGCGGGTGAAGGAGTTCAACCTCAAGAAGATGTGGAAGTCGCCGAACGGCACGATCCGCAACATCCTGGGCGGCGTCGTCTTCCGCGAGCCGATCGTGATCAAGAACGTGCCCCGGCTGGTGCCGGGCTGGACCGATCCCATCGTCGTCGGCCGCCATGCCTTCGGCGACCAGTACAAGGCGACCGACTTCCGCGTGCCCGGCCCCGGCAAGCTGCGCATGGTGTTCGAAGGCGACGACGGCACCGTGATCGACGAGGAGGTTTTCCAATTTCCCTCCTCGGGCGTCGCGATGGGCATGTACAATCTGGACGATTCGATCCGCGACTTCGCCCGCGCCTCGCTGAACTACGGCATCCTGCGCGAATGGCCGGTCTATCTCTCGACCAAGAACACGATCCTCAAGGCCTATGACGGGCGCTTCAAGGACATCTTCCAGGACGTCTACGAGAACGAGTTCAAGCCGCAGTTCGAAAAGCTCGGCATCGTCTACGAGCATCGCCTGATCGACGACATGGTCGCCTCGGCACTCAAGTGGAGCGGCAAGTTCGTCTGGGCCTGCAAGAATTACGACGGCGACGTGCAGTCGGACTCGGTGGCGCAGGGCTTCGGCTCGCTGGGCCTGATGACCTCGGTGCTGCTCTCCCCCGACGGCAAGACGGTCGAGGCTGAGGCCGCACACGGCACCGTTACGCGCCACTACCGTATGCACCAGCAGGGCAAGGCTACTTCGACCAACCCGATCGCCTCGATCTTCGCCTGGACCGGCGGCCTCAAATATCGCGGCCGCTTCGACAATACGCCCGACGTCACCCGTTTTGCCGAGACGTTGGAGCGGGTCTGCATCGAGACCGTCGAAAATGGCGCAATGACCAAGGATCTCGCCATCCTGATCGGCCCCGATCAGCCCTGGATGACCACCGAGCAATTCTTCGAGGCGATCCGCGCCAATCTCGAAAAGGCGATGGCCAACTGGAGCTGATTGGAGGAGTATTCGTTCGTGATGCGCGGCGCTGGGAACAGCCCGCGCACCTCGCCGGTTCAGTGCCTTGAGGAAGGGGACGGCGAATGACGGATGAAGACACCGAAAACGGCCTGCTTTTCATCAAGCCCGCGGAAGTCGCGTACGGGCGCGTCGTCATCACGCCCGGCGGAGAACTGCCCTACAAAGTTGTGTTCCGGCTCGGCGAGACCGTGTTGTCCGAGCATCCCGTGCCCACGGTGCGCGAGGGCGAGGCGCTGATCCGCAGCCGGCTCCACGAAATCCAGTTCACTACCCGGCAAGAGCGCCCGCACCCCGACGCGCCGCCCAGGCGTGATCATTTGTCGTCGGTCGAGTGATTCCGGCGCGACAGGTTGAGACAATTTTAACCTTCGCTCGACATAGTTTGGTGACAGCTTGTCGCGATAAGCTGTGTCGACGCAGCGATCTCACCCCCCGCTGTGACATGACTCCCTGAGATAAGGGCCCCGCTTTCCAACCCCTGGAGCGGGGCTCTTTTTTTACGCGCGGTGCTGAGCGGCAAACGCTGCGGCGGCGCCGAGCAGGCCCGGTTGCGGGTGCGTGATGAGCTTGACCGGCAGCGCATCCATGAGGCGCTCGAAACGCCCCTTGTTGCGGAATCGGCGGCCGAAACCCGAGCTGGGCAGCCGATCGGCGAGCCTGAGCCCAAGTCCGCCCGCGATCACGACGCCGGCGGCGCCTTGAGCAAGCGCGAAGTCGCCAGCGGCCGCGCCCAGGATCTCGCAATAGCGGTCGAGCGTCTGGACGGCGCTTTCATCGGTTCCGGATAGCGCGCTCTGCCACAGCGCACGGTCGTCGACCCGAGCGTCATCGCCCGTGATCACGGCATGAATTTCGGTCAGGCCAACGCCGCAGATAACGCGCTCGAGCGACACGCGTCCGAACCGGGTGCGAAGGCGTCCGAGAAGCCTGTCCTCCAGTTCATCGCCGGGCGCGAAACAGACATGCCCGCCTTCCGTCGCAATCACGCGATCGCCTGCCGCTTCGCGCAAGAGCATCGCGACGCCCAACCCCGTGCCCGGCCCGACGATGCTGATGACGCCTTCGCGCGGAAGCGGCACTTCGGGACCGCAGATATACCGCAGGTCAGCATTGCCGCAGACCGAGACGGCATGAGCGACTGCCGCGAAGTCGTTGATCAGGATCGCGCGGTCGACGCCCAGCTCATGGGCCAACTCCGCTGGCCGAAGCACCCATTTGTTGTTGGTGAGCTTGATCGCGTGGCCCGTCACGGGCGCGGCGATTGCGATCGATACGGCCGAGGGCAAGGCACCGCCGGATTGCCGCGCGAACGCCTTCCACGCCTCCGCAAGACCGGAATAGTCGCCGGTCTTGAGCACGGTTTCCGGCCCGAGCGAGACGCCGCTCTGCTCCACCCTCGCCGGTGCAAAACGCGCGTGCGTGCCGCCGATATCGATCGCGATGAGATCCATCAGGCTATTTCGACGTGAGGGACCAGACGCCGTCCCAATCGTCGGGCGGCGGCGCTTTGGCGAACTGTTCGCAACGGCTGACGTAGATGGTAGACGGGCCATCATCGGGGACGATCTTCAAAGCAGCCTTGAATGCTTTGTCGGCCGTGGTCCAGCAACGCGCGCGGTAGGCAGCAATCCCCTGCCCATATTCTCCGATCATATCATCCAGCGCGCCGTTCATTTGTTCTCGGCAATGATCGAGCGACTCGTAAACGGCAACCGGGAAATCCTTACCCTTCACGCGGATCAGATCGATTTCGCGCGTAAGTATCGGCCGGGTAAGCCGTTCCCGTGTGAAGTCGGAGATGAGGATGCTCGTCCCGTAGAACTTGTTCGCGCCTTCAAGCCGGGATGCAAGGTTCACATTGTCGCCGATGACGGTGTATTCCATCCGCTTGGCCGAGCCGATGTTGCCCACGATCACGTCACCAGTGCTGACGCCGATGCCGACCTTTAACGGCTGCCGGTCCTGCTTCGCGCGCTTCGCGTTCAGCTTGGCTAGGCACATCAGCATACGGTTGGCGGCGGCGAGCGCATTGTCGGCATCGGTCGGGCCGACGAACGGCGCGCCGAACAGCGCCATCATCGCGTCGCCTATGTATTTGTCGAGGATGCCGTCATTCTCCAGAATGACGTCCACCATCTCGGTGAAATACTCGTTGAGCATCGCGACCGTCTCGCGCGCGCCAAGGGTTTCCGCGATGGTGGTGAAGCCGCGCACGTCGGAGAACAGCACCGAAACCATCTGGTCACGTCCGCCGAGCACATCTTCGCCAGCCTGGAGCAACTGATCGGCGACTTCCTTCGACATATAGCGTGCCATTGTCGAGCGGACGCGCTTCTCAGCAGTGATGTCCTCCATTACCAGCATCGAGCCGATCCGCGCGTCGTTGGCATCGATCAGCGGCGCGGCAGACAGGTTGACCGACGCCGGCACATCGGTCGCGCGAACCAGCTCTGCATCGACGGCAAGCTGCGTCTCGCCGACGCGCGCCGAGCGGTCGAGCTTCTCGATCACCCAGCGGTTGCTGCCCGCGAACACGTCCGACGCTGCTTTCCCCGCCAGGCTTTCGCGGACGCCCAGAATATCCTGGGCCGCACTGTTGGCAGTGACGATCGTGCCTTCGGCATCCAACGTGATGAAGCCGTTCGACGTGCTTTCTAGAATGCTTTCGTTATAGTTCTTCATGCTGAGCACGTCGTCGAACAGCTTGGCGTTCTCCAGGCTGACCGCGATCTGCGCCGAGAAGGCGCGCAACCGGGCCTCGTCCTTTTCGGAAAAGCAGCCCGCGCCCTTCTTGTTCAGCACCTGGGTGACGCCGATCCGGCCGCCATGCTTGTTGACGATCGGCTGGCAGAGGATGCTCCGCGTCGTGAAACCGGTGCGCAGGTCGACACTCTGGTCGAAGCGCGGATCCGCATAGGGATCGGCGATGTTCTCGGCCTTGCCGCTCGCGAACACCGCGCCCGCGATGCCGCGATTGGAAGGCAAGCGGATCTCGGTGATCGAGTCCCCTTCCGCAAACACCGAATAAAGCTCGTCGGTCTTGGGATCGTGCAGGAAGAGCGTCGAACGCTCCGCGTTCAGCAGCTCGGTGGTTGCGCGCATGATGCGCGCGATCAGTACGTCGAGCTGCAGCTCGCCGGACAGATCGTGGCTGATTTCCAGGATGCGCTGCTCTTCACGCAGAGAGTCAAGCATGTGCTGGAAGCCATGGAAAATATCGGCATATTCGTCAGTCGAAAACACTTCGAGACGGACGTCGTTCAATCGGCCGCTTTCGACGAGCCGCATGCTGTCGATCAGGCGCATGGCCGATCGCGACACTTCCTGCGCGGTCAGCAGCGCCATCATCACCGAGCCCAGGCCGCAGGCGAAGACGATGCCGACCATCCAGGTGTAGAACGGCCACATCATCGTCGACGAGGCGGTGACGCCTACGCTCGCGAACATGCGCTCGACCTTGAACACCATCGAAGCGGCGAAAAAGATCAACGGCAGCGTAGTGACGAAGATGGCGAGGTAGAGCAGCTTGCTCTTCAACCTGACCGCGATCAGCCCCTGCCGATATTCCTGCGGCAGCGTGCCGCCGAGCGCCTGACTCAGCCGCACGATCACCGGCTCCATCGCGCGGCTGACCGCAAAATATTCGAAAATCGCGTGAGTCGGCGAGGCGAAGAACAGCGTCATCGCGCAGAAGGCGAAGATTTGCCATTGCGCGAAGCCTGCGCCGAACAGCCAGGTCGCCGCGCTGGGGATCAGATACACGAGCACCGTCACCAGCGGCCCGTGCAGGAACGTCACCCGCAGGAACGACAGGTAAGGAAGGTTCAACGCGCGGACGAGACCGTTGGCAAGCAACGGTTCGGGCGCGTCTCCGCCCCGCTGAAGCGCGCGCAGCGCCTTCAGCACCGGCTGGGCATGGCGATTGAGCAGCCAGACGTCGGCCAGATTGTAAATCGCGACCGCAATCGGCAGCATCAGCAGGATGACCAGCCATTGATAGCCGGTCATTTCCAGGCCGAGCAGCACCAGCGTCAGCGTGATGACGACCGCGGCCGCACAACCGCCTTGGTAAATCCAGATCAGGCGCCACAGCAGCGCCCGCGCCTCGTCGGGCGCGCCCTCGCGTGTTCGTTTAAAAAGGCCCGGATTAAGCGCGTTCATCGCGTCACGCGGCCTTCCGCTCCGCGCCCCAGAGCTCCGACTCGACTGCCGAGGCGACGTCGCGCAACAGCGCCTTCTCGTCGTCGGACAGGTTCCGCGGACGCACGTCGAGAATACACAGCGTGCCGACCCGCTGACCTTCGGGCGAGTGCAGCACGGAGCCGGCATAGAAGCGGATCCGCGGGCCGTCGGAGACCATCGGGTTGTCGCGGAAACGGTCGTCCTGCAGCGCGTCGGGCACGATCAGCATGTCGTCGTTCGACACGATCGCATGCGCACAAAAGCTCGTCTCACGCGAGCTTTCGCAGACATCGGTGCCGAAACAGGACTTGAACCACTGGCGGTCGGCATCGACCAGGCTGACGAGCGCGATCGGCACTTTGAACAAGGCCGAGGCAATCCGCGTATGGCGGTCGAACCGCTCTTCGGGGGCGGTGTCGAGAATCCCGAGACGTTTCAGCGCCGCCACCCGTTCCGTCTCGTCATCCGGAATGGGCGGACGCGCCCAGTGGCACTCCGCGCGCATCAGCCAGGTGCGGATGCGGGTGCGGGCATATTCGACCGACCAGGGCTCCTCCAGTCGGTCCGAGAAGCAGCCCGTGGGGGCCCCCACGCCACCCAGGATGACGCATGGGACTTGCCCTTCCGTCACCCCGCAGACGTCCTGCAGCTCCGGCCCCATCGCTTCGTCGGCGACCATAATCATGGATGGGTCGAGCGCCGCGGCGTCGGACATGGCGTGCGAGGCATCAAGGCTCAGCAACTCGACTGGCTCGGACGCGACAGCGCGCGCAACCTTGTCGGTGGTCTCCGCATCGCAGCCGATCAGCAGCAGCCGAGCGTTTTCCTGCGCCGGTCCTTTCCTGATCGCGCTTGCCGTGTTCGGCGTCGCCGCGTCGCCCTGTGTCTCCTTGGTGCCGATTTCGAGGATCAGCCCTTCATAGGCCGCAATCACTTGCGGCCCGTCCGGATCGGCGCGATGGGCGATATCGGCGAGGTATTCGTCGATCTGGTCGTCGGTCCGTGCCGGATCGTGATGCGTGAGCGCGATCTGCCGCGCGCGCGCCGCCTTGGCGATCGAGACGGCGTATTCGACCGTGCTGTGGCCCCAGCCCTGCTTCGCCTGATATTCGGGCGCGACATATTGGGCGTCGTGGATGATCAGGTCGACGCCCTCCATGAACTCGGCATGGGCCAGATCCTCACCCTCGATCGTCCCCTCGCCCATCGCGAGCTCCCGCGAATGGGGTTCGTGATCGCAGGAATAGGCGAAGCTTCCGCCGTCCCCCTCGATCCGGAAAGCGAGCGTCAGCGCCGGATGGTTGAGGTAGCGCGTCCGGATCGTCAGATCGTCGATCGTAAAGCTGCCCTCGCCCAGATTATGGTAGCGGACATTCGCGCCGAACGCTTCGGTCGAGACTGGGAAGTAGGTATATTCCATCTGCCCGGCGAGCGTGTCCTTCAGTGATTCGCCAAAGCCCTGCGGCGCGTAAATGTCCCAGGCATGGCCCGGCACGAAGAGCGGTGCGAAGAACGGGATGCCCTGGATATGGTCCCAATGGGTATGGCTGATCAGCACATGCCCGCGTGAAGGCGTGCCCTCTCGCATGATCGCCTGGCCCAGTTCGTGGGCGCCTGTTCCGCAATCGATCACCAGCCGCGTACCGGCCGCCGATCGCACCTCGACGCATGAGGTATTGCCGCCGAACCTGACCGTTTTCGGCCCCGGCTTCGCCAGCGATCCCCGCGTTCCCCAGAATCGTATCTGCAACGCCTGACATCCCCCTGAACTATGTTGGGGATGTGACCCCTTCCGGCCGAGCTTGTCCAGAGACGACGCCCAAGAAATTCGACCGTCGAACTGCGGATCAACATGATCTGCGGCGTCTCAGCAACAATCGATCCCGAGGCATGCCAAATGAAGAGAGCGTTCGCTGCGTCCGCCCTGTTGATGTTGCTCGCCCCCCGTTGGGGCGCTGCTCAACCGCTTCCGGCCGCAGCCGATCCGAACGAGCCGCTGAGCGTGCTGACCTACAACGTGCATGGCCTGCCCTGGCCGATCGTCGAGGAGCGATCCGACGAACTGGCCGCGATCGGTGCGAAGCTCGCCGAGCTGCGCAAACACGGCGCGCAACCCAGTGTCGTGCTGCTCCAGGAAGCGTTCACCGATTCCGCGGCCCAAATCGGGCGCGAGGCCGGCTATCGCTATAGCGCCAACGGCCCCATGCCCGATGAGCACGATCCGGTCGCGATGCAGCCGTCCGATCGTGTTCTCGCCGCCGCCGCGAACCCGCTCAAGGGTGAGACCGAGGGCAAGTGGGAAAGCAGCGGGCTGCGCATCTTTTCCGATTTTCCGATCGTGGCGATCAGCCGCATGGCCTATCCATCGTTCGCCTGCGCGGGGTTCGACTGCCTTGCCAACAAGGGCGTGCTACTGGTCACCTTGTCGGTGCCGGGACGCGGCCTAGTGCAAGTCGCGACCACGCACCTCAACTCGCGGGCGGCTTCCGGCGTGCCGGACGCACGATCGATCGTCGCGTATCGCCGGCAGGTGGACGTACTCGACCATTTCATTCGCCGCCACGCCGATCCGGCTTTGCCGTTGATCGTCGCCGGGGACTTCAATGTCGGAGACGCGCCGGGACGGCGCCCTGCGCTGCTGGAGCGCGCTGAAAGCTGGAAAACCCTTGAGGGCGGCGTTGGCGGCGAAGGGTTGCGGGCTTGTGTTGCCGATGGGCAAGTCGATCATCTGCGCGACGCATCGGAGATCATCCGGCGCTCACGTGATTTCCAGTTCTTTTATTCAGGCAAGCGAGCCACGCTCACGGCCGAGAGTGCCAATATCCCATTCGGGCGAGGACCTAACGGTTCGATGCTGTCAGATCACATCGGCTTCAGCATAACCTACAAGATTGCCGGCTGATCGCCTTAGCCGTTGCGGGTCGCCCAGAGCAGGAAGCGGGCGACCGAAACCAGGCACGACGAATTGGCCCGCACGCGTTTCCGCTGGACGGGCACGGCCTTACTGACTGGCACCGGCTGAGGGTCCACCTTGATGGGAGCAAGGGCGACGGATGCCTTCATGCCGCTGCCTTCACCCGCGCGATCGCTTCGTAGGCGCCAAACAGCTCGGCGAAGTGATCGTCCATCACGCGCGCGGGCTGCAACGGAACCACGGTGCCCCGGCCCAACGACAGGATCGCCTCTGCAGCGTCGCGTGCGGAGCCAGACCGATAGCGGCGGTCCACGGCGCTCGTCGCCTGATCGCCAGCGCCGCCTTCTTCCGGGACGATCAGCGGCAGGCCGGATGCCTTCGCTTCGGCGGCCGCGATGCAATAGGTTTCCGCCTCGCAGCCGTGGATCAGCGCGTCGGCGCTGGCGAGCATCCGGGCGAGGAGTGCCCGATCGCGGATTGCGCCCGCAAGCCGGACATGCGGGTTCTCGCCGATTAGCCGCTGCAGCTTTGGAGCTTCATTGCCCTCGCCGATCAGCACAAGGCCGACAGGCGCCCGGCAACCGGCAGCCATCACTGCCTCGACGACCATCGCCCAACGCTTTTCCGCCGATAGTCGTCCCAGCGCGACCAGCAGCGTCGCGTCCGGCGGCAGGCTGCAGCTCGCCAACATTTGCTCGCGAAGCTCCGCATCGCGAAGCTTCGGCGAGAAGACGCCCGGATCGACGCCCATCGGGATCGTCGTCACTTGCCGAAGGCCGCCGTCCTTCAGGCGCCGCGACAGGCCTGGGCTGGCGCTGACGATCATGTCGTAGTGCTGATCGAGCGTCAGCAGATGCTGCCAATACCAGCCGAAATAGCGATCGATCGTGGGCCGCGCCGCGATGTTTCCGAACCAGCGATAGGCATAGGCGGAAAGCGGATCGGCATGCATGATCAGCGCGCGCGGGGCCGCCCCCTGCCAATCCGCCACATAGCGCGCGCTCCGCCAAGGCGACGACGCCTCGACGAAATCGGGCCGCTCCTCGTCCAGCGCAGCGTGAAGGGCCTTCTGGTCGTCGAAATATCGGTATTTACGATCGAGGGGGAACGTCGGCGCGGCCAGCCAGCGGATGCGCGCGTTCCCGCCGCGGCGTTCGACCGAATCCATTTCGCCGGGCGCGATCACGGTGATGTCGTGGCCCAGGCGCAAGGCCGCTTTCAGCTTGCGTTCCACATAGGTTCGCACGCCCCCGCCTTGCGGCGCATAGAACGCGCTCACATCCACGATCTTCATGATTTCCCCCGTATCGGCCCGAACGACAGCAACCCCTGCCGATAGTTCATTCGGACGTTGATATGCGTCACCCCATAACCCACGCGCGCCGTCGCCTGGCTTGCGTGCGGCTTGCGCCAGCCGAGCTTCGGATCCCCCGGAAAGCCGATGCCGTCGACCGACAGGCCGAATTTCCGGTTACCGTCGCGGTCGTGCAGCACTGAGAGCGCATAAGCCCCCGGTGCCGGCGCCCGGATGCAGACCTCGACCGGCCCGGCCTCCGGCACACGCGTCTCGGCCCGGCGGAAGACCTTGCCGGTGCCGATCAGCAGATTGTCGTCGGCCAGAAAGTCGGTGTCATTGGCCGGATAAAGCTCGACCCGCGCCAGCCCCGCGCGATCCTTTAATCCGGTCAGCGTCACCATGAACGCCGGCCCCGGCTCGTCCGGACGACAACGTCCCTCGGCGATCCCCAGATTGGGCGTCGAGCGCGGCAACGCCGCGGCAGCAAAGGCCAACGATAGGATCACTTGCGCGTCCAGCGCACCATGTCGGCGCCAAGCACTGCAGCGCCGACCGCGACGTGCGCCGCCACGGTCAGCGACGCGATCATTGCCATGAGCGTGGCGATCTCCACGTCATGGCCCATCAGCAGAACGGAGAGCCCGGCGAACACCAGGTCCTTGTTGGGAAGCAGCGGCAAGCGCGAGAGCAGCAGGCGCAGCGCCGACAGGAGCACCCAAAGCTCGAGCGGCTGCCCCGGAAGCACGAAGTGCCACATCAGCGCCGACAGGTAGGTTTTGAGCGCGAGCCGGACGAAGTGAACCGCCGCGACGAACCAGAGATCGCCATTCGACAGGCCGAACAAACGCCGCCGGAACACCATCATGCCGAGCGAGGAAACCAGCACGGCTGCGATCGAAACGGCGAAGGTCGGACCGCTCAGGCCCAGATGCAGCGTGCCGAGTGCCGGATAGGCAGCGGCCAGCATCAGTAGGGTGACAACGTTGCCGACCAGCGCCGACAGGATCGCAACGTCCTTGATCGCGCCGAACGGTGCGCTGGTCAGCCCTGCCCGTGCGCGCGCCCAGGTGTAGAAATAGGCCTCGCCGATATAGCCGAGCACCAGCTCGTTGCCGACGAATTTGCGGGTGAGCGCGATCAGGCCGTCGGCGGGGATTCGCCACAGGCGACGGAAGATCACCCAGTCGGCGACTGGCGCCGTCGCATACCAGAGCGCGAACACGATCCAAAAGGCAGGGCGGCTCGGAATGTCCGCGATCACTTGACGTGCATCGAGCGTGCGGAGCTGCCAAAGAACGGCGATCAGCAATCCGAACGTAATGGCCCGCCCGGCCCACACAGCCGGCCGCGCGGCGACCGAGCGAGCAATGACGTTGGGATCGGGGAGAACGGGAGCTTGCGGGGGCGGAGCAAGCGCTGCGCCGCCGTCGCGTCCGGCGATGTTCAGATCTGAAAGATACACGTCAACCCCGCATGTTGCCTGGCTGAGACGCCGTAAACCCCCCGCCGCCCCAGCTCAAACCCGTCTGAGCCACCAATATTTCAAATAGGGCGACATAGTTGGGGGCGGCGCGCTCGACCGTAAAGCGGTCGACCATTGCCCGCGCTTCATTTGCGCAGGCATGAACAGGCGTCTGCATCGCTTCCGCCAGTCGTTCCAGATCGCGGGGCGGGATCAGACGTCCGAGCCGGCCATCGTCCACAAGCTCCGGCATTGAAGTGCTGCAATCGGTGGCGACCACCGGCACTCCTGCCGCCATCGCTTCGATCACCACCGCAGGAAGGCCCTCATAATCGGACGAGAGCACGAAGATGTCGCTTGTGGCCAGCCACTCTCCGGTCGCTTCGATATGCCCGGGCAGCAGCACACGCTCGCGCAAGCCAAGTTCTGCCACAAGATTTTCGAGCGCGACCCGCTCCGGCCCCTCGCCGAGGATCGCCAGCCGATCTTCGGGTGCTGCAATCTTTGAGAATGCCCGGATCAGCAGCAGGAAATTCTTCTGCGGGACCAGCCGGCCAATCGCCAGATAGCGTTTTCCGTTGCTCGTGCGTGCGCCCCTTGGTGCCGCCAACGCGGCAGCTTCCGCGCGAGACAGAGCGGGGTTGGCGATGACGCTCACTCGATCGCCCGACACTTTCATCATGTCCTTGATCTCGTCCCGCATCGCCGAAGAGAGAGCGACGAAGCGGTCGATCAGCCGGCCCTGCAGCCGGCACCAGATGCGGTACCAGAAACGTGCGAAAGGCCCGAGATCGGGCCGCCGCAAATCGTTGCTGACTTTCAACACGATCGGAGGACAGGAGCGGCCAAGCAACAGCTTCAGCAGAGCGCCGATCACCGCATAGCTGTTACCGGGGCAGAAGATCAGATCGGGGCGCGAGTGCCGGATGCGGCCGGGAAGCTTGGCCAGCATCCATAGGGTCTCGAACGCGGCCGTCGTGATCATGCCCTGCTGGAGCACGTCGAAGTCCAGGCCTTGCGCAAGGTCGGGACGCGGTCGCTCGTCACGACCTAGGACCAGATGGAGCCTGACGCCGGCCGAGCGCCAGGCGCGCGCGAGACGAAGGGCGACGCGCTCGACACCTCCCGGCTCGAAGCTGTGAAGCGGTACAAGGATACGCAGCATGCCGGGCAAAGACGCCGCGGCGGCGCCTTAGCCCCAGCTTGCTTGATTGGAGTTAGAGCAAATCGCGATAGGCCGCAGGTGTGTGCGACCGGGCGAAGCTTCGCAGCGTTCGGTCGATGCTCGCCATCAGGCTGGGAACGCCGGTATCGCCCGGATGCAGCGCAACGCGCACCACCCGTTGTGGCTTCAGTCCGACCCGCGCAAAAGCGGCAAAGGCAAGCGAGCTCGCGATCCGCGATCGGCTTCGGCTGGCCCAGCTGATTACCGGCCCTTTGGCGAAGATCGCGCCATCGGACGGGCGCCAGACCCGTAAATGATCCTCGGCCATCGGCATGTCGAGCGCACGAAGCGCCTCGCGCGCTCCGGCGCCGTATAGCCACGCCGGGGCGACGAAGCCGGCGACGGGTCGCCCGATCGTATCTTCGATCAGCACCCGCCCCTCGCGCATGCGCCGCGTTGCTTCGGCAGCGTCGAGGCTCAGGAACTCGCCCTCGCCCGCTGTCATGTGCCGGCCTTTGAAACCCTTCGGTGCATCGTCGCGGTGCCGCCAGCCATGCACGAACATCTCGATGCCGGCATCGGCCCAGCTTCGAAGCCGCCGCTGGAACGCCGGGTTGTCGGCAATGGGCGCCTGATCCCAATGGTCTGGCACGACCAGCATGGCGAGCTGCGCCGAGCCGGTCGCCTTGAGCGTCGCCTCGATCAGCCGGTCAACCTGCGTCTCGAACCGTGGACTGACGTCATGGATCGAGGTGAGGAGCAGTCGCCTAGAAATGGGCATCGAAGCCGATCCTGATGGTCCGCGGCCGCAGAGGCGTGATCTGAAGCCCCTGATCGACCGTAAACGGGTTGCCGTAGGAAAAACGGTTCGCGCGAGTATCAAAGAGATTATCAACCGAAATCCGCACCCCGCGCGCATCATTGCCGATGCGGGCCTCGGCTGCACCCAACGCATAGCGGCCTTGCGGCAGATTGAGCGGGTCGCTCACGCCAAGGAACGATCGCCCGACATAGCGCACCGACGCTTGGGCGGAGAGGCCAAGGTCGCTTCCGAGCTTTCGATCGTAACGCACCGCCGCCCGCCCGCCCGTCTCTGCGATATTGGGGAAATTGCGTTCGAGTTCAGCGGAACCGCCGGCGGAAAGCTGGTCTAGCTGCGCCCAATTGAGGAACAGGGCAGCGTCGATCGCCAGCGCGCGAATGGGACGCCAGGTGGTTGCTGCCTCGATCCCGTCGACCCGCCCATTACCGATGTTGCTCGTGAACGGCAGTCCGGTCGCGTCGATCAGATCGGCCTGGATACGTTTCCACCTCGTCCGCGAATAGGTGACGGAGCCACTCAGGTTATCGGTGTCCGCATCGCCGGCCCTGACACCGGCTTCGAGCGTCCAGACGCTGTCCGATTTGAACTTTTGGGCGCTGGTCGGGCCGGTGATCGACAACCCGCCGGGGCGAAACCCTTCCTGATAGTGCGCGAACACCAGCCAGCCGGGCGCAGGCTTCCAGCCGAGCGCGGCTTTAGGCAGGAAACGCCAATTTCGCCGCTTCGGCTCCGATTTCTCAGGCACGCGAACGCCCAGCACTCGCCCTTTGGCCTCATCATAATTGCCGCGCGCGCCGAGCGTCAGGCTCACCCTGGACAGCAGCGGCACCGTGATCTCGCCGAACAGGGCGGCCTCGCGCTCCATGTTGCGAACGCCTGTCAGCGGTATGGGGGCGCTCACCGGTCCAAGTTGTCGGCGCACCGTCGTCGTGCTGACGAGCCCCGACAGCCCGAGCAACCAGTGCAGGCGATGCGGATCGCCGCCGGCTAGGCGCGTTTCGTGGCTGAGAAGCGACAATCCCAGATCCTCGATGAAGATCGCCGGCACGCCGAAGCGCGAGGTCGCGTCGAACTGGGTCTCAAGCTCTTGCCGGACAAACCCGGTTGAGGACGTGAGTTGAGCGCCCCAAAGCGGCGCCCGTACCGTGACATAGCCCAGCCGAAAGTCATTATCGAACGGCTGCGAGATTGCCGATCGCCGCGTATAGGGAGGCAGGCCAAGTTCGGCGTATTGGCCATCTTTGCTCTCCAGATTCTGGAACACGCCGCCCGCTTCGAGAGAGATTGCCGCGCCAGGGTCGTAACGGACTGCGAGCCTTGCCCCGTAGCTGACGGTCCGGTTCACATCGGTGCGATTGCGCTGAATATCGTCGATATAGCCGGGATTGATGACGCCATAGCCGACCGCGCGGACCGCCACGTCCGACCCGATGGGCAGGTTCGCCATCGCCGCCGCATCACCGCCGGTATCGCCCCGCGCGCTGCGCTGGATGCCGCCTTCGGCCGCTCCCTCGAACTCACCAAGCTTGGGCCCATTCGGGATCAGCCGGATGATCCCGCCGATCGAAGCGCTGCCGTAGAGCGTGCCCTGCGGTCCTTCCAGCACCTCGACGCTGTTCATGTCGTAAAGGTTGAGGTTGGGATCGGGCGCCGCATAATTCAGCCGGACCTCGCCGAAATATTGCGCCACCGTCGCCGGCGTTGGGCCGTTGAAGCTGCTGTCGGCGATGCCGCGCACGAACAGCTTGTTGCGTCCCGGCCCGAGGTTTGTCGAAGAGAGCGAGGGCGTGCGGCCGATCAGAGCAGCGCTGCTGTCGGCGTCGCCATTGGCGCCGCCGAGACCATTGAGCGAGAGCCGCACGGCAGAGCCCGGATAGTCGGATAGGAGCACGCTTTCCTTGCTCGCCGCCACCACGATGTCACCACCCGGCATCTGAGCGGCCGGGACACGCTGGCGTCTGGGGATTGTTGGCCTTGAAACCGTGGGGGTGGCCCGCGGGCGAAGCCGCCAGACATTCGGTCCGACCGCTACCGCCTCGAGCTGAGTGCGTCCCAACAGCTTCTGAAGCGCCGCTTCCACGCTCATTCGGCCGCGCACCGCCGGGGAGCGCGCGGACGGTATAGCCCCTTCCGTTCCGATCGAGACTCCCGTTTGCGCCGACAGCAATTCCAGACTGCGCCCGAGAAGACCTCGGGGCACATCGATAGCAAAAAGGGTTGCGGCGGACGCCGGGGCGCTAACGGTCGCTGTTGCGATCCACCAGGCGCAAAGCGGTGCCCTGGCTGTGCACGTCCACGTCCATGAGCCGCGCAAGATCGCCAACCAACCCCGATCCATCGCCAATCTTCAACACACCCGAAAAGCGCCGGTCCGCAAGTGCGCGGTCCAACACGACCTCGCGTCTCGCATAGCGGCCCACTTCCGCCGCGACCAGCGCCAGCGGCGCATTGTCATAGACGAGCCGCCCTTTCTTCCAGCTCGCGAACTCCTGGATCGGCGCCATTTCGGCAACGTCGTGCGCCGGATCGTAGAGCAGCTTGTTGCCGCTGGTGAGCCGCACCGGATGGTCGAGCGTGGGCGCGCTGACCGACACTGCGCCCTCTGCGACCGACACCCGCGCCACGCCGGTGCCGGTCACGACCTCGAAACGGGTGCCGATATCCTGGATCGAAAGATCACCAGCCTGCACCGTCAATGTGCGGTCCCGCCGGTGCGGGACATCGAAACTGGCGGTGCCGTCCAACGCGAGTTGCTTGCCGCCGTCGCTCACTTGTAACTTGCTGGCGGAGGCGAGCTGAATGGACGATCCATCCTTCAGCGCGACAGTGCGGCTTTCGCCATAACGCGTGCTGAAGATCTGATCCGGCGCCTCGGCGGGAACCATCAGGATCGCCGCTGCGGCAGCTGCTATTGCAGCGCCCGCGCCACCCCATGCCCACCAGCGCCGCCGCGGCGCACGGATGTCCTCGGCGGGCAGGATGACCGCGAGCGCTTCGCGGTGGGCAGTGATGCGGTCATCGAGCAGCGCGATCGAATCGAACGCTTCACGGTGGGCGGAGTCAGCCTCCAGCCACTGCGTGAAGCCGTCCCAATCGGCATCGTCGCTGTTCAGCGCCTGATGCCAAGCGATCGCTTCGTCGATGATCCTTTCGTCCGTCACCAAATCCCCTCTGTGGCCTTGAGACGCCGCGCTTCCCGCAACGCCTCAGTCTCCCAGCATTTTTCTCAAATGCTTCATCGCAACGGCAATGTGCTTTTCGACTCCGCTTTTGCTGATTCCCAGCCGCGAAGCGACCTCGGCGTGACTGAGTCCGTCGATCTTGTGTAGCCGAAAGGCCCGCCGCGCGCCTTCGGGCAGATTGCCGATGGCGGATGCGAGAAGCGCGGCCTCCTCGCGCTCGATCAAGCCCCGTTCGGCATCGGTCCGGTAGTCCGGCAATTCCATGCCCGGTGCAGTCTCGCCATATTCGGCGCCATGCCACGACCGGTCGCGCTGCGCCCGCCGGTTGCGCTCGCGCACCTGGTCCAGCACCAGATTATGGGCGACACGGAACAGATAGGCGCGGCCGTTCGCGATCGGCCCGGCATCGGTGCGGTGGGCGCGGAGCCACAGTTCCTGAGCGATGTCCTCGGCCTCGGCAGGGTCGCCGGTGCGTGCGGTCAGGAAACGCAGCAGCTCCGCGCGGTGCGCTTCGAACAGAGCGGAAAGTCCGGCAGATGCTTCGGCCATGCGGCGCCGTTGCTGGTGACCCCTACGGGACTCGAACCCGTGTTTTCGCCGTGAGAGGGCGACGTCCTAGACCGCTAGACGAAGGGGCCGTGGCTGAAGAGGTAGCGCACCTATGGTTGACGCTACGCCAAGTCAAGGTCGCCGCCTGGAACCACTGGCGGGAGATCAAAGGGGCCTGCCGCGTTGTCGGCACATGGGGTCCCTCAAGGAATCACTTTCGGTCGAGGTATGCGATAGCGGCGCGCTGGAAATCCGCGTTGCCGATCAGCGGGTCAGCAACGCCTATCGGCTCGACGATCGCCAGCATGCAGCCTGGCTCGACCTTTTCCGCGCGATCGCCTCGGATTTCGGCACGCGGCTGCCGCGCAACCGGGAGCGATTCGATGCTCCGCCCGCCGATGCGCGCATCCAGCCCTTGCTGACCTATAACATCCATCCCCGCATTCGCGACGGCTATGGCGACCCGGCTGTGCTGCGGACCGGCGAGGCATGGCATCTGGTCGCCACCTCGAATGACGCGCCAGACGCCTTTCCGATCCTCCGCTCCCCTGACCTGAAGAAATGGAACCTTACGGGCTTCGTCTTTCCGCGAGGCGAAGCGCCAAGCTGGATGATCACGGCCGAGAACTTGGCCGACTACTGGGCGCCGGAGCTGCACAAGGTTGGGCGCGGCTATCTGCTCTGCTTCACGGCCCGCAACAGCGACCGGGAGCTTTGCATCGGCCTTGCCCGTGCGGATCACCCGGAAGGGCCGTTCGTTGCCGACCCGGAGCCGTTGCTGACCGGCGGCGTCATCGATCCGCACCTGTTCGTGCGGGAGGATGGGAGTGCATTGCTGTTCTGGAAAGAGGACAGCAACGCCGTCTGGCCGCGCCGGCTTGCGGTGCTTTTGCTGGAGGAGCCGGAGCTGATCGAGCACCTGTTCGACAACGAGACGGATCGCCGTACCGCCGCATTGTGCGCTGGGCTGTGGCGTTGGGCGCGGACGGCGACGCCGATGGAGCAGTTCTTTTCGCTCCAGCCGTTGATCGAGGCGGTGGTTGCCCTTTACGTGGAAGTAAGCGCGCGCCTCGACAGCCATCCGGAAGTGATCGCAGCCATGCGAACGCCCGTTTTTGCGCAGGCGCTGAGCCCCGATGGACGGACTTTGGTTGGGGAGCGCACGACCGTGCTGGTGAACGATCTCGCCTGGGAAGGGCATTTGATCGAAGGCAACTACGTCACCCGCCAGAACGGCCGCTATTACCTCTTCTATTCGGGCAACGACTTCTCGACTCCGGACTACGGCATCGGCGTCGCGATCGCAGACGATCCGCTTGGACCGTACGTCAAGATGCCGGAACCGCTGCTCCACTCATCGCGCGACTGGTGGGGGCCCGGCCATCCTTCGGTCGCGCCTGGCCCGGACGGCGTGCCGAGATTGTTCTTTCACGCCTTCCCGGCCGGCACGGGCGGATACAAGGCGTTCCGCGCCTTGCTGAGTGCCCGCCTCGCATTCCACCCGGAGTGGGTTGAGGTGCTGCCGCCTCAATAGGCCGGTTCGAGCAGGCCCTGGATCGTGTGTGCCTGCACGATCGGCTCCAGGCGCTCCACGACGCGATAGGTGAGATGATCGCGCACGCGGGACGGCAAGCTGTCGAGATAGGGCTGCGTCACTTGCAGGTCGTGGTGGTGCGCGTTGGTCGCGTCGGGCGCATCGACGCCCAGGACCAGCACGGGGCGCGGCTCGCCCGAACGATTGGCGGTGCCGCGATGCACCGTCAGCGCCGAGCGCGCCGAGATATCGCCCATCTGCGGCATCTTCTGCTCGGCGCGCTCGATATAGCGCGGCCAGAGCTCACGCGGCGGGAACATGCCCTTGGGGCAGCCTTCGAATTGGTCCCATTGCGTGCCGGGCGCGATCTCGAACGGGCCGTGCTCCGCCCGTGTGTCCACCGCTGTCAGGTTGAAGGCCAGCGAGTTGAGCCGCCTGCCCCTCGTGGTCGCCTCGGGTACGGCAAAGTCGCGGTGCCAGGGTTGGTCGGCCGCACCGGGAAACGGGATGTCGAAGCCGATCTCGACGATCTTGTAATCGGGGCCCAGCACCGCCTCGCACACCGCCACGAACCAGGGATGGGTCGCGATGTCGACGAAGCCGCGGATGTGCTCGGGATGGACCTCGACATAGAAACGCTCCGGCCCGCGCGGCAGCGCGCCGCCGGGCACCTCCTTCACTTCGTCCCAGATCGTCCAGATGTCCTCGGCCATGCGGGCGACCCAGGCGCGGTCGAAAGCGCCCTTCAGGCCGATGATGCCGGGACCGTACAGCCCACCCATGATTTCCGCGACGTCATAGTCGCGCCACGCCGACTCGTTCATGACGGCAAAACTTACGAGGCGCGCAGCCGCTCCGCATGCCATTTGAGATGATCGGCCATGAACGTCGAGATGAAATAGTAGCTGTGATCGTAGCCGGGCTGCATGCGGAGCGTCAGGTCGATGCCGGCAGTATCGCACGCCTCACGCAGCAGTGCGGGTCGCAACTGCTCGGCGAGGAACGTGTCTGCCTCGCCCTGGTCCACCAGCAGTTCGGGTACGCGCGCGCCATCCTCAATCAGCGCAACCGCGTCGTATTCGCGCCATTTCGCGCGGTCCGGCCCAAGATAGCCGCCCAGCGCCTTTTCGCCCCACGGAACCTGGCTTGGCGCCACGATCGGCGCGAAGGCGGACACGCTGCGAAACCGCTCCGGATTCCTCAGCGCGATCGTCAGCGCACCGTGGCCGCCCATCGAATGGCCGGTGATGCCCTGACGGTTCATATCGGCCGGAAATTGCGCGGCGATCAGCGCTGGCAGCTCGGCCTCGATGTAGCTCCGCATTCGGAAATGCGGGGTCCAGGGTGTTTCCGTCGCGTCGACATAGAAGCCGGCGCCCTGCCCCATGTCATAGGCCGGATCGTCCGCAACCCCTTCGCCGCGTGGACTCGTGTCCGGCGCGACGAAGATCAGGCCGAGGTCCGAGCAGGTGGCGCGATACTCGCCCTTCTCGGTCACATTAGCGTGGGTGCAGGTGAGCCCTGATAGATACCAGACCACCGGCAATCTTGCGCCCGGCTCATGATCGGGCACGAAGACGGAGAAGGCCATCTCCGTCCCCGTCGCCGCGCTTTGATGCCTATAGACGCCCTGCAGCCCGCCGTGACTGCGCAAGGACGAGACCGTCTCCACTTCGTTCAGGCCTGCACCCGGTGCAGCGCGCAGAGCTTGTTACCGTCAGGATCGCGAAGATAAGCAAGATAGAGCTTGCCGAACGCATTCTCGCGGATGCCGGGCGGGTCTTCGCATGCCGTGCCACCCGCCTTCACGCCCGCCTCATGCCAGGCATGAACCTGCTCCGGATTGTTCATCGCGAAACCGATGGTGCCGCCGTTCGCATGGCAGGCCGGCTCGCCGTTGATTGGGTTGCTGATCATGAAGACCGAGCCATTGTGCCGATACGCCACACGCCCCTTCTCGTCCTTGAAACCGGGCTTGCCGCCGACGCTGCCAAACAGCGCATCGTAGAAGCTCTTCGACCGATCGGTGTCGTTGGACCCGACCATGACGTGACTGAACATTCCTCTCCTCCCTTTCTAGTAAACCACAACGCTCCTGATGCTTTCCCCCTTATGCATCAGGTCGAAGCCTTTGTTGATCTCGTCGAGCGTGAGGACGTGGGTGATCATCGGGTCGATCGCGATCTTGCCGCTCATGTACCAGTCGACGATCTTGGGCACGTCGGTGCGCCCCTTGGCGCCGCCGAACGCGGTGCCACGCCAGTTGCGGCCGGTGACGAGCTGGAAGGGCCTGGTCGCGATTTCCTTGCCCGCTTCGGCGACCCCGATGATGATCGAGGTGCCCCAGCCGCGGTGGCAGCATTCGAGCGCCGTGCGCATCACTTCGGTGTTGCCGGTCGCGTCGAACGTATAGTCCGCTCCGCCGTCGGTCAGCTCCAGCACTTTCGCGATCGTCTCCTCGCGCGACAGGCCCTTGGAGTTCAGGAAGTCGGTCATGCCGAACTGGCGGCCCCATTCTTCGCGAGCGGGGTTGATGTCGACACCGATGATCTTGCCCGCACCGGCGAGCTTTGCGCCCTGAATGACGTTCAGGCCGATGCCGCCGAGACCGAACACGACGACATTGTCGCCGACCTGGACCTTGGCGGTGTTGACCACCGCGCCTACGCCGGTGGTCACGCCACAGCCGATATAGCAGCTCGTCTTGAAAGGCGCGTCCTCGCGGATCTTAGCGACCGCGATCTCGGGCAGCACCGTGAAGTTCGAGAAGGTGGAACAGCCCATATAGTGGTAGATCGGCTGGCCCTTGTAGCTGAACCGGGTGGTGCCGTCGGGCATCAGCCCCTTGCCCTGCGTCGCGCGGATCGCGGTGCAGAGGTTGGTCTTGCCGCTGAGGCAGCTTTTGCACTGGCGGCATTCGGGCGTGTAGAGCGGGATCACGTGATCGCCGGGCTTCACCGAGGTCACGCCCGCGCCGACCTCGCGCACGATGCCGGCGCCTTCATGGCCGAGGACGCTCGGGAAAATGCCCTCGCTGTCGAAGCCGTCGAGCGTATAGGCGTCGGTGTGGCAAATGCCCGTCGCCATGATCTCGACCAGCACTTCGCCGGCCTTCGGACCTTCGAGGTCCAGCTCGACGATCTCCAGCGGCTTCTTCGCCTCGAAGGCAACCGCGGCGCGCGTCTTCATCCTACTTGCTCCCGCTCCCTGACGGCGGGCGCATCGTCGGCGACCCGCGATTGAAAGATCCATATCCGCGCCGGCGGCAGATTGCGCCACACCCGGTTCGCCAGGGTGACGCGGATGTCGGCCGATCGCGGCAACGGCGCTTTGACGCCATAGCTATACTGTACGAACGGTGCGCCGGGCGGCAGCAGCCGCAGCAGCTCGCGCACCAACGCGACACGCTCGTGCTTGGGGAAATTGAGCAAAGGCAGGCTGGAAATGATCGCGTTGAACGGGCCGAGTTCCTTCATCCGCGCGGAATCGCTCGCATCGCCCTCGACCACATCCAGTCCGGCAAACCGCGCTCGGAGCATACGGGCGAACGTCGGATCGCGCTCGATCGCGACGACCTTCTCAGGACCCATGCCGCGCCGGATCAGCGCCTTGGTGACCGCGCCGGTGCCGGGGCCGAGCTCCAGCACGCGACCCGGCATCGAGAAATCCACTTGCGCCGCCATCGCTTCGGCAAGCGCCGGACTGGACGGCGTGATCGCGCCGATCGCACGCGGATTGCGCGCCATCCGCTGCACGAAGTTCAACCAGTCGTTCACGGGGCCGCTCACCCGCGCCCCATGCAGGCTCAAACGCCCGAGCGCAACGGGCTAAGCAGTGGCGCCGCATGTCCGTCTGACCTCGACCGAGCTGCCCAGTCCGGGTAGAACAGCAGCCGGGGGAGAAGGACCGATGGGGCGGATTTTACTGATCGTCGCCGGGGCGGTGGCGTTGACGATGGGCGGCATCGCCGCCGCGCAGACCGTGCTGGTGGCGCGCGCGGTGGGGCCGAACGAATGGCGGCTGGAAGGCGGCAGCGCGACCGGGACGCTGCGCAACATCCGGCTGCTCGCCGGCCAGAAGATCATCCTGATCGATCAGCGCGGCACACGCGAGATCAACGGGCCAGGCGAGTTGGTACTGCTATCAAAGCCAAAGGGGCCGGCCGAACCGGTGGTATCGCTGATGTACCGGCAGATGCGCGACAACCGTGGCACCCGGACCGGCGGTGGCGTCCGCGGCGCAGGCACTCAGCCGGAAGCAGGGGAATGGGAACCGCTGACTGCCCGCGATCCCGCGTCCTAGCGATAGCCGAACAGGACGAGCGGATGCACCGTGACGAGAAACTGGAAGCCGCGATCCTGCAAGTCGCGGCGGCCCACGATCGGCGCATCCTTTAGCGACTTGGCGTAGGTGATGCGCGCGGAGAACGCTTCCGACGGTATCCAGGCCAGCGAAGCACCGGCGCCCGCGATCCAGCGCGGCGACGGATCGGCGGGGCCGATATTGTCGACATAGGCGCCGTCCACGAATGCGGACGCGACGAAGGCGCCAAGGTCGATGCCCGATGCGTCGGCGTTGCGGCCGGACAGGCTGAACGGCTGCGCCAGCTCGATCGATCCGACCACGCCGCGGTCCGCGAGGATCAGGTTCTCGCGATAGCCGCGCACGCTCGCCGACCCGCCGACCGAGAAGCGCTCCGCGGTATAAAGGATATCGTCGGTCCATTGACCGGAGAGCCGCGCGCGGAGTTCCAGCCGGCTCGCCGACAGGCGGCGGGCATAGTTGAGCTGCGCCGTGATCAGCTTGAAGTTCTGCGGCGGCTGGAGCAGCCCGGGAACGTCGGTCCGCGTGCCGTCCAGCCCCAGCGTGCCCGCCAGCGATACGGTCAGCGCCTGGGTGGGGCTGCGATCGACGAAATCGACCAGCCCCCTGAGCGCGCTGTATTCGGCGCGCCCGCGAACCGATCCCGGGGTGAAGGAAAACGGCTCGCCGAACAGGAACGTCGTCGTCCGCCGATGGACGAAATTCAGGCCGACGCTCAACGCCCGTGCCGAGCGCCACCCGCCGCCTTCGACCGGCAGCAGCGGGCGCCGCAGCAGGGTGTAGCCAAGCCCCGCTTCGACGAAGCGGTCGCGCGCTGAAATGTCGAGCGCGAGCAATTGCGGATCGATCACCGCCGCGTCGTTGTAGCCGCCGCGCACGTTCAGCCGCAGGTCGTAATCGAACAGCGGCGTCGAATAGCTGGCCGTCGCATCGGTCGCGCCGCTGGTTCGGCCGACCTCGAACGCCACCACGTCGGTGCTGGCCAGCAGGTTGCGCATGCTGCCGCCGATCGCGGCTCGCTCGCCGCCGACGGAGGGCGACCGGTTGTTGGCGACGGTCACGTACAGGTCGTAGCGCGGCGCCGGATCGACGGTCAGCACGAGCTGCGCCTCGCCCGCCGTCTCCAGCGCTTTCAGATCGGCCCGCACGGTTCGGATCGCCGGATCGTCGGAGAGCAGCCGGAAATCGCGCTCCACGGCGATCGCATCGACGGGCCCTTGCTGCGCCGCTGCGGCCCGCGATGCGATGAAGCTGCTCGACAGGCCGCGTCGGCCGCCCTGCCCCCATTCGACCTTCACCGGCGGCTTGGTGCCGTCGGCCGAACCGAGCCGGCCATAGACGAGCTTCAGCTTCAGCGTCCCGCCATCGGTCAGCGGCGGCTGCTCCTCCACGACGACGCCGGTGTTCACATAGCCGTCGCGGATCAGCGCGGCGTTGATCAACTGGACTATGTCGATCAGCGTCGCAACCGCGACGGGTTTGCCGATCAGGCCATTGCGCGCGAACTGGTTGCGGACGAAGGCAGCGTCGAAGGCTTCACCTTCGGCAAACTGAAGCTGCACCGTTTGTCCGGGAGCGGCGACCGCCGCGTGCCGGGCGTGCGGCATGCCCTTGTCCGACGCCGGTGCATTGATCGCAGTCACCGCAACGTCGCCGAGCGTCACCGTGGCGGTGCTTTCGGCCTCCAGGGGTTGGGCAGGCGCCTGCTGCGCAACCGACGGGAAGGCGGTGCCCGCCAGGAGCAGCGAGAGCATGGCCGCCAGCGGCCGCGGCCGGCTCAATGGCATCCTCCCGTTGCGCCTGCCCCTTCGATCCCGCGCGTGCCCGTCAAGCTGAAAGGCCCGAGCGCTTGCACGGCGAGCTGGCTCGTATCCTTGGCGCTGCGGACGCTGGTGCATTGGCCGCGCAGCACTTTCGACGCGTCGATGATGTTGAGCTCGCGCACCGTTGTGCCGCTGCTGACGTCCTGCACCGTGCTGTCCACCACCAGCGATCCGTCCACCGACAGCCGGTTGATGCGGTCCGCCGATCGGATGAAGAAGTCGGATTGTATCTGCACGTTCGCCCCGCCCTGCTGGCCGAGCGCAAGGATGTCCCCGCCGTCCGACACGATCGCGAACGGGGCGGCGATGGTGATCCGGCCGCCCGTGCCTGGTCCGGACGAAGTGGTGATCACGCCCGATTGGGTCGCACCCGAAAGCAACAGCAGGCCGCCCGGCGGCATCTGGATCGTGATCGCTCCGGCCGGACCCGAGACGGAGTTCGTATTGATGCTGCCGCCATCCAAAATCCGCAGGAGCCTCGGCCCGGAAATCAGGATCGAGCCGGCCGCGCCCGGCGGATCGACCGCCTGCGAGCGGATCAAACCTTGCCCCACCTGACCCGCGAACGTGTTCTCGCTGGCGATCTCGCTGCCAGCGCCGATGATGTCGAGCGTGGCCGCACGCAGCGTGATCGCGCCGGCCGGCGCGGCGCTGGCCGAGGAGGTCTGCACCTTGCCGCCGCCGACGATCGAGGCGCTGTTCGTCGTCAGGTCGATATTGCCCGACCGCCCGCCGCCAGTCCCGGCGCTGGACGAGAGCTGACCGCCCGAAGCCTGGAATGTCTGGCTGACCGCGACGATCTGGCCGGCATTGCCTGCTCCGAAGGTGCTGGTGCTGATCGATCCGCCGGCGTCGAGCGCCAGCGTCGGCGCGTCGATCTGGATGCTGCCGGCGTTGCCGGTGGAGGAAGCTTCGGAGCGGACAGCGCCACCGGATCCGACCCGCAGTTCGGCCGCCTTGACCGACACGGCGCCGCCCGCACCGCGCGTTTCGGTGGAGGTCGCGATGACGCCATTGTCGCGGACCAGCACCTTTCCCGTGGCCTGGACGCCGACATTGCCGGCATCACCAAGCGCAACGCAGCTTCCGTCGCCGCAGCGGTCCGAATTCGAGGAAATCTGGCCGCTTTTTTCGACGAGCAGCGACGCGCTTTTGGCGGTCACGTCGCCCGCTGCACCCGCACCGAACGTATCGGATGAAATCGCGCCGCCGCTCACTTCGACGCTTCCGGTCACGTCGACCAGCACGTCGCCCGCCGCGCCCGTCGATCCCGCCGCCGCCAGCGAGTTGACCGAGCCATTCGTCTCCACGCGCAGCGCGCCGCCGCGGATGGTGACGCCGCCAGCCGAGCCGCTGCCCGCCGTCGCCGAGGAAATCTGCGCACCCGTGCGGACCAGAGTCAGCGTATCGGACTGGACAAGAACCTGCCCGGCGTTGCCGGAAGAGCCGGCCTGGCTTTCGGCCGTCGCCCTCGCGCCGTCGGCAAGTGTGATGTTGGTTCCACGCAGCGTCACGTCGCCGGCACTGCCGGGACCGGCCGTCGAGGAGGTGATCGTGGCGCCGCTGGCGGTGAGCTTTGCCGCCTCGACGGTGACGCTGCCGGCTGTACCCATCGCGCCGGTGTCGGCGCGGGAGGTGATGAGGCTGCCCGACGAGAATTGCGCGTCCGAGGATGTCACCCTGACCGACCCGGCATTGCCAGAAGCCAGGGTCTGCGACGAGATCGCCGCGCCGTTCTTCAGCGCAAGAGTGTTGGCGGCGACCGTGACGTTGCCCGCCATGCCGGTCGAACCTGCCTGAGCAGCGGAAGCAATCGTGCCAGCGTCGCTGTTCAGCGTAGTCGCCGTCACATTCACTTCGCCTGCCCGGCCAGTCCCGAAGGTCGAGGAGGAAATCTGTCCGCCGCTCTTGAGGGCGATATTGGTGCCGTTGACCGTGACCTGGCCCGCATTGCCCTTGGAGCCGACTTCGGCATCGGCCGTGATCCCGCCACCGCCGCTGAGCATCAGCGTCGTCGCGCCAACGGTGACGGCGCCGGCATCATTCTGCCCGCGCGTCGACGAGGTGATCAGGGAGTTCGCGCCATTGACGGTGACCGTCCCCGCGGCCACGGTGACGCGTCCGGCCTTGCCCGTCGCCTGGCTTTCGGCGCGCGAGCTGATCTGGCCGCCGTCAGCGAGGTTGAGGTTTGCGGCGGCGACCGACACCTGACCACCCGCGCCGGTGCCGGAGGTGCTGCTGCTAATTGTCGCCGCCCCGGCCACGTCGACATTGCCAGTCACGTCGACCAGAACATCGCCGGCAGCGCCGGTCGACCCGGCCGCCGCCAGTGAGTTGACCGACCCGTTCGTGTCCACCCGCAGCGCGCCGCCTCGGACGGTCACACCGCCCGCCGATCCGCTCCCCGCTGTGGCCGAGGATATCTGCGCACCGGTACGAACCAGGGTTAGCGTGTCGGACTGGACGAGAACCTGCCCGGCGTTGCCGGAGGCACCCGACTGGCTTTCGGCAGTCGCCTTCGCGCCATCCGCCAGCGTGATGTTCGTTCCCCGAAGCGTGACGTCGCCGGCATTGCCCGGCCCCGCGGTCGACGAAGTGATCGTGGCGCCGCTTGCCGTGAGTTGCGCGGCCTCGACCGTGACACTGCCGGCCGCACCGGTCGCGCCGGTATCTGCGCGAGAGGTCACCAGACTGCCCGAGGACAGTTGTGTGTTGGAGGACGTGACGCGAACCGAACCGGCATTGCCCGAAGCGAGGGTCTGGGACGAAATCTGCGCGCCATTGGACAGCACCAGATTGTCCGCTGCCACCGTGACGTTGCCCGCCGTGCCGCTGGAACCAGTCTGCGCCGCGGAGGCGATCGTGCCGGCATCGCTGGTGAGCGTGCCGGCCGTGACGCTCACTTCGCCTGCACGGCCTGTGGCGAACGTCGAGGATGAAATCCGGCCGCCAGCGGTGAGCGCGATGGTGCCGCTATTGACCGTCACCTGACCGGCATTGCCCTTGGAGCCGCTTTCGGCGTCGGCGGTGATCCCGCCGCCGTTGCTGAGGGTGAGCGCCGTTGCGCCGACGGTAACTGCGCCCGCATCGTTTTGCCCAAGCGTGGACGATGTGATCAGCGAATTCGCGCCGTCGACCGCGATCGTGCCCGCCGCGACATCGACGCGCCCCGCTTTTCCGGTCGAGCGGTTTTCGGCACGCGAGCTGATCTGGCTACCTCCGGTCAGGCTGAGGCTGTTCGTGGCCGCGACCGATACCTGGCCGCCTACCCCGGTGCCGGACGTGCTGCTGCTGATCGACGCGCCATTGGTCAGGGTTAGGTCGGTGCTGCTCACCCGCACGTCGCCGGCGGGCGCGGTCGATCCCACCTCGGCCGACGACGAAATCACCGTGCCGTCGAGGGTGATGGTCGGCACGGTGATGTCGATGCTGCCGCCACCCAATCCGGCATTGTTGACGGTCGCCCGGATGCTCGCGCCGGATTGAACATTGAGCGCGTTTGCGGCGATCGTGATCGAGCCGGCGCGGCCCGATCCCTGGTTCGCGGCCGAACTGATCCGGCCGAAAGTGCGGAGATTGATGCCGTTGGTCGCCGTGATGTTGACCGTGCCCGCATCGCCCGAGCCGGTTTCGCCTTCAACCGACTGCGCGCCCACGAAGCCGCTGTTTTCGATCAGGAGGTCGTTGGTGTTGACGGTAACGCTGCCACCGTGACCGCGTCCGAACGTGCTCGAAGAGATGCCCGACCGGCCGCCGCTTACCCGAATCTGGTCGGCATCGATGCGCACCGAACCGGCATCGCCAGAGCCGAAGGCGGACGAGAGCACCTGGGCGTTGTCGAGAGTCAGCGTTCCCGTCGTGATCTCCACCGATCCGGCGTTGCCCGTCGAGACGAGCCGCGGAATGTCGTCGAAGATGCTCGCTTCCGAGTTGATCTTGGCGTCGTTCAACAGCGTGATCGCGTTCGCCTTGATCCGGACGGCGCCGGCATTGCCCGCGTTGAACGTGTTCGTCACCACGCGCGAATTATTGTCCATCAGCAGCGTGCCGACGTTCAGGTTGATGTCGCCTGCATTGCCGGTGCAGGTCGCACCGAAGCAGTTCACCACGATGCCGGTCGAGTTGTCGGAAATGTCGAGCGTGCCGGCAGTGACGTTGACGGAGCCACCCTGCCCTGAGCCGAAGACCTGGCTGGCAAGGACGGAGCCGCCCCGTATCTTCACCTGATCGGCGGCAAGCGTGATCGACCCAGCCGGCCCGGTTGCCGACGCCAGGGTCGAGCTTTCCATGCGCGAGCCGCCGAGAAGCTGAATCCGCGCTGCGCTGACATTCACATTGCCGCCGCGCGAAGCGTTCAGTGTCGAGGCGGTAATGCGCGAGCCGGTAAGATCGAGATTGCCGGAGAAATGCGCGTCCACGTCGCCCGCGCGTCCGGTCGAGCCGCCGAGATTGCGCGTGTCGATGAAGGAATTGCCCGTAAGCGATGCACTCGCCGCGTTGATGCTGAGCGCGCCCGCGTCGCCCGCGCCGCTCGTCTGCGCGAACAGGATCGAGAAATTCGAGAGGCTGAGCGCGCCGGACAGGTTCAGGCTGACCAGCCCCCCGCCACCAACGGCCGTGGCCTCGCTGCCCAGAGCCGACGACCCGGTGAGCGAGAGCGACTGCGCCTTGACGGACAGCGGCCCGGCGGCGAGCGTCGCCGTCCCTTTCGCGCGCACTTCCGCTCCGACGAGGTTGACGTTGCCGGCCAAGAGACGCGTCGCGCCGCCCCTGCTGACGAGGGGGGTATTCATTAGCGTCAGCGTCCCGGTGGCCGTCGAGGCCAGCGGGTCGAGGCGGTCGAGCTGGAGGTCGGATGTGCCGACGGCCGCCAGATCGACGCGTGCGATATCGGGCTGCGAGAACTGGATCAGCACGTCTCCGCCGCTGAGGTGCAACGTGCCGGTGGAGGGCATGAACGCGGAGGTGACCCGATCGACGGTGATGTTGCCGCGCGCGCCGACGAAGCCGAATTTGGCCGGTGCGTCGATCGAGAAGCTGCCGCCCTGCGGCGTCGTCATGGTGAAGGTCGGGCCGGAGGCGAACGCAAGCTCGCGCGCGGTGGAAACATAGATCGCGTTCGGCACATTCAATCGCGCGCCGAAGCCGAAGATCACGCCCGCCGGATTGAGGAAATAGACGTTGGCATTGGCGAACGACGTGGTGTCCAGCGTTCCCGAAATGGTGGAGGCCGTGCCGCCCGTCACCCGGTTGACGAGGTTCTGGACCCCGGTCGCCTGTTGCGGCGTCGCCAGCCACCGCGCGGTATCGCCGTTCGCAAGATCGAAGCGGCTGAAGCTGTGGAACAGGTTCGGGCCGCTCGCCGTGCCGCCGGTGATGTCGACGATCGTGCCGTTCTTTACCGCGACCGTACCGAGGCTGAGAGCAGGCGACACATCGGCGGCGATGTTGGTCTGCGCCTGCAGCGCCGCGATGGGCGCAAGGGCCGCAAGTGCGGAGGAGGCGAGCCAGAGACGGCGGGGCCTCACCGCCATCCTCCCAACAAGATGAAGGCCGACCAGATATTGGGATTCGCCAGCTCCGGCCCGGATTTGATCAGCGAGAGCTGCGCCTCGCGGAGCGCCTCGCCGCGCGATTTGCCGGTTCGTAGATTGTCGTAAAAGGCCTTCATCAGCCGCACGGTGCCGAGGTCGTTGACCTGCCAGAGCGAGGCGACGGCGCTTTGCGCGCCCGCCTGCACCGCTGCGCCGGCGAGTCCCATATTCGCCTGATCGTCGCCCACTGCCGTCTCGCAAGCGCCGAGGACGATCAGGAACAGCTTCTGGCCGCGGGCTTCGTTGTCGGCGACCAGATCGCGCAGCTCACTGAGCGGGATGGAGTCGCCGTCCGCGACGATGAAGGCGCGATCGGCCCGGCCGTTGAAGCTTGCGTGCGTGGACAGATGCAGCACGTCGAAATGCCGTCCGTTGAGCGCCCGCTCCAGGTCGGCCCTGCGGAAATTCTGAACCAGGATGCCGGTCGTGCCGGCGGCCGCCTCGCCCTCTTCGACCGTCCCTTCGAGCCTGGGAAAGCGGCCGGCCGGCAAGTCGACTTCCTTGGCAAGCGCGAGCGCCAGCACGGCGGGCTGCCCCCGGAGCGAACGGCCCGGATCGGCAAAGCCCAATGCCGGCGTGGCGATCACCCGCGCCCGCTCGACGAGAAAATGATTGTCTCCGTCCATCAGCGCGGCGAACGGCAAGGAACGAAGCGGCCCGTCGGGCACGACGATGATCGTGTCGACGCGCTGTGCATCGACCACCGGCTTGACGAGAATATCGTAAAGCCGGTGCGCTGGCTCTCGCCAGCCGTCGCCGCCGGTGCTGGCGGCCGAGACGAACTGGTCGACCAGCTTCGCGACATCCGCGCGGCCGACCTTGGCGGGCGAGACCAGCCGCTGGAAGCCGTTCGAACCGGCGGTCGCGTAGATCAGCTCGACCCGTTCGCCGAGCAGCACCGGATACAGCAGCAGCTCGCCGGGGATCAGGTCGGCGGGCCGCAGCGGATCGCGCGCGGGGACGCATTCGCTGCCGAACACATTCTGCAGCTCGGCCTGACGGTAGCGTTCGATGATGGCCTGGGCGCGGTCGATCGCGCCGAGATCGTTCGGGCCCGCCGAAAGCTCCTGCTCCGATGCGCGTTCGAACACTGGCCGCAGCCGAAGCTGGAACATCGATTCCTGAGTGATCGGGTCAAGCTGGGGCAGCAAAGGCCGCACGCTTTCCAGCGCGCGGTAGGCGGCCGCGATGTGCGCGGCACGATTGGCTGGGTCCGCATCCGCCATCTTCAGATACCAGGTGGACAGGCGGACCGGCTGCGGTTCCTGCGCTTCCAGAAGGATCGCTTGCGACAGCAGCCCGCGCCCTTTCAGCGGCTGCCCCTGCAGTCTCGCCAGCTCGGCGAGCATCGCCAGGCGATAGGCTTCAATTCCGGGTTGCGACGCGGTTGTCGAGCGCAGCGCCGCCAGCGCGGCAGCAATGCGCGGGTCGGCCTCGCCGGTCTCCAGCAGCGTCTCGATCGCCCGTAAAGTGACCTCACCGCGGATGCGCGGATCGGGAATCGTCACGCCGGCGTCCATCGCAGCCAGCAGACGCGTCTGGGCGTCACTGCGCAGCATCTGGGCGATCACCCGATCGCGCGACGCATAGGCGATGCTGAGGCGCGCCAGTCGCAGGTTCGCGATCGCCGCGACTTGCTTGTCGCCGGCCGCGGAAGCCGTCTCCGCTGCGCAGTCCAGCGCCGCCGCGGCGGTGAAATAATCGCCCTCGCGGTCGAGCGCATCGGCCAGGGTCGGGGCGCAGGCGCGCATCGTGTCTGCCGCCGCCTTTTCGGCGTCGTCGTTCAGGCCGCGGCTGTCCGCTCCGGTGGCAGGCGGCGCTTCGGCGACGGCCGTGAACCCGAGCTCGAGCGCAGCGCGCGCGGCGATGCCTGGCTGTTTCGCGTTTTCCGCCAGCCGGTACGCGGAGATCAGATATTTCTTGGCTTCCCGGCCCGTGCCGTTCTTCGCCACGCGCATTGCGCGGCCCGCCGAGAGGCACGCCTTCGCCTGCACATCTGTGGAAGCCGAAGCGCCCTGTCCTAGTGAGGAGACTTGCTGCAGCGTGCGCAGCGCTTCGTCGCCACGGTTTGCGGCTCCGCTCGCAAGCACTGCGTCGCTCTGGTCGACAAGCGCATCCAGCTTCGCACCGTCGATGCTGACCGCGGCGCCCTCATTCCCGCACACATCCGCGATGGTCGTGGCCGAAGCCGCGTTCCAGGGCAGCGCCAAAGTGAGAAACAGGAACAGCGCGGCAGCGATTTTGCCGAACGGCAATCGGCCCAGCCCGCGGTTCCCCGCACAGACCCACGACAGCCGCTTCATTGCCCCTGACACGAACCGGCCCCCTTTCCCGTTCATGCGATTCGACGTGGGTAACACGCGGTTAAGTAATAAGGAACCGCGATGTAATCATGCCGACGGCCGAAGTTCCTGAACCGCCATGTTGGCGCATCGTCGCCTGCGGGCTACGGGCGATCGATGCTTCGCCTGACCGACCTTATTCTGCCGCTCGACCATACGCCGGAAGCGCTCCCCGCTGCGATCTGTAAGCGGCTCGGCATTGCCCCGGGCGACCTGCTCGACCACGCCGTCGCGCGGCGGGCGCACGATGCGCGCCGCAAGACCAATATCCAGCTGGTCTATACCGTCGACGTGCGCGTGAGGGACGAAAGCGCGGTGCTCGCCCGCTTGCACGGCGACCGCAATCTGGGCCCCACGCCGGACACGAGCTACAAACCCGTCGCACAGGCGCCGGCCGGATCGAAGCGGCCCGTCGTGATCGGCACCGGGCCGTGCGGCCTGTTCGCCGGGCTGATCCTTGCGCAGATGGGCTTCCGGCCGATCATCCTCGACCGCGGCAAGGTCGTGCGTGAGCGCACCAAGGACACTTGGGGACTATGGCGGCGCAGCGTGCTGAACCCCGAGTCCAACGTGCAGTTCGGCGAAGGCGGCGCCGGCACCTTTTCCGACGGCAAGCTGTACAGCCGGATCAAGGACCCGCGCCACCTCAACCGCAAGGTGCTGACCGAGTTCGTCAAGGCCGGCGCCCCGCCCGAAATCCTGACCGAAGCGCACCCGCACATCGGCACGTTCCGTCTGGTGACGATGGTCGAGAGCCTGCGCGAGACGATCGAAGGGCTGGGCGGCGAATACCGGTTCCAGACCCGCGTCGACGGGATCGATATCGCGACCGATGCGAGCGGCGAACGGCGCGTCCGCGGCCTGCACCTCCACACCGGCGACTATCTGGAAGCAGACCGCGTGGTGATGGCGATCGGGCACAGTGCGCGCGACACCTTCGCCATGCTTCAGGCCGCGGGCGTTTATGTCGAGGCCAAGCCGTTCTCGATCGGCGTGCGGATCGAGCATCCGCAGTCGTGGATCGACCGCGCCCGGTTCGGGCCGAACGCCGGCAACCCGATCCTGGGCGCCGCCGAATATCACATCGCGCATCACTGCAGGAACGGGCGCACCGTCTACAGCTTTTGCATGTGCCCCGGCGGAACCGTGGTTGCCGCGACGTCCGAAGAGGGGCGCGTTGCGACCAACGGCATGAGCCAATATTCGCGGAACGAGCGCAACGCGAATTCCGGCTTCGTCGTCGCCATCGACCCCGCGCGCGACTATCCCGGCGATCCGCTCGCAGGCATTGCGTTCCAGCGGCACTGGGAGTCGCTTGCCTTCGTCGCCGGCGGATCGAACTACAAGGCGCCTGCGCAGCGCGTCGGCGACTTTCTGGCAGGCCGTCCGTCGGAGGCGCTCGGCAGCATCGTCCCTTCCTATCGCCCGGGCGTGACGCCGACCGACCTAGCACAGTGCCTGCCCGATTTCGCGGTCGAGGCAATGCGCGAAGCGATCCCGGTTTTCGGGCGGCAGATCGCCGGCTACGATCATCCGGATGTGGTGATGACCGGCGTCGAGACGCGTACGTCCTCGCCAGTGCGCTTCACACGCGGTGCGGACTTTCAGAGCCTGAACACGGCCGGGCTTTTCCCCGCCGGCGAAGGCGCTGGCTATGCCGGGGGCATTCTGTCGGCGGCAGTCGACGGCATCAAGGTCGCCGAGGCGGTCGCGCTGAGCCTGGCCGCGTGACGCTGGTCCTGTTCAACAAGCCTTACGATGTGCTCAGTCAGTTCACCGATCGCGGCAGCGCGGGCTCGCCGCGACGCACGCTTTCGGACTTCATCGACATGCCGGGCGTCTATCCGGCAGGCCGGCTCGACCGCGACAGCGAGGGGCTGCTGCTGCTGACCGATGACGGACGGCTGCAGGCGCGCATTGCAGATCCCAAATTCAAGATGCCCAAGACCTATCTCGTGCAGGTTGAGGGCGATGTCACTGAAACTGCCCTCGCCGCCCTGCGCAATGGCGTCCAACTGAAGGACGGCCCGACGCGTCCGGCCGAGGCCGAACGGATCGACGATCCGCAATTATGGCCGCGCGACCCGCCGATCCGTGTCCGCAAGAGCGTGCCCGATAGCTGGATCCGGCTCACGATCCGCGAAGGCCGCAACCGCCAGGTGCGCCGCATGACGGCCGCTGTCGGGCATCCGACATTGCGGCTGGTGCGCTGGCGGATCGGCGATTGGACGATCGACGGCGTGCCGTCCGGGGAATGGCGATGCGACCCCGCGTGAAGGTGTTTTTCGATGGCGGCTGCCGTCCCGATCCGATCGGGATGGAAACCGCGGTCGTTGTAAAGGGTCGCACCTATATTCAGCGGGGCCTAGGCGTCGGAACCAGCATGGACGCCGAATGGCTGGCGCTGATCCACGCGGTCAAAATCGCGCACGATATGGGATTGTCGGACCCGATATTCCTTGGCGACGCCCTGGCGGTCGTCAATCAGGCGAACGGCACGGTGAAATGCAGGGAAGCGTTCGTGCGGCATCTCGCAGAACTGGAGACGCTCAGAGTGGCTTCGGCGCCATTGAATGTCCGCTACGTCAAACGAACCCAGAACCTTGCCGGCATCGCACTGGCCAGGGACCGCAACGGCAGGCACGCTCGCGAGGCTCTGACAAAAACGCCCGGATAGCTTGGCACATCTCTGCAGGCTCCATCAACGGGTTCGGCAAAAGCCCGCGGGGGATCGACAAGCGTCGGAACGAGGCATTGCCAAGCTTCGCGCCACAGCGCATTCCTCCGCGAAAGTCTGCAGGGGAGAACTTCGTGAGACAATGGATGCTCGCTGCTTCGGCGGCGTTGTTGTGCGTGCCTGGCGCGGTGTCGGCGGCCGAGCCGAGTGCCGACGAGTTGGTTGCGAAGAATCTGGCAGCGCGAGGCGGGGCCGAGGCGCTGGCGGCGCTCAAATCGGTCAAGTTCGACGGCAAGCTGATCTTCCCGGGCGATTTCCAGCTCACCTACGAAGAGGTGCGTGCCCACGAACCGGCCGGGGACGCCGTCCGCATCGACGCCGCTATCCAGGGGCTGACTTTGGTCCAGGCCTATGACGGTTCGAACGCCTGGCGCATCAATCCCTTCCAGGGCCGCCGCGACGCGGAGAGGATGACGGGCGACGAGGCCCGCTCGCTGGCAGATTCCGCGCTGCTGAACGGTGTGCTGCTGAGCGCCAAGGCGGACAAGGCGCAGGTCTCTGCGCTCGGCCGCGAGGACTTTGACGGGACCTTGGCCTACAAGCTGAAGGTGGCGCAGCCCGACGGCGACGAGTTCGTCTATCTGCTCGATCCTGACACGTTCCTCGAAATCAAGATGACCGAGACCCGGCGCCTTCGCGGCGCGCTACAGGTCACCGAGTATGAGCTGGGCGATTACGAGAAAGTCGGGGGCGTCTATTTCCCGATGTCGATCGATAGCTGGCAGCAGGGCCAGTCGAACCAGCGCCAGCGCGTGATCATCGCGACCGCCGAGGCCAATGTCGCCGCGCCTGCGTCGCTGTTCGCGCAGCCTGCGGACAAGCCGGCGCCGGCCGCTGCCCAGCCTGGCGACGTGCAGCCGGAGAAAAAGAAGAAGGAAACACCGCCCGACGGCAAGACTCCTTCGGCTTCTCCCTCCAAGGCACGGTGATCCCCATGCGCAGCATTTTGTTTTGCACCACTGCCCTGATCCTCGGGGTTCCTGCTCTCGCCCAGACCGCGCCGGTCACTGCCGATTCCGCGGCAATCTCCGGTCTCGGCATCCGCAACATCGGCTCGGCGCAGATGTCGGGCCGCATCGCCGCAATCGCCGCCCGCCAGGAAAAGGACGGCAAGATCACGCTGTTCGTGGGCTCGGCGTCCGGCGGCGTCTGGAAGTCCGAAGACGGCGCGACGACCTTCCGCCCGGTCTTCGACAAGCAGCCGGTCCAGTCGATCGGCGCACTGGCGCTCGACCCCACCAACCCGCAAGTGGTCTGGGCCGGAACCGGCGAAAGCTGGACGCGCAACTCCGTCTCGATCGGCGGCGGCGTGTTCAAATCGACGGACGGCGGCGAGAATTGGGAGCTGATGGGGCTGCCAACGACCGAGCGGATCGTCCGCATCCTCGTCCACCCCAAGGACGGCAACACCGTTTATGTCTGCGCGCCGGGCCGGCTCTGGTCGGATTCCGCCGACCGCGGTCTCTACAAGACGACGGACGGCGGCAAGACGTGGACGCAGATCCTGAAGGCCGCGAACCTGTCCACCGGCTGCTCGTCGGTCGCGATGGACCCGTCGAACCCCGAGCGGCTGCTGGCGGGCACCTGGGACTTCCGGCGCACCGGCTGGGACTTCCGGTCCGGCGGCCACGGCCCGACCGCCGCGTCGGGCAGCAGGCTGATGGAATCGCTTGATGGCGGCCGCACCTGGCATGAGCTGAACGACGGCAATAGCGTGGGCCTGCCCAAGCAGCCCTGGGGCCGCGTCGAAGTCGCCTTCGCGCCGTCGAAGCCGAGCACTGTCTATGCGTTCGTCGAGAATGTCCGCTCGGCGCTCTATGTGTCGGAAGACGGCGGCAAGACCTGGGCGGAACGCGACCGCAGCCAGGGCATGGTCTGGCGGCCGTTCTACTTTGGAAGGCTCGTGGTCGATCCGACCAACGACAAGCGCCTGTTCAAGATGGGCTATCACATGATCGGCTCGGAAGATGGCGGGAAGAGCTTCACCGATTCCGCCCAGTCCAGCCATGCCGACTGGCACGACGTCTGGATCAATCCGAGCAATCCCAAGCAGTTGATCGGCGGCGACGATGGCGGCCTTTGGATCAGCGAGGATGGCGGCACCAAATGGCGGCACGGCCTCAACCTGCCGATCAGCCAGTTCTACCATGTCAGCGTCGACGATCGGGATCCGTACCAGGTTTATGGCGGCCTGCAGGACAACTCGTCCTGGGTCGGCGACCAGGAATATCCCGGCGGCATCACCAATCAGCGTTGGGAAAACCTGTATGGCGGCGACGGCTTCTGGGCCTTTCCGGACCCGTCCGATCCCGACTATGCCTATGCCGAATATCAGGGCGGCAGCATCTCGCGGATCAACCGCAAGACGCTGGAGCAGCGCGATATCCAGCCCAAGGGCGGCTATAAGGAAAAGCTGCGGTTCAACTGGAACACGCCGATCCATATGTCGCCCAACGAAAAGGGCACTTTGTATATCGGGTCGCAGTTCCTGTTCCGCAGCCGCGATCACGGCCAGACCTGGGACCGCATCTCGCCGGACCTGACGACCAACAATCCGCTCAAGCAGCGCCAGGAAGAATCGGGCGGCATCACGGTCGACAACTCGGCGGCCGAGATGCACACGACCATCTATTCGATCTCGGAAAGCCCGAAGGCGCCGGGCCAGATCTGGGTCGGCACCGATGACGGCAATGTCCAGCTCACCCGCGATGGCGGCAAGGGCTGGACCAATGTCACCCGGAACCTGAAGCTACCCAAGGATAGCTGGGTTAGCTGGGTCGAGGCGAGCCGCTACGATCCTGCGGTCGCCTATGTTGCGGTCGACCGGCACACGGTCGGCGACTTTGCGCCCTACATCTTCCGCACCGGCGACTACGGGCGGACCTGGAAGCCGCTGATCGGGGCGAAAACGGGCGGCGTGCGCGGCTATGCGCATGTGGTGAAGGAGGACCGGCTCAACCCGAACATCCTGTTCGTCGGCACCGAGTTCGGCCTCTATTCCTCGATCGACGGCGGCGCGCACTGGGCGCAGTTCAAGCCGAACAACTTTGCGGACGTGGCCGTTCGCGACATCGCGATCCAGGACCGCGAGGACGATCTGGTGCTGGCGACGCACGGCCGCGGCATCTGGGTGATCGACGATGTCAGCCCGCTGCGGGCGCTGACACCTGACAAGCTTGCCGCGAACGCGGTGCTGATCCCGGGCCCAGCGGTGCAGCAGCGCATCCAAGGTAATGGCGGCTGGGCCGAAGGCGATGCCGCCTATGCCGGCGAGAACCCGCCCGACGGCGCCGTCATCACTTACTACCAGAAAGCGCGGCACGTGATCGGGCGCATGAAGCTCGAAGTGCTCGACGCGAACGGCAAGGTGGTCGACGAGCTGCCGGCCTCCAAGCGCAAGGGGCTGAACCGCGTCGTTTGGTCGATGCGGACCAAGCCGCCCCAGGTGCCGCCTGCCGCCTCGATCGCCGGCCGCTCCACGCAGGGGCAGCGCGTGCTGCCGGGCCAATATACGGTGCGGCTGACCAAGGCGGGTGAAGTCTCGACGGCGCCGATGACGATCGCGCTCGACAGGCGCGCGACGTTTACGGTGGCCGACCGCGAGGCGCAGTTCGCCGCGGCCGAACGGGTCAAGGGCCTGTTCGCACGGATGAGCAAGCTGGTGGCGGAAATGAACGCCGCCCGCGCCAAGGCCGACCAGATCGCGGCCGATCCCAAAGCTTCCCCCGCTGCCAAAGCCGAGGCCAAAGCGCTCGAGGACAAGGTGCAAGCGCTGCGCACCCAGGTCGTCGCCACCAAGGAAGGCGGCGCGATCACCGGCGAGGAACGGCTGCGCGAGAATATGGACTATGCCTATGGCGCGGTCACGTCGACCGAGCAGCGGCCCACTCCCTATGCGCTCGCTCGCGTCGATGCCTTGGAGAAGGAACTGGGCGAAGTCGAAAGCGCCTGGGCTTCACTCTCCGGCGACGCGGTGAAGAAGCTCAACGTCACCGCCGAAGCGATCGGGCTCGAACCGGTCGATCTGACCGAGGTCGAGGCCGATGAGGAGGACGCGCGCGGCGGCCGGGTCGAGGCGCTCGCACGCGGGCTCGTCGGCACGCGCTTCGTCGGGAACATGGGCGCGCTGATGGAGCAGGGCGAGAAGGAATAGGCCTTCGACGATCGCCGCGGGCGAGACCGGGAAACGCGCACAATCGTCGTTCCCGGCTTCGTTCGCAGCCGATCGCTTTTACGTTTCAGGGGATTTTCGTTGTTTGTCACACTTCTCGCTCTGGCGGCGGCGCCGCAAGACGCGCGCCCGGCAGGGCCGATCATTGTCGAAGGCTTTCGCGTGGACGCGCACGAGGACAAGCCGGCCAAGCTGGATCACATCTTGCCCGAAGTGGACGGCACGCGGATCACCGTCACCAAGAAGAACAGCACGACCAAGCTGGATCAGCAGCCGCCGGTGATCGAGACGCAGGGCCGCGAGCTGTTCGCACGGACGCCCGGCCTGCTCGTCTCGGAGCAGCAGACGCCCACCCAATACAATCTCGGCTATCGCGGGCTCGGAAATCCGCAGGAAGCCGAGTTCGTGCTGGTGCTGCAGGACGGCGTGCCGATCCAGTCGGACTGGGTCGGTTTTCCGACCCTCTACTATGTGCCGCTGCCGCAGAGCCTGTCCGAAGTGCAGCTCGTCCGCGGCGGATCGAGCCTGCTCTATGGACCCGAGCCGGCGCCCGCGGTCAATTTCGTATCGAAGCGGCCCAATCCGCAAGGCCCGGCCCTCACCGGATCGACCCAGCATCTGGCCGGAAGCGACGGGCTGTATTCGACCTTCAATGTGCTGGAAGGCGCGTCGGGCGATGTCGAATATCGCGGCTCCTTCGGTTACAATCGCAGCAACGGGCAGCGCCAGAACAGCGCGTCCGAGCTGCTACAGGGCGACTTCTATCTCGGCTGGCGGCCGACCGACCGGCAGCTCTGGTATGTCCGCTTGCAGGGGCATTCGGCGGAGGCGGGCAATCCGGGCCGGATCAGCTACCCGCAATTTCTCGCCAACCAGGATTTCGCGCCGACGCCGTTCAACCGCGATTGGGTGCGCCGCGGCGCCGTAATTCTCGGCAACGAACTGGAGTTGGGCAACGGCTGGCGCTTCGAAGGCAAGGCGTGGGCTTCGAGCCTACAGCTCTACACGCGCGCCGCCGCCGCAGGTGCCGCGCCGGCGACCACGACGCTGCAGGACGAGCATTTCCGCAATCAAGGTATCGATCTGCGCGCCCGTAAGCGGTGGGGTCGAGGCAATGCCTTCACCTTCGGCGTGACCGGCACGCACAGCGCCGCCCCTTTCCTGCAATTCACCAGCACGAACATCCTCGCGGCGCGCAGCGAGCATAGCGGCACGCCTCGGCTCAATCAGGATCGCGATAGCTGGTACGGCGCGGTCTTCGCCGAGAATGTGTTCCGGCTGCCCCACCGTTTCCATGTCGTGCTCTCGGGCCGCCTCGACGTGGAAAAGCTCCGCATCCGCGAAAGCGTGCGTCCCTCGAACCTGACCCGGCCGCTCGCCGATGTGGACGTCTCCCGCACCGTGCCGCTGCTGGGCGTCGGCATCGGCAATGACTTCGGGCGCGATAACGAGACCTATTTCAGCATCACCCAAGGCTACCGCCCGCTCCGCTATTTCGACGTGGCGTCGCCTTTCTCCAACCTGCAGCCGGGCAAGGAAGCCGACGCACCAAGCTCGACGTCCTATGAGGCAGGCGTGCACGGAACGCCCCTGCCCGGCCTGTTCTACGACGTCAGCCTGTTCCTGATAAACTTCGGCGATCGCATCGAAACCCGGCGGCTGAACGGGACCGACGTGATCAACGTCAACACCGGCGACACCCGCCATCGCGGCTTCGAAGGCGAAATCTCCTACGATTTCCTCGCCGGCCAGAAGAGCGACCGGCATCTGACGGCATTCCTCAACTTGAGCCTGCTCGACGCGAAGTTCGTCGGCAGCGACAACCCGGCCCAGATCGGCAAACGCCCGGCCTTCGCGCCCAAATCGATCGTGAAAGGCGGCCTCACCTGGCGTGAGGTGGGCCGCTACAGCCTCAGCGTCACCGGCCTCGCCGTCAGCTCGCAATTCTTTCAGGACTCCAACCTGCCCGTCGGCGCAGGCGCAACGCTCGTCCCGGCCAGGATTCCCGCCTATCGCGTGTTCGACGCCGCCGGCGAATGGACGGTCCTTCCGCATATCCGATTGCAAGCCGGCGTGCAGAACCTCTTCAACGAGAAATATTATGCGCGCGTCTTCCAGACCGGCCTCGAGCCGGGCCGCAGGCGCACAATCTATGGCGGCGTGACGTTCGGCTTCTAAGACGCCGGGTCGCCTCATTTTTCTGTCATTCCGATCGGCGATCTGCTGTGCGCTTGGCGCATACAGGGTCCGAGTCTCCTCGGTGCCCTTCGGGAGGCACCATGATCGGCAAACGGCACGTCGCTCTTTTCGTCACTTGCGCGCTAGTTGCGCCGGCGCTGCACGCAAAGCCCGCGCAGGCTTTCGATCCGGCACAATGGTCCGGCCTGCATTATCGTCAGGTCGGGCCGTGGCGCGGTGGCCGGGTGACGGCGGTGACCGGCGTGCCCTCTCAGCCCGACACCTTCTACATGGGCACCGTGGGCGGCGGCGTCTGGAAGACGGTCGATGCCGGGCACAATTGGGTGAACGTCAGTGACGGCCAGATTCCGGTCGGCTCGATGGGCGCAGTCGCCGTCGCCGATTCCGATCCGAACATCGTCTACGCCGGCACCGGCTCTTCGAAAATCCGCAGCAACGTCTCGATCGGCCGCGGCGTCTACAAATCGACCGACGCGGGCAAGACCTGGACATTCGCCGGCCTGCGCGACGTCGGCCAGATCGCGACCGTGCGCATCAATCCCACCAACCCGGATGAAGTGTTCGTCGCTGCGGTCGGCAACCCATTCGCGGACTCCAAGGAGCGCGGCGTCTACCGCACGCGCGACGGCGGCAAGAGCTGGACGAAAGTACTGTATCTGTCCGAACGGCTCGGCGCCGCCGACCTGGAGATGCAGCCGGGCAGCCCGAACGTCCTCTACGCGACGATGTGGCGTGGGCAGCGCAAGCCCTGGACGATCATTTCGGGCAGCAATGACGGCGGCATCTACAAGTCAATGGACGGCGGCGATCATTGGACGAAGCTGGGCGGCGGCTTGCCGACCGGCCTGTTCGGCCGCGCGAATGTGGGCGTCTCGCCGGGAGCGCCGACCCGCGTCTATGCGCTGATCGAGGCGCAGCCGGGCGGCGGCCTCTATCGGTCGGACGATGCTGGCGCGACCTGGAAGCTGGTCAACGGCGACGGGAAGCTGATCACTCGCCCCTTCTACTACACCACGCTGGGCGTCGATCCGGTCAGTCCCGATATCGTCTATGTCGGCGACGAGGACTGGTTCAAATCGGTCGACGGCGGCAAGACGTTCACGACCGAGCGCACCCCGCATGGCGACAACCACGACGTCTGGATCAATCCTAAAAACCCGCGGATCATGATCCAGTCGAACGACGGCGGCGCGAACGTGTCGCTGGACGGCGGGGAGACCTGGAGCAGCCAGGCCAACCAGCCGACCGCCGAGATCTATCAGGTCGCGGTCGACGACCAACTCCCCTACCGGCTCTATGGCGCGCAACAGGACAACACGACGGTCATCGTCCCCTCCCTGCCCCTCGGCAACGGGCAGTATTTCCGCGAAGGGCCGGGCTGCGAGACCGGGCCAATCATCCCTAAGCTCAAGGACCCGCAAACCGTCTGGGGCGGGTGCAAGGGGCAATTCTCTCGCCTGAACCTCGGCACCAACGGCAATGAGCAGCGCTATTGGATCGGCAGCCAGTCGCTCTACGGCAATGAACCGCCAAAGCTGATCGACCGGTTCCAGCGAGTCTCACCGATGGAGATTTCGCCGGTCGATCCGAACACCGTCTATTACGGGTCGCAATATCTCAATCGCTCACGCGACGGCGGAGTGACGTGGGAACGGATCAGCCCCGACCTCACCGCCAAGCCGGAAGGGACGCAATATGCCGCTGGCGAGCCGATCACGCGCGATGCGACCGGCGAGGAAGTCTATTCGACGCTCTACGCGATCCGCGAATCCGCGGTGAAGCCGGGCGTCATCTGGACCGGTTCGAACGACGGTCTGGTCTATGTGACCGAGGATGGCGGCAATAACTGGCGGAACGTGACGCCCAAAGGACTGCCGCCGGGCGGCCGCGTGCAGAATATCGAGCCCGGCGTGCGCGACCCTGGCACGGCCTATGTCGCGATCTACCGCTACCTGCTCGGCGATTTCGCCCCCTACATTTATCGCACGGACGATTACGGGAAGAGCTGGGCCCGCCTCACCGACGGCCGCAACGGCATCGCATCCGACGAGCCGACCCGCGTGGTGCGTGAAGACCCGGAACGGCTCGGCTTGCTCTACGCGGGCACCGAGTTCGGCATCTATGTGTCGTTCGATCGCGGCGCCAAATGGCAGAAATTCCAGCTCAACCTGCCCGCCACGCCCGTCACCGACATTCGGTTAGCGCATGGCGATCTGGTCATGTCGACACAGGGCCGCGGCTTTTGGATTCTCGATAACCTCAGCGCATTGCGGCAGCTTCCGCCGGCGAGCGAGGCCCGGGCGAGCCGACTCTACAAGCCCGCAGTCGCGGTTCGGGTTCCGCCAAGCGGCGACGATGGGCCGCCGCCCTGGGCCGGGCCCGAGTTCCCGCTGATCGGCGCGCAGATCGATTACTATTTGGCGGGCGACCAGACAGGAGCGCCGCTGACGCTGACGATCCTGGACGCGCAGGGCCGCGCGATCCGCAGCTTTACCAGCAAGGCCGTCGCGGGAACCGCGCCGCGCGGGAACGAGACCGATGAGCTCGGCCGGTTCCATGTCAGCTATCCGACCACGCTCGATGCCAAGCCCGGCATGCACCGCTTTATCTGGGACCTGCGCTATTCGGGCGCTCCGGCCACGCCATCGGCGTCCGCCGAGACAAGACCCTCCGCGAGCCCCACTCCCGGCGAAACCGCCCCACCCAAACCTGCCGAGCGTCCGCGCTATCCGGCGGGACCCGTCGCCGCGCCAGGCGACTATACCGTGGTGCTGAGCGCCGGCTCGTTCACGCAACGCCAGCCGCTGCACATCATGGAAGACCCGCGGGTCACGGCTTCCGGCGTCACCGACCCCGATCTCGCAGCGCAGCTCGAGCACAATCTGGCCGTGCTCAAGCTGGTGCACGATACCAACTTCGCCGTGCTGCGCGTGAAAGCGGCGCAGGCGGAGCTGAAGGTCCATCCCGATCCGGTCAAAGCGAAGGCAATACAGGCGCTCGCCGACAAGCTGATCACGCCAGCCATCCGCTACAGCCAGCCGGCGCTGCAGACCCACGTCACCTACCTCTACAGCGAGACCAATTCGACCGACCAGAAAGTCGGCCGCGACGCGGTGGAGCGATACGCTGTGCTCCGGCGCGAGATCGATGCCGTCATTGCCGAGCTGAATACCGTCCTGGGACCGCCGAACGAGGCGGATCGTGCGCGCTATTACGGGCAGGCCGATATTGCGGGACCGCAAAATGAGGATGAGGACGAAGACGAAAGCTAGTCTGGAAGCGTAGACACCGCTGTGGTCAGAAGATGGCGCCGGCCATCGTCAGAATATTCTCGGCAAGCCGCTTCGGCAGCGACCGGTGCTTGACGCGTTCCGGATCGACCGGGTCGCTGTCCGCGAGATAGGCAAGCTGGCGGGCCCGGATTTCGGCCGCTGCGTCGGCTGAATAGAACAGCATGTTGTTCTCGAAATTCAGCTCCAGGCTGCGCCGGTCCATGTTGGATGAGCCCAGCAGGCAGAGCGATCCATCGACCACGACGGTCTTCGAATGGAGCAGCCCGGGCCGGTATTCGAACAGATCGACGCCCGCATCAACCAGCTGCGGATAGAGCGCCTTGCAGATCGCGCCGATCACCCGGCTGTCGTTCCGCCGGGGAAGAATAAGGCTCGTCTTCACGCCGCGGCGCGCGCAACCGATCAACGCGGCCAGCAACGGCGGGTCCGGCACGAAATAGGGCGTCGTGATGATCACTTCGCGCTGCGCGGCATAAAGCAGGCTGACAAACGCTCCGGACATGGCGCCGCGCGGCGATAACGGGCCGGTGCCGAACGCGACGGCGGGAAAACCGCCCGCGACCGACGCCGCCTCCTGCAGTTCGCCGGTCAGGTTCTCGCCCTTTTCGACGGCCCAGCCACTTGCGAACAGAATGTCGTTTTGCTGCGCGACCGGCCCTGCGACCCGCAGCATGATGTCGACCCACGGCGCGAACTTCGGCTTGATCCGAAATTCCGGGTCGGCGAGGTTCTGGCTGCCGACATAGGCAATGCGCGTGTCGATCACCAACAGCTTGCGGTGATTGCGCAGATCGATCCGCCGGACCGCGAGGAGGCTGAAATCGCGGCGCACGCCCAATGACGGGCAAAGCGCCACGCCCGCATCTTTCATCGCGGTCCAATGTTTCGAGGCGATCATCTGGCGCGATCCGACAGCATCGGCACAGACGCGGCAGCGGACGCCCCGCCGTGCGGCGCGAACGAGCGCATCGACCATCGCCAGGCCATTGCGGTCGATAAGCCAGATATAGGTGGAAATATGGACACGATGCTGCGCGGCGTCGATATCGGCGACCATCGCGGCAATGGCGGCGTTGCTGTCGGCGGTCAGCGTCGCTCGATTGCCGGCAACGGCACCGAACCGGCTGATATGCTCGACCGTCTCGAACGGAGCACGATAGCAAGGCGGCAAGGCAGCGAGCGTCTCGTCATCGCCGGCGTCGGACTGCAGCCGCGCAAGCGTAAGATAGGCGTCGTTCGCGCGGCGGCGGAAATTGCGGGAGACCCAAGGCTCGCCGAACAGCAGATAGGCGATCGGCGCGGCAACGGGGAACAGCAGGAGCGCCAGCACCCAGGCGGCGCGCGAATAGGGGTCGCGCCCCTCCAGCAGCAAGGCGCGAACGATCACCGCCCCGTGGGCAAAGGCGATGATGTAGGGCCAATAATCCAAGCGCACCCCCTCCCCGGCCATAACTGCCCGATGCGACGATTGTTGCTACCGGCTGTGGCGCGGCAAGGGAATGTGAACGGGTCTTTACGCGACATTAACCTTGCTGATGCAGGTTAGGCCCAAGCAAATGGGGCTTAGGCATGGACAGCGCATACGACTTCAACCGCGAGGCCTATGACGACGATCTGGTCGGCGAGAACCTTCCGCCGGTGATCGGTGGCGGCGAGCGCCGCATGCACGCCCGCGCCCATGACTATTGGGTGTCGCTACTGAACGGCCGCCCCTTCCCCAACATCCAGGAACTGGACCCGTCCAGCATCGCCGATTTCGGCCCGAACAGCGTGCTGCTCGACTTCAGCCGCTCGGTCGAGAACCCGACGATCGCCTATCTAGGCCGCGCGCTTCGCGAAGAGTGCAACATGCTCTACGGCATCCGCACTGTTTCCGACGTGCCGCCGCGCTCGCTTATCTCGCGGCTGACCGATCACTGCCTGCAGATCCTCGCCAACAAGGCGCCGATCGGGTTCGAGGCGGAGTTCGTCAACCAGCACGAACTGCCGACATTTTATCGCGGCATCCTGATGCCCTTCTCGTCCGACGATCAGACCATCGACTATGTCTATGGCGTCATCAACTGGAAGCACGGCATCCCCGATTCGATGAGCGAAACGCTGGAACGCGAGGTTGCCGATGCGATTACGGCCGCTCCGCAGGCGACGCCGACCGAAACGGTCTGGCCCGAGGCCGAAGCGGAACCCGACGTGCCGGCTCTGGAGGATTGGCTGGTCGTCGCGCGCCTGAGCGCCGAGCACGCCGTGCAGGCCGAAAGCCGCGGACATAGCGCTTTGTACGCGGCGATCGGCCGCGCCTATGATTTTGCGCTTGCCGCCGAAGAACAGCCCGAAGCCTATGCGGCGCTGCTTGAAAGCGAGGGACTGGTCGCGCAGGCGCGTGCGCCGATGACGCCGATCGTCAAGCTGATCTTCGGTGCCGATTACGACAAGACCCGCCTCACGGAATATGCGGCGGCGCTCAGCTATGCGCGCGCCGAAGGCGTCGAGCAGGGCAGGTTCGCCGCGTTTATCGAAGAGCACGAGGGCGGCCTGAAGGCGATCGTCCGCAGCCAGCGTGCCCGTCGTGCGCCGGGGTTTGCGCCGGATCGTCTGGAACTGGCCCGCGCGGCGCTCCGCACTGTGCCGGCCAAGGCCGAGGTCGAGATCGAGACGGACGGCGAGGAATTCGTCGTGCTGGTGGCGCGGCGGACGAGCGAAGGCCGTCTCGCGATTCTGGCGCCGGTCACGGATGCCGCGATCGTCGACAAGGCAGTCCGCAAGGCCGCCGCCTGACCGTTGCGGGGTTGAGATAAGCGCCTGCCCGGCGCATAGCGCCTGCAACGAGGCCCGCGATCGACGGGCCGCACACACGCAGGCGGAGTGACATGGCGACAGCCACGCGCGACCGGCAGGATACGCCGGATCAACAGCTTATCAGCGACATTACTCGTGCCCTGGTAAAGGGCGCCCTTCCCGGAGAGCTTGACGATTTCGACGACGCGGCGCGTCAGGAAGCCGCCGCCTTCCTTGCCCGCGCCGCCGCGCAGCGCAGTCCGGGCACGCCTTCGATCCATCTCGAAAGCGTCGCGCACGGCCGCCGCTTCATGCGGCTGGCGCTCGTCAACGACGACATGCCGTTCCTGGTCGATTCGGTTGCGGGCACCGTCACCGCGCATGAACTGTCGATCGACCGCGTGCTGCACCCCGTGCTTCGCGTTCGCCGCGACGAGAACGGCCAACTGACCGGGATTCTCGAAGGCGACGAAAGCGCGCGCCGCGAGTCGATGATCTATATGGAAGTCGAGCGCGCCGACGCGAAGGAGCGCCGCGCGCTGTGCGACGATCTCGAAGCGTCGCTTGCCGATGTCCGCGCCGCGGTCGAGGATTGGCCGCTGATGCAGCGTGCGATGAAGGCCGACGCCGATCGCATGCCCGACGGCGAAGGCGCCGCGCTGCTGCGCTGGTTCCTCGACTATCACTTCACCCAGCTCGGGCACGAAGTCCGCGACCGCGACAACGAAAAGTCGGAGCCGATCGGCATTTCGCGTGTCGGCCGGCGCGAATATTTCCTGGCGCCGCAATCGCTGAAGCGCGCCTTCGAATGGTTCGACGACGGCGGCGAAGCGCCCCTGCTCATCAAGTCGAACCTGATCGCGACCGTGCATCGCCGCGCGCCGCTCGACCTGATCCTTCTGCCCCGGCGCGAGGGCGGCAAGATCACTGGCCTGTCGATCCATTCCGGGCTGTGGACCAGCTCGGCACTTGCCACGCCACCGAACAAAATTCCGATCCTGCGCGCGCGGCTCGCCGCCTTGCAGGAGAAATACGGCTTCGATCCCGCGGGCCATGCCGGCAAGGCGCTGACCCACGCGCTCGCCACCCTGCCGCACGATCTGCTGATTGCGTTCACGCCGGCAGACCTCGAACGGCTCGCCCTGACCTTCATGTCGCTGTCCGATCGCCCGCGGCCGAAGCTGGTGACGGTGACGGGCGCGCTCGGCCGCCATGTCTTCGCATTCGTCTGGCTGCCGCGCGACGAGCTGACCACTGCCCGGCGCGTCACGATCGGCCGGATGCTGACCGAGGCCGCCCACGCCAAAATCCTCAATTGGAGCATGGCGCTGGAAAGCGGCGACCTCGCGCTGATCCGCTACACCCTGGATATCCGCGAAGGGCGCGTGCCCGATGCCGAGGCGCTCGACCGGCGTATCGGCGAGATGGTGCGCGGCTGGGCGCCCGGCATCGAGGCGACGCTGGCCGAACATGTCGAGCCTGGGCGCGCCACGCGTCTGCGGCTGAAATATGCCAATAATTTTCCGGCCTATTATCGCGGGCGGTACACGCCGGCCGAAGCCGCACTGGACGTTCTGCGTCTGGCCGAGCTCGAGGACCCCGGCGCGCGTGCCGTGCGACTGTATCGGTCGGAGCGCGACGGCCCGCGCCAGTTGCGCCTCAAGATCTTCAACGTCGGCGGCAGCGTGCCTTTGTCCTCGGCCGTCCCGACGCTCGAAAATTTCGGGTTCCGGGTGATCGAGGAAGTGCCTGCGACGCTCGACGACGGGCTCGGCAGCGTCCACGATTTCCTGCTGGAGCTGGGCGAAGGCGAACTGCCCGAGGCGCTGTTCGGGCGCGCCGACGTCATCGAGCCGGCGATTGCGGCCGTGCTGTCCGGCAGTGCGGAAAACGATCAGTTCAACCGGCTGGTCGTCACCAACGCGCTGGTGCCGACCGAGGTCGTGCTGTTCCGCGCCTGGTTCCGCTATCTGCGCCAGACCGGCCTGTCCTACGGCCTCCAGACCGTCGTCGATGCGCTGCGCCGGGCGCCTGCCGTTGCGCGGGGCATCATCGACCTGTTCGACGCGCGCCATAATCCGGCCAATTGCTTCGAAGGCGCCGCCGACGCCGCGCTCGCCAGCATCGAGACCGGGCTGACCGGCGTGCAGGCGGCAGACGACGACCGCATCCTGCGCATGATCCGGAGCGTGGTCGCGGCGACATTGCGTACCAACGCCTTCTCGCCTGCCGCTGCCGAAGCGCTGGCATTCAAGCTCGACAGTCACCTGGTGCCGGGACTTCCGGCGCCAGTGCCATGGCGCGAAATCTGGGTGTACAGCCCGCGCGTCGAAGGTATCCACTTGCGTGCCGGACCGGTCGCGCGCGGCGGCCTGCGCTGGTCCGACCGGCGCGACGACTTCCGCACCGAAATCCTTGGCCTGATGAAGGCCCAGCGCGTGAAGAACGCCGTAATCGTGCCGACCGGCGCCAAGGGCGGCTTCTATCCGAAGCAGCTCCCGCCTGCATCCAATCGCGACGCATGGCTGGCCGAAGGCACGGAATCCTACCGTGTCTTCATCCGCTCGCTGCTGTCGGTCACGGACAACATCGTCGGCGGCAAGGTCGTTCACCCGGACAAGGTGATCGCGCGCGACGGCGACGATCCCTATTTCGTCGTCGCCGCCGACAAGGGCACCGCGACGTTCTCGGACGTCGCCAACGCCCTGGCGCTGGAGCGCGGCTTCTGGCTGGGCGACGCCTTCGCCTCGGGCGGCTCGCAAGGGTACGACCACAAGGCGATGGGCATCACCGCCAAGGGCGCCTGGGTCTCCGTCCAGCGCCACTTCGCGGAAATGGGCGTCGACGTGCAGACCGAGTCCGTCCGCGTCGTCGGCTGCGGCGACATGTCGGGCGATGTGTTCGGCAACGGCATGCTGCTGTCGAAGGCGATCAAGCTGGTCGCGGCGTTCGATCATCGCCATATCTTCATCGACCCGAACACCGATCCGGCGAAGAGCTGGGACGAGCGTGCCCGCCTGTTCGCCCTGCCCCGCTCGAGCTGGGCCGATTATGACGAGACGCTGATCTCGAAGGGCGGCGGCGTGTTTCCACGCACCGCCAAGACGATCGCGCTTTCGGCCGAGGCCCAGGAAGCGCTCGGCATCACCGAAGCCGAGCTGGAGCCGGCCGCGCTGATCTCGGCGATCCTCAAGAGCCCGGCCGACCTGATCTGGTTCGGCGGCATCGGCACCTATTTGAAAGCGCGCTCCGAATCCAACACCGAGGTCGGCGACCCGGCCAACGATGCACTGCGCGTCAACGCCGAGGAGCTGCGTGCGCGTGTGATCGGCGAAGGTGCCAACCTCGGCGTGACCCAGGCGGGACGTATCGCCTTCGCGTCGCATGGCGGACGGATCAACACCGATTTCATCGACAATTCGGCGGGCGTCGACTGCTCTGACAACGAGGTTAACATCAAGATCGCGCTCAACCGCGAGATGAATGAAGGCCGGCTGTCATTCGACGACCGCAACGCGCTGCTGGTCCGAATGACCGACGATGTCGCCGAGCTGGTGCTCGACGACAATCGCCACCAGACGCTGGCGCTGTCGATCGCGGAAGCCGGCGCCGTCGAGGAGCTGCCGGCCTATGTCCGCCTGATCGAGACGTTCGAGGCTTCGGGCCGGCTCGACAGGGCCGTCGAAGGCATTGCCGCGAACGACGAGCTGCTGCGCCGTGCCCAGGAGCAGCGCGGCCTGACCCGTCCCGAGCTCGCCGTGCTGTTGTCGACGGCCAAGCTCGCGCTTCAGGACGCGATCGAGACGGCGCGGCTGGGCGATGATCCGAGCCTCGTTCCCGATCTGCTCGCCGCTTTCCCGCCCGAGATGCGGGAGAAATTCGAGCAGCCGATCGAGCAGCACCAACTGCGCAACGAGATCATCGCCACCAAGATTGCGAACCGGCTGGTGAACCGGCTCGGCATGATCCACCCCTATGAGCTGGCCGAGGAAGAAGGCGCGGCGCTGGGCGACATCTCTGCGATGTTCGTCGCCGCCGAGCAGCTCTACGGTCTGCGCGCGCTGTGGACCGATATCGATGCGGCGCCGATGGCCGAGACTGCCCGTATCGCACTGCTCGATGCGCTCGCCATCGGCGTTCGGGCGCAGATGGCCGACCTGCTCCGCGCGACGGATCCGGGAACGCTTCCCGGTCCGTTGGTCGAGCGACTTGGGCCGGGCATCGCACGGTTGGATGCGCAGCTTGAGAGCCTGCTGGAAGAAGAAGCGCAGGCGGCGTCCGCCACGCTCAGCCGCCGGCTCGTCGAAGCGGGCGCGCCCGTCGAGCTCGTGCGACGCGTCGCGCGGCTCTACGAGATGGACGGCGCCGTCGGCCTCGCTTCGCTCGGCGTCGAGACGAAGACGGACGAAGTCGTGCTGACGCGCGCCTTCACTGGTCTCGGCGAAGCGCTCGGTCTCGATTGGGCGCAGGCGACCGCCAGCCGGCTCAGCCCGAGCGATCCGTGGGAACGGCTGCTGGCGGCAGGCCTGGCGCGCGATTTCCAGCAGATGCGGCTCGACTTCCTGGCCCATGCCGGAGGCAAGGACCCACAGGCCTTCGCGTCGGAATGGCTGGATCGTCAGGCGGGCCGCGTCGCCCAGTTCCGCGACCTGATCCACCGCGCCCGCGCCACCGCCGCGCCGAATGCCGCGATGCTGGCACAGATCGCGGGCCAGGCGCGGGTGTTGCTGGGGCGCTAGCGCCTCAGCCCATACCCGCGCTGGTCGCGATCGCGGCCCAGACCAGGCTTCCGCCGACCAGCGCGCCGGCGAGAAGCCGGGTGCCGTGCAGCCGCGACCAGAGCAGGAAGCCGGTGAGCGCCATCGTCACCAGTGCGCCCGCGATCGTGTCGATCAGCAGCACCCAGGCGACGCCAAGGCCCACGCCCTTGTGCAGGTTCTTTATGATCGCCGGGAAGCCCATCGCCTCGCGCTTGACCTGTGCGGCCGGGGCGCCAGGGACGTAGCTGACGGTCACTTTCGCATCGGCGAGATTGAACACCCGCGCCCAGCTTACAGGCTCCGGAAGCGCGCGGCCCATGAAGCGTTTCGCCCCTTCCGGGGCTGGCGGCGGCGGCTTGCCCTCGACCGGCAGCGCCAGCGTGTGCCGCGCCCATTTGCCCAGCGCGTCTGCGTCGGCGATGCCTGCCGGCACGCGCACGTTCATCTCGCTCACCTCGACCGGCGCGGCGGTATCGATCTTCAGCAGGTTGCGGTGATTGAGCAGAAATCCGCTGCTCCCCATCATCAGGAACAGCAGCGCGCCCCACAGCCCCGTCCAGGCGTGGACGCGCTTCAGCCAGGTGAGGAACGCCACGCGCTGCCAGCGCGCCGGCACGAACAGCAGGGGTCCGGTCCGCCGGCGCGGCGCTTCGTACATCAGAGCGAGGTCCTCAAAGTGATCTGCACGCTGCGCGGCTCGCCCGGCTGCGCGCCGACAAAGGTGGGCACGACGAAATAACGCTTGTTCGTGATGTTGCTGACCGTCAACTGCGCTTCGATGCCGTGCCATTTGTAACCGATGGCGGCGCGGCCGATCGCATAGCTCGGCACTTTCAGCAGTTCGAGCGAGTCGACATAGACCGACGCCTTGTAGGTCACGCCCGCGCCCAGGCTCAGGCCTTTGAGCGGGCCGCCCAGCCATTCGTAATTGGCCCAGAGCGAACCCGATGTCCGCGGCGTCGACGACAATTCCTTGCCCAACACCGGCAGGTTCGTCGCGCCGGGCAGGCCCGAGACCGAGGCGAGCGCGCTGGAGCGGTTCACGGCGTCGACATAGGCGAAGTTGCCGATCAGGCTCAGCCCCTCGATCGGGTTGCCGAGCACGTCCAGCTCGACGCCGCGGGAGCGCTGCTTGCCGGCTTGGACCGGATCGGCGCCGGGAACCAGAGTGATGAAATAATGGTCGCGCTTGGTCTCGAACACCGCGGCGTTGGCATTCAATTTGCCGTTGAACAGGGTGGCCTTCAGCCCTGCCTCGATCTGGCTCGACTGCTCCGGGATCGGCGACAGCGAAGCCGATTCCGTGTTGATCGCGACGAACTTGCCCCGGGCGTAGCCGCCGTAGAACGAGATCGCGTCATTGGCCTTGAACACCGCGCCCGCCTGCCAGCTCAATAGCCCCGGACTTCCCGCGATGCGGCGCCGGACGTTGGCGTTGATGCCGTCATCGACCAGCTTCACCGCATCGTAGCGAACGCCCGCGCGCAGCTTGATGCGGTCGGCGATGTCCGCCTGCTCCTGCGCATAGACGGAAAGCGTGTCGGAGCTGATCGCGCGATCGAAGTTCAGCGTCGCCGTGCCGATCGCCGCCGGATTGTCGACCGCGAGCACTGTCCCGCTTTTCACTGTCAGATTGGGCAGGTTGAAGCTTTTCCGCACCGTATCGATGTCGATCGACGAATATTCGACGCCCAGCAGGATCGTGTGCTTCACGTCGCCGGTCTGCGGCGTCAGCACCGCCTCCGCCTGGCCGGTCCAGTAATCGGCGTCATCGCTTTGGGTCCGGCCATTGCGGCCGGTCATCACGCCGGCTGCGTTCACCACATTGCCGCTGGCATTGCGGACAAACGACAGCGCGCGGGTGTCGTAGATCAGCGAGCCGCGAAGCTGAAGGATCGGCGACACTTGCGCCACGTCCGCGATCGTGAAGCGGTGGATGGTCTGGTCGGCGCGATTGAACGGGCTGTAGAGCCGCGACGCCGGATCGATCGCGGCAAGCGTGCGGTTCACGGTGAACGGGATGCCGTAATTGTCCGGCGTGGTCCGGATGTCGCGATAATCGTAATCGAGCGTCAGCCGATTGTCGGTGCCGAGCTCTACCGCAAGCGTCGGCAGCACTTCGGTGGACCGACGCGCGAGCCCGCGAAACCCGTCGGTGCGCTCATAATGCCCGATCAGGCGCGAACTGACGTCCGCCGTCAGCGGCCCGCCGACATCGCCCGTCAGATACAGACTGTCGAACCGACCGTAACTCGCTTCGAAATCCGCGCCCCAGGTGTCGCGCGGCGCCTTGGTCACGATGTTGACGGTGCCCCCCGCTTCGCCGCGGCCGTAGAGCGCCGATCCCGGCCCCTTCAGCACTTCGATCGTCGACACGTCGGAAAGCGTCCGGCGATAGCCGTTGAAGGTGCTGCCGTCGGGCAGTCCGTCGCGGAGGAAGCGGACCGGCAATCCGCGCACGACGTAGTTATCGGCCAAACCGTAACCGCCGCCGAAGCTCGGCGCGACGGCGCTGGCGTTGGTCAGCGTCTCGTCGAGCGTGCGGACTGCCTGCTGCGCGATGATCTGCTCGGGCACCACGGCGATTGCCGCCGGAACGTCGCGCGGATCCACTCCGGTCTTGCTGCCCGTCCCCATCGCTTCGGCCGGACGCTCGCCGTTGACGATAATGTCGGCCGGCGCGCCGCCGCCGCTGGCGTCCAGATCGTCGGCCGCGCGCAGCGGAGCGCTCCAGGCGCAGGCAAGACCGGACGACAACAGCAACGCGCGACGAAACATTCAAAAGCTCCCTGCTCCCGGGTCTTCAGCCCGGCCTCAAGGTCGCTATTGCTAATCATTCTCATTAGTGTCAAGCCCGATCACAGAGATCGGACAGGAACCGTCGCACTGCGCCGAGTGTCGACCGCCCGCCGCTTGCGCGATTACTTTTTGGTGCTGAGCTGTCCGCCGAGCGTCTGGATCGCCATGCCGGCGCTTTGCAGGCGCTTGGCGCAGGCTGTCATGATCGGGCCCGCGGTCTGCCGCGTGATCGTCGCGGCTTGCTTCTTCATCGCGGCAGCGAGCTGCGAACCCGGCATCCGCGCATCGACCCGGCCGAGATAATAATAGGCCGAAAGCACCGCGACCCGGTTCTTCGCCGGATCCTTCTCGGCCTTGGTGAATAGGTTGCTAGCAAGCAGGCATTTGACGTCTTCGTCGGCCGACTGCGCCATTGCCGGCGCTCCCGTCAGAACCAGAGCCGCAGCCGCCGCCAATACGTTACGCATCTTCATGTTCATCACTCCCGAACCTTGCTTGCCGCCCGCATAGCCGAACGTCCGGCCGCTGTCTTGCCGTGTCGGCCCATGATGAAATGAGGGCGGCATAAAGCCGGACTTGGCTTGCAATCGCCCGCCCCTTTCCGCAATTGCGAAGCCATCATGCCGCGGAAATGGACTCCTGAAAGCTGGCGCGCCCACGAAGCTCGCCAGCTCCCGACCTACCCCGACACAGGCGCGCTCGCGTCTGCGGAGGCCGAATTGCGCAATTACCCCCCGCTCGTCTTTGCCGGCGAAGCGCGGGACCTGAAGCGCGACCTCGCCGACGTCTCGGAGGGGAAGGCTTTTCTGCTTCAGGGCGGCGATTGCGCGGAAAGCTTCGCCGAGTTCCACCCGAACAACATCCGCGACACGTTCCGCGTGCTGCTGCAGATGGCGGTGGTGCTGACCTTCGCGTCGAAGCTGCCGGTGGTGAAGGTCGGCCGCATGGCGGGCCAATTCGCCAAGCCGCGCTCGTCGGACCTGGAAGAGCAGGACGGCGTCTCTTTGCCGAGCTATCGCGGCGACAACGTCAACGACATCGCCTTCACGCCTGAATCCCGCACGCCGGACCCGCAGCGGATGGTCAAGGCGTACAGCCAGTCGGCTGCGACGCTGAACCTGCTCCGCGCCTTTGCACAGGGCGGCTATGCGAACCTGCACCAGGTCCATCGCTGGACCCACGACTTCATGGGTCGCAGCCCCTGGACCAAGAAATACACCGACCTTGCCGACCGCATCGGCGAGGCGCTGGATTTCATGGCTGCCTGCGGCATCAATCCGGAAACCGTGCCCCAGCTCAAGGGCACGACTTTCTTCACCAGCCACGAAGCCTTGCTGCTCCCCTATGAGCAGGCGCTGACGCGGCAGGATTCGCTCACCGGCGACTGGTACGACACCAGCGCGCACATGCTCTGGATCGGCGATCGCACGCGGTTCGAAGGCTCGGCGCATGTCGAGTTCATGCGCGGCATCGGCAACCCAATCGGCATGAAGTGCGGCCCGAGCCTCGAGCCCGACGCGCTCCTGCGCTTGCTCGACACGCTGAACCCGGCGCGCGAGCCCGGCCGCATCACCCTCATCACCCGCTACGGTTATGACAAGATCGAGGCGGGCCTGCCGCAGCTCGTCCGCGCCGTGATGCGCGAAGGGCATCCGGTGGTGTGGAGCTGCGACCCGATGCACGGCAATGTCGTCAAGGCCGCAAACGGCTACAAGACGCGGCCCTTCGAGCGCATCCTCGCCGAGGTGCGCGGCTTCTTCGCCGTCCACCGCGCCGAAGGCAGCTTCGGGGGCGGCATCCATTGCGAGATGACCGGCCAAAACGTGACGGAATGCACCGGCGGCGCCGTCGATGTGACCGAGCAGAGCCTTGCCGACCGCTATCACACGCACTGCGACCCGCGCCTCAATGCGGCGCAGTCGCTGGAGCTGGCATTCCTGCTCGCCGAGATGCTGAACCAGGAACTGGCGGAAAGGCGGAAGGCGGCGGCCTAGTTCTTCGCCGCCGCTCCGGCCTCGGTAAAGTCGATCCGGATCCGCACCCAGGCGCCGATCACCGGCCGCCCGTCGATCCGCGGCGGCCGCACGAGAAATTGCCACGCAGCCTCGCGCACCGCCCGCGCCAGCCCGGAGCCTGCCGGCGAATCCCCGAGCGCGCGGCAGTTGTCGACATGGAAGCGCTCGACCGTCTGGCAGGCGATCAGCGCCCAGCCGATATGGTGTCCCGCCGGCAGGTAATAGGACAGCTCGGCATCGGTCGGCTCGCGATACCATTCGGCATTGTAGAGGCGCACGCCCCCCGGCCCCTCGCCGGGGCCATAAGCGGAAGCGCTGTCCTTGCCTTTCCCATCGTCGACGGACGCCGTTTCGGTCGCCGTCGAATGGACTTGCGACAGGCTGAAATGCTCCAGGCCCGGGATCAGCGCCGGCATCGTCGGCGCGGGTTTGGGAACGGGCACCGGCGGCGGCGCGGCCGCGGCCTTTACCGGCGCCGCCCCGCTCCGCGCCTTTTGCACGGTCTTGGGCCGCGCGACCGACTTCCGCGCATCGGGGGTGAGCTGGAAAGTCAGCGGGCCATGCTCCTCGACTTTCTTCCGCCATTGGTCGGGTGGCGCGAGCTTCAGCAGCATCAGCACAAGCAGCAAGTGGACGAGGATCGTCAGCCCGATGCTCTGCGCGCGCCGCCGGATCAGCGAGCGATCGGCACCCGACAGATCAAGATAGGCCGAACGCATCGGTGGCGCGCCTAGCGGACGCCGCATGGCCCGACAACGGGCGATGCGACGTGCCGTTGAGCGCGTAACCGGCGCCCGTTCAGCCGTCCTTCATCCCCAGCCGAGCAGGCCTGCTTCATGCCGCGCTCGATCATCCTGCCGACTGTTCTGGTCGCCTTCATCGTTCTCCAGACTCCGGCAAGCGCACAGACCGCAGCCCAACCCGCCGATCTTGGCGAAGTCCGTCGCCTCACCCCTGAGGAAAAGGAACGCATCCTCGCCCAAAGCGACGAGCGGACCGCCGACGCCGCGCTCGCCAGCGCGCTTGGCGGTGGCACCGGCGGAGATCGGGCGATCCATGGCGAAGTCGGGTTCGAGATCGGCACCGGCAACACCGTCGGGGCCTTCGGCTCGGCGATGATCCCGCTGGGCGACCGCGGCGCCGCGATCCTGCAGTTCGAAGACTTCCGCACCAACGCCGGAAACTTCAGGCGCTATCGCCGCTAGCCCCTCTCCCGCCCGGCGGGAGAGGGCGACTCGCGCCAGCAGGCGCGAGCGGGGTGAGGGTGCTGGGCACGGAAGCTTCCACCGCGGATTTCCACTGTATGAAGCAAACCCTGCCCCTCACCCTGACCGCCTTCCTAGCAGCTTGCAGCGCGACACCCGACACCAAGAAGCAGACAGCCGCCCCCACGGCCACTAGAACCCCGGCGCCCTCCCCAATCCAACCGCCCGCTCCCGGCACACCCACCGGCCTCCCCGACGACCGCACGCCCGTCTCCGAAGCACCCTTCGCCAAGACGAGCGCCCAAGGTGCGGCGAACGTCGTCCAGACCTATTTTGCGCTGATCGAAGCCGCGAAATACGCTGAGGCCCGCGCGCTCTGGTCGGATGGCGGAAAGGCCAGCGGCATGACCCCCGAGGCATTAGCTGCGAGCTTGGGCCGCTACACCGAATACCACGCCCAGATCGGCTCTCCCGGCGCGATCAAAGGCGCCGCCGGTTCGCTGTATGTCGACGTGCCGGCAGTCGCCTATGGCCGCCTCAAGACCGGCGAGCCGTTCAACCTCAAAGGCCCGATCACGCTTCGCCGCTGCAACGATGTTCCCGGCTGCACGGCTGCGCAACGCGAATGGCGGATTGCGAGAAGCGAGCTGAAACCTGTGCCCAAATGAAAAGCGGGGGCCGTAGCCCTCGCCTTATTTGGTGCAGTTCAGACTGCTTGTTAACAGCTGGCCTGCGATTTCTGAGAAGTTCAAACTCGTTCAAATTGGCTGCAAAGTCAATTGCATCTGCTCCCCTTCGTTGCAAACATGCGCCGCAAGGGGGAAGTGCATGAAAAGGCTTGGGCTGGATATCGGCACCAACAGCATTGGCTGGTGCCTGACCGAAGACGATGCGCGGATCGTGGACATCGGGGTCCGCATCTTCAGCGATGGGCGCGATCCGAAGTCCGGCGCATCGCTTGCGGTCGATCGTCGTGCTGCCCGCGCGATGCGGCGGCGGCGGGATCGGTATCTCGGACGACGTTCAGCATTCCTGAAGGCGCTGAAGCGCTACGGGCTTATGCCTGCCGATGCGAGTGAGGCGAAGCTGCTTGCCGAGCGCGATCCCTATGAGCTCCGCGCCCGTGCCCTCGACGAGCGGCTGGAGCCGTACGAGATCGGCCGCGCCCTCTTCCACCTGAACCAGCGCCGCGGCTTCAAGTCGAACCGCAAGGCGGAGCGCAAATCGAAAGATGCCGAAGACGGCAAAATCGCGAGCGGCGCCAAGGCCCTTGACCAGGCGATGGCGGAAAGCGGCGCCGAAACGCTCGGCGAGTTCCTGCATGGGCGCGAGATCAAGCGCGTGCGCATGGGCAGCGACGCGCAGGGTTACGACTTCTACCCGCAGCGCCGGCATGTCGAATATGAGTTCGACACGATCTGGGCCCGGCAGCAGGCGCACCACCCTGCCCTGCTCACCGACGAAGCGCGCGACGCGCTGAAACGCATCCTGTTCTTCCAGCGTCCGCTGAAGGAACAGGAAGTCGGCGTCTGCACCTTCGTCCACAGCGAGCGCCGGCTGCCGAAAGCGCACCCACAGTTTCAGGAGCGCCGGCTATACGAAGAGGTCAACCAGCTCGAAATCACCACGCCCGGCGCGCCGGCGCGCAAGCTGACGCGGGACGAGCGCGACCGGCTGATCCTCAAGCTGCGCGGCGCGAAGGCGGCGAGTTTCGACAGTCTCGCCAGGCTCCTCAAGCTCGATCCCGGCCAGAGCTTCAACAAGGCCAGCGCCACGCGCACGCAGCTCGCCGGCGATGAAGTCTATGCGACGATGGCCGACAAGAAGCGCTTCGGCGACCGCTGGCCTCATCTTGATCGCGACCGGCAATGGGAGATCATCGAGCGGATCATCGACGAGGAAGACCCCGAAACGCTTCACGCCTACCTGACCGACGAATGCGGCTTATCGGAAGAACAGGCGCTTGCCGCCGCCCGCGCTTCGCTGCCCGAAGGCTATGGCCGGCTTGGTCCGACCGCCACCGCGCGCGTTCTCGACGAGCTGAAAAAGGACGTCATTACCTATGACGAGGCGGTGAAACGCGCCGGATGGCACCATAGCGACGACCGCACCGGCGAAATCCTGCCGCAGCTCCCCTATTATGGCGAGCTGCTGACGCGCGAAATCCCGCCGGGAACCCAAGACCCGAACGACCCGCCCGAGCAGCGCTGGGGCAAGATCACCAACCCTACCGTCCATATCGGCCTGCGCCAGCTCGAAAAGCTGGTGAACGCGATCATCAAGGTCCACGGCCGCCCCGACCATATCGTCGTCGAGCTCGCCCGCGAGCTGAAGCTGAACGAAAAGGATAAGGAAGAGCATAACCGCCGCATCCGGAAGGACACGGCCGCCGCCGACTTGCGCGGCCGCAAGCTGGAAGAGGAAGGCTTTGCCAACAGCGGCGCCAATCGCGCGCTGCTCCGCATCTGGGAGGAGCTGAACCCCGCCAATCCGCTCGACCGCCGCTGCCCCTATTGCGGCGAGCCGATCGGCATGCGCCAGCTTTTCAGCGGCGAGGCCGATATCGATCATATCATCCCTTATTCCCGCTCGCTGGACGACAGCGCGTCAAACAAGGTGGTCGCGCATCGACATTGCAATCGCATCAAGGGCAATCGAACGCCGCACGAGAAATGGGGCCATGATCCCGAGCGATGGGAGACGATCGCCAACCAGGTCGCGCGGCTGCACAAATCGAAGCAGTGGCGCTTCGGCTCCGATGCGATAGCGCGGGTCGAAAAGGACGGCGGGTTCATCGCCCGCCAGCTCACCGACACGCAATATCTCTCCCGCCTCGCCGGCCGCTATCTGGCAAGCCTCTATCCGACCAAGGAGGAAGGCAGCGTCTATGTCATCCCTGGCCGAATGACGGCCATGCTGCGACGCTTGTGGGACCTCAACAGCCTGCTCCCGGATCATAACTACGGCGTGGTCGAGAACCGCCACAGCAATGCGCCCAAGAACCGGCTCGACCATCGCCACCATGCGATCGACGCCGCCGTCACCGCCGTCACCACGCGAAGCCTGCTGATGGAGATCGCCCGCGCATCCGCTCGCGCCGAGGACAAGGACCTCGACCGGCTGTTCGAGGATCTGCCCCAGCCCTGGCCCGGTTTTCGCGAAGAACTGTTCGAAGCGCTGCAGCGGGTCACGGTCAGCCACAAGCCGGATCATGGGCGCAAAGGCCTGCCGCCCAAGGGGCACGACGTCACCGCCGGCCGGCTGCACAACGACACGGCCTATGGCTTCACCGGCGATATGGCCGCGGATGGCAAGACGCCGATCGTCGTTCATCGCGTTCCGCTCATGGGCCTGAAGCCGGCCGATATCTCCAATTCGGAGCGAATTCCCGACCCGACGCTCCGTGCCGCGCTGCATCGGGCGACAGAAGGACGCAGCGGCAAGGAGTTCGAGGCCGCCTTGGCGAAGTTCTCGAAGGATCACGGCGTGCGCCGCGTGCGCGTCCGGGAGCCACTGAACGTCATTCCGATCCGCGACAAGCAAGGCCGCGCCTACAAGGCTTACAAGGGTGACGCCAACGCGCGTTTCGATGTGTGGCGGTTGCCGAACGGGCGCTGGACATCGGATATCGTTTCCATGTTCGATGCGCACGAACGCGACAGCAAGGAACGACGTCCGCACCCGGCTGCGAAGAAGGTCCTCAGCCTGCGCCAGAACGACATGGTTGCCATCGAGCGCAACCGAAGTGCGCCCGAGATCGTGCGGGTCGTCAAATTCTCCGGAAATGGCCAGATCGCTTTGGCCGAGCACAACGAGGCAGGCGCTCTGAAGGCCCGGGACGCGACGCCGAACGATCTCGATCCGTTCAAATACATCCTGTCCTCGGCAGGCGGCCTCAAGAACCTCAAGGCCCGTCAAGTGCGGATTGATCCATTAGGGAGGATTTTCGATCCCGGCCCGCGCTGACAAAAGCCGCTGATTTCCTTAGCTTCTCCGCGAAGGGGGAAGCATGGATCGCATCGTCGATATCGCGACCGACGGCCGCCACCTCTCCCTCTTTCGCGGCTTCATGGTCGTGTCCGAGGGCGGAGAGGAAGTTGGTCGGATCGCGCTCGACGCCATCCACGCGCTGATCGTCCACGCGCATGGCACCACCTGGAGCGCGAACCTAGTCGCGGCTTTGGCCGAGCGCGGCGCGCCGATCGTGTTCTGCGGAACGAACCACACCCCGGTCGCGGTGACGCTGCCGCTGGAGGGACACCACGCCCAGGGCGCGCGCATCCAGGCGCAGTGGAACGCCTCGCGCCCGCTCGCCAAGCAGCTCTGGCGGCTGGTCGTCGTCGCCAAGATCAGGACACAGGCCGCGCTGCTCGAAGCGCGCGGCATCCGGGAGGCGGAGGCGCTGCACTTCCTCGCCCGCCGGGTCCGCTCCGGCGATCCGGACAATCTCGAGGCGCAGGCTGCGAAACGTTACTGGCCGCTGCTGATGGGGCCGGAGTTCCGGCGCGACCGCGATCAGGACGGCGCCAATGCACTCCTCAACTACGGCTATGCCGTCATGCGCGCTTCGGTCGCCCGGGCAGTGATCGCGGCCGGGTTGCACCCGACGATCGGCATCCATCATGCCAATCGCGGCAACGCCTTCGCGCTCGCCGACGACCTGGTCGAGCCCTTTCGTCCACTGGTCGACGCGCTCGTCGCCGCGCTGCTGGCGGAAGGCATCGAAGCGCTCGATCCGCCGACCAAGCGGCGGTTCGCCCGTCTGATCGCTTTCGACCTGCGGATCGAGGGCGAGGCATCCCCGGTATCCGTAGCCGCAGTCCGCCTCGCCCAATCGCTGGCGCGCAGCTTCGAGACGGGCGCTCCGGCGCTCGCGCTGTTCGAGCCGCCAAGCCCGATCGAATGGGGCAGCATCGGCCGCGCCACGCTCGACGCGGCGGCATGAGCAATGGCGGCGGGGCCAGCTATCTCAGCGGCTACCGGCTGATGTGGATTTTCGTGATGTTCGACCTGCCCGTCGGCACCAAAAAGCAGATGCGCGACGCGACGAAGTTCCGCGAATTCCTGCTCGACGAAGGCTTCGAGATGAGCCAGTTTTCGGTCTATGCCCGCTTCTGCAACGGCCAGGACAGCTTTCAGACGCACCTCAAGCGCATCGAGCGCAACTTGCCGGAAAAAGGCGACGTGCACATCCTCACCTTCACCGACCGGCAGTACGAAAATATCGTCCGATTTTCGAGCCAGCGCCGCAAGAAGCAGCGGAAAAACCCCGATCAACTGGCGATGTTTTGAGGTGGCGAAGCAAATCTGCTCGACCGGATGTGCCGTTTTGTCGGTCTACTCCAACAACTTAACAACACACCCGGCCTAGCAGCTCAGAAATCGCAGGCCAACCGCAACTAGCAACGCTCCTAAAGCTCCCGTTGAACAGGCCTAGCAGCTCAGAAATCGCAGGCCAACCGCAACTCCTTGTGCACGCTCTCGTCGCCGGTTCCGGGCCTAGCAGCTCAGAAATCGCAGGCCAACCGCAACATGGTGACGATGATCCTGCTGAAGCAACGAGGCCTAGCAGCTCAGAAATCGCAGGCCAACCGCAACTGCGCCAGATCGGCGTCACTCAGGGCTGCGGGCCTAGCAGCTCAGAAATCGCAGGCCAACCGCAACCCAACAGCGCGCGCGACCGTTGTCATCATCGGCCTAGCAGCTCAGAAATCGCAGGCCAACCGCAACACAAGTCATCCGGCCGGGCAAGATTAAACATAGGCCTAGCAGCTCAGAAATCGCAGGCCAACCGCAACCAAGCTGATCGCCGGCCATTGCGGCGATGCGGCCTAGCAGCTCAGAAATCGCAGGCCAACCGCAACGATTACCTCACGTCCCTGCTTCTCGAACCGGGCCTAGCAGCTCAGAAATCGCAGGCCAACCGCAACCCAACACCCGCGACCTAGCGAACGCTCGCGGGCCTAGCAGCTCAGAAATCGCAGGCCAACCGCAACTGTGGTCGTGATGCACTCGTAAGCGAGTGCGGCCTAGCAGCTCAGAAATCGCAGGCCAACCGCAACTGTCAGCAGCGTAGGGAAGCTCCGCAGCCGGGCCTAGCAGCTCAGAAATCGCAGGCCAACCGCAACAATGGTGAGCGGTTCGTTGGCGAGAACGTCGGCCTAGCAGCTCAGAAATCGCAGGCCAACCGCAACGAAGGACAGCTTGAACAAGGCTCCTGGCGGGGCCTAGCAGCTCAGAAATCGCAGGCCAACCGCAACTCATTCGGCGGGCTTGTGTTCGATGAGGTTGGCCTAGCAGCTCAGAAATCGCAGGCCAACCGCAACTGAAAACCCTAGATAAAATCTCCCTCGTAGGGCCTAGCAGCTCAGAAATCGCAGGCCAACCGCAACTTCAAGGTGACGATCCAGTGGACGCCGGGCGGCCTAGCAGCTCAGAAATCGCAGGCCAACCGCAACCGAGCATAGCCGGGCTTCACCTTCCGCGTGGGCCTAGCAGCTCAGAAATCGCAGGCCAACCGCAACTGCAGCGCCATTATCAGCAGTTCCTCGACGGGCCTAGCAGCTCAGAAATCGCAGGCCAACCGCAACGGGTTCTTTAGCCCGGGCAAGCCGGGATAAAGAACCCGTGCGCTGCGCGCGAGCTATCAAAGCGTTCTTCTCCATTGCCGTTCAATGAGAGCATGCCCGCGATGTTGTGAGCTCAGTGGAAATCGCGGGATTTGGGGAGGATGCGGACGTCGCGTGGGTGCCTGAATTGTTCGGCAGGCGTCGGGCTGATCGAAGACAGTTCCTCGCCAGTGCCCAGCCGGTCGAGCATCTTCGTGCGGTCCTTCACGCGCCTCGCCATCAGGTGGACGACGCCTTCGCGGCTTTTTTGCACTTCGCCTTCGACCAGCATCAGGCGGGAGCCCATCACTTCGCGGCGGAAGCGTTCGAACAGCCGCGCCCAGAGCAGCACGTTGGTGATGCCGCTTTCATCCTCCAGCGTGACGAAGATCGCGTTGCCTTTGCCCGGCCGCTGGCGGACCAGCACGATGCCGGCTGTGGAGACGATCGCGCCGTTCTTCGCGGCCGAGGTTTCGGCGCAGCTCAACACGTCTTCGCATCGAAACGCGTGGCGCAGGAACGTCATCGGATGGTCCTTCAGCGACAGACGCGTGACCTGATAATCGGTGACGACATGTTCGACGAGCGGCATCGCCGGAAGCGCCACGGCTGGTTCGGCGCCCAGCTCCCGCGCTCGTGCCGCAGCGAACAGCGGCAGTTCGTCCTGCGGCACGCGCCGCGCTTCCCAGAGCGCCTCCCGCCGGTCCAGCCCGATCGAACGGCAGGCATCGGCATCGGCAAGCAACCGCAACGCTGAGGAAGGCAGCTCTGCGCGGCGGGCAAGCTGCTCGACCGTGGCGAAAGACGTTTCGCTCCGCGCCGTCTCCAGCGCCTCGGCCCATGCCTCACGAAACCCTTCGACTTGTCGGAAGCCCAACCGCAGCGCCAGCATCCCCTCCCCGTCGCGCTCCAGGCTATTGTCCCAGCGGCTGGCGTTGACGTCGACTGGGCGCACTTCAACGCCATGTTCGCGCGCATCGCGGACGATCTGCGCCGGCGCGTAGAAGCCCATCGGCTGCGAGTTGAGCAGCGCGCAGGCGAACACGGCCGGGTGGTGGCATTTGATCCAGCTAGAGATGTAAACGAGTCGCGCGAACGACAGCGCATGGCTCTCGGGAAAACCGTAGCTGCCGAACCCTTCGATCTGCCGATAGCAGCGCTCGGCAAAGTCTCGTTCGTAACCGCGGCCGACCATGCCTTCGACCATTTTGGTCTTGAAGTTATGCATGCCGCCGACATGACGAAACGTCGCCATCGATCTGCGCAAACGATTAGCATCTGTTGAAGAGAAACCGGCAGCGACGATTGCGAGCTTCATTGCCTGTTCCTGGAACAACGGCACACCGAAGGTCTTGCCGAGCACGTCATAGAGTTCGTCGGGCGGATGTGGCGGTTTAGGAGAAGGATATTCGGGCTTCTCGATCCCGTTGCGCCGGCGAAGATACGGGTGGACCATATCCCCTTCGATCGGCCCCGGCCGCACGATCGCCACTTGGATCACCAGATCGTAGAGTGTGCGAGGCTTGAGCCGCGGCAGCATGTTGATCTGGGCGCGGCTTTCGACCTGGAACACGCCGATGCTGTCGCCCCTGCACAGCATGTCATAGACGGCGGGGTCTTCCTGCTGGATCGTGTCCAGCTCGTAATCCCCTTCGCCATGCGCGCGCAGCAGTTCGAAGCTTTTCTGGATGCAGGTCAGCATGCCGAGTGCGAGCACGTCGACTTTCATCAAGCCCAGCGCGTCGATATCGTCCTTGTCCCATTCGATGAAGGTGCGCTCCTCCATCGCGGCATTGTGGATCGGCACCAGCTCGTCCAGCCGTCCCTCGGTCAGCACGAAGCCGCCGACATGCTGCGACAGGTGGCGCGGGAATTTCAGGATCTGGTCGACCAGGGCTTTCAGGCGGGCGATGTCGGGATTGTCGATCGTGAACCCGGCCTGGGTGATCCGTTCTTCCTCCATCGTGTCGGCAAAGCTGCCCCAGACGGTGCTGACCAGCCGCGCGGTCACGTCCTCGGTGAAGCCCAGCACCTTGCCGACCTCGCGCACGGCACTGCGCGGGCGGTAGTGGATCACGGTCGCCGCGATGCCGGCCCGGTGGCGGCCGTAGCGGCGATAGACATATTGCATCACTTCCTCGCGCCGCTCGTGCTCGAAATCGACGTCGATGTCGGGCGGCTCGCCGCGCTCTTCCGAGACGAAGCGGGAAAAGAGCAGGTCGTATTTCATCGGATCGACCGAGGTGATGCCGAGCAGGAAGCACACCGCAGAGTTCGCCGCCGATCCCCTGCCCTGGCACAGGATCGGCGGGTCCTGCGCGCGAGCAAAGGCGACGAGATCGTGGACGGTCAGGAAATAATAGGCGTATTTCTGCGCGCGGATCAGGCCGAACTCCTCGTCCAGCAGCTTCACCAGCTTTGGCGGCAGCCCGTCGGGATGGCGCTTGTGCGCGGCTTCCAGCACCAGATGCTCGAGCCATTCCTGCGGCTCCCAGCCCTTGGGGACCGGCTCGTGAGGGTATTCGTATTTCAGATCGTCGAGGGTGAACTCGATCCGCGACAGAAAGGCTTGGGTCTCCGCCACCGCCTCCGGGCAGTCCCGGAACAGCCGCGTCATTTCCACCGGCGCTTTCAGGTGGCGCTCGGCATTGGCTTCAAGACGTCGGCCGGCTTCCTCGATCCGTGTCTTTTCCAGGATGCAGGTTAGCACATCGTGCAGCGGGCGCTGGTCGGGCGTGGCGTAGAGCGCGTCGTTGGTGGCGAGCAACGGTAGGCGTGTTTGCGCGGTGAGCCGCATCAGCGCAGCAAGGCGACGCCGGTCTCTGCCCTGACGCGGCATCGTCGCGCCGATCCACACCGACTTTGGACATGCCGTTTTCAATCGCCCGAGAACTGCCGCATCTTCCGGCGACGCCATGACGATCAGCAGCAGATCGCAGCAATGGTCGAGCAGATCCTCGAGCCGGAGGATGCACTCCCCTTTCTTCCCCCGCAGATTGCCGAGCGTCAGCAACCGCGTGAGCTGCCCCCAGCCCAGTCGTGTCGAAGGATAGGCGACGATGTCCGGCGTGCCGTCGCTGAACACCAGCCGCGCGCCGACGACGAGACGGAATGTGATCTCGCCAAGCCCTTTTTCGCGCGCTTCCTCCTTCGCATCCCGGAGCGCGACATAGGCCCGAACCACGCCGGCCACGGTGTTGCGGTCGGCAATGCCGATGGCGGGCATGCCGAGCGCCATCGCCTGCCCCACCATCTCATTCGGATGCGAAGCGCCGCGCAGGAACGAGTAATTGGTTGCGGCGACCAGTTCGGCGAAACCAGTCATGCGAACAGTCCGTGCATGTACCAGTCCGGATGCTTGCGCTCGCTGCCGTAGAGGCCGTGACGGAACAGCCAGAAGCGTCGCCCGCGCGCATCTTCCACCCGGTAGTAATCGCGGGTGAGGCCCGGTCCCTTAGTGCGTCTCCACCATTCGGCGGCAATGCGCTCCGGCCCTTCGTAGCGCCGAACCTCGTGCATCTGCCGGCGCCAGCGAAAGCGGTGCGGCGGCCCGTCGGGCACTTCGGCCATCACCTCGATCGGCTGCGGCGGATCGAACAGGCAAAGGGGCCGAAGCGGCGGCTCGCCCGAGGCAGGCTGCGGCCAGGCCACCGGCGCGGCCGCTTCGATGGCCGGCAAGGCGAGCATTTGCTGCTCGGGAATATACGTGTCGCGCGGCACGAAGCGACGGATGCGGCCGCGGCCCAGGCGAACGCTCAACCGATCGACCAGGGCGGCGAACGCTTCTTCGTCGGCGGCACGGTCGTGCAACCCCAATTGCAGCGGCGCCAGCGGGTCGGCGACGGGCACCGCAAGGCGGATCATGTCGAAGCCGAAGCCGGGGTCGAGCGGATCGGCGGCCTGCTCGATCTGCTCACGGAACAACCGAATGATCAGGGCGGGGTCGCGGGTCGGCTGGCCCGTTTCAATCGCAACGTCGCGCGTGGCGCCGTCACTGCGGTAGAAGCGCACGGCGAAGCGCCGTCCGCCCGCGTGCCGGTCTCGCAAAGCCTCGGCGGCTTGTTTCGCCAGCTCGGCCACGGCGTCCAGCGCATGCTCGGTCCGGGCGATCGGTTCGCTGAAGCGCCGGGCGAAGAACAGGTGGGGCGGCGTGCGCAAAGGTGTGAGGCGGCTGTCGGCGCGGCCCAGCAGCCGGTCCAGAGCGTCGGTCGTCTCTGAGCCGAAGCGCGCCGTCAGTGGTGCTGTGGGACGGCCTGAGAGATCGCCGATCGTGCGCAGCCCTGCCCGGCGCAGCGCGGTCAGCACGTCCTCGCCTTGTTCGAGCGCCTCGACCGGCAAATCAGGCAATGTAGTGCCTTCGGCACCGAACCGCGCCAACGCGAACGCCGCTTCGGGCGAGTCCGCTATCGCGGATCGGATCAGGCTCACATGCGCGCGCAAACGATGGCGCGCGTCTGCGACTAGGCCCGCATCATCACCGAACAGATGCGCGCAGCCGGTGATGTCGAGGATCAAACCATCGGTCGGCTTCAGGGCCACCAGAGGCGTGAAACGGTCGCAAAGCGCCGCCATTCGTTCGAGCCAGAGCTGGTCCGCGCGCCCGTCATAATCCTCGACCGCCAGGTCGGGCACGCGGGCGCGGGCATCCGCTAGCGTCATGCCCAGCGCGAGCCCTTGCGCGACAGCCTCTGCATCAACGGCGAACAGCCGCAGCGCGCCGCGGACCTTCTCGATCAGCGCGAGCGGCCGGTCAGCCGGCGCGGCGCAACCCGGGGCGCGCCTGATCCGATCCGTAGGAAGGAAGGGGAACCACAGGGCCGCGAAGCGGCGCGCTGGTGGCTGGTTCCACGAAATTGGCTTGGTCACGATCCCACTCCACGCGCCAACTGCCGCCGGCAGGGCGGCCGCGCTGGCGCAGCAATTCCAAATTAAGCGTCGGGCGGCCCGGCGCATTCGCATCCAGCGGCACGGCTTCGGCCGACTGGACGCTCCAGCGGGTCTGGGCGGCGCTGGGCACAGGCTCGGCATCAACCCGCAGCATCAGCACCGTGCTGCCCGACCCCTCGGCCGCAAGCGTCAGGCGCCGCGTCTCGGTCAGGCCCAGCTCAGGGCAACGCCGCCACAGCTCCACAATGGCGATGCCGACTTCGCGGCACCTCGCGATATCGTTGGCCGCGCGCAGCACAGCGTTCGCATCCGGCAACACCGCGACCAGCAAGCGAGTTGGGTCGAAGCCGATGTCCAGCAACCCCGGCGCGTACAGGCCGCCGCCTTCGGCATGCGCTCGTTCGGTGCGAAGCCACACGACTGGCCCGCCGAAACGCACCGCCAGCATCGCAGCAAACCCCGCCGCGCTGGCCTCTTCCTCCTTTTCCAGCGCGAACAGCTCGTGCAGCTTGCCGCGCGCCAGTCCTCCGCCCAGACTGCGGTCGATCGCCTCGACACCAAGGCTGACGCAGCCTTCCTTCTCCTGCGGACGCGCGTGCTGAATGCCGGCAATATGCCGCCGAAGCTCTTGCAGCTCGCAGGGCGACTCACTTGTGTTCACTTTTTGTTCTAATGATCCGATGCCTCCCGGGAGTCAATGCGGGGAACGCCCAGGTCTCCACGGAGGTTGACCGCACGAAGGAGCAAAGCCGTGGATCCCGACACCAGTGCCGCCGGCGCCAAGCAGCCCGGCCAGCAGAACAAGCAGAACGAGGCGGATGCCTCGGAGGCCGACAAGAAGACCATCGCCAACATCCGCAAGCACGAGTCGGACGAGGAAAAGGACAACCCCGAGTTCCGCCCGAGCAGCTAACGCCGCCTTTTCCGGCCGGTGTTGGCTTGGGCCGCGGCCCCGGCTAGACGCCAAGGATGGCGTTGAACGGAGCCGAAACAAAGGCATGTGAGGCGGCGGCTTCGGCGCCGATGCTGGATCAGGTCCAGACCTGGGCAGCGGTCAACAGCGGCTCGCGCAACCTTGCCGGGCTGAGGACGATGGCAGGACTGCTCGCCGACGCTTTCTCGGCGCTGCCTGGAGCGCTGGAGCTTGTTCCTCCCGATCCGGTCAATGTCGTCGATGCCGACGGCTCAGTCCGCGCGATCGAGCATGGCGACCATCTGCTGCTGACCGTCCGCCCCGAAGCGCCGGTCCAGCTTCTCTTCACCGGCCATTACGACACGGTTTTCGGCGCCGATCACTCGTTCCAGACGCTGCGCTGGCTCGAAGACAGCCGGCTCAATGGTCCCGGCACCGCAGACATGAAAGGCGGCCTCGCGCTGATGCTCGCCGCTCTGAAAGCGGTCGAGACCACACCCGCCGCCGCGCAGCTCGGCTATCAAGTGCTGATCGACAGCGACGAGGAAGTCGGCTCCCCCTCCTCCGCCGCGCTGATCGCCCGCTCCGCGCGCGGAAAAGCCGCCGCCTTCACCTACGAGCCCGCCCTTCCCGACGGCACGCTCGCCGGCGCCCGAGCTGGGAGCGGCAATTTCTCGCTCGTCGTCTCCGGCCGCTCGGCGCACGCCGGCCGCAATCCGGAGGATGGCCGCAACGCCGTTCTCGCCGCAGCCGACCTAGCGCTCAGGCTCGAAAAGGCGATCGGTCCCCGCCTCTCGATCAATCCGGCGAAGATCGATGGCGGCGGCCCGAACAATGTCGTGCCCGATCGCGCGATCCTGCGCATCAATTTCCGCCCCGCCACGCCCGAGGACGAAGCCCGCGCCCGCGCCCATCTCGACAGCGCCGTCGCGATGGTCGCCGCCGAGCGCGAAGTTAATATCCATGTTCATGGCGGTTTCGGCCGCCCGCCCAAGCCGCTGGACCCCGCCGCCGAGCGCCTGTTCGGTCTCGTCCGCGATTGCGGCGCCGATCTTGGCCTGGACGTCGCATGGAAAGCGACCGGCGGCGTCTGCGACGGCAATAACATCGCCGCCCAGGGCGTGCCCGTGGTCGATACGATGGGCGCGCGCGGCGGCGCCATTCACAGTGCGGAGGAATTTCTGATCCCTGAATCCCTGCCCGAGCGGGCAAAGCTCTCCACGCTCGCGATCCTCAGACTGGCGGAGCGCGGCCGCCCATGAGCTGTTTCCTGCGCCCGGCCACGCTCGACGATCTCGGTCCGCTCTACGAGCTCGCCAAGCTCACCGGCGGCGGCTTCACCAACCTGCCGCCCGACCGCAAGTCGCTCCGCGCCAAGCTCGAACGCTCCGCCGCGGCGCTTGCACGCGAGACGGACAAGCATGTCGACGACCTGTTCGTGATGGTGCTCGAAAACAGCGAGACCGGCCAGGTCCGCGGCACCTGCCAGATCTTCACGATGGTCGGCCAGCACTGGCCCTTCTATTCCTACCGGATCGGCACGCTCACCCAATTCTCGAAAGAGCTGAACCGCACTTTCCGCGCCGACATGCTGACGCTTTCCACCGACCTCGAGGGCGCAAGCGAAGTCGGCGGCCTCTTCCTCCATCCGCGCGAACGCGCCGGCGGCCTCGGCATGCTGCTCGCCCGCAGCCGTTATCTGTTCATGAAGGCGCATCGCGGCCGTTTTTCGAGCCGCACGCTCGCTGAGCTCCGCGGCGTCATCGACGAAGCCGGGGGCTCCCCTTTCTGGGACGGGCTGGCGGGCCGTTTCTTCGGCATGAGCTTTCAGGAGGCCGACGAGTTCAATGCCGTCAAGGGCAACCAGTTCATTGCCGACCTGATGCCCAAGCACCCGATCTATATCGACATGCTGCCCGAAAGCGCCCGGCACGTAATCGCGATGCCGCATCCGAGCGGCCGCGCCGCGATGCGGATGCTGGAGCATGAAGGCTTCAGCCACGACAAGTACATCGACATCTTCGACGGCGGGCCGACGATGGTCGCGCATACCGATCAGATCCGTTCGATTCGCGAAGCCGTCGAGTCCCGCGTGGCCCGCATCGGCGAGGTGACTGGAGAACGCCGCCTCGCCACCGCCGGCCGCCTCGCCGCCTGGCGTGCCGCCTATGCGCAGATCGAGACGCTGGCGAATGGCGAAATCGCCATCGACTCCGCTGGCGCAAAGCTGCTCGGCATCGCCGAAGGCGACACCGTCATGCATGTGGAGCGCGCGTGAGCCGCCCTCTGCACCGTCCATCCCGAGCGAAGTCGAGGGACGGCATAAGCAGTGCGTGCCTCGACTTCGCTCGGCATGGACGATTAGGTGTAGCATGCTGACTGAAATCAACTTCGACGGCATTGTCGGCCCCAGCCACAATTATGCCGGCCTCAGCCTCGGCAACCTCGCCGCGACGAAGAATGCGGGCCAGACCAGCTATCCGCGCGCAGCGGCGCTGCAGGGGCTGGCCAAGATGCGGCACAATCTCCGCCTCGGCTTGCCGCAAGGCGTGCTGCTGCCGCACCCGCGCCCCGATTGGGCGTGGCTGGACCAACTCGGCGCGACGATGGAAAGCGCACCACCGGTGGCTGCCTGGGCGACCAGCGCTTCGCCGATGTGGACGGCGAATGCGGCGACGGTGTCGCCCGCGCCTGACACCAAGGACGGCAAGTGCCACCTGACCGTCGCGAACCTCGTTACCATGCCGCACCGCAGCCATGAGTGGCCCAACACGCTGAAGCAGCTCCGCTTAGCCTTCGCCTCGCCGTCTTTCGACGTTCACGGCCCCGTCCCTGCCCCGTTCGGCGACGAAGGCGCGGCCAACCACATGCGCCTCGCGCCCGGCCACGGCGAGCCGGGCGTCGAAATCTTCGTTTACGGCCGCTCCGGCGGCCCCTTCCCGGCGCGCCAGCACCGCACCGCCAGCGAGGCGGTCGCTGCCCATCACGGCCTTAATCCCGAACGCACGCTGTTCGTCGAGCAAGCCGAGCAGGCGATCGCCGCCGGCGCCTTCCACAACGACGTCGTCGCCGTTGCCGACGGGCTGACGCTTTTCACGCACGAGCACGCCTTCGCCGATCGCGACGGATTCTACGCAGCGCTGGAGCGGGCGCTGCCGGACGTGCGCATCGTCGAAGTCCCGGCCGCGCGCGTCTCGCTGGCCGATGCGATCGCCAGCTATCTGTTCAACGCCCAGCTCGTGACGCTTCCCTCGAGCGAACAGGCGCTGATCCTGCCGACCGAAGCGCAGGCGATCCCCGCCGTTCGCAGCTATCTGGAGGAGCTCGTCGCCGGCAACGGCCCCATCCGGCAGACGCTGTTCGTGGACGTCCGCCAGTCGATGGCGAATGGCGGCGGCCCCGCCTGCCTTCGCCTCCGCGTCGTCGCCGATCCCGCCGAAGTCGATTCCCGCTTCATGCTCGATGAGGCAAAACTCGACCGCCTCAATGCCGTCATCGCCGAACATTGGCCGGAAACCATTGATCCCGCCGCGCTTGCCGATCCGGCGCTGATCCGTCGTATCGAATCCGCGCGGACCGCGCTCCTCGCCTGCCTCGATCTAAGCGACGAGAATCTTTGACCTGCCATCGTCACCCCGGCCTTGAGCCGGGGTCCCGCTTGTTCTGTTGTGCAGCAAGAAAAGAAGCGGGATGCCGGATCAAGTCCGGCATGACGAAGGGGCGTTAACCCTTTATTTACCTTGTCCGAGGGCCGTTCTCGCGCGTTACTGGACCCATGTTCGCAAAGCTGCGCCGCCTGTTCACGATCAAGACTCGCTTCGAGGCATTTCTCGTCATCTATGCGCTAGCGCTGGGCGGCTGCGAGCGCGGCATTCATTACCTGCAGCAATATCCCGGAATCGGCGGCAAGCTGCTGTTCCTCGCCTGCACCGGCAGCGTGTTCATGGCCGGCGGCATGATCCTCGACAATCTGGCCCTGAAGCGCGCGCTCCGCTAAGCGGGGACCATGATCCGGGTCGGCATTGGCGGTTGGACGTTCGAGCCGTGGCGGGGCGTGTTCTATCCGCCCAAGCTGCCACGCGCGAAAGAGATCGAGTTCGCCACGAACGCGATGACCGCGATCGAAGTCAACGGCACCTTCTATAGCCGCCAAAGCCCCAAGACCTTTGCGAGCTGGGCAAAGGTCGCGCCGGAAGGTTTTCTCTATGGGCTGAAGGCCAGCCGCTTCTGCACCAATCGCAAGAATCTTGGCGAAGCCGAGGAAAGCATTCGCAATTTCTTCGACCAAGGTCTGGTCGAGCTCGGCGACAAGCTCGGCCCGATCCTCTGGCAGCTCGCCGGCACCAAGAAGTTCGATCCGGACGAGATTGCCGCCTTTTTCGCGCTGCTTCCGATGGAATGGGGCGGCCTCCCGCTCCGCCACGCCTTCGAGCCGCGCCACGAAAGCTTCCGCGACCCGGCATTCTTCGACCTCGCCCGCAAGGCCGGTGTCGCTGTCGTGTATGCCCACGCCGCGGACTATCCCACCTTTGACGAGCAAACCGCCGGCTTCACCTATGCCCGACTCCAGCAATGCCGCGAGGAAGAAGAAACCGGCTATAACGCCGCCGAGCTCGACCGCTGGGCCGACCAGGCACGCACCTGGGCCAAGGGCGGCCGCGACGTATTCGTGTTCTTCATCTCCGGCGCCAAGGTCCGTGCTCCGGCAGCCGCGACGGCGCTGATCGAACGCGTCGGGCGAACGCAAGGCTGACAAACGCCGCGTTCGGCGGTTAAGGCAGGGTCGTGGCTTTCGCATTGACCTCGACCGGATTTTCCGACGCGCTGGTGATCCTGGGCGCCGCGGGCATCGTGATCCCGGCCTTCGCGCGTTTCCGGGTGAACCCGGTGATCGGTTTCATCCTCGTCGGCGCGCTGGTCGGTCCGTTCGGGCTGGGCCGTCTGGTTCCGGACCATCGCTGGCTCTATTATTTCACCATCTCCGACCCGCACGCGATCGAGCCGTTCGCGGAGCTCGGCATCGTGCTGCTGCTGTTCGCGATCGGCCTGGAACTTTCGTTCCGACGGCTCTGGGGAATGCGCGCGCTGGTCTTTGGCGTTGGCGCCTCCGAGCTGTTCGGCTCCGCAGTGCTGATCGCTCTCGCCCTGCTTGCCTTCGGCCAGCCCTGGACCGGAGCGTTCGGCTTGGGCCTTGCCCTGGCCTTGTCCTCGACGGCGCTGGTGCTGCCGATGACCGGCACCCAAGGTGCGGTCGGGCGCCCCGCTTTTGCGATGCTGCTGTTCGAGGATCTGGCGCTCGTGCCGATCATTTTCCTGCTCGGCGCGGTTGGAACGGGGCAAGACCCGAATCTCGCCGCGCTCGGCACCACTGCGGCAGCGGGCGTCGCCGTGGTCGCGGCGTTGCTGATCGCCGGCCGCTTCCTGCTTCCCCGCCTCTTTGCCCAGGCTGCGCGCGCCAAAAACCCGGAACTGTTCCTCGCCGCGAGCCTCGTCGCCGTCATCGCCGCCAGCCTGGCGACCAGCGCCGTCGGCCTGTCGCCGATCGTCGGCGCGCTGATCGCGGGTCTCAGCATCGCCGAGACCGAATATCGCGGCGAAGTCGAATCGATCACGGCGCCGTTCCGCGGCCTCGCGCTCGGCGTGTTCCTGATCACGGTCGGCATGAGCATCGACCTCGCCCTCGTCGCGGCGAACTGGCCAACGCTGGTCGCGGCAATCGTTGGCGTCATGCTGGTCAAGACGCTTGTCACCTTCGCGCTGCTGCGTCTCGCCGGCAGCGCCCGCGGCGCTTCGCTGCAGACCGGCATCCTGATGGCCTCGCCGTCCGAGACCACGCTGATCGTGCTCGCCGCCGCTGCGCAGGCCGGCCTGATCCGCACCGAGACCGCTGCGTTCTGGCAGATCGTCACCGCGCTTGGTCTCACCCTCACGCCGCTGCTCGCGCGCGTCGGCCGCGATCTCGGACGGCGGCTGGAGCGCACGGTCGAGGAGCCGATCGAGCCGACCAGCCCCGGCACCGTGATCATCGGCTTCGGCCGCGTCGGCCAGATGGTCGCCGACATGCTGAAAGCGCACGGCAAGCCCTACATCGCGATCGAGTCCGACATCGACGCCGTCGCTGCCGCCCGCAAGCAGGGCTATCCGGTCAAGTTCGGGGACGCCTCGCGCGCCGACATCATCGATCGGCTGCGCCTGGGCCATGCCGACGCGCTCATCCTGACGATGGACGACCCGGTTCTGAGCGTGAACCTCACCCGCCGCGTACGCGGCTGGGTGCCCGACCTGACGATCGTCGCTCGCGCCCGCGACATCGACCACGCCGCCGAGCTTTATCGCGCCGGCGCCACCGACGCGGTGCCGGAAACGCTCGAAAGCTCCCTTCAACTCTCCGAAGCCGTGCTGGTCGATCTGGGCGTCGCAATGGGCCCGGTGATCGCCTCGATTCACGAAAAGCGCGACGAGCTCCGCCGCGAGATCAAGCAGGCCGGTGAACTCGACCGCGACCCGCGCCTCGCCCGCACCCGCCTCAGCGAACTGAAGCCGCAGCCCTGATCAACGCTCCGGCGGCGTCCAGTCGGCGGGCGGCACGTCGCGTCGCGCGAGCCGCTGGGCAAGGCCGATCGCCGTTCCCACCGCAATCGCCACGGTCAGGTCCGCCAGCACCGTCAGCGCCATGGTCAGGAACAGCAGGAATTTGTCGCCCGCCCGGCCGCGCAGCCGCTCCGGCCAGCGATGCGGCTCGCTCATCGTCCAGGCCGTCACGATCAGCAGCCCGGCAAGCGCGGGCATGGCGAGGTATCCGGCAAGCGGCGACGCCAGGGTCATGATGGTAAGGATCACCAGCGCATGGAGCATGCCCGCTACCGGAGTGCGGCCGCCGGCACGTACGTTGGTCGCCGTCCGCGCTATTGCGCCGGTCACCGGAAGCCCTCCGAACAGCGGCGACGCGATATTGGCCGCACCTTGGGCGAGCAGTTCGGCATTCGATCGATGCGCGCCGCCGACCATGCGGTCGGCCACGATCGCCGACAGCAGCGATTCGATGCCGGCCAGAAAAGCGATCACCATCGCCGAAGAGAGAAGCTCCGACATTCTGCCGAGCGAGACGGGCGGCAGCGACGGCCAGGGGAGCCCTGAAGGCAAAGCGCCATAGCGCGAACCGACCGTATCGACCGGCAGATGCGCCAGCGCCACGACCGCGCTTGCCAGCGTCACGGCGATCACCGGCCCGGGCACGCGCGGCACGACACGCCTCAGAATGAAAATGAGGGCGATCGTGCCAGCCCCGATCAACAAGGCCGCGAGGTTCAGCGTTCCCCGCGCGGCCCAAAGCACGGGCAGCTTTTCCAGGAATGCCGCGGGCAGCGAAGCGATGGAAAGGCCGAGCAGGTCTTTCAACTGGCTGGTCGCGATCACGATCGCGATTCCGACGGTAAAGCCCTCGATCACAGCCTCCGGGATCAGCTCGATCAGCCGGCCCGCGCGCAGCAGCGCCGCCGCCACCAATATTGCGCCGGCCATCAGCGTGGCGAGCAGCAGGCCTTCATAGCCATGCGCCTGGATCACTCCATACACGACGACGATGAATGCGCCGGTCGGGCCGCCGATCTGCACCCGGCTGCCGCCCAGCGCCGAGATCAGGAAACCGCCGATCACGGCCGTGATCAGGCCCGCGGCGGGAGGCGCGCCGGAGGCGATGGCGATCGCAATGCTCAGCGGCAGCGCGACCATCGCCACCGTCACCGACGCGATCGCGTCGCCCGCAAACAGGCGAGGCGTGTATTCGGGCAGGACGGTGAGGAGTTTCGGCTTCACCGGCTATTCAGCGGTCAGCGCTTGCGCACGAACTCGGCGCGGAGCACCAGGCCTTTGATCCCCTCATATTTGCAGTCGATCTCTTGGCGGTCTCCGGTCAGCCGGATCGACTTGATCAGCGTGCCGCGTTTCAGCGTCTGCCCCGCGCCCTTCACGTCGAGATCCTTGATCAAGGTCACCTGATCGCCATCGGCGAGCACGTTGCCGACCGCATCGCGCACTTCGACCCGGTCCGCGCTGGCCTTGCGTTCGGCAAGCTCGGAGGCGGGCATCCAATCCCCGCTCGCCTCGTCATAGACATAGTCTTCGTCTTGCACCGGAGCGTCCCTTTGCACGCGCGTCGGTTGCTCCGGCGGAGCAGGAATGGTGCGGGCGGTCGGACTCGAACCGACATGACCGAAGCCGCGGCATTTTGAGTGCCGTGCGTCTACCAATTTCGCCACGCCCGCAGCGATGCCGCGACCGGTTAGCGGACCGCGCCCTTCGCCGCAACCGGAACGCGCGCCAGCCCTTGCCGTTGTCTTGCGAAGATGGACCATCTTCAGACCTCCCCCGCCTATGGCCAACTCGTCGAGGCGGTGAAGGCTCGCCGATGCATCCTCTTCGCGGGCGCGGGCCTGTCGATGTCGGTCGGCCTGCCTTCCTGGTCGCAGCTTATCGAGCATATGCGCACCGAACTCGGCCTCACCGACGAGGAGAGCGACGCCGATTACCAGAGCCTGGCCGAATATTACCGGCTGAAGCTCGGCAGCATCGGCGCGCTCAGAAGCTGGATGGATCGCACCTGGAGCGTGTCCGAAGCGAAGGTCGCCCGCTCGAAAGTGCACGAGCTGATCGTCCGGCTCGATTTCCCGATCGTCTACACCACCAACTACGACAACAATCTCGAAGTCGCCTACGACCTTGCCGGCCGCGATTTCGTGAAGATCGTCAACGCTCGCGACCTGACCCGCGCGCGCGAAGGCTGTCCGCAGATCGTCAAATTCCACGGCGACTTCGAATCCGACGATTCGCTCGTGCTGGCCGAGACCGACTATTTCGACCGACTGGAGTTCGATTCCCCGCTCGACGTGAAATTCCGCGCCGACGCACTGGGGCGGACGATCCTGTTCATCGGCTATTCGATGTCCGATCTGAACATCCGCCTGCTGCTCCACAAGCTGTGGCGGACCTGGAAGGATTCGGGCCGCATCAAGGACCGGCCGCCGTCCTTCGTCTTCGCCGCACGCCCCGACCGCGTCCGCGATGCCGTGCTCGAGCAGTGGGGGCTGAACGTGCTCGGCGGCGGAGAGGAACGCGACCCTGAAAAGACGCTCGTCAAATTCCTCGACCAGCTCGCAACGGACTGCGGTGGCTCTTGAGGCGTTGCCCGACTCGGCGCACACTCCACCCATGAATGCGCTCACGCCCACACCCGGCCAGCTCGCGCTCGCCGAGACACTTGTCGACGGCGCCCCTATGCGCGGCAGCGAAATCACCACCGTTCCTGCCGCCGCCTATACCGATGCCAAACGCCATGCGCGCGAATGGGATGCCCTGTTCGCCCGCATGCCGAACGTCATCGCGCCCTCGGCGCTGCTGCCGGAGCCGAACATGGCGCTCCCGCACGACGGGTTCGGCAAGCCGCTGCTGCTCACCCGCGACAAGCAGGGCAAGGCGCACGTCTTCCTGAACGTCTGCCAGCACCGCGGCACGCGGCTGGTCGAAGGCGGCGAAGCCGTCTGTGCGCCGCGCGTGATCTGCCCTTACCACGCCTGGTCCTATGCGCTCGACGGCCGCCTGACCGGCCTCCCCCGGCCCGAGACGTTCCCGGGTCTCGACAAGGGGGCGCACGGCCTAAAGGAACTGCCGAGCCTCGAAGCGGGCGGACTGATCTGGTTTGCGTTCGACGAGAACGCCGACTTCACCGAAGCCGAAGCGCTCGGTCACGATTTCGACGCCTTCAATCTCGCCGGCCAGCATCTTTTCGCGCGCGCCACGCATGAGGTGAAGGCGAACTGGAAGCTGATCGTCGACGCCTTCCAAGAAAGCTACCACGTCCAGCGCCTGCACGCCGCCACGATCGGTCCGATGTTTCAGGATGGCGTCACGGCCGGCGATCGGGTCGGCCCGCACCAGCGCTCCGCCGTCGGCCGCGCCGCCGAACTCGCCGACCTCGATCGCACAGATTGGGCCGCGCTCCGCTCCGCCGTCACCTATGCCTATCAGATTTTCCCCGGCGGCGTGCTGATCGTCAGCCCCGATTATGTGAACCTGATGGTGCTGATGCCGCAGGGCGTGGACCGCACCCTTGTCGAGGACTTCATGCTGATCCCGGAGCCGCCCAAGACCGAAAAAGCGCTCAGCCATTGGCAGCGGAGCTGGCAGTTGCTCGATCAGGGCGTGTTCGCCGGCGAGGATTTCCGCGCCGCGGCGCTGGGCCAGGAAGGGCTCGGTACCGGCGCGATCGAGCACCTCACGCTCGGCACCCTGGAAACCGGCATCCGCGCCTTTCACGACCAGGTGGAAATGCGGCTAAGGGCGACGAACTAGGCCGCCGACGCGCTGTCCTCGTAGATCGTGAGCCCCGGCGGCACTTTCTTGACGCTGCCGCGCGTCAGCAACGTCTCCAGCGCCTCAATCGCCGCGCGCAGGTCCTTTTGCGAGAACGGCTTTTCCAGGCAGCCAAGACCGAGCGACGCCGCGCCCTTCGGGCAGCGCCCGGTCACGAACAGCACGTGCATCCCTTCGCGCCGCGCCGCCGCCGCGACTTCCACACCGTTGCCGCCATCGGTCAGCCCCAGATCGACCAGCGCCAGGTCGATCTTCGCCGACTTCACCATGTCCAGCGCACCTTCGACGCTGTCAACGGTGCCGACCACTTCGTAACCCGCATCGGTGAGCGCGTGCTCGGTATCGAAAGCCACCAGCGGCTCATCCTCGACAATGAGGATCCGCCGGATCTTTTTCGCTTTCTTGCCGAACAGCATTGCCGCCCCTTGATTCCTTCTCCATGCAGCGCGCCCTGTTCCGCGCTCGCAGCGTTACGCAACTATAACGCATGGATCGGCGCTTTTGCGCCAGCCAGCGAAAAGAAATTGGGAGCCCTGAAGTGCCCGCGCCGCCAGCTAAGTCCCGGGAAGCCCAAAGGATTGCCAAACTCCTCGCGCGCGCCGGCGTGGCGTCGCGGCGCGAGATCGAGCGGATGATCGGCGAGCGGCGAATCGCGATCAACGGCGCCGTGATCGAGACGCCGGCGACACTGATCGAATCGCTGCATGGCGTTACCGTCGACGGCAAACCGGTGAAGGCGCCGGCCCCCGCGCGCCTGTTCCGCTTCCACAAACCGGCCGGCCTGCTCACCACGGAGCGCGATCCCAAAGGCCGCCCGACCATCTACGATCGGCTGCCGAAGGACTTGCCGCGGGTGATGCCCGTCGGCCGCCTCGATCTGAACACCGAAGGCTTGCTGCTGCTCACCACCGATGGCGAGCTGAAGCGTCAGCTCGAGCTCCCGGCGACCGGCGTTCCCCGCACCTACCGCGCCCGCGCCTATGGCGCCGTCACCCAAGCCCAGCTTGAGGAACTGATCGAGGGCATAACCATCGACGGCGTCCGCTACGGCTCCATCGATGCGAACATGGAACGGCGGACCGGCGCGAACGTCTGGATCGAGCTGACCCTCACCGAAGGGAAGAACCGCGAGGTTCGCCGCGTCCTCGAACATCTCGGTCTCACCGTTAGCCGCCTGATCCGCACGAAATACGGCCCGTTCGAACTCGCCGATTTGCCCGCTGGCGCGGTCGACGAAGTGCGCCAGCACGATCTGGTGGTGTTCAGGAAGACTTTAAAGTCAGCTCCTCCCCGGCACGGAGAGGGGGACCAGCCGAAGGCTGGTGGAGGGGGCCCACGTCAAAAGCCGCGCGGCGCTGTGCCCCCTCCACCATCGCCGCAAGCGCGGCGACGGTCCTCCTCCCCGTCCCGGGGAGGATTTAAGAGATGAGGATCATCGCCGGCCGCTGGCGCGGGCGGCCGCTGCTCGCGCCGCCCGGCGACGCGACCCGTCCCACATCCGACCGCACCCGCGAAGCGCTGTTCTCGATGCTGCTGTCGCGTCTCGGCAGCTTCAAAGACCTGCGCGTTGCTGACATCTTCGCCGGCACCGGCGCACTGGGGCTGGAAGCGCTGTCTAGGGGCGCCAAAAGCTGCACCTTCGTCGAGCGCGACCGCGACGCGGCAACCGCGCTCCGCGCCAATATCGACAAGCTGGGCGCAACCGGCGCCGACGTCCGCACCCAAGCGGCCGAAAGCTTCGCCGGCGGCCCTTACGATCTAGTGCTGCTCGACCCGCCCTATGGCTCCGGCCTCGGCCAGAAAGTGCTCGCCCGCGTGACGCTCGAGCCCGGCGCCTGGGCCAGCATCGAAACCGCATTCACCGAAGACGTCGAAGTAGCCGGTTTCGACGTCGAAGCGGTCCGCCGTCACGGCAAGGCCAAGCTGACGCTGTTGCGCAAGACCTGATCTGCGTTAAGCTGCGGCCCTCACCGGATGGAGGGGTCGATGGCTCACAAGTTCGTGATCAAGAAGACCGACGGCGGCCAGTATCGCGCCTATTTCAAGCACAATAGCGAGAACATCTTCTGGACCGAGACCTACACGTCCAAGGCCTCGGCCCGGAACGCGATCGACTCGATCCTGAAGAACGGCCCCGGCGCTCCGATCGAGGAAGAATAAGCCTCACCTTTTGACCGCAAGCCGCGGGATGGCGCGCCGCGCTGTCCCGTGGCACCACCGCGCCCATGCAAAACACGGGCATGAACGGGCGCGACTGGACCATCCTCTTGGTTCTGTCGGTGCTGTGGGGCGGGTCCTTTTTCTTCCTCGCGATCGCGTTGCGCGAGCTGCCGCCGATCACGATCATGCTCTGCCGCGTGTTTCTCGGCGCGCTGCCTTTACTCGTTGTCCTTAAGCTCAAGAACCAGAAACTGCCCGCAAGCCCCCGGATTTGGGGCATGTTCCTGATCCTTGGTCTGCTCAACAACGCCCTGCCATTCGTGCTCTACGCCTTCGCCCAGCTCCGCATCGCGAGCGGCCTCGCCTCGATCCTGAACGCGACTACCCCGCTCTGGGGCGTGCTGGTCGCGCACCTCTTCACCCGCGACGAACGGGCCACACCGGCGAAGATCATCGGCGTCCTGCTTGGCTTCGGCGGCGTCGCGGCGATGATCGGCACCGGCGCGCACATGGGCGGCGAGGCACTCGCCATCCTGATGTGCCTGGGCGCGACGCTCAGCTACGCCTTCGCCGCAGTCTATGCCCGCCGCTTTCGCCCGCTCGGCATCCCGCCACTGACCGTCGCCACCGGCCAACTCTTGGGCGCCAGCCTGCTGCTCCTGCCGTTCAGCCTTGCGCTTGAACGGCCCTGGAGCATCGCCCCTCCCCATGCCGTGACCTGGGCCGCGATCGCAGGCTTCGCGCTGATCTGCACCAGCTTCGCCTATTGGCTCTATTTCCGCCTGCTGGAGAGCTCCGGCGCGACGAACGCGCTGCTCGTCACCTTCCTGATTCCCGTGACGGCGATCCTCTTGGGCGCACTGGTCCTCGGCGAAGCGCTCGAGCCGCGCCATTATGCCGGCATGGCCCTGATAGCGCTCGGCCTCGCCGCAATCGACGGCCGTCCCCTCCGCCGCCTTGTGCCGAGGGCCGCCGTTCCCTAGCTGTTCACGGGTGAGTCTGCCCGCGCCTTCCCCGAACGATCCGCCCTATATCCGCGGCCTCAACCCGCCGCAGCGCGAGGCGGTGCTCACCACCGAAGGCCCAGTGCTTGTGCTTGCCGGCGCCGGCACGGGCAAGACGGCAGCGCTCACCGCCCGCCTCGCCCACCTCGTCTACACCCGCAAGGCCTGGCCGTCGGAGATCCTCGCGGTCACCTTCACCAACAAGGCGGCGCGCGAGATGCGCGAGCGGATCGGCCGCATGCTGGGCGACACGGTCGAGGGCATGCCGTGGCTCGGCACCTTCCACTCGATCGCCGCCAAGATGCTCCGCCGCCATGCCGAGCTGGTCGGGCTGCAATCGAACTTCACGATCCTCGACACCGATGATCAGCTCCGGCTGCTGAAGCAGCTCATCGCCGCCTCGGACCTGGACGAAAAGCGCTGGCCCGCCCGCCAGCTCGCCGGGCTGATCGACAAATGGAAGAATCGCGGCTGGACGCCCACCGATGTCGATGCCGGCGAGTCCGAACTGTTCGCCAACGGCCGCGGCGCCGAGCTTTACGCGCAATACCAGGCCCGGCTCAAAGCCGTGAACGCCTGCGATTTCGGCGACCTGCTGCTCCACATGCTGGTGATCCTGAAGACCCACCGCGACGTGCTGGAGCAGTATCAGAACCGGTTCCGCTACATCCTGGTCGACGAATATCAGGACACCAACGCCAGCCAGTATCTCTGGCTCCGCCTCCTCGCGCAGCAACGCAAGAACATCTGCTGCGTCGGCGACGACGACCAGTCGATCTACTCCTGGCGCGGCGCGGAGGTCGCCAACATCCTGAGGTTCGAGAAGGACTTCCCGGGTGCCGTTATCATCCGGCTGGAACAGAATTACCGCTCCACCCCGCACATCCTCGCCGCCGCCTCGGGCCTGATCGCGGCGAACAGCGGCCGCCTCGGCAAGACGCTGTGGACGGAAGCCGGCGAAGGCGAGAAGGTCCGCGTGCTCGGCGTCTGGGACGGCCCCGAGGAAGCGCGCCGCGTCGGCGAGATCGTCGAGACTCACCAGCGGCAAGGCGGCAGCCTCGACGATTGCGCGATCCTCGTCCGCGCCCAGTTCCAGACCCGCGAGTTCGAGGACCGTTTCATCGCGATCGGGATGCCCTATCGCATCGTCGGCGGCTTCCGCTTCTACGAGCGCCAGGAGATCCGCGATGCGCTCGCCTATCTGCGCGTCGTCAACCAGCCCGCCGACGACCTCGCCTTCGAACGCATCGTCAACACGCCGAAACGCGGCCTCGGCGACAAGGCGCTGGCGAAGGTCCACAGCCTCGCCCGCGCGCAGGGCATTCCGCTCACCCTCGCCGCCGCCCGCATCCTCGACACCGACGAGCTGACGCCGCAGGCCCGCCGCGCGCTCGGCAATCTGATCGGCGACATCGCCCGCTGGCGCGACATGGCGCAGACGCTCCCGCATCCGGAGCTCGCCCGCCAGATCCTCGACGAAAGCGGCTACACCGCGATGTGGCAAAACGATCGCTCCGCCGAAGCCGCCGGCCGGCTCGAAAACCTGAACGAACTCGTCCGCGCGATGGAGGAGTATGAAAATCTCGGCGCCTTCCTCGAGCATGTCAGCCTCGTCATGGACAATGACGAGAATGCCGGCGGCGAGCAGGTCACGATCATGACCATCCACGCCGCCAAGGGCCTGGAGTTCGACACCGTGTTCCTCGCCGGCTGGGAGGAAGGCGTGTTTCCCTCGCAGCGCTCGCTGGACGAAGGCGGCAATGCGAGCCTCGAGGAGGAACGCCGCCTGGCTTACGTCGCGATCACCCGCGCCCGCCGCCGCGCCTATATCCTTCACGCTGCCAACCGCCGCATCTATGGCCAATGGACCAGCTCCATCCCCTCCCGCTTCGTCGCTGAACTCCCCAAGGCGCATATCGAGGAGGAAACCAGCATGACCGGCGGCGAAAGCCTGTGGCGCGCCAACTGGTCCGAACGCGCCGACCCCTTCGCCAACATTGCCCGAGGCACCGGCCGCGGCCCCGGCTGGCAACGCGCGGCGTCCGTAGGCGGCTACCAGACCACCCCCGCCCGCGTGGTGGAGGCCAGAGCCAGCGCCGTCAGCCTCGGCAACAAGGGCCGCAGCGACCTGTCGCTCGGCCAGCGCGTCTTCCACCAGAAATTCGGCTACGGCACGATCGCCGAGATCGAAGGCAACAAGCTGGAAATCGACTTCGAACAGGCGGGGCGGAAAAGGGTGATGGACAGTTTTGTGACGCTGGCTTGACACCAAAACCAACAACCAGCTTTTGATCGCCAATTGGCGATGGCTCAACTCCGGGGTGGTTGGCCGATCGGCGCAGCTACTTGCCGAAAAGCTCTTTGTGATAGTGAACGACGTACTCAAAGGGGCCAGCGCTCGGACGTCGTTTCAAGCCTATTCCTCCCTCCACTGTGAGGAAGCTTGCCGCACCCGCGAGGCCAGCCACGATCGCGGTAAGCTCAGGCATAACGAAATGAGAAGCTGCACCGGCCAACGAGGCTTTCGTGATCGCCTCGCCGATATTCAGGTTCAACTTGATGGCCCAGTCACTCAATCTCACCGGAAGGTGGAACTCCAGTGCCGTCTTCAGAGCTGCCGTGGCCGCTCGATCGAGCGCGTCGCCTTCGACCGCCTCGGCCAGTGCTCGGTCTGGCGCCGCGTCAATGCGCTGATAGATTTTGTCCAGTTCGTGCCTAAGGGCCAGCAGTTCGTCTCGGCGCTTCTGCTTGAACTCCAAGACTTGCTCGACCGGCACGCTCCCATCGGGGACTGGGAGCACATTATGAAGCCTCACGAGCGCGCCTCGATCGGGTGCCATCCGAGCATCACCCATCACTTTGAGCGAATTGCTTCCTACGCCCATTGCCCAGCGGCCCGGGTCTCGCGCCTCAAGCGCGTCGAATGCAGTTTCGGTGCCCTGCAATAGGCATTGCCCCTCAATGACGCCTGCTCCCCTGACCAACCGAACACTTGTTCGCTGGACGACACCCATTTTGGCTAGATTGTGGATTGTGTCATTGATGTAATCGTTCAGCGGGGTTCGGGGAACTTCCAAGCGATCCCAAAATAGCAAAGCGGCGCGAACTTCCGTCTCATCGAAATGGTCGGAATTCATAAGAATTCCGCCTACGTTCGGATCGACCCAAGCCGGCATTGTAAAAAGAAGGCCACGTTCATTTTCGCCAAGCGGCTCGCCGGCCGGCCGCGCTACAAATGTAAGGTCCGTCGCCATCTCGTTTGCAGCCGGGAAGTGCGAGATGAAACCTTCGTCGGGCGCCGTTGTTGGAACCGAATTGTCTAAGACGCCGGGTATGGGAAGAGCGACTGGAACTCCCGGCTTTAGCCAGCCAAAACCAACTTTTCCGGATCTCATGATTGGCTGACGTAAATAGTGACCGAGACTTCTGTCAACAAAGCAAGAGCTGAGTACACAGGAGCATTGCTCGCTCGCTTACCTGCTTACCTCATCGCCCAAAACAACCGCACTGGTCGCCGCCACCCCCTGTCCTACACCCCACCCTGTGAGCCATAGACTCGCCGATGACCGAGTCGCCCGACGCCCCGCTCGCCTTCACGTCGGTTCCCACCAACCGCGCCCGTCACGACGGCTGGTCGGCCGAGCGGCAGCGCATCTTCATCGATCAGCTTGCCCGGATCGGCCTTGTCTCGGCGGCGGCGCGGGCGGTGGGAATGTCGGCCAAGTCCGCTTACGCCCTGCGCAAACGTCCGGGCGCGGAGAGTTTCGCGGCGGCGTGGGACACGGCCGTGGACATCGGGCGGTTCGCGGCCGAGATGACCGCGATCGACCGCGTCTTTTCGGGCGAAGTGCGGCCGGTCTTCTACAAAGGGCGGAAGGTCGGCGAGCGGGTGATCCACGACAATCGCCTGCTGCTCGCCGTGCTCCGAACCCGCACCGCGCCAAAGCTTACGCCTTTTCGCGATGACGTCCCGTGACTTTCGCTACCTTTGCCGCGCCTTCAATGCAGCGCCGGCCCCTCCCCCAGTGCATAGCGCACGAAGTCGCGCAGCCTGAAGTCCGGGCCCGTCACCGGCTCCCACAGCGGGTCCATCGACAGGTACGAGGTGCCGTCGCCGAACATCAGGCCCAGGAATACTTCGGCAACGATGCGCCCGCCGACGGGCCCGAGTTGCGGCGTCTTGAGCGTGCCGCCTTCCTGCGTGGGGACCGTCATGTCGGTGCGGTTCGCCGCCGCTTCGGCAAGGATGTACGTCCACAACGGGCAGTTGCCGGCGAACACGTCGCCTTTGCCCGCCGCCACCGCATTTACCGCATCGACGATCGGCCCGCGCACGTCGCCCGGATCGGGCGTGTCGACCGCCTTGCCGATGACGATCTCGGCGTCTGTCAGCGGAACGAGCGCCATTGCTCGCGCCACGGCCTGGCCGGAGGGAAGGCCGAGCAGCCAGCCGCGCAGCAGGTTGCGCTCGGCCAGCGACGCCGGCTTGTCGCCCGCGATCGTCTTGGGAAGGTCGTGCAGGAAAGCGACGAGCGATGTGTCGATCCGATAGGCGAATTGTAGCCGCTGCTTCTGTACCGCAGGGGAGCCATCGTTCGCGCGCGGCGCCGCATCGGAGTCGATGAACCGCCCCCAATCGATCGCGTGGTTGGGCGGCGGCACGCGGAAGCCGGTCAACGCTTCCTCGTTCGGCGTCGCTGCGCGCGGGAAGATCGGGATCAGCTTATGATCGTTGATCCGATATCCCGGCCGCACCATCGAATGGCCGAGCCGATAGGCGGCGACCGAGAATTCGACCGGCATGAATGGCTCGTGCCGCCAGTGGTAGAAGCGCAATTCGTGCTGGTCGTAGCGCCCGCCCGACTTCAGCGCGTCCAGCACCGGCGCGGAGACGATCCGCGCGAGGAAGTCGTTCACGACGACATATTGATAGTGAAAGCGCACGATCTGCTGCGCCTCGGCAAAGGTCGCGCCGGGGTTGTCGTCGACGATGCGGTTGTGGAAGCGCAGGAACAGGCTCTGCAATTGCGAGACGATGCCGTTCTCGTCGTTGCGCGGATCGCCGATGATCGCGCGGCCGTCGAAGCGCGGCAGGTCGTGCGCGTGCGTGCCCGGCGCGCCGGTCATCGGATCGCCCAACTGAAACTTGCCGCTCGGCTTGTACATATAGGGCTGGTCGCCTGGGCCGCGGCCATAGACATTATCGAGATTGAAGGTCGGGTTGCGGAAGTCGACCAGGCCGGACGGGTCCATCGCCTTGGTCAGCGTGCTCACCGGATCGAAGGTGATGTCGTGATCCACGAACTGGCCGAAATAAGTGTAGAGCGACGGGATTCCGCTTTCCTCGGCATCGGGACCGTCCTTGGGCGGATCGAGGTCCGCCGACATCGCATCGCCCAAAGCCGCCAGGCTGTCGCGATTGGCCTTGTCGGTGGCGCCGAACTGGGCGGGCGGCAGGTTCCGGAACATGCGGCCGAACCGGCCTTCGAAGAGCGGGGAACGCGTGGCTGCGATGCCGCGCGGCGGGGTGCCGTGGATCGTCGTCACATCAACCTCCATCACAAAGAGGAACGAAGTGCGGCCCGGTCTTTCCTAACCTGTATCATATCGGCACATGAGAGAACATCTCCACGCGCGCCGGCATAAAAAGGGCTCCGCCGGCGGTGTCCCGTGCCGACGGAGCCCATGCGGACCCGGAAGAGAATCCACAGTCCCGACCTCGGTTTACAGGGGGAAACCGGCCGGGACGTCCTGAGACGTCGCGGATGGCGCGACACCGCAGCACGTTTTTGGGGCGTTCCCGATTTCGCTGGACTGTGGCAGACGCTGCGCCATGGAAATCGAAGTCAGCGCCGAAGCAAAGGACAAACGGCTCAATCGGCTGGTCGCAATCACGGTGGTCGCCCTGTCCGTGTTCGCCGGCCTGTGCGGGATCAAGGACGGCAACATCGTTCAGGCCATGCAGCAGGCGCAGTCGGACTCGGTCGATCGCTGGAACGAATATCAAGCGACAAAGACCAAGGAGCATATCGCCGAGACCTCGCGCGGGCAGATCGCGCTGATCGGCGCCGACCAGCCGCAAGCGGCGCCGATGCTCGCCGCGCTCGACCGCGATATCGCCAAATACCGCGCCGAAGCGCCGGACCTCGCGAAACAGGCCAAGGCGCGGTCGGCCGATTACGACGCGCTCAACATCCACGACGATCAGTTCGACGCCAGCGAAGCCGCCATCTCGACCGCGATCTCCATCGCCGCCGTCGCGGCTTTGGTCGAAAACGGCTGGGTTCTGGCCGCCGCCTGGGTGTTCGGCGCATTCGGCATCTTCATGGGATTGTGCGGCTTTGCGGGCTGGGGCTTCCACCCTGACGTGCTCAGTACCTTGCTCGGCTAGCCAAGCACCGCTTGCGGGCGGCCAAGCGAGGAAGCGGTTGCGGGGGCGGCAGATAGCGGCCTAGGAGCGGGCGGGTGAAGGCCCAACCCTCCCCGCTCTCCATTCCCGATTTCCGCGCTTTCTGGATCGCCCGCTTCTCGGCGGTGCTGGCGACGACGGCGATGGTCGTGATCCTCGGCTACCAGCTCTACGACACCGCCCGCGCCGATTACGGCATGTCGGTCAAGGAAGCGAGCTTCTACCTCGGGCTGCTCGGCTTCGCGCAGTTCGTGCCGCTTTTGCTGCTGACCCCCGTTGCCGGCTGGGTCGCCGACCGGTTCGAGCGGCGGCTGGTGGCGCGGCTGGCGACGGCGATCGACCTGATCGTGGCGCTCGCCCTTGGCGCCGCCACCACGGCTCATATGCTCACTTTGCCGCTGCTGTTCGGCCTGGCTGCGCTGCATGGGATCGCGCGCGTGTTCGTCGCCCCGGCGATGTCGGCCATCGCTCCCAACATCGTGCCACCGGCGATCCTGCCCCGCGCGATCGCAATGAGTTCGATCGCCTGGCAGAGCGCTTCGGTCGGCGGGCCAGCGCTCGGCGGCTTCCTCTATCACGCCAACCCGGCGCTTCCATATTGGATTTCGGCGGGCTTCCTGCTGCTCTCGATCGTCGCGCTGACGCCGATCCGCCGCATCATGCCGACCGCAATGAGCGGCAGCACGCATCCGCTCCGGCAGATGGTGGACGGCCTGTCGTTCGTCCGTACGCACCGCTTCCTGCTCGGCGCGATCACGCTCGACCTGTTCGCGGTGCTGCTCGGCGGCGCGACCGCGCTCCTTCCCGTCTACGCCCGCGACATCCTCCATGTCGGTCCCTCCGGCCTCGGCTGGCTGCGGGCCTCGCCGGCGATCGGCGCCGCCGGTGTCGCGCTGTGGTTCGCCTTCCGGCCGCTGCACAACAATGTCGGCGTCAAGATGCTGCTGGCGGTCGCCGGCTTCGGCGTGGCGACGGCGTTGTTCGGCGTTTCCAGGTCGATGCCGCTGTCGATGCTTGTGCTGGTCGCGCTGGGCGGCATGGACATGCTGTCGGTCTATGTCCGCTCTTCACTGGTCCAGCTCCACACCCCGGACACGATGCGCGGCCGCGTCTCCGCCGTCTCCGGTCTCGCCATTTCCGCGTCGAACGAGCTGGGCGAGCTGGAATCCGGCCTGCTCGCGGCGCTGCTCGGGCCGGTCGGCGCCGTCGTATTCGGTGGTTGCGCAGCCGTAGCGGTCGCCGGACTTTGGGCCTATTGGTTCCCCGAGCTCCGTCGCGCCCGTACCTTCGATCCACCCGAAACCGCTCTTCCCGAAGCCGTTATGCAGGAGAAGCCCGCATGAAAGCCGCGAATATCCTAGAGACTATCGGCAACACGCCGCACATCCGCATCCAGCGCCTGTTCGGCGACAGCGAAGTGTGGATCAAATCCGAGCGGTCGAACCCCGGCGGCTCGATCAAAGACCGCATCGCACTGTCGATGATCGAGGAAGCGGAGCGTTCCGGCAAGCTTCAGCCCGGCGGCACGATTGTCGAGCCGACTTCGGGCAACACCGGCATTGGCCTGGCGATGGTCGCGGCCGTCAAGGGCTACAAGCTGATCCTCGTCATGCCCGAAAGCATGTCGCTTGAGCGCCGCCGCCTGATGCTCGCATATGGCGCGACCTTCGATCTGACGCCGAAGGAAAAGGGCATGAAAGGCGCCATCGAGCGCGGCCTCGAGATCGTCGACTCCACCCCCGGCGCCTGGATGCCGCAGCAGTTTGAAAACCCTGCGAACATCGACGTGCATGTGCAGACCACTGCTCAGGAAATCCTGCGCGACTTCCGCGACAACCCGATCGACGTTCTGATCACCGGCGTCGGCACCGGCGGCCATATCACCGGCTGCGCCCAGGTGCTGAAAAGGGAATGGCCGAACCTTCAGGTCTTTGCCGTCGAGCCGACGCTGTCGCCGGTCATTTCGGGCGGCCAGCCGGGCCCGCATCCGATCCAGGGCATCGGCGCCGGCTTCATCCCCGCCAACCTCCACACCGATCTGCTCGATGGCGTGATCCAGGTCGATCCGGCCGTCGCCAAGGATATGGCGCGGCGCGCCGCGCGCGAGGAAGGCATGCTGGTCGGCATCAGCTCGGGCGCAACGTTGGGCGCGATCATGCAGAAGTTGCCCGATCTTCCGGACGATGTCCGCGTGCTGGGATTCAACTACGACACTGGCGAGCGCTACCTCTCGGTGCCGGATTTCCTGCCCGAAGCCTGAGGGTTGATCGCATAAACCATCAATCTCATCTTAACCGAACTGACAGCGCGGGCGTATTCTGATATGCGCCCGCGCTTTGTTTGGGAGTGAAGGTTTGCTGGCCCGGCTGAAAGCGCAACCGCATCTGCACGACTGGATCGCCGCCGCCGTGATGGCGCTGCTGGTCGCCGTCGCGATCTGGGCGGCGCAGGGCCGCGGCGCTGGTTTCCTGCCGGGCTCGAACAAGGTGACGCAGCTCGCCGCCACTCAGACCGCGCCGCCGCCCAATGTGCCTGCGCCGCCGGTCGAGCCGGTCAAGTTCATCGACGTGGCGCCCGAAGACGCGGTCAAGATCAACGCCGCCGTTCCCTTCTCGGCCGAGCCCAACCCTGCCGCCAAGCCTTTCAAGCTTGCGATCGGCACGGACGATCGGGCCCGCTCGATCGACTGCCTCGCCGCCGCTGCCTATTACGAAGCCGCTGCGGAGGGCGATGACGGCATGCGCGCCGTCGCCCAGGTGGTCATCAATCGCCTCCGGCATCCCGCTTTCCCCAAGACGATCTGCGGCGTCGTCTTCCAGGGATCGGACCGCGCGACCGGCTGCCAGTTCACCTTCACGTGCGACGGTTCGATGGCGCGCATCCCCTCGGTCTCGGGCTGGAAGCGCGCCCGCGAGATCGCCGAGGCCGCACTGAAGGGCAAGGTATTCAAGCCCGTAGGCTATTCGACCCATTACCACACCAATTGGGTGGTCCCCTACTGGAGCGGATCGCTCGATAAGGTGGCGCAAGTCGGCACGCACCTGTTCTTCCGCTGGCAGGGCTGGTGGGGCACACCCGGCGCGTTCCGCGGCGGCCATGAAGGCACGGAGCCCGCCATCGCCAAGCTCGCGAGCCTCTCCCCAGCCCATGCCGGCGCCGCGGACATGCAACTGGCGGCCGACCAAACCGCGTTCACGCCGGAGAAGCTTGCCGAGAAAGGCGCGCGCCAGCTCAAGATCGTCTCGCCTGGCGGCGACGCCTTCGTCGTCGTGCTCGACCGCAAGGTCAACGCCAGCCAGTTCCCGTCGCTTGCGCTCGCCGCCTGTGGGCAGAAGGATTTCTGCAAATTCATGGGCTGGACCGACCCCAACAAGGCGCCGAAAGGCTTCCCGGTCAGCGACGAGCAGCACCGCGCGCTGTCGTTCAGCTATCTCCGCAACCGCTCCAGCGGCTTCGAAAAGACGCTCTGGAACTGCCACGAGTTCAAGCGCGCCGACGAATCCCAGTGCATGAAGACGAGCTGAGGCTTGGCCCAGCGCTGACTTGCCCGTAGCGATAGCGGCGATGCCTGCCGCTGCCGCCTCTTCCCGCCTCGACCGCCCGATCGTGCTGATCGGGCTGATGGGCGTTGGCAAGACGACGGTCGGTCGCCGCCTCGCGCAGCGTCTTGGCCTGCCCTTCGTCGACGCCGATGAGGAGATCGAGACCGCCGCCGGCATGTCCATCTCCGAAATCTTCGCGACCTTCGGGGAGCCTTATTTTCGCGACGGCGAGCGCCGCGTGATCGCGCGCCTGATCGATGGCAGTCCGAAGGTGATCGCGACCGGCGGCGGCGCCTTCATGAACGACAAGACCCGCGCCCTGATCCTGGATCGCGCCACGGCAGTCTGGCTGGAGGCGGACGTCGAAACGCTGGTCGATCGCGTCCGCCGCCGGAACACGCGCCCGCTGCTGCAGGGCCGCGACCCGCGCGAAGTGCTGCGCGAACTCGCCAAGGTGCGCAACCCGGTCTATGCGCTGGCGCCGATCCATGTCCGCAGCCAGCCCTCGCCGCACGACGCGACGGTGAAGGCCATTTTGAAAGCCCTGTCGCTATGACCGTCGTTCCCGTCGAACTCGGCGCGCGCCGTTACGACGTGCTGATCGAGGCCGGCGCGCTGGACCGCGCCGCCGAGTTGCTCTCCCCCTATGCCCGCGACCGGCTGATCGTCGTCACCGACGAGACCGTGGCCGCGGCCCAGCTCCCGCGTCTCCGTCATCCGAGCATCGTGCCGATCGTGCTTCCGGCCGGCGAGGCGACCAAGAGCTGGCCGCAACTCGAAACGCTCTGCGACCGGCTGCTGGATCTGGAAGTCGAGCGCGGCGAGCACATCGTCGCGCTCGGCGGCGGCGTAATCGGCGACCTGACCGGCTTCGCGGCATCGATCGTCAAGCGCGGCATCGGCTTCGTTCAGGTGCCGACCACTTTGCTCGCCCAGGTCGACAGCTCGGTCGGCGGCAAGACCGCGATCAACGCGCGCGCCGGCAAGAACCTGATCGGCGCTTTCTACCAGCCGAGCTTCGTGCTGATCGACCCGACCGTGCTCGACACCCTGCCCGCGCGCGAGCTCCGCGCCGGCTATGCCGAGGTCGTCAAATACGGGCTGATTTCCGACCCCGATTTCTTCGCCTGGTGCGAAGCGCATGCCGCCGACCTGCTCGCCGGCAAGTCCGAGGCGCGCGAACACGCCATCGCCTACAGCGTCGCCGCCAAAGCGCGCATCGTCGCCGAGGATGAGCGCGAGACCGCCGACCGCCGCGCGCTGCTCAATCTCGGCCACACGTTCGGCCATGCCCTGGAAGCGGAAACCGGATTCGGCCCCGCTCTGCTCCACGGCGAAGCGGTCGCCGCCGGCATGGGCCTCGCCTACCGCTTCTCCGCCGAACGCGGCCTCTGTCGCACCGGGGAAGCCGCCCGCGTCGTCGAGCATCTCCGCACCATCGGCCTGCCCCATGACGCCGTCTCCGCAGGCGTAAATGCCTCGGGCGAGCGCCTCGCCGGCCACATGGCCCACGACAAGAAAAAAGCCGGCGGCCGCGTCCCCTTCATCCTCGCCCGCGGCATCGGCGAGGCCTTCGTGGACAAATCGGTCGCCTTGGAGGAGGTCGCCGCCTTCCTCGACAGCACTCCGCTTGCGTCAGAGAGCGCAAGCCGCCATGAGGCGCGCGTCGGGGAGTAGCGCAGCCTGGTAGCGCATCTGCTTTGGGAGCAGAGGGTCGCAGGTTCGAATCCTGTCTCCCCGACCATTTTGCTATCGCAGTTTCCCGCCCATCGCGGACGTTGCGGATTGCCGGAAACGCTAGCAAAGTTTCCGCATGACTTACGACAGGATCGCAGAAGTAGGGATCGATGAGATCGGGCGGTTGTATATTCGTCCGGCCACAACCTCTTTCGAACACATATACCGTGCAGCGATGCAGGTTAACTGGGATGTATCCGCACGGCGGTTATTCAGTCCAAAGCCGCGCGAGTGGACCTATCTTGATTGGTTTAAGCACATGATCGCGGCTGCGGTGGATGAATATGGCACCGAGCTCAGACTGACAACTGATACGATCTGGACGGCTATTCCCGTGTCCTTACGAGCCGAGATCCAAGGTGTCGCGACTGGCCGGCAGATGTGCGCTTCCCACCGACAGAAGACGTAACCCCAGCAAAGCAAAAGGGCGGCTCCTTTCGGAGCCGCCCTTCGAATGCTTTAGAAGAAGCGAAGCTTACTTCTTGGCAGCAGCCGAGTTGGCCGCGATCGCGTTCGCCTGAGCGGCGTTCACGGCAACGTTCGCGTCACCGGCGTCCTTGGCGGCGTCGGCAGCGGCGTGCGCGTTATCGGCGGCGTTCTCGAGCGTGTTCTCGGTCGTCGCGTTGGTCGCGTTGTCGGCAGCCGACTCAAGGTTGTCGGCGGTGTTCTCGAGCGCGGCCGCGGTGTTGTCCGAGGCGTTCTCGGCCGGCGTGGACTTGTTGCAGGCGGCCAGCGACATCAGGCCGGCGGCAGCAGCAACGACGATCAGCTTCTTCATTCCTGTGCTCCCCAAGGGAAAAAACGTGCGCCCGGCCCGATGCCGTCGCGCCGGCGGTAATTAGCTGCAACGCAAACTTAGTCAAACTATTTCGGTAGAGTTAGGTTGCTCGGCTGGACCAGCGTTTCAGGCGCGTTGGCGACGACCGCAAGCATCGCCGTCCACGCGGCGACGTTCTGGGCAAGCTGATCGCGGTCGATCTTGTCGAGCGTGTCGTCGGCCGTGTGGTGGATGTCGAAATAGCGCAAACCGCTCTGATCCAGGTCGATGCCGTTGCTGCCGGCGCGCACCCAGGGGCCCAGGTCGGCGCCGGCGCTGGCATTGCCCGAGCCTTTGCTGATACCCAGCGGCGCGAGCGCCTGCTCCAGCCGAGCGACCAGCGGCGCCGATGCCGGGTTCAGCTTCGTTTCGAACCGCCACACGCGGTCAGCGCCGAAATCGGACTCGCTGACGGACGCATGCGGCTCGGCCTTGTGTGCTGCGAAATAGGCCGCGCCGCCATTGCCGCCGATCTCTTCGCTGCCGAACCAGATCACGCGGATCGTCCGGCGCGGACGCCCTGCATCCATGATCCGCTTGGCCGCCGCTGCCGTGATCGCGACGCCCGAAGCATCGTCGATCGCGCCGGTGCCCAGGTCCCAGCTGTCCAGATGGCCGCCGATCGCCACGATCCCGGCCTTCGGATCGGTGCCGGGCACTTCGGCAATGACGTTGCCGGATTCGCGCGTTCCGGTCATGCGCGGCGTGATGACGAGGCGCAGCATGATGGGCTTGCCGCGTTCCAATATCCGCTCGATCTGATCGGCGTCGGGATTCGAAAGCGCAGCCGCCGCGATCGGCTTCACGCCCTCATCAAAATTGGTGACGCCGGTATGCGGCACGCGGTGGCTGTCGGTGCCAAGGCCGCGGATCACGATCGCGACCGCGCCTTTCTGCGACGCAATGCTCGGCGCCGAGCGCCGGACGCTGCCGAAATAGCCATAGCTCGATCCGTCCTGCGCCGCGCGCATCGCATGCCCGACATAGACGATCTTGCCGCGCACCTGCTCAAGCGGGGCGGCCTGCAGCTCGGCGACGCTGCCGAACGCGACCAACTCCGCCTGCACGCCTTCGGGCGGCGTCGCGCCGCTATTACCGAGCGCGGCCAGCGCCAGCTTCTGCGGGAACGGCGCCACGACCTCGCCGCGCTCCTCGCCGCGTTCCCAGCCGGGGATATCGAACGTCTCGATATGCACGTTCTTGAAGCCGAGGCTCTTGAGCTTGGCGACCGCCCATTCCCGCGCCTTCGCTTCGGAAGGACTGCCGGCCTGACGCTGCCCGATCTCCGTGGTCAGACCTTCCGTGATGTTCCACGCCACATCGTCCTTCAACGCTGCGTCGCGGAGCTTGGCCGGATCGTGCGGCGGCGGCGCGGCGGCGATGAGGACAGGAAGGGCGAACAGGCCAAGCCGTTGCTTTTGCATGGCGCCGCCCTACCTATGGGCAGAGGCGTTTGCCAAGCCCCGGCCGCTCGGCTAGGGCGCGCGCCAAATCCTTACAGCACCAGCGTATAGCGGAGATCTGGGCCAATGGCCGCGCAATATTCGTTCGTCATGCACGGGATGACCAAGACCTTCCCGGGCGCTCCGAAGCCGATCCTCAACAACATCAACCTGCAGTTCTACCCGGACGCGAAGATCGGCATCGTCGGCCCGAACGGCGTCGGCAAGTCGACGCTGATGAAGATCATGGCGGGGATCGACACCGAGTTCACCGGAGAGGCCTGGGCCGGCGACGGCATCACTGTCGGCTATCTGGCGCAGGAGCCTCAGCTCGACCCGTCCAAGACGGTGCTGGAGAACGTCAAGGACGGTGCGCGCGCGACGGCCGACATGGTCGACCGCTTCAACCAGATTTCGGCGTTGATGGCGGAGCCGGATGCGGACTTCGATGCGCTGATGGAAGAGATGGGCGATCTGCAGACCAAGATCGACGCAGTCGACGGCTGGACGCTCGACAACCAGCTCGAGATCGCGATGGACGCGCTGCGCTGTCCCCCGTCCGACGCGAGCGTCGAGAATCTGTCAGGCGGCGAGCGGCGTCGCATCGCCCTCACCCGCCTACTGATCCAGAAGCCCAGCATCCTGCTGCTCGACGAACCCACCAACCACCTCGATGCCGAAAGCGTCGCCTGGCTGGAAAACCATCTGCGGGAATATCCCGGCAACGTGCTGATGATCACGCACGACCGCTACTTCCTCGACAATGTCGTGAACTGGATCCTCGAGCTCGATCGCGGCCGCTACTACCCTTACGAGGGCAATTACTCGACCTATCTGGAAAAGAAGGCAAAGCGGCTGGAGCAGGAAGAGCGCGAGGACGCCGGCCGGCAAAAGGCGATCAAGGAAGAGCTCGAGTGGATCCGGCAAAGCCCGAAGGCGCGCCAGTCCAAGTCCAAGGCCCGTATTCGCGCGTTCGATCAGCTCGTTGAAGCGCAGGAAAATCGGGCGCCAGGCAAGGCCCAGATCGTCATCCAGGTGCCGGAGCGGCTCGGCGGCAAGGTCATCGAGGTGCAGGGCATCTCGAAGGCCTATGGCGACAAATTGCTGTTCGAGGATCTGAGCTTCACGCTGCCGCCGGGCGGGATCGTGGGCGTGATCGGTCCGAACGGCGCCGGCAAGTCCACGCTGTTCAAGCTGATCACCGGGCAGGAACAGCCGGATACCGGTTCGGTCGATATCGGCCCCACCGTCCAGCTCGGCTATGTCGACCAGAGCCGCGACGCCCTCAATCCCAACCACAATGTGTGGGAGGAAGTCTCCGGTGGCCACGATTTGATGACGGTCAATAAGCATGAGATGTCGACCCGCGCTTATGTGGGCGCCTTCAACTTCAAGGGCCCGGATCAGCAGAAAAAGGTTGGCCAGCTCTCCGGCGGTGAGCGCAATCGCGTCCACATGGCCAAGATGCTGAAAAAGGGCGGCAACGTGCTTCTGCTCGACGAGCCGACCAACGACCTCGACGTCGAGACGCTGCGCGCGCTCGAGGAAGCGCTGGAGAATTTCGCCGGCTGTGCCGTGGTCATCAGCCACGACCGCTTCTTCCTCGACCGCCTAGCCACCCACATTTTGGCGTTCGAAGGCGACAGCCATGTCGAATGGTTCGAAGGCAATTTCGAAGCCTATGAGGAAGACAAGCGCCGCCGCCTCGGCGACGAAGCGGACCGTCCGCACCGCATGAGCTACAAAAAGCTCACCCGATAAAATCCTTTAGTTCCGCCGCTGCTCTCAGCGGCGGAACGCTTCACCCCGTATTCGTTACGGGTATAGCGGTCATTACCTCCAAGATTTCAATCGGTTAGACTAGATCGCCCCGCACATGCGAGTTGCGGGGTTTTCCGATGTCTGACCTGTACGATCGTTCCGAGGGCTATGCCGTCGCGTCCAGCCTCACCTGGCGGGAGGACCTCGAGCCGCTACCGTCCGAAACCGCGGACGGGTTCGTCGTCCATATCGAGGCGGTCAGCAACGACACCGGCTACACCAGCGGCAACCTCTGGGGCATGTACGGCGACAAGACGTCGCCCGCCAACCTCTATGGCAGTCAGGCGGGCGAAGCCTGGGCGGCGGGCTATACCGGCTCGATGAAAGTCGCGGTCGGCGTCGTCGACAGCGGCGTCGATTACACCCACCCCGATCTCTACCAGAACATCTGGCTCAATCAGGGCGAAATTCCCTATTCGATGCGGGGCCTGCTGAACGACGTCGATGGCGACAAGCTGATCACGTTCCGCGACCTGAACTCGCCGCTCAACGCCGGCTTTGTCAGCGACCTGAACGGCAACGGGTTCATCGACGGCGGAGACCTCCTCAAGGACAGCCGTTGGGCCGACGGTATCGACGAAGGCGGCAACGGCTACACCGACGATCTGATCGGCTGGGACTTCGCCAACAACGACAACGACCCGCTCGACGACAACGGCCACGGCACCCACGTCTCCGGCACGATCGGCGCGATGGGCGGCAACGGCGTCGGCGTCGCCGGCGTCAACTGGAACACCGAAATTGTCGCGCTCAAGTTCATGGACGCGAGCGGCTCCGGTTACACCAGCAACGCGACCAAGGCGCTCGACTATTTCACCAACCTGAAGGCCAGCAACGCCGGCATCGACTTCGCAGCGACGAACAACAGCTGGGGCGGCGGCGGGTTCGACCAGACCCTGCAGGACGCGATCACGCGCGCGGCGAAGGCGGACATCCTGTTCGTGGCGGCCGCCGGCAATGGCGGCAGCGACCAGGTCGGCGACAATAACGATACGACGGCGAACTGGCCCTCCAACTTCAGCACGCTGTCGACGGCGGGCTATGACAATGTCGTGGCGGTCGCGGCGCTGACCAACACCGGCGGGCTCGCCAGCTTCTCCAACTACGGCGCCACCACCGTCGACCTCGCGGCCCCAGGCTACGGCATCTATTCGACGACGATGGGCGGCGGTTATGGCTATATGAGCGGCACGTCGATGGCGACGCCGCACGTGACCGGTGCGATCGCGCTTTATTCCGCCTACAATCCCGGCGCCACGGCTGCCCAGATCCGTGCGGCGCTCCTCTCCTCGACCGACGCCGCGTCGGTGCTCGCCGGCAAGACCGTGACCGGCGGCTATCTCGACGTTGCCGCAATGATGAACGCCGGCACTCCGGCTCCTGCACCGGCCCCCACGCCGACACCGACGCCGACGCCAACTCCCACGCCTGCCCCGACGCCGACGCCGACGCCTTCGACCATTTACGGTCTGGCCGGCAGCGATGCGGTTCACGGCACGGCAGCAAACGAAACCATTTACGGCTTCCCCGCGGCGGACACCAACCTCGGCAAGGGCACCCGCGACGAGCTCTTCGGCGGCGGCGGCACCGACACCTTCGTGCTCGGTGACTCGCGCGGCCTATTCTACAACGACGGAGACGCCACGAACGCCGGCCGCGGCGATTACGCGCTGATCCGCGACTGGGCGGCGGGCGACAAGATCCAGCTCAACGGCGTCGCCAGCGACTATATCTGGGGTGCGGAGACGCTCGCCGGCATTCAGGGCAGCAGCATTTTCCAGGACAGCAACCATAACGGCAAATGGTATTCCACGGACGAGTTCGTCGCCCATGTCGAAGGCTCGGCCGCGGCCCTGAACCTTACCGCGAGCGACTTCACCTTCACCGGCGGAACGCCGACGCCCACTCCCACCCCGACTCCGACTCCAACACCCACGCCTACCCCGACGCCGTCCTCAACCATTTATGGTCTGGCCGGCAGCGACGCGGTCCACGGCACCGCGGCCAACGAGACGATCTATGGCTTCCCCGCGGCGGACACCAACCTCGGCAAAGGCACCCGCGACGAGCTCTTCGGCGGCGGCGGCACCGACACCTTCGTCCTCGGGGACTCGCGCGGCCTGTTCTACAACGACGGGGACGCCGCAAACTCCGGCCGCAGCGATTACGCGCTGATCCGCGATTGGGCGGCAGGCGACAAGATCCAGCTCAACGGGGTCGCCAGCGACTATATCTGGGGCTCGGAGACGCTGAGCGGCATTCAGGGCAGCAGCATCTTCCAGGACACGAACCATAACGGCCGCTGGGATTCGACGGACGAATTCGTCGCCCATGTCGAAGGTTCGGCTTCCGCCCTGAACCTCACCGCAAGCGACTTCGTGTTTACCGGCAGCGGCACGCCCACTCCGACTCCGACGCCCACACCTACCCCGCCGCCCTCGACGACGATCTACGGTACCACGGCTTCGGAGACGATCACGGGAACCGCAGCGAACGAGATTCTGTATGGCTTTCCGTCGACTGACACCACGCTCGGTCGCGGCACGCGCGACTGGTTATACGGCGGCGGCGGAACCGACACGTTCGTGCTCGGAGATTCACGCGGGCTGTTCTACAATGACGGGGACGCCACAAGCGCGGGCCGCAGCGATTACGCGCTGATCAAGGACTTCGTCGCGGGCGACAAAATCCAGCTCAGCGGCGCGGCCACCGATTATATCTGGGGTGCGGAGACGCTTGCTGGCGTCCAGGGAAGCAGTATTTTCCAGGACACCAACCATAACGGCAAATGGGATTCGACGGACGAGTTCGTCGCCCATGTCGAAGGCTCGGCCGCGGCACTGAATTTGACCACGAACGACTTCGTCTTCGCCTAGCGGGCGTTCGTCGAAGGCGCTTTGACAGGCACACTCTCCGGCGGTTGCCTCGGCGGTAGTCGGAGGTCCCTGAAATGCGCGGTCACAGCCTGCTTGCCGCTTGCCTGTTCGCAACGCTCCCGGTTGGGGCAATCGCCGAGAGCGCGATTGCGAGCACCATCCAGAGCGCGGTCGCCGATCCGTCCCGCCCGGCCGATCAGCGCGCCGCGGACGAGAGCCGCAAACCCGCCGAGACGATCGCCTTCGCCGGCGTCCGGCCCGGCATGACCGTCGGCGAATTCTATCCGGGCGGCGGCTATTTCACACGGATGCTGAGCGATGTCGTCGGTCCCAAGGGCCATATCCACGGCATCGAGAACGACCGCTGGAAAGGCGCGGTCAAAGCCGACGCCGAACTGGTGGCGTCGGGCCAGCTCAAGAACGTCACGATGGACTCCGCCCCGTTCGGCACGGTCCGCTTCCCCAAACCGCTCGACCTCGCCTGGGTCACGCAGAATTATCACGACCTGAAGATCGCCGAATATGGCGTCGTCGACACCGCCGCTTTCAACCGCGCGGTGTTCCAGGCGCTCAAGCCCGGCGGCACCTATTTCATTCTCGATCACGAGGCGCCGGCCGGAACGACGACCGCCGACATCGCCAAGCTTCACCGCATCGAGAAAGCGCAGGTGATCCGCGAAGTAACCGCCGCCGGGTTCAAGCTTCTCGAAGAAGGCGATTTCCTGCGCCGCCCGGGCGACGATCACACCCTCTCGATCTTCGACAAGGCGATCCAGGGCAAGACCGACCAATACGCGCTGAAGTTCGTGAAGCCTCTGCACTGAAGCGAACTTCCGCTGCCGCGGCTCGTTCTGCTTCGAAGAGGAGCAGGACATGGCTGCGGAAACGCTGACCCGCAACGCTTCGGAATTGATCGCCCGGGCGGCCGAGCCGCTGCCCGAAATCGATGATCCGGCATTCGGGACGTTCTTCGACCGATTCGGCGACGCGCGTGTCGTCTGCCTGGGCGAAGCGAGCCACGGCACGTCGGAATTCTACCGGGCGCGCGCGGCGATCACGCGTCGGCTGATCGAGCGGCACGGCTTCACGATGGTCGCGATCGAGGCGGACTGGCCGGACGCGGCGGTGATCGACCGGATCGTCCGCGATAAGTCCTCTCCGCCGGAAGCCGAGACGCCGTTCCTGCGCTTTCCGACCTGGATGTGGCGCAATGCTGAATTCGCCGCCTTCGCCGAATGGCTGCGCGGCCATAATCGCTCGACCGGTCGCAAGGTCAGCTTTCACGGCCTCGACCTCTACAACATGAACGCCTCGATCGCGGCGGTGATCGGCTATCTGGACTGCACCGATTCCAAGGCCGCAGCGGACGCGCGGCGGCGCTACGGCTGCCTCAAGCCTTGGAAGGAAGAGCCGGCGATCTACGGCCGCATCGCGCTCAGCGAAGGCTATGGGCGCTGCGAGGAAGCCGTCGTGCAGACGCTTCGCGACCTTTTCGCAAAACAGCAGGACTATGTGGACGGCGATCCCGACGCTTTCCTCGATGCCGCGCAGAACGCCCGACTGGTCGCCAATGCCGAAGCCTATTACCGCGCCATGTACCACGGCTCGGCCGCGAGCTGGAACCTGCGCGACGAGCATATGGCCGACACGCTGGCGCTGCTGCTCCGCTGGAAAGGGCCGGACGCCAAGGCAGTGGTCTGGGCGCACAACAGCCATATCGGCGACGCCCGCTTCACCGACATGGGCGAAAGCCGCGACGAGCTGAACCTGGGCCAGCTCGTCCGCGAAGCGCATGGCGACTTGGCGCGGCTGATCGGCTTCGGCACCCACACGGGCACGGTCGCCGCAGCGGACGATTGGGACACGCCGATGAAGATCAAGACGGTCAATCCGTCGCGGACCGACAGCTATGAGCGGCTGATGCATGACAGCGATGTCGAGCGCTTCCTGCTCGACCTCCGCGCAGGCGAGCACGACGATGTCCGCGAGGCGCTGATGGAGGAGCGGCTGGAGCGCTATATCGGCGTCATCTACCGCCCCGACACCGAGCGCTGGAGCCACTACTCCGAAGCGACCCTGCCGAAGCAGTATGACGCCTTCGTGTGGTTCGACCGCACGCAGGCCGTGACAGCGCTGCCAGGCCCCGAGGAACACGGCCCCGACGAAACCTGGCCCTTCGGCCTCTAAATCCCTCTTCCTTCCACGGCCGGCCGGTCCTTCGAGTCCGACAGGCACATCAGAGCGCGCCCCATTTCGGCATTGCGGAGCGGAGCCGGTCGTCGATCCGGCCCAGTCCCAGCTCGGAAGCCGGGCAGTCGAGCTGAACCGCGCTGGCGATGCGTTCGACATGCGCGATATCGACGCGCACCATCCGCTCGCCGGCGACAAGCCGGACCAGCGCCATGCCCCAGCGCGGCAGCCGCCCGACCCACGCGCCGGGCCCGACGAGAAGCGCCGTCATCGTCGCCGTCCCTTCCGACCCGCCCGCGAACTCGATATTGTCGACGATCCCGCAATAGCGGCCGTTCTTGTCAAGGATCGGCAGGTCGAGCAGCTCGGCGGCCGGCTTCGGCGAGTCCGTCGGCGTCATCCCTGCCCTCCCGAGCTCGCGACGAACAGCGGCACCGCCAGAACGGCGGCAAGCGTGATCACCACGAAATAGAACCAGCCCAGCCCGGTCGCGATCGGGCCATTCGCATGCTCGCGCATATATTTGCGATCCCCCGCCAGCAGCATCAGCGGCAGATAGGTGAGCGGCAGCACCAGGATCGAGAACAGCACGGCATATTGCACCAGCTTCATCGGATCGACGCCGGTCAGGATGATGCCGAGCGCCAACGCGAAGCACACCAGCCAGGCGATCGTGAAGCGCGGTGCTTCCCAAGGCTTCTTGTGCCGCCCCCATTCCCAGCCGAAGAATTGCGCGACCGAATAGGCGTTGGACAGGCACGTCTCCACCGCCGCCCCCGCCACTGCGAACAGCATGCCCAGCAGCGCCAGCAGCAGCCCGAGTTTCCCGTAAGGCTGCACCGCCTGCAACGCGGCGCTGCCCGGAAGCTGCGGATCGATATGCGCCGGCGCGAACAATGTCGCCGAGCTCGACAGGATCGATATGCCGAGCACCGAGCCGAGCGCGAACCCCACGATGCAGGTGATCCGGTTCACCGACAGGTCCTTCGGCCCCCATTCCTCCTCGATCGCGCCGGAGGAATAGAAATAGGCTTCATAGGGGAACAGCACGGCGCTGATGATCGCCACCATGAAATAGGCGAAGTTCAGCATCTCCTTGCTGCTCAGGCCCGGCGGGATTTGCGGGACGAACCCATTGGCGATCGCCCCCCAGTCCGGCTTGATCGAGACCAGAGCGGCGGCGAACACAATCATGAACAGGCCGAGCAGGCCATAGGTCCGCTCGATCCACTTGAACGGCAGGAACCAGATCGAGGCGGCGAGCGCGACCGTGGCCAGCACCGCCATCAGCGCATAGGCCGCCCCGGTGAGCAGATGCAGGATGATCGCGATCCCGCCCACTTCGGCCGCGCAGGTCACGAGATTGCTGATCAGCGACGCGATCAGCGTCACCATGCCAAGCTTCAGCCCCAGCCGGTATCGCATCAGGTTGAACACCGGTTGCTTGGCCACGGCGGCGACGCGCCCGCTCATCTCGCCGAACACCATGATGCCGACAGTCGAAAACGCGAACACCCAGATCAATGCGAACCCGAAGGCGGAGCCCGCCTGCGCCGCGAAGACAAGTTCGCTGATGTCGACGAACCCGCCGACCGCCGTCATGATGCCCAGCGTAATCTCAAGCAGATTCAAGGGCGTCCTCGATCCGCTTGAGCGCGAGCACCTGCGCGTTTAGCGCTGCCGGATCAGCCTGGTCCGGCAGCGCCTGCAACCGCCGCGCGATGTCTGCCGCGCCCCGGTCCGGGCCGGTCAGCTTCTTCGCCTCATCCGCGATCGCCGAACGCGCCGCGGCGCGCATGCCCTCGGCATAGGCCTTGGTGACCTTGCCCGCCCGCGCATCACGATTGACCAACGCCCACTCCGCCGCGGCGCTCCGCACAGCCTTGATCGAAGGCAAGTCCGGCTGCTCGCCCGAGGAGCAGGCCGCCAGCACCAGGGCGACGATCGGAACGGCGAACCTCATGCCACGGAAAACGCGTCGGTTTCGGACCCGTTCCGACCGCGCGGCCAGCTATTGGCTGGATTTCTCCTCCTCTGCCGGCTCTTCTCCCGGATTGTAGCGCGGCTTCGGCTGGGGCAGCAGGAAGAAGGCCACGCACAGAAGCGCGATCGCCACGCCCAGCCTCGGCGCCACGATGACGACCGGCACTGCGGCGATCTGGATCAGCGTCGCGATTCCGTATCGCCGCGTCATCTGCCGAAGGAAATCCGGCGCCAGCCTGTCGTCCATCGTTCGGCGACCCGACCTGCCGTAGAACCACTTGGCCATCCAGGTGCAGGCGATCAGCGCCAGGCCGATAACGAGCGTCAGCGCTCCGGTCGCCTCGAACTGGGTGCCCAGATGGAAGCACCAGGCGCGGATCGGATAGGGAACGACGACAATGGCCAGAAGGAACAGCAGGTTGATCGCGCTGAACCAGTGATCGCTTCTGGCGTAGATGCGGCCCGAATAATGATGCTGAAGCCAGTAGGCGCCGATCACGACATAGCAAATGATCAGAGCGAGGTGTTCACGCCACTGCTCCGCCATCGCTTTTGCCAGATCGCTATAGCCGTGCGGGCCATCGGGCGATCCGGGCACTTTGATCTCAACGATCAGCAAGGTCAGCGCGATCGCGAAGACCGCATCGCTGAATCCCTCGAACCGGCTAAGGCCGCGCTGGGCGCCAGACGTTTCCCGTTGGGCCATATCGTGAGCCTGCGTTCGAGGGGGAGAAGCCAGCAGGAACGAGTGGGCCGACGCGGGGTTCCGGCACGATCTGCCCGTCTGCTTTGGGTTAAGATTGCGCTTTGAGAACCCGACGTCAGTGCGTTTTGAAAGCTCCGAACGCATCGCCGGCAATGTGCCTGAGACCGCGTCTCACTTCCTATAGTCTCCGCGCCTGATCTGCATGATCGCGCAGGACAGTGCCTCGATCCGCTCGGGATGCGCGCCTAGCCGTTGGGCCGCATCGCGTTCATCGGCGAGCATTCGCTCCATCTGCCAAACCTCCTTCGGGGGATCGGAAATTTGAAGCCAGGGCTTTTTAAGGCGCTCAAAGAACATGGTTCCCCCCGGAGCGCGGAATGCGCCCTCCTCTCAGACGCCGCGCGGAGAGAAAACCTCATCTAGGTTAATTAATCTATGGGCCAGGCGCGTTCCTTCCTCAGGTCCGCTAAAGACCGAAAGCGGAGGTCGGCGCGAGTTGAGGACCGGCGGATGCGGAGCACTGGTAAAATCGCCTGCCCTTCACTATGTGGCGCGCCTTCCCATGGCTACAACACTTCCCTTGCCGCCCAAGGTGGGCATGGTCTCGCTCGGCTGCCCCAAGGCGCTGGTCGACAGCGAGCGGATTCTGACCAAGCTGCGCGCCGACGGCTATCAGATGTCGCCCGACTATGCCGGCGCCGACGTCGTGCTGGTCAACACTTGCGGCTTCCTCGATTCCGCCAAGGAAGAGAGCCTGGAAGCGGTCGGCGAGGCGATTGCCGAGAATGGCCGGGTCATCGTCACCGGCTGCATGGGGAATGAGGCGGACGTGATCCGCGCCCGCTTCCCCGACGTGCTCGCCGTCACCGGCCCGCACCAGTATGAAGCGGTAGTTGGCGCGGTGCACGAGGCGGCGCCCCCGATCCCCTCGCCCTTCGTCGATCTGGTGCCGGAAGCCGGGCTGAAGCTGACCCCCCGCCACTACAGCTATCTGAAGATTTCCGAAGGCTGCAATCATCGCTGCGCCTTCTGCATCATCCCGTCGATCCGCGGCGACCTGGTCAGCCGCCGTCCCGACGCGATCCTGCGCGAGGCGGAGAAACTAATCGCAGCGGGCACCAGGGAGCTGCTGGTCATCAGCCAGGACACCTCGGCCTATGGCGTCGATCTGCGCCATGCCGAGTGGAACTGGAAAGGCGCGCCGGTTCGCGCGCACATGACCGACCTCGCCCGCGAGCTGGGCAAGCTCGGCGCCTGGGTGCGGCTCCATTACGTCTATCCCTATCCCCACGTCGAACAGGTCATCCCGCTGATGGCCGAGGGGCTTGTCACGCCCTATCTCGATATTCCCTTCCAGCACGCCAGCCCCAAGGTGCTGAAGGCGATGAAGCGCCCGGCGAACGACGCCAAGGTGCTGGAACGGATCAAGGCATGGCGCGCCATCGCCCCGGATCTCGCGATCCGCTCGAGCTTCGTCGTCGGCTTCCCCGGCGAGACCGAGGAGGATTTCCAATATCTCCTCGACTGGCTCGACGAAGCCCAGCTCGACCGCGTCGGCGCCTTCCGCTTCGAACCCGTCCAGGGCGCGGCGGCCAACGCGCTGCCCGACCCGGTGCCGGAGGAAGTGAAGGAAGAGCGCTACGCCCGCATCATGGAAAAGACCGCCGCGATTTCGGCGGCCAAGCTGGCGGCGAAGGTTGGCCGCACCCTCGACGTCATCATCGACGAGGTCGACGAGGAAGGCGGCGCCACCGGCCGCTCGGAAGCCGACGCGCCCGAAATCGACGGCAACGTCCTCCTCCGCGACGCCGGCCATCTGGCGCAGGGCGACATCGTTCCTGTACTGATCGAAGACGCCGACGAGCACGATCTGTTCGGGGTGCCGGTCGGCCGCTGACGCGAAAATTGAGCGAGCTCAGAACTTGAGCTTGCCGCCCAGGGTCAGCCGGGACTCGTTGGACCGGTGCCAGCCGCCGCTCAGCGCCGCGCCGACATCGGTCACGCGCTGCTGCCGCGCCTCGATGCCCAGCGACCAGCCGCGCTCGCGCCGGTGCATCGTGGCATTGAGCCGCACGCCGCGAGTCCGCATCGGCTTGCCGGAAACGATCTCCGCAGCCTCGGCGGCGTCGCCGGTCGCGCGGTCCTGAAACCCGCCCAGCTCCACCGCGCCACGGTCGCCCCAAAGCCCGAAGGCGGCCGAAGCCGAAGCGCTCGGATCGTCCCCGCTGACCTTAAGGCCCACCTGCTCGTTGCTGGTGATCGACACGGCAAGGTCTGGCCCTCCGGCCAATGCCGGGCCGGCCGGGCAGGCCATGACAATGAAAAACACTGCAGATCTGTGGCGCATGGTGAGCGTCCCGCGTCGCACTTTGCGATAGCGCCTGGATATGCGAGGGGCCGTTAAGGAACTCCTTGCGGAATGCGGTTGATGGAAAGTTTTTCATCTCTAGTTCAAGCAAATCGCGGCCAGCCCGCCCGGCTGCTCCTGCCCGTCGACAAAGCCGGATTCGACGACTGGCTAAAGGCGCAGCCTGCCCGCGCGAAGGCGGCTGGGGCGGCCCAGCGTTTCGCTGGAAAGCCGGGTGAGATCGCCATCCTTCCCGGTGATGGCCCCGAGGATTGGTCGGTCGCGATCGGCGTGGAAGAGACTGATGCGCTGGGTCCCTGGGATCTCGCCAAGGCGGCGGAAACCCTGCCCGAAGGCAGCTACCGGCTCGAGGGCAATCCCGGCGGGGCGCTGCTCGGCTGGCTGCTCGGCCAGCACCGGTTTGAACGCTACAAGAGGCCTGACACAGCCACCGGCCCGCGCATCCTGGTTACCGGCGAGGCCGCGCGGATCGACGACGCTGTTCGGCTGGCGGAAGCCGTCGCGCTTGTTCGCGATCTGGTGAACACCCCGACCGAAGACATGGGGCCGGCCCAACTGCAGCAAGCCGCAGAGCAGGCCGGCGCCGAGTTCGGCGCGCAGGTGCGAGTCACAACAGGCGACGAACTCGAAACCGGCTTCCCGCTCGTCCATGCCGTCGGCCGCGCAGCGGCGCGCGATCGGGCGCCGCGGCTGATCGAGCTGGAATGGGGCAATCCGGCGCACCCGCGCATCGCGATCATCGGCAAGGGGGTCTGCTTCGACACCGGCGGGCTCGACATCAAGCCCGCCTCCGGCATGCGGCTGATGAAGAAGGATATGGGCGGGGCGGCGCACGCACTGGCATTGGCCAGGCTCGTGATGGGCGGGCGGCTGCCGGTTCGGCTGCATCTGCTGATCCCGGCGGTCGAAAATTCGATCTCATCGAACGCGGTGCGCCCCGGCGATGTGCTCAAGAGCCGCAAGGGTGTCACGGTCGAGGTCAGCAACACCGACGCAGAAGGCCGGCTCATACTCGCCGATGCCCTGACTCGCGCAGGCGAGGACTCCCCTGAACTCATTATCGATTTCGCGACGCTCACCGGCGCTGCTCGTGTCGCCCTTGGTCCGGACCTTCCCGCCACCTTCGCCAACGATGATACACTCGCCGCCGATCTGCTCGAGGCCGGCGCGGCGGAAAACGACCCGCTCTGGCGGATGCCGCTCTGGGCCGGCTATGACGAGATGCTGCGCTCCGACATAGCCGATATCGACAACGCGCCGGAAGGCGGCATGGCCGGCTCGGTCACGGCGGCGCTGTTCCTCCAGCGCTTCATCGAGAAAGACACGCCCTGGGCGCATCTCGATACATTCGCCTGGCGTCCCGCGGCCAAGCCCGGACGGCCCAAGGGCGGCGAAGCCCTTGGATTGCGGGCAGTTTGGTCGGCCCTGCGCAAGCGCTACCTTCCGGCCGCATAAGCGAAATTTCGATACCCTCGCGAAACCGACGCCTATCCCGCGCGTTCGGCAGGACAAGATGTGAAGCCATCCCCGTCGCCACCAACCGATGCGCGGATGGTGGAGGAGATTGTCCCGTGGCGGAAAACGGACTTCAATCCTGGATGCGGACGTTGCTCAGCTACGTGCGCTCGGGTGACCCCGATCTCACCAACCGGCAGATGGCCTTGCTGCTGCTGGTTTATCTCAAACCCGGCCCCCACACCGTGCGCGGTCTGGCCAAGGCGTTGAACGTCTCCAAACCCGTCGTCACGCGTGCCTTGAATCGTCTAGGCGCGCTCGGCTATCTGCGCCGCCAGCGCGACGATGCGGACCGCCGCAACATCTTCGTCGCACCCACGCGTGAAGGGGCGGATTTCCTTGAGCATTTCAAAGGGCTCATCGGCAATGGCGGCAACGGCCAAGGCGGCGAAAAACGCAGCCAGCGCGCCGAATCCCGCGAACCGGTGCACGCCTGACCGGCGCAAGTTCGCGCTTACCGGCCCGTCGACGGCTCTCGATCACCGCACCCACGCCGCGCGCCGCGACCTGGCGGATGTGACGCTCGCCGGCCGCTGGTTCGCCCCGCATTATGCCGAGGCGGAGACACGGAGCTGTGGGCTGGCCGGAGCCGACATCTACTCGTCGGATGTCAGGGGAACGCGGATCAGCCAGTTGCTGCCCGGCGAACGCTTCGCCGTGCTGGAAGAAAGCGGCGACTGGCTGTGGGGATATAGCGAACATGACGGCTATGTCGGCTACGTCCGCACCGACACGTTGGGCGAGACGGCCAAGCCGACCCACATCGTAGTCGCGCGCAGCGCGCTGATCTTTCGTGAGCCGTCCAACCGCGCCGAAGTGGCAGCTGTGCTGCCGACTGGCAGCCGCATCTCGGGTGCGGTCGAAGACCAGTTCCTGCATACGAACGACGGCTATGTGGCCTTGCAGCAGCTCGGTTCGGTAGACGGAACGGAACCCGACCCGGTGGCCGTGGCAGAACGGCTAAACGGCATGCCCTATCTGTGGGGCGGCCGCGGCATCGGCGGGATCGATTGCTCGGGCCTGGTCCAGGTCGCGTTCGGGCTGGCGGGCGTCGCGTTGCCGCGCGACAGCGATCAGCAGATCGCCGAGGGGAGCGAAATCGACGCCCTGCTCCAGCGCGGCGATCTGCTTTTCTATCCCGATCACGTCACCCTGATGACCGCGCCGGATCAGGCGATCCATGCAAGCGGACATTGGATGAGCACCGTCATAGAACCGCTGGAGGCAATCGTGGCACGGCTCGGCGCACCCATCGCCCGGCGGAGAGTGGCGCCATGACGGCATCGGTGTTTATCGACGGCGGCGCAGGCACGACGGGACTTGAGATTGCCGATCGGCTGGCGGGACGTGCCGACCTGCAGTTGATCCGGCTGGACGAAGCGCGCCGCAAGGATCCCGCGGCCCGGCGCGAGGCGCTGAACGACGCCGATGCCGTGATCCTCTGCCTGCCCGACGATGCGGCGCGCGAGGCAGTGGCGCTGATCGACAATCCACGCACGCGGGTGATCGACGCTTCCACAGCACACCGGGTGGCCGACGGCTGGACTTATGGCTTTCCGGAACTCGAAGCCGACGCGCGGGAGAGGGTTGCGAAGGCGACGCGCGTATCGAATCCCGGCTGCTATCCGACGGGTTTCCTCGCTCTGGTCCGGCCGCTGGTGCGGGCCGGGCTTCTCGATCCGTCGACGCCGACAGCGGTCAATGCGACCTCCGGCTATTCGGGCGGCGGAAAGTCGATGATCGCGGCGTTCGAGGATGCCGACGCTCCGGATGCGACCGGCACCGCGTTTCGGCTCTACGCTCTGTCTTTGGGGCACAAGCACGTCGCGGAAATGCAGGGCCATGCCGGGCTGCAGCATCCGCCGCTGTTCGCGCCGGCGGTCGCCCGGACCTATCGCGGCATGATCGTCGAGGTGCCGCTCCCCATCGCGCCGCCGCTGAGTGCGATCCAGGACACGTTGGCCCAGAGCTACGCTGGCCAGAGGCTGGTGCGTGTGGCGGATGCGCAGGAAAGCGCGGCGATGTCGCTGGTGACGCTCGAACGGCTGGCCGGCACCGATGGATTGGAGCTGTTCGTGTTCGGCAATGAGCAGCGTGGCCAGGCGCGGTTGGTGGCGGTGCTGGACAATCTCGGCAAAGGTGCCGCGGGGGCTGCGGTGCAGAACCTGAATTTGATGCTCGGGCTCGACGAGCCGAGCGGCCTGAGGCTGCCGTAGAAAAGGGGACCGCCGGAAGCGATCCCCTTCCCCTGTTTGTCCGGAACTCAGCTCTTCAGAAAGGCTTCGAGCTCTGTCTTCGAGACCGAACCGCTCTTGTCCTTGTCCGCCTTGGCGAAGGCGGCGTTGGTCCAGGCGGTGGCGTCCTTCACGGCCGCTTTCTGTGCGGGATTCTGCTCGCGCAGCGCTTCCATCCACTTGCCGAACTCGGCCTTGGTGAGCTGGCCCTTGCCGCTGGCGTCGTATTTCGACCAGTCCGCCGAGACGACCGCCGCGACAGCGTCGGCGGGGTTGCTCGTCGCAGTCGCCGCTGTCGAAGCGCCCGGTGTGGCGGCGGCTGCGGGCGCTGCGCTCGGCGTTGCCGCGGCGGCAGGAGTGGCAGCGGTCGTAGGCTGCTGGGCAGTTGCGGCGGGCGTGGCAGCCGCCGCAGGCTGGGCTGCGTTGGTCGAAGCCGTCGGAGCGGCGGTCGTCTGCGCCAGCGCGGGCGCGGCGATCACGATCGCGCTGCCCAGAAGAATTTTCTTCATCATCCTTGAAACTCCTATGCAATTTCGCGCGTTCATATGGCGTTAAGCCATTGAAAAGGCTGGCCCTCTTCGGGCCAAGCATCAACGGTCATGTGGGCGCGGCAGTTCCGCCGGCCCAGCGTTTGCCGCGCCTGCTCGTCCCTGCTATCGCGCGCCTCGTCGCGAAGGCGTGAGGCCGGCGCGGCCAAACGATCCCCCGACCGGTGAGCCTGCCATGATCCCCCGCTATTCGCGTCCCGAGATGGTCTCGATCTGGACGCCCGAGACCCGTTTCCAAATCTGGTTCGAGATAGAAGCGCACGCGCTGGATGCGATGGCCGAGCTCGGCATCGTGCCGAAGGACGCGGCAGCGAAGGTCTGGGAAGCGCAGCGCACCAGCCCGCCGTTCGATATCGCGCGGATCGACGCGATCGAGGCCGAGACGAAGCACGACGTCATCGCCTTCCTGACGCATGTATCGGAGCGCACCGGCCCCGAGGCGCGCTTCCTGCACCAGGGCATGACCAGTTCCGATGTGCTGGACACGTGCCTCGCCGTGCAACTCGCCCGCGCGTCCGACGTATTGATCGCGGACATCGACGCGTTGCTCGCCGTGCTGAAGCGCCGTGCGTTCGAACACAAGCTGACGCCGACGATCGGCCGCAGCCACGGCATCCATGCCGAGCCGGTGACCTTCGGCCTGAAGCTCGCCGAAGCCTATGCCGAGTTCAGCCGCAACCGTGCCCGCCTCGTCGCGGCGCGTGGCGACGTTGCCACCTGCGCGATCTCCGGCGCGGTCGGCACTTTCGCCAACATCGATCCGCGCGTCGAAGCCTATGTGGCTAACAAGATGGGGCTGACGGTCGAGCCGGTCTCGACCCAGGTCATCCCGCGCGACCGCCACGCGATGTTCTTCGCGACGCTGGGCGTGATCGCGTCGTCGATCGAGCGGCTGGCCGTCGAAATCCGCCACCTGCAGCGCACCGAAGTGCTGGAGGCGGAGGAGTATTTCTCGCCAGGCCAGAAAGGCTCGTCGGCGATGCCGCACAAGCGCAATCCGGTGCTGACCGAGAACCTGACCGGCCTGGCGCGAATGGTGCGCGGCTATGTGACGCCGGCGCTGGAGAATGTCGCGCTGTGGCACGAGCGCGACATCAGCCACTCCTCGGTCGAGCGCTATATCGGCCCGGATGCCACGATCACGCTGGACTTCGCGCTCGCGCGGCTCACCGGCGTCGTCGACAAATTGCTGATCTATCCCGAGCGGATGATGAAGAACATGAACCGCATGGGCGGCCTGATCCATTCCCAACGCGTGCTTCTTGCGCTGACCCAGGCCGGCGCGAGCCGCGAGGACGCGTACAGACTGGTCCAGCGCAACGCGATGAAAGTGTGGGAGTCTGACGGCGCGCTGTCGCTTGAAGAGCTGCTGAAGGCCGATCCGGAAGTGACGCGCTACCTGTCGGCGGACGAAATCGCGGACAAATTCGACCTCGGCTACCACCTGAAGCACGTCGACACGATCTTCGACCGCGTGTTCGCCGCCTGAGCCGGCCCTTAAGTTCACAAACTTCCAGGGGTGAAGCACCTTTTTCGCGAGTTTATCCGGGATTGTCGTTTGATTGCAGCGGCTTGGCTGAAAATAGGAAATGCCGAACCGTGGACGTTCTGCGACGAACGGTGATCGCCGGACGAGACGCGCGGGCGTGAAGCGGATCGGGTGAAGGCGAGGCGCAGTCATCCACGATCATATGCCTGAGAGCAAAGGTGTAGGACAGAGTTTCGTCCGCTATGGGTGGAAAGCGGACGTTCGCCTCGGATTTGGTCGCTGGACGATATTTGCTCTAAGATCGACGCGATGGCACCGGCTCCGAAGCCTCGCGCCCCCTACAAGAAGGGCCAAATGTGAAAGCGGCATTCGGCTGTATCGCGTCTATCGCTTACTTCGCGTTGGTCGCGCTTTTCATGCTCGGCAACATGTTGGGCGACTGCTTTCCAGAAATGGGCGACTCATGTCCAACCGACCACGAACGCAATGTAACGATCCTTGGAATATTTTTCGGCGGGATCGCAGTTTACGGCGTGCTGGCATGGATCACCATTCGGCTCACTCGCCGCAACCAAGATTTAAACTGAAAATCTATCCGAAAATGGACTAGGCGCATGTCCGCTTGGGGTCGAAAGCGGTCAAACCCCACTCTCGTCGGGAGAGCAGACGTGAGCGTCAGCCGCCAGGTGGCACCCTGACTATCACCGGTTCGGCTTCCGAAATTTCAGCACGAACTGATCGGTCTTGCCGCGGATGCCGGATTCCTGGACGCGCAGGCTGTGGTCGTCTGCGGGGTGGCGGAGCAGCGGGCTTTCGGCGACGAACTTGAAGCCGGCCGCTTCGACTTCCTTGCGGACCAAGCCGCTTTCGATCCGGTGCAGCGTGGAGGTGACGCTGGCGCCGACGCCCTTGCCGGCTTCATGGTCGGCGATCAGGTAGATGCCGCCAGGCTTCAGCGCGCGGAAGGCTTCCGCGTTGACGACGGAGGCAGCGTCGCGGTCGCCGATCTTCGCATTCTTGAAGTCGTGATAATTATTGGTGGTCCAGACGATATCGACCGGCTCGGGCGCGGGGATGTGGGCCTGCTCGCCGGCGATGATGGCGACGTTCGCGTGGTCTTTCGCGATTCCCTGCAGTGACTCGCTTGGCTTGGAGGTAACGGCATAGACTTTGCCCTTCGGACCGACGGCGCCGCTCAAGATACGCGTAAAATAGCCGCCTCCCGGCGCGAGCTCGGCGATCTTGTCGCCCGCCTTCACGCCGGCGAAGGCGACCAGCTCTGCGGGCTTGCGGTCGGCGTCGCGGGCCTTGTCGGCATCGGGGCGGCCCGGATCGGCGAGCACGGTCGCGAGCTTTACCGGAGGCGCCGCGATTGCGGCCGTGCTGCCCAGCGCCGCACACGCAATTGCACTCCAAAGTCCTGATTTCGCCATTGCCACTCTCCCTTTTCGCCAAGCCTAGGCGCGAGAGCGGCAATCGGTCAAACGGCTCCTAACCGCTGATCGCGCTCTTCAGCTTTTCGAAGAAGCCCTTGCTTTGCGGGCATTCCTCGCCGGTTTCGGTCGCGCGGAATTCCTCGAGAAGCTGCTTCTGCCTGGCCGAGAGCTTGGTCGGTGTTTCGACCTCGATCTGCACGACGAGATCGCCCTGCCCGCGGCCGTTTAGCACCGGCATGCCGGCGCCGCGCTGGCGGAGCTGCTTGCCGGACTGGATGCCCGACGGGATGCGGATTTCGTGGCGTTGCTTGTCGAGGCCGGGGACCTCGATCGTCCCGCCGAGCGCCGCGGTCGTGAAGCTGATCGGGCAGCGGGCGTAAAGCGTCGTACCCTCGCGCTCGAAGATCGCATGCCGCTTCACGTGCAGGAAGATGTAGAGGTCGCCGCATGGCGCACCGCGCGGGCCGCATTCGCCTTCGCCGGAGAGGCGGATGCGCGTGCCTTCGTCGACGCCTGGCGGCACGTTGACCGACAGCGTCTTCTGCTTGTCGACCCGGCCTTCGCCGAAACAGATGTTGCAAGGATCGGAGATGACTTCGCCCGCGCCGTGGCAGGTCGGGCACGTCCGCTCGACCACGAAAAAGCCCTGCTGCGCGCGGACCTTGCCCATGCCGCCGCAGGTGTTGCAGCCGCGGACGCCGGCGCCCGCCTTCGCGCCGGTGCCGGCGCAGGCGCCGCACTGGGCGGAGACGTCGATCGTGATTTCGGTCTGCTTGCCGTGGAAGGCGTCTTCCAGGCTGATTTCCATGTCGTAGCGGAGATCGGCGCCGCGCTGCGGGCCGCGCCGCGCGCCGCCCTGGTTCATCCCGAAAATGCTTTCGAAAATGTCGGCAAAGCCTTCGAAGCCGGCGCCCGCCTGATGGAAGCCACCGCCGCCGCCATTCTGGAACGCGGCATGACCGAAGCGGTCATAGGCCGCGCGCTTCTGCGGATCCTTCAGGCATTCATAGGCCTCGCTGACGGCCTTGAACTTCGCCTCGTGATCCTTGCACCCGCCATTCTTGTCCGGGTGATATTTCATCGCGAGCTTGCGGTACGCGGATTTGATCGTCGCCTCGTCGGCGGTGCGATCGACCTCCAGCAGCTCGTAGTAATCGACTTCGGTGCTCATCGTACCCCTACCTGCACCGGAGTGCCCTCCCCCCTTGTCGTCACCCCCGCGAAAGCGGAGGCCCAGCAACTGCCTTCATGAAGAACAGCTGGGTTCCCGCTTTCGCGGGAATGACGAAAAAAGGTCACATCCCAAGCCTTACTTGTTCTCGTCGACTTCGGAGAACTCGGCGTCGACGACATCGTCTTCGGCCTTGCCCTCGGGCGCTTCGGCACCCGGCGAGGCGGCCGCGGCCTGTTCCTTCTCGTAGATCGCCTGGCCGAGCTTCATCGCCGCCTGGGCGAGCGCCTGCGTGGTGCTCGTCATGCGATCGGCGTCGCCGCTCTCGACCGCGCTCTTCGCCTCGGCGAGAGCGCTCTCGATCTCCGACTTGACCGACGCGTCGACCTTGTCGCCGTGCTCGGCGAGCTGGCGTTCGGTGGTGTGGATCAGGCTTTCGGCGTTGTTCTTCGCCTCGGCCGATGCACGCCGCTTCTTGTCTTCCTCAGCGAAGCGCTCGGCGTCCCTGACCATCTGCTCGATGTCGGAGTCCGAAAGGCCGCCCGAAGCCTGGATGCGGATCTGCTGTTCCTTGCCGGTGCCCTTGTCGCGCGCCGACACGTTGACGATACCGTTCGCGTCGATGTCGAACGTGACCTCGATCTGCGGCACGCCGCGCGGCGCCGGCGGGATGCCGACCAGATCGAACTGGCCGAGCAGCTTGTTGTCGGCCGCCATTTCGCGCTCGCCCTGGAACACGCGGATCGTCACCGCCTGCTGATTGTCATCGGCAGTCGAATAAGTCTGCGTCTTCTTGGTCGGGATCGTCGTGTTGCGGTCGATCATCCGGGTGAACACGCCACCCAGCGTCTCGATGCCCAGCGACAGCGGGGTCACGTCGAGCAGCAGCACGTCCTTGACGTCGCCCTGCAGCACACCCGCCTGAATGGCGGCGCCCATCGCGACGACTTCGTCCGGGTTGACGCCGGTGTGCGGCTCCTTGCCGAAGAAGTTCTTCACGACTTCGCGGACCTTGGGCATGCGGGTCATGCCGCCGACGAGCACCACTTCGGCGACGTCGGACGCCTTGATGCCGGCATCGGCCAGCGCCTTCTTCACCGGCTCGATCGAGCGCTGGATCAGCGGCTCGACCAGCCGCTCGAGATCGGCGCGGGTGATCGTCTCGACCAGGTGCAGCGGCGTGGTCGCGCCGCCTTCCATGCGGGCCGTGATGAAGGGCAGGTTGATCTCGGTCGTCTGCGCCGACGACAGCTCGATCTTCGCTTTCTCGGCCGCTTCCTTCAGGCGCTGCAGGGCAAGACGGTCCGTCTTGAGGTCCATCTGCTCCTTGGCCTTGAACTTGTCGGCCAGATACTCGACCAGCTTGGCATCGAAGTCCTCGCCGCCGAGGAAGGTGTCGCCGTTGGTCGACTTCACCTCGAACACGCCGTCGCCGATCTCGAGGATCGAGATGTCGAACGTGCCGCCGCCAAGGTCATAGACCGCGATCGTCTTGCCGTCCTGCTTCTCAAGGCCATAGGCAAGCGCGGCCGCGGTCGGCTCGTTGATGATGCGCAGCACCTCAAGGCCGGCGATCTGGCCGGCGTCCTTGGTCGCCTGGCGCTGTGCGTCGTTGAAGTAGGCGGGAACGGTGATCACGGCCTGGGTGACGGTCTCGCCCAGATAGGATTCCGCCGTTTCCTTCATCTTCTGGAGCGTGAAGGCCGAAATCTGCGACGGCGAATAATCCTGTCCGCCGGCCTGCACCCAGGCGTCGCCGTTCGGGCCCTTCACGATGTGATACGGAACCAGCTCCGTATCCTTCTTGGTGATCGGATCGTCGAAGCGGCGGCCGATCAAGCGCTTCACCGCGAAGATCGTGTTGTCCGGATTGGTCACCGCCTGGCGCTTGGCCGGCTGACCGATCAGCCGCTCGCCGTCCTTGGTGAAGGCGACGACCGAAGGCGTGGTGCGCGCGCCTTCCGCGTTCTCGATAACCTTGGGCTTTCCGCCCTCCATCACGGCCACGCAGCTATTGGTGGTGCCGAGATCGATCCCGATGACTTTGGCCATTTTTCCTCTTTGAGCCCCTCAAAGTTCAAACCATCCTCAAGCAGCCCCAGAAGAGGCGACTGCTTGACGTTACGCCGGGCGATATAGGGTGGCTTGTCCTTGCCGCAAGGAGCGACAAACCGTAGGAAAACGGAAGCGTTACGACGAAAGGTTTGCGCCGATGATCCGCCCTGCCCCGCTCGCTGTTGCAGCATTTGCCCTGCTGGCGCTGCCCGGTTGCGCGAAGAAGAAGGAGCTGAACGTCACCGACGCCTATATCCGCTTCTCGCCGATACCGACCAATCCGTCCGCAGCCTATTTCACCGTGCATGGCGGCGACAAGGACGTGAACTTGATCGACGTCTCCACCGAAGTCGCGATCCGAAGCGAAATGCACGAAAGCATGAATGCCGGCGGGATGGCATCGATGAAGCCGATCATGAGCGTGCCGATTCCCGCCGGCAGCCTCGTGAAGTTCGAGCCCGGCGGCAAGCATGTGATGCTCTACAAGATCAATCCGGGCCTGCAGCCGCCCAAGATCGTGACGCTGACCTTCGCTTTCTCGAACGGCGAGCGGATCCAGGCGGATGCGCAACTGGTCGCGGCCGGCGATGCGGGGCCGGGTGCGAAGAAATAGCGGCCGCCCGCTGACCGAGGCGGAGCGCAATCTCGCCGCTTCGATGTTCGGCGGCGAGATCGACTATGACCGGGTCCGTATCCACGCGGCGAAATGGTGGCCGTTTCAGCCGAAGCGCGTCGCGATGTCGCCGGACGGGCACATCTGGTTCCACCCGGAGGGCGGCCTGTATTGCGACGATTTCTGTGGGCAGGACCTAGGGAGCCAAGGGCTGTTCATCCATGAGATGACGCATGTCTGGCAGCGGCAGCGCGGCGTGTTCCTGCCGCTCGCGCGCCATCCCTTCTGCCGGTACGATTACAGCGTGAAGCCCGGCTGGCCGCTGGAGCGCTACGGCATCGAACAGCAAGCCGAGATCGTCCGCCACACTTTCCTGCTCCGGCACGGTCAGCACCTGCGCGGGGCGCCCCCGCTCCAGCAATATGAAACGATCCTACCGTTCGGCTGAGCTGTCACAAAGCGAGTGCCTGCACCGTCTAGGAGGCGGAGGTGGCGATGAAGAACAGGATAATCGTGGGACTGGCGCTGCTGCTGGCCGCGCTGATGGCGGCGAACGGCCTCGTCATGCTCACGAACCCGCAAGGCTGGTATGTACGCGTTCCGGGCGTGGTCGCGACCGGCGCGTACAACCAGCATTTCATCCGCGACATCGGGCTGACCTATTTGCTGATCGGCATCGGCTTTGCGATCGGCGCTTTCCGGCCCGCAATGCGCCTCGCGCTGTGGTTGGGCGCGAGCCTCTGGCTGACGGGACATGCGCTGTTCCATCTGTGGGAAGTGGCTGTCGGCATTTGCGGGACCGATGCGATCCCACGCGATTTCCTGGGCGTGACGCTGCCTGCGCTGATCGGTCTTGGCCTGAGCTTCTGTGCCTGGCGTCGCACATGATGGCCGCCGACCCGTTCACCTCCACAGAGCCGCGGTTGCGCGCGCTGGCCTACCGGATGCTCGGCTCGCACGCCGATGCCGCCGATGCGGTGCAGGATACCGCGACAAAGTGGCTTTCAACCGATCGAAGCATCATTGAGAACCCCGAGGCGTGGCTTGTGCGCACCTGCACCCGCGCGTCGATCGATCTGCTCCGCCGACGCAAGCGAGAAGCCTATGTCGGGCCGTGGCTGCCCGAGCCGAGTACGGAAGACGCTGGCGACCTGCCCGCGCTTGCCGAGTCCGTGCGGCTTGCTTTCCTGCTGATGCTGGAGCGACTGTCGCCCGCCGAGCGCGCGGCGCTGCTGCTGCACGACGTGTTCGACGAGGATTATTCGGCGATCGCTTCCGCAATCGGCTCGAGCGAGGCGATGGCGCGACAGCATGTCTCGCGCGCAAGGCGGCGCATCGCCGAGGACCGGGCGCGTTTCGCGGTCGCGCCGCATGCCGAGCGGGATCTGATGGAGCGTTTCGGCGCGGCAGTGGCTGCGGGCGATCTGGCCGGACTGACCGCCCTGTTTGCGCCCGATGCCGAGCTGCGGAGTGACGGCGGCGGGAAACGCGCCGCCGCGCTCAACGTCATCACCGGCGCTGACCGCATCGCCCGCTTCTTCCTCGGAATCACGCGAAAACACCCGTATCAACTGCGGCCCGCCATCATCAATGGCGCGCTGGGCGGGCTGCAGATCGAGCAGGGCGAGATTTCCGGCGCGCTCAGCTTCGCGACCGACGGCGACCGGATCACCGGCGTGTTCTTCCAGCGCAATCCCGACAAGCTGGCGCGGGTGCACTAGGCGCGGGCGGCAGCCTCGATGATCGGCACGAAATCGGCGGCGGTCAGGCTGGCGCCACCGACCAGCGCGCCGTCGACATTATTGACCGCCATCAGCTCGGCCGCGTTGGACGGCTTCACCGACCCGCCATAGAGGATGCGCACGCCCTCGGCTTCGGCGTCCAGCATGTCGCCCAGCTTGGTCCGAATGCTTGCGTGCATTGCGGCCACGTCTCCCACCGTGGGTGTGCGGCCAGTGCCGATCGCCCAGACCGGCTCATAGGCGACGACGAGCTGCGTCGCCGTCCCGTCGGCCGGGATCGAGCCCTGAAGCTGCCGCTCGACGACCTCGGCGGCGCGGCCTGCGTCGCGCTCGCCCTCTGTCTCGCCGACGCAGACGATCGCGATCATGCCCGCGGCGATCACCGCACGCGCCTTGGCATAGACTTCGGCGTCGCTCTCGCGCTGGTCGGTGCGGCGCTCGCTATGACCGACGATGACGAGCTTGGCCCCAGCCTCCCTCAGCATCGGCGCGGAGACGCAGCCGGTGTGCGCGCCTTTCTCATTCTGGTGCGAATCCTGCGCGCCGATCGTCAGGTCGCCGCGCGCCGCCGCTGCCGCAATCAAGGTGAAAGGCGGGCAGATCGCGACATCCACTTGCGGGTTCGCTCGCGCGGCCGCGGCGATGGCATCCAGCTCGGCAAGCTGCGCCAGGCTCCCGTGCATCTTCCAATTGCCGGCCACCAGCTTGCGTCGCGTCATGTCCATTCCCTGTTCGAAAATCTCCGGCGCGCCTAGAGGAACGGCGGCCCAACGCGCAAGCTTGTCGGTTCGGCTGCTCCGACCTAAAGCACCGCTTTCCATTCAACTTCCGGACGCCTGATGCTCGACAATTTTCGCCGCCTGTCCAAGTCCAAGATCGGTATCGGCCTGTTTGCGCTGTTCATTGCCGCGATGGCGTTCGGTTTCGCAGCGGCGGACATCCGTGCGCTCGGCGGTCACATCACGCCCGGCAGCGACACCGTCGCCACCATCGGCGGCACCAAGATCACCACCGCCGAGCTGCAGCAGCGCGTGATGCGCGCGCTGGAAAATGCGCGGCAGGACCGCCCGGGCCTGACCATGCCCGAGTTCGTGCGCATGGGCGGCGTCGACCAGATCTTGCAGCAGATGGCCGATTCGATGGCGCTGGAGCAGTTCGCGAAGACGCAGGGCTTCGGCGTCAGCCGGAAGATGGAGGATGCGCAGATCGCCTCCGCGCCGGCGTTCCGGGGGCTGAACGGTTCGTTCGACCAGAGCGCGTTCGAAGCGTTCCTCAATCGCCAGCGGGTCAGCGAACGCGAAGTGCGCGACGATCTGGCGCGCGAAATGTACCTGACCCAGCTTCTCGTGCCCGCGACCGGCGGTGCGCCTGCACCTGTCGGCCTTACCCTGCCCTACGCCTCGATGCTGCTGGAGCAGCGCACCGGCCGCGCGCAGTTCGTGCCGGTGTCGGCGTTCAAGGGCGCCGCGCCGACCGACGCCGAGCTGGACGCCTATTACAGGAAGAACCTCGCCCGCTACACGACGGCGGAGCGGCGCGTGGTCCGCTACGCGCTGATCGACCGCGCTGCTTTCGAGGCGGCAGCGCAGCCGAGCGAAGCCGAGATCGCCAAGGCCTATGAAGCGGGCAAGGCCGATTATGCCGCGAAGGAAACGCGGACGATCAGCCAGGTCATCCTGCCGAACGAGACGGCGGCGAAAGACTTGGCGGCGAAGATCGCTGCTGGCACGCCGATCGCCGAAGCCGCCAAGGCGGCGGGGCTGGAATCGGTGACGCTCAACGAGCAGACCCGCGACCAGTATGCCGAGGCGAGCTCGGCCGCAGTGGCGAACGCGGTGTTCTCGACGCCGCAGGGCAAGGTCGCGGCGCCGGCCCGGTCGGGCCTTGGCTGGCACGTCGCGCGGGTGGACAAGATCGTCACCGTTCCCGGCAAGACGCTGGATCAGGTGCGCGGCGACCTCACCGCCAAGCTGAAGAAAGACAAGGCCGACCAGGCGATGGCCGATACGGTCGGCAAGATCGAGGATGCGATCGGTGGCGGCGCGACCTTCGACGAGGTCGTGCAGAACAACAAGCTGCAGCCGGTCACCACGCCGGCGCTGCTTGCCGACGGCAGCAATCCCGACATGCCGGGCGCACCGGTGGCGCGCGAGCTGCCGGTCGTGATGAAGACTGCGTTCGGCATGGACGTGGGCGACGATCCGCTGACCGAGGCGGTGGTGCCGAACCAGGTCGTCGCGCTGGTCAAGACCGACAATATCGTCGCCGCGGCACCGCAGCCGCTCGCCAAGGTGCGCGACAAGGTTGCGGCCGATCTGGTCGCGGAGCGCTCGCTTGCAGCCTCGCGGCAGGCGGCCGATGCGATCGCCGCCAAGGTCAATAGCGTCACGCCGCTGGCGCAGGCTGCGAGTGCTGCCGGTGCGGCGCTTCCTGCCCCGGCCCCGCTCAGCGGCCGGCGCGGCGAGCTGCTCCGCCAGGGCCAGCAGGTCGAGCCGCAAGTGGCCGCGATGTTCTCGCTCCGCCAGGGCAAGGCCCGCGTCGTGCCGGCCAAGGACAAGAGCGGCTGGTATGTCGTGACGACGGACAGCGCCGTCGCCGGCGATGCGCGCTCGCAGCCGCAGCTCGTGCAGGCCACGCGGACGCAATTCGGGTCGGTCTTCGGTCAGGAATATGGCCAGCAGCTCGCCGCCGCGGCGCGCAAATCGGTCGGCGTCGAGATCAATCCGGCGGCGGTCGCACGCCTGAAGAGCGAACTGGTCGGCGGCGGCACGCAAGCCCAGTGACGCGCGACCGCAGCGACGACGCGGAGACGATCGCCGCGCTGGAGGCGGGCCGCGCCGCGTTCGTGTGGCGGCGGCAGATCGCCGACACCGACACGCCCGTCTCCGCAGCGCTGGCGCTGGTCGAGCCCGGCCGCGGCGACTTCCTGCTGGAGTCGGTGGAAGGCGGGCAGACGCGCGGGCGGCACAGCCTGATTGGGCTTGCGCCCGACCTGATCTTCAAGGCGCAGGGCGACACCGCCGAGATCAATGGGGAGCCTGTCGCCGGCGGCGCGATTGCGGCGTTGCGAGGGCTTGTCGAGCAATGCCGCGCCGAGGTGCCGCCGGAACTGCCGCGTGCACTCGCCTGCCTGGTCGGCTATTTCGGTTACGAGACGATCGGCCTGATCGAAAAGCTCCCGAGGCCGCCCGCCAACCCGCTCGATCTGCCCGACATGCTGTTCGTGCGGCCGACGCTGATCCTGGTGTTCGACCGACTGGCCGACGAACTGTTCCTGATCGCTCCCCTATGGCCGGATGCCGGCGAGCCCGCCAAGCGCGTGGCCGACGCTTGGGAACGGATCGACGCAGCGGCGGCGCGTCTCTCTTCCCCCGTTCGTTTCGAGCGCAGTCGAGAAACGACAGCGCCGCGCCAAGCGCTTCTCGACTTCGCTCGAAGCGAACGGCGTTTGATCGAGCCGGTGCTTGCCGATGACCAATACAAGGACATGGTCCTCCGCGCGAAGGACTATATCCTCGCCGGCGACATCTTTCAGGTGGTGCTCGCCCAGCGCTTCACCGCGCCCTTCCCGCTGCCGCCGTTCGACCTTTACCGTGCGCTCAGGCGCATCAACCCCTCGCCCTTCCTCTATTTCCTCGACCTGCCAGGCTTCGCGCTAATCGGCTCGAGCCCCGAAATCCTCGTCCGCGCGCGCGACGGCGAAGTGACGATCCGGCCGATCGCCGGCACCCGCCCGCGCGGCAAGACGGCGGTGGAGGATGCAGAGAACCGCGACTCCCTGCTCGCCGATCCGAAGGAGCGGGCCGAGCATCTGATGTTGCTCGATCTAGGCCGCAACGATGTCGGCCGCGTCGCCGAAGCGGGATCGGTGCAGGTGACCGACAGCTATACGGTCGAGTTCTACAGCCACGTCATGCACATCGTATCGAACGTTGTCGGGCGGCTGCCGCCCGACCGCGACGCGCTGGACGCATTGTTCGCGGGGTTCCCGGCGGGCACGGTCAGCGGCGCGCCCAAGGTCCGCGCCTGCGAGATCATTGCCGAGCTGGAGCCGGAAACGCGCGGCGCCTATGCCGGCGGCGTCGGCTATTTCTCGCCCGACGGATCGATGGACAGCTGCATCGTGCTGAGGACCGCGGTCGTGAAGGACGGCACCATGCACGTTCAGGCCGGCGCCGGCATCGTCGCCGACAGCGACCCGGCCTACGAGCAGCGCGAATGCGAAGCCAAAGCCGGCGCCCTCTTCGCCGCGGCCCGCGAGGCCGTGCGACGGGCGAGCGAGCCGCAATTCGGTCAATAAGGACACGCCATGCTCAGCCTCGCACTCACCCTGCTCCTGCAAGCGGCGCCAGCCGCTCCGGCCTGGCCGACCAAAGACGCCGACGCGACGTTTCGCGACTTCCACTTTGCGTCGGGTGAGACGTTGCCGGAGTTGCGCATCCATTACACCACGCTGGGCACGCCGCACCGCAATGCGCGAGGCGAGATCGACAATGCGGTGATGGTGCTGCACGGCACCGGCGGGACGGGGAAGCAGTTCCTGTTTCCGCAGTTCGCGAACGAGCTTTACGGGCCGGGCCAGCCGCTCGACATCACGCGCTATTACATCATCCTGCCCGACGGGATCGGGCATGGCGGATCGTCCAAGCCGAGCGACGGACTTCGCGCCCGCTTTCCGCACTATGGCTATGCCGACATGGTCGAGGGACAGCGGCGGCTGCTCGGCGCGCTCGGCGTCAGGAAGCTCAGGCTGCTGATGGGCACCTCTATGGGCTGCATGCACGGCTTCGTCTGGGGCACGACGCACCCGGAAATGGTGCAGGCGATGATGCCGATGGCGTGCCTGCCGGTCGAGATCGCCGGCCGCAACCGGATGTGGCGCAAGATGGCGATCGACGCGATCCGCGCCGATCCAGCCTACCAAGGCGGCAACTACACGAGCGAACCGGCGCAAGGGCTGCGCACCGCGGGCGACTTGCTGATCATCGCGGGACTGAACCCGCTCGCAACCCAGGTCGAGGCGCCGACGCGCGAGAAAGCCGAGGCCCAGCTCGACACGCGCTTCGCGGCGATTGTGAAGGACCGGGACGCCAACGACCTGATCTGGCAGCTTGACGCCTCGCGCGATTACGATCCTTCGGCCGGCCTCGAGCGGATGACGCTGCCCGTCACCTGGGTGAATTCCGCCGATGACTTCATCAATCCGCCGGGCCTGCGCATCGCCGAGCGCGAGGCCAAGCGGCTGCCAAACGGCAAGTTCGTGCTGATCCCCGAAAGCACCGAGACCAAGGGCCACGGCACCCACACCTGGGCGAAGTTCTGGAAGGGCGAGCTGGTGGAGCTGCTGGAGCGAAGCGAGTGAAGAACGGGAGGGCTTCGACAGGCTCAGCCCGAACGGATTTAACGGTGTGACGTTCTTCCCCACCGTTCGGGCTGAGCTTGTCGAAGCCCTCCCTTCTTTCTACCGGCTACGGGCATGATCCTCGTCATCGACAACTACGACAGCTTTACCTGGAATCTGGTCCACTATCTGATGGAGCTGGGCGCGAAGGTGGACGTCGTGCGCAACGACGCGATATCCGCGGGCCAGGCGCTATCGTGGGGCGCGGAAGCGTTCCTGATCTCGCCCGGCCCCTGCACGCCGAACGAAGCGGGCGTGTCGCTCGATCTCGTTGCCGCCTGCGCCGAGGCGGGAAAGCCACTGCTGGGCGTCTGTCTCGGGCATCAGGCGATCGGGCAGCATTTCGGCGGGCAAGTGGTACGCGGCGGACTGATGCACGGAAAGACCTCGCCCGTCGAGCATGACGGGACCGGGCTGTTCGAAGGCTTGCCCTCGCCTTTCACCGCGACCCGCTATCACTCGCTGATCGTGCCGGAGAAAGGCTTGCCCGATACGCTCCGCATCAACGCACGCTCGCCCGACGGCAGCGTGATGGGCTTCATGCACCGGACGCTGCCGATCCATGGCGTCCAGTTCCACCCGGAAAGCATCGCCACCGAGCACGGCCATGCGATGCTGGCCAACTTCATGAAGATCGCCGGCATGAAAGTGCTGGAGCGCGCATGACCACGATCGTGCTTCTTCCAGACGCCAGCGAGCCACTGGATATGGCAACGGCGGAGGCGGCGTTCGGCGACATTCTCGACTGGCGCTGCGATCCGGACGATGTCGCCCGCTTCCTGACGGACATGTCGCTGCGCGACGAGACCAGCATCGAGATCGCCGCCTGTGCGCGGGCGATGCGGGCGCGGATGATCGAAGTGCATGCACCCGAGCATGCGATCGATGTGTGCGGCACCGGGGCAGATGGCCAGCACAGCCTGAACATCTCGACTGCGGTGGCGATCATCGTCGCCGCGTGCGGGGTGCCGGTCGCGAAGCACGGCAATCGCGCGTCCTCCAGCAAGGCCGGCGCGGCCGATACGCTGGAGGCGCTGGGCCTCGACCTTGAGGTGGCCGCAGCGACCGCGGAGCGGAGCCTCGCCGATATCGGCATCGCTTTCCTGTTCGCGCAGAAGCATCATCCGACGCTTTCGGCGCTGGCGCCTATCCGCCGCAAGATCGGGCGCCGGACCGTGTTCAATCTCGTCGGGCCGATCTGCAATCCGGCGCGGGTGAAACGACAGTTGATCGGCGTCGCGCGGCCGGACTTCATGCCGGTTTTCGCCGAGGCCTTGCACCTGCTGGGGATGGAAGCGGCGATGCTGGTCGCCGGCGACGAGCCGCTCGACGAGCTGTCGATTTCCGGGCCCAGCACGATCGTGCGTATGGGCGCTTGCGGCGCAGGCACGCTCCGGATTGAGCCGGCCGATGTGGGCCTCCCGACCTACCCGCTGAAGGAGCTCCAGGGCGACGATGCCGCCTACAATGCCGCGGCGCTGCGCCGCATGCTGCAGGGCGAGCGCGGTGCTTATCGCGACGCCGTGCTGCTCAACAGCGCGGCCGCGCTGATGGTCGCTGGCCGGGTGAGCACGCTCACGGAAGGCGTCGAGGAAGCGGCGGAAGTGCTCGACAACGGCCTCGCCAATGCCCTGCTCGATTGCTGGATCGCCTACCGGTGAACAAGCTCGACGAAATATGCGCGCACAAGCGAGGCGAAGTCGCCGAACGGAAGCGCAGGACCAGCCCGGCGGAGCTGGCGGAGCGGATCGCCGCGCAGTCGGCGCCGCGCGGTTTCCGGCGCGCGCTCGATACCGCGCCCGGCTATGGACTCATCGCCGAGATCAAGAAAGCGAGCCCGTCCAAGGGCCTGATCCGCCCCGATTTCGATCCGCCGGCCCATGCGCGCGCTTATGAGGCAGGCGGTGCCGCATGCCTCTCGGTACTGACCGACGAGCGCTATTTCCAAGGCCATGACGATTACCTCGTCACAGCCCGAGCGGCATGCAGCCTGCCGGTGCTGCGCAAGGACTTCATGGTCGACCCGTGGCAGGTTGCCGAAGCGCGCGCGCTGGGTGCGGATGCGATCCTGATCATCGTAGCCGCGCTCTCCGACGCGCAAATGACGGAGATCGAAGCGGCCGCGATCGAACACGGCATGGATGCGTTGGTCGAGGTGCACGATGCAGGCGAGCTCGACCGCGCGCTGCGGCTCAAGTCCCGGCTGATCGGCGTCAACAACCGCGACTTGCGCGACTTCTCCGTCGATTTCGCGCGGACCTATGAGCTGGTCGGCAGCGCGCCAGCGGGGTGCACCTTCGTCGCCGAAAGCGGGCTCACCACCCATGCCGATCTCTCCGCAATGGCCGAGCACGGCGTGCGTTGTTTCCTTGTCGGCGAGGCGCTGATGCGGCAGACTGACGTGGAGGCGGCAACGCAAAGGCTCCTGTACGGGTGAGCGAGCTTACGCACCTGGACAAGTCGGGCGCAGCCCGCATGGTCGACGTTTCGGACAAAGCGGTGACGGCCCGCGAAGCGGTCGCTGCAGGCCGGCTCCGCCTGTCCAACGAAGCGTTGAACGCGCTCCGGTCGCAGGCTGCGGCAAAGGGAGACGCCGTGGCGGTGGCTCGCGTGGCCGGTATAATGGCGGCCAAGCGCACCAGCGACCTTATTCCCCTGTGCCACCCGTTGCCGATCGAACGGATCGCGATCGACTTCGTGTACGAGGCCAATGCCATCGCGGTGAAGGCGACCGTCGCAACCCAGGACAAGACCGGGGTCGAGATGGAGGCGCTCACCGCCGTTTCGATCGCGCTGCTGACCCTTTATGACATGGGCAAGTCTCTCGACAAATCCATGACGATCGAGGCGGTTCGGCTGCTGACGAAATTCGGCGGAAAATCGGGCGATTACGTCCGATCGGAATAGGCTGGACCGGCACCCGGCGCGATTCTAACCTTCCTGAAAAGGGAGGGCATCATGGACAGCAGGAACTTCGATCGGCGTGCACTCTTGCAGGGCGCGGCGGCCGGCGCAGCGTTTCTCGCGCCAGGGGCGGCGCTCGCGCAATCGGGCGACGAGAAGGCGATCCGCGCAGCCGTCGAGAGAGGCCACGACGCCTCGATCAAGCGGTTGCAGGAATGGATCGCCCTGCCCTCCATCGCGGCCGAGAACCGCGACATGCAAAAAGGCGCGGAGCACATGGCCGCGCTCGCGAAGGACGCGGGCTTCCAGCATGTCGAGATCGTGCCGACGTCCGGCCATCCGGGTGTGTTCGCGACCTTGGATGCAGGCGCGAAGAAAACCGTCGGCCTGTACTTCATGTACGACGTCAAGCAGTTCGATCCCTCCGAATGGAGCTCGCCGCCGACCGAGGCGCGCATCGTCGACAAGCCCGGAATGGGCCGCGCCATCGTCGGCCGCGGCGCGACCAACCAGAAGGGGCCGGAAGCGACGTTCCTTGCCGCGCTGCACGCCATCCGCGCTGCCGGCCGCAAGCCGCCGGTCAATTTCGTGCTGGTTGCCGAGGGCGAAGAGGAGATCGGCTCGCCGCATTTCGCTGAGATCGTGCGTCGGCCCGACATCGCCGCGAATCTGAAGCAGACGATCGGCGTGTTCATGCCGTCCAACGGGCAGGACCCCGACGGCTCCACAACGGTCACGCTCGGCTCCAAGGGCATCATCGAATGCGAGCTGATCGCGACCGGCGAAGCCTGGGGCCGCGGCCCGGGCAAGGACGTGCACTCCTCGCTGAAAGCTTCGATCGACAGTCCCGTCTGGCGGCTCGTGCAGGCGCTGCAGACGCTCGTCTCCCCGGACGGCAACACCGTGATGATCGACGGCTGGAACGAGCATGTCCGCCCGCTCACCGCGCGCGAGAAAGCGATCATCGCCGAGAACGCGCGCCTGACGAGCGAAGCCGACGAAATGAAGTCGTTGAGCGTCAAGCACTGGATCGACGACCTGCCCTGGCAGGCGAGCCAGGAACGCCTTGCCGCCGCACCCACCGCCAATATCGAAGGGCTGGTCGCCGGCTATACTGGGCCAGGCGGCAAGACGATCCTGCCGCACAAGGGCGTCGCGAAGATGGACTTCCGCCTGGTGCCCAATCAGACTCACGCCGATTGCGTCGCAAAGCTGAAAGCGCATCTGGCGAAACGCGGCTTCGGCGATATCCAGGTCAAGGTCTCCGGCGGCTACGATCCGACCGAGACAGCCGAGGACAGCCGCCTGATCCAGACCGAGATCGCGACGTACAAGAAGCTTGGCGTCACGCCGACGCTCTATCCGCGCAATGCCGGCTCCTGGCCGGGCTATGTCTTTACGGCGCCGCCGCTGAGCCTGCCGGCCGGGCATTTCGGCCTGGGCCATGGCAGCGGCGCGCATGCACCCGACGAATATTATCTGATCGAGCCGTCGAACCCCAAGGTCGCGGGCTTCGATGCGGCGACGATGAGCTATGTCGAGTTCCTCTACGCGCTCGCCTCGGCAAGGACTTAGCGCGGGCCGGTAGGAATCCGTTAAGCCTGTCTCTCTGCCGCCGGTTAAGGACTGACCGGTAGAGCTTGGCTGAACCCAGTGGGAATCGGATCATGTTGGCCGCGCAAGTTCAGCCTGACAGACGCCAAAGCGAGCGCGACGAGGTCTTTTACCGCACGCGGGCGACGGCGGCCGGCCGCGGCAGTTTCGCCGTGCAGGTCGTCAACATTTCGGCAAACGGCTTCATGATCCGCGCCGACATCGACGTGGCAATCGGCGACAGCATCATGATCCGCCTGCCGGTGGTGGGCGAAATCCGCGCCGAGGTGCGCTGGTCTCTGGGCGGCCGGGTCGGCTGCCAATTCGTCCGCATGATTGGCCTTGCGCCTTATCTGGAGCTTCTGGCGGCGCTGCTCAAGGAAACCCGCTAGCTTTACGTCTTGCTAACCCGTTGTTGCGACAATGGATTGGTAAGGGAGGCGACCATAGCACTGATACGTATCGCGCCCGAAGACGTTCAGCTCGGGATGTTCATCCAGGGCTTTGACGGGTCGTGGCTGGACCATCCGTTCTGGCGCACCCGATTCGTGATCGAGACCGAGCGCGACTTGCTGAAGGTCCGCGAAAGCGCGGTTTCGGCCGTCATCATCGACGACGCGCTGGGCAGCGCTGCGCAGCTGGAGCCGGTCACCGCCTCCCCCGAAGCAAGTTCCTGGCAGCCGCCCGCACGCCACGCGGCGCCGGCGTGGCGGCCTGCGCCGGCGGTTCATACGCCGCAGCCGCAATCCTTTCCGGCCGCCTATGGCCGCGCGACCCGCATCTTCGGCAAATCGCGCAAGGCGGTGTCGGCCATGTATTCCGACGTGCGGCTGGGCAAGGCGATCAAGGCCGAGAAGCTGGTTCCGCTGGTCGACGAGATCACGAGCTCGATCGACGAGAACCCGCGCGCCTTCATCAGCATCGCGCAGCTGAAGACCCGCCACGAATACACCTATATGCACTCGGTCGCGGTGTGCGCATTGATGATCAATCTGGCCCGCGACCTGCGCTTCAGCGACGCGGCCGTGCGCGACGCGGGCATGGCCGGGCTGTTGCACGACATCGGCAAGGCGCTGATGCCGCTGGAGCTGCTCGACAAGCCGGGCAAGCTGACCGACGAAGAATTCGAAGTGATCAAGACCCATCCGATGCGCGGGCAGGAATTGCTCAAGCAGAGCAGCGGTGTCTCCCACAACGCCCTCGAAGTCTGCCTTCGCCACCATGAGCGGTTCGACGGCCAGGGCTATCCCGACGGCCTGTCGGGCGATCGCCTGAGCTTGTTCGCGCGCATGGGCGCGCTGTGCGACGTCTATGACGCCGTCACCTCCGAACGCGCCTACAAACCGGCGTGGAGCCCGACCGAGACCGTCGCCAACATGCGGGACTGGGCCGGGCATTTCGATCCCGAGATGTTCGAATTGTTCGTGAAAAGCGTGGGCATCTACCCGACCGGCGCGCTGGTCCGCCTGAAATCCGGCCGAGTCGCGATGGTGACCGGGGAAAATCCGGACGATCCGACGCGCCCGCCGCTCGTCTCGGTTCCCGACGCGCTGCATCCGGAAGCCGAGCGCCTCGATCCTGCGGTCGAGGAAATCGTCGGCATGGAAAGCGCCGAGGCGCTTCACCTCGAAAGTTGGGAATCGAAGCGCGCGCAGATGATCAAGCGATTCCGTTCCTGACCTGAGACATGATTGCGAGGGGCCGTCCCTCGTTATCCTTGAAGAACGCCATCCATTCCTCGGTCCCGTCATCGTGGCGATGGATCATGTGGGGCGCGTTCAGGAATTCGACGCCTGCGCTTTCCAAAGCGGTGTGGGTCAGGCGAACATCGTCGACTTTAAAGTAGATGATCGACTCGCCGTCGCTTTCGGACTGCGACAGGAACAGCCGCAGCCCGCCGCAATCGAAAAAGGCGAGATCGCCGAACGAATAGAGATGGGTGAGGCCCAGCACCTCGCCGTACCAATGCCGCGCCGCCTCGACGTCGCGGACGCTCCGCGAAATCTGTCCGATCGGTCCCATCGCGAACTCTCCTTCCGATGTTTGAGCGCCAAGCGCCGCCCCGCGGCGAATGCCGGTCCAGTGACGCAGCTCCAGCCGGGTCGGCAGGCCGAGCTTCACCAGGATGTTGGCGACGTGGAATTTCACCGCGTCCATGCTGGTGCCCATCCGCCCCGCGATCGCCTTGTTGGTGAGGCCGTGCCGCACGAATTCTGCGACTCGCCATTCGGCCGGGGTCAGCACATCGTCATGGGGCGGGCGGCCTCTCTGCGTCATGTGGGGGACGCTAGCCGAGTCGGGCGGGATTTACCCTACCCGCGCCTCAGCGCGGCTGCGGGAGCATGATGTTGAGTTGCTTGTCGGCCGTGTCGGCAAGGATGGCGCAGAGCAATTGCGCCGGGGCGGTGGCAGACGCGTTGCGGAAATAATGCACGACCGTCTGCGCGGGCTCGATCGAGGCCTGCCCCTCCTTGAGACGCTGTTCGGGGCCGTCGCCGATGCGGGTGAGGAACGCGCCCTTGGCCGCGAAGCAGACGACCGGCACGGTATGAAGATGCTCCGGCATCGCCTGGCCGGGGGCGAAATCGACGCGCGTCGCTTCCACGCGGGTCACGGTCTTGGCCGGCGAGATGGGGATCGTGCTCAGCGGCACGCGGGTCGGCAGCGCGACCTGGGCAGCAAGCGCGACGGCAATCATCAGCATGGCTATCCGCTCCTCAGCAAGTTCACCCCGGAATCACGTTCGAACAGATACAGTGCCAGCCGCGCGGCCTGTCCGCGTGGCCCTTCGAGGCCGCCGTCCCTGTCCACCAGCAGCCGCGCGTCCTGCGACGCGACCAGCAGCAGTTCGTTGAGCAGCTCCGGGCTGGCGAGGCGGAAGACGTGTTCGCCGGATTGGCGCGTGCCGAGCAGCTCGCCGGGGCCGCGCAGCTTCAGATCCTCCTCGGCGATGCGAAAGCCGTCATTGGTTTCGCGCATCAGCGCGAGGCGCGCTCGCGCGGTCTCGCTAAGCTGGCCGGAACGGAGCAGCAGGCAGGTTGACTTGCCTTCTCCGCGTCCCACTCTTCCGCGCAGTTGATGGAGTTGGGCAAGGCCGAAGCGGTCGGCATGTTCGATGATCATCAGCGTTGCATTCGGCACGTCGACGCCGACCTCGATCACGGTCGTCGCGACGAGCACCGAGAGCTGGCCGGACGCGAACGCCGCCATGACGGCGTCCTTCTCCGGCCCTTTCATGCGGCCATGCACCAGCCCGATCCGGTCGCCGAAGCGCAAGCGCAGCGCCGTCGCGCGTTCCTCGGCCGCCGCGAGGTCGCTCTTCTCACTCTCCTCGACCAGGGGGCAGACCCAATAGGCCTGGCCGCCGCTTTCCATATGCCGACCGAGCGCTTCCACCACATCGACCAGCCGCTCGTCCGAGATCACTCGCGTCTCGATCGGCTGGCGGCCGGGCGGCATCTCGTCGAGGCGGCTGACGTCCATCTCGCCATATTGAGTAAGGGTCAGCGTTCGTGGGATCGGCGTCGCGGTCATTACCAGCAAATGCGGCGGGCGCTCGGCCTTCTGGCTCAACATCAGCCGCTGCGACACGCCGAAGCGGTGCTGCTCGTCCACTACCGCCAAGCCCAGCCGCTTATAGGCGACGCTTTGCTGAAAGATGGCATGGGTGCCGACCAGGATGTCGATCGATCCATCCGCCAGCCCCATCAGCGTCGAATCCCGCGCGCGGCCTTTCTCCCGCCCGGTCAGGATCGCGACGCTCACCGGCAAGCCGGCGAGCATCCGGCTCAGGGATTCGAAATGCTGGCGCGCGAGGATTTCGGTCGGCGCGAGCAGCGCACCCTGCGCACCCGCCTCGACCGCCACCAGTAGCGACATCAGCGCCACGAGCGTCTTGCCCGAGCCGACATCCCCCTGCAGCAGCCGGAGCATCGGCGATTGTTGCGCCATGTCGCCTTCGATCTCGGCGGCCGCGCGCCGCTGCGCGCCGGTCGGCGCATAGGGCAGCTTCAACATGTCGCGCAGCCGCCCGTCGCCCTGCAGCGGCTGGCCGCGCCGCTTGCGAGTGGAGGCGCGCACCAGCATCAGCGCGAGCTGGTTTGCGAACACCTCGTCATAGGCGAGGCGGCACCGCGCCCCGTCGTCTGCGGGGTCGGCGTGCACCGCCGCCAGCGCCGCCCGCCACGGCTTCCAGCCGCGCTGCTGCAACAGGCTCGGCTCGACCCATTCCGGCAGTTCCGGCGCGCGCGCGAGCGCCTGCTCGGCAAGCTGGTGCAGCCGGCGCGAGGTGATGCCTTCGGACAAGGGATAGATCGGCTCGCGCGGGGCCGGCGGCTCCTCGCCCGGCGACAGCACCAGGTCGGGATGGACGATCTGCAGCTCCTGCCCGTAGCTTTCGAGCTTGCCCGAAACGATCCGCTGCTCGCCCAGCGGAAACAGCTTGCGCGCCCAGCCCGGATTGCCGCCGAAATAGACGAGGCTGACATAGTCGCCGCCCGCATCGGTCGCGTGAACGCGGAACGGCCCGCGACTGCTCCCCGACTGGCGGTAATCGACCGCGGTCAGCGGGATCGTGATCGTCCGCCCGACATCGCCCATGTCGAGCCGCTCGACCCGCTTCCGGTCGATCCACCCCGTCGGTAGGTGAAAGGCGATATCGATTGCGCGCTTGAGGCCCAGCCGCTCGAGCGGCTTGCGGATGCCGGGCCCGATCCCTTTCAGCGCCTCCACTTCGGCGAACAGCGGATTGAGGATTTCGGGTCGCATGCCTATCTGGCCGCTTCTAACCACAGACCCGAGGCGCCCGCCAGCGCCCTTCGGGTAATCGCCTATGGAGACGGCATGGACCGCGAACACCGCCTCAAACGCCTGCGCTTTCGCGCCTGGCATCGCGGCACGCGCGAGGCCGACTTCATGATCGGCGGCTTTTTCGACCGATATTCAAACGGCTGGAACGATGAGCAGATCGGCTGGTTCGAGGCGCTGATGAACGAGCAAGACGTTGATATCATGGCCTGGGCGATCGGCACTCTTCCCGTTCCCGACCGCTGGGCCGGCGACATGATGGGCGCGATGCAGCGCCTCGATTACATCCCGATTGCCCGCTGAACCGCATGCCTGACCTCAAGAAGATCCTTGCCGCGACATCGCCGCTCACCCTCGCCTCGGTCCCGGCCGGCTTCCTGCCGTGGCTGATGGCGGACCTGGCGCGGGCGTCCTCCAAGCGCGCGGTGTTCGTCGCATCCGACGAAGCGGCGATGCGCGCGATGGTCGACGCCGCCGGCTATTTTGCGCCCGAGCTGGAAGTGCTGACTTTCCCGGCCTGGGACGTGCTGCCCTACGACCGGGCCTCGCCGTCGCTGCGCATCCAGGCGGAACGGATCGCGGCCCTGCACCGGCTCCAGCAAAAGCCGGGCGCTGCGCAATTGCTTGTCACCACCGCCAATGCCGCGACCCAGCGCACGCTGACGCCGTTCCGCATCCGCCAGCTCGTTGCGAAGCTCGCCCCCGGCGAACGCATTGATCGCGACCAACTTGCCGCCAAGCTGCAGGCGAACGGCTATCAGCGCGTCGACACTGTCGCCGAAGCCGGCGAGTTTGCGATTCGCGGCGGCCTGATCGACCTGTTCCCGACCGGCGAGGAATTCGCGCTCCGCCTCGATTTCTTCGGCGACGAGATCGAGAGCGTCCGTCAGTTCGATCCCGCCGACCAGCGCACGATCGGACGCATCGACGGCTTCACGCTGATGCCGGCGTCCGAAGCCCTGCTCGATGAGGACAGCATCAAGCGATTCCGCAGCCGCTACCGCGAGACATTCGGCGCCACCGCCACTGGCGACCCGCTCTACGAGGCGGTCTCCGACGGCCGCCGCCTTGCCGGCATGGAGCACTGGCTGCCGCTCTTGGAAGACAAGCTCTCCACCTTGTTCGACCATCTCGGCGACGACGCCGTGGTGGTCCGCGACTTCGGCTCCAGCGCCGCCGCCGACCAGCGCTTCGAGGCGATCGACGATTATTTCGCCAACCGGCAGAAAGCGATGGTCGCGCAGCCCGGCAGCTACCGGCCGATCGAACCCGCCCTGCTCTATCTGAGCGCCGACCAGTGGCGCGAGGCGATCGACGCTGAGCCGGTCCACCTCGTCACGCCGTTCGCCGCGCCGGAAAGCGAGAAGAGCCTCGATTTCGCCGTCGAAGCCGCGCGCGATTTCGCGCCGGAGCGGGCGCAGAACGCGAACGTCTACGAAGCCGTCGTCAAGCATGCGGCCAAGCTGAAAAAGGGCGGCCATAAGGTCATCCTGGCCAGCTATTCGAACGGCGCGCGGGAACGGCTCGGCAATCTGCTCGCCGATCATGGACTGAAGCACGCCAAACATGCCGCGGACTGGCAGGATGCGTTGGGCGCGGCGGACAAGGCGCCGGCCGCGCTGATCGTCCTCCCGCTCGACCACGGCTTCACCACGCCCGACGTCGCGGTGCTGACCGAGCAGGACATGCTCGGCGACCGGCTCGTCCGCCGCCGCAAGCGCCGCAAGCAGGCTGACGCGTTCCTGAACGAGCTGGCGACGCTCAGCCCGGGCGATCTCGTCGTGCACGTCGATCATGGCATCGGCCGCTACGAGGGGCTGACCCAGGTCCCCGTCGCCAAGACCCCGCACGATTGCGTCGCCGTCTCCTATGCGGGCGGCGACAAGCTCTACGTGCCGGTCGAAAATCTCGAAGTCCTCTCCCGCTACGGCAGCGAAAGCGAAGGCGTCGGGCTCGACAAGCTCGGGGGCGAGGCCTGGCAGCGGCGCAAGGCGGCGATGAAGGAGCGCATCCGCGAGATTGCGCACGAGCTGATCAAGACCGCCGCCGAACGCGCGCTGCGCCCGGCCGAAGTGATCGAAGTGGACAGCGGCAGCTACCCTGCCTTCGTCGACCGCTTCCCCTATGAGGAAACCGACGATCAGGACCGGGCGATCGACGACGTGCTCGGCGACCTCTCCGAAGGCAAGCCAATGGACCGGCTCGTCTGCGGCGATGTCGGCTTCGGCAAGACCGAAGTCGCGCTGCGCGCAGCCTTCGTCGCGGCGATGGCCGGCATGCAGGTAGCGGTCGTGTGCCCGACCACGCTCCTCGCCCGCCAGCACTACAACACCTTCACCGAGCGGTTTCAGGGCTTCCCGCTCAATATCGGCCGCCTCTCCCGCCTCGTTCCGCCTAAGGAAGCAAAGGACACGAAGCAGGGACTCGCCGAGGGCAAGATCGACATCGTCATCGGCACCCACGCGATTCTGGCGAAAGGCATCGAGTTCAAACGGCTGGGCCTGGTGATCGTGGACGAGGAGCAGCGCTTCGGCGTCACCCACAAGGAGCGGCTGAAGGCGCTGAAGACCGATGTGCACCAGCTCACGCTGACCGCGACGCCGATTCCGCGCACCTTGCAAATGGCGATGTCGGGCCTGCGCGAGCTGTCCGTCATCCAGACCCCGCCGGTCGACCGGCTGGCCGTGCGCACCTACGTCATGCCCTGGGACCCGGTGGTGCTGCGCGAGGCGCTGCTGCGCGAGCATTATCGCGGCGGCCAGAGCTATTTCGTCACGCCCCGAATCGCCGACCTTCCGGAGATCGAAGAGTTCCTGCGCGAGGAAGTGCCCGAAATCCGCTACGTCGTCGCGCACGGCCAGATGGCGCCGACCGAGGTCGAGGAGCGCATGTCGGCCTTCTACGACAAGCGCTACGATGTGCTGCTCTCGACCACGATCGTCGAGAGCGGCCTCGACATCCCCAGCGCCAACACGCTGATCGTGCATCGCGGCGACCGGTTCGGCCTCGCCCAACTCTATCAGCTCCGTGGCCGGGTCGGGCGCGGCAAGATCAGGGCCTATGCCTATCTGACGACACCCGCAGACACGTCGATCACCGACACGGCGGAAAAACGGCTCAAGATCCTGTCCGATCTCGACAGCCTGGGCGCGGGCTTCCAGCTCGCCAGCCACGACCTCGACATTCGCGGCGCCGGCAACCTGCTCGGCGACGAGCAATCGGGCCATATCAAAGAAGTCGGCTTCGAACTCTACCAATCGATGCTGGAAGAGGCGATCACCGAGGCGAAGATGGGCGGGCGGCGCGACGAGCTGGCGCGCGACGAATTCTCGCCGACCATCACCGTCGACGTGCCGGTGATGATCCCGGAGGATTATGTCCCGGATCTCGACCTGCGCATGGGCCTGTATCGCCGCATCAACGAACTCGATTCGCCCGAGCAGATCGAAGGCTTTGCCGCCGAGCTGATCGACCGGTTCGGCAAGCTGCCCGCACCGACGGAGAATTTGATCCGGTTGATCGAGGTGAAGCTCAATGCCCGCAAGGCATGCGTGGCGAAGATCGAGACCGGCCCGCGCGGCGCGGTCGTCACATTCCACAATGACACACCGCCCGACGTGCCGGCGCTGCTCGGCTATGTGCAGAAGATCGGCGAAAGCGCGAAGCTGCGGCCGGATTCGAAGCTGGTCATTGCGCGCGACTGGGCGAACCCCAAGCAACGGCTCAACGGCGCGCTGCAGCTCTCAAGGGGGTTGGCGAAGCTCGCAGCTTAGGATGCGAGGCTGCGGAACGTGATCGACCAGCGGGTTTCGGCCATCGGCACGATGCTGTGCTCCCAGCCGTGGCGCGCCTCGCCCGCCAGATGATAGGCCGAGCGGGGCGCGAGGGGCACCGAGACGCGGTCGAAGCCGCCGGCATGGCGGCGGCGCAGGCGAAGGTCGCAGGCTGCGCCGAGCGAAACGCCGACGACATGCTCGAAGGCCGGCCGGTCCTTGTGCCAGCCGATGCCCGCGCCCGGATCGTAGCGGATCAGCAGCGCCTGCACGAAGGCGTCCGCCGGCAAGCCCGCGAACGCCGCCGCCCGATCGCGCACCGGCAGCAGCCAGTCGGGAAAGGGTTCGGCAGGGTGCAGGCGCGCGCGGTCGAAATCATAGGCCCAGCCGAACGAGTGGGTCAGCCGCTTGCCGAGCCAGCCCTGGAAGCGGAAGGGCGCAAGACCCTCCGCGTCGATGCGCGCAATGAGGTTCGCTTCCTCGGCCGCGGAAACAAAGTTTGCCTGCTGTCGAAACCCGGCAGGAACGGCGTCGGCAAAGAGATCGGCTTGCATCATCCGTCCCGATATGGGGCGTCGCCCGCCAAAATGGAGAGCGTGTCACGATCCGGAAACATCCCTGACACGCAACCGAAACGCCTCCGTCATGAATCACCCCTAGCCCGGTTGACGAGTCGTTAACCCGATCGGGCGGGTCGGCTTTCAACAAGGGGTGAAACGAAATGCGTCGTGCAATCTATGCCGCGGTCGCGGCGACCGCGCTGTTGGGAACGGCCGCGCAGGCAAATGTGATTCTGCTCGCCAAAGGCAGCATCGACGGCAGCAGTGCCGGCATCGGCAAGGACCTGTCCGGCCTGACCGGCACGCTGGAGAACGGCGTCGCCGCGAACATCCTGGGCGGCATGGGCTCGGCACTCGCCTATGCGGGCGGCACGACCTTCCTCGCCACGCCCGACCGCGGACCGAACGCGGTCAGCTACAATAGCGCGGTCGACGACACGACATCGTACATCAGCCGCTTCCAGACGCTCGACCTGCAGCTGGTGCAGAACGCGGCCGGTTCTCCGCTCCCCTTCTCGCTCTCGACGCTGCTTTACAAGACGACCTTGCTGTCCAGCCCGACCGCGCTGACCTACGGCACCGGCGCTGGGCTGGGGCTCGGTTCGGGCGCCCCCGCCAACAACACCGCGAACACCTATTACTTCACTGGCCGTTCCGACAATTTCGGCGACGGCAACTCGGGCAATCCCGACAACGCCCGCTTCGATCCGGAAGGCATCCGCGTTTCCAACGATGGCAACAGCGTGTTCGTGTCCGACGAATACGGCCCCTATGTCCGCCAGTTCGACCGCCGCACGGGTCAGCTCATCAAGACCTTCACGCTGCCGGCGAACCTGGACGTCGCCAACCTGTCGCCCAAGGGCGACACGGAAATCAGCGGCAACACCTCGGGCCGCGTCGCGAACAAGGGCATGGAAGGCCTGGCGATCACGCCCGACGGCAAGACGCTGGTCGGCATCATGCAGGCGCCGCTGATCCAGGACGCGGCCGACCCCGCCACTGGCAAGCTGCTGCGCATCGTCACCGTCGACATCGCGACCGGCGCGACGCACGAATATGGCTACAACCTCACCACCGGATCGGGTGTGAGCGAGATCGTCGCGCTGAACGACCATACGTTCCTGGTCGACGAACGCGACGGCAAGGGCCTGGGCGACGGATCGACCGCCAAGGTGAAGCAGATCTTCAAAATAGACATCGCCGGCGCGGCCGACATCACCAACCTTACCGGCGCCGCCGCGGCAGCCGCCGCCGTCGCCAAGCCGGCGTCACCGTTCCTGGATGTGGTCGCGACGCTCGGCGCGGCCGGCGTGACCGGCGCCAACGTGCCTGTCAAGATCGAAGGCATGGCGGTCGGCCAGGACGTGACGCTGAACGGCACCCTCTATCACACGTTGTTCATCGCCAACGACAACGACTTCGTCCCGGGCGTTGCCGGCACCAACCAGTTCTTCGTCTATGGCTTCACCGATGCCGATGTGCCCGGCTTCGCCGCCCAGCAAGTCGCCGCCATTCCGGAACCGAAGATCTGGGCAATGCTGATCGCCGGCTTCGGCCTGATCGGCGCCGCCCTGCGCCGCCGGGCCCGCACGATCCTCCCGGCCTGAGAAAATCCAGAGCCTCCCCCGCCCTTCGCCGGCCCCTCCCGGCGAAGGGCTTTTTGCCTAAGACCGCGAATGCTTAGCTGCGCCGGATCAGAAGCGTCTCACCGCATGTGAATGTGGGAATGTCTGCAATGGGTGGCATGCGGCCACGTGCCCCTCTCCCCTTGCGGGAGAGGGCGACTCGCGCCTTGGCGCGAGCGGGGTGAGGGGGAAGCTCGGCAGCTGAGGAGTTTCCCCCTCACCCTCCCACTCGCTTCGCGAGCGGGCCCCTCCCTCTCCCGCAAGGGGAGAGGGCGCACGTCCGCGATGGGTCGAAGCGGACATTCCGCTGTCCTACACCGCTGAGCTTTTGATACGCCCGAAGTCGGCCGCATTCGCCGGCTTGTTTGAACCGTCGAGATGCCGAGCAAGTCAGCCTGTAAATCCAACCGTCGAAGGTGACGAATACAGCCCGGTGCCGTGCACCTTTGTCACCTTTGCGGCAGGCAATCGGCCTCGCGCTCATTTGGACGCTACCAGCGCGACGAGCTCCGCCACACCCACCGGCTCGGAGCACAGGAAGCCCTGGTATAGCGTGCAGCCTTCCGCCGCGAGCAGGGCGAGCTGCTCTTCGGTCTCCACGCCTTCCGCGATCACGCCGAGGCCCAGCGCGCGGGCCATGTCGATGACGCCGCGCACCACCACCCGGTCGCGGGGGCTGCCGGCAATGTCCTGGCTCAGCCGCCGATCGAGCTTCAGATAGTCGAGCGGCAACGCCTTCAGATAGGCCAGGCTGGAATAGCCGGTGCCGAAATCGTCGACTGCGACCCGGCAGCCGGCCCGGCGCAGCTCGGCAAGGGCGGCGGCGGCGACGCCCAGATCCTCGATCAGCCCCTCCTCCGTCACTTCCGCGGTCACGCGCTCGCGCGCGAAGCCGCTGCTGTCGATGCGGGCGAGCATAGCGTCGACGAAGCCGCGCTGCGCCAGATCGGCCGCGGTCACGTTCACCGATAGCCGGAGGTCGGCGAGCTCTGCCGGCCACGCCGCCGCCGCTTCCAGGGCACAGCGCTGCACCAGATCGGAAAGCGGCCCGGACAGGTCGGCGCGTTCGGCGGCGCCGAACAGCGCCTGGGCGCCGAGTTCGCCAAGCTGCGGGTGATTCCAGCGCGCCAGCGCCTCGACACCGACGATGCGCCCCTCTGCGATCCGAACCTGCGGCTGGAACAGCACGTCGATCTCGCCATTGTCCATAGCCCGCTGGATCTCGGCGGCGAGCTGTTGCGAGCGCTCTGCCGCCCGCGAAGCCCCCGTTTCGAGCAGGCGGATTGCGCTTCCCGGCGTCTCACGCGCTTCTGCAAGCGCGGCGCTGGCCCGGCGCAGCAGCGCGCCCGCGTCCTCATCGCCGGCGACCACGCCGCCGACGTCGGCGCCCAGCTTCGCGCCGTCCGCCAGCGCCACGCGCCGTTCGACGGCGGCGACGATCCGCTCGGCGGCTTGGCTCACCTGCCCGGCATCCGTCTTCGGCAGCCCGACCAGGAATTCCGTGCCGGCTAGCCGCGCGACCCAGGCCTTGGAATCTCGTTCGCGTGCCGCTGCTTCGATCCGTCGCCCCGCCGCCTGGATCAGCGCGTCGCCGCCGGCGCGTCCGTACATGCTGTTGGCTATCGGCAAGCGGCTGAGGCCGACGAGCAGCACGCCCAGGGGAGCGTGCGTCGCGAGCTGCGATGAAAGCCAGCGCCGCGCCGCGGCGCCGTCGGGCAGACCCGTCAGCGGATCGCGATGAAGCGGCAGCGGCGCCTCGCGATCGAGGGGCTCGATCATGCCGCTCGCTTCGCCGCCCGTCATCATCAGGTGATGCGCCACGCGGGTTCCATCGGGCAGCAGATGCGAGAAAGCGGTCGAGCCATAGCCAGCCTTGAGCCGTCCGCGCGCGGCGCGGGCCGCGCGGCGGTCGGGACGCCCGAGCAGCCGGTATCCGCGCGCCGGGGTCAGCGGCCTCTCGCTGAGACCGAACCGTGCACGCAAGGACGGGCTGAGGGTCAGGCCGCCGGCGTCGAAACTCCAGCTCATCGCCTCAGCCTGGCGCAAGGCCGGCCGGCTGATCGCCCCGCCGCCGAGCCGCTGCGTGTGCCGGGCGGCAAAGCGCAGCGCCTGGAGCAATTCGGACTCTCCGAACGGGCTGGCCAGGTAGTGCGTGGCGCCGGCAGCATAGACCTCGCCCAGCCGTGGCACGTCGTTGCGGGAAAGTAGCGCGACCAGCGCCGCTGCGTTCGCCTCGGCCGCGTCGGCGAGCGCGCGGATCGCGCCGATCGCTTCGTCGAACGCGCCGCGCCCGTCGACGATCAGCAGCCCGGCTCCGCTCGCTATGAAGCGGCGCTCGACGTCCCCTGCCCGCCGCGCCGCGATCGCGCGCCAGCCGCCGCGGCCCGCCGCTTCCAGCAATTCGTCGCGGTGCCGGAACGACAGGATGAACAGCGACGCCGCTTCGGCGGGAAGGCCGGCACTCTGCTCGTCGAAGGCACGTTCCCCCATCCAGCCCATTCTAGCGCCATTGCCGCTTTCGCCAATGGCTTGCGGCGCGGAACCACGGTAAATAAGCATATGGCTATGCGCGCCGCCGACCATGCACCCCCGCCCAGGCTAGTCGACAGCTTCGGCCGGCGCGTGACCTATCTGCGCGTATCGGTGACGGATCGCTGCGATTTCCGCTGCCGATACTGCATGGCGGAAGCGATGAGCTTTCTGCCGCGCCGCGAGCTGCTGACCCTCGAAGAGCTGGCGCTGATCGTCGACGCATTCGTCGATCGCGGCGTCACCAAGGTGCGGCTGACCGGGGGCGAGCCTCTGGTGCGGCGCGGCCTGCCGGAGCTGGCTCACCGCATCGGGCGGCGGATCGGCGATGGCCTGAACGAACTGACCCTCACCACCAATGGCGCGCGGCTCACCGAGGCCGCGGAGGAGCTGGCCGCGGCCGGCATCCGGCGGATCAACGTCAGCCTCGACACGCTCGACCGCGCCCGCTTCGCCCATATCGCGCGCCGGGATGCGTTCGACGACGTGATGGCCGGCATCGCCGCCGCCAAGGCTGTCGGCCTCGCGATCAAGATCAACATGGTCGCGCTCAAGGGGCTGAACGACGACGAGTTCGTAGGAATGGCGGAGTGGTGCGGCGGACAGGGCTTCGATCTGTCGATCATCGAGACCATGCCGCTGGGCGTGATCGAGGACGACCGGACCGATCGCTTCCTGCCCCTCACTTTCGTGCGCGAGCAGCTGGCGAGGCGCTTCACGCTGACGCCGTCCGACCGGAGAACCGGCGGCCCGTCGCGCTATGTCTTTGCCAAGGAGTTGGGCACCCATATCGGCTTCATCTCGCCGCTCACCCATAATTTCTGCGAAACCTGCAACCGAGTGCGGCTGACGGCGGAAGGCAGACTGTATCTGTGCCTCGGCCAATCGGCATCGGTCGACCTGAAAGCGGCGCTGCGTGGCGGAGGGGTCGGCGCGCTTGATGCAGCGCTCGATGAAGCGATGCGGATCAAACCCAAGGCGCACGACTTCCACATCGGCACGCCGGCCGTTTCCCGTCACATGAGCGTCACCGGCGGATGAGCCTCAAACGCGCGCTGGTCGCCTCCACTGTCGAACCCGCTTTCGAGGCCGAGCGCGAGCTGCGCCGGCGCTACGACTGGGTGCCGGTGGAGGACGCCGACCTGATCGTCGCCTTGGGCGGCGACGGCTTCATGCTGCAGACACTGCATGCGATGCTGGAGCGCCGCCGGATCGTGCCCGTCTATGGCATGAACCTGGGTACGGTCGGCTTCCTGATGAATCACTGGAGTCTAGAACGCCTCGACGAACGGCTGGCGCGGGCAAGGCGGTTCGTAGTCTCGCCGCTCCGAATGGAAGCGACCACGATTGATGGTCAGACCGTCGTGCTGCCCGCGATCAACGAGGTCTCGCTGCTCCGCGAAACGCGCCAAACGGCCAAGCTGGAAGTGACGGTCAGCGATCGCATCGTGCTCGACGAGCTGGTCTGCGACGGCGTGCTTGTGGCGACGCCGGCGGGCTCGACTGCCTATAATCTCAGCGCGAACGGCCCAATCCTACCGCTCGGCTCCTCGCTACACGCGCTGACGCCGATCAGTCCCTTCCGGCCCCGGCGCTGGCGCGGCGCGATCCTGCCGGACAGCGCCACCGTCGAGTTCCGCGTGCTGGAGCCCGTCAAGCGTCCGGTCAGTGCGGTCGCCGACCAGCGCGAAGTCCGCGACGTGGCGACGGTGCAGGTGGCGATCGACCGCGGCCAGACGCTCTGCCTGATGTTCGATCCGGAGCACGCGCTCGATGACCGCATCACGATGGAACAGTTCATCGCCTGAACCGCGTCGCAACCGCTTGCAATGGCGACAAGCCTTGCTATAGGCCCGGCCTCGCTCGGCATTCCCCGGTAGCTCAGCGGTAGAGCATCCGACTGTTAATCGGACGGCCGCCTGTTCGAATCAGGCCCGGGGAGCCAGCGTTTCGCGTGCGAGCACGCCATTGCGCGTCAGCGTACAGGCTCATCCCCCGGATGCGTCGCCGGCAGCCTATCAGTTGGCGATAGGCTGGCTGTCAGTCTGACGATCTGCTGCCGCTCGTTCCCTGCTCATAGATCAGCCGGCGTTGCGGGACGTTGCCGGAGGTGACGCCTCGCAGATCATGAGGAGTCATCGAAATGGAAACGACCAAAGGAACTGCCGTCATCACCGGCGCATCGAGCGGGATTGGGGCGGTCTTTGCCGATCGCCTCGCCAGGCGCGGCTATGATCTCGTGCTCGTCGCGCGCAGCGCCGACAGGCTGGCGCAGGTCGCCGACCGCATCCGGTCCACCACGGGCCGCAAGGTCGATCTGCTTCCGGCCGATCTGGGCGATGCGGCCGATCTCGCCCGCGTCGAAGCCTTTCTGAAGGACACGCCCGACGTCACCATGCTCGTCAACAATGCAGGGCTTGGCGGCGCCCTCACCCTGTTCGAATCCGATGTCGATCAGATGACCGCGATGATCGCGCTCAACGTCACTGCCCTCACCCGCCTCACCTATGCGGCTGCGCCGGAATTCGTCGCGCGCGGCTCGGGAACGATCGTCAACATCGCGTCGATCGTCGCAATCAATCCCGAGGTGCTGAACGGCGTCTATGGCGGGACCAAGGCATTCGTGGTGGCGTTCAGCCAGAACCTGCGGCACGAGCTCGATGGCACAGGCGTGCATGTGCAGGTCGTGCTTCCCGGCGCCACTGCGACCGAATTCTGGGCCGCGGCCGGTCGGCCGGTCGAACTACTGCCGAGCGAAATCGTGATGACAGGCGACGATCTGGTCGACGCAGCGCTGGTCGGGCTCGATCAGGGCGAGTTTGTCACCATTCCCTCGCTTCAGGAAAAGCAGCTCTTCGACAGCTACGAAACCGCCCGTCAGGCGATGATCGGCAAGCTTTCGAACGCTGCTCCCGCTGCCCGCTATCGGGCGGCCGCCTGAACGTATTGGCCTCATATATGCCTGCTCCAGAGCCGGAGCGTGCGCGGGATGTGCGCTCCGGACCACTGCCTTTCCCTTTGAGCCGAGAACGCATGGAGCTATGATCCGGCAGGAGAACGAAGGGGGGTGCATGGACCGTCTCGACGCGATGCAGGTGTTGCTGGCTGTCGTCGATGCCGGCAGCCTGTCCGCGGGAAGCCGCAAGTTGAATGCGCCGCTGCCGAGCGTCAGCCGGAAGGTCGCCGATCTCGAGCGCCTGCTCGGCACGCGGCTGCTTATTCGCACCAGCCGCAACGTTCAGTTGACCGATGCCGGCCGCGATTATGTCGAGGCGGCGCGCAATATCGTCGCCCAGATCAAGGATGCGGAGCTGCGCGCTTCGGGCGAGTACAAGGTCCCGCGCGGAACGCTGACGATCACGGTGCCGATGGCGTTCGGACGCGGTCGCGCCTTGCCCCTCGCCTATCAATTCCTCGTCGAACATCCCGAGATCACGCTCAACGTGCTATCCCTCGATCGCCTCGTGAACCTGGTCGAGGAGCATGTCGATGTGGGCGTCAGGCTGGGCGATCTGGCCGACAGCTCTCTGGTCGCGATCAAGGTCGGCGAGTTCAATCTGCTGACCTGCGCGAGCCCCGACTATCTTGCGCGAAGGGGCCGGCCCAAGCACCCCGACGACCTCGCCGATCACGACGCCGTCCTGTTCACGCCATTGAACGAAGGGGTCTGGACCTATCGGTGCAAGGACCGCGCAATCCAGGTCAGGCCGAACGGAAGGGTTTGCACGAATACGAGCACGGCGGCGGTGGCGGCCGCGGTGCAGGGAATGGGCATCACCCGGGCGCCAAGCTACCAGCTCGCCGAGGAGCTGCGATCCGGCGCGCTCGTCAATATTCTCGAGCCTTTCGACGTGCACACATACCCCATCCATCTGGTCTATGCGCGCCAGGGTCTGCTGCCGTTGAAAGTGCGCGCGTTCCTGGACTGGATGACGCCGCGCCTGCGAAGCGCGCTGCAGGATCTGAACGAGTTCAGTCCGCAAGTGGCGGAGTGAGAGCAAGGGCCGACCGGCTGGCGTCCGCGACCTGCTGATCTACCCCGCTCTTGTCGCTGAAGAACGCCGCGGCGAAGAGGCCGCAGCCGATCAGCACGGACAGGAAAACGCCGAGCGCGACCGCGACGAAGGTGACTGCGTTCAACGCGTCGAATAGCCAAAGATAGCCCAGCGCTCCGATCACCATCAGGACGGCGCCGATCGAGATCAGCTTCATGTTGTGCCGGAACTCGGCCAAAGCCGTCGCTCGATCGAACGCTTTGGAGTCCGGAACCGGATTGTACGGCGCGGGCTCGAAGGCGGTGGCCATTTCTGTCTCCATTTCCATGAGAGGCGCGCGATTGCGACCTCGGCGGCGGAATGGCTGAGGCGATCGAGAGGCGGTAGCCGGCGAGATCGGGAAGAACCCTATCGAGGTTCGAGAGCCTAACGGCGCGCGAGAGGCTGCCTTCCGGTTTCGGCGGCTGCCGGGCGAGAGACCGACTTTCTACATCCCCGCCACGAAACGCCACGATGCGTGGCGCAAGGTGGGAGATTCACATGAAAGCGCCGAGCTCGAAAATCTCGAAAGCCGAAGAGCGCGCGCTCGAAGGCGGGATCGAATGGATCGTCGCGCGCCAGCTTGCCCCGATCCAGGAAGAGCTGCTGCGGTTGCGCGCCTATGTGGAAGCCTTGCGAGAGGCGTCGGTGCCGTGGTGATCCGGGCGACGAAGAGCGCGCTGGCGGGGCTCATCGCCTCGCTGCTCGCCGGGTGCGCCGCTTTTCCGCACGTCGAGCCGCAGGTTGCGCAGGTGCAGGCAAGCACGCTTGGCCTAGGCGGGCCGGGGGCCCCGATCGATGCGGCCTGGTGGATCGCTTACGGCGACCCGCAGCTCGATCGTCTCGAGGAGATGGCGCTGGCCGGCAATCCGACGCTGGACGGCGCGTTGGCACGGCTCCGCGCCGCCGAAGCATTGGTGCAGGTGCGCCACGCCGATCAGCTCCCGCATGTCGACGCCGATGGCAGCGTGGTGCGCGAGCGGCTGAGCGACAAATCGCTGATCCCGCCGCCTTTCGGCGGCACCGGCCAGACCATTTCCGCCGTGCAGGGCGCGCTGAGCTGGGACCTCGATCTGTTCGGTCGTCAGCGCTCGGCGGTGCGGCAGGCCTCGGCCAATGCCGATGCTGCCCGGTTCGACGCGGCAGCGGCGCGGCTCGCCATCTCCACCTCGGTCGCCCAGACTTATGTCGGGCTGGCGCGGGCGAACCGGCTGATCGCGGTCGCCGACGGCTTCGTCGCCACCCGCCAAAGCTCGTTGCGGTTCGTCCAGTCGCGGATCCGGACGGGGCTTTCGAACGAGTTCGAGCTGCGCCAGGCCGAAACGCTGCTGGCCGAGGCCGAACAGGCAAAAACGCGCGCCGAGAAGCAGCGCGACCTTCTCATCCATGCGCTCGCCGCTTTGGCCGGGCGCGGCGCGGACTTCTATGCCTCGATCACCGCTCCGAGCCTGGCGCTCGACACGGCGCCCGCCGTGCCCGCTATCCTGCCGGTGGATCTGCTCGGCCGCCGCCCCGACCTGCTCGCCGGCCAGGCGCGGATCGACGCCGCGGTGCAGGGCCGCGCCGTCGCAACGGCGGACTTTCTCCCCAACGTCAATCTGCAGGCGCTGGTCGGTCTGTCCGCGCTCGGGTTCGGCAGCCTGTTCACCGCAGGCGCGCTGCAAGGCGGGGGTGGCGTCGCGATCCACATTCCCATTTTCGAAGGCGGCAAGCTGAAGGCGCAATACCGCCAGGCGACCGCCGATCTCGACGGCGCGGTCGCAAGCTACAACGAGGCCGTGCTGGGCGCGGTTCGCGACGCCGCCGACGCCGCGACCAGCGTTCATTCGGCGGACGAGGACGTAGCCGCGCAAGGCCGCGTCGTCGCCGGCCTGCGCGATACGGTGCGGCTGGACCAGGTGCGTATCCGCACGGGCCTCGGCTCGCAGCTCGACGCGATCGATTCCGGCTTCCGTCTGCTCGAAGCGGAGCAGGACCTCGTCAATCTTCAGGCCGGATCGCTGATCAGCCGCATCCAGCTCGTCGCGGCGCTGGGCGGCGGATTCGATCCCGCCCGGCCGCTCGGAAATGCAATTCAGGGAAGCCTGCAATGAACGCCCAAACCCCCACCATAGCCATCGAAGAGCTGGAGGCGACGGCCAAGTCCCGCAAGCGACGGCTCGGCTTCCTGCTGCTCGGCGCCGCCGTCGCGATTGCCATTCTCGCCTATGCGGCGATGCGACTGCTCGCGGCGCCGAGCGAGACGACCGACGACGCCTACGTCGGCGGCAACATCGTTTCGATCACCACCCGCGAGGGCGGCACGGTCATCGCGCTGCATGCGGACAACACCCAGCATGTGAACCGCGGCGCACCGCTGATCGATCTCGACCCTGCGACGGAAGACGTGGCCTTGGCTTCGGCCGAGGCGCAGCTTGGGTCGGCGGTCCGCGGCTTTCGCTCCCAGCGCGCGGCGGTGGACGAGGCCTCGGCGGAAATCCTGTCGTCCGCGGCCGATCTGGGCAAGGCGCGCAATGACTTTGTGCGCCGCCAGGCCGCTGCCTCCGAAGGCGCGGTTTCGACCGAAGAAGTCAGCCATGCCGGCGACGCCGTCTCGGTGAACCAGGCGAAGTTGCGACTGGCCGAGGCGAAGCGCGCGCAGGCGGCAAGCGCCGTCGCCGGCACCAGCGTCTATGACAATCCCGCGGTCCTAGCGGCCATTGCGCAAGTGCGCCGCGCCGCGATCAGCCGCGCCTATATGAATATCGAGGCGCCGGTTTCGGGCGTGGTGGCGCAGCGCACTGTCCAGCTTGGCCAGCGCGTCGCGCCGGGCACGCCGCTGATGTCGGTCGTGCCGCTCGACAGCCTCTGGGTCGACGCCAACTTCCGCGAAACCCAGCTTCAGGACATGCGGGTCGGCCAGCCGGTCGCGATCAAGGCCGACATCTACGGCCGCGCCGTGGTCTTTCACGGCAAGGTGCTGGGCCTGGGGGCGGGCTCGGGCAACGCCTTCTCCCTGCTGCCGCCCCAGAACGCGTCGGGCAACTGGATCAAGATCGTCCAGCGCGTGCCGGTCCGCATTGCGCTCGATCCGCAGGAGCTAGCCCGCAATCCGCTGCGAGTCGGCCTTTCGGCGACGGTCACCGTCGACACCAGCAACAAGGCGGGGCCGGTCGTGGCCGGCAGCGCTCCGCCCGCGGGCGGCACGCAACAAGTGGTCGATGGCGGGCCTGAGGTCGAGGCACTGATCCGCCGGATCATCGCCCGCAACATGGGAGCGGTCCGGTGACGGCGGCGCAGCCGGCGCCGCTCAAAGGCGCGGCACTCGGCATCGCCGCGGTGGCGCTGGCGCTGGGAACCTTCATGCAGGTGCTGGACGGCACCATCGCCAATGTCTCGCTGCCGACCATTTCCGGCAATCTTGGCGTCAGCACGGACAGCGGCACCTGGATCATCACGTCGTTCGCCGTCGCCAACGGCGTGACGGTGCCGCTCACCGGCTGGCTGATGGGGCGGTTCGGCGTGGTGCGGACGTTTACCGCTTCCGTGATCGCTTTCACCATCGCGTCGCTGCTCTGCGGCCTGGCCTGGGACCTCCCTTCGCTGATCCTCTTCCGCATTCTGCAGGGCGGCGTTTCGGGGCCGATGATCCCGGGCAGTCAGGCGCTGCTGCTGTCGATCTTCCCGCCGCACAAGCGCGGCACCGCGCTCTCGATTTGGTCGATGACGACGCTGGCGGCGCCTGCGCTCGGCCCGGTGCTCGGCGGCTATATTTCGGATAATTATTTCTGGGGCTGGATCTTCCTGATCAACGTGCCCTTCGGTCTCGTCACCGCCAGCCTGACATGGCGTCACCTGCATGATCGCGAGACGCCGACCCGCAAGCTGCCGATCGACACGGTCGGCCTCGCGCTGCTCGCCTTCTGGGTGTTCAGCCTGCAGACGATGCTGGATCTCGGCAAGGATCGCGACTGGTTCAACAACGGACTGATCGTGACGCTGGCGATCGGCACCGTGATCGGCTTCGCGGCCTGGCTCATCTGGGAAGCGACCGAGCAGCGGCCCGTGGTCGATCTCTCCTTCTTCAAGCGCTGCAATTTCGTGCTCGGCACGCTGGCGCTCTGCCTCGGCTATGCGCTGTTCTTCGCCAACAACCTGCTCCTGCCGCTGTGGCTGCAGGAATACCAGGGCTACAACGCCACTTGGGCCGGGCTCGTCGCCGCACCTTCGGGCGTGATGGCGGTGCTCGCCGGACCGTTCGTCGGCAAGCTGAAGCTCGACGCGCGCTGGCTCGCCACTTTGGCCTTTCTGTGCCTCGGCGGATCATTCTGGATGCGCGCGCAGTTCACCCCTGACGCGAGCTTCTTCGTGCTCGCCGCGCCGCTGGCGCTGCAGGGTCTGGGCCTTAGCATCTTCTTCGTGCCACTGTTGACCATCCTGCTGGACGGCATCCCGCCCGAGGGCGTGCCGGCGGCGAGCGGACTCTCCAACTTCGCGCGGATCACCGCGGGCAGCTTCGCGGCTTCGATCATCACCACTTACTGGGACCGGCGCGAGGCGTTGCACCAGGCGCGGCTAAGCGAGGCGAGCAGCCCGCTTTCGCCACTCTATCGCAGCGCCATCGAGCAGCTTCAATCCTATGGCCAGTCCCCGCTCCAGGCGGCTGGCTCGGTCTATCGGCAGCTCGTCAACCAGGCCTATCTGCTGTCGTCGCTGGAGCTGTTCTGGGTCAGCGCGCTCCTCGCCGTCGCGATGATCGCCGTCGTGTGGTTCTGCCGCAAACCCGCGCCCAGTGGGCAACTGGTCGCAGCGGAGTGAGCCCGATGATGGCGGCCTTGCGGAAGATTCCCGGATTGTCTGGAAGGCCTGGTGCCGCTTGCAGGACTCGAACCTGCGACCCCCGCATTACGAATGCGAACGCACCTATGATTTTACGAGGGAAACGTCACACCTATAACGGATTTTATAATATTCGTGCCGCCTGCTCGATTCCAGTTTGGCCCGCTTTAGTGCCTCAACTGCAAATAAAATCCGCCGATATGCCCGGCGCAAGAAGCGCATCGTCGTCATTGAAAATGCACACACCGTGAAAGGCCGCACATTAATCGCATAGGCGAGCCTCTATCCCTGATGCGTCGCTCGGCTGATCGTTTTTTTTCGCGCCACCTTTCGACCTGAACGAGACCTTTCGGCCCCATATTGGCCCTATTCAGGTTGGGGGCTACAGTCTGTGACCTGTGAGTCGCCTCGGCACTCTGTATGCGTAAGCCTTTTGAACAAGGGGAATGTTCATGCGCTTCGCCGAAGGTGTTGTCGCGGCCTCTGGTCTAGCCTTGTCAGGTTTCGCTCACGCGCAACCACCCTCTGACCTGCATTTGAAACTGGACCAAATTGCCCACGGAGGTGATGCTTGGATACCGGAATGCACACAGAAAAGGTCGGCTGAGGCGTGTAAGAATCTCTCCGACCTCTACACGAAGGTGGCCGATCTTTATATGAAGATTGCGCGCACGAGCAATGCTCGGCCAGATGATCTTGATACGTCAATCCGGTATATTGACCTCGCCAAGGAATACACGACGCGCCAAGCGCTTATCGAGCGCCCGGAGTTGAAACCCACCTTCGAAAAGCAGGACGCGGAGAAAAGCTGGCTTGCCTCGATTGCGCCGCAGTTGCGTTTTCACGACACTAAATACGGCGTCCTTATAGATGCCGCGCCGCTTCCGAACTGGGTGGGGGCCTATGTCACTCAGGTGGATCACATCAAAATCCGCAATTCCTCTCAACTGCGGTCGATGATCACGGACTACAAAAGTGGTCCGAATAACTCCTTTGGCATAGCCCCCGCTGCAACTGTCATAGCACAATACAACGAGAGTCACCCAGCTGAGTCTGCGAGAGCGGAAAGCGAGGACGAACCCCCACCGGAACCGTCCCGGATGGTCCCAACTCCTACATTGGCGGATGTCACTGCCGCTTTTGCATCCCAACTTGCCGCAAGGCACCAGCCCGTTCCAGAGAGACAGCCCCCGGTCGCACAGAGACCCGCCTCAACTTATGCTATGGGTAGCAACTCTGGCTATGCTTCATCTTCCGCTGCGAATCCAAGCTCAAGCGGCGGTTGGACCAATCGCAACTCCCTTGCTTCGCCAAATGCCAGTATGGCAGTCGGCGACAAAACACCGCCACCAGATTACAAAGTTGGGGGCTGTATTAGTCCATCAGGATCACCCGGGATGCAGGGCATCACGCCCGTGTCTAACCGTTGCTCCTTCAGGGTTCATTTCACATTTTGTTGGACAAATGTAAGCCAGTCTAGCTGGGCAGACGCGATGCGGTGCGAAAACAATCAGTTCGGTTCTGACGATGCTGGGCCGGGAGGAACCGTAGGTATAACTGGAGCGCATGGTGGGCGACTGTTTATTCGCGAATGCCGCGATCCAGGTCTGCCTTTCAGGCAAAGGTGGGATGGCGGCAGCTTCAGCTACGAATGCGGCTGACATAACGCACCGTTAGACCATCAGCCCATAATCTGACGACGCCATTGGTTGAGGAAATCCTTGCAAGGCTTGTCCTCTAGATAGGGCGAAGCTGTTACCCCCGTCGCGTGCCAGAAGGTGTTCGAGAGAGCGCCCCTGATCGCCATGACAATCGGTTCTGGTTCCTTGTAGATCGTCCCTAACATGGCGTGCGCTTGGGCGTTGAACTTCGGGTGGCGCAAGAGTGTCATGTTCTGATCGTGATAGCCGAAACCGATGAACACGATTTTTTGGGCTTGTTGAACCGCTTCCCTGATCTTCGTTACCTGCTCAGCCTCTTCGTTCATCTGCTCCGTGAATGTCTTCAAATCGCCGATGATCTCATTGAAACGACCAAACCCATCCCTGCCGTAGCCAACCTCGACATCGCCGTCCTCTTTGAACCAATCGAGATATCCGACCTGACCGTATGGATGAAATATCCGCAACTTCTTCCTAACGATATCCTGAGCTTCGCTCAGCGACATTCCGTAGGATTGCGTCAGAATGTGAGGCAAAGCCCGCTCAATCGTGCGATCATAGTTGAATGTGATGATCGTAAGTGCGTCAAAGATGCGTCCGACATCGGTCTTCTGCAAATCGGTTGTGAGGATGCGACCGAACGGCAGCAACCATGAATTGTCTAGCGCATTATCCGGGACCGTGAATGGATCGTCCCTGTTATACAGTGGGCTTTCCCGTTCATACCGAAGGATAGCTTCGGCGATTGCGATTTTAGCGACGATCTCCACATGTTTGCTGTCATTGTTTTGATGAATGAGATTGTCGATCGACGCCGCCATAGGCGCGGCCCCTACAATACGGCGAGCAGCTAGGTTGTAGGGCTGCCACCGCTGGGGATCGGCGGCGGCTATCCGTTGAAGCTCCTCGTAAAGCTGGCCATTGTCGGCGCTCGAATAGCGATAACTGCCGTTGGTGCGGAAATCGACCATAGAGGCGATCTCGCTCAGCAGACTCCCGCCGAGCGGAAAACCCAACTCGCTACTCGCGCCAGCGCCAACAATGATAGTTGTAGGAGTCCGGATCATGCCCGTGTCCTAACGCTGGCAGCCTGACCGACGTACAGCTGGAAGCAACCCGGTTCAGATGAGAAATGCAGCAATGCAGCCAAGCTCCGCACACCATTTTGCTCGGGCCCGCCTTAACTCCGCTCGCACCTGCTCGCTCCACCCCGCCCCGCTTTCGGTTTGATCGTGGATCGCCTCTAATTCCAGCAGAAAATCAAGATCGGACCCGCCCTCCGGCACCATAGTCCAGCTCAGGTCAGCGTGGACACCGCTCAACTGAAGGAGCTGGAGCACCTGAGGATTGGCCGCCCTCAGATGGTTGACCTCAGGAACGATTAATTGGGGATCGATCAAGCAGCCGATTGCGCAAGCCAATCCAGCGACGTTCCGCAGCACCGGCCTTCCGAACCAATCGAGAGCTGGCCTACCCTGAGAAATGAGGTGTTCCCCCACCCGTTCAAAGACAGCGGATCTATGCATCGACCACCTTCCGCATCGCTTCGGCATCGATCTCAATGTAGCGCTGGGTCGTGGCAAGCGAACGGTGTCGGGCGAGGGCCTGAACGTCCCTGAGGCTCCCGCCAAAGCGCCCAATATTCCGAGCAGCCCTGGTGATAAACGTCCTGCGTCCGGAATGGCTAGAGCAACCATCAAAGCCTAAAGCCTGAAACCACGACCGGAACAGGTTTACGATCACTTGGGCGGTCGTCATCTTGCTCCGTTCGGTCTGTATGACTCGATCCGAGAGGCCAAAGGGCGACGATTGCTCGGCATGGGCTACCACGGCAGCCCGCAACTCCCTTGCCATTGGAATGACCCCTCCGCTTTGACCTTTGGCGGCTTGGTTCGGCAACCGAATGCAATCGCCGATATGACCCTCGGCATCGGTCACCATGGCCCAAGTCAGGCTGGCAATCTCCTTGGCCCTAAGCCCCGCCCTGATTGAGAGCAGGAATATGAGCCGGTTCCGGCTTGGATGCCTTTGATTTCCGATCATAGCGAGCACCGTCTGCACCTGGGCGGGGCTCAGCACCTTGGCCTGTTTGGCGAGCAATGACGTCCTCCATTCATTATGAAGTTCGTCGTTCCATTTATAACCATAATGGCTATGGATCGAGAGTTCGTTTCGTCCCCATTTGGCTCACACTGAAATCAACGGCTTACGCCAACCCATTATCTTTTATGGAAAAGATAATGAGTGAAGAAATTAATCACAGAATTGGCGCGGTCTGGCCTTCTGCAAATATAAATAATAGAACCAGGACCGGATCAATGATCATCTGCAGCAGACAAAACGAAGCCTATATTAGATGGGTGAAAAACGTGAGGCCGACATTCTACGGCGTTGGGACTCTTCACCAGTCGATCATCACGCCCGCCAGGTGCCTGGACTTTGTCCACCTCCAAAGTGCGAGGCCGACGTCCGGCAGGGTGATCGGCGATGAAGTGATCTTTCGAGATGAATATCATCGAATTCTCATCCAGCTCACTAAGGCGATATATGGCCAGACGAATTGGAAGAGGTTCAAACGCCTGTTGCCCAACGCCGCCACCATCGAAGGCGATGGGTATGGCAGGGGCATCCACACCCGGTCCCGTGGCTCTGCCCCTTTGCCGCTCTCAGACCAGAAGCAAGTGAAACAAGGCGGCTCCCGCTTTCACTTGAACCTTATGTTCCGACCCCCTGAAAGTCTGTCATCTGAAGATTTCCTAGCCGAAGCTCAGAAGGCTTGGTCGAACTCGCCGTGGACCCTTGACCTCCAGCTTGGCCCGGTGACCGGCGGTTGTGTCGCATACTCGCTCAAAGAAGGACCTGAATCACTGATCGTGGAGTGCCTGAGCTTCTAAGCTAGGCCCCGCATCAGAGTAATGCATGACGGATGCAGAGGCGTCCCTTGCGTTTGGCCTCATTTTTTGTCGATTTGATTGCTCCTGCTGCCTTAGCGAAGCCATGTCTTAAAGAGCCTTAATGGGACAGGCTGATAGGTTCAAAGATTGAACCACGGAGCGGAGCGTAGTTCCCGTAGGGACAGTTAAAGGCGGTGTTTTACTGAGGTGTTCTCCTTCTAGGCTAAGGTCGCGTGCAGAACGAGGTGAACAGTTTTGCGTTTGCCGGCACAGTCATGCCCGGCTTGTTAACCGTCCACAGGTCCATGATCTGACCACTATCTAACTGGATCAAGTTGTGTGTTTCCGTCACCCCCGTTTCCGCATAGACCACGAGCCACATGCCCAAGCCGCCTGGTTTGCCCGCATAGTGCGTCACCATACCCCCATCTTCCTTGGAACTGATGAACTCTCGGTAGGCATCTTGAAAGATGACATCAGGGTCGTTGTCTACACCTGCAAAGATAAACCGGCCATCCGTGATGCCGTCGCTCGACCATTTCATTTCGTTGGTGAATAGCGCCACGCCCTTCGATCCTCCACATACCAGCAGAGGCAAACGGTTGCCGAGCTTGCTTCGCGCGCCCTGGACAATGCTTGCGGCCATGCCGCTGTCGATGCTTCCGTGTTTGGGCGAGGGAAACCTATCGCATCCCGCCAATAAAATAAGAAAGGCGATCAGACTTCCAGGCCGAGGCGACCTAAGCACTTCACCCATACTTTGCTTCCTTCTCATTGTGTTCCGAAGCCTCGGTAGCAGCGGAGCAGACTTAGCCCTAAGCCGGCCTCAACTGGGCGATGCGCTCGGCCACTCGGCTACAGAGCAAAGAGACGTCGATATGTTCGGCGGGCCTGACCTCAACCAGTTTACCAGGCGAAGTTTCGGTTGCTAAGCGATAGCTGATTTTAAGGGAGTCGATGAGATTATGGATTTCCTGATCAATCTCTGACTTTCCAAGAATGTCGAGCTTCATCCTTAAGCAAATGCTCTGCTCCTCTTTCATGTAGCAGTCAGGCAGAATGGTATCGTCCACCCTGATGCCGTTATTTCGAGCGTTGGGGGGCAAGGAGTTCCCTATCATGTACCTATCTGCCCATCCCTCAATTTCCAACATATCGTGATTCAGCAGGCGAGGTCCAAGGTTCCATTTGAACGCTGCGACTCTCCCAATGTTATGGATCATGAAACCGAGAGACAGCTGGATGATAAAGTCTCCGTCTAACTCAAAGGTGTCCATGTATCTCGTTTCAATTTGTTGAACTTCCAATGTCGCAGAGACGGCCCGCTGCCTGAGTAGCTCGAGATAGAAATGTGGAGCCGGTTTCGACGTACCTCCTACCCGATGATAGTACTTCTGATCTCTTTTGCTCTGATGTGGTGCGAGCGCACTGTCACCTATCTCGATGACGATTACGGTATGATCCGAGAGAGTTTGACTCTCTTCGGCTCTGAGCACCGAATGAACCCGGAAATCATGCAGCGGGTAATCAACCAGATTAGGGATCGTATGCTCAAACCATTCCTTGACTGGCTGCTGCCCGACTAAGGACGGAAGACCAATGAGGCGTCCATCGTCCTCCACGCCGAGCAGGATGGTGCCTCCACCAGAGTTGGCGAAGGCGGAGACTGCTTTGGCGAGCGCATCACGGAAGTTGCCCATGTCCGACAGCAAACGGCCGCTCTTTCGTTCAAAGGAGTCCGACTCTTCGGCGGCAAGTGCTTGAACGTCCGCTTCCGTCCAGGCCTCGCGCTTTTGCATATGAGCTTCCCGCTGACCTATCACATTCCAAATTCTCGCTTGAATCACCGAAATCGGCAGAGCACGGCGCTTATGCGTAATCAGCCACATTGCTCGTCGTCGTTGCAGCATCGCCTAAAAGACTAACATGAACGCCGGGACATACTACCTACCCGTGATAGCCGACCACTGCTAGGTCGGAGCGGCAGCAAACAGCGCAACCTCGCCGCTCTGCGTCAGAGACCAATTGGCATCGAGCCACTTGGCGCACCCCTCGGCGCTCGCAACTGCGCCCCCCGGTCAATGTCGCATTCTTCCGATTGAATGGTTCAAAGTTTGAACCGCTAGAGTGCGGTTCGAGAGCGCACGTCCGGTTTCGAACCACAGCGGACAACTGGCAGCCTTAAACTAGCGAGGATTTCCCATGAGGATAAATGGCGCCCAGAGGAACGGATCGCTCTGGTCAATCGAAGATAGCATCTTGACCTGAGCCCGCCGTAACGCCTCTGCCTTTCCCACGTGGCCTTCTTTTAATGTGGTATAAAAGTCTGCCATCAGGGCGGGTGACGCCTTGTCCGCTACGCTCCACAAGCTGGCGAGCACACTTTTGGCCCCCTTATTTTGAACGAGCGCGCCCAATCCTTCTATTTCTACGCCGGTGCCCTCACCCCCTACTGCCGTTTCACAGGCCGATAGAGTTACCAGTTCGATACCACGGAAGCGCAAGCGCGGCGAACGATTGATCTCCGTCAAAGTCAGTTTCTGGCCGTCGCCCAAGAGCAGAAACGAACTTGACTCAGCGCCAGGCAGCAAGATGAAGTGGCTGGCAAGGTGGAGCACGGGCTTGGGCTGAGCGAGCGAGTTCTCAAGCGCGCTTAAAGTGAATTCTCCATCCAGTGCCGCTTGCCCACGGAGCACTCCATTGGTTGCACCCAACAGCGTATCGAGCTCCTGTTTCACTGCTGGTAATGCTGGCAGTCCGTCCAACGGGCGACTGACGCCGAAGCCGGAAGCTTCTGCTGTTGGCGCGACAGGGGACTCAAATCTAGTTTGGACAGCCGGCGTGTAGAAGGCCGAGGCGTAGCGGGATACAAGATAGGCAGACCCGTCATATAGTGCGGCGAAGGGCGCATAGCGCAGCTGGCCCTGAAGGTTGAGCAAGATAGTATCGGCGCGAGAATCATCTACGTCCTGCCGGATGGGCTTAAATAGCAAGTCGTAAAGACGGTTCAGCTTCGACTTGGCCTGAGTTTCGTGCTGGGCCAGTTCGCTATCGCTGACGGTTCGATAACGATCAATCTCTGAGCGTGCCTCTGCAATCGTCTGAAAGACGCTTTCGCGCGAGACCGGCAATGCAACGTGCTTAAAGGTAGTGGGCGTAGTCAGGAAAAAGTGGAGGCTTTTTGGCAGCGCTACAATCTGCAGAAGGACTGTACGGGGTCCGGCCTCGGTCAGCAGCGACTGCAGCCGCTCACCACTGTCAACCTGAAGAGCTAATGCCTCGTCGCGAGCTCCGGCACCAGGCATGGCTTTTACATCAGAGAGCCAAGTCTCAATCTCTCCTTTGTATGTTGCATAGGCGCTGTCCGAGAGCTTCTGCAGGTCAGCGAGCTTCGCCGCTCGGGCCGGATCATCAGTTGCTTCGGATTGTAACGACGCAAGCTCCTCCTGGACTTTGCTGGGCCGAGACCGCCACGCGTCAAGCTGAGCGATCCATGCTTTCTCGTGGGCCGACAGAGCGATCTCGGTCGTGCCGGTTTGTGGCGCTCCGCGAACCAGTAACCTGAACTCGTCGGCCTTGAGTAAACGCCCCACTTGCTCAGCTTCAAGGAACCGACCGCGCTCAATCAGGAGCTCTTGAAGAGTTTCATAGTCGCCGATCCGTCGAGTATCGATGCCCGGAGTTGGTTGGCCTGAGCGGCTGCTGCTGCGGATCAGCTCATTGCTGTTAACCGCCTGCTTGAGAAAAAATATTGCGCGATCCGTATCATGCGCTCTCTCACGCATGAACTGCGCCACAGAAGAGAACAATTCCGCAGCGTCGTTGGGCTTTCCAGCAAGTTGCCCCAGCGACGACAGTGCGGCTGCGATATCTGAGCGCGCTTGTTCGTCCTGACCGAGCTGCGTTTCCGCACGGACGAGCTGCGCACGGAACCTCAGCGTCTCGTAATAAGTAGGCCCGTACCGATTTAATCGGTCGCTGAGCGCGTGGCGCAGTAGTGGTATCGCCTCGGCCGGCCGCCCTTCCCGAAGCAGCAGTCGTCCCAAAGAGCCCTTGTAATATGCTGTGTCGACGTCATCTTCGCCATAGCGCTTCGCAGAAGTGGAGAGCACATCCCTAAGGATCGTATCGGCTTGAGATAAGCGTCCGGTCTCTTGCAAGAAGAATGCGTAGTTGTGCTGAACCGTTAGACGTGTACGGCTGTCAAACTCGTCGACCTCTCGGAAGCATTTTAGCGATTCCTTATACCAATTCTCAGCTCTTTCCAAGTCATGCTTCAGCAAGGCAACATCGGCTACCTTGTTGAAGTCAGCGCAGAAGCGCACATTATATACTATTTCGTTACTCCTCATAAGGAGCGCAGTAAATCTTTCCGCGGCATCAACCTGTTGCGTGTTTATATAAAATGAAGACAGCGACCCTAAAGTGTCATTTGATTGACGGCTGGTTTCACCATGTTGCTTGATGCTGTATGCGTGCAGAGCAAGCAAAATCCGCTCAGCTTGGTTTTCTCGACCGGTGTCCTCGTAAATAAAAGCCAGAAGATCCGCATACGGGTCGATGAGAGCTCCGGGCGGGAGCCCCCGCAGCTTTCCTTCGTCTCGGCTCGCTTTAAGTAGTATTTGCTCGGCTTCAGGTAGGGCCCCTTCGTTGTAGAGGGACTGAGCGAGCTTCATCTCCGCCTTCAGAGTCTTCTTGTCAGCAGGCCCATATTGGGCCTCCAACCTTTTGACCAACGGACGGCCGACTTCGACGGCCTTTAGGTATTGGCCGCTCCGGTAGAACCCATATAGCTTCACAAGTCCGGCATCAGACGCATCCGGCGGCAGATCGGCCTCATCTCCAGCGCCCCGCATTGGTCTTTCGGGCTTTTGCGGGGCCGCCAACGTGTATGATCCGGCCAGTAACCCTAATGCACACGCAATCGGCCCAACAAGCTTGCAAACGGCTTTTCGAGCGACTCGCATCGTGCGCCTCCCCCGGCGCATAACCTCCGCCGAAGCTTGAGGAATTGCAATGATGACAGTCTGCGAGCAGGGGGGACCAGCCACGTGCGATGATGACCCTAATGCCCGTAAGGCGAAAGATCGCTTGCCCGCCCCGCCCGCGCGCGAACCTTATGCAGTACAGATCGTCCGCGCTGTCTCTTCTAGATCATCGGTGCTCAGATCAAAGCGGCTGTGGTGAAAGCGGTTTTCACCGATTGCGGACGTTGCCGTTCAACCTGCAATTTGACGGATCAGCCGGAAGCGAGCTTCATCCCCCGGCGCCGAATTGCACTTCCCACCAAGCCAAGACCTCCGATCATCATCGCCCAGGTTGCGGGTTCCGGTACGCGTGTCAGCGAAACGTCGGCGACCCACAGGAACGTACCGCTCGGATTGATTGAGTTCCCAAACCCTCTGTTCGCGTCTGGATAATTATACGAGTTCGAGAAATAGAACTCGCTCGGAGTGCCCGCCGGCTTGTTGAACACAAACGTGATGCTCTCTCTGATCCAGCCGCTGTTTGCGGGTAGATCGAGCACCTTATCCAAGAGGTGCCAGCCGAAGCCCAGCGGTTCCTGAACGTCGGTGATCATCTCTGCCGACCAAGCCATCGGATTTTGCACGAGGAAAGACAGCCGGTAAACTCCGGGCGTTGATGCCGTGAACCGCTGGAAGAGGTCGGCCCCCTTCGGCAATATGGCGTAGTTGCCGGGAATGCCCGGTGCCGTACTCTGGGTCACCCCAGCGCTCGTCCAGTCCGACCACGGCGTGAGGTTAGGGCCTGTTCCTATCGGTTGAAGAAACGTTCCATCCTGCAGCAATGACGGCGCAGCGGATGCGGGCGATGCCGAGCCAGCCAATGCAGCAGCTATAAGGAAGAGCAATCTGGGTGATCCAGTCTTCATGCTTCTCACTCCCCTGTTGAGGTCAACTCAACCTCTTCCGTCCCCAAAACGGGGACATTGTTGTTGGGCTATAATGACCTGCCCCTCAACACAAGGGGGCATCCGGTGCAGCGCAGTTGGGTGGCATCGCCCCAATACAGACACCTCATAGCGGCTCTTAAGGCAGTCCGTACGGAGCACAACGTCTCCCAAAGGGAACTCGCCCGCCGGCTTCAGAAGCCACCATCCTTCGTGAATAAGATCGAGCTGTTAGAGCGGAGGCTCGATATCCTTGAGTTTGTGATGATCGCCCGGGCGCTGGAGTTGCCCGCCGACGAGCTTCTACGATTGATATCAGCCTCGCTCGGCGATTGATCAGAGCCTCCGCTCCGAGCTGCCTCAGTCCCATTTGAAGCCAGACTTTCGGCGGATTCTCGGTTCAAAGGTTGAACGACAGGCCCGCCGGTGGAGCGAATCACTAGCGGCGCTTTCCGGCATTTAGAGCAAGCTCGGGCCAAACAGCCGCTAAAATTGAGTAGCATAAGTGCAACTGATCGGGATTCATAAGGCGGCGCAATGCTTTGACTCACTAATTGATTTTATTTTATCGTTGTAGATCAGCCTTCTGATATGTGTATATGAGTTCGCCTCCATCGTTAATGTGAGGCAAACATGAATACCGAAGTGATTGCAAAGACTGTCGAGAAGCCGGTTTCTCTCGCAAGCATCCTGCCGACGCTGACTCCGCTTGCACAAGACGAGCAAGCCCCTGCCGTATTGCTGGCCTCGATCAAGGGGCAGTTCGATGATTACGGTCAAGCATTCGGACAGTCGCAATCCAAATTATGGAACTTGCTTGGGTCCTTGTATGAATCTCTGCCCCGCTTCGAGACAATTAAGGCCGCCAAAGCCGAGCTGATCAACGAAGTGTGTGCCCTTCCTTCAGTGCAGGCGAACAAACGCTGGTTTCCAAGACAGAAGGAGCCCGATGACCTACTGGTTACCCTCCTCCTTGGATTAGGGAAGAAACAGAAGGTCACAAAGAGCCAATGGCTGAAGGCCCTCAGGGCCGCTGCGGCACAGCACGTGAAGCGAACTCGGGTCGACTTCATTGCCTGGCTTGAACAAGTCGGCGGAGTTGCAGGGGCAGGTCGGAGCCTTCCTCCCGACGAAGCCAGAGCCAAAGAGGAAAAGCGGCAGCTCGAGGCCCGAATGACGGAGCTCAAGTCCCACTTCAAACAGCAAGAAGACGATCCGTTGATTGACTTCGACATAGGGGACGAGGCTGATCCTGGTGATCTGGTTCTAATTCTCGCTCACGTAGAATTCGAGAAGGGGCAGAGTATGCGCCGCCTATCTAGGGCTACGGCTTACCTGTCGGACCCTAAGCTAGTCGTTCGAGTGGCTGAAGCCCTTAAGCGGTCTGAGGAACAGGAGAAGAGGTCGACGAAGCGTAAGATGCAGCAGCAGGAAGCGGCAAGGGCCAAGAACGCCAAGCGTTTAGATCCATCGGAGTATGTTGGCTCTAGTATAGAGCACCTCTTCCCCGATGTTCCGCCCGTGATGCAGGATTCCCGCCCCCCTCCATGTTAGAAGGGAGGGCGAGCACCCATTACCTCCGTCTAAAGCTTTGAAGATCCTCAATTGAAAGGCGGTTATTGAGCCGCTTTAGATAAAAGCGGCTGAGCATCTCAACGCTGGTCCCGGCGTTCCGGGCAAGGATGAAGCTGTCCAGTCTGTCGCTATGGGTGATCCTCAGCATGAGCGCCGTATGCCGTAGGCTGTACATGGTTCGATCCAGCCCATCGATATTGGTCCGAAGTCCGGTCCGATCGAGCAATTCATTGAAGCGCAGTCGCATCTGCTTCATTGCCGTTTGTCGGTTCTGATACTGCGGCACGAAAAGGTGAGTGGTTGGCTTGGGTCCGACTCTGGCGGTGATACGCTCGTACACCCCCACCAGCGCAGGCATGGTTACTGACTCACGGTAGCCGGTCTTGCCAGCGCTGACCTTGAGGATGAGACCTCGGTTCTTGCCGTCGTCGAAGGGCTCCACATGCTGGTGCCGCAGGTCCTTCCACTCGCTCGGACGAAGATAGGAACCGACCATGAAAACAATGAAGTCGCCAAGCTCCTGCCAATAACGAAACTCCTCGACAGCTCCACGCCGTCTAGCTCCATGGGCCAACCCATAGGCAGTACGGTACAGCCTCTGATACTCCTGCTTCTCCAGCCATGGACGAGGGTTGTCCTGCAACTTTATGCCCGGCAATCGAGGCAGTGAGCTGAGGTGCCGTTGCTCATGGGCGAATTTGAGTACCTGGCTGAGGGACGAGAGTGTCCGCTTCTGAGTAGCTGGTGCAAGCTCCCCATCTCGGCTCATCTCGACCTGAAAGGCTAGATAGTCTCTGATCTCCGCCGTCTGGATGCTGTTGACGTCCTTGTCCTTGAAGTGAACGGCTAGGCCACCGCGGCCCAGCAGGGCCGCCTTGTGGTCCCTTGCCCTTCTAATCGCACGATCATCGCTGCCAGCATCGGCTAAGCACTTTTCCAAGAATCGATCAGCGATCCGGTCGAACCTATGAACCGGAGCCGCTTTGATGCCGATTGGTGAATGAAAGCCCTGCTCCGCCAGCTTCCGCTGGAACAGGCATTCGATGTAATAGTCCTCCGCAAAGCGAGCTGCAGCCCTTTCGTCCGTAGTACCTGAGCTTTTGGTCTGCGCAGGGCGTCCGTTGATATGAAGATAAACTCGGGCATACCAGTTTGGACTTCCTCGCCCTTTGCTTTGTGGCTGCTTGTAAAGGTACAGCCCTTTCCGAATTTTGATTGATTGCGTTTTGAGATGCATAGTCCGATTTACTGATGAGCGACATTGCCCTAAGGAATCGGACTATAATAGGCACTATAATAAAGCCAAGGACGACCTTCGTCCCGGCTTAAGTGCTTGATCTTGCTGGATTCTCTGGTGCCGCTTGCAGGACTCGAACCTGCGACCCCCGCATTACGAATGCGATGCTCTACCAACTGAGCTAAAGCGGCCCGTGAGGCGAGGGGCGCGCTTAACAGCGGCAGGCGGTGCTGGCAAGCGGCGGTTTGAGCCTTATGTCTATGGCGTGTCTGTCCGTTATCCCCATGCTGATCCCGACGCGCTGCCGTTCCTGCGGCCGCTGAAGCGGCGCATCGCTTCGGAAGTGGTGTCGATCTTCAACGATCGCGCCAAGGGTCAGAAGCCGGTGCAGCGGCGTCCGGACGGGCTGTTCGGGCCGCAATCCGTCGTCTGGCGCGTGCATGGCGACGTGACCGCGATGATGGTCGGCGGCATCTCCGGCCTGCTGCTGCAAATGCTGCACCCGGCGGTGCTGGCCGGCGTGTGGGATCATTCGAACTTTCGCGACGACATGCTGGGCCGGCTGCGCCGCACCGCGCGGTTCATCGCTCTGACTAGCTATGGCGGCGGCGAAGACGCCGAAGCAGCGATCGCGCGCGTGCGCTCGATCCACGCGCAGGTCGGCGGCGTTCTGCCCGACGGCAGCTCCTATCGCGCCGACGATCCGCGGCTGCTCGCCTGGGTGCATGTGACGGAAGCGTCGAGCTTCCTCGCCGGCTGGATCCGATATGCCGAGCCACGCATGCCCGCCGCTGATCGCGACCGCTATTTCGCCGAAATGGCGCGGCTGGGCGAAGCGCTGGGCGCCGATCCGGTGCCGCGCAGCCAGGTCGAGGCGCAGCGACTGATCGAGGAAATGCGGCCGGAGCTGGGCGTCGACGCCCGCACGCGCGAGGTCGCAGGGCTGGTGCTCGACTCCCCGGCGCACAAGCCGAGCGCCGAGCCCCTGCACAAACTTACCATGCAGGCGGCGGTCGATCTGCTGCCCGACTGGGCGCGGCGCATGCACGGACTGAGCGGGCCCGGACCGCTGGCGCCGCTGGTCCGCGCCGGCACCAGCGGCGTCGCGCGGACCTTGCGCTGGGCCTTCGCCTGACGCCGGTCAGTTCTCCGCGACCGGCAGCCACACCGCGCTCGGGTGCGCGGCGTCGTGATAGATTGTCTGGGTCGCTTTCCGATAGTCGCCTGGCTTCGCGTTGAAGATGTTGGCGACATAGGTCTGCGGATTGCGGTCGTAGAGCGGGAACAGGGTCGACTGCACCTGCACCATCATACGGTGGCCGGCGAGGAACACATGGTTCACATTGGGCAGCGACCATTTGTAGTTTTCCGCCCGCCCGGGCTTCAGCGCTTCCGGCTTTTCGAAGCTGCGGACATAGCGGCCGCGGAAGATCTCGATGCCGATCGGCAGTTCGGAGCCGTCGGGCGCGACGTCGATCAGCTTCACTACCCAATCGCTGTCCGTGCCGCTGGTCGCTGCCCATAGATCGACTTTCGGCGCGCCCATGATGTGCACTGGCTTGTCGAGCGGCGCGGAGCTGTAGGTCAGCACGTCCGGCCGCCCCTCGACGAAGCGCTGATCGTGCACCAGCCAGGTTCGCCAGGCATCGCTGTCCTTGAAATGCACCGGCCGCGGCTCAAACGGCACTGGATTGGCCGGATCGGAGACATAGGCGTCGGACCCGCCGTCCGGCTTCGACCATGAAAGCGCAAAGCTTTTCTGCAGATAGACCGGCTTCATCGTGCCCGCCGGCCAGGTGGGGCGCACCTGCCATTGGTCGATGCCGGTTGCGTAGGTGAAGGTCGGCGGGGTCGGCGTCTGCGGCGCGCCGTCCTTCAGATAGCGATCGAGGAACGGCTTCATCACCGTGGTGCGGAATTCCAGCCCGGTATCGCCGCGCAGCTTCACCGGCCCGAGCTCTCGCGCCTCGTAATTGACGCCGCTGTGCCGCCAGGGGCCGATCACCAGCGATACCATGTCGTTGCTTTTGTCCTGCGGCTCCAGCGCCCGATAGACCGCCGGCGCGCCATAGCTGTCTTCCTGGTCCCATTGGCCGACGACCAGCATCGTCGGCACGGTCAGCTTGCGCGCGGCGAGCAGCTTGTCGACCGCCTGGTTCTGCCAATAGCTGTCGTACGCCGGATGCTCCATGAACTTGCGGGTGACGGCGAAGGCATCGAGGCCATAGGCGCGGGCGAAATCGCCGGCGGAGCCTGCCTCCAGATAGGTCGTATAGTCGTCGCCATTGCCGTGGGGGATGGCGCCGTCGTTCTTCTTCGCCATCTGCCCGGTGAAATAGTCGAAGCTGTTCAGACGGAAGGCGCCATTGTGAAACCAGTCATCGCCCATCCAGCCATCCACCATAGGGCTTTGCGGCACTGCGGCCTTCAGCGCCGGATGCGGATCGATCAGCGCCATCAGCGAGGTAAAACCGAGATAGGATGAGCCCGTAATGCCGACCTTGCCGTTCGATTCCGGCACATTCTTCACCAGCCAATCGATCGTGTCGTAGGTGTCGGTGGCATGGTCGACCGGCGTATCGTTAAGCGGCCCGCGCAAGGGGCGGTTCATCACATAATCGCCTTCGGACTTATGGAGGCCGCGCACGTCCTGATAGACGCGGATATAGCCGTCGTTGACGAACTCCCTGTCCATCACCGGCAGGATGTCCTCGATGTGCTGGCTCGGGATTCGCCAGGTCGCCGCACTCGCGTCGTAAGGCGTGCGGCTGAGCAGGATGGGGCCGTTCTTCATGCCCTTGCGCATGACGATGACCGTGTAGAGCTTCACCCCGTCGCGCATCGGGATCATCACTTCGCGGCGGATATAATCGGCCTGCGGACGGACACGCTCATATTCCGGCACCGTGTCGGGCATCATGGGCGGCGTCTGGGCGGAGGCGGCGAGCGGTGCGAGCGCGAGGGTGGCGAGCAGCAGGGCTTTGATCATGCAAGCTTTATGGCGGCGGAAATCGAGCTGCGCTATGGGGCCAAGCGATCAAAATTGGATGGACGGCAATAAGCCGGATTGAAGCACGGTATTATTTTACCCGTCGCGAATTGCCCTGTTTTGCTTGACTTTTGCACCCTCCCCTCGCAAATGCCCGCCAGAAGCGCCGCCCCGCATTGGGCGGCGTCATTCGTTTTACAGCAACCGAGGTAGCCATGAAGGCGCTCATGAAGACGACCAAGTCGGCGACGCCGGCGACGGTCGAGAAGAAATGGCATCTGATCGATGCCGATGGTCTGGTGGTCGGGCGCCTTGCCTCGATCGTCGCCAACATCCTACGCGGCAAGCACAAGCCGAGCTTCACCCCGCACATCGATTGTGGCGACAACGTCATCATCGTCAATGCCGGCAAGGTGCGCTTCACCGGCAACAAGCTGCAGGACAAGCTCTACTACAAGCACACGGGTTACCCCGGCGGCTTGAAGGAAATCACCGCGGGCAAGGTGCTGGAAGGGCGCTTCCCCGAACGCGTGCTCGAAAAAGCGATCGAGCGCATGATCCCGCGCGGTCCGCTTGGCCGCCAGCAGATGCGCAACCTGCGCATTTTCGCCGGCGCGGAGCACGACCACGAGGCCCAGAACCCCGAGGTGCTCGACGTCGCCTCGATGAACCGCAAGAACAAGGTGGGCGCATAATGTCCGACACGCGTCAGTCCCTCGCCGATCTCGGCAACATCACCCAGGGCATCGAGCCCGCCGCGGCCGCTCCGGCCGGTGGCGAAACCGCCGCTCCGGTCGCGCAGCAGCCTTCGGCGCCGCTCCGCGAGCAGCAGCTCGATAAGTTCGGCCGCGCCTATGCGACCGGCCGCCGCAAGGATGCGGTAGCTCGCGTCTGGTTGAAGCCCGGCAGCGGCAAGATCGTCGTCAATGGCCGCGATCAGGAAGTCTATTTCGCCCGCCCGACGCTGCGCCTGGTCATCAACCAGCCGTTCGACGTCGCCGAGCGCCGCGAGCAGTATGACGTGATCGCGACCGTGAAGGGTGGCGGCCTTTCGGGCCAGGCCGGTGCGGTCAAGCACGGCATCGCGCAGGCGCTCAGCCGCTACGAGCCGAAGCTCCGCTCGGCCGTGAAGGCCGCCGGCTTCCTGACCCGCGACCCGCGCGTCGTGGAACGCAAGAAGTACGGCCGCGCCAAGGCCCGCCGCAGCTTCCAGTTCTCGAAGCGCTAAGGCTTACTGCCGGAAAACGACAAGGGCGGTCCCCATGGGGCCGCCCTTGCTGATTCAGGGGTGGAAGATTGCGTTTGGCGTTCCTTAGCGGCTGACGACCTCGACCCGCGGTTTCTTCGCAGGTTCGGCCCGGAACGACACCGGAGTCATGCCGAAATAGCCTGTCACATAGCCGTTACGGACGACGTAACGAAATGTCGAACCGCCCTTTACCCGGCCATTAAGGATCGTGGACGGGCCCGATTCCCGAGCGGTGTAGATGTAGGTGACGCCGTCTCGCGTGAAGCTCTGCTCCCCGGATTCGACGGAAGGAGACGCAGCAGCAAGGGCCACCAAAGCAACGGAACTGAGAGACATGGTCCTAATCCTTTCATCAAAGGACCAGACAGGCACCTCTCCTACCGCGGCGGCTTCAGTTATGCTGCGCTGCACAATAATAGCAAATGCAAAGGACGCATGTTGAGTTGCATCGGGCAACTCGTCTTCAGCCCGGCGCCTGCCACCCTCCACCCATCGCCTGATACAGCGCGATGCGCGCGGCTAACTCGTCGGCTCGGGTCTGGATCAGGGACAGTTCGGCGCTGAGCAGGCCGCGTTGCGCGTCCAGCTGTTCAAGATAGGTTGAATAGCCGGCGCGGTAGCGATTGGTCGCCAGCCTCAGCCCCTCGGCGAGCGCAGCGCGCTGCGCCTGCAGATGATCGAGCTGCTGGGACAGGCGCTGCACTGCCGCCAGATTGTCCTCCACCTCGCGGAAAGCCGTCAGCGCGGTCCGGCGATAAGTGAAAGCAGCGACGTCGCGCTGGGCTGCCGCGCTTTCAGCCTGCGCCCTCAGCCGGTCGCCTTCGAACAGCGGCGCGAGCACGCTGCCGCCGAGCGACCAGATCGCGATCGGATCGGCAAGCAAAGTCGAGATGGCGGCGCCGGCGCTGCCGCTCAGCCGCAATTGGGGCAGGAAGCGCTTGCGTGCGGCGGACAAAGACGCGTCGGTCGCGGCGAGCTGATACTCGGCCTGGGCGACATCGGGGCGGCGGCGCAGCAGGTCCGAAGGCAGCCCTTCGGGAATCGCCGGCTCGCGCAGGACGTTGAACGCTACGCCCCGAGCGATCCTATGCGCCGTGTCGCCGGTCAGCAGGCTCAGCGCATCTTCCTGCCGGGCGATCGCAAGTTGGAGCTGCGGAATCAGCTGCGCGGTCGCCTCGTATTCGGCTTCGGCCTGGCGCTGCTCGAGGATGGGCGAATAGCCTTCCCGAGCGCGCGAGCGGGCGATCCGCATCGCTTCGTCCCGCGCGGTCAGCGTTTCGCGCGTGATCTGCAGCCGGGCATCGAGCGCGAGCAGCGTCACATAGCCGCTGGCCGTCGCCGAGGCGACGCCAAGCGCGGCGGCGTCGCGCGCCGCCTGGCTGGCGCTCACGCCCGACCGGGCCGCTGCCACTTGATCCTCCAACCTCCCGAACAGATCGACTTCGTAAGAAGCGACGAACTGCGGCTGAAGCGCGGTCTGCACGCTGGGCCGGCCGAATGCATTGACGCTCCGCGAGTGGGCAAAGCCGCCGCTCAGATCGAGCGTCGGCAGCAACTGGGCGCGCGCCGCAAGCTCCTGTGCCCGCGCATCGCGCACGCGTGCCGCTGCGATGCCCAGATCGGTGTTGTTGGCAAGCGCCCGCTCGACCAGCCGGATCAGCTCCGGGTCACCGAACGCCCGCCACCAGTCGCGCTCGATCGGCGCGGTCGGACCAAGATCGGTTCGCCACGCCCCGGCGGGCGCGAGCGGCGGCACCGCGGCGGTCTGGGTCGCAGGGCCGGTGCAGGCGCTCGCGAGCAGCGCGATCGAAAGAGGCCAGGCCCTCATCGTCACTTGCCGGTATGGATGCGCGCGACCACCGACATGCCCGGCCGTAGCCGCGCGGCGAGGCTTTGCCCCGGGTCGATCGCAATGCGAACCGCGATCCTCTGCGCCACCTTCACGAAATTGCCGGTGGCGTTGTCGGGCTTCAGCACCGAGAATTCGGAGCCGGCGGCCGGCGCAAGGCTTTCGACGCGGCCGGACAGCTTGGCGTCGCCCAAGGCATCGACTTTGAATGTGGCGCGCTGGCCGACGCGCATGTCGCGGGTCTGCGCTTCCTTGAAGTTGGCGATGACCCAGAGCTGGCGCGGCACCAGGAACATGAGCTGCGTGCCGGCGCTGACGAGCTGGCCGACGCGCACGCCGACTTCGCTCAATTGACCGTCCTCGGGCGCGCGGATGACGCTATGGTCCAGGTCGATCTGGGCGAGATTTACCTGTGCCTTTGCCGCTTCAACCGCTGCCGACAGCCCGCCCCGCCCGACCGTTACGGTGCGCACGTCCTGACGTGCGATCTCGCGCGCCGCATTGGCCTGACGAACCTGCGCCTGGGCCTGGCGGAGCGCGGCGCGCGTCTGGTCCGCTTCGCGCTGCGACACGGACCCGTCCGACACCAACGCGTTCACCCGGCGCATATCGGCCTGGGCACGGAGCAATTGCGCCTTTGCGTTGGCGATCGCCGCGTCCTGCGCCAGCTCGCTCGCCTCGCGCGAACGCTGCGCCTGCGCCGAGTTCTGCAGATTGGCGATCTGCGTCAGCACGCTCGCTTTCGCCTGATCGACCTTCGCGCGATAGATGCTGTCCTCGATGCGGACCAGCACCTCGCCTGCCTTGACCTGCTGGAAATCGTGCACCGGCACGGCAACGACGTAGCCGGAGACCTGCGGGCTGATGATCGTCGTCTTGCCGCGCACATAGGCATTGTCGGTCTGCTCGGCAGAGCCCCCGAACGGCCAGAGCTGCCAGGCGTAGAGAATGGCCAGGATCGCCGCGACGATCAGCAGCACGATAACGATCAGAGCGCGCCGGTCCTTCGCGGGCGGGCGCCAGAAAACAGGGCGCGATGGCGCGGGGGCTGGTTGGTCCTGAGCTGCCGTATCCGTCACTGCGCCCCCATCTGTTGTTTCGCGGCGGCAGCCTGCCGTTCCGCCAGTTGAACGATCGGCGACGGCTCCCTGAACCGCCAGATGCGAAACTGAATCAGCAGGCCCCAAATGAACGCGAGGCAAGCGAGCACGCCGATCAGCATGAACACGTCGTTATAGGCAAGGATGTTCGCCTCCCGCGCGACCTGCTGGCCAAGCAGAACGGTTCCTTCCGCCCCCCGCAGCGTCGGATCCGCGATGACGCCGCCCATCGAACGTGTCGTACCGGCGACACGCTGCGCGACCAGCGGGTCGGTCAGCACAATCTGCTGCACCAGCTCGTGCGAATGGAATTTCTCCCGGATCGTCTGGAATGTCCCGAAAAACGCCGCGCCAAACTGGCCACCGATATTCTGGGTGATGTTGAACAGTATGACCCAGGTGATGAAATGCTGCGGGCCGGAAAGCAGCGTGCGGGAAATGCCGATGACCATCGCCGGACCGACAAACAGCAGCGCCCCGAACCCGATCAGCCCTTGGCTGATGTAGAAGTTTTCGGGTCTCGTCAGGTTGGTTGCGCCCGCGTCGATGAACGCGCCGACAGCGATGCAGACGCAGGCGATGCGGATCGCCCTGCCCGGAATGGCAGGATTGAACGTAAGCACGGCGACCGCCATTCCCGCGATCGACGCGATCAGGACCACCAGATAGAGCATACGGAACTGGTCGATACCCATGCCGACCGTTTGCAGCAGGCCGATCGAGCCGAAGGTCTGTTCCGAAACCAGGATGCGCACCGCGCTCGCCACGAGCGCCAGTCGCACGATCTCGCGTCGGGCAAGCCAGCGCGTGTGGAGCAGCGGATTGGCCCGGTAATGCTCTATCACAAGGGCGGCGGCGATCAGCACGATCGCGGCGATCGTTGCGTAGGCGATCCACGGCGTGTCGGTCCACCACACGATCCGCCCCAATCCCAGCACGGCGCACAGGCAGGCGATGCCGGGAAAGAACAGCGCCACCGTCAGCAGGTCGGTGCGCTCGAACACTTTGTCGCGTTCGCTGGGCGGCAGCGGCAGGATCATCAGCGCGGCCAGGCAGGCGAGCGCGAGACCGAGCTCGAAATAATAGGTCATGCGCCAGTCGCCCCATTCGAGCATCGACGGCGCCAGAACGCGTGCGATGGGAATGGCGAGTTGGGGGATGCTGATGCCGAGCATGACGCCCACCAGGCGCTTGGGCGGCGGCAAAGCCTGCATGAACGCGAGCAGGCACATGGTTGTCAGGCCGCTGGCAGCGATGCCGCTCGCGAGGCGGATCAGTACCGCCGTCCAGAAACCGTGCACGAACAGATGACCGAGGGTCATCAGCGCATAGGCAACCAGCATCCAGCGAACGAATGGCTGTAGCCCATATTGCTGGCGCGTCTTCACCAGCACGAGGTTCGCGCAGACGTTTGCGGCAACATACGCGGCCGGCAGCCATGCTGCTTCGTCGCTGTAGAGGCCGAGCGAACCCTGCACGTAAGCGAGGTTGGCAGTGATGAGCGCGTTGCCGAGCCCGCCGGTCAGGCCGCATAGGATGGAAATGAAGACATACGCCCAGCGCCGGGCCAGCGGATGGTCGGGGCTGAAAGGGGAGCCGAGCATCATCGGCCGCTCGTGCGGCTTGAACTCGTAGTCCTGTTCCGCTCGGCTGCTCATTCAAGACCTCTGCTTCACCATAGCAGCTTTTGGCTGCCGCCAAGGGGCGGAGCGAGACCTCGCTGTCCACGAGCCTTGTCCGAAAGGCGAATAGCGCGGGGTCGCGGTTCAGGCCAATCGATGCAGCGAATAGACCGGCCCGTCGGGAAGCCGCCTGCCGCTTCCCACGGCGATGATCGTGTTGAGCCATGCATAGCGCGAATCGGATGTGGCGAACGTCGCCGTGACGCGGAAATAATAGGATGCCGGATCGACATCTTCGCCGGCGGCAATGCGGGCCATGACGTCGCTTGGCCCATGCCGGATGCCAGTGTAGATCATGGCGATCGCCGCGCCGTCATTCGTTTGCAGCACGACGCGCGCGTCGATCAGAACCGCACCGTCGCTTCGGATCGTCTGCAGATCGTTTCCGCCCGGGAGCACGATGCCGGACAGGTTTTCTCCCTCAAAGCGGCCGCCGTCGATCAGACCCAGACGGCGCTCGTATCCGGCGGGGCCGCCAGGCGCCTGAACGACCGGGACACTCAAGCGAAGCTCAAACAGCGGCTCGGTGTTCATGCGCGCTCCCTTCGATCCGCCTCGTTCAACTCGGCGGCCAGCGTCTCGACCAACTGCCTTGCAGACATCGACCGCGACAGGGGCGCGCCCTGACCCGCCCATTGCGCACCGAAGCCGAACTCGCCCTTCGCCTTGCCTGCAGCGTGCAGCGCCTTCCCCAGATCGTAGGCGCGGGGATAGCTCGGAACCTCCGCATCGGGGATGTTGGCTCCCGCCGCAGTGAAGCGATTGGGGAGACACCGAGCCGGCCGACCGGAAATAGCGCGAGTCATAACCGTGTGATGAGCAGCGTCGCCGGCGAGCGCGGCGCGGTAGCCCGCGTCGGCCTGGCTTTCGTCGCACGCGATGAATGCGGTGCCGAGCAGAGCGGCGGCAGCGCCAAGCTTCAATGTCGCCGCGACTCCCGCGCCGTCCATGATGCCGCCCGCGGCGATCACCGGCACGTGGAGTTCGCGGACAAGAAGGCGGGTCAGCGCGAGTGTACCGATCTGATCGTCGCGCGCTTGCAGATCGAACGTGCCGCGATGGCCGCCCGCTTCCCACCCTTGCGCGATCACGGCGTGAATGCCGGCGGCGTCGACGGCGCGCGCCTCATCGAGATTGGTCGCCGACGCGAGCAACACGATGCCTCTGGCTTTCAGCGTGTCGATCCAGTCCTGACGCGGCAGGCCGAAATGGAAACTGACCACCGCCGGGCGTTCCTCGAGCAGCATCGCATACATCGCTTCGTCCTCGACGAAGCTCTGGTAGATTTCAGTGAGCGCAGCAGGCGGCTGGAAGTCCAGCGCGGCGAATTGCGGCCGGAACCGCTCGATCCACGCCGCCTCGACTGCCGCATCGGCAATGGCCGGCGCATGGCAGAAAACGTTGATGTTGACGGGGCCGGAGCTCAGCGCGCGAACATCGGCGATCATGCGCCGCGCGCCATCGGCGTCCGTCGCCCCGACGCCGAGCGAACCCACGCCGCCGGCCTGCGTCACTGCGGCAGCCATGGCGGGCGTGGAAACGCCCGCCATCGGCGCCTGGATGATCGGCAGGCGAATGCCGAGCATGTCGAGCAACGGATCGGACTCGCGGTGCATGCCCATGCGATCTGAACGATCGACCGGGTTTAATCCAGCGCCCGCCGCGCAGTATCGAACCGCGCGGCAAGCTGGTCGCGGTCAGGCTGCGAGCTTCAACGCCTCCGCCTTGGCCGTCTCGACCGCGGCATCCCGCGCATCGGGACCCATCGCGACCCCTTCGGCGCGGACGAACGTCACGTCGGTCACGCCCAGAAAGCCGAAGACGTTGCGCAGATAGTTCTCCTGGTGGTCGAACGCCGCCATCGCCGTGTCCGGCCCATAGAATCCGCCGCGCGCCGAGGCGATCACCACCTTCTTGCCGCCGGCAAGCCCTTCGGGGCCCTGCTCGGTATAGCGGAACGTCTTGCCCGCGACCGCGATGCGATCGATCCACGCCTTCAGCTGCGACGCGATGCCGAAATTGTACATCGGCGCGCCTATTACGACCACTTCGGCAGCCAGGAACTCGTCCACGACGGTGCTGTCGGCAAAGGCCTCGGGCGTGAAGTGCGGAATGGGATCGGTTGCGAGGTCGCGGCGGACGACGGTTCCGCCCGGCCGCGTTGCCTTGAGCTGGTCCACCGCGGACTGGCTGATGATCCGCGTCACGCTGTTTTCGCCCATGACGCTGCTGTCGATGTGCAAGATGGTCACTATTGCCTCCTTGGTATTGATTCGATACTGAGGCACCTCAAATAACCACCGGCAGGCCCCTCGCAAGAAGGCACTTTTTTGTGCGGCAGGCACAGGATTGTGGCGAGGGCACACAGAGGTAACTGGAGGCCCAGCGATGAAGGATGCACACAGCCCGGCATGTCGGACGATCAGCAGCCTGTTGCAGCGCGTCGGCGATAAATGGACCGTGCTTGTCGTCATGTCGCTCGGCGACGGGACCAAGCGATTCAGCGAGTTACGGCGCGAGATTCCGAGCGTGTCGCAACGGATGCTGACGCTCACCCTGCGCAATCTGGAGCGCGACGGCCTGGTCAGCCGTACCGTGACCCCGACCATTCCACCGCGCGTCGATTATGAGCTGACCGAGATGGGCCGGTCGCTGAGAGAGCCTGTCGGCAGCCTCGCCGATTGGGCGCTGAAGCACGTCGACACGATCGACCGGGCACGCGAGCGTTTCGACGCGGAGCAGGACGAGGCCAAAGCGGCCTGAAACTAGGTCCGCTGCGCGCCGGCGGCTCGCACCGCGTCCAACGTCGGATAGCCGTTGACCGCCATCAGCAGATCGGCTTCGGCGAGGATCGCGCGCAGCACCGAGGCCGCGCCTTCCGCACCGCCTAGTGCGAGGCCGTAGGAATAGGGCCGGCCAACACCGACCGCCCGCGCGCCGAGGGCGACCGCTTTGATGACGTCGGTGCCGGAGCGGATGCCGGAATCGAACAGCACCGGCGTGCTGCCCGCCGCCTCGACCACGCCCGGCAGCATGTCGATCGCGGCGATCCCGCCATTGGCCTGGCGGCCGCCGTGGTTCGAGCAATAGATGCCGTCCGCCCCCAGATCGATCGCGCGGCGCACGTCATCAGGGTGGCAGATGCCTTTCAGCACCAGCGGCAGCTTGGTCATGCCCCGGAGCCACGGCATGTCGTCCCAGGTCAGTACCTTGCCGAACACCGCTGCCCAGGCCTGGATCGCCGCGACCGGGTCCTGCTCGGGTGGTTTCGCAAGACCGGAGCGGAAGACGGGGTCGCTGAAATAGTTCATCAGCACCGCGCCGCGGAGCTGCGGGAAGTTCGCCGTGTTCAGATCGCGCGGACGCCAGCCCGTCACCCATGTGTCCAGCGTGACGATGATCGCCTTGTAGCCGGCCGCCTCGGCACGGCGGACGAGGCTTTCGGCCAACTCCTTGTTTCGCGGCGTATAGAGCTGGAAGAAACCCGGAGTATCGCCCTGCTCTGCCGCCACTTTCTCAAGGGGGTCGTTGGAGAGCGTCGAGGCGCAGAGCGGCACGCCGGTCAGCGCCGACGCCTTCGCCGCGGCAAGATCGCCGTGCAGGTCCTGCGTCATAATGCCCGTCACGCCGATCGGCGCCATGAAGACCGGGCTCGGCAGTTTGAGGCCGAACAGCTCGGTCGACAGATCGCGCCTCGTGCAGTCGACCATCATCCGCGGGACCATGCCCCAGTGGCGGAAGGCAGCGGCGTTCTGATCCTGCGTCCATTCGTCGCCGCAGCCACCCTGGACATAGCTCAGCACATGCGGCGGGAGCGCCGCCTGAGCGCGCTTCTCCAAGGTGGCGAAATCGACCGGAACCGTCGGCAGGATGCCGCTTAGCCCCGCGCCATAGATCGCGTTCTGCAGGTCGCCATAATGCCCCTGCCCGCCTGCGTACGCCATTGCCCCTCTCCTTTGGGGCTAATGTGCCCGGATGATCTCCCGCGCGCAATTATGGCCAGGCGCACCGGTGACGCCGCCGCCCGGATGCGTGCCCGCGCCGCACATCCACAGGCCCTTGATCGGCCCGGCATAGGCGCCGTTCCCAAGCACCGGGCGTGCCGAATAAAGCTGATCGAGCGACATATGCCCATGCATGATGTCACCGCCCGCGAGTCCGAACCTCTCCTCCAGGTCGAACGGGCTGAGACTCAGCCGCCCCACGACCGATGCCTTGAACCCCGGCGCCATTGCACCAACCGTGTCGATGATCGTGTCCGCCGCCTTCTCGCGCTCGTCGGCCCAGCTTCGCCCGTCCGGCAGCTCGGGCGCGAATTGCTGGCAGAACAAGCTCGCGACATGCGCGCCCTTCGGCGCCAGCGTATCGTCAAGCGTGGACGGGATCAGCATCTCGACGATCGGCTTTTTCGACCAGCCGAACGCGCGCGCGTCGGTGAACGCCTGGTCCATATAATCGAGCGTCGGCGCGATCACGATGCCGCTCGCCAGATGCTCGCCGGGCTCGGGCAGGCAAGTAAAGCGCGGCAGCTCGGACAGCGCGACGTTCATCCGGAAGGTGCCGGAGCCCGCCTTGTAGCTCTTGATCCGGCGCGCGAAGTCTGGCGGTAAGTCGCTTGAATCGACAAGCTTTCCGTAAAGCAGTTTCGGCCCGACATTGGCCACGACCCGCTTGGCGAAGAGCTCGCGGCCGTCCTCCAGCGCGACGCCCACCGCCTTGCCGGCATCGACCAGCACTTTCTCGACCGGCGCATCGGTCATGATCTCGACGCCGGCCGCTTCGCACGCCTGCCGCATCGCGCCGGTGATCGCGCCCATGCCGCCGATCGCGTGACCCCAGGCGCCCTTCACCCCGTTCACCTCGCCGAACACATGGTGGAGCAGCACATACGCGCTGCCGGGCGTGTCCGGGCTGGCATAGTTGCCGACCACCGCATCGAAGCCGAACGCCGCCTTGACCGGATCGCTCTCGAACCAGCCGTCGAGGAACGTCCGCGCCGATTTGACGAACAGGTCGAGCAGGTCGCGTTGGCCTTCGAGACCGAGCTTCGCCATCCGCCGCCCCGGCGAGATGCCGCGCAGCAGCTCGCTCCAGCCGCCGCCCGCGTTCGGCGGCGTCTGCAGCGCCAGGTCGCGCAGCACGTCGGCGATCCGGTCGAGCGAATCGTAATAGGCCGGCAGCGCCTCGGCATCGCGCGTGGAGTATTTCGCGAACTCGGCCTGGGTCCGCTCCAGTCCTCCTCCGAGCTTCAGATAATTTTTGTCGTCGAGCGGCAGAAAGTTGGAGATCGGGCGGTGCACCACCCGCAGCCCCCAATCCGCAAGCCGCATGTCGCGGATCACCTTCGCTTGGAGCAGGCTCACCGTGTAGCTCGCCGTCGAATTGCGGAAACCGGGATGGAATTCTTCGGTGACCGCGGCACCGCCGACGATGGATCGGCGCTCGACGATCAGCACCTTCAGCCCGGCGCGCGCAAGATACCAGGCGCAGGTCAAACCGTTGTGCCCGCCGCCGACGATCAGTGCGTCGTATGTAGATTTTGCGCCCAAGCCTCACCCCACTCCGTTCGGGCTGAGCTTGTCGAAGCCCTGCCCTTCTTGTTCGAGCCCCGTAAAGAACAAGAACAGGCCTTCGACAAGCTCAGGCTGGACGGAGTTTGAGCCGAACTTAGGCCGCCTCAGCCATCTCGCCGAGCGCGGCCTTCACCGCGGCGACCGCATCGGCAGCCTTCGCGCCGTCCGGTCCGCCGCCCTGCGCCATGTCCGGCCGGCCGCCGCCGCCTTGGCCGCCCAGTTCCGCGACTGCCCGCTTCACGAGATCGACCGCGCTCGGCTGCCCGGCAAGATCGTCGGTCACGCCGACCGCGACGGACGCACGGCCGTCATTGACCGCGACCAGCACCGCCACCCCTGACCCCACGCGCGCCTTCAGCTCGTCGACCGCGCCGCGCAGGCCCTTGGGATCGAGCCCTTCGACCACCTGGCCGATAAAGCCGTGGCCGCCGACCTGCTCCGGCCCGGCCGCCTCGGCTTTGCCGCCACCGCCCAACGCCAGTGCTTTCTTGGCGTCGGCCAGCTCGCGCTCGAGCCGCCGGCGCTCTTCAATCAATGCCGTAACGCGCGCCGGCACTTCCTCCGGAGAAGCCTTCAGCGCTGAGGCCGCCTCGCGCAGCCGCTCCTCGCGCGCGTTCAGCCACAGTCGCGCCGCCTCGCCGGTCAGCGCCTCGATGCGCCGCACGCCCGAGGAAACCGCGCTTTCCGAGACGATCTTCAACAGCGCGATATCGCCCGTGGCGTTGACATGCGTGCCGCCGCACAGCTCGACGGAATAGGCGTCGCGGCCCATCGACAGCACGCGCACCTCGTCGCCGTACTTTTCGCCGAACAGCGCCATCGCGCCGGCCGCAATCGCGTCGTCGGGCGTCATTAGCCGCGTCGAGACAAGCTCGTTCGCCCGGATCTGCGCGTTCACATCGGCCTCGACCGCGGCGATTTCATCGGCAGTCAGTGCCTGCGGATGCGAGAAGTCGAAGCGGAAGCGATCGGCCGCGACCAGCGATCCCTTCTGCGTCACATGCCCGCCCAACCGCTTGCGCAGCGCCGCGTGCAGCAGGTGCGTCGCTGAATGGTTGGCCCGGATGCGGTCGCGCCGTTCGGCGTCGACCGCCAGATGCACCGGATCGCCGACGGCGACTTCGCCGCTCTCGATCACCATGTGGTGCGCGTGAAGCCGCCCGAGCGGCTTCGACGTGTCCTCAACAACGGCCCGCAAGCCTTTGTCTCCGGTGACAATCCCGGAATCACCCATCTGCCCGCCGCTTTCGGCATAAAATGGCGTCTGGTTGGTCAACAGCACGACCTTCTCGCCGGCCGAGGCATGGTGAACCGCCTCGCCGTCGCGCACGATGGCGACCACCTCGCCCTCGCCCTCGGTGCCGGTATAGCCGATGAACTCCGTCGACCCGTTCGCTTCGGCAAGGTCGAACCACACCTCTTCCGACGCCTTCGCGCCCGATCCCTTCCATGCCGCGCGCGCCGCCGCCTTCTGCTCGGCCATCGCTTCGTCGAAGCCCAGCCGGTCGACGTTCAAGCCCTGCGCACGAAGCGCGTCCTCGGTCAGATCATAGGGGAAGCCGTAGGTGTCGTAGAGCTTGAACGCGACCGCGCCCGGCAGCGTCTCGCCCGCCTTCATGTTGCCGGTCGCTTCGTCCAGCAGCCGCAGCCCATTCGCCAGCGTCTGGCGGAAGCGCGTCTCTTCCTGCTTCAACGTCGCTTCGATCAGCGGCTGCGCCCGCACCAGCTCGGGGAAAGCCGCGCCCATTTCGGACACCAGCGATGGCACCAGTCGGTGCATCAGCGGCTCCTTGGCGCCGATGAGGTGCGCGTGCCGCATCGCGCGCCGCATGATCCGGCGCAGCACATAGCCGCGGCCCTCGTTCGCCGGCAGCACGCCGTCCGCCACGAGGAAACCCGAGGCGCGCAGATGGTCCGCGATCACCCTATGCGACGCCTTGTGCTCGCCGTCCGCGGGCGTGTGGGTCAGCTCGGAGCTGGCCCCGATCAGCGCCTTGAACGTGTCCGTGTCGTAATTGTCGTGCACGCCCTGCATCACGGCGGCGATGCGCTCCAAACCCATGCCGGTGTCGATCGATGGGCGCGGCAGGTCGCGGACGATCTCGTTCGCTTCCTGCTCATACTGCATGAAGACGAGGTTCCAGATCTCGGTGAACCTGTCGCCGTCCTCATCCGGGCTGCCGGGAGGGCCTCCGGGGATATGCGCGCCATGATCGTAGAAGATTTCGGAGCACGGGCCGCACGGGCCATTGTCGCCCATCGCCCAGAAATTGTCCTTCGTCGGGATGCGGATGATGCGGTCGTCGGGCAGTCCCGCGATCCGCTTCCACAGAGAGAACGCCTCGTCGTCGGTGTGATAGACGGTGACGAGCAACCGGTCCTTGTCGATCCCGTACTCGCGCGTGATCAGGTTCCAGGCGAGGCCGATCGCCCGTTCCTTGAAATAGTCGCCGAAGGAAAAATTCCCCAGCATTTCGAAGAAGGTATGATGCCTGGCCGTATAACCGACATTGTCGAGATCGTTGTGCTTGCCGCCCGCGCGCACGCACTTCTGCGAGCTGACGGCGGTCGAATACGGCCGCGTCTCGAGGCCGGTGAACACGTTCTTGAACGGCACCATGCCCGCATTCACGAACATCAGCGTCGGATCGTTGTGCGGCACCAGCGGCGCGGACGGAACGCGCGCATGCCCCTCGCCTTCGAAATAGTCGAGAAAGGTCCGGCGAATGTCGTTGGTCGAGCTCATACGCGCGCGATGTAAGATACAGCGATGAACCGGGCAACCGATTAGCCGGACGGGGCTTGACCGAAACAATCCACAGGCAGACCATCGCGCCTTCGACTCACAGACGCGAGATGTGCCGCGTCTCTTTCGCGGACTGCTCGCGCAGACGAAGGAGACGAGCATGCCTGGTAGATCGGACGGCACACGCGCGATCGCGCTTGTTGGGCCTGGCGGAGCTGGCAAGACCAGCCTTGCCGAGGCCCTTCTTTTTTGTGCTGGAGCCATAGGCCGACAAGGCAGCGTCGATGCCGGCACCTGCATCGGCGATTCCTGCCCGGAAGCGCGCGCGCGCGGCGGCTCGACCGAGCTGAACGTCATGCATTTCGATTATCTCGACGACCATTATGCGCTGGTCGACACGCCCGGATCGGTCGGCTTCGTCGCCGATGGAGCGCTCGGCCTCGCGGTCTGCGACCTTGCGGTGGTGGTGATCGACCCGGAACAGGGCCGCGCCCAGCTTGCCGAGCCGACGCTCCGCCAGCTCGAGACGATGGACATTCCGCACATCATTTTCGTGAACAAGATCGACCAGGCGCGAGGGCGGCTGCGCGATCTTCTCGAAGTGCTGCAGCCGCTTTCCGCCAAGCCCCTCCTCGCGCGGCACATCCCCATCTGGGAAGGCGACCGGATCACCGGCTTCGTCGATGTCGGGCTGGAGCGCGCTTTCCATTACGTGCCCGGCAAGCCTTCCGAGCGCACCGAGATTCCGGCCGAACTGATGGAACGCGAGGTCGCCGACCGGATGCACTTGCTCGAACAGCTCGCCGATCATGACGATTCGCTCCTAGAACAATTATTGATGGACGAGACGCCCGACCAGAAAACAGTGCTGGCCGACCTCGCCCGCGAAACCGGCGAGCATCTGGGCGTGCCGGTGATGTTCGGATCGGCGCTGAACGGCTTCGGCGTCCGGCGGCTGCTAAAGGCGCTCCGCCACGAAGCGCCGGCGCCCGACCGCGCGGCATTGCGCCTCGGCACGGACGAGGCCTGCGCGTTCGTATTCAAGGTCTCGAACGGCAATCAGATCGGCCGCCTCGCCTATACGCGCGTCTTTGGCGGCACGCTGCAGGAAGGCGCGGAGCTGAACGGGACGCGTATCGGCACGCTGCTCCGCCTTCAGGGCGAGAAAACCACCAAGATTTCGTGCGCCGAGCAGGGCGACGTGATCGCCATCGCCAAGCTGGAAGGCGCGCAGGCCGGTCAGTGGCTGAGCGCCAAGGGCAAGACCTTCCCGCCGCCCGATATCGAGCGGCTCGCAGCCAATGCCGTGATCGCGATCGCGCCCAAGAACCGCAACGACGACGTGAAGCTATCGACGGCGCTGCACAAGTTGACCGAGGAGGATTCTTCGCTCTCCTGGGAACAGGACGAAGTGCATCACGAAACCCTGCTGAAAGGCATGGGCGACGAGCATCTGAACGTCGTGTTGGCGCGGCTGAAGCGCCGCTATGGCGTCGACGTCACCTCCCGTCCCGCGACGATCGGCTACAAGGAATCGATCCGCAAGTCGGTGACCCAGCGCGGGCGGCACAAGAAACAGTCGGGCGGCCACGGCCAGTATGGCGACTGCGTGATCGAGCTGCGGCCCCTGCCCCGCGGCTCCGGCTTCGTGTTCGAGGACAAGATCACCGGCGGTGCGATCCCGCGCCAGTACATCCCGGCGGTCGAGGCCGGCATCAAGGATGCGATGGAAAAAGGCCCGCTCGGTTTCCCGGTGGTCGATGTCGCCGTCACGCTGACCGACGGCAGCTTCCACTCGGTCGACAGCTCCGAGCTGGCGTTCCGCACGGCGGGCCGCATCGCGATGAGCGAAGCGCTCGCCGCTGCCCAGCCCTATCTGCTGGAGCCGATCTGCAAGGTGACGATCACGGCGCCGAACGCCGCGACGTCGCGCGTCACCTCGACCGTCTCGTCACGGCGCGGCCAGATGCTCGGCATGGAGCCGCGCGACGGCTGGCACCGCTGGGATCATGTCGAGGCGCTGATGCCGGAAGCGTCGCTGCGCGGCCTGGATGCGGACCTGCGGTCGCTGAGCCAGGGCCTCGCGACCTACACCGCCGAGTTCGATCATCTGCAGGAAATCAGCGGGAAACTCGCCGACGAAGTGGTCAGCAAGCAGTTGGAACCTGCGTAGCAACTAGCCCTCTCCCCGCCGGGGAGAGGGCCGGCCGCTTTAGCGGCCAGGGAGAGGGGCAGTCACCCTGCGTGCCGACTCTGCCCCTCTCCCGGCCTCGCTTTGCTCGTCCACCCTCTCCCCGGTGGGGAGAGGGTTGAAGGGCTAGTTACACCGCACCTTGCGGGTGGCCTCGCGGCCGAGCAACGCGCCGGCTGCAGCGCCAAGCACCGTGCCCGTGGTCCGGCTGCCATGCGTGTCGATCGCACGGCCGAGCAGAGCGCCGGCGCCTGCACCGACGATCAGGCCGGTGGTGCCGTTCGAGCGGCGGCAATAGGTCCGCCCATCGCGGCCCTGCCAAGTCGGGCCCGCATAGCTGTCGCCGCGATAATATTGCTGACGCGCCGCTTCCTCATGCGCGCGACGGCCATGCGCCGGCGCCCAGGGCGGCGGATCGGCAAGAGCCGGCACAGGCGCGGCCACCGCCGCGAGCGCGGCGCCCAAAATCAGTTTACGCATACTCGTTCTCCCTTTGCCCCGAATCAGCAGCGGCGATGGCGCTGGATGTGGCGGCCGAGCAGCGCGCCGCCCGCGGCGCCGATGATCGGGCCGGCCGCACCGTGCGTCACTGCACTGCCGACAAGGGCGCCCGTAGCGCCGCCGACCAGCAGGCCAGTGGTGCCGTGGCCGCGCACGCAGCCGCGGTGATAGGAGTGCCGGGCCCGGTAATAACGGGCGTCCGCGGGGCTGACCGCCACCGGCGCGAGCGCGGTGGCGATCGAGGCTGCGACCATCAGTTTCTTCATGTTCATCTTCATTCTCCTCCCGAAATGAACGTCAGTTACCGGAAACAGTTCCGAGTCTGGCGGCTCCGCTGCACCTCGCGGCCGAGAAGCGCGCCGCCGGCGGCCCCCGCTACCGTGCCGAGCGTATGGTTGCGGCCGCCGTCAAGCGAGCGACCCAGCAGCGCGCCCAGCGCACCGCCCACGATCAGGCCAGTCGTTCCGTTTCCGCGACGACATCCATAGTAGCGGGGCTGCGCGTAATAGGTGCGGCCGCCGTTGTAATAGCCATAATGCGGCCGTGCCTGCGCCGGCGCTTCGATCGCGGGAACCGCGGTGCCTGCCACTGCAAGGGCCATCATAAGCTTGCGCATGATTGTCTCCTTCGAATCTTGCGAATCGGTAACTGCCAGACCGCGCCTGAACCGGCTCAGAGCGAGCCGTTCATCAGCCAGCAGGGTTGATTGACGCGGGTGACGGGGGCGCGATCACGCGCTAAGAGGCGGCTTTAATGTCCGACGCGCTCCTGTTCCCCCACCGCGATCTCCTCGGGATTGCGGGACTTCAGCCGCACGAGATCATGTTCCTGCTCGATCAGGCGGAACAATGGGTCTCGCTCAACCGCGCCACCGAGAAGCGCGACGACAGGCTGCACGGCCTGACCCTCATCAATGCCTTCTTCGAAAACTCGACGCGTACGCTGTTGAGTTTCGAGATCGCCGGCAAAAGACTGGGTGCGGACGTCGTCAACATGCACGCCGCACAGTCGAGCGTGAAGAAAGGCGAGACGCTGATCGACACCGCGATGACGCTCAACGCGATGCGTGCGGACGTCATGGTGATACGCCATGCCAGCTCGGGCGCGGTGCGGCTGATCGCCGACAAGGTCGACTGCCCCGTGCTGAACGCCGGCGACGGGCGGCACGAGCACCCGACCCAGGCGCTGCTCGACGCGCTGACGATCCGCCATCGCAAAGGCACGGTCCACGGCCTCACCGTCGCGATCTGCGGCGACGTGCTGCACAGCCGCGTCGCGCGCTCGAACATCCTCTGCCTGACTTCGCTCGGCGCCGACGTGCGCGTGGTCGGGCCGCCGACCTTGATCTCCGCCGAGGTCGAACGGATGGGCGTGAAGACTTTCACCGACTTCAACGCCGGGCTCGACGGCGCCGATGTCGTAATGATGCTCCGTCTCCAGACCGAGCGGATGACCGGCGGCTTTGTCCCATCGTTGCGCGAATACCACCAGTTCTGGGGCCTGACGCCCGAGCGCCTCGCCCGCGCCAAGCCGGACGCGCTCGTGATGCACCCAGGCCCCATGAACCGCGGCGTCGAGATCGCGTCCAGTGTCGCCGATCACCCGGAGCGCTCGGCGATCACCGAGCAGGTTGAAATGGGGGTGGCCGTCCGCATGGCCTGCCTGGACGTGCTGACCCGCAGACGCCGCGGCGTGGAGGGCTGGGAATGAAAGCCTTCACCAATATCCGCCTGCCCGACAGCGACGCGACGATGGTGCTGGTCGACGGCGAGCGGATCGTAGCCCTCGAAGCCGAAATCCCCGCCGATGCCGAGGTGATCGACGGCGGCGGCAAGCTGCTCGCGCCAGGCATTGTCGATCTGGGCGTGTTCCGCGTCGATGGGCCGGCGTTCCGCTTCGGCGGCATCGTCCGTGCTGCGCTGATGCCCGACCAGTCGCCGCCGCTCGACGATCCCGGCCTGATCCAGCGCGCCGCCTATTCGGGCAAGCCGGACATATGGGTCCACCCCCTCGCCGCCGCCACGCGCGGGCTGAAGGGCGAGGAACTGGCAGAGCTGGGACTGATGAAAGCCGCGGGCGCGAAGGCGGTGGCCACCGGCCGGCACTGGATCGCCAACTCCGGCGTGATGCTCCGGGTGTTGAGCTACGCCTCCGCGTTCGATCTGACCGTTGTCGTCCACGCCGAAGATGCGGGCCTGACCGGCGACGCCGTCGCAACCGCTGGCGAGACGGCGACCCGTCTCGGCCTTCCGTCCGCGCCGGCCGTCGCCGAAGCGATCGCGATCGCCCGCGACATCGCGCTCGCCGAGGCAACCGGCGCCCGCATCCATTTCCGGCAAGTCACGACGCGCGCGGGTTTCGAGCTTATCCGCGCAGCGAAGGCCAAGGGACTGCCCATCACTTGCGGGATCACACCGACGCACTTGTTCCTGTCCGAAATCGCGGTCTCCGATTTCCGGACCTTCGCCCACCTCTCGCCGCCGCTGCGCAGCGAAGCGGACCGCCATGCGGCACTCGACGCCGTGCGCGACGGCACCGTCGACGTGATTGCGTCGGGCCATGATCCGCGCGGGCCCGAGGACAAGCGCCTCCCCTTCGCCGATTCGGCCCCCGGCGCGGCAGGCGCGGAGACGCTGCTTGCGCTGTCATTGAACCTTGTGCGCGACGGCGTGATCGCCCTGCCGCGCCTGTTCGAGCTGCTCGCCGCCAATCCGTCACAACTGCTGGGCCTGGACGGCGGCCGAATCGCGAAGGGCGCGCCGGCCGACCTGATTCTGGTCGATCCGGACGCGCCCTGGCGTGTCGATTCGAACAAGATGCGCGCCGCTGCCGGCAACACGCCGTTCGATAAATTACCGGTGCAGGGCCGCGTGCTCCGCCTGTTCAAGGGCGGGCGCGAAATCCTCTAATCAACGCGCCGCGAACTTCGGACCGGAGCGGCCTGCCCATTGCAGCGGGGCGTCGCCCGCCGTCTCGCGCACGAAGCATTGGCCGCCGCGCGACCGCAGCGTCTCGCAGAAGCTGACCGCGCTGCCCCGCGTCCCGAAGCCGCCGACCGACAAGCGATAGAAAGTCGCCGAGCCTTTCACGAACACTGCCGTCGACGGCGTATAGCCGCGAAGATCGCCGATCCGGCGGACGGCCTTCGTCCAGCCGTCCTGCGCCACGCCGGCGCTGCTGTACGCGCCGATCTGCACGACGAAGCGTCCGCCGGTCGGCCGCACGAACGCCGCGCGTTGGAAAACTGCAGGATGCGGCTTCAACGCCATCGCGGGCTTGACGGCGATCGTCGGGCGCACCGGGCCCGCAATCGCCTGCACGACTTCCGAACGCGTCTGGAACTGCACCGCCGGTTGCGCCGGCGGGTTCACCAGCGCCTGAACTTCCGCAGCTACTGTCTCAACAGCAGGCGCCTCGGTCATCTTGACTGGCGGCGGAGGCGGAGCGGCTTCGGCCATCTGCACCGGCGCATTGGGTTCGCTATGGAGCGCAAGCCGGGTCGGCTGGCCGGCATCGTCGCCTTGCGTCACGCCAAGCAGCGCCGCGACCTGCGCCGACGCCTGCCCGTCGCGCGCGAAGCGCGACCATTCCATGATTCGCTGCGCAACCGTCTGCGGATCGAGGTCGTAGGATGCCATCAGCTTCGATTCGGACCAGCGACCGGCAAGCGCATAGGCCAGCGCCAGATTCTGCCGGGTCTTGGCGTCCGACCCGCCGTTGCGCACCGCTTCCTCGAGCACCGTCACGCCTGTCGTCGCGTCCCCTGCCAGCGCCAGCGCAAGGCCGCGGTCGCTTGCCGGGATCGCGCTGCCATGCTCGCTGAGGACGGTCATCGCGCCATTCTTGTCGCCCATGCCAATCCTGGTCAGCGCAAGGTTGAGCGCGGCACCACTGCGCGAAGGATCGAGTTCCAGGGCATCACCGAAGCTGGCCGCCGCAGAACGGAAACGGCCGCTCTCCAGATAGGCGCGGCCGAGCAGCATCCGATAGTTCGCATCGCGCGGTGAGGCAGCCACCGCCGACTCCGCTTCGGAGATCGCCGCCGGCAGCTTCTTCTTGGCGAGCGCCTTGTCGGCGCGGAACGCCGCCTTGGCCGCATCGCCGATCTCGCCGGCGTGCGCCACGGCCGAAAGTGCGATCACCGAAGCGGCGGCGAACCGAAGCATGAACGCGTTACGCATGACCATTCCCCAGCGGGTTGTGCTTGGCTTTCGAAACCATCTCGTCGAGCCCCGGCATGCCATTCAGCAGCTTGTCGAGCGCTTCCGTGACCAGCCGCTGCGACGAGCGGCGCTGGAGCGCGGAGGCGAGGCGCAACCGCAGATGCCGTTCCTCATCGAGGCGCAGCGTAAAGGCCGCCTTGTGGCCGAACAGCGCGCGGCTCTGGCGCGGCGTCCGCTCCTTGCGCGGCTGCTTCTCGGCTTCCGGCGGTGGCGCAAAGGTTGCGGCCAGTTCGGCCTGCTGCTTCACTACGGGCGGCGCGTCGGCCGGGACCGGCTTCGGCGTGTCGAATCCCATGTCGTTCCAGCCCAGGTCTTCCTGGGGCGTGCCGAAACCGTTGAACCCCTGCGGACGCATGGCCGGCTTTGCCTGGCCTTTGCGCGCGAGAAGTCCCGAAGTCAGCGACGCGAAGGGCTTGGCTTCCATCCCCTGCCTCCCCTTACTGGCCGACGACGCGGCGGCCGAAGCCGCCCGCCTGTCGCGCCGCTGCCGGCGCGCCACCGGGCACGCTGAACACGGTGCGGCGGAAATTCTTCTCCAGCCGGTCGGAAATATAGGACCACAGACCCACGATTTCGGCCGCCGATTTGCCCTTCGGATCGACTTCCATCACCGTGCGCCCGTCGATCATCGAGGCGGCGAAATCGGTGCGCTGGTGGATCGTCACCGGAGCGACGGTGCCGTGCTGCGAAAGCGCGACTGCAGCCTCTGCGGTGATCTTCGCCTTGGGCGTCGCGGCGTTCACCACGAACATCAGCGACTTGCCGGCGCGATCGCACAGATCGACCGTGGCGCCGACGGCGCGGAGGTCGTGCGGGCTCGGCCGCGTCGGGATCACGATCAGCTCGGCCACCGCGATCACGCTCTGGATCGCCATCGTAATCGCCGGCGGCGTGTCGATAACGGCAAGCTTGAAACCCTGCTGGCGCAGGATGTCGAGATCGCTCGCCAGCCGCGCGACCGTGGTCTGGGCGAAAGCGGGAAGCTCCGCCTCGCGCTCGTTCCACCAGTCGGCGAGCGAGCCTTGCGGATCGATGTCGATCAGCACGACCGGGCCGGCGCCGGCGAGCTGGGCCTGCACGGCGAGATGGCCGGATAGGGTGGTTTTACCCGATCCGCCCTTCTGCGATGCCATTGCGAGTACGCGCATATGGTCCCTTCGGGGTGTGTTCTTCCACAGGCCACGTCGCATGGCAGAGGCTAAGATCGGGTTAAGCTCCTCGCGAAAGCTTTGCGGGAGGCCGATCGTCTCCTAAGGCTGCGGGCGATGCTTACCGCAGCTCAAGCCGATCAGATGGTCCGGGACGGTGTCGCTGCCATGCAGCGCGGAGACGCCAAGGCGGCGCGGCACCTGTTCGAAGACGTGGCCGCCGCCGGAAACGGCATCGCCCCGCCCTGGCTCCTGATCGCCCAGGCCTGCAGGCTGGAGCGCGACGAAGCCGGGGAGCTTTCCGCGCTCGATAAGCTTTTGGCCGAACAGCCGCGGCACGTGCGCGGACTCATTATGAAGGGCGATGTGCTGGCGCGTCGGGGCGACCCCCGCGCCGCCCACACTTTCTATCAGCTTGCGGTGAACGTCGCCGAGGCCACGCCCAATCTGCCGCCTAACCTCGCCGCAGAAGTTCAGCGTGCCGCCGCCGAACTGCAGCGCAGCCAGGGCGACTATCGCGCCCATCTTGACGCGGCGCTGGCGAATGCCGGCCATACTCCCGCTAATTTAAAGCCGCGCGTGCGAGACGCCCTCGCCTTGGCAAGCGGCGAAAAGCAGCTTTATCTGCAAGAGCCGACCAGCTTCTATTTCCCCGGCCTGCCGCAGATCCAGTTTTATGAGCGCGAAGCGTTCGACTGGGTGCCCGCAATCGAAGCGCAGACCGCCGCCATTCGTGCCGAGCTCGACGCCGTTCTCGCCCAGACCCATGATTTTCCACCCTATGTCGAGGAGGATCCCGCCCGCCCGAACAAGGCGCATTATCTGGTGGCGAACCGCGACTGGGGGGCATTCCATCTGCTGCGCGGCGAACCGGTCGAGCCGAACGCGTCGATGTGTCCCAACGCCATCGCAGCGCTGAAGCCCGCGCCGCAACCAGTGATTCGCGGCCGCTCGCCCATGGCCCTCTTCTCGCTACTGAAGCCCGGCGCCCACATCTTCGCGCACAACGGCCTGATCAACACGCGGCTGATCTGCCACTTGCCGCTAATCGCCCCCGAAGGCTGCCGCTTCCGCGTCGGCAACGAAGTGCGGTCCTGGGAAGAAGGCAAGTTGCTGATCTTCGACGACACGATCGAGCACGAGGCCTGGAACGAAGGCACCTCGCGCCGCGTGGTGCTGCTGTTCGAAATCTGGCGCCCGGAAATCGACGAGGAAGAGCGCGCTGCTCTCACCACCCTGTTCGAAGCGATCGACGAATTCCGCGGCGAACCGCTGGATATGAGTTCGTAGCTCCAAGCTGGTTCGGGCTGAGCTTGTCGAAGCCCTCCCTTTCTTTCCTCACCCGTCGAAAGAAGAAGGGACGCCTTCGACAAGCTCAGGCCAAACCGCTTTAGATTTGCCACTCCGCGCGCGGCACGCCAAGCCCATGAAGCACGGCAGTCAGGTCCCCAAACCTTACCGCTGCGTCGGCCGCCCCAATGGCTGCAGGCTTCGCATGATACGCAATCCCCAACCCCGCCGCCTTCAGCATCGGCACATCGTTGGCGCCGTCGCCGATCGCGACCGCCGCGGCCGGATCATTCCCCTGCCCCAACAGCGCTTCCCGCTTCTGCTCCGCGCCAAGGATCGGCTTTTCGACGGTGCCGTCCAGCGTGGCGCCGGTGAAGCCCAGCCGGTTCGCGCGATAGCCGTCGAAGCCGATCTCCTCGGCCACGCGCTTCGCGAAATAAGTGAAGCCGCCTGACACCAGCAGCGTCTTCGCGCCCCGCGCCTTCAGCGTCCGCACCAGCGCGCGCGCGCCGGGCATGATCCGCACCCGCTCGTCATAGCAGCGCGCGAGCACCGCCTCGTCCAGCCCCGCCAGAAGCTGCACGCGCTCCTTCAGCGCGCCGGCGAAATCGAGCTCGCCCCGCATCGCGCGCTCGGTGATCTCGGCAACCTGTGGCTTCACGCCCGCATAGTCGGCAAGCTCATCGATGCACTCGACGGTGATCATCGTCGAATCCATGTCGGCGACGAGCAGCTCGGGCGCAGGCGCATCGGAGCGGCGAATGAAGATGTCCGCCTGCAAGCTCTCCAGCCGCTTTCGGGCTTCAGCCGGATCGCCCGTAACGGCCACGCGAAAGACTCTATCTGCCTCGACAGTCTCGATCCCGCCGCCATCGCCCAGTACAGTCATAAGCGACTGCTCTGTTAACCATTCTGCTGCTACGACTGTTGCGATGAACACGGCCGACCTCCCGCCGCTGGCGCTCATTGCAGGGCCGACCGCGAGCGGCAAGACCGCGCTTGCGCTCGCGCTCGCCGAAGTGGCGGACGTGACGATCATCAATGCCGATTCCGCGCAGGTCTATCGCGACTTGCGCATTCTTTCCGCGCGTCCGGACGAAATCGACATGAGCCGGGCTCCGCACCGGCTGTTCGGCTATGTCGACGGCGCCGAAGCTTGCTCCGCCGCCCGCTGGGCCACCGACGCCCGCACCGAAGTCGCCCGCGCGCACGAAACGGGCCGCCTCCCCGTGCTGGTCGGCGGCACCGGCCTCTATATCCGCACGCTGCTGAACGGCATTGCGCCGATCCCCGATATCGACCCGAATGTCCGCGCGGCCGTACGCGGCATGGCCGTCGATGCCGCTTATGTCGCGTTGAAGCGGGAGGACCGGGAAAGCGCTGCCCGCCTCGCCCCCGCCGACACCACCCGCGTCCAGCGCGCGTTGGAAGTCGTCCGCTCCACCGGCCGGCCGCTCGGATACTGGCATGAGCGTCGCACTGGCGGAATCGGATCGCAGATGGAGTTGCGGCCGCTGGTGCTGACACCCCCGCGCGAATGGCTGGTCCAGCGAAGCGATGCCCGCTTCGTCGGCATGATCGAGAGCGGGTCGATCGACGAGGTCGAGCGGCTGCTGATGCGCCGCCTCGATCCCGACCTGCCGGTAATGCGCGCGATCGGCGTGCGCGAAATCTCCGCCTGGCTGCACGGCGACCTCACGCGCGCTGAAATGGTCCAGGCAGGCCGCCTCGCCACCCGCCAGTACGCGAAGCGCCAATATACCTGGTTTCGGCATCAGGCGCCCGAAGCGTGGCCCCGCGTCGAAGCTGCGCTTACGCCCTATCTGATCGAACGGCTCGTGAAACGGCTGGCCGAGCCGGCCTTGAGCTGTTAAGCGGCACGCAAATGACTCGCGCCATCGCCTCCAACGACCTTCGCGGCCTGCTTGCCGCCACGGCCGTGCGCGCGCTCTTTACCGGACTTGTACTTATTATCCCCTGACATCGCCGTCCGGAGACCAGGTCCATGCAGGCCGTCCGTTCTCCGGGCGGCCTTTTTCGTATCTGCGTTTTGTCCCGGGCTCGGAGATGAGTAACAAAGTTACGCGTAAACAGGTTGACGCATTAATTTTGTTTCTCTAGCAGCGCCCGTCCAGCAAGGTTGATGACAATGCCACGTGAATTGAGTGGAGCCGATATCCTGATCCAGGCGCTGAGCGACCTGGGGGTCGAATATGTGTTCGGCTATCCGGGCGGCGCCGTGCTGCCGATCTACGACGCGCTGTTCAAGCAGAGCCGGATCAAGCACGTCCTCGTCCGCCACGAGCAGGCGGCGACGCACGCGGCGGAAGGCTATGCCCGCTCGACCGGTAAGCCGGGCGTTGTGCTCGTCACGTCCGGTCCGGGCGCCACCAATGCCGTCACCGGCATCACCGACGCCCTGATGGATTCGATCCCGATGGTCGTCATCACCGGCCAGGTGCCGACTTCTTTGATCGGAACGGACGCGTTCCAGGAAGCGGACACGATCGGCATCACGCGCCACTGCACCAAGCACAATTATCTCGTGAAGGATCCGGCCAGGCTCGGCGCGGTGATCCACGAGGCGTTCCATATCGCGACGTCCGGCCGCCCCGGCCCCGTCGTCATCGACATTCCGAAGGACGTGCAGGTCGCGACCGCGCCTTACGCGAAGCCCGGCGCGATCCAGCACAAGACCTACCGCCCGCAGGTGAAGGCCGACACGGCGCTGATCGAAGCGGCGGTCGAGATGCTCGCCGCGGCGGAGCGGCCGATCCTCTATACCGGCGGCGGCATCATCAACTCCGGCCCCGGCGCGGCACAGGTGCTGCAGGAGCTCGCGCGGATCACCGGCGCACCGGTCACCTCGACGCTCATGGGCCTGGGCGCTTTTCCCGCATCGTCGCAGCAATGGCTCGGCATGCTCGGCATGCACGGCACCTACGAAGCGAACCTGGCGATGCACGGCGCGGACCTGATCCTGTGCCTCGGCGCCCGCTTCGACGACCGGGTGACGGGCCGGCTGGACGCTTTCAGCCCGCGCTCCAAGAAGATCCACGTTGATATCGACCGTTCGTCGATCAACAAGAACGTGCGCGTCGACTTGGGCATCGTCGGCGATGTCGGCCGCGCGCTGGAGGACATGGTCCGCATCTGGAAGGGCCGCGGCCACCAGAAGAACGACCTCTCTGCCTGGTGGCGGCAGATTGGCGAATGGCGGGAAAAGAAAAGCTTGTCCTTCCCTGAAAACGGCGCCGAGATCATGCCGCAACGCGCGATCCGCGCCCTCTACGAAGCGACCAAGGCGCGCCAGCCGATCATCACCACCGAAGTCGGCCAGCACCAGATGTGGGCAGCCCAGCATTTCGGCTTCGAGAAGCCGAACAAATGGCTGACCTCGGGCGGTCTGGGCACGATGGGCTACGGCCTGCCCGCCGCCATCGGCGCGCAGCTCGGCAACCCCAACGCGCTCGTCATCGACGTGGCCGGCGAGGCCTCGATCCAGATGAACATCCAGGAGCTGGCGACCGCGACCCAGTATCGGCTGCCGGTCAAGATCTTCATCCTGAACAACGAATATATGGGCATGGTCCGCCAGTGGCAGGAGCTGACCTACCAGTCCCGCTATTCGGAAAGCTACAGCGACTCCTTGCCGGACTTCGTGAAGCTGGCCGAAGCCTATGGCTGGACCGGCCTGCGCATCGAAAAACCCGGTGAGCTTGAAGACGGCATCGCGACAATGCTCGACACGCCGGGGCCGGTGCTGGTCGATTGCCGCGTCGCCAAGCTCGCCAATTGCTTCCCGATGATCCCGTCCGGCGCAGCCCACACCGACATGATCCTTCAGGCCAACGAAGTGTCCGGCGAGATGGACGACGAGGCGAAAGCGCTGGTCTGATGCATATCCACGAAGAAGCCAAAGAGCGTCACACGCTCTCCGTCGTCGTGGACAACGAACCCGGCATCCTCGCGCGGATCGCCGGCCTGTTCACCGCCCGCGGCTACAACATCGAGAGTCTGACGGTGGCCGACGTCACCGAGGACGAAAGCATCAGCCGCATCACCATCGTCACCAGCGGCGTGCCGGCGACGATCGAGCAGATCATCGCCCAGCTCGACCGGCTGGTGCCGGTGCACAAGGTGCTCGACCTGACCGCGCTTGGGCCCCATGTCGAACGCGAGCTGGCGCTGGTGAAAGTCGCAGGCGTCGGCGATCACCGGATCGAGGCGCTGCGCCTCGCCGATGTCTACCGCGCCCGCGTGGTCGACGCGACGACGGGCAGCTTCGTATTCGAAGTGACGGGCGGGTCGGACAAGATCGACACCTTCGTGACGCTGATGCGTGAAGTCGGCCTGGTCGAAGTCGCCCGCACCGGCGTCGTCGCCATCGCCCGCGGACGCGAGGCGGTGTAGAGGTTAAGACAAAGAAAAAGGGAGGCCTTCGACAAGCTCAGGCCGAACGGAGCTTGTTACGAAGTTCTCTCCCAAACCGTTCGGGCTGAGCTTGTCGAAGCCCTCCCTTTCTTTCGTACTCAGGGAGCAACAGAATGCGCGTTTATTACGACCGGGATGCGGACATCGGCCTGATCAAGGGCAAGAAGATCGCGATCGTCGGCTATGGCAGCCAGGGCCATGCCCATGCCCAGAACCTCCGCGATTCGGGCGTCGCCGAAGTGGCGGTCGCGCTCCGTCCGGGCTCGGCGACGGCGAAGAAGGCGGAAGGCGCCGGCTTCAAGGTCATGTCCAATGCCGACGCGGCGAAATGGGCCGATCTCGTCATGATCTTGGCGCCCGACGAGCATCAGGCTGCGATCTGGGCCGACGATCTCGCCGTGAACATGAAGCAGGGCGCCGCCCTCGCCTTCGCGCACGGCCTGAACGTCCATTTCGGCCTGATCGAGCCACGCTCCGACCTCGACGTCATCATGGTCGCGCCCAAGGGCCCCGGCCACACAGTCCGCTCCGAATATTCACGCGGCGGCGGCGTGCCTTGCCTCATGGCGGTGCACCAAGACGCGTCGGGCAATGCGCACGATCTCGCCCTCTCCTACGCCTCCGCCATTGGCGGCGGCCGCTCGGGCATCATCGAGACCAATTTCCGCGAGGAATGCGAGACCGACCTGTTCGGCGAGCAGGCGGTGCTGTGCGGCGGCCTCAGCCACCTGATCACCGCGGGCTTCGAGACCCTGGTCGAAGCGGGCTATGCGCCCGAAATGGCCTATTTCGAGTGCCTGCACGAAGTGAAGCTGATCGTCGACCTGATGTACGAAGGCGGCATCGCCAACATGCGCTATTCGATCAGCAACACCGCCGAATATGGCGACATCACCACCGGCCCGCGCATCATCACCGACGAGACGAAGAAGGAAATGAAGCGCGTGCTGGACGACATCCAGGCCGGCCGCTTCGTCTCCAAATTCGTGCTCGACAACCGCGCCGGCCAGCCGGAGCTGAAGGCCGCCCGCAAGCGCGCTGCCGCCCACCCGATCGAAAAGGTCGGCGGCGAACTCCGCGCCATGATGCCGTGGATCGGCGCCAACAAGCTGGTCGACAAAGACAAGAACTGACGCTTGCCCGACAGGGCGAGCAGACGGCATATAACGAGTCACAACCATAAGGAGGCCGTGATGCGTCGGTTGCTTCTGCTCGTCCTGCCCCTCGCTCTCGCCGCGCCGCTCGTCGCGCAAGCGCCGATGTCGAAGCCCGGCTCCGCCAATCCGGCGGCAGTTACCGGCGGAACTTACACCGCCGATCCGAACCACACGCTCGTCCTGTGGACGGTCGATCATCTGGGCTTCACGCCTTACACCGGCATCTTCGGCAGCGTGACCGGCACGCTGACGCTCGATCCGAAGAATCCGAACGCGGCCAAGGTCGACGTGACCATCCCGGTCTCCAAGGTGACGACGGCCAGCGCCGGCCTCACCGAGCACCTGCTCAAACCGGGCAAGGACGGCGGCAAGCCCGACTTTTTCGGCCCCAGCCCCGCCGACGCGCACTTCGTCTCGACCAAGGTGGTCGCCCAGGGACAGAAGGCGAAGATCACCGGCAACCTGACGCTGAACGGCGTCACCAGACCGGTGACGCTCGACGCCGCCTTCTACGGCGCTGGCAAGATGGCCGCGAACATCGGCGGCAAGGAAAATGTCGGCTTCCGCGCGACCACGACGATCAAGCGCAGCGATTTCGGCGTGATGATGGGCATCCCGCTCGTCTCCGACGAAGTGAAGCTGGAAATCGCCGCGGCATTCCAGAAATAATGGCGGACGACGCCTACGAGGGCCGCGCCGGGGTCGGCCGCGTCGAGGCATTCTCGGACGGCGTCGTCGCCATCATCATCACGATCATGGTGCTGGAGCTCCATCCGCCCGTCTCGGAGCGAATGGACCAGCTCTGGTCGCTGTGGCCCATCTTCCTGGCCTATGCGCTGAGCTACGCCTATGTCGCGATCTATTGGGTCAATCATCACCGCATGTTCGCCAACGCGACCCGCGTGACCAACGATCTGCTCTGGTCGAATATGCTGCTGCTGTTCACCCTGTCGCTGGTCCCCTTCTCTACCTCATATCTCGGCGAGCATCATTTCTCCGCCGGCGCGACGATCCTGTACCTGGTGACGATGTTGCTGCCTTCGATCGCCTATGCCTGGGTGCAGTGGACGATCCGGCGTACCGGCCGGCAGGACGAACACGCGCTCGCCTATCACCGCCAGACGCTCCGCAAGGGTGCGGTCAGCAGCTTTCTGTATCTATTGGGCATTCCGCTGACGCTGGTCTCGCCCTGGCTTGGCATCGCTTGCGCGGCGCTCGTCGCCTTGCTCTGGTTCCTGCCGGCCAGCCCGGTCGATCGCTTGTTTCGTCGCTAGCGGGTCAGTCTAAATGGCTGCATAGCTCGTAAACAGCGCCCTGACGCTGGGGCTGGACCTTGCGGTCAGCCCCTTCACCTGCTCGATCATCCGGAGCTTGTTTTCATCGCCTTCGAAGCGCTCGAAGCTCATGTCCCAGGCGCCGAACTCGCGTTCGTCGATGCGACGTTCGGAAAGTTTCACGATCGCGAAATGCCGCGGGTCGTGCTGGATGCGGGCAAAGGTCTCCCGCACCTGGGCTTCCGGCCCCTCCAGCAACTGCAGGAAGCGCTTGCCATTGAATAGCAATAAGCCGGTCACGGTCCTCCGCCGATTGTTCCGGCGCGAACTCGCGAGGATTGCATCCACCGCTTCCCAGCCATGTCCGGGGCGTGCGGTGCTGATGTAGCAGAGCTGTATCACTGTCTTGTTTTCCAGCTACTTATGGTCTCGCCTCTCAACCACGACAGGCCTTACCGATCCGCTAACGCTGTTTCCCGGCTGGACTTCCTTAACCATGTGTGGCTAGGGATTTCCGCGATGATCGCGCGCAGCGCCCTTCTTCTTCGACTTACGCGCCCTTAGGCGCGTGTTTCCGCGCGGGCTTGACGGCCCGCCACGGCGCCTAAGGGCCAGACCAGACCCAAAAAGCCCCGTTCCCGAGGAAGACCCATGCTGCGCGACCCGTCCGTCAAATACCGACCGTTCCAGCCGATCAACCTGCCCAACCGGCAATGGCCCGGCCGCACCATCGACAAAGCCCCGCGCTGGCTTTCCACCGACATGCGCGACGGCAACCAGGCGCTGATCGATCCCATGGACGGCGAGAAGAAGCAGCGCTTCTTCGATCTGCTGGTCCGGATCGGCGTCAAGGAAATCGAGGTCGGCTTTCCGTCCGCCGGCCAGACCGAGTTCGACTTCATTTCCAGGCTGGTCCGGGGCGGCCGCATCCCCGACGATGTGATGGTGCAGGTGCTCACCCAATCGCGGCGCGATCTGATCGAGCGCAGCTTCGAAAGCCTGGAAGGTGCTGAGCGCGCGATCGTGCACCTCTACAACGCCGTGTCGCCGTCATGGCGTCGCATCGTGTTCAACCTCGACGAAGCCGGGGTGAAGGCGATCGCGCGCGAAGGCGCCTCGATCCTGCGCGATCAGGCTGCGAAATATCCGGGCACCGACTGGCGTTTCGAATACAGCCCGGAGACCTTTTCAACCGCCGAGCTCGACGTATCGCTGGAGGTCTGCACGGCCGTGATGGACGTGCTGCGCCCGACGGCGGAGCGGCCGATCATCTTCAACCTGCCGGCGACGGTCGAGGCGGCGACGCCGAATATCTATGCCGACCAGATCGAATATTTCTGTCGCAACATTCCCAACCGCGAGGCGGCCGTCGTCTCGCTGCATACCCATAACGACCGCGGCACCGGCGTCGCCGCGACCGAGCTGGGCCTGCTGGCCGGCGCCGATCGGGTAGAGGGCTGTCTGCTCGGCAATGGCGAGCGCACCGGCAATGTCGATCTCGTGACGGTTGCGCTCAACATGTACACGCAGGGCGTCGACCCGGGTCTCGATTTCTCGAACATCGACGAGATCGTGAACACGGTCGAATATTGCACCAACATCAAGACACACCCGCGCCAGCCCTATGCTGGCGAGCTGGTGTTCACGGCGTTTTCGGGCAGCCATCAGGACGCGATCAAGAAGGGCTTCGCGGCGCAGGCCCAGCGCAACGACGAGCTGTGGGATGTTCCCTATCTCCCGATCGATCCCGCCGATCTCGGCCGCTCTTACGAAGCGGTGATCCGCGTCAATTCGCAGTCGGGCAAAGGCGGCGTCGCCTGGGTGCTGGAGCAGGACAAGGGACTGAAGCTGCCGAAGCGGCTACAGGCCCATTTCAGCCGCCACGTCCAGGCACTCGCCGACGCAACCAGCCGCGAGCTGAACGCGGACGACATCTGGTCCGTCTTCCAGCAGACCTACCTCACGCCGGCCAGGTTCGCGCTGATCGACTATCACGAGCAGCAGGACGATACGCATCGCATCTTCGCCGGCCGCATCGCCTGCAACGGCGACGAACGCAGCGTCAGCGGCCGCGGCAACGGCCTGATCTCGTCGGTGATCGCGGCTTTGAACGAGAGCTACGGCGTCGAACTCGATGTCGCCGACTATAACGAGCACGCGATCGGCCATGGCGCCCACGCCCAGGCCGCCGCCTATCTCGAATGCCGCACCCCGGCCGGCCGCACGGTGTTCGGAGTCGGCATCGACGCCGACATCGCCACTGCCAGCGTCCGCGCCGTGCTCAGCGCGGCCGATCAGGCTTGGGCGGCTGCGGCTTAAAGCCGTCATTGCGAGGAGCGTAGCGACGAAGCAATCCAGCCGGAACCGACCGCCTCTCTGGATTGCTTCGCTGCGCTCCTCGCAATGACGAGCGAAAGGTCAGCGCAGGACCGTCCCCATCTTCACCGACTTGTCGGGCGAGCCGGAAAGCTGGACGACATACCGGCCCGGCGTCACCTTGAAATCCAGCGCTTTCTGGACGCCCGGGCAGCCATGCCCCTTCGGCTCGCTCGCCAGATCGAGCGCCTTTCCATCGCGCACCAGATCGACGAACGTCTTGTTGTCAAGCACGATTTCCAACGTGCCGGCCTTCGCCACATCCAGCGCCGCCAGGCCCGCATAGCCCTTCCGCGTCGCCTTGCCGACCGCGAACTTCACCTGATTTTGGTCGAGCAGCCCGATCTGCGCGGTGCCGCCCGGCTTCAACCCGAACTTCATGTCGGGCGAGCGCGCGGCAAGGTGCCGCTCCGGCTTCGCCCAGCCTTGCGGGTTGGGGCAATCCGTGGCCCAGGCCGGGCTGGAAATCCCTGCAACAAGAATCGCGGCGAACAACAGACGCATCAAAGCCTCCCCCTGTGACGGGAGAGGCTTAGCGCGTTGATTTGGCTTTGCGAAGCGGGTTCAGTGAACCCGGGAGAGGCCCGCGATGGTGCGGTCGACTAGCGCCTTGTCCGTGCCCGCATCATGCCGCTCGGCGATCAGCTTCGCCGCGGCGGAGGTCGCGGCTTCGGCAGCCTTGGCGCGGACTTCGGCGAGGGCCGCGCGCTCGGCGGCGGCGATCTTGTCCTCCGCCATCTTGGCGCGACGGACGGTCAGGTCGCCCGCGGTCTTCTCCGCCTCGGCGATCAGGTCCGATGCTTCCTGCTGCGCATGCGCGATGATCGCCTGCGCATCGCCGGCGCTCGCCGCCTGCTGCGCCTTCGCCTTGGCGAGCAACGCCTCGGCTTCGGCGCGCAACTTGCTCGCTTCTTCGAGCTGCGCCTTGATATGGTCGATCCTGCTGTCGAGCAAGCGAGCGACCAAGGCGGGAACCTTCTGCCACAGCATAATCCCGATCACGACCAGCATTGAAAGCGCGACCCAACCGGGCGCGCTGATGCCGAACGCAGAAGGTTCGTTATGAAGTTCCGCCGTACCGGTCTCGGCGATCATCGTTTTTGCCTCAGCCATGAGACAGTTCTGCCTTCACGCGTTGTTCAATGGTCCCGCGGTCGACCTCGACGCCGGAGAACCGAGAAATGATCTCCTGAACAACGTCGACCGTGGTCGATTCCAGTTCCGCCATTGCTTCTCGTTTACGCTGCTCGATCGACGTGATCGCCGCCGCCAGTCGCTCCTCGTCGCGCTTGCCTCCCTCGCGAACGCGAGCTTCAGCCGATGCCGATGCTTTCGACTTTGCCTCGGCCATCTGGAGACGAGCGCTGTTACGCGCCGCCTCCAACTCAGAGGTGTTGGTCTGCTCAAGCTCGTTCGCACGGTCACGTGCCGAAGCCGCAGCGGCGAGGTCCCCAGAAATTCGAGCGTTACGCTGATCAACAGTGCGCTCGATCTTGGGCACCATCGCCCTGCCGATCCCGAAATAAATCAGCGCAAAAACGATCACGAGCCAAAAGAGCTGTGATGCGTAGATCTCGCCAATTTGAGATAGCTGCGGCATGTGTTGACCGTGCTTAGTGCTTGACGACGAAGAGAATGAGGATCGCGACGACGAAGGCGATCAGGCCCAGAAGTTCGGACGCCGCGAAGCCAATGAACAGCCGGCCCTGCTGGCCATCGGCAGCTTCCGGGTTACGCAACGCGCCGCTGAGGAACGAGCCGAAAACGTTACCGACGCCAAGCGCGGCAAGGCCGATACCGATCGCGGCCAAGCCGGCGCCGATGTACATTGCACCCAGATCAGTCATTCTAAAACTCCTTGTAAGAACCGATTTCGATGATTGCGGCGGCGCTTAGTGCAGATGCACCGCGTCGTGAAGATACAGAGACGTCAGTAGCGCGAAGACATACGCCTGGATGGCACAGACAAGCAGCTCGAGCGCGCTCACGCCCACGATCATAACGAAGCTCAGAATGCTGACGAGCCAACCGAGCGGACCGCCTGCGTTAAAACCTTGCACGACGAAGCTGCCAAAAACCTCCAGCAGGATGTGCCCCGCCGTCATGGCCACGAACAGCCGCAGTCCGAGGCTGAACGGGCGCACCATGAACGACACGAACTCAACCGGGATGATCACTGGCATCAGCCAAGCCGGTGCGCCGTGGGGAACGAAGAGAGAAAAGAAACGCAAACCGTGGCGCCAAAAACCGACCGCCAGCACAATCCCGAAGGAGAAGAAAGCGAGGACCGCAGTCACCGTGATGTGGCTCGTCACCGCAAAGGTGTGAAGATGTGGCAAGATGGCCAGCGGCAACACGCCGACGAGGTTTGCAAACAGAATGAAGAAGAAAAGCGAAAAAATATAAGGTGCAAATCGGCGGCCTTCAGGGCCGATGTTCACACGCATCATATCGTCGATGAAGCTGATCATCCCTTCTACGGCCACTTGCCAGCGACCCGGAACCAGTTCGCGCTTCAGACCGCCGCTCACAAAGAGCGCGAGCAGCGAGCCGACGATCACCATGAAGAGCGCCGAGTTGGTGAAAGAGACGTCGTATCCAAAGAGTTCGAACCTGTGGCCGAACAAAGGTTCGACCAAAAACTGCTCCATCGGATCGATATTGCCCGCGCTCACTCTGCCCGTTCCTTCGAAATGCGATAGATATTGCGGCCAGCGACGACGATGCTGAGGCCGAGCAGGATCAGCAGAAGCCAAGGACTCGTGCCCAGCCAGTGGTCTAGCGCCCAGCCAATGACAGCGCCGCCAATCGGCGCACCGATCAGCTCCGCAAGCACGCGCGCGCCTTGCGAATATCCTTTCGCCGGCGGCTTTATCGCGGCATTCTGCCCGGCATCGAACTCGGCCTTCGCCTCTGCGATGCGCCGGTCAAGCTCGTCCTTGTTGCGATCGTCCGCCAAGAAGACACCTAAGCATATAAGAAAACGTCGCCCGACACGGGGTCGCGGCGACGGCTCAATCGCGGCGTTACCGCCTGCGCGGCGCCCGATTAGGCAACGACTCGGGGGGTGTCAACCGTTTGCAATATGCGGCGAGCGGCGCGCGATTACGGACAGTTCGCCGGTTTGGGCGCAGGATCGCCGCTGCCGCGCACGGCCCAGCCACCGCCGAGGTTATAGGCCTGGCCCACGCCGACGCGCTGCATCGCCTGGCAAGCCGTCGCCGCCGCGATCGCTTCCACCGCCACGCCGCGTTCGCCCGCGCGGCTGGTGTAGAGCGCGCGGCGCTTGATGTTGATCTGCTCGACCTCGGCGCGCACCGGGCCTGCGACCTCGCCGCGAATGCCCAGATAGCCGTCCGCGCGCTCGCCGACCTGTCCGGCCGCGATCGCCGCGCTCACGCCCGCTTGGGCGAAGGCCACTCCGCTCACGGCCAGCAACGCCAGCCCCGCGACGCCCATGATGATCTTTCCACGCTTCGTCATTTCGGAAACAACTCCGGGTTGTTGTCGATGATATCCTGCGCGTCGCGCTGGAGCTTCACCAACACCTCCTGCTTCACGTTAACGTTCAGGTTGATCTCGATCGGCTTGTCGGGCGCGGTCACTTGCACGCAGCCGCTTAAGACCATCGGGACCAGCAGGATCGCAGACCGTCGCACTTTGCCACGGCTCGCACCCCCTGCCCTCAACGTCAACATCGCACGCATCATGGCTTCTTCTCGCTTTCGAGGGGCTGAATGACTGGTTTCCCGGACTGAAAGGCTGGACCGAGCTGGTCCTGGATCAAAAGGCTGGGATCGGAAAAACTGCGCGCGCTGGCGATCAGACCGCGGAAGGGCGCCTGGATGCGGATGTTGAAGATGAACGGCATGCGCTGCACCTGCCGCGCAAGCTGCCCGCCGACGCGCGCGATCAGGCCGGTCGCCACCGGCCGGATCGATCCGCGGCTGACGCCGCTGAAGCGGATTTCGCTGACCATCTCGCCGTCGAGCCGTCCGTTCATCTTGATCGTCATGTTGCGATAGGCGATCGCCTTCAGAGCATCGAACGCGATCCCGCCCCATATGCCGAGGTTCGCGTTCGAGACTTCGCCGACATAGGCGAGCGTGCCGCCGCCCTGCGAGGTCAGCGAGCCGCCGACCACGCGGCCACCGTCGCGGTCGAAGATCATCGGCAGCGTGCCGTCGAAAATGCCGGTCGCGTTCAGATTGCCGAATTCCAGCTTGTTGATGAACTTCGCCGCGTCGAGCCCCGCGACGTCGAAGGTCAGATGCCGCTCCGCTTCCGCCGAGAAGTCGAGCACCGTGGGGCGCAAGGTCAGCACGCCCCCCGCAAGCGGCCAGCGCGCACTTTCGACGGCGAGCTTGAAGTCCGGCAGCACCCGATAATGCACCACCCCCTCCTCGACGAGGATGCCCGGATTGACGGTCGCGACCGTCAGCGTCTGGCCAGGCGCAGTGACCAAGCCAAGCAGGTCGGTGAAACGGATGTCCCCCTTCACGCCGGTCGCCGGCCCGAACGGCGCGGCGAGCGAGGCGGCGTTGATATGGAACAGGCCGGTACTGCTCACACCCGCGCCATTCCAGGCGATCCGCCCCGATCCGCTCAGATTGCCGTTCACATCCGCGATCACGCCCAGCGTCAGGCGCGTCAGCCGCTCGGGCTGCAGGGCGGAGCCGAAGCGCACGCCCGGCACGTCGAGGTCGGCGTTGCCGGTGCCACTGCCCAGATCGTGCCGCAGATTGACGGAGACGACGCGCGCGCCGCTCTGCGGCTCATGCAGATCGCCGCGCGCTGCCAGCCGCTGCCCTTGCAGCCGCAGCGTAAAGTTGTGCGAGACTAGTGGATTGAAGCGCGGAAGGTCGGCCTCGTCAGCGAGGGTCATGGCACCCGAGACGGCGAGCGCGCCCTGCTTATAGCTCCAGCGCCCGGTCGCATCGCGCATCAGCAACGGCACGCGCCCGATCTGACCCGACGCGCCGGCGAAGCGCCCGGCCAGTCCGAAATCGCCGCTCAGATCGGCCACCGCGAGATGGCTGACGCGCTCCGACCCTAGCCGGGCATCGAGGCCGGCGATGCGGAACCCCGATTGATCGAACCGCACCCGCTGCGCCGCGAGCGCCAGTGGATTGGTCCCGAGCGTGCCGCGCAGCCGCGGCGCGGCAAGCACGCCCGCAAAACGCCCGTCGGCAAACAGCGCCCCTCCCGCCGGGCACAGTTGCAGCCGCGCCGGCGCAAGCGTCAGGCTGGGCAGCGTAAGGCGATCGAAGCTCAACGGCGCGCAACGCGGGTTGAGCACCAGGCCGCCAGTCCCCAAGCGCCCCTCCAACGGAAGCCTGACTCCCTCGAAGCGACCGCCGGCGAGCGGCCCGCTCGCCTCCAGCACCGTCGCGAATCGGCCGCCTTGGAATCGTACCGGCGCCAGCGCGACGCGGCTCCCGCCCGCTTCGAACGGCTGCATCCGCGCCAGTCCCGAAACCGGGGCGCCCGGCGCGTTCTGGTGCAAATCGGCGACGATCTGCGGCAGGTTCGGCCCTGCCAGCACCAGCCGCCCATCCACCTGCGGCTGCAGCGCGCCGGGCCAGGTGAAGCGAACACCCTCACCCCCCGCGAAGCGCAGCGCACCGCCACCCCCGCGCAACTCGGCCGATGCAATGCGCACCGATCCAGCGCCCCCACGCGTCGCCACGCTCAGAGCCCCGCGAACATCGCCGGCACGTCCCGCCTCGCCCGCGAACCGCGCCAGTCCTTGCGCGAGCGGCCCGAGTGGCGTCGCGGCGAGGCTGCGCGCCACGCCCTCCAGCCGCGGAATATCCGCCAGCGCCAGCCCGTTCGCGGTAAACCCGCCTTCGAAGCGGATGTTAGTCGCCCGCGTCGCCACCGGCTCGTCGATCCGCTCCGCACGGCCGCTCTCGACCAGATATCGACCGCCGAGTTCCGCGCGCGCCACCCGGCGCGGCGCACTCGCAACGTTCAGGCCGGCCAGCCGCATCATGCCCGAGGTGCGCTTCGCGTCGCCCGCGAAATCGACCTGCACGCGCGCGCCACTCGCCGACCAGTCGAACGCCCGCAGTTCCCCGCTCGCGAGCGTCGCGAGCCCGTTCCAGCCGTCGAGCCCCGGCTCCAGCCGCGCGTCGAGCGACCCTGCCAGGCTGGCAAGCCGCGTGTGCGAGCAGGTCAGCATCGCCGCCGAGACGGGACCGACAAAGTGCGGGCGGCCGCCGCGCGTCTCGATCGATCCGCCCAGCCGCGATCCCGTCACGCCGCAGCCCGCAATCGCCAATGCCGGCGCGGCCGCCACGTAACGCCCGACAAAGCCGCTGGCGAGATTGCCTTTCCCATCGAGCTGCACGGCGATCGGACCCGAAGGCGTCGCCAGCGCCAGCCGCGCATCGGTCAGCCCGACGCGCAGATCGGGCAGCCGGAACGGCTTGCCGCTCGGCGGCCCCAACAGCCGGTCGACCGCGCCCAGCGAAAGCCGCCCGTTCACCCAGCTCCCGCGCAGCCGCACGCCGCTCGCCCGGATTTCGCGCACCTGTGGCGTTCCGAACGTCGGAATCAGATCCACCTCGACCCAATCTGCGGTCAGGTCAGGCGCACGCGGGTCGCCGATGCTCAAGCCCTCCAGCCGCTGGGTGCGCAGCCCGATCCGCTTGACCACATAGCGCGCCGGCACCCCGCGCCGCGCCAATTCGCGGTCGATCAGGTCGGCGGCGATCGGCTTGCGCGCCAGCCAGAGCGCCACCAGCGTGGCCGCGACCAAGCCAAGCAACACGATCAACGCCACGCGCCAACCGCGCCTGCGCCGCACCAGCACAGCCGGCGGCTCGAGATCGGCTTCGGCCATCACGCGGCAATTTGCTCCTCGCCGCCCAGCCGCTTATGCCTCGCCGCAATGACAGGGGGAGACGAAGGCGCCGGCCATCGGGCACGGCTGCGCGAGCGGCTGATGCGCCAGGGGCCCGACGCACTGCTCGACCACGAGATCGTCGAATATCTGCTCGCTCTCGTCATTCCGCGCCGCGATACCAAATCGCTTGCGAAACGCTTGCTGAACGAGTTCGGGGGCATAGGCGGGCTGTTCGCTGCCGACGCCGAGGCGATCGAGCGAGCCGGCTTCAGCGAAACGGCAGTGGCGGCTTTGAAAATCGTCAACGCCGCCGCTCTCCGGCTTTTGGCCGCAGAGATCAAGGCGCGCCCTGTTCTCAACAGTTGGAACGCGCTGCTCGACTATCTCCGCGCCGACATGGCCGCGCTGCCGATCGAACGCGTCCGCGTCCTCTATCTCAATGCCAAGAACATGCTGATCCGCGACGAAGCGATGAGCGAAGGCACGACCAGCGAGGCGGCGATGTACGCGCGCGAAGTGATCCGCCGCGCGATCGACCTCCACGCGTCCAGCCTGATCCTCGTTCACAATCATCCGAGCGGCGATCCCGCGCCCTCGCGCCAGGACATCGCCGTCACGCGCGACATCGTCGAGGCCGGCAAGCGGCTCGGCATCCAGGTCCACGATCACGTGATCATCGGCGCGAACGGCCACAGCAGCATGCGCGCTGCCGGACTCCTCTAGGGTCGGCTCAGCCGTTTCCGATTCGCGCGCACCCTGCGCCGATAATGCGCGACGGCTTTCGAGCCGATGCCCGGCATCGAGGTGCCAAGCTGCCCCAGCGTCGCCTGCTGCGCGAGCGCCATGGCGGCGGTGACCTTCTCGCCAATCATCAGGCCGGCCTCCTCGCTGGCGGCGGCGCCACCCGCAGCGAGCTTCATCGTCCGCAAGGCGATGACCGAAGATGCCTCGGCGCCCAGCATCCACATGTCGAGGCCCAGGCTGAACCAGGCGCCGAGCGGGTCAGCCCTTGTCGGCATCGCGGCCGCTGTTCGGCTCCGGATAATCCTCCGGCCGCACGCTGCTCTGGTTCTTCACGGCCTGACGAATGCGGTTCTCTTCGCCATCGTTGACGCCCGGCGCATCGGCAAGGTCGCCGCCGCCCGCCGCCGCGTCGTCGTCATAGTCCTCGCGCATCGTGCCGCCGCCGGCACCCGCGCCGGAGCCGCGGACTTCGCCGTTGCCAGCAATGAACGGCCGCTCGCCGCGATCGCGGTCGCGCTGCTCCTGTTCCGGACGGCGGGGCTGGTCGCGGTCCATCGTGTCGTCGGGCCGCGCCGCGTCGCCGGGGAGCTGATGCTCGGTCGAGATGTTACGATCGTCGGTCATGCGAGCTTGAACCCTTCCTTGTTCATCGCCGCCGTCAGCGCCTTGTTCGCCTCGGGGCTCAGCTTGGCCTTGAGCTTCGGGAAGATCGTGTCCTCTTCCTCACGCACATGCTCTTCGACCGCGCTGCGGAACTCAGCGACCTTGGCCAGGAACGCCGGCGAATCCTTGGGCATGTTCTCCAGGTCGTAGAGGAACTGCTTCACATAGCCGTGATCGTGGTTGAGGTGGTCGGCCTCTTCCTTCTGGCCGGCGTCGCGGAGCGCCGGATAGACGGCATTCTCTTCCTCCAGCGCATGCTTGGCGAGCGCATGCTTCAACTGCATCAGCAGCATGGAGCGCTTGGTCGTGTTGCGCTCGGTCGTCGCCTGCATCGCGTCGAACAGCGCCATCGTCGCCTTGTGCTCGGCCTTCAGCGCCTCGTCCCAGTCGCCAGCCATGAACGTCGGCGCCTGCACCGCGGCCTTGCGGCCAAGATTGGCCATCAGCCCGACGGCCATGCCGGCCGCAGCCGCGCCGATCATCGCGCCGGTCGAGCCGGTAAAGGCTCCGCGCTCGCTGCTGCGATTGCCGGAACGCGAACGGTTCGATCGGGCCGAAGCTTCGGTTGCCATGATGTCATCCTCCATTTCGTGGGCGTTTGCCGCATCAACCGTTGCAGGCGGCAGGCGTTCCGCAGCGGGAACCCGCTTGTGCGACGAACGGTTGAACGGCCAGAAAAACAGGAGAGCTGCCATGAAGACCTTGATCGGGATCGCCTTTCTTGCTGCCGTCTCGACGCCGGCGCTTGCCCAGACCGTTCCGCCCGCGCCCACGGTCACAGAGCGCACAGCGACGCCGGCCTACGCCTCGATGGCCATGTCGGGCGACAATTACGAGATCGAGTCGAGCAAGCTGGTGCTGGGCAATGCCGTCAATCCGGACGTGCGCGCGTTCGCCGACATGATGATTACGGACCACGGCCGCATGCAGTCGGACATGCTGGCCGCGGCCAAGGCCGCGAGCATCGGCAATCCGGGCGGCACGCGCGCGCCGGAAGCCGCGATGATGAAGGAACTGCGCGCGACGCCCAAGGCGCGGATGGAACGCTTCTATGTCGATCAGCAGGTGATTGCGCACGAACGCGCGCTGGCGCTGCACCAAGGCTATGCCGCGCAGGGCGATAATCCCGGCATGCGCGCCGTCGCTGCCGCGGCCATCCCGGTGGTCCAGCACCATCTGGACGAGATTCGCCGCATCCAGGCGGCGATGCACGGCAACTGACCGGCCGAACCGTTCAGTAAGGCGGCGCGCGCCTCGCACGCTGGGCCTGCGCCGCCTCCGCCCACCATTCGAGGTCGTCCGCAAAGCGCGGGAAAGCGCGCGCCAGCGCGGCCCCGCCCTCGCCTGTCGGCGCGCCATCGTGATCCAGCGCCGCGACGATCTGGCCGACGCCGATCGTACTTGAAATCACGACCATGCCCATTTCCGACAGGGTGCCGTGCCACGCCATGTTGGCGCGCGACCCTGCAAACCGGCCCGCCGAATAGCTGAGAATAGCTGCCGGCCGCCAGAACCACTCCTCCAGGAAATGGTCGGTCAGGTTCTTGAGGCCCGGCTGGACGCCCCAATTATATTCGCCCGCGACGAACACGAACCCGTCCGCCGCCCTGATCTTGGCCGCAAGCTCGGCCACGTTCGCGGGGGCTTCGCCTTCCTTATGCTCTTTGAACATGCGGTCGAGCATCGGCAGGCCCACGGCCTGAGCGTCGATCAGCTCGGCCTCGTGTCCGCGCTTCGCCAGCTCCGCGACGGCATAATTCGCAAGCCGGATGCCGGCCCGGTCGCGGCGATAAGAGCCGTAGAGGATGAGGAAGCGCACCCCGGCACCATAACGGCTTGGTTGAGCTTGTCGAAGCCCTCCCTTTCTTTTCTAACGTGCGTATGAGCCCGCTGTTCGCCAACATGCCGACCACGATTTTCGAGCGCATGTCGGCACGGGCGCGCGAAACCGGCGCGATCAACCTCGGCCAAGGCTTCCCCGACTCGAACGGCCCGTCCGACGTGGTCGAGGCCGCGGCGAAGGCGCTGATAGAGCGCTCGAACCAATACCCGCCCATGGCCGGCATCCCGGAACTGCGCGAGGCTGTCGCCGACCATTATCGCCGCCACCAGTCGCTCGACCTCACGCCCAATGAAGTGATCGTCACCTCCGGCGCCACCGAAGCGCTCGCCGCCGCGATCCTGAGCCTGTTGACGCCCGGCGACGAGGTGGTCCTCTTCCAGCCGCTCTACGACGCCTATCTGCCGCTCGTCCGCCTCGCCGGCGGCGTGCCGAAGCTGGTCCGCCTCGCCCCGCCCGACTGGCGCGTCACCGCAGAGGCACTGGACGCGGCGTTCACCTCGCGCACCCGCGTCGCGATCATCAACACGCCCCTCAATCCCTCTGCGGCGGTGATGGGCGCGGACGAGCTGGCCCTGATCGCCGAACGCGTGATCGCCGCGGACGCGGTGCTGATCAGCGATGAGGTCTGGGAGCACATCGTCTTCGATGGCCTCAAGCACATCTCGCCGATGGCCCTCCCCGGCATGCGCGAGCGCACGGTCAAGATCGGCTCGGCCGGCAAGATCTTTTCGCTGACCGGCTGGAAGGTCGGATGGATGTGCGCGTCGCCGGCACTGACCGGGCCGCTGTCGCGCGCCCATCAATTCCTGACCTTCACGACGGCGCCCAATCTGCAGGCGGCCGCTGCTTATGGCTTGGCTAAGGAAGAGACGTATTTCAAAGCAATGCGATCCGATTACGCCCGCTCGCGCGACCGCCTTGCTGAAGGGTTGCGCCAGGGCGGCTGGGCCGTCCTGCCGAGTCAGGGCACCTATTTTCTGTCGGTCGATCTCACCGCTTCCGGCATCGACATCGACGATGTGAGCTTCTGCGACCGTCTGGTCGACGCGTTCGGGGTAGCGGCCATCCCGTTCTCGGCATTCTACGCCGAGAACCCCGTCACCAATATCGTCCGCCTCTGTTTCGCCAAGCGCGACGAGACGCTCGACGCCGCCATCGAGCGGATGGCACGGGCGCGCCTAGCCCTCGCATGCTGAAAAGGTGCGGAGCCAAGGCCCCGCACCCAACATCGTTACTTCGAAGCGCGCTTCGCCTTCTTGTGCTTGGCGTGCGCATCGGCCGTCGTGGTCGTATCCGCGCTGGCCGTCGGCGTTTCGGTTGCAGCCGGAGCAGCCTGATCGGCCGGCGCTGCCGCCGTCGCATCGGCGGCGGGCGCCGGCGCGGCGGCAGCAGCCGGAGCAGCGGCGTCGGCCGCCGGAGCAGCGGTCTGAGCGACAGCAGCGGTGCCGAGCGTCAAAGCAGCCGTGGCGAAAAGAATCGTCTTCATGCGGATGTCCCCGAATGATTGAAGAGTGGGACGAACAAGGTTCTCGCCCCACGCGCATGACCGGCCCCGGCAGGTGAACGCCAGATGAACCCGAAACGGCATTCGAGGCGACTTGTCGCGCATCCTGCGGCGAAACGAGTTTTCCTCGGAAAACAGCCATTTCCGCCGCCTTTCGGCCTGCCGCATCAGGGCAACGGCTGGGCCATGTTGTGAGAGTCCAACAAGACGAACCGCCGGGCTGCCGCTGGCGGGGGCGCCGGAACCCGGCTTCACTGCTGGCGAACCTTTCCGGGTGGGGTAGCTTTTCATGTTTTCGCGTTATTTTCGCCTGTCGTCGCACGACATGGCCATCGATTTGGGCACAGTGAACACGCTCGTCTGGGTACGCGACAAGGGCATCGTGCTGAACGAGCCTTCGGTCGTCGCGCTTGAGACCAAGGACGGCGTGCAGCGCGTCCGCGCCGTCGGCAGCGACGCCAAGCTGATGATGGGCAAGACGCCCGCCAACATCCGCGCGATCCGGCCCCTGCGCGACGGCGTGATCGCCGATCTCGAGGTCGCCGAGCAGATGATCAAGCACTTCATCGACAAGGCGCAAGGCGGCCGCTCGCTGCTGTCGCGCCGCTCCGAAGTGGCGATCTGCGTGCCCTCGGGCTCGACCAGCGTCGAGCGCCGCGCCATCCGCGACGCCGCAACCAACGCCGGCGCCGGCAAGGTCTGGCTGATCGAGGAACCGATGTCGGCCGCGATCGGCGCCGACCTGCCGGTGATCGAGCCCGTCGGCGCGATGGTCGTCGATATCGGCGGCGGCACGACCGAAGTCGCAGTGCTCAGCCTGCGCGGCCTTGCCTACAGCAACTCGGTCCGCGTCGGCGGCGACAAATTGGACGACGCCATCGCCGCCTCGATCCGCCGCCGCCACAATCTCGTCGTTGGCGAAGCGACCAGCGAGCGGATCAAGCACCGGATCGGCACTGCCTCCGCGGACGAAGGCGACGAGCCGCACATGAAAGTCAAAGGCCGCGACCTGGTCGCCGGCAAGCCGCGCGAGATCGAGATCGGCCAGAAGGAGATCGCCGACGCGATCCAAGAACCGGTCGGCCATATCGTCCACGCCGTTCGTCAGGCGCTGGAACAGACGCCGCCCGAGCTGGCTGCCGACATCATCGACCGCGGCATCGTGATGACCGGCGGCGGTTCGCTGCTACACGGCATCGACCGGCGCCTGTCGAAAGCGACCGGCCTGCCCGTCAGCGTCGCCAACGATGCCTTGGTCTGCGTCGCGCGCGGCGCCGGCCGCGCGCTCGAAGACCCGGATTATCGCGGCGTCCTGCTCGCCGCCTAGAACGAGAAATTCAGCATGAACGATGCCGCGTGGTCCACATTGTCGGGGCCGTGCGGCACGAAGCTGTACTGGTTCATATAGCCGATCTCGGCGCTGACTCGCTTGGCGATCGGCGTCGAGATCGCGAGCAGGTTGCGCATCCGCTCCTCGCCTTCGACGCGCTGGAAGCCCGTGCTGTTCAGGTCGACAAAGCTTTCGTGACTGAACACCAGCGCGGTCCTGTGCCCTTCCCTCAGCGGCAGGTTCACTCTCACGAACGGCCGGAAGCGCCAACCGGTGCCGTCCTGCCCCTCCCGCCAGCGCTGCTCCAGCCGCAGCCGGCCGCTGATCGTGGCGCGCCCGATCTTGGCGATATTGTCGAACGTCACCTGTTCGCGCGCCCGGCGCTCCATCACCGTGAAGTGGCCAGCGGCATATTGCGGGTCATGCGTATATCCCGCCCACAACGTCACCTTCTTACTGAGGGCATAGCCGAGCAGGCTGTTGCTCTCGATTTCGTAAAGGCCGTTCCGGTTGTCGCTGAATCGCGCGACCAGCTCTTCCTGAAAGCGCCACTGATCCGACAGGCGCACATTGACGACTGTGCCCGTCCAGAGCTGCGCGTCATCGCGGGCGGCTGCAGGCGGAGCCAGGACGGCGGCCGCCGCCAATGAAACAACAATGTAAGAAAACCGCACGACCCGTCGCCCAAAGTTTCAGTTCGGTTGCGCGCTTATGACATCGTAGTGACAGTTTTAAGACAACGGACGTGAATAGGCGCCCTACGCCCGCCCGATCACCTGAGCCGCGAAACGCTCCATTTCCTCCGCCTGCGGGCTCATCTGGAGCAGCAGCAGGTCGAGGCCGGCCGCTTCATATTCCGCGATGCGCTCCTTCAGTTGCTCCGGCGTGCCGACAAGGTTGGGCCTGAGGCCGCGGTTCGACACCGCATATTCCTGGATCTTCAGCTCGCGCTCCAGTTGGGTTCCCGACAGCCACTGGTCGAAGTTCGCATAGCCGGCCGGCAGCTCGGTGACGGTGGTGATCCGCTCCAGCTCGCGCTTCGCCTCGGCCTCGCTATCGCGGACGATCGCATAGGCCGCCATGCCGAAGGTCATCGGCTTGCCGCCAATCTTTTCGCGCCGCGCCTTCATGTCCGCGACCTTCGGCGCGATCGCGTCGGCCGGATCGCCGTGCATCACATAGGCGTCGCAGAGCGTCGCGATCATCGTCTTCGCCGCCTCGCTCTCGCCGCCGGCATAAATGACGGGACGATGCGCGGGCTTCGGCTCGCAGATCGCATTGTCGGTGCGATAGAATTGCCCTTCGAAGCTCAGCTTCTTCTGCTTCCACAGGCCAACCACCACCTGCAGCCATTCGGTCGTGCGCGCATAGCGGTCGTCGTGCTGGTCGAACTGCAGGCCATATTGCCGCGCCTCGTCCGCCCACCAGGACGAGACGACGTTCAGGCTCAGACGGCCTGCCGAAATCTGGTCGATGTTTGCCGCCGCTTTCGCGAACAGCGCGGGCTGGTGAAAGTTCGGCCGCACCGCGACCATCAGCTCCAACTTCTCGGTCACCGCCGCCAGCGCCGCCGCCGTCGACCAGGCATCCAGCGCCGGCTGATCCGTGCCTTTGATGTCGTTGAGGTTCAGCTCGGCGATCAAGGTCAGGTCGTAACCGATCTGCTCGGCCCGCTGGGTCAGGCGCTTCACATAGTCCCAACTCGCTTCCATGCCCTCGTCGGGAACGTTCCGCAGCCAGCCACCGAACACCGGCATCCAGAAACCGTATCTCATGCGCGCGCGATCCTTTGCTGGAGCCAGTCGACCAGCCGCTCATGCGGGTCCCAGCCGAGCACGTTCAGCGGGTCCGCAACAAAGTTCGACAAGGCATTGATGTCGTAGAAGCGAGGGATTCCGTCTCGATCGTCGATCATCACCTCGATGCCGCCCACATCCAGGTCCATCGCCTCGGCAATCCGCTCGGCCGCGGCGATCAGTCGCGCATCCGGCTGCACGGCCGCCAGCTTGATCTGGCTGTCGGCAACGCAGGCGTCCGCCGGGCACAAGTCGAACGCGCCGCCGCCTTCCACCTCGATCGCGTAAAGATATTTGCTATCGAGCGTTTCAATCCGGGTGATCTTGCCGCTCCGCGCCGGCACATATTCCTGCACGAGCAGCACCGAATCGATGCTCGTCGGAAAGCCGCCTTCGGCCGCGACCACCTTCAGCTCGGACAGATTGTCGTAGCGCACGATCCCCGCGCCCGACCCGCCGATGTTTGCCTTGACCACGATCGGGAAGCGCAACCCTTCCGCCGCTGCGACCACATCCGCCGCACGGTGCACCACGCGCGTCGCCGGAATGTCGAGGCCGAGAGACGTGATCAGGGAAAGCTGCCTTGCCTTGGACGAATCGATCGCGAACGCCCTGCCGCCGTTGATGATCGTCGCGCCTTGCCGCTCCCACTCCTCGAACAGCGCGGCGGCGTAGAAGATCGGATGCTCCGCCGATCGCAGGAAGCTGGACTGGGCGAGCCGATTGAAAATCAGGGGCGCCGGCGGGGGGCTCGCACCGGGCGTGAAATGATGATCGTCCGCCTGGATCGCGACATAATCGACGCCGCGCGCGTCCAGCGCCGCGAACAGCGGCCGGAACCACAACGGGTGTTCGTACAGGATCGCGATCTCAGCCATCGGCGGCGGCTATGGCTGCGCTGTTCGCGGCCCGCAAGGATTTGGAAAGAGCTTCGCGTTCACAATAGTTTGGCCATGAAGCGATTGAGTTCTCTCCAGACATTGAGTCTCTCGCCGCGGCCGCACCGCTGGGTGGATTCACGTCGTTTCGCGCGCAGCGGTTCGGTGGGCGTGTTCGCGGGTCTCAAGATGCGCGGCCGCAGCCACATCGTTTCGCTGCACAATTGGTCGCCGGGCGGCGTGTGCGTCGATCTTCCGGGCGCGGCGAAGCTGGGCGAGCGCGTGCACATCGTATCGGGATCGCTGCGCGGCAGCGGCCGCATCGTCTGGATGGCCGCCGGCCGCGCCGGCATCGAATTCGACCTCTAGCCGCTCAGGCTGAGCTCGGCGCCTTCGCAGTCGCGCATCCGGGCAAGCAGCGTGCCGTGCTGCTCCTTGGGCGGCGCGGTGAAATCAACCCGGCCGCTTTCGTAAAAACCCTTGAGATCGTCGAGATTGAAGCCGAGCTGGCATGAGCCGGCCGTATTCGCCGCGCTCGCCGGGTGCAACGCCAGCACCGTTTCCCCGGTGTCCAGCTCGCTCCAGAACGGCGTCTGCATCTTCACCGCCAGATCGAACGTGTCGCGATAGAATGCGACCGCACGATCCATGTCCGCAACGAACTTGATCACATAGGCCAGCCGCGCCATCGCTACCTCCCTGTTCTGCGGGTGCGATCATCGCACCGGAAAGGGCGAAATGCGATGGACTTCGACAGGCGAACCTTTCTCGCCGCGGGCGCGGCGGCCATGACCGTGCCCGCTCTTGCCACCGCTCCGGAAGCGCGCGGACTGCGCCTCCAGCCCGACCGCGAGGAAGTGGTGCCGGTCGAAGGCGGCCGCATCTATGTCCGCATCAACGGCGACCTGAGGGGTCCGCGCGCGCCGATCGTCTTTTCGCACGGCGGCCCGGGCAGCGCGCACTGGTATTTCCTGAATGCGACCGCACTCGCCGACGAGCGGGCGGTGATCCTCTACGATCAGCTCGACAGCGGCCGGTCGGATCATCCCGGCGATCCGAAGAACTGGACGATTCCGCGCTTCCTGTCCGAGCTGCCGGCGATCGCGCATCATCTCGGCATCGGCCGCTGGCACATGCTGGGCGCAAGCTGGGGCGGCACGCTGGCGCTGGAATATGCCGCGCAGCGTCCGGCCGAGCTCGCCAGCGCCATCATCCAGTCGCCGCTCGTCTCGACGCCGATCTGGATGCGCGACGCCAATGCGCTGAAGGACGCAATGCCGCCCGAGATCAGGCGCCTCCTCTATCTCTGCGACACGCCCGGCGCTGCGCCCCAGGCCGAATGCGATGCCGCGACCGATGCCTTCTACGCGCGTCACGTCCGGCGCTTCGCGCCGCCGCCCGAGATCGAGGCCTATCGCGCCGCCCTGCCCCGTAGCTTCAGCCCGGACGTCTATCATCACATGTGGGGGCGCGCCGAATTCGTCGCGACCGGTACGCTGAAGGACTATGACGGCACGGCGCTGCTGAAACGCCTCGATCCGAAACGCACCCTGTTCGTCGCTGGAGAATATGACGAGGCGGTCCCCACCACCGTCGCCAGCTTCGCGAAACAGGCCGGCGCGCGTTTCGAAACGGTGCCGGGCGCCGCGCACACGATCATGAACGACAATCCGGAAGCCTATCTGACGCTGCTCCGCGCCTGGCTCCGCTCACACGACTAGCGCAGGCAGGAATCCATTCCCTCGCGCCGCACCACGCCGGCGCGCCGCAAGATCGCATTGCCATAGCGGCGCGTGTAGCCGGTCGGCGCCACGCCCGGCCGCTTCTTGGGCAGCGGCAGCACCGCCGCGATGCGCGACGCCTCGACCGGGCTCATGTGCGACGCGTCGTGCCTGAAATAGCGCTGCGACCCGGCGTTCGCGCCATAGGTGCCGATGCCGGTCTCGGCGACGTTCAGATAGACTTCCATGATCCGGTGCTTGCCCCAGATCGCCTCGATCAGCAGCGTGAACCAAGCCTCCAGACCCTTGCGGAAGTAACCGCCGCCTTGCCACAGGAAGGTGTTCTTCGCCGTCTGCTGGCTGATCGTCGAACCGCCACGAATGATGTGGCCACCCGCGGCGTTCCTCATCATTGCCGCCCCGATCGCATCCACATCGAAGCCATGATGGCTACAGAATTTGGCGTCCTCCCCCGCGATCGCCGCCCGCGCCATGTTCGGGTCGATCCGCGACAGCGGCATCCAGTCCTTCTCGACGCTGCGGCCGGACAGCACGTCGCCCAGCATCGTGAAAGTGAACGGCGGCGGCACGAACCGGTAAACCGCCACCCAGACCACGGAGAACAAAATCAGGCCGATCACAGCCTTGATCAGAAAGCGGATCGGACGGAAGGAACGGGTCCGTGATCTGGACCGGGGACGAGAGGAAGCACGCGTGGCCATGACCTTTGCTAGCGCTCGCGACAGCGCGCGTCACCTTGCCGTTGCGGCGTTCGCACTGTTTTCCCTCCCCGTGCGCGCCGAAGAGCGCGACTTCTGCCCCGAACGCCCCGGGCTCGACACCCCGCCCTGCATCGTCGACGCCGGCCATGCGTCTCTGGAAGTCAGCGCAGTCGACTGGACGCTCGACCGCCAGCCCCGCTCGCGAACCGACACGATTCTCAGCGGCGACACGCTGCTGCGCCTCGGCCTCACTAGCCGCCTCGAAGCGCAGATTGGCTGGACCGCCTATGGCCATGTCCGCACCCGCACCCCGCTCGGCGTCTCCACCCAATCCGGCACCGGCGATGTCTTGTTGGGCACGAAGTTCAGCCTGCTCCATCCCGACGGTCAGGGTACGTCGGTCGCGCTGAAGCCTTTCGTAACGCTCCCGACTGGCGGCAGCGCGATCGGCGCCGGAACGTGGAGCGTCGGCATTCAGGTGCCGATCAGCGTCACGGTCGCCAAGGGCGTGCAGTTGACCGCCACACCGGAAGCCGACGCCGCCGCGAACCAGAGCGGCGACGGCCGTCACTTCGCCTGGGGCAGCGCGGCGGGCGCTCAATTTGCACTGACCGGCAGCACGTCGCTGGCGCTCGAAGGTCAGGTCACTCGTGACGACGATCCGTCCGGTCACACCACCAGCGCCCTCGGCGAAGCGTCCCTCGCCTGGCAGGCGGGCAAGAATTCGCAACTCGACATAGGCGTCGTCGCTGGCCTCAACCATAACAGCCCCGACGTCGAACTGATCGCCGGCATCGCGCGCCGGTTCTAACTCGTCGTTTCTTGTCATTCCCGCGAAAGCGGGAATCCATCTTCTTCTTTCTGGGGCGAGAGCAAGGCTGGGTCCCCGCTTTCGCGGGGACGACAAATGAAGGACGGCTATGGTTGACTTTTTGCGCCCCTTCCGCTTTAGGGCCGCGCTTCTGGCGGGCGCACAGTGCGTTCGCCTGGCTGGGCTTACCTTGCACGGGGCCCTGACGAACGAAAGGATTACCCATGCGTCACCGCGTCGGCGGCCGTAAGCTTCAGCGCACCGCCTCTCACCGCGCTGCCCTCTTCCGCAACCAGTCGGCTGCTCTCGTCAAGCACGAGCAGATCACGACCACGCTCGCCAAGGCGAAAGAGCTTCGCCCCTATGTCGAGAAGCTGGTCACGCTGGCGAAGAAGGGCGGCCTTTCGAACCGCCGCCTCGCCCACGCCCGGCTGATGGACGACACCCAGCTCAAGAAGCTGTTCGACGTCATCGCGCCCCGTTACGCCGAGCGCGCCGGCGGCTACACCCGCATCATCAAGGCCGGCATCCGGGCTTCGGACGCCGCCCCGATGGCGATCATCGAATTCGTCGACCGCGACGTCTCGGCCAAGGGCCAGGATTCCGGCCCGGTCCAGAACGAAGACGAATTCGCCGACGCGGCGTAAGCGCCTCCTTCACCTCTCCCATGGGGAGAGGTCGAGTCAGCGCTCCAAGCGCTGACCGGCTGAGGGGTTCGGGCCTTTTCGGAGATTCACGATCCCCTCACCCCGCTCGCGCTATAGGCGCGAGTCGCCCTCTCCCGATGGGAGAGGGGAATTACGCCCCCGGCACCCCCAGCATCTTCGCCGCGCCGACCAAATCCGCGCGGCTCCCCGGATTCGCCGCAATCGCCTGCTGCAGCGCCTGGCTCGCCTCGCGGCCCTGGCCCAGCATCATCCGGCTGCGGATCAGCATCATCCAGCGGTCCGGCTGCTTCGGGTCAGCCGCAAGCTTGGCGGCGAGGCCATCGACCATCCCCCGCACCATCGCTTCCTGCTGACCTGAGGGAAGCTGCGACGCCGCCGCCATCTGGTCGCGGCTCGGCCCCGGGATTCCGTTCAAAGCGGCCGCAGCACCGCTCGGAGCCGCCGGCGCGACCGGCTTCAGCGCCGCTAGCCGGTCCTTCACGTCGATCTTCTGCTGCTCGGCGACTTGCTCGATCGCCTTGCGCACGTCGCTCGCCCAAGGCGCGCCCGCCGGTGCTTTGTTCAGCAACGCGAACCAGGCGTCGATCGCTTGCCGGTGCTTGCCCGCCATGTCCATTTCGACGCCGAGGAAATAGCGCGCCCGTGCATCGCCATAATCGAGAGCGACCGCACGCTTGAAGGCGTCTGAGGCATCCTTCGGGATCGACTGCCCGTCCCCGGCGAGCACCAGCGCCTCGCCCAGCGATGACCAATATTCCGCCTTGTCCGGCGCAAGCTGAGTCGCCTTTTTGTAGGCTGTCGCGGACTCGGCGAAGCGGCCGGTCTCGAAGAACGACCAGCCGAGCATCCGCCACCCTTCCGGATCGCCCGGATTGGCCTTCAGCTTGGCTTCCAGGCTGGAAATCATCGTGTCGACGTCCGGCTGCGCCTTGGCCGAAGCACTCGGCGCTGGTGTCGGCGCGGTCGCCCGGTTCCTGGAAACGCCGATCCCCACCGCCGCGATTGCCACCGCCGCCGCACCGAACAGCGCCAGCCGCGCCGCCGGTATTCCCCCCGTTTTCATCTCGGTCATTGTCATTCCGTCACTTTTTGTGGCTCCGGTCACTAGCGCAGCCCCGCGGCTTTGGTAAGAAGGGCTCGGGGCCGCACCGATGTCCTGCACCGGGAAAAACCGGGCGGACGCGTCAGTGTTCAAAGGGGGAAAAGGCGTGTCGGACGCTTTCCGCATCGCTATCGTTGGATCCGGGCCCGCCGGCCTCAGCGCCGCCGGCCACGCAGCCGAGCTGGGCCTGAGCCACGTCTTGCTCGAAAAGACGGACCATCTCTCCGACACCATCTACAAATACCAAAAGGGCAAGCATATCATGGCGACGCCGGTGCAGCTTGCCCTGCGCTCGCCGATCGACTTCGACGCCGGCAAGCGCGAGGCGATCCTCGACACCTGGAACGATCAGACGGCGGCGCACCGCGTCAACGTCATGTACAATGCCGAAGTGAAATCGATCACCGGCGTCCAGGGCGATTTCACGCTGAAGCTCACCGACGGCCGCGAAGTGAAGGCCGAAACCGTCATTCTCGCCATCGGCACCCAGGGCAACCCCAACTTGATGCGCTGCCCGATCGAGGAAGGCGCCGTCGTCCAATATACGCTCGACGACCCGGCCGAATATAATGACGAGCACATCACCGTCGTCGGCGGCGGCGATGCGGGAATCGAGAACGCGCTCGGCCTCGCGGCGGAAGCGGCGCAGGGCAACACCGTCTCGCTCTGCAACCGTTCGGCCGAATTCTCGACCGCCAAGGGCCCGAACGTCGCCGCGCTGATGGCCGCGCGCGACGCGGGCCGGATGCAGGTGCTGACCGAAAGCACGCCGTCGAAAGTCGAGAAAGGCTGGATCAGCTTCGACACCCGCGATGGCGAGCTCAAGATTCGTTGCGACCGCGTGATCGCCCGCATGGGCTCGGCACCGCCCCGCGCTTTCGTCGAAGGCTGCTGCGCCGAGTTCGAGGAACAGGAAGACCCGCGCAATCCAGGCAAGACGATGCGGGGCATCAAGGCCGGCACCGGCGTCCAATTCACCAGCAGCGACCGCCTCGCCTATCCGATCCTGTCGCCCACCTTCGAATCGACGGTGCCCGGCATCTATGTGATCGGCGCGCTTGCCGGCTATCCGCTCATCAAGCACTGCATGAACCAAGGCTATGACGCGGTCGAGTTCATCAACGGCAACACCGGCCTGAAACCCGCCGACGAACCGATCCTCGAAAGGAAGTTCGCCGGCCTGCCCAAAGGCCGCGACGTTGCCGAGTGGCTGGAGTTCCTGCGCACCAATATCGGCATCCTGCAGGGCCTGTCGCCGCTGCAGATGCGCGAATTCATGCTCGATTCCAAAGTTGAGCTGTATCAGCCCGGCGAAATCATCTTCGAACGCGGCGCGCGCGAGGATTCGCTGTTCGCGATTGCCGAAGGCTCGGTGCTGGTCGAGGTGAACCCGGCCGACCCGTCGATCACCGTCCCGATCGGCACGGGCGAGATTTTCGGCGAGGTCGGCCTGATCTCCGGCCGCACCCGCGGCGCCACAGTGCGCGCGGGCGAACGCAGCATCATCGTCGAAATCTCCCGCCTGGCGGCGCTCCGGCTGCAGCGGCAGGTGCCGTCCGCCGCGAAGGAAATCACGCGCATTTCGATCGAGCGCCAGTTGCTGCAGCTCTTCAAGGCGGGGCTCACCAAGGAAGACGTCGCCGAAGTGGTCGACGGCGCCGAGGTCCGCACCGTCCGCGCCGGCGAAGCGGTCATCACCGAAGGCGAGCAAGGCAACGACGTGTTCGTGATCCGCTCCGGATCGATGATCGTCGAAAAGACCGTCGGCGAAAAGCCGGTGTTCCTGAGCTATGTGCCCGCCGGCTCGTTCGTCGGCGAAATGGCGCTGGTCGATGGCGGCCTGCGCACCGCGACGGTCCGCGCCGCGATCAAGGCCGACGTGATCCGCCTGCCGGGCGAAGCCTTTGCCAAGCTGATGGCCCGCAATCCGAAGCTCGAAGAGCGCGTCCGCCACGACATGGAAGCGCGCCGCATCGTCAATTCCTTCGTCGAGGAGCGCAAGCACAGCTTCTCCGGAGCCGTCGACCTCTACTCGCAGACCGCGAAGTTCCTGATCGACCAGGGCATCGGCGAAGCGACCGACGTGCTGCTGATTGACGAGAATCTCTGCGTCGGCTGCGACAATTGCGAAAAGGCCTGCGCCGACAGCCATGACGGCCTCTCCCGCCTCGACCGCGAGGCCGGCAAGACCTATGCGCACCTCCATGTGCCGACCTCATGCCGGCACTGCGAGCATCCGCACTGCATGGCCGATTGTCCGCCGAACGCGATTCATCGCGGCCCGGACGGCGAAGTCTTTATCGACGATACCTGCATCGGCTGCGGCAATTGCCAGCGCAATTGCCCCTATGGCGTGATCCGCATGGACAAGGTGCCGCCCAAGAAGCCCGGCCTGCTGAGCTGGCTCTTCCTCGGCCGCGGCCCCGGCCCCGGCGAGCCGAGCCACGCCTGGTCGGAAGCGAACTCTTCCGGCGAGAAGCCCAAGAAGGCGATCAAGTGCGACATGTGCTCCGGCATCGACGGCGGCCCCGCCTGCGTCCGCGCCTGCCCCACCGGCGCCGCGATCCGTGTCTCGCCCGACGAGTTCCTGACCGTGGCCCGGCTGGAGGCGTGACATGCTGATGGTCAAGAACCCGACCGCGACCGGCCGCCGCGAGCGCACGTCCGCGCACGACAGCTTCCTGCGCTACCGCAACTTCCGCTGGGCGAAGATCGCGGGCTTGATCTGCGTAATCGCGATCGCCGCCTATATGCTGATCGACATCAAGCCGCACCCGAGCGGCAGCACAGCCGAGGGCTATGTGCTCGGCACCATCGGCGCGCTCCTCATCCTCTGGCTGACGCTGCTCGGCGTCCGCAAGCGCGCGATGACGCCCGGCCGCTGGTCGCTCAGGGCCTGGACTTCCGCCCACGTCTATCTCGGCCTGTCGCTGATCGTGATCGCGACGCTGCACACCGGCTTCCAATTCGGGTGGAACGTCCACACCCTCGCCTACGCCTTGATGATGCTGGTGATCCTGTCCGGCATCTGGGGCATCACCATGTACGGCACGCTGCCCCAGGCGCTCAGCGACAATCGCGAGATGATGACCGAGACGCAGATGCTGGAAGCACTGCGCTCGATCGACCGCCAGCTTCACGACGCCGCCCAGCCGCTGCCGCACGAGCAGGCCGCACTTGTGCTCTCATCACTTGAGCAAAACCCGTTCGGCGGCGGCCTCTGGGCCCGGCTCACCGGCCGCTATCGCCGCTGCGCGACTCGCGCGGCGCAGATCGAGCTCCGCCGCGACGCCGCCTTCCGGCCCAAGATCGCCGACGATCCGCTGGAGCGCGTCGACAGTCTGCTGGAACGCAAGAGCGGGTTGCTCGCCCGCGTGCGCCGGCACCTGAAGCTGAAGGCGCTGCTGGAAGTCTGGCTGTACGTGCATGTGCCCGTCACGTTCGCGCTGATCGCGGCGCTGTCGGCGCACATCGTTTCGGTCTTCTTCTACTGGTGATCGGGCGAACGGGGGCACCATGAGCTTCAAGATCATCACGATCGCGCGGACGTCCGAAGGCCGCGAAATCCCGCGCGAAAAGATCGTGCCGGGCAAGGAGATCAGCGTCGGCCGCCTGTCGGACAACGACGTCCATCTCGCCGACCTCGCCGTCGAGCCGAAGCACGCCGTCATTCGCGAGACGGAGCCCGGACGGCTGGTCGTCGACTCCATTTCCGGCCTCGGCTTCGGCTTCGACGGCCGCACCGTCAAACATGCCGAGCTCGAGAGCGCGGTGGGCGCGGAGCTGCGCTTCGGCAGCCACCGCCTGAAGATCGGCAGCGACGACGGCGCCATTTCCATCACCGTCGAGCGCGTCGAGGCGCTGTCTGATTCCTCCGAGGAAAAGGACCAGCAGACGGTCTTCACCCTGCGCGGGCTGATGCCGGGCAAGCGCGGCAGCGCCTATGTCTTTCTCGCGCTGATCCTCGCGGCGTTCCTCGCCTGGCCGATCTACACCTATGCCAGCACGCGCGGCGAAAAAATCCGGCCGCAGGGCTTCCATGCCGACAAAACCTGGGAGACGGGCAAGCTCAGCAAGGCGCACGCCGAGCTGGAGAATGATTGCCAGGCCTGCCACGTCGACGCCTTCGTCGCCGTCCGCGACGACGCGTGCGAGGCGTGCCACACCAACGCGCCGCACGAACGCGCCGCCGGCCTGCAGCGCGTCGCGCTCACCGGCCCCGGCCGGCCTGGCCCCGCCGCCTACGACCATGCCCCCGCCGACAAGCTCGCGGCCGCGCATGGCGGCAATGACGGCCTTGGCGACCGCATCACCAAATTCTTCAAGCGCACCTTCAACAAGCCCGAAGGCCGCTGCGTCGACTGCCATACCGAGCATGAAGGCGCGGGGCCAATGCCGGCTACCCAGCAAGCCTTCTGCGCCGATTGCCACAATGGCCTGCAAGGCCGGCTGCAATCGGCCGGCCTCCAGAGCAGCATCGGCAGCGCGAGCGATTTCGGCACCCAGCATCCGCAGTTCCGGCCGCTGATCCTCGCTGGCTTCGACACCGAGCACCCGGTGCCGTTCGCGAAGCGCGACGCGCGCATGGGCGGCAACCCGCTGCTCGGCTGGCGGATGCAGCGCGCCGTGCTCGATCGCCCGCTGCAGATGCCCGATGGGCTGAAATTTACCCACGCGCAGCACCTCTCGAAGACGAATGGCGTCGCCGAAATGTGGCGCAATGTCTCGCCCGGCCAGGGCGCGGGCATGGACTGCGAGAACTGCCATAAGGTCGACAGCTCGGGCACCCGCTACCAGCCGGTCCGCATGGAAACCGCCTGTCAGAGCTGCCACAGCCTCGGCCTCCAGACGATCGGCGGCACCGTCCGCCAGTTGCCGCACGGCCAGCCGGCGCAAGTCATCGCCGACATTCGAGCTTTCTACGGCTCGGGCGGCAGCTTCCGCCCGACCGGGCTGCCGATCGCTCGCTACACCCGCGCCCGGCCCGGCGACGTGAACGCCGAGCGCCGCTCCGCCGACCTCGCCCGCGCCGCGGCCCTGCTGCCCGGCAAAGGCGACGCGCTGATTCGCGCCACCTTCGCCCCCGGCGGCGTCTGCGGCGAATGCCACACCGTCAGCATGGGCGGCCCCGCGGAAGTGCGAATCGCGCCTGTCGCCCAGCCAATGCGTTATCTCCGCAATGGCTGGTTCGATCACCGGCCGCACATGAACCTCGACGTGCGCGCATCCGACGGCAACCGACGCTGGGGCTGCCGCGATTGCCACGCCGCCGAAAAGTCGAACAACGCCAACGACTTACTGCTGCCGACGGTCGCCAATTGCCAGCAATGCCATGTCGGCGAAAAAGGCGCCCACTCCGTCCAACTTGTGCGCTCCGGCACAGTTTCGTCCTGCGCCATGTGCCATGATTACCACGCCGATGAAGGAGCGCCCTGGGTGCTCAAGCGCGGCAGTCGGAAAAAGGCGCCGGCAAACCAGGTGGCGATGCTGCAGGTCCGCTGGCGCTGAGGGGTATGCTTAACCACTCGTTGGTCCAAACGGCGTTAAGGGGCGTTGTTTCGGGCCAGGGGGTAGAGTGGCTTAGGCAGGCAAGGCGGTGACGATGCTGATCGCGCAGATCACGGACATCCATTTGGGGTTCGATCCGGATAACCCGGCGGAGTTCAATCGGAAGCGTCTGGATCAGGTACTGAAACTGCTGACCGGCATGAAGCCCATGCCGAACCTTTTGCTTGCGACCGGCGATCTGGTCGATCGCGGCGATGGGGAAAGCTATCGGCGTCTCAAGAACGCGCTCAGCATCTGCCCCTTTCCGGTCTGGCCGTGTCTCGGCAATCATGATCTTCGCGACCAGTTCCTCGATCATTTCCCCGAAATCCCGACCGTCGACGGCTTCGTTCAATATGAGATCGATGCCGGCCCCGTCCGCTTCCTTGTCCTCGACACGCTGGAGGAAGGCCGCCACGGCGGCGCCTTTTGCGAGACCCGCGCGCGTTGGCTCCGCACGCGCCTTGCCGAGCAGCCCGACCGCGACACGATGATCGTCATGCACCATCCCCCGGTCGATACCGGCATCGAATGGATGACGACCGACCCCGAGGAGCCCTGGGTGACCCGCTTTGCCGAGGCGATCGAGGGCCATCGCCAGATCAGGAGCATCATCTGCGGTCATCTCCACCGCGCGATCAGCGTCGGCTGGCGCGGCACCAACATCGCCATTTGCCCCTCCACCGCGCCGCAGGTGGCGCTCGAGCTCGCCCCGATCGATCCCGACGTCCCCGACAACCGCCCGATGATCGTCGCCGATCCGCCGGCCTTCGCGCTTCACAAATGGAATGGCCGCGAGCTGGTCAGCCATTTCGACACCGCCGATGAGCACACGATGCTCGCCAAGTTCGATTCGAAGATGCAGCCGCTCGTCCGCGCCCTGATGGGCGAGCGGCCGGGACGAGAACTTCCCGACGAAGAGGTCCAGATCCGCGCGGCCTGCTGACATGGCGCTGCGGATCGCCACCTATAACGTCAACGGCGTCAACGGACGCCTGCCCGTCCTCCTGCGCTGGCTCGAGACCTCGCGCCCCGACATCGTCTGCCTGCAGGAGCTGAAAGCGCCGCAGGAAAAGTTTCCGGAAGGCGCGATCAAGGCGGCCGGCTATGACGCCATCTGGCACGGCCAGAAATCCTGGAACGGCGTCGCCATCCTCAGCCGCGTCGGCAAGCCGGTGGAGACCCGGCGCGGTCTGCCCGGCGACCCCGACCCAAGCCACAGCCGCTACATCGAAGCCGCCGTTTCGGGCCTCCTGATCGGCGGCCTGTACCTGCCCAACGGCAACCCGCGCCCTGGCCCCAAATTCGATTACAAGCTTGCCTGGTTCGACGCGCTGATCGCCCATGCGGCCGATCTGCTGGCGAGCGGCCTGCCGGTCGTCCTCGCCGGCGACTACAACGTGATGCCGACGGACAAGGACGTGTACAAGCCTGAGCGCTGGCTGGACGACGCCCTGTTCGCCCCCGAAGTGCGCGCCGCCTATGCCCGGCTATTGGCGCAGGGCTGGACCGATGCGCTCCGCGCGCTCCACCCTGACGAGACGGTCTACACCTTCTGGGATTATTTCCGAAACGCCTTCGCCCGCGACGCCGGCCTGCGCATCGATCACCTGCTGCTCAGCCCGTCGCTCGCGCCCCGCCTCAAGCGCGCCGAAGTGGACCGCGACGTCCGAAGCTGGGAAAAGACCAGCGACCACGCACCAGTGTGGGTGGAACTGAAGGACTGAGATGTCATCCGATCCCAAGACCGTCGACTACATCCTCGACCAGCTCCAGTCGGGCGGCGCGGACGTGTCTGCCAAGAAGATGTTCGGCGAATACGGCCTGTATCTCGACGGCAAGATGGTCGCGATGGTGTGCGATGATCAATTGTTCGTGAAGGGCACGCCGGAAGGCCGCGCCTTCACCGGCCCGATCGAGGAAGCGCCGCCCTATCCCCAGGCCAAGCCGCATCCACTGATCGACGGCGACCGCTGGGACGACGCCGACTGGATGGTCGAACTCTTCCGCATTACCGCCGATGCGCTGCCCGCACCCAAGCCGAAAAAGGCGAAAGCTTAAGTCCCCGAAGGGGCATCGCTCAGCCCCCAAGCGGAGTGGAGCGCGAGGATCAGTGGACGGCGCGCGCCTGGGTTTCGCTCTTGGTGGCTAGAGAGAAGCGCGGCTCCACGGTGCTGTCCGCCCCCGTCGCCAGCCGCGCGGCCATGCGCCCGACCTCCGGACCATGCTTGAATCCATGCCCCGACCCGCCGCCGACCAGCACGGCGTTGGCCCAGGTGGGATGCCGGTCGATCAGGAAATCGCCATTCGCGCTATTCTCATACTGGCACACGCGCGCTTCGTTGAGCGGGCGCGTGGCGATCGCGGGAAAACGCCGGGCGAGATAGGCGCGCGCCGCGGCCAGTTCGTCGGGGCTCGGCAGCCGGTCGCCCTTGTCGGGATCGGTCGCGGGACCATGCGCATCATGCGCGATCTTGAACCCGCGCGCTTCCAAGTCGGGCATGCCGTACCAGATGTCGCCGTCGTTGAAGTCCGCCCAGCCCGGAAGCCGCCCGGGCCCAAACCGGTCGTCGCCCGGCGGCACCGAGAAGAAGAACGCTTCCTGCCGCGTCGGAAAGATGCGCCGCCCGAGCAGGTCCGGAAACAGCTTCGGCAGCCACGGTCCCGCCGCGAACACGAACGCGCCTGCGCTCACCGTATCTCCCGCCGCCGTACGGATCGCTTCCAGCTTCGCACCCGAAGGCGGCAGCACCTGCGCATCCAGATACGTCCCGCCGGCCTTCACAAACTCCGCGACCAGCGTCTGCACCGCGCGCCTCGCCATCAGCACGCCGAAGCCCGGCTCCAGGAACCCGATCTGGATTCCGGCAAAGTCGATCGCCGGATAGCGCGCCGTCATCTGCGCCCGGTTCAGCACCTCGATCGGCAGGCCCAGCTCCCGGTTCACCGCGATCGACGAGCGGATATAGTCGTCCTCCTTGGGCGAGAAAAACAGCACACCGGCCGGCACGAAAATCGGCAGCCCGCTCTTCGCCGACAGCATTTTCCACTCCGGGAGCGAATCCCGCGCCATCCGCGTGTAGATCGCGTCCTTTCCGTATCCGGCGCGGATCATCCGGCTTTCGCCGCCCGACGAGGCGCGGGCATTGGCTGGCCCCCAGGCGTCGATCAGCAGGACTTTGCGCCCCATCCGCTGGAGCTGCACTGCCGTCCAGGCGCCGAACACCCCGGCGCCCACCACCGCCACGTCAGGCGCACCGCCGCCGGCTACGACCGCCGGCGCGGCGCCCGCGAGCACCGCGCCGGCGCCAAGGCCGATCGCGGTGCGCCGCGGGACGCTCGTCACGTCAGAACTTCTGCCGCGCGGTGAGGCCGAAGGTCCGCGGCTGGCCGACATTGAAGCCCAGCCGCGCCCGCCCGCCACGCTCGCGGTCGAACGACAGCAGCGGGTTCTGGTCGAGCAGATTGTTGACGTACGCCGTCACCTCGAACCCGCTCGTCGTCCGCACCCCGACGCTCAGGCTCACGAGCTGATAGTCGGGCAGCTTCAGGTCGACGATCGTCGAAGCCGTCGCCGGCGCGCCCGCGAACGGCAGGCCGTGCACGAAGGTGCGCGGGTTGTTCTCCTGATCGCTCGGCTGGGTGTAGCGCGCGCCGACATGCTGGACGCTGCCGCTGACATAGGCCGTCCAGTCGGCGCGGACCGGGAACTCATAGGTCGCGTTGGCCGAGATCTGGAACTTGGGCACGGTCGGCAGGCGGTTGCCCTTGCGAATGCCGGTCGTGGTCGCCAGCGGCTCCGGCAGGGTCGAGCGGAACTTCGAGTCGAGCGCGCTGCCGCTCACGCCCAGCGTCAGCCCCGGCGCCGGCCGCGCCGTCATCTCGAACTCAACGCCCTCGGCGCGCGCCTTGGGCACGTTGAACACGATGCGCGACGAGCAGGAGCCGGCGTCCAGCGTCACCTGCAGGTTCTTGATGTCGTTATAGAAGGCGGCCGCGTTAAAAGTGATGCCGCTCCACTGCGACTTCATGCCGACTTCATAGTTCCAAAGCGTCTCGTCCTTGTAGCTCTGGAAGCCGCCGAACAGCGCCTTGTCGGTGGCCGAGCAGAGCGGGACGTTCAGCGGATCGTTGACGCCGCCCAGCCGGAAGCCCTTCGCCGCCTGCGCATTCAGCGTGACGTTGGGCGTCGCTTCCCAGCTCAGCAGGAAGCGCGGCGTGAAGCCGTCCGACTTGGTCCGGTCGGTGCGGTTGTCGTCGTTCGAGAACAGGCCGCCCGACTTGAACTGCCGCCGCTCGTTGAAGTCGTAATAGCGCACGCCCGCGGTGGCGGTCAGCGTCTCGTATTTGTAGCTCGCTTCGCCGAACACCGCCTTCTGCTTGATCTTGTACGGCAGGTCCGAGTTGTAGGGCGAGTTGGCGGGGAAACCGTTCGCCACCGCCGCCGAGGTGCCCGCGCCCAGCACCATGTCGGTGAAGGCGTCATAGCCCGGGGTCGGCAGCCGCTGGCGGTAGAAGCGGTCGATGTCCGAATAGAAGCCGCCGATCAGCCATTGGAACGGCCCGCTCCCGTTCGACGCCAGCCGCACTTCCTGCGTCCAGGTCTTAAGGTCGGTCGTGTCGCGCAGATTGGACGGCAGCAGCACTGCCGCATCCGGGAATTTCAGATCGACCGACACCGATCCGGTCAGCGCGCTCGCATCGCGCGAGGCGAGGATATCGCGCTTGATATAGCTGGTGACCGACGTCAACGTGACCGCGCCGATATCGATGTTCGCGGTCAGGTCGGCAAGGAACGTCTTGTCCTTGAACTTCTCGTCAAGCAGCAGGAATTGCTGCCCGTCCTTGAAGGTCACTTTCGGTCGCGTCGTCGTGAACTGGTTGGCGAAAAGGCTATAGATCTCCTCGCGGTTGAAGCCGTTCGCGATCACTTTCTGATATACCACGCGCGGCGTGATCGTGATGTTATCGGTCGGCTTGAACAGGATCGAGATGCGGCCGCCATAGCGGTCGCCGTCGTTCACGTCCTTCTTGATGGTGCCGTTGTTCTGCAGCGCGTCGATGAAGCCCGCATAGCGCGTGTAGTAGCCGACCGCGCGCACCGCGACATTCTCGTTCACCGGCAGGTTGATCGCGCCCTTGGCCGAGCCGCCGACCGACCCGCCGTCGATCATGTTGATATTGCCTTCGACCTGGCCTTCGACCTTCTCCGTGTTCGGCTGGTTGGTGATGTAGCGGATCGTGCCGCCCACCGAACCCGATCCGAACAACGTGCCCTGCGGCCCGCGCAGCGTCTCGACGCGGTTCAGGTCGAACAGGTCGAAATCGGGCGTGAACAGCGACAGTGAGACGACGCTTTCGTCGAGATAGACACCGACCTGCTCCTTCACGCCCGGCTGGTCGCGCACGACCTGGCCGGCCGAGACGCCGCGCACGGAGACCTGGCTCTGGCCCGGCCCGAGATTCTGGATCGTCAAGCCCGCGACGTTGCGCGACAAATCCTCCAGCGTCACCGCGCCGGAGCGCTGGATGTCCGCCTGGGTCTGCGCGTTGATCGAGAACGGCACGTCCTGCACCGTCGATGCGCGCTTGGTTGCCGTGACGATGATATCGCTATTGTCTTCCGCGACTTGCCCGCCCGCGCCCTGCGCGCCGGTCTGCGCCCAAGCGGGTGCAGCGATCCCCAAAAGCAACAGCGAAGCCCCGCCGAGCAGCCCTGCCCGGCGCCGGTTGATGTTCGACATAAATCCTCCCCAACCACGTCTTTTATGTTGCGGGAGTGTATCAATGTGGCACGACAGGGTGAAGGTGCGAGGGAGACGGAATGCAGCTTTTGACGCACAGTGTTGCCGTCTTGTGACACTGCCGTGCAAGTCCTTGCGCGCTATGTGATTTCCGCCAGCTAAAGCCGGAAGGCTCGCCACCGAACTCGGCGACTTTCCCACGAAACAACCGGATTTCCCTTGCCGTCCAACGCCGGTTCGTAGCGCGCGCTGCGCTGGATGGCATGACACGCGGCGGCATCCAGCGCTGGCGTTCCGCTGCTTCGGACCACGCGGCAATCGCTCGCCGAGCCATCCTTGCCGATTGTCCAGAGAATGATGGTATCGCCGCGCTCGCCCTTCTGTGCAGCCGGCTTCGGATAATCGTCGGAAGTGATCCACGAACCCATATCGCCGATCGGCTTGGCCAAGGTGGCGACTTTCGCCAGTCCTGCCAAATCCACGTCCCAATATCTCAAAAGCACATTGCGGCAATCTGCCAACGCCGCTCGCACTTTGGCGAGGTTCGTCATGCGAACCGACAAGGTGCCGGAAGGTTTACCCTCAATCGTCACCACGCTGCCTTCGCGAAGATCGGTCAAAACATCGTTGGTTGTGCTGATGATGATCGCATGGGCCGAATGCTTGGATATCCAGATCGACCTGTACGTAGCGTCTAACTGCCTATCGCCGGGTGCGGTCCGGATCTGGGCCTTGCCTTGCAACAGCAGATGCCCTGGCCATCGATCCACATCGATGGAAATTTCCATTCGATCGCTCAGAGGCCCCGGCCTAAAACCGACAGATGCTTCTCCTTTCGCCCCATATTTTCTGGCCGCAACGCACATGCTCTGCTCGTATGCGACGGTCCACGGACCGTTCGGCTCCAAGGGAGTGATCGGGCTGGCCGCCGCCAGCAAGGCATTGAGCAACACAGACATTTATCCCCGTTCGGCCCGAGCTTGTCGAAGGCCAGCTTTTCTCCTCATATGCGGGGAAAGAAAAGAGGCGGGGGCCTGATGAAGCGCTGGGCGAAATGGACTTTGGGCGGCGTGGGGCTGCTCGTCGCGATCGCGGCGGCCGATGCCCTCGCCTTCTCCCCGCTCGCCGCGCGCTTCGATCGTATTCCCGAGCCGGCGGGCTGCTATGAAGTGGTGATCCGCCGCGACCGCTGGGGCGTGCCGCATGTGAAGGGGCGCACCGATGCCGCTGCCGCTTTCGGCCTCGCCTGGGCGCAGGCGGAGGACGATTTCCCGACTTTCGAGCAAGTGCTGGCGGGCACCCGCGGCCGGCTCGGCGAGCTGACCGGCCCTAAGGGCGCGGCGCAGGACTATGCCTTGGCGCTCCTCCGCGTCCGCCAGGAGGTGGAGCGCGGCTATACGACTAAGCTCTCTCCGCAAGTCCGCCGGGTCGTCGAGGCCTATGCCCAGGGCGCGAACCTCTACGCCGCCCGCCACCCGGAGGAACGGCGGCTGCGCGGCTTGTTCCCCGTTACGGGCAAGGACATCGTCACCGGTTTCGCGCTGACCTCGCCTTTCTTCTTCGGGCTCGACCACACGATCGGCGCGCTCGTCCAGAACGAGCCGCTGCCCAACGATTCCAATCTCGGCACCGACAAGGGCTCGAACGCTTTCGCCGTCGCGCCGAGCCGGTCGAGCGATGGCGCCACGCGCCTGATCCTCAATTCGCACCAGCCCTGGACCGGCCCGGTCGCCTGGTACGAAGCGCACGTCACCAGCGGCGAAGGCATGGACATGGCCGGCGGCCTGTTCCCGATCGCGCCCTTCCCCTTGACCGGCCACAACCGAACGCTCGGCTGGGCGAACACCGTCAACCGCCCCGATCTGGTCGACGTCTACCGCCTCAAGCTCACCGACGACCGCGCGCATTACCGCTTCGACGGCCGCACGTTGCCGCTCGGCCAGAGCCGCGTCTGGCTCTGGGTGCGTTTCGGCCCGTTCGTGCTGCCCGTGCCGAAGACGATCTATCGCGCGATCCAGGGACCGGTGATCGTCGACAAGGCCGGCGCCTTCGCCGTCCGCTACGGCAGCATCGGCGAAATCCGGCAGGTCGAGCAATATTACCGCCTGACCAAGGCGCGAAACTTCGACGAATGGATCGCCGCGATGCGCATGGCCGCGATCCCCGCCACCAACTTTGTCTATGCCGACGCGACCGGGCGGATCGGACTCTTCTACAACGCCCGTTTCCCGGAGCGCGCGCCCGGCTTCAACTGGCGCGGCATCCTGTCCGGTGACACCAGCCGCGACCTTTGGCGTCGTCAGCTCCCGTTCGACGCCGCGCCGCAGCTCGTGAACCCGGCCAGCGGCTTCGTCGTCAACGCCAACAACGCGCCCTGGCTGGCGACACAGGACGGATCGAACCTGCAGCGCGCGGCCTATTCGCCGCTGATGGGCATCGAGGAGAACGTCACCAACCGCGCCCTTCGCGCCACCGCGCTCCTGTCTGCAATGCCGAAGGTCAGCGCCGACGATCTCTGGCGGGTGAAGATGGATACCGGCTACGACCCGAGCAGCGCCGAGCAGGCCTATGTCCGCGCCGTCCTCGCGCTCGATCTCCGCGATAGCCCCGATCTGGCGAAGGCCCAGGCGCTGCTCCGCACCTGGGACGGCTCGCTGGACGGCGAGGGTCGCGCCGACGCCGTCGCCTTCCTCGTCGTCAAATACGGGCTGCGCGCGATCTACTCCAACAAGACCCCGCCGCCGCCGCGCGAGGCGCTGGAGAACGCCGTGAAGCGGCTGACCGCGCTGTCAGGCCGGGTCGATCCGCCGATGACCGACCTCGTTCGCCTGCGCCGCGGCAGTCTCGACTTGCCGCTCACCGGCGGCCCCGGCGCTCTCCGGGCGATCTACACCGACTGGGCGGACGACGGCCGGCTGTTCGGCAATCTGGGCGACAGCTTCATCATGCTCGTCACCTGGGACAAAGCCGGCAAGGTCAGCGCCCAGAGCATCCACCAGTTCGGCGCTGCGACGTCCCGCCCCCAGTCGCCGCATTATGCCGACCAGGCCCCGCTCTTCGCGCGCGGCCAGTTGAAGCCGGCGTGGTTCGACGAAGCCGAGCTCGCCCCCAACATCGTCTGCGCCTACCGACCCGGCCAGCCGCACCGCTGCTGACCCGCCCCGCGCGGAACCGCCTCGCGCGTCGCCGGTTTCGATCCGACATCAACCACTTGGCCCGCATGTGCCGGGCGGAGGGCCCGCGGCCGATGATGATGGTCGAAACCGAGCTTCGCCCGAGCGGCATTCACGGCATCGGCGTATTCCTGCTTGAGCCGGTGCCGAAAGGCGGGCTGATCTGGCGCTTCGATTCGCGCATCGACCGGGTCTATTCGGAGCAGGAAATGGCGTCGCTGCCACCGATCGCGCAGCATTATCTTCGCATCTATTCGACCTGGCACGAAGCAGCGCGGCTCTGGGTGCTGTGCGGCGACAATGGCCGGCACTTCAACCACGCGTCGACGCCCAACACCGTTTCGGACGGCATCGCGTTCGGCACCGACATTGCCGCCTTCGATCTGCCCGAAGGCGCCGAGCTGACCTCCGACTATGCAACGATCTGCGATCACTCCCGCCTGCACGGCCTCGATTTCGAGCGGAACGGAGCGCGCCGCCATGTCGCACGTCCTAGCCTGGATCAGTCAGTTTTTCGGGAACCCTGAACCGGCCCCGCTCGTTTTGCGCCTCGACTAGAACTGTGGGGCAAGCAATGGCCTGGTATCGCCTCTATCATCTCGGTTCCGACGGGCAGCATGTCGCGCCCGAGGACGTCGAAGCCGCCGACGACCTGAACGCCGTGCGCAAGGCGCGCAGCGTCCCCAATGGATTCGGCGCCGAGCTCTGGCACGGCCGCCGCAAGATCGCCGACGTGCCGCCGACGCTCTTTCACCGCCAGGTCGGCCGGCAAGTAGGGCTGTTCGGCGCCTAACGCCCTCTCCCATCGGGAGAGGGCGACTCGCGCATAAGCGCGAGCGGGGTGAGGGCGATGCCCCACAGGACAACTCNGGGGGGAGAGGGCGACTCGCGCATAAGCGCGAGCGGGGTGAGGGCGATGCCCCACAGGACAACTCCGCCCTGTCCTATTCACCGTCTGCTGTGCCATGCAGCCTTGCATGGCCGACCTCCTGCCGCTCGCCGAAGCCCAAGCCCGCCTCCTCGCACTCGCCGAACCGCTACCGATTGAACGCGCATCGCTGATCGACGCGGCAGGCCGATGGCTTGCCGCCGACATCGCCGCGCACGTCGACCACCCCTTCGCCGACCTCTCGGCCATGGACGGCTACGCGATCCGCTTCGCCGAACTGCCCGGTCCCTGGCGCGTCACCCAGGAAGTCGCCGCCGGCGCAATGCCCACCGCCCCACTCGCGCCCGGCGAGGCGGCCCGCATCTTCACCGGCGCGCCCTTGGCCGAAGGCGCCGACACCATCCTGATCCAGGAAGAAGCCGCCCGCGACGGCGGCACACTCCGACTCTCCGGCGAAGGGCCGCCCGCCAATGGCGCCCATGTCCGCCGCCAGGGCAGCAACTTCCGCACCGGCGGAGTCGTCCTCAACGCCGGCGATCGCCTCACCCCGCCGCGCATCGGCCTCGCCGCCATGGCCGGCTACGCCGAACTCCCGGTCCGCCGCCGCCCCCGCGTCGCGCTCCTCTCGACCGGCGACGAACTCGCCCCACCCGGCGCCGAGCTCAAGCCCGGCCAGATCCACGAATCCAACACCCCCATGCTCGCCGCCCTCCTTGGCTCCGAGCCGGCAAACCTCATTCTTCACTCCCCCATATGCGACAATTTCGAGAAGTTACGCGCCGCGATCGCAGCGGCGGCGGCTGATGCGGACATCCTCGTCACCACCGGCGGCGCGTCCGTCGGCGACCACGATCTCGTCCGCCCCGCGCTCGAAGCAGCGGGCGCAAAGCTCGATTTCTGGAAGGTCGCGATGAAGCCCGGCAAGCCGCTGATGGCCGGACGGCTGGGCGACTGCACGGTGCTCGGCCTGCCGGGCAACCCGGTCTCCGCCTATGTCACTGCCCTGCTGTTCCTGAAGCCCCTGATCGCGCGCCTCGGCGGTGCGGCCGATCCCCTGCCCCGCACCGTCCGCCTTCCGCTTGGGCAGAGCGTGCCGGCCAACGGCCCGCGCCTCGATTTCCTCCGCGCGACGATAGCCGACGGCACGGTTCATCCCCTCCAGTCGCAGGACAGCGGCGCCCTCACAGCGCTCGCTCAGGCTGACGCGCTCCTGCTCCGCCCGCCGCACGCGCCAGCGGCCGACACGGGAATGTTCGCGGATGTTCTGATTTTGGCTTGACCGTTACGGGGATGCGCCATAGACGTTCCGTATTCGTTCTGGCGGGAGGGCCGCGATGCTGACGCGCAAGCAACATGAACTGCTTTGCTTCATCCACGACCGCTTGGCGGAAAGCGGCGTGTCACCGTCGTTCGAGGAAATGAAGGACGCGCTGGACCTGAAATCGAAGTCGGGCGTCCACCGCCTGATCTCGGCGCTCGAGGAACGGCAGTTCATCCGCCGCCTGCCCAACCGTGCCCGCGCGCTCGAAGTCATCAAGATGCCCGAAGGCGCGCAGGCCAAGGCCGCCCCCGCGCCCTCGCTCGCCAAGCCCCAGGTGCAAGTGCCGGTCGCCGCGAACGAGAACGTCCTCGAAATCCCGCTGCACGGCCGCATCGCTGCCGGCGCACCGATCGAGGCGCTGGAGGGCCAGAGCAGCCTCTCAGTTCCCGCCGCCCTGCTCGGCCCCGGCGAGCATTACGCGCTGGAAGTCGCCGGCGACTCGATGGTCGAAGCCGGCATCCTCGACGGCGACTATGCCTTGATCCGCCGCGCCGAAACTGCCCACGACGGCCAGATCGTCGTCGCCCTGGTGGACGACAACGAAGCCACTCTCAAATACTTCCGCCGCGAAGGCGCGATGGTGCGCCTCGACCCCGCCAACCGCAGCTACGACCCGCAGCGTTACTCCCCGAACCGCGTGCGCGTGCAGGGGTGCCTGGCGGGACTGCTCCGCCGCTATTGAGCCTTGGGTTGGCGCTGCTCGGCCAGCGCCGCCTGGAAGTCGCGCTCGGCCGAATCGACAGTCCGGCGGAGTTCGGTCGGGTCGACAAAGGCTAGAGGATCGCCCGCCAGCCGCGCCTGCTTCGCCGCCATCCCGAAGGTGCCGGGATGCGCGCTCAGAAACACGTCGACCTTGATCGACCGCAGCTTGGCAAAGCTCGATCGAAAATCGGCCATGGCGCTCGGATAGCCGGCATTGCCTTCCAGCTTCAGTCCGGCAACGGTGAGGCTGCTGGCGAAGATCACAGTGACGGGCTTGCCGCCCTCGATCGTCGTCATTGTCCAACTCGTCGCGCCGGCCGTGTGCCCCGGCGTCGCATGAGAAACCAGCCGCGTGGCGCCGAGCGTCAGAACGTCGCCCTCTCCCACCGTTCGATCGACATGCACCGGTGGAACCGAAGGCTGCTCCGGCCGGATCAACGCCTTGCCCGCCTCCAGATCGGCCGCGTCCTTCACCCCGGCCACAAGCTTCGCGCCGCTCAATCGCTTCAACTCGGCCAAGCCGCCCATGTGATCGAAATGGGCATGATCGACGAGCAGATAGCGCACATCCTCAATCCGGAAGCCCAGCGCGCGCACATTCGCGGCAATCTGCGCAGCGCTCCGCGGCAGACCGCCCTCGATCAGCACATGGCCTTTGGGATCGGTAACGAGGAAGGCCGAAAGCCCCTCCGTCCCGACATAATAGACGTTGCCGACGATCCTGAACGGCGTCGCTGGCCGACACCACTCGGCCTGCCAGCAATCCGTCGCCGCATCGGCGGAAGGAGCAGCGAGAAACAAAGCGGCGAGTGCAAGGATCGTCATGGTGCCTCTGATCGTCCGGCGAGGCTGGGCGGGTCAATCCATGGATGCGCATCGCCGGTGCGCTTGGTCACCAAAACTGAAGCCGGATCGCCGAAACGGACCACGATGCCTCCCGTTCGGCTCAGCATCGGCTTGTCGAGCTTCAGCCATTTTGGCTTGCAGCTTCGCGGCAAGCGGCGGTCGCTGATCGCGATGTCGGCTTCGGCGCAGGCGCGGTTCATGGCTTTGATCGGGGCGAGATAGGCGCTGCGGGTGGCGAGGATCGTCCAGCTTCGGCCGTCCCGGCTGATCGTGGCACGACAAGTGTCGGTGGTGCAGGATGCGCCGGGCAGGTCGTCGAGGTCGGCAAGCCCTTCGTCTATGCCTGCCGCCTCGGCGAGCATGTCGCGGACGAAGTCCTTGGCCTTAGGTCGCAGCAGCGCATAGCTACCATCCGCCCCACGCAGCCCCAGATGCCGCCCGTCACCGGTGACGAGCAGGTCGGGCGCCGGCGTCGCGAACGCCAGTCCCGCCCCGGCCGCGAACGGCAGCACGCCCAGCCAGCGCCACCGCGTCCGCCACAGGCACACCCACAGCCCGCCCGCGACCAGCAGCGAGAATGCGCCGCGCGACATGCCGGGCAGCAGCGCCACCGCGCCGGGCGTATTCCCGGCCGAATGCGCGATCCAGAGAAGCAGCGCGATGGCCTTGCCCGTCGCCCACCAGAACGGCGCTCCGAGCCCGACGAGATCCAACAGCAAGGCCAGCACTTCCAGCGGCATCACGACGAAGGTCGTCAGCGGGATCGCGAAGATGTTGGCAACCGCGCCATACAGGCCCTCGCGGTGGAAATGGAACAAGGCGATCGGCGCCAGCAGCAGTTCGACCGCGATGCCGCTGAGCAGCAGGGCCGCGGCATTGCGCGCGAGGCGATACAGCACACCTTCCTCGCGCGCCGCGGTGAACGCCCGCATCCGCGGATGCTCGTGCAGCGCGATGATCGCCACCACTGCGGCGAAGCTCAACTGGAAGCTGGGACCGATCAACGCCTCGGGCCAGAACAGCAGCACGATCAGCGCCCCGGTCGCGACCAGCCGCAAGGTCAGCGCCTCCCGCCCGATCGCGAGCCCGCCCAGCACCAGCAAAGCCGCGATGCACGACCGGATCGTCGGAATCTCCGCCCCGCTGAGCAGGGTATAGCCGATGCCGGTCACCGCCCCCGCGCCCGCAGCGATCAAGGTCAGCGGCCAGCGCAGCGCCAGCTTTGGACTGAGCGCCAACAGCCGCAAGGTCAGCAGCATCGCCGCGCCCACAGCCGCGGTGATGTGCAGCCCGCTCACGGACAGCAAATGCGCCAAGCCCGACCGCCGCATCGCATCCGCATCGGTTTCGCTCACGCTTCCTTGGTCGCCGGTCACCAGCGCCACCGCTATCCCCGCCGCGCCCGGCGCGATGGACTCGCGGGTGTGCCGGCCGATCCGGTCGCGCAGCGACCCGCCGTCGGGCGCAGCCGACAACCGCTGAACCGGCGCAAACGCCTTGCCCGTCGCGCCAAGCTGCTGGAACCAGGCGGTCACCGCGAAGTCGTAGCCGCCGGGCAGCGACGCCGGCATCGGCGGCACCAGCCGCGCCCGCAACCGCAGCCGATCGCCTCGCGCCAGTCCCACCGGCGCATCGGCATTGGCGATCGTCACTCGCAGCTTCGGCGGCAGCTTCGGTGCCGCGATCGGCCGCAGCGCCACCCGCACGCTGTCCTTCGCCACAAGCTGCTGCACCTGGGCAACATCGGCGTCGAAGCTGGCGATCATCGGACGCTGGATCACGGGCGCCGCCACCCATTCCGCCTTCGCCCACACCAGTGCGCATCCGCTCGCGATCGCCAGCCCGGCAACCAACAGCGCAACGCCCGCGCGCCGGCCGGAACCGATCGCCACGCCCGCGAGCGACAGCCCCAGCGCCGCGGCGATCAGTGCGATCCAGCTCGCCCGCTCCGGCAGTATGAACCAGCCGGCGATGCCGAGGCCCAGCATCACCGGCAGCCATAGCGGCAATTGGTCGCGCTCGGCTTCCAGCCAACGCTCTATCGGCGCGAAAGAAAGGCGGAACTTCACCCCCCTTTCTCGCGGGCCGAATGCCGTGCTAGGGGCGCTCGCACCTTGGTTCATGTCATCCGCAGCGTAGGGAGCTTCAGCGCGTGAGCGCAAGCAGCGTCGTCACCCGTTTTGCCCCCTCGCCGACCGGCTTCCTGCACATCGGCGGGGCCCGCACGGCGTTATTCAACCTGCTGTTCGCGCGGCATCACGGCGGCAAATTCCTGCTGCGCATCGAAGACACCGACAAGGCGCGCTCCACCCAGGAAGCGATCGACGCGATCCTGGACGGCATGACGTGGCTGGACCTGCATTGGGATGGCGAGGCCGTGTTCCAGTCGCAGCGCGCGGAACGCCATGTCGAAATCGCGAGCGCAATGCTCGAAAGCGGCCACGCCTATCGCTGCTATGCGACGCCCGAGGAATTGACGGAGTTGCGCGAGCAGCAGCGCGCGGCCAAGCAGCCGCTGCGCTACGACGGGCGCTGGCGCGACCGCACCGATTGGCCCGCCGATGCCCCCTATGCCGTCCGCCTGAAGGCTCCGCGCGAAGGCGAGACGGTGATCGACGATCTCGTCCAGGGCCGCGTCACCGTCCAGAATGCCGAGCTGGACGACATGATCCTGCTCCGCTCGGACGGCACGCCGACCTATATGCTCGCGGTCGTCGTCGACGATCACGACATGGGCGTCACCCACGTCATCCGCGGCGACGACCACCTGAACAACGCCTTCCGCCAGCTCGGCATCATCAAGGCGATGGGCTGGCCGGAGCCCGCCTATGCGCACATTCCGCTGATCCACGGCTCCGATGGCGCCAAGCTGTCGAAGCGCCACGGTGCGCTCGGCGTCGACGCCTATCGCGACGAGCTCGGCATTCTGCCCGAGGCGCTGTCCAACTATCTGCTCCGCCTCGGCTGGGGGCATGGCGACGCCGAGATCATCTCGCGCGAGCAGGCGATCGAATGGTTCGATATCGGCAGCGTCGGCCGCTCCCCATCGCGCTTCGATCTGAAGAAGCTCGAGAACCTCAACGGCCATTACTTGCGCGAGGCCGACGACACCCGCCTCGCCCGCCTCGTGGCGCCCCGCATCGCCCGGCTCATCGGTCGCGATCCGACGCCCGACGAGCAGGCGCTCCTCGCCCGCGCGATGCCGGAGCTGAAGCCGCGCGCGAAGAACCTGGACGAGATCGCCGACGGCGCCTTGTTCCTGTTCGCCAAACGCCCGCTCGCTATCGACGAGAAGGCCGCAGCGCTGCTAAAGGACGACGCGCTAACGCTCCTGGGGCAGACCCACGACGCACTCGCCACCGTTTCGGACTGGAACGCGGGCGCGATCGAAGAGGCGGTGCGAAAGGTTGCGGAGGAAGCCGGGATAGGTCTCGGAAAGGTCGCGCAGCCTTTGCGCGCCGCTCTGACAGGGCGGACGACCTCTCCGGGCATATTCGACGTGCTGGTTTTGTTGGGGCGTGAAGAATCGCTGGCTCGGCTGGCGGATGCGCGCAAGGAACGGGGCGGCGCGGCGGCGCACGCGATTGAGGAGCAATAACGATGGGTGACACGGCAAAGCTGGCGCTTGGGGGGAAAGAAGTCGAGTTTCCCGTGATGAGCGGGACCGTCGGCCCCGACGTCATCGATATCCGCAAGCTCTACGGACAGACCGGCGCGTTCACATATGACCCCGGCTTCACCTCGACCGGAAGCTGCGAGTCCAAGATCACCTATATCGACGGCGACGAAGGCGTGCTGCTGCATCGTGGCTACCCGATCGGCCAGCTTGCCGAGCAGTCGAGCTTCATGGAGGTCTGCTACCTGCTGCTGAACGGCGAGCTGCCGAACCAGGGCGAGCTCGACACTTTCACTCGCACGATCAGCCGCCACACCATGCTGCACGAACAGCTCGCGACCTTTTATCGCGGCTTCCGGCGCGACGCGCATCCGATGGCGGTCATGTGCGGCGTGGTCGGCGCGCTTTCCGCCTTCTATCACGATTCGACCGACATCACCGATCCCCAGCAGCGGATGATCGCCAGCCACCGGCTGATCGCCAAGATGCCGACGATCGCCGCGATGGCCTATAAATATGCCGTCGGTCAGCCGTTCCTCTATCCCGACAACTCGCTCAGCTATGCCGGCAATTTCCTGCGGATGACGTTCGGCGTCCCGGCCGAGCCTTATGAAGTCAATCCGATCGTCGAAAAGGCGATGGATCGCATCTTCATCCTCCACGCCGATCACGAGCAGAACGCCTCGACCTCGACGGTCCGCCTCGCGGGCTCGTCGGGCGCCAATCCGTTCGCGTGCATCGCGGCCGGCATCGCTTGCCTGTGGGGCCCGGCGCATGGCGGCGCCAACGAAGCCGCCCTCAACATGCTGCGCGAAATCGGTCGGCCCGAGCGCATCCCCGAATATATCGCCCGCGCCAAGGACAAGAACGATCCGTTCCGCCTGATGGGCTTCGGCCACCGCGTCTACAAGAACTACGATCCGCGGGCGACCGTGATGCAGAAGACGGTGCGCGAAGTGTTCGCCGCGCTGAAGGTCTCCGATCCGGTGTTCGACGTTGCGCTGCAGCTCGAGGAAATGGCACTGAACGACAGCTATTTCGTCGAGAAGAAGCTGTTCCCGAACGTCGATTTCTATTCGGGCGTGATCCTGTCGGCGATCGGCTTCCCGACCTCGATGTTCACTGCCCTGTTCGCGCTGGCCCGCACCGTCGGCTGGATCGCGCAGTGGAACGAGATGATCACCGATCCCGACCAGAAGATCGGCCGTCCGCGCCAGCTCTACACGGGCCCGACCCAGCGCGACTATGTCCCGATCGGCCAGCGCTAAGTTCGCCCTTCTCGCGCTTGCGCTGGTCGGCTGTTCGGCCGCGCAGCGCGGTGCGGAAATGGCGCGGCCGGAGCCGTTTTTCGACGTTGTCGCTTTCTTCAACGGCCGCACGATGGGCGACGGCCGGGTGAAAATCCTGTTCAGCAGCGCCGAGCGGCTGCGCGTCGACGGTCAGGGGCACAGGGACCCGGACGGCACGCTGGTGCTCGACCAGCAGGTCCGTCGCGGCGACCGGAAGATCCAGAGCCGGCAATGGCGGATGCGCCCGATCGGCGGCGGCCGCATCGCCGGCACCTTGTCCGATGCGTCGGGGCCGGTCAGCGGCGACGTTCGCGGCAATGTCCTACACCTCAGCTATCCGATGAAGGACGGCACCAAGGTGGAGCAATGGATCTACCTGCAGACCGGCGGACAACTGGCCGTCAATCGCATGAATATCAGCAAGTTCGGCCTGACCGTTGCCACCATCGATGAGGCGATCCGGAAACTGGATTAGGCGGCTGGCAGGCTCAGCGTGAAGCGGGCGCCCTGGCCGGACGCGCTGTCGAGCATGATCTCGCCGCCCATCGCACGCGCGAGGCGGCGAGCGATGTAGAGGCCCAGGCCGCTGCCGGTCCCATCGCCGGCTGGATCAAGCCGCGTGAATTTCTCGAACACGCGATCGTGATCGCCGCCGTCGATGCCCGGACCCTGGTCGGCGACGACGATGAGCGCCCGGCCCTGCTCCACCTCGGCGCGCAGCCAGATTTGCGCGTCTGGCGGCGAGTGGCGAACCGCGTTGCCGATCAGATTGACCAGGATTTGGACAACGCGCCCTTCGTCGCCGACCGCGGGCAGAACCTCGTCGGCCGCGGGCGGATCGATGCGAATGCCGCGTTCGGCTGCGCGCACTTTCAGCAAACCGCACGCGCGGCGGGCAAGGTCCGCCAGGTCGATGCGGTCGCCGCGCGGGCGGAAATCCTCCCGCTCGATCGCCTGCAGGTCGACCAGATCGCCGATCACACCAAGCAAGTGGCGCCCCGCGCTGGCGATGTCGTTCGCATATTCGGCATAGTCGCGGCGGATCGGTCCATCGACCTGCGCACCGATATTCTCTGCTTGATTGACGATGCGCGACAAAGGACCGCGCAACGCCTTTTCGAGCCGCGCACCGAAAGCATCGGGCGCCGGTGCATCTGGCCCCGTTGCCGCCGGCTCCGGATCGATGCGGAAGGCGCTTCCTCGATACCCGGCAAAGCGTCCGCCGCCATCAATCAGCGGCAGGCCGCTCAACCGCACGCGCTCACCCGTCTCGCGGACGACTGCTTCCTGGCCTTCGAAGCGCGCCCGCGTGGCGAGTGCTTCGAGGATCGGCAGGCCGTGGTCGCCCGAATCGACGAACTGGAACAGGCGGCTGATCGGCTGCCCGATCATTGCCTCGCCGGCTTCCGCGCCTACGGAGGTGATCTTCAGCGCCGGGTCGGTTTCCCAAAGCCAGTCGCCGCGCGACCGCATGAAATCATAGACGCGCTCGCCGCCGTCTTCCCCTTCGCGCGAGGGCCGGCGGGCCCAACCGCCGACAGAAAGCGCAACGCCATAATCGTCAGGCTTGGCTTCGACCCAGAGATCGAGATCGTCGCTTCCCTCGGCCGCGATTACACAACGCGAAACGAGTATGCCGAGCCGCTGCGCAAGCCGCGCCATCGTCGCAATCTGCGGAACGGCCACCGGCTGGCCGAGCGCCGAACCGGCCGATTCCTGCAGGCGACGAAGCGGCGGCTCGGCTTCGATCAGCCGGCCTTCGCGGTCGATGCGGCCATGCGCGAGACTGCTCATCGCTGCCGCCGCTCCCGCCCGATATCGGCGATCGCGTGCCGGAACGCCCGCTCGAGGCGCCAGGGCCGAACCGCGTCCTGCGCGGCAGCGACGTCGAGATCCAGAAAGTCGTTCACCCGCTCCTCGAGCTTGGCTTCGGAAAGACGGTTTATCGCGGCCATCTGGAGGAGAATAGGGGCGGCAACCTGCGTCGACGCGGCCACCGCGCGGAGCAGCACGGCCAGTGCGCCGATCCCGGGATCGGCGGCCAGCATGAAAGCGGACGCGAAGTCGATCCGCGCACGGACGGCGAGCAAAGCGACGAACAGGCTGAAACGGCCGGCGCGGAACAGCTCGAACAGCAAGGCATCGTCGCCGCCGATCGAGATCGCGACGCGCATCGCCGTCGCATCCAGCGTCTGCCCCTCGTCGTGTGTGCCGAGCTTGGTCGCAACGACCGAGGCCAGTGCTTCATCGCGAGCACCCGCTTCCAATGTGGTCGAGCGCTCCAGATAGTCGCGTAGTGCCGCTGCCCCCCACCAGAGCAGCTTGTGCAGCAGGTCGGCAGAGAGATCGCGGATCGTGACGTTCGGCTCGCCGTGGCTGCCCGTCCGGCGATTTTCCGCGACTTGCAGCGCGGCCTCGAGCTCCGGCGTCACGCCAAGCTGAATGACGGGCGCCGGCTCGGGATTGATCTGCGCCACACGGCGGATCGCCTGGGCAATGCGATGCTCCTCGGCGCGCGTCAGCAGCAGCGCTGCCAGCTCGCGGTCGCGCAACACGCCGGCGCGATCGAAGATCGGACGAATGATCGGGATGCGCGCCACGCCAAGAACGGGCGGGGCAGCGTCGCCGAACCGCGCGATCAGCCCAGCGCGTAGCTCGCGATCGATTTCCGTGACCAGCGAATCGAGCATGTTCGCCATCGCCGCCCGCTGGCTGTCGGTGGGCCTGACGAAATCGGGCAGGAACAGGTCGTTGAGCGCCGCCGTCAGCCGCGCATCGGCCTGACGCGCGACCTGTGCTGCTTCGGCGAGCAGCCGGTCAGGACCGGTGGGCGCGGCGTTGCCCCCATCGTGCGCAGTAAGAGCCATTTGCAAGGACTTAGGCGACACCGGTAAAGGACGCATTAAGGCAAAGCTTGGCGACGGCGCGGGACCGCCATACAGCTTGGGCATGACCCGCTGGCTGCTCCCCTTGCTGCTGCTGACCGCCTGCGGGCGCGCCGAAGACGAAGGTCCGATCCAGGTCAGCGCGATCGGCGGGCCGCCCCTTCTGGCCGACCCCAACCGCAAGCCGCTCGACACGCCGCAACGCGTGCTGCTGGGCGCGGTCGCGGAAACGCTGGTCGCCTATGACGAGGAAGGGCAGATCGGCCCAGCGCTGGCGCAGCGGTGGATCGTGACCAGCGATGGGCTCAGCACGATCTTTCGTCTGCGCAACGCCGAGTGGCCGAACGGCAAAGCTGTGACGTCCGAGGAAGTCGCACGGCGGGCGCGCGCGATCATTGCCCCGGTCAGCCGCAACACCCTGCGCGATGCGTTCGACTCGATCGAGGAGATCAATCCGACCACCCCCGACGTGATCGAATTCCGCCTGAGCACGCCCCGGCCGCCGCTGTTGGAACTGCTCGCCCAGCCCGAGGCAAGCATATTGTCGCGCGCAATGCTGGCGAGCGGGCCGTATCTCGTCCGCAGCCGCCACGGCGACACCGTGTCGTTGGCGCCGCGGACCAAGCCCGCCGAAGGCTCGCGCGACATCCCCCTTCCCGAAATCCGGCTGACGGGCGAGCGCAGCGCAAAGGCAGTGGCGCGGTTCATCGGCGGCGACAGCGACCTCGTGCTCGGCGGCACCTATCTGGACTGGCCGCTGGTCCAGACCGCCAGGCCGCAGGAGCGGACGATCCGTCTCGATCCAGCCGAGGGCCTGTTCGGGCTGTCGGTAGTCGAGAGCCAAGGCTGGCTTGGCGAGCCCGAGATGCGGCAACTGCTCGGCATGGTGATCGACCGGGATGCCCTGCTGAACGCGTTCAAGGCGCCCGGCTGGCAAGGCGTGCTGCCGATCCTGCCGCAACGCTATCGCTCCGCCGCCGATCCCGCCTACCCGCCCTGGGCCGTGTACGACATCAATGGCCGCGTCGCAGAGGCGCAGCGGCGCGTCGCCGCCTGGCGTTCGAACCACCCCGAGCCGCTTCAAGTCCGCCTCTATCTGCCGCCGGGACCGGGCAGCACGTTGCTCTACGGCCGGCTTGCGGCCGATTGGCGGCGGATCGGGATCGAGACGACCCGTTCCTCCGCCGAAGCGGCCGACCTGCGGCTGGTCGACGCGGTCGCACCCGCCGGCAGCGCGCTCTGGTATCTCGAAACGCTCGCTTGCCCGTCCGCTGACGCCTGCTCGGACGAAGCGATGGACGCGCTGCAGCGCGCCCGCAACGCGCAGTCCCTGCTGGAGCGCGGCGTCCAGCTCGCTACGGCCGACCGGTTGCTCGCCAATTCCGGTCTCTACGTGCCGCTCGCCCGCCCCCTGCGCTGGTCGCTGGTCTCTCCGCGCCTAAACCAATTCCGCGAGAATCCGCGGGCCTGGCACCCGCTGACGCACCTCGTTCGCAGCCGCCGCTAGCGAAACCGCTTTGCACTCCCCACGTTAAGTGTCGTGAAGGAGATGCCGATGGCCACGAATTTCCGCCGCGCTCAGGATCTTGCGCGCAGCCTGCCCGCGCTCAAGGACCCGCAAGGCGTCCGCCGCCGCGTGGAAGCGATGGAAGGTCTGCTCGAGCGGCTGGTGACCATTCCGGGCACCAAGCGTCAGCTCGGTCTCGACGTGATTCTCGACATCATTCCGGGTGTCGGCAGCGTCGCCGCCGGCGCGCTTGGCGCGTGGATGATCTGGGAAGCGCGCAACCTCGGCATGTCGAAATGGCAGATGACGCGGATGCTCGGCAATGTCGGCTTCGACACGCTGCTGGGCGCGATCCCCTGGGTCGGCGCGATTCCCGACTTCTTCTTCAAGTCGAACACTCGCAACCTGCGCATCATCAAGCGCCATCTCGACCGGCACCATCCGGCGACGGTCACGCTCGACGGAGGCGTCAGCCGCAGCGGACGCTGACGATCTTTCCGGCCTGGTCGAGCGCGATTGTCAGCCGGTCGGCCCGGATGTCCATCGTCACCATCTGGCCCGGCCGGACCACGCGCACGACCGCCGCGCCGCTTGCCTCACGCGCTTGATCGGCCGTGGCGTCGGTGAATGCCTGGCCGACCAGCTTCTGCAAATCCTCGGCGTCGCAGCCTTCCATGGCCGGCGGCGTAGCAAGTTTGGGCCGCGCCGTGCCAGTCTTCTCGGCGAAGCTCGGCCCAAGCATCAGCGCGGCTGCAAGTATCAACCTGATCATAAGCTCACGAAATCCAGTCCGATGTCGGCCGCCGGCGCGCTTTGCGTGATCCGGCCGACCGAAATGAAGTCGACGCCCGTCTCGGCGGTTGCCCGGATCGTCTCCAGCCGCACGCCGCCCGATGCTTCGGTCGGCACCCTGCCGCCAATCAGAGTGACCGCGCCGCGCAATACCGGCGGGTCCATATTGTCGAGGAGCAGCCGCGTAGCGCCCGCGGTCAAAGCCGGCTCGATCTGATCGACACGATCGACCTCGACGATGATCTCGGCGATGCCCGCGTCCTTCGCGCGTCGTACCGCCTCGCCGACGCCGCCGGCGACCGCGACATGATTGTCCTTGATCATCGCCGCATCCCACAGCCCCATGCGGTGATTGCGCGCGCCGCCCATCCGCGTCGCGTATTTCTCGAGCAGGCGCAGGCCGGGAATGGTCTTGCGCGTGTCGAGCAAAGTCGCGCCGGTGCCGGCGATCGCATCCACATAGCGCCGGGTTAGCGTCGCGATCCCCGACAGATGCTGAACGGTGTTGAGCGCCGACCGCTCCGCGGTGAGCATCGCCCGCGCCTTGCCCCGCAGACGCATCAGGTCGGTTCCGGCCGCGACCTGCTGGCCATCCTCTGCCAGCATCTCGATTTGGACGTCCGGATCGAGCTCGCGAAAGAATGCGGCGGCGATCGGCAGGCCCGCGACCGTGATCGCGTCCCGACTGTCCATCACGCCTTCGAAGCGCAAATCGGCGGGTATGACGGCATCCGACGTGATGTCGCCCGCCTCGCCCAGGTCTTCACCCAGGGTGGACTCGATGAATGCCTGAAGGTCGAAGCCTTCGATTGCGCCCCTAGTCACCGGTCACGCGCACCGGGCCAAGATCGCCCAGCCCAACCGTGCCGCTCGCCATCGCCAGCATGCGGTCGAGGCTAGTCTTCGCCTTCAGGCGAAGGTCTTCATCCAGTTCGATGCGCGGCTCCAGGTCGCGGAGCGCGACGTAGAGCTTCTCCATCGTGTTAAGCGCCATGTAGGGGCAGATGTTGCAGTTGCAGTTTCCGTCCGCGCCGGGCGCGCCGATGAAATTCTTGTCCGGCACCGCCTTCTGCATCTGGTGGATGATGTGCGGCTCGGTCGCGACGATCACCGTGTCGGCATCGGTCTTCTTGGCGAATTCGAGAATCGCACTGGTCGAGCCGACATAGTCGGCGTGGTCGAGCAGATGCGGCGGGCATTCGGGGTGCGCCGCGATCGGCGCATCCGGATGCTGGGCCTTCAGCTTCAGCAGCTCGGTTTCCGAAAACGCTTCGTGGACGATGCACACGCCCGGCCACAGCAGCAGCTCGCGCCCGGTCTTGCGCGCCAGATATCCGCCGAGATTCCGGTCCGGCCCGAAGATGATCTTCTGCTCTTTCGGTATCTGCATCAGGATTTTTTCGGCGGACGACGACGTGACGATCACGTCGCTCAGGGCTTTCACTGCCGCCGAGCAGTTGATGTAGGTCAGCGCGATGTGATCGGGGTGCTCGGCGCGGAAAGCGGCGAACCGCTCGGGCGGGCAGCTATCCTCGAGGCTGCAGCCCGCGTCCATGTCGGGCAGCACGACGATCTTCTCGGGCGACAGGATTTTCGCCGTCTCGGCCATGAAACGCACGCCACAAAAGGCGATCACGTCGGCGTTCGTCTCCTGCGCCTTGCGGCTCAGTTCCAGGCTGTCGCCAACGAAATCGGCCAAGTCCTGCAGTTCCGGCTTCTGGTAATAATGCGCAAGGATGACCGCGTTGCGCTCCTTGCGTAGCCGGTCGATTTCGGCCCTGAGATCGAGGCCGGCGAGCGTCCCGCCAATGCCGCTGCGTGCGTCCATTCTCGCTTTAAACTCCGTTCGGGCTGAGCTTGTCGAAGCCCTGCCCTTTCTTCAACGCATGAGAAAGAGAAAAGCAGGCCTTCGACAAGCTCAGGCTGAACGGAGATGGGAAGAGCTTTACTGCAAATCCACCCACCTTAGCGGTTGCCGACCACCTCGTTCATCGGCGTCGATCGATCCATTTGCTCCGGCGACCGCCCTTCCTCCGGAAAGCGCACGACGACGCGGGCATCGAGGCCGGCGGCGCGGAGCGGCAAGGCGAAATTGCGCTCGACGGCGCGGCGCGTCGCCTCCCGCGCGATCTGCATTGGGGTCGGCGCCTGCGCCTGGCGGAGCAGCTCGGCCTGCGCCGCCTTTCTGTTGGCCGCATCCAGCTGATCGCCGGCATTGGTCAGGCGCATCAGCAGGCCGCCGCCGTCATATTCGCGCACGGCGTTCAGATCGACTTGCGGACCCGCGATCTCGATCGACGGCAATGTGACGGTGAGTTCCCTGGCCGCGGCATCCCAGCTCAGATTCTGCGGGCCCAGCTTCCCGAGATCGACCTCATAGCGGACCGTGCCCGGCATGATCAGCGTCTTGCGCGCGGTCAGCCCCAGCCGGCTCTGCTCGGACGTCACCACCGCGACATAGCTGGCGACGAAGGTCGTCAAGCGGTTCTGCTCGCGCATGCCTTCGAGTGTCGACGAGACGATCGTCTCGGGATCGGGCGCGAATTTCGAGACGAGGTAGCTGCGCAGCACGAAGAATCCGCCGATCAGCAGGGCAAGCGCAACGGCGCCGCCGATCAGCGCGCTGCGGAGTTCGCGCGTCAAGCCGCGAGGCTCCAGTTCTCGCCTTGCTGCCGCGCGATGCCCCGGTCGCGCAGATCGATCAGATGCGCGAGCACCGAGCGCCCCGCCGCGCCGTGCAGGCGCGGGTCGATCCCCACATACATGCGCTCGACCATGGCCGGGATCGCGCCGACATCTTCCTTCAGCAGCCGCAGGATCTGCCCCTCGCGCTGCTTGCGATGGCCGGCCAGCCCGCGGACGAAGCGCTGCGGGTTCTCGATCGGATCGCCATGCGCGGGATAATAGATGCGATCGCTGCGCTGCATCAGCCGATCGAGGCTCGCCATATAGGCGGCCATGTCGCCGTCGGGAGGCGACACCACGGTCGTCGACCAGCCCATAACATGATCGCCGGTGAACAACGCGCCGCTTTCGTTCAGCGCGAAGCAGAGATGGTTGGAGGTGTGGCCGGGGGTCGCGACCGCCTCCAGCGTCCAGCCGGGGGCGGAGACCTGTTCGCCGTCGCTCAACACGCGATCCGGCGCGTAGGTGTCGTCGAACGAGGCATCGGCCCGGGGCCCCAGATCCTCCAGCACCAGAGGCGCGCAGCCGATCACCGGCGCGCCCGTTGCCGCCTTCAATGCCGGCGCGGCGGGGCTATGGTCGCGGTGGGTGTGGGTGCACAGGATTGCGACGACCGTCTCGTCGCGGACGGCCGCGATCAGCGCTTCGATATGGGCGGGCTCGTCCGGCCCGGGATCGATCACCGCAACTTCGCCGCGGCCGACGATATAGGTCTGCGTGCCGGTGTAGGTGAACGGCCCCGGGTTGGCCGCCAGCACGCGGCGGACCAGCGGCTCCAGTTCGACGACTTGTCCCGTAGGCAGCGTGCTCATGGGCGGGAGCGATGAAGCCGCCCCCGCCCCAAGGCAAGAAACTATTTCTCGGTCTTGAGTCGCGCGATCTCGCGGTCGATGCTTGCGAGCGCCTGCTCGCGGGCACGGCGCGCCCAATCGTCGTTCAGCGAAGCGGCGACCGAGCTCCGCGCCTGCTCCAGCGAGGCGATCAACTGCTTGCGCATCTTCGCGCGCTCCGCAGGCGACATGGCCCCACAGCGAACGACGGCGTTTCCGCCGTCGTCTGAGTGAATAGCGATGGTCTTCGTATTGGGACAGCTTCGGTTGATGACGGCGGGGTGCACCCGCACCGCCTCCCGCGCCGAAGCCCGCGCTTCGGCCGCAGCTTCCATCGCATCCCGCTGGGCGTCGCGGGCCGCTTCCATCGCGTCGCGCTGGGCATCGCGCGCTGCTTCCATCGCCTCGCGCTGTGCTTCGCGCACGGATTGCTGAACTTCGCGATTGATCGCGGCGGTGTCGACGAATGCGTCGTCCTGATCCTGCGACCAGCTCACCGTGAACAGCCCCGCGACCGGGGCGACGGGAGCCACCGGCGCAACCGGTGCGGCAACCGACGGTGGCGGCAACGGCGCTCCCGGAGCCGGCGCGGCATGCGGAGACGCCGGCGCCTTGGGCGCGACCGGCGCCACGGCAACCGGTGCTGGCGCTGTCGGAGCCACGGCCGGCACCACCGGCGCCAGCGCGGTGCGGACCTGCAGTTCCACTTTCTTGCTGGTCTCGGCGGCGATCCCGTTCGAGGCCGTCAGCATCAGGCCGCCGCCGACCAGGCCGGCCGCGATCATGCTGCCGACACGCGCCCGGCGTTCGTTCCAGCGATACACACGCATCATCTTCAGTCTCCTCTTGAGGTCATCCCCGGCCCCAAGAGCGCAAGCGGCCACCGGCAAGCGGTCGCAGGCGGATTTCAACAGCGCCGAACCATAGGCATGGCGCTCGTCAGGCGTGGCGCGCGCCAGCACGACCGCGTCGCAAGCCAGTTCCTGGTCGACGCGGAAAGCGCGGTGCGCGAAGTGCGCAATCGGGTTCCACCAGTGCAGCGCCAGCACGACGAGGGCGGCGAAGTTGGCGGACATGTCGCAGCGGCGGTGGTGCTGGACTTCGTGCTCGATCGCGAGGCGAAGCTCATCCCGCTCGTAGCGGCGGCGATAATCCTCGGGCAGCACGACCGTCTTCAGAAAGATACCGGCGGCGAATGGGCCACGAGCCATAGGGCTTGCGCAAACCTCGACGCCGTCGCGATCGAAGCGTGGCAACTGCGTCGCTTCAACCAGCGCGCGGCGGACGAACCTGCGATAGGACCAGATATGCCAGCCAAGGAACGTCAGCGCACCGGCGCCCCACAGGCAGGCGATCAGCAGCGGCCAGTCGATCGGCGACGCGGCGACCGGATCGACTGCTTCGGTGCGGAACGCCGCCGCGGCGGCGAGCAGCGCCTCGACATTGGCGGGAAGCTTGTGAATCGGCGCCGGCACCACGGTCTGGGGCAAGGGCGGCAGCAGCATGCGAAGCGCCGGCAGCAGCCACAGCCCATAGGCGATGTGCGGCCCGAAATGGCGGGACACCGGGCCGCGGATGGCCAGGACCGCCAGCATCAGCAAAGTGCTGGCGATCAGCGTCTCGATGGCCCAGCCGATCATGGCTTCAGCTCCTTGAGCAGCGCCTCCAGTTCGGCGATGTCGTCGGCGGAGAGCGAGCGGCGTTCGGCGAGATGCGCGATCAGCGGCGTCACGCGCCCACCAAATAGCCGGTCGACCAGCTTCTCCGATTCGCGCCCGACATAGGCTTCGCGCTCGATCGCCGGCCGATAAAGGAAACGTCGTCCCTCCGCCTCATGCGCGATCGCACCCTTGGCCAGCAGCCGCGACAGCAAGGTCTTTACGGTGTGGACGCTCCAGCCGCGCTTCGGGCCGGCGCGCTCGGCGACCTCGGCGGCTGTGAGGGGCTGTTGTTCCCAGAGCACTTCCATCACGGCGTGCTCGGCTTCGCTGATCCGTTCAGCCATATCCCCGGTCCCTGATCGTTATTACGATTACAGGTGTCATCGTTTTGCTGAACAGTCAATGAATGACTGCATCACGGACGGTTGGAAATCATCCCCATTCGCCCGTAATCGGAGATATGCGACGGATGTTTGCGATGCAGCCGGCCGAAGATTTCGCTCGCAGACCGGTTCAGCTCGTCCCGCGTCACGCCATGAGGGCAGACCAGCTCAAGCGGCAGATTTCGCTCCAAGCGGTCGAGAAAGTTCTTGTCGACTTCCCCGCCCCGCTCCTCCAGCTCCTCGGCAAAGGCATCGAGAAGACGAGACAAAACGGCTTCCCGCGCCGTCACTACCGGAGCAGGTATGGCCGCCTCTCGCATCTGCGATGCCTGGCGGTGCTTCACCAGGTAGAGCAGGTAAAGCGACAGGAAAGACACGCAATAGCCCGCCCAGAACATGGCCCAGCGCGTATTGTCGGCAACGGAGGAGATCGGCTCCGGCGCCACGGCCGCATAGAGATTGCGCGCCGTCCAGACGATCACCGACGCGCAGATGGCGGCGAACACGATCCTTGTAACCGTGACTTTGCGCGCGAAAGTATCTTCGTCGATTTGCGCCAGGATCAGCCCCACGAGCAGCGCGCCGATGCCCGTCGCTGTGAACCGAATGCCCGACCACAATGGCGCGTCGGTCATGATTGTGAACGCGCGCAGCGTGAAGATGACGTAGGTCAGCGCCCAGAACAGCGCCGCAAATGCCGTCGGCATCAGCAGGTTGCCCCGCCGGGGGTGAACGGCCTCGAACGCGATCGCGTCTATCGAGCGCGCCCAAACGGAAGATGAGCGCCGTTCAGCCATCGCGGCGAGAAAGGCGATCTGGCCCAGCGCGTCGTCGTCCAACATGTCCCCCACCCTGTTCGATGGCGCAACCACCCCCGGTACGCCGCATTCTCCAATCGCCCGAGATACTTAAGGCACAAACGTTTTCGCGCAAATGATTTAATATATCGTATGAGGTGTGGCGGGCGTTGAAGGTCGCTGCAGCAGCTTACCAACCCATCTGATTTCTCAGCTTGACCGATTCGGATCGGTCAATGGATCGGTAAGCTGCGTTGTCGCGCGCACGCCCGACTCGGGATTGGCGCGCGTCTGGCGTTCGATGCGGCGATGCACGACGGGCGAGCCGCCTCCCAACAGCGCGCCGAGCTGCCGCGAATTCTCGTCGTCCGCGTGCGTGCGGCGCTGATTGTGGCGCACATAATCCAGCCAGGTGGCGACGTGATAACGCTCGATCCACAGCTCCGCATCCATCAGGTCGCGCAGCAGCGTCCAGTGGCGTGCGCCGTCGCGGCGGCGGATGCGCTTGCGCTCGTCCATGACCGCGAGGAAATGCGGTACATCCGCTTCGGCGATGCGATATTCGATCGTCACCACGATCGGGCCGCTGCGGGGCTCGACGGGAACGCTGATCTCGGGCGTCGCCCAGTCGCGCAGGCCAAGGTCCACATCGGCAATGGCCGGCAAAGGCAACCGGAAGCCGAGGACCAGGCTCACGAGTTGAAGGATGGCGGCAGAGGCCAGCGCGGTGCTGGCGCCCCGCGTTTCCGCGATCAGGCCGAACAGCCAGCTTCCGCCCGCCATCCCCCCGAACGCCGCCATCTGGTAAAGGGCGAGCGCGCGCGCCACGACCCAGCGCGGAGTCGAAAGCTGCACCGACACGTTGAAGGTGGAAAGTGCGAGCACCCAACCGCCGCCTGCCAGCAGCAACCCGGCGATAGTGATCGGCAGCGCCCGGCTGAGCGCGACGATCATCGCGCCTGCCGACAGCGCGGCGATCGCCGCACGCACGACGGCTTCGGGCCGCATGCGATTGCGCAGGCGTGCACTTCCGAGGGCGCCAGCGATCGCGCCCACGCCGAAACCGCCGAGCAGCACACCGTAGGTCAGCGGTCCCCCGGCAACCAGGTCGCGCGCGACCAGCGGCATCAGCGCCGGGACTGCACTCGCCGCGACGCCGAACACCAGCGCGCGAGCCAGCACGATGCGCAAGACAGGCGACATCGCGACATAGCGCACGCCGGCCGACATGGCGGTTCCGACCGGCTCGGGCGGCAACGTTTGGGAAGGCAGCTCGGGCCGCCAGCGGGCGAGGACAACGATCAGCCCCAGATAGCTGACGGCATTGGCGAAGAACGCCGCCGCCGCGCCCGCCGCCGCGACGATCGCACCACCGACCGCCGGGCCGACGCTTCGCGCGATGTTGAAAGCCATGCTGTTGAGCGTGACCGCTCCCGGCAGTGCCGATCGCGGCACCATGTCGCCCACCGAGGCTTGCCAGGCCGGGCCGTTCAGCGCGGTTCCGCACCCGATCAGGAACGTGAAGGCAAGCAGCCCCCAGGGCGTCAGCGCGCCCGTCCAGGCGCAGACAGACAGCGCCGCCGACACGACCAGCATGAAGATCTGTGCGGTCAGCATGACTCGCCTGCGATCCAGATTGTCGGCGATCGCGCCCGCGGGCAGCGACAGCAGCATGATCGGCAGCGTGGTCGAGGCCGAAACCAGCGCGATGATCTGCGGCGACGCGCCCAGCGCGATCATCAGCCACGCCGCGCCGACCGACTGGATCAGGCCGCCGAAATTGGAAACCAGGCTCGAGACCCATACGGCGCGGAAAATGGGAATCGAGAGCGGCGATGCCGCCGTTCCCGCTCCAGCGCTTTCCTGATCCGCCATTTGATCCGCATGGACATCCGCGCCGGATTTGCCAACCCGCATGCGCCCGCTCAGCTAGTCGTAAGCTCGCCGAGCTTTTCCTGTCCCTTATCCTTCAGCTCGGCCGTTTTGCGGCGCACGGTCGGGCTGTTGCGGAGCGCGGCGGCAAGAAAGACGATCGCGGCGGCCGCCAGTTCGGCGAGCGCCTGTTGAACCATTTCGTTGTCCAGCAGCGCCGCGACCCGCGGCCAGCTCTTCGCTTTGGCTTTCTTGCCCATCGCCATGCGGAACCCGGCGATAGGCGCGCGGTTCCTAACCGACCTTCGCGACGCCCTTGTCGGCCATCAGCTCGGCCAGCTCGCCGCTCTCGTACATCTCCATCATGATGTCCGATCCGCCGACGAATTCGCCCTTCACGTAAAGCTGGGGAATCGTCGGCCAGTCGCTGAACGTCTTGATGCCCTGGCGGATGCCCTGGTCCTGCAGCACGTCGACGCTTTCATAATCGACGCCGATCCGGTCGAGGATGGCGATCGCGCGGCTCGAAAAGCCGCATTGCGGAAACAGCGGCGTGCCCTTCATGAACAGCAGCACGTCGTTGGAGGAAACGAGCTCCTGAATGCGGGCCTGGGATTCGTCGGTCATGTCGGTTCAAGCTCCTGCGGGGACGTCGGTGGTCAGCTGCAAGGCGTGCAGCTCGCCCCCCATGCGGCCGCCCAATGCGGCATAGACGCGGCGGGTGCGCTCGACACGCGAGATGCCGCGGAAACTCTCGGCCACCACGCGAGCGGCATAATGGTCGCCGTCGCCGGCCAGATCGGTGATCTGCACCTGGGCGTCCGGAATCGACTGCCGGATCAGGCCTTCAATATCTTCGGCCGCCATCGGCATCTCAGGACTGCGCCTCGATCAGCTGCCGGCGCGCCTCGACGGTCTGGTCCTCCAACGCCTTGCGCACCGTCGCTTCGTCGACATCGACGCCGGCGGCAGTCAGGTCGCCCAGGAGCTTGCGGATCACATCCTCGTCGCCGGCTTCCTCGAACTCGGCCTGCACGACCGCCTTCGAATAGGCGTCGGTTTCGGCAGCTGTCAGGCCCATCTTTTCCGCGGCCCATTGACCGAGCAGCTTGTTGCGCCGCGCGGTGATGCGGAACAGCATCTCCTCGTCGCGGGCGAATTTGGTCTCGAAGGCGCGCTCGCGATCGTCGAACGTGGTCATGCAATCCCCTCTGGTTTCATGATGGAGATAAGGAGCGCAGCGCCTGGGCGCAACGCTTGCTCAGCCGATCTCCACCACCAGCTTGCCGACCGCACCGCGGTTGGCGAGTTTCGCGATCGCCTCGCCGCCGCGTTCGAGCGGATAGACCTCGGACACGCGGGGCGTGATCTTGCCGTCCTGCCACAACCGGAACAGCGTCGCGACATGCTCCTGGTGGCGCTTCGGATCGCGCATCGTGAATGCGCCCCAGAACACGCCGCATACGTCGCAGCTTTTCAGCAGCGTCAGATTGAGCGGCAGGCGCGGAATGCCGGCAGGGAAACCCACCACCAGATACCGCCCTTCCCATGCAATTGAACGCAGCGCGGGCTCCGCATAGTCGCCCCCCACCGGATCGTAGATCACATGCGCGCCGTCCGGTCCGCACTTCGCCTTGAATGCATCTGCGAGCGCCTTCGACTGCTCCTTGTCGAACGGCGCACGATCGTAAATCATCACCTCGTCCGCGCCGCAGGCCTTGGCGACATGCGCCTTTTCGGCGGACGAGACGGCGGCCACCACCCGCGCGCCGAATGCCTTGCCAAGCTCCACGGCGGAAAGGCCGACACCGCCCGCCGCGCCCAGCACCAGCAAAGTCTGTCCGGCCTTCAGGTGCCCGCGATCCAGCAGGCCGTGGATCGTCGTCGCATAGGTCATCAGCAGCGCCGACGCTTCCTTGAGCGGCAGGCCCTCCGGCACCTTGAACGCGCGATTGGCCGCGACGGCGACTTTCTCGGCCAGGCCGCCCGACGAAGCGGTCAGCGCCAGCAACCGGTCGCCGACCTGCCAGCCTTCGACGCCCTCGCCGACAGCCTCGACCGTGCCGGACACTTCGCTACCCGGCGCGAATGGGCGCGGCGGCTTGAACTGGTATTTGTCCTCGATGACCAGCACGTCGGGATAGTTGATCGCGCAATATTGAATGCGCACCAGCAGCTCGCCCTTGCCGGCGACCGGATCGGCAACCTCGGCCAGCTCCAGCGTTTCGGGTCCGCCGGGCGTGCGCGACAACAGGGCTTTCATGGCCGGTCTTCCTCCGTTCGTTTCGCTACGCGCTTTCGCCGGGGTGACGCGCGATGTCCAGACCGCTAGCTTGCTGGTGGGAGGGCATAACATGACCGGATTGGCGAGGATTGCGGCGGCGCTGGTGGGGCTGTTCGGCCTGGTGATGGGCCTTTGGTTTTTCTTGAAGACGCCGGACGCAGCCGAAGCATTCTTCGTCCAGCCGCTCGGTGCAGCGGGCGAAGCCACGCTCCGCGCCGATATGTCGGCGTTCTTCCTGATCAGCGCGGCCTGGGCGTTCTATGCGGCCGTCACGCAGCGCGGTTCGGCCTTGCTGGTGCCCGGCGCGCTCTACGCGGTCGCCATCACCGGACGAGCGGTGAACCTGATCGTCAACGGGTTCTTCGCAGAGGCGCCGCTGCCGATGATCGTCGAAGCGATGCTGATCCTGCTCTGCGTATTCGGCTACAAGGCGCTCAAAGCGCCGGCGTAAGCCAGGGCTGCTCCGCAGCCACGCGGGACTCGTAAGCGCCGATCTGCCGATCCATTGCCAGCGTCAGCCCGACTTCGTCGAGACCGTTCAGCAGGCAGTGCTTGCGGAACGGGTCGATCTCGAACGTGAAGCGGTCCTGGAACCGCGTCGTCACGGTCTGATGCTCCAGATCGATCGCGATCGGATCGGTCTTCGCGACTTCCATCAATCGGTCGATCGCGGCGCGCGGCAGTTCGACCGCCAGGATGCCGTTCTTGAAGGCATTGCCCGAGAAAATGTCGGAATAGCTCGGCGCGATCACGGCCTTGATGCCCAGGTCCGCCAGCGCCCAGGCCGCATGCTCGCGGCTGGAGCCGCAGCCGAAATTCTCGCCTGCGATCAGGATCGACGCGCCGGCATAGGCAGGATCGTCGAACACATTGCCGGCTTCCGCACGCACCGTCTCAAACGCGCCCCGGCCAAGGCCCTGCCGGCTGATCGTCTTCAGCCATTTGGCCGGGATGATGACGTCAGTGTCGACGTTCGCCCGGCCGAACGGAATGGCCTTGCCTTCGATATGATTGACGGGCGTCACGGCGCCCGCATCACCACCGGCTCCGGCTTGGCGCTCACTGCAAAGGCCGCCACGCCGCTAACCAACGTACCCGCAATCAACAAGACAATCGCTCGTTTCATGTCCCCGCTCCCCGGTAAAGCCCTACTCAACCCATCAACTCGCGCACATCCGTCAAACGTCCCGTCACTGCCGCTGCCGCCGCCATTGCCGGCGACACCAGGTGCGTCCGCGCACCCGGCCCCTGACGTCCGACGAAATTGCGGTTGGACGTCGAGGCGCAGCGCTCGCCTGGCGGCACCTTGTCCGGGTTCATCCCCAGACAGGCGGAACAGCCGGGCTCGCGCCATTCAAACCCGGCTTCGGTAAAGATCCGGTCAAGACCCTCCGCCTCGGCCTGCCGCTTGACGAGGCCGGAGCCCGGCACGACCAGCGCCAACTTCACATTGTCGGCCCGGTGGCGCCCCTTCAGCACGGCGGCGGCGGCGCGCAGATCCTCGATCCGGCTGTTGGTGCAACTGCCGATGAAGATGTTCTCAACCGCCACGTCCTGCATCCGCTGGCCGGGGGCCAACCCCATATAGGCGAGCGACTTCTTCGCGGCCTCGCGCTTGGCGGGCTCTTCGAAACTGTCGGGATCGGGCACCGCGCCGATCACCGGAACCACGTCCTCCGGGCTGGTTCCCCAGGTGACGCTCGGCGCGATCTCGGCGGCATTGATCTCGACGACGCGGTCGAAGACCGCATCGGGGTCGCTCGGCAGCGTGCGCCAATAGGCGACGGCGCGGTCCCACGCCTCGCCCGTCGGCGCCATCGGCCGACCCTTGAGATAATCGAATGTCTTCTCGTCCGGCGCGATCAGGCCGGCGCGCGCACCCGCTTCGATCGACATGTTGGAAACCGTGAGCCGCCCCTCGACCGACATGTCGCGGATGGTCGAACCGGAATATTCGATCACATAGCCGGTGCCGCCCGCCGCGCCGATACGGCCGATGATGTGCAGGATCAGGTCCTTGGCGCTGACCCCGAAGCCGAGCGCGCCTTCGATCCGGATGTTCATCGATTTCGACTGCTTCAGCAGCAAAGTCTGCGTCGCGAGCACATGCTCGACCTCGCTGGTGCCTATGCCGAAAGCGAGCGCGCCAAGCGCACCATGCGCTGCCGTGTGGCTGTCGCCGCACACCAACGTCGTGCCCGGCAGCGTGAAGCCTTGCTCGGGGCCCACGACATGGACGATGCCCTGTTCGGCGTCCGTGTCCGCAATGTACCGGATGCCGAACTCAGGCGCATTCTTCTCCAGGGCGGCCAACTGCGCGGCGCTCTCAGGGTCGGCGATCGGAATGCGAGTCCCATGCCCATCGATCCGGGGCGTCGTCGGCAGATTATGATCCGGTACGGCAAGCGTCAGGTCCGGCCGCCGCACCTTGCGCCCGCCGATACGCAGACTCTCGAATGCCTGCGGACTGGTCACTTCGTGGACAAGGTGGCGGTCGATATAGATCAGGCACGTGCCGTCAGGCCGGCGCTCGACGACATGGGCGTTCCAGATCTTCTCGTACAGGGTTTGGGGCCGCGAATTCATGCGGGCGGGCCTAGCAGAAAGTTACGTGAAAGCGAGTGTGTAAGCGCAATTTATTGCGCAATCACATCCTCGGCGTTTCGACCCCCGCCGCCACCGCCCGGCCCGTCGATCTTCAGCCAGTCCTGACGCGGCAGACTGTAAAGCATGTCGATCACTTCGAGCTGAACGCCGGCGGGACGCCCGGTCTGCGAGTTCCACAGCACCGCCACGCCGGACTTGGTCGCCGGATCGAACAGGATGGTCGAGCGATAGCCCTTCACGGCGCCCTGGTGGCCGACCAGCCAATGGCCCTGATAGGTGTAGTCGCGCCAGCCGAGCGCATATTGCGACCGTCCCATTTCGCGCGCGAACATCGTGTTGCGCCGCTCGGTATTCACGCGCGCCTGGTGGATCGTCTCCAGCACCTGCTCCGGCACGACCTGCGGGGCGAGGCCCATCTGCGCGCGCATCCATAGCGCCATGTCCATGATCGACGAGTTCACCCCGCCGGCAGCCGGCACGCGATAGTAATTGTCGTTCACTTCGACGGTGGTGCGTCCGACATGCGGCCGCGCCCAGCTCCGCGCCGACATCAGCCCGGCGCGCGTGAGGCTCGCGTTCTGCATGCCGAGCGGCGCGAACAGGCGGCGGCGCACCTCTTCCTGATAGGGAACGCCGGTCACGCGCTCGACAATCTCGCTCGCCGTGTCGAACGCCACGTTCTGATAGCTGTGGCAGGTGCCGGGCGCGCAGGCGACACCCACGGTCGCCAGCGAAGCGCGCAGCGCCTTGGGATCGGCGCCCGCTTCCAGCTTGTTGTCGTTGGAGTTGTGCGGCAGCCCGACGCGGTGCGACAGAATGTCGGCGACGGTCGCCAGCTGCTCGCCGCCGGCGGGAAGCCGCAGCGTCGTGTTGAACTTCGCGACCGGCTCGTTCAGCGACAATTTGCCTTCGTTCGCGAGCAGGCCGACCATCGTCGCCGCCACGCCCTTCGAGAGCGACGCCCAGCGGAACACGGTGTTGGGCGTAACCGGATCGGCCGATCCGGCCGTCGTCGTGCCATAGCCCTGCACGAACGTGATTTCGCCGTTTTCGATCACCGCCACGGCCATGCCGACCATGTCCGGCTTCGACGCGGCGATGCGCAGCCGTTGATCGAGGCGCTCGTAATCGATCTTGTTGGGGGCGCGGAAATCGGACGTAATTAGGCCGGCGCGCGTGCTGGAATAGACACCGGGCTGCGAAGCATTGGCGGGCGAACGCGCCGCGATCAGGCTCGGACCGACGGCAAGCAGCGAGAGCATACCGGCGATGCCGCCGCCGATCGCCGCCGCCCGCGGGCGCTGCCTGATGCCGGACTTGATCTTCTTCACCACAGTTTCGCGACCCTCTGACCCTTGCCCCTATATGGCACAGAATCAGAGAATTACCTTAACGACAACCTTTTATGGCCCGTTTTCACGACGAAACGACGCATTTCAGCGGCTGAGTCGGGAACTCGTCCTCAAGTCGTGTAATGCGCAGTCGTCTTCGCCTTCACCTCATCGGCGGTGACGCCGGGCGCGAGTTCGGTCAGCTTGAACGGGCTTTGGTGGTCCGGGCGCTGGAACACCGCCAGGTCGGTCACGATCATGTCGACGACGTTCTTGCCGGTCAGCGGCAGCGTGCAGGACGGGATAAATTTCGGGCTGCCGTCCTTGGCGTTGTGCTCCATCACCACGATGATCTTCTTCACGCCGGCGACCAGGTCCATCGCGCCGCCCATGCCCTTGATCATCTTGCCCGGGATCATCCAATTGGCGATGTCGCCGTCCTGGCTCACTTCCATCGCGCCGAGCACGGTCAGGTCGATATGGCCGCCCCGGATCATCGCGAAGCTCTGCTCCGAACCGAAATAGCTGGAAGAAGGAAGCTGCGAGATCGTCTGCTTGCCGGCATTGATCAGGTCCGGATCGACCTGGTCCTCATACGGAAACGGCCCGATGCCCAGCATTCCGTTCTCGCTTTGCAGCGTGACGGTCATGCCATCGGGGATGTTGTTCGCGACAAGCGTCGGGATGCCGATCCCCAGGTTCACATAGAAACCGTCCTGCAGCTCCCGCGCCGCCCGCGCGGCCATCTGGTTGCGATCCCAGGCCATTACGCGGCCTCCCTCTGACGTGTGGTTCGGAACTCGATCTTCTTGTCGTAGGGCGCGCCCAGGATCAGGCGCTTCACGAAGATCGACGGGACATGGATGCAGTCGGGATCGAGGCTGCCGACGGGGACGATTTCCTCGACTTCGGCGACGCAGATGTTGCCGGACGTCGCCATTGGCTGGTTGAAATTGCGCGCGGTCTTGCGGAAGACGAGGTTGCCGCTCTCGTCTGCTTTCCAGCCCTTGATGATCGACAGATCGGCGCGGATGCCGCGCTCGAGGATATAGGTCTCCCCGTCGAACTCCTTGTGCTCCTTGCCCTCGGCGACGAGCGTGCCGACGCCGGTTTTGGTGTAGAAGCCGGGAATGCCCGCCCCGCCCGCGCGGCAGCGCTCCGCGAGCGTCCCCTGGGGGCAGAACTCAACCTCCAACTCGCCCGCCAGATATTGCCGCTCGAACTCCTTGTTCTCGCCGACATAGGAAGAGATCATCTTCCTAATCTGGCGCGAGCGCAGCAGCTTGCCGAGACCCTCATTGTCGATGCCGGCATTGTTGGAGACGCAGGTGAGGTCCTTCACGCCCGATGCCTGGATCGCATCGATCAGGCGTTCCGGGAGCCCGCACAGGCCGAACCCGCCCGAGCAGATCGTCATGCCGTCGAACAGCAGTCCCTCGAGCGCCGATGCGGCATCGGGATAGATTTTCGTCATGTAAGCGCCTCCGCCAGTGCCGGCGCTCTAGAGGGGCGGCGGCGCTCCGGTCAATCGCGGTCGGCGATCAGCGGCACGAAGGCGACGCTGCCATATTCGTCGCGAGCGAAGCCGGCCGGCGTGCGGGTCAGGCGTATCAACGTCTGATAGATGCCGCCACCGACCGGCATGACGAGGCGCCCACCGTCGGCGAGCTGATCGAGCAAGGCCTGGGGCGGCTTTCCGCCCGCGGCAGGAACGAGGATGGCATCGAACGGCGCTTCGTCGGGGAACCCGCGCGTGCCGTCGCCGGCAAGCACTCTCACATTCGCATAGCCAAGGCTTGTCAGTCTGCGGGAAGCGAGATCGGCAAGCTCTGCGTGGCGCTCGATCGCGACAACCTCTGCCGCCAGCCTGCTCAGCACAGCCGCCGCGTAACCGGAGCCCGCGCCCACTTCCAGAACCTTGTCCTCGGGGCCGATCGTCGCGGCTTCGGCCATAAGCGCGACGATATAGGGCTGCGAGATCGTCTGCGCCGCCTCGATCGGCAAGGCGCGATCGTCATAGGCATGAGACTTCAGAGATTCGGGCACGAACGCCTCGCGCGGGACGTCGCGCATCGCTTGCTTAACGCGCGCATCCGAAATCCCGCGCGCCTCGATCTGCTCGCGGACCATGCGCTCGCGCGCCTCGGCGAAGGTCATCGCGATGTCCGGCCGGGCGCTGCCCGGCCGGATCCTTGCGTCAGTAGCAGCGCCACTCGCGGACGTGCCGGCGCGTCCAGCGCCAGCCGCAGTTCTGATAGTAATTGCCGCGCCAATTGTACCAGCCATGATGCCGGCCGGGGCCACGATAATAGGCCGGACCGCGCCAGCGCGGACCATAATCGCGCCCTTCCCAGCGCGACCAGCCCGGACCCCAGTCCGGAGGCGGCGCCCAGGCCGGTTGAGCCATCGCCGCGGTGCCGGCGAACGCCGCCGCCGCGATCAGGATGTTGCGACCAGTTTTCCAGATCATCTGAGGCATCCTCCATGCCCCCGCGCCGGTAAACTACGCGAAACGAAAGCGCCGGTTCCCTAGGGTCCGTGGCGTGCGGCGACGCGTGCCAGCGCATCGGGGAGCTTCGCCGCATCGGCGTCGGCGATCGGCGCCTTATAGACGTCGCGCATTTTCTTGACCGACTCCGCCCAATGCGCCGCGTCCATGCGCGGCTGGTAGAGGATCATCGTCGCGCTGTGGCAGCCTGTGCAATTGCCGTTGAGCAGATCGGCGTCCGGTCCGGCAAACTGGCTCTCATCCTGCGGCAGCGCCACCGAGACGGACTTCAGCGCCACCGGCGGCGCGGCGGCCAGGAGCAGGCCGAGCAGCAGCTTCATGCGACCACCAGCCGCAGCGGCTCGATCTGGCTGCGAAGATAGCCGCTCGGGTTCCAGATCGGGTCCATGCTTTGGGTCACGCCGGCGGTGCTGGTGCAACGGGACAGCAACGTCAGATCGCCTCGCGCCGGTTGCGCCAGCACGGCGTCGAAGCGGCGGAAGCTGTATTTGCCCTCGTCGCGGCCCAGTCGCGCGGCCACCCAGCTTCGGCCGCCATCCACCGACAGATCGACGGCCTTCACGCCGGCGTCGCCGCCCATGGCGATGCCGCGCACGGCGAGCGGCTTGCCGGCCGCGACATGCGCACCCTCGGCATGGCTGGTGATCCACGAACGCGGAACCATCCGCGTGATCGGCACAGTCGCAAAGCCTTTGGCGCCCGGCTGCACGTTCGCTCCCGGCGTATCTGGAATACGGTAAGCCTTCGCCATCCAGAAATTGTCATCGGGCTGCGCAAGCACTTCGATGTCGCTCAGCATCTTGACCCAATAGGTCGAGAACCAGCCGGGCACGACCAGCCGCAAGGGGAAGCCGTTCAGCAGCGGCAGCGGCGCGCCGTTCTGCAGGAAAGCGATCATCACCTCGCCGTCGCGGGCATGATCGGGATCGAGCGACTTCAGGAAATCCGGACCGTCCGGCACCAAGGGCTGATCGAGGCCGCCGAAGCGGACCGCGACCGCGCCCGGCCTTATGCCCGCGCGGTCGAGCACGTCCTTCAGCCGAACGCCCGTCCAGCGCGCATTGCCCATCGCGCCGTGCCCCCATTCGGCGCCGGGCACCCGCGGTTCGAACAGCCCGCGCGAATTGCCCGAGCATTGGTTCACCGCCGCATATTCGATGCGCGGCAGCTTCATCAGCTCGTCGAGGCTCAGCGACAGCGGCGTCGCGACATGGCCGCGCACGGCAAGGCGAAAGGCTTTGGCGTCGATCGAGGTCGGGATGTCGCCCCAATGCCAGCGCACGAAGAAGCGGTCGTTGGGTGTGAACACGCCCTGATCGAACACTTCGAACGGCGTCTCCAGCAACGGCGGCCGCGCGCGCTGCACGATCATCTCACCCTTTTGCGGCCATGCGCGGCTGGTCGGCCGCTGCGACGGGCCGCCGGGCAGATGCAGGTCGACCATCCGTTGTGCCTGCGCGCCGCTGGCGATGGCAGCCGCGCCGATCAAAACGGAACGGCGAGGAAGCAGAAGGCCGGTCATGTCCGCAAAGCTAGCCAGATCGTTCCGCCTTCACAATCGGCTGAGATGCATGCGCAGCCGCATCGTTTCGCCGGGCGCGAGCACCCGCAGCCCGAGTTCGCCCCAGCGCTCTTCCGGCTCGTTCAGCGCAGCATTGGCGTGGCTGACCGGCTCGGCGGCCAGCAGCCCGCCCTGCGGCGGCGAATAGATCTGGAAGAAATGCGCGTCCGGCGAGGCCATGCGCGTCACCGCGCCATCGCCATAGGTCAGGCGCATCTCCCCGCCCCACCCGCCATAGCCATTGTCGAGCCCGCGCGCGCAGGCCGGCTCACCGTCGAGGGCATAGCGGCCAGTGGCCGGAACGACCGTGGTCGGCAAAACCTGCGCGTCCACTTCCCAGACCCGTTCGGCCCGTGTGTCGATCCGCGTCTGGCCGTCACAAGGGAAATAGGGATGAAAGCCAAGCCCGCACGGCATCGGCTCATCCGACAGATTCTTGCATGCGATCTCCGCCTCAAGCCCGTTCGCGCCGAGCCGGAAAGTCTGGCGCGCCTCGTATGCCCAGGGCCACTCGCCCGGCTGATGCGCGAAGAACAGGCAGGCGCGATCGGCGGCTTTGCTCTCGACCAGCCACGGCCCAAGCCAGCCATCGCCGTGGAGCGGGCTCACGTCGCCCGCCATGTTCGGGGCGATCCGCACCGTCTTGCCGCGGAAAGTGAAGCTGCCGCCGCGGATGCGATTGCAATAGGGCACCAGCGGGAAACAGCCGGCGTCCAGCGGGCTTGTCGGCGCGTCTTGGCCCCGCAGAATGCCGCGCCCGCCATACGTAAAGCGGGCGATCGAGCCGCCGATGCCGGGCGCCAGCAGCAGCTCGTAGTCGGAGGCTGTGATCGAAATCATTGCTGACTCCCATGAAAATTATCCACAGAAAGCCGCATGTCGTTTGTTACATTCTGCTTTCTGGAGGAGTCACGGTCCATTAAGGACCAGCCACGCATAGTGCGTGCTTGGTTAATGATGTGCCCGGGGGGGCGCGTATGACTCGTTTGGTTCGTGATTTCTTCGAGGTCGAAGACCGTGTGTCGCTCGACCATATGATCGAGCTCTTGTCCGCAGTCCGTGAGCGGCTGCCGGAAGGCGCCGAGGATGCCAAGGTCCAGATGCGGGGCGATGATGTGTTCGGCCGCCGGCTGACCGTCTCCTACCTCCGCCCGCAAACGGCCGAGGAAGCCGCGCGCGACGCCCGCTACGGCGAGCGCGACCGGCTGAGCATCGCGGCCTAATCGGCCTACCATTCCGCGAAGCTTCCGTCGCGGGTGCGCCAGACCGGGTTGCGCCAGCGATGCCGATCCTTGTCGGCCTCGCGCACCGCGGCTTCGTCGATCTCGACGCCCAGCCCCGGTCCGGTCGGAATCGGCAGATAGCCGTCGACCGGCGTCAGCACCTGCTTGTCGGTCAGGAAATTCAGCAGATCGTGCCCGCCGGTATTGTAGTGGATGCCGAGCGACATTTCCTGGATCGCTACATTCGGTGCCGTGGCCGCAAGCTGCAGGCAGGCGGCCAGCGCGAGCGGCCCCAGCGGGCAGTGCGGCGCGACCGCGACGTCATAGGCCTCGGCCATCGCGGCGATGCGCCGGCATTCGGATAGTCCGCCGGCATGGCTGAGGTCGGGCTGGATGATGTCCACCGCGCCTGACTCGAAGAACGGCTTGAAGTCCCAGCGCGAATAGAGCCGCTCGCCGAGCGCGATTGGCGTCGCGACGAGGTGCGCAATCTGCGCCAGGCCTTCGGGATTCTCCGACAGCAAAGGCTCTTCGATGAACAGCAGGCCCAATGGCTCCAGCATCTTCGCAAGCTGCTTGGCCATCGGCCGGTGGACGCGACCGTGAAAATCGAGGCCGACGTCCATGCCCTCCGCCTGCGCCGCGTGCACCCGCTCGGCGACATCTTCGATCGCTTTCGGCGTGCCGATCCGGTCGAGCTCGGCCGTCGCATTCATCTTGACCGCCGAAAAGCCCTGCGCGCGCCGGCCGCGCGCCGCTTCGCCGACCTCGTGCGGGCGGTCGGCGCCGATCCAGGCATAGGCGCGGATGCGGTCGCGCACGCGCCCGCCCATCAATTCCCAGGCCGGCTGGCCGAGCGCCCGGCCCTTCAAATCCCACAGCGCCTGGTCGAGCCCCGACAGCGCCGACATCAGCACCGGCCCGCCGCGGTAGAAGCCGCTGCGATAGCCGATCTGCCAGATATCCTCGATCCGGAAGGGGTCGTGCCCGACGAAGCGGTCGCGCAGATTTTCGAACGCGCCTTCGACCGCCTCGGCATGGCCTTCGAGGCTGCCCTCGCCCCAGCCGAAATGCCCGTCGTCCGCCTCGACTCGCACGAACAGCCAGCGCGGCGGGACGACGAAGGTCTCGATCCGGCGGATCTTCACCGGCTTACCCCGATTCCGGGTTTTGTTGCGTCGCGCTCGGCCGCAGATTGACGACGCGCTGCTCGCGCTCGGCCTCGCGCTGGTCCATCTGGTCATAGTGCGAGGGCGGCACGATCGGCACCACCAGGCACACGCTGGAAGCCGGCAGCACGTCCCGCCAGTCGCGGATCAACTGTCTATACGCCCTCCCAACCGCGCGGATATTGCGATCGAGGTCGTAGAGTCCGAGCGGGTTCACCGTGCCCCGCTTCTCCCGCAGCGCGCAGTCCCAATCGACCTGATCGGTCAGCGAATACCAAGTGAAGCCGACGGTCGGGATGCCTTCGTTGCGCAGGCGCAGGACGTTCGCCCATTCCTTCCACAGCCAATGCACGGCCTCGTCGCCGTTCGGCCCTTCGATCAGGTTGGTCTCGGTGTGCATCACCGGCAGGCGGTAGCGGTCGTAATATTGCCGGGTGATCTCGGAATAGCCGAACACCTCGCCTGAGGCGACCGAGTGGCCGTCGGCGCTCACCCGGTGCTCGTTGGTCCAGTAATAATCGTTGCCGAGGATGCAGTGCTGCTTGATCCGGTTGCCCAGGAAGAAGTGGTACTCCTCCTTGGTCATGCCGTTGTCGAACAGATACTCGTACATCTCGGAATCTACGCGGCGGCCATAGTTCAGGTCGAGCGAGAGGAAGCGCATCGAATTCAGTATCTCGGCCGGACCGATCGCGGCCGGGTTCTCGGCATGGAAATATTCCGAGGATTCCGACTGGATGAAGATCGCGTCCGCCCGGCGCTTCAGAATGCATTGCATCGCCAGCACGTTTGCCTTGACGATGTTCTTCAGCGCCGTGACGAACGGCCGGTCGCCGCTCAGCTGCTCGTTCCACCAGCCGTAGCGCGCCGAGAAGGTCGCGCAGATAAACATCTCGTTGACCGGCGTGTAGAGCTGCACCCAGGGAAAGCGCTCGGCAAAGGCGGCGGCATAGTCGGCGAAGAGCTCCGGAAAATCCGTGTTCTGGAAATTGCCGATCCAGTCCGGCACGCCGAAATGGCAGAGATCGACGATCGGCGTGATGTCGCGGCGCCTAAGCTCCGCGAACGTCATGTCCGCGAATTCCCAATCGTATTTCCCTGGCCCTAGGAAAGTCGTGTGGATGGGCGGCCCGTAGCGGAGATATTGCAGCCCGATATCGTCGAGCAGCTCGAAGTCCGTGCGCCAATGCTTGTAATGGCCGCACACCTCCATCTCGTCGACACGGGTCTTGCCGTTGTCGATCGTCGGGACGCTGTTTTCGATCCCGGTGCAGAACATGAAGTTGGCGATGGCTCGGCCCTCCCTGCCGTTATCCGCCGAACATCCGCTCGGGGGATGCCCGCGACATTGACGTGGATCATAAAGAGCGCGCCCGCCAAAGGTTGCACGGTCATCGCATTTTGATTGAGGCCGATGCGGGCGGACGTGACGAACAAGCGATCGAGCGCCGGGCCGCCGAACGCGCAGCTCGTCGGCCGTTCGACCGGCAGCTCGACGACTTGCAGCACTTCGCCTTCGGGCGAGACGCGGCGCACGCACCAGCCGTCCCAGAATGCGATCCACAGGCAGCCTTCTGCGTCCACGGTCATGCCGTCCGGATAGCCATGCTCGTCCTTGAACCGTGCGAAAGGCCGGCGGTTCGAGGCGTTTCCGTCCCCATCGAGATCGAAGGCGTAGATCAGTCGTTTCGCGGAATCGGTGTGATACATGGTCCGCCCGTCAGGACTGAACGCCGGGCCGTTGGTGACCATGTAGCCGTCGTCGACGGCCGACCAGTCGAGGCCGGGATCGATCCGGTACAGGACGCCCCGCGCATCCTGCTCCCGGTCGTCCATCGTCCCCGCCCAGAACCGCCCGGCGCGATCGACCTTGCCGTCATTGAAGCGATTGTCCGGCAAATGCGCTTCGGGGTCGGCGATCGGCTCGTAACGGCCAGCCTGCGGATCAGCCCAGTAAAAGCCGCGCTCGGTGCCGGCGATGAACCCGCCGCGCGCAGCCGGCGCGAGTGAGCCGATGCGCAGCGGCGGCGTCCAGCGCTCCACGCCCCCGGCTTCGCTCCAGCGGAACACGGCCGGCCCTTTGATGTCGACCCACCACAGCGCCTGGTCGCGTTCCACCCATACCGGGCCTTCGCCCAGCACGGCTTCGACGGGAGCGATCGGTTCGGGAGTGGAACAGTCAACCACAGGCGCAGACGAAACGAAGTCGCCGCCCGACCGTTCCGTCGCGCATGGCGGGTGCAGTGAACTGGCAAAACGGCTTCATCGCGGTCGACTGGGGCACGACCAACCGCCGCGCCTGGGCAGTCGATCCGGGCGGCCAAACCCGCGATCTGCTCGAAGACGGTATGGGCGTGCTGAAAGTGGCGCCCGGCGGCTACACCGCCGAGATCGACAAGCTCCGCGCGCTCTGGCCCGGCCGGCCGATGATGCTCGCGGGCATGGTCGGATCGAACCGCGGCTGGATCGAGGCAAACTATGTGCCCGCCCCCGCCGGCCTTGACGCACTGATCGGCGCGCTCCGGCGCCCAGCCCCGGACGTGGTGATCGTCCCCGGCGTCAGCTGGCGGGAAGGAAGCAACGCCGACGTGATGCGCGGCGAGGAAGTGCAGTTGCTCGGCGCGGTCGCGGCGGGATCGGCGCCGCCGGACGGCCCTGTCTGCCACCCCGGCACCCACGCCAAATGGGTACGGATGCAAGGCGGTGCGATCGGGCCGTTCCGCACTGTGATGACGGGGGAGCTGTTCTCCATGCTCAGCCGCCACGGCATCCTGCAGGACCGGCTTTCCGGCGAAGTCGCCGCAAACGACAGCTTCCGCGCCGGCGCCCGGCACGGTCTCGAGCGCGACGACCTCACGGCCGAACTCTTCTCGATCCGCGCCCGCTATCTGCTGGGCGTGGGCGAGGCAGACGACGCGTCCTACGCCAGTGGCTTGCTGATCGGAACGGATGTCCGGATCGGCCTCGCATTCGGCGGCGACGGCCCCGTCACCCTGATCGGCCGCTCCGACCTGACCGCGCTGTACGCCGCAGCGCTAGAACTTGCCGGCCGAACCAGCACCGAGCTGGACGGAGAACGCGCCTTCCTCCTCGGCGCACGCGCCATTGCGGAGAGACTGTCATGACCGCCCTTGCCGACTTCACACGCTACCTCGCGGCCTGTCCGCTGATTGGCATCATCCGCGGCGTCCGGCCCGAAGAGGCCGAGGCGATCGGCGAGGCGATCATCGGCGCCGGCATTCGCATCGTCGAGGTGCCGCTGAACTCCCCCGACCCGCTGCACAGCATCGAGCGGTTGGCCAAGCGCTTCGGCAGCGACGCGCTGATCGGCGCCGGCACCGTCCTCGATCCGGAGGATGTAAAGCGTGTCGAGCGCGCCGGCGGGCGGATCATCGTCTCGCCCTCCACCGACGCCGCCGTCATCAAGCAGAGCTGGGATTGCGGCCTCGTCGCCGCGCCGGGTTTCTTCACGCCCAGCGAAGCCTTCACCGCGCTCCACGCCGGCGCTCACGCCCTGAAGCTGTTCCCCGCCGAGGCCGCCTCCCCCGCCGTGCTCAAGGCGATCAAGGCCGTGCTGCCGTCCGAAATCCCGCTGATCGTCGTCGGCGGCGTAAAACCCGACACGATGAAGCCCTGGCTAGAAGCAGGCGCGAACGGATTCGGGCTCGGCGGCGGCCTCTATAAGCCCGGCCAGAGCGCCACAGAAACCGCCGCCAAGGCGCGCGCCTATGTGGAGGGCCTCGCATGATCCGCATCGCCATCATCGGCTACGGCAAGATCGCCCGCGACCAGCACGTGCCGGCAATGACGAAGCATGGCGGCTACGACCTGAAAGCGGTCGTCACGACCAGCGGCGGCGGCCCGGACGGCGTGCCCGTTTTCGCCAGCACCGAGGACATGCTGGCGGCGATGCGCGGCCAGATCGACGCTGTCGCAATCAGCACGCCGCCTGCGCCGCGCTACGCCATCGCCCGCCAGTGCCTCGCTGCAGGCCTCGACATGCTGCTCGAAAAGCCGCCGGCGACCACGCTCGGCCAGATCGAGGAATTGCGCGACGAATGCGCCGCCGCCGGCCGCGTGCTTTTCACCACCTGGCATTCCCAATACGCCGCGGCCGTCGATCAGGCGCGCGACCTGCTGAAAGACAAGCGCATCGCATCCATGCGCATCTGCTGGCACGAGGACGTCAACAAGTATCACCCGGGCCAGGATTGGGTGTGGGGTGCCGGCGGCTTCGGCGTGTTCGATCCCGGCATCAACGCGCTGTCGATCGCGGTGAAGATCGTGCCGAGTCGGCTGATCCTCGACGACGCGCTGCTCCGCATCCCCGCCAACCGCGAGCAGCCGATCGTCGCGCGGCTGAAGCTGTCGAGCCCGGTCGCGGACGGCCCGATCGAGGCCACCTTCGACTGGTGCCCGGCGACCGAGGACGAATGGACGATCACGGTCCAGCCCGTCGACGGGCCCGAACTCGTGCTGCGCCACGGCGGCTCCGAGATAGCCGTCGGCGGCGAAGTGCGCGAGCCGACCGGCCCCGGCGAATATCCCGGCATCTACGCGGAGTTTGCCAAGCTGGTCGCGGAGCGCCGCAGCCATGTCGACTTCCAGCCGCTCAGGATCGTCGCCGATGCCTTCATGACGGCAAAACGCGAGGCGGCGCCCGCGTTCAACTGGCGCACCTAGGCTCTGGACGCGCGCGGCCCCGTCGCCCAAGATCGGCGCGGTGAACTACCTCCCCCTGATCGGCATCGCGATCGTCGTTGTCGGCTTTCTTCTCCGCCTGAACCCGCTCGGGGTCGTGACCGCCGCTGCGCTCGCGACCGGCCTCGCGGCGGGCAAGCCGCTGGTCCAGGTCATCGCCATTCTCGGCAAGGCGTTCAACGACAGCCGCTACGTCTCGATCATCTGGATCGCGCTGCCGGTGATCGGCCTGCTGGAGCGCTACGGTCTCCAGCAACAGGCGCGGCGCGTCATCGCCGGCTTTCGCCGTGCAACGACGGGGCGGCTGCTGATCGGCTATATGCTGTTCCGCCAGCTCAGCTCGGCGCTCGGCCTGACCTCGATCGCCGGCCACGCGCAGACCGTCCGTCCGCTGGTCGCCCCAATGGCCGAAGCCGCCGCGGACCGCGACGGCGATCTGGACGATGCCACGCGGGAACGCGTCAAGGCAATGGCGGCCGCGACCGACAATGTCGGCCTGTTCTTCGGTGAGGATATCTTCATCGCGATCGGCTCGATCCTGCTGATCGTCGGCTTCCTCGACCAGAACGGCATCCATGTCGCGCCGCTGCACCTGAGCATCTGGGCGATCCCCAGCGCGATCCTCGCCTTCCTGATCCACAGCACGCGGCTTCTGCTCCTGGACCGGAAGCTTCGGAAATGATCGGCCTGCCCGCCCTCTACACCTTCACTGGCCTGATCTTCGCCGCTTACGGCCTGCTTAGTCTCACCCGCCGACGGTTCGGCAACGCCGCCTTCTGGGGACTGGTCGCGGCCAGCTTCCTGGCCGGGGACCGGTTCGGCGATTTCGGCAACGGCCTGCTCGTGCTGGCACTGGTGGCCCTGGCCGCGACGGGCGCGCTGAAGCGTCCCGAACCCGCCGACATGGCGGAAGACGGATCGCGGCGCGGCAATACGCTGTTCCTGCCCGCCCTCATCATTCCCGTGACCGCGCTCGCAGGAACCTTCCTGCTCAAGGATTCCGGCCTGATCGATCCCAAGCAAGTGACGCTGGTCTCGCTCGGCCTCGGCGTGGTGATCGCGCTGGTCGCGCTCTATGCCTGGCTGCGACCGGCGCCGCTTGCCGCGGTGGAGGAAGGCCGGCGCCTGATCGACGCGGTCGGCTGGGCGGCGGTGCTGCCGCAGATGCTGGCAAGCCTCGGCGCCGTGTTCGCGGTCGCCGGCGTCGGCGAGCTGGTGGGCGGCGCTGCGACCCAAATCATCCCGCATGACAGCCTGTTCGCGGCCGTCGCCGCCTATGGAATCGGCATGGCCCTGTTCACGATGATCATGGGCAATGCCTTCGCCGCTTTCCCGGTGATGACGGCGGCCATCGGCCTCCCGATCCTCGTCCACCGCTTCGGCGGCGATCCGGCGATCGTCTGCGCGATCGGCATGCTGACCGGCTTTTGCGGGACGCTGATGACTCCGATGGCGGCGAACTTCAACATCGTGCCCGCCGCGCTGCTGGAGCTGAAGGACCGCAACGCCGTCGTGAAGGCGCAGGTCGGCACCGCCCTTCCCCTCCTCGCCTGCAACCTCGCGCTCATCTACTGGCTCGCTTTCAAATGACCCACAGCCTCACCCCCGAAATCGCCGCGCGCTTCGCCGAAATCGCGCTTGGCCATGTCACCCGCGAATATCCGCACAAGCTCGATCACGTGATGGACGGACCGGAAGACGTGCAGTCGCCGCAGCGCCTCCACCCTATCTTTTACGGCAGCTTCGACTGGCACTCCTGCGTGCACGGCTATTGGCTCCTGCTCCGCGTGCGCCGGCTGTTTCCGGAGATCCCGGTCGCGCGCCGCATCGAGGCGCTTGCCGACGAGATGCTGACCCCGGCCAAGGTCGCCGGCGAGCTTTCCTATCTCGACCGCGCCTATTCGGGCGGGTTCGAGCGGCCCTATGGCTGGGCCTGGGCGATCGCGCTCTGGGCCGAAGCCGCGCGTCATGAGGATCGCGATTGGGGCGATGCGCTGCAGCCGCTTGCCGAAGCCTTTGCCGAACGGTTCAAGGGCTTCCTGCCGCGCCTCACCTACCCGCTCCGCGTCGGCACGCATTTCAACTCCGCCTTCGCGCTGACCTTGGCGCTCGAATGGCCCGACGAGGATCTGCGCCGCCTGATCGCCGAAAAGGCGCGCGGCTGGTTCGGCCAGGACCGCGACTGCCAGGCATGGGAACCGGGCGGCGACGAGTTCCTGTCCCCCGCCCTTTCCGAAGCCCTGCTTATGCGCCGCGTGCTGGGCAATGACTTCGCCGGCTGGCTGGCCGAATTCCTCCCACGCCTCGCGCAGGGCGAGCCCCGCACGTTGCTGGAACCGGTGTTCGTGTCGGACCGCAGCGACGGCAAGATCGCGCATCTTGATGGCTGCAATCTCAGCCGCGCCTGGTGCTGGCGCGAGATCGCATCGGCGCTGCCTGGAGAGATGGAAACGCTCGCTTGCGACGCCGCGGACCGTCACCTCGCCGCCAGCCTCCCGCACGTTGCGGGCGACTATATGGGCGAGCACTGGCTCGCTACGTTCGCCATGTTGGCGCTGGAAAGGGCCTAGGCCGCCATCCTCAGGCAGTTCCGCCCTTCACCCTTGGCGCGATAAAGCGCTTCGTCCGCCTGCTTGAGCAGGGAAACCGTCGTGCTGTTCGCGACCGCCGACGATACGCCGATGCTGATCGTCACCGGGATGTCTGTCTTGGCGTCCGCGCAGGCGATGCGCAGGCGTTCGGCGATCGTCGCTGCCTGATGGAGCGACACGCCCGGCATCAGGATGCCGAATTCCTCACCCCCTAGCCGCCCGATCACGTCGCGGTCGCGGACACACCCGCGCGCAATGGCGGCGACGCGCTTCAGCACCTCGTCACCGGTAGCGTGCCCATAGCGATCGTTGACGCGCTTGAAATGGTCGATGTCGAACAGGGCGACGGAAAGCGGCGTGTCGCTGGCCTTCGCTGCGCTCAGTTGCTCGGCGAACGCGGCGAGAAACGCCCGGCGAGACGCGACATCGGTCAGCTCGTCGGTCGAAGCGAGACGCAGCGCAGCCTCGGCTTCCTGCTCGGCTTGACGGCGCGCCTCGTCGACCATCGCCGCCAGCGCAAGCCGGTCGGAAATGTCGACGATGATGCCTGCCGAACCGATCGTCCGGCCTTCGGCGTCGACGATGCGATTCGCTTGCGCTTCGCCCCACCGGTGCTCGCCCGAAGCGGTGCGGAAGCGGAACTGGTGGCGCACTTGCGGGAACAGGCCCGATTCCAGCCATTTCAGCCGTTCGAGGAAATCGGCACGATCCTCTTCGATCACATGTTTCAGGAACGAAGTGCCGATCGTCTCCGCAACCGGGTAGCCGGTCTGCCCCTCCCAGGCGGGGTTCAGATAGGTCCAACGGCCTTTTTCATCCGTGCGGAAAATGACGTCGCTGACCGAGTCGACAAGCGAGCGGTATTGCGTCTCGCGCTCGGAAAGCTGCCGGGAAAAGCGGTCGCGCTCGGCCAGCATGGCGGCAATCGACAGCGCGGTCAGAATGGTCAGCCCTAGAAATGCCTGGAACAGCGCGATGCGAACGGCGAACGGCATCACGACGAAGGCCGCTGGCCCCGCGCCGTGCATGATGAAGAAGGTGCCGACGCAGGCCACGATAAGCGCCGATGATGCGGCGCCGAGCGCGCGCATCCGGAACGTAGCGAACAGGACCGGCGGCTGCAGAATGAAGGACAGCGGCAAGCTGTTCTGGCCGAACGCAACGACGCTCACGGCGAAAACGAGCGCGAGCGCCGCCGCGCCCTCGGCGATGAAGCGCCGATCGACGCTGCGCAGGCGCCAGTGACGGTATCCGATAAGCAGGATCGGCGTGGCGATCAAAAGGCCCAGTCCGGCGGACACGAACCAGCTCATCCAGGCATAGCTGAATTGCGCGCCAAGCGCGTAGCTCATCGCGCCCGCCGCGAGGGTGGCGGAGAGGGCGCAGGCAAGAACGGTCCCAAGCACGAACCGCATCAAATCGCTTAGCCGCTCGATATCCGCGGGCATTTGGCCGGCGCGGAGCATGGCCAGAACGATCAGCGGCTCGCCAGCGTTCGTCGCACCGAACAGCAAGGCAAGCTCAAAGGGAGCGCCACCCGCCCAGTTTGCAACTGTCCCCGAAACGAAGACTGCCGCGCATGCCGCCGGCCACCGTCGCCTATGAGTAAGGAGCAGGTAGGCCAGCAGGATCGCGTTCGGCAGCCATACCGAGGCCAGGCCGTTCGACCAGCGCGTCAGCGCCAGCGACGCCCAGGCCGCCGCGAAATGCGCCAGTCCCACGATGGCCGCGGCGGCCCAAGAACGGTAGGCAGGTAACCTTCTGGCACTCATCAGCGTCGGCCTAGCCTCAGCTTGGTTGCGAAGGCGTTAACCGTAGTCGCTCATGCATCCAGTGATCGACGGCACTTTCCATTGTGCGCACTTGGGCTTAGAGCAATCGGCAAGATCAAAAAATCGGGCGCGATTGTTGGTCGGCACTCCGCATCGGCGGGCCGTCGGCTTTTGGGGGAACATGATTGTGCGCGCGTTGATGTTTTTTGCCGCCGTCATCGGCATGGCAAGCTCCGGTCCGGCTTTGGCTCAGGCGAACAGGCCTAGTCTCAAGGACAGTTTTGCGCTCGGCGCGGATGGCGGCACGCTCTGCCAGGTCGAATCGAAGGGCCGAGACGAGGCGATCGGCGGTGTGTTCGACCGCGCCTGGGTGATTCTGTGCCGCGATGCCGCGCGACCGATCGGACACCTCTACAGCCTTCGCGGCTCGCCCGATGCGATCGCCCAGCGGCTCGCTCCCCTTCGTGCCCGCGAAGCCCGCTGCGAAGGCGCGGCGGAAACAGCGACAATCGACGACCTCGGCACCGTGCTGCGGAGCGAATGCCGCCTGGCCGACGCGGATGTCGGCTACCGCGTCTATCAGCTCAAGCGCGGCAACACCGTCTGGGTCGCCGAAGGCCTCGCCGGCTATGACGACGCGCTGAAGCTCGGTCTCCGCACGGTCGTCGCGGACCGGATCGTGCCGGGCAAGATCGAAGTCGCGACCACCGGCAGCACCGATCCGATCGCCTTTGCGCGTGTCCAGGCCGGCTCGCTCGACCCCGACCGCGCCCTTGCCGAAGGCTATCGCCGCAACAACGCTGGCGATTACGCCGAAGCCGCCGAGTTTTTCGGCACGCTCCAGCAGCGCGCCGACGCCGGCGAGGACCGGACCGGCGAATATCTGATCAACGAAGCGCTGCAGAAATCCAATCTCGGCCAGTTCGCCGAGGCTGACCGGCTGTTCGCCGAAGCCGCGAAGATCCCGACCAACGACATCGTCCAGACCCGCCTGCGCCGCAATTTCCGTGCGCTGCACCTGATCAACCAGCGCAAGCTGGCCGAGGCCACGGCCGAGCTCAACAGCCCTGTGGTACCGCTCGCCCAGCCGATGCGCGTGATCGGCGGCGCGGTCGAGATCGGCAACGACATCGCCGCCCAGATCAATGCCGCGTCGAACGGCGAGCGCCTCGGCACGACCGAAGCCGGCCAGCTCACGCCCGAGGAACGCTCGATCATCCTCGACGCACAGGCGCTTCAGTTGCGCGGCACGATCGATCGTCTGCAGGGACGCACGGCCGAGGCGCAACGCGCGCTCGAGGAAGCGGGACGACAGGCGCTGTCGGTGCGTCAGGGTCGCGTCGTGTCGATCCTGCGCTTGCGCTCGCAGATCCTGGCGGAATCCGCTGCCGCCTTCGAGGCCGCCGGCGATGTCGCCGGCGCCGAACAGCGTTTCAAGGAGTCGATCGCGCTCCTCGAACAGCGCTATCCCGACACCAATGTCGTCGCCGCCGCGCGCAGCCGCCTTGCCGCCTTCCTGGTCCGCCAGAACCGGCTCGACGAGGCGCTGGCGCTCTACAAGACGGTCGTCGCCGACGTCGTCAAACGCGGCAACTCGACTACGGGGATGAGCAACATGCTCGCTCCCTATTTCGCGACTCTGGTGCAGCGCGCCGACAGCAATCCGGCGCTGGTCGACGACTTCTTCCTCGCGACCCAGACTTTGGTCCGCCCCGGCGTCGCCGACACCCAGACCCAGCTTTCGCGCCAGCTCAGCCAGGGCGCCGGCCCCGCCGCAGCCCTGTTCCGGCAAGCGACCGCCCTGCAGCGCGAAGTCGAGCGCGGCCGTATCGCGCTTGCCGGGCTGCGCATGGCCGAAAAGCCGGACGAAGCCCAGGTCACCGCCGCTGCCGCCTCACTCGATCGGCTCGAGCGCGACCAGGCCGCGATGCAGGCCAAGCTCTCGGAGTTTCCGCAATACCGCGCGCTGTCGACGGAGACGCTGACGGTGCAGGACCTGCGCGCGGCGCTGAAGCCCGACGAAGCCTATCTGAAGCTCGCCGTCGTCGGCCAAGCCGTTTACGGCATCTTCGTCACGCCTGCGGACGCGGCGATCTACAAGCTGCCGATCACGTCGGATGCGCTCGACAAGCGGGTCGACGATCTCCGCGCGACCATCTCGACGGTCGAGGACAACCAGGTCTTCACCTACCCGTTCAATCTGGCCCTTGCCCGCAAGCTCTATGTCGAGCTGATGGGCCCGGTCGCCGACAAGGTCGCGCACGCCAAGGCGATCGTGTTCGAGCCCGACGGTGCGATGCTGCGCCTGCCGATCGCGCTGCTGCCGGTCGATCAGGCAAGCGTCGACCGCTATGCCGCGCGCATCGCGAAGTCCGGCGCCGACAAATTCGACTTCACCGGCGTGCAATGGCTCGGCCGCAACGCCGAGATCAGCACGGCCGTTTCCGCCCGCGGTTTCCGCGACGCCCGCCGCGCCGCGCCGTCGGTCGCGCAAAAACCCTATCTCGGCTTCGGCGACAATGCGCCCGCCTTCACGCGCGTGGCGCTGTCGAACGGCGCGAACGCATCCGACCCCTGCCAATGGCCGCTCAGCGAGTGGAACAAGCCGATCTCCGCCCGCGAGCTGAAGGCTGCGCAATCGGTGCTCGGCGGCGGCTCCGACGTCGTGACCGGCGCCGCCTTCACCGACGAAAGCGTGATGGCGCGACCCGACCTTGCTAACTACCGCATCCTGCACTTCGCGACCCACGGCTTCGTGACCGCGCCGCAGCCGCAATGCCCGGCGCGCCCTGCCCTGCTCACCAGCTTCGGCGACGCGCAGTCCGACGGGCTGCTGTCGTTCAAGGAAATCTACGACCTGCACATGGATGCGGACCTGGTGCTGCTCTCCGCCTGCGACACCGCCGGCCGCGCAACGGTCGCGGCGACGCGCGAGGCGGGCGTCACCACCGGCGGCGGCACTGCGCTCGACGGTCTCGTCCGCGCCTTCATCGGCGGCGGCGCGCGCTCGGTGCTCGCCAGCCACTGGCCGGCTCCGGACGAGTTCCGCGCCACCGAGCGCCTTGTCAGCGCGCTGTTCCAGGCGCCCCCGGGTACGTCGATCGGCCACGCGCTGCAGGCAGGCCAGGAAAAGCTGATGGACGATCCCAGCACCTCCCACCCCTTCTATTGGGCGGGGTTCGTGCTGGTCGGGGACGGTGCCCAGCCGCTCGTCCGGATGAAGTGACCGCGCCTTGAGCGAGGGCGATCCTGCCGGCGCGGAGCCGGCCCAGCCTTTACAGCAGCGCGCCGCGCGCATCGTGCGGCAGGTCGGTGCGCCCCGCCTGCTCGTCTCGGCGATCGTGCTGCTGATCGGCGTCTTCATCGCGCGATTCAGCTGGCAGGTCCCGCTGATCTCGGACGCCGAGCGCGCGCTCTACGACATCCGCCTGATGCTGACGACGAGCCGCGCGCAGCAGGACCCGCGCGTGGTGATGATCACCTATACCGACGACACGCTGATCAACACGCAGGTCCGCTCCCCGCTCGACCGCCGCATCCTCGCCGATGCGCTCAAGAACCTCGACAAATTGGGCGCCAAGGCGATCGCGATCGACATCATCGTCGATCAGCCGACGCCCAATGACGATTATCTTGTCGACGCCTTCCGCAGCATGAAGACGCCGACCTATCTCGCCTTCACCAGCGCGGCGACGAACGGGCGTTTCATCGAGCAGCGGCAGGAAGAATTCCTCCGCGATTTCCAGGCGAAGATCCGCTCCTCGACGGTCAAGCCGATGAGCATCGAGCTCGATACCGATCGCGACCGCGTCGTCCGTGCCTGGCCGGTCCAGCCCAAGACGCTGCCGCCCCTGCTCGCCCGCGCGATCACCGGCGCGCAGGACAATTTCGATGGCTATACCCGCAGCATCCGCTTCCGCCTGCCGCTCTACGACGACCGTCCGGTCTTCTCTAAGCTGCCGATCGACCTGCTCGCCAATCCCGACACGGCTGCCCTGATGGCGGACCAGATCAAGGGTCGGTACGTGCTGATCGGCGGCGACCTGCTCGATCTCGACCAGTTCGAAACGCCGATGAAAGTCATCACCGGCGACACGACGATCGGGCTCGAAGTCCACGCCCATATGCTCACCCAGTTGCTCGACGGGGTCCAATATGGCCGCATCCCGCGCTGGGGCCTGTGGCTGACCGCGCTGCTCGTGATCCTCGCCGGCACCTTGACCGCGCTCTCCGACGCGCGGGCGTGGAAAGTCGCGCTGATGCTGTTGGGCCAGGCGGTCTTCTTCTCGCTGCTGCCTTTCTACCTGCAATGGCAAGGTACGGACACGCGCTTTCTGCCTGCGTTCGGCTGGAGCATCGGCTGGCTGCTCGCCTATTCCGCGATCGGCGCCGCGGCACGCGCCGTCGGTTCGCAGCAGCGCCGCTTCGCCCAGTCCGCGCTCGGCAAATATCTGCCCCGCGACATCGCCAGCGAGATCATGCGCGATCCCGACCGGCTTGCGCTCCACGGCGAGAAGCGGGAGATTTTCGTCGTCTTCACCGATCTCGAGGGCTTCACCAAGCTCAGCCACGCGATCCCGCCGGAAACGGTCGCGTCGCTGCTCAATCGCTATCTCGACACGCTGTCCGACGTCGTCCTCAAATATGGCGGCACCATCGACAAATTCGTCGGCGACGCGGTGGTCGCCTTCTGGGGCGCGCCGATCTCGCGGCCGGACGACGGCGAGCGGGCGGCGCGCGCCGCCTGGGCGATGTACGAAGCGGGCGAAGCCTTCCGCAAGGACGTGCCTGAAGGCGTGCCGCCGATCGGCCGCACCCGCGTCGGCCTTCATTGGGGCGAGGCGATCGTCGGCAATTTCGGCGGCGAAGGCCGCATCCAGTACACTGCGCTTGGCGACAGCATGAACACCGCCGCGAGGCTAGAATCGGCCAACAAGCCGCTCAACACCAAGGTGCTCGCCAGCAAGGCGGCGGTGGAACGCTCGGGCCTCGACTGGTGGCGTCCGCTGGGCCGCATCACGCTGCGCGGCCGCGCGACGCCCGTGGAGATTTTCGAGCCTGTGCCCGAAGCCACTGCGGAAGAGCGCGCGTATCTGGCAATGTTGCTGAAACGCACCGACCAGAACGACAGTAAAGCTTTTGAAGAGCTCGAAAAATTCGCGTCAACCAATGTTCGCGATGCAGCGCTCGCAAACTTGGTGTATCGTCTGCAGCATATGGAACCGGGAGGCAGTTATGATCTGGGCTAGCAAAAAGGGAACGATGCGCGGTGTCGCCGCCGCCGTGCTCACCGCGGCTCTGGCGGGAACGGCGTTGGCAGGACCGGTGGTCCTCCGCGCGACCGGCCCGTCGGCGAAGACCTATCCGGTCGGGCGGCAAGTGCCCGACACGGCGCAATTGGTGCTGAAGCCGGGCGACACGCTGGTGCTGCTCGACTCGCGGGGCACGCGGACGCTGAGCGGCCCGGGTAGCTTCCCTGCCAACGGCATGAGCGCACGGACCAGCAGCAGCCAGGTGGCATCGCGCATCCTCGCCAACACTGGCACGTCGGAGCGGCGCGGGGGAGCGGTGCGGGGCGGCCTGCCGACGCAGGACACCCGCAGCCCCAACCTTTGGTTCGTCGATCTGACCAAGAGCGGCACGATCTGCGTCGCCGATCCCAGCACCATGCGCGTATGGCGCGCGTCGGGCGCCAAGGCCGCAGACGTGAAGGTCAGCGGCGCGGGCGCCTCCGGCGACATCGCGCTTGCCGCTGGTGCGACCGTGGGCGACTGGCCGAAATCGGTGCCCGTCACCAACGGCGCGGAATACACGCTCAGCGCCGAAGGGATGGCCCCGGCGAAGATCAAGGTCGTGACGGTGCCGGCGCCGACCAGCCTTGAAGACACGGCATCGCAATTGATCGCCAAAGGCTGCAACACGCAGCTCGATCTGCTGATCGCGACGACTTCGACGAACGGCAGCGCAGGTTAGTCGCAAAGGCCCCTTCGCGCCCGGCGCGAGGGGGTCAAATGCTTGAAGGAAAAGGACGCGGCTGATAGCCCGTCCTTAACAACGCCACGGCGAATCACGCCGGGCAGCGGCATTCAGGGGTCACGAGCGCCGCACCCGCTCAAGAGCGCGAACAAGCGCCTGGGCGGCCACTGCTAATTGGGGGAACATAATGCGTTCTGTGCGCGCTGCTTTTGTGGGCCTGAGTCTATCGGCTGCCTGGTTCCCCGCGCTTGCCCAGACCGTCCCGCCCACCGGCACCACGCGCGAGGAAATCGAGCGTGCGCGTCCGGCCCCGGCCCCCCTCGCCAACACGCCCGGCGTCACGGTCGAAAGCGATTTCGAGCGCGCGCCCTGCCCGCTCGCCGATCCCAAATACAAGGACATCACGTTCGAGCTGCGCGAAGTGCAGTTCGGCGGGTTGCGTTCGATCCCAGCCGATCTGGTCCGCCCTGCCTATGCCGATCTGGTCGGCAAGACCGTCTCGGTCGCCGAGATTTGCGAGATCCGTGACCGCGCCGCCACCATCCTGCGCCGCGAGGGTTATCTCGCCGCCGTCCAGGTGCCCCCGCAGCGGATCGAGAACGGCGTGATCCGCTTCGACGCGCTGGTCGCCAAGCTGGTCGGCGTGCAGGTCCGCGGTCAGACCGGCCGTTCCGAAGAGCTGATCGCCGCCTATCTCCGCCACATCCAGAACCAGGACGTGTTCAACATCCGCGAGGCCGAGCGCTATCTGCTGCTCGCCCGCGACATTCCCGGCCTCGACGTCCGCCTGATCCTCCGCCCCGCCAACGCCGCGCCGGGCGAAGTGATCGGCGAAGTGACGGTCACGCGGGTGGCCGTAGAGGCCGACGCCTATGTGCAGAATCTCGGCTCGCGGTCGGTCGGGCGCTGGGGCGGGCTCGCGCGCGTGCAGCTCAACGACCTGACCGGGCTCGGCGACCGCACCACGCTCAGCGTCTTTTCGACGCTCGATTTCGACGAGCAGCAAGTCATCGAAGGCGGCCACAGCTTCAAGATCGGCGGCGAAGGCCTGACCTTCAGCGGCGATGTCAGCTATGCCTGGACGCGGCCGAGCCTGACGCCCCAGCTCGACATCAAGGCGCGCACCCTCTCCGCCTTTGCCGAGCTCAGCTATCCGTTCCTGCGCTCGCAGACGCAGAACCTGTTCGGCAGCGCCGGCCTGAACGTGGTCAACCAAAACGTGGACTTCAACGACACGGCGCTGACTCGCGATCACATCCGCGTCGCCTATGCGCGGCTGGATTACGACAGCGTCGATCCCCGCTCCATCGCCAGCACAACGGGCTTCTCGCTCGCCGAACCGCACTGGCGCGTCGCGGGCGGGCTCGAGCTCCGCCAGGGTCTGGACCTGAATGCCAGCAACCGCTGCGTCGCGAACCAGATCTGCCTGCTCAGCCGCTCGGCCGCCGACCCGACCGCCTTCGTCGCCCGCGCTACTGCGCTCGTGGAATACCGGCCGATGCCGCATTTGGCCTTCAGCATCGCGCCCCGCGCGCAGTACGCGCCGAACAGCCTCGTTTCCTACGAGCAATTCTCGGTCGGCAACTTCACGACCGGCCGCGGCTATGATCCGGGCGCGCTGACCGGCGACTCCGGCCTCGGCTTCCAGAGCGAGGTGCGCGTCGGCTCGCTGCTGCCGCGCACGATCGACGGCTTCGCGTTCCAGCCCTATGCCTTCGCCGATCTCGGCATCGTCTGGAACCATGTCGCCTCGGCAGTCGGCCAGCCCGATCCGCAGCGGCTCTGGTCGGTCGGCGGCGGCGTCCGCGCCGCCTGGGGCCAGCGCGCCCGGCTGGACGTGACGCTCGCCGCCCCGCTCAACCGCACGCCGGTGCAGCCCAATCGCGACGTTCGCCTGCTTGTTACCCTGTCCACCAAGCTTCTGCCCTGGAGGCGCTGAGCCATGTTCGCGTATCTGAACTCCGCCGCCCTGCTCCGCAGCCGCCGCGCGCGCCTGCTCGCCGGTTGCGCCCTCGCCGCCGCGATGGCGACTCCGGCCATGGCCCAGCAAGCGTTCAAGGCGACGCCCGACATCGTTCAGGGCAGCGTGTCGATCACCCAAGGCCAGACGATCTCGACCGGCCTGCGCGACACCGTCTCCGTTTCGTCGCGCCAGTCCGTGATCAACTGGACGCCGAACGACACCGCAGTCGGCGGCGGCGCGATCAGCATCCTGCCGCAAGGCAATGAACTGGTCTTCACCGCGAATCCGTCGACGGTCGCCGGCGCCTACACTGTCCTCAACCGCATCATCCCCAACGACCCGAGCCGCCCGGTCCAGTTCGACGGCCATGTCCAGTCGCAATTCGATTCTGGCTATGGCGCGACGCAGGGCGGCAGCATCTGGTTCTATTCGCCCGGCGGCATCATCGCCGGGGCGACCAGCCGCTTCGACGTCGGCAGCCTCGTGCTCAGTGCGAACGACATCAATTTCTCGAACGGCCTGTTCAACGACGGCAGTGCTTCCAATCAGGTCGGCACGATCCAGTTCCGCGGCGCCGTCGACGGCCGCTCGTCGGTGACCATCCAGCCGGGCGCGGTGATCAACGCCAAGAACAGCCTCTCCGGCAGTACCTATGTCGCGCTCGTCGCGCCCCGGATCAATCAGGGCGGCACGATCAGCGTCGAGGGCTCGGCCGCGCTGGTCGCCGCCGAAAGCGCCGACATCACCATCCCGGTCTCTGGCGGCCTGTTCGATATCCAGGTCCAGTCCGGGTCCTTCGTCAATACTGCCGGCGAGACGACGCTGACGCACAGCGGCACCACGCAGGTGCTGGACGCCGCGGCGACCGGCCAGGCGCGCCGCGTGTACCTGATGGCGGTGCCGAAGAACGACGCAGTGACGATGCTCGTCTCCGGCGCCGTCGGCTACGCCCCCGCCGCCCAGGCCGTGGCGCAAAACGGCGCGATCGTCCTGACGACTGCCTCCACGGTATTTGGCGACGGCGTGCAGGAGCCGATCGACCGCGGCACGATCACCGTCACCGGCGGCCGCTTCGGCAACAGCGTCCAGGCCAGCGCGCAGAACGTCAATTTCGACACGTCCACCGCGGCGATCGACGTCATCGGCAATGTGTTCGCTTCCTCGCCTTCGGGTGCGGTGTCGATGACGGCGCTTGGCGGCCGCGACATCAATGTCGCCGGCGCGTTGAGCTTCACCCACATCAACGCCGATCGCGACGGCAACTCGTCTCTCAGCCTCACCGCCAATGCCGGCAGCACGATCCATGCGGGCTCCATCCACCTCAGCACTTCGTCTTTCGGCCTGAACGACACCGGCTATGGCGCCACTTCGGCGACCGGCGGCACCGTCACGCTGCAGGCGCTCGGCGGCATCATCACGTCGGACGCCGAGATCGACCTGACCAGCAACGCCACCGGCGGCAGGGGCTCGAACGACGGCGCCAGCGCCTTCGGCGGCGGCAACGGCACCGGCGGCACGATCAAGGCGATCGCCTCCAATGGCGGCACGATCAACGCCAACGACCGTCTGCTGATCGACGTGAACGGCTTCGGCGGCGAAGCGGGTTACGGCTCGGGGTCGGGCGGCCTCGGCACCGGCGGCACGGCGCTGATCGACCTGTCGAACAACAGCGCGCTCAACCTGGGCAGCAGCTCCGTGATCGTCGAGGCGAATGGCTATGGCGGCCGTGGCGGCGACAACGGCGTCACCGCGGCCGGCGACGGGCACGGCGGCGCCGCCACCGTCAACATCGCCGCCAGCCGGTTCAACGCGCTCGCCGTCAGCGTTTCCGCGGACGGCCTGTTCCCGGACGATTCCTTCCCCGCCTGGGGCGGCAGCGGGACCGGTGGCACGGTCTCCGTGTCGAACACGGCCGGCAGCGCCATCTCCGTCGCAAGCGGCAATCTCGTGCTGTCGGCGAACGGCCAAGCCGGCGACAGATTCGGTTTCTTCAACGACGTGCCAGTCAAGGGCGGCACCGGCGGCACCGTCACTTTCGTCACGGATGCTTCCTCGGTCTCGCTCGGCGAAGGCGCGTTGCTCGCCAGCGCCGACGGCATCGCCGGCTATAGCAGCACCGCGACGCCGTCCCCGATCTTCGGCCGCGGCGGCAGCGTGACCGTCACGATCAACGCGGCCAATCCGAACGACGTCGAGTCGCAGTTCCAGGCGAGCAGCATCGGCCTGTCGGCCGACGGCCGCAGCAATCTGCCCGAAGCGGACCGCAGCTCCGTCCCCCACGGCAGCAGCGCGACCGGTGTCGGCGGCACTGTGCTGCTGAACCTGACCGGCGGCCCGGTCCAGACTGGATCGGTCAACCTGTCCGCCTCGGGCACCGGCGCGAACAGCGACTACGACACCACCGCGGGCGCTGGCTATGCCGGCCACGCCGAGCTCGCACTGAACGGCGGCGCGCTCACGACCAGCTCGATCAATATCCTCGCCGAAGCCTTTGGCGGCGACGGCGCGTTCGCTGAATCGGGCTATGGCGGCGCAGGCGTCGGCGGGAATGCCGGCGTGGGCACCAACCCGTTCACCGGCAGCGCGGGCGCGTTCCTTACAGGCTCGGGCGGAAGCATCCAGGCGGACACGATCCTGGTCTCGGCCAATGCGACCGGCGGCTTTGGTGGTGACGGTCAGATCTTCGGGTCGTCCCCGGTGAACGCGGCGGCGGGCGGCCAGGCCTTCGGCGCCTCGGCGATCGTCGACACCAATGGCGTCAACCTCACCTTCGGCAGCCTCAGCGCAACCGCCGTCGGCCAAGGCGGAAACGGTGGCGAAGTCCGCTACTCCTCCTTCTTCGAAGGCTCGCAGACCGCAAACGGCGGCGCCGGCGGCACCGGCCAGGGCGGCGAAGCCCGCGTGACGATCGCCGGCGGCACGCTCGGCTTCGACGGGATCAATGCCGGTGCCGACGGCATCGGCGGCAATGGCGGCCAGGTCGCTTCCGACAATGAAGGCGGCCTGTTCAGCGACGCCACCGGCAAAGGCGGCAATGGCGGCGACGGCACCGGCGGCGTCGCCGCGATCACGTTCGTCGATGCGACCATCCCGAACAACCCGACACTTTTCGCGGCGGCAAGCGGCACCGGCGGCGACGGCGGCGCGGGCGCGTCCGGAGGTTCGGGCGGCGCAGGCGGCGGCGGCGACGCGCTCGTTCGCCTCGACGGCGGCACCGCCGATCTGCTGCGCATCGGCGTGTTCGCCTCGGGCGAAGGCGGGTTCAGCTACAGCGGCCAATGGCTCGACGGCGGCGCCGGCGGCAGCGCGAACGGCGGCACCGCGCGCTTCGAGGCCGCGAACGGCGCGGTCCTGAACATCCCCGATTTCGAGCAGGGCGATCCCTTCACCCTCGACGCCAGCGCGACGGCACACGACGGCGCATCCGGCGGCAGCTTCGCGGACAGCGGCGTCGGCGGCAAAGGCGGCCGCGGCGGCAACGCCAATGGCGGCACTGCGTCCGCAACGTTCGACAGCGGCGCAATCGTAACCGTGAACGGTTTCGGCAACATCGAGGCGCAGCCGCCCAGCCTGGTCGTGACCGCGACTGCCGGCTCCGGCGGCAGCGGCGGCATCGGCAACAACACCGGAAATAGCGGCGGTGCAGGCGGAGACGGCGGCACCGGCCGGGCCGGCACCGCGCTGTTCAACGTCACGGGCGCGAACGTCAGCTTCACCGAGCTGTTCGCAAACGCGACCGCCACCTACGGCTTCGGCGGCAGCGGCGGCCATGGCCAGCCCGATCCGGTCACCGGCATCACCACTTTCGCGCCCAGCGGCGCATTCGGCTCCGCTTTCGGCGGCATCTTCGAGCTCAACGTCGCCGACGGCGATGCCGGCTATGGCGGCGCGACGCCCGGCAAGGTCAATATCGGCTCGATGTCGGCAGACCTGGGCGCCAGCGGCGGGTTCGACGGTTCGCTGCTGATTTCGGACACCGGCACGGATTCAAACGGCGGCATCACATTCGATTCGCTGTTTGCGCGCGGATCGAACGGCAGCGACTCTGGCGAATCCGACTTTGAAGTCCGCTCCAACAAGCGCACGATCTTCACGACCGGCACCGTGCAGTTCGACGTGACCGGCACCGCCCGCTTCTCGTTCCAGGACACGGGCAGCTTCGCGGCCGGCTCCGACATCGACGTCTTCTCGCGCGGCGGCACCGTGGTCACGCACATCGGACGGCCGGACGGCACCTTCTCGCTCGATGCACCGACGATCAATATCAGCGGCTATGGCGACAGCGACGCGCAGGACGGCAGCCGTCTGCGCGGTCAGGACTATCTCTACTTCAACTCCTATTCCGGCAATGTCCACCTTGCCGACGGCGTCGCCGGCAACCAGCTCATCGTCAGCGCCTTCGGCAACGCGAGCGTCGGCAACCTCACCGCGGGCGATAGCGAGCGCATCGGCGACATTTCCATCGGCGCGGGACAGACGGAGGGCTATGTCCCCGGCAATGCGATCGTAACCGGCACCGTCGAGGCCACCGGCAATATCGACATCCGCGCCAGCACCGATGCCTTGATTCAGCCCGGCGCGCAGGTGATCGCCGATCGGGCCGTCTCGATCCTCACCGGCGACGACATCGTGATCGGCGCCGGCGCATTGGTCCGCGCCGCCAACAATCCGCCGCCCGAAACCGGCTATGGCGCAAGCGACCCGCTCCAGCAGCTCTCGCAGCTTCGATTGATGGCGGGCGCCTTCGACACCGGCCTCGAGCCCGAAGGCAATGTCGCGTCGATTATCCTGCACGGCACGCTCGAAGCGCCGAACCGCACTCTGTTCATGAGCGCCGGCGCGGTGCAGGCCGATCCGTCGACCCGCATTCTCGCCGATAATCTCTACGTTCGGCTGAACAACATTCCTGTCGGCGATCAGGTACCGTCGAACGATTTCGGGCAACTGACCGGCACGCTGTGCCTCGAAGGCAGCGTGTGCCTCGGCACCGCGAACGTGAACAACATCGTCCGCATCGGCGAGACCGGCTATGAGCCGATCAACCTGCGCCTGAACGGCGGCATCGACGCGGTCGACGTGCTGCTCCGCGCGCAGAGCATCGCGCTCGGCCAGAACGGCATTTCGAACAACATCGCCGCCTCGGACCGTCTCACCATCGAGGCACTGGGTTCCAGCCTCACGCTCAACGGCCCGATCGCCATCGAGGGCGGCAGCGACGTCGCCCGCGTCGCCAGCTTCCGCAATATTACCGGCGCCGCGGCGACGATCAGCGCCCCCGGCACGCTCGACCTATACGCTGGCAACAACATCACCCTGGGCGCGGTCGCGGCGAACACGATCCGCACGGTCGATTTCGACGGCGGAGTGCTGAACGCTGGCGGGATTACCGTCCCCGGCACGATCGCGGTCGGCCAAATCACGTCCGGTACCGACCTCGCCCTTACCGCAGGCAAGGACATCACAGTCGACCGCTATGCCGTGACCGGCGCCGCGACGCTCACCGCCGCCAACGGCGCAATCACGGTCGCAACCGACGCCGCTGCCACAAACGGCACCACGGCGACTGCCAAGTCGGTCACGCTCAACGGCCTGAACGGCCTGAAGGTGACTGCGGCAACCGCCACCGCCGGCGATGTGACGCTCGCTACTAAAGCGGGCGATCTCGTCGCGGGCACCGTGTCTGCCAGCGGCGGCGCGACGCTGACGGCCGCGGGCGCAATCAAGGTCGCGAGCATTGATACGACGGCTGGCGTCACCGCCACCGGCGCCTCGGTCGACCTGACCAGCCAGAACGCGCTCCGGGTCATCGCCGCCACCGCCACGTCGGGCGATGTCTCGCTCGTGGCAGGCAACGGCATCAAAGCAGACACGGTGTCGGCCAAGGGCACCGCGACGCTCAAGTCCGGCACTGGCCCGCTGGTCGTGACTCGGGACCTGGTCGCGGGCAACGGCCTGATCCTCGCCGCGCCGTCGATCGACATCACCGCGCAAAACGGCCTCAACGTTCTCCAGGCCGACGCGACCGCAGGCGATCTGAAACTCACCACGGTCGCCGGCACGCTCGCCGCCGGCAAGTCGAGCGCCACCGGCGCGATCACGCTGACCAGCGGCGGCGACCTGACCGCGACCTCGCTCAAGAGCGGCACCGGCGGGATTACCCTCGCCGCCAGCAACGGCTCAGTGAAAGTCACCAACGACATCGTCGGCGGCCCGCTCCAAGTTACGGCCAAGTCCCTCGACCTGACAGCGCAGGGCGATCTCAACCTCGCCCAAGGCACGGCGACGGCGGGCGACATCACGCTCGCCAGCGCAAATGGCGGCATCACGCTTGGGCAGGTCTCCGCCAGCAATGCGCTGAAAGCCACGACGCCCGGCCTGATGACGATCAACGGCACCGTCTCCGCGGCAAACATCGCGCTGACCTCGAAGGACATCGCGATCGGCGCCAATGCCCAGCTCGGCAACCGCACGCAGACAGCCCTCACGCTCACCAGCACGGCCGACCGCACGTTCCTGGGCGATGCGACCGGCACCGGCTACCGGCTCGACGCCGACGAGTTCACTCGCATCGCCGGCCGCACGATCGACGTCGTCTCCGCGCCGCAGAACGCGCAGGGCACGGCGTTCACGCTGCTCGACCCGGCCGGCACCAACGTCGTCATCGGCTCGATGACGTTCGATGGTGCGCAGCTCGGCGGCGAAGGCACGCTGACCGTCCGCTCGCCGCGCTCGATCGGCTTTATCGGCAACGTCCAGTTCAAGAACTTCAACAACGATCAGACCGTCTCCTATCAGGCGACGAACGACATCTCGCTCGCCGCCGAAACCGGCCTGGTCACGATCAAGAATTCCAGTGGCGGCCTTGCCGGCACGCTGGTTCTCGACGCGCAGCAAATCCATGCGATGTCGGCCAAGGCACGCAGCGAAATCGCCGGCCTGCAACTCAACGACGTGCGGCAGCGGCTCGGCACCAACGATCAGTTGCAGAACGACGGCGGCTATTTCCAGGCCAACAAGATCATCGTGAAGATCGGCCGCCTGCTCTTCATCCAGAACAGCGGCATCAACAGCGACGACCGCAACGACAAGCGCGGCTTCACGACCAACAGCCTGACCCTCCAGGCCGGCGACGGCCCGGTGCAGGTGGTCATCAACGGCCGGGTCGGCACCGCGGTCGGCGAGGCGATCATTCCGGCGACCACGCGCACCGGCAGCTTCGATCCGCAGTCCGGCTTCAACACCTGCCTGGTCGGCGTCACCTGCTTCGTCGTGACGACGCCGGAGCCGGTCTTCGACCCGTCGTTCGTCCTCAGCCAGTCGCGCGATCAGGTCGAGGACAAGGATGACGACGACAAGGAAGAGGAAGCGCTGCAGGCCGCGCAGAAGCGGCCCGATCCGATCATCCAGTTCATCGACGCGCCCGTCTCGCGCTTCGATCCGGTGATCGACCAGCCGGTGACGGGCGCCGGCAACGAGGACTTCTGGGAAGTCCCCGCTTCGCAAACGCCGACGCCGTAAGGCCGGGGAGCGGTTGACGCTCCCCGCCCGCACAGGCCAAGGCGGCGTCCATGTCGGACAACCCCTTGCGCCTGTTCAACAGCCTCACGCGTCAGCTCGAGACGTTCGCGCCCGTCCATCCCGGCGAGGCGCGCGTCTATACCTGCGGGCCGACCGTCTATAACTTCCAGCATATCGGCAACATGCGCGCCTATGTGTTCGCCGACACGCTCGGCCGCGTGCTGAGCTTCAAGGGATACACGCTCCGCCACGTCATCAACATCACCGATGTCGGCCACCTCACTTCCGACGCCGACGAAGGCGCGGACAAAATGGAGACGGCGGCGGCCGAGACCGGCAAGACCGCCTGGGACATCGCGAAATTCTACACCGACGCCTATTGGCGCGACATCCGGCGGCTCAACATCCGCCAGCCCGCGACCTGGTCGATCGCGACCGAATACGTGCCCGCGATGATCGAGTTCGCCAAGTCGATCGAGGCCAATTGCTACCGGCTCGAAAGCGGCCTCTATTTCGATACCGCGTCCGTCCCCGATTACGGCCGCCTTGCGCGCTCGAAGACCGACGAGGGCGAAAGCCGCATCGAGGCGGTCGAAGGCAAGCGCCACCCGACCGACTTCGCGATCTGGCGCACGACCCCACCCGGCGAGACCCGCCAGATGGAGTGGGACTCGCCCTGGGGCCGCGGCGCGCCCGGCTGGCATCTCGAATGCTCGGTGATGTCGGAGGCCTTGCTCGGCTTCCCCTTCGACATCCACACCGGCGGCATCGACCATCGCGAAATCCACCACCCGAACGAAATCGCCCAGAACCAGGCCCGCTGCCACTCCGCCGACAGCGGCGCGCGTATCTGGATGCACAATAATTTCCTGATCGACCGCGGCGGCAAGATGTCCAAGTCCGCCGGAGAGTTCCTGACCCTGCAGGCCCTGGTCGACTGCGGCTTCCACCCCCTCGCCTACCGCCTGATGTGCCTCCAGGCCCATTACCGCAGCGAGTTGGAGTTCAGCTACGACAACCTCGCCGCCGCCTTCACCCGCCTGAAGCGGATGGTAATGGCGGCCGAGCGGCTGCCCGCCGCGGAACCTGCCGAAATCACCGACAAGCGCATCGCCGCCGAAGTGACCGGCTTTGACGAGGCCGTGTGCGACGACCTCAACACCGCCCGGGCGCTCACCCACTTCGAAACCGTGCTCACCACCAAAGGCCTCGACGCCGGCCAACGCCGCGCGGCGCTCGCGCAAATGGACGCCGTGCTCGGCCTGCAAGCGCTGGACCTGACCCGCGCCGACCTCCGCGTCCGCCCCGCCGACGCCTCGATCACCGCGGAAGACATCGAAGCGCAACTCGCCGCCCGCAAACAAGCCCGGGCCACGAAGGACTTCGCCGCCTCCGACCGCATCCGCGACGCCCTCATCGCCGCCGGCGTGGAGGTCATGGACGGCGATCCCCTCGGCTGGGATTGGCGGCTCCAATAACCCCTCTCCCATAGGGAGAGGGCGACTCGCGCCATGCCGCGAGCGGGGTGAGGGGNGCGGGGTGAGGGGGTACGGTGCCAGCCGCCTCACTCCCGATCCCCTCACCCGGACGGCTCCGCCGTCTCGACCTCTCCCTATGGGAGAGGTAGGCATCGCTCATGATCCTCGTCCTCCCCGCCCTCGCCCGCCCCCTCCTCGAGCCGCACCTTCCCGCGGACGCCGAAACCCGCTGGTTCGCGACCGCCGAGGACGCCTACGCCATGTCTCCCGGTGCCGAGATCGGCTGGCTCGACATGCAGACCCCCAGCCACACCGGCCGCGCCGTCGAGCTCGGCGAGGACCTGAAGCTCGTCACGACCATCTATGCCGGCATCAACGCCTTCCCGCTCGCCGCGATGAAGGCGCGCGGCACGAAGCTCACCAACGGCGTCGGCATCAACACCAACGCGGTCGCCGAATACGCCGTGCTCGGCATGCTCGCCCTCGCCAAGGGCTATGGCGACGTCGTCCGCGCGCAGGACCGGCACGAATGGCTGCGCGATTCACCGGGCAAGGTCGAGCTGCAGGACAGCCGCGCGCTGATCATCGGCTATGGCGCGATCGGGCGGCGGATCGGCGAAATCCTCGGCGGCTTCGGCGTGCACGTCACCGGCGTCCGCCGCTCCCCTTCGGGCGAGCCCGACATGCTCGGCCCGAACGACTGGCGCCCGCGCCTCGGCGATTTCGACTGGGTGATCGTCGCCGCCCCCGCCACCTCGGAGACCGCGCACCTGATCGGCGCCGCCGAGCTCGCCGCGATGAAGCCGAGCGCCTTCCTCATAAACATCGCCCGCGGCACCCTGATCGACCAGGACGCGCTAATCGACGCGCTCAAGAGCCGCCGCATCGCCGGCGCGCATCTCGACGTCACCGACCCCGAGCCGCTCCCCGCCGACCACCCCCTCTGGGACGCGCCGAACGCCGTCATCACCATGCACCTGTCCGGCCGCGCCCAGACCCGCATGTTCCAACGCGCCGCCAAGCTCTTCCTCGACAACCTCGCCCGCTACCGCGCCGGCGAACCACTGATCAACGAAGTGGACCTGGATCTGGGGTATTAGAGCCGCAAACCCCTCTCCCCTTGGGAGAGGGAGGGGCCCGCTCGCGAAGCGAGTGGGAGGGTGAGGCCGACGGCGCATTCACGATTGCTTCGCTCTCTCGCCCTCACCCCGCTCGCGCTACGCGCGAGTCGCCCTCTCCCGACGGGAGAGGGAAATAGTCCGCAATGGGTGGAAAGCTGCCATTTAGATTTCTCCCAAGGCTTCCTGCCTCTCGTCCTCCGTCCATAGCGCGATAGCGCCGATGGTGCGCTGTCCCTTCGCGTGGGCCAGAACGGCAAGCAGGCTTCGAACGTCAACGTCATTTTCCGCGCCGTGTAGATGCGATAGCGCGGGTTCGACTACTTCGCGCATTGCGGTCGCATAGGAGCCTTCCAGCCAATCGGGGATGCTCGGATTTCCGTCTGCCTTCCGGCGCTCTTCAATGGTCGCGATGAGGGCATAGGCACGCCAATTTGGCCCCGCTCGGTCGCTCATCAATCTGACAAGGTCAGGAAGCACTGCGTAGGCGGCTGTGCCTAGGTCTCCTTGATGGTGGACGCGCTGCCAAAGTTCATCATAGCCATCGTCGGCGTCGCCGCTCGCGATGGCTTTCAATGCCCCGCGAGGGTCGTAAGGCTCGCCGTTCGCGTCCGTAAGCCGCGACCAATCGCCAGTGTCGTTCATGATGCCTCCCGGCTTACTTTCGCCGGATGCGCCAACGTCTGCAATGGGTCGTTTGCAGACATACGGCTAAGTGTCGCGAAGTGGCTCTATCCCAAGATCGACGCCGAGTTCCGCGATGCTGGAGAGCAAGGCTGTGTCGAAAACCTCGCCTCGGTCACCGATTGTCCACTGCACGAAGAGGTTGGCTCTTCCGCCCGTAGCGCGAAGTTCGTGTAACAGAGATGTCGCGCCTTTCAGATCGGCGACAGCACTGCGAAGGCAGTGAGCCAACTCCCCATCGCTTCCCTCTCCGAGATCGAAGACGCAGTAAGTCTCGCGATAGGTTCCCGGAAGCGGCGTCCCAGTCGGAGTGAGCCGTGCGTCCCCGGCAGCCCACGCTCTTATCGGGGTTCGCCCAAGCGTCTGGATGATCCCCTTTGGGTCGGCTGACGGGTGGAACACCTGTAGAGAAACGCGATAAACGAATGCCATCGGGGTAGCTTACGAGTTCGGACCAACAGCGCCAACCCGACGTCTGTTATGGGTCGAAATCGGCCGCCCCAAAACTCCCCTACCCCCTCCGCCCCGCCACATACCGGTCCACAACCCCCTCCAGCACCGTCATCGGCACATTGCCGCCCAGCACCAGCGCGTCGTCGAAGGTCTTGAGGTCGAACCGCGGGCCCAGTGCCGCTTTCGCCTTGTCGCGCAATCGGTTGATGTAGGTGTGGCCAACCTTGTAGCCGCAAGCCTGGCCCGGCCAGGAGCAATAGCGGTCGACCTCGCCCGACACTTCCTCGACCGACGATCCGTTGGTCGAGGCGAACCAGTCGATTGCCTGCGCCCGCGTCCAGCGCTTCGCGTGCAGGCCGCTATCGACCACCAGCCGGCAAGCGCGGAAAGCGAGGCTCTGCAGATAGCCGAGCCGCTCGATCGGGTTCTCCCTGTACACGCCCAGCTCGTCGGCAAGCTGCTCGGCATAGAGCGCCCAGCCTTCCGAATAGGCGTTGAACGCCAGCAGCGACCGGATCAGCGGCAGCTTGAACGTATATTCGCCCTGCCAGCCGTGCCCCGGGATCGCCTCGTGATAGGCAAGGTCGGGCAGGCCATAGCTCGTCCACAGCTTGGTCGTGCGCAGGTTGATCCACAGCCGGCTCGGGATCTTGCCGTCGATGCTGCCCGGCCCGCCATAGGCGCCCGGCGCGCCTGGCTCTTCGGCCAGCGGCAGGCGCTTCACTTCGACATTGCCTTTGACCAGCGTGTTGAACGCCTGCGGCATCAACTCACGGATATGCGCGATCCGGTCCTGCAGCAGTTTGATGATCTGTTCGCGGCCTTCGTCATTGTCGGGAAAGCCGAAACGCGGGTCCTTGCCCAGCGCGGTCATCCGCGCGCCGACCGTGCCTTGCGTATAGCCAAGGCCTCGCAGGATCGGGTCCATCTGCCCTTGCAGGTCGCGGACCTGATCCAGCCCCATCTGGTGGATTTCGTCAGGCGAAAGCCGCGTCGTCGTGCCCGCCCGCAGCGCCCAGGCATAGAATTCGTCGCCGCGCGGCAGCTTCCACACGCCCGCATCGCTGCTCGCGTTGGCGCGGTGGAGCTGCATCTCGGCGACCTGCCTCTCCAGCGCCGGCCCGACCTTGGTCCGCGCGATCGCCGCCGCCCGCGCGGCATAGTCGCCCTTCATCTTCGCCGTACGCCTCGCGAGCGAAGTCACGACATCCCATTGCTCGACCGGCCCTTGGCGGGTCGCGGCGAGCTGCTTCAGCGCCTTGTCGAGCAGGAAGTCAGGCGCGATCACGCCTTGCCCGCGCGCGGACTTCAGCCGCTCCGTCTCACCATCGAGCTGCCCGGCATAGGCATTCAGCCGCGCCAGATAGGCTTCGGCATCGGCCGGCCCTTCGATCAGATGGTCGCTGTCGAGCATCTTCGGCGTGTCGAGGAACGCGCCGACATTCTGGATCACCACATAGGGCGTGTTGCGATAGCCGCCGACCGCAACGTCGCCATACGGAAAGGCAAACCCTTCCAGCGCCGTGCCGAACGCCGTCTGCACGACTTCGACATTGGTGCGCATCGCCGGGCTCAGCGCATCCAGCTTCACCGGCTTGAGCTGCTCGAGTCCCGCGCGCAGATGCGCCGCCACCCGCTGCCGCCCGGCCGCTGAGTTATCCGACAGCCGCGACTTCAGGCCGGCGCGCGCGCCCTTGTCGATGCCCAGCCCGGTCGCCTGCTCCGGCGCGTCGCGCAGCAACTGCTCGGTGATGCCGTCCAGAATGCGCGACGCCTGGGCGTCGGCGCCTTCCGCCGCCAGCAATCGGGTTGGCAGCGCTATCAGCGCAGTAAAGGCAAGCAGGTCGCGACGGGCAAAGTCCATGAAACGCTCCGGGAACAGGATGGGCTTGGCTAACCGCTTTGCGCCGGGCTTGCAAAGCGCGTTCGATCCGCGTCAGATGTGGTCAAAGGTCGCCAAGAACATCATCGGCTCAACCCCTCGCGCGGGAGCGGATCATGGCGGACGTTGACGGCGACAAGCTTCACGAATTGGTGATGAAAATGCTGGGCGATCTGGGCGGCGCGTTCAGCGTGCCGACGGTCAGGATCGGCCACCGGCTCGGCCTGTTCGACTCGCTCCATGCCGACGGCCCATCCACCGCCGCCGAGCTCGCCGGGCGCAAGGGCCTGGCCGAGCGCAACGTGCGCGAATGGGCGCTGGCCCAGGCGGCGAACGGTTACGTCAATTACGATCCGGACAGTGACCGCTTCAGCCTCAGCCCCGAACAGGCGATGGTCTTCGCGGTCCCCGATAGCCCCGTCTATATGCCCGGCGCATTCGATTGCGCGGCCGAGATGATCGCCGGCGAGCCGAAGGTCGAGCAGGCGTTCCGCACCGGCAAAGGCGTCGCCTGGGGCGACAGCTCCGGCTGCCTGTTCTGCGCGGTCGGCGCTTTCTTCCGCCCCGGCTATGTGAACGGCATCGTGCAGTCCTGGCTGCCCGCATTGGACGGCATGGTGGACCGCCTCCAATCCGGCGCGAACGTCGCGGACGTCGGCTGCGGCGTCGGCTTCTCGACCTTGCTGATGGCTCAGGCCTATCCGAACAGCCGCTTCACCGGCTACGACTTCCACGTGCCTTCGATCGAGCAGGCCAACGCCCATGCCGCCGCGCACGGCCTCGCCGACCGCGTCAAGTTCGAGACCGCGCCCGCCAAGGAAATCGCCGGCGGCGACTATGATCTCATCACCATGTTCGATTGCCTGCATGACATGGGCGATCCCAAGGGCTGCGCCCAGCACATGAAGACGCTGCTGAAGCCCGACGGCGCCTGGATGCTGGTCGAGCCGATCGCCGGCAACGCCCCTGCCGAAAATATCGGCAGCCCGGTCAGCCGCCTCTTCTACAACGCCTCGACGATGATCTGCGTGCCGACCTCGCAGGCGCAGGAAGTCGGCGCGGCATTGGGCGCGCAGGCGGGCGAGAAGAAGCTCGCCGAGCTGATCACTGCGGCCGGCTTCGGCCACGTCCGCCGCGCGACCGAAGGCCCGTTCAACATGGTGCTGGAGGCACGGCTGTAGGGGGTCAGAAGACCTCGAACAGCCCGGCGGCGCCCTGGCCGCCGCCGATGCACATCGTCACGACGACGTACTTCGCGCCGCGGCGCTTGCCTTCGATCAGCGCGTGGCCGGTCATGCGCGCGCCCGACATGCCATAGGGATGGCCGATCGAGATCGCGCCGCCGTTCACGTTCAGCAGCTCGTTGGGAATGCCGAGCTTGTCCCGGCAATACAGCACCTGCACCGCGAACGCCTCGTTCAGCTCCCACAGCCCGATATCGTCCATTTTGAGGTTGAAGCGCTCGAGCAGCTTCGGGATCGCGAAGACCGGCCCGATGCCCATTTCGTCGGGTTCCGTGCCCGCAACCGCCATACCGACATAACGGCCGAGCGGGTTCAAACCCTTCTTCTCGGCCACCTTCGCTTCCATCAGCACGCTCGCCGACGATCCGTCCGAAAGCTGCGAGGCGTTCCCCGCAGTGATGTTCAGGTCCGGCCCCAGCACCGGCTGCAGGGCCTTCAGCCCTTCGATCGTCGTGTCGGCCCGGTTGCCTTCGTCCTTGCTGAGCGTCACGTCCTTGTAGGAGACTTCCTTCGTCTCCTTGTTGACCACAGCCATGGACGCCGTGACCGGCACGATCTCGTCGTCGAACTTGCCGGCAGCCTGCGCGGCGGCGGTGCGCTGCTGCGACTGCAGCGCATATTCGTCCTGCGCGTCGCGGCTGATGCCATAGCGCTTGGCGACCACTTCGGCGGTCTGCAGCATCGGCATGTAGATGTCCTTGTGCATCGCCAGCAGCTCGGGATCGGGCGCCACGCGCATCTGCGGCGTCTGGACCAGGCTGATGCTCTCGACACCACCGCCGACGGCCACGTCCATATTGTCGACGATGATCTCCTTCGCCGCCGTCGCGATCGCCATCAGGCCCGACGCGCACTGCCGGTCGACCGACATGCCCGCCACCGTCACCGGCAGCCCCGCGCGCAGCAGCGAGGTCCGCGCGATGTTGCCCGCCTGATGCCCCTGCTGCAGCGCCGCGCCGAACACGACGTCCTGCACCTCGGCCGGATCGATCTTCGCGCGCTCGACCGCGGCGCGGATCGAATGCGCCGCCAGCGTCGGGCTCGGCAGGTTGTTGAACGCCCCGCGATAGGCACGGCCGATCGGGGTGCGGGCGGTGGAAACGATGACGGCGTCGCGCATGAGAGGCTCCTTCTTGAGCCCCTCCCCTTCAGGGGAGGGGACGGGGGTGGGGCTGTCTGGTTGGTGCGGAGCCGATCACCGGCCCCACCCCAACCCCTCCCCTGAAGGGGAGGGGCTTAGCCCTCAAACAAAAAACTGGCCGATCCACTCGGCGATCAATGCGGGCTTGTCCTCGCCCTCGATCTCGACGGTGACTTCGGTGGTCTGCTGGCACTGCCCGGGGCGCTTTTCCTCGAACGCGAGCAGCTTGAAATGGCCGCGCACGCGCTTGCCCGCGCGCACCGGCGCGAGAAAGCGGAGTCGGTCGCTGCCATAGTTCACGCCCATCTTGATCCCGCCGACCCGCGGCATGTCGGTCAGCTGGTTCAGCATCGGCAGCAGCGAAAGCGTGAGGAACCCGTGCGCGATGGTGCCGCCGAACGGCGTCAGCTTCGCCTTTTCCTCGTCGACATGGATGAACTGATGGTCGCCGGTGGCGTCCGCGAATTTGTTGATCATGTCCTGGCTGACGGTCACCCATTCGGATGTGCCGAGGTCCTGGCCGACGAGCGCGGCATACTCCTCGATGGTAACCGTCCCCATGCCTTTCCTCACCCTCGTTTCTGTCGTCAGGGTCCAGACCTGCAACCGGCAACGGCCAGGATCGCCCGGAGAGGCGCGCTGGCAAGAAGCGCCGTGCAGACGCGTAGCCTGAGCTACGCGCAAACAAGCGACGTAGCCAGCGCGTCTCTCCGGGCGACCGCGAAGCGGCGGGCGGATTTTGGCGCGATGCGGTGTCGCTCGTCGGGCAGGTAGCTTCAGCTACCTGCCTGTCCTCGCTCCTAGCCTCGCGCCAAAATCCGCTCCGTCATGGCCATTGCCGGTTGTAGGTCTGGACCCTACAGCGCGCCCATTCCTACGAAATCAAGCGCCCGGCAAGGGCAAGGCCGAGACCCATGGATTCCGCAACGTCATCCTTCGCAAGCGAACTGAAGCGTCTCCACCGCGCGCCCGAACCGGACGTGCTGAAGCCCCTTCTCGCCCATGCGCGACTCGCCCCCGGGGAGCGCGAGCGCGTCGTCCAGACCGCGCTCGGCCTGCTCGCCGACCTCCGCGCCGCCCAGTCGTCGGGCTGGGTCAACCAGTTCCTCCAGCAATACCGTCTGAACTCGTCGGAAGGCGTCGCGCTGCTCTCGCTCGCCGAAGCGTTCCTGCGCGTGCCGGACCCGGAGACCGCCGACCAGCTCATCGCCGATAAATTCGGGGACGCCGACTGGGCTGCGCACAAGGGCCAGAGCTCGTCCAAGCTGGTCAACACCGCGACCTGGGGCCTCGTCATCGGCAAGGCGCTCGTCAGCGAAGGCGCCCAGGGCGGCGTGCTCCGCCGCCTGATCGCGCGCGCAGGCGAGCCGTTCGTCCGCCAGGCCGTCGGCGCCGCAATGAAGATGATGGGCGAGGTCTTCGTGATGGGCCGCACCATCGACGAAGCGATGGCCCGCATGAAAAAGCCCGAGAACCGGGGCTTCACCGCCAGCTTCGACATGCTCGGCGAAGCGGCGCGGACCTTCCCCGACGGTCAGCGCTATTTCGACGCCTATATGGGCGCGATCGACGCGGTCGGCCGCGATCCCGCCGCCGGCCATTCGATCTCGGTGAAGCTCTCAGCGCTCCATCCCCGCTACGAGGTTTCGCAATGGGACCGATGCGTGCCTGCACTCACCGAGATGCTGGAAACGCTCGCGATCCGCGCCGCCGACAAGGGCATCGCGCTCACCGTCGATGCCGAGGAGTCGGAACGGCTGGAAATGAGCCTGGACATCATTTCAGCCGTCGCCTGCCTGCCGCGGCTGAAGGGCTGGGACGGCTATGGCATGGCCGTCCAGGGCTATGGCAAGCGCGCCCAAGCCGTCATCGGCTGGGCCGACGCGCTCGGCCAGGAGACCGGCCGCCGCATGAACGTCCGCTTGGTCAAGGGCGCCTATTGGGACAGCGAGATCAAGCGCACCCAGGAAGCCGGGCTCAGCGACTATCCGCTGTTCACCCGCAAGGCCGCGACCGACGTCTCCTATCTCGCCTGCGCGAAGGACATGCTGGCGGCGAAAGGCATCGCCCCCGCCTTCGCCAGCCATAACGCGCTCACCGTCGCGACGATCGTCGAATGGGCGGGCCAGAGCCGCGATTTCGAATTCCAGCGCCTGCACGGCATGGGCGAAGGACTCTACGAGCGGCTGGTCCGCGAGGAAGGCTATCGCTGCCGCATCTACGCCCCGGTCGGCGGCCACCGCGACCTGCTCGCCTATCTCGTCCGCCGCCTGCTTGAGAACGGCGCCAATTCCAGCTTCGTCCACCAGCTCGCCGACGAACGCCTGACCGACGACGAACTCCTCGCCGACCCGGTCGAGAAGATCGCCAAAGTCGGCGGCGAACGCCACCCGAGCATCCCCCTCCCCCGCGACCTGTTCGCGCCGGAGCGGAAGAACAGCGAAGGCGTGGACCTGCAGGACAAGGACACGCTGGCCGGGGTTGCGAGTGCCATCGCCACTTCTCCCCTCCCGCTTGCGGGAGGGGCCGGGGGTGGGAAGACGCCTGATCCCGGCGCGGGTTCAAACGCTCTTCCCACCCCTAACCCCTCCCGCAAGCGGGAGGGGGATTTGATCGGCGCGGCCCAATCCGCCTATCCCGCCTGGACCGCCCGCCCGGTCCACGAACGCGCCGACTGCCTCGACCGCCTCTCCGACCTGCTCGAAACCCACCGCACCGAGCTGATGGCGATCTGCGTCCACGAAGCGCGGAAGACCATCCCCGACGCCCTCGCCGAAGTCCGCGAGGCCGTCGATTTCTGCCGCTATTACGCCGACCAGGCGCGCGCCCACCTGGTGCCGATCGAACTTCCCGGACCGACCGGCGAGCGCAACGTGCTGCGCCACGAAGGCCGCGGCGTCTGGGCGACGATCGCGCCCTGGAACTTCCCGCTCGCGATCTTCCTGGGCCAGACCGTCGCCGCGCTGGTCGCCGGCAATGCGGTCATCGCCAAGCCCGCGCCGCAGACGCCGCGCATCGCCGCCCGCGCCGTCGAGCTGGCGCATGAAGCGGGCGTGCCGCGCGATGTGCTGATCCTGGCGGAAGGCGGGCCCGACGTCGGCGCCGCGATCGTCGCCGATCCGCGCATCGCCGGCGTCGCCTTCACCGGATCGACGCCCACCGCGCGTAAGATCGCCCGCAGCCTGCTCGACGACGAAAGCCGCCCGCTGGTGCCGCTGATCGCGGAGACTGGCGGGGTGAACGCGATGATCGTCGATTCCACGGCCCTCCCCGAACAGGTCGTGCAGGACGTCGTCACGTCCTCCTTCCGCTCGGCCGGCCAGCGCTGCTCGGCGCTCCGCCTGCTGCTGCTGCAGGAGGACGTCGCCGAGGGTATGCTCGAAATGCTCGCCGGCGCGATGGACACGCTGATCGTCGGCGACCCCGCCGATCCCGCGACCGACGTCGGCCCGGTCATCGACCAGGCGGCCTACGACAAGCTGATGGCCCATCGCGAGAAGATGCGGAACAGCTGGATCCACACCGTCTCGCCCCTCCCGCTTGCGGGAGGGGCCGGGGGTGGGAAATCGCCTCAACCCGGTGCGGATTCAAACGCTCTTCCCACCCCTAACCCCTCCCGCAAGCGGGAGGGGAACATGTTCTTCGTCCCCCCAACCGCCATCCGCCTTCGCTCGATGGACGACCTCTCCACCGAATGGTTCGGCCCGCTCCTCCACGTCGCGACCTGGAAAGCCGGCGAGCTCGAGGAAACGATCGCCCGCGTGAACGCCAAGGGCTTCGGCCTGACGATGGGCCTGCACAGCCGCATCGCCCGCTCGGCCGAGACGGTCGAGGCGCTCGCCCGCGTCGGCAATCTCTACGTCAACCGCTCGATGATCGGCGCGATCGTGGGCAGCCAGCCCTTCGGCGGCGAAGGCTTCAGCGGCACCGGCCCCAAGGCCGGCGGCCCGCACTACCTCCCGCGGTTCTGCGCCGAACGCGTGACCAGCACCGACACCACCAGCTCAGGCGGCAACGCGACGCTGCTGAGCCTGGACGATATCGGCTTCTAACCTCTCCCCTCCCGCTTGCGAGTGCTGTAGCCAGATCAGGTGAAACATGCCCCCGGCATGTTTCAGGATCGTCTGGGAGACGATCCGGCCTGATCGGGCTGCAGCACTGGGCCGGGGGAGGGAATGTCGGGACCCAAGGAGCGGGACAAAACACGCCCACCCCTAACCCCTCGCGCAAGCGGGAGGGGTACTATCCACGCATCACGCTCGTCCACTTCTCCGCCGTCACCGGATACCCCAGCCCTTCCGGAATACACAGCCACGGCCCGTCCTCCCGCTCCTCCGCGAACGGCGTGATCGTCACCACCGGATGGGCAATTGCGTGCTCCAGGGCTTCGGCAAAGCTGTTGAATTGCGCCAGCCGCTCCAGATTGCGGCGCGTCGGGAAGATGATCTCCGCCTCGCCGCGATCGCACATGGCCAGCACCTCGCGCGCGCTGCACCAGAAGGCCCGCACCGTCTCGCCGCCGTCCGCGCGCGGATCCGGCGCGTCGGCCGCCACCGGTGCGATGTAGAAACGCGTGTCGAAGTTGCGCGCCTGACGGTGCTTGGGCAGCCAACGCGCGAACGGCGTGAGATCGTGAATGCCAAGCCCGAAATCGAAGCCGACCTCCTCCACCGTCTCGCGCAGCGCGGCAATGCGAGCGGCCGCCTCCTCCAAGTCCAGCTCTGGATGCTCCGCTGCCCGGACTCGATCCTCGGGATCGATCCGGCCGCCCGGAAACACCAGCGCGCCACCGGCGAAGGCCATGCCCGCCGCCCGCTGCGTGATCAGCAGCTCCGGCGGCCCGTCGCCGTGCTCGCGAAACAGTATCAGGGTGGCGGCAGGAATCGCTTCGATCATGGCTTACGCTTTGGAGGAGAAGCGCCCGACAAGAAAGTGGACCAGCGCCTCCACGCGCGCCGGCCGCAACGGATTAGGCGGCGTGACCAGATGCAGCGCGATCGGCGGCGCGGTCCAGTCGGTCAGCACTTCCTCCAGCGTGCCCTCGGCCAGGTCGGGTCCCACGATGAAGTCGGGAAGCACAGTGACCCCCAGCCCCGCACGCAGGGCCGGCAGCATCGCTTCGCCGCTGCTTGCCCGCAGCGGCCCTTCGGGTTTCACGGACACTTGCTCGCCGCCCGGCCCGTTGAACCGCCAGACCTCGCTGTTCGCGTACCAGATGCAGCGATGCTCGCCGAGCTCGGCCGGGTGCGCCGGCCGGCCATGCGCTTCGAAATAGGCGCGGCTGGCGACGACGTGGGAGCGGATCGGCATCAGCCGCCGCGCGCGAAGCGAGCTGTCGGGAAGCTGGGCAATGCGCAGCGCGACGTCGATGCCTTGCTCGACGATGTCCACCTTGCGGTCGTCGAGACACAAGTCGATCGTGATGTCGGGATACTGCGCCAGGAAATCGGCGATCGCCGGCGCGACTTGTTGCAGTCCGAACGTCATCGGCGCGGCCAGCCGGACTAATCCTTTTGGCGCGGTCGCGGCGTCGCTCGCTTCTTCCTCGGCGGAGACCGCTTCTGCCAAAATCCGCTGCGCGCGCGGCGCAAGCGCCCGGCCGGTCTCGGTCAGCGACAGGGTGCGCGAGGTTCTGTGGAACAGTGTCGCCCCCAGATGCGCTTCCAGCCTTGTGACTGCTTTCGACACGGTCGCCTTGCTCAGGCCGAGCGCACGCGCGGCCGCGCTGAACGAGCGATGCTCGACCACGCTCGCGAAAATCGCCCAGGCTTCGAAGTCAGGAAGTCGCATATCTCGAAACGATGAGTTTCCTACGTTTCTATTTCTTATCTGATCCGACGCGCTATCTCAACCTCATCTTACTTCCACGAGGTTCGCAACATGGTCGAAAAACGCCCCTTCGAAACGCTGGGTCATGCTGAGCACGGTTGGCTCAATGCCCGGCATCATTTCTCCTTCGCCAATTACTACGACCCCAATCGCATGAGCTGGGGCGCCCTCCGGGTCTGGAACGACGACGAGATCGCCGCCAACAGCGGCTTCCCGCCCCACCCGCACCGCGACATGGAGATCATCACCTATGTCCGCTCCGGCGCGATCACGCACCAGGATTCGATGGGCAACACCGGCCGCACTGAGGCCGGCGACGTTCAGGTCATGAGCGCCGGCACCGGCGTCCGCCATGCCGAGTATAATCTCGAGCCCGAGACCACGACCTTGTTCCAGATCTGGATCGAGCCGAAGCGGTCGGGCGGTTCCCCAAGCTGGGGCGCCAAGCCTTTCCCGAAGGGTGATCGCTCGGGCCGGTTCGTCACCCTCGCCAGCGGCTTCGACGAAGACCTGGCGGAAGGCGCGCTCCCCATCCGCGCCGACGCCCGGGTGCTCGGTGCGACGCTGAAGGCGGGCGAAAGCCTCGACTATGATCTGGGCGAAGGCCGCCACGCCTATCTGGTGCCCGCGACCGGCGCGATCGAGATCGACGGCACGGCGCTGAAAGCCCGCGACGGCGCGGCGCTGACCGGCGGCAACACCGTCCGCATCACGGCCCAAGAGGACGCCGAAATCGTAATGGTCGATTCCGAATAAGGAGACATGAAATGACGAAAGTTCTGGTGCTCTATTACTCCACCTACGGCCACATCGCCCATATGGCCGACGCGGTTGCGGAAGGCGCACGCGAAGCGGGCGCCGAGGTCGACATCCGCCGCGTGCCCGATCTGGTCGGAACGCAGGTCGCGCGGCCCGAAGCCCCGCAGGCGCTGATCGACGAGCTCGCGCACTATGATGCGATCGTGATCGGCACCGGCACCCGCTTCGGTCGGATGAGCGCACCGATGGCTGCATTCCTCGATCAGGCCGGCGGCTTATGGGCCACCGGCGCGCTGAACGGAAAGGTCGGCGCCGCCTTCACTTCGTCGGCAACCCAGCACGGCGGCCAGGAAACGACTTTGTTCTCGATCATCACCAACCTGCTGCACTTCGGCATGACGGTGGTGGGTCTGGACTACGGCTATGCCGCGCAGATGGGGCATGACACTGTTGTGGGCGGTGCGCCCTATGGCGCGACGACGATCGCGGGTGGTCGTGGCGAGCGCCAGCCGAGCGATGCCGATCTTGGGGGCGCCCGCTATCTCGGCCGCCGGGTCGCGGAGACCGCGAAGAAGCTGTTCGGCTAGGCGGGGTCGGTCTGAGTAAGTGCGTCCCGGTACTGTGCGCCAAGCGCACCGTACCGGCGCATGCACCAGACCAGCAGCGGGGGCTTGGCACGCCGCAGCGCTGCGAGGTGCCTGCGCTTTGCATAATCGGCCGTCCAGATCATTACCCGTCCCCGGTTGCCGCGATTCGGACGATCCGGATCGCGATGCTTGTTCAATGGCCGAGATCGGCGCTACGCGCTGTGACGTGGTTAACACCCTTTTCATCGACGCCGAGGCGCTGGTTATCGACAAGCCCGCAGGCTTGCCGGTCGACAGGCCAAAGGACGGGACGAAAGCGCTCGCCGACATGGTCGACGAGTTGCGCTTCGGCTTTGCCCGACCGCCCGGCATCGTGCACCGGCTCGACCGGGACACCTCCGGCTGCCTGCTCCTCGCGCGCAATCATGGGGCGCACCGTCGCTTCTCCGCAGCGTTCGCGAACGGCGAAGTGAAAAAGACTTACCTCGCCGTGCTCGAAGGCGTCCCTGAGGCGAGCGACGGGGTGATCGAGCTCGCCTTGTCGAAGGTCAGCACTGCAGCCCAGGGCTGGCGCATCATCCCCGCCAAAAAGGGCAAGCCGGCGGTCACCCACTGGACCGTCCTCGACGTAAAGGACGGTCGCGCGCTGGTCCAGTTCGAGCCGCAAACAGGTCGCACCCACCAGCTTCGCGTCCATGCGGCGAGCGGCCTCGGCCTGCCGATCGTCGGCGATCCCACCTATGGCCGCGCTGGTCCCATGATGCTGCTCCACGCAAGCCGCATCCTCCTGCCCCGGCACAACAAACCCGCGATCGATGTCGAAGCGCCCTTTCCTGAGCGGTTCGGAGCCTTCGCGCATGGCTAAACTCGAATGGGCGCCCCTGCCGGAAGATGCGCTTGAGGAGCGCTTCCTCGCTGCCACGGGCCCAGGTGGTCAGAACGTCAACAAGGTCGCCTCCGCCGTGCAGATGCGCCTCGACGTGTTTGCGCTCCGGCTGCATCCCGACGTCTATGCGCGGCTGAAGACGCTCGCCGGCAGCCGCTGGACCAAGGAAGGCGAAATCGTCGTCACCGCTCGCGCCCATCGCACCCAGGACGCGAACCGCGCCGAAGCGCGGGAGCGGCTGGCCGAACTGGTCGGGAAAGCTCACCTGGCTCCCGCCAAACGCAAGAAGACCAAGCCGAGCAAGGCTGCCAAGGCCCAGCGCGTCGACACGAAGAAAGTGCGGGGAGCGGTAAAGGCCGGCCGCGGCAAAGTGCGGCTGGATTGAATCCTCGTCACCCCGGACTTGATCCGGGGTCCCGCTGCCTTCATCTCGGTCCAAAGAAAGCGGGATGCCGGAACAAGTCCGGCATGACGATGAGGTTTCATGTACCACTTCGACATCGCCACCGGCTCCAAGGCCGAGCTCTACAACGACCTGCTCTCCGCGCTTGATGCGCTGACCGTCGACGAGCCGGACCCGATCGCCAACATGGCGAACGCAGCGGCTCTGCTGTTCGAATATCTGCCCGACCTCAATTGGGCCGGCTTCTACCGGCTGATCGGCGACGAACTGGTGCTCGGCCCTTTCCAGGGCAAGACGGCCTGCATTCGTATCGCGATCGGCAAGGGCGTGTGCGGCACGGCGGCCTCCACGCGCGAGACCCAGCTTGTCGCCGACGTCAACGCCTTCCCCGGGCATATCGCATGCGACTCCGCATCGGCTTCGGAGTTGGTCGTGCCGATCGAGAGTCAGGGCCGGTTGATTGGCGTTCTCGATCTCGACAGCCCACATCTCGGGCGCTTCGATGCCGGCGACGCGGCCGGCTGCGAAATGCTCGTGAAGCTGCTCGCGCCCCGGATCGCCGGCTAGCTCAGTCGGTCCACCGCTTCGGGCGTCAGGCTGCCCGGCACGATCATCACCGGGCACGGTAGCGCGCCGGCGTCGCTGCCCGCGAAATGGGTCACAAGCGGGCCCGGCGCGCCGGCGGGAGCCGCGCCAAGCACGAGCGCTGCGATATTCTCATTCTCGCCGAGCACTTCGCGGACGACCTGCACGGGCTCCCCCTGACGCACGAGGATCGACGGACGAACGCCGGCCTGTTCGAACAAAGTGCCAGAAACGCTTGCAACCAGCGCTTCGGCGCGCTGACGGGCTTCATCTTCCATCGTCGCCTGCACGCCACCCCAGGCGACGAACTCGGCGGGCTCGATCAGCGCCAGCACCAGCACGGTACCGCCGGTCTTGGCCGCGCGGCGGGCAGCGAAACGCAGCGCGATTTCCGCTTCCTCGGTCTCGTCGATAACCGCCAGATAGGTGCGCATGGATGCAAGCCTTGCCCCTGTTCGGGTGAAACACGTGGCGTATCGCGATGCGGAGCGCAATATCTTGACCGGCTCCGGCCCTTGGTCGAAGGGAGCCGCAACACCTAAGCCAGTGAACAGGGAGCCCCCATGCCGATCGAGCTCAAGATGCCGGCCCTCTCGCCGACCATGGAGGAAGGCACGCTCGCCAAATGGCTGGTGAAGGAAGGCGACACGGTCAAATCGGGCGACATTCTCGCCGAGATCGAGACCGACAAGGCGACGATGGAATTCGAGGCGGTCGACGAAGGCACGATCGCGAAGATCGTGGTTCCCGAAGGTACGGACGGCGTAAAGGTCGGCGCGGTGATCGCGCTGATCGCCGGCGAAGGCGAGGACGCCAGCGCTGCGGCTTCTGCGCCGACTCCGGCGCCCACTCCGGCACCAGCTCCGAAGGCCGAAGCCGCTCCCGTCGCGGCTCCTGCCTCCACGCCCGCTCCCGCGGCTGCACCCGCTGCGAAGACTGGTGGCGACCGCGTCAAGGCATCGCCGCTGGCGCGCCGCCTCGCCGAAGCGAAGGGCATCGACCTGGGCTCGCTTCAGGGCTCGGGCCCGAATGGCCGGATCGTGAAGGCTGACGTCGACGCCGGCCGTCCCGCCCCCGCTGCAGCGCCGACGGCGGCTGCTCCCGCACCGACGCCAGCGGCTGCCCCGGCTCCCGCCGCGCCTGCGCAGCCGTTCGCGACCGAGATTCCGCACGAGGCGATCAAGCTCTCGAATATGCGCAAGACGATCGCGCGCCGCCTGACCGAGGCCAAGTCGACGATCCCGCACATCTATCTGACGGTCGATATCCGCCTCGACGCATTGCTGAAGCTCCGCGCCGATCTGAACGGCGCCCTCGCCGCCCGGGGCGTGAAGCTTTCGGTCAACGATCTGCTGATCAAGGCGCTCGCGGTTTCGCTACGCCAAGTGCCGGAGTGCAACGTCAGCTTCACGCCGGACAATCTGATCAAATACAGCCGCGCCGACATCTCGGTCGCGGTGTCGATCCCGGGCGGGCTGATCACGCCGATCGTCGCCGCCGCCGACACCAAGGGAGTCGCCGCAATCTCGACGGAAATGGGCGAGCTCGCCGGCCGCGCGAAGGAAGGCAAGCTGCAGCCTCACGAATATCAGGGCGGCACCGCCAGCCTTTCGAACATGGGCATGTTCGGCATCAAGCAGTTCGAAGCCGTCATCAACCCGCCCCAGGGCATGATCATGGCGATCGGCGCCGGCGAGAAGCGCCCCTATGTGGTCGACGACGCCCTCCAGATCGCAACGGTGATGAGCGCCACCGGCAGCTTCGACCACCGCGCGATCGACGGCGCCGACGGCGCGCGGCTGATGAAGGTGTTCAAGGAGCTGGTCGAAGCGCCGCTGGGGATGGTGGCCTGATGAAGCCCCTCTCCCTGACGGGGAGAGGGAGGGGCCCGCTCGGCGAAGCCGAGTGGGAGGGTGAGGGCATGCTGTGAACTCACTACCGCTTCCCGCCTACGCCGAACTCCTCGCACGTGCGCACTGGATGCGGCGCAATCCTACGGACGCCGAAAAGCGGCTCTGGTCGATGCTGCGTAACCGGCGGCTCGAAAGCTATAAGTTCAAACGCCAGCGCATTATCGCCCCCTATATCGTCGATTTCGTCTGTCTTAGTTCGTGGCTGATCATCGAAGCGGATGGATCGCAGCACGCCGATAATCGTGGTGACGAGCGGCGCGAGGCTTTTCTGCAGCGCGCAGGGTTTCGAGTGTTGCGCTTCTGGAACAATAACGTGCTCGACAATAGCGATGGCGTGTTCGACACCATCTGTGCTGCTCTTACAGACCCTCACCCTCCCACCGCTTCGCGGCGGGCCCCTCCCTCTCCCCGATGGGGAGAGGGGCTAGAAGGAGCTTCCCTTGGCTGAAACCTACGACCTGATCGTCCTCGGCTCGGGACCCGGCGGCTATGTGGCGGCAATCCGCGCGGCGCAGCTTGGGCTCAAGACCGCGATCGTCGAGCGTGAGCTGCTCGGCGGCATTTGTCTCAACTGGGGCTGTATTCCGACCAAGGCGCTGCTGCGTTCGGCCGAGATCTTCCACTATATGCAGCACGCCAAGGATTACGGCCTGGTCGCCAACCAGATCAGCGCCGACCTTGCCGCGGTGGTGAAGCGCTCGCGCGGGGTCGCGTCGCAGCTGAACAGGGGCGTGACCGGACTGATGAAGAAGAACAAGATCGCCGTGCACATGGGCACCGGCGTCTTGACCGGAAAAGGTGCGATGACGGTCACGGCCGAGGACGGCAAGAAGACCGAGCTAAGCGCGAAGAACATCATCGTCGCGACCGGTGCCCGCGCACGTGACCTACCCTTCGCCAAGGCGGACGGGAAGCGCATCTGGACTTACCGCCACGCGATGACGCCACCGGAAATGCCGACCAAGCTGCTGGTCGTCGGCTCCGGCGCGATCGGGATCGAGTTCGCCAGCTTCTACAACGACATGGGCGCCGAAGTGACGGTGGTCGAGATGCTCGATCGGCTGGTGCCTGTCGAGGATGCCGACGTTTCGGCCTTCCTTGAGAAGGCGGTGAAAAAGCAGGGCATGAAGACGATGACCGGCGCGGGCGTGGAGAAGCTCGATGTCGGACCAAACGGCGTCAAGGCGTCGATCAAGGGCAAGGACGGCAAGATCGTCGAAGACACATTCAGCCATGTGATCGTCGCGATCGGTATCGTGCCGAACACCGAGAATCTTGGCCTTGAGGCATTGAGTGTGAAAACCGAACGCGGGCACATCGTCACCGATGGCATGTGCAAGACCAATGTCGACGGCCTCTACGCGATCGGCGACGTGACCGCCCCGCCCTGGCTGGCGCACAAGGCGAGCCACGAGGGCGTGATCGCTGCCGAGGCGATCGCCGGCAAGCACCCGCACGCGATGGACCCGAAGAACATCCCGGGCTGCACCTATTGTCGCCCGCAGATCGCCAGTGTCGGCCTGACCGAGGCCAAGGCCAAGGAAGCCGGCTACGACGTGAAGGTCGGCAACTTCCCCTTCATCGGCAACGGCAAGGCGATCGCGCTGGGCGAGGCCGAGGGCTTCGTGAAGACGGTGTTCGACGCGAAGACCGGCGAACTCTTGGGCGCGCATATGATCGGCGCCGAAGTGACCGAGCTGATCCAGGGCTACACCATCGGCAAGACCGGCGAACTGACCGAAGCCGAGCTGATCGAAACGGTGTTCCCGCACCCGACGCTCAGCGAAATGATGCACGAAAGCGTGCTCGCGGCGTACGGGAGGGTGCTGCACATCTAGGGGCGCGGGGAACACCCACCCGCCCTTTTCCGTTTTCCTTCTACATTGAAGGAGAACGATCGTGGCGAATGAGGCGGAAATCACCGAAAAATTCTGGAAGGCGCTGAAGTCCGACCGAACGGTCATGCTCGGCCTTCACGGCGCGATGCAGGACCGGTCGCAGCCGATGACCGCGCAGACGCTCGACGGGCAAAGCTATGTCTGGTTCTTCACGACCAAGGACAATCACCTGGTCCAGGACATGCGCACCGACGATCGCGCGATGATGGTCTTCGCCTCCAAGGGCCACGACGTGTTCGCCACGATCGACGGACGACTGGAAGAGGACAACGACCGCGAACGGATCGACCAGCTCTGGAATCCCTTCGTTGCTGCCTGGTTCGAGGGCGGCAAGGACGATCCCAATCTGCAGCTCATCCGCTTCGATCCGACCGCCGGGCAGGTCTGGCTGAACGAGCATAGCGCGTTCGCCGGGCTCAAGCTGTTGCTCGGCCGCGATCCGAAGCAGGATTACAAGGACAAGGTGGCCGAAGTCGCCTTCTAGGCAAGCGCCTCCAGGTGGGCGGCGACATAGGCGTTGACGTCGCCCGCCAGCGAGCCGCCGAACCGCGGATTGAGCTCAAGGATGCGCAGCGCGCCGGCTTCCCACTTGTAGTTGAAGCAGCAGGTTCCCTCGAAACCGAGCCTTTCGAGAATATCGGCACAGGGCTTCAGCGCTCGGCCCGGTTCGGCTTCGGCGATCGTCAGGGCCGGCTGCTCGCGACCGCGCACTGACAGCGTATCCGCCATCAGATAGCGATAGCAGCGCGCGTAACGGATGCGCCCGTCAACGCGCAGCAAATGCAGCACATATTCGTAGGCGCCTTCCACGGGACGCTGGCAAAAGCTGTGCGGCGACGGATCGTGATCGTCTTCCGGCCGGCGGACGATGCGAATACCGTCGCCGAATTCCCCTCGCCGGGGCTTGCGAACATAGGGGAAGACATTCGGCGGGTCGGGCAATAGCTCCGGCAGCAAAGCGCCGAGGCCCATTGCGAGCATATTTTCGCAGAACAGCAGCTTGTCGTCACAGATTTCGACGAGCTCTGCGTCAGGAACCACTGCTCGCCTCCGCCCATCTGCATTGGCGTCGCGGGCCGCTACGATCTGATCGATCGTCAGCGGCACGACCAGATCGAAGGACGCGATATCCGGCAATTCCAGCGATCCGAATGCAATTTCGAAGCGGCCATGATCGATCAGCCGCTCGATGGTCGGCTTCAGCGTCGGATGATCGCCGAAAAGAACACGGGGGCGCATGGCCCCCGCACAACGCCCCCTTCGGCGCGATCGGTCAAGCGCCGGCGATCAGGACAGATAGACGCGCCGCGTCTGCCGCAGCGTCACCGCCGGCGTCTGGAAAAACACGAAGTTCAGCGGCGCCGTATAGTTCATCGTGATGTCGATATATTGCACGCCGTTGCTGGTGCCGTGCGCCAGCGAAGCGGTCTGACGAGCCGACTGCACCATGAAGCGGCGCTGGCTGATCCGGTTCAGGATCTGATCGTCGGTCGGCGTCGGGTAGATCGTCGCGTAGCGCGCGCCCTCGTTGACGCCGTTGATCATTCCCGCCGTCGCCGAGAACAGCACGCCGAGCTGCGTGATCCCGATCAGGAACATCATCAGCACCGGAGCCGCGAAAGCGAACTCGACCGCGGGCGAGCCGGACCGGTCGCGAAGGAGATTGCGGATCATCGTCATTGGAGCCTCACCGATGCCTTGCCCTGCAGCGTGATCGTCCGGCTGATGTTGTAGCCCAGGCTGGCGAGGGGCGTCGCAAACCAGGGCACGTAGGTGCCGTTGATCACCACCGAGGCATAGCGCCCGATTTCCTGCGTACCCGTGCAATCGGTCGTGGAAGAGGGCTGACGCACCCGATCGCATTCCAGCCAGGTGTCGGTCGTGACATTACTCTGACTGACGTTCGCCGCTGTGGCCGCCTCTGCCTTCAGGCCGTTATAGGCGTCGCTGTCGAGACCGCCCGACGAGACCATCTCGATCGAGCGTGACGCTGCCTGTTGCAGCCGCACCTTTTCAGCGACGGCGCGGGCGGCGTCGACAGTGCCGAGCGTCATCATCGCAAAGAATGGCGCCAGCATCGCAAGCTCGACGGAGCTGGTGCCGCGGCGATCGCGGCCAAGCCGCTGCAGGAGGAGCGCGCTCATCCGATCAACCTCACTGCAGTGCCGGTGAAGGAATGCGGTCCGCCCGTCGGGCACACGTTCGAGATCGAGCTGTTGCCGAGGAACACAACGCGGCGGCCGACCATCTGCAGGCAGTCGGTCGACATGCCCGTCGTTCCGTTGAACGTGAGTTGCTGCTTCGGGAAATAAAGCGCCCCTTGATAGAAGGAGCTGCTGTTTCCGTTGACGGTGTTGCTTGCGACATCGAGCGCCCGCCGGTCCTGATACATGATGACGCCGGCGTAAGTGCCGGTCGTCGGCGCACTCAGATTGATCTGCGCGCCGCCGTTCATGCTCATGGTAGCGATGCTTGATGGGTCTGACGCAGCCGTCTTGCTGGTCAGGATGATGGTAACGCCCGTACCGCTAATCACCGCTTGCGAGCCGACGTTGAACGAGCCGCCGTCGACATAGTAAATGCCGGGTCCAAGCGTCAAAGTACCCTTAACGTCGACATTCTTCAAACAAGTGGCCGTGGCCGGGTTGGAGGTCGACGTGAGACTTTTGTTTCCATTTGGAGAAACCGACAGCGATTGGCAGTTCAGGGTGCTGATGTCGGGATCTGGAAGCGACGCAAACGGGTCCTTCTGCGGCACTTGGTGAGACTTAAAGACCGTGGTGCCGGTGTAGTTGCTGTTCGGCACGACCGTTCCGACCGCCGCGATGGGCGTGGCCGTTATCGTGCTGCTGCCGTTCACGTAGACGGCGTTGCTCGACTTGGAATTGGTCGCCATGCCACAGCCCATATTCACCGTGGCGTTACCGGACATAGTGATGCCGACGGCCGTGGTCGGCTCGAGGGCGATCAGGCAATAATTGCCGTTGTTGACGACGGCCGCTGTCGACTCCGCCTTGATCGTCGGCGCCGTCGACACGAACAGGCTGGAGAAGGGCAGCGAGCGGCCGGTCTGCAAGGCGACGCGGACAGCGCTCGTATTACCCGTGCCGGCACCAGTGGTCGGCGGAGATTCAATCACCGGCGTCGCTGTCAATGTCAGCTCCGCGGTGCGGGCGATGTCGCCGTTGACGCTCGTCACATGGTTCTTGCCTTGGGCAAGCGCAAAGGCGCCCGAGAGCGCGGCCGAATCGGCCTGGCGCTGCAACTGGCGCTTCCACAGCGTCCACTCGAGTGTATCGGTCGCCAAGCCGGCCGAGCCGATCACGACCGGCAGCGACGCCGCCGCAGCGACGATCACGTTGCCGCGCTTCGAGCGCGCAAAAGCCAGGAATGTCCGCTTCAAGCGCATGACGCACCTCCTCAACACTGCCCGTCTTGCCGGAACAGGGTTCAGGGGCGTTGAAGGAATACGGTTAACGGAGTGCTGCCGATCAAATGGTGCGCTCGACGGGATTCGAACCCATGGCCCTCAGATTAGGAATCTGATGCTCTATCCTGCTGAGCTACGAGCGCACTCGGCGCGACTCCTGCCTTCCGCCGCGTCCGGGGTCAATCGTCCGATCCCGGGCGCGCACCGCCGCCTCTCTGCGGCAGCGAGAAGAACAGCTTGCGGAAGCTGATCTTGATCGTGCGGCCGAGCGGATCGAGCAGGTCCGGCTGATAGTTGACCGGCGTCACTCCGGTCGCGTCGCGCACGCGCTGGCGCTGGTTGAACAGATTGTCGACCGAGACCGTCACGCGCGATCCGCGCAGCCACGGATGGGCAACCAGCACTTTCGGCATGCTGCCCAGATTGGCGAATAGACGGAAATCCACCGTCGCCAGCGATCCGAAACGGAGTTGGTCGCTGGCGAGCCCTGTCGCGCCGTCCACGGTTGTTCCGCTCTGCCAATTCGCGCTGAGGCGCGCGCCCAGGCCGTTGCGAGTGATGCCTGCCTGCGCCTCGATTTCATGCCGCGGCTGACCGCCGCCGCGCCCGAGCGACCCGCCGTGCAGCAGATCGATGAAGGGACCGCCCGGCCGGACGAGCACGTCGTCCTTGAAATGCCAAGTGTGATACAGCGCGAACTGCAGCCGGCCGCCGCCGAATCCGCCGCCGCCTCCACCGAAACGCCCACCGCCTCCGCCGCCGCCAGGACCGCGCGGACGATCGCCCTGCCCTGCGCCACCGCCCGCCTGCCCGCCAGGCCCACCCGCGCCATCGGGTCTGCGGCCGCCCGGGAAAGGCAAGCGCCCCGCCGCCGCCAGCGCGCGGAATTGCTCGGCGGTCGTGTCCTTGATCCGCTTCGAAAAATTGATGCCCCAACGGAGCTGATCCTCGCGCTCGCGGAAGAAATTGACCGGCCGCGCGTCGATCTGGACCAGATCGCCCGAGGCGTCGCGTATGAACCTGTCCGGGAAGGCCGCCTGAATGGCGGCCGTCGGGAAGCCCAGTGATTCGATCGCGTTGCGCGTGCGCGTGCGCGTGTAGTTGGCAACAAGGCTGAGGTCGGTGTCGGTAAACGGCCTGAGCGTCAGACCTAACTTCGTCACTTTGCGATCGTCGGCAAGGAGGCCCGAATTGCCGCCGGTGATCTGGGTGACGATCGCCGACTGGTTGCGGACCAGATCGAACACGCGCACGCCCGGCGTCACGATCACCGGATTGCCGAGCTGCTGCGCGGTCGGCGCGCTTTCCTCATCCGTATGGGACACGACGAGGTTGATCGCGCGGATCGGCGACCAGGTCGCGCCATAGCCATAGGTGGTCTGCGTGCCGAAGTCGCTCAAGTGCTGCACCTCGACATTGCCGTTGACCGACAGGTTGCCGAGGAAGCCCAGGAACGCGCGGTCGCGGCTGGCGATCGGCACGTCGACATTGATCTGCCCGCCGCCGATATCGCGGTGCACGTCGCCGTTACGGACAGTGCCGGTGCGCGTCGTGCGGCTGGAAAAATCGTTGGTCGAAGCATTGATGCGAACGGTCGTGGAAACCGCTCCGGCGGGGAGTTTCAGCGGCTGGCCGTTAATGGTGAAGTCGCCGCCGAAATTGCTCGCCGCCGAATGCGCCTTGTCGGCTGTGACGCTGGTCTTGGTATCGGTCGCGGTACGGTCATAGGCGCTGGTGAACGTCCACTGCCAGCCCGAGATCGCGCCGTTCAGCGTCGTGCCGAGATGCGTGTTCAGCGAATGGTTGTCCTGTGTGATGAGCGGCCCGGCGCCGTCAGCCGACAATCCCAGCACGGCGCGGGTATCGTCATATTGCAGGCGGCCATTCACCGTCGCGGAAACCCCCTCCGCGATGCCGGTCGCATAGATCGCGTTGACGGACGCCGAGTCGCCGGACGGAATCAGCGTTCGGAACCCACGCTGATCGAAGCCGGTATCTGCGAGAATGTCACGCTGACTCTCGAGCAATTGCTGCGTGCGCGTGTAGGTGCCGGCGAGATTGAAGCGGCCCGTCGGATTGATGCGGAGCAGGCTCGCCGTTCCCTGGGGCTGGTTCGCGCCGCCGTCGGTCGCGATCCGATCGGACAGCTCCGCCGTGGTCGCGCGGAAGCGGCGGCGAAGCACGATGTTCACCACCTTCTGGTCGGCGCTGTAACCATATTTCAACGCGACTTCCTCGGGCAGGATGTCGACCCGCTGGATCGCCTCCGTGGGGATATCGCGAATTTCGCTGAAGCCGGAAATCTTGAGGCCGTTCAGCAGCACGACCGAAGCGCCCCTGTTGCTGCCGCGCGTCGTCGCGATCTGGGGGCCGAGTTCGCTGAGCAGTTCCGCGACCGAGCTCACGCCATAGGAGCGAATGTCGGCGGGGCTGAGCTGCACTTCGGGCTTGATGTCGCCGATCACCGCGCCGCGTTCCCGCTGTCCCACAACGACGATCTCTTCATCGTCCGCCTCATCGGGCGCCGGTTCCGCGGCAGGGGCAGGCTTCGGTGCTGCCTGAGGCGCCTGTTGCGCCGGTGGGGATGGCTCTTGCGCCCATGAAGGAACCGCCGTCCCGGCGAGCAAAGCCGACACCAACGCCACGCGACCGATCATCTGTTTTTCCTTGTCCGGGTTCGCCGGCGCTGTGCCGCGCCTTTTCTGAACGGGTGCTTTCAACCCGTAACGATCGAACAGGTTGCGTCGGACGTCCCCCACAAGGGACGAACGTCAGTTCGTCTGATCGGGCGGCGCGATCGGGAACGGAAGCGGCATCACTTCAACGCCCTCTTCCTTCAGCGCCGCAGCTTCCGCGGGCGTCGCTTGGCCGTGGATCGTACGCGGATCGGTCTCGCCGAGATGGATCGCCCGCGCCTCGTCGGCGAAACGGCGGCCGACCCATTGCGAGCCTTCCAGCATCTTGGACTGAACCTTCGCCATAGCCGTCATCAACGCCTTCATCTCGGCCGGCGGCGACGGCATCGACGCGACCGGAACGGGCGCCTGAGCGTCTTCGGAAACGCCGCTGCCGAGCCTTGGCGCCATGACGGCCTTGCCGATCTCGCCGTCGCCGCAGATCGGGCACTGGATTAGGCCACGAGCGCGCTGATCTTCATAATCGGCACTGGAGCCGAACCAGGCTTCGAACACATGGGCCTGGCCGCATTTCAGATCGAACACGATCATCGGGCGAGCTCGACCGGAGGAATGTCGCGGCGATGGTCGATCGCGGGCACGCGGCTGCGCACGGCCGCCACCTGCGCCAGATCGAGATCGACAAAGCCGAGGCCCTGCTCTGTGCCCATGTCGAGAAGCACTTCGCCCCAGGGATCGACGGCGAGCGAATGACCATAAGTCTCGCGCCCGTCCGCGTGCTGGCCGACCTGCGCGGCGGCAATCACGAAAACCCCCGCCTCAATCGCCCGTGCTCGGAGCAGCACGTGCCAATGCGCTTTGCCGGTCGGCACAGTGAAAGCGGCCGGGACGGCTAGAATAGAGGCCCCCGCCCCGGTCAGCGCGCGATACAAGTCTGGAAAGCGGATGTCGTAGCAGATGCTGAGACCCAGCCGCCCCCAAGGCGTCTCCGCCGCCACGGCCCGCTGCCCCCGCGCATAGACAGCCGATTCCCGCCAGCTTTCGCCAGTCGCAAGATCGACGTCGAACAAATGGATCTTGTCATAGCGCGCACGGATCTCCCCCTGATCGTCGATCAGGAATCCGCGATTGAGCCGCCGTTCACCCTCGCCCTGCAATGCGAGCGACCCGATATGGACCCAAAGCCCTGCCTCCCGTGCGGCTTCGCGTATGGCTGCCAGCGTCTCGTCATCGCCTTCGCGCCGAAGGTTAGCCGCCGAACGCGCCCGGTCCCGATCGAGCAGGTTCGACATTTCCGGCGTGAACAGCATGTTCGCGCCGCCCGCGCGCGCATCCTCGATCGCCTGCACGATGGTGCGTGCGTTGGCGGCCGGGTCGATGCCCGACTGCATCTGCAGAATGGCGGCGCGCATGGGTGGCTTTTAAGCGGCCTTCAGCAACGGATCGAGGCCACCCCGCGCATCCAGCGCCGCCAGATCGTCCGATCCGCCGATATGCTTCCCGTCGATGAACACCTGCGGCACGGTGGTCCGGCCATTAGCGCGCTGGATCATCTCCGCGCGCTGCGGGCCGCCCATTGTGATGTCATATTCTTCGTAGGACACGCCCTTGCCGTCGAGCAGCCGCTGCGCGCGCAGGCAATAGGGGCAACCCCATTTGGTATAAATCTCGACCTTCGCCAAAACCCCGTCTCCTCAATGCCATTCGTCGCCCAAGCCGGGCACATCGTCAACGCCATCCTGCAGCACGCGGGCCCAGCACAGCACGATCACTTTCGCCGCACCGGCACGCTTCAGCACCTTTGCGCAAGCGCCCGCGGTCGCGCCGCTGGTGTAGACATCGTCGACCAGCAACACCGTGCGGCCGGCCAGCGCGGCCTTGCCTTCAGATGGGACGGCGAACGCGCCGCGCAAGGCCCTCGCTCGCGCCGCCCGACCGAGCCCGCCCAGCATCGGCGTGCGCTTGCGCCGCTCGATCAGGTCGGCACGGACTTCCAGTCCGGTCCGACGGGAAACTTCACGCGCTAGCAGCCCCGACTGGTTGAACCCGCGCCGCCAGATGCGCCAGCGATGCAGCGGTACGGGCACCAGCAAGACGTCGGGTTCGGCGAGCGCAAGCCGCGCCAGATAACGTCCTATCACCCGCGCCATGCCGATCCGGCCGCCGTGCTTCAGCTTCAGCACGACCGCGCGCGCGACGGAACCATAAGCAACAGCAGCACGCACGCCGTCGTGCGGCGGCGGTTCGGCCAGGCAGGCAGCGCATTGTGTCTCCGGCCCGAGATCCTGCTCCAGCGGCACGCCGCATGCGGCACAGGCCGGGCCGACAAGGAAATCGAGCTTGGACCAGCACGGACCGCAAAACGCGCCATCGTCGGATACGATCAAACCGCATGCAGGACAGCGCGGCGGCAGCGCAAAGTCGATCGCAACACGAAATGGGGAAGCGATTAGGCTCACGGCACCCTTGTTCCCGGTCCCGCGCGTCCCCACAAGGCCCGCACATGAGCGCGCCCGAAATCTTCGACCGCACGCGCCGGCGCATCCGGCGCGACCGAGCAGCCGCCGACTTTGCCCGGCACGATTTTATTCATGCGCGCATGGCCGACGAATTGATCGACCGGCTGGATAGCGTGAAACGCAGCTTCACCCGCGGGCTGGATCTTGGCTGCCTGGATGGACGCGTGGGTGCTGCATTGCGCGCGCGGAGCATCGACGTCGTCTCAGTCGATCCGGGCTATTGCTTTGCCAAGGCTGCCGGCGGCGTGCAGTGCGACGAGGATCGCTTGCCCTTCGCCGATGAAAGTTTCGGCCTGGTCATCGCGTGCGGCGGTCTCGACCAAGTCAACGACTTGCCCGGCGCGCTGACGCTGATCCGTCGCGTGCTGAAGCCCGACGGCCTGTTCCTCGGCGCGTTCGTCGGCGCCGGAAGTTTGTCCCGGCTGCGGGCGTCGTTGCTGGGGGCGGAGGAACGCGCCGTTGCGCGTCTGCATCCGCAGATCGACGTCCGCTCGGCCGGCGACCTGCTCGCAAGAGCCGGCTTCGCTTTGCCAGTTGCCGACGGTGAGCAGCTCACCGTGCGTTACAGCTCGCTCTTTGCGCTTCTCGCCGATCTGCGCGGCACGGCCTCGACGAGCTTGCTTGCCGATGCCGCGCCGCCACTCACTCGTACGGCGCTGGCGGCTGCGGCAGAACGGTTCGCTGCCGATGCTGCCGCGGACGGCAAGACCGGCGAGACGATCGAGATCGTGCATCTGCTCGGCTGGGCGCCCGCGCCGGACCAGCCCAAACCGGCACGCCGCGGCAGCGCCACCGCTTCGCTAGCGGCTGCCCTACGCCGGGACGAGAGATAAAGCGGCGAGTGCCTCGACCAACGGCACATCCGCCGGCGGCATCGCCAACGTCCGCATTTCCTCGACATTAACCCACCGGATTGCGCTCGCATCCAGCGCCATCGGCTCGCCCCGCCATTCGCGCGCGGCATAAAGAAGAAGCAGCAAATGCCGCTCGCCCAGCGCCTCGCTTGCGAAGGCAAGCGGCGAGAACGCGCTCGGCGCGACTGTCACGCCCAGCTCCTCGACTAACTCCCGAGCCAGGGCATGTTCCGGCGTCTCGCCCGGCTCGACCTTACCGCCTGGAAATTCCCACAGGCCCGGCATCGAACGGTCGGGCGCCCTCTGCTGAACCAGTACGCGCCCCTCGCTATCGATCAGTGCAGCGGCAACGACAAGAAGCAACGGGTAACCTGTTGACATAAACCTTCCTTAACTGTCGCCGTGTCACTGCTGCTCGACTTTACACCGACCGGGGGCCGGCGTGATTAGCGAATTCCTTCACAGACTGCTTCGATCCGCGGCGGGGGCAACGGCCGTGGAATACGGGCTGATCGTCTCTCTTATCGTGATCGCGATGCTTGCATCGCTCTCTCAGGTCGCGAACGTCACGATCGGCATGTGGAACAACATCGCCCAGAACGTGCTCGCGCACTGAGCAGGGCGCTTTGGTTAACGCGCTCGAAGCCATAACTCATCAAGAATCCGAAACGAGATCGGGCCTAACAGGCGACAAGTTGATCTTGGGACGACCAGTCGGGTCAACGGGTAGGTGCTGGACCAAGGAGACGAACATGCAGATTCTGCGCAAGATGATCCGCAACAACAAGGGCGCGACCGCGATCGAGTACGGCCTGATCGCCGCGCTGATCGCCGTTGCCGCGATCACCGCCATGACGAGCCTGGGCCAGAAGGTCGGCAACACCTTCAATAACGCTTCCGGCAGCATGGTGCAGTAAGCGCGATCGCAAGATCAAACCGGCAAGGGCGGCGGGAAACTCGCCGCCCTTTCTGTTTGCGCGTCAGAGCGTGCCCATTTTCAGGAATTTGGCGCGGCGGTCTGCGCGGAGCGCGTCACGATCCAACGGCGCGAGTTCGTCCAGCGCGCCGCGAATGGCAGCCCCCAGCGTATCGATCGCAACATCGGGGTCGCGGTGCGCGCCGCCGACGGGCTCGAGCACGATGCCGTCGATGATGCCGAGTCCCTTCAGGTCCTGTGCGGTGATCTTCATCGCCTCGGCAGCGGCCGGCGCCTGGTCCGAGGTGCGCCACAGGATAGAAGCGCAGCCCTCCGGCGAGATTACCGAATAGACCGCGTGCTCGAACATCAGCACGCGGTTGGCGGCGGCCAGCGCGATCGCGCCGCCCGAGCCGCCTTCGCCCACAACGGCCGCCACCATCGGCACGCCGAGCGCCAGGCATTGCTCGGTCGAGCGGGCGATCGCTTCCGCCTGGCCGCGCTCTTCGGCCTGCACGCCGGGAAAAGCGCCCGAGGTATCGACCAAAGTCACGACCGGCAGACCGAAACGGTCGGCCATCTGCATCAGCCGGATCGCCTTGCGGTAACCTTCGGGCTTACCCATGCCGAAATTGTGCTTGAGGCGGCTGGCGGTGTCGTCGCCTTTCTCGTGACCGATTACCATCACGCGCCGACCGCCGAGCCGTCCGAAGCCGCCGATAATCGCCTGATCGTCGGCAAAGGCGCGGTCGCCCGCCAGCGGCATGAAATCGTCGATCAGCCGCGCCACATAGTCCTTGAAGTGCGGCCGCGCCGGATGGCGGGCGACCTGCGTCTTCTGCCAGGGGGTGAGCTTGGCATAGGTGTCGCGCAGCAGCTTGTCGGCCTTGGCCTGCAGCCGGCCGATCTCCGCATCGATATCGACCTGGCCGCCTGCCGCGGTCTCGCGCAGTTCGGCGACCCGGGCCTCAAGCTCGGCGATCGGTTTTTCGAAATCGAGGAAGCTGATCATTGGCCGCGCGGGTTAGGAGCGGCGGGGCCGCTCGTCAACGAGCGGGTGGTTGGCGTTCACCAGCTCGACGAGGCGGCGCGAGTCGACATGCGTGTAGATTTGCGTCGTGGCGATGTCGGCATGGCCCAGCATCGCCTGCAAGGCACGCAGGTCCGCGCCCCCTTCCAACAGGTGCGTTGCGAAGGCGTGGCGCAGCCCGTGCGGGCCGACGCGATCCGGCGGCACGCCGGCTGCAGCGGCAAGCGCCTTCACGATCTGGAACAGCCGCACGCGGCTGAGATGCTTCTTGCCGGACGGGAACAGCCAGGGCTGGTCCGAGGGCACCAGCTCCCGCCAGCGCGCGACGGCGGCGCGGGCGCGGTCGGAAATCGGCACCAGCCGCTCGCGCCCGCCTTTGCCCTTCAGGATGATGAACGGGCGGTCGCTGGCAATGGCATTGCGCGGGAGCGAGACCAGCTCCGTCGCGCGCAGCCCCGAGCCGTAGAGCAGCTCGATCAACGCCGCGAGCCGGATGTCGGCCACTGGCGGATGCTCGGCCCCGAGCCGCCGGTCGATCTCCGCGAAGATGCGGTCGACATCGTCATGGCCGATCACTTTCGGCAGCGGGCGGGCAGCGCTCGGCCGCGGCAGTCCCTTGCCCGGATCGTCCGAACGGAAACCCTCTTCCTGCAGGAAAGCGAAGAAGCGCCGCAGCGCCGCCGATTTGCGCGCAACGGTCGAGCGGGCAAGCCGCATCCATTGCTCCGCAACGCGCGCGATCGCCGCCTCGTCCGCCGTGGCGAGCGAGCCCGCCAGCAGTTCGGACGCTTTCTCCAGGTCAGTGCGGTAGGCGAGGATCGTGTTGCGGGCGGCGCCGGCCTCAGCCGCCAGCATTTCGAGGAAGCGGCCGATCAGCTCCCGGTCGCCGCTCACGCCCGCGTGATGGCTTCGGCGGCGATCATCCGCGCCTCAGGCTCGCGCCCAACTCGCCGAAGCGCCGCGACGATGTGCATCAGATACGCCGGATGCACCGCCTTCCACGACATGGTCTGCATGCCCGCCGCGGCCAGCAGCGCGACTGTCGCGGGCTGGTTCATCTTCGCGGCGTGATCGATCGCGCGCGTCCAGCTATTCTGCAAGCCAAGCGGCAGATGATTATCGGTGGCGAGGCTCTGCGCATCCTGCGGCGAAATGCGGCCGAGACCTGCGAGGCCCGCGACGAGGAAAGCGCCCTTACGGCTGTCGTCCTTCTGCTCGCCGACATAGGCGCCGGCGCGGCGGGTGCTGATCGTGACTACCCGCCGCGGTGCGCCGACGGCGAGCAGCGCCCAGCCATCGTCGCCATCGTCGAGCTTGTCGCCGACCGCGCCCCATTTGGCGGCGGCATCGTCGAAGCCGGCCGTGAGCATCGCCGCGATGAAATTGTGCGCGTCGTCGGCTAGATCTTCGCTGGGCGCAAAGCGAGCGGCGGCGCGCGCTGTCAGCACAAGCCGTGCGTAGCGCTCGACATCCGTCTTTGGCTCGGTCCAGAGCGTCCGCAGCGCCTCGATGCGGCTGTTTTCGTCATCGCCGGAAAAGGCCGTGCGCAGGCGATAACCCGGCGTTTCCTCCAGATTATCGGGATCGGCCGCTTCATAGGCCTGGCCGATCAGGTCGCCATAGGCGGCGCTCGACAGCACGCCTAGGCTGGCCGCCCAGATGGCGGGCGCGAGCCGCTGTTCCGGCGCGATCATCGGCGCGCGGAACTGCCAAGCGCGGACGTGCGGTCCGACCGTGTCGAACAGCGGCGCGGGGATCGGCACGTTGACGGCATTGGCGAGGCCGAAACGCCAGGCAGTCAGATCGCCGACGCCGTCCCACTGGATGTTGATCGCACGGCGGCCGCCACCGACGCCGACGACTTTCTCGGCGAGCAGCAAGTCGATGCCCCGAGCCCGGCCGCGATGCCGTGCCGCGTCGATGATCGCGGAAGCCGTGCCGTTATCGCCCGACAAGGCGGCGCACATCGCGCGCGCCAGATCCCAGCTCGTCTGGTCGGCGGTCGCGGGAACCTTGTCGGTCAGGGGACACATCGCCGCCGGATCGGCTGTCGCGAGCGCGGTCTGCTGCGCGACGTCGAACATCTTCGGGCTGAACCGGTCGACGTCGATGCTGGAAACCAGCAGCCGCGCCGCGTCCGCTTCGCCCATGCGCAGCAGCAGCCAGGCGCGCTCGGCAACCCAGTCCGGGCCTTCGATGCCTGCCGGCGTCGGCGCCTGGCTCAGCAAGGTGCGGCGGAGCAGGATCTGTCCCCAGCGCGAAGCGACCGGCGCCTTGATATCCCGCATCAGCGTCGAGGCGAAGCGTCCGTCGACCGTGCCCCATTCGTCGGCCGCATAGCCGCCATTGTCCGGCGTCAGCACCCCGACCAGATCGGGGTTGCGCCGCGCCGCCTCGGGCAGATCGAACGGTTTGGCCTGGGCGGTCTGCTCCTCGTCCGTCTGCTGGTCTTCCTCGCCGGTCGCCTGCGCGTCTTCGGCAGCGACGACGTTGTCCGCGCCCGGCGCTCCGGGAACGCCCGGTTGCGCGGCGGGCGGTGTCGCCTCGCCCGGAGCGGGCGTCGGCGAGACGGGCTGGTCGCCAAAGCCGGGCGGCAGCAGCGATTCGGGCTGGTCCTGCTGACCGATCGCCGGAATCGCGAAGGCGCCGAGCGCGGCGGCCAGCGCCACCCCGCCCAGCAGCCGCTTACTTACCCAGTTTCTCATTCGGGATCGTCTTTTCCACGCGCGTCAGCGGCTTTTCGGTGTTCTTGCCGGAGAGATACCAGAGCCCGCCAACGACGAGCACGATCAGGAGAAGAGGGACGATCAAACGCATGGCGCCGAGCTAGCAGAGGGGCGAAAGCCGGGCAATCGGGATCGCGCGCGGTGGGTGCGAGGGGCCTTAAGTTCACAAAACATCCTGGGTCATCCGACAAACAGCCATATTCCCGTCAACCCGGCCTTGAGCCGGGGTCCCGCTTCTTCTTTCTTTCGACAATCGCGCCGACGCTCACCCAGGAAAACGAAAGCGGGACCCCGGCTCAAGGCCGGGTTGACGGTGGTAACGGTTGGGTTTCAAATGCCCGCACTATGTCGTTTGCGGATTGCGCGCGTTTGGACCCAGACTCGCTCCGTAGTTAAGCCGCCCGGACGAATGCCTCCGGCGGCAGCGCCATCATCGCATCTGCGCCGCCTTCGATTTCCTTGCGCAGACCCAGCGCGCGAGGAGCGATGCGGTCGAACCAGAAGCGCGCGGTGGTGAGCTTGGCTTCCAGGAACGCCTGGTCGCCTTCGCCGGCGTCGAGCTGGGCCTGGGCGGCGCGGGCCATGCGCAGCCACATGAGGCCGACCGCGACGATGCCCAACAGGTGCATATAGGGCACGGCGCCCGCACCGGCGTTGTTCGGGTTCGCGAAACCGTTCTGCATCAACCACATGGTCGCCGCCTGCAGCTCGGCAAGGCTGGCGCCCAGCCCTTCGGCTAGCTTCGCCTGCGGGCCGCCCTGGGCCGACGCGACCTCGTCCTGCGCCAAGGCGAAAAAGGCCTGGATCGCCGCTCCGCCCTTCGACGGCAGCTTGCGGCCGACCAGGTCCATCGCCTGCACGCCGTTGGTGCCTTCGTAGATCATCGCGATTCGGGCATCGCGGACATATTGCTCCATGCCCCATTCGGCGATGTAGCCATGGCCGCCATAGACCTGCTGACTGTCGGTCGCGATCCGGTAGCCCATGTCGGTGCCGAAGCCCTTGATGACCGGGGTGAGCAGGCTGACCAGCGCGTCGGCCTTTTCGCGCTCCTCGTCGCTCGGCGCCTTGTGGCTCAAGTCGACGAGCAGCGCCCCCCAGAGGCACAGCGCGCGCAGCCCTTCGGTCAGCGCCTTGCCTTCCATCAGCATGCGGCGGACGTCGGGGTGGACGAACAGCGGGTCGGCTTTTTCCTGCGGTTCGGCGGGGCCGGTGAGCGCCCTGCCCTGCCGGCGGTCGTGCGCGTAGGTGACGGCGTTCTGATAGGCGACTTCGCCGACGCCCAGGCCCTGCAGCCCGACGCCGAGGCGCGCCGCGTTCATCATGATGAACATCGCGGCCAGGCCCTTCATCTCCTCGCCGATCAGATAGCCGACGGCGCCGTCATAGTTCATCACGCAGGTGGAATTGCCGTGAATGCCCATCTTGTGCTCGATCGAGCCGCAGGAGACGGCGTTGCGCTCGCCGAGGCTGCCGTCCGGGTTCACCAGCACCTTCGGCACGATGAACAGGCTGATGCCTTTGACGCTGTCTGGTGCGTCGGGCGTCTTGGCGAGGACGAGGTGGATGATGTTCTCGGTCAGGTCGTGCTCGCCGGCCGAGATGAAGATCTTGGTGCCGGTGATGCGATAGGTTCCGTCCGCCTGCGGCTCCGCCTTGGTCTTGATGAGGCCGAGGTCCGTTCCGCATTGCGGCTCGGTCAGGTTCATCGTGCCGCCCCATTCGCCCGAGATCATCTTCGGCGCATAGAGGGCTTTCTGCTCGTCCGATCCCTTGACCAGGATCGCGGCCGTCGCGCCGGCGGTGAGGCCCGGATACATCATGAAGGCCATGTTGGCGGAGATCGCGAACTCCTCGAACGCGGTCATCACGACGTGGGGCAAGCCCTGGCCGCCATATTCCTCCGAGCCTGACAAGGTTGGCCAGCCCGCTTCGACGAACTGCTTATAGGCCTCCTTGAAGCCCGTGGGCGTGGTGACCGAGCCGTCCGCATTGCGCGTGCAGCCTTCCTTGTCGCCGACCTGGTTCAGCGGGAACAACACCTCGGCGACGAAGCGGCCGCCTTCGTTCAGCACCGCGTCGATCGTGTCCGCAGTCGCGTTCTCGAAGCCCGGCAGGTTGGCGTAGCGGTCGAGGCCGATCACATGATCGAGGATGAAGCGCGTGTCGCGCACGGGCGGTGTGTAGCTGGGCATTTTCTCTCCCCCTTCTATCGTCACCCCGGCCTTGAGCCGGGGTCCCGCTTTCCAAGGAAAGAAGAAGCGGGATGCCGGATCAAGTCCGGCATGACGAGTTAATGGCTCGCCTGAGCCTCGACCTGTTCGACCATTTTCACGAAGCGCACGAGCTCGTCGATCTGCGCCTCGATATCCACGCGCTGGCGCTTCAGCAGCTCGATCCGCGCATTGCACTTCTCGATCGTCACCTTGCGCTGCATGTGGCGGCCGTCGCCGACGTCGTAGAGGTCGATCATCTCGCGGATTTCGGCGAGGCTGAAGCCGGTGCGCTTGGCCCGCAGGATCCAGGCGAGCCGGGCGCGGTCGCGCTTGGTGTAGATGCGCGTGGTGCCGCGGCGGACCGGCTGGATCAGCCCTTCCTCTTCGTAGAAACGCAGCGCTCTCGGCGTCACGTCGAACTCTTCCGACAGGTCGGTGATCGAATATTGGTGCCGGTTTCGATTGTCCGGCGTATCGACGGTCGCGTGATGCTGAGTGGCCATGCGCCGATAAAGCAGGCCATTTACGTAAACGTCAAGCCAGGCGCGCGTTAACCGCGAATAGGGCCGCGGCATAAACCACCTCTTTACGGCCCGCCGCTATCCCCTTGCCCATCAGTGATCTCGGATCGCCGCTTGGCGGAGCGCGACAGGCAGGGAAGAAGGAATGAGTCAGGCGATCGAAACGGCCCGCAGCGAAGTGGTTGCGGACATGCTGATTTCGGTGGTGAGCGCGGATGGCAGCGCGAGCCATCGCTATCCGCGTGCCGACGCCCTGACTTCGGGGCCGGAAGCGATTCGCAACCTGGCCGACGCCGCCCATTATCTGTGCGTGCTGCACGGCCGCTATCCGGGCGTGATCGACCATGCGGCGAGCAAGACCAAGCACCCCGCAGCGCTCGGCTGGCTTGCGGCTGCAGCTGAAGCGTTCGCTGCCGAACGCGCGCTGCTGACGAAACTCGCGGTGGCGACCGGCCCGTTGCCCAGCACGCCGCGTCAGGCGGAATGCGAAGCGGCCGTGCTGCAGCAGCGCCATGCGCTCGACATGCTCGCGCAATCGGAGCGCGCCGGCTGCGCCTTGGGCGCGGCCTTCGCGCTAGCGCTCGACTGGCAGCATGTGCGCGCCGTTCTCGAAGCGGCAGCGCGGCGCGTGTCGATCGCGCCGGGCGATTGCAGCCTGCCCGACGAGGAGGAAACCCGCACGGTGGCGATGGCGGTTGCCGATACGCCGTCGTTCGAGCGCGCAATGAGCTTTGGCGCGCAGCAGCTGCTCGCCCAGCATCGCGGCCTGTGGGACCTGCTGGAAGCGCGGCAGCAGGCTCGCGCGGAGATTTGACCCTACCGTAAACGTCACCTATCCCGGCCCTTCACTCAGGAAAGGCCGGGCATGCGTTTCGAAGGCACGCGGGATTATGTCGCCACCGACGATCTGAAAGTGGCGGTGAACGCCGCTGCGACGCTGCGCCGTCCGCTGCTGGTCAAAGGCGAGCCCGGCACCGGCAAGACCGTGCTGGCGCAGGAAGTTGCCAAGGCGATCGGCGCGCCGCTGATCGAATGGAACATCAAGTCGACGACCAAGGCCGCGCAGGGCCTGTACGAATATGACGCGGTGGCGCGGCTGCGCGACGGCCAGCTCGGCGATCCGCGCGTGCATGAGATTTCCAACTATATCCGCAAGGGAAAGCTGTGGGAGGCGTTCACCTCGCCCGAGCTGCCGGTGCTGCTGATCGACGAGATCGACAAGGCGGATATCGAGTTCCCGAACGACCTGCTGCACGAGCTCGATCGCATGGAGTTCCATGTGTACGAGACCAAGGAGACGGTGAAGGCCAAGGAGCGGCCGATCGTCGTCATCACGTCCAACAACGAGAAGGAACTGCCCGACGCCTTCCTGCGCCGCTGCTTCTTCCACTATATCAAGTTCCCGGACCGCGACACGATGCAGGCGATCGTCGACGTCCATTTCCCGGGCATCCAGAAAATCCTGGTCCAGCGGGCGATGGATATTTTCTACGAAGTCCGCGACGTGCCGGGATTGAAGAAGAAGCCGTCCACGAGCGAGCTGCTCGACTGGCTGAAGCTGCTGCTGCACGAGGACATGCCGCTGGACGTGCTGCAGAACCGCGACCCGACCAAAGCGATCCCGCCGCTGCACGGTGCGCTCTTGAAGAACGAGCAGGATGTGATGCTGTTCGAACGCCTCGCCTTCATGGCGAAACGGCAGGGTCGTCCGGGCTAAGTTAGGACCGGGTCGTCGACCGGCTCGCCGGCGAGCACGCGTTTCATCCGCTCGCGATCGAGCGCGCCTTCCCAGCGGGCAATTGCGACCGTCGCGACGCCGTTGCCGATCAGGTTGGTGATCGAGCGCGCTTCCGACATGAACCGGTCGATTCCGAGAATCAGCGCGATGCCGGCGACCGGCACGGTGTGCGTGGCGCTGAGCGTCGCGGCCAAGGTCACGAAGCCGCTGCCGGTCACCCCCGCCGCGCCTTTCGAGGTCAGCAGCAGGATGCCGAGCAGGCCGAGCTGGTGCGCCAGCGTAAGCTCCGTGTTCGTCGCCTGCGCGATGAAGATCGCGGCCATCGTCAAGTAGATCGAGGTGCCGTCGAGGTTGAACGAATAGCCGGTCGGCACGACGAGGCCGACGACCGGCTTGGCGCAGCCCAGATCCTCGAGCTTGCGCATCAGCCGCGGCAGCGCGGTTTCGGACGACGACGTGCCGAGCACGATCAGGATTTCGTCCGCGATGTAACGCAGGAAGGCGAACAGGCTGAAGCCGCACACCCAGGCGACGATCCCCAGCACCACGAACACGAAGATCAGGCAGGTCGCATAGACGCTCAGCATCAACGTGCCGAGCTGAACGAGCGTGCCCGCGCCGTATTTGCCGATCGTGAACGCCATCGCGCCGAACGCGCCGATGGGCGCCAGCTTCATCAGCATGGCGATGATGCGGAAGAACAGCTCGCTCGCCCGCTCCAGAACATGCACGCCGCGTGCGCCCGCCTCGCCCATATGCGCGAGCGCGAGGCCGGTCAGGATCGCGACCAGCAGCACCGGCAGCAGCTCGCCGCCGGTCAGCGCGCCGAAAAAGCTGTCCGGGATGATGCCGAGCAGGAACGGCACCACGCCCTGTTCCTTCGCCTTGCCGGCGGCGTCGGCGAGGCCGCTGACGTCGAGCGCGGCGGGGTTCGCGTTCACACCGGCGCCTGGCCGGACCAGGTTCACCACGACGAGGCCGATGACCAGCGCCAGCGTCGTCATCGCTTCGAAATAGACCAGCGCTTTCAGCCCGACCCGGCCGAGCGCGCGCAGGTCGCCGATCTTGGCGATGCCCAGCACGACGGTCGTGAAGATGATCGGCGCGATCATCATCTTGACCAGTTTGATGAACGCATCGCCGAGCGGTTTCAGCGCCGCGCCGAAGCTGGGCCACAACCAGCCGACGAGCACGCCGAGCGCTATGCCGATCAGCACTTGCGCGTAGAGATGGCGAAAGATGCGCATCAGGCGGACAGGCTGACGCGGCCGCCCGCATGGCGTTCCAGCCGGCCGGCCAGTTCCAGCTCGAGCAAAGCCGTCTGCACGACCGCGCTGGGCAGGCCGGACAGGCGGATGATCTCGTCGACCGCAACGGCCGTGTGGCCGAGCAGGTCGAGGATCACGCCGCGCTCCGCATCGGACGCGTCTTCCGGTGGCTCGGCCGCATAGCCCCCGATCGGCTGGGCGACGGCGCGCGCGTCGATCGGCCGGATTTGTTCGAGCACGTCGGCGGCATTCTGGATCAGAATCGCGCCATCGCGGATCAGCAGGTTGCAGCCCTGCGCGCGCGGATCGAGCGGCGAGCCGGGCACCGCCATTACCTCGCGGCCGAGCTCGGCAGCGATGCGGGCAGTGATCAGCGATCCCGATTTGGGCGCGGCCTCCACCACCACCGTGCCGAGCGAAAGGCCGGCGATGATGCGGTTGCGCGAGGGGAAATGGCGCGCGAGCGGCTCGGTCCCGGGCGGCTGCTCGGCGATCAGCAGGCCGTCGATCGCTATCTTTTCCTGCAGCGCCTCATTTTCGGGCGGATAGGCGATGTCGACCCCGCTCGCGATCACCGCGACCGTGCCGCCCTGGAGCGCCCCGACATGCGCAGCGGTGTCGATGCCGCGCGCGAGGCCGGAGACGACCGTCGCGCCTTCGCCCGCGAGCTGCTGCGCCAGGCCGCGCGCGAAGCGGCAAGCTGCCGCCGACGCATTCCGCGCGCCGACGATCGCGACCATCGGCCGGTCGAGCAGTTCCAGATGTCCGCGCACGATCAGCATCGGCGGCGCGCTCTCGGTCTGCCGCAGCAGCGCAGGATAGGCCGGCTCGTCGAGAAAGATCGGGCGCGCACCAAGCTTCTCGATCGCGGCCAGCTCGCGCTCGACCTGACGCGGATCGGCAGCGCGGAAATCGCGCCGCCCTCCTTTGGCCGCGAGCATCGGCAAGGCGTCGAGCGCCGCGGCGGCGCTGCCGAAGCGCGCGATCAACTGTCGGTAGCTGACCGGCCCGATGTTCGGGGTGCGCAGCAGGCGGAGCTTGGCCGCCCGGTGATCCGGCTCGATGTCAGCCACGCGAGCGCCCGACCTTCGGCTCCTCGCCGCGCGTCAGCCGGCCGATATTCTCGCGGTGCTTCCAGAAGACGATCAGGGCGAGCGCAATGAACAGCACGCCGAAATCGGTGCGGCCGAACAGAGAGGCAGCGATGGGCGCGAAGAGCGCGGCCGCCAGCCCGCCGACCGACGAATAGCGGCTCAATGCCAGCACCCCGAGCCACACGACCAGATAGATCACGCCGATCGGCCAGTACGCCGCAAAGGCGATGCCTCCGAACGTGGCGACGCCCTTCCCGCCGCGAAACCTCAGCCAGATCGGATAGCAATGACCGAAGAACGCCCCCGCGGCGCCGAGCACCGCGCCGCCGGGCACGAGCGCCTCGCCCAGCCACACCGCCGCCATGCCCTTGAGCGCGTCGAGCAGCAGAGTCGCAGCAGCCAGGCCTTTGCGGCCGGTTCGCAGCACATTGGTCGCGCCGATATTGCCCGAGCCGATCGCACGGAGATCGCCCGCGCCGGCGAGCCGCGTCAGGATCAGCCCGAACGGAATCGAGCCGAGCAGATAGCCGAGCGCCAAAGCCAGCGCCGGCATTTCCCAAAGCACATGCGTGGTTTGCGCCCCCATGCGCCTGTGCATAGCGAGCGCGCGGCTGCTGACAAAGTGCAATCCGCACGATTATGGATCGGGTATGACCGATGCCCGCCCGCTGCTGTTCTTCGATTCCGGCGTCGGCGGATTGTCGGTGCTGGCCGAGGCGCAGAAGCTGCTGCCGAACGCGCCGATCGTCTATGCGGCGGACAGCGCCGGCTATCCTTACGGCACCAAATCCGAAGCGGAGATTGCGGCGCGCGTGCCCGCCCTGCTCGGCCGGCTGGTCGAGCGCTATCATCCGCGGCTGGTCGTCATCGCCTGCAATACGGCTTCGACGATCGCCCTCGCCCATGTCCGGAGCGCGCTTGACCTGCCGGTGGTGGGAACAGTGCCGGCGATCAAGCCTGCCGCGCTCGTCTCCAAAACGCGCGCGATCGGCGTGCTGGGCACGGAGGCCACGATCCGCCAGCCCTATGTCGACCGACTCGCGGCCGAGTTCGCGAGCGATTGCCTGGTGCTGCGCCACGGCTCGGCCGAGCTGGTTGACCTCGCCGAAGCCAAATTGCGGGGCGAAGCGACCGATCCCGCGGCCTATGTCCGGATTCTGGAAGGATTGACGGGACAGCCGGGCGGCGAGCGTATCGACACGGTCGTGCTTTCCTGCACGCATTTTCGGCTCGTCGAACCGGAGCTGAGCGCCGCAAGGGCGTTCGCCTATGTCGACGGGGCGGAAGGGATTGCCCGGCGGATCGCCTTTCTGACGGCCGGTCAGGAATGGCCGGCGGAGGCTGTGCCGGGCATCGCGGTCTTTACGCGCGTCGATGAAAAGGTGGAGGCGCTGCGCCCGGCACTCGCGCGCTTCGGCCTTCCCAACATCGCAAGCCTCTAGCGCAAGTTACGGAAAAACCCGTATAGTGTGATTTGCGAGGGTTTCGCACTGGATTGAACGGGCCGGCGCGCGTAAATGGCGATCTGGCGGGCAGCAATGCGGGCAACGGCTTTGGACTATCAGCGCATCTTTACCCAGGCGATCGATCGGCTGCATGCCGAGGGACGCTACCGGGTCTTCATCGACATTCTGCGCAACAAGGGCATGTTCCCCAACGCGCGCTGCTTCGCCGGCCATAACGGGCCGAAGCCGATCACGGTCTGGTGCTCGAACGACTATCTCGCGATGGGCCAGCATCCGAAGGTGATCGCGGCGATGGAGGAGGCGCTGCATGACGTGGGCGCCGGCTCCGGCGGCACGCGCAACATCGGCGGCAACACGCACTACCATGTCGATCTGGAAGCCGAGCTGGCAGACCTGCACGGCAAGGAAGCGGCGCTGCTGTTCACCTCTGGCTATGTCTCGAACGAAGCGACGCTGGCGACGCTCGCCAAGATCCTGCCTGGCTGCATCATCTTCTCCGACGAGCTGAATCACGCCTCGATGATCGCGGGCATCCGCAACTCGGGCGCCGAAAAGCGCGTGTTCCGGCACAACGACGTCGCGCATCTGGAAGAGCTGCTGGCCGCCGAAGACCCGGACGCGCCGAAGCTGATCGCGTTCGAGAGCGTCTATTCGATGGACGGAGACGTGGCGCCGATCGCCGCGATCTGCGACCTGGCGGACAAATACGGCGCGCTCACCTATCTCGACGAAGTGCATGCGGTCGGCATGTACGGCCCGCGCGGCGGCGGCATTTCCGAGCGCGACTCGGTCGCCGAACGCCTGACCATCATCGAAGGGACGCTCGGCAAGGCGTTCGGCGTGATGGGCGGCTATATCTCGGCCGACAAGGTGATTGTCGACGTGATCCGGTCCTACGCGCCGGGCTTCATCTTCACGACATCGCTGTCGCCGGTGCTGGTGGCGGGTGTGCTGGCGAGCGTGCGGCACCTGAAGGCATCGAGCGAGGAGCGCGAGGGCCAGCAGGCGTCGGCCGCGATGCTGAAGGCGCTGTTCGCCGACGCCGGCTTGCCGGTGATGCCGTCGACCACGCACATCGTGCCGCTGATGGTCGGCGATCCGGTCAAGGCCAAGCGGATCAGCGACATCCTGCTTGCCGAATACGGCGTGTACGTGCAGCCGATCAATTACCCGACCGTGCCGCGCGGCACCGAGCGCCTGCGCTTCACGCCCGGGCCGAGCCATACGCCGGAAATGATGCGCGAGCTGACCGACGCACTCGTCGAAATCTGGGACCGCCTCGAGTTGAGGCAGGCGGCCTGAGCCCAGCCGAACTGGCATTGCTGGCGCTTGCCGCGGTCGGCGCGGGAGCAATCAACGCGCTGGCCGGCGGCGGCTCGATCCTGACCTTTCCGGCATTGATCGCGGCGGGGCTCCCGCCGGTCTCGGCCAACATCACCAACACGGTCGCGCTGTTCCCGGGCTATATCGGAGGCGTAATCGGGCAGGCGCGCGACCTGAAGGGTCAGTCGCGCCGGCTGTGGCTGCTCGCGCCTGCCGCGCTGGTCGGCGGCCTGGCGGGCGGGATGCTGATCCTGATCAGCAGCGAGAAGCTTTTCGCGGCGCTCGTCCCCTGGCTGCTGATCGGCGGCTGCGCGCTGCTCGGCGTCCAGGACAAGGTACGCGCGGCGCTGCAACGCCGGTCCGGTGTGCTCGGCATCGGTTGGGCAATCGTCCCGGTGCTGCTGGCGGCGGTGTATGGCGGCTATTTCGGCGCGGGATTGAGCGTGATCTTCCTCGCCGTGCTGGGCCTGACGCTGGACGACAGCCTGACGCGCCTCAACGGCCTCAAACAGGCGCTGGCGCTGTGCGCGAACTTCTCGGCGATGATGCTGTTCCTCGGCTCTGGGAAGCTGGTCTGGAGCGCGGCGCTGGTCATGGCGGCGGGATCGCTGGTCGGCGGCGCTCTGGGCGGACGGCTCGCGAGCGTCATCAGCCCCAAGGCGCTCCGCGCGATCGTCATTGCCATCGGCGTCGGTGTCGCCGTGCTCTTCCTGGTCCGCCGCTAGGCCTGGCCGGCGCTTGCGCTCAGCAGGCGCGGGTCGATGCCCGCGCTCTTGAACGCATCGCTCCAGCGCTGCTCGACCGGCGTCTCGAACAGCAGCGACTCGGTCGCTTCGACCGTGAACCAGCCGTGGCGCGTCATTTCCTCGTCGAGCTGGCCTTCGCTCCATCCGGCATAGCCGAGCGCGGCGAGCCAGCGGGTGGGGCCCTTCCCTTCCGCGATCGCGCGCAGCACGTCGATCGTGTTGGTGAGCGCGAAACGGCCGTCCACTTCCATCGTGTCCTGCCCGCCCCAATTGAGCGAATGGAGCACGAAACCGCGCTGCGGATCGACAGGGCCGCCGATATGCACCGGCGTATCGGGCGCTTCGCCGGGTTCGATCTTGAACTGTTCGAGCAGCGCGTGGAAGCCGAGCCGGGGAGCGAGACGGCCAATGCCGATGCCCAAAGCGCCGCGCTCGTCGTGCATGCACACCGCAATGACGGAGCGCTCGAAGCGCGGATCGCCGATGCCGGGCATGGCGAGAAGAAGCTGGCCGGTAAGGAACGGGGGATTCATCGATTCTCTATAGGCGCGTGTTCCGCCCGGCCCAATCCCTTGACGCCTTCCATCTGCCCCGACACGAGACGGAGCGAGCCCGACTCGGGCGCGAATGGAGGAAGTGATGACGATCCAGGTAGGCGACAAGCTCCCGAGCGCGACCCTTATCAAAGCGACCGCGGACGGTCCGGACGCGGTGCAGACCGACGAATATTTCGCCGGGCGCAAGGTGGCGCTGTTCTCCGTGCCCGGCGCGTTCACGCCGACCTGCTCCGCGCGTCACCTGCCGGGCTTTATCGACAAGATCGACGAGTTGAAGGCGAAAGGCGTCGACGAAGTCGCCTGCACCGCCGTCAACGACGCGTTCGTGATGGCGGCCTGGGCGAAATCGTCGGGCGCCGAAGGCAAGGTCACGATGCTGGCCGACGGCAGCGGCGCGTTCGCGAAGGCGCTTGGCCTTGACGCCGACTTCTCGAAGTTCGGCATGGGCACCCGCGGCCAGCGCTTTTCGATGATCGTCGACGACGGCGTCGTGAAGGAGCTGAACGTCGAACAGCCCGGCGAATTCAAGGTGAGTTCTGCCGAATATCTGCTGGATCAACTCTGAAAGGTCGGAACGGAGCGGCTGCCCGGTCGGTTGATGCGCCTGGACTTCTGATGGAGGTTAAGATGGCGAACAACAACCAATCGAACCAGAACGAACAGGGCCAAGGCGGCACCGGCTTGGCCGACCGCGCGTCCGACCTGAAGGATCGGGCCGGCGAACTGCTGCAGGGCGGCATCGATGCCGTGAAGAACAATCCCGGCACCACCGCGGCCGTGATCGGCGGCGTCGCTGCGGCTGCAGCGGCCGTGATGAACAAGGACAAGATCGTCGAGACCGCCGGCGCGCTCCGCGACAAGGTCAGCGGATCGTCGAACTCCGACTCAAGCAGCAAGGCTTGACTTGTCGCTGTCATGGCGGGCCGTTAATGGCTCGCCATGACAGAAAAGAAGATCGAACAAACATCCGCCGCGCTGATCGACGAACTGGCGCGGATTTATGATGCGGCCGTCGAGGCCCTGCAGACCGCGATTTCCGCCTTTGTCGTCGATGGCACCCGACCCGACCGCAAGGCTCGCCGCGAAGGCCTGTTCTGCTATCCTGAGCTGCGCATCCGCTATCGCGGCGATGCTCCGACGCCCGCCCCTTTGCGCTCGTTCGGCCGGCTGGTTGCGCCCGGCACCTACGCGACGACCGTCACGCGCCCGCGCCTGTTCGCGGACTATCTGGCCGAACAGCTCGACCTGCTGATCGAGGGCTATGGCGTCACGGTCGAAGTGGCGAGCAGCCGACAGGAAATCCCCTTCCCGTACGTGCTCGACCCCGGTCACGACCTGACCCTGGAAGGCGTTGCGCCTGCCGAACTCGCGCGCTGGTTCCCGGCGACCGAGCTTGCCTATATCGGCGACGAGATCGCCGACGGCATTCCGGCTGCGGACGGCGAGCTGCCGCGTCCCCTCGCTCTGTTCGACGGTCTGCGCACCGATTTCTCGCTCGCCCGCCTGCGCCACTATACCGGCACACCGCCCGAGCATGTGCAGCGCTACATCCTGTTCACCAACTATCACCGCTACGTCGACGAGTTCGTCCAATGGGCGTGCAAGACGCTGGGCGAGGATGACCGCTTCACGGCGCTTTCCGGGCCCGGTGGCCTGTTCATGACGCCGGAGACCGTCGATCCCGACAAGGCCGTCGCCGACTTCGCCTGGCGGCGGCACCAGATGCCGGCCTGGCACCTGACCGCGCCGGACCGCTCGGGCATCAGCCTCGTGAACATCGGCGTCGGCCCTTCGAACGCGAAGACGATCACGGACCACCTCTCCGTGCTCCGCCCCGAAGCGTGGCTGATGATCGGGCATTGCGGCGGCCTGCGCCCCAGCCAGCGCATCGGCGACTATGTGCTCGCCCACGCCTATCTGCGGGACGATCACGTCCTCGACGACGTCTTGCCGCCGGAAATCCCGGTGCCGGCGATCGCCGAGGTGCAGCAGGCGCTCTACCGCGCCGCCGAGACGATCTCGGGCGAGACCGGTGACGTGCTCAAGCGCCGCCTGCGCACCGGCACGATCGTCACCACCGACGACCGCAATTGGGAGCTGCGCTACTCGAAATCGGCTTTGCGCTTCTCGCTGTCGCGCGCGGTCGGCGTGGACATGGAGTCGGCGACGATCGCGGCCCAGGGCTATCGCTTCCGCGTGCCCTACGGCACCCTGCTCTGCGTCTCCGACAAGCCGCTCCACGGCGAGCTGAAGCTGCCCGGCCAGGCGAACCGCTTCTACGAGCGCGCGATCAACGAGCATATGCGGATCGGCATCGAAGCCTGCGCCGAACTCCGCCGCGAAGGTTCGAAGCTCCACAGCCGCAAGCTCCGCGCGTTCAACGAGCCGCCGTTCCGCTGATTCCCCTCCCGCTTGCGGGAGGGGCTAGGGGTGGGCCTGTCCCAACGAACCTCAGCGATAGACAATCCCTCCCCCGACCCCTCCCGCTTGCGGGAGGGGAGAAGAAGTGGCCTCCATGCGTTCCCCCGCCAAGCAGCCGGAGGAGCAATCATGGCCGGGCGACTGAAGCCGCTTTCCGAACAGATCATCGTCATCACGGGAGCGTCGAGCGGGATCGGGCTCGCGACCGCGCGGCGGGCCGCCGAGGCAGGCGCGCGGGTCGTGCTCATCGCCCGCAATCGCGAAGCGCTCGACGAAGCGGTCGAGCAGATCAAGCTGAGGGGCGGCCGCGCGGCCGCCTTCACAGTCGATATCGCCGACGAGGATGCGGCCGAACGCATCGGCGGCTTTTGCGCCGAGCGCTTCGGGCCGTTCGACACCTGGGTCAACGACGCCGCGGTCGCCATGTACGGCAAGGCCGAGGACACGACGATGGACGAACATCGCCGCATCTTCGACGTCGGCTATTTCGGACTGGTCGCCGTTTCGCTCTATGCGGCGCGCGAGCTCAGGACACGCGGCGGCGCGATCATCAACATCGGCTCTGTGCTCTCCGAACGCACGATGATCTACCAGAGCGTCTATTCCGCCATGAAGCATGCCGTGAAAGGCTTTACCGACGGCCTGCGCATGGAGCTGGAAGCGGACGAGGCGCCGGTCTCGGTCACGCTGATCAAACCCAACGGCATGGACACGCCCTATCCCGAGCATGCCCGCAACAAGCTGGACGAGCCGGCGCGGATTCCGGCGATCGTCTACGATCCCGAGCTGGTCGCGCGCGCGATCCTGTTCGCGGCGGAGAACCGCAAGCGCGAGATGACCGTCGGCGGCGCCGGGCTGATGATCAGCAAGGCCGGCAATCTCGCGCCCGGCCTCACCGACAAGGTCATGGAGCTGCTCGGCCGCCCAATTCAGGCGACCGACAAGCCGCCGCGCAGGGGCGCCGCAGACAACCTCTTCCGCCCGCGCCGCGACGGCGACGTGCACAGCAACCGGGAGACTTATGTGAGGAAGCAGAGCCTGGCGCTCGAAGCGCAGATGCGGCCTTGGGCCGCGGCTGCGATTCTCGGCGGCGTGGCGGCAACGCTGTTTGCGCTGTCCCGGCGCCGGCGAGACTCGGAGACGGAAATGCCCCGGAGTCCCGCCGCCCACCAACCCGACGGCGCCGATTCCAGCGCCCAATTCGAAGCACTGATCGCCGACGAGAACATGGTGCCGGAGCGGCTGCCTTGATCTAGCTCCTCCCCGGAACGGGGAGGGGGACCAGCCGCAGGCTGGTGGAGGGGGCCCAAGGGCAGGCAAGGCGACGAAGCCCCCTCCACCACGCCGCTTCGCGTCGCGGTCCCCCTCCCCGTTCCGGGGAGGATTTAGGCTACCACCCGCACTTCTGGCCTTTGTTCTGCGCCTTCAGCCAGGTCATCAGCGGCTGGAAATACGCCACCATCGCGTCGCCGGAGATTTCCTTCGTGCCGGTGAAAGTCTGGAGCGCTTCAGGCCAGGGGCGGCTCGCGCCCATTTCCAGCATCGCGTTCAGGCGCTTGCCGACTTCCTTGTTGTTGTAGAATGAGCAGCGATGCAGCGGCCCCTTCCAGCCGGCCTGCTTGCACGCCGCCTGGTAGAACTGGAACTGCAGCAACCGCGCGAGGAAGTAGCGCGTGTAGGGGACGTTGCCCGGCACATGGTATTTCGCGCCCGGATCGAACGCCGTCTCGTCACGCGCGACCGGCGGCGTGATGCCCTGATATTGCAGGCGCATGTTGGTCCATGCCTTTTCATAGTCGCCGGGCTGGATCTGGCCGGAGAATACGCCCCAGCGCCATTTGTCGACGAGCAGGCCGAACGGCAGGAAAGCGACCTTGTCCATCGCCTGGCGGAGCAGCAGGCCGATGTCCTTGTCCGCGCTCGGCACCCGGGCCTGATCGAGCAGGCCGATCTGCACGAGATAGTTCGGCGTGATCGACAGCGCGACGAAATCGCCGATCGCTTCGTGGAAGCCGTCGTTCGCGCCATTCTCATAGAGGAACGGCTTGGTGTTGTAGGCGCGCTGGTAATAATTATGGCCGAGCTCGTGATGGATCGTGGTGAAATCGTCCGAGTTCACCTTGATGCACATCTTGATGCGCAGATCGTCCTTGTTGTCGATGTCCCATGCCGAGGCGTGGCAGATGACCTCACGATCGGCGGGCTTCAGGAACTGCGAGCGCTGCCAGAAGGTCTCGGGCAAGGGCGCGAAACCGAGTGAGGAATAGAAGCCCTCGCCGGTCTGCACCATCTTCTTCCAGTCGTAGCCCTTGGCCTTGAGCAGGTCGCCGACTTCGTAGCCGAGGTCCCCTGCCCCCTTGGGCGCGACAATGTCGTAGATATTGCCCCATTCCTGCGCCCACATATTGCCGAGCAGGTCGGCGCGGATCGGGCCGGTCTTCGTCTGCACGGCGTCGCCATATTTCGCGTTGAGCCGGGCGCGCGTGTAGCAGTGCAGCTCGTCATAGAGCGGCTTCACCTGCCCCCAGAGCTTGTCGGTGAGCTTCGCGAATTCCTCCGGCGACATATCGTATTGCGAGCGCCACATCGCGCCGACGTCCGGATAACCGAGCTCCTTCGCGCCCTGGTTCGCGATCTCGACCTCGCGCTGGTAATCCTTGCGCATCGGCTTGCCGACATTGTCGTGCCAGCTCACCCACATTTCCTTGGTCTCGTTCGGGTCGCGGCTGGTGCCCATCGCGGCTTCGATGTCGCTGCCGCTGATCGGTTTGCCGTGCAGCGTGCCCTTGCCCTTGCCGTAGGTGGAGTTCAGCCGGGTCGCGATGTCATTGAGCTCGGTCGCCGCGCCGGGCGTGGTCGGCGCCGGCAGAACGAGGCCGCCGCGAAGAAAGTCGAGCTTTCGCTTCGTGTCGAAGGAAAGCCCCGGAACGTTTTGGTAAAGCGCCGCTTCCTTGGCGAACTTGACCGACATTTCGGTGCCGATCGTGCCGTATTTCGCGTTCAGCGCATCGGTGTCGTCGGTGATGTACGTGTTGTTGATCCAGGAGACGCGTGCCGCCTCCACGGTGAAGTCGGCCAGCTCCTTTTCCGCACGCGCAACGAACGCGTCCGCATCGGCCGCCGTCGGCGCTTTCTGCGCTTGCGCGATCGCCGCTCCGCCAGCCAGCGCGGCGCCCAGCGCCAGCACCGAGATCATCGTCTTTTTCATTGGGCATCCTCTTTGATTTGATGCCCGTGAATGGCGCGGCGCGCGCCTGCCGGTCAAGCGGCGAGAAAGCGCGCGAGCGCAGTGCCCAGTTCGGGCTTCACAACCGCACTCATATGGCCGCCGGGCACCAGATCGAGGCGGCCGTTCGGCAGCGCCTCGGCCAGCGCGGACGCCGAGCCGTTGTCGTCATCTTCCTCGCCGCACAGCACCTGCGTCGGCGCCTCGATCGCGCGTATTACGGCTTCGGGCGTGTCGCTGAAGGTGTTGAGGATATTGAGCAAAGCGACCGGATCGCTTTTGGTCGACTTGATGAAGCCCTGCACATTGCCCTCAGGCGTGCCGGGCCGAAAGCTGCCGAGATTGGTCAGCACGTGCCGGAAATGATCGGCACGCCGCGAAGTCTGGGTCAGCCCCTCCAGCCCCATTCCCGAGAGCACCAGTTTCCCCGGCCGGGCGCCGCGCGCCATCATCCGCGAAACCGTGCGCGCGCCGAGCGAGTAGCCGCCCAGATCATAGTCGGCGAGGCCTAGATGCTCGATCAGCGCAAAGCCGTCATCGGTCAGAATGTCGGGGGGATAAAGCGCGGGATCGTGCGGCGCGTCGCTTTGCCCATGCGCGCGCAGGTCCGGCATGATGACACGGAACCCTTCGCGCGCAACCTTCTCGGCATGGCCGAAGCGGATCCAGTTCATGTCGGCCGAGGAGATATAGCCGTGGATCAGCACCACCGGCCTGCCCTCGCCCAGCTCGTGCCAGGCAAGCCGCACGCCGTCCGCGGCAGTGAAGAACTGAGTGCTCGCCTTCACTTCGGCATTTCTCCCGTGGCAGCGACCCATTTGTCGACCAGCGGCTGATATTCGTCGGTGCGCATCTGCTTCAGCGCCGACGTATCCAGCCATTTCGCGTGCATGCTCTCGGCGCCGAAATGGCTGACGGGCGTGAACCGGCCGGGATTGTCGAAGCTGCCTAGCGTCAGATCCATATTCTCGCTGCCCTCGAGAAAGGCGAAGCCCAGCGGCGTGCCGCAGCGCGAACAGAAGGGCCGGCGCGCGATCGGCGAGCTCGCATACCAGTCGGGCTCATCGCCCAGCCAGCGCACATTCGCCCGCTTTACGTTCTTGAACGCGGCGGCAAACCCGCCCGTCGCCTTCTGGCACATCCGGCAATGACAGAGATACGCCTCGTCATTGTCGATCCCGACTTCATAGCGGATGCGCCCACACTGGCAGCCGCCGGTCACCGTTTCCATGCGCCTCTCCTTGGGTCCGGCATGACAAGGTTGCATTGCAGCAGCAACGATTGATTTAATAAGCATATAATATTATATGCTGAGCTATGGCAGACACGCTTGGATTCATGATCGGCGACGTTTCGCGCTTGCTGCGCCGCGCCTTCGACGTGCGCGCGCGCGCGATCGGCGTGACCCGCCCGCAGTGGAAGATGCTGCTGACTCTGTCCCGGCACGAAGGCGTCAACCAGGGGCGGCTCGCCGACCTGCTCGATGTCGAGGCGATCACGCTGTGCCGGATGGTCGATCGCCTCGAGGAATCAGGCATGGTCGAACGTCGACCCGATCCGGCGGATCGCCGCGCCTGGCGTATCTATTTGACCGATAAGGCGCATCCGATTCTGGATGAGCTGCGTTTGCTCGGCAACGCTTTGAGCGAAGACGCGCTGACCGGACTTACGGGACCCGATCGCGACGCGCTCGAAAACATGCTCGAACGAATTCGCACCAACCTGAACGACCTGGAAAGAAAAGAGAAAGTCGCCGCCCATGGCTGATGCCGACCGCCCCATCATTGCCGAGCGCGAGCTGGTGATGACCGCCGACGCTGAAAAGCCCAAGCGGCGCTGGCTGCGGCTGGTAGCGCTGCTTTCCGTGCCGCTGATCCTCGTCGCCGTCGGCGCCTATTTCTGGCTGACGTCCGGCCGGTTCGTGTCGACCGACAATGCCTATGTCCAGCAGGACAAGGTCTCCGTCTCGGCGGATGTGGGAGGCCGGATCGTCGCGGTTGCGGTGCGCGAGAACCAGCATGTCAACAAGGGCGACCTGCTGTTCCGCATCGATCCGGAGCCCTACCGCATCGCAGTCGAGCAGGCGCGGGCCGCGCTCGCCAATGCGCAGGTGCAGGTGCAGACGCTGCAGACCGAATATCAGGGCAAGGGCGCCGACATCGAAGGCGCACGGATCGCGATCCAGCAGGCACAGGAAGATTTCGGCCGGCAGTCGGAGCTGATGAAACGCGGCTTCACGACGCGCGCTTCTTACCTGAATTCGCAGCACGCGCTGCAACAGGCGCGCGTGCAGCTCGCCAACGCCCAGGCGCAGGCGGCGCAGGCACGGGTGAAGCTGCAGACGGGCGCCGCAGTGCCGGGCGTCAATCCGCAGATTGCAGCCGCGAAGGCGGAGCTCGACCGTGCGCTGCTCAATCTGAAGCGGACCGAAGTCCGTGCGCCGGCTTCGGGCACCGTCAGCCAGGCCGACCGGCTGCAGGTTGGCAACCAGATCCTGCAGGGCTTGCCGGCGCTCAGCATCGTGGTCGGCGACCGCGCCTGGGTTGAGGCCAACTTCAAGGAAACGCAGCTCAACAAGGTGCGCGTGGGACAGCCCGCCGAGGTTACGATCGACGCCTATTCCGGGCTGAAGCTCAAGGGCCATGTCTGGAGCTTCGGCGCCGGCACCGGCTCGGAATTCTCGGTGCTGCCGGCGCAGAACGCCAACGGCAACTGGGTGAAAGTGACGCAGCGCGTACCGTTGCGGATCGCGATCGACGAGCAATCGCCGCGCCCGCTGCTCGCCGGGCTGAGCGCCGATGTGAGCGTCGATGTCCGCACCCATCGCTAATCGGCAGACCGCGGATGTCGCGGCGACGCCGGTCGAGCAAAGAGGCCTGCTGACCGTCGGCGTGATGCTCGCGACGGTGATGCAGATTCTCGACACCACGATCGCCAACGTCGCCCTGCCCCACATGCAGACCGCGCTGGGCGCGACCGCCGACACGATCACCTGGGTTCTGACCAGCTATATCATCGCATCCGCCGTCGCGATCCCGATCACCGGCTGGCTGTCCGATCGCTACGGTTCCCGGCCCTTGTTTCTGGTCGCGGTCGTCGGCTTCGTGCTTTCCTCGATGCTGTGCGGCATCGCGACCAATCTCGAGGAGATGGTCGGCTTCCGCGTTCTCCAGGGCATATCCGCCGCTTTCATCAACCCGCTGTCTCAGACTGTGATGATGGATATCAGCCCGCCTTCGAAGCAGGCGCGCGCGATGGCCATCTGGGGGATGGGCATCATGGTCGGGCCGATCATGGGCCCTGTGCTCGGCGGCTGGCTGACCGAAAATTTCAGCTGGCGCTGGTGCTTCTACGTCAACGTGCCGTTCGGCATCGTCACGCTCGCGATCCTGTGGAGCCTGCTCCCCGCCAAGCCGTTGCGGCCGCGCCCGTTCGATCTCACCGGCTTCGCGCTCATCGCGATCGCGATCACGGCCTTTCAGGTCATGCTCGACCGCGGCCAGCAACTCGACTGGTTCGACAGTTGGGAAGTTCGCATCGAGGCCGGCATCGCCCTTTCCGCCGGCTGGATGTTCGCCGTTCATATGGCGACCGCCAAACACCCGATGTTCGAGCGCGCGCTGCTAAAGAACCGCAACATGGCGACCGGCCTCATCTTCATGATGACCATGGGCCTCGTGATGTTCGCCACCATGGCGCTGCTGCCGCCGATGCTTCAGCGCATCTGGAAGTATCCGGTCATGGACGCCGGCCTGCTGCTGGCGCCGCGCGGCGTCGGCACGCTGATAACCATGTTTTTCGCCGGCAAGCTGATCGGCCGCGTCGATCCGCGCTGGATGGTGGGCACCGGTCTGGCGGTCGCAGCCTTGTCGCTATGGGAAATGACGACCTGGTCGCTGGAGATGGACTATCGCTGGATCGTGTTTTCCGGATTGATCCAGGGTCTGGGCCTCGGGCTGGCCTTCATGCCCTTGAACCTGATCGCGTTCGGCACGCTCGATCCCATCCATCGCACCGAAGGCACCAGCCTGCTCAATCTCGTGCGCTCGATCGGGGCCTCCGTCGGGGTGTCGGTCACGACAACTCTGCTCGCGCGGAACCTGCAGACCAGCCATGCCGATCTTGTCGGCCACATCACGCCGTTCAGCCTGCCTTCGATGGATCCGTCGGCGTCGGAACGGCTGATGAGCGCCGGCGACACCATCATGGCCATGATCGATGCCGAGGTGAACCGGCAGGCGCTGATGATCGCCTATCTCGACGACTTCAAGCTGATGGCAATCGTCACCCTGTGCGCAGTGCCGCTGGTGATGCTGCTCCGCCGCCCGCCGAAGCCGCAGGGGCCGCAGCACGTCGCGATGGAATAGCCGGAGCTATTCGGCGCAGGCGCGTTCCATGTCGCGTTCGTGGCGTGTGGCGAGCTCTCCCTTCGGATGCGCCGCCGGCTCGCCAAGCTCGGTCCTGATCTCGAACCCGCGCATCAGCGTGCGGTGAACGGGGCATTTCTCGGCGATCTCCAGCAGCTTGCCGTGCCTGGCAGGATCGAGCGCCCCCTCAAACGCGATATGCCGCCTGAACAGGTCGCGTGGCCGCCCGCCCGCGCCGTCGGGAACGATCTCATGCGTCACCTCGACCGTGAACGGCGGCAGTTCCCACCCCTTGCGGCTGGCGTAGAGCCGCAACGTCATCAGCGTGCAGGTGGCGAGCGCCGCCGACAACAGCTCGTAAGGCGTGGGCCCCGTGCCGTTGCCGCCGACTTCGACCGGCTCGTCGGCGGGAATCTCGACGCCTCGAACCTCGATGCGCGCCTGAAAAGGCCCCGGCCCCGCCCAGCGCGCAATCGCGCCACGGTCCAGGTTCTGATCTTGTGCCATCGGTCCCCTCCCTTCCCGGACGAGCCTAGAGCGGCGCGGCCGCCTCCCTCAAGTCATAGCTTGCCTCTATGGCCGCCCTACGGCTTGTGATGGGGCGCGGACGGTGCGCACGGTTAGGCCGTGCGGCCAAAAGGGGAAGAATTGCCGATGATCGACCGCCGTTCGCTTCTGCTTGGCTCGGCCGCGGCGCTCGCATTCCCGACCGCCGCCCGGGCCGCGGAGCGCTCGCGGCTGACCCGGGGCCGACAGCTCGCAGCCTCCGCGCTGACGGCGCCGATCGAGATCATCGACGATCCCTATGGCGTGCCCCACATCCGCGCCGGATCGATCCCCGACGCGTTTTTCGGCCAGGGCTATGTCGTCGCGCGCGACCGGCTGTTTCAGATCGATCTCTCGCACCGGCGCGAGATGGGCCGGCTGGCGGAAGCGTTCGGGCCGGAGTTCGCACCGCACGACGCGGTGGCGCGGCTGTTCCACTATCGCGGCGACCTGAACAAAGAGCTGGCGAGCGTGGCGCCGCACATCGTCGCCTGCGCGCGCGCCTATGTCGCCGGCATCAACGCGCGCATCGACGAGGTGATGCAGGATCCCGCGCTGCTGCCGCTCGAATATCGCATCCTGGGCGTGACTCCGCTCAAATGGGAGCTGACCGACCTAGTGCTGGCGCGCACCGTCTCCACCGGCAACATGGACGACGAAGTCCGCCGGGCCCGGCTTGCCGCACTGGGGCTGCTCGAGCTCGACGCCGTGGTCGCGCCGCTCAGGCCGGCATGGCCCCTCACCGTGCCGGAGGACCTCGACCCCGCCGCCGTCACCGAAGCGGACCTGGGCGTGATGCGGCTCGGACGGCTGCCGTTCGGCACGCTCGTTCCAAAGGACGATCATCCCGGAGCGCAGACCGACGCGGTCGAGCGCGGCAACGCCGGCAGCAACGCCTGGACGGTCGGCCCCTCGCGCACCGCGACGGGGCGGCCGATCCTCGCCAACGATCCGCATCTGGGCATCGGCAGCTACGATCCCCGGCACGTCGCCCATCTGAGCGCGCCCGGCCTCGACGTGATCGGCGGCGGCGCGCCCGGCCTGCCCGGCATCATGCAGGGGCACACCGACCGTTTCGCGTTCGGCCGCACCAATTTCCATATCGACCAGGAAGACCTGTTCGTCCTCGAACTTCACTCCGAGGACCCGGAACGCTATCGCCACAATGGCGCGTGGAAGCCGTTCGAGCGGGTCGAGATCGCCATTCCGGTCAAGGGTGCGGCGCCGAAAACCTCCACCCTGCGCTACGCCGTCCAAGGTCCCGTCGTGTCCCACGATCCGGCGAAACGCCGCGCCACCGCCGTTGCCGCGGTCGAGCTTCAGCCGGGGGGAAGCGGCGCGTTCGCGATGATCGCGATCAACCTGGCGCGCGACTGGTCCGGCTTGCGCGAAGCCTTCCGCCTCCACCCTTCGCCGACCAACTTCCACTATGCCGATGTGAACGGCAATCACGGCTGGCAAGTGATCGGCTTCGTGCCGGTGCGCCGCAAAGGCGACGGGCTGATGCCGGTGCCCGGCGACGGCCGCTACGACTGGATCGGGATGCGCGATTTCCGCGCGCTGCCGAGTGCGTTCAACCCCGCCAAGGGCTGGTTCGCTTCGGCCAATCAGAACAACCTTCCCGCCGATTGGCCGCGGGATCGTATCCCGGCCTTCTCCTTCCGGGACCCCTACCGGTACGACCGCATCGCCAGCGTGCTCGCCTCCGAACCGAAGCACCGGCTGCAGGACAGCGTCGCGCTTCAGCACGACACGTTCTCTGAACCCGCACGGCAGTTGGTCGCGCTTTTGCCCGCCCAAGGCTCCGCCGGCGCGGCGCCGGCCCTTGCGATGCTACGCGGCTGGGACGCGCGGCTCGACGGTGACAGCGCGCCTGCCGCGCTATACGAGATTCTGTGGCGCGAGCTCGGCGACCGCATGCTTGCCGCGATCGTCCCGGAGCGCGCCCGTGCGCTGGTCACGGAGATCGCACCGTCGGTGCTGCTCGGGCTGCTGGAACATCCCGATGCGCGGCTCGGCCCCAATCCCGCCCGCGCCCGCGACGCCCTGTTCGACGCCGCGCTGGCCGCCGCCTGGAACGCGGCGCAGAAAAAACTGGGCCCGGATCCGTCCAAATGGCGCTGGGCGACGCTGCATCAGGTCCGGCTCACCCATCCGCTGTCGCGTATCCCCGCCATCGCCGCGGCTTTTCCCGCGATCGAAGGCGAAGGATCGGGCGGCGATTCCTACACGGTCATGGCACGCTGGTTACGCGAGGCGCCGAACTGGCACGTCAGCGGCGGCGCGAGCTATCGGCAGGTGATCGACGTCGGCGCCTGGGATAACTCGCTGATGCTCAACTTCCCCGGCCAGTCGAACGACCCTCGCTCACAGCATTATCGCGACCAATATCTGCCCTGGATCCGCGGCGAGATGCAGCCGATGCTGTTCAGCCGCGCAGCGGTCGACGCACACGCCGCCGCCCGCACGGTCCTCCACCCGAAGTGATCATTGGCGAGGCGTAGCAAGCGCTTCGCACAACTTCCCTGCGGCCAGCGCAACGCGCGATTCCGCCGTCTCGCGATTGGCCGGGCTGTTCTCCACGGCGCGCGTTTCCGTGTTGAACGCGAGCAGGCTGCCCGCATGCTGGTCCGGACAAAGGCTCAGATAGGTGCGGAAACCATTCTGGTCGCCATTATGGCCCACGAAGCGCACTCCCGAACTCTGGTCGATGAAGAAGGACAGCCCGCTCTGCGTCGTCTCGGCCATGCGGCCCTGGGTGAAGTCGTCGCCCGCCGCGATCTGAGGCGTCCACATCTCTTCGAGCGAGGCGCGCTTCAGCACCAGATCATATTCGGCCTGCAGCTTCGGATCGCCCAGAAGAAAGCCCAGATAGCGCGCCATGTCGGTCATCGGCGCGTTCAGGCCACCGTTCGAAACGGTCACGCCGGTATCCACGTCGAACGGCGCAGCGACCCGCGCTCCGTCGCGGATGTAATAGCTGTGCGCACGGTGCCGCAGCAGATGCGGCGGCGTCCGGTCGAAATAGCTCGCGTGCATGCCGAGCGGCTTCAGGATGTTCTTGTCGATATAGACTTCATAGTCCTCGCCCGACAGTCGCTCGATCACCTGGCCGAGATACACGATGCCGGGATTGGAATAGCTGAACCGCGTGCCGGGCTTGAACCGCACTTCGGTGTACGGAAGCATCGCCGCAAGCTGCGCCCAGCTCTTCGGCTCGAAGGGCTGCCAGTCATGCTCCCGCCACGGCCAGGTCGCGCCGCCAAAGCCGGCGCTGTGGCTCATCAACTGGCGCAGCGTGATCTTGTCGGTGTCGCCGAACCGGTTATGCACGGTCGCCAGCTCGGGCACGTAGCGGACGATCGGATCGTCCAGCGTCAGCAGTCCGCGGTCGCGCAACTGCATGATGGCGATGCCGGTCATCGTCTTCGTGATCGACGCCCAATGATAGATCGTGTCGGCATCCACGGGCACATGGGCATCGGCGTCCTGCTCGCCCAGATGGTCGGCGACGACGACTTCCCCGTCGCGGACAAGATAGAAGCTGCTGCCGGCAATGCCCGCCCGCTGCACTTCCGTGCGATGCAAGTCACGGAACTCGTGCAGTGCCGCCTTGAAGTCTCGCTCACCGGCCATGGCCGGTCCTGCAGCGAATGCGAGCGTGGCCGCAAGCTCGGACATCAGGAACACCCCTTTGCGTAACAGGCGCCGGCCCAGACCGTGTTGCAGCAACATCCGGCTCATCGCCCGACTCCTGTGGTCAGGGCAAGGCAAAGCCGCGGTTGTAACACCGCGGCTTTGCAGGCCAGACAATCCAGGCGGCGTGGGAAGAAGAAGCCGCAGGATTCTCGCCCGGCTTACCGTGTCTTCACCCGGAAGCCGACGCGGAAGGCGCGGCCCAGCAGGTCGGAATAGGTCGGGTTCGCCGCCAGCCCGGTCTCCGGCAGCAACAGCGGATCGGCGTCGAACACGTTGGTGACGTTGAAGAAAATCTCGCCGTCGCCATCGCCCGCAATGTCCATCTTCGCGGTCAGGTTGAAGTCGACGTAGAACGTGCCTTTGACATGGTTGTTGTCATAGGTCGGGTGCTGGGTGGTCGAGAGCGGGCAGCCGGTGGTGCACTCGATCCCGCCGGAGTCGTACCGTCCCGCGCTCACCCCGCGCGCCACTGCCGTCGCGGAGAAGGACCGCGAGTCATAGGTCGCGTTGAAGCGGTAGAGCCATTTCGGCGTGCTCGCCTGGCCGCCGTTCACGCCGACGGTGTTGACCGGATCGACTCCCTTGATGCCCTGATCGATGATGTTGTCGATGTAGCGGGTCGCAACGCCGCGCAGCGTGAAGCTGTCGCCGTTGCGGATCGGGATACGGTACGAGGCGTCGAAATCGATACCGCGGACGAGCTGGCTTGCGAAGTTGAACGGCTGGGCGCGCAACAGGATACGCGAAGTGCTGTTCGGATCCGGCGTTATCGCCGCGCAGTAGGCCGCCACACCCTCGAAGCAGCGATTGATGATTTCCTGCGCGCTGAGCGTGCCGATCGTATCCTTCATCTTGATCCGGAAATAATCGACCGAGACATTGAAGCCCGGCAGGAATGTCGGCGAGAAGACCGCGCCGATATTCCAGGAGTCTGCCTTTTCCGGCTTTAGGTTCGGGTTGCCGACCGCGGTCGCCGAATAGGAGATGCTGGTCCCGTAAGTGGCGTTCCCCGGCCCGACGCCCGGGAAGAACGGATTGGACACGGCGTCGCTGTTCGACGACCCAGCCTGGTAAAGCTCGGCCAGGTTGGGCGCGCGGATGTCGCGCGAGCGAGTCACGCGGAACCGCACATCGTCGATCGGCTGCCAGGTCGCGCCGGCCTTCCACGTGGTCACATAGCCCGACGTCGAATAGTCGGTGGCGCGCACCGCGCCGTTGAACTCGAGGCCGAGGCCCAATGGCACGACCGTTTCGAGATAGGCTTCCTTGACGTTGTAACTGCCGTTCGAAGGCAGAAAGTTGCCGACCGACCACAGGTTGGTCGTGGTGATTCCGCCAGTCGGGTTCGCCGTCACGATCGGCTGATATTGCTGGGGAACAAAGCCCTTGATCTTCTCCTCGCGATATTCGCCGCCCAGCGCCACGCTGACATCGCCGGCCCAGGTGGCGAACGGCGTCAGCGATAGGTTGGCGCCCACCACTTTCTGGGTCACCGTTTCGTCGCGATAGGGATCGCCGAGCGCGTAGGCGATCGCCGCCGGATTGGCGACGCCGATGCCCAGGCGGTTGAGCGGCACGCAGGCCGGGTCGTTGTTGGTCGGGTCCGCGTCGGCGTTGACCCGGCAGACGATCGGGCTGGAGGTGTTGCCCGGCACCGAGAAGACGGCGTCGACCGCTCTCGACATCCGCTGGAACTGCATGATGTTGCGCAGTTGCTCGCGCAGGTCGGCCTTGCCGTACTGCCCGTAAATACCCCAGTGCGCCGGCTTGCCGAACGCGGTGAACGCGCCCTCGGCGCCGACGACATAACGCTGCACCTCGCGCCGGTTGTTCGACGCGCGGAACGGAAGGTCGACCGCCGTGGTGCCGATCCCGACCGCCGTGATGCCGGTAAGCTGCGTGGGGCCAAGTGCTTGAATCAAATACGCATTATCGCCCGCCAGGGTGCAAAGCCCGTTGGCGCCCGCAACGCCCACATTGGCCCGGCTCGCGCTGCCGCATGACGAAAGGTTCGGCCCCGCGTTGAAAAACACTTCCTGCCGGTTGAACGACCCCTCGGCGAATATTTCCACGTTGTTCGCAACTTCGTAGCTCAACCGGCCATACACGCCGTAGCGATCGTCCCGGGGATCAAGACCGATGCGGCGCCCGGAATCGTTGACTTGCCAGTCGCCGCCCTGCGTCAGCGACGGCGCGGACGCCCCGGTCGGCGACGGGAAGGTCAGCGCGCCATATTGGAACTGGTTCAGCGCGCCGCCTTGCCCGAAATAGATGCCGCGCAGCCGGTTGGCGGTGCCGCCCGAGGAGTAGAGGATCAGGCCGCCCGGCGTCGAGTTCGCCGCGCCGACCTGCCGGCGGATCAGGAAGCGCGGCGTGGTGCTGGTCGCCGTCCAGTTCGGGTCCTGGATGCGCACAAAGCCGGTCGCGTTCCAGGCACGGTCGACTTTCAGGATGCCATCGGCATGCGCCACTTCGCCGCTCAGCGTGATATGGCCCCGCCCATCGCCGAACGACGTGCCGCCGGTGACGTTGATCGAATAATTGAAACCGTCGCCGCGGCTGGTGATGCCGGTGTCGGCCGAAACCTTCAGCCCCTCATACTTCTTGTTCAGTACGAAGTTGACGACGCCCGCGACGGCGTCCGAGCCATAAGCGGCCGAGGCGCCGCCCGTCACGATTTCCACGCGCTCCACGAGCGACTGCGGAATGGTGTTGACGTCGACCAGCCCGGTGATCGTCGATGCGACCGAACGGCGCCCGTCGATCAGCACGAGGGTGCGGGTCTCGCCTAGGTTGCGCAGATTGAGCGCGTTGATGCCGGCCTGTCCGCTGCTGAGGTTGAGGCGCGAGTTGGCCGGCCGCGTCGATCCGGCGAGCGCAGGCAGCTCGTTCACGAAATCGGCGATGTTGTTGGTCGGCGACGAGTTCTCGATATCGACTCTGCTCATCACGGTGAGCGGCGTCGGCGCCTGGAAGCCGTCGCGGACGACGCGCGTGCCGGTGACGACGATGTCTTCCGATTTCTCCTCCGCGGCGCGCGCGGTCTGCGCCGATGCCGCGCTGGCCATCATCACGGCGCAAGCAGCCCCTGAAAGGAGAATCCTTTTCAGCGAGATATAAGCCGACATTTCAATGCTTCCCCTTTGGCACGCCCCTGCAATATTTAAGCAACAAGGGGCTCTAGGGAGCGCCATAGTATTTGTTCGCTCACGTATAACCTGCGGCCATTTCCTGTGGAAAACGCGTGCTTTGCGGAGGTCGCGAGGCAGCAGGGCCGTTGACGGATCGATTTACCCGGTCGAGCCTGCGCCGGTGATCGAGAAGCTATCCGATGTCCACCGCGGCTGAGGCGGTATTGCCTTCGCCCCCGGCGGATCGGCGCGGGATCGGGCTCGCCGCGCTTTATCTGCTGCTCGGCTTCTGCGCCGGCCTGCCGTTCTACATGTTCAACACGGTCCTGCTGCTGCGGCTGGCGCGGCACGGCGTGGATATCGTCACCACCGGCTATTTCGCCTGGGTCGCGCTGCTACCGACGTTCAAATTCGCCTGGGCGCCGCTGCTCGACCGCTATCTCGTTCCGGGCTTCGGCCCTTACTGGGGCAAGCGCCGCGGCTGGATCATGCTCGCGCAGCTCGGCATTTTCGTCTCAATGGCGGCGATGGCGTTCACCTCGTCGGACAGGAGCCTGCCCGTCACTGCGCTGTTCGCGGTTCTGCTCGCCTTCTGGACGACGACGCTGGAGATCGCGGCCGACGCCTGGCGCATCGAGCTCGCGCCGACTGCCGAGCAGCAGGGTCCGATCGTCGCCGCCAATCTATGGGGCTATCGCAGCGCGATGGTCGCAGCCGGCAGCGGCGCAATCTTTGTCGCCGCCAAGGCCGACTGGACCGTGGCCTATCTAGTGATCGCCGCGGCCGCGTTCCTTCCCTTCCCCATTCTCGCGGCGATGCGGCCCGAAGCCGGGCGGGTCGGCGGACGGACCCTTGCATTGACGGCCGGCCTCGTCGCCAGCCTGATCGCGCTCGCCGCGACCACTGCGATCGTCGCGGCGGCCGGCTGGGTCCTACTCGCCGCCATCGGGTCTATCGGGCTCTCGGACCCGAAGGTGATGAGCTATTGGGTGTTCGCGGTGGCGCTGCTGCCGTTCATCGCCTTGGGCGTCGCCGTACCCTGGATCCGCAAGTTGCCGCCAGGCGCGCCGCTGCTCACTACATCGGCGTTCGCGCCGTATATCAACGTGGCGTGGCGCTTCGGGCTGACCGTCATTCCGATCCTGCTGTTCGTCTCGGTATATCGGATGGGCGACGTGATGGCACTGACGCTGTCGCATCCCCTGTTCAACGCCCTCGGCTATGGGCTTGAGCAGATCAGCGTCGCCGATGGCGTCGTCGCGCTCTTGTCGAGCATGCTTGGCGTCGCCCTGGGCGGCTGGCTGGCGGCCAAGGCGCCGATGGGCTGGGCGCTCGCGGTCGGCGCGATCATGTCGGCGCTCAGCAACTGGATCTTCGCCTGGCTGGCTTATCAGTCTCCCGGCGGGCCGGTGCTGTTCTCGCTGGCCGGGCTGCCGGTGACCACCGGCGATCTCGACCTCTACGTCGCCATGGCGATCGACCAGTTCGGCCATGGCTTCGAAGGCGCGGTGTTCGTCGTCTATCTCTCGATGCTGGTGAACCCGCGCTATCCCGGCGCGCAATATGCGCTGCTTTCGGGCCTCGCCTTCCTGCTTCCGCGGCTGCTCGCTGGCCTTTCCGGCGTGTTCCAGAAGGCCATCGGCTATGACGGCTTCTTCCTGATGGCGGGCGCGATGAGCCTCGGCGCGCTCATATTTCTCCCCTTCATCCTGCGCGCAAACCCGCGCGCTGACGACGCAGCATGATCGAAGCCGCGTTCGCTCCGGCAGCCGAAGCGGTCGCGTCGGGCCGAATCCCTGGCGCGACGCTGGGTCTGGTTGCGACCGATGGACGACGCTGGATCAAACATGCCGGCATGGCTGCTCTGGTACCCGAGCCTGAGCCGCTGACCATCGACCATTGGTTCGACCTGGCCTCGGTCTCCAAAGTCATCGCGACCACGACGATGATCCTGTCGCTGGCGGACCAGGGCCGCGTCGAACTCGACCGGCCGCTCACCGATGCGATCCCCGACTTGCGACAGTACGACGTGGCCGGCGCGCTCGAACGCAAGCTGACGTTCCGCGACTGCCTGGCGCACCGCACGCACCTGCCCGCAGTCGAGCCGATCTACACCTATGGCGACGATCCGGGCCGGTTGCGCGCCTTCGTGCTGCAACGCGAATGGCGTGCCGGACCGCCGGTCTATTCCGACATCAACTTCATCCTGCTCGGCATCGCCATCGAGCGGATCACGGGCAAGCCCCTTTCGGATTGGCCGCTCGGCCCAGGCCTGAGCTTCGGCCAGCCGCCGGGGCCAGCGGTCGCGACCGAAGCGTGCTCCTGGCGCGGCCGCGTGATGAAGGGCGAAGTGCATGACGAGAACGCCTTCGCGCTGGGCGGGGCGCCCGGCCATGCCGGACTGTTCGGCACGGTCGCCGGCGTGCTCGATTTCGCCCGCGGCCTGCTCGACGGAACCGGCGCATCGCCCACGATGCTGAACGCGATCCGCACGCCGGTCCACGGCCATCGCACCTGCGGCTGGGAACGGCGCTTCGAGGGGTGGCCCGGCGGCGACGCCTGCTCGCACGAAACGATCGGCCACACCGGATTTACCGGAACGGGGCTCTGGATCGATTTCGATCGCGGTGTCGCGTGGACCCTGCTCACCAACCGCGTCCACCCGACGCGGCATCGCGATAGCCGTATTATGGAGCTCAGACGGGCAACCGGCGACGCGATCGTCGAGGCGTGGGACGCGCGCTAGTTCTCGCTCGCGACCAACTCCAGCGCGGCATCCATCGCCTTTGTCGCGCTGGCTTCCGACGGAACATCGTTGGCGAACGCGGAAAAGGTCAGCGTTTGGCCGCTCTTGGCGGTGAAATAGCCTGACAGCGCGTTGCTCGCGTTGAGCGTGCCGGTCTTCGCGGTCAGCTTGCCTTCCAGCGCAGTTCCCTTGAAGCGGTTGCGCAGCGTCCCGTCCACGCCGCCAATGGGAAGCGTGGTGCGCCACGCCGCGCCCCAGGGCTGAGCCGCGATCCATCGCAGGAACGTCACGACCGCGCGCGGCGCCAGGCGGTTATAGGTCGACATGCCCGAGCCGTCCGAGAAGTCAAAGCCGGCCCGCGGCACGCCGGCGCGGGCGAGCATTGCCTTCACCGCGGCCTCGCCATCCTCGATAGACCCGCTCCCATCGATCAGCCCCAGGCGTCGCAGGAACAGTTCGGCATGCAGGTTCTGGCTGACCTTGTTGGTGTGCGTCAGGTCCTCGATCAAAGGCGGCGGCACAAGCCGCGCGAGGGCCTCTGGCTGCGGCGGCCGGGCTAATGGCGTCGCACCGCGCAGCTTCGGATCGTCGGACGGCATGAACGGGCGATGGCGCGTCTGGATGGCGCCCGAAACCTTCACGCCGCGCGCTTCCAGCAAGGCCTTCAGCCGCCACGCCGCATAGTGCGCGGGATCGTCGACACCCAAGCGAAAGTCTTCCGGCTTCGCGTCCCGGGCGATAGCCCCCGTCAGGCGAACCGTCCGCTGACCGGGGAGCCGCGCGACGTTCAGCTCGGTCTTGCCCGCCGCGACCGTCACTGCCCGGTTCTCGATCGTGTAGTAGGCAAGCGCCAGATCGATCCGCGGCTGAGCGCCGACGGCGCCGGGGATCACCTGCAGCGCAATCTCATTGTCGTCGAGCGTGAGCGCCGAGATCGCGGTGCCGGAGGATGTCGGGATGTTGTTCCAGCTCATCCCCGGGCTCCAGCGTTGGTCCGGGAACAGGCTGTCGTCGCCCACGACATCGAGCACCTGCCGGGTTCGTGCGGCAACCGCGTCGGCAAGTGTCGCGAGACAATCGGTCGTGCAGTCTGCAGCGCTCGACAGGCGCGCGTCGCCATAGCCGGTCAGGATCACATCGGATGCGCCGCGCCCGGCCTTTTCCAGCCGCACCGCCGCTCCGCCCGTCGCGTCCGGCTGGTCCAATCCCGTCACCAAGGCGAACGTCGCGGCTGTCGGGAACATCTTCGTGTTGGAAGCGGGAATGAAGCGGTTGTCGGGCGCGACGGCGACCAGCTCGCGGCCGTCCGCCGTCGCCACCACCAGGCCGAAGCGCGTGCCGGGCCCGGCTTCGGCAAGGACGGCCTCGACGCGTTGCTGGAGGGAGTCCTTCGCGCTAGCCGGCTGCGCGAGCCCCAAAATCGCGACAAGCAAAGCCACGCAGCGGACCGAGATCTGTTGCATGCCCCCAACTCCCCTCAAGCGGTCGCCCGCGCTCGATAGACCGCCTCGTCCAGCTCGCCTTCCCAGCGCGCCACCGTCGTCGCGACGGTCAGGTTGGCGCTGGCGCTGGGCACGGTGCGCGTCATGTCGAGCAGGCGGTCGAACGGCAGCACGAAGCCGACCACCAGCGCCGTCTGCTCCGGCGCAACGCCGACCGCCGACAGCACGGCCGCCAGCATGAACAGCGACGCCGACGGCACCGGCGCCGTCCCGAAAGCCGCGAGCGCGCCGGTCAGCAGCACGAGGCCATAGACGGCAGGCGTCAGCTCGACGCCGAACGCCTGCAGGCTGAACATGCTCAGCAGGCCGACATACATTGCGGTGCCGTCCTTCCCGATGCTCGCTCCCAGCGGCAGCGTCGTCGAATAGACCGGGCGGCTGATGCCGAGATTCTTCTCGGCCACCCGCATCGCCACTGGAAGCGTGGCCGAGCTGGACGCGGTCGAGAAGGCCACGACCAGCGCGTCGATGATGCCGCGAAAGAAAGGGAGGAGCGGCAGGTGGGCGAGCAGGCGCAGGATCAAGCTGTGCACCACCACGATCTGCACTGCCGAGCCGAGCACCACCGCCAGCGCCAGCCAGCCGACGTGGACAAACACGGCCGCGCCGTTCGCCGCCACGGCATTGGCGATCAGCGCGAAGACACCGAACGGCGTCGCCTCCATGACGACGCCCACGATCCGCAGCAGCACGGCCGAGGCGGACTGGAGGAAGTCGGCGAAAGGCTTGCCGCCCTCGCCCGCCAGCAGCGTGCCCACGCCGGTCAGGATCGCGACGAAGATCAGCGCGAGCATGTCGCCCTTGGCGAGCGCGTCGAAGATGTTGAGCGGCACGATGCCGATCAACTGGTCATAGGGCGTGACCGCCGGCCCGAGCGCATGCGGCGCGGCGGTGCCCAGCGGCGCGCCTTCGCCGGGGCGGATCAGCGCCGCCACCGCCATGCCGACCGAAACGGCGATCGCCGTGGTGAGCGCGAACAACCCGATGGTGCGGCCGCCCAGCCCGCCGATCCGCTTCGGATCGCCCAGCGCGGTGATGCCCGCCGCGATCGTCACCAGCACGATCGGCGCGACCAGCATCCGGATCGCGCGGACGAACAAGTCACCCAGGAATGCGACCGCCGGCGCCGCTTGCGGCCAGACGATCGCGAACACCAGGCCGAGCACCAGCGCGCCCAGCACGCGCTTCCATAAGGGAATCGCGAACCAGCCCGTGAGCAGGCCCATCAGCAACTGCCCGGCCGGGGCGTCTTCTTGAGCGCACGCCCGGCGGCGACGCCGGTCAGCTTGCCTCGATCGACCGCAACTGCGCCGTTGACCACCACCGTTTGCACGCCCCGGGCGAGCAGCGCCGGCTCCTCATAGGTCGCGCGCTCGGCATAGTGTTTGGGATCGAATATCACGATGTCGGCGAAGGCGCCGCGCTTCAGCCGGCCGCGGCCGGTGAGCCCGACCGTGTCGGCGGTCAGCGCCGTGCTGCGCTCGATGAAATCGTGCAGGCTGATCGTCTTTCTCTCGACGACATAGCGGGCGTATTTCCGCGCGAAGCTGCCATAGCTCCTCGGATGGCCGGTCGAAGCGTCGGAGCCGGTCATCACCCAGGGCTGGCGCATGAACGCCTCGATATCGGCCTCGGTCTGGTTGAACGAGGCCACCGCGGGATCGTGTTTGCGGATCACCGTGATGGCGGCGGCGATGGCGTCGGTACCCTGCGCCTTGGCGATCGCATCCAGCCGCTGGCCACGAAACTCGCCCTCGGTCACCAGCAGCGCATTCGCGCCGCCGCGCCTGCGCAGGTTATCGACCATGTCGGCGCGCAGCCGGTCCTTTAGCGCCGGGTCGTCGAAGCGCGCGAGCAACGCCTTCCGCCCGCCATCCTGCGCCCAACGCGGGATCAGCGAGGCGACCAGGCTCGTGCCCGATGCGGACCAGGGATATTGGTCGGCGGTCACGTCCTGCCCGGCGCGGCGCGCGGCTTCCACCTTGGCGATGATCGCGGGCGCCTGGCCCTGCACGTCGACGCCCAGTGCCTTGATGTGCGAGATATGGACCGGAACATGGCCCAGCCGCCCGACCGCGATTGCTTCCTCGATCGCGCCGGCAAGCCCGATATTGTAGCTCGACTCGTCCCGGATATGGCTGTCGTAATAGCCGCCGCGCCGTCCCGCTTCGGCCGCTAGCGCCGCCACTTCCTCCGTCTTGGAAAAGCTTTGCGGGGCATAGAAAAGCCCGGTCGAAAAGCCGATCGCGCCCTGGCACATCGCGCCCGCGACCATCTTCTTCATCCGCGTAAGCTCGGCGTCGGTCGGCGCACGATCCGCCTCGCCGACAACGGCCCCGCGGACGGCGCCGAAGCCGACATGAGCGGCATAGTTGATGCCGATCTGCTTATGTCCGAACACTGCCGCCATGTCCGGCGATCCGCCGCCGTCATTGCCGACCACCGCCGTCGTCACGCCTTGCATCAGAAAGCCCGGCACCAGCCGCGCCTGCGCGTCCTTGGACGCAAGCTGATCTTCCACATGGGTGTGCGGATCGATGAACCCCGGCGCGACGATCATTCCTTTGGCGTCGATCACGCGCGCCGCGCGCAGCGTCAGATGCGGCCCGACCGCGACGATGCGGTTCCCGGCAACCGCCACGTCGCCGGTGAACGGCGCGTCGGTGCCGGGATAGACCGTGCCGCCGCGGATCAGCAGATCGACACGCTGCGCAGGCGCGGCGCCCACGCCGCATGCGGAAATCGCGCAGAGCAGCGCCAGTCGAAATCTGTTCACACCGTCCCCCAAAAGCCCGGCTCCGGAGGCGTCAGCAGCCCCCCTTCGTCCCGGACGCCGCCCGGATAATCTTCCTTCAGCCACACCGGGCCGTCGAGATCAACGAAGTCCGACATGCGCGCGATGTGCAGCGCCGGCGCGATCGAGAGCGAGGAGCTGACCATGCAGCCCGTCATCAGGCCCAGCCCCGCCCAGCGCGCGGCATGGGCAAGCTCCAGCGCGGCAGTCAGCCCTCCGGATTTGTCGAGCTTGACGTTCACCACCTGATAGCGCCCCCCGACCCGCCACAGGTCGGTCGCGACATGCACCGCTTCGTCGGCGCATATCGGCACCAACGGCTTGAAGCTCTCCAGCCAGTCGTCCGCGTCGGCGGGGATCGGCTGTTCGAGCAGCGCGACCTCCGCGGCCTTCAGCACCGGCTGCATCGCCTCGACGAGCGTCTGGTCCCAGCTTTCATTGGGATCCACGATCAGCGCGGCCTTTGGCGCGGCGGCGCGGACCGCACGAATCTGGGCGGCCGGGTCGTTGGCATCCACCTTCACTTTCAGCAAAGGTGCGTGCGCAACCTCGGCGGCGGCCCGTGCCATGGCCTCCGGCGCATCGATGACGATCGTCAGCGCGCTCGCCAGCCGTTCGGGCTCGGACGCGCCGATCATCGACGCTACGCTTTCGCCGGACAGCCGCGCTTCCAGGTCCCACAATGCGCAGTCGATCGCGTTACGGGCCGCGCCGGCGGGGAGCTGAGCGAGCAGCGCGCGCCTGTCGCCGCCATTCTCGATGAAGTCCCGTGCCGCCTCAATCTGGGCGAGCGCGCTCTCGATGCTCTCGCCGTAACGGGCATAGGGAACACCCTCCCCGCGCCCGACGACATCCCCTTCGCCGATAGCCACCGTCACGACATCCGCCGCGGTCTTGACGCCGCGGGAGATGCGGAACGGCCGCGTCAGTGCGAAGCGGTCGTGGCGAGCGCTGAGGGTTCGACGCATAGCAATCTGTCGATAATGGCTTCCGCGCCGTGGGCGACCGGATCGGTGCAAGGCAATCCCAGCTCGTCCTCGATCTGCCCGCAAAGGCGAAGCGCTTCCGGCCCGTCCATTCGGGACGTGTTGACGCATACGCCGACGGCGCGGACATCGGGGTTGGTCACGCGCGCGGCTTCCAGATTGCGCTCCAGCGTTTCGGCGAGGCCCGGCGTCGGGCGGCCGGGTATGCCGCGCATGTGCGCGCGCCCGGGCTCGTCGCAGAGCACCAGCGCCTCCGGCTGCGCGCCGTGCAGCAGACCCAGGGAAACGCCGGCGAAGGATGGGTGGAACAGCGATCCCTGACCTTCGATCAAATCCCAGCCGCCATCGTGCCGCGCCGGAGCCAGCCGCTCGATCGCGCCCGAGATGAAATCGGCGACCACCGCATCGACCGGCACGCCCTCGCCTGCGATCAGGATGCCGGTCTGCCCGGTCGCGCGGAAATCGGCGGTGACGCCCCGCGCCCGCAGCGCTTTCGTCAGCGCCAGCGTCGAATACATCTTGCCGACCGAGCAGTCGGTACCGACGGTCAGCAATCGGTGGCCGGCGCGCGGATAGCCCTTGCCGACGGTCAGGTCCGCCGGCGGGTCGCGCACGTCGAACAATTGCAGCCCCCGCTCGGCCGCCATTTGCACCAGCCGCGGCTCGTTCCGCAGCCGCTCGTGCAGCCCGGCCGCGACATTCATCCCGACCTCGAGCGCTGCCGCCGCATCCGCGACGAGATCGGCTCCGAGCCGGCCGCCGGCGCTGGCGATGCCGAGCACCATCGTCCGCGCGCCGGCCGCGGCGGCCTGCGCCATGCGCATCCGCGGCAGGCCGAGCGTCAACGGGCAGTCGTCATGACGGAATTCGCCGACGCAGTCGTCGCGGCGAAACTCGGCCAATCCGCGCGAGGTCTTGATCGCAACGGAATCGTCGCTGTGACCAAGATAGAGGAGAAAAGGGCCTGGGATCATCGCGCACAGCCGTATCGCGCGCGATCGGAAGCCGCCGCATAGCGAGTGCGGCGCTCGGCATAGCCTGCCGTTATAGTTCGTCGATCACGCCGGCCAATGTGTTCAGGAAGCCGCAGGCGAGCGCGCCGGGCGGGCGGTTGATCAGGAACATCGCCTGGATGTCGAAGGTCAGCCGGGGCTTCAGCGGGCGCATCGACAGGCCGGGCGCCATCCAGGCCTGCGCCGTAAAGTTGTCGACCACCGTCATGCCCACACCTTGCCGAACCAGCGCGCATGCAATGTAGAAAGTCCGTGCCGAGACGACTTCGTTCAGCTCCAGATCGCGACGCTGAAGCTCCTGGCTGAACAGTGCGCCGATCGGACCGCTCGCGGCCAGGCTGATGAACGGCTTTCCGCGCAAAACGTCGAGCTCCAGAGACGGCGGCGCATCGGGCATATCCTCTTCCCGATACAGCAGCACCAGCTCGCCCTCGCCCAGCCAGCGGTTGCCGATCGGCGTCGACGGCGGCACCTGATAGGCGATCGCGACGTCCGTCTCGCGCTCGTAGAGCTTCCTCAGCAGATCGTCGTGATGGACGGTCTGCAGATCGAACCTGACATTCTCGTGATTGCGCATGAACCGCGCCACGGCCGTCGGCAGCGCGCTCAACGCCAGCGACGGCAATGCAGAGATGCGCAGCACGCCGCCCACGCCCCGCTTCAGGTTACGTCCCGCCTCGCGCAACGCGTACACGCGATCCTGTATCTCGCTGACGTCCGCGAACAGCACATGCGCATCTTCGGTGGGCACGAGCCCGCCATTGGTGCGCTGGAACAGGTTGAAGCCAAGCAGCGATTCCGCGTGGCGCAGCATCTTCGACACGGAAGGCTGCGACACGTTCAGCGCACGTGCCGCGGCACTGACCGAGCCATTCACATAGACTGCGTGGAAGATTTCGATGTGACGCAGGTTCATCCGGGTCGGGCTTACAGGGTCGGCTACCGAAGTTGAAGCCGCCGCGTGGCGCGGCTGTGACGCCTTCTTAAGCCGCTTCCTTTTCCACTGCTCGCGTGCGGGCGAGCAGGATCGCGCCGTCCAATGCGTCGCCCAGCGGCTCCGTCAGCCGCTCGCGGATGCTGGCCGCCAGCCAGTCGCGCATGCGCGCGGCCACGCCGCCCATCAGGCAGCAGCTCGGCGCGCCGCGGTCGAGCAGGACGCGGATCAGCCGGTCGATGCGCAGCGCGGCTTCCTGCACGATGGCTTCCGCCACCGGATCGCCCTCGCCCGCATAGTCCATCACGATCGGCGCGAAGGCGGCGTAATCGGCTGGTGTGGCCCGCCCGGTCCAGGCGACGATCTCGCTGGGCTTGCCGTGGAAATGGTCGAGCACGGCTTCAGTCATGGCGCTATGCGGAATGCGCCCGTCGCGGGCCCAGAGCGATTGCCGGATCGCGCGCAGCCCAAGGTCGGCGCCGCTGCCTTCGTCCGAAATCGGAAATCCGTAGCCGCCGATCGTATGAACCTGGTCGCCCACCCGCGCGAAGCCGATGCTGCCGGTCCCGACGATCACGATCGCACCGTCGCCGCCGGCATGCGCGCCCAGATTGGCGATCGCCGCGTCGCTGGCGAACGCAATCGAGCGAAACGGGAAATCATGCTCCTGCAGCCCCGGCAGAACGCCGCGCCGGTTCAGCCCGGCAATGCCCAGCCCGGCGCGGATGGCGGGGAAATGACTTTCATCGAGCCCCGCTTGTCTCAGCGCCTGCATATAAGCGTCCGCGACCGCGCCAAGCGCCTCGTTCAGGCCGAGCCCGGTATTGCCCGGGCCGCCCTCGCCAGTGCCGACGACGGTGCCGTCGTCCGTTACCAGGCGCGCGCGTGTGTGCGTGCCGCCGGCGTCGATGCCCAGATAATAGTCCATCGTTCCGCGATGCGCTTAGCCCAATCTTCGCACCGTTACGCTAAGAAGATATGGCACCGCTATGACATTGAGGCATAGACACAGGTCCGCAACAGGAGTGCGCGCCTTGTCGACGGAGCGGATCAGCCCTCGTTATTCCGATCTCGATCTATGGCCCACCGCCGACGCGGTGGCCGCCATACTGGAGGGCCAGCTCGCCGCCGCAGCCGCGGTGCAGGCCGCCAGCGATGCGATTGCCGAGGCCGCGGACGCGGCGGCGGCACGACTGCGCAAGAACGGCCGGCTGATCTATTGCGGCGCCGGCACGTCCGGCCGGCTGGCAGTGCTCGACGGCGTAGAGCTCGGCCCGACCTATGACTGGAGCCGCACTGTCTATGCGCTTGCGGGCGGCATGGACGCGATGCTGGAAAGCGTGGAGGGCGCCGAGGACGATACCGCCGCCGCCGAGGCCGCGATCCGTAAGGCCGCCCCGGCCCCGGCCGATGTCGTCATCGGCGTCGCAGCAAGCGGCCGCACGCCATTCACGGTTGCGGCTATCGGCGCCGCGCGAACTGCCGGCGCATTGACTATCGGCCTGGCCAGCAACGCGGGCACGCCGTTGCTGTCCGCGTCCGATCACCCGATCCCGCTTCTCACCGGCCCGGAAGTCGTCGCCGGCTCCACCCGGATGAAGGCAGGAACGGCCCAGAAGATCGCGCTGAACACCCTTTCCACCGCGATCATGCTGCGATTGGGCCGTGTTCATGCCGGCCTGATGGTCGAGATGCGCCTCTCCAACGCAAAGCTCCAATCCCGGGCGGCCGCGATCGTCGCACAGATCGCCGAAACCGATCGCGCGACGGCCGAGACCGCGCTCACGGCATCCGGCGGCAGCATCAAGCGCGCCGTGTTGATCGCGCTCGGCCGAGACGAAGCGGCGCTCGACGAAGCCGACGGAAATCTGCGCAACGCACTTCGCCGCCGTTGAAGACGCGGCGTATGACGTGCTGAGCGCGGGCCTGGCCCGCCCCGCCGCTAAGCACCAAGCTAAGCCTCGAGAAACTCCTCGGTATCGATCTCGGCCTGCGTGGCCGCTGGATAGCGCGGGCCGGCAATCGCTGCCTTCGTAAGCAAATGATCCGCCTGCCTAAGGACATCAGGGCGCACGTCCGCGGGCCGGAAATTCTCCTCCAGATGCATCATCGACGTCGTCCCCGGGATCGCGACCACATGGTCGCCGCGCGACAGCACCCAAGCGAGCGAAAGCTGAGCCGGAGTGCAGCCAGCGTGGTCTGCAATCGCTTGAAAACGCTTAAAGAGTACAAGATTGCGCTCGAGATTCGGGCTCTGAAACCGTGGCATGCCGCGACGGATATCCCGTTCTTCGAACTGATCAGGCGAATGCACCGCACCTGCGAAAAATCCGCGGGCGACCGGCGAAAAGGCCACCAGCGCAGCGTCCAAATCCCGTGTCGCATTGAGCACGCCCAGCTCCACGTTGCGCGACCAAGGCGAATACTCGTTCTGGACCGCGGCGATCGGGTGGACGGCGTGCGCCTTGCGAAGCGTCGCGGCGGACACCTCGCTGAGCCCTATCGCGCGGACCTTCCCCGCCTCGACCATCCGGGCGAGCGCGCCGACCGACTCTTCGACCGGCACCGATTTGTCCCAGCGATGGAGGTAATAGAGATCAATCACGTCGGTCTTCAGCCGTGTGAGACTTTCGTCGATCGTGCGCAGCAGCGTTTCGGGTCGGCCGTCGATCACGCGCTTGCCGTCGACGCCTGTCATCCCGCACTTGGATGCGAGCACATATTCGGAACGGCGATGCCCGATCGCTTCGCCCAGCAGCGTTTCATTCGCGCCGAAGCCGTATAGCGCGGCGGTGTCCAGGAAGTCATAACCGAGATCGAGCGCGCGGTTGAGCAGCCGCACCGCGCCCTCGCGTGGCGGCGGCGAGCCATAGGCGTGACTCAGGGACATGCAGCCGAGCCCGATCGCATTGACCTTGAATGGGCCGACGCGGCGCTTCAGCATTCCTCGGGCCAGTACAGACGCATCGGATTGTCGACGAGCAGCTTGCGCTGCAGTTCCGGAGTTGGCGCGATCCGCGGGATGACGTCGACCAGCGCGCCGTCATTGGGAATGTTACTTTCCATATTTGGATGCGGCCAGTCGGTGCCCCACAACACGCGGTCCGGATAGTCTTCGACCAGCGGGCGCACGGCCGCGACGAAGTCTTCGTACGGCGGTCCGTTGGCGTCGAGCCGGTCGGGACAAGTCACTTTAGTCCAGAGGTCGCCTCGGCTGTCGAGCAGCGAGCGGAACGCGCGCATGTCGGGCCCGTCCGGCCCCTGCGCGACGTCGGGCCGCCCCATATGGTCGATCACGATCGGCACCGGAATGGCCGCAAGGAACGGCCGCATCTCGTCGATGATGTCGGCTTCGAAATAGACCACCACGTGCCAGCCGAGCCGCCGGATTCGGCGGGCCACATCCAGGAATTTTTCCTTGGGGGCGTCGTCCACCAGCCGCTTCAGAAAGTTGAAGCGCACGCCGCGGATGCCGCCTTGGTGCAGCCGGTCCAGCTCCGCATCGGAAATCGCGGGATCGACGACAGCGACACCGCGCGCACGCCTCGCCGACTTGGCGATGCCGTTCAGCGTCGCGCCATTGTCGGTGCCGTGGCAGCTCGCCTGCACGATCACGTTGCGCGCCAAGCCGAGATGGTCGCGCAGCGCGAACAGCGCCTCGGGACCCGCGTCCTGCGGCTGGTATTTGGCTTTGGCGCTGAACGGAAACGCTGCCGCCGGCCCGAACACGTGGCAATGCGCATCGACCGCGCCCGGCGGCGGCGTGTATCGCGCTTTGGACGGCTCAAGCGTCCAACTGCGGACCCGACCCTGTTCGTCCTTCATGCGAAAACAACTCCGTCCATCAGCTTGCGTGCCGTGCGGAGCATGCCGGCCTCGATCGGCTGCCCGCCCTCGTCCACCGTCACAACGCATTCGGTGGCGCCGGTCGGGTGCTCGACCCCCAGCTTCTTGCTGCGCCCTCCTGGGACCTGCGCAACTTGGGCAGCGGGCGAACCTTCGATCAGGCAGGCCGTGGCGACGCTCACTGCGCCGAGCACGCCGATTGAGGCGTGGATGCGGTGCGGGATCAGCGAGCGCACCGCGATGGCGCCGCCTTCCTTGGGAGCGGCAACCAGCATCATCTTGGGCACCGACTTCTCGCTGACATTCCCCAAGTTCATCATCGGCCCGGCCTTCAGGCGGATCGCCTCCACTTTCGCCTTCATCGCCACGTCGGCGTCGAGCGTGTCGCGATCCTCATAGCCGGCGATGCCGACATCGCTTGCCAGAAAGACCACGCATGGCATGCCGTTATCAATCAGCGTGCAGCGCACGCCGTCGATCTCGTCTACCCCATTGCCCGTCGGCAGCAGGGCGCCGCAGCTCGACCCTGCAGTATCGCGAAACGCGAGCGGGATCGGCGCAGCCGTGCCCGGCACGCCGCTGATCGCCGCATGGCCTTCATAGGCGACTTGGCCGCCAGGTGTCTGCACCGTGGCAACCGCGACCTGGCCGGTATTCTCCATGAAGATCGCGACACGCGTCTCGCCGTCTACGGCCTGGATCAGCTCACGTTCGATTGCAAACGGCCCGACGCCGGCAAGCATGTTGCCGCAATTCTGGCTGTCAGTGACGATCGGCTGATCGACGAAAACCTGCAGAAAGAGATAGTCGACATCGACGCCAGGCCTATCGGATTTTGAGACCACCGCAACTTTCGAGGTTAGCGGATCGGCACCGCCCATGCCGTCGATCTGGCGGGGATCAGGCGATCCCATGATGCGCAGCAGGAACGCATCGCGGGCCGCCGTATCGGCCGGCAGATCGTCCTTCAGGAAGAACGCGCCCTTCGACGTGCCGCCGCGCATCCACATGCACCGTACGCCGTCAGACATATTTGAGGCCCATCTCGGCGAGCTTGCCGCGCATATCGTAGATGTCGAGGCCGAGCTCGCCGGCCGCGAGGCGCTTGCGCTTCGCTTCCTCGTTCGCCTCGCGCGCCTGCGCCTTCTCAAGCACAGCAGCCGCATCCGCGCGCGGCACGATGCAGACGCCGTCGTCGTCAGCGACAATCACGTCGCCCGGGTTCACCGCAGCACCCGCGCAGACGATCGGCACATTGACCGACCCCAATGTCGCCTTGACCGTGCCTTGTGCGAACACGGCCTTCGACCAGACCGGAAAGCCCATCGCCGTCAGGTCCCGCACGTCGCGTACGCCGGCGTCGATCACCAGCCCGCGGCACCCACGCGCCACTGCCGAGGTCGCCAAGAGATCGCCGAAATAGCCGTCCTCGCACGGGCTGGTCGGCGCGAGCACCAGAATGTCGCCTTCCTTCAATTGCTCGATCGCGACATGGACCATCCAATTGTCGCCGGGGGGCGCAGAGATCGTCACCGCCGATCCGGCGATGCGGGCGCCGGGGTAGATCGGGCGCATTCGGCAGGCCATCAGGCCGGTCCGGCCCTGCGCTTCGTGCACCGTCGCGACGCCGGCGGCCCCGAGCCCGTCGATCACGTCGAGCGGGGCACGCTGAATTTCCCTCACCACAACGCCTGCCATTTACGCCTCCATGCTCATCGGAAAGCGTGGGCGCACCATCCAGAAAGGACAATTCGGAAATCCGTGGCACGTATAAGTTTTTGCGATAGTGTGGGCCGACGTGCTGGACGGCTTCGCCTATAATCTCCGCCATCTGCGCGCGCTTCCCGCCATCGAGGAACGCGGCAGCATGAGCGCCGCCGCGGAAGCGATCGGGCTATCGCAGCCAGCGCTGGCGCAAGGACTGGCGAAGCTCGAAGAGCAGTTCGAGGCGCGGCTGTTCGAACGCGCCGCCGACGGCATGCGGCCGACGGCGGAAGGCGAACTCGTGCTGGAACGCGTCCGCCCCGCCCTGGCCCGGCTCGCCTCCACATTCCGCAGCCTGCCGCGCACCGGCAGGCGCGGTTTCCAGCGGCCCGAGAACCTGGTCACGTCCACGCAGGTCCGGGCGCTGCTGAGCCTGGCTGACGGCGGCAGCTTTTTGGGCGCCGCGCGCGCCACCGGCACGTCCCAGCCCGCGCTGCACCGGGCCGTGCGGGAGCTGGAAACGATCTGCGCCTTGCCGCTTGCCGAGCGCCGCGGCCAACGCGTGGCGCTCACCGAACATGGCCTCAGGCTGACGCGCGGCTTTCGGCTCGCCGGAGCGGAGCTGCTGGCCGCGCGGCGGGATCTCGCCGGCGATCAGGGCGGCGGCGAAATCGCGATCGGCGCGATGCCGCTCTGCCGGGCGCTGCTCCTGCCCGCCGCCATCTCGCGCATGATCCGCGCCGCACCTTCGTTCCGCTTCGACATCGCGGAAGGCTCCTATGGCGAGCTCGTCGAACCGCTGCGCGAAGGGCGGATCGAGATCATGATCGGGGCGCTCCGCGATCCCTGCCCGCCCGATCTGGAGCAGCAGCCCTTGTTCGTCGATCGGCTCGTCATCGCCGCACGCAAGGGACATCCGCTCGGCGGTTCGGATCGGCTGACGCTGGACGAACTGGGCGCCTATCCCTGGATCGTTGGACGGGAGGGCTCGCCGCTTCGCGCGCATTGGCTCCAGTTGTTCGAGGGCCGCCCCCTGCCTGCCGCACCGATCGAATGCGGGTCGGTCATGGCCATCCGCGGCATCCTGCTCGACAGCAACTCGCTGACTTTGTTGTCCCCGGACCAGATCGCACTCGAACTCCGCACCGGGTTGTTGACCATCCTTCGGGCCGAACTGCCCCATGCCGAACGCACGATCGGCGTGATCAGCCGCGCGGAATGGCGGCCGACCCGACTGCAGCGCGCATTTGTCGAGACGCTCAAGGAAACGGCATTGAGCAACAAGGTTCCGGAAATCGAATAGCTCCGCCTTCATTCCGATTGGCGCTGCCGCGAGCCGTGACGCACCACAACGTCATGGAAGAGGACGCAAAGGTCGCGTTGATCGGCTTTGGCGAAGCCGCAACGGCATTCGTCGAGGGCGCGGCGATCCCGCCTGCTTCCTTCCACGCCTTCGACATCAAGACCGACGCCAGCGCGACCCGCAGTGCGAAGCAAGCGGATTATGCGAAGGCCGGCGTATCGGGCCACGCCGACCCAGCGGAGGCCGCGGCCGGCGCATCCGTCATCCTGTCGCTCGTGACGGCCGATCAAGCGCTCGCGGCCGCGGAAAGCGTCGTGCCGTCGCTTCGCGCCCAAGCGCTCTACTGCGACCTGAACAGCGTCGCGCCGCAGACCAAGCGCGGCGCCGCTATGCTGATCGAGCGCGCGGGCGGCCGCTATCTCGATGTCGCGGTGATGTCGCCGGTTCGGCCGCAATTGACGGCGGCGCCCCTGCTCGTCAGCGGGCCGCATGCCGAGGCCGGCATGACGGCGCTCGCCCGGATCGGTTTCACCAACGTGCAGCGGATCGACGGGCCTGTCGGCGCGGCGTCCGCGATCAAGATGATCCGCTCGATCATGATCAAGGGCCTCGAGGCGCTCACCGCCGAATGCATGACAGCCGCAGAAGCCGCTGGCGTGCGCGAGCACGTCCTCGCTTCGCTGGACGCGAGCTGGCCGGGCGCCGACTGGCTTCGCCGCGCAGACTATAATCTCGACCGCATGCTCGTGCATGGCCTCCGCCGCGCCGCCGAGATGGAAGAGGTCGTAAAGACACTCAACCAGCTTGGCAGCTCCGGGATCATGACCCGCGCGACGGTCAAATGGCAGCGCGCGCTCGGCCGCATCGGCGGCGCGCCTGTGGGTCTGAAGGCGAAGCTTGCTCGCATCCTCTCGAAAGCGAAGGCTGCATGATCATCGATTGCCACGGCCATTACACGACCGCCCCCGCCCCCCATAACGACTGGCGCGACGCGCAGAAGGCGGCGTTCAAGTCCGGCGGCACACCCCCGGCCTATCCGGCGATCAGCGACGACGAGATTCGCGAGACGATCGAACAGAATCAGCTCCGCCTGATCCGCGAGCGCGGCGCGGACATGACCATCTTCTCACCCCGCGCGTCCGCAATGGCGCATCATGTCGGCGACGCCGGGGTCAGCCTCGCCTGGAGCCGCGCCAACAACGACCTGATCAAGCGCGTCGTCGACCTGTTTCCGGAGGTCTTCGCCGGCGTGTGCATGCTGCCGCAATCGCCCGACACCGATCTCACCACTTCGATCGCAGAGCTGGAGCGCTGCGTCACCCAACTCGGCTTTATCGGCTGCAATCTCAATCCCGATCCGGGAGGCGGCCATTTCCAGTCGCCGCCGCTGACCGATCCCTATTGGTTCCCCTTCTACGAGAAGATGGTCGAGCTGGACGTGCCGGCGATGATCCACGTCTCCGGCTCTTGCAATCCCGGCCTGCACGCCACCGGCGCCTTCTACATCGCTGCCGACACGATCGCCTTCATGCAGCTGATCGAAGGCGACCTGTTCGCCCGCTTCCCGACGCTTCGCTTCATCATCCCGCATGGCGGTGGCGCGGTGCCTTATCACTGGGGCCGTTATCGCGGGCTCGCCGACATGCTCAAAAAGCCCGCGCTCGACGGGCATGTGATGAACAACGTGTTCTTCGATACCTGCGTCTATCACCAGCCGGGCATCGACCTGCTCGCCGAGGTGATCGACACCAAGAACATCCTGTTCGGATCGGAAATGGTCGGCGCGGTGCGCGGCATCGATCCCGAGACCGGCCACTATTTCGATGACACCAAGCGCTATGTCGACGCGCTGCCGATCAGCGCCGAGCAACGCCACGCGATCTTCGAAGGCAATGCCCGCCGCGTTTTTCCACGCCTCGATGTTGCTTTGAAGGAGCGAGACCTGTGAGCCATTCCGCGACTGCCCTTGTCCCCACGGTCAACGCGAGCCGTTACATCCAGCAGCTGTGCAAGCATTGGGCGCACAATCTTGAGGTGAGCTTCACACCAGAGCACGGACGGGTCGTGTTCCCCAAGGACGCACGCGGCGCCCACCACCCGGGTGACGCGATCGTCACCTTTCAGGCGAGAGCCGATGTCCTGGAAGTGCGGATCGACGCGACTTCGCTCGAACAACTGAACGGGTTGAAGGGCGCCGTCGCGAGCCACCTCGACCGTTTCGCGTTTCGGGAAGCGCCTTTGTCGTTCCCCTGGGCCCCCGCCACATGACATGGGTCGCGAACGCCTGGTATGTGGCCGGCTGGGACCATGAGGTGGACCAGGCGCCGCTGGCTCGCACGATCTGCGGCGTGCCGATGATGTTCTACCGCAATCTCGATCGCTCGGTCGTGGCGATGCGCGATGCCTGCCCGCACCGGCTGCTGCCGCTGTCGCTCGGCATCCGCGAAGGCGATTCCATCCGCTGCCGCTATCACGGCCTCAAGCTCGGCGCGGACGGCTTTGCGGAAGAAATGCCGCTGAAGGGTGATCCCGTGAACCGCCGCATCTGCGTCGAGACCTTCGCGGTGGCCGAAAAGCACCGGTTCGTCTGGGTGTGGGTCGGGGAGCGCGCGATCGCGGACCCAGCGCTGATCCCCGATTTATGGCCCTGCTCGGCGACCGGCTGGGCTTTCGAAGGCGGCTACAATCACGTTCGCGCCGATTACCGGCTGATGATCGACAATCTGATGGACCTCACGCACGAGACGCACGTCCATGCGGGCTCGATCGGCCAGGCCGAGCTGATGGAAGTGCCGATCGACACGCGCGTCGAGGGCGACCGGGTGTTGGTGTCGCGCTGGATGCCCAATGTCGATGCGCCGCCCTTCTGGCGCGGGGCGCTGAAGAAGCCCGGCGCCGTCGATCGCTGGCAGATTTGCGAGTTCATCCTGCCTTCGTCGGTGATCATCGACGTCGGCGTGGCGCCCGTCGGCGCCGGCGCCACGATCGAGGAGCACGATCAGGGCGTGCGCGGCTTCGTGATCGACTCGATGACGCCGGAGAGCGAGACGAGCATGCACTATTTCTGGGGCATGGCGCGGAACTTCGACCTGGCCGACACCGGCTTCGGCAAGCGGTTCAAGCGCGCGCAGGGCGGCGTGTTTGCCGAGGACATCGTGATCCTCGAAGCGCAGCAGCGCTCGATCGAAGCCAATCCGGACCTGAAGCTGCAAAGCTATAATATCGATCAAGGCGGCGTCCGCGCCCGCCAGATCATCGCCCGCGCCATCCGCGCAAGCGCCGGCGTCCGGGACGCAGCGGCATGAGCGCGCCCAAGGACATTCACGCCTATCTCGCCGAGTTCGAAGACATTCCGGGCACCCGTGTCTATACGGCAAAGCGGGCCCGGCAGGGTTATCACCTCAATCAATTCTGCATGAGCCTGATGAAGGCCGAGAACCGCGAGCGGTGGAAGGCGGACGAGCGCGCCTATCTCGCCGACTGGTCGCTGACAGACGAGCAGAAGGAAGCTGTGCTCGCCCGCGACTATAACCGGCTGCTCGATCTGGGGGGCAACATCTATTTCCTCGCCAAGGTCTTTTCGACCGACGGGCTGAGCTTCCTGCAGGCGGTGGGCACGATGACCGGTATGTCGCCAGAGGATTACCAGGCGATGATGGTCGCCGGCGGCCGCTCGCCCGAAGGCGTGCGTTCCCTGAAGGAGGGACGCTGATCATGGCGCGCATCACTGCCGGCGTCGCCACCAGCCACGTCCCTGCGATCGGCGCCGCGCTCGATCTCGGCAAGGCGGAGCAGGATTACTGGAAGCCTGTCTTCGCCGGCTATGACTGGACGAAGAACTGGATCGGGCAAGAGAAGCCCGACGTGGTGATCCTGGTCTATAACGACCACGCTTCCGCCTTCGACATGAAGATCATCCCGACCTTCGCGATCGGCTGCGGCGAGCGCTACAAGCCGGCCGACGAAGGCTGGGGCCCGCGCCCGGTGCCCGACGTGATCGGCCATCCCGACCTTGCCTGGCACATCGCGCAGAGCCTGATCCTCGACGAATTCGACATGACCATCATCAACGAGATGGATGTCGATCACGGCCTCACCGTGCCGCTGTCGCTGATGTTCGGACAGCCCGAGGCGTGGCCGGTCAAGGTGGTGCCGCTCGCGGTCAACGTCGTCACCTACCCGCCGCCCTCCGGCAATCGCTGCTGGGCATTGGGCGAGGCGATCGCGCGCGCCGTCGAGAGCTTTCCCGAGGACCTCAACGTGCAGGTCTGGGGCACCGGCGGCATGAGCCACCAGCTCCAGGGCCCCCGCGCCGGACTGATCAATGCGGAATGGGACAATCGCTTCCTGGACGGGCTGATCGGAGACTCCCACGCGCTCCGCCATATTCCGCATATCGAATATCTCCGCGAGACCGGCTCCGAAGGCATCGAGCTCGTCATGTGGCTGATCATGCGCGGCGCCCTCGGGCGCGCCACCCGCTGCCTGCACCGGCACTATCACGTGCCCGCTTCCAACACGGCCGTCGGCCATATCGTTCTGGAGCCCACCCCATGAGAATAGCCCTTGCCGGCGCCGGCGCGTTCGGCATCAAGCACCTTGACGGCCTGAAGAACATCCCGGGCGTCGAGATCGTCTCGATCGTCAGCCGCACCGCCGAACAGGCCGCGGAGGTCGCCGCCAAATACGGCGCGAAGCATCATTCGACAGAGCTGGACGACGCCCTCGCCCGCGACGATGTCGATGCGGTGATCCTGTGCACGCCGACCCAGATGCACGCGGCCCAAGCCATCGCCTGCATGAATGCCGGCAAGCATGTGCAGGTCGAAATCCCGCTCTGCGACAGCCTGGCGGACGGCGAGGCCGTACTCGCCAAGCAGCGGGAAACCGGGCTGGTCGCGATGGTCGGCCATACCCGCCGCTTCAACCCGTCACATCAGTACATCCACAACAAGATCAAGGCCGGCGAGATCGCCGTCCAGCAGATGGACGTGCAGACCTATTTCTTCCGGCGGAAGAATCTGAACGCACTCGGCCAGCCCCGATCCTGGACCGACCACCTGCTGTGGCACCACGCCGCGCACACCGTCGACCTGTTCGCCTATCAGGCCGGCAAGATCGTCCAGGCGAACGCGATCCAGGGGCCGCTTCACCCCGAGCTCGGCATCGCGATGGACATGTCGATCCAGCTGAAGAGCGAGACGGGCGCCATCTGCACCCTGTCGCTGTCGTTCAACAATGACGGCCCGCTCGGCACCTTCTTCCGCTACATCTGCGACAACGGCACCTGGATCGCGCGCTACGACGATCTCGTCACGGGCAAGGAAGAGCCGGTCGACGTCAGCAAGGTCGACGTGTCGATGAACGGCATCGAGTTGCAGGACCGCGAGTTCGTCGCCGCGATCCGCGAGGGCCGCGAGCCGAACAGCTCGGTCGCGCAGGTGATCGACTGCTACCGCGTGCTCGACCAGCTCGAAAAGCAGCTCGCGTGAAGACCCAAGTCGCGATCATCGGCGCCGGCCCGGCGGGCCTGCTGCTCGGCCATCTGCTGCGCGCCGAGGGCATCGACGTGGTCGTGCTGGAGCGCCAGTCGGCCGAGTACGTGCTCTCGCGCATCCGCGCCGGCGTGCTGGAGACCGTGACCACCGGTCTGATGACGCGCCTCGGCATCGACGCGAAGATGAAGGCCGAGGGCATGGTCGAGCATGGCTTCAACCTCGCCCATGACGACCAGCTCATCCGCATCGACATCAAGGGACTGACCGGCCGGCACGTAACGGTCTATGGCCAGACCGAAGTGACGCGGGACCTGATGGACGCAGCGCCGGGGCGCGGGCTGCAGATCGTCTATGAGGCGAAGGATGTCGCGCTGCACGACCTGGAAAGCGACGCGCCCTGGGTCACCTGGTCGGCAGGCGGCGAGCAGCGCCGGCTCGACTGCGATTTCATCGCCGGCTGCGACGGCTTTCACGGGGCCTCCCGCAAGGCGATTCCGGCTTCGGCGCTGCGCGAATATGAGCGCGAATATCCGTTCGGCTGGCTCGGCATCCTTGCCGACGTGCCGCCCTGCCATGACGAGCTGATCTATGCGCTGGGACCGAAAGGCTTTGCGCTCGCCTCGATGCGCTCGCCGACGCGCAGCCGCTATTACGTCCAGGTGCCGCTGACCGACAAGGTCGAGGACTGGTCCGAGGAGCGGCTGTGGGACGAGCTGGACGAGCGTTTCGCCGGGCTCTCCAGCCGCCCGATCGTGCGTGGGCCGGCGCTCGAAATGTCGATCGCACCCTTGCGCTCCTATGTCTGCGAGACGATGCGGCACGGCCGGCTGTTCCTGGCCGGCGACGCCGCGCACATCGTGCCGCCGACCGGCGCCAAGGGCCTGAACCTTGCCGCCTCCGACGTCGCCTACCTCTCCGACGCGCTGATCGGCTGGTACAAGAACGGCGACGCGAGCGGGATCGAAGGCTACGCCGAACGCGCCCTGCGCCGCATCTGGAAATCGGAGCGGTTCAGTTGGCAACTCACCAACCTGATGCACCTTTTCCCGCAATCAACGCCTTTCGAACGCGCGATGCAGATTGCCGAACTCGATTATGTTGCGAGCTCGGCGGCGATGCAGACGGCGATTGCGGAAAATTACGTCGGCCTGCCGCTCTAGACGGCCTTTACGACCTGCTGGTCGATGAGCCCGAACACGGGCCGGCCGTCGCTCGTCAACGCTTCCATCCGGACGCGGTCGCCGAAGCGCATGAATCCCGTGGTCGGCGCGCCCGCCTCGATCATCTCGATCGCGCGGCGCTCGGCGATGCAGCAGGAGCCGGCGTTGGTGTAGTCCGGCGACGAGACGGTGCCCGAACCGATGATCGTGCCCGCGCACAGATCCCGCGTCCGCGCGGCATGGGCAACCAAGTCATTGAAGCCATAATCCATGCCGCTCGCAGGTACCTCACCGAACCGCCGACGATTGAGGTCAACCGCGAGCCTGAGCGCCATGCGGCCGTTCGTCCAATCGCTGCCCAGTTCATCCAGCGTGACCGCAACGGGCGCGACGCTGCACGCGGGTTTCGCCTGGATCCAACCGAAGCCGGTCTTCATCTCGATCGGCGCAATGGTGCGCAGCGACCAGTCGTTGATCAGGATCGCGAGCCGGATATGCCCAAGCGCCTCTTCGGGGCTGACGCCCATCGGCACGGCATCGGTGATAATGCCGAGTTCGCCTTCAAAATCGATTCCGTCGGCCTCGGACGGCAGTGGCACGTCGTCCGTGCCAGACAAAAACCGGTGCGACATGCCCTGGTACATCAACGGGCGATCGGTTTCGATCGGCGGCAGGTTGAACGCCCGCTGCATCAGCGCGCCGTGCGAGGAGAAGGCCGAGCCGTCGAGCCACTGCCACGCGCGCGGCAGCGGTGCGGCCATCGCTTCAGGCCGGAAGGCGAAGCCCGGTTCCGCGCCCTCGTTCAGCCGGTCATAAACATCCTCGAGCCGCGGCGCGGTCGCCGCCCAATCGTCCAGCGCCGCTTGCAGGGTTGCGGCCGGCGCCACCGCTGCCCGCGTCAGGTCGCGCGAGACGACCAACAGCCGGCCATCCGGGCTGCCCGTTCGCTCGGTTGCGAGCTTCATTGGCGAGCGAGGTCGGCGTCGAAAACGCCGTCGATCAGGATGAAGGCGATCCTGCAGTTCCTGTCGGAGCGGTTGGCCCAGCCGTGATTGGTGCCGCGCTGGATCACGATGTCGCCCGCACGCACGACCGTCTCACCCACGTCCATGATCAGCACCAGCTCACCCTCGAGAACGATGCCGTAATCGATCGTCTCGGTCCGGTGCATGAAGGCGTGGCGGCTGCTTCTTGCGACCGCATCGGCGGCGCCGATCTCAGCGAAATGCGCGCGCCGTTCTTCTTCGCTCATTCCTTCGAGGCGGTCGCCTTCGGGCGGGATTTCGAGCACGCGGATGCGGGTGCCGTTCTTCGGCGGCGCGAGCACGATCCCATCTTCGTGCGGCTCGCCCGAGGCGCGGTCGATCCGCGCCGGCGTTTCCCGCGTGTTCCAGACCTCGTAGAACATCGGCCCGATCGCGCCGCCGATCTGCGACACGCGCGGCGGCGGACCATCCTCGATGATGACCGCCTCGCCGGCTTCATTGTGCCCGGTGACGATGCGGCGGAACGGAGCGGTGGTCATTGCGTACGGCCTCCCAGAGTTTCGGCGAACCAGTCGGCGATCAAGTCGCGGCCGTAAGCCATGTTGTCGGCGCCGACATGCTCGACGCCGCCTTCGCGCTCGGTGAAGATCACCTTCTCGCGGCGCGACGAATTGACGAGCTGGTCGTACAGATCGTCGGCGTAACCGACGCTGATCTGCCGGTCGTGCGCGCCGTGCGTGACCAGGAACGGCACCTTGATCCGGTCAATATGGCCGTTAAGGTTCATGTCGGTGGACTTGGCGAGGAACTCGTCCATGTCCTTCGCCCCGAACGCCCACATCACATGCGCCCAGTAATGCGGGACCGGATTCTCCCCCTCGCGCTTGAGCCGTTTGTCCTGCACTTCGCGCCAATTGTGGTTCGCGCCCCAGACCGCGCCGCTGGCGAAGCGCGGCTCATAGGCGACCGCGCGCGGCGCGAAGTGGCCGCCCAGCGAAATGCCCGTCATCCCGATCCGAGCGGGGTCCACGTCCGGCTGCTGCTCCAGCCAGTCGACCGCCTTCGATGCCCAGCTTTCGCTGTGGGGATCGACCGGCAGGTTCTGCAGCCGCAGCGCCTCGCCGCTGCCCGGCTGGTCGACGCACAAGGTCGAAATTCCCCGCCGTGCCAGGGCCTCGGGCAGCCGCGACCAGTAAAGCAGTTCCTTGCAGCTATCGAGGCCGTTGCAATAGACGACGACCGGCTTGCGGCCCTCGCCCGGGGCACGCGTGTAGAGCGCCGGCATCGTGCCGCTGCCAAGCGGGATTTCCACCCGTTCGCGATTGAGCTTGCCGAGCCGGGTCGAACGTTCGAACGCCGCCAGCGCCTTGGCATAGGTCTCCTTGCGGCCGGGCGCGCCATGGCCCTGCATCCGTTCGGCGGTGATCAGGTAGAGCGACGCGCGCTCGAGTTTGTTCGAGGCCGAAAAGGCGCGGCCCGCCGCCTCGTCCTCGTCGGCAAGCGCGATGAGCTTGTCGCCCATCGCCGCCCATTGCGCCATGAACTGCGGCGTGCCTGCGTCGGCGCCCGACTTGGCCGCGTCGAGGATGGGCCGGCACATGTCGACGATCTCGCCGATCTGCCCGCCGCTCTCCATCGCGATCGCGACCGAGAGGTTCCAGATATAGTTGGAAAACGGTTCGTAGAGCGCCATCGCTCAGGCACCCGCCGGCTGGAACAGGCCCGCGTCCGGCTCCGGATGCGGCATCGTCTGCGGCCCGCCGACGCCGATCCCCCATTGATCCATGACCTGCGGCCCGGGCGTATGAACCTTGGCCTCGTGGCTTTCGAAATCGACGTCCTCAAGCTCCGAGGTATATTCGACCGCAAAGCCGTTCGGCGTCACGAAATAGCTGAAGGTGTTGTTGCCGGCGGTGTGCCGTCCCGGGCCCCAGCGAATGTCGATGTCGCGCTTCTTCAGCCGCGAAACGCCGCGCATCATGTCGTCGACCGACAGCATGTCATACGCCACGTGGTTGAGGCAGGGCGGCCCCGGCAGGAAGGCGATCCGGTGATGCGCGGCGTTGCAGCGCAGGAACGCCATGAAGTCGCCGAGCCAGTCGCTGAGCTTGAATCCCAGTACGTCGGTGAAGAACTTCACCGCCGCATGATGATCCGGCGAGTGCATGACGATGTGGCTGATCTTCTGGGGGATGCCTTCCCAGCGCTCCAGCGTCCGCGCCGTGCCTCGTTCGACGTCGCTCGAAATCTCGAAGGGAAGGCCGTCGGGCGAGAAGAAGCGAAAGCCGTAGCCGCCGCCGAAACCGTTCAGCTCTTGCGGCTCGAAGACGATCCGGCAGGCCGCCGAGGCGACTTTGCCGTGCAGCTTATCCACATCGGCGCGGGTGTCGGCCGCCAGCGCGATCACGTCGATGCGCTTGTCGTCCGAGGCGCGCAGCCGCACGACGAACGGCTCGTCCGACCCTTCGGCGGCGAAATAGATCATGCCGTCCCGCTCGGCCGCTTCGCGCAGGCCCCAATCGTCGCGGTAGAAAGCGCGCTCCGCCTCCAGATCGGGCACGCCATAGCCGACATAGCGGATTTCGGTCACTCGGCTCATTTCACTCTCCCGGAAATCAGATCGGTCGGGCCAGGGTTTCGAACATGCCGCGCGTGACCGCGGCATAGTCGATCGGCGGCGCTTTCCCGAGCTGGCTGTCGCAAACCCCGCGCGAGGCTGAGACGATGTATTCGCAGCGCTCGAACCGCCGCGCGCGATAGGCCTGGAATGCTTCGTCCGGCGACGCGGCGCGGGTCAGCTCGTCCGCCAGCACGATCGCATCCTCGATCGCCATACCGGCGCCCTGCCCCAGATGCGGCGTGCTCGCATGAACCGCGTCGCCGAGCAGCACAACGCGCCCGCGGTGCCAAGGGCCGCCCAGCATCAAGGTCTCGAGCGGCTTATAGATCACGCCGTCATCGTCGGTGATGTCGGCAGAAAGCGCAGCGATGCGGGGCGGCATGCCGGCGAGCTTGCCTCGCATCGCGGCCGCCAGCCCATCGCGCGGGTAACGCGGATTGCCGGGCTCCGGCGTCGTCACATACATGTACATCTGCGCTTCGGAGAGCGGCACGAGCCCGACGCCGATCCGGCCCTCATAGGCGTGCAGGCCGTCGATGTCCGGCGCACGCGGGAAATTGTGCCGCCACACCGACTGGCCGGTGAACTGGGGCCGCGGCGCGTCCGGAAACAGCATCGCGCGCGTATCCGAATAAATGCCGTCTGCTCCGACGACCATGTCGTAGCGGGCCTCCGATCCGTCGGAAAAACTCACCGTCACGCCGCTTTCGTCCTGATCCAGCCGGGGCGCCGTCACGCCCAGCCGAACGGTCGCGCCGGCCATCTTCGCGCGCTCGCCGAGCACCTTGTGCAGCGCCGGCCGAGCGATGCCGACATTGGCCGGACAGCCCTTGACGAGCCGCGGCGACGGCACGCGCGCGATCCGATCACCGCTGGGCGCATAGATTTCGACGAAATCGAACCCGAAGCCGGCGCCCAGATAATCGTCGAGCAGTCCGAGCTGCGCCATCGCGCGGACGACGTTCGACTGCTGGATGATGCCGACGCCATAGACGCTCCAGTCCGGGTCGCGCTCGATCACGTCGACGGCAAAGCCCCGCGCCCCAAGCGCGATCGCCGCGGTCAACCCGCCAATGCCTCCGCCGATGACGAGAATCCTGAGCTGCTTCACTGAAGGGGCTTCCGAAGGGGATGGGACGGGCCAACGTCCGACGACCCGCCCTGTGGTCGTATCGAACGCTTCATTGCCGAGTCAATCACAATTAGAACCACGGTTATATTATTGCCTAGGCAGAATGCGTCGTGGAAGACGGAAAGATGTCGGACGGCAGCCGAACCGTCATGACGAAGCAGAGCAGGATCAGCGTTTCGAGCACGGCCAGCGCTGCAACGACGCCGCACCCCGCAAAGGCGAAATACACCGTGCCCATCACCGCAACGCCGATCGCGGCGCCCATCTGCTGCACCGTCTTCAGAATGCCGCTGGCCGCGCCGGCGTGATGCCGCTCGACCCGCGCGACGGTGACCGGCGGGATCGGCCCCGACAGCATGCCCATGCCGACACCCGCCGCCACGAGCATCGGAACCAGAACCGCAAAGCCGGGCCCGCCCGCAGCGATCCAGACAAGCGCGCCGCCCTCGAACATCGCCATCAGCGCCAGCCCGCCGATCAGCACATATTTGCCCGCGCGCGCCAGGAAGCGGCGGCCGATGAAGGCGATGCCGAACATCACGCCCGCGCTGAACGGCATATGGATCAGACCGGTCTCCAGCGGGCTATAGCCGAGCTGCCGCTGCAGGCTGTAGGCGAAGATGAACAGAAAGCCGGTGTTCGCCGCCGAGAATGTGATCGCGACCACCAGCCCCTGCCGAAACGGGTGGTTCGCGAACAGCGCGGGATCGAAGATAACCGCACCGCCTGCCGCGGCCCGCCGCTTGAGGCCACGCCAGCCAGCCAACGCCAGCACTACGGCAGCCCCGAGATACAGGGCGATTGGCCAGTGCCATTCCAGCCGTTCGCCCCAAACCAGCGGATACAGCAGCGCGGCCAGCGCACCGCCGAACTGGAGAGTGCCGACAAGATCGACCTGGCGAACGTTCCCCTTGGTTTCGGCGCGGGGCAGCAGGAACAGCCCCGCGATCACCGCCATGACACCGATCGGCCCATTGACCAGGAACACGCTTCTCCAGCCAAGGCCGAACAGGTTCGCGCCGATCAGCAATCCGCCCAGGATGGGACCGGCGATCGCGGAAAGACCACCGATCACCCCGAACCAGGCGAGCCGGCCGATCCGCTCCACGGGCTCGTAGAGGATCTGGATGAGCGCCAGCACTTGCGGTCCCATGATCGCGCCCGCCGCGCCCTGCAGAACGCGCGCCCAGACCAGCTGCTCGGCATTCTGAGCACCCCCGCAGAGAATCGAGGCGACGGTGAATCCGGCGACGCCCAACAAGAACATCGCGCGGCACCCGAAAAGGTCGCCCAGCCTTCCGCCGAGCATCAGCAGCACGGCAAAGCTCAGCGAATAGCCAACGACGACCCATTGCGCATGTGCGCTGCTGCCGCCGAAATCGGCCTGGATCGCGGGCAGAGCCGTGTTGACGATCGTCGTGTCGACGATCTCCAGCACCAGCGCGACGATCAGGGTGAAGAAGGCGAGCGACTTCTGGCGCGCGCTCATCCCCGCGATTGCCGGCGCCCAGCCGGCCCGAGCCGAAGACGTCAAATCGCGCCTTCCTTCAGCATTTTCACCGCTGCGTCGCAGGCCCGCGCGGTCAGCGCCATATAGGTCAGCGACGGGTTCTGGCAGGCCGAGGAGCTCATCTGCGCCCCGTCAGTGACGAACAGGTTCGGCACGTCGTGCGCCTGGCTCCATTTGTTGAGCACCGAGGATTTCGGATCGCTGCCCATCCGCGCGCCGCCCATTTCGTGAATCGCGGTCCCGCCGGGTCCCGGCGTATCGAACCCCATGATGACGTTGCCGCCGGCGGCCGTCAGCATCTCGGCGGATTCGGCCTTGGCCTGGGCGAGCGCGGCATGTTCTTCCTTGCCGAACGCGAACTGCACCTTGAGCAGCGGCAGGCCGTTCGCATCCGTGCGGCTATGGTCCAGCGTCAGCCGGTTGCTTGCCCGCGGCACACAATCGGCGAACGCGACCAGCACGACCCGCCACATGCCCGGCTCGCGCATCCGGTTCTTGTAATCGGCGCCGATGCCCGCCTCGCGCTTGGCGCGGGTCCATGTGCTCTGGAACGCCCCGCCCTGGAACGAGAAGCCGCGCGTGTGCCCCTGCCCGTCGAGCTGGTCCATGTTGCGATAGCGCGGCACGATGATCCCGGTCGGCCGGTTACCGAACGTGGTGTGCTCCTCGAACCCCGGCATCAGCGCAATGGATGACAGCGTGTTCGCGTGATCCATGATGTGGGTACCGAGCACGCCGCTGGAGTTGGCGAGGCCGTGCGGCATGCGCTCCGTCGCCGAGTTCAGCAGCACGTGCACGCTGTTGAATGCCCCCGCGTTGAGGAAGACGAGCCGCGCCGTCGCCCGCCCCCGCTGTTTCGTCTTGGTCTCGACATAGCGCACGCCGGTCGCGCGACCCGTCTGCTGATCGACTTCCACCGCTTCCACCACCGCATCGGTGACGACCGTGAGCCGGCCGGTCTTCACCGCCGCCGGCAAGGTGCTGCTCTGGGTCGAGAAATAGGCGCCGTAGGAGCAGCCGCGCGCGCAGATCGACCGGTATTGGCAGGGCGACCTCCCTTGGTCGTCCTTGCCTTGTGTGAGGTTCGCGGTCCGCCCGATCGTCCATCTGCGCTCCGGCCAGCGGGCGGAGACGACCTCCCGGATATGCTTTTCGACAACGTTCATCGCCATCGGCGGCTGGAAGCGGCCGTCGGGAAGCTGGGGCAGCCCCTCGGCCGCGCCGGACACGCCGATGAACTCCTCGACCTTGTCGTACCAGGGCGCGAGATCGGCATAGCGGATCGGCCAGTCGGTGCCGTGCCCGTCGCGCGCATTGGCGCCGAAATCATAGTCGGACCAGCGATAGGATTGCCGCCCCCAGGTCAGCGACCGGCCGCCGAGCTGATAGCTCCGGAACCAGGTGAAGTCGGTGCCCGCCTCGGTCGAATACGGGTTCTCGCGATCGTTGACGAAGTGGTTCTGGGTGAATTCGTTAAAATGCCGGTTGAGCATCTGCACCGGATAATCGCGCTTGTAGAGCTCGGTATCGCCGACCCCCCGGAACGGCATGTCCCACGGCGCCTTGGTCTCGGTCTCATAGTCGGTCTGGTGCTCGATCTTGCGCCCGCGCTCGATCATCAGCACTTTCAGACCGGCCTCGGTCAGTTCCTTGGCCGCCCAGCCGCCAGTGATGCCGGACCCGACGACAATCGCGTCGAACTGCACGCTATCTGCTCCCATCACCCGAAATCCACCGCGGTCCAGTCGCTCGAAAAGGCGCGGTCGCCCGGGTGAAGCGGCAGGTCGGGGTCCCAGCGGCCCGGCACCAGCTCGTAGCGAAGCTCTTTCGAGCCGCCGGTCTCCGATGTGTAGTAACCGGTCAGGATCAGTCCCTTGACTGTCTTCCAAGGGTGGTCCCGAACGTCCTTGGCAAAGGCTTCGGCGTCCAGCTTCGCAAGCACCTCCGATCGAACCGCAATAGGGCGCGCCAGGAAGTCGCCCCGGCTACGCCGATCGAGTTCGTCTTCGAGCCAGCTTAGCTGGCGAAGCGAGCCGTCGGGCCGCCGAAAGCGCACGAACTGCGGCGTGGCAGCTCCGGCTGCCGACGTGCGCGAGCCTTCGAGCCCGTGCACCAACGCCAGGACAACGAAATCGCCGACGCCCACGTCTCCAGCGCCTGCAGTTCCGGTGCGCGGCAGGACGAGCTGGCTAACTTCGCGCATCAACGCCCGCTGGCGATCGGTCGGCGCTTCGTCGTCGGGCAGATCGCTGAGCCGGACCGCCGCGGCCGGCACGCCAACCACCAACGCGAGCAGCGCCGCGCCGGCGAAGAAGTCGCGACGATTCCATCTTTGTCCAGCCCTCTCGCCCATCGGCAAACCTCTCCTGGCAGGCGCGTCTTGCAGCTCTTTCCTTAGCGACGTATCAAAATACGAATTCTATTTCTAGAGAAAGGTGAAAGCAGTGCTGAAACTTTCGAGAATGACGGGGCTTGGCGATTCCGCGCCCGATTTCGCGCTGTCGGACACCGACGGCCAAACCCGCACCCTCGCCGAATTCTCTGACAAGCCTGCACTGCTGGTCGCTTTCATCTGCAATCACTGCCCCTTCGTCCTGCATATGATCGACCGGTTGGTGGAGTTCGCGCAGGAATATCGGCCGCGAGGGCTGCAGGTCGTCGCCATCTCCTCGAACTGGCCCGCCGAATTCCCAGAGGACGACTTCGCCCACATGCAGGCGTTCGCGCGGGATCGGCAGCTTCCTTTTCCCTATCTCTACGATGAAAGCCAGGAAGTCGCGCTCGCCTATAACGCGATCTGCACGCCGGACTTCTTCCTCTATGGGCCCGACCGGACGCTTTATTACGCTGGGCAGTTCGACGCGAGCCGGCCGAAGATCAACCGGCCGCCCGTGCCCGGCCTGCCGCCGCTTCGGACCGATCTGCCGGTAACCGGAGAAGACATGCGCCGCGCGGTCGACGCGCTTCTTGCCGGCCAGCCCGCGCCGCAGCCCCAGCATCCGAGTGCGGGATGCAGCATCAAGTGGCGGCCGGGCATGGACCCGTCCTGGGCCTGATGGCGATCGTCGCACGCCACTGGGTCCCGTCCGCCGCCGTCCAGGTGCAGGAGCGCGGCGCGGAGTATCTCGGTCCGGTGGACGGAGCGGACTGGTCCGAAGGTGTCGGCTTCCATCGCGGCTTCTTTTCCGCATTTCGGGTCCGGGCGGGCAAGGATGTCTGGTTCCACTTCCCGCTGCCGACACCGGTCGAGATCGGCGGCAAGCCGCTCCACCTGGACTCGGTGTCGTTGCTTTGGGAGACCGGCGACGGCGCGCAACTGACTTGGCTCGTGCTGCAGCATGGCGGCATGGAGCGCCTGCCGCTGACCGAGCGCTTGGCACCTCTGCCCTCGTCACCGGAGCCATTCGAGCCTCCCGAGCTGTGGCGCCAATATTATCCGGCAAGCGACCGCCGACTGACCGAGCTTCCTGTCAGCCCGCGCGTGCCGCTTCGTTTCGGTGTCCAGCTTTGCGTGTTGGCGTCGGCCGCGGTAGACCGCGACGGACTCGTGCGCTTCTACGGCGCCGGCGCCGCGTTCGCGGATGGCGCCTGAAAAACAATGGGGAGGCCACCGGCCTCCCCCTTCACCCCCCAAACAAGAAGAGGGCGACGCCGTAAGCGCCGCTCTATCGTTCAGAACTTCACGCTTGCCCGCACGCCATAGGTACGCGGCGTACCGAACTGCCAGTTGTAAACGTCGTCGGGCCCTGCCGATAGGAAGCTGCCGTAGGTCAGCGGCCGGATGTTTTCGAGATTGCGGACGAACGCGGCAACGGTGAAGCGCTCGTTCTGCGGCTTATACTCCACGCTCAACCCGGTCTGACTGTATGCCTTCTGCTCGCTGTCGCGATAGTTGAAGAAGTCCAGGAAATACGAACTCTTGAACAACGTATCGACGCGCGCCGTGATCGTGCCGGCGCTGCCGAGATCGAACACGTGGTCATAGCCCATCGTGACGATGTACTTCGGCGAAAAAGGCGGCCGGTTGCCCTTAAAGTTCGGCTGCTGGATGCCCGGAGTGTTGGGGTCCAGATCACCGATGCCGTTCAGATCGGGGCCCGTGCCCGGCACGGTGAAGACGTTGAACTGCGCCAGGAGTTCGTCATACCGGGCGCGGAGATAGTTGAACGACGCGCTGAAATGGTCGTTGTGGCTGAGCTGGATCTCCGCCGCCGCTTCGACGCCGTAGATCGTCGCCTTGCCGGCATTGAAGGTCTGACCGCCCTTGGTGGTGTCGAGCAGGACCGAGACCTGCAGATCCTTATAGTCGTAGTAGAAGGCGCTCAGGTTGAACGTGCTGCGCCGGTCGGCGCCGAACGTCTGCTTCCAGCCGCCTTCATAGGCGGTGTTGGTTTCCGGCTTGTAGGTGCCGATGGCGTCGAAGCCGCCGCCTTTGAAGCCGGTCGAAACCTTAGCGTAGATCAGCGTATCGGGGTTCGGCTTGAAGTTCAGTCCGGCAAGCCAGGTGACCTTGTCTTCCTTGCTTCCCAGAGGCTGAATCTGGGCGTTGATGGCATTCAGATCCTTGCGGCCCGGCCCTTGCATGAACAGTGCGGCATTCGGTCCGCCAACAATGCATGTCCCGATGGCGGTGCAATCAGGACGGTTCGGGACCGGAAATGTCGCATTGTAGACCACGAAGGGCGATCCGCTGATGTAGCGTGCCGAGCGCTTGTTGTCCGTATAGCGAATGCCGCCGACCGCTGTCAGTCTGTCGCCCAACGGAACTTCGGCCTGACCGAAGACCGACTTGCTGTCGGTGTTCACGAAGCGGCCGAAATAGCTGAGGAACGAGCCGCCCGGCAGGCCAATCGGCGCCACGAAGAAGCCGCTTTCGGCGTTGACCTTCTCTTTGAAATAGAAGCCGCCGACCTGATAGATGATTCCGCTGATCGTGCCGTTCAGGCGCAGTTCGTGGCTCTGCGTGTCGGAGCTGGTGTCGAAACCGAAGGATTGATAGACGGTCGGCAGCGCCAGATAGCTGGTCTGCTTGAAGTTGCGATATCCGCCGATATAGCTGAGCGTGGCGGCGTCGCTGAACTCGTAAGCAACCCGGCCGCGGAAGGCATAGGTCTTCTGGTCGATATTGCTTTGCCCGAAAAACGGCGCGCGGAAGTTGGCGCGGTTAATCGTCGAGAGGAAGTTCGTGTTGGCCGGGACGCAAAGCGTCTGGGCGTAGGCCGGGGCGACCCGGACATAGCCGTTGGCGTTGCAGCCCGGACCGGCGGGACCATTGCCCGGCTGGTTGAGGTCGACAAAGGCGTATGCCGCCGGAGCGAAGTGACGTTCGGCATATTCGCCGGCGACGTTGATCGTCAGCCCTTCGAGCGGATTGGCGGCGAGGGAGAGGCGGCCGCCATAGGCCTGGTTGTCGTCCGAACGAAACGCGGGATAGGACGGAAAGACGAAGAAGCCGGTCTGCGCGGGGCTCCTCACATAACCGTCGTGCTCGTCATAGAAGCCGGCGACGCGCACCGAGGCGATGTCGCCGAGCGGCAGGTCGACGCCGGCATCGGCCCGGATCGCATTGTAGTTGCCGTAGCTCGCCGACGCATCGACGCCGAAATCCTTGCCCGGCTTGCGGGTGATGAAGTTGATCGCACCGCCAGTCGAGTTGCGGCCGTAAAGCGTGCCCTGCGGCCCGCGCAGCACTTCGACGCGATCGATGTCGAACAGCGCGACGCCCAGCGCACTCGGGCGATTGATATATTCGCCGTCGATGTTGACGACGACCGACGTGTCCTGCGACTCGTCGTTGGACGTCGTGCCGACACCGCGGACGGTGATCTTCACGGTGCCCTGGTCCTGATTGAGCTGGACCGCCGGCGCGACCTTGTCGATGTCGTTCATGTTAGAGAAGCCGGCGCTCTGCAGCTTTTCGCCGCCGATCACGTCGATCGCGATCGGCACGTCCTGCACGTTCTGCGCGCGATTTTGCGCGGTGACGATGATGTCCGCTTCCCCGGTCTCGGTTGCGGCAGTGGTGTCCTGCGCGAGCGCCGGAACGCCCATGGCCAGACTACAAACCCCGATCAGCAGGGCACGGGTGAACGCTCGCGTCGACATTCAGATCTCCTCCCCAGGTGACGCGTGATCCCCCGCGCCTTCGAATTGGAATGGCCGTTTGTATTTGTGGGCTACAGTCTCTGTCAAGAACGTAGATTCTAGTTTGAAGCAGGGGAGTTGCCTTTCGCACTCCACTTCACCCCTGATCTGGAGCAAGAGGGTGCGCAATTCTGGCGATTGTGGAAAATGATGATTTTTTCTGTTTCCATCGGTTAGCGTTATGGAACGGGCGGAGTTCATCAGCATCCCAAGCCCATTGCGCTCGCCAGCCGTTTACGGCTAATACGAACGATAATTCTAATAATCACCGGCGAATCGCCGAGCGCCTGAGGAGAGGCTCAATGGACTTGTCGCCGTGCGTCGAATGGATTTTTGCGTCCGAGCACCCCGCTCTGCCCGACCGCATCCGCGCCGCGCGCTACGCCGGCTACAAGACCGTCGAGTTCCATCTGTGGCGCGACAAGGATGTCGATTCGATCGCCGAAGCGCTGAACGAAACCGGCGTCCGCCTGACCGGCATCGTGGTCGAGCCGCGGCGCAGCATCGTCGATCCGGCCCAGCACGGCGAGTTTCTGCAAGCGGTGCGCGAAAGTCTCGAAACGGCGAAAAAGCTCGGCTCGCCGCCGCTGGTCGTCGCGTCCGGCTTCACGCGTGAAGGCGTGTCGCACGAGGAGCATGTCGCGGCGGCAGTCTCGGCGCTGCGCCAGGCGGCCGAGCTCGCCGAACAGGCCGGCGTCATGCTTGTGCTGGAACCGCTCAACGACCGCGTCGAGCATCCGGGCATGTTCCTGGTCAGCACGAAGCTCGGCCTCGACATCGTCGAGGCGGTCGGCAGCCCCAATCTGCGCCTGCTCTACGACGCCTATCATTCCGCGGTGATGGACGAGGACATGGGCGAGGTGCTCGACGGGCGGATGCACCTCGTCGCGCACGTCCAGGTCGCCGACATGCCGGGCCGGAACGAGCCGGGCACCGGCACGATCGACTGGGCCGAGAAGATCGCGACCTTGCGCCGCCTGGGCTATCAGGGTGCGATCGGCCTGGAATATAAGCCGACGCTGCCGGCCGCCGAATCGCTTGCGAAGACCCGAGCGGCGCTCGGCCAGTGAGCGCCCCTCGCCTGCGGCTCTCCGAGCGGCTGAGCTATGGCTTCGGCGATCTCGGTTTCAGCCTGCCATACAACATGGCGAGCGGGTTCCTGCTCTATTACTATGTGAACGTCGTGAAGCTGCCGGCGTCGTCGGTGGGCACCATATTCCTGATTGCCCGGCTGCTCGACGCAGTAATCGACGTCCTGGTCGGGATCGGCGTCGACAAGACGCGCAGCCGCTGGGGCCGGACCCGGCCCTATTTCCTGTTCATGGCGCTGCCCTATGCGGCAATGTTCGTGCTGGTGTTCAGCGTGCCGGCATGGTCGCAGCACGCGCAGCTCGTCTACGCGTTCCTGACATTCAAGGGGCTGGGCATCCTGATGTCGCTGGGCGCGATTCCCTACACCGCCTTGATGCCGATGATGACGGAGGACACCGGCGAACGGCTGCGCCTGAGCGGTCTGCGCTCGGTCGGCACCTCCGTGTCGGTCGTGCTCGGCACCGCCGCGACGATGCCTCTGGTCGGCGTGTTCGGCGGCGGCGACGAACGCCGCGGCTTCCTCGCGGTCGCTGTGCTGTTCGGGGGGATGTCGCTGGTCGCGATCATCGCGTTGTTCCGCAATTGCCGCGAGCGCTACCGGGACGAAGCCGCCGCCCGGTTCAGGGTGCTGCCGGCGATCGGCGAGATGGTCCGCAACCGGGCATGGCTGGTGTGCTTCGGCTTCTGCCTGGTCTACTTCATCCGTTTCGGCGCGATGATGTCGGTGACGACCTATTTCGCCATCGAAGTCCTGCACAAGCCGTGGATGATCTCGGTCATGCTGCCTGCCGTCGCCGGCATGCTCCTGCTCTCTTCGTTCGTCGCGCCGCCGATCCTCGCCCGCACGGGGCTCCGGCGCGGATGCGTCGGGGTGCTTTCGCTTGCGATGGTCCTGTTTCTGGCTCTGCCGCTGACCGAAACCAACCCGGCCCTGTTCCTGGCCGTCTATTTCGCCGCCTGCCTCTCCACCTCGATCACGATCACCGCTGCCTTCACGATGATCGCCGAGACCGTTGACTATCACGAATGGCGGTTTGGCACGCGCAAGGAGGGACTGCTTTCGGCGGGCGTGAGCCTGGCGACCAAAGTCGGCATGGCGATCGGAACGGCGGGGATCGCCTTCATGCTCGGCGCGGTCGGCTATGCGCCGGATGCACCGAGCGAGGCGGCGCGCGAGGCGATCCGCTGGTCCTATTATGGCGGCACCGTGGTGCTGCTCGGCCTGCAGGTGCTCGTCGCCCTGTTCTGGCCGATGGACGGACAACATGCCCGCATCCGCGGCGAAATCGCAACGCGCGAGCCGGTGGCCGCCTGATTTCAACAATAGCAAAAGGGGAGAAGCAGAATGAAACGGATGCTGTCGGCCGTCGCGCCCATCGCCATGTTGCTGCAGCCTGCGGCCGGCACGGCGCAGGTGATCGTACACCCTGACTACCGGCCTCCCGAAACCGTCCAGCGCGTGGCCATTCCGGTCGATCCTGCCGAAAAGCGGATCAAGGTGCTGATCATCAGCGGTCAGAACAGCTACGAGCATGACTGGACCGGCGTGAACAACTTGCTGCGGACGCTGATGCAGGATTCCGGCCGCTTCGACGTGCGGGTGACCGAGGACTTCGATCATGGCGACCTGGCGACGCTCAAGGCCTACGACGTCGTGCTGCTCAACTATTCGAGCCGCTGGGTCTATAACGATCCCGCCGAGCATCGCTGGTCGCCCGCGGCGGAGAAGGCGCTGTTCGACTATGTGCGCGAGGGCGGCGGGCTCGTCGCCTACCACTCCTCCTTCACCTTCGGATACAACTGGCCCGAATATCGCCGTCTCGTCGGGGCCGTGATGGAGCCGGGGAGCAGCCGCCGCTCCCCTCCCGGCGCGTTCCCGGTCCATATCGTCGACCGCACCCACCCGATCACGCAGGGCCTGCGCGAATATGTCTGGACCTATAACGACGACATGTACACGAACATGAGCGTCGATCCCGCCGCCAGGATCCATGTTTTGGCGACCGCACGCGACTCCGCTGCGAGCTACGACCCGAAGCTGACCGGCCCCAAATATCCGCCCGCCGCCTACACGCCGGAAAAGCTGAAGGCGATGAAAGGCATGGATGCGGACCATCCGCAGGTGTGGACGGCGGACTATGGCAAGGGCCGCGTCTTTTCGATGACGCTTGGCCATGACGAAGTGTCCCTGCACTTCCAGCCGCTCCAGACCCTGCTGCTGCGCGGCGCCGAATGGGCGGCCACCGGCAAGGTGACGCTGCCCGTGCTGGAAGAGGCCAAGGACTATCCAGTCAAATAAGGACGCCTGAATGATCGTCTGCAATCGACGGCTCGTTATTGGCGGGGCGCTTTCTGCCGCGGCCTTCGCCGCTGCGGAGAGTCTCGCATCGCCGTTGCGGATGATCCCTCAAAAAGCGGCCTCGCGCGTCATCGTCGACAACGACTTTGCCGGCGACCCGGATGGTTTGGTCGCGCTGACGCATCAGTTGCTGGCGCCGAAGACGCGCGTCGTGCTGGTCACCTCGTCTCTGCTCGATCCTAAGTTCAGCGCGGGCGAGTTCCCAAACGGCATGACTGCGGCTGCGGGAGCGAACACCGCGCGCGAGTTGATCGAGCGGCTGAAGCTCGATCGCCCGGTCCAGATCGCCGCCGGCCGCGAGAAGCCGAGTTCGACGGTCGCCGCAGCCACCTCTCCCGCCGCGCGCGCGATCGTCGCCGAGGCGATGCGGGACGATCCGTTGCCTCTGGTCTTTACCTGCGGCGGACCGCTGACCAATCTGGCCGAGGCGCTGGCGCTCGAGCCGCGGATCGCCGGGCGGATGTCGCTCGTCTGGATCGGCGGCGGCAGCTATCCGGAGGGCGGCTGGGAATATAATCTGGCCACCGACGTGGAGGCGGCTCGCGTCGTCATCGGGCGCTCGACGATGCCGGTGCTGCAGGTGCCGCAATCGGCCTATCGGCAGATGCAGATTTCGGTCGCCGAACTGGAGGCCGACGTGCGGGCGACGTCGGATTTCGGCGCCTGGCTCTACGACCGCTTCACCAACCCGCCATCCTTCATCGATGTCGGCGGCGCCTGGCCGATGGGGGATACGCCGCTGGTTCTCGCGACAGCGCTGCCCACCGAAAGCAGCCGTATCCGCGCGCAGCCCGCACGTCGGATCAAGGACGATTGCTCCTATGGCGAGGAGATTGCCGGGCGCACGATCCGGGTCTTCGAAGCGATCGACGTCCGGCTCGCCTGGGCAGATTTCGTCGCCCGGCTGAGACTGCATACGGCTGGCAGATGAGCGGCCCGGCTACGCGCCGAGCCGCCCTTTCGATCAATATTCGAAGGTCTCGCTGAACGTCCGGTACGGCTCGGGCGGCCGGGCATCGAGCATCTGGCCGGTGTCGGTGCGATAAGGGTTGTTGCGGGCGGTCACTGGCGCGTCAGGCTTCGGCATGAAGACCGGCTTTCCGTTCTCGCCGAAATACATCAGGTCGTCGCTGAACGGGTTGTTTTGCGACTTGGCCGCAAACGGAATCCAGCCAAGGCCGAAGGGCGAGCGGGCGACTTCGTAGCAGTGGAAGTGCCAGATCTTCCACTTTCCGTCCTGCTTCAGGAAGTCGACGCCATATTTGACGAGCACGGTGTGCATCCACACTTTCTTGCCGTCGACCATGTCCTTCTCGTACATGAAGTCCGGCGCCTGCTTCGCCGCCTCCGGATCGGTCAGCCCGGATTCGACACCCGACATCACCCACAGGCCTTTCGCCGTCTGGCCATCTTCCGCCACTTCGATCAGCGGCGTCGTGACGTAATGGAAGGTCAGCTTGCCCTTCGGCGCCGGCCGCTGGGCGTGATAGGCCATGATATTGTCCCAGTTCGTATAGACGCCATTGTTGCTGTACTGGGCGTGGACGCCGGGCGTCCCCTTCTTCACCCAGAGCGGCACGATCTGCGGGTCCATGAAGGCGTTGTGCAGATACATGTAGCGGGAGAAGAGATTCTCGACGTCGGCCCGGTCCCGGCTCGACTGGGCGACCTGGCGCAGCGACGCGACCTGGGCCTCGAGCTCGGCGATCCGCGCATCCGCGGTCTCGGCGGCGACGGCCGGTCCCGACAACGCGATCACGCTCGCTACGGCCAGTTTCAGCATTGCATGCATCAGCCATCCTCTCCCTTGCGTTGATTGGTCCGATTGGGCGCCGCGGCAGCGACGAACACGAGCAGCGCGATCAGCACCGCGTTCTGCGGCAGCGCGCCGGCCTCGCCGTGTGCGGCGTGGAAGCCCGCGGCGACGAGCTGATTGACGATCAGGATCAGTGCGGATGTGCGCTGGACGGCTGCGAAGCGCCCGAACGCAATCGGAACGACGAGAGCCGCCGCGCAACCCAGCTCGCTTACGCCCACGATTCGCCCCAGCGATTCCGGCAGCCACACGGTCCAGGCATGATGCTCCGCCAGCAACGCGACCGGCGCGAACGTCTTCATCCATCCGACGAAGGCGAAGAACGCTCCGAGAACCAGCGCCGCCGCGGCCTGCACAATTCTCACTGCCAACCGCATCCCCGGTTCCCCATCCCCCCTTAACGAATCAATATCACTATTCTAGTCTTGTCAATAATGGCATGGGCGCTTGACTCGAATCGTGTTCTATAAGAATAGCAGTTCTAATTAGGGCCACGAGCCCCAGGGGAGTTGCGGCGATCGTTTCGGCGGCGCGCAACGGCCGACCAGCCTCCCCCGCCCCAAGCATGTGAACGATCCATCGAATGGAGAGGTGACTTGTGAGCGACATCAAGCGGGGCGTGAGCCTCTACAGCTTCCAGAACGAGACCTTCCAGGGGAAGATGACCCTGGAGGATTGCATCCGCACCTGCGCGGAAATGGGCGCGCGCGGGATCGAGATCATCGGCGAGCAGACCTTTTGGGGCTGGCCCGAAGTCGGCGTCGAGGACGCCGCGATCGAAAACTGGCACCGCCTGATCAAGAAGTATGACTGCGTGCCGGTCAGCCACGACTATATGCTCGACTACAAGCGCTACAAAGGCCGCGAGATGCCGTTCGACGAGCAGGTCGCGAGCGTGCGCAACGACATCGACTTCGGCGCCCGGCTCGGCATGCCGTTCATCCGCTCGCTGGTCTCGATCGACCCGGACGTGCTGGTCGCCGCGGCGCCCTATGCCGAGGAAAAGGGCATCAAGCTCCTGACCGAAGTCCACGCGCCCTTGCACTTCGACCACCCGTGGATCATCCGCATCGCGGAGGCTTTCCAGAAGTCGGGCAGCCCGGCGCTGGGCTTCCTGCCCGACATGGGCATGTTCCTGCACCATTACCCGCGGGTGTGGCGCGACAAGTTCGAACGGCTCGGGGTGCGCAAGGACATCGCCGACTATATCGTCAAGGCCTACGAGGACCGCGTCCTGTCCGAGTACGTCATCCTCAACGTCCAGCAAATGGGCGGGGTCGGCCCGGCCATCGCGATGGCCGAAGTGACCCGCCACAACTCCGCGTTCGAGCCCAAGCGGATGCTCGATTACATGGACATGATCTACAACATCCACGGCAAATTCTACGAGATGACCGCGGACTATATCGAACCCTCGATCCCCTATGACGAGATCGTGAGCGTGCTGAAGCAGGGCGGCTATAAGGGCTATATCTGCTCGGAATATGAGGGCAATCGCTGGATCGAGGACGCCGAGGAGCCCGATTCCGTCGAGCAGGTCCGCCGCCAGCAAGTCATGCTCGCCAATCTTCTCGGCGAACCCACGCCGATGCTCAAGGCCGCCTGAAGGAGAGACGCGCCATGATGGACAACAAGATGATTTGCACCGAAGCCTTCGAGAACGTCGTCGAGAACGGCGAGACGATCGGCTTCGCCTTCCTTGGCCGTCTGCCCTATTATCGCGGGCTCGGCCTTTCGATGATCGAGGATATCGCGGTCAGCGCCGACGGCGAGAAGATCGCGCGCGAGGACGTCCGCTTCTCGGTCCGGGGCAAGACCTACACGCTCGACCAGATGGAAACGGTGTACGACGATCGCTGGAACTTCGGCGAGAAGGCCCGAATCATCGCCCTGAAGCCGGGCGGCCTTGCGCCCGGCAAGCACAAGATCGAGTTCGCGGTGCGCATGCGCGTATCCTACCTGCCCTTCGTGCCCACCACGAAGGACACCAAGGAGCTGGCGCTGGCGGCCTGATCGCTGAATAGCACGCTTGGGAGGGCTCGCCGCACTGCGGCGGGCCCTTTGGTTTTGGGACTTAACTCGCCTCGGCGCGTCGCAACTGCATCAGCCGACGCCGGGCCCGGATCGCGCCGGCGTCGGAGGGCAGGATGACCGGACGCGCGTCCCAGAAATCGGCGCCGCCGAAACCCTCCTGGACCGAGAGGATCATCGGCTCGTCCTCTTCCTTGAACACGCGGCGGACCATGTCGGCGGCCGCGTCGCCCGGCTCGCGCGTGTAGAAATAGTGGGAGCTGCCCGCCGTCTCGGGCGTGATGATGTGCGGATTGGCCATTGGCGGCACGACCATTTCCTTGCGGTCGGTGCCGGCCCGCGCCAGCCCGATATAGAGCGCCATGCTGGCCGGCGCGTGCCAGCGCATGTGCAGCCACTGATCCATCCGTGCGCCTTCCGGCAGCATCGGCTTGGCCCAGGCAGGCGGATCGGCATCCGTGATGTCCCAATTGTTCCAGATCGCGCCGCTGTCGTCGGTCAGCACTTGCTGCGCGCCGTGGTGGAGCAGCGAGCCGTTCACGCCGAAGCTCTCGCGGTGAATGAACTCGGCATGGCTCAGGTCCATCAGATTGTCGGTGATATATTCGTAGCTCGCCTGCATCGAGAGATGGCCGCGGACATGCTCCGGCCCTTGGGCGAACGCGAAATCGGGGATCGACGCCGGGTCGGCCAGCGCGGGATCGCCGGGCCAGAACCACAGCGCACCGTACCGTTCGACGATCGGCAGCGTCGGCACACGCGCACCGGCCGGCGGCTCGCCGCCGAACGGATTATGCACGCAGGCGCCGGAGCGGTCGAAGCCGAGGCCGTGATAGCCGCAATGTATCGTGTCGCCTGCGCGCTGCCCCTTGCTGAGTGCCGCGAAACGATGCGGGCACCGATCGGCGAGCATCGCCCAGCCGCCATCCGCGCAGCGGTAGATCAGCCAGCCGCGATCGAGCAGCTTGCGCGCGAGAAAGCCGCCTTTGGGCACTTCCTCGGCCCAGGCAGCCATGTACCAGAGATTGCGAACATACTCGGCCATTGTCACGCGATACCCATCACCCGGCGGTTGAGCGCCGGATCGGCGCCGCCTGCCGCGAAATCGTCGAACGCGTGTTCGGTCACACGGATGATGTGATCGGCGATGAACGGCGCGCCCTCGGCCGCGCCCTGCTCGGGATGCTTCAAAGCGCACTCCCATTCGAGCACTGCCCAGCCGGGGAAATCATATTGCGCCATTTTCGAGAAGATCGCCGGGAAATCGACCTGGCCGTCGCCGAGCGAGCGGAAGCGGCCCGGCCGGTCGACCCAGGACTGATAGCCGCCATAGACGCCGGACCGGCCCGACGGCCGGAACTCGGCATCCTTCACATGGAAGCATTTGATGCGGTCGTGGTAGATGTCGAGGAAGGCCAGATAGTCGAGCTGCTGCAGCACGAAGTGGCTGGGATCGTAGAGCATGTTCGCGCGGGCGTGGTTGCCGACGCGGTCGAGGAACATTTCGAACGTCACGCCGTCGTGCAGATCCTCGCCGGGGTGGATTTCATAGGCGACATCGACGCCGTTCTTGTCGAACGCGTCGAGGATCGGCCTCCAGCGGCGGGCGAGCTCGTCGAACGCGTCTTCCACCAGGCCGGCCGGCCGCTGCGGCCAGGGATACATATAAGGCCAGGCGAACGCGCCGGAGAAAGTCGCGTGCGCGGAGAGACCGAGATTGCGGCTGGCCTTCGCCGCCAGCTTCAGTTGCTCGACCGCCCAGGCTTGTCGGGCGGCGGGATCGCCCTGCACTTCCGGCGCGGCGAAGGCATCGAACTGCGCGTCATAGGCGGGATGAACCGCAACGAGCTGACCCTGAAGGTGCGTCGACAGTTCGGTGACTTGCAGCCCCTTGCCGGCGAGCATGCCCTTGATCTCGTCGCAATAGGTCTGGCTTTCTGCCGCCCGTTTCAGGTCGAACAGCCGCGCGTCCCAGCTCGGGATCTGCACGCCTTTATAGCCAAGCCCCGCGACCCAGTCGGCGATCGTCTCCAGCGAATTGTACGGGGCGGCGTCGCCCGCGAATTGGGCGAGGAAAATCGCCGGTCCCTTGATCGTCTTCATGTCGTGGTCCTCAGATGTCGAATGGAACCCAGCCGGCGCGATCACGGCTGGCGGCAACGGCAGTCGCAATGAACGCCATGCCGCGCAGGCCATCCTCGATGCCCGGCAACAATGGGGCCGGCGCGCCGCGGAGCAGGCCTGCGAAGTCGCGATAGAGATTGGCGAAGGCTTCGAGATAGCCTTCGGGATGACCGCCCGGCGTCCGCGTCCGCGCCGCCGCGTCGGGCCCGAGCAGGACCGTGCCGGCGCGGACGATCTCGGTGCCGCCGTCGAGACTGTGCAGCGTCAGCGTGTTCGGCTCTTCCTGCCGCCAGACCAGCCCGCCCTTGTCGCCATAGGCGCGAATACGCAGGCCGTTGAGCTCGCCGACCTCGATTTGCGAGGCGAGCAGCACGCCTCGCGCGCCGTTCTCGAACCGAAGCAGCACCGAGCAATCGTCATCGAGCAGCCGGCCGGGCACGACAGTGCCAAGATCGGCAAGCAATTCGGTCACGCGCAGGCCGGTGACGAACTCGGCCAATTGGAACGCGTGCACCCCGATATCGCCGATGCAGCCGCCCTCGCCCGCGCGCGCCGGATCGACGCGCCACTCCGCCTGCTTGCCCTCGGCCGCGCCGGAGAGCCAGCCCTGCGGATATTCGACAACGACCTTGCGGATCACGCCAAGCGCGCCCGCCGCGATCCGCGCCCGCGCCTCGCGCACCAGCGGGTAGCCCGAATAGGTGTAGGTCAGCGCATAGGGCAGGCCCGCTCGCCGCACGATGCCGGCCAGTTCTTTCGCCTCCGCGAGCGTTGCTGTCGCCGGCTTGTCGCTCATCACCGGAATGCCGGCTTCGAGCGCGGCGCGCGCGGCCGGCAGATGATGGTGGTTCGGACTGACGATCGTGACGAAATCGATGCCGTCGCCCCGTGCCTTTTCTGCGGCCAGCATTGCCGGCAGGTCGGAATAGGCGCGCGCGGGATCGATCCTGTAGCTCTCGCCCGCGGCGCGCGAGCGGCCCGCGTCGCTGGAGAAGACTCCGGCGACCAGCTCGATCTCGCGGTCGAGCTCGGCCGCGATGCGGTGCACCGGCCCGATGAACGAGCCCGGACCGCCACCGATCATTCCCATGCGCAGTCGCCGCATCGCTCTCCGCTCCAACAATGTTCTGTTTGTAATACGCGTTCTAGTTTGATACGCAAACGCCCGTCAAGCGGCGAGGCAGCCGAAGCCGCCCGATTTCAGGAGAGACGATGAACGCCTTCCGCAGATTTTTCCGCGACCTTACCTTGCGCCCGCAAGGCACGATTGTCGTCATCGCCGCTTTCCTGCCGATCATAGCGATCGTTGCGATGGGGCCGGCCGTGCCGACGATGATCCAGCATTTCGCGAGCGATCCGGACGCGCGCCGCGACGTGCCTGCGATGATCGGGGCGCCGGGTCTCGCGATGGCGCTGCTTGCGCCGTTCGCCGGCCTGCTGGTCGACCGGTTCGGGCGGCGACGGCTGCTGCTCGTCGCGACGGCACTCTACGGCGTGTTCGGCGCGGCGCCGCTGCTGCTCGACAGCCTCGACCAGATCTATGTCTCGCGGCTGCTGCTGGGCGTTTCGGAGGCGGGCATCCTGACCGTCGTCAATACGCTGATCGGCGACTATTGGGACGATCGCGGGCGCAAGAACTGGCTGTTCCTGCAAGGCATTCTTGGGCCCTTCATCGCTGCGGTCGTCTCGCTGATCGTCGGTTACGCGAGCCATCTGCAGTGGAACGGGGTGTTCTTCGTCTATCTCGTCGCCTTCCCGATCTGGGCGGCGATGTTCGTGTGGCTATTCGAGCCGCAGAAACGCGCCGACACCGGGCAGCCGGATGTCGGAACGGCACCGAAGACGCGGTTTCCGATCGGCAACGCGCTGCTGATTGCTGCCGTCACTTTCTTCGCGTCGATGCTTTATTACGTTTTCATCATCAACGGCGCGCTGGCCTTTGCCGAAGTGGGGGTGACCGAGCCTGAGCGGTATGGGGCATTGATCTTCCTGCCGAGCCTTTTCATCCTTCTCGGTGCCGCACTGTTCCGTCTGCTCGCGCATCGGCGCAACACGCTCCAGCTCGGCGTGGTGCTGCTGCTCATGGGGCTTGGGCTGGCCGGGATCGGCCTGGCGCGAAGCGTGCCGGCGATTGTCGCCGCGCTGGTCGTGCAGCAGACCGCGGCGGGCATGACCGTGCCGAGCCTGATCGCCTGGACCCAGACCAAGTTCGGCTTCGAGCATCGCGGGCGGGGCATGGGCATCTGGACGGGCGCCTTCTTCCTCGGCCAGTCGCAATCGCCGCGGCTGGTCCATCTGATCGACGCGTCGGTCGGTTCGATGCAAGGCGCTTTCCTGGTGGCCGGGATCGCCGGATTGGCGGGCGCGGCAGTCGCTCTCGTCATGACTGCCGCAGGCGGGACCGCAACGGCATCAGTCCGGAGGGAAGCCGCATGAAACCGATCCTGCTCGCCCTCATTCTGGTAGCCGGGCTCCCGAGCGCAGCGCTGGCGCAGGAAGGCATGGCTTTCCGGTTCAGCGAGGCCGCTCGTGCCGATTACCCGGACGAGGTCGTGCTGGGCACGGGGCCGGGCCAGCCGCGCGAGGACTGGTTCCGGATGAACGGCTCGCTGCAGGTTCGCAACGTCTCCCAGGCGACGCTGACGCCGTTCCTGCCGCCCGCAGGCGCCGCCACCGGCGCGGGGGTGATCGTGGCGCCGGGCGGCGGCTTTCTGGGGCTCGCGATCGAGGACGAAGGCTTTCGCGTCGCCCGCTGGCTTGCGGATCACGGGATTGCCGCGTTCGTGCTCAAATACCGCGTGCTGCCGACGCCGCCTGATCCGGCGGCGTTTCGGCGCGAGATGGTCGCGGTGAGGACCGGCAAGGGCCAGGCGAGCTTTCGTCCGCCGAGCGACACGCCGCCCGAAGCGCTGGCCGACGGGCTCGCCGCGCTTCGCCATGTCCGCACCAATGCCGCGCGCTATGGCGTCGATCCGGCGCGGGTAGGGATGATGGGCTTTTCGGCGGGCGCTTTCACGACGCTCAGCGTTGCGCTGGCAAACGTTGCGGATGCCCGCCCGGCCTTCATCGCGCCCATCTACGGCCGCCAGACGGCGGTGACCCCGCCGCCGGGCGCGCCGCCGATGTATGTGGTGGTTGCGGTTGACGATCCGCTGTTCGGGCAAGGCGATTTCGGATTGGTCCAGAGCTGGCGCAAGGCCGGCGCTCCGGTCGAGTTCCACCTGTACCAAAATGGCGGCCACGGCTTCGGCCTCGGCACGGCCGGCACGACATCGGAAGATTGGATCGAGGGTTTTCGCCGCTGGCTGCTAGCGAACGGCTTTCTCAGTCCGAAACGCTGACCTCGACGGTCATGCCGCTGTCCTCGGCCGAGCGGGCGACGCGGATTGCAACGGACCCGTCCGGCGTGCGCCAGCCGCCGTCCCATGTCCGCAAAGCCCGCGGATCGATCGCAACGGAAACACGGCGCTCCTCCCCGGCCTGGAGGTGGAACTTGCCGAAGCCGCAAAGCGCCGTCTCCGGGACGTCGCGGTAGAGCTGGACGACTTCCGCGCCAGCACGACCCGAGACGTTGCGCAGCGTGACCGACACCGCCAGTCCCTCTGCGCGGACGCCCGACAGCTCGAAACGCGCATATCCGAAGCCGCTGCCCAGCGCGTGACGTGCCGGCGTGCGGTTGGCGATGAGGCCGCGATAGCCGAAGCGAGTGCCCTCGTCATAGCTAAGTCGGCCATCGGCGTCCGGCTGCAGCGCATAGCCGCAATAATCCGCCTCGTTGCGCGCTATGCTGACCGGCATCCGCCCGCCCGGCTCCCGGTCGCCGCCCAGCACGCTGGCGAGCGCACCGGCAAAGCCTTCGCCCGGATACCAGGCGACCATCAGCGCGGCTGCGCGGTCGCCCCATTCGGCATCGAAGGCATGGCCGACATTCACGATTGCAGCCGTGCGGGGATTGGCGGAGCAGACCTGCTCGATCAGGCGCAACTGCTCGGGCGCGAGCTTCGTGTCAGGGCGGTCCTTGCTCTCGACGCTCGAATCGGAGGTTTCGCCTACGATAAGAAATACCGCGTCCGCATCGCGCGCAGCCTGCACTGCACGGGTCAGCATCGCCTCGGCGCTGTCGGGCGAGCGAATGCCGTACCACAGTCCCTGCACGCGGGCGCCGGTGTAGCGGAACTCAGCTGTGACCAGCACCTCGTGCCCTGCTTCGAGCATAACCTCGACAGATTCGGCGTCGCCACGCTTGAGCACCCCCATGACATCCGAGGACGCGAGCTCGCGCCCGGCCCGCAGTACCTCACGGCCATCGATCAGGACACGCGCCGTTCCGGTCGCGCCGAGATAAAAGCGGTGCGCGCCGCTCTGGGTGGGCATGAACCGGCCGCTGGCGCGGATCGAACCCGGCCTGTCGAAGCGGCCCTGCTCGTGCACGCCGACGAACCAGACCAGCGAGTTGGTCGCCCGCGTCTCGCTCGACAGCGGCGCGCCGGAGCAATCCTCGCTCTCGAAATAATCCAGCGTCATGCCTTCGGTGCAGCCGTCGCCGAGGTCGCGCGCCGGCGTGACGGGCATCGCCGGCAACCGCGGCTGCGGATCCACGCCCGGCTCGAAAACGATCTCCGTCTCCGCGCCATAGCGCGCGCGGATCGCGTCGATCGGCGCCGGCGTGTCCGGCGCGACCGCGATCTTGGCGAAGGTGCCGCCCTGATAGCAGGGTGCGGCCGCGTTCGGCCCGATCACCGCGATCCGGCGCACCTCGCCCGGTGGGAGCGGCAGCATGTCGCCTTCGTTGCGCAGCAACACGAATCCGTCTGCCGCCGCCTGCTCCAGAATTTCTTGCGCCTCGGCGGCCGGAAGCGCCGGCGCCTTGGGACCCGTCACCCGCCGCGCCGTCGCTGCGACCCTGCGCGCCGCATCCTCGACGCGAGCGCGATCAACCCGGCCTTCTTCCACCGCACCGGCCGCCTTGGGTCCAAGAAAACGTGCGGGGCCCGGCATTTCGAGATCGAGCCCGCCGCCCAAGGTGCCGTCGGTCGAATGTGTGCCGAACCAGTCGCTCATCACGAGATACGGGTATTGCCACTCGCCCTTGACGATGCGGGTCAGGATGTCGCCCTGCTCGGAGCACCAGCGGCCGTTGACCTTGTTGTAGGCGGCGAGCAGGCCAGCGCAGCCCGCCTCGACGGCCAGCTCGAACGGCAGCAGATAGACTTCGCGCAGCGTCCGCTCGTCGACCTGCACGTCCACGCGGTCGCGCTCGGTCTCGCTGTCGTTGCACACCAGGTGCTTGGCGACCGCGCCGGTGCCCGTGCTCTGCAAGCCGTCGATCCAGGCCGCGCCGAGCACGCCGGCAAGCAGCGGGTCTTCGGAGAAATACTCGAAGGCGCGGCCGGCGAGCGGACTGCGCGCGAGGTTGAGGTTCGGCGCCAGCACCGCATCGACGCCACGGGCGACGGCGTCGCTGCCGACGACCGTTCCCACCCGCCGCGCCGTTTCGACGTCCCAGCTTGCCCCCAGCGCCGTGGGGCACGGCGTCAGCAGCGACACGTCGCGCTCGTCGACATTGCCGCTGGCGATCCCCATCGGCCCGTCGGCCATGGTGAAGGACGGAATGCCGGCCTCGGGAACCGCGACGCTCGACCACATCGCGGCGCCCGCAGTCAGCGTGCAGCATTCGTCAAAGGAGGGTTCGCGCATCGAGCAGCTCTTCGCCAAGGGGTTTGATGGTGGCGGCGCCGGTGATGTCATCGCCGATCGGGGCCGGCCGTTCGCAGCTCGACCGGATCGCGATGCGGCTGCCGCTTTCCGCGCTCAACCGGACGGCTTCGATCACCTCCAGCACATGGAAGGCGAGTTCGGCGCTGGCGCGGTGCGGCCGCCCTTGCGCGATGGCATCGGCCATGTCGGCGAGCCCGCACAGCCGGTAATAAGCGACCGGATTGCCTTGGAAGGTGATCATTGTCGGACGTGAGAAACAGCGGCCGCTGGCGTCGCGCTCTTGCACCAAGCCGTTCGCCCCGATCACCCGCACCGGCCCGTCCGACCAGTTCGGATCGGGATTCTGCAGCGATCCGCCGGACCCGTAAATATCGATCGGCGTCCGCGCGTGCGGCCCCATGTCCCACGACATCGCGAGCGTCACCAACTGGCCGCCCCGCATTTCGAGGAGCGCCACAGCGGTGGTGTCCACTTCGGTCTCGATCGTCTCGCCGACGCGTGACCGATGGCCGAGCGTGCGGATCGGCGACGGCCGGCTGCCCGTGCCCATCACGCTCGCGACCGGGCCGAGCAGGTTGACGAGTTGCGTCAGATAATAGGGCGCGTGATCGGCGACCGGACCCGCGCCCTTCGCGTAGAACGGTTCGGGATAGGGATGCCAGGCGTCGCAGCCCCCGCCGCCCAGAAACAGCGCGCCGCCGACGGGTCGCCCGATTGCGCCTTCGTCGATCGCCGCACGCGCTTCCTGATGCGCACAGCCGAAGAAAGTGTCGGGCGCACAGCCGATACGCAGGCCTTCGGCCTCGGCCAGCGCCATCAGCTCCCGCGCCTGCTCGACCGTCTGGGCGAGCGGCTTTTCGGAATAGAGATGCTTGCCTGCGGACAGGATGCGGCGGCTGGTTTCGTAATGCGCCTGGATCGGCGTCAGGTTGACGATGACGTCGATCGCTGGATCGGCGAGCATGTCCGAGAACGGCACCGCGGGGACGCCATAGCGCTCCCCCGCCGCTCGTGCGCTGTCCATGCCTTTCGATGAACAGGCGACGAAGCGAAGCTGCGGCCAGGCCGACAGCGCCATGTAATAGGGCGGCGCAATCGCGCCGGCGCCAAGGACCCCGACCGTCAGCATCAGCCCGGCTCTCCGATCAAGCGAATGCGGGAAGGACTTTGCGCGCCAGCAGATCGACGGTCTGATCGGCAAAAGCGAGGCGCTGTTCCGTTAGCGGACCCGTGGTCGTGCCGCACAGAATGTTGCCGATGCCCAGTTCGGCATAGGGCCGCAGATGCTCGATCACCGTCTCGGGCGATCCGTAGAGACACCAGGTGCCGATCCAGCCTTCGTCGAGCGCGCTGATGTTGACATCGCTCTTCTTGTTGGCGGCATCGGATTCGGCGCGGGCGTTGAACTCGTTCTCGCGATCGATCGCGTCCTGATAGCCGCGCAGGATGATCTCTAGTTCGGCGCGCGCCTGCTCGTCGGTCTCGGCGACGTGCACGCACTGATAGGTGTGGGTCGACCAATCCAGCGCGTTGGCGACGACGGCATCGTCGTGCCCGGTTTCCAGCAGCATCGCTTTGTATGCGTCGAAATACTTCTTCACATGGGTGAACGGCTCGTTCCCGAAGATCTGGGGCGGCGTGAAAGCCGGGATGAAGGCAGGCCAGCCATTGACCGCGGCGCGGCGCGCGCTGCTTTCCTTCATCGCGACCGGCATCAGCCGTGCGTGTCCCGGCGAATAGGGCGCGGGCGTGATCCGCTGGAGCACGCGGCCTTGGTAGGGACCGTTGTCGATGACGACGGCCGGGTCATCCATGCGCTTGGCCCAGAGCTGCTCCGCGATCTCGAGGTTGCGCTCGGCGAGCTGGCTCGCTTCCTTGTAGTTGACCGCAAAGCCGATCATTTCCTCCGGCGTCGTCCCCGAACCGACGCCGACCAGCAGCTTGCCGTCGGTGAGCTGGTCGAGAAGGTTCACGCGCTCCGTGAAACGGACCGGATGATGCAGCGGCACGGAGACCACCGAGAAGCCGAAATACATGTGCGGCATCTTGGCGGCGAGGTAGGCGGCGAAAATGAAGCTGTCGCTCGCCATCGGCATATAGCCGTTGAAATGATGATCGGGTAGGAAGATCGCCTGGAATCCCCCATCGGAAGCGCGCATTGCGTGCCCTTCAAGGTCCTTCATCAAGCGCCGGTCTTGCTCCGGCCCCAAGGAGCGCGCGTTGAGAAATACCGAGAATCGCACAGGCCGCTCTCCTGAATCGCCGACTCGATGCTCGTGCATCGGGCTATAATTAGAATTGACGTTCTCGTTTTGATAAGGTCTGATCGCCGCCTATGTCAACAGTATTGAAACAACAGGACGACACACCGGGAGAACTGGCGGTCGAGACCGTCAGCCGCCGGCCGCAACAGGGCCGCAGCAAGGCATCGCTTGAGCGGATGCTCAACACCGCGCGCGAGCTGATGGTGGAGCGGGGCAGCGAGGAGTTCACGCTTCAGGAAGTGAGCCAGCGCGGCAAGGTCTCGATCGGGTCGATCTATTTGCGCTTCGAAAGCAAGGACAATCTCGTCCGCGCCGTAATCGGGAATGCGCTGGAGCAGATCGCGGCGGAAGAAGACGCGATGCTTGCCGGCGTGAAGGCGAAGTCGCGGTCGCTGGCCGACTTCATTCCGCGCTATGTCGAGGACTATGCCGAGGTGCTGAAGGAAAACGCGCCGCTGCTCCGCCTCGCGATGCAGCGCGCCGAGATCGATCCGCAGGTGTCCGCGCCGGGCAAGCGCAGCGCGTTCCGCTCGCAGGAGATAAGCACGAACGCGATGCTCGAATATCGGGAGGAGTTCGGCGGCGACGATCACGAGATCAAGGCGAACGCCGCCTTTCAGATCATCTTCTCGGCGTTGGCCCGTCAGCTCAGCCTCGGCTCGCTTCGCGAGTCGGTGCACGATTACAATTGGGAACTGCACAAGCGCGAACTCGGGCGAATGGCGCTTGCCTATCTGAAGGCGGACATCTGACGGCAATTTTGCCGAGTTGACTCGGGCGGACTACAATATAAAATCTCGATTCTAATACAGGGATCGGGAGAGAGCTGTTGGCGAACGGCATAGCGGCGGCTGGCCGGCTCGGCTGGCCGGAGCGGATCGCGTGGATGGTCTGCGCCATGCCCGAGTTGCTGAAGTCGTTCGCGTGGGACGCGTTCGTGCTGTTCTTCTATGCGCAGGTGGTCGGGCTCGACGGCTTCCTGATCGGCATCGCGATCGCGATCATCATCCTGTTCGATACGTTGGTCGATCCGTGGATCGGCGCCCTGTCCGACCGGCTGGCGGGCACCCGGTTCGGACGGCGCCATACGCTGATGTTCTCGGCCGTGCTGCCGTACATGATCGGCATCGCCGCGGTGTTCTCCCCGCCTGCGGGGATGAGCCAGTTTGCGATCCTCTCCTGGCTGCTCGCCTTCGGCCTGCTCGCCCGCTGTGGCATCTCGTTCTGGACCGTGCCGGCCTATGCGCTGGGCGGCGACCTGTCCCACGACGAAGGCGAGCGCCGCGTGATCGCCGTGCTCCGCAACCTCGGCAACCAGCTCGTGATCCTGTGCGTGCCGGCGATCGCCTTCGGCGTCTTCTTCGTCCACACGAGCGCCTTTCCGAAGCCGCAGCTCAATCCGACGCCCTATCCGCCCTTCGGTCTGTTCGTCTCGCTGCTGGGCGGCGCGCTGATGCTGATCGGCGGGATCGGCACCTATCGCCGGGCGCGGCTGATCGAGGCGGCCGACGCGCCTCGGGAGAGTGAGGCAAGCGAGCAGACTAGTCAAATGGCCATTCTCAAGGCGTTCGCGCAAGCGGTGCGGATCACGCCGAACATCGGCCGGCTGATGCTGGTCGCATTCCTGGTGCTGTTCACCAATTCGGTGATCAATCAACTCTCGCTGCACCTCGCGACCTATTTCTGGCAGCTCGACGAGACCTGGACGCCGCGGCTGCTGATGGCTGGCGTTTTCGGGTCGATCCTCGCAATGGGTCTCGCACCCGCCTTCGTTCGCGCCGTCGGCAGCCGCCGCGCGATGATGATCGGCCTCGCCAGCTTCTTCACATTTCAGGCGAGCGCGATCCTACTTCCGCTTGCGGGCTTTGCGCCGCCGCCTGCGACGACCGCGCTTGGCGCGTGGGTCTTCGTGATCCGCTTTTTCGGCGGCCTCGCCTATGGCCTCTACGTCGTCCCGTTCAACATCGTGACCTACGACATCGGCGACGAGCATCGGGCCGATACCGGCAAGCCGGCGCAGGGCCTCGTCGCAAGCTTCATGTTCATCGGGCTGCAACTCGGCAGCGGCGCGGTGGCGCTGCTCGCGGGATCGTTCCTCGGGCTGATCGACTTCCCGGCAAACCTGCCGGTCGAGAAGATGCCCGCGGACAAGGCGGAGGCGCTCGCGCTGTTCGTACTTTTCCTGATCGTGATCGCGGGCAGTGCCATGGCGTGGCTGGTCGGCACGTTCCGCATCGACCAGGACAAGCTCGCCCGGATCCGTGCCCAAGAAAGCTATGCCGCATGATCCGCGCCGTGGCCGTCACTCTGCCGATCGCCACCGGGTCCGCAAACCCGCATCCCCTCTTCTGATCGCCGCGATGTTTCTCGGCATCGACATCGGCACTTCGGGCGTCAAAGCGGTGATCGCGGCGCAGGATGGCACGATCGCCGCCCAGGCAAGCGCGCCGCTGACCGTCGCGCACTCCCATCCGCTCTGGTCGGAACAGGACCCCAATGATTGGTGCGCGGCGACGGAGCGTGCCGTGCTGGCGTTGCGGCCAGAGTTGCGCGCGCAGGTGCAAGGTATAGGCCTCGCCGGGCAGATGCACGGCGCCACGCTGCTAGGGCATGACGATCGCCCGCTACGGCCTGCCATTCTCTGGAACGACGGACGCAGCTTTGCGGAGTGCGCAACGCTTGAGCGAGCCGAGCCGAGATCGCGCGAGATCACCGGGAATATGGCAATGCCGGGCTTCACCGCGCCGAAACTCCTATGGGTGAAAGCCCACGAGCCGGACATCTTCGATCGCGTCCGCGCGGTCCTTTTGCCGAAGGACTATGTCCGTCTGCACCTGACCGGCGAGAAAGCCTCGGACGTGTCGGACAGCGCCGGCACGCTGTGGCTGGACACAGCAGCCCGCGACTGGAGCGACCCAATGCTAGCGGCGTCCGGCCTGTCGCGCGACCAGATGCCGTGGCTCCACGAAGGAACTGAGATCGCCGGCACGCTTCGAGCGGACGTTGCCGCGCGCTGGGGCATGAAGCCCGTTCCCGTCGCGGGGGGCGGAGGGGACAACGCTGCCGGAGCTGTGGGCATCGGCGCGGTGCGCGACGGCGACGCCTTTCTGTCGCTCGGCACCTCCGGCGTCATCTTCGTCGCGACCGAACGATTTCGTCCCAATCCGGAGCGCGCCGTCCATGCCTTTTGCCATTGCGTGCCGGGCATGTGGCACCAGATGAGCGTCCACCTGTCCGCCGCGTCGTGCATCGACTGGGGCGCGCGGATGACAGGGACCGACGCCGGGGGCTTCTTCGCGCTTGCCGAGCAGGCAGGCCCCGCCGCAGGTCCCGAACTGTTCCTGCCCTATCTGTCGGGCGAGCGCACGCCGCACAACGACCCGCATATTCGCGCCGCGCTGCTGGGGCTCGGCACCGATTCCGATCCGGCGCGGATAGCCGCCGCCGTGCTCGAGGGCGTTGCCTTCGCCCACGCCGACGGTTTAGCCGCACTGCGCGAGGCGGGAACGACCGTCGAGGAACTTGCCGTAATCGGCGGCGGCTCGCGCTCACGTTATTGGGGCATGGTGCTCGCCGCAGCATTGGATGCGACGCTCGTCTATCCTGACGGCGGCGAGGTCGGCCCGGCGCTGGGCGCGGCACGACTGGCGCAGGTCGCCGTCAGCGGCGCCGATCCCGCCGAAATCTGCACACGCCCCCCGACCAATCACGTCATCCCGCCCGATCCCGCGCTCGCCGAAAAGCTCGCGCCCAAGCTTGCCCGTTTTCGCGCAGCTTATGCGGCCACCCGCTCCATCTGAAGGAAAGACCATGTCCGCCGACTATTTCGCCCCTTTCGACACGGTCCGCTACGAAGGGCCTGATTCCAAGAATGACCTCGCTTATCGTTGGTACGACAAGGATCGGGTCGTGCTCGGCAAGCGGATGGAGGATCATCTCCGTTTCGCCGTCTGCTTCTGGCACAGCTTCTGCTGGCCGGGCAGCGACGTATTCGGCGCCGGCACGTTCAGTCGGCCATGGCATGCCGGTGCCAACGATGCGGCTGCGGCCAGGGCCAAGCGGGCCGCGGCGATGAGCTTCATCGAGAAACTCGATGTGCCCTTCTATTGCTTCCACGACGTCGATGTGATGGCGGAGACGCACGATGCCGCCGGCTTCCGCCGCAGCTTTGCCGAGGCTGTCGACCATTTGGAAGCCCTGCAGGGCGCCCATGGCCGCCGGCTGCTCTGGGGCACGGCCAATCTGTTTGGGCACCCACGCTACATGGCCGGCGCCTCGACCAATCCCGATCCCGAAGTGTTCGCCTGGGCTGCTCTCCAGGTTCGCGACGCGCTCGAAGCGACGCATCGGCTCGGTGGCGAGAACTATGTCCTGTGGGGCGGCCGCGAAGGCTATGACACCATCCTCAACACCGATCTCGCGATCGAGCAGAAGAACTTCGGCCGCTTCCTGTCGCTGGTGGTCGATCACAAGCACCGCATCGGTTTTCCCGGGGCGATTCTGATCGAGCCCAAGCCGCACGAGCCGACCAAGCATCAGTACGACTTCGACACCCAGACCGTATACGGATTCCTGAAACGCTTCGGCCTGGAAGATGAGGTGAAGGTCAATATCGAAGCCAACCACGCAACGCTGTCCGGCCACACCTTCGAGCACGAAATTGCGATGGCCCGCGCGCTCGGTATCTTTGGATCGATCGACGCTAACCGGGGCGACCACCAGAATGGCTGGGACACCGATCAATTCCCGAATTCGGTAGAGGAACTGACCCTCGCAATGCTGGAGATCCTGCGCGCCGGCGGATTCACCACCGGCGGCTTCAACTTCGACGCCAAGGTCCGCCGGCAAAGCATCGACGCGGTCGACCTGTTCCATGGCCATATCGGCGGCATCGACACGATCGCCCGCGCATTGCTGAAAGCAGCGGCGATTATCGAGGACGGCCAACTCGAAGCCTTTCGCGAGGAGCGTTATCGAGGGTGGGACGGCGAGCTTGGGCGTATGATCGGTTCCGACGGCACCACGCTCGCGACGATTGCGGATTTTGCGTTATCGCGAGACCTCGCGCCCCGTCCGGTTTCAGGTCGTCAGGAGTGGCTGGAGAACCTCGTCAATCGGGCATGACACCCTGAATCGTCGGCCAGGCTTGTCTTGGATTTTCTCGCTGAGCATAGCGGCGCTGAGACGGGTCGCCGCCGGACTGCATCAGTCGGCCCGGAGGACGAATATGGCGGAAGAGAAGCCTTACGAACCCGCTCATCGACTGGTGGCGCGTGCGATCGGGACCCCCATCGTCACCGGCCACCGCCCGCCTGGGGAGATTCTCGCCAAGGAGGTCGAGCTCGCTCAGCAGTTCGGGCTATCGCGAAGCGTGATCCGTGAGGCGTTGGCGACGCTTGCCGCCAAGGGGCTTATCGAAAGCCGTCCAAGGGCGGGCACGCGAGTGCGCTCACGCAGCGCATGGAACCTGCTCGATCCTGACGTCCTCGCCTGGATGTTCGAAGGTGCCCCGCCCCTATCGTTCATCCGCAGCCTGTTCCAGTTGCGGCTGATCATCGAGCCTGCTGCCGCAGAGCTCGCAGCCACCGAGCGAAGAACGGACCAGCTCGCTCGCATGCGTGACGCACTTGACGCCATGGCGCGATACGGTCTCGCCATTCCCGAGGGGCAAGCTGCCGACCAGGAGTTCCACCGGGCGCTGCTGGACGGCACAGCAAATGAGCTGCTCGTCTCGCTTGGCGGCGGCATCGCCGCTGCCGTCCGCTGGACGACCTTCTTCAAATACCGAACCAATCGGCATCCTCGCGATCCAATTCCGCAGCACCGTCTGCTCTTCGATGCGATCGCGCGATCGGATGGCCCGGCCGCGCGCGAGGCGGCGGTCGCGCTGATCCGTCAGGCCCAGTTCGACACCGAGGCGGCCCTCGGCGCTTGACTGCTTTTCTCAGTGATTGTCGCGCGGGAGGCCGCTCGTCTGCGCGATGCGCTGGAATTTCTCGGCGCCTTCGAGGATCGCGCCGGTTTCCATCTGGCCCACCATTCCCCGCTGGATCGCCTGCCACGGCGTCTGCGATGGCGGATACCGGTAACCGCCAGCCGACCTCAAAGCTTCCCGCCGTTCCGCAAGTTCCGCTTCCGAGATCTGCACGTTCACCGTGCGCTTCCCGAGGTCGATCCGGACCCGATCGCCGGTCCGCAAGAGTGCGAGGCCGCCCCAAGCCGCTGCTTCAGGACTTGCATTGAGGATTGAAGGCGACCCCGACGTACCGGACTGACGGCCATCACCGATGCAGGGCAAGGCATCCACGCCTTCCGTGATCAGATAGCTGGGCGGCCGCATGTTCACGACCTCCGCCGCGCCGGGATATCCGATCGGCCCGGCGCCTCGCATGAACAGCAATGTCTGGCTGGTGATCCCAAGTGCCGGATCGTCGATCCGCCGATGATAGTCCTCCGGCCCATCGAAGACGACCGCCGGCCCTTCAAAGGCATCGGGATCGTCGGGATTTTCGAGGTAACGCTCATGAAACGCAGGCGAGATGACGCTCGTCTTCATGATCGCAGCGTCAAAGAGGTTGCCGGACAAAAGGATGAACCCGGCATTCTCTTTCAGGGGGCGGCCGAACGGGCGAATGACGTCCTCGTCTTCAATTACCGCTCCTCGGCAATTCTCGCCGATCGTCCGCCCGTTCGCCGTCATCGCGTCCTCATGGATCAGTCCCTGGTCCATGAGCTGACTGACCACGGCCGGGACGCCGCCCGCGCGATAATAATCTTCGCCCAGATACGAACCCGCCGGCTGGAGGTTCACGAGCAGCGGGATTGCATGCCCCTCTGTCTCCCAGTCCTTCAGGGGGAGATCTACACCGACATGCCTTGCGAGCGCCGCCAGATGGATCGGTGCATTGGTCGATCCCCCGATTGCCGAATTGACGCGGATCGCATTGTGAAACGCCGGCTTTGTCAGGATGTCCGAAGGCTTGAGGTCCTCGGCGATCATTTCCACGATCCGCCTTCCGGTCTGGTATGCGACTTCCTGCCGGTCGCGATAGGGCGCGGGAATGGCGGCGGAACCCGGCAGTGACATGCCAAGCGCTTCGCAAAGCGAGTTCATCGTCGTCGCCGTGCCCATCGTGTTGCAATAGCCTGTCGACGGAGCGGAAGACGCGACAAGGCGAATGAAGGCCGCTTCATCGATTTCGCCCGCGGCGAGGAGTTGCCGCGCCTTCCAGACAATCGTGCCCGAACCGGTGCGCTCACCCTTGTGCCAGCCATTGAGCATGGGCCCGACGGAAAGCGCGATCGCGGGGATATTTACGGTTGCCGCCGCCATCAGGCAGGCCGGCGTCGTCTTGTCACAACCGATGGTCAGCACAACGCCGTCGAGCGGGTAACCGTAAAGCACCTCGACAAGGCCCAGATAGGCAAGATTGCGGTCGAGCCCCGCGGTCGGGCGCTTCCCCGTTTCCTGAATTGGGTGGACCGGAAACTCGAGCACGATTCCGCCCATTTCGCGCACGCCTTCCCGGACTCGCTCGGCGAGCACCAGGTGATGCCTGTTGCAGGGTGAAAGGTCCGAGCCAGTCTGCGCGATGCCAACGATTGGCCGGCCTGACCGCAACTCCTCAAGGCTGAGTCCAAAGTTGAGGTACCGCTCCAGATAAAGCGCGGTCATGTCGATATTGTCAGGATTGTCGAACCAGGCGCGGCTGCGAAGCTTGGGGCTTGAGGCGGTCACAGGTTGCTCCATTCGGGCCGCGGCAAAAAACAGTGTTGCGGCCTGGCCAGGGTTGAGACTTGCGCCGGCACATATCACGGCTGGCGCGGCTCCATATAGTCTGACCTATATGGCCGCCCGGGATTGGATCGACTGCCGCTTGCCACACAAGCCGCCGCTATCTATTTGGGCCGCTCTTCGTCTGAAAGCGGCAGTCTGCGCAAACGAATACAGGCGCCCACCTGATCCTTGCGCTCTTGACAATACTATGTAGATAAGTCGGACATAGAAACGGTCATCTCGCAGGCATCGACATGACAGGCGAGGACGGCACGCCGAGGCGGTTGGGGTTTGCTCTCGCCAACGGGTTCGGCGATCATGTAACCGAACCGCACAGTCATCTTCGGCTTGCCCATTCCAAGATCTGCCCGGCATTCATCGGCGCGGAGCCCCTTTCCCTACCCTTGCGCAACACGCTTGCGTCGGCTTCGCCGGCTGCGGTGACGGTTCGCGCGTTGTGACAGAGCCGATCCGTGTCGCCATCGTCGGCATGGGCCGAATTGCGCACGAGCACCACTTACCCGCGATTGCGGTGAATAAAGCGTTCGACTTGGTCGCAACGGTGAGCCCGGAAGGCGGGAGCACCAATGGCTTGCCTGTCTTTCAGGATATAGACGCACTGACGACAAGCAACCTGCCGGTCGACGCAGTCATCGTGTGCACACCGCCACAGGTGCGACGCGCGATTGCAGCGCGGGCCCTGACGCGCGGATGGCACGTCTTTCTTGAAAAGCCCCCAGCGCCCAGTCTTGCTGAGTCCGAGTTCCTACGCGAGTTATCCCTCGATTGCGGCGTCACCCTCTTCGCGAGCTGGCATTCCCGCTACGCCGCAGGCGTGGCCAGGGCGAGGAAATGGTTGGCCGAACGCACGATCAAGCACGTGACCATTATCTGGCGCGAAGACGTGCGTGTCTGGCATCCCGGGCAGGAGTGGATGTGGCGCGCAGGCGGGTTGGGTGTCTTCGATGCCGGTATCAATGCGCTTTCGATCGCAACCATCATCATGCCGCGACCAATTTTCGTGGTTGATGCTGAGCTTGATTTCCCGGCCAACCTGGCGGCTCCAATCGCGGCGCGTCTGAGCCTCATGGACACGCAAGGCGTGCCAATCGCGGTGGATCTCGATTTCCGCCAGGAAGGTCCGCAGAGCTGGGACATCAAGATCGAGACTGACATCGGCCGAATGACCTTGCGAAACGGCGGAGCCGATCTCATTCTTCCCGGTGCGGCGAGCACCGGCGCTGCGGCCGATCTTCATGGCGAATATCAAGCTCTCTATACACGCTTCGCCGAGTTGATCAGGGCTGGGCGATCCTACATGGACGTGGCGCCGCTCAGACTGGTCGCGGACTCTTTCCTATGCGGTCGGCAATCGCTCGTGACCCCCTTCATCGAATGATGGCACGTAGGGCTCAGACCCTCGTCGACCGGTTCTTTTCCGCCTACCACCAAGTCGCGTAGAGAGCGATCAGGATCAGGATCACGGCGATGCCGCCGGCATTGAAGCCCGTGCTGGTACGATAGTCCACATCTCCGGTCGCGATCGTGTCGGAACCGGCGCGCATCGGCGTTGCGAGTGAGATGCCAATCGCCAGCGCCGCGGATGCCAGGAACACCACGGCCATCCGGTCGAGAAACGGCAGCGCGGGCCAGAGCAGCTTGAACGCCCAGGAGAGCGCAACTGAGACGACCGCAGCGGCAATTGCGCCCGCCTCGTTTGCGCGCTTCCAGAACAGGCCGAGCAGGAAGATGACGGTGATGCCCGGCGTGAAGAAGCCGGTGAACTCCTGGATGAATAGATAGGCCTGCTCCGATTGCCCGACGAGCGGACGCGCAGTGACGATCGCGATCAGCGTCGCAGCGACGGCGATCACGCGTCCGACGAAGACGAGGTGCCGCTCCCGCGTGCCGCGACACTCCTCCACCTCGCTGCCGATGCCGCGAAATTTGGCGTAGATGTCGAGCGTGAAGATCGTCGCGATCGAATTGATCTTGGACGCCGTCGAAGCGATGATCGCCGCGACCAGTGCGGCGAAGACCAAGCCGAGCAGCCCGTGCGGCAGCAGGCGCATCATCGTCGGATAGGCCTCGTCCGGCTTCACGAGCCCCGGCGACAATAGCACGGCAGCGATCCCGGGGAGCACGATGATGATCGGCATCAAGAGCTTCAGGAACGCCGCGAACAACACGCCGCGCTGCGCCTCGTCGATGCTCTTCGCAGCAAGCGCGCGCTGAATGATGTACTGGTTGAACCCCCAATAGCTGAGGTTGGCGATCCACATCCCCCCGATCAGCACCGACAGGCCGGGCAGGTCCGCATAGTGCGGGTCGCCTTTTTTCAGGATCATGTGGAAATGATCCGGGATCGCGCCGGTCAGCCTTTGCCAGCCGGCGAGCATGCCCTGCCCATCGCCAAGCTGCCCGAGCGTGATGATCGCGATGATGAGGCCGCCCAGAACCAGCAGCGTGACTTGCACGATATCGGTCAGCGCCACCGCCTTCAGCCCACCGCGGATTTGGTACAGCAAAGCGAACGCGCCGAGCACGACGAGCGCCGCGGTCTGGTCGACGCCTGCGACCTTGGTGACCGCGATCGACCCCAGCCAGATGATCGAGGTCAGATTCACGAACACGTAAAGGGCAAGCCAGAAGAACGCCATCAGCGTCCGGATGCGCGGGCCGTAGCGCCGCTCCAGGAACTGCGGCATCGTGTAGATCTCGTTCCTGAGGAAAATCGGCAGGAAGAATTTGCCGACGATCAGCAGAGTGAGGGCAGCCATCCATTCGAACGACGAGATGGCGAGCCCTATCGCATAGCCGGAGCCGGACATGCCGACGATCTGTTCGGCCGAGATGTTCGCGGCGATCAGTGACGCGCCAATTGCCCACCAAGGCAGGTTCTTGGAGGCAAGGAAATAGTCGGTCGTGTTCTTCGGACCTGCCCCCGCCTTGTCGCGCGACACCCACTGGGCGAGGCCGAAGATCATCACCGCATAGGCGACGATGACAGCAATATCTATGTTGCTGAGACCCACTTCTTTCTCCCCCCGCGCAGCGTCAGCGCGTCCCGCTTTCCTTGCCCGCCAGGCAGCGCGTTTCGCCCAGTCCTGCCGCCCAGGCTATACCGTTCTCGAGCAGCTTCAGACTGTTCGGCTCGCTGTAGTTTTCGGGACGATGGCCGATCGCCGAATAAAAGGAACGGCCGTTGCCGATGCACTGAGTCCAGGCGATCGGATGGTCGCCCATGCGCAAATCCTGCCCGCCGATACCTAGAGGCGAATAGCTGCTCTCGTCGAGGCGAGCGAGGATATGCGCGCCCTTGGAGCGCGGGCTGGCGGCAAAGGAATACCATTCCTCCGTCATCGTCCAGCCGGGTCCCAGTCCCCGCGTGATCGCGCTGCCAGAGTCCTCGACAATAACCCGCGCCGCTTGGAACTGCGGAGACATCGGATGGCCGATGAAACGCGCGCCGATCAGCGTGTCCGCGTACCAGTCCCACACATATAAGGGATCGCCGCCGGAGCCGTGAAAGCCGGCGAACCCGCCGCCGTGCGCCAGCCACGACTTGAGCGCCTGTTCCTGCCGAACCGTGAGAGCGTCACCGCTTACATTGTTCCAGACGACGGCGTCGAAGCGGGCCAGGTCGCGCGCATTGAACACGGCGCCGTTGTCGCTGAACACGATCGTCCACCCGCGGCGCGCGGCCATCGCTTTCAAGGCCGCGGTCGCTGCATTCACAGACGGAGCGTCGCGAAAGCCCGTAATCTTGTCGAACACGAGGATAGCCGGCCGCTTGATATTCGCGGGCAAGCCGGGCGGCGTCTGGTCGTAGCCAGCGCAGCGTGCGCGGATCGCCTGCGGCGTCAGCTTCACGGCGCCGAGCGCAGTGTCGAGCCTGGACGCGAGCGCCGCTCCATTGGGCCGGGTGCGGAGCAACGATTCCAGCGAGAGAATTCGGGCAAAGCCGGGCGGCAGCGGCCTTCCGCCGAAGTTCCGGCTAAAGCCGCTGACCAGCTCCGGCGCTTCACGGTCGAGCACTGCCTTTGCGGCGGGATCGCCGAGCACATCGGCAAGGATCGTTCGCGATGAATAGGGTTGGTGCGCGAGCGGGCAGTCGGTGCCCGCCGCCTGTGCCGTTGTGGCCGAGAGCAACAATCCGGCCAAGGCAATTCCGAGCTTCATTTGCCGTTCTCCACCAAGAGCTGCACAGGGCCGATCAGGCCTGAAGGGCGCAGCGGCGCGTCGGGCCGGTAGGTCGGAAGCGCTGTCCAAGCGATCATTTTCGCGCCAGGCTGCGCGTCGCCGATCAGCCTGTTGACCCAAAGGTCGGCAACGCGAACTTGCAGCGTGTTCTTGCCCGCCCGCACAGCCGACCCGATGTCGATCCGGTAGGGCGCGTGCCAGACCGTGCCGACCTGGCTGCCATTGACCCACACTTCGGCGAGGTCGCCGACCCTGCCGAGATCGAGCAACAGGGGCCGTCCGGGCTTGGCGTCTTTGGGCAGAGGAATCGTCTTGGCATAAGTGGCAACGCCAGAGAAATATTTGATGCCCGGATCGGCATTGTTCGACAGCGGCACCAAGGCATCGAGGACCGTCGAACCGGGGGCACCGCGGCCCGGCTCGAAGGACACGCTCCAAGGGCCGTCCAGTGTAACCGCTGACACCGCCGCGGGTTGCGCGACGGTCAGGGAGTCCGTGGTGGCGGGCTTGCGGAAGACGACGAAGAATGAGTCATCCGCCGCAAGGTTGAGCGGCACGATCGTCTCAGCGCCTTCGATCCGGTACGATACCGGCTCATACGCCCCGGTATCCGCGCGCCAGATTTCAGGCGCTTTGCGGGAGACGCGGAAGCGCGCTTCGACATGAGCGGCCCGGTCGCGGCGGTTGGTCAGGAAATAGGCGTCGCCATCGGCGAGCTTGCGGTGCACGAACAGCAGTTCGGCTTCGCCCGAATAACTGAAGTCCGGCGCGATGCCGCGCGCCCCCAGCCCCGCCTCGACGGGCTGTCCGGCAATCACGTTCGCCCCGCCCATCCATATGCGGCGAACGAGCGCGTCGAACTCGAGCTTATCATCCTTGAGACCCGGCGATGCTTCCGGCGCGTCGCCGATGATCGTCACCCCCGCATCGGCGAACTCGGCGATCCGGCGAAGCACCGGTACTGTCATCTGGCGACTGGTGCCGCCGAGATACAGCGCCTTGTAGCGTACGCCGCTCTTCACGACGAGTTCGTTGCCCTCGACTGAGAGCTGATTGAGCAATGCATCCGGATTAACGAAGTCGAAGGCGTAGCGCTTCGGCGTGTCGGCCAGCGGCGCCTCCGCATACAGCGCGGTCAGCGGCGCTTCCTCGCCGTAGAAATAGGCGACGTCGGCGAAGTTGCGGCCTTGCTGCAGCATGAAGCTCGTACGAGCGATGTAGTCGACCCAGGGCTTTGCCATTTCGGCCCAGGTTTCATGCCGGTTGAAATATTGCCCGAAGATCGCGAGCGAAAGGCCGGGCAATTTGTCGTCCGTCGGCTGGTGAACCGATGTGTGAATGACCGGCCGGTTGACGCCGCTCGCGAACTCCAGATCGATGATCCGCCGAAGGTCCGCGGGCGCGAACGCCCAAGGCGACTGCGCGGCAGTCATCGACTCCGCAGCGACGATGTTCTGGCCATAGAGGTGCGCGACCGAGGCTGCGCCGCGCATGTCGCCGATCAGCGTCGGCCGCGGCAGGCCCTCGCGATTCCAGGTCCAGAGTGCAGCCATCGGCACGTCGGCATATTTGCGCATCGTCATGTCATCGCCGAGCGAGGGACGCACATCCTCCAACGCCTCGCCATAGACTTTGAGGCCATTCTCGTGCGCGACCGCGGCGACGGTGCCGTAATGCTCCGAAGCCATCAGGTCGGCGAGAGTGCGCCGATAATCGTAGAGAAAACGATCGCTATCGGAACGCGAGCCGATGATCGCGCCGGTGAGCGTCGGCAGGAACGGCGTCGGGTCGTAGCCGCGCAGCCGCTTGAACTGCTCGACCATGCGTGGTGTCCAGTTCGCCGCGCCGACCTCGATGCTGTCGGTCAGCAACGCGCGGATGCCCCTTCGGCCGATCATGTCCGCGCCGGCCGCGTCCCGGTACATGCCGAGATAGGTCTGGAGGTACTGCCGCACCGCCGCGCCATCGAACTTGTCGACTTCCAACCCCGTTGCTTCTTCGGGCGCCGGATGGTTGGTGGTGCCGAGCAGCGAGTATCCGAGCCGGACGATCCGCCACTTGCCCTTGGGCGGCGTCCACTCGAGCGTGCCGTCCGCCTTCATCCGGTCCGTCAGATCGACGACCTGCTTGGATGCGACACCTACCTGCTCTGGCACGCCGGCGCTCAGCGCATAATAATCGCGCGCGATCGCATAGCCGGCCTTGGCTTCGAACCGATCGATTTTAGCTTCCGCGCTTAGGCGCAGTTCGGCAATCTTGACAGGCTTGTCGGGCGCAGGCGGCGGGAAGAAGTTGATCGGCACGGCACCCGGCGCGCCTTCGCCGAGGCCAATGCGCTGCGGCCCGGAGTAAGGCCCAAGGACGACGCGGAACTCGCGCGCGGTGACCGGCGCGAACGACACGGTGGTGGGGACGTCGCCGACCGGCAGCTTGGCGAGCTTGCGCCAGCTCTTGCCGTCGCGCGCCTCCAGCACCGGCGTGATCGTCGGGTCGGTGAACACCGATGCTTCGCCCGGCGCGAAGAAGGTGGCGGAGCGGATCGTTCGCGGCGCGGCATAAGTCAGCGTGACGGTTCCGCCGCGCGGCACGTCCGTGCCCGTTTCAAGACTGTCGTCGACAAGCGGCGCGGGGTCTACAGGTCCCTTGCTCGATTGAACGACGGACGCAGCCTCCGGGCCGACATCGGAAACCGGATAGGCCAGCACGGCGACATCGGCGTAGAAGGTCGGCGGCGCCTTGTGCTCGGCTCCGCCGACAGCCGCCAGGGGGTCGCTGAGAGGGAGCGTCTGGAACGGCCCGGTGATCGATGGCGGCGCGGGCAGCTTGCCGCTGAAGCGCTTGCCGCCAGTCGCCAGCGTTTCGCTCCACACCAGCTTCTTCAGTCCATCCTTGGGCTGCACCCACGGTCCGCCCGTCTCGCTCCAGCCGGGCGAGGAGGCGATCGCAAATTCGAGGCCCTTGTGATCGGCCTGCTCAACCGCAAAGCGGAACGCATCCTTCCAGTCCGGGTGCATATAGACCAGCCGCTTGTCGACGATCTGCGGGGTCCCGAGATCGGCGTCGAAATTCTGCACGCCGCCGATGCCCACGCGCCTCATCCAGTCCAGGTCCCTGGCGATGCCGTCCCTCGTGATGTTGCCATTCATCCAGTGCCACCACACGCGCGGGCGCGCGCTCTGCGGCGGATTTGCAAAGCCTTGGGCGAGCGGGTCGTTCAGCTCCGCTCCACTGAGCGGGTGAAGAGCGGAACTTGCGAAGAGGAGTGCGGCAAGCAGGTGCGCTTGGCGCTGGGGACCAGGTGCCATTCGGGGCTTCCTCAAGAGACGGCGAAGGCGCGCCGTAGCGCGTTGAGCTTGGCTTCAGTGAAGCGTTTCGCCACCCCCGCCCCACTGGCGATCATGTCAAACCCGTGGAAAGCGCCCGGAACCACTACCAGCTCGGTCGGCACGGCCGCATCGATCAATCGTCGCGCATATTCCATGTCTTCAGAGACGAACAAATCGAGCGCGCCGACACCGATCCAGGCCGGCGGAAGGCCGGCGAGATCGGCCGTTCGGGCCGGGACTGCGCGCGCCGGAACGTTAGCGCCGCCCAGGGCTTGCCCCAGAAACGAGCGCCAGCCGAATCGGTTGGCTTCTGCATTCCAGCCAAGCTTGCCGATTTGCGTCGGCACTGCGCGCGTCGTTCCCGTACGATCGTCTAGCATCGGATAGACAAGGGCCTGGAATAGCAGCGGAACCTCGCCACGATCCCGCGCAGTGATGGCGAGCAATGCAGCGTGTCCGCCGCCTGCGCTTTCGCCCATCACTGCAATCCGCCGCCGATCGACGCCTAACTCCCCGGCATTGGCGTGCAGCCATTTCAGGCCCGCGTAATTGTCCTCGATCGAGTCCGCGTATCGGCTCTCGGGAGCCAAGCGGTAATCCACCGTGACGACCGTGCAGTCGAGCGCGGTCGACAGCTCCTGAAGGTCGCGAACGCCGATTTTGGCGGTCCCCATGATGAATCCGCCGCCATGCGTGTGGAGGACGGCGGGCCGCACGCCGCCGCGCCTGGCGTTTATGACGTACAGCCGCACGTCGGGCGCACCCTGTGGCCCGGGGATTCGCCGTTCAGCCACGGGCACGTCGACGAGCAGCGGCTTCTCATAGCGCGCCATACCCGCCCGCATCTGGGGTAAGGTCTTCTCGGATGGCAGTTGGAACTGTGCGCTCGTCGCCAGCATCTCGGCGGCGGCTGCCCTAAGCTCCGGATCCACCAGCGCCAGCGGATCGCCCAGGGGGCCGGCCACCTCTGCCGCAAGCGGTGAAAGCGCGAAGCCAGCGGCCAGCGTTGCGCCGAGGCGGGCAATGTCGCGCCGGTTCAGCCCGCTCATTTCGCGTTCCCCCGCGCGGGCGAGAGCAGTCCGCGCGTCTGCAGCCACGCATGGAATTCGTCGAGCATCATTGTGCTGGTTGTGCCGGGTTTGCCCATACCGAAGCCGTGGTCGCCCGCCTCATAGGCGTGGAGCTCGACGGAGACGCCCGCCTTGCGCCAGCTCTCGACGATGCCGAAGCCCTGACGGCCGAACAGCCGGTCGTCGAGCGCGAGCGCGGCAAACATCGGCGGCGCGCCCTTCGGCACCTCGACCGCCGCCATTGGCCCGTAGATATAGCCGAAGAACGCCGGACGGTCGGCCGGCGCCAATGCCGCGTTCAGCGCCGTCATGGCCCCGGCGGAAAACCCGATCATGCCGACGCGCGCAGGGTCCACATGCCATTTGCCCGCCTGCCCGCGGACTAGCCGGAGCGCGGCGAGCGCATCCTCGGTCGCGTCCGGGTCCTTGAGATCGGGCGGGTGGGCGCCCTCACGCATCGCCGCCGCGAATACCGCGCCCATCTGCGCCATGAAGCCCTTTTCATCGGGCGCAGTGTGGTTCAGCCGGTATTTTAGGACGAACGCCGCGATGCCGTGGTCGGCGAGCCATTTGGCGACCGGCCAGCCTTCATTGTCCATCGACAGCATCTGAAAGCCGCCGCCCGGCGCCACGATCACCGCCGCCCCGGTCGCCTTCGCCGGATCGGGAAGGAAAGGCGTCAGCGTCGGCCGGGTGACGTTGCGCACGACACGCTGGCCGTTCCCCTTCATCACGTCCCAGACTTCGTTGTCAGGGCCGCCGACCGGCTTGTCGTACAGCGGCATCGCGTTCGGCTGCGCCGGCGCCGGAATGCGCGTGAAGTTGAAGAAATCGGGCGGCGGCGCGGCGGTCTGGGCCGCGAGCGGGGCCGAGACGAGCGCGAGCAAAGGCAGCAGATGCTTCATCCGATCCCCCTCAAAGCGCGTTGCGGCGCGCGATCGCGCCGTAGATGGCGGCGCTCGCTTTGGCCGTGCGGACAAAGGTGGTGCGGTCGAGGCTGTGCAGTCCGAATTTCGGGCCGTAGCCGAAGATCCACTCGAAATTGTCGATCAGCGACCAGTGCATATAGCCCTTGACCGGCACGCCATCGTCCATCGCTTTCTTGAGCTCGGCCAGCGCCGCCGGGATCAGCCGCGCGCGCAGATCGTCATTGTCGGTGCCGACACCGTGCTCCGTGACGATCACCGGCACATGCGCCTGCGAATATGCGTAGCGGACCGCGCCGGCGAGCGACGGGGGATAGACTTCCGAACCGGCATAGTTCAGCTCCGCGCCCGCCGGCGGCGGCAGCTTGCCCTTGTCGGTCCAGACGCTCCGCTCGTAATTCTGCACGCCGACGAAATCGTCGCCCCGCGCAGCCTCCAGCCAGCGCCCGTAGAGCTTCGCGCGCATCGCATCGCGAATGCTGTTCTTGCCCGCCGCTTGGTCGTCGAACATCGCGAGGCTGACGCCGACCGGCAGGTCCGGCCGCACTGCCTTGATCGCGTCGCGCCCAGCCTTGTGGCCGGCGAGCAGATTGGCTTGCACTGCCTCGGCGTTGTCGCTCGACAAGGCGTTGCCAGCCAGAAACTTCGTCCCTCCGTTCGCGCGCGCCGCGGCCTCGCTCATCGCGCGCTCGCCCGCGACCAGCTTCTCCGCGAGCTGCGGCGGCAGCACCGCTTGAAGAATGCCCGCAAGGTTCGGCTCGTTGAGCGTCGTCGCATAGCCGATGCCGCCCGCGAGATGCTTCGCCGCCCGGTCGCAATAGCGCCGGAAAAGGTCGACCGAGCGCGGATCGGTCCAGCCGCCCGCGCCCGCGAACCAGCGCGGCGTGGTGAAATGGTTAAAGGTCACCATCGGCGTGATGCCGCGTTCGCGGCAGCCTTCGATGATTCGCTTGTAGTGATCGAGCATCGCGACCGAAAACAGACCTTCCTCCGGCTCGATCCGGGCCCATTCAAGGCTGAAGCGATAGGTGTTGAGGCCGAGATTCTTCACCAGATCGAGGTCGACCGGCCATAGCTCCAGGCTGTTGGCCGCGTCGCCCGATCGCTCGACGAATACCGTCGGCTTCACATTTTCCATCAGCCAGCAATCGCTGTTGACGTTGTTGCCTTCGATCTGGTGGCCCGCAGTCGCCGCACCCCAGAGAAAGCCTTGCGGAAAGCGAGGGTCGACGGCTCTGCCTTTGGCAGCGAACGCCGGCGCGGCGGCCAGCGCGACGGCGGATCCCATCAAGGTGCGACGATCGAGCTCCATATTCCTCCCCACCCGAATATTATTAGAATACATATTCTAACCTAGTGTGCAAACCTCGCGCACGAAAGCGGTGATTTCGTCGCCAAGCCGCCGGTCCGATGTCCCGAGATGGTAGGCGAGCGAGAAGTGATTGTGGCCTGAGCCGACATAGCTACGCGGCAGCCGGCCGTGGCACTCGAAGCGACGCGACAACAGTCCAAGGAACTCGGCTTGGAAACGCGGGGGATCGAACTCGGAACATGCCACGAACAATGGCAGGTTCGTATCAACCACCGTCTCGAGCGGCGCCCGTTCGGCGTGCAGACTGGGATCTTCGCCGTAATAGGACAGGTCGCGCACATCGTCATAGGGCGCGACACCGTAAAGGCCTGACAGCAGCACCGCTCCTCGGACGCCGTGCGATTGCGGGCGTAGCTGGAGCCAGGTGGCGACATGCGCCGCGCCGGCGGACGTTCCGGCCAGCACGATTCGGTCCGGATCGCCGCCATAGTGCGCAGCATTGGCTTTGAGCCACGCGACGGCAGCACCAACGTCCTCGCCGCCCGCCGGCCAGCCGTGCGCGGGAGCAAGGCGATAGTTGATGACCACGCCCAGGAATCCCGCGCGAGCGGCAAAGCGGCCCGCATGCGCGTTCGGCCAGCGTTCCGCATCGCCCTTGTCGCCGCGCAGAAACCCGCCGCCGTGCACCCAGACGAACACCGGCGCCGGCGCCGAGGCATTCACCGGCGCATAGAGATCGAGCCGGTGTCGCGGATCGGCGCCATAGGCCAGGTCGGTTGCCGCCGCCGGAACGGCATTTGCCAGCGCGCGCTGCTCCGCATCGAACAACCGCTGCACGCCCTCCAGCGACGCCGGTGCGATTTCGGTCCCAAACGCAGCAATCGACGCGCGCATGTGCTCTTTCGCTCCGGCCATCAGCCTCGATCCCGCCAGGAGTGGCGGGATTCATGGACAGCCGGGATGCGAGCCCACATCGTCAGAACCGGACTTCCAGCGACCCGCCGATGGTGCGGCGACCTTCGCGGCTCAGCCAGTTCACTTGGCCGCCCGGATCGGAGAAGGGCAGGCCGATAACAGCGGCATGGAAACGCTTGTCGAACAGGTTGCGCACGAAAACCGCCGTGCGCCACGTCCCGTCCGCGGCGCCGAAGCCGATGGTGCCCCCGACCGTGCTGTAGCCGCCCTGGGTCGAGAACGTGTTGCCGACGTCGTAGAACACCCGGCTGCGATAGTAATAATTGACCGAGGCATCGAGCTTCAGCTTGTCACCGATTGGCTGGTTGAAGTCCGCGCCGGCCGTCACGCTGTGCTTGGGCGCGCCGGCGAGCGGCAAGCCGCGCGCCTGGAACAGGGGCGTTGCCGCCGTCGATCCCGACGCGTTGCACTGTGCTGCGACGGCCGCCGCGCCTGCCGCGAGCACGCTGTTCGGGCAGGACGTGATGTAGTTGGTGAACTTCGTCTTCGAGTAGGTGTACGATGCGTTAAACGAAAACTGGCGCGACGGACGCACCACTGCGTCCAGCTCGAAGCCCTTCGCCTCGAACCCGCCGGCATTTTCGGTCAGGAATTCGAACCCGTTGAACACCGAGGTTTGCAGGTTCTTGTACTTGTCGTAGAAGACGTTGCCGTTGAGGGTCAGCAGCCGGTCGAAGAACTGCGTTTTCGCCCCGATCGTGATGTCGCGCACGGTTTGCGGATCGACCGATGTGCGCGTGCCGCTCAGGCCCGAGAAAGTGACCGTCGGGCCAAGATAGCCGCGCGCGACCGTGACGAAGAACAGGAGGTTGTCGCTCGGCTTATACTCGGCGCCGGCGCGGCCGGACCAGTCGCCCTTGCTCACTTTGCCCGTGTCGAGCGGGCGCGGCGTGTAGGGAACGGTGAAGCCGTTCGGCCCGACGAACGGCGGATAGGCAGGATCGATAACCGAGAAGCTCGCAGCCTTCACCCAGTCATATGAGTAGCGCGCCCCGCCCAGCAGGCGGAATTCATCGGTGATCCGCACTGAACCGTCCGCGAATACGGCGGCGCTCTCAGTCTGGGTACGGGTGGTGCTGAGGCCGGCCGAGATCGAAAGCTGCGGGTCGGCGCTGAACGGCAGCGCCGGGCGAAGCTGAGCGCTCGACGTGCTGCCGTAACCGGAGCGCCGGCGCGACAGATACACGCCCGCGACATATTCCACCGTGTTGCCCTTGGGGGAGGTCAGCCGAAGTTCCTCCGAAGCGAAGCTCTGGTCGACGCCGCTTTCCTGGGCGGTGAAGATCGGAAATTGCGTGCCGTCGATGCCGTAGATGTTCGGCTTGGTATCGAGCGCGCGATAGGCAGTGACCGACGTGATGGTATAGTCGCTGCCTAGATTGTAGTTCAGCTCCAGCGAAGCGCCGTAGTCCTCCTGGCCGCCGAAGGCTGGATATTCCTCGGCCGTCTTGTTGTTGTTGAACCCCGGCGTGATGCCGAGCGCAAGCACGGCGCCGAAGCGTGCCGCCATCAGCGGATTGGCGAAGCTGGGCAGGCGATTAATCGTCCAGAGCTGGCCCGGACCAAAGCGCTTTGTCTTCGACCAGTCGCCGATCAGATAGGCGCTGAAATCGTCGGACGGTTCCCACAGCAGCTTGGCACGCACGCCGTAATTGGTGTTGGCGCCCCACTTCTCATTGCGCACGACATTGGTCAGGAAGCCGTCATAGTGCCGGTGAAAACCGAACACGTTAAGTGCTGCGGTTTTGCCGAGCGGCACGTTTACCGCGCCATGCACATCATGCTCGTTCAGCTCCGCGTAGGAAGCGAACGCGTTGCCGCTGAACTCACCCAGCACGGGGCGCCTGGTGGTGATGTTGACGACGCCCGACGAGGCGTTCTTGCCGAACTGAGTTCCCTGCGGACCTTTCAGGACCTCGACGCGCTCGAGGTCGCCGAGGCTCGACACCGGATTGCCGAACGGGATCACGACGTTATCGACGACCGTGCCGACATTCTGCTCCGAAGCAGAGTTGAAGCCACCCGCAGTGCCGACTCCGCGCAGACGGAAACCGGCGTCATTCGGCGACGTGCCGAACTGCACACCCGAAAATTGGTATTGAATGTCCGTCAGGTCCTTGAAGCCGGCCTCGGCAAGCTGATCGCCGGTGATCGCGGAAACCGCGACCGGCACGTCCTGCAGACGTTCTGCGCGGCGCGTCGCGGTGACGATTATGTCACCGGACGTGTCGGCCGCATCGGTGGTGCTGTCGGCGGCTGTCGCCGTTGGCGATGCGCTGGCAGCTTCCTGGGCAAGTGCCGGCGCTGCCAGTGCGCCGAGGCTGACCGTCGCCAACGCTAAAGTCGAAAGTTTCATGGTAGCTACCCCTCCCGTAATTCACCATTCGTCGATGATGCGGTTCTTCAGCGTGCCGATGACGCCGATCTCGACCTCGACCAGATCGCCGGCTTTCATCCAGAGCGGCGGATTGCGCTTGGCGCCGACGCCGCCCGGCGTGCCGGTAGCGATGACGTCCCCGGCCGACAGCGGCGTGAAGGCGGAGACGTAGGCGATGATGTCGGCGACGCCCCAGATCATGTCGGAAACCGGCTGATCCTGAACGACGTTGCCGTTCAGCCGCGTCACCACGCGCTGGCTGCCGAGGTCCGGGATTTCATCAGGCGTCACCAGTGCCGGGCCGAAGGCACCTGTGCCGGGAAAGTTCTTGCCCGGCGTGAACTGGATGTTGTGCTTCTGCCAGTCGCGGACGGAGCCGTCGTTGAAGCAGCTATAGCCGGCGACATGCTGGAGCGCCTGGCCCTTGGGAATGGCGCGGCCGCCCTTCCCGATCACGACCGCCAGTTCGCCTTCGTAGTCGAAGTCGGTCGAGACGCGCGGACGCACCATCGGCTGTTCGTGCGCGACGAGCGTGTCGGCCCAGCGCGTGAAGATGGCGGGGTGATCCTTCTGCTCGCGTCCGGTTTCCGCGACGTGCGTCGCATAGTTCAGGCCCACGCACAGGATCTTGCCCGGGTTCGGGATCAGCGGCAGCAGCACCACGTCCTCGAGCGAAAACGTGTCGCCCTGACGCCGACGCTCCAGATCGCCGGCGTGGAGTGCGGCCGCGAGCGTGCCGCCGCCGGCACCGCCCAGATCGACGACCCGATCGTGGTGCAGCAGCTGGCCGAAGCTCGCCTCGCCATTCGGACGACGGAAACTGAGGTAGCGCATGATCTTCTCTTCTTCAGACGGTGGCGGTTTCGAGCGGCTGCGGCGTCCATTCGCGACGGAAGCGGAAGCGCTGTTCGGCGGCACGCAGCGCATTATTGTCTTTGTCGGACAGGCCCCATTGGTCGATGCGACCTTCCGGCCAGGTCCAGTCCTCCGGCGCGCCGACGCGGTAATCGTCCGGCACTTTCTCAACCGCGGTGGAGAACTCGACGACCGCGCCGAACGGGGCGATGAAATAGGCGAAGACGTTGGCGCCGGGGCCATGCCGGCCAGGTCCCCAAGCCGGAGCCATGCCGTGGTCGCGCAAGCGGCCGATGCCGCGCATCACCGCGTCCATGTCCGCCATCTCGAACGCGACGTGATTGAGCGACGAAAAGCCGGCGCGGGCGAACGCGGTGCTGTGGTGACTGTCGTTGCAGCGCACGAACACCATGCCCTTGGTGCGATCCGACACGCGGAAGCCGAGCGCCGATTCCGCCGCATCGGCGGTGACCTCGGCGTCCTTGGCGTTGATGACCACGTGGGTGAGCTGGACCGGCAGATCGCGGCCGTCGATCGGATCGGCTTGTTCGGTGCTGGCGAGGAAGCGGAACAGCGCGCCTTCCGGCAGCTCGACGATCATGCCATGACCGCCGCCGGGATCGTTCGACACCGCCGGTGCGGCATTCAGCCCCGATGCGGCAACGCGCCCTCGCAGCCCATCCAGCTCAGCCTCGCTGCACACAAACGTCGTGCTGCGCACGAAGCCCTCGTCGCCCTCCTCGATCGCGACCAGATACGGGTCGGTGCCCGATCCGCGCAGATAGTGAGTGCCACACCGGACCGCAGCCGGCGCCATGCCCCAGATGTCGGTCAGGAACGCGGCAGCCGCCGCCGCGCCCGGCACGACCAGCTCGATGCTCCGCAGCTTCATTGCCCCCCTCCATGATGGAGGCCCGCGGCAGCGATGCCGGTCAGCGCGCAGGCCTCGTCCACATCCGATGTGTCGCCGCTGATCCCAACCGCGCCGATCACTTGTCCTTCGCCATCCCGCACCAGCACGCCTCCGGCAGAAAGGGCGAGGCTTCCGCCCGTGGCGACGGCGACGCTGGTGAAAAAGGCGGGATTGCTCGCGGCGCGGGCGGCGATCTCACGCGTGTCCGCACCCATGCCGAGGGCGCCCAGCGCCTTGGCGCGCGCAATGTCGAAGCGGAACAGGCTTGCCCCATCCTCGCGTTCGAATGCGACGGGGTGGCCGCCCGCGTCCAGCACGATCACGCCGAGCGGCTTGGCATTTCGCGCCCGCGCATCCGCCAGCGCGGCGTCGATCATGGCTGAGGCTTGATCGAGCTTCATGTGACACTCTCCCGCTCGCGCGCCGATTGCTCGGTAATTGATCCGCGTAGCCCATTGAGAAGCGGCTCGACGCTCTCACAGGCCGTTCCGAATACATAAAAATCGGGACGGACAAGCACGAACCGCGCGCAGCGTTCGGTAAGCCATTGGCGGAGAGTCCCGCCATCCGCGATCTCCGATATGTCGACGATGCGGATCGCCAGCGCAGTGACCGCCTCGACTGCCTGGCGTGCGCGTGCCGCCGCTTCGGCGTCGATCGCGAACAGGCGCCAACCACCGCCGGTCACATCGTCAAGCAGGGCTTGCGTGCTGCCAGCGCCGACCCAAGGCTGGATAAAGCGCTCGCCCGCCCCGGGCGTGTCGCTGGCTACGATACCCGTCTCTATCGCCGGAATAAGGTCGGCCGCCGTCGAATGGGCCGATCCTTCCGCCCGCGCCCGCATCTCCACATCGCGTGCCGCAGCCTGTGCCGGATCGAGCATGCAGATGTAGCGCCCGGCCGCGACCGCCGCTTCGATCACGGCGCGCACGTGCGGATCACGCTCGGCTTGATAGCTATCGAGCAACTCTGGTTCCACCTTTCCGTCGGAGACCAGCGCCAGCTTCCACGCGAGATTCGCAACGTCGCGCAAGCCGTGGCACATGCCTTGCCCGAAAAAGGGCGGCGTCTGATGCGCGGCATCCCCGGCAAGGAAAACACGCCCCTGCTGCCACTTCTCGGCGATCAGGCCGTGGAACCGATAGGTCGCCGCGCGGACGATTCGGTGCGGCACGCGCTCGAGCCAAGGCCCGACGAGTTCCGAAACCTTCTCGGGCCGCATCATCGCGGCATCGTCTTCGCCCGGCAGCAACATGAATTCCCAGCGTCGGTGATTGCCGCGTCCGGGCACCACTGTGGCAGGCCGGTCGGGATCGCACATCATGACGGAGAGCTGTTGCAGGTTCGCGCCATCAGGGAGCCCAGTCAGCGCTGGAAAGCGGACCGCGCCATCTACTTCCGCATCGACGACCAGCCACGGCTCTTCGAAATCGAGATCGTCGAGCGCGATGCCGAGGGACTTCCGCACGCTGCTGCGTGACCCGTCGCAGGCTATCAACCAGCGCGCGCGAACCACGCTCGGCCCCGACGGCGAGCGCAACCGGACCGCAACACCGTCGGCATCCTGCTCCAGCGCTTCGAACGCAGTGCCGAGCCGCAGTTGCACGTTCGCGTATCGGGCCAGCGCGCCCCGAAGATGCGCTTCGAGCTCCGGCTGATAGAAGAAATAGTCGTTCGACCAGCCGAACGGCCGCGGCAAGCCGACCGTACCCATGTAACGGATCACGCCATGATCGGCGCCGATATGGATATGGCCCTCGGTGTCGCGCATGTCGGCGACGACGTGGTCGATCACGCCCGCCGCCTGGAACAGCCGCATCATTTCGTGGTCCAGATGCACCGCGCGCGGCAGCGGGAACGGATCGGCTTCGCGCTCGATCACGAGCGTGTTAAGCCCCGACTTGCCAAGCAGGTTGGCCGCCAGCGCCCCTACCGGCCCGCAGCCGATTATGACGACATCGAGCATCGAAAGGTCAGGCCGTGGCGAGAGCGGCGGCGGGCGCCTTGTGGAGCTTGCCGCCCTGCATGATCATCCGCAGCCGGTCCTTGTCTTGCAGGATCCGGACATCCTCGGTGGGGTCGCCGTCGACCAGCAACAGGTCGGCGAGATAGCCTTGCTTCACCTGACCGAGCTCATTGCCCAGGCCCATGATCTCGCCGCCAAGTTTCGTCGCCGCAACCAACGCCTCGGCGGGCGTGTAGCCGTAAAGCTCGACGAAATGCTGCAGGTCGCGCGCGTTGCGGCCGTTCGGGTTGAACGGGAAACCGTAATCGCCGCCGGGCAGCACGCGGACGCCGCGGCGCTTCAGTTCCGGAATCAGCCGGCGCGTGTTTTCGATGACGGGCTTTGCCATCTCCTTCATCGAGCGCATGTCGATGTGCGGCGGCGGCGCTGCCTCCAGGGTCGCAACGATCACGCCGATCGCCGGAGCCACGAAGATTCGGTCGCGCTCGGCTTCCAGCATGTCGAGCGCCTCTTCGTCGGCGTAGCTGCAATGGTAGAGCACATCGACGCCGCTCCTGAGCGCGATCTTAACCGCCTCGGCCGCCTGCGTGTGGGCCGCAACGTTCAGCCCGTGCCTGCGTGCCTCGTCGCAGGCTGCCACGACCTCCGCCTCGTCGTAGAGGATGTGCTGCGAACTCCCAGGCAGCAGCGCGTCCTCGCCCGAAATGACAAGCTTCACCGTGTCGATGCCCCAGCCGGCGCAGCGCTGCACGAAGGCGCGCATCGCGTCCGCCCCGCGGCCTTCCATTGACACTTTCTTGCCGGTCTCGACGCCTTCGCCGCCTTGGGGGCTGCGCTCGATCGTCGACGCGCGGAGGCGCGGACCAGGCGTCGCGCCGGCAGCGATTTGGTCGCGCAGCTCGACTTCGAGCGTATCGCCGAGCGCGCCGGCGGAAAAGGCGCTGGTGAAGCCGTGGTCCAGCAGCACCCGCGCATTGCGCAAGGTGGCAACGCGCAGCTCGTCGGCGGGAAGCATGAACTGGTGGTAGATTTTCTCGACCGAAGAACCCCAGGACAGGTGCGCGTGCGCTTCGATCAGGCCCGGCATCAGGGTCCCGCCCTGCCCGTCGATCTCGACCGAATCAGCAACGCTGCCGACCTCGCTATCGTTCGAAATGGCGGTGATCCGGCCATCACGGACGACGACAGCGCCGGCCCGAAGCGGAGCGCCGGTTCCGTCAAAAATCGAAACATTCCGAATGATGATCCGCTGCATCAAGCTCTGCCTCTCCAGAACAACCGATCTTCGCCGGGTTCGGGAACTACTGGCTCGACTTAGCAATCGAGTAAAATAATGATTTATTCTGTTCCCATAGGGCCACATTATGCTTGTGTATCGAGCGCTTCCAGAAGCTTGAGCGCGAGGACCGATCGTTGGGCTCCAGCGAGCATCCGAACGCCGACGCTTCGGCTCATGGTAACATCAACTATGCGGATTGCCCTCAGAACGCCGATCGACAGTTCCGCAGAGACCACCTCGCGGGGCAGTATGGTCACCCGGTCGCTGTCACGGACGATCGCCTTTGTTGTCAGCAAGGAGTCGCACCGGATGACCTCGCGCGGCATCGGTGCTTCGGCGGCGATGAAGAGTGCGTCGACTTGCCTCCGAAACGCGCCCTGCGCTTCAGGCAGCACCCACCGAAAATTGGCTGTTTCGGGCAGCGACACTGTGGCCGCCAGTCGGTCCATTTGCCGCCCGACGACGAGGGCGAAGGGATCGCGCGCGCAAGTGCGCTCCTCAATGTCATGGGGAGGCGCCTCGATGCCAGTTGTGACGAAAGCGATTTCGATATCGCCTTTGCGCAACAACTCGATCAAGTCGCGATCGGGCCGTTCGATCACATTGAGAGCAAATCGGCCTCGCGCCTGTTCCAGCATTCGCACCGCGCCAGGCAACAATGTCACGAGCGCCCCTGGCGTACCGCCTACGCGAAGCGGACCTTCGATACCCTCCTTGGCGAGAGCCACTTCTGCCTCCGCGCTGCGTAACAAAATCTCCATCGCCTCAGCGCGTCGCAGAAGTGCGGAACCGGCGGCAGTGAGTCGTACGCCCGATCGACCCCGCTCCAGTAACGACGTCTTGAGCACGGCCTCGAGCTGCGCGATCGTTACCGAAACAGCGGGCTGCGAGATGTTCAGTCGACGCGCGGCCCCCGTGATCGACCCTTCGCGGCAGACCGCGAGATAGGTTCTTAAGGCGCGCGGGTCGATCACAATGCCGCGATCCGTGCCGACATTGTGGCCGGCAGCCCGGCGCGTTCAGCCTCAATTTCCTCCAGCGACTTGCCTTCGTTCTGCGGCGCCCAGACCAGTCCGACCAGCGCACTCGCGACAAGGAACCCAGTGAGGATCCATGCGAGCGTGTGAAAGCCGGTCGAGGTCAGCACCGGCACGAAGAAGCTCCAGCAGCCAAGTTCCCACGCGCACGGTCGCGAAAGCCCTGCGAGATGCTGGGCGCGAGGGTGGGAAACCGCTCGGCCCTCCAGAGCTGGAAGAAGCTCCAAGCACCAAAGCCGCGGCCGAATTGCATCAGGAAGATGTGGATCATCGCGATCGGCAAGTTAAGCGAAAAAGCCGCGGGCAGCGAAATCCGGCGACTTGCATGAAAGCTCAGAGCCCGAACAGCAGCCCTGCTTCACCCGCGGAAGCGCTGCCTCGCCTCTGACGCCGTGCGGCTCATGCAGAAGATTAACTGTGAGGCACTGCGCAGAACCCATGTGAGCCTAATACGGCTGCTGCACTGCATCCATCGGCGCAGCTAGTGCCCCGGTCGTTGCGCTTTCCCCGACGGCGGATCAATGTCCGTCCGGTCAGATCAGCGCGATAAGCATCGTCCTAACATCGTCCCAAAAGGGGGACGTTTGTACGCGAAACGTTTCGCTCGCGCTGGTAAGTTTTGATTCTCATGTGGAAAATGGCGCGCCCGGAACGATTCGAACGTCCGACCCTCAGATTCGTAGTCTGATGCTCTATCCAGCTGAGCTACGGGCGCGTGGGAAGCGGCGACATAGGCGGGTCGTTTGCAGGATGCAAGACCATTGCGAGGCTTGTTCGACCTGCTTAGGCGCGAGGCCATGAACCGGCTCCTGATCCTCGCCCCCGTGATGCTCGCTGGCTGCACCGGCCAGGCGATCGGCCCTTCGCTCGCCAAGCGGCCGGTCGAGGGGCAGAGTTTCGACGAGCCCGCACGGACAGCCGCTGCGCCGGTTGTGGCCGATGCTGGATTGCTGAGCCGCATCGCCGACCTTGTCGCGCGCGCCCAAGCCGGCCAGCGCGCCTTTGCGGACCTGCTGCCGCGTGCCCGCGAGGCGGCGTCGGGCGCCGGAGCGGAAGGCAGCGAAGGCTGGATTGCCGCCCAGCAGCTTCTGAGCGCGCTCGAAAGTGCGCGTGCGCCCTCCACGCAGGCGCTGGGCGAACTCGACGCGTTGCTCGCCGAGCGAGTCAACACCGGCAAAGAGGACGGTCTGAACGAACTTCAGGGGGCCGACACTCAGGTTTCGACCCTCGTCGATGCGCAGCAGAGCGAGCTGGCTTCGATTCGGGCGCGTATCAGCCGCTGATCGCGCGGGCGTGGGCCCGGCCATTTTCGACATAATGCGCGACGCCAAGTGCGTTACCGGCAATCTCGGCGTCGCTGAGTTCCCGCATAAGTTTGGCAGGCCGCCCACCCCAGAGCTCGCGCGCGGCGATGCGGCGGCCCGGCGTCAGCATCGCGCCGGCGGCTAGCATGCCTTCGCTGTCGATCGCGCAGCCATCCATCACGATCGCGCCCAGGCCGACGAACGCGCGATCGGCCAGCGTGCAGCCATGCACCATTGCCATGTGCCCGATCAGCACGTCTTCGCCGATGATCAGCGGATTGCCGTCGGGCATTCCGGGCCGCGGCGAATCGACATGGCAGACACTGCCGTCCTGGATGTTGGTGCGCGCGCCGATCCGCATGAAGTTCACGTCCGCACGGAGCACGCAATTGTACCAGATGCTGACGTCCGGCCCGATTTCGATATCGCCAATCAATCGGCAGCCGGGCGCGATGAAGGCGGAGCTATGGATGCGCGGCCGTTTGCCTTGGATTTCGATCAGGCTCACCCCGTCCATTCGTCTCTCCCGATCCGGTAGGTCACGTGCGGGCCATAGACCGGCATGTCAAAGTCGAGGTCCGGCCGCGCCGTCATGCCAAGGCGAAGCATCAGGCCCCAGCTCTGCGCATTGCCGGTCATGGTGATCGGATAGACTTCGTCCAGCCCGAACCGTTCGAATGCAAGGCCGAGTGCCGCCATCGCCGCTTCCCTGGCGTAGCCCTTGCCCCAGGCATCTTCGCGCAGGCGCCAGCCGATCTCGGGCGCGCCGAGCATCGCCTCCGGTGCGCCAGCCGAGTTCAGCCTCTTGAGACCGCAAAAGCCGAGAAAGGCTCCGTCCGCCTGCCGCTCGAGCGCCCAGAAACAGAAGCCATTCTCCGCCTCGCTGGCGCGAATGCGCGCGACCGACGCGTCGATCTCCTCGCGGGTCTGAAGCCCGCCCAGATAGCGCGTCACCGCCGGTGTGTTGCACGCGGCTTCGAACAGATCGGCATCGCCGTCGCGCCAACTCCTGAGGATCAGGCGCGCGGTGCGATGCGCGAAGCTCATCGGAAGGCTTTCAGCAGCGGCAGGATCGTCGCATAATCGTCGCTCCAGCCGGTGAAGCCCGGTTCGGCGCGCAGCGGACGCCATTTGCCGTTCGTCGGCGGGTTGGTGATGACCCGGCGCAGCACCTCAGGATCGCGCGTCATCAGGATCCAGTTGGAGCTGGCGGTATAGCGCGCATTGTCCGAGCCGCTGACGATCATATCGTCATAGCGGGCGGCCTGCCACCCGCCTTCGCGCGCCGCTTCCGCGACAACCGGCTCCAGATCGAGAAAGCGGTTGGAGATGTGGACCAGCAGCATGCCGTGCGGCGCAACCACGCGGCTGTAGATGCCGAACGCCTCGCGGGTCAGCAGGTGCATCGGGATCGCGTCCGACGAAAAGGCGTCCAGCACGAGGAAATCGAAGCTGTTTGCCGGCACGTCGCCGAGCGACAGACGGGCATCGCCCAGCACGATCTTCGCGTCGGGTTTGCAGTGCGAGAGGAAGCTGAACGATCCGCTCTCACGCGAGATATGGACGACGGTCGGGTCGATCTCGAAGAACCGCCAGTCCTGTCCCGGCTGAGCGTAGCAAGCGAGCGTGCCGGCCCCAAGGCCGACCGCGCCGACACGGGCGTTCGGACCGAGGATCGCCGGCAACCGCGACATCGCCTGTCCCACGCCCGAATAGGCGGTGTAGTAGCTGGTCAAATCCCATTGGTGGCCAGGCGTCAGCCGCTGCATGCCATGGGCGGTGGTGCCGTGGGCGAGCGTGCGGACGTCGCCTTCGTCGCGAATGGTATAGATGCCGAAATAGCTGCGATAGCGCTCACCGGTATGGAGCGAGCGCTGGATCGCGTCCCATCCTCCGAACACCAGCACCATCGCGGCCAGACCGATCAGGAAGGGCGGGCGGCGACCGATGCACAGCAAGGTAATGATGCCGATTGCGGCCGCGCCGAACATCGGGCCGCTCTTGTGCAGCCAGGGCCAGGGCTGACGGATCGCGGCCCAGGCGATGAATGCGACGACCAGCGCATAGACGATCGTGATCGCCCAGCGGCGGCCCGCTCCGCCCTGCCACAACCGCTCCGACGCGGAGAAGAGATAGGCCTGCGGCACCAGCGCGCCGGCAAGCAGGATCAGCAGCGGGTGTTCGTAGGTCCAGTCGAACAGCAGCGGCGCAATCAGGCCGGAGAAGATGCCGCCCAGCACGCCGCCGATCGACATCGACAGGTAGAAGGATGTCAAATGCACCGGTGCCGGTCGCGAGGCGTACATCTGCGAATGGAGCGTCACCGCGACCACGAACAACAGCAGCAGCTCGGCCATCATGCCAACCAGTGGCGCGCTCGATGCGTTTTGGAGCGAGATGCCGCCCATCGTCAGCACCACCACCGGCGACAGGCGGCAGATCGAAATCACGACCCCGCGTCCTTCGCCGAACGCCAGGGTGAAGCTCAGCAGGTAAAGGCTGAGCGGGATCACCCAGATCAGCGGCATCGCCATGATGTCGGTCGTGAGATAGGTCGTGGTCGACAGCATCAGCCCCGAGGGCACGAAGGCCAGCAGGATCCACCAGAGTCGCCGCTTCAGGGTCGGCGGCGCTTCGGTCACGATGCCGGCGTCGGACGTGTCGAGGCCCGCGCGCGGCAACACCGCGGCGCAGATCAGCGTCAGCACCACCAGCAGCACATAGCCGCCGGTCCAGAGCGCAGTTTGTTGGGCGATCGCGAGGCGCGGCTCGACCAGCAGCGGATAGCTGAGCAGCCCGCTGAAGCTGCCGAGATTGGAAGCGGCGTAAAGCGGATATGGGTCCTTGCCACCGGTCGCCGCGGCGTACCAGCGTTGGATCAGCGGCGCTTGCGCCGAGACGGCGAAGAACAGCGGCCCGATCGAAACCAGCAGCAGCCACGGTACCCACAAAGCCGGCGAAGCCGTGGTCGACGGCGTGACGCCGATCAGATGAAGCGGCAGCAACAGTGCCGACGCGGCAAGCACCATCAATTGCACCAGCGACTGAACGCGCACATTCAGCCGGGCGATCGCATGGGCGTAGGCATAGCCGCCGAGCAGCAGCGCCTGATAGACCAGCATCGCGCTGTTCCAGACGGCGGGCGCGCCGCCCAGCCGCGGCAGCGCCATCCGCGCGACCATCGGCTGGACGAGGAACAACAGGAACGAGCCGACGAAGATCGTGCCGACGAACAGCGGTCCCAGGTCACGGCGGGCTTCGCCGATATTTTCGGCTTCGATCGTTGTGATTGCCGTCGCCACTGCCCTACTCCGCCTCCAACGCCTTTGCGGCATCCTGCAACGCATCGATCGCGGCGTCGACATGCTCCAGATGCGTGCGGAACGAGAGGATCGCCGCGCGCAGATGAGTGTGGCCGTGAATGCGCGTCGAACTCATGAATGCCCGCCCCTCTTCCTGCACGCGCGCGGTTAACCGCTCGTTGAAGGCATCGATGTCGCCTTGGCGCGGCCGGTAGCGGAAGGCCAGCACCGATAGATCCGGCGGCGCCGCGACTTCCCAGCCGGGCAGCTCCGAGAGCCGCGCGTGCATGTAGCGGGCGAGCGCGATCTTTTCCGATTGCGCCGCCCGGAACGCCGCGACTCCCGCGAGCTGCAACGGCAGCCAGAGGCGAAGCGCGCGAAAATGCCGGGTCAGCTCGGGGCCGAGCTCGGCCGGCGAGACGTCGGCATGGGCGGCGAATTCGGTCAGGTAATCGGCGGTCGCGCTGAACGCGCCGCGGAGCTTGCCGCCGTCGCGGGCCAACACCGCACCGGTGCCGTAAGGCAGGAACAAGGTCTTGTGCGGATCGACGGCGAGCGTGTCGGCGCGCTCGATCCCCTGCAGCGCCTCCCGCCCTTCAGGGCAGAGCATGAACAGGCCGCCATAGGCGCCGTCGACGTGCATCCAGGCGCCGTAATGGGCGCAGAGATCGGCGATGCCGGCGAGCGGATCGACCGAGCCGGTGTCCACCGTCCCCGCCGAGGCGACCACCAGCCACGGCCGTACGCCACCGCGCCGGTCCTGCTCAAGCGCCGCTTCCAGTGAATCGAGCGAGATGCGGTAGCGATCGTCGAGCGCGAGCGTCCGGCGCGGCGCACTGGCGCGCCCGGCGATCTTCAGCGCCTTGTCGACGCAATGATGCGCCGTAGGAGCGACATAGACCGCGCGGCCGCCGTCCGGATCGAGCGCGTCGCGCGCGGCGACGATCGCCGCGAGGTTGGCGATGCTGCCGCCCGAGGTCAGGCTGCCCGCAGCCTCGGCCGGGAAGCCGATCAGATCCGCCATCCAGCGCACGCAGGCGTTTTCCAGCCGCACCGCCCCAGGCGCCGCGGGCGCGAAGCCGGCGTATTTGTTGGACACCGCTGCTAGAAAGTCGCCAAGCGCCGCGTGGAACAGCCCGCCGCCCGGGATGTAGCCGAGGAAGCGGCCCGCCGCGGTGGCGATGCCGGGGGTCTCGACCTGATCCGCGACGAACGCCAGCGCCACGTCGATCGAACCGGGCGCGTCGGCGAAGCCCGGCTCGGCGCTGACACCGCCGCCGACATAGGTCGGACGCTCGGGCAGGCTTTCGAGGAACCGCTCGGCATGGGCGTGGACCGCCGCCATCAGCGCGGCACGCTCGCCGGCGTCCGGCTCGAGCGGGCGAGCCGCCGCCCTCAGCGCGTCCAGCACCGCCGGCGTCATCAGCCGAGCAGACGCGCCGCGAGTGGGGCGTGATAAGTAAGCACGCCCGAACAGCCGGCGCGCTTCAGCGACAGCAAAGTCTCCAGGACCAGCGCCTCGCGGTCCCCTGCTCCGGCGGCGGCGGCGGCTTCGATCATCGCGTACTCGCCGGAGACGGCATAAGCGAAGACGGGCACCTCGAACCGCTCCTTCACGCGGCGGATGATGTCGAGATAGGGCAAGCCCGGCTTCACCATCACCGTGTCCGCGCCTTCGGCCAGGTCGAGCGCGACTTCGCGCAACGCTTCCTCGGCGTTGGCGGGGCTCATCTGATAAGTCTTCTTGTCGCCCTGCAGCCGCCCCCGCGAGCCGACCGCGTCACGGAACGGGCCGTAGAAGGCCGAAGCATATTTGGCGGCATAGGCCATGATCTGCACGTTGACGAAGCCCTCGCCCTCCAGCGCCTCGCGGATCGCGGCGACGCGGCCGTCCATCATGTCGGACGGCGCGATGATGTCCGCCCCTGCCCGCGCCTGGTTCAGCGCCTGCTGGACGAGAACGTCCTTGGTCGCATCATTCAGCACATAGCCGGCGGTATCGATCAGCCCGTCATGCCCGTGCGCGGTGTAGGGATCGAGCGCGACGTCGGTCAGCACGCCGACCTCCGGCACCGCCTCCTTGATCGCCCGGACGGCGCGGCACATCAGATTGTCGGCGTTGAGCGCCTCGCCGCCGTCGTCGGTGCGCAGTTGCTCGGGCGTGTTCGGGAACAGGGCGAGGCAGGGGATGCCGAGATCGCGCGCTTCGCGGGCGCGCTCGACGATCCGGTCGACCGACCAGCGCGAGACGCCGGGCATAGTCGTGATCGGCTGCTCGACGCCTTCGCCTTCGACGACGAACAGCGGCCAGATCAGGTCGGCCGGGGTGAGGACGTTCTCGGCATGGAGCGCGCGGCTCCAGGCGCTGGCGCGGGTGCGGCGCAGGCGGAGCGCGGGATATTGGGCGTGGTGCATGGAACCCGACTAGCCCGAAGCGGCGTTGGGACGCCAGTGAAAGCGCTTCCCAAAACTGCCGCCCTTGTCGTCAACGCGCGATCTCGGAAAGGGCGCGACCTGTTTGCCGAGGCCGGCGCCAAGTTGCAGGCGCGCGGAATCGCGCTGACCGAAACGCATGCGGTGCGCGATCCGGAGCAGCTACAGCCAACGATCCGGCGCGTGCTGGCGAGCGATCCGCCGATGGTCATCGTCGGCGGCGGCGACGGCACACTGTCGTCTGCCGTCGACGATTTCGTAGCCCATGACACGGTGTTCGCGCTGCTGCCGCTCGGCACCGCCAATAGCTTTGCCCGGACGCTCGGCATTCCGCTCGACCTCGACGGGGCGATCGAGGTGATCGCGAGCGGGGAGCGGCGGCGGATCGATCTGGGCATGATCGACCGCGACTATTTCGCCAACGCCGCCGCGATCGGCATCGCGCCGCTGATCGCCGAGACCATTCCGCACCACCTCAAGCGCCATCTCGGGCGGATCGGCTATCTGAGTTGGGCAGCATTGCAGTTCCTGCGCTTCCGGCCGTTCAAGCTGACGGTCGGCAACGAGACGGTCGACGCGGTCGAGGTGCGGATCGCCAATGGGCGCTTCCACGGCGGCACGGAACTGGTCGAGGACGCCCGGCTCGACAGCGGCGAGATCGTCGTCCAGGCGGTGCTCGGCGACGCGCGGCACCGGCTGGTGTGGAGCTGGGCGGCGAGCCTGCTCAAGCTCCGCGCCCGCCGGCGCACCGTCCGACAGTTCCACGGCGCGGAGCTTCGCATCGTCACAGACCCGCCGCTGCCGATCTCGATCGACGGCGAAGTGCTGGCCCACACCCCCTGCACCGCCCGCGTGGCGCAAGGCATTATCGAAGTCGCCGCGCCTAGGCGGCAGGGTTGAGGCGACCGCCCGGCTCGCTGGTGCCGAGCGCTTCCTCAACGCATTCCTCTTGCGGCACCGGCGCCATCATCCGGTTCTTTCGCCAGCCGCCATATTTGTAGAACCAAGCGGCCATCAGCGTGGTCACGACCGAGCCGGCGGGAAAGCTCAGCCATAGCGCGTCCGTGCCGAGCAACGGCCGGAACAGCGCGATAAAGCCCAGGCGTACGGGGAACATGGCGACGAACAGGATGATCAGCGGCGCGATCACCGACCCGTTCGCGCGGACGATCCCGAACAGCACCATGGTGATTCCGAACAGCACGAAGTTCCAGGTCGCGACCATCTGGATGTGCCGTGCGATCGGCAGCGCCGGGCTTTGGCCGCCCAGGAACAGCGCCAGCGCCGGCCGGTCGAAGGCGAGCAGCAACGCGACCAGGGCACCGGTCAGCAGGACATTCTGCGTGATCCCGGCGCGCGTGATCTGCGAGACGCGATCCCATTTCTGCGCGCCGATATTCTGCGCCGCCATCGCGCTGACGCCGGCGCCGATCGCCATCGCCGGCATCTGCACATAGGCCCAGAGCTGCTGCGCCACGCCGAACGCCGCCGCGGTGTTCAGCCCCTCGGCGTTGACCAGCCCGATCATCACCAGCGCCGCCACCGAAATCACGATCATCTGCAGGCCCATCGGGAAGCCCTTGACCATGATCGTGCGCAGCGTCGGGCCGTGCGGCTTCAGGTAGGACAGCTCATGCCCCCGGAGCCGCAGCGGCAAGTCGCGGGCATAGACATAGGCGATCATCGCGATCAGCCCGACGAGATTGGCGATGACGGTCGCCGTCGCCGAGCCGGCGATCCCAAGCCGCGGCGCCGGGCCCAGCCCCAGGATGAAGACCGGGTTCAGCGTGCTGTCGAGCACCACCGCCACTGCCATGAAATAGAGCGGCGTGACCGAGTCGCCCGAGCCGCGCAGGCCCATCATCATCAGGATGGTGACCAGCGACAGCGGGATCGCTGCGAAGATGACCCGCAGATAGTCGAGCGCCGGCTGATAGGCCTCGGCCGGCGTCCTGAGCAGGGTCAGGACCTGGGGAGCGAAGATCCAGCCTATCACCGCAGTGATGATCGTGACCGGGATGAAGGCGCCCATCGCGGTGCCGATCGCGCGGCGCGCCGAATCGACATCGCGGCGGCCGAAGCTCTGGCCGACCAGGATCGTCGCCGCCATGCCGAAGCCGAACACGAAGGCGTTCAGCAGGAACATGATCATGTTGGCGTTGGACGTCGCCGCCAGCGCGTTCTCGCCGAGGAAACGGCCGACCCACACCGCGTTGATCGAGCCGTTCAGCGACTGGAGCACCGACGATCCGAGCGTCGGCAGCGCGAACATCAGCAAGGTCGAGCCGATCGGCCCCTGCGTCAGGTCGCGGCGATTGCCGTTGTCACGCGCCATCAAATTCCGCCCCGAATGTTCACGAATGTTCGCACTACGTAGGGGATCGAGAATGGCTCCCTGCCCCCGTGGTCGCCTCAGCCCGTCCTTGGCACATATGCGCGGATGTAGGACAGCCCCACCGTCCAACTTACCGTCATGCCGAACTTGATCCGGCATCCCGCTTCTTCTTTCTTGCACGAATGAAAGCGGGACCCCGGATCAAGTCCGGGGTGACGACTAACCTAAGCGCTTGAGCGCCGCCGTCAGGCGCTCCGCCTCGGCGGCTTTCTCCGCGTGGTCCGCACGGGCCTTTTCGACGGCTTCGGGCTTGGCGCGTTCGACGAAGCTGGGGTTGGAGAGGCGGCCGGCGAGAGAGTCGCGCTCCTTCTCGGCTGCGGCGATGCCTTTGGCGAGGCGCGCGCGTTCGGCTTCGAGGTCGATGACGTCGCCGAGTTGGAGCGCGTAGGTCGCTTCATCGACAACGACCTGCGCCTGCCCGCCGGGCGTGGCGCTGCGATCGATGCGAGCAAGCCGCGCCAGCGCCGCCATATGAGCGTCAAGGCGTCGTTGAGTCTCCGCGTTTGCCTCGGCCACAGCGAACGGCACGCGCGCGCCCGGCGGCACATTGAGTTCGGTGCGGGCGGTGCGGATTTCGCTGACGAGGCGGATCAGCCAATCGATCTCTTTGGTCGCCTCAGCATCGATCGCTCGGGCATCGGCGATCGGCCATTTGGCGACGATCAGGTCGTAGGGGCGCTCGCCCATAGCGTGCCAGAGTTCTTCGGTGATGAAGGGCATGAACGGGTGGAGCATGACCAGAATCTGGTCGAGCACCCAGCCGGCGACCTGCCTTGTCTCGTCCCCCTCCCGCTCGCGGAAGGGGTTAGGGGTGGGATCAGGCTCAGGCCCACCCCCGGCCCCTCCCGCAAGCGGGAGGGGAGAGAGCACCGGTTTGATCAGTTCCAGGTACCAGTCGCAGAAGCGGCTCCAGGCGAATTGGTAGATGGCGTTGGCGGCGCCGTCGAAGCGGTAGTCGGCGAGAGCGAGGTCGACTGCCTGCACCGTCTGGATCGTCTCGCCGATGATCCATTTGTTGACGGCGAAGGTCGCGTTCGGCGCCTCCAGGGTCTTCGACGCGCCGATGCCGTTGGACTGGCAGAAGCGGGCTGCGTTCCACAGCTTGGTCGCGAAGTTGCGGTAACCCTCGACCCGCTTCTCATCCATCTTGATGTCGCGGCCCTGGCTTTCCATCGCCGCCATGAAGAAGCGCAGCGCGTCCGCGCCATAGCGGTCGATCAGCCCCAGCGGGTTGACGACATTGCCCTTCGACTTGGACATTTTCTGCCCGTCGGCGGCGCGGACGAGGCCGTGCAGGTAGAGGGTGCGGAACGGCACATCGCCCATGAAGTGCATTCCCATCATCATCATCCGCGCGTCCCAGAAGAACAGGATGTCGAAGCCGGAAATCAGCACGTCGTTGGGGTAGCGGCCGCGGAGCGCAGGATTGAGAATTTTTTGAGCTTCGCGCTCCGCCTCAAAAGACATGCGATAGGGTTTAGCTAGCGACTTTTCCAACACCGAAGCGTCACCGGCGAACGCAAATACTGGCTGAGAAGGCATCTCAACCGGCCAACCCATGGTCGCGAACGGCCAAAGCGCGGAGGAGAACCAGGTGTCGAGGACGTCGGGGTCGCGAACGAGCGCGTACACGTCACTATCAAAGGCAGTCGGCCCGCCACCCTCAAAATGAAGAGCGGCGTTCCAGTCCTCGAAAACAACAATGCGCCGATCGCCGGCGTCCTTTTGAGCTTGCTCGATCGCTTCTTCTTCGGTCTCGCAAACGTAGTAGCGCTCAGGCTCGCCCGTTTGGGGGTTGCCGAAGGATAGCCACGCCGGAATCCGGTGGCCCCACCAGAGCTGTCGCGACACGCACCAGGGCTGGATGTTCTCCATCCAGTTGAAGAAGGTCTTTTCCCACGTTTTCGGGACGATCTTGATCGCGCCCGATTTGACCGCCTCGATGGGGCCCTTCGCCAGCGTTTCGGCGTCGACATACCATTGGTCGGTCAGCCAGGGCTCGATCACCTCGCCCGAGCGGTCGCCATAGGGCGTCTGGATCGTGCGCGGCTCGGCGTCGTGCTCGACACCGTCCTTGTCGACATGCGGGACGAGGAAGCCGCCCGCCTTCAGCTTCTCGACCACCAGCTTCCGCGCCCAGAAACGGTCGATGCCGAGCAGATCGTCGGGGATCAGCCCGTCGCTCGTCTGCGTCACCTGCGCCTTGGCGTCGAGCATGTTGAGCATCTCGCCGGCCTTCATGCCGGCGCGCTTGCCCACCTCGAAATCGTTGAAGTCGTGGCCCGGCGTGATCTTGACCGCGCCGGTGCCGAGCGTCGGATCGGCATGCTCGTCGCCGATCACGGGGATCAGGCGGCCGGTGATCGGCAGCCTCACCTGCTTGCCGACAAACGCCTTGTAGCGCTCATCCTCGGGATGCACCGCCACCGCCATGTCGGCGAGCATGGTTTCGGGCCGCGTCGTCGCGACGGTGATCGAGCCCGATCCGTCCGCCAGAGGATAGCGGATGTGCCAGAAGCTACCCTTCACTTCCTTCGTCTCGACCTCGAGGTCGCTGATCGCGGTGCCGAGGGCCGGATCCCAATTCACCAGCCTTTTGTCGCGGTAGATCAGGCCCTGGTTGTAGAGGTCGACGAAGACCTTGAGGACGGCTTTCGAAAAGCCCGGATCCATCGTGAAGCGCTCGTTCGCCCAGTCCATCGAGCAGCCGAGGCGGCGGAGCTGCTGCGTGATCTCGCCGCCGCTTTCCGCTTTCCACGCCCAGACCTTTTCGACGAAGTCGTCGCGGGTGAAATCGGTGCGCTTCTGCTGGCGCTCGGCCATCTGGCGCTCGACCACCATCTGCGTGGCAATGCCGGCATGATCGGTGCCGACGACCCACAGCGCGTCCTTGCCCTTCAGGCGAGCATGGCGGACGAGCACGTCCTGCAGCGTGTTGTCGAGCGCGTGGCCGATGTGCAGCGAGCCGGTGACGTTCGGCGGCGGGTTGACGATCGTCCACGGCTCCGCGCCGGGGCGGTCTGGGCGGAACAGACCGTTCGCCTCCCAATAGGGATACCATTTGGCTTCGATGGCTTGCGGGTCGAAAGTCTTGGGCAGCTCGCTCATGCGCGGCGCCTTAGACGAGGGGAACGCGGAAGGGGAAGCCTTGGGGCTGAGCTTGGACCCAAACTCCGTTCGGGCTGAGCCTGTCGAAGCCCTCCCTTGTTCTTCCCAAACGCGCCAAAAGAAAGGGAGGCCTTCGACAAGCTCAGGCCGAACGGAGTTTATGTGCCCCGTTTTGGCCTGAAGAGGCTTTAGGCCCCCCTCCCCGCGATCCGGGCCACTTCGCGGTCGACGGTGTCCTGCACGATGCCCGGCAGGTTTGCGTCCAGCCATTCCTTCAGCATCGGGCGGAGCATGTCGCGGACCAGGCCTTCGAGCGTGTTGTCGGCGGCGGGGTCTTCCGGCTTCACCACCATGCGTGAGAGGGCAGCGAGCGCGTGGCGGGTGGCGGCTTCGGTGGTGGCGGAGAGCAAGGCGTCGGCCTCCATCTCGGGAACGGGTGCCGGCTGAGCAGAGCGCACGAATGGCGCGGTCGGGCGGGACGCAATCGCCGGCGCTTCCTCGGCCGCGATCTCGTCATGCTCGGGGGCGGGCTCAGGCTCGGGATCATATTCGGGAAGCGCCTGAAATGCTTCCGGCTCGCCGATCGTGTCGGTCAGCTCCAGCACATCGGCTTCCGGCTCGGACGCAGCGCGGGGCTTGCGCGGCGCCGGCGCATCGCTGTCTTCGGCAATGATGCGTTTGATGGAGGAGAGGATCTCCTCCATCGACGGTTCGTTCGGCTGAGCCATGTCCTTGGTCCGGCGCTATTTCGGCCCGACAAGTGTTTCCGGCGTCTGCGACGGCGTGTCAACGGTGCGCGTGGCGATCGTCTTCGGCGCGGGATCGCTGTCGTAATCCCAAATCTTGTGGCGGACGCGGCGATAGTTCGCGACGGGATCGTAGAGCGTCACGCCTTCGAGGTTCAGGTCGCGCGCTTCCGCCCGCCCCATAGCGGCGAGCAAGGTGAAGGCGGCGACATAGGCGTTGCGGCGGGCGGTCACGAGCTGGACCTGCGCGTTCAGCAGCTCCTGCTCCGCATTCAGGATTTCGATGATCGTGCGGTTGCCGACGCTGTTTTCGGCCCGCACGCCTTCGAGCGACAGCGTGTTGGCGGAAACCGAAGCCTCGGTCGAGCGGATCACTTCCTGGCTGGATTTCCAGGCGGCATAGGCGGCGCGGACCTGCTGCACGACGCTGCGTTCGGCGCCGATCACCTGCTCGAGCGATTGCGCCTGACGCGCCTGCGCCTGACGGGTCTGCGCGCCGGGGCGGCCGCCCTGAAAGACCGGGATCGTGGCCTGAAGCCCGGCCGCGACCTGCTTCGAGGAGTTCTGCACATCGAGCTGCGGGATCGACGAGCTGATGCTGTTGAGCAGGTTGGTATAGCCGCCGCTGACGAATGCTGAGAGTTTCGGCAGCATGCCGGCTTCCGCCACGCGGACGTCGTAGCGCGCGGCCTCGCGGTTGCGCTCGGCGGCGAGCAGGTCGGGATTTTCCTTGATCGCGACCTGAATCGCCTCTTCCGGCGTCGCCGGCAGGTTGGGCAGCGGCGGCGGCGGCTGGAGATCGGTCGGCACGTCGCCGACCAGCGCGATGTAGCGCTCGCGGCTGGAAATGAGGTTGGACTGGGCTGTCTCGAAATCGCCGATCGCGAGCGAGCGCCGCGCCTCGGATTGGGCGACGTCGGTGCGGGTCAGGTCGCCGACCTCGAAGCGGTCGCGCGTCGCCTGCAGGTTCACTTCCAACTGGCGGACATTGGCGCGGTTGAGCTCGACGATCGCCTGGTCGCGGATGACGTCGTTATAGGCGGCGACGACCTGGCTGAAGATGCTCGATTCGGTGCCGCGCAATTGCTCTTCGCCAGCAAGCACGCGGCGGTCGGCGGCGCGCACGCTGTTGATGACCGCGCCGCCCTGATAGATCGGCACGTTGAGCTGGAGCTGGTTGTCGAGCTGGCGCCCCACGGTGACGGTCTGGCCCGACGGCGTCACCACATTTTCGGTGAAGCGACTGGTCGCGTTGACGCTGGGCAGGCCCGCGGCGCGCTGGATCGGCACATTCTCGTCATTGGCGCGCTGCTGGGCGCGGGCGCCGGTGATCGTCGGGTTGTAGTTGTACGCCTTGGCGAGCGCGCCTTGCAGCGTTTCGGCCGCGGCGGGCGCCGACAGGGCGAGGGCCGCCGTGGTCGCAATCAGAATGGAGGCAAGGCGCATTCTTGTCTTCTCTTGTTAGAACACGAAGGATTTGGGCTTGGCGAAGCCGGGGATCGGCGCCGCCTCGCAATCGGCGAACAGGTCAAGGCCGAAGGCGGTGCCGGACTTGCGGCCGATCGCGAGCCGCGAGGTGTCGCGGTCGAGGATGGCGCAGGCGAGCCGGCCGTTATCGGCGAGCTGGTCGACCAGGGCGTCGGGCACATGCTCGATCAGGCCGTCGACGACGATCAGGTCATAGGGAGCGGCGGCGGCCCAGCCCCGGTTCAGCGCGCCTTCGACGAGTTCGACGCGCGTGTCGGACAAAGCGGTGCGGGCGAGCGCAACGAGATCGGCATCTTCCTCCAGCGCCACGACTTTGGCGGCGAGGCGGTCGAGCAAGGCGGCGGTGTAGCCGCTGGCGGCGCCGACGAGCAGCACCTTGTCGGCGGGGCGCACGGCGGCTTCGGTCAGCAGCAAGCCAGTCGCCTCGGGCATGTTGAGCGCCCGCCCCGGTCCGAGCGGCACCGGCCGGTCGGTATAGGCAAGCGCGCGGCGCTCCACCGCGACGAAATGTTCGCGCGGGACCGACGCCATCGCGGCGACCACGCGGGGATCGTTGACGCCCGTCGTGCGGAGCTGGCTCTCCACCATCGCGCGGCGCATCGCTTCGAAATTCTGATCGGTCATTGGCCCGTCTCTTCGCACAACTGTTTTACACGCGCAATACACTTGCGCATCAGTCGCGTCTTATCGGGAGGAAAGGCCAAGGCCAAGCGGGACATGCCCCCTTATCAGCAAAGGACGTGCCAGCGGTCCCTTCCCTCTGGAACCGGCACGCTCCACGGCCCAGCCAATGTCCGGAAACGGACAGGACGTGTTCGGGGGCGGACAGGCTCGACCGGGCGGCGGCGATCGGGCAGACGGCGGCGATGAGCGACACGGTGCCTTGGTGGAAGCGCGCGGTCTTCTACCAGATCTATCCGCGCAGCTTCGCCGATTCGAACGGCGACGGGATCGGCGACCTGGCTGGGATCGCGGCGCGGCTGGACTATGTCGCGGCGCTGGGCGTGGATGCGGTGTGGCTGTCGCCCTTCTTCCCGTCGCCGATGAAGGACTTCGGCTACGACGTCAGCGATTATCGCGGCGTCGATCCGGCGTTCGGCACGCTCGCCGATTTCGACGCGCTGGTGGCCGAGGCGCATCGGCTGGGATTGAAGATCGTCATCGACCAGGTCTGGTCGCACACCTCCGACCAGCATCCGTGGTTCAAGGCGAGCGCGGCGGGCGATCCGGCGTTCGCCGACTGGTATGTCTGGGCGGACGCGAAGGCGGACGGCTCGCCGCCGAACAATTGGCGCGCCTCGTTCGGCGGGCCGGCGTGGGCCTGGCATCCCGGCCGGCAGCAATATTATCTGCACAACTTCCTGGCCGAGCAGCCGGACCTCAACTTTCACTGCGCCACCGTGCAGGAGGCGATCCTCGACGTGGCGCGGTTCTGGCTGGATCGCGGCGTCGACGGGTTCCGGCTCGACGTGATCAACTATCTGGCGCACGACCGGCTGCTGCGCGACAATCCGGTGCGCGGCGGCGAGGCAGCCGCGGCGACGATCCGGTTCCAGCGGCAGCTTCACAACAAGTCGCAGCCGCAAGCGCTGACCTTTGTCGAGCGGCTTCGGGCACTGCTCGACAGTTATGGCGAGCGAATGGCGGTCGGCGAAATTTTCGACGACGATATGCTCGGGCGGCAGCGCGAATATACCGAGCCCGGACGCCTGCACACGGCCTACAGCTTTCACCTGCTGAATGCGGTGCGGGCGACACCTGCGCTGTTCCTGAGCGCGATCGAGGCCTGGGCGGGCGCCGAAGGCTGGCCGAGCTGGTCGCTCGGCAATCACGACGTAGCACGCTTTCCCACGCGGCAGGCACAGGACGATCCGCGGCTGACGCGGACGCTGCTGGCGCTGCTGCTGTGCCTGCCGGGAACGCCGTTCCTGTATCAGGGCGAGGAGCTCGGGTTGCCGCAAGCGCGGCTGCCCTTCCAGGCGCTCCGCGATCCGTTCACGATCGCGAGCTGGACCGACGCGGCGCAGGATGCCGGGCGCGACGGCGCGCGCACGCCGATGCCGTGGACCCCGGATACGCCCGACGGCTGGTTGCCGCTCGACCCGCGTCACCGGACAATGAGCGTCGCTGCGCAGGACGCTGATCCGAACTCAATGCTGCATCTCACCCGCCAGATGATTGCGCGGCGCCGCGCCTCCCCAGCCCTGCAGACCGGCGAGACGATCCTGCGCGACGAGCCAGACGGCGTGCTCGCTTTCGAGCGGCGGCTGGGCGACGAGCGGCTGTTGTGCCGGTTCGAGCTGGCCGGGACCGAACGCCCCGACCTGCCTGCGTTCGGGCATGCGATCATTCGGCTTGATGCCGCGGGCAATCCGCTCGAATGCGTCGCGCCATGACAGACGGCTGGCATTTCTGGATCGATCGCGGCGGCACGTTCACCGACATCGTGGCGCTGACACCCGAGGGGCGGATCGTCACCCACAAGCTGCTCTCGGCCAATCCGGAGCGCTATCGGGACTCCGCCATCCAGGGCATCCGCGACCTGCTGGACGTCGAGGCCGGCGCGCCATTGCCGACCGACCGCATCACAGCCGTGAAGATGGGGACGACCGTCGCGACCAACGCGCTCCTCGAACGCGCCGGCGAGCCGGTGGTGCTGGTCGTGACCCGGGGTTTCCGCGACATGCTGCGGATCGGCTATCAGGCGCGGCCGGAGCTGTTCGCGCGCAACATCGTGCTGCCGGACCGGCTCGAAAGCCGCGTCATCGAGGCGGATGAGCGGGTCAATGCCGAAGGCGTGGTGCTGCGGCCGCTCGACGAGGCGCATCTGCGCGGCGAGTTGCAGGCCGCATATGACGCGGGTTTGCGTTCCGCGGCGATCGTGCTGATGCACGGCTATCGCTACACGGCGCATGAAAAGACGGCCGCCCGCATTGCGGCGGAGATCGGCTTCGCCAACGTTTCGGTGAGCCACCGGGTCAGTCCGCTGATGAAGATCGTCAGCCGCGGCGACACGACGTTGGTGGACGCCTATCTTTCGCCGGTGCTCGACCGTTACGTCGTGCAGGTGGCGGACGCGTTGGGTGGCGTGCCGCTGTCGTTCATGCAATCGAATGGCGGGCTTGCGCCGGCCTCCGCGTTCCGGGGGCGCGACGCGATCCTGTCGGGACCGGCCGGCGGCATCGTCGGCATGGTCCGCACCGCCGAGGCGGCGGGCTTTGCCAAGATCATCGGCTTCGACATGGGCGGCACCTCGACCGACGTGTCGCACTATGCCGGCGCGTTCGAACGGACGCTGGAGACGATGGTCGCGGGCGTTCGGCTGCGCGTGCCGATGATGAGCATCGACACGATCGCGGCCGGCGGCGGGTCGATCTGCCGCTTCGACGGGACGCGAATGCGAGTCGGGCCGGAAAGCGCCGGCGCCGATCCGGGCCCGGCCTGCTACCGCCGCGGCGGACCGCTGACGATCACCGACTGCAACGTGATGGCGGGGAAGCTCCAGCCCGACGTGTTCCCGCATCTGTTCGGCCCTGGCGGCGACCAGCCGATCGACCTGGACGCCGTGCGGGCGCGCTTCGACGAGGTGGCCGCGGCGATGGCGGAAGCCGGAATGCCGCCGCGTCGCCACGAGGAAATCGCGGAGGGGTTTCTCGCCATCGCGGTCGACAACATGGCGAACGCGATCAAGAAAATCTCCATCGCGCGGGGCCATGACGTCTCCGACTATGCGCTGGTCTGCTTCGGCGGCGCGGGTGGGCAGCACGCATGCCTCGTCGCCGATGCGCTGGGGATGACGCGGGTGATGATCCATCCGCTGGCCGGCGTGCTTTCCGCCTATGGCATCGGCCTGGCCGACCAGCGGATGCTGCGTACGCGATCGGTCGAGGCGCGGCTGGAGCCGGCGCTGCTGGACCGACTGGAACGCAGCTTTTGCGAAATGGAGGCGGAGTGCCTGGCCAGCGTCTCCGCCGACGGGTTCGATCTCGACGCCCGGCGGTTCGAGCGGCGGCTGAGCCTGCGCTACGAAGGCACGGACACGGCGCTGGAAGTCGCGTTCGCACCCGCCGACGTGGCGCGGACCGCGTTCGAGGCGCTCTACAAGCAGCGCTTCGCCTTCACCTCGCCGAATGTGCCGCTGATCGTGGAAGCGATCACCGTCGAACTGATCGTGCCGCCGCGCACGGCGCATGGCTCGACAAGAGCGGAAGCTGTGGATGCGGCGCCCCGGACCGTCACGGCATTTATGGCCGGCCGGGATCGCGAGACGCAGTTGCGGCCGCGCGAGGCGCTGCCCATTGGCCAGCCACTCGCCGGCCCCGCCATTCTCTATGACGCCAGCGCCACCACGGTCGTCGAACCCGGCTGGGCCGCCACCCGCACCGCGTCCGGCGACCTGATCCTGGAGCGCACCGCCGTCGCCGAAAGTGCGGCCGACCGCGACCTTGTCCGGCCCGATCCGGTCCGGCTCGAAATCTTCAACAACCTGTTCATGGCGATCGCCGAGCAGATGGGCCAGGCGCTGCAGAACACGGCGTTGTCGGTAAACATCAAGGAGCGGCTCGATTTCTCGTGCGCGCTGTTCGATGCCGGTGGGCGGCTGGTGGCCAACGCGCCGCACATGCCGGTGCATCTGGGCTCGATGGGCGACAGCGTCCGCGCGATGCGCGAAAAGGCGGAAGGCAGCGCGCGCGGGCTGCGCGCCGGCGACGTTTACGTCATCAACAATCCCTATAATGGCGGCACCCATCTTCCCGACCTGACGGTGGTGATGCCGGTGTTCGGGAGCGGTGCGGCGCCGGACTTCTACGTCGCGGCGCGCGGCCATCATGCCGATATCGGCGGCCGCACGCCGGGTTCGATGCCGCCCGACAGCACCACCATCGACGAGGAAGGCGTGCTGCTCGATTCGCTGCTGGTGGTCGAGGACGGGCGTTTCCTCGAGGGCGAATTCCGCGCCGCCCTTGCCGCAAGCCGCTGGCCGGCGCGCGACCCGGACCGCAATGTCGGCGACCTCCGCGCCCAGATCGCCGCCTGCGCGCGTGGCGCGGCCGAGATCGCGCGGATCGTGGCGCAGTTCGGGCGGGAGACGGTGGTCGCCTATATGCGCCACGTCCAGGACAATGCCGCCGAGGCGGTGCAGCGCGTGCTCGACCGGCTGCCCGACCGCAGCTTCGGATACGAACTGGACAACGGCGCTGTCGTGCGCGTGGCAATCACCGTCGACCGCGATGCGCGACGCGCCCGCGTCGATTTCACCGGCAGCAGCCCTCAGCTTACCTCGAACTTCAACGCGCCGCCGTCGATCTGCCGCGCGGCGGTGCTGTATGTGATGCGGACGCTCGTCGACGACGCGATCCCGATGAACGACGGCTGCCTGGAGCCCATCGACCTGGTGATCCCCGTCGGGTCGATGCTGAAGCCGCATCCGCCGGCCGCGGTCGTCGCCGGCAATGTCGAGACCAGCCAGGTAATCACCGACGCGCTCTATGGCGCAACCGGCGCGCTCGCCGCTTCGCAAGGCACGATGAACAATTTCACGTTCGGCAACGACCGCCATCAATATTACGAGACGATCTGCGGCGGCGCCGGCGCGGGGCCGAATTTCGACGGCGCGTCGGCCGTGCATACGCACATGACCAACTCGCGCCTGACCGACCCGGAAGTGCTCGAATGGCGCTTTCCAGTGTTGCTCGAGGAGTTCGCGGTCCGCCGTGGGTCGGGCGGCGCCGGCCGGCACAAGGGCGGCGACGGCGTCGTCCGCAAGATCCACTTTCGCGAGGCGATGACGGCGGCGATCCTGTCCAATCGCCGCCGCGTGCCGCCGTTCGGACTCGAAGGCGGCCGGCCTGGCGCGTGCGGCCGCAACGCGGTCGAGCGCGCGGCCGGCGCAGTCGAGGAACTCGGCTCGGCGCAGGCGACCGAAATGGCGCCGGGCGACGTGTTCGTGATTGAAACGCCCGGCGGCGGCGGCTTCGGCGCGCCCGCCTAGCCCGCTCCCGCTGGTGGCGCTTTGGATGCCTCCTGTTAAGGAACGCCGCACAAAGGGTCAGTTGCCCATAAGAGAACATCGACCGTGATCGATTCACCCCCGGTTCAGCCCGGCGCCCCTTCCCCGGATGCCGCCGCTCCGGCTATCCCCGGCGACTTGCGGGCAGTTCTCGACGTCGCGATGAGCGAAGGCGATCAGGCGACGGTGGAGAAAGTCTTCGGCTATGCGCTGCACGCGCGGCCCGAAGCCGCGCCGGCGATCGAAGCGCTGCGCAACGCGTACCGCGCCAGGCTGATCGCCAGCCGGGAACAGAAGCAGGCGGAGACCAACGCGCGGCTCGCCCGGTCCGATCCATTCGTCAATTGGTCCGGACAAGTCGAGTTCGGCGGTTCGCTCGCCACCGGCGCGACTTCCAGCCTGGGCCTGCTCGGCGCTGTCGATGTCGAGCGCAAAGGGATCGACTGGAGCCACAAGCTGGCGATCCGGGGCGAGTTGCAGGACACCAACGGCGCGCGCTCGGTCGAACGGCTGACGGCGGCGTGGCAGCCGCGCTACGCCGTGTCCGGGCGCACCTATGTGTTCGGCCTAACGCAATATGAGCATGATCCGGGCCTCGGCTATGACAACCGCTATTCGGCCGGCATCGGCGCAGGCGTGAAGCTCAAAACACCGGACGGTATCCAGATCGGGCTGGAAGGCGGCCCGGCTTTCCGGCAGACCGATACCGGCGACACGCAGCGCTCGGCGCTTGCCGGGCGCGCGTCGGCCGATCTGAACTGGCCGCTCAATCCGCGCATGACGCTCGAGCAGAAGGCCTCCGCTTATTATGAGGACGGCTTCGCCAACGGGCTCTTCGCCTCCTCGCTCAACACGCGGGTGAGCGAAAAGGTGAAGCTGAAGCTATCGTACGAATATCGCTACGAGAGCGAGCGCACGCGCGCGTCGACGGGATCGACCACACGCGCCAGCCTGGTGTTCGGCCTCTGAATCCATGAGCCGCTGGCGAACCCTGTGACGTTCGCCTATGCCTTCCGCTTCAATCCGGCGCGGCAGAAAGCGAATCCATGGCCTTGGTGAAGAAAGCTGCGCTCGTCACCCGCAGCGTGCGCACTCCAGTCGAGCCCCGTCCGGTGGCCGTGGTCGCGCCGGCGCAGAAGCGGCGCACGAAGCGACCGGCCAATGCGCTCGAGCGTATCGACCAGGCGACGCAGGAACTGGCGAGCGGTCTCGCCGAGGCCTCTGCCGCCGCGGCCGAGCTGCAGCGCGCCGTCGACCAGATTTCGAGCGGCGCCGAGGAAGCCGCGGGCGCCGCTCAGGTGTCGCTGGGCCTGATCGGCAATCTGCGGACCGGCTTTCGCGAAGCGAGCGAGCGCGCCACGGCGTCTCAGCGGCAGACGGAATTGCTTCAAGCCGGTTTCGCGGATGCCGCCGCGCAGATCGATGCGTCGGTTTCGGCGATCGCGCTCAATGCGCGGCGCCAGCTCGGATCGATTGCCAACGCCGACCGGCTTGCGGCGGCGGCCGGCAGCATCGTCGCCGTGGGCGAGACGGTCGGCGACCTGTCGGAACAGACAAGCATGCTGGCGCTCAATGCCTCGATCGAGGCGGCCAAGGCGGGCGAGGACGGCAAGGGCTTCGCGGTCGTCGCCGACGAAGTGCGGGAACTGGCCGAGAGCGCGGAAAGGAACGCCGTCGATATCCAGATGCTGGCCGGCGAGATCGTCGAAGAGATTCGCCAGGTTACCGCGCGGATCGGCGCAGCCTCCCAGCGCGCGGAGAGTGAGGCCGTGTCGGGCAAGGCCATCGTCGCGAGCCTGCAGAGCGCACGGAGCGAACTGGCGGCCCTGATGTCTGGCGCGCAGGAGATCACCTCGGCAGCCTTGGAAGCAGACGCGGCGGCGACCGAAGCGGAGAAAGGCGCGGAGCAAGTCGCCAGCGCCGCCGAGGAACAGTCGGCCGCGTCGGCGGAAGCGCAGCAGGCGATCCAGCAGCAGGCAGCCTCGCTCGATCAGAGCCAGCAAACCGCCGATGCGCTCGGCGAGCTGACCAACACGCTCGGCGCCGCCAACGTAGCGGCCAGCGCGATCGACGAGACCGCCGCCGCTGCCGAGGAGCTTTCGGCGACGGTGCAGGAACTGTCGGGCGCGTCCGTCCAGATTCAGGTCGCGATCGAGCAGATCGCTCGCGGCGCGCAGGTGCAGAGCGCCGCCACGCTGCAAGCGAGCGCAGCGATGGCGCAGATCGAGAAGAGCGCCGCTCTCGCCCAATCGCGCGCCAAGATTGCGTCGGAGCGAGTCGATGGTCTCGTCGCACAGATCGATCAGGGGCGGAGCGGCATTGCGCAACTCGTCAGCGGCGTGGCCAGCGCGGTCGACGAGACGCGCGCCGTGCTCGACCGGTTTGCGGCCATCGGCGACACTGCGCGCAAGATCGAAAAGATCAGCGACGTGCTCGCCTTGGTCGCGCTGCAGACCAACATGCTGGCCGTCAGCGGCACGGTCGAATCGACGCGTGCCGGAGAGGCGGGCGCCGGATTCGCCACCGTGACAGCCGATATCCGCAAGCTTGCCCGTGCGGCTGCCGCCAACGCCGAAGAGGCGAAGGATGTGGTTCGCTCGATTCAGGACCAGCTTGCCGTCATGCGCCGCGATCTCGACCAGATCGCGGGCGCTGGCGAGGCCGAGGCCGGCCGCAACCAGGCGATGATCGAGCGATTCGGAACGATGGCCGATGCGCTTGCCGAGACGCAGAGCAGCAATGCCGTCATTCTCGACAATGCCGAGGCCGTGCTCCGCTCTGCGCGCGAAGTGAAAAGCGGCTGCGACCAGATTGCGATGGCGGCCGATCTCGCTGCCGGCGCCGCGCGCCAGGCGGGGATTGCGGCGGGACAGCAGGCGCAGGTGGCGGAAGATCTGGCCGCCGCGATCGAGGACATCGCCGCGCTCGCCGTGTCGCTCGCCGGCAAGCAGGATTGATGGCGGCACAGCTCCTCGCATTTCGAGCCGGAAGCCGCCGCTATTGCGTGCCTGCCGAGCGGGTGAGGGAAGTCGCCCGCATCCCGAAGCTGACCCCGGTGCCGCATGCGCCGGCGAGTCTGCTCGGGGTCGGCAATGTCCGGGGCGAGGCGCTGGCGGTCGTGTCGGCGGCGCGGCTGCTCGATGCGCCGGGCGGCGATCCCCGTCAGGTGATCCTGCTCAGTGGCGACAAGCCCGTCGCGCTGGCGATCGACCGGGTGGAAGGCATTGTCGGCGAGGATGCCGAATGCGAGCGGCCGGATTTCGCGGAACTGCTCCGCGCCGCCTTTCCCGAACGAAGCGCAAGCGTAGGGGCGCGCCGGGCGGCTTCTGCCGGAGCGGCGGACACGGAGGTTGCGCGGCTGGCGCTGCTTTGCTTCGCGGTCGGCGATCAATTGTTCGCGCTTCCCCTCGACGCGATCGAGACCGTGCTTCGCGTACCGAATGATCTGGCGCGGTTTCCGCATGGCGACGCGGCGACGCTGGGCACGATCGCATGGCGTGACAGCCTTGTGCCCGTCTTCTCGCTCGCCGCGTTGCTTGCGCTGCCGGGTCAGGTCGGCAAGGCCGCGCGGATCGTCGTGGTGCGGCTGGGCAATCAGATGTTCGGCGTGCTGGTCGATCGCGTCGAAGGCTTGCTGCGGCCGCCGGTCGACAGCATCGATCCGGTCCCTGTCGCGCTGCTGCGCGGCGAGGCGGAGGCGGTCATCCAGTCGATCCACCGCCCCCGCGACGGCGGACGGTTGATCTCCATCCTCGCGCCCGATCGCTTGCTGCGTGAGGACATGACAGCGCGGGTCATCGCAGCTCCTGCTCGCGGGACGGTCGAGGACATGGCGGGTCAGGCCGAAACAGTTCCTCTGCTGCTGTTCGAAACCGCGGGGCAGCGCTTCGCGTTTCCGCTCGATGCCGTCGATCAGATCGCAGCTTCTCCCGCCAAACTCACCCGATTGCCGCAAGCGCCGGCGTTTCTGGCCGGCATGACAAGCCATCGCGGCGAGGCGGTGCCTGTCATCGATCTTTCCGTGCATCTCGGCGGTCAGCCCGCTGGCCGGCGCAAGGCACGGCTGCTGATGGTGTCGATCGCAGGTGCAGGCGCAGCGTTGCGGGTGGACAGCGTGGACTCGATCGCGCGCGTTCCGGCCGAGGCGCTTGCCCCGGCCCCCGGGATGGGTGCGGGCAAGGCCCAATCGTTCGGACAGGTCGTAACGCTCGACGATGGCGATACGGCGACTTTGGTTCTCTCCCCGGACGATCTGTTCGGCCAGCTCGAAGCCGATCTGATCGCCGCCACTGCGCATGGAACGGCCGGTCCTGCGTGACGCGACTGCTGATTGTCGATGATTCTGCGCTGATGCGAAAATTGCTCGTGGAGATTTTCTCCGCGAGCGGCGATTTCGACATCGCTGTCGCGCGGAATGCGGATGAAGCGCTGGCGCAGCTTCACGCTTTCCGGCCCGACGTGATCACGCTCGATATCCACATGCCTGGCATGGACGGCCTCGCCTGCCTCGACCGGATCATGATCGAGCGCCCCTGCCCCGTCGTCATGGTCTCTTCGCTGACCGAGGAAGGCGCGGACGAGACGCTCGAAGCGCTCTCGCTGGGCGCAGTCGACTTCATCGCCAAGCCGCAAGGGCCGGTCTCACTGGAGATCGACACCATCTCCGCCGCCCTGGTCGACAAGGTGCGCGCGGCGGCGAAGGCGCGGATTTCGCGAACGCTTCGCCTGGCCGATCGCGTCCGGCTGCGGACTGGTGCGCCCAACCGGCCGAAGCCCTCGCCGGCGGCACGGCCTCGCCGCCGCGGGAAGAACGCGCCGCTGGAAGACATCGCCGCGGTGCTTGTGGGAGTCTCGACAGGCGGACCGCCGGCCCTGGATGTGCTGCTGCAGCCGCTGCCGGCGGATTTCCCGTGGCCGATCGTGATCGCGCAGCACATGCCAGCCAGCTTTACCGGCCCCCTCGCCCGGCGGCTCGACCGCAATTGCGCGCTCCCCGTCAGCGAAGCCGCCCGGCCAGGACCGCTAGAGCCCGGCAATGTCTATATCGGGCGAGGCGATGCCGATCTGCTGATCTCTCGCCGCAAGGGCAGCGCCGTCGTGATGCCCGCGCCGGCTAGTCCCGACTTGCCCTGGCACCCGAGCACCGACCGGCTGGTCGAAAGCGCGATCGAGACCCTCGGAGCCAAAAGGCTGGTTGGCGTGTTGTTGACCGGCATGGGCGCCGACGGCGCCGGCGCGATGGCGCGGATGCGCAGCGAAGGGGGGCATGTAATCGCGCAGGATTCCGAAACGTCGGTGGTCTGGGGCATGCCGGGCGCGCTCGTTGCGCTCGACGGCGCCGATCACGTCCTGCCGCTTGGCGACATTCCCGGTCAGCTTGTCGACTGGGCGATGGGGTGAGCGCCAAGTCCGAACATCTTCTCACCGGCGACGAGCTCGGACGGCTGAACGACCTGCTCTATCGCTGGACGGGCATGATCTTCGGCGAGAAGAAACGCTACTATATTGAACGCCGCGTTGCCGAACGGATGCGCCGCACCGGCATCGCGAGCAGCCGCGAATATCTGATGCGGTTGCCTAGCGACGATGCCGAGCGCCAGCACCTAATCAATGCGGTCACGATCAACGAAACTTATTTCTATCGGGAGGACCACCAACTCGCCGCGCTCAGCAACGCGATCCTTCCCGAAATCGCGCGCAATCGCCGCCCCGGCGACCTGATCCGCATCTGGTCGATGCCCTGTTCGACCGGCGAGGAAAGCTATTCGATCGCGATCTGGCTGCTCGAACATTGGCCAATGGTCGATGCCTATCACGTCGAGATCATCGGCTCCGATATCGACACCAAGGCCATCGCGGCAGCGCGCGAAGGGCGGTACGGGGAACGCGCGCTGGCGCGGCTGCCGGAGCCGGTCCGCAAGGCCTATTTCGAGCCGACGCATCACCATCTGAACGGGATCATCGGGGACCTGCGCGAGTCGGTGATGTTCAGCCAGGTGAATCTGGTCGACAAGCGCTCGGTCGAGGCGGCGGGCAAGTTCGACGTGATCCTCTGCCGTAATCTGCTGATCTATTTCGACGAATCGGCGCGTCAGGCGGCAGCCGCGAACCTCTATGCCGGTCTCAATCCCGGCGGCTACCTCTGCCTTGGCCACAGCGAGTCGATGGCGCGGATCGACAGCCGGTTCGAGCTGGTTCGCCTTGACGATGCAATCGTCTATCGTCGCGACTGATGGACGACCTGCTTCCGCAATTCCTGATCGAAGGGCGCGACCTTGTCGCGGAAGCGCACGATGCGCTTCATGCGCTGGAGCGAGACCAGGCGGATGCGGAGGCGACCGATGCGCTGCTTCGCTCGATCCATACGCTGAAGGGATCGGTGGCGCTGTTCGACATGGCCCCCGCGCAGCGGCTGTTGCACGGTGCGGAGACGGTTCTGGAACGCGCGCAGCGTGCCGCGTCGCCCGTGACTTATGCCGATCGGGCGGCGCTGGTTGCGACGATCGACCAGATCGATCGCTGGATCGACGCGATGGAAACGGAGGGCGGGCTTCCGGGTGACGCTCGCACGGTTGCGGACGATCTCCTCCAAAGTCTCGAAGGAGACGAGGACGCCAGCGAAAAGTCTGCCGATGAAAGCTGGATCGCTCCTCTCCTGGCGAAGCCGCAGTTCGCCGGGAACGCGAACGCTGGCGGCACGGTCTTTCGCTACACGCCCGATGCCGATTGCTTCTTTCGCGGCGAAGACCCCCTCGCGACCGTAGCGGCCGTTCCGGAGTTGAGGGCGCTGTCGATCGCGCCGGATGAGGTCTGGCCATCGCTCGAAGAGATGGACCCGTTTCGCTGTATCAGCGTGATCGAAGGTCTGAGCGGCGCCGACGAGGAGTCCGTGCGCGAGGCGTTCCGGCTCGTGCCCGACCAGGTCGCGATCGCGCGGTTGAACCACGGCGCGGCGATCGACGTCGGGACGAGCCGGATGGCGGATGGCGCTTCTACCCTCAGGGTCGAAAGTGCCCGCCTCGACCGCCTCGCCACACACGCCGGCGAAATGTCCATCGCCGTCAATGGGCTCGACGGCTTCGCGGATCGGATCGAGCGGCACGATCGCGCGCTGTCTGCAGAGTTTCGGCGGATCCAGGGTGCGATCGAAAGCGCCAGCACTGCGCTGCGTGCCTCGATTGCCGAGGTCCGGCTGGTGTCGCTGGCGCCGGTTCTGCGCCGTCTGCCGCGCCTCGCGCGCGAGGTGGCGGCTGTGCTCGGCAAGGATGTCGAGTTCAGGATTGCCGGCGACGCCACCAAGGCCGACAAGCAGATCGCCGACGGCCTTTTCGAGCCCCTCCTTCATTTGGTGCGCAATGCGATCGACCACGGCATTGAGAACCGCGACCAGCGCATCGCTGCCGGCAAGCCGCCGCGCGGCCATGTCTCGCTTGCTATCGCGGCGAGTGGCGAGCGTCTCCTCGTTACGCTGACCGACGACGGCCGCGGGATCGACCCGACGCGCGTGCGCGCTTCCGCGATCGCGAAGGGGCTGATCGACGCCGAGGCGGCGGCGGAAATGAGCGACGCGCAAGCCCAACGCCTGATCTTCATGCCGGGCTTTTCGACCACAGCGGCAGTGTCAGACGTTTCGGGACGGGGCGTCGGGATGGATGCCGTGCGGACGGCAGTCGAGCGCCTGCAAGGGACGATCGACATCGATTCCGCAATGGGCACGGGCACGACGTTTCACGTCAGTTTGCCGCTGAATGCCATCACGACGCGGCTGTTGACCGTCTCTGCGGGCGGCGAGCCCTATGGGCTTCGCCTCGACCAGATCAGCGAGACGCTGCGTGTCGCCGCTGCCGAGATTCAGCCGGTCGGCCAAGGCCAGGCTTGCGTAATCCGCAACCGCACGGTCCCGGTGGTCGACCTGTCGCGTCTGCTCGGTCATGCAAGCCTGTCGTCGACTACCGCGCGGCTGGTCGTCACCGAAGTTACCGGCGAGGCAGTCGCGTTGCGCGTCGATGCCCTGGGAGAGCGAATCGACGCGATGGTGCGCGGACGGGCCGGTCTGCTGGCGTCGGTGCCCGCGATCGGCGGCACCGCCCTGCTCGCCGATGGCGGCGTTCTGCTGGTACTCGATCTGCTGGAGCTGGCGGCGTGAGCGTGCGCACGCAAGGTTCGACGATCCGGCTCGAAGGGTCATGCGGTGTGGAGGATGCCGAAGCGCTGTTGGTGGCCTTGCAGGAGACCGACAGCCCGTCGGTCGATCTTTCGACGGTGACACACCTCCATCTGGCGGTTGCGCAAGTGTTGGCGGCGGCGCAGCCCGCAATCGGCGCGCCACCGCAGGCCGGTTTCGTTCGCGACATCCTGCTGCCTGCAATCGCCACGGCAACGAAACAAACCATTTCCTGAGGCGGCAGCGCCGATTTATAGCGGCCTGTCGCCAAGTATCTGAGGACCCGGAGTCACGAATGGCCGTCACTGTATTGATTGTGGACGACAGCAAGCTTGCCAGGATCGTGGCGTCCAAAGCGCTCGCAGAATTACAGCCCGAATGGGCGAAGATCGAAGCCGGCAGCGCTGCACAGGCGCTGGAGCTGCTCGGCGATGTTCCGGTCGATGTCGCGCTGATCGATTTCAACATGAAGGACAAGGACGGGCTGGAGCTCGCCAGCGAATTGCGGGCGATGCGGCCGGACATGCCGATCGCGATCATCACGGCGAACATCCAGGACGAGGTCATTGCACGGGCCCGGGCCGTCGGCGCTGCGTTCGTCGCGAAACCGGTGACCAGTGAAGGCCTGTCCGGCTTCGTGTCGGGCGCGGCGCTGAAGCTGAGAACGTCAAAGGCATGACCGTCGAACAGGTCACACTCAACGAGCTTGAGCACGATGCGCTGACCGAGATCGTCAATATCGGCGTCAGCCGGGCGGCGGCGAGCCTGCGCAAGATGATCGGCGATCAAGTGCTGCTCTCGGTCCCGTCGATCGAAGTCGTCAGCCAGAGCCGCGCAGCGCGGCTCATCAGCGAGCGCGAAGTCGTCGACCTTATTGCCGTGCGCCAGGATTTCGCCGGTCCGTTTTCGGGCCGTGCGCTGTTGATTTTCCCCGAGACCAACAGCCTTGAACTCGTCCGCGCCGTCACCGGCGGCGAACTGAGCGTGGAAGAAGTGGCCGAGATGGAAGTCGAGGCGCTCGCAGAGACGGGCAACGTCATCCTGAACAGCTGCCTCGCCACAATGGCCAATATGCTCAAGCGGTCGCTCACGATGACGATCCCGCAAGTCCTGCGCGGCAATGGCGCGACTTTGTTCGAGGTCGATTCGGAGGCCCAGACCGAGGGGCTCGTCCTCTTCCTCTATATCGACTTCTCGGTCCGCATGCGGGACATCAGGGGCTACATCGCGATGCTGATGGACATCCCGTCCCTCGCCACGCTCAAGGAATTGCTCGACGAATTCATCGCCCGCGTCGTGGGCGACGATGCCTGACTTGATGGGGAATGACGAGCATCTGCGCGCCGTGCTGGCGGCCGCAGGCGCGAGCGGGTCCTGGGATTGGGATATCGCCGCAGACCGGTTGTTCGTCGATGCTCGGTTCGCCGAACTCTACGGCCTCGACACCTCCGAGCTGGCAGCGGGATTCCCGACCTCCGTCTTCTTCCAGGCGATCCATCCCGAAGACCGCCCGCGCATGCGGATCGCCGTCGCGGGGCTGCTTGCCGGCGCCGAGCTGTTTTCGAAAGAATTCCGGGTCATCGACCCGTCGGGCACCGTAGTGTGGATGCACGGCCGTGGGCAGAGCCACCTGGATGCCGCAGACGTTCCGGTCCGCTTCACCGGCCTTCTGGTCGACGTTACCGAGCGCAAGCGCACCGAAGAGCGGCTGCGCATCGCCCAGAGTGCCGGCGGTGTCGGCACGTTCGAATATAGCGACGGCTTCGCGACCGTCTCGGTCTCGCACGAATTCTGCCGGCTACTGGGCTTGCACCCGACCGACCGCCTGCCGGTGCGGACGATCAACGGGGTGCTCGCTGATCATGGCCAGCAACTGATCCCCGAAGGCCATGATGCGGCGGCGCCGGTCTCGCTCGAAGGAACATTCCGGATCGTGCGCGGCGATGACGGCGCGGTTCGCTGGATCGCCCGGCGCGGCGAAGTGATCCGCGACAGCATCGGCACCGGCTATCGCCTGCTCGGCGTGATCTATGACGTCAGCGACTCGAAGCATCTGGAAGGAGAGCTTCGCGCGCTGAACGAGACGCTGGAGCAGCGCGTCGACGCCGCCATCGCCGAGCGCCAGCATGCCGAGGAAGCGCTGCGCCAGTCGCAGAAAATGGAAGCGGTGGGCCAGCTCACCGGCGGCATCGCGCACGATTTCAACAACCTGCTGACGATCATCATCGGCAGCATCGAAACGGCGACCCGGCGGCTCGATCCGGAGGTCGATCCGCGGCTTCGCCGGTCGCTCGAAAATGCCACCAAAGGCGCCGAGCGCGCCGCGGCGCTGACGCACCGGCTGCTGGCCTTTTCGCGCCGCCAACCGCTTCGGCCGAGGACGACCGACGTCCCGCGACTGCTGGCTGGCATGTCCGACCTGCTGACCCGCACCATCACGGAATCGATCGCGGTCGCAATCGACACGCCGGAGGAGTTGTGGAAGGTCGAGGTCGATCCCAACCAGCTCGAGAATGCGATCCTGAATCTGGCGGTCAATGCGCGCGACGCCATGCCCCAGGGCGGCGAGCTGACGATCCGCGCGCATCAGCAAGTTATTGGCCCGCAGAATGCGGAGGGCCTGGCGCCCGGCGACTATGTCGCGATCAGCGTGATCGATAACGGCAGCGGCATGAGCACCGACACGCTCGCGCGGGTGTTCGATCCCTTTTTCACGACCAAGGAAGTCGGCAAGGGAACCGGCCTCGGCCTTTCGATGGTCTATGGCTTCGTGCGTCAGTCCGGCGGCGGCGTCACCATCGATTCGGAACTGGACAAGGGCACCACGGTCACGCTGCTACTCGCCCGCGCCAATGACTCCGAACAGATCGAGACTGCCCCGAAGACCGAAGCGGCGAAGCACGGCACGATCCATGAGACCGTGCTGGTGGTCGAGGACGACGACGATGTCCGCGCCCACACCGTCGGTCTGCTGCGCGAGCTCGGCTACCGTGTCATCGAGGCGCATGACGGCGCGTCCGCGCTCCGCCTTCTCGACAAGCAGGAGCAGCCGATAATGCTGCTGGTGACCGATATCGTGATGCCCGAAATGTCGGGAAGCGAGCTGGCGCAAGTCGCCCGCGCGCGGCAGCCGGGCCTCAAAGTGCTCTTCACCTCCGGCTACACCCGCGATGCGATCACGGACAAAGACCGGCTCGACGAAGGCGTGGAGTTGCTGGCCAAGCCATTCACCTTCGGCGCGATCGCCGCGAAGGTCCGCGAAATCCTCGATCAGTGAGGCGCGGCGCATCGAGTGCGCCGCGGATCGCGATGGATTTTTGGGAAAATGGTGGAGCCGAGGGGGATCGAACCCCTGACCTTCGCAATGCCATTGCGACGCTCTCCCAGCTGAGCTACGGCCCCACGCTTTCGCCGCCGGGCTGGTCCGGCGGGACTTGAGCGCCGCCCGTTAGCGGGGCGGCGCGGACAAATCAATCAGCTTTCGTCCTGGGTATCGCCGGTATCAACACCGAGATCGTCGTCACCGCCCAGATCGACTTCCTCATCGACCGAGGGTTCACCCTCGTCGATGTCCAGATCGTCGTCGCCGCCGCCCAGGACTTCATCGTCCTCCTGCTTCGCTACCTCTTTCTTGGGAGCGTCGAACGGCAGTGGCTGCTTGGACTTGAGAACCGGCTCCGGTTCCCAGGCATAGCCGCAATTGATGCACTGGACGGGATCGTCCTTGGTCAGATCATAGAAACGCGTTGCGCATTTCGGGCAGGTGCGTTTGCTACCCCATTCAGGCTTCACCATCTGGTCGCCTTGCCTCCAAGTTCGTCAAAAAGAAAAACAGCGGCGCACCGGCTTCGATGCCCCGCCAATCGGCGCGCGCCTTGCCATAGCCAAATGGCGCTGTCAAAAGCCGCGCGCTCCCGACCGGTCCGAGATAGGAACGCATGTCCCACGACGCCAGCCCGCGCCCGATGGCCTTTGCCCGTAGCGGACCGTTGAGCGGCGTTGTGCGCGTGCCCGGCGACAAGTCGATCAGCCACCGTTCGCTGATGCTGTCGGCGCTGGCGGTGGGCGAGAGCCGCATCGAGGGCCTGCTGGAGGGCGAGGACGTACTGGCCACCGCCGCAGCGATGCGGGCGATGGGCGCGACGATCGAGCGTGGCGCGGATGGCGCCTGGACAGTCTCCGGCGTGGGCGTCGGCGGGCTGCTGCAGCCGGAGACCACGCTCGACATGGGCAATAGCGGCACTTCCACGCGCCTGTTGATGGGGCTCGTCGCGAGCCACTCCATCACAGCGACCTTCATCGGCGACGCCTCGCTGTCGCGGCGACCGATGAATAGGGTGATCGAGCCTCTATCGCTGATGGGCGCCGATGTGACCGTTTCGCCCGGCGGGCGCCTGCCTCTGATGCTGCGCGGTCTCTGCCCCGCCGTGCCGATCATTTATCGCCTGCCCGTCGCCTCGGCGCAGGTGAAGAGCGCCGTGCTGCTGGCCGGTCTCAACACGCCCGGCATCACGCGCGTGATCGAGCCGGTGCCGACGCGCGATCATAGCGAACGGATGCTGAAAGGCTTCGGCGCTGACCTGACGGTCGAGGTGGAGAATGGCGAGCGCCACATTCGCATCCGCGGGGAGGCGGAGTTGAAGCCGCAGCACATCGTGGTGCCGGGTGACCCCTCCTCGGCTGCTTTCCCGCTGGTCGCGGCGCTGATCGTGCCCGGATCGGCGGTGACAGTCGAGAATGTCGGTGTGAACCCGACTCGCGCGGGGCTTTACGAAGTGCTGCGCATGATGGGCGCGGAGATCGCCTTTTCGAACCCGCGCGAAGTCGGCGGCGAGCCGGTCGCGGACATCACCGCCTGCTTTTCGACCCTGTCGGGCATCGACGTGCCGCCGGAGCTGGCGCCGTCGATGATAGACGAATTCCCGATCCTGTTCGTCGCCGCCGCCTTCGCCCAGGGCCGCACCGTGATGCGCGGGCTGGAGGAATTGCGCGTTAAGGAATCGGACCGGATCGCGACGATGGCCGAAGGGCTGCGGGCGATCGGCGCGCGGGTCGAGGAATTGCCCGACGGCCTTATCGTGGAAGGCACGGGAGGCGAGCCGCTGGCCGGCGGAACGACGGTCGCGTCGCGCCTCGATCACCGTATCGCGATGAGCTTCGCCGTTGCCGGCCTCAACAGCCTCGCTCCGGTCGAAATCGACGACATGGGCCCGGTGGCGACCAGTTTTCCGAACTTTACCAACCTGATTGAGCAGTTGAGCGTACCCCAGTCATGATCATCGCCGTCGATGGACCGGCTGCCAGCGGCAAGGGCACGATCGCCCGGGCAATCGCGGCGCACTACAAGCTGCCGCATCTGGATACGGGACTGCTCTACCGCGCGGTGGGACAGACAGTGCTCGACCGCGGCAGCGACCCGGCAAGCGAAGCCGATGCCGTGGCGGCCTGCGACTTCGCAGATGCGATGCTCGCCGACCCGCGCCTGAAGGAAAGCGCCGCGGGCAATGCAGCCTCGGTCGTTTCGGCTCATCCGAAGGTCCGCGAGGCGCTGATCGCGCGGCAGCGAGCCTTTGCAACGCAGAATGGCGGCGCGGTGCTCGACGGGCGCGACATCGGCACGGTGATCGCACCGGAGGCCGACGCGAAGCTGTTCGTGCGCGCGACCTCCGCGATCCGCGCGCGGCGACGGCATGATGAACTGGTCCGCGCGGGCGCGAAGATCAGCTTCGACAAGGTGCTGGCCGACATCAAGGCGCGCGACCTGCGCGACTCGACACGCGCCACCGCGCCGCTCCGGCAGGCGCCGGACGCGGCGCTGCTCGATACCAGCTTCATGTCGATCGAGGCGGCGATCCGCCACGCGATCCAATTGGTCGAGCGGCAGATCGCCGAGCGTTAAGGGACGTCGGCTCTTAGTAGCGGCGGACGCGGATCACGCGGCAGCTGCGGACCTTGCGGTGATGCTGCCACCGCGTGGTGCAGACGCGCTTCGTGCGCCAGCCGCGGTTGCCATGCACCACCTGCTTCACCGTGGTGCGTGTCGTCGTGTGAGTTTCGACGCGGTCCGGCTGCGCCGCGACCATCGCGAACGGCAGCGAGGTGACCGCAACGGCTGCGGCAGCGGCAAGCGCAAACAACTTCATGGACGTCTCTCCCGTTTCTTTTGCGTATCGACTAACCCGCGAGCGCCACTTCGGTTTCCGAGGGCGTCTCGCCTTGCCTTTCGAGCGCTTCTTCCCTATGTGCGCCCCCGTCCAGCGAGGCGATTGCGCTCGCGGAAAGGCGCGGCGGTTGATCCGGCGCGCCCTTTTGGCTTTTCAACGATCAGCCTTTTTCCGCACGCGACCGTTGAGACGGATGCTCTTCCGGCATGGGGCCGGCGGGGCGGATTGGCCTTGTTCTCCAAAGCCTTGGGCGAAGGAGGATAGACCGCCGGAACCAACCGGCTGGCCAGCAATGCATGTCCCGGCGAAGGCCGGGATCAGTCCAGGAAGACCTTATCTTTATGGCGACAGCCGCTTTTCCAACCCGCGACGATTTCGCGGCCCTCCTCAACGAAACGCTTGGCGACAACGAAGGCTTTGAAGGCCGGGTCGTCAAGGGCACCGTCACCGCGATCGAAAACGACATGGCCGTGATCGACGTCGGCCTGAAGTCCGAAGGCCGCGTGCCGCTGCGCGAGTTCGCAGCGCCGGGCCAGAAGGCCGAGCTGAACGTCGGCGACGAAGTCGAAGTGTTCGTCGACCGTGTCGAGAACATGCATGGCGAAGCGATGCTGTCGCGCGACCGCGCGCGCCGCGAAGCCGCCTGGGACAAGCTTGAAACCGAATTCACCGCCGGCAACCGCGTCGACGGCGTGATCTTCGGCCGCGTGAAGGGCGGCTTCACCGTCGATCTGGGCGGTGCCGTGGCGTTCCTGCCCGGCTCGCAGGTCGACATCCGTCCGGTCCGCGACGTGCAGCCGCTGATGGACATCCCCCAGCCCTTCCAGGTGCTGAAGATGGATCGACGCCGCGGCAACATCGTCGTGTCGCGCCGCGCCGTCCTCGAAGAGACCCGCGCCGAGCAGCGCACCGGCCTGATCCAGAGCCTGCACGAAGGCCAGGTGATCGACGGCGTCGTCAAGAACATCACCGATTACGGCGCGTTCGTGGATCTGGGCGGCATCGACGGCCTGCTCCACGTCACCGACCTCAGCTACAAGCGGGTCAATCACCCGTCCGAAGTGCTGAACATCGGCGACACGGTGAAGGTGCAGATCATCCGCATCAACCGTGACACCCAGCGCATCTCGCTCGGCATGAAGCAGCTTGAGAGCGATCCGTGGGAAGGCGCCGCCGCCAAATACCCGATCGGCGCGAAGCTGCATGGCCGCGTGACGAACATCACCGAGTACGGCGCGTTCGTCGAGCTTGAGCCGGGCATCGAAGGCCTGGTCCACGTCTCCGAAATGAGCTGGACCAAGAAGAACGTGCACCCGGGCAAGATCGTCAGCACGAGCCAAGAAGTCGACGTCATCATCCTTGAGGTGGACGAAGAGAAGCGCCGCATCTCGCTCGGCCTGAAGCAGGCGCAGCAGAATCCGTGGGAAGCGTTCGCCGAGAAGCATCCGGTGGGCAGCCAGGTCGAAGGCGAAGTCAAGAACGCCACCGAGTTCGGCCTGTTCATCGGCCTCGACAACGATGTCGACGGCATGGTCCACATGTCCGACATCGCCTGGGGCGTTTCGGGCGAGGACGCGCTGCACCTGCATCGCAAGGGCGAGATGGTTCAGGCCATCGTGCTCGACGTCGATGTCGAGAAGGAGCGTATCTCGCTCGGCATGAAGCAGCTTGAGCGGGGCGCTCCGGCGGCCGGCGCGGCGGCTTCGGGCGGCTCGCTCCGCAAGAACGAAGTCGTCACCGTCACCGTGCTCGAAGTCCGCGACGGCGGCCTCGAAGTGCAGGCGGGCGAAGACGGCGCGACCGGCTTCATCAAGCGTTCGGACCTCGGCCGCGACCGCGACGAGCAGCGCTCTGAGCGTTACCAGGTCGGCCAGAAGTTCGACGCGATGGTCACCGGCTTCGATCGTTCGAAAAAGCCGACCTTCTCGGTCAAGGCGATGCAGATCGCCGAAGAGAAGCAGGCCGTTGCCCAGTACGGCTCGTCCGATTCGGGCGCGAGCCTCGGCGACATTCTCGGCGCCGCGCTCAACAAGGCCAAGGAAGGCAAGTAAACATAGATCAACCGCCACTCGGGCAACCGGGTGGCGGTTTTTTACAACCCGACTCGCGCAAACGGGGCGGTTGCGCTATGTTCAGCACCGGAATTGTCGGGTAGCAGACAATCTGGCGGTCTGGGGGGATCGTCGTTAACGTTTGGGGGACCAGCGCCTGGGACGTCCGGGCGGCGGTCCGACATGGAACCGCCTGCTGAAAGGAAGTCTATGATCCGGTCCGAACTGGTCCAGATGCTCGCCGCGGACAATCCCGGCCTGTCCATCAAGGAGATCGACAGGATCGTGACGATCTTCTTCGACGAGATCAGCCAACGCCTGGCCGATGGCGGCCGCGTCGAGCTACGCGGCTTCGGCGCCTTTTCCACCCGCGGGCGCGATGCGCGAACTGGCCGCAACCCGCGCACCGGCGAAACCGTCGCCGTGGACGCGAAGCGCGTGCCTTATTTCAAGCCCGGCAAGGAAATGCGCCAGCGCCTGAACGTCTGAACGTTCAGTCCCGACTCGCGACGCGCGTCGTATCGACGCCGTCGCGGCCATAGGCATCATCCAGGAACTGCACCTGCCCGTCGCTCGCGACGGCCGTCAGGTACGTCAGGTATACGGGGACGGGACGCGCGAGCGCGACATTCTGCTCCGGATGCTCGGTCGCGGTATCCAGCGGCTTGCCGAACAGCCACGCGCCGAGCCGCTGCGCATCCTCCATCCGCACGCAGCCCGAGCTGAAATAGCGCACAGGCTTGGCGAACAGCTCGCGCTCCGGCGTGTCGTGCAGATAGATGCCGAGATCGTTGGGGAACATGAACTTCACTTTCCCCATCGCATTGGTCGGCCCGGGGAGCTGGCGCACCCGTATCTCCTGCGCGCCGGCGGCAACCGCGTGCCAGTCGATCGCGCCAGCATCGAGCGGCTGCGCCTGCGCGCTCCAGTCCGTCAACGCCTCGAAGCCCAATTTCTGCATGGTGCCGCCGGTCAGGATGCCGGTAGCGGCCTTCTTCTGAACGAGATCGGGCGGGACGTTCCAATAGGGGTTGAGGATCGCGTAGCGGACCATGCCGGCCAACATCGGCGTCTGCTCGGTCGGCTTTCCGGCCACGACTTTCATCCGGCCGGCCTCCATCCCGTCGTCATAATAGACGAGCTGCTGGGCGGCGACATTGACCGTGATGTGGCGCACATTGGGGCCGGGCAGCAGCCGCGCGCGATCGAGATTGACTGTAAGCTTGCGGTCGTACCAGCCGGGGCTACGATTGAGCGCGGCGATGGTCGTCGCACCGCCCGCGCCGTCGGCCTTCAGCCCGTGTGCGGCCTGGAAGTCGCGCAGCGCCGACGCGAGCGGCGCGTCGAACCTGTCTCCGGGCTGCAAACCGAGGCGAGAGCGAAGCAGCCGAACCCGCGTTCCCTTCGCTCCGGTCTTCAACATCGGCCCGGCAGGAATCGTGACCTGCGGCAGCGTGTCCCACTTCGCGCGCCGTTCCGCGAGCGCCTTGCGCAGCCCGGAATAAGCCGGATCCATCCAGCCCATCGTCGTTACATAGGTGCCGACGTCCGTTGAGAGCGCGGCGCCGCGCAGCGCTTCGGTCTCGGTCAGCTTCTTGGGGACGAGTTCTTCGTCGAGATAGCGGATCTGGGCCGTGGGCGCGCGGCGGACATCGCGGATGTAGCGGGCGAGCGCCTGCGACAAGGCAAGCTCCGCCTTCGCCAGCGCGTCGGGGCCACCGCCGCCTGCCGCCTCGACCGCCGCCTTGAGCTCGCGCGGCCGATAATCGCGCGGATCGAGACCATCGAGATCGGCGGTTTCCAGATAGGAGATCAGCCGGTCGGCCGCGGGCGTGACCGCGCCGTCCTTGACCCAGATCGGCCAAAAGCCGCGCGATACGTAAACCGGCTTCAGCTTGCCGCCGGCGTCGGCCTTGATGGCCAGCGCAACGCTATCCGTCCCCAATTGCGCCGAAGCCGTGGCGAGGGGCGACCCCATGAGCAGCGCAGCGACGAGCGCGCCGCGAACCTTCCTGTGCAACGTAACTCTTCTCCGCTTCCCAGGCAGCAAGCGAGCGCCGCCCCTGCGAAAGGGACAACGCTCGCCCGGGGCAATTAGATGCCGCGTTCGCCCGATGGAGCCGGCGGCGGCGGGGGCGGCGGAAGCGGGCACGGCGGCGCCTGATAGGCGACATACACGCCGTCGCGCGTGTAATAGCCGTCGACGATGCCATCACCGTTGCGGTCGGCAGCAACCGTGCCGATGATCGCACCCGGTCCGACCGGCGGAGCCGGTGCGACGGCGACGTCTTCCGTATTGGCGCAAGCGCTCAGGCCGATGGAGCCGGCCAACAGCAGAGTTATAGTCAGGACCCTCATGTTCTTGTCTCCCGGAACAGCGACCCTCCGCACCAGAAGCGGCGGTTCGCATCAGGCGAACGTCAGGCATGAAGACTCGTTCCCGGCCGGCAACGGTGTTCCGTGCGGATCGCGAGCCGAAGCGAGGATCGAGGCCCCGCCGGCGAGAAAAGGGTAAATCGCCGGCGGGGTCCGTCGCGGGAGTCCCTAGTGTGCGACCCGCCCCCGCGAAGCCCGAAGCGCGCTTCGGGCTGGTAAGAAACGACAACGCCGCGGAGGCCGATTGGATCTCAGCGCGATCAGCTAACTTGGATGAAGTGCCGCGTGGCTGCGACGAACGCACGGCAACCAGCCATCGCTGGATCGCCTAACGCAGCAGCACCAGTTCCTCGGCCATGCTCGGGTGGAGCGCGACCGTGTCGTCGAATGCTTTCTTGTTGAGCCCAGCTTTCACCGCGACGGCGGCGGCCTGGAGTATCTCGGCCGAATCCGGGCCGATCATGTGGAGGCCCAGGATCTGGTCTGTCTCCGCATGGCAGATCATCTTGTAGAGCGCGCGTTCGTTGCGGTTGGCGAGGACGTTCTTCATCGGCCGGAAGTCCGACGAATAGACCCGCACCGCGCCGTATTTCTGCTTGGCCTGGCTTTCGGTGAGGCCGACGCCGGCGAGCGGCGGATGGCTGAACACGGCGGACGGGATGCAGTGATAATCGACGCGCCACGGCTTGTTGCCGAACACCGTGTCGGCAAAGGCCTGGCCCTCGCGGATAGCGACGGGGGTGAGCTGCACGCGGTTGGTGACGTCGCCCACGGCGTAGATGCTGTCGACCGACGATTTGCTGTCCTCGTCGACAACCACCGCGCCCTTGGCGTCGAGCGTCACGCCCGCTTCCTCGAGGCCAAGCCCCTTGGTGTGCGGCTCGCGGCCGGTCGCGAACAGGACGAGATCGACGTCGATCGGCTCGCAGCTATCGAAGGTCACGCGCAGGCCCTCGTCGGTCTTCTCGATGCTTGAGAAGCGCGAGTTGAACTGGAACTTGATGCCCTTGGTCATCGAAATCTGCAGCAGCCGGTCGCGGATGCTTTCGTCATAGCCGCGCAGGATCACGTCGGTGCGATTGACGATGGTCACGTCCGCGCCGAGCTCATGGAAAATGCCGGCGAATTCGTTGGCGATATAGCCGCCGCCCGCGATCAGCACCCGCTTCGGCAGCTTCTCGAGATGGAAAACTTCGTTGGACGTAATCGCGTGCTCGACGCCGGGCACATCGGGACGCGCGGGCCATGCGCCGGTGGCGATCAGGATGTAGCGCGCAGTAACCTCGCGCCCGCTTGCCAGCCTGACGCTGTTGGGGCCGCTGACGGTTGCGCGCTCGAGGATGATCTCGACGTCATTGTTGTTGAGCGTCGTCGTATAGGCCTGGTTGAGCCGATCGACTTCGGCCAGGACATTGTCGCGCAGCGTCGGCCAGTCGAAGCGGCAGTCCGGCACGTCCCAGCCGAAGCGGCGGGCGTCGGCCAGATCCTCGGCGAAATGCGCGCCATAGACGAGCAGCTTCTTCGGCACGCAGCCGCGGATCACGCAGGTCCCGCCGACCTTGTGCTCCTCGGCAAGCGCCACTTTCGCGCCATGCGCCGCCGACACGCGTGCCGCGCGCACGCCGCCCGATCCGCCGCCGATGACGAACAGATCATAGTCGAACTCAGCCATTCGGTCCTCCTGGGCGCAATCTGGTGGCGGCACGGCGGTCGCGCCAATGTCGTTCCGGTATCGAGTCTATCGCCGCGGCTCCAGCCAGACCGCCTTTTGCGCGAAATCGGTGGTGATCTTGAAGCGGCGCAGCAGCTTGACCCCGATATTGGCATCGGCCGCATTCGATTGCTCGTCGATGGCGGCGCGGACATTGCGGAAAGTCACGCCGGCGATGCGGACCGACATGAGCGTGACGATCTTGCGAGGCACCGCGCCACCGATGCCACCGCCCTGCTCCGTCGCATGGACGCGCTTCAGCAGCCCGGTCCTCGCCGCATAAGCCTTGCCAATCAGCATGTCCGAGCCATTGCCGAGGTCGAACTCCGCCTGCACCGGCGGGCTGCCTTCAATGGAAATCGGCACCGTCTCGATGCCATGCGCCGTCGTCAGCGGCAGGCGAACGCCGCGCGGCGCGATGGTGCGCGGAACCGCATCGATCGTGCCGCCTTCTATGTCGATGCGAAAGCGCGCCGCATCGAACAGGTCGCGGCCGACTATCGCGTCGAGCGGATGGCCGAACAGGCGCTTGCCCAGATCGTCGAGGTCGAGCACGCCGACCGTCGTGTCGGGGACTGTAACCCCCGCCGCCTCGACGCGAACATGCTCGATCAACTGCGCATCTGCCTTGCCGCCAGAGCCGCGCGCGGTGACGTCCCTACCCCGCGCCAGGCCGATGCGCCCCGCGAAGCCGTCGTCGAGCAACGTCGCCTCGGCGGCGGAGTCGAGCACGGCTTCGGTCGCAGTGCCGTTGATCGTCGCGGCAACGAACAGCCGATCGCCGTGCACGGTCAGCGCCGCCGCAGCCGCCAGCAGAGCGATCATGCGAAGGCGCGTCCGATCAGCGCGCGCGTCGAAGCGTCGAAGCCTTCCGTGCCTTCCTGCTCGATCGACTTGGCGATCTGCTTGCCGAGCTCGACGCCGAACTGATCAAACGGATTGATGCCCAGCAGCACGGCATTTGCGAATGTCCGATGCTCGTAAAAGGCGATCAATGCGCCGACGCTGGCCGGATCGACGCGGTCGAGCAGAATCGTGCTGGACGGCCGGTCGCCGGGATAAGCGCGCTGAGGATCGTCGCTGGCCTTGCCCGCCATCAGCGCCGCACCCTGCGCGAAGCAATTGACGAGCAGCGCCCGGTGATGCGCTTCGTCCTGTGCATCGCCAGCCTCGATCGCGGCGACGAACTCGACCGGCACCAGCCGCGTCCCCTGATGGAGAAGCTGGAACACCGCGTGCTGCGCGTCGGTGCCGACGCCGCCCCAGGTGACGGGCGCGCTCGGCCAGGCCAGCGCCTCGCCCGAAGGCGCCACACGCTTGCCGTTCGATTCCATTTCGAGCTGTTGGAGATAGGAGGGCAGCAGCCGCAGCCGCTCGTCGTAAGCGAACACCGCGCGCGTCTCGCAGCCTCGGAGCTGCGAATAATAAAGGTCGGCGAACGCGGCGAGCAAAGGCGCGTTGCGGGCTGGCTCGGCAAAGCGGAAATGCCGGTCCATCTCTGCCGCCCCTTCGAGCAGGCTTTCGAACGAATCCCAGCCAAGCGCCAGCGCGATCGGGAAGCCGATCGACGACCAGAGCGAATAACGGCCGCCGACGCTTTCGGCGAAAGGCAGGATGCGGGTTTCGTCGACGCCCCATTCCATCGCCTTCTCGGGGGCCGCGGTGAGCGCGACGACGCGGCCATAGGGATCCTCGACGCCGTTCTCCGCCATCCAGGCAAGCGCGCTCGCCGCGTTCAGCATGGTCTCGGTTGTAGTGAAGGTCTTGGAAGCGACCACCAGCAACGTCGCGTTCGGATCGAACCGGCGCGTGGCTTCGTCGAGCGCGGCGCCATCGACATTCGAGACCACGGCGACATCGTAGCGGTCGGCGTCGCGGCCAAGCGCGTCGATCAGCAGGTCCGGCCCAAGCGCCGAGCCGCCGATGCCGATGTGCAGCACATGCCGGATTTCCCCGAGCGCGCCGGCCTCGATCGCGTCGATCAGCGCGCGCATGCGCGTGTGGAAGCTCCGCGCCCGCGCAACGCTTTCGGGCGCCCCTTCCCCGCGCTCGGCCGTGTGTTCGGCGGCGCGGTTCTCGCTGGTGTTGATCGCCTTGCCCTGGAACAGCGCATCGCGCGCGGCGGCGAATCCCCGCTCGCCCGCGAGCCGGGCGAAGTCGCCGATCAACCCGTTCGTCAGGTGCGTCTTCGACCAGTCGAAATACACGCCCGCCGCCTCGAGCGTCAGCCGCTCGACTCGCGCCGGATCGGCCTCGAACAACTGCGCGAGCGTTCGGCGCTCAGCATCAACGGGCCACGGATTTCCCATGAACAATCTCCTTGCCCGGCGCTTCTAGAGAGGAGCCAATCTCATGCAAGGAGGTCGACGTGGCGAAAGAGAACGATCCCGACATCATCATCGGGCGAGACGATGCGCAGGTTACGCCGGACAATCACGAGCCTCGCAGAGAAAAGCGCGGCCATCCATTGCCAGATGCCGACAATGCGAGGCACGGCAGCATTCCGGAGCATATCGAGGAAGAACGCCGGGACTAAGTCCCGTCAGTCGCCGACGACCTTGAGCAGCCGCCGCTCGACCGGGGCGAGCACCGGACCGAGCTCATGGCCTCGCTTCAGAACGGTGCCGGCCTCGCCGATCAGCGCCCATTCGCCTTGCCGGTGGCGCAGTGCGGGGCGCTTTTCGATGCGGAACTCCGGCCGTTCGGCGGTGCGCCGGAAGGCACTGAACAGCGCCGCGTCGCGGCCCAGATCGATCGCATAGTCGCGCCACAGGCCGGCCGCGACCATCCGCCCATACAAGTCGAGAATGCGCGTCAGTTCCGGCCGGTCGAAGCCGACCTGCCCCACGCGCTGCCATACCGGAAAAGGGTGGACGTTACTCATCCGAATAGGTCTTGCCGCTCCGCAATCTGCTTGCGCTCGGCGATCAACGCCTCGATGCGCGCCTGCAATTTGTCAATCTCCGCCTTCATGCCTTCCAGCCGCTGGCCGGCCGGATCGCACAGATCGGAGCAGACCGTGCCGTAGGGCACGAAATCCTTCTGATATTGCGTGACGTCGACGAGCGTGGGCTTGGCCGGAATGCCCACCATGATCGCGCCTTCGGTCACGTCCTTGGTCACCACCGCATTGGCCCCCACACGTGCGCCCTTGCCCACGACGATCGGCCCAAGCACCTGGGCGCCCGATCCGACGATCACACCATCTTCAAGCGTAGGGTGCCGCTTGCCGGCAATGCCATTGGCGGGATTGGTGCCGCCTAGGGTCACGCACTGATAGATGGTGACGTTATCGCCGATCTCGGCAGTCTCGCCGATCACCGTGAAGCCGTGATCGATGAACAGGTTGCGGCCGATCTTGGCGCCAGGGTGGATGTCGATCGCGGTCAGGAAGCGCGAGAAGTGATTGACGAAGCGGGCGAGGAAGAACAGCTCGCCTTCGAACAGCCAGTGCGCGACGCGGTGCAGCGCAACCGCCAACACGCCCGGATAGAGCAGGATTTCCCAACGGCTCCGCGGCGCTGGGTCGCGAGCGCGAATGGAATCCAGATAAGCGAAAAGCCGGTTCGCCATGCAGTCTGCCTCCCTTAGCCCCAATATCTAGGAAAGGCGAGGCCGATTGCCAGAGCGGGGCGTTACGCTATGCCAACGATAGCTGGAGTGCATGGACTTTGACCTGGGCCGACCTCATCGCCTTGCTGCCGTTCATCGGCATCGGCTTTGCCGCGCAGCTCGTCGACGGCGCGCTCGGCATGGCATTCGGCACGATCAACTCGACGCTGCTGGTCAGCGCGATGGGCGTGCCGCCCGCTGCCGCGTCCGCAAGCGTGCATGCCGTCGAGACCTTCACGACGGCCGCTTCGGGGCTGAGCCATGCCTATCACCGCAATGTCGACTGGAAGCTGTTTCCGCGGCTGGCGATCCCAGGCGTGATCGGCGGCGTGCTGGGCGCCTATGTGCTGACCCATGTCGATGCCGCAATCGCGCGGCCGTTCGTCATGGCTTACCTCGCGGCGATCGGCTTCTACCTCGTCTATCAAGCGCTGCGCGGGCCGATCGAACCGAAGCGGCCGCGGGTGGTCGAGCCGCTGGGGCTGGTCGGCGGGTTCCTGGATGCGGCGGGCGGCGGCGGATGGGGCGCGATCGTCACCTCCAACCTGCTCGTGCAGGGATCGCAGCCGCGCATGACTGTCGGCACGGCGAGCGCGACCGAGTTCTTCCTGACCGCGACCGTATCGGCAACGTTCATCGCTACGCTCGGCTGGCGCGCATTCACCTTCGCGACGATCGGGCTGCTGATCGGCGGCCTGCTCGCCGCCCCCTTCGGAGCCCTGCTCGTCAAGCGCCTGTCCGCGCGACGGCTGATGGGCTTTGTCGGCAGCCTGCTGGTCGCGACCAGCGCGGCCTCGCTCTACGGCGCCTTAGCCTAGCGCACGCTGCGCGATGTCCGCGTAGATCGCGGTGAGCGCCTCCAGGTCCGCGATCGCGACGGCTTCGTCGAGCTTGTGCATCGTCGCGTTGGGCAGGCCGAATTCGACCACCGGGCAGAGTTTCGACAGGAACCGCGCGTCGGACGTGCCGCCGCTGGTCGACAGTTCAGGCTCTATGCCCGTGCGCTCGCGGATCGCGGCGGCGACCAGATCGGAGAGCGCACCGGGCTCCGTCAGGAACGCTTCGCCCGATACGCGCGGCGTGATGATCGCGTTCGGCGCTTCGGCGAGCACGATGTCGCGGATGCGCGCGGCAAGGTCGTCGCCTTTGTGCAGGTCGTTGAAGCGGATGCTGAGCCGCGCCTTGGCGCGGAGCGGGATGACGTTGGTCGCCGGGTTGCCGACTTCGAGGTCGGTCACTTCGATGTTGGAGGGCTGAAACCAGTCGGTGCCCTGGTCGAGCACGATCGCGTCGATCTTCGCCAGCGCGCGCACCAGCCTGGGGATCGGGTTATCGGCGAGGTGCGGATAGGCGACATGGCCCTGGGTGCCCGGCACCTCGATCCAGATATTAACCGAGCCGCGGCGGCCGATCTTGATCGTGTCGCCCAACCGATGAACCGAAGTGGGTTCACCGACCAGACAGAGATCCGGCTTAAGGTCGTGTTGGGCCATGCGGTCGATCAGCGCGCGGGTGCCGAAGATCGCCGGGCCTTCCTCGTCGCCGGTCAGGATCAGGCTGATCGTGCCGCGCTTTTGCTCGGTCCGGTCAAGGGCGGCGATGAAAGCGGCGATGGCGCCTTTCATGTCGACCGCGCCACGGCCGTAGAGCACGCCGCCTTTCACTTCGGCGCCGAACGGATCGCCCGACCACCCCTCGCCCGGCGGCACTACGTCGAGATGGCCGGCAAACGCGAAATGCTTGCCTCCCTCCCCGCGCCAGGCCAGCAGGTTCTCGACCGGACCGTCCGGCGCTTCGCCGGCAATGAAGCGGTCGACCGTGAAGCCCCGCTCGCGCAGCATCGCTTCGGTCGCGTCGAACACCGCGCCGCGTGCAGGCGTGATGCTGGGGCACGCGATCAGCCGCTTGGCAAGCTCCACCGCGTCCGACATCATTCCTCCATGCCCAAGCTCGCCCTCGACCAAATCCCGCAGACGAATGCAACCGGCTATCCGCCCGAATATGCGGTGCAAGTGAAGGAACGCTGGTACCGACGCCTCGCGCCTGCATCCGGCATCACCGATTTCGGCGCGAGCCATGTCGTGCTGAAGCCCGGTGCATGGTCCTCGCAGCGCCACTGGCACGAAGGCGAGGACGAGATGGTGGTAATGATCTCGGGCGAAGCGACTTTGGTCGACGACAATGGCCGCACGCCGATGCGCGCCGGGGACATCGCCGCTTTCCCGAAGAACGACGGCAATGGCCATGTGCTGATCAACGAGGGCGCTACGGACTGCGTCTATGTCGCGATCGGGCGGCCGTCGGCGACCGACTGCCATTATCCCGATATCGACATGCACCTGTTCGCCGAGAACGGCTTCCAGACGCGGAAGGACGGCAGCCGGTTCGAATGAGTTGAAATGAGAAACGGCGGCCCGTCACCAGACGAGCCGCCGTCCCCATCGTTCACATCGTCAAAGGATCAGGCGAACACCACCTTGGTGGAGCGACGGCGCATCGCCGCGCCGACCAGGCCGAAGCCGCCCAGCATCATCGCCCAGGTCGCCGGTTCGGGAACCGCCGCCGCTTCGAAGTTGACGTTGAAGTTGTTGCCGTTCGGCGACCGAACATCGACGTTATCGATGAAGCCGACGAAGTTGCTGCCGAAGCCACTGCCCGCGCCGAAGCTCAGGCCGGTCACATAGGCGTTCGACGAGAACAGCGAGTGCCAGTCGCCGACCACGCGGTTCTGCTGCGCGCCGTTCAGCAACAAGGTTCCGTTCGTGCCGTTGGCGAGCGAGTAGCCCGCCCCCGCATTGGCGAGGAAGGTCGCGGCGCCTTCGCGGATGTTCAGATAGAAGGTCGAGTCGGCACCGGCATTCTGCCAGCCTGCAGCCGGAGCCACGCCCGCGGTGCCGCCGTTATAGACGCCTTCCCAGATCATCTCGGCACGAACGTCGCCGTCGATGATGTGCGCGCGAACCGCAGGAGTGTTGTGCGCACCGGCCCCGTTGCTCGGCGTCGCGACCTGCCAGTCGAAGGTCAAGGTGTTCAGATCGTTGAAGCTGAACAGTGCCTGCGAGGCAGATGCCGGGTTGAAGGCATCGTTACGAAACATGTTGCCGATCACATAACGCGCACGGTCGCCGTGAATCTCGAGCGAACCGTTGCCGTTGCGCGGAGCCGCCGTGGAAACGAACCCGGTCCCGGTGTCGGGCGTATCATAGGCGTAGATCGGGCCCGACGGACCCGAGACGGGCAGAGTCTGCACGCCAGGGCCAATGACGAGATTGTAGTCGTCAGCCCGTGCGGCCGAGGCAAGCGAGACCGTGGCCGCCACAGCGGCAAAAACAACAGCGATTTTCATTGATAACCCCCGTTTGAAAGTTGGAACGACTTTTGTTTTCTTATCGGGCGATCCGCGGGGGAGGCTAACAGACTGTGCCCTGTTTACAAGCCGTTAACTGCATAAAAACCTGATCCGAAACGGAACATCAACGCGCGCTCCACCACCAGACGCCGTCGCGCTCCTCGTGGCTCGCGCGTCCGCGCCGTTCCAGATAGCGGAGATGGGCGAGCGTCTCGCCCGTCGCCATGCCGAGCAGATTTTCGTCGATCGCGCGGGCGAACAGCGCTCCGAAGCAATCGACAGCGCGGCGCGGCGACTCGCGCAGCCGCTCCTGCAGTCGCTCGAGCTGCTTGTGGTGGCCGTCGATCAAGGCGTCGAGCCGGGCGTGAAGACCAGTAAAGGGCGGTCCATGCGCCGGCAGCACCAGCAGATCGGCCGGTAGGTCGGCACGAAAACGCGCAAGGCTGTCCAGCCATTCGCGCAAGGGATCGCCTTCGGGCTCCAATGTCGTCACCGACACGATCGAGCTGATCCGCGGCAAGACCTGGTCGCCCGAGATCATCACACGCGTGGCGTCATTGACGAGGCACAGATGCTCGGGGCTGTGGCCGCTGCCGACCACGGCGCGCCAGTCGCCCAGCCGGTCGCCGGCCTGAACGCGCACATAGCCTTCGGGCATCCGGTGCACCGCGCGGGCGAAATTGCCCCACCCCCCGCTCGCGGCCGCTTCGATCTGCTCGTCGATCCAGCCGGCGGCGCGCCATTGCATCCGCACGTCCTCAGGCGGCTCGGGCCGCGCATCGGCGACCAGCAGCCGCGCGGTAAGATATTCGCCGCGGGTCATCCACAAGCGCACGCCGAACTTCCGCGTCAGCCAGCCGGCGAGTCCCAGATGATCGGGGTGCATGTGCGTAACGATCACGCGCGTGATGGCGCGCCCGGCGAGCGGTCCGGACAGGACGCCGCGCCAGGCTTCCTTGCAGACATCCAGCGGCAAGCCGGTATCGACGATCGCAACGCCGTCGCCATCGTCCACCGCCCAGACGTTGATGTGCTTGAGAGGCCCGGGCACCGGCAGCCGCGCCCAGCGAACGCCGGGCGCGACGACGATCAGCTCGCCCGGCTCGGGCGCCCGATCGTCGAACGGATAATGCAGGCCCTTGTGGCGGGCCGGGCTGGCGTGATGGTCCGCCAGCGACGCGTCGGGCGCGCGGCTCACCCCCGCTTGAACGGATCGGCGAAGGCCGGATGGTTGGGAGCCTGGAGCTCGCCCTCTGCGGCTGCGTCGGCTTCGCGTGCCGCGCGCTCGCGCTGGGCGCGCAGTTCCTCGATCAGGGCCTCGCGATCGCTGTCGATCCGGGTATCCGCCTGCGCTTCGATGCCGGCTGCCTTCGCGGCCTTGGCCACCGCCGCGTCGAGCTCGCGCTGGGTGGTGAGGCCCAGCGTCACCGGGTCCTTCGGCGTGATGTTGGCAATGTTCCAGTGGCTGCGGTCGCGGATCGCGGCGATCGTCGTGCGGGTGGTGCCGATCAGCTTGCCGATCGCGCCGTCCGAGACTTCGGGATGATTGCGGATGATCCATGCGATGCCGTCGGGCTTGTCCTGACGCTTGGAGACCGGCGTGTAGCGCGGCCCCTTGGTGCGGCGGATCTGCTCCGGGCCTTTCAGGATCTGAAGACGGTAGTTCGGGTCCTTCTGGCCCTTTTCGATCTCGTCCATCGTCAACTCGTGCGCGCGGACGGGATCGCGGCCGGTCAGCTTGGTCGCTGCGGTGTCGTCGGCGATCGCCTGCACTTCAAGCACGTGAAGGCCGCAGAAATCGGCGATCTGCTGAAACGAAAGCGACGTATTGTCGACCAGCCACGAAGCGGTCGCATGCGGCATGAGCGGCTGAACCAAGGAAACCTCCAAAAACAAATAGGGCCGCCCCTTCACGGAGCGGCCGAATATCGAAGCCGATCTAGGCGCAGTGAGGCCAAGAGGCAAGCATGGTCGCGCGGAACCGGATCATGCTTAACGCGTATCGCCTGCGGCGCTCCAAGAGCGCCGCGAAAAACAGGGAGGTGACATGAAACTCAAGATATTGGCCGCAGGGGCGGCCTTGGCTGCATACGCCGGCCCGGCCGCTGCCGCGACAATCGTGCTGCCCACGCGCACCACGGCGGATTATGTCCTGCTCGGTGGCGCCAAGCTGGCCAATCCGCCCGGCGGCCCCGCTACCCTTTTGTCGGTGACGGTGACTCCGATGGGCTCCGGAATGCTGCTGCTCGGGCCGGTCGAAACGAACTATGCAGGCATTTCTTTGGGACCGGTCGTCGCCGGCCAGACTTACACCTTCACACCCAACGCCGTCCTCTATTCCAACGGCAACAAGTACGGATATTGGTTCAGCGACCTGAGAGTGGCGACAGATCATAATATCCCGCAACTCGCGACATATTCGAACATCACCATCGAACTCGGCTCCAACTTCGCGCCGATTCCGGAGCCCGCGACCTGGGCCGCGATGACGATCGGCTTCGGCCTGCTCGGCTTCTCCGCGCGCCGCCGTCCCAGCCCCGCCGCTGCATGAAACCACAAGGCCGGGCGCTTTCTGCAAGCTCCCGGCCGATGATGGCGCCAAGCGTCCGAGCCCGCCCTTAGGGCTGCATCTGCCTCAGTTGATCCATCGGCATCGGCATCATGTTCGTGTTGAGATGGGCCATGATCCACATCGACCCGGTCACGATCAGGAATACGACGAGAATCCCGAAGGCGAGCGCCAGCACGTTGTTGGTGTTGTCCGGCCCCGTGGTGATGTGCAGGAAAAAGACCAGGTGGACGCCCATCTGCGCAATCGCCAGCACGAGCAGCGCGACCGGAATCGACGGCGCGTAGATCAGCCGGGTGTTGGCCAGCACGAAGGCCGCGACGGTCAGGATCACCGAGAAGCCGAGGCCGAGATTGGCATTGGCGATCCAATGGCCCGCGCTTTCGGTCGGCTCGTCGCCGGGCGCATGGTCTTCGCGGTTGTCGAGCCAGCCGGCTTCGCGCCGCGGGTCGGAGTCGATCTCGCTCATGCAATCGCTCCCATCAGATAGACGATGGTGAAGATCCCGATCCAGACGATATCCAGCGCGTGCCAGAACAGGTTGAAGCAGATCAGCCTGTGCACGATTTCCGGCCGGAACCCCTTCACCTGCACCTGGGCCATCATCGTGAGCAGCCACAGCCCGGCCAGCGTCACGTGCAGGCCGTGGAGGCCGACCAGGCCGAAGAACGACGTCGCAAAGCCGCTGATCTGCGGCGTGATGCCCCGGTTCGCGAGATCGATGAACTCCAGCAGTTCCAGCCCCACGAATATGAGACCGAGCAGGCCGGTGATAAGCAGGAAGACCTGCGTCCAGAGCAGGTTGCGGGCATTGGTCGCCGCGAACGACAGGCCGCACGTATAGCTCGACAGCAGCAGCGCCGCAGTCTCCATCCCCACCCGCGGCATTTCGACCAGGTCGCGAATGCCGGGGCCGCCCGCCGTCGCGTTCCGCTGCACCGCGAACGCCGCGAAGAAGCAGGAGAACATCACGATGTCGCTGAGCAGGAATATCCAGAAGCCGTAGCCGACGATGATCCGCTTGTTGGCCGGGCCGGTGGTCCCGTGACCGGCGCCCTCGATCGGCCCTTCCTGACCGTGGCCGCGATGGCCAAGGCGGTGCGGGTCCTCGCGGACGCGCCGGACGGTCTCGACGGCGGCGGGAAGCGACGTGTCGGTCACGCGAGCGCTCCCTCGGCGGCAATCCGTTCGAGCAAGGCCTCGCGCGCCGCGCGCCGCTTGCGCTCGGCCTCCGCGACTTCCTCGACGGGCACATGGAACTCGTGCACGTCGCGCCAGGCGAACACGACGAATCCGGCGAATGCGGCCACAAGCCCCAGGCCAGCGAGCCACCAGATCTGCCAGATTAGCGCAAAGCCGGTCACGCTGGCGAACGCGGCGGTGTAGAAGCCGACGGGCGAATGCACCGGCATCTCGATCGCCTCATATTCGGGCTCGGGCGCCAATTGCTGGGTTTCGATCGCGCGCGTCTTGATGCCCCAATAGGCCTCTTCGCCTTCGACATTTGGCATCACCGCGAAGTTGAAGAAGGGCGGCGGCGACGGCGTCGCCCATTCCAAGGAACGCCCGTCCCACGGGTCGCCGGTCACGTCGCGCAACTTGTCGCGCTGCAGGATCGACACCACCAGCATGATGACCTGGCAGGCCACCCCGACGACGAGCACGGCCACGCCAAGCACCGAAAGCTCCAGCATCCCCCGCCATTCGACGATGTTCACATGCTGCAGCCGCCGGGTCATCCCTTGCAGCCCGAGGATGTAAAGCGGCGTGAACGTGATCCAAAAGCCGAAGAAAGCGAACCAGAACGACGCCTTCCCCCAGCCTTCGTGCAAGCGGAAACCGAATGCCTTGGGAAACCAGAAGTCGACGCCGGCAAACAGGGCGAAAACCACGCCGCCCACGATGACGTTGTGGAAATGGGCGACGAGGAACATCGAGTTGTGAACGAGGAAGTCGGCCGGCGGCACGGCGAGCAGCACCCCGGTCAGGCCGCCGATGATGAACGTGAAAACGAAGCCCAGCGACCACAGCATCGGCACGCTGAAGCGGACGCGGCCGCCATACATGGTGAAGATCCAGTTGTAGATCTTCACACCGGTGCCGACCGCGATCACGCTGCTCGCGATCCCGAAGAAGGTGTTCACCGCGGGGCCGGCGCCCATTGTGAAGAAATGGTGCAGCCACACCATCATGGACACCACGCAGATGAACAGCGTCGCCGCGACCATCGAGCGGTAGCCGAACAGCGGCTTGCCCGAAAAGGTCGAGAAGATTTCGGAGAAAATGCCGAACGAAGGCAGCACCAGGATATAGACTTCCGGATGTCCCCAGGCCCAGATGAGGTTCATGAACATCATCGGGTTGCCGCCCGCGTCGTTCGTGAAATAGTGCCAGCCGAAGAAGCGATCGAGGCTCAGCATGGCGAGCGTCGCGGTCAGGATCGGGAACACGGCGACGATCAGCAGGCTCGAGGCCAGCGCGGTCCAGCAAAAGACCGGCATGCGCAGCAGGCTCATGCCGGGGCAGCGCATCTTCAGCACCGTCGTGACGAAGTTGATGCCCGTCGCCAGCGTGCCGATCCCAGAGATCTGCACCGCCCAGAGATAGTAATCGACGCCTACGCCCGGCGAATAGGTCGCTTCGCTCAAGGGCGGATAGGGCAGCCAGCCGGTACGCGCGAACTCGCCGACGAAGAGCGAGATGTTCACCAGCAGCGCGCCCGTGGCCGTGAGCCAGAAGCTGACCGAGTTCAGCGTCGGAAACGCCACGTCGCGCACGCCCAGCTGCAGCGGCACCAGGAAGTTCATGAAGCCGATCACCAGCGGCATCGCGCCGAAGAAGATCATGATCGTGCCGTGGGCGGAGAAGATCTGGTTATAATGCTCGGGCTCCAGATAGCCTTGCGAGCCTCCGATCGCGACGGCTTGCTGGGTGCGCATCATGATCGCGTCGGCAAAGCCGCGGACCAGCATCACCAGCCCGAGCAGGCAATACATGATGCCGATATTCTTGTGATCGACGCTCGTGATCCAGTGGTGCCACAGATACGGCCACCAGCGCTTGTAGGTGATGAGGCCCAGCACGCCGGCGATCACCAGGATCAGCACGAAAGACGTGATCAGCGGGATCGGTTGGCTCAGGGGAATGGCGGACCAGCTCAGCTTGCCGAACATCGATCAGTGCCTCCCTCCGGTCGAAACTTCGCGTCCCGCATGCTGCGAGTTCTCGGGCTCCGGGCCGGGGCCGGGCGGGACCTTCTGGCTGGCAATCGCAAGGAACAGCCGCGGATCGACGGCACGGAAAGCGAGCGGTGGAACCGCCTGGCTCTGCTGCGCCAGCTTCGCATAGGTCGGCGAATCCAGCGCCGGTCCCGCCGCGGTTTTGACGCCCGCGGCCCAGGCTTCGAATTGCGGCGGCGGCACGCTCTTCACCTGGAATTGCATGTCCGAAAAACCGTCGCCGCTGAAATGGCCGGACAAGCCGAAAAGCACCCCGGGCCGGTCGGCCTGCAGGTTGAGCTGCGAGACCATCCCCGGCATCGCGTAGATCATGGAACCGAGCCGCGGCACGAAGAAGGTGTTGAAAACACTCGCCGAAGTGATCGAGAAGTGCACCGGCACGCCGGCTGGAACCACGAGCTGGTTGACGGTCGCGATGCCGTGCTGCGGGTAGATGAACAGCCACTTCCAGTCGAGCGAGACGACCTGCACTTCCAGCGGCGGCACCTTGGAGGGTAGCGGCCGGAACGGATCGAGCCGGTTGGAGCCGATCCAGATCACGCCGCCGATGAACATGATGGTGAGGATCGGGATCGACCAGACCACCGCCTCCACTCGCCCGGAATAGGACCAATAGGGCAGATATTCCGCCTTCGTATTCCACGCGCGATATTTCCACGCGATCCAGAAGGCGAGCAGGATCGTCGGGATGACGATCGCCAGCATGATCATGGTCGCGTCGATCAGGATCTTGCTGTCATTGGCGCCGACCGGGCCGGCCGGGTCCAGCACCCCTCCCGAACATCCGCTTATGCCGGCTGCGGTGACCGCTCCGAACCCGATGAGCAGGATACGCTGTACCGATCCCAGTTGGGAGGAAGGACGCATATGGACATACCCCCGCGCGCGGACGCTGCCGATCCAAACCGGATTATCGAACAAAGTTCCGGGAAAAGCACGGCGTATAATCCGGGTTAGCCGGTTTGTACTTCTGCAGCCAGGAAATGGTGCCGAGTGTCCGACTCGAACGGACGACCTACCGCTTACAAGGCGGTTGCTCTACCAGCTGAGCTAACCCGGCGTCGCCACGCCCAATGCGTCATTGCCGCGCGAACGTCCAGCCTGCGCGAGGCCCGGAGGTGCCGGCACTAAAGGGCTTTGCCGAGCAGCGCCTGCAGCCGCGTCCAGGCATGTTCGGCCTGGGGCTGGTTATAGACCGGGCTATCCGGCGGGCACCAGCCATGCATGGTGCCTTTGTAGACTTCGATTTCGGCGGGCTGTTTGCCGGCAGCGAACGCGGCGCGGAGCTTGTCCTTGTCGGCCGGCGCGCGCGCATCGTCGTTCTCCGCGATCGCGATCAGCCAATTCGCCTTCATGGACGGGACCAGCGCCAGCATCGGATCGGTCGCAAGGCCGCCGCCGTGGAATGTGCCCCCCGCCCGGACACGCGCCGGCGAAGCCGCGGCCGTGAGCATCACCATCGGGCCGCCCATGCAATAACCGGTGCTGCCTATGCCGCGTTTCTTGTCGACCTGGGGCTGGGCATCGAGGAACGCGATGAATGCCTTGGCGTCGCGCGTCGTCGCCTCGTGGGTCAGCACTGCCCGCCACGGATCGACCTTCGCCCGGAACGCGTCGTCGAACCCCTGTCCGGTCTTCGCGAACGGCGATTTGGTCGAGCGGTAGAACTGGTTGACGGTCAGCACGGCATAGCCGGCCGCAGCAAGCCGGTCGGCCATTTGCCGGAAGGCCGGACGGAGACCGAAAATATCCGGCCAGACGAGCACGGCGGGGTGCTTGCCAGTGATTGGCGCGACGAAATAGGCATCGCATGTGCCGTCCGACGTCGTGATGGTGACATCGCGTCCGCGAACTTCGGCCGCATCCGCCGAGCTCGGGAGCATCGCAGCCACGCCCAGCGCAGCCGTCGCCGTCCCGAAACCGCGGCGCGTCATCATGTTGGCGTTGTCGGCGGCGGTCAGTTCGTCACACATGGCGATCCCCTTCTGTCGGCGCGTTCGCCGGTTTCGGGCATTCTGCCGCAGCTTGGGGCGACGCCGCAAGCGGAACAGCGACGAGGCGGCGCCCCGCCACCCCTTCCGAATGGCCATCGAATAGACGTCTCGACCGATGCGGGGGCGAAGGCCGCCATTGCCAAGATGAAAGCGTCTGATTAAGGCCCCCAGACCCAACTGCGGAAAAAGCTGCGGAAAAAGTGCGGAAAGACCACTTTCGCGACAACTTTTCCTAGGTGTCTCAGTTGCTTGGCCCGATGGCGGAGTGGTTACGCAGAGGACTGCAAATCCTTGCACGCCGGTTCGATTCCGGCTCGGGCCTCCACACAGTCGCACATTCTGAGGGTCCCTGCCTAGCGCAGAGCCCCCTCGCATGGTCTCTCTCCACGGCCTTCATGGCCGTGGAGGAAATCACCGTTACGCCCGGCACAGCCCGGATCGCGCGTTCGCGGCGCCTTGTGAAATGAGGCCGCGCGTCCCCTATCGAATTTCGCGTGCTGCCGTTTCGAGTGCTTCCATCGCCAGCAGATACGGAAATGGTCCGTGGCTTATGCGGGCGACGCCGGCTTCGGTTAGATCGGCGATCGATGGCGTCGCGGACAGGCGCATGACGTTGACCGGAAGCGGTGAGGCGGCGACGATGCTGCGGATCAGCTCGACATCGACGACGCCCGGAACGAAGAGGCCGTCGGCGCCTGCCTGGGCATAGGCCTCGGCGCGGCGCAGCGCTTCTTCGGCCATCGTTGCGTCATGCTCTGCTTCGGGCTTTTGGAAGAAGACGTCGGTGCGGGCGTTGATGAAGAAGCCGGGGCACAGCGCGTCGGCAGCGCGGCGCGCGGCGCGATAGCGCTCGGCCGCTTCCTCGATGGAGCGGAGGCTTCCGTTATCGGGATAGCTGTCTTCCAAATTGCACCCGATCGCGCCGGCTTCGATGGCAAGCGCAATCGTTTCCGCCACGGCCGCTGCATCCGCTCCGAAGCCGCTTTCCAGATCGGCGGTCACCGGCAGGTCGGTCGCGCGCGCGATGCTGCGGATCGCGTGCAGATGCGTGTCTCGCGTCACCTTTTCGCCGTCGACGAAGCCATCCGCCGCGGCGATCGACCAGCTTCCGGTCGCGACGGCGGGAGCGCCCGCCTTGATAACCGCCTGTGCGCTGCCGGCATCCCAGGCGTTGAACAAAATCAGCGGCGCGCCGGGACGGTGCAGCGAACGAAAGAGGATGGTTTTTACGTTGTCAGGCATCGATCGGAGTCCTTTGCAATGGGTGGGCTGAAAGGTCGGCGAGGGTGATCTGCACCGCGTCTTCAGCGAGCGCGGCAAGGAAGCTGAGCGCGTCGAACATCGCGCCAAGCGAATGAACGCCACCCCGGCCTTCGCCCGCGAGCAGGCGCTGGGCCGCCTCGACGACGATGGGCGCCGTGACGGCGTAGATGTCCCGACCCAGTGCCGTTGCGCGACGCCGGCGTCCTTTGCCGGTCACCACCACGTCTACCGAGAAACTCTGAGCTGAGCGGCCATGTTCGTCGATCGCCTCCGGCGGCGGCGTGGCCGGATCGCGCAGGTCCCGGATCGGCTCGACGTTGATCCATGACATGATGTCGCGAGCCTGAAGATGGCTGCGGATCGCGATCGTCTCGCTGAACGGCAGCATCAAGACTTCGCGCGGGCCGATCGGATCGGAAAAGTCCCAGCGTGCGGTTGGGGGCGGGACCGGCACTTGCTCAAGCTTTCCACCGCGCTGCACGACCCGCGGCGCGGTATTGCGCCGACCGGTCAGGCGCGTGCCTTCCGTCGGGTGCCAACTATCGAGGCCGACAGCAATATCGATCGCATCGACGTATGGCTCGCCGTCCGCGGCAGCTGTGGCGAGAAGGTCGGCCAGACCGCCGAAGAAAGCGGCCGCCGGCACGATCGGCACGGGCGCGTCGCGATAGTCGCGCAAGATCGATTGCACCGCGGCCTGTTCGGCGGAGAGGTCGAGATAGGGAATCCCGGCCCGGAGCGCAGCGTCGATCACCGCGTGAGCCGTGTCGAGGAAGGGACCGGCGCAGTTGATGACGGCTCCCGCTCCGGCGATCGCCGCATCCAGCGACCGAGGATCGTCGATGCTGGCGATCCGCCCCGGCTCTCGGCCAGCCGCGTCGGACGCGGCGAGCTTGCGCGCATCGCGGCCGATCCGCAGCGGGATCAGGCCGCGACGCTCGATCTCGTCGACCACGAAGCGGCCGGTGTGGCCCGTGGCGCCAAAGACTGCGATCCTGGTCATGCCGCAGCCGCCGTCTCGATCATCTCGCCGCCGCACGCTTCGTGCAGCACGAAGCCTTCCAGCGGATCGACGGGATCGCGCCACGGCGCACGCTCCAGCGTCTCCATCGTGTGGCGATAGCCCGCCTCCCAGCGCTGGCCGATGCCTTCGGGGCTGAAATCCACGTCCTTGGCGTGGTCCTCGTACGGCAGCGCGGGCGCGAGCAGACGAACCACGTGCATGCGGGTCAGGCAGCCATAGGTGGCCATTTCCGCCACCCGATTGTCGCCGCGCGCGCCGTCGGGAAGCATGGCGCTCAGTTCCGAGATGATATGCCGCATCTTGTGGATCTGGCGCTGGCGCTTGATGTGCGCGGCGGCCCGGCTGGAATATTGGATATCCTTCTGCCGGTTCATCACTTCCCAGATCGTGTTGGGTTCCGGCCCGTGCGGGTTCCAGATATGGACCGCGAACACCACCCCGTTGCGCCGCGGATTGTCGTCGAACACCACCTCGACCGGCGTGTTCGAAAGGATGCCGCCGTCCCAATAAAGCTGCCCGTCGATGCGGACCGCCGGAAAGGCGGGAGGGAGCGCGCCGGACGCCATCACGTGGCGCAGGTCCAGCGCCATGTCGCGGCTGTCGAAATAGCGCATCTCGCTGGTCGAGACGTTCGATGCGCCGACGGTCAGCCGCACCTCGCCGCCATTGACCTGACCGAAATCGACCAGCTCCGACAGTGTCTCAGCGAGAGGCTCGGTCGAGTAATAGCCCGCGGCTTCGGGCCCGAGCGGCGAGTGGAGGCTCAGGAACGCCGCCGGATTGGGGCGGAAGAAGGCGGGAACGCCGGTCGTGACCGCCAGCATGTTGCGGACCGCGGTCCCGAACCAGGCGGGCAGCGGCGCACCCAGGAAGCGACCATGTTCGACGCGCTTCCAGGACTCGCGCAGGCGATCCATGCGCTCGTGGCGGGGGCTGCCGGCGATCAGCGCCGCGTTGATCGCGCCGATCGAGGTGCCGATCACCCAGTCCGGCTCCACGCCCGCTTCGTGCAGCGCCTGATAGACGCCGACCTGATAGGCGCCCAAAGCGCCGCCGCCCTGCAGCACCAGCACTTGCTGGCCAAGCGAGGCGAGTTCCTTGTCCAGGCCGATCATGCAATCATCCTTTCTTGGGCAGGTTCGGGCGCCACATCGCCGGTGATCAGGCGCGCGCTGCGTCCGAAGGTCAGGTAATTCCACAGCCAGTTCAGGCCGACGACGATCCGGTTGCGGAAGCCGACGAGGAAATAGATGTGGGCGACGGACCAGAGCAGCCAGGCGACAAGCCCGTGCAGCCGCACCCGGCCGAAATCGATGACGGCATGACGGCGCCCGATGGTTGCGAGATTGCCGAAGCTGCGATAGCGGAACGGCTCGACCGATCCGCCGCGTGCGATCGCTGCCGCGACGTGCCGGCCCTGCTGTTTGGCGACCGGGGCGATGCCGGGCAGGAAGCCGCCCTGCCCGTCGGGACAGGCCGCGGTGTCGCCGATCACGAAGATGTTGTCATGGCCCGCTGGCCGCAGGGCCTCGTCGACCAGCACCTTGCCGGCGCGGTCGCAGGCGCAGCGCAACCAGATCGACGCGGGCGAGGCCTGCACGCCGGCCGCCCAGATCGCGGTATGCGACGGCACGATCTCCTCGCCCGTCTGCACCGTGTCGGCCGTGATCGCGGTGACGCGCCGGCCCAATCGAACCTCGACGCCGAGCTGCTCCAGACTGGACTGCGCCTTTGCTGAAAGCGGTTCGGGGAAAGCGGCGAGCAGCCGTTGCCCGCTGTCGATCAGCACGACGCGCGAGCAATGCGGGGTGATGCTGCGGAAATCGCGCGACACCGATTTGCGCGCGAGCTCGGCAATCGCGCCGGCCATTTCGACGCCCGTGGGGCCGCCGCCGATCACGACAAAAGTCAGCAACGCTTTGCGCCGGGCCTGGTCGGTCTCGGTTTCCGCCCGCTCGAGCGCCAGCAACACTTTGCGGCGCACGGCCGTCGCATCCTCGATCGACTTGATGCCGGGCGCGTGGGCCGACCATTCGTCGCGTCCGAAATAGCTGTGCCGCGCGCCGGTCGCGACGATCAGGCAATCATAGGCAAGCGCTGTGCCGGACTCCGTGAACACCAGCCGGGCAGCCGCATTCACGTTCACGACCCGATCGAGCAGGACGCGCGTGTTTTTCTGGTCGCGCAGGATGTGGCGGATCGGCGCGGCGATGTCGGCGGGCGACAGGCCGGCGGTCGCGACCTGATACAGCAGGGGCTGGAACAGATGATGATTGCGCCGGTCGATCAGCGTCACATCGACGTTCGCCTTGGACAGCGACTTCGCGGCGGACAGGCCACCGAACCCTGCGCCAAGGATCACGACATGCGGCCGAGTACCCATCTCAGTGCGCCGTCCAGCCGCCATCGACCGGCAGCGCGGTTCCGGTGATGCCCTGACCTGCCGCCGAGCAGAGGAACACCGCCAGCGCGCCCAGCTCGTCGACTTCGGCGAAGCGCTTGTTGGGCTGGGCGGCGAGCAACACGTCGCGGATCACCGCTTCCCGCGTGATGCCGCGCGCCTTCGCCGTGTCCTCGATCTGGTTCTCGACCAGCGGCGTCCAGACATAGCCGGGACAGATCGCATTGCAGGTAACGCCGTGCTCGGCACCTTCCAGCGCAACCGTCTTGGTCAGGCCGACGACGCCGTGCTTGGCGGCCACATAGGCGCTCTTGAACGGCGAGGCGACGAGGCCGTGGGCTGAGGCGACGTTGACGATCCGGCCCCAGCCGGCCGCCTTCATCGGGCCGAACGCAGCCTTGATCGCGTGGAATGCCGCCGACAGATTCAGCGCCAGGATCGCGTCCCATTTCTCCTCGGGAAAGCTCTCGACAGGCGAGACATGCTGGATGCCGGCATTGTTGACGAGAATGTCGGCGCTGCCGAAATCGGCAATGGTCTTTTCGACGAGCCCGCGCGTCTCGGCAGGCACCATCAGGTTCGCGCCGTTATAGGCGACGCGCGTGCCGCAGGCGCCGGCGAGCTTGCCGCAAAGCCGTTCGATTTCGTCGCGGCCGCCGAGGCCATTCAGCACCACGTCGGCGCCGGCTTCCGCCAGTTTGCGGGCGATGCCGAGGCCGATGCCGCTGGTCGATCCGGTGACGATCGCCACCCGGCCGGCCAGCACGCGCTCGGTGCGGCTGGCGATTTGCGCATGGACATTCATCGGCGTTCCTTTCGGGATCGGTCGCCGGAGAAGTGCCCAAGCCTCGCGCGGAGCTGAAATGCCGATCCCGCATCGAGATCATGCGCAAAGGCGATTGGAGAAGCACGGGCGCGATCCCCTAACCCGATGGCGTCATCAATGGAGACCCGTCATGTTTCATGCGAACCTGCGCCGCCTGCTCGGCGCCTCGATTGCCGCGGCGGCCTTCGCCACCGCCGCGCCGGCCTTTGCCGGCCAATGTCCCGCCGGCCAGACCGGCCAGAACCCGCTGACCGGCGCCCCGACCGCGCCCAAGGCCGTCACCGACGACGTGCTCGGCTCGATCGACCTCGGCCCCGAAATCGCCGTCGCCGACCGCCAGCTCCGCATGCGCAAGCTGGTCGTGCAGCCGGGCGGCATCGTGCCGCTCCATAGCCACGGCGACCGCCCGGCGCTGATCCTGACCGTGTCCGGCACGATCAAGGAATATCGCAGCACCTGCGCGCAGCCGATCGTCCACACCGCTGGCGACCTGACGCGCGAAGCGGAAGGAATCAGCCATTATTGGGTGAACGACGGCAAGGTGCCGGCCGTGCTCTACTCGGCCGACGTGCATCACGGCATGTAAGCTCGCGTCGCCGGCGGCCCGCCCCGATGCCTTGCCGGCCGACGCGCGTGGCGCTCCGTTCTTGTCCCCCGGGCGGAGCGCCACCCCTTTCTTAAAAGGAACCGCCATGGCGACAGCCGCTCTTGCGCCGCCCCGCCCGCGCCTGCTCAGCCCCGCGACGGTCGGGCTGATCGGATTCCTGACCCTTGTCGACCTGTTCGCGACGCAGGCGATCCTGCCCAGCCTCGCCCGCCTCTACGGCGTCAGCGCGTCGGCGATCGGACTGGCCGCCAACGCAAGCACATTGGGCATGGCGATCGCCGGATTGCTCGCCGGCGTGCTCGGCCGCCATGTTGACCGGCGCCAGGGCATCTGGCTCAGCCTCGCGCTGCTGGCCCTCCCCACCGCCTTCCTTGCCTTTGCGCCCGGCCTTCTGACCTTCGCGCTGCTGCGGATTGCGCAGGGCCTGTGCATGGCGACGGCGTTTACGCTCACTCTCACCTATTTGTCGGAACGCTGCAGCGAGACGGGCGCAACCACGGCGCTTGCCGCCTATGTGACTGGCGGCGTCGCCAGCAACTTGGTCGGCCGTCTCACCGCCGCTACGATCGCCGGCTGGCTCGGGCCAAGCGCGAGCTTTCTGTTCTTCGCCGCCCTGAACCTTGGCGGCGCCGCGCTCGTCGCCCAGGCTTTGTCGCGCGGCGCGCCGATGCGGATGATCGAGGCCGGCCGCCGCTTCTGGTCCGGCTGGGCCGATCACCTCGCCAACCGCGCGCTGCTCCGCCTCTACCTGATCGGCTTCCTGATCCTGTTCGGGTTCATCGGGACGTTCTCCTATGTAGGGTTCGTGCTTGCGCGACCGCCGCTCGCACTGTCGATGACGGCGCTCGGGCTGGTGTTCCTGGTGTTCGCGCCGTCGATGGTGACGACGCCTCTGGCCGGCGCCGCCGCGCGCCGGATCGGCCCCGCTGCCGCGATCGTACTGTCGCTGCTGCTCGCCATCGCCGGACTCCCGCTGCTGTTGTCGAACGCCTTGCCCGCGGTGCTGATTGGTCTGGCGCTGGTCGGCATCGGCACTTTCTTCGCGCAGGCCGTCGCCACCGGCCAGGTCGGTCGCACCGCCGACCACGACCGAGCGGCGGCGAGCGGCCTGTACCTGAGCTTCTATTATTGCGGCGGCCTCGCCGGCGCGGCAGCGATCGGGCAGGTGTTCGACCGCCTCGGCTGGCCGGCGGCGACGCTGGGCATCGGCCTGTCCCTCGCCCTCGCCGCGCTGCTTGGTCTTGGAGTGCGTCGATGAGCGACCGTTATCTGCGTGGCGTCGAGATTCTGCAGCGGCTGCACGGCCATCCGCTGGAGAAAGTCACCAATGCCGTGGCCGAGATCGCTCCCGACTTCGCCCGCATGACCATCGAATTCCCCTTCGGCGATCTCTACTCCCGCGACGCCGCCTGCCTGCGGACGCGTGAGATCGCAGCGGTGTCGGCGCTCGCAGCGATCGGCGCCCATCCCCAACTCCGCGTCCATATCGAGGCGGCCCGGAGCGCCGGCTGCACGCGCGAGGAGCTGATCGAGATCTTGATGCAGGTCAGCATCTATGCGGGCTTCCCCGCGGCGCTGAACGCGCTCGCGGCCTGCCACGATCTGCTGGCTACGCAGCCTCGGGCGCAGGCTGCGGAATAGGCTCGATGCGACGCGTCGCCGGCCATTGGTGCCGCCGCGCCTCGCGCACGAAGGCGCCGACGGCCGGCGAATGGGGCCGTCCGCGCACCGTCGCCAGATAGACCGTCCGCATATAGCTCGGTTCGACCAAAGGACGGACGATCAGCTCCGGATCGGTGACGCAGCTTTCGGGAAAGAAGCCGATGCCCAGCCCGGCCTTGATCATCGATTGCACCCAGTCGTCACGGGTCGAGCTGAACACCTTGCGCAAGAGGATGCCTCGCGCGACCAGGTCGGCTCGGACGAACTCATACACTTCACAGTTGGATCGGCTGACATAAGGCTGCTCGTGCAGGTCCTCTGCGCGTACCGCCTCGCTTGCGACGAGGCGATGGTTGGGCGGCAGCACGATCACGAACCGCTCTTCGAAGATCGGCACGCAATGGAAGCATTCCGGCATTTCCTCGGGCACGCCGATGATGCCGATCTCCAGCTCGCCCTTTTCCAGCGCCTCGATCATCTGCGGCGCGCCGCCGTCGTGGATCTGAACTTCGACTTCGGGGTGCTGGCTGCTGAACCGGGCGAGCAGGTCCGCGACCAGGCTCGCGGAGACGGTGCACATCGCGCCGATCGTCAGGGTCGCGCGGTCCAGCTTGGCGAGCGCCTTGGCGCTTTCCTTGGCCGCGCGGGTCTGCTCCATCACCGCCTGCAGATAAGGCAGCATCATCCGCCCGAGCTCGGACAAATGGGTATTGCCGCGCTCGCGGTGGAACAGCGCCCCGCCCAGCTCGCCCTCAAGCTGCTGGATGGCGCGCGTCAGCGCTGGCTGGCTGACGTTGCACTGGTCGGCCGCACGCGTGAAATTCAGCGTCTGCGCAAGCGCCACGAAATAGCGGACCTGCTGCATTTCCATGGGCAGTCTCCCCCGGCGATCATTACACCCGCGCATCGTCCGCCGCCAGCGTGCGGACGGTGCAGAGAATGCATGATCTCCATGCGGCAAGAGTAGCGGACAGGCGCGCCGCGCTGACCGACACTGCTTCCGTCCCGATCGAAGGGACGTGATTTCAGGAGATACGCCATGAAGACCGTGACCATCGCGTCGGCCGCCGCCGTGCTGTCGGCGCTCAGCGCCGGCGCCGCGCTCGCCGCCCCCGTCAAGCCGCAGCCGAACATGGACAAATGCTACGGCATCGCGACCGCGCATCACAACGACTGCGCCGCCGGGCCCGGCACGAGCTGCGCCGGCACCAGCCGCGTCAGCTATCAGGGCAATGCGTGGAAATATGTCGCCAAGGGCACTTGCACGTCGATCAAGACGCCGAAGGGTGTCGGTTCGCTGAGCCCGAAGGCCTGAACGCCATGACCCCGACCGCCGGCCTCAGCTTCAAGCCCCAGCATTTCGCCGAGGCCGTGGCATGTCCGGCGGCGGGGTTGTGGTTCGAAATCCACGCCGAGAACTACATGGCCGATGGCGGGCCGCGCCTCGCCATGCTCGACGCACTCCGCGACGAGCGCCCGATCTCGGTGCACGGCGTCGGCCTGTCGCTGGCCTCGGCCGAAGCGCCCGATCCGGTGCATCTGGGCAAGCTCGCGCGCCTTGTCCAGCGCTGTCAGCCCTTCCTCGTCTCGGAGCATCTGGCCTGGTCACGGATCGGCGAGCGCTGCTTTCCGGACTTGTTGCCCTTCCCCCGCTCCAACGAAGCGCTCGACCGGATCGCGCGCAACATCTCGATCGTGCAGGATGTGCTGCGCCGCCCGATCCTGATCGAGAATCCCTCTCTTTATTTGAATCTAAAGGACCACGAATGGCCGGAGACGGCCTTCCTGTCCGAGCTCGTCTCGCGCACAGGCTGCGGGTTGCTCGTCGACATCAACAACGTCGCGGTCAGCGCCCATAATCTGGGTTTCGACGCGCATGATTATCTGGCCGGCCTGCCGGGCCATGCGATCGGCGAATATCACCTCGCCGGCCACAGCACCGACGAAGCCGGCGCGTTGCTGATCGATTCCCATGATGCTCCGGTTGCGGAGCATGTCTGGGAACTGTTCGATCACGCCGTTGCCCGCTTCGGCACGCGCCCGACCCTGATCGAGCGCGACGGCAACGTGCCGGCCTTTCCCGAACTGCTCGCCGAGCGCGACCGGGCGCTGGGGGCGGTCCATGCCTGATCTCGCCGCCTTTCAGGCCGCTTTCGCGGACAAGCTCATGCAGTCGAGTCCCGTTCGGGACGGGTTGGCCGTCTATCGCAACAACTGGTTGTGCGCGACGACGGATGCGCTCGCCGATCTTTATCCGACCGTGCACCGGCTGGTCGGCAACGAAGCCTTCGAAGGCGTAGCGCTGGACTATGCCCGGCACGATCCGCCGGCGTCGCCGATCCTCAGCCGCTACGGCGCCGACTTTCCCGACTTCCTGTGCGACCAGGCCTGGGTCGAGGACCTGCCCTATTTGCCCGACGTCGCCGCGATCGACCGGCTATATTTGGAGGCACTTCTCGCCGCCGACGCGCCGCCCCTCGATCCGGCGACGCTTGCCGCCATCGCGCCGACCGACTGGGCGACGCTCAGACTGGGCACGCACCCGGCGATGCGGATCGGCTGGTTCACCACGCCTGCGCCGTCGATCTGGCTCGCGCACCGCGACGGCGATCCCGGCGAGCTCGCGCCCGAATGGCGGGCCGAAGGGATCCTGCTCACGCGGCCCGGACTGTCGGTCGAGGCACGCGCCATCGATCGCGCCGAGCACCGGCTGCTGTTCGGCATGCGCCTGGGCGAGACCGTCGGCGAGGCCGCGCTCGCCACCGCCAATCTCTACCCGACCAGCGATTTCGCGGGCCTGTTCGCCCGCACGCTCGAAAGCGGCGCGATCGCCGCCCAACCGAACTGAGAAAGGACGCTTCCAATGGCGACCATCGTCGACACCATGCCTGCCTCCTCCGCACCTTTTCTTGCCACGCCCGCGCGCCTGGCCGAACGGCTGCTTCCGAAATCGCTGCTGCTGCTCGTCCAACGGCTCGGCATAGCGGCCACATTCTTCCTGTCCGGGCGCACCAAGGTCGACGGCGTGCTGACTCTCACCGACAGCACTTTCGAGCTGTTCCGGACCGACTATGCGCTGCCGCTGCTGCCGCCGGTCACCGCCGCCTACATGGCGACCTATGCCGAGCACATCTTCCCGATCCTGCTCGTCGCCGGGCTGTTCACCCGCTACGCCGCGGCCGCGCTTCTCGGCATGACCTTGGTCATCGAGATCTTCGTCTATCCCGATGCCTGGCCAATCCATCTTACCTGGGCCGGCCTCCTGCTCCCGCTGATCGCGTTCGGCGGCGGCCGCTTCGCGCTCGATCGCCTGCTTCGCATCGCCTGAAAGGACCGTCCATGACCGAGCTTCCCGCTTCCACCTGCGGCCGTGTCAGCATCGGCATGGGGCTGGCCGCACTCGTGGCCTTCGCCATTGCCGCCGCCCAGCCCGTCCATGCCGCGACGCCTGCACCTGCGGGTTCAGCCGAGGGCGTGCTGACCCAGCTAAGCGACTACGGGTTCGACGAAACCGTCGACCGGCTGAAGGCCGACATCGCGTCAAAGGGTATCCGCTTCTTCGACGCGATCGACCAGGCGACGCTCGGCGCCGGCGCCAATCTGCCGATCCGACGCTCGACGCTGATGCTGTTCGGCAATCCGCCGCTGGGCGTGCAGTTCCTCCAGGCCAATCCGCTCGCCGGTCTCGATTGGCCGGTGCGCATGCTGGTGACGGAGGAAGCGGACGGTCAGGTCTCGCTCGCCTGGACCGATTTCGCCTATGTCCAGCGCCGCTACAGCCTCACCGGCAAGGACGCCCAGCTTAAAATGGCGAGCGAAGTCGCCGCTTCGATTGCGCATGCAAGCACGGCCGAGGAGCCGCTTTACGAAGACACGGAGCTTGGCAGGCAAATGACCGTCGCCGAGATCAAGAGCGTGCTGGTGGGCAACAGCCTGTCCTGGGGTGAGCCGGGCAAGAAAAGATTTCAGTATCTCGCTCCCGACGGCTCGCTCCGCGGCGGCAACGAGACCGGTCGCCGCTACGCGCTCCGCTGGCACTTCCGCGATTACGACAATCTTTTCTGTGCGGATTCGGGCGACCCGGCGACGAGCGGCTGCGTCCAGCTCCTCCGTTCCGGCGATAACGTCAGCTTCCGGCGCAAGGACGGGATGGTCGAATTGACCGCGAAGATCACGGCCGGAAATCCATTTGGACTGTAGCGGCTGCTGACGTCGGCGGAGCCAGTGATGGTGCGCGGCGCATCGCCGAACTTGATCCGCGGGTCTCCCATTTCGCGTTGGACTGACCTGGATCAGGAACCGCAGCGCCGCCGCCCGAGTTGTCGCTGCATGAGGTCGATCGATCGCAAGGCGTCCTGGTTCGGGGCGGTCGCGCTGCTGATAAGCGGCGGGGTCGGCGTCGGGGCGCTTGCCAGCAGCCTGACCAGCGATGCGCTGGTGTGGCGCGCGCCGGCCCGGATGGCGATGACCGACCCGCCGATTTCCGCTCCGGTCGATCAGGCGAGTGCCGGTCAGGCCTGGGCGCGGTCGGCGTTCGACGGCGGCCTGCGTCAATGCCCGCAGATGAACGACGACTTCCTCGCCGCGTGCCAAGCCGAGATGAAGAAACTCGCGGAGCGTCCGGCCTTCCCGGCAGGCAGCTATGGCGGCCCGTTGCTGGTCACCAAGGTCGAGACGGCCAGTTACGACGGTGGCTGGGATGCACAGGACCGGCTCGAAACGCCCCGTCGCGAGCCTCGGCAGGTCGAGCCTGTCCCGCTTCCTGAGCCGACTCCCGAAGAAGCGACGTTCGAACCCACGCCGGACAATTATCCCGCCGCGGCTAAGGACGACGTTCCTACTCTATACTGATCAGCCGGGGCGGAAGCGCTTAACCCATTCGTCGGCCATTTTCTCGAAGTCCGCCGCGGGCCGCTCGCCGGCCTTCTTGTTGCGCGATTCGGTGAGCTTGTTGTGATAGATGAAATCGTTCGCTTCATTGCCTTCGACGACCACCGATGACCCGTCGACATTGATGCGGCTGTCATAGATGTCCTGCCCGGCGATCCGGCCCAGGCGGTTGTTCCGCACGGTCAGGCCATCGGTGAAAGCGGTCGTGATGCCGTGCCAGCCGGCGCCTACGATGATATTGTTCTCGATCACGAAGCGCGCATAGCCTTTGGGAGTCCCGGCGATATTGATTTCGTCGCCGGCGAACACGCCCTGCGCCTTGCTGTCCAGCAGCATCAGGTTGTCGCGGATCGTCACGTCCTGCGCGGCGGTGTCGCCGGGCTGGGTGAGGCCGGTCGTGAAGAACTGGATCGCGTCGGCATGGTCGCCTTCGAACGGCCGGAACTTCTCGAACCGGTTGCGCTCGATCACGATATTGCGGGCGCCCTGCACTTCCAGCCCCTCGCGCATGTCGCGCAGGTCATTGTCGGCAAAGCGCGCGCCGTTGGTGCGGATGAAATTGGAAAAGCCGGCCAGATGCTCGATCGTCGAATGCTCGATCGTGACGTTGTGCCCGCCGCGAATCGAAGGGCCGCGCACCATCAGCATCCCGTTCGGCATTTCGTAGCCTGAGAAATGCGCGTTGCGGATGGTCAGGTTCTCGGCGTCGAATGCGGCCAGCAGATATTGATATTCCGCGGCGCCGGACGACGCCTCGAACCGGCCGCCGTCCAGGATGACGTTGCGCCAATTCTCCAGCTCGACGGGGCCGAAGCGACCGCCGCGAATGGTGAGCGGCGTGTCCGACTGGATCGTCCGCGGCAGATCGATCACTTGCCGGTCGCCCAGATCGATCACGCCGGTGCGCTTCCCCTGCGCCAGCAAGGCCGGCCATTCGGCCGCGGTCACCGGACCCGTCCTGGACGGCGGTGCCTTGGGGGCAACCGGGCTCGGCTGCGCCTGGGCGACGCGCGTGGGCGGCATCGACCAGGCGAGCAGCAGGGCAGCCAGTCCCGCCGACCCCGCCAGCAATGTTTTCAAGAACGCCACCGATCCTCCCACGCCTTCGCCGCATCGGTCCGGTGCGACGATCCGATGCGTAACGCATCGGACGCGTTTGGGGAAACGGCCGCTCAGGCCATCGCGACGAAAGAGTCGAAATGCCACCCGGTCGGCTGATGGACCGGCGGCAAATGAATGCCTGCGTCCATGGCCGGCAGATCGGCCAGCACCGCCGACTTTGCGACGATCGCGGCGGTGACCGCCGAAGAGCCGACCGACGTGCCGTGGCTCGCCGAGATCAGGTTATCGATGCCGCTGCCCAGCGCATTCGAGACCGGCGCGGTGGTCGTCGCGGTCGGGACCTGATAGCCGGCGCCCGGCAGGATCAGATCGTGCACGTCCGTCGGGTGCAGCAGGTTCGCGAGCTGCGCGCGCAGCGCCGGCGTCACGTTGAAGTTGACGTTCCCGTCCTGGAAAAGCTGCGATACGTTGCTCGACACGATATTGTCGGCGACGTTGTTCTTCACGACGACCTGGCTGTCCGTGTCCAGGCGGATCCAGAGCTGCTTGCTGTCGGTCGAATCCGAAACGGTGCTGTTGCCGATGATCTGCACGCCGGTCGCGTCGGTCACCATGATGCCGTTATATTGGTTGTTCGAATACAGCAGATTGTTCTGGATCAGCACGTTTTTGTAGCCGGCGGTGCCGCCGTCGCTGATGAAGAAGCCCTGCAAGCCCGTCGTGTCGACGCCGCTGTAATAGGTCTGCATCACGACATTGTTCTGGATCGTGATGTTCGATGCGCCCTTGGTCAGGTTCGTGTTGAAGAACTGGATGGCGTCGGCGTGATCGCCCAGCACCGGATGGAAGTCGCGGAAGCTGTTCCCGTCGATCATGATATTGTCGGTGCCGTAGCCGATCACACCGTCCGAACGGATCAGGTGAAAGTCGTTGTTCGCCAGCCGGACGTTCGTGCTCGTCTGCACCGCGGTGCCGCGATAGAGCTCGGTGAACTCGGTGTTCGTGACCGAAAGCCCCGACACGTTGGTTGCGTAGAGGCCATAGCCGTCGTTCGACGGATCGCCGTCCAACGAGCCGTGGAACTTCATATTGTCGAACTTCACGTTCGACGAATCGCGCACGTCGGCCATCCGGGTCCATTCAGCCTCGCCCGCGTTCAGAGCGCGGCCGACATCGATGCCGGAAAAGCTCAGATTCTTGGACGAAAGCACCGACAGGCCGTCGAAATGAACCGACGCCCCGCTGGCGGCCTGGACCGTCACATAGGACGAGAAATTCTTGTTCTGGATCGTCAGCGAGCCGTAATTGCCGGAAGCAAGCACGATGCTGTCGCCGCCTTTGGCCTGCGAGACCGCCGTGTTGAACTGGCTGCTGCTGCTTACATTGTAGACCGTCATGTCCGTCCCCGCTCGTCGCGGCCGCAAGGGGAAAGGCCGCGCTGTTCGGGTGCCGGGATAAGATCGGGGTCTTTGTGTTCGCCCTAATGGCTATGGTTAAACGACTCTAAATCATTATTTTTGTTGAAAAATGCCGTTGGCCCGCTGCGCGACCGGCGGTGCAGCCGCCCGCTTGTTCCGGCGCCGTAATTGAGGAACAACCGGAGTCATGGACTTGCTGACCACGCTCCAGGCGCAGCGCGCCGCCTTCGATGCAGAGCGGCCCGTTGCGGCCGCCATCCGCAAGGACCGGCTGACTCGCGCGATCCGCCTGCTGGTCGACAATGCCGAGGCCTTTTGCGCGGCGCTGTCGGAAGATTTCGGCCATCGCAGCCGCGAGCAGACGATGATGACCGACATCATCGCGAGCGTCCGCACCCTGAAGCACGCCCGCAAGCATCTCGACCGCTGGATGCACCCGGAGAAGCGCAAGCTCGACTTCCCGCTCGGCCTGCTCGGCGCGAAGGCGTGGGTCGAATATCAGCCCAAGGGCGTGGTCGGCGTGATCGCGCCCTGGAACTTCCCAATCCAGCTGACGATGGGGCCGCTCGCCGGCATCTTCGCCGCCGGCAACCGCGCGATGGTCAAGTCGAGCGAGTTCACGCCGCGTACCGCCGCGCTGTTCGAGGAACTGGCGCCCCGCTATTTCGACCCCGCCGAGCTCGCCTTTGTCAGCGGCGGGCCGGAGATCGGCCAGGCCTTCTCCGCCCTGCCCTTCGACCATCTGATCTTCACCGGCGCGACGCCGATCGGCAAGCACATCCTCCACGCCGCCGCCGACAATCTGACCCCGGTGACGCTGGAGCTGGGCGGCAAGTCGCCGACGATCATCGGCCGCTCGGCCGACGTCACCCAGGCGACGGAGCGCGTCGCGATCGGCAAGATGCTGAACGCCGGCCAGATCTGCCTCGCCCCCGATTATCTGCTCGTGCCCGACGACAAGGAGGAAGCGGTGATCGGCGGCCTGATGAGCGCCGCCTCCGCGCTCTACCCGCGCCTGCTCGACAATCCCGACTACACCGCGGTGATCAACGAGCGCCACCATGTCCGCCTGCAATCCTATCTGGACGATGCCCGCGCCAAGGGCGGCAAGGTGATCGACGTGAACCCCGCCGGCGAAAACTTCGCCGGCTCCAACGGCACTAAGATGCCGCTCTACATCGTCCGCGATCCCAGCGACGACATGGCCGTGATGCAGGACGAGATTTTCGGCCCCGTCCTGCCGGTCAAACGCTACCGAACGATCGACGAGGCGATCGACTTCGTGAACGGCCGCGACCGCCCGCTCGGCCTCTATTATTTCGGCACCGACGCCGCCGAGCAGCGCCGCGTGCTCGACCGCACCACCTCCGGCGGCGTCACCATCAACGACGTGATCTTCCATATCTCGGCGGAGGAGCTGCCGTTCGGCGGCATCGGCCCATCCGGCATGGGCGCCTATCACGGCCATGACGGCTTCAAGACCTTCAGCCACGCCCGGGCCGTCTATCGCCAGCCAAAGATCGACATCGCCAAGCTGGCCGGGTTCAAGCCGCCCTATGGCCAGGCGACCCGTAAAGCGATCGAAAGAGAGCTGACAATGTAGTGCGTGCCTCGACTTCGCTCGGCATGGACGGCTCAGGTGCAGCCTGAAAAGATCGTCCATCCCGAGCGAAGTCGAGGGACGCACCGGTTCTTCGGTTGACCCGCCCGGCTCGCGCCTTAGGAACACCCGCGGGCAGCGGGAGACTAACGTGGCGGAGCCTTACCAGACGATCATCATCTTCGGCGCGACGGGCGATCTCGCGCACCGCATGCTGTTTCCCTCGCTCTACAATCTCTTCGCCGACCGCCTGCTGCCGGACGACATGCTGATTGTCGCGTCGGGCCGCTCGGCGATGGACGACCAGGCGTTTCGCGGCTCGATCGACCTGCAGCGCTTCCTGCCCGAAGACCGCTACGATCCCGAGACCGCTGCCGCCTTCCTCGATCGCATCCGCTACTCGGCCGTCGGCGGCAAACCCGAGGAGTTCGACGAGATTCGCGCGATTGTCGGCGACCGGCTGGCACAAGGCGTCGCTGTCTATCTGTCCACTCCGCCTTCGCTGTTCGCGCCGATGGTCGAGGGGCTGGGCAAGGCCGGGCTAGCCGGCCCCACCGTCCGCGTCGCGATGGAAAAGCCGATCGGGCAGGACCTCGCCTCGTCCCGCGAGGTCAACGACGCCGTGAACGCCGTGTTCGACGAGGACCGCGTGTTCCGCGTCGATCACTATCTCGGCAAGGAAACTGTCCAAAACCTGCTGGTACTGCGCTTCGGCAATGCGCTGTTCGAGCCGCTGTGGAACGCGCAGAGCATCGAGCACGTCCAGATCACCGTCGCCGAGACGGTCGGGCTGGAAGGCCGCGTCAGCTATTATGACGGCGTCGGTGCGCTGAAGGACATGGTGCAGAACCACATGCTCCAGCTCCTCGCGCTGGTCGCGATGGAGCCGCCCGCCTCGATGGCCGCAGCGGCGGTGCGCGACGAGAAAGTGAAGGTGATCCGCTCGCTCCGCGCGATGTCGCCCGAGACGGTCGGCAGCTTGAGCGTGCGCGGGCAATATGGCCCCGGCGCGGTCGGCGGAGAGCCGGTCAAAGGCTATGCCGACGAACTCGGCAAACCCTCGGACACCGAGACGTTCGTGGCGCTCAAAGCCCATATCGACAATTGGCGCTGGGCCGGCGTGCCGTTCTACCTGCGCACCGGCAAGCGGATGCCGGAGCGGACCTCCGAAATCCTGATCCAGTTCCGCTCGGTCCCGCACTCGATCTTCGCGAAAAAAGGCCGGGGTCTCGATCCGAACACCATGCTGATCCGCATCCAGCCGCAGGAGAACATCCAGCTTCAGGTCATGGCGAAGCAACCCGGACTCGACCGGCAAGGCATCAACCTGCGCGAAGTCGCGCTGGATGTGTCGCTCTCGACCGAGTCCGCCGGCCAGCGCCGCCGCATCGCCTATGAACGGCTACTGCTTGATTTGATCGAAGGCGACCCGACCTTGTTCGTGCGCCGCGACGAAGTGGAAGCGGCCTGGACATGGATCGACTCGATCCACCAGGCCTGGACCCAGGCGAACATCCCCGCCCGCCCCTACACCGCCGGCACCTGGGGCCCGTCCGCCGCGATCGCGCTGATCGAACGCGACGGAGCGAGTTGGCATGAGTAATCCTTCGAACGGAAACGAAAGTTTCCGTTCGGGCTGAGCTTGTCGAAGGCCTGTTCTTCTTTCTCAGCCACCCCAGGTAAGAGCAGCCCTTCGACAAGCTCAGGGCGAACGGAGTTTAAGGTGCCAAATCTGGATCCCCGCATTTCCTCTGTCACCGATCGGATCATCGAACGCTCGGCGCCCACCCGCGCCGCCTATCTCGACCTGATCGACCGGCAACGCGAAGCCGGCACCAACCGCGCGTCGCTGTCGTGCGGCAATCTCGCGCATGGCTTCGCGGCAGCGCTGGAGGATCAGCCGACGATCCGCGGCGGCGGCCATATGAACATCGGCATCGTCACGGCCTATAACGACATGCTCTCGGCCCATCAGCCGTACGGGCGCTATCCCGAGCAGATCAAGATTTTCGCCCGCGAGCGCGGCGCGACCGCGCAGGTGGCGGGCGGCGTGCCGGCGATGTGCGACGGCGTGACCCAGGGCCAGGCCGGCATGGAGCTGTCGCTGTTCAGCCGCGACACGATCGCGCTGTCGACAGCGGTCGCGCTCAGCCATGCGATGTTCGAAGGCGCGCTGATGCTCGGCATCTGCGATAAGATCGTGCCTGGGCTGCTGATGGGCGCGCTCCGCTTCGGGCACCTGCCGACGATCCTCGTCCCCGGCGGACCGATGCCGTCGGGCCTGGCCAACAAGGAAAAAGCACGCGTCCGCCAGCTCTACGCCGAGGGCAAGGCGAGCAAGGAGGACCTGCTGGAAGCCGAGTCCGCCAGCTATCACTCGCCCGGCACCTGCACTTTCTACGGCACCGCCAACTCCAATCAGATGATGATGGAAGTGATGGGGCTGCATGTGCCCAATGCCGCGTTCGCCAATCCGGGCACGAAGCTTCGCCAGGAACTGACCCGCGCCGCCGTCCACCGCGTCACCGAGATCGGCTGGGGCGGCAACGATTATCGCCCGATCGGCCGCGTGATCGACGAAAAGGCGATCGTGAACGCCTGCGTCGGCCTGATGGCGACCGGCGGCTCGACCAATCACGCGATCCACTTGCCCGCGATCGCCCGCGCCGGCGGAATCCATATCGACTGGCAGGATTTCGAGGAGATTTCGGAGGCCGTTCCTCTCCTCGCCCGCGTCTATCCGAACGGCTCCGGCGACGTGAACGACTTCCGCGAAGCCGGCGGCATGCCGTTCGTGATCCGCGAACTGCTCGACGCCGGCCTGCTCCACGGCGACATCCTGACCGTGTCGCCGAACGGCATGGCCGATTATCGCGGCGAGCCGACCGTCGAAGGCGATGCACTGGTCTGGAAGCCCGCTCCGTCAGAGACCCGCGATCCCACCATGCTGCGCCCCGCCACCGATCCGTTCCAGCCAACCGGCGGCATGAAATTGCTAGCCGGCAATCTCGGCCGCGCAATCATCAAGACCAGCGCGGTCGATCCCGAACGCCACGTCATCGAAGCGCCGGCGCGCGTGTTCGCGGATCAGGATGAAGTGCTCCAGGCCTTCAAGGCCGGCGAGCTGGAGCGCGACGTGATCGTGGTCGTCCGCTTCCAGGGCCCGGCCGCGAACGGCATGCCGGAGCTGCACAAGCTGACGCCTGCGCTCGGCGTGCTGCAGGATCGCGGCTTCCGCGTCGCGCTCGTCACCGATGGGCGCATGTCGGGGGCAAGCGGCAAGGTCCCGGCTGCGATACACCTTTATCCCGAGGCGCTGCACGGCGGCCCGATCGCCCGCGTCGCGGATGGCGACCTGCTCCGCGTCGATGCCGTCGCAGGCACGATCGAGCTATTGAGAGCCGGTTTCCTCGACCGCGCTCCGGCCGCAGCGCCCGCGCAAAAATGGGGCTTGGGCCGCGAGTTGTTCAGCTTATTTCAAGGTTCGAGCGACGATGCGGAGCGCGGCGCTTCGCCGCTCCTCGCCGCAATGGACAGCCGCGGCTGATCGACGAACCGCCATACGCTCGCGCTGAAACGCCTTGATATAATGTATCATCACGTTTAGCCCCGCCGCGGTCGCTGTGGAGTTTGCCTTGGCCCGTTTCGTTTTGCTCGCCGGCGCCGCGCTGGCCGTCACGCTTTCCGTTCCTGCCTGGGCTGCCGACGAGGCCGCTTCCGCCGACGTCCCGCCGGGGGATTATCACGAGCCGGCGCCGCAAGACATCGTTGTCACGGCGCCGTTCGAGCGCAACCGCGTCGACGTCGTCTCGCCGGTGTCGGTGCTCAGCGGTCAGGATCTGACGCGCGAAGTCCGCTCGAACATCGGCGACACACTGGCGCGGCAGCCGGGCGTCTCGACCACGTCCTTCGGCCCCAACGCCTCGCGGCCGATCCTGCGCGGCTTCCAGGGCGAGCGCATCCGCATCCTGACCGACGGCATCGGCAGCTTCGACGTGTCGAACACCAGCGTCGATCACGCCGTCGTGATCAATCCGCTGCTCGCCGAGCGCATCGAAGTTCTGCGCGGCCCCGCGTCGCTGCAGTTCGGCTCCTCCGCGATCGGCGGCGTCGTCAACGTCATCGACAAGCGCATCCCGCGCGCCATCCCCGACGAAGCCGCGCACATCGACATGACCGGCACCTACGGCTCGGCCGCGAATGAATGGTCGGGCGCCGGCGCGGTCGATGTGCCGGTCAGCGGCAAGGTCGTGCTCCACGCCGACGGCAGCTATCTCGACTCGGGCGACCTGCACGTCGGCGGTTTCGTCCTCTCACCCGCGGCGCGCGCCCAGGCGCTCGCCAGCCCCAATCCCGAGGTTCGCTCGCTCGCCGACCTCAAAGGCACGCTGCCCAACTCGGGCGCACGCACCTGGGACATTGCCGGCGGCGCGTCGGTCATCACCGATACCGGCCAGCTCGGCTTCGCGGTCAGCCATTACGACAGCCTCTACGGCGTCCCGACCCGCTACGACCTGACCACCGGCGAAGGCGAGAATGTCCGCCTCGCCGTCAAGCAGACGCGCGTCGATGCCCGCACGGAGCTCGATCTGGGCGACGGCATTTTCCAGACGCTGCGCGGCCGCTTCGGCTTTGCCGACTACAAGCATGCCGAGCTGGCGGAAGACGGCACCAAGGGCACGCAGTTCTTCAACAAGGGCCTCGAAGGCCGGCTGGAGCTTGCGCAGAACAAGCGCGGCATCTGGCAGGGCGCGATCGGCGGCCAGCTCCTGATCCGCGACTTCAACGTGATCGGCGACGAGGCGTTCGTGCCGAAGAACGAGACCGTCCAGTACGGCCTGTTCACGCTGCAGACGCTCGACTGGGGCAAGTTCAAGACCGAGTTCGGCGGCCGCATCGAGCGCACGCACGTCTCGTCCGACCCGATCGACGCGGACCGTCAGTTCACCACCTATTCCGGCTCGGTCGGGGCCAGCTATGAGGTTCTTCCCGGCTGGCGGATCGGTGCCGACGTGTCGCACACGGAGCGCGCGCCTTCGGCCGAGGAACTGTTCGCGAATGGTCCGCACGCCGGCACGCAAGCCTTTGAAATCGGTAACGTAAATTTCAAGAAGGAAAAGAGCCTGGGGCTCGAGGGCACGCTCCGCGGCAGCGGCCGCAATTACACGTTCGAAGCCTCCGCTTATTATACCGAGTTTGCCAACTACATCTTCGATCGCCAGACCGGCGAAGTCCGCGATGGTCTGCCGGTCTTCCAATCCGCCCAGGCCGATGCCCGCTATTTGGGCTTCGAAGCCCAGGCGACCGTCACCCTCGCCCGCCTCGACGACTGGAAGATCGAGGCTGACGGTCTCGCCGATTACGTCCACGCGACGGTGAAGAATGTCGGCCCGGTGCCGCGCATTCCGCCACTGCGCCTGCTCGGCGGCCTCAGCGCCACCGGCAGCATGTTCGACGGCCGCGTCGAGGTCGAGCACAGCTTCGCGCAAGACCGGGTCGCCGCTTTCGAAACGACGACCGATGGCTACACCCTCGTCAACGCCAGCATCGGCATCCGCCCGTTCGGCGAAGGCCGCGACAAGCCGGAGATCCTGCTCGCTGCCAACAACCTGTTCGACGTCGACGCCCGCCGCCATGCGAGCTTCCTGAAGGACTTCGCGCCGCTCGCCGGCCGCGACATCCGTGTGACCCTGAAGGCGTCGTTCTAGCCCAAAAGAAAACGGGCCGCCTCTTGCGGGGCGGCCCAGTCGGCCTTTCGGCCGTTAGGGAGGAAAGCGTGCCTACTCGACACACCACCCTGATATAACGGCCATAGTAAATATCCGATTAACGCGCGGCCTGCTGCGCGCACGCGCCCACGCGGCGGCCTTCGAGCGCCACCTGGAACGGCGATCGACCCGCTAGCCCCTGCGAGTCGATCCTGACCAGCGTGCTGGTTTCCACCTTCAGCGTCGTCCGGCCATAGCCTGTGCCCGCGCAGGTATAATGCACTGTCGCCGTCTGTGCTTCGTTGTTCAGCACGAAGCGCGAGCAGGCCGCGCCCGGGTGCCGAAGCTGGATCAGGTCATAGGCATCGTTGATGCACAGCTTTTTGACCGGCTCCGAGTTGTCGAGAGCGCGCAACTGCCACTCGCCCGGCTCGATGCTCCGGAACGCAAGGATCGGCGTATTGGCCGCGGCGGCGCCAAGCAGCAGCGCCGCACCAAGAGCCGGAGCAATCCACAGCAATCGCATCGCACCCCCTGCCGGCGACCGAGCGCCGGGCCTTTAGGGATATTTGATTACGATCCCGTTTCGTTCAAGCGGCGGCTTGCAACTCTTCCAGCTTGATCGGGTGACTGATCGAGCAAAAGGCGCAATCGACGCGGATCGTTCCCTCGGTATCCGCCATCTCCGCCTGCTCCTCAGCCGGGAAACGCGACAGCACGCCCAGGATATGCTCGCGGTTGCAGCGGCAGCCCCTCGTCAGCGTTGCGCCGCCCAGCACGCGCACTTCCTTTTCGTCGTGGAACAGCCGCCAGACGACCGTCTCCATCGGCAGCGTCGGGTCGGTCAGCTCCTCGTCCTTGATGGTCGCGCCCAGCACCTCGACATGCTGCCATTCGGGATGATCGAGCCGCGTGTGCAGCCGGTCGCGCCCTTCCTCGCCTTCGGGAAGGTGCTGGAGCAGCATGCCGCCCGCAATGCAGCGCCCGTCCGCATCGTGCCGATGCGCCAGCCGCACCAGGCTCGGGATCTGTTCGGACTGCGCGAAATAGCTCTGCGCCGCCTCGGCGAGTGACGCGCCTTCCAGCGGCACGATGCCCTGATAGCGCTCCTTCGACACCGCCTGGTCGAACGTGATCGCCAGATAGCCCTTGCCGAAAAGCGCGAACAAGGTCGGATCGGCCGGCATCGCGGCCAGCTTGTCGGCGTCGAACTGCACATAGCCGCGCAGCTCGCCGTCCTTATAGTCGCAGACCAGCAGCTCGACCGGGCCGGCCTCGGTCTGCGCCTGCAGGGTCATCTGCCCGCTTTCGTCCTTCAGCGTCGCGCCCAGCAGGGCGGTCAGCGCCAGCGCTTCCGCCAGCAGCCGCTCTATCACGGGCGGATAGGCGTGCGCCGACAGGATTTGGTCGAGCACCGGGCCCAGCCGCACCAGCCGCCCGCGCGCATGTTGTTCGAGGATCGCGAACCCGAGGGTCCGGTCCAGCTCAGTTCCCGTTGTCATTGATCAGTCCGAAGCACCAAAGCAAAATCGCTTTTTGTGCATGTAGGCGGTTTTCCGCCTCTTCCCAGATGGCGGACTGGTTTCCGTCCAGGATTTCGTCGGTCGCTTCCTCGCCGCGGTGCGCCGGCAGGCAGTGGAGGAAGGTCGCGCCGGCTTTCGCATGACCCATCAGCGCGGCGTTCACCTGATAGGGCGTCATCGCCGCGATCTTCCCGGCGGAATCCTTCTGGCCCATCGATACCCAGGTATCGGTGACGACCACGTCGGCATCGGCCGCTGCACGCACCGGATCGCGCTCGATCGTGACACGGGCGTTGGTTCCGGCGAGCCGGCTGTTGGCTTCGGCGATAAAGCTGTCGTCCGGGTCATAGCCTTCGGGGCATCCCGCCGCGACCGAGAAGCCGAACAGCCCCGCCGCTTCGACGATCGAGTGCAGCACGTTGTTGCCGTCACCAAGCCACGCCCATTTCGAGCCCGGAAGCCGCACGCCTTTCTCTATCGCCGTCAGCAGATCGGCGACGATCTGGCAGGGGTGCGATCGGTCGGTCAGGCCATTTATCACCGGCACCGTGGCGTAGCGGGCCAGTTCCTCCAGCTTCGCCGGATCGTCGGTGCGGATCATGATCGCGTCGACATAGCGGCTGAGCACGCGGGCGGTGTCCGCGATCGTCTCGCCACGGCCGAGCTGCATCGATCCGGCGTCCATCACAATCGACGTGCCGCCGAGTTGGCGAATGGCCATGTCGAACGACACGCGCGTGCGGGTCGAGCTCTTCTCGAAGATCATCGCCAGCACCCGGCCTTCCAGCGGCCGGTCGGCATCGACCTTGCCCTTGGGCCAGCCGGCCCGCGCCCGCTTGCGGTCGAGAGCCTCAGCCAGCATCGCCGCAACGCCATCGGCACCGGCGGAACTCAGATCAAGGAAATGTCTGACCATTGAAACTCCGTCCCAATCACCGGCTGGCCTGAGCTTGTCGAAGGCCTCCCTTGTTCTCTCTAAGGCGCCAAAAAGGAAGGGAGGGCTTCGACAAGCTCAGCCCAGCCGGCATTTGCTGATTGGCGCCCTACGCCGCCTTAGCCGGCAAATAATCCCGCGCGCCGGCGCTCAACCGCTCGATGCACTCGGCGATGTGCTGTTCCTCGATCACCAGCGGCGGCAGCACGCGGAACACGTTCTCGCCCGCCGCGACGGTCAGCAGCCCGTGATTGTCGCGCAGGTGGGCGACGAAGTCGCGGCTGACCGCCGGCTCCTTCATCTTGATGCCGAGCATCAGCCCCTTGCCGCGGATCTCCTCGAACAAATGATCGTGGTTCGGGATCATCTGCTCGAACGCCTGGCGCAGCCGCTCGCCCATCCGGGTGACGTGCTCGAGGAAGCCCGGCTCCAGCATCACGTCGAGCACCGCCGTGCCCGCCGCCATTGCCAGCGGGTTGCCGCCATAGGTGGAGCCGTGGGTGCCGATCACCATGCCCTTGGCCGCCTCCTCCGTCGCAAGGCACGCGCCGAGCGGAAAGCCCGCGCCGATGCCCTTGGCAGCCGTCATGATGTCGGGCGTGATGCCATAATGCTCATAGGCCCACATCTTGCCGGTGCGGCCATACCCGCACTGGATCTCGTCGAGGATCAGCAGCAAGCCGTGCTCGTCGCACGCCTTGCGCAGCCCCTGGATGAACTCGGGCGTGCCGGCGGTCATGCCGCCTTCGCCCTGCACCGTCTCGACCATGAAGCCCGCGGTCTCGTCGTCGATCAGCGCGAGCGCGCCCTCGAGGTCGTTGAACCGGGCATAGTCGAAGCCGGGCAGCAGCGGCTCGAAGCCGTCGCGCATCTTGGGCTGATCGGTCGCCGAGATCGCGCCCAGCGAACGGCCGTGGAACGCGTTCTTGAAGGTGATGAGCTTGTAGCGCTCGGGATTGCCGTTGACGTCGTGATAGCGGCGCGCAGTCTTGATCGCGCACTCGATCGCCTCGACGCCCGAGTTGGTGAAGAACACCGTGTCGGCAAAGCTGTTGTCGACGATCCGCTGCGCCAGCGCTTCGCCCTGCGGCGAGCCGTAAAGGTTGCTGACGTGCATCAGCGTGGCGACCTGATCCTGCAGCGTCTTGGTCAGGTGCGGATGGCCGTGGCCGAGCGCGTTGACCGCGATGCCAGCGGCGAAGTCGAGATACTGCTCGCCGCGCTCGCCATAGAGATACACGCCCTCGCCTCGCACCGGCCGCACTGCGCAGCGCGGATAGACGGGCATCAGGGGCGTGATCGTCATGGTCGGGTCTCCGGAAAACGCAAAAAGGCGACCGCCCGGTCGCCTGGCCGGCGGTATAAAAGCTAGCGACAGCCGAAACAACCCCGCTAGGCGGCGAGCCGCACGCCTCCGTCCGCCTGCGGATCGGGCTGCTCCAGCAGTGCGTGCCGGGTGAAGCCGATCTCGCCTCCCTCGCGGCGATAGGCGCCCGGGGTCATGCCCGTGACCCGCTTGAACGCCTTGGCGAACGCGCTCTCATTCTCATAGCCGACGCGCACCGCGATCTCGGCGATCGAATGCCGCCCCTGGCGCAGCATCCCGCCCGCGCGGAACATCCGCCAGCGCGTGACGTAATCGAGCGGGCTCAAACCCACGCTGTCCCGGAATCGCGCCGCGAACGCCGAGCGCGACATGCCCGCCTGGCGCGCCAGCTCCTCGACCGTCCAGCCATTTTCGACGCGGGCATGGATGGCGGCGAACGCGCGCGACAGGCGCGGGTCGATCAGCGCGCCGATCCAGCCGCTCGCTTCCGCGCCTTCGGACGCCGCATGGGCGCGGATCGCCTGGATGAAGAGTATATCGGCCAGGCGGCTGACCATGATGTCAGTGCCTAGGCTCCGCCGTGCGGTTTCGACCGCGAGCAATTGCAGGGTCGATTGCATCAGCTCCGATCGCTCCGCGTCCATCCGCGTCAGGATCAGCTCTGGCATCAGGTCGATCAGCGGCTGCGCGCCCTGGCGGTCGAACAGGAACCAGCCGGTAATCACCGTCACCGGATCGCCGCCCCCGCCGAGCCTCACGACATGGTTGGAATGCTCGCGCAGCGCCTTGTAGCAGAACTCGGTCGCGGTGTCGGGCTGGTCCTGCAGCGCATATTGCGCGCCGCCCACGATCATCCAGCAATCGCCCGCCGACACCTGCACCGGAGCGCGGCCCGCGACCGTCAGCCAGCATTGCCCGCGCACCACATAGCCGAACCGCGCCGCCTTGCCGCGCACGAACGTCACGCCCCAAGGCGCGCTCGCTTCGATCCGCGCATAAAGGCTGGTGTGCACGCGCATCGAGCCGAACACGTCGTCGATCGGGTCCATCCCTCACCTCCCGGACGATCGATCAAGGAATACGGCGTTCTAGTGCTTATCCGTCCAACTGTCGAGCGGTATGGAGGACGGACAGCCAAAGGGAGTTTTCGATGAAAGCCTATCTGCTCGGGCTTGCCATGCTTGCCCAGCCCGTCTTTGCGGCCAGCACCGGCCAGGCCTCCTTCGCCGCCGGGACCCAGCTTCCGGCCCGCATCGTCGTCTCGGAAACGCTCTGGACCTGCGGCGACGGCCGCTGCTCCGGCCCGGCGGACAGCCGCACCATTGCCATGCAGCGCGCCTGCAACACGCTTGCCCGTCAGATCGGCGAAGTGACCAGCCTTAGCGTCGGCGGCGCCGCGCTGCCCGCCGATGCCGTCCAGGCGTGCAACGCAAAGGCCGGCCGCGCCGCACAGGCCGTCGCGGCCCGCTGACACGAAAAGAGCCCCGGATCGCTCCGGGGCTCCCTTCTTCTGCCCGCTCAGTAACGGCGATAAGGCCGGTCGTCGTTGCGCGCATATTGGACGCGCCGCTCCAGCCGGTCGAGGCGGCGCTCCAGATCGTCGCGCTCGCGCGGATCGAGTCCGTTGCTGGCATAGTAGCTCTGCGCGATCCGCCAGAGCTGCTGCTGCTCATAGCCAAGCTGCTGCTGCTCGCGTGGGCTGATCAGGCCACGTTCGGCGGCCCGTTGCGCTTCAACGCCGATCCGGTCCATCCGCTGGCCGAACCAGTTGTGGCGCGTGAAGGTCTCGCCGCCATAGCGATCGTCGTAACGATTGCCGTAGCCGCGGTTGTAACCGCGATCATAGCGATCCTCGTCGCCGCGGTTGTAGCGATCCTGATAGCTGTCGTCGCGATCACGATAATATTGGGCCGAAACCGGCGCCGCTGCGACCAGCGTGGACGAAGCAAGCGCAAGCGAGACAAGAAGCTTTTTCATGACTCTCACTCCTTCATGAGCGAGACCGGTTTACGCGCTTGCCGATGGGCGAGGCCTGAATGGGCCCGTTATCAACGGTTAAGCCAGCACTTCCTTCAGGAAAGAACTCGTGGCCGCCGTCGACCGCCGGTCGGCATCTGCATTGTAGAGCACACGCCCCGGCATCGCCGCCTCGGGATTGGTGAAGCCATGGACGGTGTGCCCATAGGCGTGAAGCTGCCAATCCGCGCCCGCCTCGGTCAGCTCGCGCGTGAGGCCGAGCACATCGTCCGGCGTCGCCAGCGGGTCGTCCCAGCCGTGCAACACCAGCAGTTTCGCCTTGATCGGCGGCTGCGCGCCCAGATTGGGCCGCGAGAACACGCCGTGCACCGACACGGCGCCCTTCAGCCGATCCGTACCGGTCCGCGCCAAGTCGAGCGCGCACAGGCCGCCGAAGCAATAGCCGATGACCGCAACCCGGCTCGCGTCGGCGCCCTCGAGCCCGGCAGCGACATCGAGCGCGTCAAGCAATTGCCGCCGCAGCCGCGCGCGATCTGCGATCAGTTCGTTCATGAGGCCGAATGCGCGATCGCCGAGGTCGCGCTGATCCTTACCGTAATGATCGACGACAAAAGCGAGATAGCCTTCCGCCGCCAGCGCATCCGCCTTCGCATGTTCCAGCCTGGTCGGCCCGCGCACCGTCGGCGCGACCAGCACCACCGGATGCGACCCCGCGCCTTGCGGACGCGCGACATAAGCCTCACAGCCGATGTCGCCGGCGCGATAGTCGATGAAGCTCATGCCTTGATCTTCCAGCCGGAGCGCAACAGCGAATAGCAGATTGCGCCCATCACGATGTCGATCACCAGCACCACCACCGCCCCGATCATCACTGGCGAGTCGGAATCGCCGAGAAACCCGTAACGGAAGCCCGAAATGATGTAGAAAAACGGATTGGCGTGGCTCACCGCGCGGAAGCTCGGCGCCAGCGCCTCGACCGAATAGAAGGTCCCCGAGAGCAGCGACAGCGGCGCCACGACGAAGTTCGTCACCGCCGCGGCATGGTCGAATTTCTCCGCCCAGATCGACGTCATCACGCCCAGAAAGGCGAGGAACAGCGCGCCCAGCACGCCGAACCAGGCAATCGCCCAGAAATGGTGCGGCGTCACATGCACGCCTGGCCATAGCAGCATCGCCAGCCACACCGCGCAGCCGACCAGGACCGCGCGCGTCACCGAAGCGCCGGCCAGCGCCGCCAGCAGCTCGCCGTTCGAAAGCGGCGGCATCAGATAATCGACGATCGTCCCTTGGATCTTGCCGACCAGCAGCGAGAAGCTCGCATTGGCGAACGCGTTCTGCAGCATGCCCATCATGATCAGGCCCGGCGCGATGAAATCGGCGAACGGATGGCCGAGCACCGTGCGTCCCTGCCGCCCCAGCGCGACCGTGAAAATCACGAGGAAAAGCATCGTCGTGATCGCCGGCGCCCAGATCGTCTGGAGCTGGACCTTGAAGAAACGCCGCACCTCCTTCACATAAAGGGCGCGCAAGCCCGGCCAGTTCACGCGAGTGATCGACGCGACGCCGGGTGCGAGGCGGACTCCGGATTGGGACTGGTCGAGCATCGGCTGCCCGCCTATCGGCGAACGGCTCACCCCGCAAGGCGCGCAGGATTTAAGGACGTAAGGACAAACATGGCCTGGACCGACGAACGCATCGACCAACTGAAATCGATGTGGGAAAAGGGAATGACTGCCAGCCAGATCGCCGACGAGCTGGGCGGCGTCAGCCGCAACGCGGTGATTGGCAAGGCGCACCGGCTGGGCCTCCAGTCGCGCCCCTCTCCCGTCAGCAAGGATGACAGCGTGGTGCCGGCAGCCGCCGCGCCCGAGCCGCGCGCCGAAGCGCCGCGCCCCGCGCCGCCGCCTCGCCCGGCTCCCGTCGAACGCCCCGCCGCGCCTGTCTCGGCCGCTACTCCCGCGTCGGAGCCCAGCGCCCCGCCGCAGCCCCAGATCCGCTCGATCGGTCCCGGCGGCTTCCTGCGCCAGACCCCGGGCGAGCAGTCCACGCCGATTCCGCCCGCGCCGCCGCGCCGCCTCGTGCCTGCCAAGCCGAGCCCGGAAATGGCCGACAAGACGAGCCTGCTCGATCTGAACGACCGCATCTGCAAATGGCCGCTTGGCCATCCCGGCGAGCCCGATTTCCATTTCTGCGGCGACGCGGTGAACCCCGGCTTCCCCTATTGCGTCGCGCATTGCGGCCAGGCCTATCAGGCACAGCTCCCGCGCCGCGACCGGCGCCCGCCGCCGCCGCTTCCCTTCGGCGGCCCGCGCGTCCGCTAACCCAACAGCCCTTCCCTGGTGGGGAGGGCTTAATGAGATAGAAACGCACGCAGCTCCTGTGCGAAGGCCGGCCAAGCCGGTTCGTCGCCCAGGAGCATGTGGTTGCCGCTTTCGAGCAGCATGAACCGGCTGTCCGCAATCCCGGCCGCGAGCACTTCGGAACAGCCATGCGGGATGATCCGGTCGCCGCGGCTGTGCGCGATCAGCGTCTCCGCTGAGATTGAGGCTAGCTCGCCGCGCAGGTCCACGCTGCGAAAGACTTCCTGCAGCGACTCGTTCAGGCCCATGATCGTCACCAGCCGCTCGTTGAACCAGTCGATCACTTCGCCGCGCGCATCGGGCCAGTAGAGCGCGCCCAGCATCCGCCCGAACACTTCGCGGTCGCCGTCGCGATAGGCGTATCCCATCCTCAGCAGCGTCTCGCGCCTTTTGACCTCGTCCGGGTCACCGCGCACCCCGAACCCTTCCGCATAGCCGTCGACCAGCACCAGCTTGCGCACCCGCTCGGGGTGCCGCGCTGCATAGGCGATCGCGACCAGCGCACCGTGCGACAGCCCGAAGACGTCGAACCGCTCCTCGCCGATATCGTCAACAACCGCCTCGAAATCCTCGACCAGCGCATCGAAGGTCCAGCGAGGCGGCCTGGGATCGGACAGGCCGACGCCTCGCAGATCGCTGCGGATCAGCCGCCGACCTTCGACCGCCGCTTCCACCCAGTGCCGCCAGGCCGCGGTGTTCCAGTCCTTCTCGACATGGTGGAACCAGACGGCCGGCTGCAGCATCGGAAAGCCCTCGCCCATCGCCGACCATCCGATCTGCGCGCCGTCAGCCGATCGGCAATAGCCGACGCGCTCCCCGGCCTTGGCTTGCTCCCGCGCCGAACTCTGCCGAGCCGATGCTTCGTTCGCTAGGCGACGGCGCCAGGTCGCCGGCGGCTCGCCATATTCGCGTTTGAAGGCGCGGGTGAACGCGGCTTCCGAGTTAAAGCCGACTTCATAGGCGACGTTGCTGCTGCTCTGCCGGCCGTCGCGCAGCATGTTGGCGGCCATCCGCATCCGCCAGCGCGCGCAATAGCGCATCGGCGGCTCGCCGATCAGCGCGGTGAAACGCTCCGCCAGCGCCGATCGCGACAGCCCGACTTCCCGCGACAGGCCGTTGATGTCGATCGCCTCGCGATACCGGCTATGGATGATCGCCAGCGCGCGCGCGACGACGGGGTCGCGCAGCCCGGCGAGCCAGCCGCCTTCGCCTTCCGGCAATGACTCAATGTAGCGCCGCACCGCCTCGCCGAAGAGCAGCTCGGCCAGCCGCGCGACCACTTCCGGCGGCGCGCTCCGCAGCTCCTCGGCAGCGAAGCGAAGCGAGCTCTCCAGCCAATCGTCTCGCGAGCCGCCCTGCGATCCGATCAGCAACAGGCTCGGGAGGCTCTGCAGCAGCGCGTTCTCCGGCGAGGCGCTGCCCAGAAAGCCGCAATAGATCTGCGCGCCTTCGCCCTCCCCGCTGATGCGGATGTTGGACATGCCGCTTGGCCCAGGACTGACCAGCTCGTGCCCGTCCATCGGCGGCGTGCCCGCCTTGCTGTAGAGCAGATGGCGTTCGTTGCGCGGCACCAGGATGATGCAGCCGGGCCCTGCCTCCAGCGGCCCCTCTTCGTCGGTCTCCACCCAGAAGCGGCCGGATCGGACATAGTGATAGCCGATCACGTGCACCGGCGTCGGGAAGAAGGCGGCGCAGTCCTCCGCCGTGAATTGCGAGCTGATGCACCAGTCGCCCGCCATCTCTGCGTCGATGACGACACCGCCGTTCAGCCGCATCGACGACAATATGTCGGTCAGGACGTCCATTCGGCTCCTTCCGGCGTCTCGATCAAATCTTCCGGCAACCCGGTCATTCATACCATCGCCGGACCGGCCTAGTCACGGCGCAACAGAAAACAACTCGGATCGCCTCCCCGCCAAGCCAGCGCCCGGCGGACAAATCATCGATTGTCGGAGGACAGAAATGAACCAAGAAATTGTTGCTCGCGTGGCAAATCGCCTCGCCGTCTTCGTCTGCGCGGCCTTCTGGTCGAGCGTCATTCTCGCGGCCGCGACAGCGCCGCTGCACATTTCCTGACTTCAGCTTTTCAGGAGAAGATCATGTATCGTGACTTCAACTACGAGGCCGTGCTGGCCTCGTCGACACGGGCTGCCTGGCAGCTCGACGACGTGCTCGGACCGAACGACCGGCTCAACTTCGGCCTCAACTTCATGCCCGAAGCACTTGCCCGAACGGCGGAAGCGCCCGGCCTGAACGAGGACGAGCGGCGGACGCTCAACCAGATCAGCGGCCACCAGTATCTGAGCCTGTTCGGCCTGATCGAGGAGTTCATCTTGCCGTTCGTGCTCGATCACGCCCGGCCGCTGCTCAACGCCGGCGACCATCGTATCCGCGCGTTGCTCAACTTTGCCGGCGAGGAAGCCAAGCACATCCAGCTCTTCCGCCGTTTCCACGAGCGGTTCGTGAAAGGCTTCGGGACGAACTGCGAGGTCATCGGCCCCGCCAATGCGATCGCGTCGGAAGTGCTCCGCCACGATCCCCTCGCGGTGGCACTGACCATTCTTCACATCGAATGGATGACGCAGAGCCACTATCTGGACAGCGTCCGCGACGACACCGGGATCGACCCGCTGTTCAAGAGCTTGCTGCGCCATCACTGGATTGAGGAAGCACAGCACGCCAAGCTCGACACGCTGATGGTGCTGGCGCTCGCCGAGGGCCGGTCCGAGCTCGAGATCATGGCGGCGGTCAACGAGTATCTCGAGATCGGCGCGTTCCTCGATGGCGGCCTCGCCGGCCAGGGCGAGTACAATCTGCTGGCGCTCGAACGGGCGATCGACCGTCCGCTCGACCAACGCGCGGAGTTGCTCGCCCAGCAGCACCAGGCGGCGCGCTGGACCTATCTCGGCTCGGGCATGGTCCACCCGCAATTCACCGCCACGCTCCAGCGACTGTCGTCCGCTGCACTCGACCGCGTCGCCGCAGTCGCCCCGCAATTCCGCTGATTTATCAAGAGAGAAGGAGAAGACCCATGTTGGACACCGTTTCCCACAAGACTGTCAACGATATCGACCTGACGGCGCTCGGCGAGGTCGTCGAGGCGATCCAGGCGGATGCGTCGAAGGCCAAGGCCGCGTTCCATGTCACCTCGCGCTGGAAGGGCCAGACCCGCAGCGAAACCACGGTCGGCGCGATCAGCCTTGGCGGCGAGCGCATCGAACGCGATTACAAGATCGTGATCGACGAGCCGACCGAGCTGCTCGGCACCGACGTTGCGCCCAATCCGCAGGAAATGCTGATGGCGGCGGTCAATGCCTGCATGATGGTCGGCTACGTCGCCGGCGCGTCGCTGAACGGCATCGAGCTCGAAAGTCTCGAGATCGAGACCAAGGGTGAGCTCGACCTGCGCGGCTTCCTCGGCCTGTCGGACGACGTACCCGCCGGCTATCGCACGATCGACTATGACGTCCGGATCAAGGGCAACGGCACGCCCGCCCAGTTCGCCGAGATCCACGAGACGGTGATGGCGACCAGCCCGAACTACTTCAACATGAGCCGGCCGATCCGGATGAACGGCAACCTGATCGTCGGCTGACTTGCCAAAACGATGCTTTCGTCGATCCCCCTCACCCCTTGATCGACGAGAGGCGCTCCCTCGCTTGACGGCGGGGGAGCGTCTTCCATCATGCCGTAATGCCCAGGCGAATTCTCACCTCCATCTACCTGCCGCACGCCCCGGCGCGGGTGTGGACGGTGCTCGCCGATTTCGAGCGCTATGCCGCCTGGAACCCGCTGAACGTCGAAGCGCATGGTGAGGCGCAGGTCGGCGCGAAGGTCGCGATGCGCTTCCTCAATCCCGCCAGCCCCGGCGCCGCCATCCGCCAAACCGTCACCGTCACCCGCGCCGAGCCCGGCCGCGTCCTTGCCTGGCGCGGTCACATCCCGCTGTTGTTCACGGGCGACCACTTGTTCGAGCTCCTCGGCGAATGCGACGGCACGCGCCTCTTCCACAGCGAGACCCTGTCCGGCCTGATCCCCTGGCGCTTCACCGAAGACCAGATCGAGTCGCAGTTCGTCCCCGCCTACGAAGCCTGCAACCTTGCCCTCGCACGGCGGCTGGACGCGCTCGAAAACGTCGTGCCGCTGCGCTTCGCCCACCAGCGCTGACCGTCCCATTTCGCTCCACTCGGCGCAGGTCGCGGATCGGTAACCGATGCGTCACCCTGACGTCATGACGCCACTCTAGCCGCGCCGGGCCGCTCACCCCCGGGCGGCGATTCTAGGGGTATCGTCATGAAAAAACACATGCTGCTCGCATCGATGCTGCTGCTCGGCGCTGCGCAGGCTCAGGCCGCCACGCCGCAGGTCGGCACGGTTTTCGTGATCGCGCTGGAGAATCACAACTTCACTCAGCCGTCGACGTTTACGTCCCTCAACCAGATCTTCGGCAACGCGGCTGCCCCCTACATCAACAGCCTGTTGACGCCGGGCAACGCAAACGCCGCCCAGGTCTCCTATGCCAGCGCCTATCATAACGTGCCCCCGCAGAATGGCAGCGCCGTCCACCCGTCCGAGCCGAACTACGTCTGGGCCGAGGCAGGCGTCGCCGGTCCCCGCAACGATTCCGACCCCTATCCGAACAATGTCGTCAACGCGCTGAGCCTCAGCGCCACGCTCGCCGCGAGCGGCCAGACCTGGCGCTCGTATCAGGAAGGCATCGACCTGGCGAAGAACGCCACCGGCGGCCTCACCAACACCGTGCTATCCTCGGATCAATATGTCGTGCCGCTGAAAAGCTTCTCGGGCACCTCGGCCGATTACACCAACCAATATAATGGCAGCCACCAGTACAATTACGCCGCCAAGCACAATCCGCAGGTCTTCTTCACCGCTACCAATGGCGGCAACGACCTCACCACGGGCAACCCGCAGGCGGAAAACTACGCGCCGCTCGAGCAGCTCGCCACGGACCTCGCGAACAACACCGTCGCTCAGTACAACTGGATCACGCCCGACCAGTTCAATGACATGCACACCGCGCTTACCGGCGGCTTCACCTACAATGGCGTCCACTCCACCGGCGACCAGGCGGAAATCGCGCAAGGCGACAATTTCCTGTCGAAGATCATCCCGCTGATCATGGCGTCCGACGCCTATAAGAACAACGGCGCGATCGTGATCTGGAACGACGAGACGGAAGGCGAGACGGCGGCCAATTTCAACCAGTTCACGAGCACCGAAATCGTGATCTCGCCGCTCGCCAAGGGCAACGCCTACAACAGCATCTTCAGCTACGATCACTCGTCGGACCTGCGCACCATGCAGGAAATCTTCGGCATCTCGCCGGCGCAGGGCTATGCATGGCTCGGCGGCGCGGCGGGCGCGCGCGATCTGTCCGACCTGTTCAAGGCGGGCGCGTTCCAGAGCGTTCCCGAACCGGCGACATGGGCGATGATGATCGCCGGCTTCGGCTTTGTCGGCGCTGCCTCGCGCCGCAAGAACAGCCGCCAGGTCCTCGCCTGAACGAACGTCGGCCGGCCGGGCAATCCCCGGCCGGCCGACTTTCTATGGTTAACAAGGCGCCTAGAGCGGCCGCGGTCCTTGCGGAGACCTGATCGCTTCTGCCTGCGCCGCGCGCTTCTCAAGATCCACTGCCAACTCGTTGAGAGCGAGCATGGCATACCGGTCGGTTATGGCAGCGGCCAAGTCGCGGCACTTGGCCGCTGTGTCGCGCAGATCATTTGAGACCGGCTCCATGCCGGTTCAAACGCGCTTGCTCTATGTTAGTATCCCGGCCCTGATATTCCCTCAGTGGTTAGGAATGTCCGCAATGGGTCGGAAGCGACGCCAAAAAGATCGCAGGCCATGCGTCAGTTCGCCGTCTGCGCCAATTCGGCACAGTTTCAAAGGCGCTAAGTAAATGATTGCGTAAGGATAAGTTTCAGGTCAGCTTCCCGACTCAGATCGGCAGGGGTGCCGGTCGCGTTGAAGGGGGTTTCGTATGAAACGCGTTAATACGTGGCGTTCCGCCGCGCTCGCTGCACTTGCGTGCGGGTCGGCCTTGTCGATGGCGTCGTCCGCTCAGGCGGCGGCAGTCACTTTCACTCTGGTCGATACCGGCGGCGCCGGCGCGGGCACGCAAGCCTATTACGGCTTCGCTGCCGCGACCAACTATTGGTCGAGCGTGCTGACGGCCGCTCAGCCGACCAACATCGTGCTCAACATCGGCTTCAAGCCGCTCGGCCCGAACATCCTCGGCTCGACCGGCAGCACCTTCGACTCCAAGGCGGTGCAGAGCATCTACACGCGTCTGGCCGCTCGCCAGGGCGGTGCGTTCGACGCGCAGGCCGTTGCCAACCTTTCGCCGCTGTCGCCGGGTGCTCTCGGTGTCGGTGCGCTCAGCATGTACACGCCGGGCTACACCGATCCTGCCGCGAAGACGGGCATCGACAACACCACCAAGGTCTATGACACCGACGGCAGCTTCAACAACAGCGTCATCGGTCTGACCCGCGCCAACGCGAAGGCGCTCGGCTATACCTATAGCGACGGCAAGGCCGACGCGAGCATCACGTTCAGTTCGAACTTCCAGTTCGACTTCAATGCCACGGACGGCATCACTGCCGGCCAGTCCGACTTCCTCGGCGTCGCCATTCACGAGATTGGCCACGCGCTCGGCTTCGTGAGCGGCGTTGACGATTACGACGTGCTCGGCACCGGCGGCCCGCTCGCCGACAGCACCGCCTGCGGCGTGGCCGGCGGCTGCAAGAACTATCCGGCCAATGACGACTGGTTCGGCGAAACGCTCGACCTGTTCCGTTACAGCGCGCCGGGTGCGCTCGATTGGACGACCAAGACGGCGAGCTACTTCTCGATCGATGGCGGCGCGTCGTCCGTCTTCAACAACGGCCTGTTCTCCACCGGCGACTATAATGGCGACGGCTGGCAGGCTTCGCACTGGAAAGCGCCGCAGAACGACGCGGGCAACTTCACCTGCGCCAAGCCGTTCGAAGGCGTGATGAACCCGTATCTGTGCGGCGGCACGAACGGCGTGATCACCGGCGAAGACCTCGCCGCATTCGACGCGATCGGCTGGAACCTGGCCGCCGGCGTTGGCGGCGCGGGCTATTCGTTCAGCACGCGCAACATCGTCACCCCGGTGCCGGAACCGGCGACCTGGGCGATGATGATCGCCGGCTTCGGCCTGGCGGGCGCGGGTCTGCGCGTTCGCAGCCGCAAGAACAGCGTTCAGGCCCTCGCCTGAACGAACGACGGCCGGCCGGGCAATCCCCGGCCGGCCGCTTTACTTCGGCCGCCCCGAATAGCCGGCCGCCTTCCTCAGCGCGTCCGCGTCCATCAGCTTTCCGTCCATCACCACCATCCGCGTCTGGCGAAGATCGCCGATGCGCGCCTCGGGATCGCCTTCCACCAGCACCAGGTCCGCCGTCTTGCCGACGGCGATCGAACCGGTCGTCTTGTCGACGCCGACCAGCCGCGCGGGGACGATCGTCGCCGCCGCCAGCGCCTCGGCCGGCGTGAACCCGGCCTCCCGGTAAATCTCGAGTTCGTGGATGATCTCGATGCCGTTGCCGTCCGTTCCGGCGGCGATCGGCACGCCCGCCTTGTGCATGCGGCCCAGAAGGTCGACCATCTTCGCCCAGCTCTTGCGGTAATCGGCGCGGGTCAGGTCCTTCGGCACCTGGAAGCCGCCCGACCTGAAACCGCGCTCCGTCACCGGCGGCAGCGTCCCGACAAACGGCGCATAGGACGGCGAGAGATCGCCGTTCTCCGGCACATACAGGCTTTCGAAGGCGACCATCGTCGGGTCGGAATAGATGTGGCGGTCGGCCAGCGTCTTCACCCAGCCGCTCATTTCCGGTCCGTCGAGGTTCAGGTCCTTCGCATATCGGCCCGGCCCCTCGAACCGCATGATGCCGTTGGAGGTCTGGATGACGCTGTCGGGCATGCCCTGCATGACGATCCAGTTGATGTGCGTCAGCTCGTCATAGCCCGCATTGACCGCGTCCAGCGGCCGAATGCCCTGCGGCACATGGCCGTGAACGTGCAGGCCGAGCTTGTGCGCCTCGTCGATCGAGGCCTTCAGCCAGGCTGGATTGAACGTCCCGTAGAATTTGACGCCGGTGAAGCCGTTCTCCTTCGCCTTGCGGACCCAGCCAATCGCTTCGTCCTGGCTGGTCGCGACGTTTGCCACTTGCGCCGTGTTCGGCCCCTTCCCGTCGATCAGCGAGGAAGGATAGACATGCGGCGAGAGCAGCTTGCCCGCAGCCGCGCGGGTGCGGCGGTCGATCGTCAGCTTGTCGTTGTTTCCCGGATCGCGGATCGAGGTGATGCCGAGCGATAGCTCCTGCAGCAACGTGTAATCGTCGCCGATGTGCATGTGGACGTCCCACATGCCGGGCACGAGCGTCTTGCCCTTGCCGTCGATCACCTTGGCGCCCGCCGGCAGCTTGACCGAAGCAGCAGGCCCCACCGCTGCGATCTTGCCGTTCGCGACCACCACAGACTGATCGGGCAGGAACTTCAGTCCGTCCGCATCGAACAATTTGACGTGGGTGAACGCGACCGGCCCAGCCGGCACCGTCACCAGCGATTGGGCAAGCGCCGGCATCCGCGCCGCCATCGCCGCCGACTGCGCCGCCTCCATCTTCGGCATTTCGGACGTATAGGCTTCGGGCAGCCAACCGATGACGAAGGTGACGCCGAAAAAGCGGTTCTGCGCATCGGTCCAGATCGGCAGCGGCGAGTTGCTGATCCCATAGATGGCCCAGAGCGTGATCGTCTGCCTGCTCGCCCCCTCGCCCACGTCCAGCGTGGTCATCTTCTCCGCCGTCGCGCGGCCGCCGGGCAGCAGGTCCATCGCCTTGTTCGAACTGGCGAGCAGCCGCTCGACGAACCAGGCATTGATTGCCATCGGCCCGCCGACCGATGCGTAGAAAGCGGGCTTCGCATAAGCGGCGGAGCCGGCGTCGATCTGGCTTTTCCACTGCGCGTTGCCGCCCGTGACGGAGAAGGTCTCGCCCGCGTCGCCCTGCGGCGTCACGCCCCGGATATCCAGGCGCGCCGGCATCCCGTCCTTGCCGGCAGCGCCGCTGGAATCGATCTCCCAGACCTGCCCGCGCAGCACCATCGACTCGCGCCCCATCAGCGCACCGTCGGGCGCGGTCCACATCCAGCTGTCGCCATGCTTGCCGCCGGTGGAGAGGATGACGAAGTGCCTGGCATCGGCGGGCGGCTTCGCAAGCTGGTCCTTCGGGACTTGCGCCAGCGCCGTGCCGGTAAGCAGCCACAACCCAAGCCCTATCGCCCCACGCGCCAACGCCATGATGTCCTCCCGCTGATTTGGTCCGAGTGTGTTGCACACACAAGGCACCGTCAAGCGTCACGCGAGCTTTGCCGTTCGATCAGGTCCGCAAATATCCGGGAGGGCGCTGGCTGCGGTTGTCCGGAAACCCCGGCGTCTGCCTGTGACGAGCAATGCGCCAGTTTATCGATGCGATCTGGCTCGTTCGGGAGAGTGCAATGATCCGGCTGACGTTACTGGCTATCCCCTTGACTTTGATGGGCGTCGGCCCCGCCGCGGCATCACCGCATTACGCGGCGACCGCCAGCATCGCAGTGCCTGACGGAGGCTGGGACCTCGTTGCCGTCGATCCGGCCTCCCGCCAGCTCTTTGTCGCCCGAACAGACAGCGTGACGGCCGTGGATTTGACGCACGGCCGCTCCGTCCGCTCCTTTGGCAAGCTCGACCGCGGCCATCAGGCGATCCCGATTCCCGGCACGCACCAGGTGCTGGCGACCAGCGGGAAGGACAACACCGCGTATCTGCTGGACGCGTCGGACGGCCGCGAGATTGCGCGCGTGCCCGTCGGCGCCAATCCAGACGCCGCGATATTCGACGCGATATCCCGGCGGGCCTTCGTGATGAACGCAAAAGACGGCACCGTGTCTGTCCTCGACCCGGTGCGCGCGCGCGTCGAAGCGACGATCCCGATGAAACCGGGGCTTGAGCTTGCCGCGATCACCAAGGGACGCGCGCTTTTCATCAACAACGAAGAGGCGAGCGAAATCGAATCGATCGACCTTCGGACGCTCAAATCCCGCGCGACCATCGCCCTGCCCGGCTGCGAAGGTCCAACCGGTTTGGCTTACGATGCCAAGTCGGATCGGCTGATCAGCGCCTGTGCCAATGGCAAGGCCGCGATTGTCGATGTCCGCACTGGTCGCGAAATGGCGTTGCTTCCGATCGGCAAAGGCCCTGACGGCGCGATGATCGACGAAGCACGCAGAATGGCGTTTATTCCCTGCGGGCGCGACGGCATTCTGGAAGTTATCGCTCTTGATGGGCCTGGCGGTCCAAAGGTGGTCGATCGCATCAAGACCGAAGTCGGCGCGCGGACCGGCGCGATCGACCCCACCGATGGCGCAATCTATTTGCCGACTGCTCGGTTCGATCCGCCGGCAACTCCTGGCGCACGCCCGACTCCGATACCCGGCACCGCACACCTGATAGTGGTCGCACCGCAGTAGTGCGGTATGGCGGCGCGATGCTCACCCTCTCCTGTCTCTGCGGGCAGCTCCGCGTCACGACGTCCCGGCAGCCGGATTTCATCCACGAGTGCAACTGCACGCTTTGCAGCAAGACGGGCGCGCGCTGGGGCTATTTCGATCCGTCCGAAGTGAGCGTCGAGGGAACGGCGCAAGGCTATTGCCGTGGCGACAAGGACGACCCGGCCGCGCGCATCCAGTTCTGCGCGACCCGCGGCTCGACCACCCATTTCACCTTGACCGAAAGCGCGGTCGCAAAGTTCGGAAACAGCATGGTGGGCGTCAACATGGGGCTGGCGGACGAGCGCGATCTCGCCGGCATCGAACTGCGTTATCCGGACGGTCGCGCTTGGTCCGGCGCGGGCGCGTTCGGCTATGTGCGGGAGCCGCGCATCCTCGGGCAATGAGCATTCCCATCGCTGCCCGCGAGTGTTAATGATTTCCCCCTCAGGCGAGGGGGAACGCCATGGCTACAGTTGCAGAACGGTTTGCCGGACATGCGCCGCAGCCCGACATGCTGTCGGGAACGCCGCGCGCGCACGCGATCGACCGCTGGATCTACGTTTTCACGGCGGCAAGCTTCATCGGCATCACGCTGGCGGGCTTCGTGCCCGACTCGCTGATGAAGGTGGATGCGGTCGCGGCCGGCAAGCGTCCGCCCTTCCCGCTCGTGCTGCATTTCCATGCCATGCTGATGGGATCGTTCCTGCTGCTGCTGTTCGCGCAGACCTGGCTGATGGCGACCGGACGGCGCGCGTTGCACATCCGGCTGGGCATACTGGCCTTTGCGATTGCGCCCGCGCTGGTGGTGGTCGGCTTCATCCTGGTGCCGACCAACTACCACATGCTCCAAGCGGCTGAGCAGGCGGCAAGCGGAGCGGCCCGCGCCGGGCTGCAGCAGGCGCTGCTGATCTGGGAAAACATCATGCTGATCCAGATTCGCATCGGCATCCTGTTCCCGCTGCTCCTGGCGATCGGGTTGAGAGCACGCGCCGCCGATCCCGGCCTGCACAAGCGGATGATGATCCTGGCAACGGCGATGGCGCTGCCCGCGGGGATCGACCGCATCCCCTGGCTGCCGGCCACGATGCCCGACAGTCCGCTTTCGGCCGATCTCTACACCGTCGTCGCAATCTCGCCGATGCTGGTGTGGGACGTCGTCCGCAATCGCCGCGTCCACAAGGCCTATTGGGTCTGGTTCGCCTTCTTCCTGCCGTCTGCGGTGGCGGTGAACATGATGTGGAACACGCCCTGGTGGCATCAGACCGCGATAGGGATCTTGGGGGCGTAGGATCGACGCGCCTCTGTCCTACAGCCACAAGTTCTGCTAATGTTCCGGCAGGAGGTTCTGCAAAGCCCAGGCTCGCGCCCGCAATTTTATCCCCAATAAGCGCGATAATCGTGAAGTTTGCGGCCTTCCGCCCCTGCCCCTTGCCCTTCTATAACCGGGATCATGTCCGACCTGTTCGCGTCCAACGCCGCCGTCGCCACCGACTATGACGCCTCGTCGATCGAGGTGCTGGAGGGGCTGGAGCCGGTGCGGCGACGCCCCGGCATGTATGTCGGCGGCACCGACGAACGCGCGATGCACCACCTCGCCGCCGAAGTGCTCGACAATGCGATGGACGAAGCGGTCGCCGGCCATGCGACGCGGATCGAGGTCACGCTGGACGCCGGCAACCGGATCACCATCGCCGACAACGGCCGCGGCATGCCGGTCGACCCTCACCCCAAATACCCCGGCAAGTCGGCGCTGGAAGTGATCCTGTCGATGCTGCACTCGGGCGGCAAATTCTCCGGCAAGGCCTATGCGACGTCGGGCGGTCTGCACGGCGTCGGCGTCAGCGTCGTCAATGCTCTGTCGTCCGAGACCGTGGTCGAGGTCGCGCGCAACAAGGAGCTGTTCCGCCAGCGCTTTTCGCGTGGGGTAACGCTTGGCCCGCTGGAGAAATTGGGCGCGGTGCCGAACCGGCGCGGCACCACCGTCTCCTTCGTGCCCGACCCTGAGATTTTCGGCGACGAGCTGAAGTTCAAGCCGAACCGGCTCTACCGCCTTGCGCGATCCAAGGCATACCTCTTCGCGGGCGTCGAAATCCGTTGGAAATGCGCGCCGGAGGTCATCACCGACGACACCCCGGCCGAGGCGGTCTTCCAGTTTCCGGGCGGCCTCGCCGATCACCTGAAGGAGCAGGTCGGGGAGCGGGAATGCGCGACCAGCGAGTTCTTCACCGGCAGCCAGGAATTCCCCGACGGCCAGGGCCGCGTCGAATGGGCGGTCGGCTGGCCGCTATGGAGCGAGGGCAGCTATAGCTGGTATTGCAACACCATCCCCACGCCCGACGGCGGCACGCACGAGCAGGGCCTGCGCGCCGCGATCACAAAGGGCATCCGCGCGTTCGGCGAGCTGACCGGCAACAAGAAGGCGAAGGACATCACCGCAGACGACGTCGTCACCGGCTCCGAGCTGATGCTCTCCGTCTTCATTCGCGACCCGCAGTTCCAGAGCCAGACCAAGGACCGGCTGACCTCGCCGGAAGCGGCGCGGCTGGTCGAGAATGCGGTCCGCGATCACTTCGACCATTTCCTTGCCGACCGCATGGAACGCGGGCGCGCGCTGCTCGGCTTCGTGCTCGACCGGATGGACGAGCGGCTGCGGCGCAAGGCGGAGCGCGAGGTCAAGCGCAAGACCGCGACCGGCGCGCGCAAGCTGCGTCTGCCCGGCAAGCTCACCGACTGCTCGGCCAGCGAGCCGGCGGGCACCGAGCTGTTCATCGTCGAGGGCGACAGCGCCGGCGGCTCGGCCAAGCAGGCGCGCGACCGCAAGACGCAGGCAATCCTGCCGATCCGCGGCAAGATCCTGAACGTCGCCTCCGCCACGGCCGACAAGATCCGCGCGAACAGCGAGATCGCGGATCTGATCCAGGCGCTCGGCTGCGGCACGCGCGACAAATGCGCGCCCGATGCGCTGCGCTACGAACGCATCGTCATCATGACTGACGCGGACGTCGACGGCGCCCATATCGCGACCTTGCTGATGACCTTCTTCTTCCAGGAAATGGCCGATATCGTGCGGCGCGGGCATCTCTATCTCGCCCAGCCGCCGCTCTATCGCCTGACCGCGGGCGGCAAGAGCCTCTACGCCCGCGACGACGCGCACCGCGCCGAGCTCGAGGCGACCGAGTTCAAGGGCAAGAAAGTGGAAGTCGGCCGCTTCAAGGGGCTCGGCGAGATGAACCCGCAGCAGCTCCGCGAAACCACGATGGACCCGAAGACGCGCAGCCTGATCCGCATCACGCTGCCCGACGACGTCGAGGACCGCTACATGGTCCGCGACCTCGTCGAGCGGCTGATGGGCCGCAATCCGGAGCACCGGTTCCAGTTCATCCAGGAAAACGCGTCGCGCCTCGACGAGGAAGCGATCGACGCTTGATTACACCCCTCTCCCCTTCAGGGGAGAGGGAAACGCGAGCGGAGCGAGCGAGGGAGAGGGGCCGTCACCCTGCGTGCCGACTCGGCCCCTCTCCCGGTCTCGCTGCGCTCGACCACCCTCTCCCCAATGGCGAGAGGGTTACCCTGATCAGAACTTCAGCGAGGCTTCCACGCCGAAGGTGCGCGGCGCGTTGAAGTTGCCGTAATCGCCAATGACATTGCCGATGCTGCCGACCGTCGCCGTCGTCGTCTGCACAGCCGGAATGCTGTTCGACGGATCGCGGCGGAAGACATATTGCTTGTCGAACATGTTGCGCGCCCAGAGCGACACGGTCATCCGCTGCCCGCCGTCGGTCAGCGCGATGTCGGCAAGGGACAGGCGGCCGTTCACGATGAACGACGAGTCCGCCTTGGTCGCGAACTGGTCGAACGCCTGCGTCGCCTGGGCGTAGTTCGCATCGAGATGGAGGCGCACCATCGTCCCGGCATCGTCGACCGGATATTCATAGTCGATCGCGCCCGACGCGGCATTGCGCGGCGTGAACACGATGTAGAATTGCTGCAGCTGCGTGGTCGAGTTGACCGGCTGGCCGCTCGCGTTGCGCCCGACATAGGTCACGCTGACGGGCGGAATCCGCGTGTGGGTGTAAGCATAAGATCCGGTCAGCCGCAGCCCCTCGACCGGCATGACCGTCAGGTCCGCTTCGATGCCCTTGATCTTGGTGATCCCCGGCGCGTTGAAGGTCACCAGGTTGTTGAAGTTGCCGGTTGCGGTCGGCTGGATCGTGGAAAGATCGACCTGGCTGCCCTTGCGGTCCATGATGTAGCCCGCAAGGTTCAACCGGGCGCGATGGTCGAAAAAGTCGGACTTCAGCCCGATTTCATACGCCTTCACGTCCTCGGGATTGAACGCGCGGTAGTCCGCAGTGCGCGAGCTGGCCCCGCCGGCGCGATAGCCGGTCGAATATTTGGCATAGACGTGAACGTCGTCCGTCACATCGTACGCAACGTTGGCCAGCCAGTTGAAGCGGTTCCACGACTTGCGCAGGGGCGTGTAGCCGTTGGCCGTCGCCACCGCGGGATTGGTGGCATAGAAGACGTTGCGCGAGACGATCAGGTCGCCCTTCTTCTTGTCATGCGTGTAGCGTCCGCCCAGCGTGATGTGCAGCGCGTCGGTCGCGTTCCACGTCACCTGGCCGAAGCCGGCATAGCTCTTCGAGCGCACTTCGGACGCGCGGTCGACCGAACAGCCATTGACCGCGGTGCCGACGAAGAATGGCGTGTTGGCGGTGCAGAATGGGATCGGAACGTAGCTATAGCTCGTGACCGTCGGCACCCCACCGGCCGGCGTCGTCGTGTTGGCGACGATGCCAACCGAGTTCGGCGTCGCGGCATCGTCGCTCACATGCTCGTTGAAGTAATAGAGACCCGCGACATAGTCGAAGTTCGCGATAGTCCCGACAGCCTGGAATTCCTGGCTGAACTGGCGCTGGCGCAGGTCGGCAAGGCTGTAGCGGCTGAACCCGCATGGCGCAGCCGCGGTGCAGGTGGTCGGATTGGTCGCACCGAGCGCCGGAAGAGTAACGACGGGCACGCGGTGGGCACCGCCGGAGTTGTCCCACTGCTCCACGTCGACACCGCGCCATGCGGTGATCGACCGCAGCTCGATCTCAGGCGAGACCTTCCACTTCAGCGTGTTGGTGAAGCCGTGAGTCCTGTCCACGCTCGGCTGCTGCGGCACGCCGATATCGGCGACCCGCATGCGCGTCGTACCGTTGACGACCACGCCGGGAAGCAATGGCTTCACGGTACCTGTAAGTCCGCCCGAGAAGTTCGTTCCCGGCGTCACGCATGCGCCCGGAATGACGTTCTGCGACACCGGCTGTGCCGCCGTCGTCGCGGCGCAATGGTTCGGGTTATAGTTCAGCAACTGGCTGTAGAACGGCGTGTTCTTGTCCTTCGCCACGTCATAGGAGAAGTCGTCGGTCAGCCCGTCGAAGGGCTCCCAGCGGACCGCGGCCCGGAAGCCCTGGCGGTCGTAATAGTTCCAGCCGGTCGAGCCCGGGAACGGGTTGACCGTCGTCGCACTCTGATACTGCTTCACCGCGTCGAGCTTGACGCTGAAGCCCTGGAACTGCGGCAGGTCGAGATGGATCTCGCCATTATAGGCGCCGTAATTGCCATAGCTGCCGCTGATGCGGCCGCCGAACTCGCCCGATGGAGCCTTGGTGACGATCGAAAGCGCGCCGCCTTCGGTGTTGCGGCCGAACAGCGTGCCCTGCGGGCCCTTGAGCACCTCGATGCGCTCCACGTCGAACAGGGCGGCGTTCAGGCCGTGCTGACGGCCGAGATAGACGCCGTCGATATAGACGCCGACGCCCTGCTCGCGCGCGGGCTGGTTGGCGTCGAGCGGCACGATGCCGCGAATGCCGATGGTGAGCGCCGATTGCCGCGCCTCGAACGTCGCGACGCGCAAGCTGGGCACGCCGCCGTCCGCCAGGTCATAGAGGCTCTGGACGTGGCGGTCCTTGATCGCCTGCGTATCGACCACCGAGATCGCGATCGGCGTGCGCTGCAGGTTCGTTTCACGCTTGGTGGCGGTGACAACGATGTCGCCCAGTCCGCTTTCCGGAGCATCGGCCGTGCCGGCATCCGCTGCAGCGGCGTCCACGGCGGCATCGGCATCCGCCGCTCGCGCCTGACCTGCAAAAGCCAGCGCTGTCAGTGCAAGCGCAATAGCCGTCGAATTGATCTGAGAGTTCCGAATACGCATGAGTTTCCCCGCTCGACTCGCGGCCTGTTCGCCGCGTTCGAGGGGGGCGCTAGTCGTGCAAAGCGTCAGTTCGGCGACGAAGCGGTGACGCTTCGGCTACGAAGTCGTGACTGTTCCGTTACAACGGCTCAGCGCTGGCAACGCGCGCAAAAGAAGGTCGAGCGGCCGCTATCGACGCGCCGCTTGACCGTCTGTCCGCACAGACACGGCTCGCCCTCGCGGCCATAGACGCGCCACTGCTTCGCGAAATAGCCGAGCTCGCCATCGGGCCGGGCATAATCGCGCAGCGTCGAGCCGCCGGCTTCAATCGCCGCTTCCAGCACAGCGCGGATCGCGGGCACCAGGGCTTCGAGCCGCTTTGTCGCAATCCGTCCGCCCGCGCGCGTCGGCGAGATGCCGGCCATATGCAGTGCCTCGCACACATAGATATTGCCGAGGCCCGCCACGACACGCTGGTCGAGCAGCAGGGCCTTGATCGGCGCGGTTCGCCCTTCCAGCGCCCGGGCAAGATAGGCAGGGGTGAACTCAGGCCCGAGCGGCTCCGGACCCATCGCGACAAACGCGGGATAATCCACAAGTTTTTCGGTCGGGAACAGATCGACCGATCCGAACCGGCGAGGATCGTTCAGCGAAAGCCGCCTGCCCTCGCCCGTCTCCAGCAGCAGATGGTCGTGCTTCCCGATGTCGCTGGGGTCGAGGCGCCAGCGGCCGGACATGCCGAGGTGAAAGATCATCGTGTCGCCGCGATCGGTGGCGATCAGCCCATATTTGGCGCGGCGGCCGAGTCCCGTCACCCGCGCGCCGGTGAGCCGCTGACGCAGATCGGCGGGAAAGGCGAAGCGCAGGTCCGCGCGGCGAGGCTCGACGCTGGTCAGGGTCTGGCCTTCGAGGACCGGACGCAATCCACGGACTGTGGTTTCGACTTCGGGAAGTTCTGGCACCGATCCGAGCTAAGCGGCGTTTGTCAGCGCCACAACCCTTCGCTACTGCACCGCCCCATGTCCGACACCGTCTCCTTCGGCTACCAAGAGGTCGCGCCCGACGAAAAGACCCGCCGCGTCGGCGAGGTCTTTTCGAACGTTGCGCGCCGCTACGACATCATGAACGATGCCATGTCCGGCGGCATGCACCGGCTGTGGAAGGATCGGTTCGTGCGCCGCGTAAAGCCGCGACCGGGCGAGCAGATCCTCGACATGGCGGGCGGCACCGGCGACATCGCTTTCCGCCTGGCCGATGCCGGCGCCAGCGTGACCGTCGCCGATATCAACCCGCAGATGCTGGAAGTCGGCATGGGCCGGGCGCAGGCGCGCGGGTTCGATACGCTCGTCTGGACCGAAGCGAACGCGGAAAGCCTGACGTTCCCGGACCGCTTCTTCGACGCCTACACGATCGCCTTCGGCATCCGGAACGTGACGGACATTCCCTCGGCACTCCGCGAGGCGCATCGCGTGCTGCGGCGTGGCGGCCGGTTCTTCTGCCTCGAATTCTCGACCACGCTCTGGCCCGGTTTCGCCGAGGCTTACGATTTCTATTCGCACCGGATCGTGCCCAAGGTCGGCAAGCTGATCGCGCATGATGAGGACAGCTATCGCTATCTGATCGAATCGATCCGCCGCTTTCCGGACATGCCGACGTTCGAGCGGATGATCGGCGAGGCCGGTTTCGTGCAGACCAAGGTCGAGCCGATGCTGGGCGGCTTGGTCGCGATCCATTCGGGCTGGAAGATCTAGTTGGCCGCCACCAGCACTCACCTGTTCCGGCTGCTGAAATGGGGCCGCACGCTCGCGCGTCATGGCGCCCTGCGCGGCATCGAGCGCGACCCGTTGACGCCACCCGTCGTGCGGCGGCTGGTGAAGATCGCGCGGTTCGGCGCGCGCATCCCGACGACGCCGGCCTATGCGACTGCTTTCCAGGCGCTCGGTCCGGCAGCGATCAAGTTCGGCCAAGCGCTCGCGACGCGGCCCGATCTGGTCGGCCCCGAGGCCGCCGCGGACCTGCTCGACCTGCAGGACAATCTGCCGCCAGCGCCGTTCGAGGAAATCGAGAAATCGATCGAACTGGCGCTGGGCAAGCCGATCGGCGAGCTGTTCCGGTCGATCGATCCGGAACCCGTCGGCGCCGCCTCGATCGCGCAGGTCCACCGCGCCGTCACCAGCGACGGCCGCGACGTCGCGGTGAAAGTGCTGCGGCCGGGCGTCGAGGAAGAGTTCGCCAAGGCGCTTGAGACCTATGAGTGGGCGGCAGCGCAGGCGGAAGCCTTTGGCGGCGAGCTGCAGCGGCTGCGCCCGCGCCTCGTCATCGCCACCTTCCGCCAATGGACGATGCGCGAGCTCGACTTGCGGCGCGAGGCAGCGTCCGCGTCGGAGCTTGCGCAGGCGATGGAGGCCGAGCCCGGCTATTGCATTCCATCGATCGACTGGCAGCGCACCGCCCGGCGCGTGATGACGCTGGAGTGGATCGACGGCATCAAGGTCTCGCGCCGCGACGACCTGATCGCCGCGGGGCATGACCTGAAGGCGATTGCCGGGCGGCTGGTCCGCGCCTTTCTGCGCCAGGCGATTTCTGAAGGATTCTTCCACGCCGATATGCACCAAGGCAATCTGCTGGTGCGGCCGAACGGTGAGATCGTCGCGATCGATTTCGGCATCATGGGCCGGATCGACCGCCGCGCGCGGATGTGGCTGGCCGAGATCCTCTACGGTCTGATCACCGGCAATTACGAGCGCGTCGCCGAAATCCATTTCGAGGCCGGCTATGTGCCGCCGCATCACAATCTCGCAGAGTTCACGACCGCGCTCCGCGCCGTCGGCGAGCCGATCCGCGGCCTGCCGGTCAAGGACATCTCGATCGGCAACATGCTGGACGGGCTGTTCGCGATCACCCGCGATTTCGACATGCCGACCCAGCCGCATTTGCTGCTGCTGCAAAAGACGATGGTGATGGTCGAAGGCGTGGCGCAAACGCTCGATCCCGACATCAACATGTGGGAGACGGCTGGCCCATTCGTGCAGGAATGGATACGCACCGAGCTGGGACCGGAAGCTTGGGCCGCGGACCGCATCGTCCAGTTCGGCCGCACGCTGGCGCTCGTGCCTGACTTGATCCGGCGCCTGGACTACCAGCTTCCCAAGCCCGGCGCCGCCCCGCCCCCGCCGCCGCTGGTGGACGTGAAGCTCGTCGGCCAAGGCACCAACTGGCGCTACGCCGCGATTGCCGTGATCGCAGCGGCCATTGGGTCCGGCGCCACTCTGTTGCTACATTGAGCGCATGACGGGCAAGCGCATCCTACTGATCGTCGGCGGCGGCATCGCTGCCTATAAGGCGTGCGAACTAATCCGGTTGCTGCGCAAGGAGGGGATGTCCGTGCGCTGCGTATTGACCGATGGCGGCGCGCAGTTCGTGATGCCGATGACGCTGGCGGCTCTATCCGAGCAGCCGGTCCACACCAGCCTCTGGGACTTGAAGGACGAGGCCGAGATGGGCCATATCCAGCTCAGCCGCGAGGCGGATCTGGTGGTGGTGGCGCCGGCAACGGCCGACCTGCTGGCGCGGATGGCAGCGGGGATCGCGGACGATCTGGCGACGACCTTGCTGCTTGCCACCGACAAGCCGGTGCTCGCCGCGCCCGCGATGAACGTCAGGATGTGGCAGCACGCAGCGACCCGGCGCAATGTCGAGCGGCTACGCGCGGACCGCGTGACGGTGCTGGAACCAGACGAAGGCCCTATGGCGTGTGGGGAGTTCGGTCCCGGACGCCTGCCGGAGCCGGAAGCGATCCTGAACGCGATCAAGGCGGCGCTCGGCACAAGCGGCAGGCTCGCCGGCAAGCACATCATCGTGACCGCCGGTCCGACGCACGAGCCGATCGATCCGGTGCGCTACATCGCAAATCGCTCGTCCGGAAAGCAGGGCTTCGCGATCGCCGGAGCGTTGGCGCAGCTCGGCGCGCGGGTGACTTTGGTGAGCGGACCCGTCACCCTGCCCGCGCCTGCCGGCGTGGCCCGGATCGATGTCGAGACGGCGCGCGAAATGGCGGCGGCGGTCGATGCTGCGCTACCGGCAGACGCAGCTGTGCTGGTGGCAGCGGTGGCCGACTGGCGGGTCGAGCCGGCCGGCTCCAAGATCAAGAAACGCGCTGACGGCGCCCCTCCAACGCTCGCTCTCGCCGAGAACCCGGACATTCTCGCCGGCCTCGGGCGCGATCCACGGCGGCCGAGGCTGGTCGTCGGCTTCGCCGCCGAAACCAACGACGTAATCATCAACGCAACCGCCAAGCGCGCGCGTAAGGGCGCCGACTGGATCGTCGCCAACGATGTGTCCGGCGACGTCATGGGCGGAGCGGACAACCGCGTTCATCTCGTCACGGAAGCGGGTGTGGAAGACTGGGAGCCTATGCCGAAGGAACAGGTCGCGGCGAAGCTCGCGGAACGGATCGCCGATGCCCTTTCCTGAGATCGAAATTCGCCTGAAGCGCCTGCCGCACGGCGAAGGTCTTCCGCTCCCCGTATATGCGACCGCCCATGCCGCCGGCATGGACGTGGTCGCGGCGGAGGAGCTGACGCTTGCGCCGGGCGCACGTCACGCGGTCGCCACCGGCTTTGCGATCGCCATTCCGGAAGGCTATGAAGTGCAGGTTCGCCCGCGCTCCGGCCTGGCGCTCAAGCACGGCATCACTTGCCTCAACACGCCCGGCACGATCGACGCGGACTATCGCGGCGAAGTGAAAGTCATTCTCGCGAATTTGGGCAATGAGCCGTTCGCCATCCGCCGCGGCGACCGCATCGCCCAACTCGTCCCCGCCCCGGTCCAGCGTGCCCGCTTCGCCGAAGTGGAAGAGCTTGACGACACTGTGCGTGGCGCTGGCGGATTCGGCTCGACAGGCGTGTGACTTTCTCCGACGAACAGCTCGACCGCTACGCTCGCCATATCGTCCTGAAGGAGATTGGCGGCGCAGGACAGGCCAGACTCGCCCAAACGCGCGTCGCCGTTATCGGGGCCGGCGGGATCGGATGCCCTGCGATTCAGTATCTGGCGGCTGCGGGCATCGGCACACTCCGCGTGATTGACGACGATGAGATCAGCCTCTCCAACCTTCAGCGCCAGGTCTTGTTCGGCACTGCCGATGTCGGCTGGCCGAAGGCGCAGATCGCGCGCGACGCCGTGACACGGTTGAATCCCGACGTCGCTTATCAAGCAGTTCCCGAGCGGCTGACCGCCGCAAACGCAGCCGTGCTGATCGGTGACGTCGATCTGGTGCTCGACGGCTGCGACAATTTCGCCACCCGCCTTACGGTCTCCGATCATTGCACGCGCGCCCGCATCCCGCTGGTCTCGGGCGCGCTGGGCCAATTCCAAGGGCAGATCGGCACCTTCCGCGGCTGGGAAGCCGACCAGCCTTGCTATCGCTGCTTCGTCGGCGACGCCTTCGATGCCGACGATTGTGACACCTGCGCGGAGCAGGGCGTGCTGGGCGCGATGGCAGGGTTAGTCGGAAGCTGGGCTGCGATGGAGGCAGTGCGCGCGATTGTCGGCTTCGGGCCCGATGCGGCGGGCAAGGTGCACGTGTTCGACGGCGTCACGCCGGCGCTACGCACCATTCGCATCGCCAAGGACCCAGCGTGCAGGGCATGCGGGTCAGATCGACTTTAGCCCGAATTGCTGCGCCAGCGCGCGGAGCGGCGCCATGCTCGGGCGTGCGCCCACGTCACCCATCCAGCGGCCGAGCGCGGGACCGGGCTTGAGCTCGATCGCGCCCCAGCCGATCAGCCCGGCGACGCCCAGGAATGCGGTCACGTCGGCCATCGTGAAACGGTCGGCCGCAAGAAAGCGGCTCTCCGCCAGCCGCGCCTCCATGAGCGCCAGCATTTTGTGACATTGCTGCACATGCTCCTTCGCCCAATCGGGAAACTGGCGAAGCGCGCCGGTAAACATCGGCTGGCAATGGTGACCATACTCGATCGCCGGCTGCATCAGGAGCTGTTCCGCCCGCCGTTCCCACATCGACACCAATGTGCGTTCGTTGAGGCGGTCGCCGAACAGGGAGGGGCCGTCCGAAATCTCGTCCAGATACTGGCAGATGGTCAGTGATTCCGTGACGAACAGTCCGTCGTCGGTTTCCAACGACGGCACCGTCTTCAATGGGCTGACACGCTCATAGTCCGCCTCGCTCAACGTGCCGACGTCGACCGTCTCGATCGCGATGCCGCGCTCCGCCATAAAGATCATGACCTTCAGCGCATTCGGCGCAATCGGTCGCATGTAGAGCCGCATTCAATCGCTCCCGATCCACTCCGCCAGTCGTTGCGCAAGCGTAGCGGGATCGCCGAGCAATTCCACCCGCTTGAGACGAGAGGCCTCGCCCGAGACAATGCGTATATCCGACCGGCGTAAACCGAGTGACTTGGCGAGGAATGCTGTCAGTTCGGCATTGGCTGCGCCGTCTACGGGCGGAGCGGCAAGCCGAATGCCGAGCGCCGGCCTTCCGTCGGCAAGCATTGTCCTGTCGTCGACTGCGGTCCTCGATGCCTTAGGCGCTACGCGGACGGCGAGGACGATCCGATCATCGGCGGCAATCCACGGGTCGGAGGACGCGTTGGTCATGCCCAGCCGGTCTCACATGGAACCATGGCTGTCGAGCGACGCATTCGCCCTTGATCAATCACGCGGCGGCACCGAAGAAGCCTCGTGCGTCGGCTTTTCCTTGCAGTGTTTTTGATCGGGTTTGCAGCACCGGCGTTGGCGGGACCGCCCTACGTCACCGACGATCCCGAACCGACCGACCTTGGCCATTGGGAAATCTACGCTTTCACGGCGGCAGAAGGCGCGCATGGGAGTTGGGACGGCGGGGGCGGCCTCGACCTGAACTATGGCGCGGTGAAGGACGTGCAACTGACGGCGACGCTGCCAATCAATGCGACGCATGCCCGTGGGGCGGGCACGCAGACCGGCGCGGGCAATGTCGAGCTCGGCGTCAAATACCGGTTCCTGCACGATGTCGCCGGGTTCGACGCGGCCATCTTTCCGCGCGTGATCCTGCCGAGCGGCGGCCACCGATTCGGCACCGGACGCACCTCGCTCCTGCTGCCGCTCTGGATCGATCGAGATATTGGCCATTGGGCGATCTTCGGCGGCGGCGGCTACACGATCAATCCAGGCGCCGGAAATCGCGATTTCTGGAATGGCGGATTGACGGTGACGCGCGAAGTCTCCGAGCGGCTCGCAATCGGCGGCGAAGTGACAGTCGAAGGAGCAGACTCGGTCGGCGGGCATTCGACTGAGGGAGCCGATCTGGGCGGCGTCTATCACATCGGCGGACCGTTTTCGCTGCTGGTGTCCGGCGGGCCGGTTCATCAGCATCATGGGCCGACCGGGTGGCGCGGCTATGCGGCGCTGGGGTTGGCCTTCTGACCAGCAAATGGAGTGAATGAATGGCCGAGCAGGAGCGCGTGGAGAGCAAGGTGCCGGCGGTCACGCTCGGCTTCTGGATCATCAAGATTCTTGCCACGACCCTCGGCGAGACCGGCGGCGACACGGTGTCGATGACATGGCTGGGCGAGACCACGCCGGATGCGGCCCAGTCTCCCTGGAACGGCTATCTGGTCGGATCGGCGATTTTCCTGACGATCTTCGTCGTGCTGGCGGCCTGGCAAATCCGCACCAGGCGCTTTCATCCGTTCCTTTATTGGGCGACCATCATCGCCTCGACCACGGCTGGCACGACCATGGCGGACTTCGCCACGCGCTCGCTCGGGATCGGCTACACCGGCGGCTCGGCCCTGCTGTTCGCACTGGTCCTGGCTTCGCTCGCCGCCTGGAAGACGACGACCGGCTCGATCAGCGTCGAGACGGTGCGCACGCCCAGGGCCGAGGCATTTTACTGGCTGACCATCACCTTTTCCCAGACGCTCGGCACCGCGCTCGGCGACTGGGCGGCCGATACGGGCGGCTTGGGCTATGGCGGCGGCGCACTGCTGTTCGGGGCCGCTCTCGTCGTGATCGCGGGCCTGTGGTTCTGGACGAGCGCGAACCGGGTCGCGCTGTTCTGGGCCGCGTTCATCCTGACCCGGCCGCTCGGCGCGACCGTCGGCGATTTCCTGGACAAGCCGCTCGACCACGGCGGGCTGGCGTTCAGCCGGCCCGTCGCCTCGGCAGTGCTGGCAGTCGCGATTCTCGTCCTGATCCTGGTGCTGCCGCAGCGCGCCGGCCGGCACCCGGAAAAGGCCGCGGCCTAGGCACGCTTCTTTGCCGGCGCCTTTTTCGGCGTCGCCTTCTTTGTCCCGCCCCGCCCCTTCTTCTTGGCCGGCCCCGCCGCGGCGCGGGCATCGATAAGCTGCGCCGCCTCCTCGAGCGTCAACGCTTCGGGCGCGACGGTTTTCGGTAGCGTCGCGTTGGTGGTGCCATCGGTGACATAGGGGCCGAACCGGCCTTCCATCAGCTTGATCTCGGCCTCGGTGCGGGGATGCGCGCCCAGCACGCGCAGCGGCTCGCGGGAAGCGCCGCGCTGGGGGCGACCGCCCTTTGCCGCGTCGGCGAGCTTTGCAACGGCGGCGTTCATACCGGTCTCGAACACTTCCATCGTCGAGCCGAGCCGGGCGTATTTGCCCTGGTGCGCGAGATAGGGGCCATAACGGCCGATCGAGGCGGTGATCGGCTCGCCGGTTTCCGGGTGCGGCCCGATTTCGCGGGGCAGGCTCAGCAATTTCAGCGCCCATTCCAGATCAAGCTCGCCGATATCCTTCGGTATCGACGCGCGCTTGGCATCCTTGCCGTCGCCGAGCTGGACATAGGGGCCAAAGCGCCCGGTCTTGCGGAACACTTCCGCGCCGGTCTCCGGATCGCGGCCAAGCGCCACGTCGCCATTGTCGTCGGCGCTTTCCTCACCCCCGCCCTGCCCGAAGCGGCGGGTGTATTTGCATTCGGGGTAATTGGAGCAGGCGACGAATGCGCCGAAACGCCCGCCGCGCAAGGCCAGCCGGCCATTGCCGCAGTTGGGGCAGAGCCGGGGATCGGTACCGTCTGCGCGGGGCGGAAACAGGAACGGCGCAAGGAACTCGTCGAGCGCGACCGTGATGTCTGACGGCTTCTGCTCCATCACCTCGGCCGTCTTGGGCTTGAAGTCACGCCAGAACGCCTCAAGCACTTTCTGCCATTCGGCACGGCCGCCGGAAATCTCGTCGAGTTCCTCCTCCAGTCCCGCAGTGAAATCGTAGCTGACATAACGCTCGAAGAAGCGCTCCAGGAACGCGGTCAGCAGCCGCCCGGTCTCTTCCGGAATGAAGCGATTCTTGTCGACGCGGACATATTCGCGGTCCTTCAGCACCTGCAGGATCGACGCGTAGGTGGAGGGACGCCCGATACCAAGTTCCTCCAGCCGCTTGACGAGACTGGCCTCCGAAAAGCGCGGCGGCGGTTGGGTGAAATGCTGCTCGGCATGCACCGCTTTTTTGAGCGGCGCGTCGCCTTGCGACAGGCGCGGCAGGCGGCGCGATTCTTCGTCATCGGGATCGTCACGGCCTTCCTCATAAAGCGCGAGGTAGCCGGGGAAGAGCACAACTTGGCCGGTGGCGCGGAGCGCGGTCTGGCCGGTGCCGTCCTCAAGCTCGACCGTGGTCCGCTCCAGCCGCGCCGAGGCCATCTGGCTGGCGAGCGCGCGCTTCCAGATCAGCTCGTAGAGCCGGGCGTGATCGCCCGAGCCGGCGCTGTTGCGGCCGAAATCGGTCGGGCGGATCGCCTCGTGCGCTTCCTGCGCGTTCTTCGCCTTGGCGGTGTATTGGCGCGGCTTGTCGGGCACGTAGCTGCCGTCATAGCGGTTCGCGATCGCGGCGCGGGCGGCGGAAATGGCGCTCCCGTCCATCTGCACGCCGTCGGTTCGCATGTACGTGATTGCGCCGTCCTCGTAGAGATTCTGCGCCACCCGCATCGTGTGGCTTGCGGAAAAGCCAAGCTTGCGCGCCGCTTCCTGCTGCAGCGTCGAGGTGGTGAAAGGCGGCGGCGGGTTGCGCGTCAGCGGCTTGGTCTCGACGCTGGCGACAGTGAAGCGCCCGGCTTCCACCGCGGCCTTGGCGGCCTCCGCGTCGCCACGCTTGCCGATCGTCAGCCGGTCGATCTTGTCGCCTTTCCAGCGAACCAGCCGCGCCTGGAATAGCGTACCGTCCTGTTCCAGATCGGCGAAAACGGACCAGTATTCCTGGGGCGTGAACGTCTCGATCTCGCGCTCGCGATCGACGATCAGGCGCAGCGCCACCGACTGGACGCGGCCGGCCGATTTGGCGCCGGGGAGCTTGCGCCACAGCACCGGCGACAGGGTGAAGCCGACCAGATAGTCGAGCGCGCGGCGAGCGCGATAGGCGTCGATCAGATCTTCGTCGAGCTGGCGCGGCTTCGCCATCGCCTCGGTGACCGCCGGCTTGGTGATCGCGTTGAAAGTGACGCGCTCCACTTCCTTGGGCAGCGCTTTCCGTTTCCTGAGCACTTCCTGGACATGCCACGAAATCGCCTCACCCTCCCGGTCGGGGTCGGTGGCGAGGATCAGCCGGTCGGCCTTCTTAGCCTCGTCGGCAATGGCCTTGAGCTGCTTGGCCTTGTCGCCATAGGTCTCCCACTCCATCGCGAAGCCGTTGTCCGGATCGACCGAGCCGTCCTTGGGCGGCAAGTCGCGGATATGGCCATAGGAGGCGAGCACGCGGTAATCGCGGCCGAGATACTTCTCGATGGTTTTCGCCTTGGCCGGCGATTCGACGATGACAAGCTGCATGGATTACTCGTTCGACCCTTACGTACGTACGCGCGAGGGTGGGAAGCTTGGGCACCGCTCGTCAAGCATCGACGTGCAGCGCCGCCTCTGTGCCGTACAACACAGACTGATTTGTAGGGGCGGTTAGCCTGCACCCATCAAGCGCAAGGTCGCGTTCGACTTGTAGCTGGATAGGCCGCCCCGGAACGACGGGAGCGCACACATACCTCCTCGCGGTCGCGTCATCTGACAACGCAGGAGATTACCATGCTTGAACCCAAATCGGCCGGGGGGCCGGACCTGAAAACCCTCGGGAATCTACGCGGAAAATTTCGCGCGCTTATCCTCCAGAACCCCAATTACTTCGGTAATGTCGAAGGCAGCCAATTCGAGGCTGTGTTCCCGCTGAAGGCGAACACGACCTACGAAAATCTGGGCTGCGTCGGCTATCAGCCGCAGACCGAGCGGCTCGAGGCCGTGGTCTATGTGAACCAGCCGAGCGGCTATGGCGGCGGACTGTGCGGCGCCGGCACGGTCGAATATGTCCGTTTCTACGCCTCGTTCGACAATGGCGGGAGCTGGACGGACCTTGGCCTCGGCGCGTTCAACGCCTGGGACATTCCGCAAGGCACGGAAGGGCGCAAGCGGCTGGAATATGCCGTCACGCTGCGCCACAGCTTTAACCGGCGCATCTGCCTGTTCCCCCAGATCGTGCTCATCCGCGCGATCCTGTCGTGGAATGCAGTGCCGCCGCCGAACACGCCGAACCATATTCCGGTGTGGGGCGACATCCACAACACGCATATCCTGGTTGAGCCGCGGCGTTTCTGGTTCCTGAAGGACGTGCTGAAGGCCGGCGAGCTGCAACTGAAGCCGGACATCGCCGCGGTCGTCAGCGAAAAGGCGGAAGTGCAGGTGGAGAGCAAGACGCTGTCGCTCGCCGAGCTGACGCAGCTCTACAAGGGCCAGGACGTGCCGGTGAAGCGCTTCGCGCACCCCCAGCTCGCCGCCTTCCAGAAATCGGCCGGCCTCACCGCGTCGCTGATGCAGCCCAATGCGGGCAATTTCCTGCAGGCGGCGGGCCTAGACCTGCAAGGGATCGACTTCGCCGACTTGTTCAACATCGGCGACGGCAACACGACGTTCGAGACGCTCGAGTGCATCGGTTACGACCCCAATGACGACAGCTTGGTCGGCGTGATCCGCCTGCACCGGCCCAGCGGCTTTTCGGGCGGCCCGTGCACCAACGGCAGCCAGGAGCATGTAACCTTCTGGGCCGATCTGGACGGCAACGGATCGTTCGAGACCTGCCTCGGCACCGCCAGTGTGCGGGTGTACGACATTCGCGACATCCCGCGCGACGGGCTCGAAATGGCGGTGCACTTGCCGGCGAACCTGCTGCGGCACCGGATTCCCTGCAACAAGGGGCCGAGGATCATCCCCATCCGCGCGATCCTGTCTTGGGCGACGCCCATTCCCTGCGCCACGCCCAATGCGACGCCGGTCTGGGGCAATCGGCTGGAGACGCTGGTCCATGTCCTGCCCGGCGGGAACATCGACGGCCTTGAGCCCTTGCTTTCGTCCGTCGGCGGCATTCCGGTCGGCGATATCGACAGCAACGGCTTTGCGCAGAACGCAGTGGCGGTCACGACCGGCGCCTATTTCAACGACGCGCCGTTCGGTGGCCGCATCAACCTGGCCGGCAAGATCGTCAACGGCACGCCGGGGACGCTTTACCGGATCATGATCCGGTCGCACGGCGTCGGCTCGTTCGTGCCGCTGAGCCTGGAGCCGAACGGCATCACCCTGACGGTGGTGACGCCGGGGCCGGTCACGACAGCGACGACGATCCATGCCGATGCGCAGGGCTATTACGCGTATCAGGACTTCTCATCGAACCATTATGTCGAGGGGAACATCCTGGGCGTGTGGCAGACCGGCGCGGCCGAGCACGGCAAGACCTACGACCTGCGCGTGGACATCAAGGATCCGGGCAATCCGGCCGTCGATATCCAGAGCAACGTCGTGGTGGTCGAAGTCGACAACGTGGCGCCGACGCTCACGCTCGACTTCACCAGCCTGGCAGGCGATTGCGCGCACTTCGGCGAAGGCTCGGTCTTCACCGGCAACTTCAGCGCGACCGATCCGCATTTCGGCGGCTTCAGCTTCCAGATCCTGCCGTCGGGGCCCGCCAACGGCGTGTTGCCGACGCCGGCTTCGGGAAGCTCGGTGCATCTGGGCGGCACGATCGCCGATCCGGGGATCAGCAGCGCGTTCACGCTGGACACCAACGGCATGGAACCGTGCGGCTATGCGCTGATCCTGCACGCGTCGGACCGCACCAACGTGAACAGCGGCCAGACCCACAACTCCAGCGAAGACGCCGTCGGCTTCTGCCTCGGCTCGCCGCCGGAGGGTTGATCCCAAACGAAGCCCCGCCCCGGCCTGTCGCCGGGGCGGGGCTCTTTCTTGCCTGTTGCTACGAGCTCAGGCGAGCGCGGCGCGAGCCGTACGGCGGCGGGCTCCTGCGCCGACCAGGCCGAAGCCTGCGATCATCATCGCCCATGTCGCCGGCTCCGGCACGGCGCCGACCGAAAGCGACAGGTTGTCGATGACGACGCCGATATTGTCGTTGCCGCCGTCCTGCAGCGCGAAGCTGGTGCTTCCGCCATTGGTCGGGTCGAAGAAGAACTTCAGGTCCGTCATGGCGAAGTTCGGCTGGATGTTCGACACGGTCAGCGTCAACGACGTCTGATTGGTGAAGCTGCCGAAATTGGTGTTGCCGAAGAAGCTCGACTCGATCCCGAAGCTGCCGCTGACCGGCCCGCCGAAGTTGAACCGCATCGAGAAGCTGTCGGGCGGCGGCGCGTTGCGCTGGTTGCCGCTGAACAACAGGCTAAGCGCGACGCGCTCGCCGGCGTTGAAGCCATAGGAATTGCTGGAGACTAGCCCCGCGTCGTTCGTCGAACCATCGAGATCGACGCAGGCGCCCGATCCGCCGGCACAGACGATGCCGAAATCGCCTGACTTCACCAGGTCGACGGTGCCGTTGGTGACCGTCAGGCCATTGAATCCGTTATAGTTGAGCGCGGTGTTGCCGCCGTTCTCGCTGTCGAAGTTGTTGCTGTAAACGACGCCGGCGCTGGCGGGCGCGGTCAAGGCTGTGGCTGCAAGCGCAGCCAGTACGAACATGCGCATGGAAACCCCCCTCCAAATCGGCCGCCTGAAGAGGCGGCAGGGAGAGGCTCTCACCGCGGCCGAGTCGCGTCAAGCAGGTGGTTAACGCGGTCCCTTTATGGGACAATCTTGAATGATCAGGCAGCCGCGCTCTGCTGCGCCGCAAGGGCGCGGTAGTGGTTGCGGATCGTGACCTTGTCGATCTTCTCCGTGCCGAGGCGCGGCAAAGGATCGGGGGCGATCCAGATGCGCGCGGGGACTTTGAAGGCGGCAAGGCGCGTCGCGAGGAAGGCGCACAGCCCTTCGACGGTCAGCGTCGTGCCGTCGGCCGGGTGCACGACCGCGGCCGGAACTTCGCCGAACTTTTCGTCCGCCAGACCGAACACGGCCGCCTCGGCCACGTCCTCATTCTCGTAGAGCGCGGCTTCCACTTCCTGGCAGCTTATGTTCTCGCCGCCACGGATGATGATGTCCTTCTTGCGGTCGACGATCAAGACATAGCCGTCCTCGTCCAGATAGCCGATGTCGCCACTGCGGAAGTAGCGGTCGGTCGTGAACGCGGCGCGGGTCGCCTCCGGGTTCTTGTAATAGCTGGTGAAGTTGCAGACCGTGCGGATGCAGATTTCGCCGCGCTCGCCTTGCGGCACCGGCCGGCCAGCGTCGTCGAGGATGGCGAGATCGACCAGCGGCCGCGACGCCTTGCCGGTGGAGTTGGGCTTGGCGAGATAGTTCTCGCGGAAATTGCCGCAGCCGACCGCGTTGGTCTCGGTGAGCCCATAGCCGATCAGCGGCTTGGCACCGCCCATCTCATCGTTCAGCCGCTTGACGTGCTCGACCGGCCGCGGCGCGCCGCCGGCGGCGAAGTCCTTCACCGTCGACAGGTCGTATTTGTGCCGGTTGGGGTGCGTCATGATCTCGAAGCTCATCAGCGGCACGCCGACGAAATAGGTGATCTTTTCCTTCTCCATCAGCCGCATCGCTTCTTCGGCGTCCCATTTGGGCATGATGACCAGCTTGCGGCCCATCGCGAAGCTCTGCAGCATCATCGGGATTTCGGCGGTGACGTGGAACAGCGGCACGTTGAGCAACGTCGCGGGCTGCAAGGTCGGCGCTTCACCGAGCGAAGTCAGGAGCTGCAGCGACATCAGCGTCTGGGCGAGATAGTTGAACGTGCCTTGCACCACTGCACGGTGCGTCGAGATCGCGCCCTTGGACTGGCCGGTTGAGCCCGAAGTGAACAGGATGGTCGCCATGTCGTCGCCGGTCAGCTCCGGCAGCGCCACCTCGCCCGCATGCGCGACCGGAGCCAGCGCTTGGGCAAGCGGAAGGCCGACATCGATCACGACGACTTTCGCGCCGTGCGGCGCCTCTGCAAGCCGCTTCGCGCGCTGCGGATCGGCGAAGACGAGCTTCGTCTCGGTCAGGTCGATCCCGTCGGCGAGTTCCGGCCCCGCCCACCAGCCGTTGAGCAACGTGGCGACGCCGCCGGCCATCACGATGCCCATGTAAAGCGCGATCCAGGCCGGTGCGTTGCGCGCAGCAATGGCGACATGGTCGCCGCGCCGAACGCCGAAATTCGCAATTAGCCCACGCGCGACGGCCTGAGCCTGCTCATAGACCTGGCCGAACGTCAGCCGTTCGCCGCCACAGACCAGAAACTCGGTGTCCTTATGCTGCGCGCAGAACAGCGCGAAATAATGCGAGAGCGCTGGCGGAGCAGCCGCGATCATCGGCAGCGTGACGCCGTCCTGCTCGATCGTGGTGAGCGGCAGCATGCCGCCCTCCCCCGTCAACTGGTCCATGATCGCATCGAGCTTTCGATCGAGCTCCGACGGCATTCCTCACCTCTTGGCTTTCTGTTTCCCTGCACTATGCAGACCGAAACCGCTGGGGAAAAGCCTTGATCCTGCCCATTCTTGCCGACGCCGCCGGCTATCTGCGGTTCGAGCAGCTCCACCTGAACCCGGTCGCTCTCGATCTCGGCTTCTTCCAGATCAAATGGTATTCGCTCGCCTATATCGCCGGCATCTTCACCGGCTGGTGGTATCTGACGAAGCTCCTTCAGCAGCCCGGCGCGCCGATGGCCAAGCGCCATGCCGAGGATCTGGTGTTCTACGTGACGCTAGGCATCATTCTCGGCGGCCGGCTTGGCTATGTGCTGTTCTACAAGCCCGACATGTTGCTGCACCCGGTCGAGATATTGAAGCTGTGGGAAGGCGGCATGTCGTTCCACGGCGGCCTGATCGGCGTCGTGCTGGGGCTCACCTATGTCGTGCGGAAGAACGGCCTGAACTGGCTGCGCGTGCACGATTACGTCGCCTGCTGCGTGCCGTTCGGGCTGTTCTTCGGGCGCCTCGCCAATTTCGTGAACGGCGAGCTGTGGGGCCGGCCGACGACGGTGCCCTGGGCCATCGTCTTCCCGTCGGGCGGCGACGTCCCGCGCCACCCGAGCCAGCTCTACGAAGCGGCCGGCGAAGGCGTGCTGCTGTTCCTGATCCTCTGGTTCCTGTTCTGGAAGACCGATGCGCGCTACCAGCCGGGCAAGCTCGTCGGCACCTTCGCGCTGGTCTATGGTCTGATCCGCTTCGGGCTCGAAAAGGTCCGCAACCCGGACGCCGGCCTGGAGCATCTCTCCTGGGGCCTCACAATGGGCCAGACCTTGAGCGTGCCGCTGATCCTGCTCGGCTTGTACCTGATCGTCACCGCCAAGGGCCGCCGGACACGCGTGGAGCCGGTGGTCGGTACGGAGAGCGTGGCATAACGACGCTTACCTGCACCGAAGCCATTACCGCTGCGATCATTGCCGGCGGCCCGATCCCGGTCGCGCATTTCATGGCGGCGGCGAACCGGCACTACTACGCGACGCGCGATCCGCTGGGCGCGGACGGCGATTTCACCACGGCGCCCGAGATCAGCCAGATGTTCGGCGAATTGATCGGCCTGTGGCTGGCCGATCTGTGGACGCGCGCGGGGAAGCCTGTGGCGCATTATGTCGAGCTCGGACCGGGCCGCGGCACGCTCGCCGCCGATGCGTTGCGGGCGATGAAAAGCGCCGGGCTGACGCCGCCCGTGCATTTCGTCGAGACCAGCCCGACGTTGCGCGAACGCCAGCGTGAGCGGGTTGCGGGCGCCACCTTCCACGACGATGTGACGAGCCTGCCGGACGATGCGCCGCTGCTGATCGTCGCCAACGAATTCTTCGATGCCCTTCCCGTCCGCCAGCTCGTCAATACCGCGCAGGGCTGGCGCGAGCGGCATGTCGGCTGGTCTCAGCCTTTGTTCGTCCCGGTCGCCAGCGGCGGCCGGCTGGACGACATCTTACCCGATCATCTACGCGGCGCGCCGGCTGGCAGCATCATCGAGACCTCGCCCGCCTCCGTCGCGATCGCACGTCAGCTTGGGCACCGGCTGGCGACGCAGGGCGGCGCGGCGCTGATCGTCGACTATGGCTATGAAGGCCCGGCGATCGGCGACACGCTGCAGGCGGTGCGCGGCCACGCCTATGCCAATCCGTTCGAGGAACCCGGCGAGCGGGACCTGACCGCCCATGTCGATTTTTCCACGCTTGCCGAAGCGGCGCGCGCGGAAGGGGCCGAAGCCTCCGGGCCGGTGGGACAAGGCGCATTGCTTGAGGCGCTCGGCGTCCGCACTCGAGCCGGGCGGCTGTCGCAGGCCGCACCGCATCGGCGGGAAGAAATCGGCATCGCGGTTGCGCGCCTGACCGCGCCCGACCAGATGGGCACCTTGTTCAAGGCCTTGGCGCTCACCGGCCGAGCGTGGCCGGAACCGGCGGGGTTTGCATGATCGAGTATCGCGATGCCCGGCCCGAGGACGGCCCTGACCTCGACGCAATGGCGCGCGAGGTCTGGCTCGAAATTTTCGGCCATAGCGGATCGGCCGAAGACATCGGGCTGTATCTCGCCAAGGCTTACGGCCCCAAGGGCGACCTGATCCGGCATTTGTCGGACCCGGCGCACCGGTTCCGGCTCGCCACGGCGAATGGTGCAATCATCGGCTATGCCAAGCTGTCGCAGCCCTGGCTGCCCGAAGGGACGTTCGGGCCGAAGGCACGGCAATTGAGCCAGCTTTACGTCGCCGCCGGGCATCGCGGCGCAGGGGTCGCCAATACGCTGATGGACTGGACGATCGAAACCGCCCGCGCGGAAGGCGCCGACGAACTGCTGCTGACGGTTTGGGAGCACAATCCGCGGGCGCAGCGCTTCTACGAGAAGATCGGCTTCGTGCACGTCGGCGATTATGCCTTCGCAATGGGCGAACAGATCGACCGCGACCTGATCATGCGGCTGCCGCTGTGACGGTCGAGGTCATCCGCTCCAGCCTGCTCGGCGGGGTCGAGCACGGTTTTCTCGGCCGACGCGGCGGAGTGTCGTCTGGAGTGCACGCCGGGCTGAACGTGGGTCTGGGTTCCGACGACGACCGAACCGCGGTTGCCGAGAACCGGAGACTGGCGGGTGATGCGGTGCTGCCGGGCGCGGCGCTTGTCACTGTCTATCAGGTGCACGGCGCTGACTGCGTCGTCGCCAACCGCTGGGGCGAGACGGACCGGCCCAAGGCCGACGCGATCGTGACCGATCGGCCCGGCCTGCTACTCGGCATCCTGACCGCCGATTGCGCGCCGGTGCTGTTCGCCGATGCCGAAGCGGGTGTGGTAGCGGCCGCCCATGCCGGCTGGAAAGGCGCGCTCGCCGGCGTCACCGACTCGACGATCGCCGCGATGGAGCGGCTGGGCGCGCGGCGCGAGCGGATCGCCGCCGCGATCGGGCCGAGCATCGCCCGCGCTTCCTACGAAGTGGACGACGCGTTCGCGCGGCGGTTCGAAGACGCCGATCCGTCGAACGAGCGCTTCTTCACAGCGGGCCGCCCGGGCCATCACCGGTTCGATCTGGAAGCCTATGTCGCGCACCGGCTGGCGGCCGCAGGTCTGACGCAGGTCGATGCGATGGGCCTCGACACCTATGCCGACGAGGATCGCTTCTACAGCTTCCGCCGCGCGACCCACCGCGGCGAGCCGGACTATGGACGGCAGATCAGTCTGATCGGTCTGGCGGGGTGACGGCGGCGCGGTTCAGGCGCTAGAGGACGGAGCATAACAAGACTCCGGAGCAACCCTCTCAATGCCTACCAAGGAAACCGAAGCCGAGCTGACCGGCGCCACGCCGCGCCGAAAGCCCAAGGCAACCGTCGATACGATCGGCGGCCGCAAGCTGAAGCCCGCGACGCTGATGATGGGGCACGGCTATGACCCGATGTTGTCGGAGGGTTCGCTCAAGCCGCCGATCTTCCTGACCTCAACCTTCGTTTTCGAAAACGCCGCGGCCGGCAAGCGCCACTTCGAAGGCGTGACGGGCAAGCGGCCGGGCGGTGCCGAAGGCCTCGTCTATTCACGCTTCAATGGGCCGAACCAGGAAATTCTGGAGGATCGGCTGAGCGTCTGGGAGGATGCCGAGGACGCCCTCTCCTTCTCCTCCGGTATGTCGGCGATCGCGACCTTGTTCCTGTCGATGGTGAAGCCGGGCGATACGATCGTGCATTCCGGGCCGCTCTATGCCGCGACCGAAACGCTGATCGCGCGCATTCTCGGCCGCTTCGGCGTGCACTGGCTCGACTTCCCCGCTGGCGCCACGCGCGAGGAAATCGACCAGGTCATGCAGAAGGCAGCCTCCGGCCGCGTCGCGCTGATCTATCTCGAAAGCCCGGCCAACCCGACCAACGCGCTGGTCGACGTGCAAGCGGTCGCCGCCAGCCGCGACAAGATTTTCGGCAAGGGCCCCGACGCCCCGCCGATCGCGATCGACAACACGTTCCTCGGGCCGCTGTGGCACAAGCCGCTGCAGCACGGCGCCGATCTGGTCGTCTATTCGCTGACCAAATATGCGGGCGGGCATAGCGATCTCGTCGCGGGCGGCGTGCTTGGACGGAAGGCATTGATCGATCCGATTCGACTGATGCGCAACACGATCGGTACGATCACCGATCCCAACACGGCCTGGATGCTGCTCCGCTCGCTGGAAACGCTGGAGTTGCGGATGACGCGCGCGGGCGAGAACGCGGCGAAGGTCTGCGCCTTTCTGCGCGACCATCCCAAGGTCGAGCATGTCGGCTATCTCGGTTTCCTGAAGGACGACCGTCAGGCCGACATCTATCAGCGCCACTGCACCGGCGCGGGCTCGACCTTCTCGCTGTTCCTGAAGGGCGGCGAGCCGGAGGCGTTCCGCTTCCTCGACGCGCTGAAGATCGCCAAGCTGGCGGTGAGCCTGGGCGGCACCGAGACGCTGGCCTCGCACCCTGCGGGCATGACTCATTTGTCGGTGCCCGAGGCGCGCAAGCAGGCGCTCGGCATCACCGACAATCTGGTGCGCATCTCGATCGGCGTCGAGGATCCGGACGACCTGATCGCCGATTTCGAACAGGCACTCGCCGCCGTTTGAGGGAACGTCTTGCCCGGCGCGGGATTATCTCGCACTGGTAACGAAATGGATGCGCCTGCCGATTTCACTGAGGAGAATGACGCCGGCGGGCGCATCGTCCGCTTTTCCGGCGCGCTGACGCTCGCCCAGGTGCGCGATCTCGCCGACCGGCTGAACGCCGTTTCGGGCCGCGTCGACAAGATCGATCTGAGCAGCGCCGACCGGATCGATACCATCGGCGCGTGGATCGTCCGCCGCTTCGCACGCGACCACGAGGCGCGGATCGAAGGCGCCAAGCCGGATGCGCAGCGGCTTATCGACGAAGTCGACCGCGCCGACCAGCCGGTGCGAATGCGGCCGGAGCCAGTGCCCTCCTTCTACCGCGTGGTCGAAGAAGTGGGCGCGGCGGTCAGCCAGGCCGGCAAGACGCTGCTGGGCCTGCTCGGCTTTTTCGGCGGCATGATCGTGGCCGCGGTAACGGTGATCGCCAACCCGCGCCGGTTCCGCTGGAACGCGGTCATCCAGCGCTTCGAAGTGGTCGGCGTCTCGGCGCTCGGCATCATCGGGTTGATGAGCTTCCTGATCGGCCTAGTCATCGCGCAGCAGGGCGCGGTGCAGCTCCAGCAATTCGGCGCCGAGTTCCTGACCGTCAACCTGATCGGACGCATCACTTTACGCGAACTCGGCGTGTTGATGACGGCAATCATGGTGGCGGGGCGTTCCGGCTCAGCGTTCGCCGCGCAACTCGGCACGATGAAGCTGACCGAGGAAATCGACGCCATGCGCACGATCGGTGTGTCGCCGATCGAAGCGCTGGTGCTGCCGCGCGTGCTCGCGGCCGTCGTGATGATGCCGCTGCTTGGCTTCTACGCCTCGCTGATCTCGATCATCGGCGGCGGCATCTACTGCTGGATTTTCCTCGACATTCCGCCCGTTTCCTTCGTCACCCGTCTGCGCGAAGTGGTGCCGCTGACCGATCTGTATGTCGGGCTGGTGAAGGCTCCCGTGTTCGGCATGATCATCGCGCTGACCGGCTGCTTCCAGGGTATGCTGGTCGAAGGCGATGCGGAGCAGGTCGGCACCCGCACCACGGCAGCCGTGGTGCAGGCGATCTTCCTCGTCATCGTGCTCGACGCTTTCTTTGCAGTCTTTTTCGAACGGATCGGCTGGATATGAGTGACTGCGATCCGGTCATCACGGTCCGCGGACTGAAGAACAGCTTCGGCGATCAGGTCGTGCATGAAGGCCTGGACCTCGAAGTGTGCCGCGGCGAAATCCTCGGCGTGGTCGGCGGCTCGGGCACCGGCAAGTCGGTGCTGATGCGCTCGATCATCGGCCTGCAGGTGCCGGACGAAGGCGAGATCGAAGTGTTCGGCGAGCCGATCATCGGCCGCGACGACGCCGAGACCGTCGAAATCCGCAAGCGCTGGGGCATACTGTTTCAGGGCGGCGCCCTGTTCTCGACGCTGACCGTTGCCGAGAATGTGCAGGTCCCTCTCCGCGAATTCTATCCCGGTCTGGATCAGCAACTGCTCGACGAGATTTCCGCCTTCAAGGTGGTGATGACCGGGTTGCCGGCGGACGCCGGGCCGAAATACCCCGCCGAACTCTCGGGCGGCATGCGCAAGCGCGCCGGGATCGCGCGGGCGCTGGCGCTGGATCCCGAGCTTCTGTTCCTCGACGAACCAACCGCCGGCCTGGATCCGATCGGCGCCGCGCACTTCGACGAGCTGACCAAGAGCCTGCGCGATACGCTCGGCCTCACCGTCTTCCTCATCACCCACGATCTCGACACGCTCTATGCAATCTGCGACCGGGTGGCGGTGCTCGCCGACAAGAAAGTGATCGCGGTTGGAACGATCCCGGAACTATTGGCATTGGACCATCCGTGGATTCAGGAATATTTCAAAGGACCGCGCGGCCGGCTGGCAGCGGTCACCGAAGAACGCCGGAAAGAAGCTGAGGTGACGCGCTGATGGAGACCCGTTCGAACCATATCCTGGTCGGATCGGTGGTGCTGATCCTGCTGGTCGCAGCGGCAGTGTTCACCGTTTGGCTGGCCCGCGTGTCGGACACCAACCAGAAGGTGTACGACATCTTCTTCAAGCAATCGGTCGAGGGTTTGGCGAAGGGATCGAGCGTCAGCTATCGCGGCGTGCCGGTGGGACAGGTGCAGGACATCAAGATCTGGAAGGACGATCCGAACTTCGTCCGGGTCCGCATCTCGATCGGCGAGGACGTGCCGGTGCTGGTCGGCACCACGGCGACGATCCAGGGCAGCTTCACCGGCGTCTCGACCCTGTTGCTGGAGGGCGCGCAGAAGGGCGCGCCGCCGATCACGGAGATCGGCCCGGCGGGCGCGCCCGTCATTCCCACCAAGGCCGGCGGGCTTGGCGCGCTCCTCAACAGCGCGCCGCAATTGCTCGAGCGATTGTCGACGCTGACGGAGCGGCTGACGCTGCTGCTGTCCGACAAGAACCAGGCCTCGATCCAGAGCATCCTTCACAATGTCGACCGGCTGAGCGGCGACCTGGCGGACCGCGGACCGGAGATCGCGGCGACGCTCGCCGAGACGCGGGTCGCGATCAAGCAGGCCGGCAACGCTGCCGACCAGATCGGCAAGCTCGCAGGCACGACCAACCAGCTGCTCGACGAGCAGGGCCGGCCGCTCCTGGCCGACCTGCGCCAGACGGTTGCCCGGGCGCGGAGCTCGATGGACAATCTCGACGCCGTGCTCGCCGATGCCCGTCCGGGCGTACAGGCCTTCTCGAAGCAGACTCTGCCCGAAGTAGGGCTGCTCGTCCGCGATCTGCGCGACATGTCGGAAGCGCTGAGCGGTGTTGCCGAACGGCTCAACAATGGCGGCGCCGGCTCGCTCGTCGGCAGCCGCAAGCTTCCGGACTATAAGCCGAAATGAGGAATGCAATGACCAAAGCTTCCCCGTTGGTGGTCCTTGCCGCCCTCGCCCTGTCGGGCTGCATCAGCTTCGGGGCGAAGCCGCCGGCGCAGCTTTTGACGCTCACCGCAGCGCAGAGTGTGCCGCCGGGAACCGCGAACAACGTCGCGCCCGGCGAAGCGATTACGGTGCTGTGGCCGACGCTCCCGGCAGACCTCAACACCAACCGCGTGCCCGTCCAGTCCGGCCCGACGTCCGTCGCCTATGTGAAGGACGCGCAGTGGACCGAGACGCCGAACAAGCTGTTCGCGCGGCTGCTCGGTGAAGTGATCGAAGCGCGGACAGGCCGTCCGGTTTTGTCCGGACGCCAGTTCGCGATCGATCCCGGCGCACGCGTCACGGGTCAGTTGCTCCGCTTCGGTATCGACGCGCCCAGCAACACGGCAGTCGTGACTTTCGACGCAGCCGTCGCGCGCGGCACCGATGTCCGCACCAAGCGGTTCGAAGCGAAAGTCCCCATTTCCGAAATCAAGGCCGAGCCGGTTGGGGCGGCTCTGAACCAGGCGGCGAACCAGGTCGCCACCGAAGTCGCCGACTGGGTGAAGTAACACCCTCTCCCGACGGGAGAGGGTGTTACGCCAAACTCTTGCTGGCCTGCTCGAACACGTCCTTCGACAACCCGGGCTTGGCGACGATCCGCTCCAGTTCCGCGCGGATCAGCGCGCCGCGCGCTTCGCCGAACCGGCGCCAGCGGCCGAGCGGAGCCACGAATTTCGCCGCGGTCTGCGGATTGATCGCATCCAGCGCGAGAATGTTGTCGGCAAGGAAACGATAGCCGCCGCCGTCACCGCTATGGAATCCGCGCTGGTTGGCGGAAAACGCTCCCACGAGCGATCGCGCCCGATTGGGATTGGTCAGCGTGAAATCCGGATGCGCAGCGAGCGCCAGCACCTGCTCCAGCACATCTGCGCGGCTCGAGAGCGCCTGCGTGGTGAACCACTTGTCCAGCACCAGCGCATCGCCCTTGAAGCGGTCGTAGAAGGCGGCGAGCGCGTCCTCGCGCTGCGGCGCATTGCTGCTCACCAGCACCGTCAGCGCGCCCTGCCGGTCGGTCATGTTGGTCGCGCCTTGAAATTGCTCGAACGCCAGGGCCGGCGCATCGGCGGCACCACCAGCCATCAGAAAGCCGAGCGCAATGGAGCGCAGCCGCCGCGCGCCCTTGGCCTCGGGCGTCAGCTCGAAGCGGTTGGAGGCGGAACCCAGATAGGCCGCGCGCCACTGCCGTTCGAGCGTGCGCCCGAGTTCCGCGCGCAATGCCTCGCGCACGCGGTGAATGGCTTCGGGATCGACGACGCTCATCCGGTCGCCGACAAATGCCTCCGATGGGGGCAAGACCGCTTCGGCGACAAACGCCTTGTCGAGCGCGCCGTTCTCCAGCGTCAGCCGCACGGCATCGACCACGGGCGCGAAATCGGCAGAGCCGCCCTCGACGCCTGCGATCAGCGTGTCCAGCATGAGCTGCTGCAGCGCCTCGTAGCGCGCGAACGGGTCGTTATCATGCGCCGAGAGCAGCGCCAGCTCGGCCGCGCTGCGATCGCTTTCGACAATGATCGGCGCCGAAAAGCCGCGATTGACCGATAGCACCGGCCGCTCGCCGACCCCTTCGAACCGCATATCGGCGGCCGCGTCTTCCAGCACGACCAGCCGCTCCTCGCCGATCGGTGCGCCGGTGGCGGTGTCGAATAGCGCCATTCGCAGCGGGATCGGCATCGGCTTCTTCTCGGGCTGGCCGGGCGTCGGCGGCACCGACTGTTCGAGCGACACGACCGCGTCGCTGCCGTCCTGCCGCACGGTCGCTTTCACCTTGGGCGTGCCGGCCTGGCTGTACCAGCGGCGGAACAGCGACAGATCGATACCGCCGCCGTCCTCCATCGCCTTGACGAAATCGTCGCAAGTGACGGCCTGCCCGTCATGGCGTTCGAAATAGAGGTCGCTGCCGCGCCGGAACCGGTCCGGCCCCAGCATCGTCGCCATCATCCGGATCAGCTCGGCGCCCTTGTTATAGACCGTCGCCGTGTAGAAATTGCTGATCTCCATATAGGAATCGGGCCGCACCGGATGGGCGAGCGGGCCGGCATCTTCCTGGAATTGTGCCGCGCGGAGGTTGCGCACCTGATTGATGCGCTCCACCGCCGGCGAGCCGTGATCGGCCGAGAATTGTTGATCGCGAAAGACCGTGAAGCCTTCTTTCAACGAAAGCTGGAACCAGTCGCGGCACGTCACGCGGTTGCCGGACCAGTTGTGGAAATATTCGTGCGCCACAACGGCCGCGATCGCGTCGTAATCGGCGTCCGTCGCCGTTTCCGGATCGGCCAGGATGTAGCGCGAGTTGAATATGTTGAGGCCCTTGTTCTCCATCGCGCCGAAGTTGAAATCGGCAACGGCGACGATGTTGAACACGTCGAGATCATATTCGCGACCATAGACGCGCTCGTCCCAGGCCATCGAGCCCTTGAGAGCCTGCATCGCGTGGTTGGTGCGCGGCAGATCGGCCTCGCGCACCCATATGCCGAGCTCCACCTTGCGGCCCGACGCAGTCGTGAAGCTGTCGCGATTGGCCTTCAGATCGCCCGCAACCAGCGCGAACAGATAGCAGGGCTTGAAGAACGGGTCGCGCCATTCGGCCCAATGCCGGCCGCCCTCCAGATCGCCGCCGCCGACTCGATCGCCATTCGCAAGCAGCACCGGGAAACGCGCCTTGTCGGCAGTCATCTTCACCGAATAGCGGCTGAGCACGTCGGGGCGGTCGGGGAACGGCGTGATGCGGCGAAACCCTTCCGCCTCGCACTGCGTGCAGAGCATCCCGCCCGAGGCATAGAGCCCCATCAGCTCGGTGTTCGTCTCCGGCGCAAGCACGCACTCGGTCTCGATCACATGCGCGTCGCCCGGAAGGTCGAGGGTCAGCCGCTTGCCTTCGTTGCGCGCGTCGAACGGCGCGCCGTCGACCTGCACGGAAACGATCTCTTGCCCGCCATGGTCGAGCAGCAGCGGGCCAGGCCCGGCGCGCTCCACCTCCAGTCGCGCCTTCACCACCGTTCGCGCCGGCCCAAGATCGAAATCGAGCGCGACTTCCGGCACGCGCCAGTCGGGCGCCCGATAATCCTCGCGGTGAATGACTTGCGGCGCGGCCGCGGCGGTGGTCTGCACGTCTGCCATGCAAAGGTCCCTACCCCTCAGGCTCAACGAGTGGAAGGCGGCTTCCAAACATCGGTGCGCTTCCGTGCCCATGCGGGAAGCGGCCAGTCGATCTCAACGCCCGCGCCGCGGAACAGCGCGTCGCGGTCAGCCTGCGCCAGCACCGTCAGCAACTGCCGCCCCTTGCGGGCACGCATGATCGCCAGATGCTCGATGCGCAGCCTGTCGGGCGTCACATCGGCCGGATCGAACGGAATCGCATTCGCCGCGCTCGCTTCGAACCAGGGCCAAAAGAAATGCCATGCGCGAATGGCGGACCAGGCCGCCACCAGATATTGCCCGAACCGATCCGGCCGTGCGTCGAACATCACCTGCTCGGCCCACTTGGGGGCGGCTTCCGGCACAGGCAGCCAGCCGCGCCGGGCTTCCACTCGTCCCGCCCCCAGCCGTTTTGCGACATCGATCGCAAGCAAAGCCGACCAGCTATCGCCAGTCACGACCGCCGGTTTCGCCCCCAGCGCCTCCACAGCCGCGGCGATCACCGCCACCCAGTCGGCCAAGCTCGGCTTCACCGAACTTCGCCAATCGCCGGACAGACCATGACCCGGCAAGTCGATCGCCAGTTCCCCGCCGCCCGTCGCAACGGCAAGGGATCGGCCCGGCGCATGCAATGCCAGCGTGTCGCTTTCGCGGTCGCCTTTCCAATGGATCAGGTTTTTGAACCCGCCAGCCTCGACGAGGACAAATCCTTCGTCCGCCGCTTCGGGCAGCGATGCGAAGGACGGCGCCGGATGCGCCTTCAGATGCTGAAGGCAAAGGGCGATGGTCGCATCGTCGATCGTGCCATCCTGCACCCGCCAGTTCGCCGGCAGCCCGCGCAGCCGGCCCAGATGCTTGTGGAACGGGTCTGACTCCGCAGCGGTAAGCAACACCGGCGGCGTCGGCTCGTCCGGCCCCGGCGCCTGATGCTGGGCTCGCAGCACCGCGCCATAACCCAGCCGATAGGCGTCGCCGCTGGCCAGCAGGTCCATCACGGCATGGTGGAGCGCGACCGGATCGTCGTTGGTTGAAGGAAGCCGGGCCTGGTCGCGTGCGTCGTACCAGGGAAAGAACCAATTCTGCTCCAGCATCCGGTTCCACGCCCAGGTAAGGTGCTCGCCATAGTCGGTCGGCTTGAACGGCGAGGTGTAGCGCTCGCCGAAGATCGCGCGCTCCTCCGGCCGAAACGCCGCATAGCCGTTTGCAGCGACCGCACTGAACCGCTCCGGATGGCGCCTCGCGGCGGCGATCAGGATGGTCGCACCGGAATAGAGGCCATAAGCGCCGACTTGCGATAGCCCGAGCGCGTCGAGCAGTTCGGCCACGGCGTCCGCGAAATCCTCGATCTCGGGTGCGGGATTTTCGAGCGGGTCGGATTGGCCAAAGCCCGGCGTGTCCGGCGCGATGCAGGTGAAATGCGATGACCAGCGCGTCATCAGCGGCTCGAACTCGGCGCTGGAACGCGGGCTCTGATGCGCCATCAGCAGCGGCGGGCCGGAGCCTGTCCGCCGGTAATGCACGCGTCGATTGCCGACCTGGACGAAGTGTCGCGTGATCATCGCGCCTCTCCCCCAATTGCCGAACTGCCGTCACCTAACGCACGCCGAATGTCCAGCCTTCCGTGCCGGCCAGCGCCGGCGTGAGCTTGCTCGGAGACCAATAGTCCGGATCGTGCGCGACCGCGCGGAGCCAGGCGGCGGCGAGCATCGCGTCGGTCGCGTGATCGTCGTAGCGGGTCAGCGGCGCATGCGCATGGCTCCCGAGCGCTGCGAGCGCGCGATCCAGCGTTTCGGGGTCGCGGATCTTGGTGCGGCCGCGCGGCAGGCCGGCGGCGGTGGCGGCGATGCTGGTATAGATTTCGACGACCACCGGCCCGCGTTCCAGAATCGGATCATAGGGCCAGATCGGCAGCTTGCGGTCGATCCGGTGGAACAGTCGCATGCCCGTCAGGCTCGACTTCCCCACCTGCGCCGCTCCGACCAGGTTGAAGTTGCTGTACGGATTGCACAGCCGCTGCTCCCGGCTCTCATCCTCGACGACGCGAAAGCGTCCCGCACCGGGCGGGAAGCAATCGCCTTGCCTGCCACCATGTCGGCGGAAATGCCGGCTCGCTTCCGGGTGGTCGACGAAACGGTTGGCGCCGAGGTGCGGCTCGTCGCCTGCGATTTCTTCGACCAGCGCCCAGAGCCCGCGCACGTCGGCCGGGCTGCGCTCCCAGCCGGGGAAGTAAGCGCCCCGATCGGCGAATGCGAGCGACGGCGAAAGGTCGAGCCCGACCAGCCAGTCACCGTCCAGCGCCAGCATCCAGTCGAGCACTTCCTGCCGCGACCAGATATGTCCCGGCCGCACCAGCTCAGGCGCATCCTGCCCGGCCGGGCATGTCGCGAGGGCGATCCCCTTCTGTCGCGCGCCGGCCGCGCCCGACCAATCGATCGCCGCGAAACGCGTGAACCGGTCAGGGGCGATCGCCGAACGCCTCCCGCTGCGGCTTCTTCAGCCGGTCCCACCAGGCGCGCGTGATGACCGCCTCGATCCGTTCGCGATCGGCGCTGCCGAAGCGGACGAGCACTGCCGGCCAGCCGCGATAATGGTCGGTCTCCCAGAACGTGTCCGGGTCCGTCTCCATCAGCAGCTCCTTTTCGGGAAGCGGCGACGCAATCGCGAAGCTGCCAACTTCCCGTCCCGGATAGACGAAGGCCTTGCCGTTCACCTTGACCGCCGGCTTGCCATAGCTGGTCGACAGCTCGGTATCCCGCAGCGCCAGCGCAAAGGCGACGACTTCGTCCCAATCCCTCACTTCAACGCCGCCGCCACGTCGGCCGAGAATTTGGCGATGTCGAACGGCGCGCCCGCCGGGTCCTCCCCGCGTCTTACGATGACGAGCCGCTTCGACGGGATCACCATGATGTACTGGCCGCGATTGCCCTGCGCCGCGTAGCTGCCTTCGGGCAGCCCCTGCTTCGGCCCGAACAGCCAAAGCGTCGCGCCATAGCCCTCGCCTTTCTCGGGCTGCGGACCGGACGGCGTGGTCATGTATTTCACCCAGCCTTCCGGCAGGATGCGCTCACCGTTCCACACGCCGTCGTTCAGCCAAAGCAGGCCAAGTCGGGCGAGATCGCGCGCGGTCGACCAGACCTGGGAGGAAAGGATGAAATTGCCCGCCCAGTCGGTCTCCGCGACAGTGTGGGTCATGCTGATCTTGTCGAACAGCTCGGCGCGCGGAAAGGCGTGATAACGGGCGTCGTCATTCAGCGCGGCGCGCAGCGAACGGACGGCAAGCAGGATATCATTGTTGGCATAGCGAAAGCGCGTGCCGGGCATCGCCTCCAGCGGCCAATGCGTCGCATCCTGCGTGACCGTCGTCGTGCCGGTATAGATCTCGTCGGTGCGATTGCCGGCCGTATCGCTATGCAATCCGCTTGCCATCCGAAGCAGATTGTCGAGCGTGATGCCGAAGCGCGGGTCTGAGAGCGCCGGCCCCCATTCCGGAACACGCGCCGGCTTCGCCGGGTCGAGCAGTCCCTGCTTGACCGCGATGCCGATCAACGTGCCCGAAATGCTTTTCGCGGCGGACCAGGTGCGATTGGAAACCTCTGGCCCGAAGCCTTCGGCATAGCGCTCGGCAACGATCTTGCCGTTCCGCACGACCACGACGCCCACAGTGCGCGTGCCCTTGCCATAGGTGTCGCCGAACGCCCCCGCGACGGGAGCGGCGGCAGCACCCAGTTTGGATGCGATGCCGAGGTCTCCCGTCGGCCAAGCACGCGCCGGCCCCGTTGGCGGGGATGTCGGCACTGCGTAGAACGGCGCGGGCACGGAGGCGATCGCCATGGTCGTGCAGCCAGTACCGGCATGCCATTCCGCCCGGCGGGGCGGGAGCTTGGCGTCGAAGCTGACGCTCACTGCCCGCACCTTCGCATCGACCGTCGCAGGCAACGTCGGCACAATCTTGTCGTATTCCGGATAGATGCCGGTCAGCTCCAGCGCCTCGACCTGCGCCTGAGTGCGGCCGGCTTTGAAGATCGCGGAGCAGAGGACGCCGGCCTTGTATCCGGCGGCGAGCGCGCGCTGGTAGGTCGTGGGTTCGGCGGCTTGCGCCGGCGTCGCCAAGCACAACAGTGCCCCGGCGAAGGCCGGGGCCCATGCTCGTAAGCTGGTTGGACCCCGGCCTTCGCCGGGGAGCGGCTTACCCGTTCTTCCCACGCCGCAGCTCCTCCCAATAGGCGAGCCGTTCGGCGATGCGCTTTTCGAAGCCGCGGTCGGTGGGTTCGTAATAGGCTTGCGGCGCCATGCCCTCCGGCCAGTAATTGTCGCCCGAAAAGCCCTCGTCGGTATCATGGTCGTAGGCATATCCCTTGCCATAGCCGAGCTGCTTCATCAGCCGCGTCGGCGCATTGACGATGTTCATCGGCGGCATCAGCGAGCCGGTCTCCTTCGCGCTGCGCCACGCCCCCTTCTGCGCTTTGTAAGTCGCGTTCGATTTGGGCGCCGTCGCGAGGTAGAGGCAGGCCTGCACGATCGCGAGTTCGCCTTCCGGCGAGCCGAGGAAATCGTAGCAGTCCTTGGCGGCGAGGCATTGCACCAGCGCCTGCGGATCGGCGAGCCCGATGTCCTCGACGGCGGCGCGCGTCAGGCGGCGGAGCACGTAGAGCGGCTCCTCCCCCGCCACCAGCATCCGCGCGAGATAGTAGAGCGCGGCCTGCGGGTCCGAGCCGCGGATGCTTTTGTGGAGCGCGGAGATGAGGTTGTAATGCCCCTCCCGGTCCTTGTCGTACACCGCCACGCGCCGGTGCAGCAGCGCCGACAGCCCGGCGGGATCGAGCGGTTCCGGCAGCTCGACCGAGAAGAGCGTCTCCGCCTGATTGAGCAGGAAACGCCCGTCGCCGTCGGCGCTCGCGACCAGGGCGTCCCGCGCATCGGGCGTCAGCGGCAAGGGCCGGCCTTCGACGGCCTCAGCGCGGTCGAGCAGCGTACACAGCGCCTTGGCGTCCAGCCGATGCAGGATCAGCACCTGCGCGCGGGAGAGGAGCGCGGCGTTCAGCTCGAAGCTGGGGTTCTCCGTGGTGGCGCCGACAAGGGTGACGGTGCCATCTTCGACATAGGGCAGGAAGCCGTCCTGCTGGGCGCGGTTGAAGCGATGGATTTCGTCCACGAACAACAGCGTCCGCTGGCCAACGGCGGCATGCTCGCGCGCGGCTGCGAAGACCTTCTTGAGGTCCGCGACGCCGGAGAACACGGCCGAAATCGCCTCGAACCGCAGGCCGACCGCGTCGGCGAGCAGCCGCGCGATCGTCGTCTTGCCGGTGCCCGGCGGACCCCAGAGGATCATCGACGATAGCCGCCCCGCCGCGACCATTCGCCCGATCGCGCCTTCCGGCCCGGTCAGATGCTCCTGCCCCACGACATCCCCGAGCAGTGCAGGGCGGAGGCGGTCGGCGAGGGGGGCCGTTTCGGCGGGATCGGGCGCGAACAGGTTGTCCATCTCGTGGAAATATAAGGGCAAGGTGCGGTCCTGTGCGAGGCCTTGCTATCAATCCTTTCACGATATATCTTGACCGCGTCTAGATACAGAGAGAGTGAGTCGAAATGTTTTTTGCTTATGGCGGACGCGGCTGCGGGCCGCGGCATGGCGGGTGGCGGCGCGGACCGTTCGAGGTGCGCTGGGAAATGCATGGCGGGCACGGCGAAGGCCGTGGGCGGCGCCGGCGCATGTTCGACGGGGACGAGCTGAAGCTGATCCTGCTGAAGCTGATCGCCGACCAGCCGCGCCACGGCTACGACCTGATCCGCGATATCGAGGAGCGCACTCACGGCGTCTATGCACCCAGCGCCGGGATCGTCTATCCGACCCTCACCCTCCTCGACGAGATGGGCCATATCGAGGCGGTCTCGGAAGGATCGCGCAAGCAATATGCGGCGACGGACGCCGGGCGCACCTACCTCGCCGAGCGCGAGGAGGAAGTCTCCGCGCTGTTCGAGCGCCTGGAGGCGATGGGCGAGGAACGCTCTCGCGTCGATCGCGCGCCGATCCGCCGCGCGACCGCGAACCTGTTCAGCGTGCTTCAGCACCGGCTGTCGCGCGACGACGTGACCAGCGACACGCTGCACGACGTCGCCGCGATCATCGACGAAGCGGCGCGCAAGATTGAGCGGCTGTAAAATCGAGAGGGCGGGTCAGTCCGACTCGCCCTGCCCGTAATTCCCGCCGTCGCCGGTGATCGCGCGAGAGCTGTCCACGCGCTGCTGTGCTTCGTCGATCAGGCGATTGCTTTCCGCGATATTGTTCTTGAGCTGCTGCTGGCCCCGCTCAACCGCGCCGTGGCCGTCATTGTCCAACGTCATTCAAAAACCTGATCCGGATCAATCCCGCTCCCGGTAAACCCGGGTATGCTCTAACGGGTTCCAACGATATGCGACGAAGTGGCGGAACCGAAAGACCAATTTTGGGAACCGTTCATTATAATTCTGACTGGCGCGCCCATATGGCCGTGCTATCAAGACGCACGGCCGGGGGGCCGTGACGATAAGCGTTTCAGGGCGGGGGGACATTTTGGGAGCCGTCCTTGAATATTCATTCTACGCGCGATTTCACGGATCGTCGCCAGCTCGTCAGCGCGCTTCGCAGCCTGCGCCGCGGCGACTTCTCCGTTCGTCTCCCTGAAGACGATCCCGAGTTCGACAGCGAGATCGCGACCTTGTTCAACGAGGTCGTCGCGCTCAACCAGGACATGGCGCACGAGTTCGAGCGGCTGTCGCTGGTGGTCGGCAAGGAAGGCAAGATCACCCAGCGCGGGCGGCTGAAGAACGCGACCGGCGATTGGGAATCGTCGATCCGATCGGTCAACGACCTGATCGAGGACATGGTGCAGCCGACTGCCGAGGTCAGCCGCGTCATCGGCGCCGTTGCGAAGGGCGACCTGTCGCAGGCGATGGCGGTCGAGATCGACGGGCGCCCGCTGCGCGGCGAATTCCTGCGCATCGGCAAGGTCGTGAACACGATGGTGGAGCAGCTCGCCTCGTTCGCGTCCGAAGTGACGCGCGTGGCGCGCGAAGTCGGCACCGAGGGCAAGCTGGGCGGCCAGGCGCAGGTGCGCGGCGTCGCCGGCACCTGGAAGGACCTGACCGACAACGTCAACGCGATGGCGACCAACCTGACGGGTCAGGTCCGCAACATCGCCGAAGTGACGACCGCGGTGGCCTCGGGCGACTTGTCCAAGAAGATCACCGTCGACGTGAAGGGCGAAATCCTCGAGCTGAAAAACACCATCAACACCATGGTGGACCAGCTCAACTCGTTCGCCTCGGAAGTGACCCGCGTTGCCCGCGAAGTCGGCACCGAAGGCAAGCTGGGCGGTCAGGCCCGCGTGGAAGGCGTCGGCGGCACCTGGAAGGACTTGACCGACAACGTCAACCTGATGGCCGACAACCTGACCGGCCAGGTCCGCAACATCGCCGAAGTGACCACCGCGGTGGCCTCTGGCGACTTGTCCAAGAAGATCACCGTCGACGTGAAGGGCGAAATCCTTGAGCTGAAGGACACCATCAATACGATGGTGGACCAGCTCAACTCGTTCGCTTCGGAAGTGACGCGCGTGGCCCGCGAGGTCGGCACGGAAGGCAAGCTCGGCGGTCAGGCGCAGGTGCCGGGCGTCGGCGGCACCTGGAAGGATCTCACGGACAACGTGAACCTGATGGCCGACAACCTGACCGGCCAGGTCCGCAACATCGCCGAAGTGACCACCGCCGTGGCCTTGGGCGATCTGTCCAAGAAGATCACCGTCGACGTGAAGGGCGAAATCCTGGAGCTGAAAAACACCATCAACGTCATGGTGGACCAGCTGAACGGCTTCGCTTCGGAAGTGACGCGCGTCGCGCGCGAAGTCGGCACCGAAGGCAAGCTCGGCGGCCAGGCGCAGGTGCCGGGCGTCGCGGGCACCTGGAAGGACCTGACCGACAACGTCAACCTGATGGCCGCGAACCTGACCGGCCAGGTCCGCAACATCGCCGAAGTGACCACCGCCGTGGCGCGCGGTGACTTGTCGAAGAAGATTACGGTGGAAGTGCGCGGCGAAATCCTCGCGCTGAAAGACACCATCAACGTCATGGTGGACCAGCTCAACGGCTTCGCCTCCGAAGTGACGCGCGTGGCGCGCGAAGTGGGCTCGGAAGGCAAATTGGGCGGTCAGGCGCAGGTGGAAGGCGTGGCCGGCACCTGGAAGGACTTGACCGACAACGTGAACCTAATGGCCGGCAACCTGACCGGCCAGGTCCGCAACATCGCCGAAGTGACCACCGCCGTGGCCCGCGGCGACTTGTCGAAGAAGATCACCGTCGACGTGAAGGGCGAAATCCTGGAGCTGAAGAACACCATCAACGTCATGGTGGACCAGCTCAACTCCTTCGCGTCAGAGGTTACCCGCGTCGCCCGCGAAGTGGGCTCGGAAGGCAAGCTCGGCGGTCAGGCGCAGGTGGAAGGCGTCGGCGGCACCTGGAAGGACTTGACCGACAATGTGAACGCGATGGCCGCGAACCTGACCGGCCAGGTGCGCAACATCGCCGAAGTGACGACCGCGGTGGCCTTGGGCGATCTGTCCAAGAAGATCACCGTCGACGTGAAGGGCGAAATCCTCGAGCTCAAAAACACCATCAACACGATGGTGGACCAGTTGAACTCCTTTGCATCGGAAGTGACGCGCGTGGCCCGCGAGGTCGGCACCGAGGGCAAGCTGGGCGGTCAGGCGCAGGTGCGCGGCGTCGCCGGCACCTGGAAGGATTTGACCGACAACGTGAACTTGATGGCCGACAATCTGACCGGCCAGGTCCGCAACATCGCCGACGTGACGACCGCGGTGGCAAGGGGCGACCTTTCCAAGAAGATCACCGTGGACGTGAAGGGCGAAATCCTTGAGCTGAAGAACACCATCAACGTCATGGTGGACCAGCTCAACGCCTTCGCCTCCGAAGTGACCCGCGTGGCCCGCGAGGTCGGCACCGACGGTAAGCTCGGCGGCCAGGCCAACGTGCCGGGCGTCGGCGGCACCTGGAAGGACCTGACCGACAACGTCAACCTGATGGCGAACAACCTGACCAACCAGGTGCGCGGCATCGCCGACGTCGTGACCGCGGTGGCCCAGGGCAATCTCCGCCGCAAGCTGACGCTCGACGCGAAGGGCGAGATCGCCGCGCTCGCCGAGACGATCAACTTCATGATCGAGACGCTGTCGACCTTCGGCGACCAGGTGACCAACATGGCCCGCGAGGTGGGCATCGAAGGCCGCCTCGGCGGTCAGGCCCGCGTGCCGGGCGCCGCCGGCCTGTGGCGCGACTTGACCGACAACGTGAACCAGCTCGCCGCCAACCTGACCAACCAGGTGCGCTCGATCGCCGACGTGGCGACCGCCGTGACCAAGGGCGACCTGACGCGCTCGATCGCCGTCGAAGCGTCGGGCGAAATGGCCGCGCTGAAGGACACGATCAACGAGATGATCCGCAACCTCAAGGAACAGACCTTGAAGAATGCGGAGCAGGATTGGCTCAAGACCAACCTCGCCCGGTTCAGCCGCATGCTGCAGGGCGAGCGCGACCTGACCACGGTTTCGAACCTGATCATGTCGGAGCTCGCGCCGCTGGTGAACGCGCAATACGGCGTGTTCTACGTCACGCAGCGCGACGACGAGCAGACCCATCTGGAGCTTGCCGCCAGCTATGGCGCCGAAAGCCATTCCGAGCTAAAAGAGAAATTCGGCCTGCGCGAAGGGCTGATCGGCCAGGCGGCTGCCGACAAGCGGCCGATCGTGCTGAAGGACGTGCCGCCCGATTTCATCCGGATCGGCTCCGGCCTCGGTCACGCCAAGCCGTCCACCGTAGCGGTTTTGCCGGCGCTGTTCGAAGACGATGTGAAGGCGGTGATCGAGCTCGCCTCGTTCGGCGAGTTCAACGAGACCCACCAGAGCTTCCTCGACCAGCTGATGGAATCGGTCGGCATCGTGCTCAACACGATTGCGGCGACGATGCGCACCGAGGGCCTGCTCAAGCAGTCGCAGCTTCTCACACAGGAGCTGCAGGCGCGTCAGACCGAGCTCACCACCAAGCAGGAAGAGCTGCACGCCACCAACGAGGAGCTGCAGGAAAAGGCCCAGCTTCTCGAAAACGAGAAGAAGCAGGTCGAAGCGAAGAATATCGAGATCGAGATGGCGCGCCGCGCCGTCGAGGAGAAGGCCGAGCAGCTCGCCCTCACCTCCAAGTACAAGTCCGAATTCCTTGCCAACATGAGCCACGAGCTGCGCACGCCGCTCAACTCGCTGCTGATCCTGTCGAAGCTGCTGGCCGACAACCCGCAGGGCAACCTCAACGAGAAGCAGACCGAGTTCGCGCGTACGATCAACTCGGCGGGCTCCGACCTTCTGAGCCTCATCAACGACATTCTCGACTTGTCGAAGATCGAGTCGGGCACGGTGTCGATCGAGGTCGGCGACATGCCGATGTCGACGATGAAGCAGCATATGGAGCGCACGTTCCGTCAGCTCGCGACCGACAAGGGCCTGCGCTTCGACGTCGAGTTCGACCCGAGCCTGCCGCCCGCCATCCGCACCGACGAGAAGCGGTTGCAGCAGGTCGTGCTCAACCTGCTCTCCAACGCCTTCAAGTTCACCGCGCATGGCGGCGTGACCCTCTCGGTCAAGCCGGCGACGCAGGGCTGGAGCACCAACCATCCGGTGCTGCGCCATGCCGAGCGGGCGATCGCGATCGCGGTGACGGACACCGGCATCGGCATCCCGGAGGACAAGCAGAAGCTGATCTTCGAGGCGTTCCAGCAGGCCGACGGCACCACCAGCCGCAAGTACGGCGGCACCGGCCTCGGCCTCTCGATCAGCCGCGAAATCGCGCGGCTGCTGGGCGGCGAGCTGCAGGTCCAGTCGAAGCCGGGCGAAGGCTCGACCTTCACGCTGTTCGTGCCGATCGAATCCGGTTCGATCGCCAGCACCGCCGAAGGCACGCCGGCCCGCTACGAGAACAGCGGCGCGGCCGTCCCGACGGCGCTTCCGGTCACCACCGAAGTGGTCGACGATCGCGAGAATCTCGGCACCGATCCGTTCGTGCTGATCGTGGAGGACGACGTGACTTTCGCGTCGATCCTGCTCGATCTCGCGCGCGAGGCGGGGCTGAAGGGCGTGGTGTCGACCGCGGGCGCCGGCACCCTTGCGCTGGCGCGCAAGCTCCAGCCGGATGCGATCACGCTCGATCTCGGCCTGTCCGACATCGACGGGTTCGTGCTGCTCGACCTGATCAAGCACGACCCGCAGACGCGGCATCTGCCGATCCACGTGATCTCCGGCGCGACCGACGCCAAGGACGTATCGCGCATGGGCGCGTTCAGCGTGACCGAGAAGCCCGCCGATCGCGAGCATCTGGTCGAGGTGTTCCGCTCGATCGCCGAGCACATCAACCGTGCCGAGCGGCGCGTGCTGATCGTCGGCGGCGCCGCTGGCGACCGCAAGATGATCGGCCATGCGATCGCCGATCCGCTGGTCGAGGTGGCAACGGCCTCCACGCTGGCCCGCGCGCAGGAGCAGCATGAGATCGACCAGTTCGACTTGGTCATCCTTGCCGGCGCCGAGTCCGGCGCCGCGGCGCGGGAACTGACGGCGTTGGCGAACTTGCGGCCGCCGGTGCTGATCGTCAGCAGAGGCGACGAAAGCCCGGCGGTGCGCAGCACGATGGCAAAGCTCGCCGCCAAGCGCGACGTGCCCATCGTCCACAGTCTCGAGGCTCTGCCCGGCGCGATCGGCCCGGCATTGCGTCGCGGCAAGCGAAACGTGTCTGGCAAGGAAGCGCCGGCACCGCGCCGCGCAGCGCCGGAGCTCGCCGATACGAAGATCCTGATCGTCGACGACGACATCCGGAACATCTTCTCGCTGACCAGCGTGCTGGAAAGCTTCGGCGCCGAGGTGCTGCATGCCGAACGCGGCCGCGACGGCATTCGTATCCTGGAGGAAACTCCGGGCATCGATATCGCGTTGATCGACATCATGATGCCGGAAATGGACGGGTACGAGACGATGCAGCAGATCCGCGAGCGTGCGGCCTTGGCCGATCTGCCGCTGGTCGCGGTCACCGCGAAGGCGATGAAGGGCGACAGGCAGAAGTGCCTCGATGCCGGTGCATCGGACTATATCGCGAAGCCGGTGGACATCGACCTGCTGCTGGCGCTGCTGCGCGTGTGGATCGACCGTGCGCGCGGCCGGTCGGGCCTGATCGCCGAGCCGATCACCCGGTCCGCGGCCGAGTAAGCCTTGGCGACCCAGCAGGCCATTGTGATGGACTTGTCCCCCGCCGATCAGCCGCGCTTGCGTCCGGTGCCGACCGATCCGGACCGCGCGCGGGTGCTCGTCGTCGACGATGACGAGCGCAACCTGCTTGCGATCCGGACGGTGCTGGAAGACGTTGCCGACATCGTCGAGGCGCGGTCGGGCGAAGAAGCGCTGCGCCATGTGTTGAAGGACGAGTTCGCGGTCATCCTGCTCGACGTCTACATGCCCGGCATGGACGGTTACGAAGTCGCGCAGATCGTCCGCGGCCGCGAACAGTCGAAGCGCATCCCCATCGTCTTCCTGTCGGCGGTCAACAAGGAGAACGAGCACCTGATCCGCGGCTATTCGATGGGCGCGGTCGACTATGTGTTCAAGCCGGTCGAGCCGGTCGTGCTGCGTTCCAAGGTCGCGGTGTTCGTCGATCTCTACCGGATGCGGCGCGAGATCCAGCGCAAGGCGCTGGAGCAGGAGGAATTGCTCGAAGCGAACCTCAAGACCACCGCCGAGCTTATCCGGGCCGAACAGGAACTGCGGATCGCCGAGCAGCGGCAGGCGGCGATCATCAATTCGCTGCCGATCGTGCTTTATCTGGAGCCGCTCGACCGCAGCCCCCGCTGGCCGGACTTCATCAGCGGCGACCTTGCAGCCATCACGGGCTACTCGATCGAGCAGGTGGCCGAGAAGCCCGCGATCTGGGAAGAACGGCTGCACCCGGACGACAAGGAAGGCGTGCTCGCGGCCCTCGCCACGCGGCGGGAGACGGGCGGCTTCTCGATCGAATATCGCTGGCAGGCGAGCAACGGCGAATACCGGCACTTCCTCGACCAGGCGGTGCTGCTGCCGAGCGAGGACGGCGGCCCGGGCGAGTTCGCCGGCACGCTGCTCGACGTGACCGAGCGGAAGGCGCTGGAGCAGCAATTGCTTCAGGCGCACAAGATGGATGCGATCGGCAAGCTCACCGGCGGCATCGCGCACGATTTCAATAACCTGCTGGCGGCCGTGCTTGGCGGCATCGGCCTGATCGAGCGGCGGCTGGAGCTCGCCGACGAGCAGAAGAAGATCCTCGGCATGACGCGCCATGCGGCCGAACAGGGCACGGAGCTGGTCCGTCGCCTGCTCGCCTTCGCGCGCCGGCAAAAGCTGCAGCCGGCGGCGATCGGCCTCAAGGACCTGTCGGCGCGGCTGAACGATCTGCTCGCGCACACGCTCGGCGGACTGGTCGAGATCCGCTGGGACGGCATGGACAAGGGCTGGAACGCCTTTGCCGACGAAACCCAGCTCGAGCTCGCGCTGATGAACCTCGTCATCAATGCGCGCGACGCCATGCCCGAGGGCGGCACGATCACCATCTCGGCCGCCAATCGCCAGGCGAAGGACGCCGCTGCGCTGTCGCTGGCGCCCGGCGACTATGTGGCATTGTCGGTCACCGACACCGGCGAAGGCATCGCGCCCGCAATGCTCGAACAGGTGATGGAGCCGTTCTTCACCACCAAGCCGGTCGGCAAGGGCACGGGCCTCGGGCTGTCGATGGTCTACGGCTTTGCGCGCCAGTCCGGCGGCGCCGTCGTGATCGAGAGCGAGGTCGGGCGCGGAACGGTGGTCACCATCTGGTTGCCGCGCGCGCCGGGCGAAACCGCCGTCCTTCCCTTGGCGGCGCGCGATGCGACGGCCCAGCAGACGAGCCGCCCGCTGAAGGTCCTGCTGGTCGACGATCACGAAGGCGTGCGGGCGATGACCGCCGCGATGCTGTCCGAGCTTGGACACGAGGTCAGCGCCGCGCGCGACGGCAACACCGTGGTGCGCCGGCTGAAGTCCGGCGAGCGCGACTGGGATCTGCTTATCACCGATTATGCGATGCCCACGATCTCGGGCTCGGAACTGCTGCGCAAGGCCCGCGAGCATGCGCCCGGCCTGCCGGGGCTGCTGATTACCGGCTATGCCGACCCGGATTCGATCGGCAACCGCCCCGAGGATGTGCGGGTGCTCGTCAAGCCGTTCACGATCGAGCAGCTTCGTGCCGCGATCGGGCAATGCGTCGAGCCGGCGCGCTAGTCGGCTGATCCCCGCGCGTTCTTGCGCACGATCGCGATGATGATGATCAGGAACGCGGCCAGCCGGATCAGGTAGAGCGGGCTGCGCTCCTCGACCGGAATCGCGGACAGCGTGAGCAGGCCCTGGTTCAGTCCCAGCAGCGCGAACGCGGCGGCGAAGGCGGCGAACAGTCCGTCGCCGGTGCGCCGCCAGAAGCGCGCGAAGAACAGCCCGGCAACGAAGAAACCGAGCGTGATCGCGCCGCTCAGGAACGCGTTGAGCTCGTTGGTCACGCCTCGTCCCCTCGCCAGATGAAGCCGAACAGCAAGACGCCGATCGCCGAGAGCGAGGCCAACAGCCGGTAAAGGCCAAGGTCGATATCGGCGAAGACCAGCAGGTCCAGGATCACGATCAGGTTGTTGAGCGCCAGCAGCCCGAAGCAGAGCGCGCTCCAGAACAGCAGGTTTCCGCGCACGCGCAGATAGCTGCGCATCAGCAGCCATGCGCAGGTCGCGCTGGTGACGAAACACAGCAGATAGACTGCCGTCGGAAACCACTCGTTCGGTGCGCTCATTCCCCCGGTTTCCTTCGAAAGCGAAACGCGTCCGCGAAGCTCGCGATCGAGTCCGACTTGCCGCCCACGATCAATCGGCGAACCGTTGCCGGCCGCGCCGCATAAAGCGCGACCACTTCCCGCACCGACTCGTCCAAAGCAGGCGAGGCCGGCGCGTAGCGGGTGCGCCCTTCTTCATCCACCGACGCCAGGTCGGCCGCGACCAGATCGGCCGTGCTGCGCGTCAGAACCTGCTCGCTCGCCCGCAGCTCCTCGATCAGCTCGGCACGCGTCCAGCGATGCTCCGGCCGCTGCCGCAGCGCGAGCAATAACTCCAATGACCAGATGGAGCCGAAGGCCGATCGGATGAATCGATCCACGATATTTCGACTGCCAGCGCCGGCGCGGATTCGTCAACACTCGCGCGTCCCGTATGATCGCATAATCCCGTTAAATTAACGCAGGTTAGGGAAAGTGGCCGGCTCGTTTTGAGTCGGTTTCGCAGGCGGAACTTTGCCGAAAAACCGGGGTTTACCGGCAGAGCAAAGAAGATCGCTGTGCGATAGAAGCCGGCGGCGGGAGGAAAGCGGTTGCGCAAGAAATTGCGGACCTTCGTTATTGCGTGGCTGGCGGGTACGGCCGCGATCGGAGCTCAGGCGCAGCCGGACGACGGCCAGTGGACCATGCCGGCGAAGGACTATGCGAGCACGCGCTTCAGCGGGCTCGACCAGATCAATCGCGCCAATGTCGGCCGGCTGAAACTTTCCTTCACATTCTCGACCGGCATCGTGAAGGGTCATGAAGCCGCGCCTCTGGTGGTGGGCTCGACGATGTACGTCGTCACGCCTTTCCCCAACTACGTCTATGCGCTCGACCTTTCGCAGGACGGCGCGCCGGTCAAATGGAAGTACGACCCGAAGCCCGCCGCGGCGGCGCAGGGCGTGGCCTGCTGCGACGTCGTCAATCGCGGCGTGTTCTACGACAATGGCCGCATCTTCCTGAACACGCTGGACGGCTACACGATCGCGATCGACGCCGGATCGGGCAAGGAAATCTGGCGCACCAAGCTCGGCGACATCAACAAGGGCGAGACGGTGACGATGGCGCCGCTGGTCGCCGACGGCAAAGTGCTGGTCGGCAGCTCGGGCGGCGAGATGGGCGTGCGCGGCTGGCTGGCGGCGCTCGACGCGGGCTCGGGCAAAGTCGCCTGGCGCGCCTATTCGACCGGTCCGGACAAGGAGGTGCTGATCGGCCCGAGCTTCCACCCCTTCTATGCGATGGACCGCGGGCAGGATCTGGGCGTGAAATCCTGGCCGGCCGAGGCCTGGAAGATCGGCGGCGGCAATCCCTGGGGCTGGATCAGCTACGACCCGCAGCTGAAGATGATCTATTACGGCACCGGCAATCCGGGCCCGTGGAACCCGGACCAGCGGCCGGGCGACAACAAATGGACGGCCGGCATCTTCGCGCGCGACATCTCCACGGGGCAAGCGCGCTGGTTCTACCAGTTCTCGCCCCACGACCTGTTCGATCATGACGCGATCAACGAGCAGATCCTGATCGACATGAAAGTGAACGGCCGGCTCCGTCACGTCCTGATGCGGGCGGAGCGCAACGGCTTTTTCTACGTGATGGATCGCGAGACCGGCGAGGTCATCGCCGCCACGCCCTATGGCTATATCAACGGCTATAAAGGCATCGACGGCAAGACGGGCCGGCTGATCCCCAACCCCGAAAAAGAACCGCACCAGGGCAAGGTCGTGCGCGGCATCTGCCCCGCGGCGCCGGGCATGAAGGACTGGAACCCCGCCGCCTGGTCGCCCCGCACCAAGCTCGTCTACATCCCGCACATCAACCTGTGCATGGACGTGGGCGCGATGCAGGCGAACTATATCGCCGGCACGCCCTATGTCGGCGCCGACGTGAAGATGTATGCCGGGCCGGGCGGCAATCGCGGCGTCTTTACCGCCTGGGACCCCGGCGCGCGCAAGGCGGTGTGGGAGATCAAGGAAGACCTGCCGCTGTGGAGCGGCGCGCTCGTCACTGCCGGGGACGTGGTTTTCTACGGAACGATGGAAGGCTGGTTCAAGGCGGTCGACGCCACGAACGGCAAGCTGCTCTGGCAGTTCAAGACCGGCTCCGGGATCATCGGCCAGCCGATCAGCTATCGCGGCCCCGACGGCAAGCAGCACATCGCGGTGCTGTCCGGCGTCGGCGGCTGGGCCGGTGCGGTCGTCGCCGGCGGCCTCGATCCGCGCGATCCGACCGCGGCGCTAGGCTTCGCGGCGGCGACGCAAGACCTGCCCGGCAAAACCACAGGCGGAGGCATGCTCTATGACTTCGTCCTTCCCTAAAGATCCTCCCCGGCACGGGGAGGGGGACCATGCGCAGCATGGTGGAGGGGGCCCTGTCACCTGCACCATCGTCGGGGCCCCCTCCACCACGCGCTGGCGCGCGCGGTCCCCCTCCCCGTCCCGGGGAGGATCGATGGTTCTTGCTCTCGCCCTCCTCGCCGGCTGCGACCGGGAAGCGCGGGAGACGCGCGGCCAGCCGCTGCCCGAGACGCGATCAGTCGCGCAAACATCCGATCTGTATCCCGGCGCGGGTGCGGGTGGCCCGGAAGACCCGCGCGCGAAGATGTACGAAGGCAACGCCAGCGCGGTCAGCGAAGGCGGCCGGCTCTATATGCAGATGAACTGCGTCGGCTGCCACGCCAATGGCGGCGGCGGCATGGGCCCGCCGCTGATGGACGACAAATGGCGCTATGGCGGCCGCATGGAGCAGATCGTCGCCACGATCGACCAGGGCCGTCCGAACGGCATGCCGAGCTGGCGCGGCAAGCTGACCGACCAGCAGATGTGGCAGATCGCCGCCTATGTCCGCTCGCTCTCGGCCAATGTTCCCAAGGACGCCGCGCCGAGCCGGAACGACACCATGTCGACGACCTACCCGCCGACGCTCGCCAAGCCGGAGAAGCCGACCAACGCCGACCCGTCTGCCGTGCAGGTGCCGGCGCAATGAGGCTCAGCCCAAACCGGCTTTGGGTCTTGGTCGGAATGTCCGCACTCTCCGGCTGCGCCGGCGTGCAGTCGATCACGCCCGCCGCCGGCGCACATGACGGCGCGTTCAACACGCTCTTCGTCGTGTTCCTGGTCGTGTGCGGCGTCTTCTACCTGTTCGTCATCGCCTTCCTCGCCGCCGCGATCCTGCGGCGTCATCGCGAAGGCGAGGCGGGCATACCGGGCGCGTTTCGCGTGTGGGTCGGCGTCGTGACGGTGACGCTGATCGGCCTCGCCTTTGCGAGCTGGATCACCGATCGCGCGATGGCGAACTACGACAACAACGGTGAACCGGTCCGCATCCGGCTGACCGCGAATCAATGGTGGTGGGACGTCCAGTATCTGGGCGCGAACCCGAGCGACGGCCTGCGCACCGCCAACGAACTCCACCTCCCCGCCGGCCGGCCCGCCCATATCGAGCTGCAGTCGAACGACGTGATCCACAGCTTCTGGGTCCCGAACCTCGCCGGCAAGCAGGACATGATCCCTGGCCGCACGATCGACATCGCTTTCCTGCCGCGCAAGGCCGGCACCTATCGCTCGCAATGCGCCGAATATTGCGGCGCGCAGCACGCGCATATGGCGCTGACCGTCACCGTCGAGCCCGAAGCGCAGTTCCGCGCCTGGTGGGCGCGTCAGCAGGCCGAAGCGCCCGCGCCGAACACTCCCACGCAACAGGCGGGCCTCACCTATTTCACCACCCGCGAGTGCGCGACCTGCCACAATATCTCCGGCACCAGTGCGAGCGCGCAGGTGGCGCCCGACCTGACGCATATCGCCAGCCGCCCGACGATCGCGGCGGGCACGATGAAGATGAGCCGCGGCGCGCTCTACGCCTGGCTCGCGGACCCGCAGGGCGTGAAGCCGGGCACGAAGATGCCGTATATCGGCCTGCAGGCGCGCGAGCTGGACGCGCTCGTCGCCTATCTCGAGACGCTCAAATGATCGCGCGCGACGGGGCGGAGCTACAAGGCGCGGAGCTGCATGACCGGCTGACGCGGACCTGGAGCCGTCCGGCGGGCCTGATCGGCTGGCTGATGACGACCGATCACAAGGAGATCGGGCGCCGCTATTTGGTGACGGCCTTCATCCATTTCGTGCTGGCGGGCGTGCTGGCGCTGATCATGCGCACGCAATTGGCGACGCCTGAGAGCGGGCTGATCACCGCCGATCGCTACAATCAGCTCTTCACGATGCACGGCACGACGATGATGTTCCTCTTCGCCGTGCCGGTGATGGACGCGGTGATGATCTATCTGACGCCGCTGATGCTGGGCACGCGAAACGTCGCCTTCGCGCGGCTGCACGCCTTCAGCTACTGGATGTTCCTGGCCGGCGGCGTGATGCTGTGGATCGCGTTCGCGATGAACATCGGCCCGGACGCGGGATGGTTCGCCTATGTGCCGCTCTCGGGCCCGCAATTCAGCCCCGGCAAGCGCGTCGATTTCTGGGCGCAGATGATCACCTTCACCGAAGTCGCGGCGCTGGCTGTCGCGGTCTCGCTCGTCGCGACCGTCCTGAAGCATCGCGCCCCGGGCATGCGGCTGGACCGGATGCCGCTGTTCGTGTGGGGGACGCTGGTGACCAACCTGATGGTCATCTTCTCGATGCCGGCGGTCGCGCTCGCTTCGAGCATGCTGATCTCGGATCGTCTGGTCGGCACGCAGTTCTTCAATCCCGCAGAAGGCGGCGATCCGCTGCTGTGGCAGCACATGTTCTGGTTCTTCGGCCATCCGGAGGTCTACATCATCTTCCTGCCCGCGACCGGCTTCGTCAGCCAGATGACGGAGACGTTCACCGGCCGGCCGGTGTTCGGCTATCCCTACATGGTCCTGTCGCTGGTCTCGATCGGGCTGCTCGCCTTCGGCCTGTGGGTGCACCACATGTTCGCGACCGGCCTGCCGCGGCTCGGCTATGCCTTCTACACGGCGGCCAGCATGACCGTGTCGATCCCGGCCGGCGTGCAGATCTTCTGCTGGATCGCGACGATCTGGAGCGGGCGGCCGCGTTTCGAGCTGCCCTTGCTCTACGTCGTCGCCTTCATCGTCACCTTCGTGATCGGCGGCATGTCAGGCGTGATGGTCGCGAGCGTGCCGCTCGACCTGCAGATGCACGACACCTATTTCGTCGTCGCGCACTTCCATTACGTGCTGATCGGCGGCGGCGTGTTCCCGCTGCTGGGCGCAGTCACTTACTGGTTCCCGAAATTCACCGGGCGGATGATGTCGAAGACGCTCGGGCTGTGGAGCTTCTGGCTGCTGTTCGTCGGCCTCAACCTGACCTTCATGCCGATGCACTGGATCGGGCTGATGGGCATGCCGCGGCGCGTCTATACCTACCCGGCGGACATGGGCTGGGGGACGCTGAACTTCGTCTCCACGGTCGGCGCGTTCATCATCGCGGTGGCGGTGCTGCTGTTCGTGCTGAACGTGGTCCTGTCCTGGTCGCGCGGGGTGCATGCCGGCCCCAATCCCTGGGGCGGCGCGAGCCTCGAATGGGCAACCACTTCCCCGCCCCCTCCCTATAACTTCGCCCACATCCCGATCGTCTCCAGCCGCACGCCGCTGTGGGACGCGGAGGGCGCGCTGCCGGTCGCGAGCGGCCTCAAGGTCGACGAGCGCGAGACAGTGCTGACGACGGTGATCGACGCCGAACCCGACATCCGCGAGCCCGCGCCCGGCCCGACGATCTGGCCTTTCGTCTCGGCGATATTCACGACGGCGCTGTTCATCGGCTCGATCTTCACGCCCTGGGCGATCGTCTGGGGGTCGATCCCGGTCGCGATCGCGCTGGTCTTCTGGTTCTGGCCCAAGGCCAAGGAGCCGGGAGTGCTATGACTGCGCCCTATCGCTTCGAACGAGACCTGTCCGCATTGCCGGATTACGCCTTCGGCAACCGCAGCCTCACCTGGTGGGGCATCATTGCCTTCATGCTGATCGAAGGCGCGGCGTTCGCAATGGCGGGCGGCGCTTATTTCTTCCTCCACGCGCATCAAGAGAGCTGGCCGCCGCCGCCGTTCCAGCCGCCGGGGCTGCTGCCGGGAACGCTGTTCACGATCGTGATCCTGCTCAGCGAGATCCCGAACACGATCCTGAAAAGAGACGCCGAGGCGATGCGGCTCGGGACAGTGCGGCTGCTGCTGCCGGTCATGGCCGCGATCGGCGCGATTCTGGTCGTGATCCGCGCGTTCGAATTCGGCGTGCTCAACGTCTCATGGACCGACAATCCGTACGGGTCGGTCATGTGGATGCTGTTGCTGCTGCACACGACCCACATCATCACCGACTGGATCGACACGCTGGTGCTGTTGGCATTGATGTACACCCGGCATGGCGAGCAGCCTCGGCGCTTTGTCGATACGAGCGAGAACTCGCTCTACTGGCGGTTCGTCTGGATCACCTGGCTGCCGATCTACCTGCTGCTCTACTGGGTGCCGCGGTGGTGAAGCGCGAGATCGTCGAGCGGGCGAAATACCTGCTTGTCCCTTGGAGCGGGATGCTCGGCGCGGGCATTGGCTGGGTGTTCGCGCACCAGCTCGGCTCCGATTTCGTCCAGAACAATTGCCGCGCGGCGAACCCGGTCCTGATGCTGCTGATCGGGCTGATCGGCATCGCCATCATCGCGTTCGGCGGCTTGGTGAGCTGGCGCGCGCGCGAACGCGAGGACGGCGCCCGCCTGTTCCTGGCCTATGTCGGCGCGCTGATGGCGGCGCTGTTCGCCGTCGCGCTGTTCATGCAAACGTCGGCGACGTTCTTCCTGCCGCGGTGCTTCGGATGATTGCGCTCGCGATCCTGCACGCCGGCGCGCACCGGCTGCCGGAAGAAGCGCCGGGCTGGACGCTCGCGCCGAGCGTGACGCTGCCGCTGCTGCTCTCCGCTCTGCTCTACGCGATCGGCTATGTCCGGCTGCAGCGCCGATCGGACGGCGGACGCGAGCGCAACCGCCGTCACGCCTGGCGCTTCGCCGCGGGCTGGATCGTGCTCGTCCTCGCCGTGGTGTCGCCCCTGCACGAAGGCGGCGAGCGCAGCTTCACCCTCCACATGATCGAGCACGAACTGATTATGGTCCCCGCCGCGTTGCTGATCGCGGTGTCGCAGCCGCTCGGCGTGATGCTCTGGGGCCTGCCCTCCGGACTGCGCCAAGGGCTCAGCGGCGGCGCACGCTGGTGGCAGGGCCTCGCCGATCCGGCGATCGCGACCGGGCTGCAAGCGCTCTCGCTGATCCTGTGGCACGCACCGGCCTTGTTCGATCGCGCGCTCGGTCATGAGGGCTGGCACATCGCCCAGCACCTCTCGTTCCTCGTCTCCGCACTGCTGTTCTGGTGGGCGATGACGCGCGCGGCACGGGGCAATGCACTGACCGCGGCGGCTTGCCTGTTCGTCACCTCGCTGATCGGCGGCGGGCTCGGCGCGCTGATGGCCTTCTCGTCGAGCCCCTGGTACGCCGGCTATGCCGCGATGGGCATGACGCCGTTCGGCCTCACGCCCGCGCAGGACCAGCAGCTCGCCGGCCTCATCATGTGGATTCCGGGCGGCCTCGCGCATGCCGGCGCGGCGCTGATCCTGATGGCGCGGCTGTTCCGGCCGGAAAGGCGGGCCGATGCGCTCCGCTAGCATCCTCGGCTGGAGCGCTGGGCTGCTCGTGGTGCTGACGGCTGCCGCCTACACCTACAATTATTTCGATGCCGAGCGGCAGCTCGCGACCCGCGCGCACATCCTGACCGGCGGCGATCCCGTGAAGGGCTGGCAGCTTGTGCAGGACTATGGCTGCGGCGGCTGCCACACCATCCCGCGCGTGCCGCAGGCCTCGGGCAAGGTCGGCCCGTCGCTCAAAGGCATTGGCGGCCAGGTCTATCTCGCCGGCAAGCTCGAGAACCAGCCGCAGAACCTGATCGCCTGGGTCCAGCACCCCCGCGCGATCGATCCGCAAACCGTGATGCCGGAGCTGGGCGTGACCGAACCTCAGGCCCGCGACATCGCGGCCTATCTCTACACGCTCTAGAGATGCTGGCGGCGCTCCTCCTCGCGCTCTCGGCCGATGCGCCGCCTGCGCTGCGCGTCTGCGCCGACCCAAACAACATGCCCTTTTCCAACGCGAAGCGCGAAGGCTTCGAGAACAAGCTGGTCGAGCGGATCGCCGCCGATTGGGGCAAACAGGTTGCCTATACCTGGTGGGCGCAGCGGCGCGGCAATGTCCGCAACACGCTCAAAGCCGGCGCGTGCGACCTGATCCCCGGCATCGGCAGCGCTGTCGAAATGGTGGCGACGACCCGTCCCTATTATCGTGGCCAATATATGTTCGTGACGCGCGCCGACCGCGGACTGGATCTCGCCAGCTTCGACGATTCGCGGCTGAAGGAGTTGAAGATCGGCGTGCAGCTTGTCGGCGACGATGGCGCGAACACGCCGCCCGCCCACGCGCTCGCCAATCGCGGCATCGTCCAGAACGTGCGCGGCTATCTGATCTACGGCGACTATGCCGATGCGGACCCGCAGGCGCCGATCATGCGTGCGGTCGCGTCGGGCGCGATCGACGTCGCGCTGGTCTGGGGACCGGTCGCCGTCTGGTACGCGAAAAGCTCGCCGGTCCCGCTGAAACTGAGTCCGGTGCCGCCCGCGGACGGGCCATTGCTGCCGATGCAGTTCGACGTCTCGATGGGCGTGCGCCGCGGCGACGACAAGCTCCGCGCCGATCTCGACGCCTGGCTCGTCGCCCACAAGCCCGAAGTGGACGCGATGCTCGCCCGCTATCGCTAGGCGAAGCGAAAGACGTTGGTGCGCTCGCCGGGCTGAACGGTCACGCGCCTGCCGATCGGCTCACTCGCCAGCACCTGAGCGATCGTGCCCGGCTGCTCGGAGGCGGCGGCAAAGCGCCTGCCCGCTTCGGTGCGTCCGATGACGAGCGCCCGGGTCGCGACCCCTTTCGCATAGGCGACGGTGAACGTCTCGATCATACCGCTGCTCGGATTGGTATCTACCTCGAACCGGCCGCGCGCTGCCTCTGCGTCGAGCCCGGAAACGCCAAGCGGCCGCCAGTCTGCAGGCGGCTTGGCCGAATAGAGCCCGACCGATTCCTTCGACATGAAGCCGCCATTCGCGGTGATCAGCCCCTTGGCGGTTGGGCGCGCACGCAGGCGTGCGATCATTTCGGCGATCGCGAACAGGCTATAGCCGTTCCCGGCGCCGCCGAAATATGGCAGCCCGCCCGTCACCGTCAGCCGCGCCCCGTCGTCGGCGGTGAAGTCCAGTGCCTCGCATGCGGCCGTCACGGCGCAGGGAAAGCAGCTATAGATGTCGGCAAGATCGACGTGCTGCGGTTGCCAACCCGCCATGTCCAACGCCGCGCGGGCGGCAAGCGCGGCGGCGCGGGAAGCGCCCATGTCCGCCCGCTCGATCAACGGCAGATCCGACACCGTCGCATAGCCGTGCAGATAGATGCGCTTGTCGGCGGGGACGCCGAGCTCGTCGGCCTTGGCTTCGGTCGTCATCAGCACTGCCGCGCCCTGCGACACCGCGTCCTGCGCGACGAGCCACTTCAGATACGGATCGCTGACCCGATAGTTGTCGGCGCTTTCGGTCCGCAGAAACGCCGCGCTGCGCTCGACCGGAAACTGGGCATATGGATTGGCGGCAGCAACCTCGCTGAAGCCGGCGAACAGCTCCGCCATCGCCTGTGCGTGCGCGTCCCGGCTGCGCCCAAGCCGAGCCCGGAGCGCTTGTTCGATCAACGAATAGACGAGCACCGGTAAAACCATCCCGTGCCGTACCTCGGCCCGGTTAATCTTGAGATCGCCCGACCCCCGATCGTCGCAGTCGCCGTCGACCTGCTCGGACCAGTCGAGCTCCATCCCGGCTCGCAGCGCAGCCCGTTCGAGGCCGGTTGCTTCTCCTGCGACGATCAGCGCCATCTCGCATTCACCCGCGTGCAATGCCTCGGCGCATTCATTGACGAACGCCTGGGGCGATTGGCCACCGATCACGCCATAGATCGCGGTCGCGGGATTCGCCCCGATTCGTCGGGCGACGGCACGCGGCACGTTGTTCGCGGTGCCGAAGGGATGAACGCCGGGCGGCCGATTATCGGCCGTCATCCGCACCGCGGCGATCCGATCGATCGACGCCGCCTGCACACCGGCATCGGCCAGCGCGCGTCGCGCCGCTTCGGCCATGAACCCGGCGGGCGACAGCTCGGGAGAACGCGCAGGCGCACCACGCCAGGTCACCTGTCCGCCGCCGATCAGCACGGGAACATGTGCCTCCCCTCGCGCCATTTAGCTCTCCTCAATCGCGATCAACCCGCTACCATTGTCCGCACGGAACGCTACAGGGGCAACATGACGAAGAGCGCCAACGAACTGATGCAGGAGATCATCTTCTCCGCCGTGATCGATGCGGTCCAGGCGTTGAAGACGGCCTCCAAGGGGCTGCCCAACACCCTGTTGCGCGACATCAACGCGATTCACGCGAACGTGACGCTCGCCGATCTGCCGGAGGACGTGCAGGCCGCAATCGCGACCAATGTGCGCTCCGCTTTCACCCGGCTTCTGAAGGAAGGCTATTCGGTCATGCCCGGCCGCGGCACGCCGGAGCGGCGCGTGCCTGCGCCCGCGCCCGTCGTCGGCCGCGGCGAACGTCGGCCGCCGCCCAATCGTCCCGGCGGCAGTCCCAAACCCTCCGGTCCGGGCGGTCCCAAGCCGTCCGGCCCCGGCGGCCGTCCGCAGGGCCGCCGCGGTCCGCCCAAGCCGCCGCGCGGCTGAATCCCGCAGCGGCCGCATTCATGCTATAGAGGCTCTCGAACAATCCGAGGCGCTGCCTATATTTCCGCGGCTATGATGTTGCGAAATCTTGTTTTTCTTGTCGGAAGCGCGGCGTTGCTGGCCGGCTGCGCCGGAGAGCGCGAACAGGTTTTCGCGTCCAGGCGCCTGCCCGCCGCCATAGAAGCCAAGGTCATCGCCGACGCCGCCGCGCAGGTGCAGCGCTGCTACCGTTCGCCGCGCGTCACCAGCGACGGGCGGCGGATCACCACGCGAATCGCCGTCCGCTATGCACCCGACGGAAGCGTGGTCGGATTGCCGATGGTGCTCTCGCAAAGCGGCGTCACGGCGGAAAATCAGATGTATGCCGACGACATGGCGGAAGCCGCGATCGCCTCGGTGGTGCGCTGCTCGCCGCTGCATCTTCCACCCGAACTGTATGAACTGGGCTGGAATTCCTTCGAGCTGACCTTCAGCCCGGCGATGCGCGGCTAGCAGGAAAGTTCGGTCGGCGGGGTCGCCCCGCTTTAAGTGGAAATTAGGCGATTCCCGCTATCGCGGACCTGTGAACAACGCCGTCGCCCCCGCCTACGACCTCGAAGAGGATTACTCCGAACGCCGCACGGGCGAACGGCACATTTCCGTGCTGCGCGTCGGCCGGGTGATCTGGGACGGGAACGATCAGCTCTGCGTGGTGCGGAACCTGTCGGCCGGCGGTCTGATGTTCGATTGCCTCTACCCGCCGACGATCGGCCAGGTGGTCACGCTCGAGCTGCGGTCCGACAAGCAGATGATCGGCACCGTGCGCTGGGTCAAAGGCAGCGCAGCGGGCATTGCGTTCGACCGCCCCGTCAATGTCGAGGCGATCCTGCGGGAAGAGCGGAGCTCGCTCCTGCGTGTCCGGCCCCGCGCACCGCGCTTCGTGCGCCGCGGCACGATCAAACTGATCGGCGAAGGCGAACCGATCATGGGCGACATCATCGACATTTCGATCGGCGGCCTGAGCTGCCGCTCCGAGGAGCCGCTGATGCGCGGCGAGCCTATCGTCGTCGTGCTGGAAGGCGTTGGCGCGACCAACGCCGAAGTGCGCTGGGTAAAAGGCGACGCAGCCGGCATCCGTTTCGACAAGCCCCTGCCCTGGCGCGCATTCCAGGAATGGCTGGATCAGGCGCCTCGCGCCTGAGCCTCCTTGTCGCGCTGCGCCAGCAAGCGGCGCAGGACGGAGATCACGACCAGTGCGACCAGGATGCCGATCGTGTCGGCAATCCAGTCCTTCACGTCCTTGTCCCGTCCGAAATAGGGCTGGATGAACTCGATCAACGCGCCGAAGCCCGATAGCGCGAACGCCTCCGCCCAGATCTTCCGGTGCGGATAGGCGATTCCCGCGAGCAGCGTCAGTCCACCGAACGTAAAGGCGTGCTGCTTCTTGTCGGAGATCGGCAAGACTACGGTGACGTGCCGCAAACAGAAATAGAGCGTCAAAGCCACGGCGAGCCAGAAGGCGAGTTGAAGGATACGCTGCACGACAAAGTCCGGAACAAGGGGGAGTGGCGCGGCTGTAGCGGTTCGCATCCCCTTTGAGGAGCTTGTTCGACAGGCTAGATTGCGGGCGATGCGCCCGCTCGACACCAATCTGCTGCTCCGCGCCTATGCCGCCGGCATCTTTCCGATGGCGGACAGCCGGCGTGCGCGCGAAGTCTATTGGGTCGAGCCGGCGAGCCGCGGCATCCTGCCGCTGGGTGGCTTTCACCTGTCCCGGTCGCTGAAGAAGGTCCTGAAGTCCGACCGGTTCGAAGTCACTGCCGATCGCGCCTTCGCCCAGGTGATCGCGGCCTGCGCCGAAACCCGGATCGGCGCGCAAGGGACCTGGATCAACGCACAGATCGAGAGCGCTTGCAACGAACTCTATTCGCGCGGCCATGCCCATTCGATCGAATGCTGGCAGGGCGGCGCGCTGGTCGGCGGGCTCTACGGGGTCAGCCTCGGCGGCGCCTTCTTCGGCGAGAGCATGTTCTCACGCGCGCGCGACGCGTCGAAAGTGGCGCTGGCCCACCTCGTCGCCCGGCTGCGCGCCGGCCGCTACAAGCTGCTCGACTGCCAGTTCCTCACCGAGCACCTCGCATCGCTCGGCGCGATCGAGGTGCCGCGCGACGTCTATATCGGATTGCTGGGCGAGGCGCTCGCGGTCGGCGAAGGCGACGGTTCGGGCTCGGGCGCGGAGTTCGGCGCGCTCGACCGCTTGGCCGGCGCGCTGCCGCCCGATGCCGATCCCGCCGACACACGCGTCGTCGCCGGCCCGATTTCCGGGTGCGTCATCGCGCAGCTCTTGGGCCAGACGTCGTAGATCGGGTGCTCCACCACGTTCAGCGACGGCGATTCCTTGTAGAGCCAGCCAGAGAAAACCCGGCGCCATTGCTTGTCGATGCCCTGCACGTCGAGCTGCAGGAACGCGCCGGTCAGCTTCTGCACTTCCCAGGGCGCCGTCGTCTCGCAGGCGCGCAGGCGGACGATCACGTCGCCGACGCGAAAAGCCTGGCCCGGCTTCATCGTCAGGTCGCGCGAGATGCCGTTGCGCTTGTTGAGCAGGCCGATCACCGCGACTCGTTCGGCCATCGGCGTTTCCTTGCCCGTCACGACCGGCGTCTCGCTGGGCGACGGCGAAGGCTTGGGCGCGGCGGTCGAAACCGGCGCCGAAACATTGTTCTGCAGCGCGATCGCCGCGCCGCCGACGGCCGCAAGCGCGACCGCGAGGCCGGCGAGAGTCCAGCGGTTCATGCCTGGTCGGGGCTCCACGCCTCGTAATCGCCGGTCGATGCCGGCCGCAGGCCGCCGGCCTCCAGCGCGCCAGGCGGGCGATAGGCCTGATGCGTGCCGGTCAGGTTCGGCACCGGCTCCTGCTGCCACGGCCGCGCCGGCGGCAAGGCCTTGTCGGGCACATCCGCCGCCTGGCCGTGCAGCCAGCTATGCCATTCGGGCGGCACCCGGCTGGCGTCGTTCGAGCCCTTGTAGATCACCCAGCGCCGGGTCACGCCCATGCGGTCGGGCTTCTTCGATTCGAAATAGACATTGCCCCACTGGTCCTCGCCCATCTTGCCGCCGAAGCGACGGGTGTAGAGCGACGTGCCCCAGGTGGCGCCGTTCCACCAGGTGAAGATCGAAGACAGAAATCCCATGCGCGCCGCATTTAGCGAGCGGAGCGCGCGGAAGGAAGCGGCTTTAGGCGTCCGTCAGTTTCGGGCGGAGACCGAGATGGCGAGCGGGCCTTTCCGCCCGTCCGCGATCCGCGCCATCAGCGGCAGGTCCGGCAGAATCTCGACGATGCCGGCGCGCCGGAACGTCTCCATATGCACGAACACGTCGGCGCTGTCGGAAGAGCGGATCAGGAAGCCATAGCCCTTCAGCCGGTTGAACCACTTGACCGTCACCGGCTCGGGCGCACCCGCCCGATCGGTCAGCTCCAGCGGATCGACCCGGTCGCGCGGCGCGGACAAAAGGTCCAGGTCCGGCCCGGTCGCCGTGCTCAGGTCGAAGCTCAGAAGGCGCCGCGCCTGCAGGCCCCGTTCGCGCCGCACCGCCAGACATTCGACTCGGGCGCCTTCCGGCAGGCTGCGTCGGCCGTGGTCGCGCAGCACCGAAAAATGGATCAGCACGTCCCCGGCATCGCCGTCGGCGACCACGAATCCGAAGCCTCGGGTCGCGTCGAACCATTTGACGGTGCCGGAATGCCGTTCAAGTTCATGGACTTGGCCAGATGTCGCTTCATCCGTCCAGCCGCGTTCAGCAGGCGCATCGAGAACCGATGCTATCATTCTCTCCATCGTCACGCGACTTAACCCCCAAAGTCCGTGTCCGGCAGCATAACTCAAACCGTCTTAGAATCGAAACAAAGATTCACGCCTCGTTAACCTTGGTCCAATTGCGGGACACTTCCCGGCGCGGACTGCACAATGCGGCGCGCTGTGACGACGTCGTGGCCGGCGCGAAGGAGTGCCGCAAACGCCTTTTCCCGCCCCGCGCGGTCCGGTTCGGCGGCCGCGAACGGCCCGATTTTCTTGCGCCGCGCGAAGGCCAGCGCTGCGTCCCATGCGGCCGCTTCCGCGGCCTCGCGCGCCTCCGCCGCGTCGTCCGTATCGATGCCCGCGGCCTTCAGCGACGCCGCCACCCGCCGCGGGCCGTAGCCGCGGCGGGTCAGACTGGCCGCGCGCGCCGTCGCGAAGCTGGCATCGTCGACATAGCGCAGCGAAGCGAACCGCTCGACCAAGGCATCGACGTCAGGCGCATCGTCCCCCGCCCAGCCGCGCTCCTTCAGCTTCCGCCGCAAATAGGCGGCCAGCTTGGCGCGCGTGGTCGCATATCGCTCGACATAGCGCAGCGCCAGCCGCTCCAGCGCAGCCCCGTCGAGCGGCCGGGGCGCCCTTGCTTCGCCATCCGAGCGTCGGCTACGCCACGATTGTGCCACACTCACGTCCGATTTTGACCGCCCGGTCGAATAAAGAGAACATTGTGCAAAGCCTCGTGCGTTGACTTTCGAACGGCAAGGGGCGGAAGAGCAAGGGAAAAGGGCTTCTCGCCATGATGCAAGCGCCCGCCGCAAGAACAGCAGGGTCGTACCCAGAAGACATGACGGACCAGATTGCCACCCCTACCGACGACGCGTTGCCGCGCCGTTTTTCGGATTTCGCGACGCTCCAGGAAGCGCTGGACTATGCGGCGCGCGGCGTCCGGGGGTTCAATTTCTGCGACGCCCGCGGCTCGCTTGCGCGCGCTTATCCCTATTCCGAACTGCGTCATGACGCGCTGGCCCATGCCTATCGGCTGATCGCGCACGGCGTCGCCAAGGGTGACAGGATCGCGCTGATCGCGGAAACCGGCCCCGAATTCGCGGCGCTGTTCTTCGGCGCGGTCTATGCCGGCGCCTGGCCGGTGCCGCTGCCGCTGCCGACCTCCTTCGGCGGCTCGTCGGCCTATGTCGATCAGTTGAAGGTGCAGCTCAACAGCTGCGATCCGAGCCTGCTGATCTACCCGGAAGAGCTGGCGAGCATGGCGGAGGAAGCCGCGCGCCAGGCGAACGTCGAGGCGTTTTCGTGGCAAGCGCTGGCTGCAAAACCTGCCGCTCAAACGCCGCTGCCCGCCGCGCACACCGACGACATCGCCTATCTGCAATATTCGAGCGGCTCGACGCGCTTCCCGCACGGCGTCGCCGTCACGCACCACGCGCTGCTGAACAATCTTTCGGCCCACTCGCACGGCATGGAGCTGCAGGACAGCGATCGCTGCATTTCCTGGCTCCCCTGGTACCATGATATGGGGCTGGTCGGCTGCATGCTGTCGCCGGTCGCGAACCAGGTTTCGGTCGATTATCTGAAGACCGAGGATTTCGCGCGCCGCCCGCTCGCCTGGCTCGATCTGATCAGCCGCAACCCGGGCACCTCGATCAGCTATTCGCCGACCTTCGGCTACGACATCTGCGCCCGCCGCATGTCGAGCCAGACACGCGCTTCGGATCGCTTCGACCTGTCGCGCTGGCGGTTGGCGGGCAACGGCGCCGACATGATCCGTCCGGACGTGATGCAGGCGTTCGTCGACGCCTTCGCCGATGCGGGCTTCGATGCTCATGCGTTCCTGCCGAGCTACGGCCTGGCCGAAGCGACGCTGGCCGTCACCATCATGCCGCCGGGCGAAGGCATTCAGGTCGAGCTGGTCGAAGAGACCGAGCTTTCGGGAAGCAAGGCCGCCAATGACGGCCCGCAGCGTTTCCGCGCGGTCGTCAACTGCGGCAAGCCCGCCAAGGACATGACCGTCCAGATCCGCGACGAAGATGGCAGCCCGCTGCCCGAGCGCGCGATCGGCAAGGTCTGGTGCCAGGGACCGTCGGTGATGGTCGGCTATTTCCGCGATCAGGAAGCGACCGACGCCTGCTTGGTCGATGGTTGGCTGGATACCGGCGACATGGGCTATATGTCTGGCGGCTATCTCTACATCGTCGGCCGCGCCAAGGACATGATCATCATCAACGGCAAGAACCATTGGCCCCAGGATATCGAATGGGCGGTGGAGCAACTGCCGGGCTTTAAGGCCGGCGACATCGCCGCCTTCGCAATCACCATGCCGGGGGGCGAAGAGACGCCCGCCGTCCTGGTCCAGTGCCGCACGTCGGATCTCGAGGAACGGGCGCGCCTGCGCGACGCCATTCGGGAAAAAGTGCGCAGCATCACGGGCATGAACTGCGTGGTCGAGCTCGTGCCCCCGCGCACCCTGCCCCGCACCAGCTCGGGCAAGCTCAGCCGCGCAAAGGCGCGCAACCTGTATCTTTCGGGCGAAATCCAGCCGCTCGCCGCCTGAGGCTGTCGGCTCGTCGAACCTGAACGAATCGCTTACCGGTTGCTAACGAAGAGCTTTTACACCGGAAGGCGTGACACGCGCCCGCCTTCAGTCTTCGGACGATAGCCTGCCCAAAAGCTTCGTGGGCACCCTTGTGGCCACCATTGCGCTCGCCTCGGCGCTGCCGCTTGGCGTGGGGTCGCTGGTGGCACTCAGCGGCATGCACATGGGATGGCCGCTCCTGACGCTGGCGGTCGGCACCATCGCGTTCGATGCGCTGCTCTTTGCGCGCTGCCTCGCGAACGTGCGTGCGCTGGCGAACCAGCAAGGCGCGTCGCGCTCGATCGTCGCCGCGGCGCAAGGCGCGAAGATCCGGTTGATCGAGCACGAACATCACGATGCAGACTGGTCGTGGCGGATCGATACCGCGAAGAACCTGACCGCCGTTTCCCCGCGCCTCGGCCTCGCCTTGGGTGACGATGCCAGCGCGCTCGAAGGTCGCTCCTTCCTGCAGATCCTGGCCGGCGAGGCTTGGGAAACGGGCAATTTCTCCGCCGCGCTGCGGACGATGGCCGACAAGATCAAATATCGCGAGCCGTTCAAGGACCTGATCCTGCCCGTCGCGATCAACGGCGAAACCCTGTGGTGGGAGCTGAGCGGCGAGCCGGAGCAGGACGAGCGCGGCGCGTTCATCGGATTCCGCGGCACCGGCACCGACGTGACTGCCGAGCGACATTCGGCCGACAAGATCAACCGGATGGCGCGCTACGACACGCTCACCGGCCTCCCCAATCGCCTCCATTTGTCCGAAGCCGTCAGCGAAGCGCTGGCCCATGCCGAGCAATGGCGCAGCCGCTGCGGCCTGATGATCGTCGGCCTCGATCGGTTCAAGAACATCAACGACACGCTCGGCCACGCGATCGGCGACATCCTGCTCGGCCGCGCCGCCGAGCGGCTGCGGGCCATGCTCGGCCCGAACGATCTTTGCGGCCGCCTCGGGGGCGACGAGTTCTGCATCGTCTTCAACGACGGCGCGGATCAGGCGCGGCTCGAACGCCTTGCCCAGCAGATCATCGACGAGCTGTCGCTGTCCTACGATGTCGACCAGCACACGATCTTCGTCGGCGCGAGCGCGGGCATCGCGATCGGTCCGCGCGACGGCGCCAATGCCGAGATGCTGATCCGCTCGGCGGACCTTGCCCTGTTCCGGGCGAAGGATCTCGGCGGCGGCATTTTCCACACCTACGAGCCGCAATTGCACGTCGAGGCAGAAGAGCGGCGCGTGATGGAAATCGCGCTTCGCCGCGCCCAGTCGAATGGTGAGCTCCACCTCGCCTATCAGCCGGTCGTCGCCAGCGAAACGGGCGCGGTGGAAGGGTTCGAGGCGCTGCTGCGCTGGACCAACCCGCAATTGGGCAATGTGCCGCCCGACAAATTCATCCCGCTCGCGGAGCAAGCCCGGCTGATCGGCACGATCGGCGAATGGGTGCTGCGCACCGCCTGCCGCGAAGCCGCGCACTGGCCGCCGCATGTGCGCGTCGCGGTGAACGTGTCGTTCGAGCAGCTCCACAACCGCAATTTCGCGAAGATGGTCTCCTCGGTCCTCGCCGAAACGGGGCTGCCGCCGCAGCGCCTCGAGCTCGAGGTCACCGAGTCGGTGTTCATGAACGAGGCGCCGCACGCGATCGCGGTGCTGAAGGAATTGCTCGCGCTCGGCATCAAGCTCTCGCTCGACGATTTCGGCACCGGCTATTCGTCGCTGAGCTATCTCAGCCGCACCAAATTCTCGACGATCAAGATCGACCGCAGCTTCGTGCGCGGCGCGTCGAACAACACGCCTGAGAATGTCGCGATCATCCGGGCGGTCGTCGCGCTCGCCGAGAGCCTCGACATGTCCACCACCGCCGAGGGCGTGGAGAATGAGGATGAGCTGGCGATGGTCCGGCGTCTGGGCTGCCGCAAGGTGCAGGGCTATCTGTTCGGCCGCCCGATGAACGCCACCGACGCCCGCGCGCTCGCCACCGGCAAGATGCGCAGCGCCGCCGCCTGAGTCCTTGCGCACGATCCGGCACACGGCTAGAGGCCGCACGGCTCTAGGAGTGTAGCTCAGTTGGTAGAGCATCGGTCTCCAAAACCGAGGGCCGGGGGTTCGAGTCCCTCCACTCCTGCCAATCCGCCGTGCTTGTTCACGCTGCGGCGCATCGCCAAAATATTCTGATTTCCGCTGAACCGGACCCGGCGCGGCACGTTGCGCTCTCCAACAATGGTTAATCAGGGAGTGTGGCTCATGCGTGGGATAAACCTAGCATTTGGTGCGGCATGCGTTGCGGCGGTTTCGTTCGGCTCGCCCGTTGCAGCGGCGATCCAGATTTTTCCGACCCCCGGCGCGGTCCAGCCATCTGAAAACGTACTCGCCAATACCGACCTGACCGCGGGCACCGTGTTCGGCTTCACCAATCAGACGAACACCAGCGTCAGCATCCTGTCGCTGAACAGCGAATTGCTGTCGTCGACCTCGTCGAACGGCCAGGCCCGGTTCAACACCGCCGACGGCACGCTGGATGCCGCGCGCATCTTCCTGACCAAGGGCGGCACTTTCACCCAGGCCGAGTTCAACCTGTTCAACGCGCAAGGATCGACCAACTCGGTCTCGATCAGCGTGAACGGCGGGCCGGCGCAGGTCTTCGCGCTCGGCAACGGCCAGAATTTCTTCGGCTTCAGCGCGACCGGCGGCGACGCCATCACCAGCATATCGTTCGACACCAACGGGACCGGCGTGACCGATCTGCGCCAGGTGCGCCTCGGCGGCGTGCTGGCGGCGGTGCCGGAACCGGCGACCTGGGCGATGATGCTCGGCGGCTTCGGCATGCTCGGCGCCGCGACGCGCCGGCAGCGGCGCAGCGTGTCCGCCCTCGCCTGACGGACCGGCCTGCACATACCGCCTGATTGTACTCCCGGGCGAGGCATCGGGGCGCTTAGCGCCCTTGCCTCGCCCATCTGCCCGCTTTATACGACGCCAACTCTCACTACATCGGTGATGCTTCCCTCGGGCGCTGGCCCGGTCGGGGGCGTTCACCCGAAAGACGGACGAGACATGGCGAAGATCGGCAACATCCCGCAGTTTGTGAACCAGGTGCGCGCAGAGACCGCGAAGGTGGTCTGGCCGACCGGGCGCGAGACGATGATGACTGCCCTGATGGTCATCATCATGACGACGCTGCTGGGCGTCTTCTTCTTCGGCGTCGACGCGATCTTCCACGCGATCGTGACCGCCCTGCTCTCCATCGCTCGCTAATTCAGCTCGGGAAAACGATAAATGTCTCGCTGGTACATCATCCACGCCTATTCCGGTTTCGAGAACAAGGTCCGCGACGCGATCATGTCGGAAGCCACGCGCATGGGCTTGGAGCAGCTCGTCGAAAAGGTCGAGGTGCCGACCGAGACGGTGACCGAAGTCCGCCGCGGCAAGAAAGTGCAGTCGGAACGGAAATTCTTCCCCGGCTACGTCCTCGCGAAGCTCGAGATGAACGACGACGTCTATCACCTGGTGCGCAACACGCCGAAGGTGACGGGTTTCCTCGGCACCAACAACAAGCCGCAGCCGATCAGCGAGGCCGAGGCCGCGCGCATTCTCTCCACCAAGGAAGAAGCCGCCAGCGCCGCGCCCAAGACCAAGATCCGCGTCGATTACGAGATCGGCGATCAGGTCAAGGTGCTCGACGGTCCGTTCGCCAGCTTCAACGGCGTGGTAGAAGAGCTCGATTTCGATCGCAGCCGCGTGAAGGTCTCGGTGTCGATCTTCGGCCGCGCCACGCCGGTCGAGCTCGAATTTGAACAGGTCGAACGGGTTAAATAAGCCGGCGCGCGCATGACCGCGCCCAACATCCTTCTCGTCGAGGACGATCCTCAGCTCCGCACTTTGGTCGTGCGGGCGCTGAAGGAGAATGGCTTCACCGTCCGCGCCGCCGCCGCCGCGCCCGAAATGTGGGCCGCGTTCGAAAGCGCGCCCGTCGACCTCATCCTGCTCGATGTGATGCTGCCCGGCACCAACGGTTTCGACCTGTGCCGCGCGCTCCGCCAGCGCACCGCCGCGCCGATCATCTTCATCAGCGCCAAGGGCAGCGAGACCGACCGCGTCGTCGGGCTCGAGCTGGGCGCCGACGATTATCTCGCCAAGCCGTTCGGAACGCGCGAGCTGATCGCCCGCGTCCGCGCCGTGCTTCGCCGCCCGCCGCTCGCCGACAGCGCCGTCCGCAAGCCCGATCGCATCCTGTTCGACGGCTGGACCATCGTCCTGCCGCGCCGCGAGCTTCTCTCTCCCACCGGCGCGATCGTCGAGCTGACCGGCGCGGAGTTCGACCTGCTCGTCGCCCTCACCGACAATGCCGGCCGCGTGATCGCGCGCGAACGCCTGATCGAGCTCTCCCGCGCCCGGCTCGGCGATAGCTCGGACCGCAGCGTCGACGTGCTGGTCAGCCGGCTCCGCCGCAAGCTCTCCAGCGCGGGCCACGAAGCGCCGATTCTCACCGTGCGCGGCGTCGGCTATATGTTGAACACGGTGGTCGAGCGGCCATGAGCCTGTTGCGGTCGTCGCCCGGGCTGATCGGCCGCCTCGTCGCGCTCCTGCTGCTGACCACCTTGGTCGAGTTCGGGATCAGCGCGCTGCTCTACGAGCGCGCCAGCCATTTCTCGGTGCGGGACGACGAGGCCCGGCGCCTCGCCGAGCATCTGGTCATCGCCGAGCGCCTGCTGTCCGAACGGCCGCTGCGCGAACGTCCCTCCCTCGCGACGGAGCTCACCACCGACCGCTATCTCGTGCGCTGGAGCGCCGTCCCGCCCAAGACGCCCTCGATCGCCCCCGCGCTCGACGGGATGCGCCGTCAGGTGCTTGCCTGGGAGCCGCGGCTGAACGGGATGGCGGTCCGGCTCTGGCTGGTCTCGCCGGGGCGCAGTCCCGTGGTGGCGGGAATCCTGCGGCTGCCGGACCAATCCTGGCTGAGCTTCCAGACCCTGCATCCGGTCTCCGGCCTGAACCTCGCGACCGAGCGGATCCTGCTCGCGCTGATCCCCGCGCTTGGCCTGATGCTACTCGGCGGCCTGCTGGTCAGGCTCGTCCTGCAGCCGCTGCGCCAGCTCGCCGTCGCCGCCGACAAGGTCGGCCACGGCGGCCAGGCGCATGTACCCGAGCGCGGTCCCGAAGAAGTCGCCACGGTGATCCGCGCGTTCAACCGGATGCAGGAACGCATCCACCAGTTGATCGACAACCGCACCCAGGCGCTCGCTGCGGTCGGCCACGATCTCCGCACGCCGCTCGCCCGGCTGCGGCTGCGCGCGGAAGCGATCGATCCGGGCGCGCAGGCCGCGATCGCCACCGACATCTCCGAAATGGAAGCGATGATCGAATCGCTGCTCGCCTATCTCGGCGGCGAGAACGATCCCGAAACCCCCGCGCGCACCGACATTGCCATCCTCTGCGCGACTCTTGCCGACGATGCGTCAGACCGCGGCCATGACGTGACCTACGAAGGCCCGGTGCATTTCGAGCTGACGGTGCGCCCGCTCGGCCTGAAACGCGCGGTCGCCAACCTGATCGACAATGCCGTCCATCATGGCAGCCATGTCGTGGTCCGCCTCGCGGAAACGCCGGCGCGCGTGACGATTGCGGTCGAGGACGACGGCCCGGGCCTGCCCGACGACATGCGCGACGAAGTCACCAAGCCCTTCGTCCGCCTCGACACCGCCCGCCCGCGCGACACGATCGGCTTCGGCCTCGGCCTCGCGATCGTGACGCGGGCAGTGGAGCGCGAGGGCGGCCGCCTCAGCCTGCGCAATCGCCCGGAAGGCGGGCTGAGCGCGGAAATCGTGTTGAAACGCTGAACTTAAAGTCGTCCATCCCGAGCGAAGTCGAGGGACCCACCGCTCTTTTCGCGCCACCAAGTGCGTGCCTCGACTTCGCTCGGCATGGACGGCCCGGTTTGAGCCATCCTCACAGAAACACTTTCTTACAGTCCAGCCGAACACCCGAAAGACGCACGCTCTAGCTCTCCCTGGCAACCAAGGAGAAGCCAAGTGAATGAGCTGATCGGACGCGTTCTCGACTTTCAGCGCGACGTCTTTCCCATCCGTTCGGACCTGTACGAACGGCTCGCGACCAAGGGGCAGAGCCCCAAGGCGCTGATGATCTCGTGCGCCGATTCGCGGGTCGTCCCGGAAGAGATCATGAGCGCCCAGCCGGGCGAGCTGTTCGTCTGCCGCAACGCGGGCAACATCGTGCCGCCCTTCAGCCAGGCGAATGGCGGCGTGACCTCGACGGTCGAGTTCGCCGTCGAGGCGCTCGGCGTGCGCGACATCATCGTCTGCGGTCACTCCGATTGCGGCGCGATGAAAGGGCTGATGAACCCCGCGATCACCGAGAAGATGCCGAACGTCGCCGCCTGGCTTCGCCACAGCGCCGCGGCCCGGCAAGTGGTCGAGCAGAATTATCCCGAGCTTGGCGAGGCGGAAAAGCCGCGCGCGGCCGCGCTCGAGAATGTGGTGGTGCAGCTCACCCATCTGCGCACCCATCCTTCGGTCGCCGCGCACATCGCCCGGGGCGAGCTGACGCTGCACGGCTGGTATTTCGACATTCAGGCGGGTGAGGTGCTGGCGCTCGACGGCGAGACCGGCCGCTTCCGCCGGATCGAGCATGACCGGCCGATCCCCGTCGCGCTCGCGCCCAGCCCTCGCCGGGCCGCCGATGTCGGCGCGTTCGCGGAGGCCGCGGAATGACCGCGCTTGCGCTGAAACCCGGCGTGTCGCGCCCGTCGCTTGCCGCGGCGCCGCGCGACTTTGCCGCATCGATCGTCGTCTTTCTGGTTGCGATGCCGCTGTGTATGGGCATTGCGATCGCATCGGGCGTGCCGCCGGAAAAAGGCCTGATCACAGGCATTATCGGCGGCATCGTAGTGGGGTCCCTCGCAGGTTCGCCACTCCAGGTCAGCGGCCCGGCCGCTGGCCTGGCCGTCATCGTTTTTGAGCTGGTGCGCGATTTCGGGCTGTCGGCGCTGGGCCCCATCCTGATCCTCGCCGGCGCGATCCAGTTCGTGGCCGGCGTGCTGAAGATCGGCGGCTGGTTCCGCGCGATCTCGCCCGCCGTGGTGCACGGCATGCTCGCCGGCATCGGCGTGCTGATCGTCGTCGGCCAGTTCCATGTGCTGTTCGACGCCAAGCCGCTTCCCAATGGCCTCGCCAACCTCGCGGCCATGCCCGGCCGCCTGCTCGGCCTCTCGACCGACGGCAGCTTCGCCCAGGCCGAGCTTGCCTTCGCGATCGGTCTTCTGACGATCGCTTTCATGATCGGCTGGGAACGCTTTCGTCCCGCGTCGATGAAGCTGGTGCCGGGCGCTCTGATCGGCGTGCTCGCCGGCACTCTCACCGCCTTCGCATTCGGCCTGCCGGTCGCGCGCGTGAACGTGCCGTCGAACATCGCCAGCGCGATTTCCTTGCCGACCGATCTGCTCGGAAGCTGGGCCAATCCCTCGCTGCTGATCGCGGCCGTCGCCATCGCTTTCATCGCCAGCGCCGAGACTCTGCTGTCGGCCGCAGCGGTCGACAAGATGCACGGCGGTGTCCGCACCGATTACAACAAGGAGCTGCGCGCGCAGGGCGTGGGCAACCTGCTCTGCGGCGTCGCCGGCGCGCTGCCGATGACGGGGGTGATCGTCCGCAGTTCGGCGAACGTGCAGGCGGGGGCGATGACGCGCGCCTCCGCGATCATGCACGGCGTGTGGATCCTTGGGTTTGTTGCGTTGCTTCCCTTCCTGCTGCGTGAAATCCCAATGGCGGCGCTCGCCGCGGTGCTGGTCGTGACCGGATGGCGGCTGGTCCATGTCGGCCATGTCGCGAGCCTGTTCCGCAACTATGGCGTGCTGCCTGCACTGATCTGGGTAACGACGCTGATCGTCGTCGTCGCGGAGGATTTGCTGACCGGCGTCCTGGTCGGCATCGCGCTCTCGCTGCTGGAGCTGATCCCGTATGCGAAGCGGCTGAAGCTGCGCGTCCACTCCGAACAGGAAGGCGACGCGCATGCGATTCGGTTGAATGGCGTGGCGAGCTTCCTGACGCTTCCCAAGCTTTCGGCCGCGCTCGATCAGGCGCCGCCCACGGCGCCCGTCGAGCTGGACGTCCGCGCGCTGCATGCGATCGACCACACCTCGGCCGAAATGATCCGCGATTGGTATGCACGGCGTGTAAAGGCCGGCGTCGCCACCCGGTTCAACGGTGCCGAGCGGCTCAGGAAGCTGGCGGTGTAACCGGCCGGACGAGCGCGCGCGCCTCGATCGCTTGCCACACGACCAAAGTCGGCAGGGCAAGCGCAAGATCGCGCGCGCGCTTGGCCAGCGCCAGCGCCAGCGCTGCCTCGGGGCTAAGCCCGAACAGCGGACCGATCAGCGCATAGGCCGCTTCCTGCACGCCGATGCCGCCCGGAATGGCGAAGGCGATGCTGCGGAGGGTGAAGATCAGGCTTTCCAATGACAACGCTGTCCAAAAGGAAATGGGCACGCCGACCAGGGTGAGGATCAGCCAGGCAAGCGCTCCGCTCATCGTCCACGCCGCCAGGTTGAGCAGGAAGGCGAGCGCCACGCCGCCATGCCGTCCGTATAGGGTGCCCAGCTCCCTTTCGATCTCGACCATTGCTGCAGCCGATCCCGGAAGGAAACGGGTCGCGAGCTTGCGGGTCAGCGACAGCAAGGCGCGCTGGCCGAAAAAAGCGAGCAGGATGAACGCGATCATCGCGCCGGTGCCGCCCAGGATCACGGGGCGCAGCATCGCGGCTTCGTCGCCCATCAGGATGCTCGCCATCAGCGCCAGTCCGAACAGGGTGAACAACAATTGCGACGCCATTTCGGTGGTCAGGTCGACCAGGAACGACGCGTTGGCGCGGGCGCGCGGCACGCCGAGCGCGATCAGCGTCTGGATGCTGACGACTATGCCGCCGATCTGCGAGAAAGGCAGCAGGTCGGACGCTGCTTCCCGCACCAACCGGCCCCACGCGAAAACGCCGACACGGGCGGCCGGCTCGCCCGCCGCCGCGGCCCAGGCTGCGCCCAGCACGGCGAACACGCCCAGCGAATACAGGCACACCAGCGCCAGCCCGCCCAGCCCCATTCGTGCCGCAACCGAAACGATCTCGCCCCAGCCCGTCGCCCCCACCGTCCATATTGCAACGAAAAGGCCAACGACGGTGGCGAGCAGCACGCCCACACGAGTCCAGTTCTTCAGGCGACCGCTCCCTTCCCGCCCATCAGCCGAAGGGCCAGCCGCATCGCGCCGGGCACGAAACGGGGGCGGATCAGCCGCGGGTCGTAGGGCTTCAATCGCCGATCACTCTCCGCAAGGCAAATCCGGGCAAGCTCGGGGAAACTCACTTCGACCCCAAGCTCCTTCGAGCCATTGAGCGTGAAGTTGTTCTCCTGCGCCTTGGTGTTGCCGCCCATGCCGCGCGCCATGCTGATCCGCTCGCCGATCAGGAACAGCCACACGATCAGCACCTTCGCCTCGAACAGCGGCCGCCGCCACCACGGCATGTTGCGCCGCCACCACGCCACCCAATTGACGAAGAACAGGATGTGCCGCCCTTCCTCCCGCATCACCGGCTCGAACGTCTCGACCAGCTCCTCGGGAAAGAAACCGGAGTCCTTCGCGATCTTGAACAGCCCGAAGCCGAAGAAACTATCGATACACTCCGAATAGCCGGTGCGCATGAACGCGAACTCGGGATCGCGCGGCCGCTTGTATTCGGGTTCGGGCGCCAGCGCGATGCCATAGGCCTCAACCATGTTGGCGAGCACGATCTTGTGCCGGCTTTCCTCATAGCCGTTCATCTCGATTGCGGCCCGCAACAGCCGGTTTTCGACCTCCGCGGCATAGGTCTTCACGTTCATCCCCGCCCGCCCTTCGGTGGCGACGGCGATGTCCCAGATCGGCAGCGACACGATCTTATTGCGCGTCGCGTCGTCCAGTTTGGGCCAGTCGATGACGGCGGGCCGATAGGGATCGTGGGTGTCGAGCATCGTGCGGCACATCAGCGCCAGATGTTCAGGACTGCCTCGCGCGATACGCCCCTGCTCCGGCGCCCGCTCGCCTGTGTCGAAGCTTTTCCAGCTCGGGACTAGATCCATCGCGTCAGTCCTGCACGCACTCCAGGAATCGCACCGGTTCGAGCCCGCGTTCTACCATAATCTGCCGCACCTGTGGATCGGTCAGCGCCGCCAGTTCGCCCGCATAATCATATCCATCCGCCGAGCCGGGATAAGGCCCCGTCGCCGGGTGCATGTAGATTTCGCTGAGGCCCGGCGGCAGCGTCTCGATCAGCGCCCGCAGCCGCTCCACGCCGAACTGCCCCGACCAAGCGATGCCGAACACCTGATCGGGCGCAACCATCCCCGCCAGTCGGATTCTACGTCGCATCAACTTCGCCCAAGGCGCGGCAGGATCAAAACCTTGCCCACCCTCGATCCGGCGAAGCACCGCCCTTGGCTCAACCGGCGCCCGCATTGCCCGCACGCCATAACGCTTACCGACCGCGAGCACGGTCGCGGCGATCGTCGGGTGCAGGTGAAAATGCTTGTGCGCATTGACATGGTCGAGCGGCAGACCGGTCGCGGTGAAGGCGGCGAACTGCGCCTCCACCTCTTCGCGCAACTGCCGGCGCGCCCGGGGATCGGCGAAGATCGCGATGCCGGCGCGGACCATGTCGGTGCGGAATCGTCCGTCGCTCCCGACCAGCTGCGACACCCGCTCCGGCGGCAGCGCGGGTCGGCCTTCCACCAGCACAAGATGCAGCCCCACGCCCAGCCGCGGCAGCCGCTTCGCACGCTGGACGGCATCGGCAACGGCGTCGCCCGTCACCATCAGGCTGGCAGCGCTCAGGATACCGTCGACATGCGCCCGCTCGACCGCTTCGTTGACTTCGCGCGCGGCGCCGAAATCGTCCGCGGTGACGATCAGGCGCGTGGTCAGGCCGCTTCCTTCCGGCGGCGGAGGAAGTCGAAGAACTCGACGCCTTCGCGCAGGCGGCGCTTCATCATGTCGAAGTCGCGCACCATCTCGCCGACGATCGCGCCGATCTTGCGCGGGCGGAAGTAGAAACGTTTGTAGAACTCCTCGACCTTGTCGAAGATCACGCTCGCCGGCAGGTGCGGATAGCTGAGCTGCGCGATCTGATTGCCGCCGTCGGTCAGCAGATGGTCGCTGCCGTCGAACCAGTTGTTCTCCACCGCCTGCTTGTAGAGGAACGTGCCCGGATAGGGCGCTGCCAGCGACACTTGGATCGTGTGCGGGTTGAGCTCGATCGCGTAGCGGATCGTCTCCTCGATCGTCTCCAGCGTCTCGCCCGGCAGCCCGAGGATGAATGTGCCGTGGATCGTCAGCCCCAGCGCATGCGCATCCTTGGTAAACTGGCGCGCGACGTCGGTGCGCAGGCCCTTCTTGATGTTGTGCAGGATTTTCTGGTTGCCGCTTTCATAGCCGACCAGCAGCACCCGGCAGCCCCCTGCCTTCATCGCCTTGAGCACCGGCTGCGGCACGTTCGCCTTGGCATTGCAGCCCCAGGTGACGGGGAAGCCGGGCTTGCCGAAGCCGAGCTTCGCCAGCTCGCCCGAAAGCTCGACGACGAAGTCGTGCGCATCGGCCAGCGTGTCGTCGTCGAAGAAAATCTCCTTCACCTCGGGCATTTCTCTGAGGATGTATTGCACTTCCTCGATGACCTTGGGGACGGTGCGGTGGCGATAGCGGTGCCCGCTGATCGTCTGCGGCCACAGGCAGAAGGTGCAGCGGCTCTTGCAGCCGCGCCCGGTGTAGAAGCTCACATAGGGGTGGCGCTGATAGCCGCCATAATATTTGGAAAGATCGAGGTCGCGCCGGTAGATCGGCGAGACCATCGGCAGCACGTCCATGTCCTCGATCTGGGCGCGGTCCTTGTTGCGCACGATCGAGCCGTCGGGCGCGCGCCAGGTGATACCGTCGATCTCGGCAAACGGCCGCCCCTCGGCCAGCTCCACGCAGGTAAAGTCATATTCCTCTCTGGCGACGAAATCGAGCGCATCGGTGGCCCTCAGGCTCTTCTCGTCCTCGATCATCACTTTCGCGCCGACCATGCCGACCAGCGCAGCCGGGTTGCGCGCCTTGATCAGCTCGGCCGTCCGCACGTCCTGATTGAAGCTGGGCGTGGAGGTGTGGAGGATGATCAGCTCCTTGTCGTCGATCTCGTGCGCGATATCGTCCCAGCTCTGGTCGTGCGCCGGCGCGTCGATCAGCCGCGATCCCTCGATCATTGCCGCGGGCTGCGCCAGCCAGGTCGGGTACCAGAAGGACCGCACTTCGCGCTTCATCTGGTAGCGCGCGCCGGCGCCCCCGTCATACCCATCGAACGAAGGCCCTTGCAGGAACAGCGTACGCTTCATCGCGGAGTCTCCGACGCGGCCCGGATCCGGCCGCCTTGTGCCATTCTAAGCCGTGCGCCGCGCCAATCAACCGAGCGCGCAAAGAAGCTGGCAACGAACACGGCAAAGCTGAGGACGTCACGCACCGGCAACCACCACAGCGGCATCGTGCGGGCGCCGCTCACGCGGTCGACGACGAGCGCCACGGCCAGCCGGGCCGCAAGTGCCGCCGCAACGACGCTCCACCCCTGGCTTGCCAGCATTGCGCCGAGCAGTGCGAGCGCGAACGGGAAGCCGATCACCGACGCGGCATAGGCTCCGGGCGTGATGCCCTTCACCGTCGCCGCCCAGCGCAGCTCATGCCGCCACAGCGCGCCCAAGCTTGCTTCGTCGCAAGCGTGGACCACCAGCATCGGCGGCACGGCGACCTTCAGCCCGAGCCCCTCCACTGCCCGCCCGATCGCATGATCGTCGGCGAGCACGTCGGCAAAGGCTTTGAACCCGCCGATCCGCTCCAGCGTCTCGCGCCGGAGCGCGATCGTCGAGCCCATGCACGGCGTCGCGACCCCGAAGGCGACGGCGAACACCGCGCCGGGCAGGAATTGATAGCTCGGCCAACCCGCCGCCAACCGCGACCAGAAGCCGGCATCGCCTCGCCCGTAATAGAGGCAAGAGACCGCGCCGACGCCCGGCTGCGCCAATGCCTCGACCAGCCTCGCGAGATAGTCGGGACCGACGACGATATCGCTGTCGCTCAACACCACGATGGGCGCCAGCGGCCCGCTCCGCGCCATGTTGATCAGGTTCGAAACCTTGGCGTTCGCGCCATGCTGCGTAGGATCGACCACCAGCCGCGCACCTTCGACCGCCGCAATCGCCGGGTCGTCCGCAGAGGCGACGCCGCAGACCATCTCGACCGGCCCGTCATAATCCTGCGCCCGAAAGCTCGCGAGATTCTCGCGCAGCCGCGGCTCGGCCCCGTGCAGCGGCTTCAGGATCGTCACCGCTTCCGTATGCCGCCCCACCGACGTGGTTCGCGCAAAGAAGCGCCACACCACCACCGCCGCGGCCAGGCTGTACAGCGTACCCATGCTCGCCAGCGCCAGCAGCGCCCAGCCGAGCCAAAAGGAAATTCCGGCCAGCGCTTGCCCCATCGCCGCTCCCTAGCCAATGTCTGCGCCCAAGTCATGGCGGCGGATCTTGTTCTCGTGACCGGCGTGTCCGGCTTCGTCGGCGCGGCGGTCGCAAGGACGCTCGCGGCCGAAGGTTTCGCCGTGCGCGGCCTCGTCCGCGCCGCGAGCCCCCGCGCTAATCTCGCCGACTTTCCAGGCGACCTCGCCGAAGGCGACGCGCGCGACGAAGCAGCGGTCGCACAGGCGGCCGCCGGCGCCCGCTACCTGTTCCACGTCGCCGCCGACTATCGCATCTGGGCGCCAGACCCGGACGAGATCGCCCGCAACAATGTCGCGATGACCGGCGCCGTCATGAACGCCGCGCTCGCCACCGGCGTCGAGCGCGTCGTCTATACGAGCAGCGTCGCCACGCTGAAGCCTGATACCGCCGGCCCCGCCGACGAAACCCGCGGCGCCGAGCCGGACGAAGCGGTCGGCGTCTATAAGAGATCCAAGGTCCTCGCCGAGCGGCTGGTCGAGCGCATGGTCGCGGAGCGCGGCCTGCCTGCCGTCATCGTCAACCCCTCGACTCCGATCGGCCCGCGCGATGTGAAGCCGACACCCACCGGCCGTATCATCGTCGAGGCTGCGAGCGGGCGGATGCCCGCCTATGTCGAAAGCGGGTTGAACCTCGTCCATGTCGACGACGTCGCCGCCGGGCATCTGCTGGCGCTGCGCAAGGGCGGGATCGGCGAGCGTTACATCCTCGGCGGTCAGGACGTGCCGCTGGGCCAAATACTCGGCGAGATCGCCCGCCAAACCGACGGCCGGCCTCCGCTCACCCGCCTCCCGCGCGCACCGCTTTTCCCGCTCGCCTGGGCGAACGAACAGCTCGCCCGCCTCAGCGGCCGCGAGCCGTTCCTGACCATCGACAGCCTCCGCATGGCCGCGCACCACATGTATTTCAGCTCGGGGAAAGCGGAGCGCGAGCTGGGCTACACGGCGCGGCCCTGGCCGGAAGCGATTGCCGACGCCCTCGCCTGGTTCCGCTCGGCAGGCATGATCGGATGATCTGGCTCGCCGGCGCATCGGCCGCGATCTGGCTCTACCTGCTTCTCTTTCACCACGGCTTCTGGCTGGCCCGCGAACGCGACGACCAAAACCTCCCAGCCGCGCCTTCGGTGTGGCCCGAGGTGGTCGCGATCGTCCCCGCCCGCAACGAAGCCGACGTCATCGCCCGCTCGATCGGCAGCCTGCTCGCCCAGGATTATCCGGGCCCCTTCCGCGTCATCCTCGTCGACGATTCCAGCGAGGACGGGACGGCACAGATCGCTTCCGCACTAAACTCCGTTCGGGCTGAGCCTGTCGAAGCCCTCCCTTCTTCCCTCGCGGAATCGAAAGAAGTAAAGAAGGGCCTTCGAGAGGCTCAGGCCGAACGGAGTGTTGGTCACGCATCGTTCGAAATCCTCGCCGCCCCGCCCCTTCCTGCCGACTGGACGGGCAAGCTCTGGGCCGTCTCGCAAGGCGTTGCTGCCGCAGGCGCACCCAGCTATCTCTGGCTGACCGACGCGGACATCGCGCACGCCCCCGACACGCTCCGCAGCCTCGTCGCCCGCGCCGAAGCCGGCCAACTCCACCTCGTATCGCTGATGGCGAAGCTCCACTGCCGCACGCTCCCCGAGCGCGCGCTGGTCCCCGCCTTCGTGTTCTTCTTCCAGATGCTCTATCCTTTCGCCCAGGCGAACGGCGCCAAAGGCCCGGGCGCCGCCGCGGGCGGCTGCATGCTGGTTCGCCGCGATGCGCTGGAGCAAGCCGGCGGCATCGCCGCGATCCGCGGCGCGCTGATCGACGACTGCACGCTCGGTGCACTCATCAAGCGCGGAGGCCCGATCTGGCTCGGCCTCACCAAACGTTCGCGGAGCATCCGCCCCTATCGCAGCTTCGGCGCGATCGCCCGCATGATCGCGCGATCGGCCTATGCGCAGCTCCGCTACTCGCCGCTGCTGCTGCTTGGCACGCTCGCCGGACTGGCCCTCGTCTATGCCGTCCCGCCCGCGCTTGCCCTGTTCGGCCACGGCACAGCGCAAGTGCTCGGCCTCGCCACCTGGGCCATGATAGCGCTCGCTTTCCAGCCGATGCTGCGCTTTTACCGCGTCTCGCGGCTCTGGGGTCTCGCGCTCCCCGCGATTGCCGCTTTTTACGCCGCCTGCACCTTGCTATCCGCGCTCGACCATAAGCGGGGACGCGGCGGCATGTGGAAGGGACGGGCCCAAGCGGGCCGGTGATGGAAGTCGCTGCCGATCTCGCATCCGGCAAGGGCCATCGGGACGAGAATTTCCCGGTCGCGTCCTGGCTGCTGAAGCGCGAGCATCGCGCGCCGATCCTAACCTTCTACCGCTTCGCCCGGGCCGCCGACGACATTGCCGATCACCCGACCGCCTCGCCCGAAGAAAAGCTCCATTTGCTCGGCGCGATGCGCCGCGGCCTCGATGGCGCCAGCGGCGGCGCAGCCGAAGCGCTGGCGCTGCGCGAGGCCCTAGAGGAGCCGGGCATCCCCCTGATTCACGCGCAGGAATTGCTTGACGCGTTCGAGCAGGACGTGACCGTCACCCGCTATCCCGACTGGTCGGCGCTGATGGCCTATTGCCGCAAATCGGCAATGCCGGTCGGCCGCTTCGTGCTCGACGTTCACGGCGAAGATCGCGCGACCTGGCCGCTCTCCGACGCGCTCTGCGCCGCGCTGCAGATCATCAATCACTTGCAGGACTGCGCGAAAGACTATCGCGAACTCGACCGCGTCTATCTGCCGCTGGAGACGCTGGTCGCCGAGGGAGCAGCGATCGAGGAGCTTGCCGCCCCCGCCGCCTCGCCCGGCCTCCGGCGCGCCATAACGGGCCTTGCCCGGCAGACACTGGACTTGCTCGCCGAAAGCCGCCCCTTCGCAAGGCACATCCGCAGCCGCCGCCTCGCGCTGGAAGTCGCCGTCATCCAGCGCCTTGCCGAAGACCTCGCCCAACGCCTGACCAGGTGCGACCCGCTCAGCGAGCCGGTGCATCACGGCAAGCTTGGCGCCGGCTGGGTCGCGCTGCGCGCCATGCTCGCTCACACCATCCGATGAGCGCGTCACCGACCTCACTCAGCGCGGGCCTGCGCCGCTCGTCCTTCTACGCGGGCATGAAGATGCTGCCGCGTGCCGAGCGCGAGGCGATGTTCGCGATTTACGGCTTCTGCCGGGCAGTCGACGACATCGCCGACGACGTCCACCGCCCCCGCCCCGACCGCGCCGCCGAGCTCGAGGCATGGCGGCATGACGTCGCCGCGCTCTACAATGGTGGCGACCCCGGCCAGGCGGCCGAACTTGCCGACCCTGTCGCGCGCTTCGGCTTGCGCCACGAAGACCTGCTCGCGGTGATCGACGGCATGGCAATGGACGTGGCCGGCGATATCCGCTGGCCGCCGATGTCGGAGCTGGAGCTATATTGCGACCGCGTCGCCTGCGCCGTCGGTCGCCTGTCGGTGCGCGTGTTCGGCATGGAGGAAGAGCTCGGCGTCGCCCTGGCCCATCATCTCGGCCATGCGCTGCAGCTCACGAACATTCTGCGCGACATCGACGAGGATGCGGCGATCGGACGCGTCTATCTGCCGCACGACGCCCTGATCGCGGCTGGCGTGCCGATCAGCGTTCCCGAGGCCGTGGTGACCGACCCGCGCATCGACGCTGCCTGCCGCATCGTCGCGGCGAAGGCCCGCGATCATCACCGCGCCGCAGCAGCCCTGCTGGCGTCGAGGCCGAAAGGCCATCTGATCGCCCCGCGCCTGATGTCGGCGGCCTATGCGCCGCTGCTCGACCGGATGGAGCGCACCGGCTGGGCGCCACCGCGCACCCGGCTCAGCACCAATAAGGTCGCGCTGCTGTTCACCGCGCTCAGGCTCTGGCTGACCCGGTGAGCTTCACGCGCGCGACCGTGATCGGCGCCGGCCTCGCCGGCCTGTCGGCGGCGGTCGCGCTGCGCCGGGCGGGCCTCAGCGTGCGGGTGATGGACGCCGCGGCGCAGGCTGGCGGCCGCTGCCGCTCCTATCGCGACCCGCAGCTCGGCCTTGTCATCGACAACGGCAACCACCTGGTGCTCTCGGGGAACCTGGCGGTCGCGCGCTTCCGAGAGAGGGTCGGCGCCACAACCCCACTCGCCGGGCCGGAAACCGCAGACTTCGCCTTCCGAGATCTGACCAACGGCGAACACTGGACGGTCCGCATCAACGACGGCGTCGTTCCGTGGTGGATCCTCAGCGCCGACCGCCGCGTGCCCGGCACGACCGTCACCAATTATCTCCCGGTCGCCCGGCTGATGCGCGGCCGCGAAGGGCGCATCGACGAAATGCTCGCGCCTTCGGGCCCGGTCTGGGAGCGGCTGCTCGCCCCGGTGCTGCTCGCCGCGCTCAACACCCAGCCGGGGGAAGCCTCAGCCGCGCTTGCCGGCGCCGTGCTGCGCGAGACGCTGGCGAAGGGCGGCCGCGCGATGCGTCCGCGCATCGCCGAACCGAGCCTAGCCTCCTGCTTCATCGATCCCGCGCTCGCCTGGCTCGAACGCGAAGGCGCGCCGGTCCAGCTCGGCCGCCGGCTGCAAGCAATCGAGCTGACCGATGACCGCATCACATCGCTGAACTGGCCGGGCGAAAACGAGGCCGTCGCTGACGACGAGCTGATCGTGCTCGCCGTCCCCGCCTGGATTGCCGCCGACTTGCTGCCCAGCCTCACCGTCCCCACCGAACATCGCGCCATCGTCAACGGCCATTTCGCCTTTCCGGCTCCGGGCAACGCCCCGAAAATGCTGGGCCTGATTGGCGGCACGGCGGAATGGCTGTTCGCTTTCCCCGATCGCCTCTCCATCACCGTCAGCGCCGCCGAGGCGATCGTCGACATGGACCGCGAACAGCTCGCCGGTATTTTCTGGGCCGATATCTGTCGCGCGCTCGGCATCGACGCGCCGATGCCCGCCTGGCAGATCGTCAAGGAAAAGCGCGCCACCTTCGCCGCCACGCCCGAGCAGAACGCCCGCCGCCCCGGCGCGCGGACCCGCTGGCGCAACCTCGTCCTCGCCGGCGACTGGACGGCAACCGGGCTTCCCGCCACCATCGAAGGCGCACTCCGCTCCGGCGAGACCGCCGCAGCTGTGGCGCTCGCCAACGCCCGAAGCTAGAAGGAACAAGATGCTGAGCACCGCCGCGCTTCTCGATCCCGGCCTTTCGCTCGGCGCGGTCGACGCGGCGGTCGAGCGCGCTGCCGAAGCTCTCGCCGCCGCGCAGAAACCCGACGGTCATTGGGTGTTCGAGCTGGAGGCGGACGCCACCATCCCCGCCGAATATGTCCTGCTCCGCCACTATCTCGGCGAGCCGGTCGATGCGGCGCTGGAAGCGAAGATCGGCCGCTATCTACGCCGCATCCAGGCCGATCATGGCGGCTGGCCGCTGTTCCACGCCGGCGCCTTCGACATCTCGGCGAGCGTGAAGGCCTATTTCGCGCTGAAGATGATCGGCGACGATCCCGACGCCCCGCACATGGTTCGCGCCCGCGCCGCTATCCACGCGGCGGGCGGCGCGGCGGCGGTCAACGTCTTCACCCGCATCCAGCTCGCCTTGTTCGGCCAGGCCTCCTGGGATGCCATCCCGACCATGCCCGTCGAGCTGATCCTGCTGCCGCGCTGGTTCCCGATCCATCTGTCGAAGATGTCCTATTGGGCACGCACCGTCATCGTGCCGCTCCTCGTCATCGGCGCCAAACGCCCTCACGCCCGCAATCCCAAGGGCGTCACTGTCGAAGAGCTCTACACCGCCCGCCGCGCCCCGCTCAAAAGCCAGGCGGCCGGCGCAAAGCGCGGCTGGCAGCTCTTCTTCAACGGCCTCGACCGCGCGCTGAAGGCCGCCGAACCGCTCTGGCCGCAGGCCTCGCGCGACAAGGCGATCCGCACCTGCGTCGATTTCACCGTCGAGCGGCTGAACGGCGAAGACGGGCTCGGCGCGATCTACCCGGCGATGGCGAACAGCGTGATGATGTTCGATTGCCTCGGCTATCCCGAGGACCACCCGCATCGAGCCACCGCCCGCGCTAGCCTCGAAAAGCTGCTCGTGATCGGCGAGGACGAAGCCTATTGCCAACCCTGCGTCTCGCCGGTCTGGGACACCGCCCTTGCCGCCCACGCGATGCTGGAGGCTGCCGGCGAGACGAACGAAACCCGCGCCCGCGCTGCGCTCGACTGGCTGAAGCCGCTGCAGGTGCTCGACGTCGCCGGCGACTGGGCGGCGGAACGCCCCGGCGTCCGCCCCGGCGGCTGGGCCTTCCAATACGCCAACCCTCATTACCCCGATCTCGACGACACCGCCGTTGTGGTGATGGCGATGGACCGCGCCGGCCACGGCTACCGGCAAGCGATCGCGCGCGGCCGCGAATGGACCGTCGGCCTGCAGTCAAAGGATGGCGGCTGGGGCGCGTTCGACGCCGACAACAACTATCATTACCTGAACAACATTCCCTTCGCCGATCACGGGGCGCTGCTCGATCCGCCGACCAGCGACGTCACTGCCCGCTGCCTGTCGATGCTGGCGCAACTCGGCGATGCCGACCCAACACAAATCGAAGCCGCGATTGGCTTCCTCCGCGCCGAGCAGATGCCGGACGGAAGCTGGTTCGGCCGCTGGGGCGTGAACTATATCTACGGCACCTGGTCGGTGCTGTGCGCGTTGAACGCCGCCGGCCTGCCCCCCGACGACCCGATGATCTCGCGCGCCGCCGATTGGTTGATCGCGATCCAGAACACGGATGGCGGCTGGGGCGAGGATTGCGATAGCTACCGCCTCGATTATTCCGGCTACACGCCCGCGCCGTCGATCGCCTCGCAGACCGGCTGGGCGCTGCTCGCGCTGATGGCGGCCGGCCGTGTCGATGATTCTGCGGTCGAGCGCGGCATCGCCTGGCTGCTCGCCAACCAGCAGTCGGACGGGCTTTGGGGGCAGGAGCATTATACCGGCGGCGGTTTCCCGCGCGTCTTTTACCTACGCTACCACGGCTACCCGAAGTATTTCCCGCTCTGGGCCGTGGCGCGCTACCGCAACCTCAAGCGATCGAACTCGGCGCAAGTCGGCTGGGGCATGTGATCCTCGTCGCGTGCGGGCTGAAGCGCGAGGCGGCGATCATGGGCCGCGCTGGCGTCATTCCCGTCATCGGGGGCGGAGACGCAGCCCGGCTTGAACGCGCGCTTGAGTTTGCCCTGACCAGGCTCACTCAATCGTCAATCCCGAGCGAAGTCGAGGGACGCACCGACTTTGAGCTGGACCGAGCAGCAGTGTGTGCCTCGACTTCGCTCGGCATGGACGAGATTGGTTCGAACCAATCGGAACACATCCTGGACGACAACACTCGGCCATTCCCCACGCTGATCCTGTCGAGCGGGGTCGCCGGCGCTCTCGATTCGTCGCTCAAGCCCGGCGACGTCGTGATCGGCGGCGATCCGGGTGTCGTGGCGAAGCTTCAGGCAGCGCTGCCCGAAGCGAAGGTCGGAAAAGTGATCGGCATCGATCGCATCGCCAGCACCGTCGCCGAGAAGCAGGCGTTGTTCCGAGAAACCGGCGCGCTGGCCGTCGACATGGAAAGCCACGTCGCGGAACGCGTCGCCCGGAAGCACGGCGTGCCTTTCGGCATCCTCCGCGTCATTTCCGACAGCGCCGACGAGACCCTGCCGCCCGCCGCCCTAGTCGGCATGCGGCCCGACGGCGGCGTCGCAATCGGCAAAGTGCTCGTGTCGCTGCTCGGCCAGCCGTCCCAACTGCCCACGCTCATCCGCACCGCCCGCCACGCGGACGTTGCGTTCCGTGCGCTACGCCGCGTTTACGACGTGCTTTGCGGCGGCGGGGTTGGCGGCTTTGATCTTCGCGAGCTCCCGCTCGACATGTGACGAATAGACGTCCTCGGCCGGGCGCTGGTTGCTGAGGTCGATGTCGGGCGCCATGGGTCCCTCGGTGCGGACGCCCTTGCGGCCGACGCTGAACATCTTCAGCGGATGCCGGATCGCATCGGTGGCCGCGGTGCCCTCGAAGCCGCAATGCACCATGCAGTCGGCGCATTTCTCATACTTGCCGACGCCATAGCGGTCCCAGTCCGTGCCCTGCATCAGCTCGTCGAACGTGTCGGCATAGCCTTCGCCGAGCAGGTAGCACGGCTTCTGCCAGCCGAAGACGGTGCGCAGCGGCATGGACCAGGGCGTGCATTCATAGGTCTGGTTGCCGGCCAGAAAGTCGAGGAACAAAGGTGAGTTGGTGAAATCCCACGCCTTGCCGCCATCGCCGCGCCGGAACACGTCGCGGAAGAAGGCGCGAGTGCGCTGGCGGTTGAAGAAATGCTCCTGGTCCGCGGCGCGCTCATAGGCATAGCCCGGCGAGATCGTGATCTCGACGCCCAGCCTCTTCATTTCGTCGAAAAAGCCCGCCAGCCGCTCGGGGTCCGCGCCGTCGAACACGGTGCAATTGACTTGCACGCGGAAGCCCCGCGCCTTGGCCAGCACGATAGCCTCGACCGCGACTTCATAGGTCCCGGCCAGATCGACGGCATGGTCGTGCATGCCCTTGTCGCCATCCAGGTGGATCGACCAGGTGAAATAGGGCGACGGCGCATAGTCGTCGATTTTCTTCTTCAGAAGCAGCGCGTTGGTGCAGAGGATCACGAATTTCTTTTTAGCGATATAACCGCGCACGATCTCCGGCATTTCCCGGTGCAGCAGCGGCTCGCCGCCCGCGATCGACACCGCCGGCGCGCCGCATTCGTCGATCGCGTCCATGCACTGCTGATAGCTCAGCCGCTGGTTCAGGATCGGATCGGGATAGTCGATCTTGCCGCAGCCCGGGCAGGCGAGATTGCAGCGCAGCAGCGGCTCCAGCATCAGCACCAGCGGATAGCGCCCGCCCTTCAGATGCTGGCGGATAGTATAGGCGGCGATACGGGCAGTGACGGCAAGCGGCAGCGACATGGGCAATCCTATTCGGCGGCGGCGGCCGTGGGCGCTATCGGCCCCCGCAGCTTGCCGGGCAAGCTGAAAGCGACATGCTCGTCGATGCCGTCGAGCTGCGACACGCGAACGGTGCGAAAGCGCGCGACGGCGTCGATCACGCTTTGCACCAGCAGATCGGGCGCCGATGCGCCGGCAGTCAGGCCGACGCGCGCGACGCCTTCGAACCAGCTTTGCTCGACGCCGTCGCCGTCGTCGATCTGGTAGCTGGGGATGCCCAGCTCCGTTCCGATCTCGCGCAGGCGGCTGGAGTTGGAACTGTTCTTGGCCCCTACGACGATCAGCATGTCGCTGACCCGGCACAGGTCGCGCACCGCGGTCTGGCGGTTCTGCGTCGCGTAGCAGATGTCGGCGACGTCGGGTCCCACCACATCGGTGAAACGCTGATGAATGGCGGCGATCACATCGCGCGTGTCGTCGACGCTGAGCGTCGTCTGCGTGACATAGGCAACGGGCGCATCCTCCGCGATCGGCAGCGCCGCCACGCCCTCGGCGGTCGAGACGATGTGCACCGGCGCGTCGATCTGGCCGACGGTGCCGATCACTTCGACATGACCTTCATGGCCGATCAGGATGACCGCGCGCCCCGCCTTGGCATAGCGCCGGCCCTGGGAATGGACCTTGGTGACGAGCGGACAGGTCGCGTCCAGCACCGGCAAGCCCCGCTCGCGCGCTTCCGCCTGCACGCTCTTCGCGACGCCATGCGCACTGAACACGGTGAGCGCGCCAGGCGGCACTTCGGACAGCTCGTCGACGAACACCGCGCCCTTGTCGCGCAGGCTGTTCACGACGTGCCGGTTATGGACGATTTCGTGCCGGACATAGACGGGATCGCCGTCATTCTGTTCGAGCGCGCGTTCGACGATCTCGATCGCGCGGACCACGCCGGCGCAAAAGCCGCGCGGCTTGGCGAGAATCACCTCGAGCGTCGGCTCGTCCGGAACCGGATTCGAAAGCTTCTGCACTTGACCTCGCCCCCTCGCACTTGCCGGAACGCGACGCTACTGCCCCGCTTCTAGCCGCGGATATGCGGCGGAAAAAGGACATTGTTGCACTGTGACGACGTGTGGACCCGTCAACCTCATGTCCCTATGGTCCGCGACGCTTTCAGCAAGCGAGGTTACATGCGGTCATTAGCGTTCGTTCCCGCCGCCCTGGCGTTGGCGCTTCCAGCTCAGGCCCTGATGGCCCAGGCCGGCGATCCGGCGCGCGCGACCGTGCAGAACCTTTGCGACGGCCTGATCGCCACGATGAAGGCCGGCAAACGCGCCGGCGCGCGTGGACGTGCGGCGGTGATCGGCCCGGTGGTCGACCGCAGCTTCGATCTGCCGCTGATGGCGCGGCTTTCGGTCGGTCCGAGCTGGACCGGCCTTGCGCCAGCCGACCAGCAGGCCGTGACCACTGCCTTTCGCCGCATGACGATCGCGCAATACGCCAAGAATTTCGACGAATTCTCCGGGCAAAGCTTCACCATCGCGCCGCAAGTCGAGGCGCGCGGCACCGACAGACTGGTCCGCACCACGCTTGTCAGCAAGAGTGAAGCGCCGGTCGCGATCGCCTATCGCCTGCGCCAGAGCGGCGGCAACTGGCGCATCGTCGACGTCTTCTACAAGAATGCGGTCAGCCAGATCGCGACGCGCCGCTCCGATTTCGCGCACACGCTGCAGACCGGCGGCGCGAAGGCGCTGGTGGCGCGTCTGAACCAGCTTGCGGCTGAGGCTGGCGGGTGAGCGCAGCGCTCGCTCTGGCGCTGGCGCTCCAGTCTACCGCGCCGGTTCCCGAGACAGCCCCCATCACCGTCCAACATGCGCCGGGCGATCCGCTGGAGAAGTTCAACAGGCGGATGTTCCGCTCTTTCCAGGGCTTCGACCGCACCGTGATGCGCCCCGTCGCGATGGGCTACAAGCACGGCGTGCCGAAACCGGTTCGCTCAGGGCTACGCAACGCGCTCAGCAATCTCGGCGAGCCGATCGTCTTCCTGAACTATCTGCTGCAGTTAAAGCCGGGGAAGGCGGTCGAGACCGCGACCCGGTTCCTGATCAACTCGACGCTCGGCTTTGGCGGGCTGGTCGACATGGCGAAGACGCCCGGCGTCAACCTGCCGCACCGCCCCAACGGCTTCGGCGACACGCTCGGCTTTTACGGCGTGAAGCCCGGCCCCTATCTCTTCCTGCCTGTGATCGGCCCGACGACCTTACGCGACCTGGTCGGCGCCCAGGCGGACGGGGTAGTCCTCCCGGTTGCGGTCGGCAATCCGTTCAAACGCCCGGAATATATCGTCGGCAGTACGGTCGTCTCAAGCATCGACAAGCGCGCCGAATCCGATGACGAGCTCAAGGCGCTGCTCGACCAGGCAGTCGATCCCTATGCCAGCCTCCGCTCCGCCTATCTCCAGGATCGCGAGGCGGAAATCCGCCAGTTGAAGGGCAAGAAGGTCGAGGCCACGCCGGGCACCGAACTCGACGAACCATTGGAAGACCCCGCAAAAGGCGCAACACCTTCGCCCGAGTTGGAAGACCCGCTCACCGATCCCGCGGCTTCTCCCCCGAAGGAATAGGACCGAGCAGCGCCGGCTCGAAGATCAGCGCGCACACCAACGTCCATATCAACGAGATCATCAAGATCTTGCCCATGCTCGCCGTCCCCGGATGCGCAGAGAGCCACAGGCTGCCGAACGCACTGCCCGTCGCGAACGCGCTGAACAGCACCGCCCGCGCCAGGCTCGATTGCAGCAGGTCGCGCGCCCCGGCCCGCCACGCCATGACGAAATAGATGTGAAAAGCGACGCCGACGCCGAGCAGCAGCGGGAAAGCGATGATATTGGCGAAGTTAAGCGGCTGGCCGATGACGACGCAGCTCGCTAGCGTCAGGAAGATCGAGAGCACGACCGGCGCCAGCGTGAATGCGACCTCGCGGACGTCGCGCAGCACCGCGAACAGCAACAGGCTGACCAGCACCAGCGCGATCACCCCGGCCTGCACGAACGCATGCGCGACGGTCGAGGCCGCGGCCTGGGTCGCCACCGGAAGGCCCGAGATCGCGGGCGTCACCTTCTCCACTGCAGCCCGGAAGCGTTCCAGCACGCGATTGTCGTTCGCATTGCCGCTGGGGAAAACCTGGATACGCGAGAGGCCGTTCGGCGCGATATAGTCGCGTAGCAGCTCGGGCGGCAGCGTATCGCGAGAAACGGGCTCGGCCTGAAGCGAGGCGCGGACGCCGTCGAGCATGACGGCGAGCGGCACGGCAAGCGCCGCGTTGGCCTCCGCGCGCTGCCGCGGCGTGCCACGCGCAAGGCGATCGAATGTGTCGGCCAGCTTCTTCGCCGCTGCGTCCTGTCCGGCGCTCGTGCGCAGCTTCGCAGCCGTCGTCTGCAGCGCGGCGACCATCTCCGCATCGGTAGGCGGCGGTGCGACGTCGAGCGGATTGAGCGTCAGATCGAGAACCGTCTGCGCGTCGGAAATCAATGCGAGCTTCGCTGGCTGATCGGGGGGGACGAAGCTGTTCGCCGTCACCACCTCGCGCACTTCCCGAAGCCGCCTGAGCCTTTCGGCAAGCCGTGCCGCCTCTCCCGGATGGCGCGCCAGCACGTCGATGGTGTTCGGCGTCCGCAGCGGATCGCGGGTCAGGTCGGCAAGCGCGCGCATCGAAGGCGCATTGGGGTCGCGCAGATGCAACGGATTGAAGTCGAAGCCGACCCAGGGAAGCAGCGCGATGCTGAGCGCCAAACTTCCGGCAAAGGTCCAAAGCACCGCGCGGCGGCGGCGTTCCAGAAAGCGGTCGACCGGCGCCAGCGCGAAAAAACCGACTTCCGCGCGCGGCCGCGGCGGGCCGAGCAGCATGATCGCGGCAGGCAGCAAGGTGACGCTGAACAGCAGCGCTACGATCATGCCGATGCCGGAAATCACGCCCAGCTCCGCGATGCCGATATAGGCGGTCGGCAGGAACGCGCCGAAACCCAGGAACACGGCGCCCGCCGCAAGCAGCAGCGGCGCGCCCAAGGCGGTCGCCGCCGCTTGCAATGCCTCTGCTACGCCCAGACCTTCCGCCCGCTCGGCCATGAACCGCACGCTGATCTGAATGCCGAAATCGACGCCGAGGCCGACGAACAGGGGGATGAAAGCGACCGAGATCAGGTTCAGCCGCCCGACCGCGGCCAAGCCCAGCGCAGTCGTCACGACCAGACCGGCGACGATCGTCAACACCTGCGCCGCGACCAGCCGGACGGAGCGCGTCGCCAGCCACAAAGTCAGCAGCATCGCCGCCGTCATCAGCATACCGACCGCACCGATATTCTCGTTAAGCGTCGCGAATTCCTCGTCCGCGAGCGGGACTTCGCCGGTCAGCCGCACATCAACGCCGTGCGCCGCATCGAGCCGCTCGGCCCGCGTCGCACCCTGCACGGCATCACGGGCGGCCTCGCCCGGCATCAGCGCGCCGTGGTCGAGGATCGGCTGGGCGAGGATCAGGCGGCGTTTCGGCGGCGTCAATTCACCTTTGCCGCCTACCAACGCGTACCAGGAAAAGGGCACGGGCTTACCGTCCAGCACGCCGCCCAAGGTGCGATCGAGCGTCAGCATGGCAGGATCGATGCGCTTCAGATCGGTTGCACCGCTCTGAACGCCGTCCATCACTGTCGACAGCGCGCTCGCGACGCCGCGGATCGAGGGATCGGCGGCTAGGGGCCCGAGCAGGGGCTGCGCGTCGATCAGCGCCGTCATCGCGGCCTGCACATCGCCACTCGAAGCGAACAACAGGCCCTCGCGCGCGAAGAAATCGCCGCCGTCAGGCCGCCGCACGAGCCGGAAATGCGCCTTGTCGCCGTCCAGCCGCTCCGCCAGCCTTGCCGCCGCGCTTTCCGCCAGCTCCGGCGTCTGCCCATCGATAACGATCAGCATCGAGTCGCGGAGCTGCGGGAACGCGGCTTCCATCGCCCGCTCCTGCTGCCGCCACGGCACGTCCGGCGAAATCAGCTCCGCCGTATCCGTCGTCATCACGAAATTGCGCGCGGCGAACGCGAGCGCCAGTCCGGCGAGCAGCAGCGCGAGAGCCAGCACCAGCCGCGGCCGGCGCGCGGCGGCACCCACCAACAGCGGCACCGGCGACCGCATCAGCCTAGCGCGCCGCTGTGGCGGGCCCTTTGGCCCCGAGATAGTAACGCATCTTCAGCCGGATCACCTGCCCGTCCTGCCGATGCTCGAACACCGCATCGCGCCACTTGGGCGGGCCGAGCCCGATCGGCGCGTCGCGCGAAAAGCCGATCCCTTCCTTGGGGATACCGAAAAGCGCGCGATCGACCTTGCGATTGTTGTTCTCGTCATGAAAGACCTGCGCCGCATAACGCCCGGGCGGCACATTCAGGACCGTGACGATTGTCGTGCCCGGCCGCGCCGGCGCATCGCCGGACAAGGCACAATCGTCGGACAGGAACTTCGCCTCCAGGCAGAGGTCGACATGCACCCGCCCGCGCGCGTTCCGGACGTTATCGACTTCGACCATCACGGCGGCCGGAGGCGCCGCCGCCACCGCTGCCGCCATCAAACGGCCTCGGCCGGGTGGCGCTCGTCGACACCGGTCGCGTTATGGCGGAGCGCCTTCAGCACCGTTTCAACGATGCCGTCGGCGTCCAGCCCCGCTTCCTTGTACTGCAGCTCGGGCTTGTCATGGTCCTGATAGCGGTCGGGCAGCCGCATCGTGCGCAGCTTCAGCCCGGCGTCGATCAGCCCTTCGTCGCTCGCGAGCGTCAGCACATGCGCGCCAAGCCCGCCGACCGCGCCTTCCTCGATCGTCACCGCGACCTCGTGCGTGGCGAGCAGCTTGCGGATCAGCGCTTCGTCGAGCGGCTTGGCAAAGCGCAAGTCGGCGACGGTGGTCGAAAGCCCCTGCGCTTCCAGCCGGTCGGCGCCCTTCAGTGCCTCTTCCAGCCGCGTGCCGAGCGAAAGGATCGCAACCGTCTTACCCTGGCGGACGATGCGGCCCCTGCCGATCTCGAGCCGCTCGGGCGTTTCGGGCAGCGCGACGCCGACGCCGTTGCCGCGCGGATAGCGGACTGCGATCGGGCCGCTGTCATGCAGCGCCGCTGTGTGCGTCATGTGAACCAGTTCGGCTTCGTCGGCGGCGGCCATCACCACCATGTTCGGCAAGGTCGCGAGATAGGTGATGTCGAAGCTGCCGGCGTGCGTCGCGCCGTCGGCGCCGACCAGCCCGGCGCGGTCGATCGCGAAACGCACCGGCAGGTTCTGCAGCGACACGTCGTGCACCACCTGGTCATAGGCGCGCTGCAGGAAGGTCGAGTAGATCGCCGCGAACGGTCGCATGCCTTGAGCTGCCAAGCCGGCCGCGAAGGTCACGCCATGCTGCTCGGCAATGCCCACATCGAAAAAGCGTTCGGGGAATTTCTCGGCGAATTTGCTGAGGCCCGTGCCCGAAGGCATCGCCGCCGTGATCGCGCAGATCGTCGGATCGCGCTCGGCTTCCTTGACCAACTGAGCGCCGAACACGTTCTGGTACTGCGGCGGGCCGGCCGGCGCCTTGGCCTGCTCGCCCGAGACCACGTCGAACTTCTGGACGCCGTGATATTTGTCCGCCGACGCCTCGGCCGGGCCATAGCCCTTGCCCTTCTTGGTCACGACATGGACCAGGATCGGCCCCTGCTCCGAATCGCGGACATTCTCCAGCACCGGGATCAGGTGCTCGAGATTATGCCCGTCGATCGGGCCGACATAATAGAAGCCCAGTTCCTCGAAGAGCGTGCCGCCAGTCGCAAAGCCCCGCGCATATTCCTCCGCGCGTTCGACCGCGTCGTGGACCCGGCGCGACAGCTTCTTGGTCACTTTCTTCGCGAAGCTGCGCAGGCCCATATATTCGTTGCTGGACACGAGCTTCGCAAGATAGGCGGAGAGGCCACCCACCGGTGGCGCAATCGACATGTCGTTGTCGTTCAGGATCACGACCAGCCGGTTACCGGCCTCGCGGGCATTGTTCATCGCCTCATAGGCCATGCCGGCGGACATCGCGCCGTCGCCGATCACGGCGATCGCCTTGCCCGGCTTGCCCGACAGTTTGTTGGCGATCGCAAAACCAAGCGCGGCCGAAATCGACGTGGACGAATGCGCCGCGCCGAACGGATCATATTCGCTCTCGCTTCGCTTGGTGAAGCCGCTGAGGCCCCCGCCCTGCCGCAAGGTGCGGATGCGATCGCGACGGCCGGTGATGATCTTGTGCGGATAGGCCTGGTGGCCGACGTCCCAGACGAGCCGGTCATCGGGGGTATTGAACACATAATGCAGCGCGACCGTAAGCTCGACCACGCCAAGCCCGGCGCCCAGATGCCCGCCCGTCACCGACACAGCCGAGATCATCTCGGCGCGCAATTCGTCCGCCACTTGCCGCAGCTGCGCCGAGTCGAGCGTGCGCAAGTCAGCCGGAAAATGAACCGTATCGAGAAGCGGGGTATCCGGTCTGCTCATGCTTGCTCCTCCCGTAGCCTGCCCCATTGGCGCGCAACATAGTCGCACGAATCCCTTTGGGTAACCCCTTGAAGAGCGGACGAGAGCGTTCAGCGCGAAGCGATGCGCTTGGCGAAATGGATTTCGATCGCGCGAGCGACGGCAGTCCCCACCCGGGCACGCCCTTCGTCGGAGGCGAGCAGGCCCCGATCGGCTTCGTTGGTGATGTAACCGGTCTCGAACAGCACCGACGGCACGTCCGGCGCCTTCAGCACCACCAGGGCGGCGGAGCGGTGATAATCCTCGCGGAACGGCAGCACCGGCTGCGCCTCGCGGTGCAGCAGCCGCGTGAAATCGACGGCGCTGTCCAGCGATTCCCGCTGCGCCAGATCGATCAGGATCGACGCGACTTCGCCGGAGCGGCCCGCCATGCTCACGCCGCGAACGATATCGGACTTGTTCTCGCGCTGCGCGAGCGCCGCCGCCTCGGCGTCCGAGGCGACTTCCGACAGAGTATAGAGCGTCGCGCCATGCGCTTCACCGTCCTCGCCGGCGGAGTCGGCATGGATCGACAGGAACAGGGAAGCACCGAGTTCGCGGGCGATCTCATACCGTTCACGAAGCACGAGGAAACGGTCGTCGCCCCGGGTCAATGCAACGCGAACGCGTCCGTCCTTCACCAGCGCGTCGCGCACCGACTGCGCCACCGCGAGCGTCAGATCCTTTTCCTGCTCGCCAGTGGGAGATTTCGCACCCGGATCATGGCCGCCATGCCCGGCGTCGATCACGACCAGCGGCGCGCCTTCGGGCCCGGCGACGGATGGCAGCGGCGGCGCGTCACGGGGTGGATCGAGCGCGATGGTGAGCGAATGGCCCTCGCCCGCGGCGAGGCCCGGCGTCATGACGGCGAGCCCGGCCAGGCCCAGCAGCAGTGCCGCCCCGCCCAGCCCGCGCACGATCGCCTTTTTGCCGACCTTCAACTCAGCCATGCCCCGCAACGGTTTCCCGCGCATTTACCTTATCGTGGTTAAGAAAGCGACTATGGCGGCTCAATCCCGCAGCAGCGCCCAGGTCGGCGCATGGTCGCTGGCCTTGTCGCGGCCGCGATAGCTCTTGTCGACGCCGGCATCGATCAGCCGGTCGGCCGCCGTCGGGCTCAGCAGCAGATGGTCAATGCGAAAGCCCGCATCGCGCTGCCAGCAGCCGGCCTGATAGTCCCAGAAGGTCCACATCGGCGCGACCGGGTGCCGCGTCTTCAGGGCATCGGTCCAGCCCTGGAACAGCAGGCGGCGAAAGGCCTGCCGGCTTTCCGGCTGCATCAGCGCATCGTTCGCCATTGCCCGCACCGAGAAAGTGTCGGCATCGGTCGGGATCACGTTGTAATCGCCCGCCAGCACCACCGGCCGCTCCTCGGCCATCAGCTCGCGCGCATGCGCAGCGAGCCGCTCCATCCAGAGCAATTTATAGTCGAATTTGGGGCCCGGCTGTGGATTGCCATTGGGCAGATAGATCGAGGCGACAACCACGCCGTCGATCTCGGCTTCCAGATAACGGCTGTGCGTATCGTCCGGGTCGCCGGGCAGCCCCCGCATCCGCTCGACCGGATCGGCGCCTTTCGCCAGCACCGCGACGCCGTTGAAGCCCTTCTGGCCATGCCACACCGCGCCATAGCCGGCGGCACGCACTTCGGCTTCGGGAAACGTCTCGTCGGAGGATTTGAGCTCCTGCAGGCAGACCACGTCCGGCTTCTGCTCGTCGAGATATTCGATCAGCCGCGGCAGGCGCGCCTTGATGCCGTTCACATTATAGGTGGTGATGCGCATGCCCCCACCTAGCCGGGCAGGATCAGATCGAGAAGCTCGAACCGCAGCCACAGCCGGAGGCAGCGTTGGGGTTCTCGACCTTGAACGCCGCGCCGCCCAAATTCTCGACGAAATCGACCGCGGCGCCGCGCACCAGATCGAGGCTGATGCTGTCGACGACCAGCTTTACGCCGTCAGTCTCGACCTGCGTGTCGTCGGCCTCCACGCCGTCGGCCAGTCCGAAACGATACTGGAAGCCCGAGCAGCCGCCGCCTTCCACCGACAGCCGCAGGATCGCTGGCTTGCCTTGTTTCGCCGCGATCGTCGCGACGCGCTGGGCCGCGGAGGATGTCAGTTGAATGGCTTCGCTCACGCCTAGCGATGTAGGAAAGAGAAAAGCCGCCGGCAACGGGGCCGGCGGCTCTCCTCTCCGATAGCGGTGAAAATCAGTTGGTGCCGGCGCTGTCGCCGTCCGGGCCACCCTGTGCGAGCGGCGCCGTCATCGCGTTGACGCGCTGCTTCATCGCCACGGCCTGCTCGGCGGTGTCGAGATACGGGATCGGGTTGACCGCCCGGCCGTCCATGCGGACTTCGTAATGCAGGTGGCTGCCGGTCGAACGGCCGGTCGAGCCCATCAGGGCGATCTGGTCGCCGCGCTTCACATGCTGGCCCGCCGAGACGAGAATCTTGGAAAGGTGACCATAGCGGGTCTCGAGACCACGGCCATGCTCCAGCTCGACCAGGTTACCGTAACCACCGGCCCAGCCGGCGCGGCCGACAACGCCATCGGCTGTCGCGTAGATCGGGGTGCCCATCGCGCCGGGGATGTCCACGCCGGCGTGCATCGCGGCGGTGCCGCGGAAGGGGTCCGAGCGGACGCCGTAGAAGCTGCTGAAATTGAGGTTGGCAACCGGCTTCAGCGACGGCACCGACATGCTGCCCTGATCGGCGGCGACGGCCTGGCCGACCTGGTCCATCTTCTTCCAGGACTGGAAGAGCGCCTTGTACTGCGCGTCACCGGTTTCGGCGGAGGCGGCGACCGAGGTGAGGCCCGCAGCGACCGCGAAAGCGGCGCGCATTGCAGCCTTTCCGTTGATCAAAGTGCGGAACCGCTTGGCACGTACCGCGTTGGCGTGGACTGAAAGCAAAACGAGTCCTTCCCGGCGACCTGCTTTGTCCGGACGATCGGGCTCGATCCGGACCTTGGTTACTCTGCCTTGCGGATGCCCCCCGCTCGGCTTGCCGGACTTGTCTGCAATCAGCAGGTTAATGACAACCTACCATATAGAAATCGCGGGTCAGACCGGCCCGGGCGCGCGCCGAGTCGTTGAATGGAGGCTTCAGCGCCCCCTTAAAATGCCGCGCGACGAGCTGTTGCCATGCCGAAACGGGATTCAGGCCGGCCGATTCACAGCCATGCCGGAACCAGATCGTGCCGGCGCGGACGTGCACTTCCTCGTCGGCAAGAATTCGGGTCAGGATGCGTGCGGTCGGCACATCGCCAACCGACTGGAATCGCTCGATTGTTGCCGGCGTGGTGTCGAGGCCTCGCGCCTCCAGCACCATCGGCACCACGGCCAGCCGGGCGAGCGCGTCCTGCGCCGTATCCTCGGCCGCCTGCCACAGCCCGTCATGCGCGGGGAGCGCGCCATAGAAGCTGCCGAGCGCCCGCAAGCGCCGGTCGAGCAGGGCGAAGTGCATCGCTTCGTCGGCGCCGACCCGCATCCAGTCATCGACGAAACCGCGCGGGAAATGCACGCCAAAGCGGCCGATCAGATCGAAAGCCAAGTCGATCGCAGCGAACTCGATATGCGCGAGCGCGTGGATCATCGCGACACGCGACGCGTCCGACCCCATGCGCCGGCGCTTCGGCATGTCCTTCGGCGCCAGCAGCTCGGGCTGTTCGGGCCGCGCCGGCCGATCCGGCATGGCGGCGCCGAACGCGTGATCCACGCGCCCAAGCCGCCACGCCCGCGCAGCAGCACGCGCCGCGCGGACTTTGGCGTAGGGGTCGGCGGCAGTGAGAACTCGGCGCGCCGCCTCGGAGACATCCATCAGAGCGCCTTTGCCGCCTCCAGCACTGCCTGCGCGTGGCCGGGCACTTTCACCTTGCGCCACACCTTGGCGATCTTGCCGTCCTTGCCGATCAGGAAGGTCGAGCGTTCGATGCCCATATATTTGCGGCCGTACATGCTCTTCTCGACCCACGCGCCGAACGCCTCCAGCAATGCGCCGTCGGCATCGGTGCCGAGCGGAACCTTCAGACCGTATTTGTCGGTGAACTTCTGGTGCGCCTTGGCCGGATCCTTGGACACGCCGAGCAGTGCCACGCCGGCCTTTTCGAACTCGCCTGCCAGTGCGGTGAAATCCTGCGCTTCCTTCGTGCAGCCGGAGGTATCGTCCTTCGGATAGAAGTAGAGCACCAGCGGCCTGCCCCGCCACTTGGCGAGCGTCGTCGGCTGGCCGTCCGGGCCTTCGAACGTCACGTCCGGCGCCGCATCCCCCACATCCACCATCACTCGCCTCCTTCGCTGCGCGCGACGATCCGCGCCCAATGTGTGGCCACGCTCTGCCGCGCCGCGGCATAGCCTTCAAGCAGCGCATCCCAGTCGTCGAACCCACAGGCGCGCGCGACCAGCACCCGCGTCGGCGCCGGCGGCTCCTGCGCGTCCGGAGCGACGAGCCGAAGCGTCACGAGCAGCCGCGCCAGCACCGGATAGGCCGAAGCGAGCGAGGCCGGCAGCAGCGCCGCTGCGATCAACTCGTCGATCGCAGCATCAAGCCGAGGGTTGAGCCCCGCGCTATGCTCCAGTTGCGCCGCGTGGACGGAGAATTCCAGATCGACCAGCCCGCCCGCGATCAGCTTGGCGTCGAGCGGACCGGCGGGCGGCTTGTGCTTCGCCATCTCGGCCCGCATCGAAACCACGTCGGCAAGCAATTTGCGCGGATCGCGCGGCCGGCGCAGCACTTCTTCAACCACGGCTCTCACCCGGGCCTGCGCAGGCTCCGAGCCGAACACCGGCCGCGCCCGCGTCAGCGCCATATGCTCCCAGGTCCAGGCGTCCGCGCGCTGATACTCGGCGAAGGAGTCGACGGTGACCGCGAGCAGCCCCTGCCGGCCCGACGGCCGCAGCCGCGTATCGACTTCATACAGCGCGCCGGCCGCGGTCGGCACCGACAGCGCCGCCGTCACCCGCTGCGCGAGCCGATTATAGTAGCGCGTCGCCTCCAGCGGCTTGGCCCCGTCGGAAACGGCGTGAATGTCGCCGGTAAAAAGATAGACGAGGTCGAGATCGGACGCGTGGGTCAGCGCCTCCCCACCGAGCCGGCCCAGCGCCAGGATCACCAGCTCGCTGCCCGGCACATGCCCATGCTGGCGGGCGTGATCCTCGATCGTTGCGGCGGCAAGGACCTGCAGCGCCGCTTCCGCGACCCGGCTGTAGCCCGCCGCGACGTCCAGCGGATCGCTCGTCCCTTCGATCAACTGCACGCCCAGCGCGAAGCGTTTCTCGCCCACCGAGCGTCGGACATGATCGAGCAGCCGTTCGTAATCTCCGCCCTCCGCCGTCGCGAAGCTCCGCGCCAGTTCGGCAACCGGCGGCGCCGGATCGAAGGCCGTCGCGTCGATCAGTCCGTCGAGCAATTGCGGGCGGCGGCCGAGCAGCGCCGCCAAAGTCGGCGCATGCGTCAGGATATCGCCCAGCGTCTTGGCGAGCGGTGGCCGCGCAGCGAGCAGGCGGAAGAAATTGATCGCGCTCGGCACGCCGCCGACGATGTCGTCGAGCCGGTGCAGCGCAGCGTCCGGGTCCGGAGCCTGGCCCAGTGCCGCCACCAGGCTCGGCAACACTTCTTCCAGCGCCTCGCGGGCAGCGGGGCTCTGCGTCGCCCGGACGCCCCCGCCGCGCCAGCGTTCGATGACGGCACGCGCCGCGTCCGGCGGATCGAACCCGGCTTCGGCGAGCGCCGGCTTCAACGCTTCCCCGACCGGTAGGCCGCGGACATCCTCATCCTCCAGCGCATCGTAGATACGCCCGACGGTCTCGACGTGAGGCCGCAGCAGGTCGAGCAGGTCCGCCCCACGATCCAGCCCATGCAGCCGCGCCACATTGTCCAGCGCCGCCGGATCGCGCGGCAGTTCGTGCGTCTGCCGGTCGTCGACCATCTGCAGCCGGTGCTCGACCGTGCGGAACAGCCGATAGGAATCTGTGAGCTGCCCGGCATCCGCTGCGGAGATGATCCCCGCCTCGGTTAGAGATTGTAGCGCCGGAATGGTAGTCGGCGAGCGCAGCGACCGCTCCCGGCCGCCGTGAATGAGCTGGTGGATCTGCGCGAAGAACTCGACTTCGCGAATGCCGCCGCGCCCGCGCTTCAGGTCAAAGCCCGGCCCGAACGCCTCGCGCCCGTGCTGTGCGCGGATGCGGTGCGACATCGCCCGCATTTCCTTGACCGCGCCGAAATCCAGCGATCGCCGCCACACGAACGGGCGGATCGCGTCGAGAAAGCCTTGCGCCAGAGGGAGGTCCCCGGCGGCGGCGCGTGCGCGCACGAATGCCGCTCGCTCCCAGTCCACCGCGCTCGATTCATAATAAGAGATCAGCGCCTCGACCGGCAGCGCGATCGGCGTCACTTCTGGCGAGGGCCGCAGCCGCAAGTCGATCCGGAACGCGTAGCCATCGGCGTCGCGCGTCTGCAACAGCTCGATCACACGCCGCCCGATCCGCACGGCAGCTTCGCTCGCTTCCTCCCGCCCACGGTGAGGCAACGTGTCGGGGTCGAAGAGGAAGATCGGATCGATATCCGACGAATAATTGAGCTCGCGCCCGCCATGCTTGCCGAGCGCAATCACGCCGAAGCCGCGCGGCTCCTCGCCCGGCACTCGCTCCTCGATCGCCGCTGCGATCGCCCGGTCGAGGCTGCGATCGGCCAGATCGCTCAGCGCCTCGACGACCTGCTCCAATGACAGCGCACCCGCCAGATCGCCGACCGCCAGCACCAAAGCCGTCCGCGCCCGCTCCAGCCGCAACTGGCGCGAGACAGGGCCGTCAGCTAAGGCGCACGCCGCCAGCGCGCCGGCCAAATCGCCGGCGGTCAGAAGACGGACAAGATCGCGGTGTCGTTCGATCTGCGCGCGCAGAAACGGCGCATGCGCGGCTGCGCGTTCGAGTGCTTCAGAGAGGTCAGCGGCTGTCGCGTTCACGCCACAGTCTTTGGCCGCGGTTCGTTCCGCGAGCAACACGCTCGCAACTTCACACAGATCAAGGCGTTGGGATCGTTATGTTCAACCGCCGATACAACGAGCGTTCCATGACTGAGAGCCGGTTCATCGCCGTCTCGACGCCTTCGCGCACGGAAGGCGTCGGCCGCGCGTTGCAGGTGGCTTTTCGCGACGGCTTCGAGCTGCCCGCGGAAATGCGCGCCGCCCTCGACAAGCTCGAAGCGATCAGCCTTTAGCTGTCGTCGTCTTCCTGGTCAGGCTGTTCGCCAGCCAGGATTTCGACGTCGCGGCTCAGATCGTCGACCTGACCCATGATCGTCTCGAGCGCGCCGCGGCCGCCATTGCCCGGGCTGTCGCGGCGTGAGGGGAGCGAACCTTCGGTCAGCAAAGCTTCGAGCGCGACGCGCCCGCGCGCAACGCGGCTCTTGATCGTGCCGACCGCGACGCCGCAAATCTCTGCCGCTTCTTCATAAGCGAAGCCGCCGGCGCCCACCAGAATCAGTGCCTCGCGCTGCGGCTGCGGCAAGTGCATGAGCGCGCGCTGCATGTCGGCGAGTTCGACATGGCGGTCCTGGCTGGCCGGCGCGGCGAGCAGCCGGTCGGCGGTCAGGTCGTCCCACTCGCCCTTGAAGCGCGCGCGGCGCATCTGGGAGAGATACAGGTTGCGCAGAATGATGAAGGTCCAGGCGCGCATGTTGGTGCCGGCCTGGAAGCGCTTGCGCGCCGCCCACGCCTTCAGCAGCGTTTCCTGGACGAGATCGTCGGCGGTGTCGCGGTTGCCGGACAAGGAACGGCCGAACGCGCGAAGATGCGGAATCACGAGCCCCAATTGCTCGCGGAATTCCTCATCCGACAGCGCCGCGTGGGGCACGGCGTTCGGTTCTTCTTCATGATCGACACGGCGGGCAGTGGCTTCGGCCATTAGTACCTTGCGAGAATTTGGGACTTATCGTTCAGGCGGGATGTGTCGATCGCTGGTCACCGCCCAACGAAATAAGCGAGAATGAACCCCAATACGACCAGGACCAGAGCAGCGGAAAGAATATAGCGGACGACGCCCGGCTTCGACGCGGCCCGGGCCTCCGTCGCTGTCCGGTGGATTTCGTCGTCGGCCATTTCATTTCGCCCCTGCTACGGTCACGGCCAACATAACGCCGCGACTCGTAGCAAGTTCCGGCACCTGATTCAGGTCAGGCCGGAACGGTCGCGCGATCGAAAAACAGCGCTTGCGCGATTGCCGCCTTCACCGTGGAGCGTTGGAACGGCTTGGTGATCAGGAAGGTCGGCTCGGGCCGTTCGCCGGTCAGCAGACGCTCCGGGAACGCGGTGATGAAGATCACCGGCACCGAGAATTCGGCCAGAATGTCCTTCACCGCGTCGATGCCCGAGCTGTCGTCGGCCAATTGAATGTCGGCCAGCACCAGCCCCGGACGGCGCGCCTTGGCTTGCGATACGGCCTCGTCGCGCGTCACCGCGACACCCGTCACGTCATGGCCCAGATCGCGGACGATCGTTTCCAGATCCATCGCGATGATCGGCTCGTCCTCGATGATCAGCACTTCCGCGCGGGTCTGCTCCTCGATCTCCGCGAGCGCTTCCGACACCAGCCGGTCGACTTCGTCGGCCTCGGCCTCAATCAGATAGCCGGTGTCTTCCGGCGTGAAGCCTTCCATTGCGGTCAGCAGCAGCGCCTGGCGCGGCAGCGGCGTGATGCGCGACAGCCGCGCGCGGGCGATCGCTTCATTGTCCGTGCCTTGGACGCTCGTCGGCTCATCGTCATTGGCGACGTTGACCGAGCTCCAGATCGCCTGGAACGTCTTATAGAGCCCCAACCGCGGATCGACGTCCCGCGGGAATTGGTCCGGCGCCTGCACGATCGCTTCCAGCGCGGCCTTCACATAGGAATCGCCGTGCTGCTGGCTGCCGGTAAGCGCGCGGGCGTAGCGGCGCAGGAAAGGAAGGTGGGGGGCCAGTTGTTGACCAAGCGACATGATCGGCGGGACTCCTGCAAGCTGATATGGCCCGTCCAATGGATCGGGTGTCGCGAGCTTGGCAAGCCCCCTCCCCCAAGCGCCGGACGGGATAAAAAAATCTGGCGCATGGGTGGAACAAACGAAATGCTATTTTGTTTCACGTCCGGCGCTCGGGCGGCTATTAGCGCCCGCGCGGTCCATTTTTATTGGTCCTTGGGCATGTCGGCTTGGCCGGTTGTTGGGGGGTATGTTGGTTTCGAACGCCAAGCGCAAAGTTGAACGGAAAGCTTCGAAGCCTGGAGAGGCCGGCGCACCGGACAGCAATGTCGGCCAGGCGCTGCGCTCCGTCTATGACGAGGCCATCGACGAAGCGATTCCGCCAGAGATGCTGGACCTCCTCGGCAAGCTCAAATAGTTAGATCGTTATGGCCAGCGCCGCCCCCGCGCGCGCGGTGACCGCGGGGATTGTCGACCGGTTTTCGCGGCTCTCCGCCGGAAGCCGCCTGATTTTCCTGCTGTCGTTCGCGCTCCTGCCCCTGGGGTTGCTGGCGATCATCGCCTCGCTGCAGATTTCCCGGAGCGCCGATCTGGAGCGCCGTGCCGCGGTGCGCATCGCCGCCAGCGAAAGCGCCCGACGGCTGGCCTCGGAACTCTCCGTCGACGTCACGGCGCTGCGTTCGGCCGTCAATCTGCTCGAGCGCGGCGCGGACGAAGCGGCAACCTGCGCGCGCACGCAAAGCGTGCTCGCCACCTCGTTCGACGAGCCGACCAGGTTCGCGATCGTCACGCGCGCCGGCCGGGCCGTGTGCGGGTCGCAAGAAGGCTGGACGGCGCGGCGGACGCTCGCCCCGAGCGGCGATCTGTCCGCGTCGCTGGCACGTGACGGGCTGGTCGTCACCATCCCGGGCGACACGAAATCGTTTCTCGCCCTCGCCTATTACCCGCGCGAGCCGCTTGCCCGCATCCTCCGGCCTGCAAGTTTCACGGCGCCGTACAGCCTGGTGATCGCGAGCGCGAACGGCTCGCTGCCGCTTATCGCAGACTTCAAGCCCGGCGCGCTGCAGCGGCGCGAAACGGTCACCACGCCGGTGCCCGGCATCCCGCTGTCGCTGATGATCGCTGTGCGCAGCGCGCCTTTCACCCCGGCGGAAGTGCTGATGATGCTGCTGCCGCTGGCGATGTGGCTGGTGGCCGTGGCGATCGCCTGGATCGTGTTCAACCGGCTGGTGATCGGCCCGCTCGCCCAGCTTCGGACCAACATCGCCAGCTATCAGCCGGGCGAGATCGCCCAGCCGCTCAGGCGCATGACCATCCCCGCGCGCGAGATTCAGGAGCTCGGCGAGACCTTCCAGGCAATCAGCCGCACCGTCGCCGCGCACGAGGATGAGCTGGCCGCGGGCCTCCAGCGCCAAACCCGGCTCACGCGCGAAGTGCACCACCGGGTGAAGAACAACCTCCAGGTCGTCTCCAGCCTTATCAATCTCCACGCGCGCGCCGCGCAGAGCCCGGAAGCGACGTCCGCCTATGCCTCGATCGGCCGGCGGGTCGACGCGCTCGCAGTGGTCCACCGCAATCATTATGCGGAGCTTGAGGAGAATCGCGGCGTCAATCTCCGCTCGCTGATCGGCGAGCTCACCGCCAATCTTCGCGCGACCGCGCCGGGAGAGGCGCAGCGGCTCGCGATCCTGATCGATGTCCCGGCCGTCTATGTCAGCCAGGACACCGCGATCCCGCTCGCTTTCCTTGCGACAGAGCTGATCGAGCTGGCAATGACGATCAATCCCGCCGCCTCGATCCGCGTATCGGTGATCGCCCAGCCCGAACCCGATCGCGCCTGCCTGATCGTCGGCTCGCCGGCGTTGAAGGACGCAGACCGGCTCCGCGAATTGCTGGCCGATCGCTATGGACGCGTCCTCGAGGGCCTCTCGCGGCAACTGCGCAGCCCGCTGGAGCGCGACACGGAGAGCGGCTCTTTCCAGGTCTGTTTTCCGCTCGCTCCCGATCCGCAAAAATAATTCGAAAAAAATTTCGAAAAGGCTGGAACCCATTTCGTCCAGCCTCGTTATGCAGTTCGGATAGTGACCTTTTGCCCCCCCGCTCTCGCTATCCAAGACAATGGGCCCGGACACGTCAGCCTCCCCCCGGTGACGTCTCCGGGCCCAAATTTTTTCCAGCCATTCTCTTTATTTACCTAGGTTTCTTTCGGACGCGGAACAGCCTTTGCGTTCGCGCATTGGAAGTTTCGCGCGCGGGTCGCGCCGAAACAGGAGACAGACAATGGTTCGCAAAACGATCGCTCTGGCGTTGGTCGCCGGGTCGTTGCTCGTTGCAGGCTGCAACACGGTCAGCGGCGCCGGCAAGGATCTTCAGTCGGCCAGCAAGGAAACGAAGGACGCGATCAACGGCAAGTAAGCCGCGCGTTTAGGACACTCGAATTCAGGCCTCCTCGGCGATCGCCGGGGAGGCTTCCTTTTTGCGCCGCCGTTCGGTGAACCAGATCGCGATCAGCGCGAACTCGTAGAGCAGGATCAGCGGCACCGCGAGCAGGAGCTGAGAGAAGATGTCCGGCGGCGTCAGCACTGCCGCAATGATCGTCGCACCGACGATCGCGTAGCGCCGCCCGCTCACCAATTGCTTGCGGGTCACGATCCCGGCGCGCTCCATCAGCATCAGCAGCACCGGCGTCAGGAACGCCACGCCGAACCCGAACATGAATTTGGTGACAAAGCTCAAGTAATTGCCGACGCCCGGCAGCGCTTCCTGCTGCACGCCGCCGACATTGCCCTGATAGCCGAGCAGGAAATGCAGCGCGATCGGCATCGCCGCATAATAGGCAAGCGCCGCCCCCATCAGGAACAGCACCGGCGTCATCAGCAGGAACGGAAGCAGCGCTTCCTTTTCCTTGCGATACAGGCCCGGCGCGACGAACTGCCAGAGCTGCGTCGCCATAACCGGAAACGCGACCATGATCGCCGCGAAGAACGCGACCTTCACATTGACGAAGAACGCTTCGAAAATATCGGTGTAGATCAGCTTGCCCTGCCCCGCCTTCAGCAAGGGCTGGACCAGGAACGCGAAGATCGGCCGCGCGAAATACAGGCACACGCCGAACGCTGCCGCCAACGCTGCGAACGACCAGAGCAGCCGCCGCCTGAGCTCGATCAGATGCTCGAGCAGCGGCGCGCGCGTGTCGTCGATATCCTTCACCGTTCGCCCTCATGCTCGCCCGCGGCAGGCGGCGGCGCGGTCGGCGTCGGCTCGGGCAGCGGAAGCATCGGCGCGGAATCGCTCACCACCGTCGGCGCATCGTTCGTCGCCTCCGGCGGCCAGGAACCATCCGTCGCCGTCGGATGCTCGCGCATGATCCGCTCATTCTCCTCCGCCCACTTCTTTTCCATCTCGGCGAGCTCGGCCTCGCGGATCATGGAGTCGATGCCGGAGCGGAATTGGCGCGCGACGCCGCGGGCGCGCCCGACCCAATAGCCGAGCACGCGCATCGCCTTGGGCAAATCCTTGGGGCCGATCACAACCAGCGCAACCACGGCGCACAGCAGCAACTCGGTCGGGGCAACGTCGAACATCGCGCCGCGTCTAGGCCATTTGGCGAACCGCAGGAAGGGGCTGGCAGGCTCTTGAAGCCGGATTCGGTCCACCTAAATTTCGCATGTCGGGCCGCCCGTTCGGGGGCTCGGCAGTGCAAATGGCGTCGCCTGACGGGGCGCCGAGGCATTCAATTTGCTCGAAAGGAGACTTTGATATGCGTAGCTTTGACTTGACCCCCTACCGCCGTTCGATGGTCGGCTTCGACCGTCTGTTCGACCTGCTCGAGAACAGCGCCCGCAGCGCTGCGCCGAGCGACAATTATCCGCCCTTCGATCTCGAACGCGTCGCCGACGATCGCTACCGGATCACGCTCGCCGTAGCCGGCTTCAAGAAGGACGAGATCGATATCGTCGCCCAGCAGAATCTGCTGCTCGTCACCGGCAAGAAGGACACGGCCAATCAGGACCGGTCCAGCTTCCTCCACGTCGGCATCGCGAACCGCAGCTTCGAGCGCCGGTTCGAGCTCGCCGATTTCGTGCGGGTCGAAAATGCCGATCTCGCCGACGGCCTGCTCACCATCGAGCTGGTGCGCGAAATCCCCGAGGCGATGAAGCCGCAGAAAATCTCGATCGGCGGCGGTGCGCCGTCGTCGGTCCGCGAAGAGAAGACGCTGGAGCACGCCGCTTAAGGCGCGCCGCCGGCTAAATATTCGGGGCGGCCCACCCCCTGGTCGGGCCGCCCCTGTTGCTGGAAGAAGGTGATGATCTCCAGGCCGGGCGACAGGCCCGGGCCGGAACGCCAGTTACTCGGCGGCCATCGCGATTTCTTCCAGAACCTCCTTGTTCAGGACGCGGACGCGTCCATGTTCCAGCGCGACCACCCCGGCATCCGCCCAGGCGCCAAGCTGGCGATTGATGTTTTCGCGGCTGATGCCCGCGAAAGCGCCGAGTTCGCTTTGGCTCAGCCGCAGCGCGACGCCTTCCGCCCCCGTCTGCATCAGCCGCTGGAGCGAACGCGCCAGCCGAGGGCCTGAGGCGTAGGCGCGGTCGCTCTCAATCGTATTGTTCGCGTTCCTCAGGCGGCGCGCCATTTCGCGCAGCAGCCGCCATGCGACGCTCGGGTGCTTCTCCAGCACTTCGCGGAACGCCTTGGCGCCGAGTTTCAGATACTGGCCTTCGCCCACCGCCGTAACGCTCGCGGTGCGCTCGCCGCCGTCCAGCAGCGCGATCTCGCCGATGACGCTTCCCGGCTCCAGATAATCGAGGATGATCTCACGGCCGTTCGACGCGACCATGCTGACACGGATCGTGCCGTCGAGGAGGATGATGAGATAATCGCCGTGATCGCCCTGGTGCAGCAGCACGTCGCCCTTCTTCATCGGGAACAGGGTTGCCCGCTCCAGAAGGTCCTGCAGCTCCGTCGTGCCCCATGACGCAAGCAGCGCGCTTCGGGACATCATCTGCGACAATTGTTCGGCGTTCATCATCTTCCCCGGCCCAGCCCGATTTGACGCCTAAGCAACATACCGGGCTCTCGTTGCCCCGATTCGCGGCGGAGCGATGTGATCGCTGTCACAACCTCTCGCTGCGGGCGAAATCTTCACGACTGAGTAAGCCATTTGCGCGACAAATATGCGCTATGTTCGGCTATTCGCGCCTGTTCCGCAGCCGCTGGAGCGCTCTCCTCTGGGCGGCCGGCATCGTCTGGTTCGCGATCGAGGTCGCGTCCCCGGACCAGCCGCCTGCATCCAACGAGACAAATATTTCAAACGTGCTGGAATAGCTTTCGCCCGGGCAACGGAGCGCTTATCTGGAGCGGATGCCTCCGTTGCTTGATCGATTGTCCAGCCGCGAGCGGCTGCGCATCGCCTGTGCGCTCGCCTTCTGGGCGGCGACCTATGTGCTGTTCATGACCTGGAACCAACTGCAAAGCGAGTTTCCGCTCGCCCCCTGGCAAAGCCGACGGCTGATCGCGACCCTTTGGGGTGCGCTGCTGTTCTTCGCGTTCACCCGGCTGGCCGACCGGATCGACGGCCGCAGCCTGCGCGACCGCAGCCTGATCCTGCTCGGCGGCGCCGTCGCCTGCGGCGTCGCCATGATCCTGGGACGCGCGACGATCGATCATTTCCTCGCCTCGGCGCTGCATGAGCAGACGTCGAGCTGGTCCCGCCATCTCCGCTTCACCATGATCTGGGGCGGATATTTCGGCGGCGCCGCCATCGCTTTCCTGAGCTTTACGCAAAGCCTCGCCAAGCCGGCCGAGGCTCAGGAAACCGAGGCGCCAGCGGAGCCGCACGGCGCCAACGACAGCAATTATCCGGATGCCCTGTGGGTCAGCCGCGGCCGCGAAACCGTGCGGGTCTCGACGGACGCGATCGACTGGATCGAAGCGGAAGGCGACTATGTCCGGCTGCATGCGCGCACCGGCGGCGGGCTGCTGCGCGGCACGCTGAGCGGCCTCGAAGCCAAGCTCGATCCGGCGACCTTCGCGCGGGTGCATCGGTCGGCGATCTGCCGGCGCGACGCGGTCGTCGCCATGCTGCGCAAACCGTCAGGTGCGATGGCGGTCCGGCTGGACAGCGGAGTCGAAGTCCCCGTCGGCCGGCGTTACCGCGACGCCGTGGCAGAGTTGCTCGGCCAGACCAGGGAACCCCCAAGCAAAATCCCCGCCTGACATTCGCCCGCGGATCGCGGATGTTCGGCGGCGCAAACTGACGTTCGTCGCGGCGACGGGTGCTCCGTCGAGCTTTTATTTCCCCATTCCAGGCGCTGCGGCATCGGGACGCGGCAATGACCGACGCTCCTCCCTTTTTAGATGCACTGCTCACGATGCGTTACGCGACTTCCGACCCGGCCAGGGCTGCGGAGCTCGACTGCAATGACGCAATCGCCAAGCTTCAGCTGCACCTGGCGCGAGCGGCGGAACAGCAGGCACCGGCAGCCACCGTGCTGCCGCTGCGCGCGGGCTGTCGCGGCTAGCGACGGTTCCCGCGTTCCACGAAGTCCTGTCCGGCGGCGCTCCCCCAACCACCCCCGCGCCGCTGGGCAGGGCTTCGACGAGCTCCCTTAGTGCGCCGCGAGCAATCCTGCGCGGCGGACGCCGGGCCGATTGCGCGTGAAGGCGAGCGTCGGGTCGATCGGCCCGTCGAAGGAAATCCCGATCCCGATGCCGTCGCCCCAGCGAACATAGCCGACGACCGCACCGATCCCCGGCAGCTCGATTTCGACCTCGTCCCCCGGGCGCGGCGGATAGGCGCACTCGCCTTTTAGGCCGTGTGCGGAGATGTTGCGCACCGTCAGCGGCATCCGGTTCAGCGTCCCGGCGCGTCCGATCACGCCGCGCAGATAGACCGAGTAGCGCCGCTCGCGCGGGATCAGGTCGCTGCCGGCGGGAATTCGGATTTGCTGACTGTTGTCCATGCGGAACGAGTTACCGCGGGCGGGTGAACTCTTGGTAAACGCCTTGTTGACCGTCTTGCACCGGCGGCGTGAACAGGCGGAAGTGCGTCTTGAGGATCGGCCGTCCGATCCAGCCCCGATCCTGCGCCAGCCGCGCGAGCCGTTCGTCGAGGTCGGCGTTGCCGGACGTCGCGGGGCTCTCCCCGCCGACAACAATCGCCCCGATACCGTGCAAATCCGGCCGCCGGCCCGACATCAGCCGCAACCGCTGCTCGGCGTCGCGATCGAGCAGCGTCGCACTCCGGAAATAGAAAGGCCCGGGCGCAAAGGCCGGCGCGATACCGAAGCCCGCCAACGAAACGAACTGCGGCGAAAGGCTCGCGACCGGGCCCACAACATGGGCCCGATCGAGACCCTCGCGGAGCCGACCGCCTTCGCGTATCGCTGTGGGGAAGCTCATCGCGCCGCTTCCGAACTGCACTCCCAACTCCAGGGCGCCCGCCACCACGCATACGGCAGCGAACGCCTGCCAGCTCCGGCTCGGGCGCGTACCGGTCAGCCGCACCGCGGCCAGCACGAACAGCGGCGGCAGGGCCGGCATCAGATATTGCCGCCATGTCGGCGCGGGGATGAGGGCGGCGACCACGCCCGCGACGCAGAGCATCTCAAGGACCGGCAACGCGCCGCGCTTCCGGTTCAGCACGGCAAGCACCGCAACGGGCAGGCACGCGCCAAGGCTCGCGAACTTCAGAAAGTCGACCAGCCGCCCGCCAAGCGAAAGCTTCCACGGCTGCCCGGCATAATATTCCGCGGGGGCGCGCGCCGGAAATCCGATCACGTCGAACCAAAAGGCCTCGGGCGCTTCGGCCCAGGTCCACGCCACCAATAGGGCCGGCGCGACGGCTCCGAGCGCGACCCACACCGGCCGCCGCCCCGACTTCGCGAGCGTCCAGGCGCCATAAGCCGCAGCGGGAACCGCGTAGGAAATCTTGCAGGCCCCAGCCGCAGCCAGAATCCCGCCGATCGCGAACGCCTGCACCGGCGACGATCCATCCTTCCCTCGCACGATCAACGCGATCGCCCCGGCCAGCAGAGCCGCGGGGACAGCATCGTTTCGCGCCACCGTGAAGCAGAAGAAGAACACGCCCGTCGTCGCGAACAGCGCCGAACAGACGAGCGCCGCCCGCCGCGACGCGCCCGCCTGCACGGCCCCGTCATAGATCAACGCCGCCGTCGCCACGCCCAGCAAGGCGTTCGCCACCCGCAACGTCGGCCACGCCCAATGCCCCGTTGCCCAAACGAGCGGCGCGAACAGCAGCGGATACAGCGGCGTCTGGAAATAGCCGAAATCGCGATAGGGCAGCAGCCCCTGCCCGCTCAGCACTGCCGCCGCCACATACTGGCTTTCGTCGTGATCGACGGGCCGCAGCAGCGCCGCCGCGATCAGCAGCACGGCCAGGCCGACAAAGCCGGCCACGGTCCAGCTCCTTCCGATTGCCGCGCGCTCCACGAAAACCGCCTGCGCCCGCGGTTAGCACTCTGTCAAAGTTTCCGTCTTATTCACTCAGCCCGGAACAGAGCCAGGTGCTGGGGACGGGATGAGCGCATTCGGAAAACGCGGCGGAGTTGGCGGACAAAGGCCATCCTTCGGCGTCGCGCGCCCTATGCAGGGGGGCGCCCCCGCTCCTGCCCCCGCGCCCGCCCGCGACGCTCCCGCCGATCCCTTCCCCGTTGCCGACGCCGAGCCGATCGCGCCGCCGCTGGACGCGATGCAGCGCCTGGCCGAGCGCCAGGCCGCGTCGGGCGAAGCCGGCCAGTCCAAGTCTGAAGGTTTCGAGGCCTCGGTCCACCGCATCAAGGAGCAGGTGCTCCCGCGCCTGCTCGAGCGCGTCGACCCGGAGGCCGCCGCCTCGCTCAGCAAGGACGAGCTCGCCGAGGAATTCTCGCCGATCATCGGCGAAGTGCTCGCCGAGCTGAAGATCACGCTCAACCGCCGCGAGCAATTCGCGCTGGAAAAGGTGCTGATCGACGAGCTGCTCGGCCTCGGGCCGCTCGAGGAATTGCTCGCCGACCCCGACGTCTCCGACATCATGGTCAACGGCCCGCAGCAGACTTACATCGAGCGCAAGGGCAAGCTGGAGATCGCGGGCATCCAGTTCCGCGACGAAGAGCATCTGTTCCAGATCGCGCAGCGCATCGTGAACCAGGTCGGCCGCCGCGTCGACCAGACCACGCCGCTCGCCGACGCCCGCCTGAAGGACGGCAGCCGCGTCAACGTCATCGTGCCGCCGCTCTCGCTTCGCGGCACGGCCATTTCGATCCGTAAATTCTCCGCCAAGCCGATCACGCTCGACATGATGGCGAAGTTCGGATCGATGTCCGAAAAGATGGCGACCGCGCTCAAGATCGCCGGCGCCAGTCGCTTCAACATCGTCATCTCGGGAGGCACCGGCTCGGGCAAGACGACGATGCTCAACGCCCTGTCGAAAATGATCGACCCGGGCGAGCGCGTCATCACGATCGAGGACGCGGCCGAGCTTCGCTTGCAGCAGCCGCACTGGCTGCCGCTCGAAACGCGTCCCGCGAACCTCGAGGGCCAGGGCGCGATCACCATCCGCGATCTCGTCATCAACGCACTGCGTATGCGCCCGGATCGCATCATCCTGGGCGAAATCCGCGGCAGCGAGTGTTTCGACATGCTCGCCGCCATGAACACCGGCCACGATGGCTCGATGTGCACGCTTCACTCCAACTCCCCGCGCGAATGCCTCGCGCGTATGGAGAACATGGTGATGATGTCGGACATCAAGGTGCCGAAGGAAGCGATCAGCCGCCAGATCGCCGACTCGGTCGACCTCATCGTGCAGGTGAAGCGCCTCCGCGACGGCTCCCGCCGCGTCACCAACGTCACCGAAGTGATCGGCATGGAAGGCCCGGTGATCGTGACGCAGGAGCTGTTCAAGTTCGAGTATCTGGACGAGTCCGCCGACGGCAAGATCATCGGCGAATATCGCAGCCAGGGCCTGCGCCCCTACACGCTCGACAAGGCCAAGCAATTCGGCTTCGACCAGGCGTTCCTCGAAGCCTGCTTGTAGAAATCGGGCCGAGCCGACCGAGCCGCGCGTTCATTAACCATGTTAGTGTCTTTGCGGATTCAGTCCCAAACTGATACAAGTGAGTCGTCCCGCGCATCCAATGAACGGGAAGGTTCAAGGCTCCATTTTTGAACGGAGCCAATGTCGCACGCGCGCATTTCATGCCCGGGACACGAACTAGGCAAGCAGGGGCGGGCAATGGCCGACGCCAAGGCTCTGGTTGGGCGCTGGGTTGAAATCCGCGAGGAAGGCGGCGACGGCCGCATGGTCCTCCGTGCCGACAGTCCCGACATCCCTCCGGCCCGCGGACGCCGCTCGATCGAGTTGGCGGAAGGCGGGAAGGCATCGCTCCACGCGCCTGGTCCGGACGATCGCAGCCGTTCGAGCGACGGTAGCTGGTCGCTCGAAGGCGATCGGCTGCGCATCGATGCGCCCGGTTGGTCGGGCAGCTATGTGATTGACTCTATTGGGAATGACCGGGTCGTGCTCAGCCCAGGATAGACCTCGTGTAAAGAGACGTCTGGGCCCCTTTGATGGAGGCTCAAATGGCAGGCACGAAGAACGACCAGAATAACGGCAACGACGGAAAACCTCCGGCGAACGGCGGGAAAGGCGACGGCACGCCCGTGCCGACGCAACGGACCTGCGGCACGATGGCGGTCCACCACCGCCTGCTCGCCACCGACGCCCGCTACGCGGCGGCGCGCCAGCGGATCGAGGAGCAGGCCTTCGCCGCGCAGCGGATGGGAACGGCGGGGCGCAGCGGCTGCACCGAGATTCCGGTGGTGGTGCACGTCGTCTGGCGCGTCGCAGCCGAGAATATCTCGCAGGCCCAGATCGACAGCCAGATTGCCGTTCTCAACGCCGACTATCGCAAGCACAATGCGGACGTTTCCTCGGCGCCGGCGCCCTTCGCGCCGCTTGCTGCTGACTCCCGCGTCGTCTTCAAGCTGGCGACCACCGATCCGAACGGCAATCCGACCAACGGCGTCACCCGCACCCAGACGCAGGTCAACGGCTTCAGCGACGACGACGCGGTCAAGTCCGCGGCGACCGGCGGCGCCAATGCGTGGCCGCGCGACCAGTATCTGAACATCTGGGTGTGCAAGCTCGGCGGCGGCCTGCTCGGCTATGCCCAATTCCCGGGCGGTCCGGCGAACACCGACGGCGTCGTGATCCTCCACAGCGCGTTCGGCACATCGGGCACAGCGGCGGCCCCGTTCAACCTCGGCCGCACCGCCACGCACGAGGTCGGCCACTGGCTGAACCTGCGCCACATCTGGGGCGACGACGGCGACGGGTGCGGCGGCAGCGATTTTGTCGCCGACACGCCGAACCAGGCCGGTCCGAACTTCGGCGCGCCGGCCTTCCCGCATGTCAGCTGCTCGAACGGGCCGAACGGCGACATGTTCATGAATTACATGGATTATGTCGACGATCGCGCGATGGTGATGTTCACCACCGGCCAGGTCACGCGCATGCAGGCCGCGCTCGACGGGCCGCGCAGCGCGATCGGCCATTCGGTCTCATGCGGAAAGCCGCTGCCGAAGGAAGTCGTCAAGGAGCCGATCAAGGACAATCCGAAGGACTTCATCAAGGAACCGCTGAAGGACCTCCCGAAGGACGGTCACAAGGATCTTCCGAAGGACCTCCACAAGGACAATCCGAAGGACATCATCAAGGAGCCGGTGAAGGACGGCCACAAGGACAATCCGAAGGAAGCGCACAAGGAGCCGCCGAAGGACCCGGCCAAGGAGCTCGCCAAGGATCCGCCCAAGGACGGCCACAAGGACTTCCCGAAAGAGCCGATCAAGGAGTTCGTGAAGGACCTGCCGAAAGACCCGCCCAAGGACATCCCGAAGGATGGCCACAAGGATTTCCCGAAGGACAATCCGAAGGACATTATCAAGGAGCAGCCGAAGGAAGGCATCAAGGACTTCATCAAGGACGGCGGCAAGGATCCGATCGTCGATCCGGGGCCGAAGAAAATCTTCGAGAACCCGAAGGACCTGGTCGAAAATCCGGGCATTCCCGGCGGCGGCGTGGTCAATCCGCCGATCGGCGTCGCAGGCGGCGGCGGAACGCCGTTCGTCCTGGGCGGCGCCGTGGGTGGAGCAGCGGCCGGCGGCGGCCGCGACGCCGGGCAGGACAGGCAGCAATTGCTTGCCGGCTATGCCCAGTTGATCGGAGCTCTGAGCCAGATCGCCCAGACGGGCATGCTGGATCAGGGCGGTCAGATGCTGCTCCAGCAGCTCATGGCCACTTACCAGGCCCTGATCGCGCAAGGCTGAGCCTGCGCGCCTGTATCAATGCGTAACCGGGCGGCGGCCGATCCCCCATCGGCCGCCGCTTCAGGATGGAGCGCCCCATGATCCTGATCATATCCTTCGCGGACAACGAGCATGTCCGCCGCGTCACCGAGCACCTTTCCCGCCCGCACCGCATCGTCGACATCGCCTGGTTCCCGTCCCGCATGGCGCTGACGGCGCTGTCCGGCAGCGACGGCCTGACGCTCCGGCTCGATCCGGCGGACGGCGGCGCGATCGAGATCGGAGAAGTCGGCGCGGTCTGGTGCCGGCGGCTGCGGCCGATGACGATCGACAACAGCGTCACCGATCCGGTGGCGCGTATGTTCGCCTGGTCGGAATCGAACGAGGCGCTGCAAGGCCTGTGGCATTCGCTCGACGCCTTCTGGATGAACCCGCCGCTGGCCGACGAGGCGGCACAGCGGAAAATCCTTCAGCTCAAGATCGCGATGGAAGAGGGTCTGGCCATTCCCGAAACCTGCATCACCAACGATCCCGCCCAGGCGCGCTCTTTCATCGACGCCGCCGGCACGACCAAAGTCATCCGCAAAGCCTTCCGCAACATCGCCGAAGCCCCTCGCCCGACCGCGACCGTCGAGCCCGCCGACCTCACGCGGCTCGACGCGGTCCGCTTCGCGCCGGTCATCTTCCAGCATTTCGTCGCGGCGGATCTCGACCTGCGCACCACCGTGATCGACGGCGAAATGTTCACCGCCGCGATCCGGTCCGACGCCGATCATCAGGTCGATTATCGCCAGGGCCTCGGCACCGCGACGGTCACGCCCTACGACCTGCCCGACGACGTGGCCGAGGCGCTACGCCGGCTGATGGACCGGCTCGGCCTGAAATTCGGCGCCGTCGATTTCCGCGTGACCCCAGAGGGCGAGCACGTCTTTCTGGAGGTCAACCCGGCCGGCGAATATCTGTTCGCCTGCGACCGCACCGGCCAGCCCGTGCCGCAAGCGATCGCCGCCTGCCTCGAACGCCACGACACCGGACGCTGAAGCCTGCGCTCATCGAACCGCGGCCGGCTTTGGTCGAGCGCGGCTTGCGGCTAGCATTTGGGGAAGGTCGAGCGGAAACGACCGTCTTTTCAGGAGGAACCATGCGCGCTTTCGCCGTCGCCGTCGCTCTCGTCACGTCCACCGCCGCCGTAGCCCAGGCGCCCAGCCCCGCCCTCAAACAGGCCGTCGCGGCGCCGACGCGCACCGAAGCGAACAAGGCGCGCGACGTCTATCGCCACCCGGCGGAGACTCTCGCCTTTTTCGGCGTGAAGCCCTCCGACACGGTGGTCGAAATCTGGCCCGGCGGCGGCTGGTACACCGAGATTCTCGCGCCCTATCTGGCGCAAGGCGGCGGCCGACTGATCCTCGCCAATCCGAAGGGGACGTTCGGCAAGACCATGTCGGCCAAGCTCGACAGCAACCCGGCAATCTATGGCAAGGTCGAGCGCGCCGCCTTTCCTGCGACCGTGCTCGGCGGCACCGGCGTCGCGCCCGGCACTGCCGATGTCGTGCTGACCTTCCGCAACGTCCATAACTGGCGCGCCGGCGAAATGGCGGAGGGCGAGGCGGACTACAGCGTCGCCGCCTTCAAGGAGCTCTATGCGATGCTCAAGCCCGGCGGCGTGCTCGGCATCGAGGATCACCGCCTGCCCGAAAAGGCCGACGCGGAGCGGGAGCGCCCCAGCGGTTACATGAAGGTTTCCACCGTCCGCCGCCTCGCGGAGCAGGCCGGGTTCAAGTTCGCCGGGGCGTCCGAAGTGAACGCCAACCCTAAGGATACGGCTGACTGGCCCAAGGGCGTGTGGACGCTGCCGCCCACCTATGCCGAGGGCGAAGCCGATCGCGCCAAATATCAGGCGATCGGCGAGAGCGACCGCATGACGCTGAAGTTCGTGAAGCCCGCCGCCTAGAAGGGAAAGTTCGCGAGCGGATCGTCGTTAGCGGCCGCTCGCGACTCACGCATCCGCCAGGCAGCGAAAGCGAGGATGCCGGCCGAAACCAGCAGTCCGGCCGCAATCGGCCAAAGGCTGACTCGCGCCGGCTCGTCGTCTTCCGCCGACACCGGCTCCAGCCATAGCTTCGGACCAGCCAATCCGGCCCGGCCTGTCGCCTCGGCATAGGCAACACCGGAGCCTTCGCTGATCGTAACGGTATTGCCGTCGCCCAGCGCGAGCTGGTGGCTCAGCGCCGGGTCGCCTTCCCCCGCGCGCACCGAGGCCTTGTCGCCGCGCATGCCTTGCGCCGGCGGCGGGTCGCGATTGGCCTGGTCGGCCATGCCATAGATGCGGGCTTCGCTTTGCTCTGCCATGCCGTCTAAACGTCCTGCCCCCGCCAGAGGTTCACGATGACCATCCCGTTCGATGCTTTCCTCGAAGTCGATATCCGCGTCGGCACCATCGTCTCCGCCGAGCCGTTCCCGGAAGCGCGCAAGCCCGCCTATAAATTGCTGATCGATTTCGGCCCCGAAATCGGCCGCAAGAAATCGAGCGCGCAGATCACGAAACATTACACGCCGGAGGACCTCGCCGGCCGGCAAGTCGCGGCGGTCGTCAACTTCGCGCCGCGCCAGATTGGGCCGTTCATGTCGGAGGTGCTGACGCTCGGCTTTCCCGACACGGACGGCGAAGTGGTGCTGATCGTGCCCACCCATTACGTGCCGAACGGCGGACGGTTGTTCTAGGCCGGCGCCCGGCGTAAACCTCTTGAAAACAAGGGGAGGCGTTGGGTGGCGACGGTCGCGATGGATCATGTGGAGGAGCTGCCGCCGAGCGACGTGCGGCTGGTGATCGGCGCCTCGTCGCTCGGCACCATCTTCGAATGGTACGACTTTTTCATCTACGGCACGCTCGCGCCGATCGTCGGCAAGGTGTTCTTTCCCGCGAGCAGTGGCGTCGCCCAGCTCCTCCTCACGCTCGCCACCTTCGCCGTCGGCTTCGGCGTGCGGCCCTTGGGCGCCGTGCTGTTCGGCTATCTGGGCGACCGGTTGGGGCGCAAATACACCTTCCTCGTCACCATCGCGCTGATGGGCCTCGCCACCGCCGGGCTCGGCTTCGTGCCGCCCGCCGCGCAGATCGGCGTCGCCGCGCCCATCATCCTGCTCTGCCTGCGCGCGCTGCAAGGCCTGGCGCTGGGCGGCGAATATGGCGGTGCCGCGATCTATGTCGCCGAACATGCCCGGCATGACCGGCGCGGCTTCTACACCAGCTTCATCCAGGGCAGCGTCGCCGGCGGCTTCATCCTGTCGCTGGCAGTGGTGCTCGCCACCCAGGCCGTGCTCGGCAAGGAAGCATGGGAAGCCTGGGGCTGGCGCTTCCCGTTCGTCTTTTCGCTCGTGCTCCTCGCCGTCTCGCTCTGGATGCGGTTGAAGCTCTCCGAAAGCCCGGTGTTCAAGGCGATCAAGGAAGCCGGCGAAACCGCCCGCAACCCGCTGAAGGAGACCTTCACCTATCCCGGTAACGGCCGCCGCCTGTTCGTCGCCTTGTTCGGCATCGCCGCCGGCCTGACGGTCATCTGGTACACGGCGATGTTCCAGGTGCTCTATTTCTTCCAGAACGCGATGAAGCTTGAGCCGACCATCGCGCAGATCCTGGTCGGGATCGGCGCGGGCGCCGGCCTCATCTTCTTCGTCTTTTTCGGCTGGCTGTCGGACCGGGTCGGCCGCAAGGCGCCGATCGTGGTCGGCTATGCGCTGACGCTGATCCTGCTGTTCCCGATCTTCACCGTGATGGGCCACGCCGCCAATCCAAATCTGGCGACCGCCTCGGCGCGCGCGCCGGTCGTGGTTGGAGGCAAGGACTGCAGCTACAGCCCCTTCGCCAAGGTGCAGGCGACCGAATGCGGCAAGGCGCTCGACATGCTGTCGAAGCGCGGCGTGCCCTATTCGATCAACCGCAGCCTGGTCGGCGTCATTATCGGCGAGGAGCGAATGAGCGCCGGCCGCTACCCGACCGAAGCCGAGTTGGACGCCTCGCTGAAAATGGCCGGCTATAATCTGGAGAAGGTGCGGCCATCGGGCGGCAATATCGTGATCATTCTGCTCGGCGTGCTGGGACTGAGCGCCCTGTCCGGCGCGACCTACGGCCCCGTCGCGGCGTTGCTGTCCGAGCTGTTCCCGCCGCGTATCCGCTACAGCTCGATGTCGATCCCATACCATATTGGCACCGGCTATTTCGGCGGCTTCCTGCCGTTCGTCAGCCAGTACATCGTCGCCAAGACGGGTAATCCCTACGCCGGGCTTTGGTACACCTGGGCAGTGACTGCGATGGCGCTGGTGGTGACGCTTGCCTTCCTGCGCAAAGGCGATCTCAGTCATCTCGACTAGGCCGCGCCGGCCCGCTACCCGCGCCCGGTGATCCTGGCTCCCCCTCATCGCCTTCGCCTCGACGGCGCCGCGCTCGTCGCCAATTGGCGCTGGTTGAAAGCGCGAGGCGGTGGCGCGGCATGCGGCGCGGCAGTGAAAGCCGACGGCTACAGCCTCGGCGCGCGCGAAGTCGTCGCGCGACTCGCAGCGGCAGGGTGCCGGGATTTCTTCGTCGCCACCTGGGCCGAGGCGGCAGCGCTGATGCCGCTGCCAAGCGGCGTGTCGCTCTCTGTCCTGCACGGCGTTCGGTCGGAAGACATGGCAGCCAAGAACGTCAACGCCCGCCCCGTGCTGAACTCGCCCGAGCAGGTGCGGCGCTGGCGCGACGCGGGCGGCGGCCCGTGCGACGTGATGATCGACACCGGCATCAACCGGCTCGGCCTGTCGCCGGCGGATGTGGGCCTGCTCGATGGCCTCTCGGTCGAAACGCTGATGAGCCATCTCGCCTGCGCCGACGAGGACCGGCCGGAAAATGCCGCCCAGAGCCATGCTCTGATCGCCATTGAAGGGAGCGTGCCGCACCAGCGGCTCAGCCTAGCCAACTCGGCCGGCGTCTGCCTCGGCCCGGATTATGCTTTCGACCTGACTCGCCCTGGCCTCGCGCTCTACGGCGGCGTGCCGCGCGGCGAGGCGGCGGGGCACATCCGCCAGGTCGCTTTTCCCGAGGCTCAAATCCTCCAGCGCCGCCGCGTTCAGGCTGGCGATGCGGTCGGCTACAACGCAACTTGGCAAGCACCCCGCGACACCGAGATCGCCATCCTCAACATCGGCTATGCCGACGGCATCCTGCGCGCCTTCTCAGGCGTCGGGCAAGCACTAGCCAATGGCCGCGCCCTGCCCTTCATCGGCCGCGTGTCGATGGACCTGATCGCGATCGACGTCACCGCCGCACCGGACCTCGGCGAAGGCGATTGGGTGGCGATCGACTACGACCTGCCGCGCGCGTCGGCCACCTCGGGAATCGCGCAATACGAGTTGCTGACCGCCTTGGGCGACAGGTTCGAACGGATTTGGGTTTAGAAGCGGGATCCCGGCTCAAGGCCGGGATGACGGGGTAATTAGTATTCGTCACCCCGGCCTTGAGCCGGGGTCCCGCTCTCTTGTTTCTACCGCTCCACGCAGAGCGCGATGCCCATGCCGCCGCCGATGCAGAGCGTCGCCAGACCCTTCTTTGCATCGCGCTTCTGCATCTCGTGGATCAGCGTCACCAGGATGCGCGCGCCCGAGGCGCCGATCGGGTGGCCGATCGAGATCGCGCCGCCATTGACGTTCACCCGGCCCGCGTCCCAGCCCAGCTCCTTGCCGACCGCCAGCGCCTGCGCCGCGAACGCCTCGTTCGCTTCAATGAGGTCGAGGTCGCCGATCGACCAGCCTGCCTTTTCCAGCGCGCGCTTGCTCGCCGGCACCGGGCCGATGCCCATGATCGAGGGATCGACGCCGCACGAGGCCCAGCTCGCGATCCGCGCCAGCACCGGGGACCCGCGCCGCTCCGCTTCCTCGCGGCTGGTCACGACCAGAGCCGCCGCGCCGTCGTTCAGGCCGGAAGCATTGCCCGCCGTCACGGTTCCTTCCTTCTTGAAGGCCGGGCGCAGGCCGGCGAGGCTCGCCACCACCACCCCTTCGCGGATGAACTCGTCGCGGTCGACGACCGTGTCGCCCTTGCGGCCCTTGATCGTCACCGGCGCGATCTCGTCGGCGAAGCGGCCCGAAGCGCGCGCCTTTTCCGCCTTGTTTTGCGAGGCAGTCGCGAATTCGTCCTGCTGGTCGCGCGTGATCTGGTATTTCTCCGCGAGATTCTCGGCGGTGATGCCCATGTGATAGCCGTTGAAGACGTCGGTCAGTCCGTCCTTGATCATCGTGTCGATCAGCTCGACCGAGCCCATCTTGGTGCCGCCGCGCAACTGCTGCGCGTGGGTGGAGAGCGACATATTCTCCTGCCCGCCCGCGACTACGATCCGCGCGTCGCCGGTCGCGATCATCTGCGCGGCCGTGGCGACGGCGCGCAGGCCCGATCCGCAGACCTGGTTCAGCCCCCAGGCCGGCACTTCCTTCGGCACGCCCGCCGCCATCGAGGCTTGCCGCGCCGGGTTCTGACCCTGCGCCGCCGTCAGTACCTGGCCCAGGATCACTTCCGAAACGTCCTCGCCCGAAACCTTCGCATCGGCGAGCGCCGCTTCGATCGCGACGCGGCCGAGCTCGTGCGCCGGCGTTCCCGAAAAGTGGCCGAGAAAGCTGCCGACCGGCGTGCGCCGCGCGGCGGTGATGACGATGTCCTGCATGGCTCCGCTCCTGACGAGAATCTTGACTCCGCGCCTATCAGCTTTGCTGCGCCTGCGAAAGCATCGCGGCGAGCGGCTGCCAGAGCTGTTCGCGCGCGCGCGATCCGACGATCATGCCGACATGGCCCAGACCCAGCGTCCGCGCGTTCGGCAGGCGCGGCGATGAGGCCGCCGGCACGATGCGGTCGTTGAGCGAGACGAACTCCAGCGTCGGCACGCGCAGCCGTGCGGGATCGACCGCTTCGCCGCCGACACGCCAACGCCCGCCGCCCGTTACGTCGCCGCCGATGAAGTCGTCGAACAGCTCCCGCCCGGCAGCATGGGTCAGCGGCGCGCCGTCGTTCGCCCAGTCCTCGAGCGCGATGAAAGCCTGCGCTTCCGCGCTCCCCGGAGCGAGCAGCCCGAACCGACCGTATTTCGCCACCGTCCGCTCCGGGTCCAGCTTCCAGAAGCCGGTCTGAAGCACTTCCATCGGCACCAGCCCGATCAGCTCGGCCATCGGCTTGGCCGCTTCCCAGAGCGCGGCGATCTCCCCCCGCGCCCGCGCACCGAAGCCTGCAAAATGCCACGGCGCCGCAATCAGGGTCAGGCTCCTGATCCGCGCGTGCATCGCGGCGCCCAGCGCCATCGTCCCGCCCAGGCAATAGCCGACCAGATGCACCGGCTCGCCGAGCTGATCGATCAGCGGCAGCAGCCGCTCCGCGACATGCCCTGCGACATCCAGCGCTCCCCCATCCTCCGGATAACCCCAATCGACCAGCAGCGGCCGCACGCCCTGCCCGCTCAGCCAGCGCAGCAGCGAGTTCCCGTCGGCAAGGTCCAGGATGAAAGGCGGGTTGATCAGCGACGGCACGAACACGGCCGGCGGACCCTCCCCGCCGTAATCGCGAAGCACCGCCCGTCCGGCGCGCGCGACGATCGGCATGTCGTCCGGGCGCGGCGTCCGTTCGGCTTCCTGATAGGCCCGCAATCCGGCCAGCACAGATGCGCGCCGCGACGCGTCGCCTTCGGTCTGCTCGCGCACCAGATCGAGGAAAAGCGTCAATGGCCGCGGGCCGTGTTGCGCTGCGGCATAACCCGGTGCTAGCGTCGCGCTTTCAGTCAAAGGCTCATACATGGCCAAGAATCCCAATCGCGATGCGCCCGAAGTCGTCGTCATCAAGAAATACGCGAACCGCCGCCTCTATAACACCGAGACGTCGAGCTACATCACGCTCGACCATCTGGCGACGATGGTGCGCGAGGGCCGCGATTTCCAGGTGCTCGACGCCCGCACCGACGAGGACATCACGCGTTCCGTGCTGACCCAGATCATCATGGACGAGGAATCGCGCGGCCAGACGATGCTGCCGGTCAATTTCCTGCGGCAGCTCATCGCAATGTACGGCGATTCGATGCAGTCGATGGTGCCGCAATATCTCGAAGCCTCAATGGACGCGTTCCGCCGCAACCAGGCGCAGTTCCACGAAGCGATGAAGGGCGCCTTCGCGGGCGGTCCCTTCGCCGAGATTGCGCGCCGCAACATGGAAATGTTCGAGGCGGCGACCAGCGCCTTCCGCCCGCAGGGCAAGGGCGGCCCGGCAGCAGCAACAGCAGCCGTTTCCAAGGACGACGAAGTCGCGGCGCTGAAAGCGCAGCTCGCCGATCTCCAGTCGAAGATCGAGAAGCTGGGCTGACCGGCTTGCGTGCCGGCCCAGGCTGACGCACCTTCCCGCCAATCAAGGGGGAGGATTCATGGATCGTCGCTATTTCCTGGGGCTTGCCGCCGCGGCGCCGTTCGCGCTGCCCGCAGCCGTACGCGCCGCCGCCTATTCCGATGCCGCCTACAAGCGCGCGATAGTGATCGACGGCCAGGGGGTGGTGAACGACCCCTATGGCAAGGAAACCGACATCCACTTCTCGCCCCAGGCGCTGGCCGAAATACGCGCCTCGGGCCTCACCGCCTGCAGCATGACGGTGAACGAGGTCGGCAACAGCCTCAATGCCTGGAACAACACGATCCAGAGCATCGCCGGGCTCGATCAGGCGATCGCCGACAATCCCGAAGTGCAGATCAAGGCGCTCTCCGCCGCCGACATCCGCCGCGCCAAGGACAGTGGGCGGATCGCCATCATCTACAACACGCAGGACACGTCGCTGGTCGGCCCGGAGCTCGACCGGGTGACACTGCTCAAGGGCCTGGGTGTGCGGATCGTCCAGCTTACCTACAACAACCGCAATCTCTCCGGCGACGGCTGCCTGGAGCCCGCCAATGCCGGCCTCTCGAAGCTCGGCCGCGCCACCATCGCCCGGATCGAGAAGGAGAAATTGCTGCTCGACCTCGCCCATTCGGGCCAGCGCACAGTCGCGGAAGGCGTCGCGGCGGCCACCCGCCCGATGACGATCAGCCATACCGGCTGCCGCGACCTGCACGACAATCCCCGCAACCAATATGACGCGGAGCTCCGTGCCTGCGCCAACAAGGGCGGCGTGGTCGGCATCTATTGGATGCCGTTCCTGGTGCCGAACGGAAAACCGACCGGCGCCGATCTCGTCCGCCACATGGACCATGCGTTGAACGTGTGCGGCGAGGATCACGTCTCGATCGGCACCGACAACATCCTCTACAAGACGGTGATCGACGACAAGGCGCGCGCCTTCCAGAAGAAGTTCTTCGAAGACCGCACCGCCCGCGGAATCGCCGCGCCCGGCGAAGGGCCGGACATCTTCAACATCGTCGCCGAATGGGACAGCCACATGCGCTTCCGCATGCTCGCCGACGGGCTCGCAAAGGCCGGCTGGAGCAGCGCCCGCATCGACAAGGTGCTCGGCGGCAACCTGATGCGGCTCTATGCAGAGGTGTGGGGCGCCTGAGGTTCTCTACATCGTCACCCCCGCCCTTTTGCCGGGTGACGGATATGGACTATCTTCGACGTCCACTTCCCGCGCATCGCAGACATTCGCCCGTTTGCGCCTGCACTTAACGCAAGCGTCCCGAGGCGCGTACGACGGGTACAAAGAACATTACCGGCGTAATCAAAAAGCAGACCCATGACAGCCTCACATCCAACAAAGACAGCGGGATCGATGCCGCGTAGACGGCGACCGTCAGCCAGATCTTTCGCAAGACTTGACGATGGATGGACCGATGCAACTCTTCCTCGGCGAGCTTGATGGCGTGAACCCTCAGAAAGCCAAATGAAGCCGTACAGAACAGCAAAACCAAGCCATAAAGGGCTGCCGCATTCGCCGACATAACCTTGGAGCCGAAAAAGCGGGCGGCCATCGGAATCAGCGAAACGAAGAACAGCATGAGGCCGTTTAGCCAGACCATGTTTCGGTCGGGCTGCCGAACCGTCAGAACGAGGTAGTGGTGACTCATCCACAGCGTGAATATGACCAGGTAGCTCAACGCGTAGGTGACGATGCTCCCCGCAAAGCCACTCAAAATCGTTGCGTCCAGTGAGCTAGCCAGCTTGTTGGGCACGCTGACCTCGAACATCATGATGGTCGCAACGATCGCGAATACTCCGTCGGAAGACGCTTCGAGGCGCTGACGAGTCGGCCTGACCTCGGCCTCCACCGACCTGGCGTTATCTCTGCGCGACGTTTGAGTTCGACCCATTGCTAATCCTCCGCGCTGCAATGCGAAGTGCGAGCGCCTTCCGATTGACCGACTCAGAAGGTCGGAGGCATTATAGTCGTTGCCGCCTGTTGGTGGCTGCTGCGTATTCGACGGCCTGTGCGACTATGGGTTGGAGAAATCGACATGCCGAACAAAAGGTCAGGCCGTTGCGCCTGCGAGCAAGTGACGTTCGAGTTCGAGTTCGATCCCACCTTCGTTGCGACATGTCACTGCCTGGATTGCAAGAAAGCATCCGGCGGCGAAGCGGCCACGTTCTTTGCGGTGCCGGAAGAGAACTTCAGGCTGTCGAGCGGGGACCCGAAGCCGTTTCCCTACATCGCCCAGTCGGGCAACAGGCTGGAGCGGTTCTACTGCCCCAATTGCGGTGCTCGGGTTTTCACGGGCAACCTCGAAGGCTTCCCGAACACAGTATTCGTGCAGCTCGCGAGCCTGGATGACCCGACCGGGATCGATCCGAAGATGGAGATGTTCACCAAGCGGCGGCTTCCCTGGGCAACGCCGCTGATGAATGTTCCCCAATACACCGACATGCCCACGGCGGCACCTCCGGAACCGGAGAAGGTTCAGGTTCCCATGGGCGCGGCCACATAGGCCAGTGAAGGGCCAGAAGTTGCCTTCCGGCCCTTCTGCGACGCGCTGTATTCAAGCATCGAGGGGAATGGCCATGCTTGTTTGCGCGCCGCGCGTTGACAGGACATCGATCAAGACCTTGGCGGCCGGCCCTGAGGAGGCGGGATTCTGGCCGGTGATCAGCAGCCCGTCGGTGACGACATGAACGCCCCAGTCCTTGACCTTGGAGAAGGTGGCCCCAAGGCCAAGCAACTCGTCTTCGACAAGGAATGGCACGACCTTTGTTAGTCCGACCGCTTCCTCTTCCCCGTTGGTGAACCCCGTCACATTCTTGCCCTCGACCAGCGGCTTGCCGGCAGGCGTTTTGACGTGACGCAAGACGCCCGGGGCGTGACAGACCAGGGCCACGGGTTTTCCGGCAGCGAGGAAGGACTCAAGCAGGTCGATCGAGTTACGGTCTTCGGCCAGGTCCCACAGCGGACCATGGCCGCCAGGGTAGAAGACCGTATCGTAGTCCTCCTGTTTCACGCTTTCGAGAAGCAGCGTTCTGCCCAATTTGCCCTCCGCGTCCGCGTCATTGTCGAAGCGGCGGGTAAGATCGGTCTGGAAGTCGGGATCCTGGCTTTTCGGATCGAGCGGCGGCCGACCGCCTTTTGGCGACGCCAGGGTAATCTGCGCGCCCGCGTCCTGAAATTCATAATAAGGTGCGGCCAGCTCCTCCAACCAGAATCCGGTCTTGCGGCCGGTGTCACCAAGCTTGTCATGGGAGGTTAGAACCATCAGGATTTTCATACCCGCGCTCCTTTCTCGAAATCGAATCTCGTCCTCAGATCGCCAGTGTGCTTCGAATCGAACCTGCTCTTGGATGATCATTTCGCGGCGGCGGCCGCCGCCTCTTCGATTACCTTCGCGATTTCGGCGGGATGGGAGATGAAGGCCACGTGGCTCGCATCCACCTCCGTCGTGCGGGCGTGCATCCGCTTCGCGTAGAAACGCTCAAGGTCGGGATTGATCGCATGGTCGCGCTTCGAAACCACAAACCAGGACGGGATTGTCTTCCAGGCAGCCTCGGGCACGGAAGCGGTGAAGACCGACGCGTTAAGAGGCTTTTGCGTGGCGGCCATGATCGCTGCGTCGTCAGCGGGCACGTCCGCGGCGAAGTCCTGATGCAGTTGGCTTCGATCAATGTAGAGGAAGCCGGCCGAATCAGGTTTTGGCGCCTTGCTGAGATCGGCCGGATATTTGTCGCCGAACGCGCCTACGGCCTCACCGCCGTCGGGCGCGAAGGCGGCTAGATAGACCAACGCCTTCACCTTCGGACTGCCCGCGGCCGCACCGGTGATCACCGCGCCCCCGTAGGAATGGCCGACGAGCACGATCGGTCCGGCCTGAGCCTCGAGCACGCGCTTGGTCGTGGCAACATCTCCCTCCAGCGATTGAAGCGGGATCTCGACCGCGGTAACCTCATAGCCATCGCGCAGAAGGATCGGGATCAACTTCTGCCAGCCAAGTGCATCAGCGAAGGCGCCATGCACCAAAACGATCGTCGGTTTTGCAGCCGGCGCGGAAGTGGCTGCTGCGGAGGCAGCAGCCGTCAAGATCAGCCAGCGCCCGATACGCGAATGCAGTCCAGTCATGGCCATTCTCCTGTCCTCTGAGCGCGAAACGCTACAACAGGGTGTCCGACATCAGGAGTATTCGAACGCGGCGCGGACGCTACGGTCCGTGCCTTCAGACTGCTCCTATGACTGCGAGTCGGTCAAATGAACTGGACGCACCATGGCCAATTAGGGCTGGAAAAGCCGTCGGAATGTCCGCTCCACCTTGGCATACTTCCTCTTCGGCCGTTTCTCACTCAATGAGCGGAAGCGGGGCTTGCGCTGGCTCCTCTTCCTCGCCCGCCAGTCCCGACAGTGTGAGCCCAAGCAGCCTGATGCCTTGTTCGGCCGGCAACAGCGCGTTCAGCAAGGCCCAGCCCTCCTCACCGAAGCGGGCGCGATCCTCGAACAGCCCGGCGAGCGTCCGCGCGCGGGTGATCGTGCGGAAATCGGCGTAGCGCAGCTTCAGCGTCAGCGTCCGGCCGCGCGCGCCGTGGCGCTCGATCCGCGCCCAGGCAGCATCCGCGACACGCTCCAGCGCCTCGCGCAGCTCGGCTTCGCGGACAAGGTCCAGGTCGAACGTCCGCTCGGCGCCCACCGATTTGAGGGGCAAGTCGGGCCGCACGGGCCGGTGGTCCTCCCCGCGAGCGGCGCCGTAGAGATAATCCGCGCTGCTGCGGAAATTCGCCTGCAGAAACGCCAGGTCGCGGTCGCGCAGATCGGCGCCCGTACGGATGCCGAGCCGTTCCATCTTGGCCGCCGTCACCGGCCCCACGCCGCGGAAGCGGCTGACCGGCAGGCTCGCGACGAAATCCGGCCCCTTGGCGGGCGGGATCACGCACAGCCCGTCCGGCTTGTTCTGGTCGGACGCGAGCTTGGCGATGAACTTGTTATACGACACGCCCGCCGAGGCGGTCAGGCCGGTGGTCTCCCGGATGCGTGCTCGAATCTCTTCCGCTGTCGCCCGCGCGGAACCGAGGCCGCGCCGATCCTCGGTCACATCCAGATAGGCTTCGTCCAGCGCCAGCGGCTCGACCAGATCGGTATAGTCGAGCAGGATCGCGCGGATCTGGTTCGATACGGCCCGGTACACGTCGAAGCGCGGCGGCACGAACACCAGCTCGGGGCAGCGCCGGAGCGCCGTCGAGGACGGCATTGCCGAGCGCACGCCGAACTTGCGCGCTTCATAGCTGGCGGCGGCAACCACGCCCCGCCCCTTCGCGCTCCCCACCGCCACCGGCCGCCCACACAAGCCCGGATCGTCGCGCTGCTCCACCGACGCATAAAACGCGTCCATGTCGATATGAATGATCTTGCGGGGCGGGTTCACGCGGCCGAGCTTTAGCTGAAAGCGCGTGTCTTAAACACGGTTTGGCCTGAGCTTGTCGAAGGCCTCCCTTCTTCTTTCGGCGATTTGTGAAAGAAAGGGAGGGCTTCGACAAGCTCAGCCCAAACCGGATCTGCTATAGTTACTCCACCGTCACGCTTTTCGCGAGATTGCGCGGCTGGTCCACATCCGTCCCCTTCACCACGGCCACGTGATACGCCAGCAACTGCACCGGCACCGCATAGACAAGCGGCGCGATCAGCGGGTGGACCTTGGGCATTTCGATCGTCGCGAGCGCGCCTTCGCCGGCCTGCGCCAACCCTTCCGAGTCGGAGATCAGCACCACCTTGCCGCCGCGGGCCTGAACTTCCTGCATGTTCGACACGGTCTTGTCGAACAGCGGGCCGGATGGCGCGATCACGATCACCGGCACGCTTTCGTCGATCAGCGCGATCGGCCCGTGCTTCATCTCGCCCGCGGCATAGCCTTCGGCGTGGATGTAGCTGATTTCCTTCAGCTTCAGCGCGCCTTCCAGGGCCAGCGGATAATCCGGGCCGCGGCCCAGATACAGCACGTCGCGGGCGCCGGCGATGGTGTGCGCCATGCCCTCGATCTCGGCGTCGTGCGCCAGCGCCGCGTTCATCGCCGCCGGCACTTCGGCGAGGTGCTTCACCAGCACCGCTTCGTCCGCGTCGCTCAATTTGCCCTTGGCGCGGGCGATGTTGGCGGCGAGCGCGGCCATCACCGCCAGCTGGCACGTGAACGCCTTGGTCGAGGCGACGCCGATTTCCGGCCCGGCGTGCGTCGGCAGCAACAGGTCGACTTCGCGCGCCATAGAGGAGGTCGGCACGTTGATGATGCCGGCGGTCGTCACCCCTTCCGACTTCATGTGGCGCAGCGCGGCGAGCGTATCGGCGGTCTCACCCGATTGCGAAATGACGAGGCCCAGCGTGTTCGGCCCCAGCACCGGTTCGCGGTAACGGAACTCGGACGCGACATCGACTTCGACCGGCACGCGCGCCATCTGCTCGAGCCAGTATTTGCCGATCGCGCCGACATAGGATGCCGTGCCGCAGGCGACGATCGCGACCCGCTCGACCGAGCCAAGGTCGAACTCCATGTCGGGCAGCGCCACTTTCGCTTCCAAGGTGCGGAGATACGAGCTCAGCGTCTGCGCGACGACGACCGGCTGCTCATAAATCTCCTTCTGCATAAAGTGACGGTGATTGCCCTTGTCGATCAGCGCGCCGGTGATGCCGGAGACCGTGATCGGGCGCTCGACAGGCCGGTTGTCCTTGTCGAACACTTGGATGCTCTTGCGCCGCACCACCGCCCAGTCGCCTTCGTCCAGATAGGCGATGCGCTGGGTGAGCGGCGCCAGCGCGATCGCGTCGGAGCCGAGATAATTCTCGTCCTCGCCGAAGCCGACGACCAAAGGCGCGCCGAGCCGCGCGCCGATGATCAGGTCCGGATCGCTCTTGAACATGATCGCGAGCGCAAAGGCGCCGTGCAGCCGCGGCAGCACCGCCTTCACCGCCTCTTCAGGCCCCGCCCCGCGCTCGACCTCGCGCGCGACGAGGTGCCCGACCACTTCGGTGTCGGTCTGGCTCTTGAACGTCCGCCCTTCGGCGATCAGCTCGTCGCGGAGCGGCTTGAAATTCTCGATGATGCCGTTGTGGACCAGCACCACGTCGCCGACGATGTGCGGATGGGCATTGTCCTCGGTCGGAGCACCATGCGTCGCCCAGCGCGTGTGGGCGATGCCGCTGTGCCCGGGCAGATGCTCCTCGCCCAGCTTCTTGGCCAGGTTGCGGAGCTTGCCCTCCGCGCGCCGCCGCTCGATCCGCCCGTCATGCACGGTCGCGACGCCCGCCGAGTCATACCCGCGATATTCCAGCCGCCGCAGCCCCTCGACCAGCCGCTCCGCCACATCGTCCTGCCCAAGAATGCCGATAATGCCGCACATGAATCCGTCTTTCGCTCAAATCGTGTAGGGGACCCGGATGCCCGGCATGGTCGCCGGAAAATCCTTCGTGTTTCGTGTTACGAGAATGCGCCCGCGTTCCTGTGCGGAAGCCAGGATGATCGCATCGGGCGACTTCAACCCTGGCCGCGCCCGGCGGAGACGCGCGGCCCTTTCGGCAATATTCTCGTCAAGCTCATCGATATCGAAGCCTGCCAGGAACTGGAGCGCTTCTCCGACCATCGCGTCACTGCCTTTCGACAGCACCTCGACCCAGACCATTCTGCTGATCCAGTGGCGTTCGCGAGTCTCACGACGCAGTTCTTCGAGAGCCGGCCCAAACCCTCCAAGAGCATCGATGATGATATTGGCGTCAAAGCTATATCCGCTCACTTGCCTTGCTCGCCGTCGGAACTGCCCTGTTGCTTCAACAGCCGGAGATAATGGGCGCGCTCGCGATCATCTTCCTCCGTGAACATGTCGGGAGATTCTGCGCGAACCTCCTCATAGTCGTCGTCCCAAGGCCGGGTCCATTCGGCCCTACGCTTTCGGTCATATTCCTTGGGATCCTCGGAAATCCCATAGCGAGCCCATAGTCCAAACCCGGCCCGCAAAGCATTGGCACGACGCGCGGCATCGTCTCCGGCTTCGGCACGATAGCTTTCCACAGCTTCCCGAACGAGCGCGGTACGTGACTTGCCCAGTTCTGCAGCCTTGGCATCAAGCCACCGGATGTCGTCCTCCGGAATATCGACGATCGTGCGCATGATATCGCGATATCATATCATGATATCAGATTTCAACCGCCCTTTTTCTTCGCCTGCATCATCGCGCGGAATTTGGCGGCCCAGCCGGGCCTCTCCGCCTGCTCGCCGCGGCCGAGCGCGAGGGCATCCGCCTCGACGTCGCGCGTCACCACCGACCCCGCCCCCACGATCGCGCCGTCGCCGATCTTCACCGGCGCCACCAGCGCCGAGTTCGACCCAATGAAGGCGCCCGCCCCGATCTCGGTTCGGTATTTGAAGAAGCCGTCATAATTGCAGGTGATCGTGCCCGCGCCGACATTCGCGCCCGCGCCGATCTCCGCGTCGCCCAGATAAGTCAGGTGGTTGGCCTTGGCGCCCTCGCCCAGCCTGGCCTTCTTGACCTCGACGAAATTGCCGACCTTCGATTTGCGGCCAAGCTCCGCGCCCGGCCGCAGCCGCGCATAGGGGCCGACCTCTGCCCCTGCCGAAACATAAGCCCCTTCCAGATGGCTGAAGCCGTGGATCACCACGCCATCCTCGACCGTCACGCCCGGCCCGAACCACACGTTCGGCTCGATCGTCACGTCGCGGCCCAGCTTGGTATCGTGCGCGAACCACACCGTCTCCGGCTCGACCAGCGTGGCCCCGTCTGCCATCGCCTGCGCACGCCGCCGCTGCTGCCAAGCGCGCTCCTGCTCGGCGAGTTCGGCACGGCTGTTGATCCCGGCGACTTCGGCGGCCTCGGTCTCGATCACCGCCGACCCGCGCCCGTCGCCGGCGGCCAGCATCACGATGTCGGGCAGATAATATTCGCCGGCCGCATTGTCGTTGGTGACGCGCCCGAGCAGCGCGAACAGGTCGCCCGACCGCACCGCCATCAGCCCCGAGTTGCACAAAGTCACCGCCCGCTCCTCGGACGAGGCGTCCTTGAACTCGACCATCTTCTCGATGCGGCCCATGCCGTCGGCGATCACGCGGCCATAGGCAGCGGCATCGGCCGGGCGGAAGCCGAGCACCACGGCCGCCGGATCGTCCGCGCCGTGCAGCCGGTCGACCAGCCTCCGCATCGTCGCGCTGCTGACGAACGGCACGTCGCCGTAGAGAATCAGCACGTCGCCATCGAAGCCCGTGAGCGCCGTCTCCGCCTGCTGCACCGCATGGCCGGTGCCCAGCTGCGGCTCCTGCACCACGATGTCCACCCCGCGCCCGGCCAAGGCCTTTTCGAGCTGCTCGCGCCCGCTGCCGACCACCACGACGGTCCGCTCGGTGCCGAGTTCGTCGAGCGACGCCAGCAGATGCATCAACATCGGCCGCCTAGCGATCGGGTGCAGCACCTTGTGCAGGTCGGATTTCATGCGCGTGCCCTTGCCCGCGGCAAGGACGATGGCGGCGAGAGGACGGCCGGTCATGGAGCGCGCGCTTGCCACGCCCGCCCGCCACCGGGCAAGAGGCAGGACATGACACGCGCGTTCGACATCGTCGGTTTCGACCTGGACGGAACCCTGCTCGACACGAGCGTGACGCTCACCCGGGCCGTCAATTACACGCTCGCGCAAGCGGGCCGGCCGCTGCTCGACGTGGACGAGGTCCGGCCGATGATCGGCGGCGGCGCCAAGCGCATGCTCGAAAAGGCGCTGACCGAATCCGGCGGATGCGACCCCGCGCAAATGCGCCGGCTCTACCACGTGCTGCTCGATTATTATGGCGAGAACGTCTCCGAAGGCAGCGTGCCCTTTCCCGGCCTGACCGACGCGCTCGATCGGCTGCAGGCGGATGGCGTCCGTCTCGCAATCGTCACAAACAAGTTCGAGAGCTTCGCCCGAAAATTGCTGGACGAGGTCGGCCTGCTCGACCGGTTCGTTGCCGTGATCGGAGGGGACACGATGGGCAAGGGCAATGCGAAGCCGAGCGCCGCGCCGATCCGCGAGATGATCGTGCGCGCGGGTGGCGGCTCGGCCGCCTTTGTCGGCGATTCGATCTACGACACGTTGGCCGCCAAAAATGCCGGCATCCCCAGCATAGCCGTCAGCTTCGGCTTCCTGCTGGGCACGGTCGAAGAGCTCGAAGCCGATGCGGTAATCGACCATTATGACGAACTGATCCCGACTCTCGACCGGCTCTCGGCAAGGGTCTGAGATGCGGCGCGCGCTCGCCATCCTGATCCTGGTCGCCGGCCTGATCGCCGCCGTCCTGACCGGAGCCGATGCGCCGGTGATCGGGGCGCTGGCGCTGACCGGCCTCGGTATTCTGCTGGCGCTTTGGCCCCGTCCCGCGCCCCCCGTCGCGGTCGCACCGCCCGAGCCCGAACCCGCGCCGCCCGCTCCTCGTTTCGATGTAATCGAAGCGTTCGGCGACCCGGTGATCGTCGTCGGCGAAGGCCGGATCGAGCAGGCCAATGCCGCGGCGCGCAAGCTGCTCGGCCAGCATATCGTCGGCGAGGACGTCCGCGTCGCGATCCGCCACCCCGCCGCCGCCGACCGGCTGATCAGCCGTCAGGAACCGCTCGACCTGCGCCCGACCGAATTGGTCGGCCTCGGCGGCCGCGACAATCGCTGGCAGATGAATGTGGCCAGCCTCGTCGGCGGCCGGTTGCTCGTCCACCTCGTCGATCGCAGCGAAGGCCACGCAGCGGAACGGATGCGCGTCGATTTCGTCGCCAACGCCAGCCACGAGCTGCGCACGCCGCTCGCGGCGATCCTCGGCTATGTCGAAACGCTGGACGACGAAAAGGCCGGCGGCGACGTGCCGACCCGTAAGCGCTTCCTGCGCATCATCCATGACGAAGCGCGACGCATGCAGCGGCTGGTCGAAGACCTGATGTCGCTGTCGCGTATCGAGGCCGAGAAATTCCGTGCCCCCAGCGCCGCGGTCGATCTCGGCGAGCTCGTCACCGAAGTGCATGCTGTGATCCGCGACGGCGGCAACGATCGCAGCCGCGACGTCGTCACCGATATCGACGAGAGCCTGCCTTTCGTCGCCGGCGATCGCGCCCAGCTTTCGCAGTTGCTTCACAATCTGGTCGGCAACGCGATGAAATATGGCCGCGCCGGCACGCCGGTCACGATCCGCACCAGTCGCGGCCCGGGGTCGATGGTGCGCCTCTCGGTCGAGGATGAAGGCGAAGGTGTCGCGCCCGAGCACCTGCCGCGCCTCACCGAGCGCTTCTACCGCGTCGATCCCAGCCGCAGCCGCGCGCAGGGCGGCACCGGCCTTGGCCTCGCCATCGTCAAGCACATCGTCGAACGCCATCGCGGCCGGCTGGAAATCCAGTCCATACCGGGCAAGGGCACGACCGTTACCGCGCTTTTGCCGCCCGCTCCGATCCCACTGTCACGAAACGGCAACGCTGCTGTAACACAAGCGACCAGAACAGCCAGCTAAGGGGCGCTGCGTGACCGAACATACGTTGAGAGCTTTTGACGACGAGATCGTCGAATTGCGCGGCCTGATTTCCGAAATGGGCGGCCGCGCCGAATCGGCGATCGAAAAGGCGATGGAAGCCTTGACCCGCCACGATCTCGACCTCGCCGGCACGATTATCGCCGACGACAAGAAGATCGACGAGCTCGAAATCGCGGTCGAGCGGCTGGCGGTGCAGATCCTGACGCTGCGCGCGCCGATGGCCGACGACATGCGCGAGACGGTCGCCGCCCTGAAGATCGCGGGCGTGATCGAGCGGATTGGCGATTACGCCAAGAACATAGCCAAGCGCGTTCCGCAAATCTCGCGCTCGTCCAAGATCGAGGCGCTCTCCGTGCTGCCGGCGATGGCGCAGATGGCGAGCGAAATGCTCCACGACGTGCTGAACGCCTTCGCCGCCCGCGACTGGGAAGCGGCGGTCGATGTCGTCAGCCGCGACCGCGCCGTCGACGATTTCTACAACAGCATCTTCCGCACGCTGCTGACCTTCATGATGGAAAATCCGGCGACGATCGGCGAAGCGGCGCACCTTTTGTTCATCGCGAAGAATCTCGAACGCATCGGGGACCACGCGACCAACGTTGCGGAAATGGTCTATTTCGCCGCCAAGGGCGAATACATGGCCGACCGCGAACGCGGCGACACCGGGGAGCTCTGACCGTGGCCCGCGCAAAGATGCTCCTGGTCGAGGACGACGCCGCCCTCGCCGAACTTCTGGTCTGGCATTTCACGCGCGAGAATTTCGAGGTCCAGCAGACCGCCGACGGCGAGGAAGCGCTGCTGCTCGCCCAGGAAAGCCCGCCCGATCTCGTCCTCCTCGACTGGATGATCGAAGGTCTCTCAGGCATCGAGGTCTGCCGCCGCCTGCGCCGCATGCCCGCGACGCAGAACGTGCCGATCATCATGCTCACAGCGCGCGGCGAGGAGGAGGATCGCGTGCGCGGCCTCGAAACCGGCGCCGACGATTACGTGACCAAGCCTTTCTCCCCGCGCGAGCTGGTGGCGCGCGTCGGCGCGGTGCTTCGCCGCGTACGTCCGGCGCTGGCCGGCGAGCAGCTCACCTACGGCGACCTCGAAATGGACACGGTCGGCCACAAGGTTCGCCGCGCCGGCAAGACCGTTCCGCTCGGCCCCACCGAGTTCCGGCTGCTCAAGCATTTCCTCGAGCATCCCGGCTGGGTCTTCTCGCGCGAGCGGCTGCTCGACAGCGTCTGGGGCCATGACGCCGATATCGAGCCCCGCACCGTCGACGTGCATATCCGCCGGCTCCGCCAGGCGATCAACGCCGGCGGCCACCCGGACATCATCCGCACGGTGCGCAGCGCCGGCTACGCGCTGGACGCCGACGGCAAGCTCTGATTAGCTCGCCTCCGAAAAGGGGGAGAGGATGAACCTCGCGCAAATCGTCGCGGACATCGCCGCCGAAATGGCAGCCGAGGCCGATCGCGGCCGTGTCGCCGACTATATTCCTGCCCTTGCCCGCGTCGATCCTGCGCATTTCGGCATCGCGGTCGTCACGCACGAAGGCGCGGTCCACGAAGCCGGCCATTCGGAGACGCCCTTTTCGATCCAGAGCGTGTCGAAAGTCTTCGCGCTGACGCTGGCGCTCGACCGTATTGGCCCTCCTTTATGGAAGCGCGTGGGGCGCGAGCCGTCCGGGTCGGCTTTCAACTCGATCATTCAGCTCGAAAGCGAGCGCGGCATCCCCCGCAATCCCTTCATCAATGCCGGCGCGATCGTCGTCTCGGACGCACTGCTCGCCGGCCACGATGCGCGCGAGACGATCGGTGACCTGCTCCGCTTCGTCCGCTTCCTCGCCGAGGACGAAGGCGTCGAGATCGACGGCGAAGTCGCCCATTCCGAGGCCGCCACCGGCTTCCGCAACATCGCTCTCGGCAACTATATGAAATCGTTCGGTAATCTTGAAAACGCCGTCGAGGAAGCGTGCAAGGTATATTTCCACCAATGTGCCCTCTCGATGTCCTGCCGCCAACTCGCGATGGCCGGCCGATTCCTGATGAACGACGGCCTCCAGCCCGGCAGCGGCGCCAGGATCACAACACCCGAACGCACCCGCCGCATCAACGCCTTGATGCTGACCTGCGGCCATTACGACGGCTCGGGCGAGTTCGCTTTCCGCGTCGGAATTCCCGGCAAGTCGGGGGTTGGCGGCGGCATCCTCGGGGTGGTGCCGGGCAAGGCGTCGATCGCCGTCTGGTCGCCGGGCCTCAACGAGCGCGGCAACTCCAAGCTCGGCAGCCTCGCCCTCGAACGCCTCGCCGAGCGCACCGGCTGGAGCGTGTTCACGCCCTAGCCGGCGGCGCGCACTTCCTCGATCGTCACCACCCGCTTCTCCCGCGCGCTGAGTTCTGCCGCAGCCCCGATCTCGACGGCCCGCAGCCCGTCCTCCGCAGTCACGATCACCGGACCTTCGCCCCTCACCGCGGCGTTGAACGCCTGGTGCTGGTAATAGGTCGAGCCATGATGCTGGCCGGCGGCGAGCGCGGTCTCGTCGACCGGCACATGCTCGCGCTCCACCTGCTTCGGGTTCATGAACCCGACCCGCGGGTGAAACACCAGCGACCCTTCCGGGATCAGCACATCGAGCCGCGCCTCGTCGCCGACCGCGGTGATCTCTTCCTGGTTCTCCGCCCCATCGGCGAACATCGAAAGATCAAGCATCGCCCGCACGCCATTCTCGAAATCGACGGTGGTGAAGCTGTTGTCGATGATGTCGGGCTTCTCGCCGCCATAGCGTTCGTCCTGATGGTTCACGTCCATCGCGCCGGAGCAATAGACCCGCACCGCCTCCGAGCGGACGATCAGCCGCATCAGGTCGAAGAAATGGCAGCATTTTTCGACCATCGTGCCGCCGGTGTTGCGGCTGAACCGGTTCCAGTCGCCGACCTTGGGCAGGAATGGGAAGCGGTGCTCGCGGATCGACAGCATCTGCAGGCGCCCGATCCGCCCGTCATGCACCTGTTCGATGAACTTCGCGGCAGGCGGCATGAAGCGATACTCCATCGCCGTCCAGAACACCTGATCCCGCGCCGCGGCCCGCGCCGCGATCCACCGCGCATCCGCCACCGTCGTCGCCAGCGGTTTTTCGCACAGGATATGGACCGGCAGGTCAATGATCGGCTCCAGCACCTCGCGGTGCGTAAAATTGGGCGATGCGATGATCACTGCATCCACTTCGCCCGATCGCACCATCGCCTCGCCGCTCTCGAACGCCTTGGGCTCGGACCATCCTTCGGACGCATCACGCGCCCAGTCGAGCGAGGTCGGAACGGGATCGTAGATCGCGGTCAGCTCCGCGCCCGGCGTCACCTTGAGGTTCTGGATGTGCTCGACCCCCATCATCCCGGTGCCGATCAATCCGTAGCGAACGCGCCTTCCCATTTCCGCTTCCTTCGTGCCATATGACAGCGATGACATATTTGCCCTTCTCACCCGATCCGCGGCCGCTCGGCAAGAGCGGGATCATGGTTTCGCCGATTGCCTGGGGCATGTGGCGGTTCGCCGGCGCTGGCGTCGACGAAGGGCGCAAGCTGGTCGAGGCGGCGTTCGAAGCGGGGGTCACCCTGTTCGACACCGCCGATATCTACGGCTTCACCGGGATCGAGGGCTTCGGCGATGCCGAAACGCTGCTCGGCGACATCTTCGCCGCCGCGCCGGGGCTTCGCGACCGCATGGTGCTCGCGACAAAGGGCGGGATTACCCCGCCGGTCCCCTACAACTCCTCGCGCGATTATCTGATGGAAGCGCTGGAGAATTCCATACACCGCCTGCGTACGGACCGCGTCGATCTCTACCAGATCCACCGTCCCGATATTCTCACGCACCCGCAGGAAGTAGCGCGCACGCTCGAGGATATGGTCGCGTCCGGCAAGGTGCGCGCGATCGGTGTGTCCAACTACACGCTTGAGCAAACCCGCGCCCTGACTTCGTTACTGACGGTCCCGCTCGCCAGCACGCAGCCCGAATTCTCGCCGCTCTGGACCGAGCCGATGACGAACGGCCTGTTCGATCTGGCGATGGCCGACGACATTGCGATCCTCCCTTGGTCGCCGCTCGGCGGCGGGCGCATCGCGAAGCCCGGCACGGAACGCGAGCACGCCGTCGCCGCAGCGCTCGACCGCAAGGCCGAAGCGGCGAGCGTCAGCCGCGCCAGTGCCGCCTACTCCTGGATCATGGCGCACCCGGCGCGGCCGATCCCGATCGTCGGCACCCAGAATGCCGAGCGCATCGCCGAGATCGCGCAGGTGTTCGGCGTCCGCTGGACGCGCGCGGAATGGTACGACGTGCTGGTGGCATCGCGGGGGGAGAGACTGCCATGACGAGCGGGTGCGAGATCAGTTGGTTTTCGGCGCTCTGCGACGACGACTACGAGTTTCTCGGCGCTCCCGACCCGAAACTCCGCTCAAGTTGGGAGCATTGCCGCGACATCGTGCTGACCGCGGAGACCGGCGGCTTCGACAACATCCTGCTCCCCTCAGGCTATGCGCTCGGCATCGACACCACCGCCTTCGCCGCAGCGATCGCGACTTTGGTCAAACGCATCAAGCTGCTGATGGCCGTCCGCATCGGCGAGACCTGGCCGCCGCAGCTCGTCCGCCAGATCGCGACCATCGATCGCATCCTGGGGGGGCGTCTCACCGTCAACATCATCTCGTCCGAAATGCCGGGCGAGACACTGGCTTCTGCGCCCCGCTACGCCCGCACTGTCGAGGCAATGAAGATTCTGAAGACGCTGCTGAACGGGGAGCCGCTCGATCATGACGGCGAGTTTTGGAAGCTGAAGCTCGACCCGCCCCGCGTCGGCACGGTCTCGGGCAAATGCCCGCCGCTGTATTTTGGCGGTCTCTCGCCCGACGCGCGCGACGCCGCGGCGCAAGGTTGCGACGTCTATCTGATGTGGCCGGACCGTGAAGAGGCGGTGCGCGACATCATTGCCGACATGAAATCGCGTGCTGCCACCTACGGCCGCACCCTCCGCTTCGGATATCGCGCGCACGTGATCGTCCGCGAGACGGAAGACGAGGCCCGCGCCTATGCCCGTCGACTCCTTTCCAAGCTCGATGCCGAGACCGGCGCCGCGATCCGCCAGAAATCGCTCGATTCGACCTCGGTCGGCGTCACCGCGCAGGCGGCACTTCGCGAGCAGTCCGATGACGAGGGTTTCGTCGAAGACGGCCTGTGGACCGGCATCGGCCGCGCCCGCTCCGGCTGCGGCGCCGCAATCGTTGGCGACCCGGATCAGGTGCTGGCGAAGCTCCAGCGCTACCGCGACATGGGCATCGAAGCCTTCATCCTGTCCGGCTACCCGCACGCGGCGGAAGCGGACCTGTTCGCGCGCCACGTGCTTCCCCGGATCGAGCACGGCCCGTTGATCTAAGTCCCTCTCCTTCCAGGAGAGGGAGGGGCCCGCTCGCGGAGCGAGTGGGAGGGTGAGGACGACAAACCAGTCACCCTCACCCCGCTCAGTTCCGCCGAGTCGCCCCTCTCCTGGCAGGAGAAGGTATTCGCCCTTGCTCGCACATAAAGATATCTTTATATCCTGATGCGTGGATCGGCTTCTCGACATCTTTCGCGCGCTTGGCGACCCGACGCGGCTGCGCATTTTCGCGCTGCTGCGGCGCATGGAGCTGTCGGTCGGCGAGCTCGCGCAAGTGCTCGGCCAGAGCCAGCCGCGCGTGTCGCGTCACGTCCGCATTCTCGCCGATGCCGGCCTGACCACGCGTCGCCGCGAAGGAAGCTGGGTGTTCCTCGCCCTTGCCGAAGACCCCGCGCACGAGCCGTTGCTCGCCGCGATCGACCAGGCCGCCGGCGGTTGGGCTGAGGAAGACGCCGCGCGGCTCTCTGCCGTCCGGGCCGAGCGCGCTGCCGCCGCCGAACGCTATTTCGCCGCCCGCGCCGAGGAATGGGACGCAATCCGCTCGCTCTACGTGCCTGAGCGGCAGGTCGAGGCGGCGATGGCCGATATGCTCGCCGACCGCGCGGTCGGCCGCCTCGTCGATCTGGGCACCGGCACCGGGCGCATGCTCGAACTGTTCGGCGCCGAGGCTGTCCGCGCCGTCGGGGTCGACCGCAGCCCCGAAATGCTCCGCCTTGCGCGCGCCAAGCTCGCCGAGGCCGTGCCGGCCGCCGAGCTGCGCCAGGGCGACCTGACCGCGCTGCCGCTCACCGACGGCATCGCCGACACCGTGATCCTGCACCAGGTGCTGCACTTCGTGCCGCAGCCCGGCGCCGCGCTCGCCGAAGCCGCGCGATTGGTGGCCGATGGCGGTCGGATGCTGATCGTCGATTTCGCGCCGCATGAGCGCGAGGAACTCCGCGCCCGCGACGCGCATCAGCGCCTCGGCTTTTCGGACGCTCAGATCGAAGGCTGGCTGCAGGCGGCGGGCCTGCATCTTGACGAGACGAAAGAACTCGAAGGGGGCGAATTGACCGTGAAACTCTGGCTCGCCGAACGGCCGAGCGCGGTCCGGGAGAAAGCCGCATGACCCTGTCGCTCGCCCAGATGGAGGAAGCGCGCCGCGCGCTCGACACCCCGCTGTTCGCCGATCTTTCCGGCGACATCGGTGTCTCCTTCGAATTTTTTCCGCCGAAGACGGAGAAGATGGAAGCCCAGCTCTGGGACTCGATCCAGACGCTGGCGCCGCTCGGGCCACGCTTCGTGTCGGTTACCTATGGCGCCGGCGGCTCGACCCGGGAACGCACGCACGCGACCGTTGCGCGCATCCAGCGCGAGACCAGCCTTGCCGCAGCCGCGCATTTGACCTGCGTCGAGGCGAGCCGCGCCGAGATCGACGCCGTCGCCGAGGAATATTGGGCAGCGGGTGTCCGTCACATCGTGGCGCTGCGCGGCGATCCGCCCGTCATGGGCACCAAGTTCCAGCCGCATCCGGACGGCTACGCCAACGCGGCGGAGCTGGTCGCGGGCCTGAAACGCCTCCACCCGTTCGAGATTTCGGTCGCCGCCTATCCGGAACTGCATCCGGATTCGGGCACGCAAGCGGCGGACCTCGACAACCTCAAACGCAAGCTCGACGCCGGCGCGACACGGGCGATCACGCAGTTCTTCTTCTCGCCCGACTGTTTCTTCCGCTTCCGTGACGCGGTCGCCGCGGCGGGCATCGATTCGGAGATCGTGCCAGGCATCCTGCCCGTCTCGAACGTCGCCCAGACCCGCAAATTCGCCGGGCTGTGCGGCGCGGAGATTCCCGGCTGGATGGACCGGCTGTTCGAGGGCCTCGACGATCTGCCCGCGTCGCGCCAGCTCGTCGCCGCCACGCTCGCCGCGGAGCTCTGCCGCAAGCTCTATGCCGGTGGCGTCCGCCATTTCCATTTCTACACCCTCAATCGCGCCGAGCTGGCCTACGCCATCTGCCACTTGCTGGGCCTGCGCCCGGTCGCGGCCGCCCAGGAGAAAGCGGCATGATTCCGTCCCAAGCCGCGCAGCGGCTGCGCGCCGAAGCCGCCAGGCGCATCCTGCTGACCGACGGCGCGTTCGGCACGATGATCCAGTCTTATCGGCTGACCGAGGCCGATTATCGTGGGCAGCTCGAGCTCGGCCACGACCAGAAGGGCAATAACGACCTGCTGGCGCTGACCCAGCCGCATGTCGTCGCCGAGATCACCGAGGCCTATCTGGATGCCGGGTCCGACATCGTCTCGACCAACACATTCAACGCCAACACGATCAGCCAGGCCGATTACGGCGCCGAGCATCTGGTGCGCGACATGAACATCGCCGCCGCGCAGATCGCGCGGGACGCCGCGCGGAACGCCGAGGCTGCCGATGGCCGCCTCCGCTTCGTCGCCGGCGCGCTCGGGCCGACCAACAAGACGCTGTCGCTGTCGCCCGACGTCAACGATCCCGGCTATCGCGCGATCTCGTTCGACGAGCTGAAAGCGGTCTATCGCGAACAGACCGATGCGCTGCTGGACGGCGGCGTCGATTTCATCCTGATCGAGACGATCTTCGACACGCTGAACGCCAAGGCCGGCATCATGGCGGTGCTGGAGGCGGAGCGGGCGCTGGGCCGCGAAGTGCCGTTGATGATATCCTTTACTATCACCGACATGTCGGGGCGGAATCTTTCGGGCCATTCGATCGAGAGCTTCTGGGCCTCGGTGCGGCATGCCAAGCCTTTGACAATAGGTCTGAATTGCTCGTTCGGCGCGCCGCAGCTCCGGCCCAGCGTCTCGGCATTGTCGCCGATCGCCGACACGCTGCTGATGGCCTATCCGAACGCCGGCCTGCCCAACGATCTCGGCTGCTACGACGAGACGCCCGAGACCACCGCCAGCTTCATGGGCGAGTGGGCGGACGAAGGCCTGGTCAACGTCGTCGGCGGCTGCTGCGGCACCACGCCCGATCACATCGGCGCGATGGCGAAGGCGGTCGCGGGAAAGGCCCCGCGCGCGATCCCGAGGCCGAAGCGCAACACTTTCCTTGCCGGCCTCGACCCGATGCGGATCGCGGCCTGATCTCCTCCCCTCCCGCTTGCGGGAGGGGCTGGGGGTGGGCTCAAGTTTTCAGAGAATAACCGATGGCAACAGCGTACTCGATCGATTCAGACCCACACCCCGACCCTCTCCCGCAAGCGGGAGAGGGAGGAATGTTCGTCAACATCGGCGAGCGCACCAACGTCACCGGATCCGCTGCGTTCAAGAAGCTGATCATGGCGGGCGATTACGCCAAGGCCGTCGAAGTCGCGCGCCAGCAGGTTGAGAACGGCGCGCAGATCATCGACGTCAACATGGACGAGGGCCTGCTCGACGCAGAGCTCGCCATGACCACTTTCCTGAAGCTGATCGCCGCCGAACCCGACATCGCGCGCGTGCCGGTGATGATCGACTCGTCCAAATGGTCGGTGATCGAGGCGGGGCTGAAATGCGTCTCCGGCAAGCCGATCGTAAACTCGATCAGCATGAAGGAAGGCGAAGAGGCGTTCCTGGAGCATGCCCGGAAAGTCATGGCCTATGGAGCCGCCGTCGTCGTCATGGCCTTCGACGAGACCGGCCAGGCCGACACCAAGCAGCGCAAGGTGGAGATCTGCGAGCGCGCCTATAAGCTGTTGACCGGCATCGGCTTTCCGCCCGAGGACATCATCTTCGATCCCAACATCTTCGCGGTCGCCACGGGCATCGAGGAGCACAATAACTACGGCGTCGACTTCATCGAGGCGTGCCGCGAGATCAAGGCGCGCTGCCCGCACGTCCATATCTCCGGCGGCCTGTCGAACCTGAGCTTCAGCTTCCGCGGCAATGAGCCGGTGCGCCGCGCGATGCACTCCATCTTCCTTTACCACGCGATCCCCGCGGGCATGGACATGGGCATCGTCAATGCCGGCCAGCTCGACGTCTATGACACCATCGACCCGGAGCTGCGCGAGGCGGCCGAGGATGTGATCCTCAACCGCTCGCCCGATGCGACCGAGCGACTGATCGCGATCGCCGAGCGCTTCAAGGGCAGCGACCCGGCCGCCGAGAAGCAGGCGCAGGAATGGCGCGGCTGGCCGGTCGCCAAGCGGCTAGAGCATGCGCTGGTCAAGGGCATCGACGCGCATGTCGTCGACGATACCGAGGAAGCCCGCTTGCAATTCGCCCGGCCGATCGAAGTGATTGAAGGCCCGCTGATGGACGGCATGAATGTCGTCGGGGACCTGTTCGGCTCCGGCAAGATGTTCCTGCCGCAGGTGGTCAAGTCCGCGCGTGTTATGAAGAAGGCCGTCGCGCACCTTCTCCCCTATATCGAAGCGGAGAAGGACCCGAACGCGCGCGGCAAGGGCCGGATCGTGATGGCGACCGTGAAGGGCGACGTCCACGATATCGGCAAGAACATCGTCGGCGTGGTGCTCCAGTGCAACGGCTTCGAGGTGATCGACCTGGGCGTGATGGTCCCGTGGACCAGGATCCTGGAAACCGCGAACGAGAACGACGCCGACATGATCGGCCTCTCGGGCCTGATCACGCCGTCGCTCGACGAAATGGTCACCGTCGCCGAGGAGATGCAGCGCGCCGGCATGACGATGCCGCTGCTGATCGGCGGCGCGACCACGTCCAAGGTCCACACCGCGCTCCGCATCGACCCGGCCTATAAGGGGCCCGTCATCCATGTCCTCGACGCCAGCCGCGCGGTCGGCGTCGCCTCGACGCTGGTCAGCGACACGCTGACTGAGGAATTCGTCGAAAAGACCGCTGGCGACTATGCCGCCGTCCGCGCAGCCCGCGAAGGCAAGGGTCAGAACGAGCTGCTGCCGATCGAGGCCGCCCGCGCCAACGGCTTCAAGGCCGACTTTGTGCTGAAGCCGCCCGCGCCCGCGAAGCCGGGCCTGCACCGCTTCGACGATTGGGGCGTCGAACGCCTGCGCGAGTTCATCGACTGGACGCCCTTCTTCCGCGCCTGGGAGCTGGCCGGCACCTATCCGGCGATCCTGCAGGACGAGGTGGTCGGCGAAAGCGCCCGCAGCCTGTTCGCCGATGCAAACGCGATGCTCGACAAGATCATCGCGGAGAAATGGCTGACGGCGCGCGGCGTGGTGGGGCTTTGGCCGTGTTTGCGAAAAGGCGACGACATCCTGCTGTTCCCCGGCGAAGGCCGCGGCCCATTGGACGCCGCAGATGGACCCCGGCCTTCGCCGGGGAACGCGGTGACCATCCCGATGCTCCGCCAGCAAATGTCGAAATCCCGCGGCCGGCCCAACATGTGCCTCGCCGATTTCATCGATCCGGCAGGCGACTGGATCGGCGGCTTCACCGTCGCCATCCATGGCGCCGAACCGCACCTCGCGCGTTTCAAGGAAAACCACGACGATTATTCGGACATCCTGCTGAAGGCGCTTGCCGACCGCCTCGCCGAAGCCTTTGCCGAGGCGCTCCACCAGCACGTCCGCACCAAGCTCTGGGGCTACGCGCCCGACGAGCAACTCACCAACGAGGCGCTGATCAGGGAACAGTATCGCGGCATCCGTCCGGCGCCCGGCTACCCGGCCTGCCCGGACCACAGCCTTAAGCCCATCCTGTTCGACCTGCTCGGGCCCGATCCCGCCGGCGCGACCTTGACCGAGAGCTTCGCGATGCTGCCGACGGCGGCGGTGTCCGGCTTCTATTTCGGCCATCCGGACGCCGAATATTTCGGCGTCGCCCGGATCGGCCGCGACCAGCTCGAAGACTATGCCGGCCGCCGCGGAGTCGACCTCCCTCAGGCCGAACGCTGGCTGCGGCCGAACCTGGACTGATCAGGCAATAGCGGCCGGGCGGCGGCGCACGCGCAGCGCCGCCCCCGCCAGACCGATTCCGCCCAGCATCAGCGCCCAGCTCGCCGGCTCCGGCACGACCCCGACCGCGGCGGCGATGCCATATTGGATATGGTCGATCTCGGTCGCGCCGGGATTGGAGATCAGCAGCCGCGAGATGCCGCCGGCGTTCGTGGCGCCGTAGAACCGGTCCTCGGCGGTGGTGCCGCTGAAGCTGCCATCGGCATGATCGCCCATCAGCACGCCGAGCGAGACATTGTTCTGGTCGAAGGCTTCGAACCGGATCGGATTGCCGCCGTCCGTCCAGACCACGCCCGCGGCTGTCGGAAGCTTGCCGCCCAGCGCGGCCGCATTGAACAGAATCTCGAAGTTGCTGCCGAACAGCGAATGGCCGAGCGCCGGATTGCCGCCGTTCCCGACCGAATCGATCGAGCCGATGAAGGGGCAACCGCCGCCATCGCCCGTGATGCAAGCGTTCGCAGGATTGACGGACAGTCCGGGCGTATTCAGCGCGGCGTCCTCGAAATCCTCAAGGTAAAAATTGGCGAACGAGGCCGGATTGAACGGGCTGTCCGCCTGCGACAGATAAGGCGTGGGGCCGAGCAGCGCGGCGGCGGCAGGAGCGGAACCCAGGGCCAGCAACGCGGCAACGGCGGCGATCGAACGACGCATGTGAACCTCCCTTTGAGGTCGATCTGAACGCCCCTCCGCCCCGCGGCCGATACCTTGCCGCTTGCCCGCATCACGCCCGGCCACTCGCACCCGGAAAATTCTGCGCCGTCCGCACTTGCCCGGGAACCGGGCCCGCCGATCGGCGTTTCGTCATTTCCAACCGGCCTGAAAAACCGGGAGGATGAGTTCTTCGGGATCAGCGATGAGCCCGGAGATCTCAGTTGGAGCCCCGCCGCTTAACCGCGACGGGGCTCTTTGCTGTTCAGGCGAACGCGACCCGCCGCCGGCGCATGGCCATCCCGGCCAGGCCGAAGCCGCCGATCATCATCGCCCAGCTCGCCGGCTCGGGAACGCCGGCAACGCCCGAAGGCGTGAAGTTGATGACGAGGTTGTCCATGCCCCAGCCTTCGTCGCTGCCGCCTTGCCATCCCACGCCATAGGTCTGGAACGACAAGGTCAGCGTCGGCGCGCTGTGCGCGAAGGTCAGGCCCGCCGCCGTGCTCATATCGACCAGAGTGTCCGAGAAGAACGTATTGCCGTTCAACTGGACCCCCTTGAACAGCCTCGTGCCGCCGGCATAGAATTCCGTCGAGCCCGAGGCATTGTTGGTGGTGATACCGGAGACGAGATCGACGCCGTCCGCCTGCACGCGGAAGAAATCGTTCCCCTGAAGACTGTCCCAGCTCTCCAGCAGCCCCAGCAGGAAAGCGACCGACACCTGCGTGTGGGCGGGAATATTGGTGAGGGTCAGCACCGTCGCCGTCGCCGGATTCCCCTGCGTGCGGTTGTCAGCATATTGCCCGACCCAGCCATTCGCATTCCAGGCGCCGACGGCCGCGGCCTCAAGTGTGGACGTGGTGGGACCGGCGACGCCGACTCCGGGCGCGACCGACACCGCTCCGTCGAAATTGTTGGAATAGAGCAAGGCCGCCGACGCCGGCGATGCCGCGATGCAAGCCAAAGCAACCGCCACAGTCTTTGATCGAGACATAGGGACCCCCTTTCGGTGGTGTGGCGCGACCCATGTCCAGCCGGCTCGCAGCCGACTTGGTATTTATGCGCCTCGAAACGACCGATATTTGTTCCGGTTCCGTCGCGTTCCCCGCTTTTTGCGGTCCCGATCCGAAACACTTGGGCAAGGCTGGCGTTCGGCTGACGAGCGCCTTAGGGAACGCGCTCCTGGCAAGAAGGGCAGCCGTGGCGTTCGATCCCGCCGACCATCCGCACCGCAGGCGCAATCCGCTCAACGGCAGCGAAGTGCTCGTGTCGCCGCACCGGATGAAGCGGCCATGGCAGGGCCAGACCGACGAGGCTTGCGAGGCGCGCGGCCCCGCGCACGATCCGGCCTGCTATCTCTGCCCGGGCAACGCCCGCGTCACCGGCGAGCGCAATGCCGATTACCGGGGCGTCCATATCTTCCCGAACGACTTCGCCGCGCTGTTGCCGGACACGCCGGAGCCCGAAGCACTTGACCCGCTGTTCGCGGCGGAGCCGGCGCGCGGCACGGCGCGGGTCATCTGCTTCTCGCCCGATCACGGCGCCAGCCTTCCGCTGCTTTCGGCCGCCCAGATCAGGGAGGTGGTCGATGCCTGGGCGGCGCAGGCCGCGGAACTGGGCCGTACCCACACCCACGTCCAGCTCTTCGAGAACAAGGGCGCGATGATGGGCTGTTCCAACCCGCATCCGCATGGCCAGGTCTGGGCGACGAGCTGGCTGCCTGACGAGCCGGCGCGGGAGGACGAACGCCAGCGCGCCTGGCATGCCCAACATGGCCGCGCGCTGCTGCTCGACGTCGCCGAACGCGAGGCGGCGGACGGCGCCCGCACCGTCATTAAGACCGATCGCTGGATCGCAATCGTCCCTTTCTGGGCGAGCTGGCCGTTCGAGACCCTGCTGCTCCCCCGTTTCCCGGTCGCGCGGATGGAAGACCTCGCCCCTCCCGACCGCGACGATCTCGCGCGCGTGCTGAAGGAGCTCGCCACCCGCTACGACAATCTCTTCCGTTGCTCCTTCCCCTACTCGATGGGCTGGCACGGCGCGCCTTACGACGGCCGCGACACCGCGGGCTGGCAGCTCCACGCCCATTTCTACCCGCCGCTGCTCCGCTCGGCGACGGTCCGCAAATTCATGGTCGGCTTCGAGATGCTTGCCGAGGCGCAGCGCGACCTGACCCCCGAACAGGCCGCCGCGCGTTTGCGCGAGGTGAGCGCCACTCATTATCTGGACGAGACGAATGGCTGAGCAGGCGACGATCGAACGGACGAAACAGGCCTTTGCCCAGGCGTTCGGCGGCGAGCCCGATCTGATCGTGCAGGCGCCCGGCCGGGTGAATCTGATCGGCGAGCATACCGATTACAACGACGGCTTCGTGCTGCCGCTGGCCATCGATCGCGGCACCGTCGTCGCGGCGCGGCTGGGCGGATCCGAAATCCGGGTTCGCGCGGCCGATTTCGGCGAGGACGACCGCTTCACCTTTGCCGAGCGGATCGAGGACGCGCCGCCCGGCGACTGGCGCAATTACGTCAGAGGCATCATCGCGATGTTGGTCGAGGACGAGATCGCGCCGCAGGGCATGCAGCTCGCCATCGCCGGCGACGTCCCGCAAGGCGCCGGCCTGTCCTCCTCCGCTTCGCTCGAAGTGGCGGTCGGGCTGGCGGTGGCGAAGCTCGCCGGCGCCGATGTCGACATGACGCGCCTCGCCCAGCTGGCCCAGCGCGCGGAGAACGAGTTCGCCGGCTGCGCGTGCGGAATCATGGACCAGCTCGTCTCCGCTCGCGCCGAACCGGACAAGGCGCTGCTGATCGATTGCCGCTCGCTCGACTGCAAGCCGGTGCCGGTGCCAGCGGACGCGGCAGTGCTGATCGTCCATTCCGGCGTCGAGCGCGGGCTCGTCGACAGTGCCTATAACGAACGCCGGCAGCAGTGCGAGCAGGCCGCCGGCCACTTCAAGGTCGCCGCCCTGCGCGACGCCGAGCCGGCGCAGGTCGAAAGCGCCGAGGACCTCGACGACCTCGCCCGCCGCCGCGCCCGTCACGTCGTGACGGAGAACGAACGCACACTCGCCGCCGCCCATGCCTTGGCGGACAACGACATGGCGCGGCTGGGCCAACTCATGGCCGATTCCCACGATTCTATGCGCGATGATTTCGAGATCACCGTGCCTGCCATCGACGAGCTGGTCGGCATCCTGCAGCGCGAGATCGGCGAGAAGGGCGGCGCGCGGATGACCGGCGGCGGCTTTGGCGGCTGCGTGATTGCGCTGCTCCCCACCGAACGTGTCGACGCGGTGGCCGCCGCCGTCCGCCGCGACTATCACCCGCCCAACGGCAAGCCGCCGCTGATCCATGTCTGCCGCCCCGCCGCTGGGGCCGGCGCGCTCTGAGATTGCCAAGGCCACGATAACGGCGCATCCTCCGCCCAAGGGGGAACGGGGAGGACAATCATGGCGACTGTGCATGAAGAGCGCGTGCCCGCGTGGTTCTGGGTGGTGGCTGTGCTGGCGGTGCTTTGGGAAGCGATGGGCTGCTACGCCTATATGTCGCAGGTGACGATGAGCGCGAGCCAGATCGCCGCGCTGCCTCAGGCTCAGCAGGATCTGATGGCGCATGTTCCCATATGGGCGACGGCCGCCTTCGCGATTGCGACCTGGGGCGGCCTGTTGGGCGCCATCGGCCTGCTGCTGCGCCGGAGCTGGGCGCGGACCCTGTTCATGGCCTCGCTGGCCGCAGTGCTGGTCCAATGGACCTGGTGGCTGCTGATCGCCCGCGCCGCCGACGTGATGGGCCTCTCGGCCTATGTGATGCCGGTCTGCGTGATCGTCATCGGTGCGCTGCTGGTCTGGTTCAGCGGCTTCGCGGCGCGGCGGGGATTGCTACGCTAGGCTACATCTCGCCGCGCGCGCGACGGATGGCGTACCATTTGGCGACGTTCGCATTGTGCTCGGCAAGGGTGTCGGCAAACACATGCCCGCCCTTGCCGTCCGCGACGAAATAGAGCGCTTTCGTCGCCGCCGGGTCGAGCACCGCGGCGATCGACGCCTTGCCCGGATTGGCGATCGGTCCGACCGGCAGGCCCGGCTTGGCATAGGTGTTGTAGCCGTTGTTCGCGTGGAGCTCCGACTGCAGAATGCGTCGGCCGAGCGGCTTGCCCCTGGTCACAGGATAGATGACGGTCGGGTCGGCCTGCAGTGGCATGCCCGCGCGCAGGCGGTTCGAATAGACGCCGGCGACCGTCCGCCGCTCGGCGGGCACGCCCGTTTCCTTCTCGACGATCGACGCGAGCGTGATGGCTTCCGCCGGCGACGTCGCGACAGTGGTGGGCTTCCGCGCGGCCCAGAGGGCGGCGAGTTCCTTGTCCATCGCCGCCGTCATCCGCTTCAGCACCGCCGCGCGCGGCTCGCCCCGCGAATAGCTGTAGCTGTCGGGCAGCACCGATCCCTCGGCCGGCACATCGACCGGACCGGTCAACAGCGGATTGGCGGCGAGCTTTTCATAGACGATGATCGACGGCGTGCCTTCGGGGACGGTGACGAAACGCTGCATCGTCTTGCCCGATTGCAGCAGGTCGAGGATCGTCCGCGCGCTGGCGTGCGCCGGCACTTCATACTCGCCTGCGCGGATCACGCCCTCGCCGCCGAACACCTTAGCGAGCGCCAGGAATCGTCGCGCCGATCCGACGGCGCCAGCCTTCTCCAGCTCCCGCGCGGCCGTGGTCAGGGTCCCGCCTTCGGGAACGACAATCGACGTCGCCTTGGGCGCTGGCCCCGCGCCGTTCCAGGCATAGAAGGCCACGCCTCCCGCGATCAGCAGGACGGCAAGGGCGAGCAGGATCAAGCGGCGCATGGCCCGCTAACAGCCCGCAATCGGCGCGCGCGTCAATCGCCGATCGGCATGCCCGGCGGCACCTTGGGCAGGCGACGCTGGTCGGCGAGCGCGGCGGTCAGTGCCTCGCGGTCGAGCAGCAGCCGGCCGAGCCCACGGCTCCAGTCCGCTTGCACCCCGCTGCCGCCGGCTTTGGCGAGGCTCTGCCCGAGCCGGTTCAGCCGCTCCGACAGCGCCAGCGCGATCGTCGGCGACAGCGCGCCGTCGCGCTGCGTCCGCGCGAGCGCCAGCACCGTGGTCGTCGCAATCCGCCGCTGCACGCCCGCCGCGCCTGGATCGCGGGGGAAGGCGAAGCTGCGATCGATCAGCCGGTCGATCACCTCGTGGGCCGACGGGCTCGCTGGATCGGCCTGGCTCTGGATTTCGAGCCGGTTGAGCCGGGTCGGGGCGAGCAGGTCGGTCAAGGTCACCGCCGCCGCCGTCTCGGTCGCGGCGAGCGGATCGAACACGGGGCCGCCGGCGGTGCGCATCACTTCTATGTCGGTCTGCCGGTCGTCATCTCCCGACCAGCCGACGGACAGGTTGGGCAGCAACTGCGCCGGCACCGCCAGCGCTTCGGGCGACAGCGTGTCGAGCAACACGTCCAGCGCCGCCCGCTGCCGATCCGGCGCGACTGGTTTGGCCTCACCCGTCCCGTCGCCGGTCACTGCGTAATGGAAATCGACGCCGCCCAGCAGCTTCGACGCCGCTTCGACCTGATAGCGGTGCAGCAGCCACACCGGCACGAACGCTCGGCGGAGCTGCGATTGCGGGTCGCCCACCTTCAGCGCCGCCGGCCCGAACCGCGCAATGGCCGCGCGCCGCACTTCCATCACGCGCCTGAGCTCCGCGACCGGATCGGAGCCGTCGTCCCAAAGGCTCCCCAGCGGATGCGCCGTGTCGGACGCTCGGGCATCCTGATCCGGCACGTAGCGCAGGCCCTCCGCCAGCCCCGCCGCCATCACCGGCTGCGCATCGGCATCGGTGCGCGCGCCGTAGAGCCAGGCGACCGCGAATTTGTCCCACGTGCCGATGCCCACGCCATAGGCGTCGGTCAGGTCCGGCTTGCCGTCGACCAGCCGCACGCGCGGCGCCGGATAGTCCATCACCGATTGCCGCCCGCCGATGCTCGCCGCGAAATTGTGCGCGAAGCCGAGCGCATGCCCCACTTCGTGCGCACCGAGTTGGCGGATACGCGCGAGCGCAGCCGTAATCGGATCGTTCGGATCGCCGGTCCCGGTCAGCCCTGCGCCGACCAGCGCCTGATAGATCATCATGTCCTGCCGCACGCGCAGTGAGCCGAGCAGCACCTGACCCTTGATGATCTCGCCGGTGCGCGGATCGGTGATCGGCTGGCCATAGGACCAGCCCCGCGTCGCCCGGTTCACCCAAGTGACGACATTGTAGCGAATATCGAGCGGATCCGCGCCGGCGGGCAGGATCTCCGCGCGGAAGGCATCGACCAGCCCCGCCGCGTCGAACGCGTCGCGCCACCAGGCGACGCCTTCCCTGAGCGCGGTGCGGATCGGCTCGGGTGCTGCGGGATCGATATAGAAGACGATGGGCTTCTTGACCGGCGATCGCGCGGCGTTCGGATCGGTCTTTTCCAGCCGAAACCGGTTCGCCAGCTCGTACACGACCTGACTACCAAGCGGCGCGTTGAAGTCGATAACTTGCGTTCCGAAGCTCCCCGCGCGCGGATCGAAGCGGCGCGGCACATAGCCCGGCTCGGGCAGGGCGATCAGCGAGTGGCGCACGGTGAACGTCACGTTGCCGGTCGCCGGCGCGATATTGTCCACTTCCGGCCCCGGCTTCGTCGTCGTGAAGGTCAGCCGCGCCGCCAGCTCGACATTCTTCGGAAACACCCGCGCCGCATTCGGATCGGCGACGCTCAGCTCCGGCACCAGCCGATAGTCCGTGCTGTCCTGCTCCTTCAGCGCGCGCGCGATGCCGAGATCGTCCCGCGCGACAAAGCCGGACAGGTCGACAAGAAAGCTGCCGTCCGCATTCTCCGCAGCGACATCGCCCATCCAGATCGTCGAGGTCGCGAACGACCGCCGCACGCCGGCCTGCTCCTGCGGCCCCGCGCCTTCTGCCCGGAACCGCGGATTCTCGATCTCGGCGACGACTTTCTTGCCGACCCGCCGGAATACCAGCAGCCGCGACCCGGAGTTCAGCGCATAATCCAGTCCCAGCGGCGCCGAGCCGAGCCCGGTCTCCAGCGACGCCGTGTAGATGAACCGCCCGGACACGCCCTCCGCATCGGGCGCCGGCAGGCTTGCCAGAATTCGCCCGCCCTTCCGATCCACATGCAGCGGGATCAGCCCGGTTTGCGCCGTCGTCCCCTCCAGCACCTTGGCCGGCGGATCGAGCGCCAGTGCAGGTGTGGCGAACGTCGTGGAAATAAGGAACAGCGCGGCAATACGGACGGTCATCGGGCCCCCTTCAGGTCAGGCCGCGGACCATGAAGCGTGCAGGATCAACGCGCAATCGGCCCAAAGAAAAAGGCCCGCGCTGCGTGAACAGCGCGGGCCCATTTTTTCGCGTGTGGCGCCGTTTAGGCGTACACGACCTTGCTCGCGCGGGCGCGGCGGGTGGCCGCGCCTACGACGCCGAAGCCGAGGAGCATCATCGCCCAGGTCGCCGGTTCCGGAACCGCAGCGAGGCCGGTGAGCTGGAAGATGTGCGCCGTGTCCAGCGTCCAGCCCTGGTTCTGCAGCACGTCGAAGTTCAGGTTGTAGCCCATCGCATCGAAGGCGGCGAGGTCGTTCGCCGTTACGATGCCCATCTGGCAAGTGCCGCTGGTCGGGTCCATGATGCCGATCTGGCGCGACGAGTTGAAGCAGCCATTCTCATCGAAGAAGCCGGTCGCGTCCTTCCAGTGCGAAGCCTGCTGCAGATCGCCGTTATAGCGGCCCGTCGACAAGTTGCCGAACTCGGCCTCGCCCGAATTGTTGGCATTGAAAAAGTGCACGCCGTCGAACGAGAAAGCGGCGCCGCGGTTCGGATCGAGCTGCAGGTAGCGCTTGCCGGTCGCCGGATCGAAGCCCGCATTGCTCGGCGGGTTCGTCGAATAGCGGAACAGGTCCCACACCGACAGGACGCTTTCGCCGTCCCAGTTGATGGTGTTGCCGATCGCTTTGTTCGCGCCGCTGGGATTGCCATAAACGTCGTAGAAATCGGTGCCGCTGACGAAGCCGAGCGCGTGGCCCATTTCGTGGATCGCGACCGCGACGAAGTCCTGGGTGCCGTTGGCGATGCCGTCGGTCGGGTCGAAGTCGAACGCGAAGTTCGAGCTGAACGTGATGCGCGCATCGACGTTGTTGCCGAACGCCGTGTCCGCGGCGTTGAAGTTCAGGCCCAGAACCTTGTTCTCGGCCGTGTTCGTGTACATCACCAGATTGTTGTAGGTGTCGTCATTGTCGAACACGCTGCCGCGGGTCGCGGTCTCGAGACCAAGGCCGTTGCCGGTGCCGGCGACGCCCGTCACGCTGTCGGGCATGCGGTAGCTGACGCCGCCCTTCGCAGTCAGCGGCACGAGGTTCGCGACTGCGATCTGGTCGAGGCTGGTCGCGGCGTTCGCCGCGAGGCCGGCATAGACTTGGGCAGCCGTGGTATCGACGCGGTTGCTGCCGGTCGAGCCGATCACGCCGGAAGCCAGCGGCGCATAGCTGACGTTGAAGCGCAGCGTGGCGTCGTTGGTCAGGAACGTGTTCCAGAAATTCGCGGCCTTCTGGAAGGCATACAGCGCCGCCGCACCGTTCGGCTGGCTGGCGAAGCTCGAATCAGGATTGAGGACGATATTCAACGCCGATGCCGGCGTAGCAGACGCGCACGCGACCGCTGCCGCTCCGGTGAGGAGCGCAGTACGAACAAAACGCATGTTGTGATTACCCCTACTATATGCCGTCACCCCGACGGCGGGCCTGTGTGCGCAGGAGTCCGGCTGACGGTCAAGATGCTTAATAAAAAGGAAAGTTTTTGTCCGGAACTGGTACTGGCAAGCCACAATGGGCAAACAGTCCCCAGCTTTTTCGCGGCCCGCTCTTGCTCAGAATCGGGCGCGTGGCCGACATGCTGCGCATGAGTTTCGGGGTCGATCTGGGGGTGAATGAGCGCGGGGAGAGCGTAGGGCTCGACCTCGCCGAACTGCTCGCGACTCGTCTGCTCGTCCAGGGCAATTCGGGCTCAGGCAAATCGCACCTGCTGCGCCGGCTGCTGGAAGGCAGCGCCGGCACCGTCCAGCAAGTGGTGATCGATCCCGAAGGCGATTTCGTCACTTTGTCCGACGCGTTCGGGCACAGGGTGATCGACGCCGCCTCCTATTCATTGGGCGAGGTCGCGACGATCGCCGCGCGCATCCGCGAGCACCGCGCCTCGGCGGTGCTCAGCCTCGAAGGGCTCGAGATCGACGACCAGATGCGCTGCGCCGCCGCCTTCCTGAACACGCTGTTCGAGGTGCCGCGCGAGCACTGGTTTCCGGCGCTGGTGGTGGTCGACGAGGCCCAGCTCTTCGCACCTGCCGCCGCGGGCGAAGTCGCGGACGATGCGCGCAAGGCGTCGCTCAGCGCCATGACCAACCTGATGTGCCGCGGCCGCAAGCGCGGCCTTGCCGGCGTGATCGCGACGCAGCGCCTCGCCAAGCTCGCCAAGAACGTCGCGGCCGAAGCGTCCAACTTCCTGATGGGCCGCACCTTCCTCGACATCGACATGCTGCGCGCAGCCGACCTGCTCGGCATGGAACGGCGCCAGGCCGAAGCGATCCGCGACCTTGAGCGCGGCCAATTCCTAGGGCTCGGGCCCGCAATCGCCCGCCGCCCGGTGCTGGTGCGGGTCGGCTCGGTCAAGACCGGGGCCAACAACGCGATGCCCGTGCTGCTGCCGCTGCCGGGTGCGGAAGGCGCCCAGCCCGATCTTCTCGCGAATCTCGAACCTGCCCCTGCCCCCATCCGCCCATCCCGAGCGAAGTCGAGGGACGCACTGGCTTTGGGAATGGAAGGGGAGGAAGTGCGTGTCTCGACTTCGCTCGACATGGACGGTTTGTTGAAGACCGTCGAGGCGCCGCCGTCCGTTCCCGAGCTGCCGTCGCTCGACGACAGCGAACGAGCGACGCGGATGCAGAGCATCCTGTCCGGCCTCGCGCGCGGCTTCGACGGCCAGCCCGCACCCGCGCTCTATCAGGAATTCACCGTCGGCTGCCGCATGGCCGGGATCGCGCCGGTGCCCGGCCTCGCCGATTTCCGCCGCCTGTTCGCGATGGCGCTGGCCGGCCTCGACGAGTCCGAGACCTGGGCGGAAGCGCTGTCGCTCGGCGCCGCGCTCCCTGAGGAAATGCTGGCGCCGTTCCTCCGCATCGCCCACGCCGCCCGCGAAGCCGCGCCCGGTCCCGACGACGCCGAACTCGCCCGCATCTACGGCACCGCCTCGCTCGGCCGCGTCAAGCGCATGCTCGGCCATATGGAGGAGCGCGGCGTGATCGTGATCCGCACCGACCTCGCCGGCGGCCGGTCGATCGCGCTGCCGCATCTCGGCTGGACGACCGCGGTGACGGAAGCGGGGCGGGCCGCTTAGGGTCCTGTCCCACACCGCTTGGCCTCTCTCTCGGTTTGGGCTGAGCTTGTCGAAGCCCTCCCTTGTTCTTTCCTGAGGCCAGCGAAAAGGGGAAAGGGAAGCCTTCGACAAGCTCAGGCCAAACCGGTTTTTGGGAGAGCAACCGTGAACAAAGTCACCATCGCCGCCCTGCAGATCGGCGCGCATCCCGACGGCAAAGCCGCCACTCTCGATGCAATCCTCGCCCACGAAACCGCGATCGAGGCTTCGCAAGCCGCCGTCGTCGTGATGCCCGAAGCCCTGCTGGGCGGTTACCCGAAGGGATCGGATTTCGGGACGCGCCTCGGCTATCGCATGCCCGAGGGGCGCGACGCCTTTGCCGCCTATCACGCCAACGCCGTCGATCTCGACGGCCCGGAGGTCCAAGCGCTTACCGGCCTCAGCCGCCGCAGCGGCGCGACCCTGGTGCTCGGCGTGATCGAGCGCGCCGGGGCCACGCTCTATTGCACCGCGCTGTTCATCGATCCCGAGCAGGGCCTTGTCGCCAAACACCGCAAGCTGATGCCGACCGGCACCGAGCGGCTGATCTGGGGCCAGGGCGACGGCTCCACCATGCCCGTCCTGCCAAGCCGTGCCGGCAAGCTGGGCGCGGCGATCTGCTGGGAAAACCACATGCCGCTGTTCCGCACCGCCATGTACGCGAAGGGCGTCGAGCTCTGGTGCGCCCCTACGGTGGACGACCGCGCCATCTGGGGCTCGACGATGCGCCACATCGCCCATGAGGGCCGCTGCTTCGTGGTGAGCGCCTGCCAGGTCCAGCCTTCCCCCGCCGCGCTCGGCCGGACGGTCGACGGCTGGGCCGACGACCGCCCGTTGATCCGCGGCGGCAGCATGATCGTCGGGCCGTTGGGAGACGTCCTCGCCGGCCCATTGGAGCACGAAACCGGTCTCGTCACCGCCGAGATCAATACCGGCGAACTGATCCGCGCCCGCTACGATTTCGATCCCATCGGCCATTATTCGCGTCCCGACATCTTCCGCCTGTCGGTCGACGAGTCGCCCCGCCCTGGCGTCGCCTTCGAGGCCTTCAACCGCGCGTGACGATCGCGTGGCGGGCGCGCAGCTCGTCTGCGACTTGCTCGACCGCGCCATTCTCGCCGGCACTGCCGGACGGGTTGACCGCCCAGTTGCAGTGCGGATGCGTGTCGCGGCTATAGAGTTTCACGTCGCCGATCACGATCCGCCACCGCCGCCGGTTGCCGCCGAAGCGCTTGGTCAGATGGGTCAGGAACAGGTCGCGCAGATCGGATGCGGTCATGAACGCCGCAGCCGTTCCGACGCGGTCAGATAATCCTCCGCCGCCCGCTTCAGCTCCGGATGCTTCGGAAACGCGTCGGCGGGAAACGGCGCGAAGCCCAGCGCGTCCATCAGCGCCCACAGCCCGAACTTCCGCCCCGGCCCCTGTTCTTTCCCAAAGTCGATTGCCAGCGCTTCGCGCCCTCGCTCCAGCGCCTCGGCTGATAGCGTCTCCGGGTCGTCGGTCTGGAAATAATGGTTGAGCAGTGCGTCGAGGTCCATGCGACTGCCGCACCCGATTGCGACCTGCCCGTCAAGAGCATCTGCAGCTGCCCCGCAACCACACTCACGTAATCAATAACTCAAGTTATTCGTTTCGGCCCCGTAGCTTTCACGCAGCTTACAGCATTGACAGTAATAGCGGCCAACTGTCCCATCCCGAGAAACTGCAGGGTCGATTCTATACTATCGGGTGCGGCATCAGTCGTTTACCATAAGCGAATCGTCCAGGGGGGATCGACCATGTCTGTTGTGTCTTTGTCGAGCCGGCAATTGCTTCGTGTTCTCGGAACGTCGGCGCCGTTCGCACTGCTTGCTTGCCTCGCCACGCCGGCCAGCGCGCAAGACATCACCGGGGTATCTGTCACCAATCTATACGGAACCCGGATCGGCGACACGTCGGGCCCAACGCTGGCGCCCGGCGGCTCCACCGCAACGGTATACAAGCTCGACGACCCCACCGGCGCGATCGGCGTCAACTATACGGCCGTCGCCGACACCAAGAGCTTCTTCTTTCTGCACGACAATTATTGCGTCGGTTATTGCGGGACGGCGAGCAAGACCACGATCGCCTTCACGATTTCGAACCCGACCGACGCGCCCGTCGATCTGCGCTTCGATTCGCTGATCACGCCGGGGCACATGGCAGCCATCTTCGGCAGTTCCAACATCAGCGCATCGTTCACGTTCAACGTGCGGCAGATCACCGGTGAAGTAACGCGGCAGCTCTACAATGCGAGCGGCAACGTCAGTTCCGAGGGGATTTTCCTGGATTCCGGCGGCCTCCACTATAACGGCTTGAACTCGCAATCGGACTCCGACGGCCGGTGGGAGACGCTCGACTGGGGAGCGACCACGCTCGCCCTCCCGCTCAGCACGATCGGGGCCTTTTCCTCGACGACCCTGATCTACGAAGCCACTTACCAGAGCCAGGTCACGGACTTCTGCGACAGCGTCTATCAATGCGCCGGTGCGCAAGTCGTGTTCGGCGACCCGCGCAACGATGGCGGCGTGACGAACATCGCGGGCGGCGGGGATCTTGCCGCTCTCGCCCTCAACGACCCCACGGGGCGGCCGATCATCGGCGGCACCTTCGATCCGACGACGATCACGTATCGGGTCGTGCCGGTTGGCACCGACCTCCCGCCCGATCCGGACCCGTTCAAGCCGATCACCTATGGCGGTCCGTTCTTCGTGCCCAACACCAACGCCGTTCCCGAACCGGCGACCTGGGCAATGATGATCGGCGGTTTCGGCCTTCTGGGCGCAACCACGCGCCGGCGCCGTCGGCTGGCGATCGCCTGAACGTGTGCACATAGGCGAGAGCCGGCCGTCGCGGCTCGCTCTCGCCAAATCGCGGTCGCCGCTGTAGGGCGCCACGCGATGGATTCCCGACCGACCAACCGCCCCGACCGGCGGACCTTTGCGATCATTTCTCACCCCGACGCCGGCAAGACCACCTTGACGGAAAAGCTGCTGCTGTTCGGCGGCGCGATCCATGCGGCGGGCGAAGTGAAGGCCCGCGGCCAGGCGCGGCGCGCCCGCTCCGACTGGATGAAGATCGAACAGCAGCGCGGGATCTCGGTCACGTCCTCGGTGATGACGTTCGAGCGCGACGGCCTCACGTTCAACCTGCTCGACACGCCAGGCCACGAGGATTTCAGCGAGGACACATACCGCACGCTAACCGCCGTCGATTCCGCCGTCATGGTGATCGACGCCGCGCGCGGTATCGAGGCGCAGACGCGCAAGCTGTTCGAGGTCTGCCGCCTCCGCTCCGTCCCGATCATAACCTTCGTCAACAAGGTCGATCGCGAAGGTCGGCATCCGTTCGACCTGCTCGACGAGGTTGCATCCGATCTGGCGCTCGATGTCAGCCCGATGAACTGGCCCGTCGGCATGGGCGGCACGTTCGAAGGTCTCTACAATCTGGAGACCAAGGCGCTCACCAGCACCGATGGGAAGACCGCGCCCGCCGACCTTTCCGGGCACGAGACCGTGGGCGAAGAGCTCGAACTGATCGACGCCGGCTATCCGGCGTTCGACGAGGTCGCCTATCGCCACGGCGATCTGACACCGGTCTATTTCGGCTCCGCGCTCAAGGATTTCGGCGTCACCGATCTGATCGACGCGCTTGCCCGCTTCGCTCCCAGCCCGCGCCCGCAACCGGCCGAGCCGGAAGCCGTGTCGCCGGACGATCCCGCCGTCACCGGCTTCATCTTCAAGGTGCAGGCGAACATGAACCCGATGCACCGCGACCGCGTCGCGTTCATGCGGCTGTGCTCGGGCAAGTTCAAACGCGGGATGAAGCTCAACCAGGTCGGCACCGGCAAGGCGATCGCGGTGCATTCGCCGATCCTGTTCTTCGCGCAGAACCGCGAGACCGCCGAGGAAGCCTGGCCCGGCGACATCATCGGTATCCCGAACCACGGTACGCTGCGCGTCGGCGACACTCTCACCGACGGGCCGCCGAAGACGATCACCGGCCTGCCGAACTTCGCGCCGGAAATCCTGCGCCGCATCGCGCTCAAGGACCCGACCAAGACCAAGCAGCTCAGGAAGGCGCTCGACGACCTCGCCGAGGAAGGCATCATCCAGGTCTTCTACCCGGAAGTCGGCAGCGCCTGGGTGGTCGGCGTGGTCGGCCAGCTCCAGCTCGAAGTGCTGATCTCCAGGCTCGAAGCCGAGTATAAGGTGGACGCGAAGCTCGAGCCTTCGCCCTGGGACACGGCTCGCTGGCTCGCCGGCGACGCCAAAGACCTCGACGCCTTTGCGACCATCCATCGCGGCGCCTTGGCGCGCGACCGCGACGGCGCGCTTGTCTTCATGGCGAAAGACGCGTGGGAGCTGAACTACGTCAAGGAACGCAACTCGGCGCTGCGCTTCTCGGCAACGAAGGAGCGTGCCTAGCCCGCCCGTTTCACACCTGCTAAGCGGTTGAACGGAAGGGCATTGGGGGGAGCATGACTCGGGTCACCGCGGATCGCATGTTGTGGCAAAGCGCGCCGCCGCTGCGGTCTGCGACGCTGCTGATCCTCGGCGCCAACCTGTTTACGCTGGCGGTCTTCACCGTTCAGGGCTTCTTCCGCGGCCCGGCCGATCTCTACGAAGCGCTTCGCCTCGGCCTGCCGATGATGATCGTCGACGGCGCGCTCGACTTCCTCGTCTATGTCGCCTTGCGCGTCACCGAGCGCGTGCCGCCCACCCTGCGCTGGACCGCCTTCGTGCTGTCCGTGCTCGGGGTGGCGATGCTGCAATCCTTTTGGGACACCGAGTTGCGGCAGATGACGGGCGTTCTCGTCTATCCCTATCGCGCGGCGTTCATCCGCGCCGCGACGCTCAACACCTACAACACGGCGATGGTGGGGGCGCTGCTGGCCTTTCAGGGCGCCTATTACGCGCTGCGCCGGAACGAGCGCCTGCTCGACCAGGCCCGGCAGCGTGAGCGCGAGGCTCAGATGCTGGCGCTCCGCTTCCAGCTCAACCCGCATTTCTTGTTCAACACGCTGAACGCGATCTCCAGCCTCGTCGTGCTCCGCCGCACCGACGAAGCGGAATCGATGATCGACCGCCTCTCCTCGTTCCTGCGCGGCAGCCTCGCCGCCGATCCCGATCGCATGGTCGCGGTCGAGGACGAGTTCGAGATGCTCGACAATTATCTGGAGATCGAAAGCGTCCGCTTCGGCGAGCGGCTGGTCAGCACGGTCGAGCTTCCCCCTGAGCTGGCGCGCGCGCAGGTGCCGCCGTTCCTGCTCCAGCCTCTGGTCGAGAATGCCGTTAAATACGCCGTCGCGCCGTCGCGCAGCCCGGTGACGATCGCCATCGCCGCGCGCCAGCAGGGCGGCCTGCTCGAGCTCGAAGTCTGCGACAGCGGCAGCGACGCGATGGCCGTCGCGTCGGGCACCGGCGTCGGCCTCGCCAATGTCCGTGAGCGGCTGCGCCTGAACTATGGCGACGAAGGCACGATGCAGCTGAGCCGGCCGGAGAGCGGCGGCTTCCGCGTCACCCTCACCATGCCGCTGCGCATCGCCGCGACCCCGGCCAAGGCGCCCCCGCTCGCCGCATAAAAAAAGGCCCGACCGGTTTTGAGGCCGGCCGGGCCCTGAGGGTAAGCATTCTTTCGAATGCCTCGGGTCGCATGTTTTCGTTGCGTCAGAATCGGTTTTCGCGAAACATTGCGTCGACGAAAACGCAGGCAGGTGCGACGGGATTGCAAGGCGCCCAAGCCCTGCTTAGGCATCGCCCTCGATGAAACTGCTCACCACCGCGGCGTTCGCCGCTCTCGCCGCGGCGCTCGCCGCCGCTCCCGTCTCGGCCGAAATGCAGCGCTACAGCGTGATCTTCGGCGGCAAGAATGTCGGCCACCTCAACGCCGACGTTCAGGGCGACAAGGTCGGCATCGATTACGACTTCAAGAACAACGGCCGCGGACCGACGATGAAGGAAGCGATCAGCCTCGACGCGAACGGCCTGCCGACCGCCTGGGACGTGACCGGCGCCACCACCTTCGGCTCCAAGGTCGAGGAGCATTTCGCCAAGACGGGCGCGAAAGCGACCTGGACCGATTCGACCGGCAAGGGCAGCGCCGTCACCAAGGAGCGCGCCGTCTATGTCGCGCAAAGCGGCAGCCCCTGGTCGACCGGCCTCTATGCCCGCGCGATCATGAAGGCGGGCGGCACGACGATCCCCGCGCTTCCCGGCGGCGTCCTCCGGCTGACCAAGGGCGAAGCGCTCAGCGTCACCGGCCCCGGCGGCCCGCTGCAAGTCACGCGCTACGATCTCGGCGGCATCGACACCTCTCCCGACACTGTGCTGCTCGACGCGCAAGGCCAGCTCTTCGCCTCGGTCTCGCCCGGCTTCGTCATTGTCCGCGCCGGCTATGAGGCCGAGGCGGAGCGACTGAAGACGCTCGCTGCGCAATGGTCGACCGACCGCTTCGTCGACATCCAGAAGCGCGTCGCCCATCGCTACGGCGCGCCCGTCCGCATTCGCAACGTCCGCCTGTTCGATCCCAAGGCGCAGGCGCTGACCGGCCCGGTCTCGGTCCTTGTCAGCGGCAACACCATCGCCGGCATCGAGCCGCTCGACGAGCCGGCGACCAAGGGCGAAGTCGTGATCGACGGCGCCGGCGGCACGCTCGTCCCGGGCATGTACGAAATGCACGCGCACACCAGCCAGGACGGCGCGCTCCTCAACCTGATCGCCGGCATCACGACGATGCGCGACATGGGCAACGACAATGCCGTGCTCGCCCGGCTGATCGACCGCATCGACACCGGCGTGATCGCCGGCCCGCGCATCGTCCGCGCCGGCTTCGTCGAGGGCAAGAGCCCGTACAGCGCCAACAACGGCATCCTGGTGAACAGCGAGGCCGAAGCGGTCGACGCCGTCCGCTGGTACGCCGCGCGCAATTACTGGTCGATCAAGTCGTACAACAGCATGAACCCCGCCTGGATTCCGGCGATGGTCAAGGAAGCGCATCGCCTCGGCCTAAAGGTCCAGGGCCATGTCCCTGCCTTCGCCACGGCCGACCAGATGGTCGAGGACGGCTTCGACGAGCTGACCCACATCAATCAGTTCATGCTGCAATGGGTGATCCAGCCGACCGAGGACACGCGCACGCTGTTCCGGCTGACCGCGCTCAAGCGCCTGCCTGCGCTCGACCTCAGCAGCCCCCGCGTCCAGCACTCGATCGACCTGGTCGCCAGCCGCCACATCCCGATGGACGTGACATTGGGCATCCACGAAAACCTGCTGCTCAATCGCGACGGCCAGGTACCGCGCGGCGCGGTCGATTACATCACGCACATGCCGATCGGCAGCCAGCGCGGGCTGAAGCAGGCATGGATCGACACCTCCGCTCCGGGCGACGACGCCGCCTATCGCGGCGCCTATGACAAGATCGTGCAGACGATCCGCATGCTGAACGACAAGGGCGTGATGATCGTCCCCGGCACCGACACCGGCGGCAGCTTCACCTATCACCGCGAGCTGGAGCTGTATCAGACGGTCGGCATGACTGCGCCGCAGATCCTGAAGCGCGCGACCTGGGACATGGCGCATTATCTGGGCCAGGATCAGCGCCTCGGCTCGATCGAGAAAGGCAAGCTCGCCGACTTCTTCCTCGTCCCCGGCGACCCGACCAAGGATTTGAAGGCGATCAAGACCATCGCGATGGTGGTGAAGGACGGCGCCGTCTATTTCCCGGCGGAGGTGTACCCTGAGTTCGGCATCCAGCCCTTCGCCCCCGCGCCGAAGGTGACGCCGGCGGGCGGTGCGGCGGACTGATGGCGCGCATCTGGCACGAAGCGGACATCGATCTCGCCGAGCTGACCAAGCTTGGCGCGAACGCCCTGCCCGGCCTGATCGGCATCGAGTTTATCGAGATCGGCGACGACTGGCTGAAAGCGCGGATGCCCGTCGACCGCCGCACCCACCAGCCGCACGGCCGCCTTCACGGCGGCGCGTCGGTCGCGCTCGCCGAAACCGTCGCCTCGATCGCCGCCACGCTTGCGGTCGATCGCAGCGTCAGCACGGCGGTCGGCATGGAAATCAACGCCAACCATATCCGCCCGGCGAAGGACGGCTGGGTCTATGGCACGGCCAGGGCGGAAAGCATCGGCCGCACCTCGCAGGTCTGGACCATCCGTATCACCGACGAGCAGGACCGCCTCGTGTGCCTGTCGCGGATGACGGCGGCGGTGATCCCGGTGCAGCGCGCCTGAGCGTTCAGGCGCGAGAAGCCTTCGCAAAGCGGCGGTCCGCCTCGTCCCAGCGGATCGCCTTCATATAGGCTTCGACATAGTCGCCGGCCTTCGCGCCGTAATCCATCGCATAGGCATGCTCGTACATGTCGAGCGCCAGCAGCGGCGTCGATCCGGCCAGCGTCATCGTGTGGTCGGCCGCCCATTGGTTGGTCAGCCGCCCGTCATGGTCGCTCCAGGTCAGCAGCACCCAGCCCGAGCCGCCGCCGAGCGCCTTGCCCATGCCGATGAACTCGGCGCGCCACCGGTCATGGCTGCCGAAGTCCCGCTCCAGCGCCGCCGACAGCGCCGCGCCCGGACGCGTCGGCGCACCCAGACCGGCGAAGTAGATTTCGTGCAGGATCATCGAGTTCCACGCGATCAGCTCCTCGCGCTTCAGCCCGTTGATCTGGAACCCGGGCGCGGTCGCCGGATCGAGCTTTCCCCACTCGCCCTGGATCGCGCCCAGCCGCTTCACCGCGCCGGCATAATTATTGTCATGGTGGCTGGTCAGCAGCTTGGGAGACAGGCCCGGCACTGAGGCGGGATCGAATGGCAGCGGTTTGGGCGCGAAGCCAGCGGCCGGCTTCTGCGCCAACACGGGGGCGGCGGCGGCCGCTGCTCCGGCGGCAAGGCTCGCGTTCAACAGGGTCCGTCGGTCAAGCTCAGCCATGGGAACGCTCCTTTCAGATGGGCAGGCCGAACCGCGGCCCGATCCAGTTCATAAGCCCGTACAGAATGACGGTCAGCGCGCAGCCGAGCAGCAGCGCCATCCAGAAGCCCATACCGCCTCTCAGCAGCGCCGGGATCAGCAGGAACATCGGCAGAGAGGGCAGCACGTACCAGAAGGTCGCCTGCGCGTGCGCCGCCATGTTGGCGGCGTCGGGCTTGTCCTTCCACAGCCACATCATGCCCAGCACGGAAACGAGCGGCAGCGACGCGATCAACGCTCCGAAACCGGGATAACGCTTCGCCATTTCCGAAGCGGCGGCGATCAGCACGCCCGAAATCGCGGCCTTCAGAACCAGATACCACATGCCCGCTCCCCTGCGCCCGGGCGCGGCGATCGGCAAGCCCGGTCAGGCAGTGGCGGCGCTCGCTCGGCATTGCCTGCCGCTCAGCTCAACGGGATTAAGCTCAGGATCAATCCTGCCACGCCGCATCCCGCGAGAAGCGGCAGCACTCCCACCTTGAATCGAAAGGCCGCGATTAGGGCGACGATCGACAGCAGCACCGCGCGCCAGTCGAGGCTGGCCAACACCGGCACGCGCAAGGCGAGCGGGCCCGGATCGAGGCGCGCGAACCAGTAATGCAGCACGAACCAGACCGCGAGGTTCAGCACCACGCCGACCACGGCCGCCGTGATCGCCGAAAGCGCGGCCGAGAGCGCGCGGTTCCGGCGCAGGCGCTCCACATAGGGCGCGCCGGCGAAAATCCAGATGAAGCAGGGCAGGAACGTCACCCAGGTCGTGAGCAGCCCGCCCAGCGTTCCTGCGAGCAGCGGGTCGAGGCCGCCGGCGTGGCGATAGGCGCCGAGAAAGCCCACGAACTGCGTCACCATGATGAGCGGCCCCGGCGTCGTTTCCGCTAGGCCGAGCCCGTCCAGCATTTCGTTCGGCTTGAGCCAGCCATAATGATCGACGCCGGCCTGGGCGACATAGGCGAGCACGGCATAGGCGCCGCCGAACGTGACGACCGCCATGCGCGAAAAGAACCAGCCGATGTCCGCAAATACGCCGTGCGGCAGCACGACGACGGTGCCGAGCCAAAGGACCAGCAGAAACGCCGCCATACCCAGGGTGCGGTGTCCCTTCGCATGATCCGGCATTTCCTCTCCCAGCGCGCTCTGCTCATCGGGCAATCCGTCCTTCGCAGGTCCGTGGCCACCGCTGGCAAAGGCCCGGCTGCCCGCCCGCGCAGCGCCAAATCCGATCAGGCCCGCGGCAAGCACCACGAGCGGGAACGGCGCGCCGAATACGAACAGGGCAATGAAAGCCGCGCAGGCGAGCAGCCGCTGGGGAGCGGTCTTGAGCGCCCGCGATCCGATCCGCACCACGGCCTGGAAGACGATCGCGACGACGGCCGCTTTAAGCCCGAAGAACAGCCCCGCCACAGGCCCGGCGCCCGCGTAGAGCACATAGATCCAGCTCAACGCCATGATCGCGAGCGCGCCCGGCAGGACGAACAATATCCCGGCGACCAGCCCGCCTTTCACGCGGTGCAGCAGCCAGCCGATATAGATGGCGAGCTGCTGCGCTTCCGGGCCCGGCAGCAGCATGCAGAAATTGAGCGCGTGGAGGAATCGCTCCTCGCCGATCCAGCGCTTCTCGTCGACCAGCACCCGGTGCATCAGCGCGATCTGCCCGGCCGGCCCGCCAAAGCTCAGCAGCGCGATCCGCGCCCAGACGCCCAGCGCCTCCCGAAACGTGATCCCGTGCGTCTCCGCTCCGCTCACTTGGCCCCCCTTTTGATCCGAGCCGCCAAAGCTAACGGCCGCGCGGGAGCAGACACGCCAGCTTTTCTATGCCGCCGCCAACCTGGCCTGCCCCCTGTCCTACCGCCCCCGATCTCTGCTAGCCCCTGCCCATGCTGGGCGCGCATTCATCACGCGCTCATCGGTATGTCATAAGGGCGATATTCATGAATTTTCACACGATCCTCGCGGCTTCGCTGATGGCCGCAACCGCTCCCGCCGCGCTTGCCGCGCCGGTCGCTTCCGCGGCTCAGGCCGCCAATCCGCTGCTCGCCAAATGGGCCGGCCCCTATGGTGGTGTGCCGGCGTTCGACACGGTGCAGATCGCCCAATTCAAGCCTGCGCTGGAAGCGGCGATGGCCGAGAACCTGCGCGAAATCGACGTGATCGCCAACAATCCCGCGCCGCCGACTTTCGCCAACACCTTCGTGCCGCTGGAACAGTCCGGGCGCACGCTCAATCGCGTCTATACCTATTTCGGCATCTGGTCGTCGAACCTCTCGACGCCGGAATTCCAGAAGGTCGAGGAAGAGATGTCGCCGAAGCTGTCGGCGCATCAGGACAAGATCGTCCAGAACGAGAAGCTCTTCCGCCGCATCGACGCGATCTACAACTCGCCCGAAAAGGCGAAGTTGACGCCGGAGCAGCAGCGGCTGGTCTGGGTCTATTGGAACAACTTCACGCAGCAGGGCGCGAAACTCTCGGCCGCCGACAAGGCGCAGCTCAGCCAAGTCAACCAGCAGCTCGCCGGGCTCTACACCAAGTTCTCGCAGAACCAGCTCTGGGACGAAGAGCATGACGCGCTGGTGCTCGACAGCCAGGCCCAGCTCGCCGGCCTCAGCCCCGCTCAGATCGCCTCGGCGGCGCAGGAAGGCGAGCGGCGCGGCATGAAGGGCAAATGGGTGATCGCCAACACCCGCTCGGCGATGGAGCCCTTCCTCACCAACGCGACCGATCGCGGGCTGCGCCAGAAGGCGTTCGAGATCTGGACCAGCCGCGGCGATCATCCGGGCGAACACGACAACAACCCGGTCGTGACGCAAGTCCTGCAGCTCCGTGCGCAGAAGGCGAAGCTGCTCGGCTATCCGACCTATGCGCACTGGCACCTCGCCGACACGATGGCGAAGACGCCGGACAATGCGATAAACCTGATGATGGCGGCGTGGAAGCCGGCGATCGCGCAGGTCAAGACCGACGTCGCCGACATGCAGGCGATCGCCGCCAAGGATGGCGGCTTCAAGATCGCACCCTGGGATTACCGCTTCTACGCCGAGAAGCTCAGGAAGGCGAAATACGACCTCGATATGAACGAGGTGAAGCCGTACCTGCAGCTCGATCACGTCCGGGATGCGATGTTCTGGGCGGCGGGCCAGCTCTACGGCTTCACTTTCACTCCGGTGAAGGGCCTGCCGGTCTTCAACCCGGACATGACCGTCTATGAAGTGAAAGGCCGCGACGGCAAGCATGTCGGCCTATGGTATTTCGATCCCTATGCGCGGCCGGGCAAAAGCTCCGGCGCGTGGATGAACGAGTACCGCACCCAGTCGAACTTCGACGGGCCAATCGCGACGATCGTCTCCAACAATGCGAATTTCGTGAAGGCGCAGCCCGGCGAGCCGGTGACGATCTCCTTCATCGACGCCGAGACCATGTTCCACGAATTCGGTCACGCGCTGCACGGGCTGAACTCGGCGGTGCATTATCCGTCGCTCGCCGGCACCAGCACTGCGCGCGACTTCGTCGAGTTCCCGTCGCAGTTCAACGAGCATTTCCTGACCACGCCAGAGGTCATGAAGTTCCTGGTGAACGCAAAGGGCGAGCGCATCCCGCAGGCGCTGGTCGACAAGATCAAGGCGGCGCAGACCTTCAACCAGGCGTTCAGCGTGGTCGAGGCGCAGGCCAGCGCGATCGTCGACATGAAGATGCACCTGGCCGGCGCCACGCCGGTCGAGCCGCACGCGTTCGAAAAAGCGACGCTTGCCGAACTGGGTATGCCGTCCGAAATCGTGATGCGGCACCGCATCCCGCAGTTCGGCCACGTCTTCTCGGGCGAAGGCTATGCGGCGGGCTATTACGGCTATCTCTGGGCAGAAGTGCTGGATCAGGACGCCTATCAGGCGTTCGTGGAGGCAGGCAGCCCGTGGGACGCGGCGACCGCCAAGCGCTTCCACGACATGATCCTGTCGGTCGGCAACACCGTCAATCCGGCGGCTGCCTATCGCAACTTCCGCGGCCGCGACCCCAAGGTCGACGCCTGGCTGAAGGACAAGGGCTTCCCCGTCCCTGCCGCTACGGCCGCGAGCAACTGAAAAGAAAGGGCGGAGCCGTGAAGCTCCGCCCTTCCCGGTTTAGAACCGCAGGCGCGCTCCGACGGCGAATCGGCGGCCGAGCGTGTCGTAGGTTGAGGGGTAGGTGTTGCCGCTGTTGAAGCTGGTCGACCCGATATTCTGGGCCGTGTTCGGCGGCTTCTTGTCGAACAGGTTCGCGACCGTGACGGTGAGCGTCAGGTTGTCGCCGACGCCGATCCGCGTCGAGAGGTCGAAATAGTCGAACGCCGGGATATGGCGGAACCGCGGATCGACGATGCAGCCGCCCGGATCGGCGCCAAGCGGATCGGGGCAGTCGGCGGGGCTGGCGAGAGCCACCGCCAGATCGTCCTGGAACTGCTGACGCTCGAACGACACCGCGCTGACATGCCGCCACAACAGCGACAGGTCGACATTATCGAACGTGAGGGTCGAGCGCTGCGTCCAGGAGAATTCCGGCTGGATCGAGCCGATATCCGCCGCCGTTCCCGCCGGCGATCCGCAGCTGACGCTATAGAAGCCGACGCATTCGCGGTTCAATGAGGTGGGCGTTGCCTGGAACTTGGCCGACCGCGTCCAGTTGCCCGCGAAGTTGAGCGCCAGCTTCGCAAAGCCCAGATCGGTGTTGTAGTTCATGGTCAAATCGACGCCGTCCGTGCTGGCGCGGCCCAGATTGGAGAGAGCGCCGAACAGGCCCGGTGTGGTCGCCGCGTCGCCGCTTAGCGAGCCAGTGTTCGGATCGCGCCGGATCGAGGTACATGCCGGATTGCTTGCGCTCGCGGCCGACAGGTTGCCGAAGCAGGCATTGACGATGTCCTGCGAGGTCGGCGTCGTGATCGCCCCGGTCAGCTTGATCTTGTAATAGTCGACGCTCAGCGAGAACCCAGGCAGCACCGATGGCTGAATGACAGCGCCGATCGTGTAGCTGTTCGACTTCTCCGGCTTGAGGTTCAGGTTGCCGCCGCCGGTGACGTTCACCTGTCCGGCCGCCGGCACGGGAATGTTGCCGATCGTGAACGCCGGCGCGCCTTGTGCCAAACAGACCGCGCGCAGGTTCGCGTTGTTCAGCGGCGCGACACCGGCGCACGGATCGACGCCGAGATTGGTCAGCACTGTGTTCAGCGGCGCGAACAGCTCGTTGATGTTGGGCGCACGAACCGCATGGGCATAGTTGCCGCGGATCTTGATATCGCGGATGGGAGTCCAGCTCCCGCCAACCTTCCAAGTTGTCGTGTTGAACTTGGGCGTGCCCGGCGCGTCAATCGTGTAGTGTGAGTAGCGGACGCCCGCTTCGAGCGTCAGGTCCTCGAAGAACGGCTTGTCCTGCACCAACGGCGCAAGAAGCTCGCCGAACGCTTCATACACGTCCAGCGCGCCCTTGGTCGGACGGATGGCGCCCCCCGCACCGCCGAGCTGCCCTGCCGTCTGAGCCAAGTTGTCGGGCTCGATCGACGATTTGTATTTCCGATACTCGCCGCCGGCCGCAAAGCTCACCGCGTCGTTGGCCCAGGGCAATGATGCGCCAAAGTCCCCGTTGACGACCGCCCTTGCCTGGGCGAGCGAGTTGGGGGCGTCGATGACGCTGGTGACGCCGCCGATGAACGCCGCCTGTGCAGGCGTGATGCTGCCTTGCTGGCCAAAGACGTTCAACGGCACGCAGCCGTTGCTGGTGTCGAGGCAGGTGTTCGGATTGGTGGCAAGCAACGCCTGGCGCACGCGCGACGTCAGCACGTAGTTCTGACGCACGCGGTGATTGGTGCTCTCGCCATAGCCGCCCGAAATATCCCAATGGATGCTCTCGGTGATGTCGCCGCGGAAGCCCAGGCGGTAGTCGAAGAAAGTCGTGGTGTAGATATCGTTGCGCGTGCCAACCTCGGTCGTGCGGCGGAACAGGCCCGTGGTGAATGTCCGGTAGTTGGGATCGGACGGGCTCGTCGCCGCCGCAGCCGCGGCGCACTGCGCAGGCGTCAGAGTCTGGACGCCGGCGACGCCGGGATTGAAGTCGTTGTTGGCGCAGAAAGTCGCGCGAGCCGCGGGTGTTAGATACGGATTGCTGACCGGGATCGTGACCGTCGACCCGAACACACCGGAAGGCGCCACGATCGTCGGCACCGTGGTTTTGGAAAAGATGCCGCGCGTATAGGCTTCGATGCCGTCCGTGATTTCGTAGCGGGCCGACCCGAACATGTTGAACCGCTTGAACGGCGTCTGGAAGAGGTTGAACGGATTGAAGTTGAACGACGAGAAGATCGGCACCAGCGCGCCGGCGGGGTTGATCTGCAGTCCCGCCGTCCCCGGCACGGTGAAGGTGGAGGGGATCGCGGTCGGGGAGCCGGCTGCGGTGGTGTCGAATTCGTTGTACGGACTGATCGCACTGCGCGAGATCGCCCGGCTGCCCTGATAGACAGGATCGGATTCCTGATAGCCGACGCTGAAAGTCGCATTACCGCGATTGTCATCGAAATTCGCGCCGATCGTCGCATCGACCCTGAACACGTTGCCGTCGCCGCGTTGGGTGATCTGCTCGCCGGCGTTGATCTCGAGGCCCGAAAAATCTTTCTTGGTGATGAAGTTGACCACGCCGGAGATCGCGTCCGCGCCATAGGTCGTCGAGGCGCCGCCGGTCAGCACCTCGGTGCGCTCGATCAGCGCCAGCGGCAAGACGTTCAGATCGGTCCGGCCGACCGTATCGGTTTGCACGACGCGGTTGCCGTCGAGAAGGATCAGGTTGCGGTTCGAGCCGAGGCCGCGCAGGCTGACGAACGATGCGCCGCCATTGCCGTTGTTCACGTTCGATCCGGTCGACGGCACAACGCCAGGGACGTCGCGCAGCAGCTGCTCGGCGACGTTGGTCTGGCGGAGCTCGACCTCTTCCGAAGTGGTCACATTGACCGGCGTCGAACGTTCCAGGTTCGGGTTGGTGATGAGCGAACCGGTGACGACGATCGTGCCTTCATCGGCCGGCGCGGCCTCGGCGGTCTGGGTGTCTTGGGCGTAGGCAGGCGCAGCGCAAAGCGCGGCGGTCGCGGCGCCGAGCGACAGCAGGGTGCGCAGCCGCGTCGTGGAAGCGATAGACATCGGAATTCCCCTTTTTCTCATTGCGAAATCGGGGGTAGCGGGGCGGCCTAGCGGAAAAAGAACCAGACCGGAGGGCCGAATGGGTCCAGTTGGTCGACGAGTTGGCCAAGCAGGGATGAAACTGATTAATTCTTCTGTTTCTCAGCAGTTTAGACGGAGACGGCCAATATAGCCGCCCGCCGATCGAGAGCCCGCAGGAACGGGAAATCTGGCACCATCACTGTTTTTGCAAGTGCTCTGTTGCCTCGGCGCAACACTGTACGTCAGGCTGCGGCGGAGCATCCCCCGACATTGCGCCGGACGCCGAAACCGGCACTGATCGCGAGCGCTCGCCGCCGTTCGGAATAGCTTGCCGCGACCATCGGATAGTCCTCGTCCAGGCCGAAACAGCGCCGGTAATCGGCAGGCGTCATACCATAGCGGGCGATGTGGCGGGTCAACGAACGATAAGGCCGGCCGTCGATCATCGAGAGGATATAGTCGTCGGAGGCGAGCGATTCTTCGAGCGATACGGCGGGGGGAAAACCGCCGTTCAAACCGCGCCGCGCCTGCTCGCGGGCAATCGACTGGAGAGCGCCGGGCGTCAAATATGCCGCGATGTAGATCAGCGACATCAACTCGCTCAAATCGGCCTCGCTCGGCGATTCCTTGGTCTCGGACTGGGCGAGCACGGTGAGGCAGGCGGCCGCCATCACCAGCGCGCTGGTCTCGCCGCCTCGGCCACAGGCGTGCTGGCGGAGCCGCGCCTGTATTACTGCGGCCAGCTTGGCACGAATGCGCGCATTGGCCTTTGGATGATTGAGCGCGGCGACCAGGCCGGGGACGGTCCAGAGTGAGCCGAAAGCCTCGATGAAGCGAGCGCTGTCACCCTTCAGCGCGGCGTCGAACGATTTCTCGAAGATTGGCAGCGCCAGGGCCCAGAGCGTCTCCACAGGATCGGCGTACAACCGGTAGAAGGTCGAGCGTGCAATATCGCAACCGTCCGCAATATCTGCGACTGAAATCTGCTGGAACGGATGCTCCGCGAGCAGCTCGAGAAAGCGGGCCTCGATCCGCGCCGCCGTGATCTGGGTGCGGCCGCTGCGGCCACGCTCGGGAAAAATGCGCTCGGACGCGTACATCAGCGTTGCTCCCTTGCACTGGACAGTTCGGATCGTATGACAGCGGCGAGGCGCGGCCCCTCGTCGAGGATCGCCTCGGGCGAAAGGCCGAGTCCGATCAGTAGATCGGCTCCTGCCTCTCCTTCGATCATGAAATCGTCGATCGCAGCACCGCCGAGCCGTTCGGCCGCGAGCCGGTCGGCAAGCGCGCGTGCGCGGCCCGCGCCGACATGGACTGCCAGATACGTCCCGGCCGTGTTGATGTGCTCACGATCCACCAGATCGCCCAGGCAGTCGATCAGGGCCTCGCGGCGTTCCTGATAAGCCTGGCGACGGCGGCGCAGATGGCGGGCAAAATGCCCGTCTCCGATGAACTCCCGCAGGGCAAGTTGTGAAGCGAGGCTCGCCCGACCTCCGGCGATCGCGTTTGCGGCGCGCAGTCTTTCGACCAGAGGCAGGGGCGCGACAAGGAACGCCACGCACAAGCCAGGGAAAAGGATGCGATTGAAGCTGCCGACCAGCAGCACGCGCTCGCCATTTTCCGCCGCGAGCGGAGGCGGAGGCGGTGCATCGAACCAGAGGTCCGCGTCGCGGTCATCCTCGATGATGCACCCGTTGGTAGCCCGCGCCCAACCGAGAAGTCTTGCGCGGCCCTCCCGATCCAATGCCTCGCCGCCGGGGAACCGCGTCGCACTGGCGACGCACGCCAGCCGCGCGGGTGGAAGCGCGTCCGTTCGGATCGGCTGCAGCCGCGCTCCCCGCGCAACCAGCGATTGCCGCACGGCGGGTCTCCCGGGATTTTCGACCAGCGCCGTGTCGCCCGGCCGCAACAACGTGCCGGCGATCAGGTCGATGGCGGCCGTGGCGGTGGGCACGACAACGATCTGATCCGGATGACAACGCATTCCGCGCGGGCCGCAGACCAGCCGGGCGATCGCTTCACGCAAGGCGGGATCGCCAGCAGCGTCAGTCGTGGCAAGCCGCTGCGGCTCGATCTCCGCCCAGGCGCGCGCCTGCAACTGTTTCCAGATTTGAGCCGGGAACAGATCGGCGGCCGGGCGCTGGAGCGCGAACGGCGGCAGGTCGGACGAGGCGCGCGCCTTGACGCCTGTCTCGGGCGCGGGCGTCGGCGCCTGGGCGGCGGACACGTAAACGCCCGAGCGGCTGCGCGATTCCGCCCAGCCGTCGGCAACCAGTTGCTCGACTGCCAAAATGGCGGTGTTGCGTGAGACCTTTAGATCGGCGGCAAGCGTGCGCGACGACGGCAGCCGCGTGCCCGCCGGCCATACACCATCCAGGATGAAGCCGCGCAGGCGCTTGTAAAGGCCCTGGTAGAGCCCGCCATGCGGCTCCGGCGCGAAATCGGCAGGCAGGAAGGCCGGCGCGCGAGAGCGCCCCTGCCCTTCCATATGCCGCATCGCCACAGAACCACCCACGACTGACTCCCCAAGCGTTCGGTTCCTGGGCGCGAATGTGATGCGACACTGGCGCGAAATGCAGCATGGCTTCGACGAGCCGCGATTTGAGGCTTACGAAAACAGATGTAATTCTGCGAATGGCGATGCACGCCGGACGAACGGCACTCGACTTGAACGCTTCAAGCTGCCGATATGTCGCCCGATGGAACAAAGGGTCGGTTTCATAGCGGAGTCGCGCAATTTTGCGTCGCGCAGCATGCGCGGGGGCATGCGCCTCAGCATCATTTACTGGCTGGTCATGTGGGCGGTACTGAACGCCATCGCCCAGATAGACATGTGGGAGACCTGGTACACCTTCGGCGCCCGCTCCTTCATGTTCGTCTTTCAGATCGCGATGAGCTGGGTCATCATTCGCGTAGTCGGGCGGATGGCAAGCCGCAGCTTCTCCACCAAGGCCATGCTCGTCGTCGCCGTCGCGATTGTTGTCGCCTGCCTACACGAAGTCGTCGCCTATTTTGCTTTCCAGGTCGGAATGAAAAGCATGAGTCCGGTGCGACTCGGACCGACGCTGCGCGAAATCCTGTTCTGGGTCGGCTGCTATCTCGGTTGGTCGGCGCTGTTCCTCGCGCAGCAATACAGCAGCGAAGCGGTGGAGCGTGAGCGCCAGCTTTCCGAGCTGCGCGCGCAGGCGCACGACGCGCAGATGCGGGCGCTGCGTTACCAGATCAATCCGCATTTCCTGTTCAATACGCTCAACGCGCTGGCGACGCTGATCGAGGAGCGTGACGTCGGTCCGGCGGAGCGGATGGTGCTGAGCCTCTCCGCCTTCCTGCGCTCCACGCTGGCGCTCGATCCGATGCAGGACATCACGCTCGCCGACGAGCTCGACATCCAGAAGCGATATCTGGACATCGAGCGTGAACGCTTTTCCGATCGGCTGAGCGTTGCCGTCGAAATTCCCGATTTTCTAGCCGGTGCGAAAGTGCCGAGCCTGATCCTGCAGCCGCTGGTGGAAAATGCCGTGAAGCACGGTGTCGGCGCCCTCGATCATGCGGTCCATATTCGGATCCGCGCCGAGGCCGATCGCAACATTCTGCAGGTTCATGTCGAGAACGATGCGCCCGAGCATCCGCGGCCATCGACCGGCACCGGAGTTGGGTTGAGGAATGTCGCGGAGCGGCTCACGACGCGGTTCGGAGATGCCGGCCGGCTGAGCAGCGCGCTCGGCGCAGATGGCCTTTTCCGGTCTACGATCACGCTCCCGCTCCGCTACGGCCCGGCATGATCCGCGCGCTGATCCTCGACGACGAACCGCTGGCGCGGCGGCGCGTCAAGCGGGCGCTTGCCGGCCTCGGCAGCGTCGAGATCGTGGGGGAAGCAGGCAATATCCGGGAAGGCGCCGACCTTATCCGTGCCCTCACGCCCAACCTGCTGTTACTTGACGTGCAAATGCCGAATGGCGACGCGTTCGAGCTGATAGAACAGCTCGACGGGCAGGCGCCGGCGATCATCTTCGTGACTGCCTACGACCAATATGCGATCGCCGCGTTCGAAGCGCGCGCGGTCGATTACGTGCTGAAGCCGGTGGCCTTCGACCGGCTGGCGCTGGCGGTTGAGCGGGCGCGGGGCGTGATCGCGCGTCAGGAGCAGGAAGAGCAGCTTGCCGAGCTGCGCTCGGTGGTTTCCTCGCTTCGCGGCGAGCTTCGGGAGCGCGCTGATGCCGACACATGCTTCTGGGTCAGCACGCGCGGAGAGACGATCCGCGTGCCGGTCACCGACATTCTCTGGATTCAGGCGGAGCGGGATTATGCGCGGCTCCACGCTTGTGGCCGCTCCTATTTATATCACGAAAGCCTGGCGTCGATTGCCGAGCGGCTGGACCCCGCCAACTTCATCCGCGTGCACCGGAGCGCGATCATCCACCGGCGGCGATTGCGCTGCTTCCGGCGCGGGCAATTCGCGTCGCTGACCGCGGTGCTTGACGAAGGGACGGAAGTGCGGGTCGGGCGAACTTACGAACGGACGATCCGCAGCGCGCTGAAGCCGCCCGCCTGACGGCTCGCCAGCGTGGCGGCGGCAAGGCGCAGGCGCTCGGCGCGGCTCTCGAACTCCCGCGCCAGATCCTCCAGCGCGCGAACGTCGTCGCGGTTGCTGAGTCCGCCCGCGAGCCGGCGGCACCGGCGGGCCTGCGCTTCAAGACGGTCCGTTTCGCTCATGGCGCGATCAAACACCCGGAACGGTCATTCGTTCATCCCAATCGCGACGAAGGTGCGATTGCGGTCGACCAGTCTCTTTTCTGCAACAAGTTTCTGTGCTGATCGGCGACACCATGAAAGCAACCATCTGGCACAATCCGCGCTGCGGCACCTCGCGCAACACGCTCGCCATCCTTGAGGCCGAGCCGGGCATGGAGCTGACCGTGATCGAGTATCTCCAGGCCCCGCCGAGCCGCGCGGAACTGGCGCAGCTTTACGCGGAGGCCGGGATGCGTCCCGCGGACGGGCTCAGAATAAAGGAAGAGGCAGCCAAGGCCATAGCCGGCGCATCCGACGACGCGGTTCTGGACGCGATGATGGCCGATCCGATCCTGATCGAGCGGCCGCTGGTCAAGACGGACAAAGGCGTACGCCTGTGTCGTCCGGCAGAGAAGGTGCGCGAAATCCTCTAGGCCTGACCCGTCGCGTCCTGCTTGCGCGCGGCCTTGGCGCCGAGATCGTGCGGGCCGCCGGCCGGATTGCCCGTCACCGGCTCGGCGACGTTCAGATCGGTGCTCTGGCCGCCGGCGCCGACCGCGTTCAGGGCCTCGTCTTCTTCGTGGTCGGGTGTGCGGTTCTGGTCCATGCCCGCAACCACGCCCGCCGAGGCCAAAGGTTCCGTCAGCGGACCCGGCGCTTCCAGCGCGTCCAGACGAACCAGCCGACCGCAATCAGCCCGACCGCAACGATCGCTGCATCGAAGCGGTGGAACCACTCCTTCAGCCGGGGATCGCTGTCCCAGGCGCGGCCAAGCGTCATGCCGATCCAGGCGAGGCCGAAGCAGAACGGCCAGGAGCCGATGAAGGTATAGAGGTGAAACCGCCCGAGCGGCATCGCGGCGACGCCAGCCGGCAGTGCGATGAACGAGCGCACCACCGGCAGCATCCGCGCGATCAGCACGGCAAGGCTGCCGAACCGCGCGAAGAACCGCTCCGACAGCTCCAGATCGTGCGCATCGAGCAGCACATATTTGCCCCAGCGCATAATCGCCGCGCGGCCGCCGCGCCTGCCCAGCTCATAGGCCGGAATCGATCCGATATTGCACCCGATCGCGCCGGCGGTCGCGACGAGATACAGGTTCATCTCGCCGGTCGAGACCAGATAGCCGCCGAACGGCATGATGATTTCCGACGGCAGCGGGATGCAGGCGCTCTCGATCGCCATCAGAAAGGCGATGCCGGCATAGCCGCCCGCGGAAATGACGGCGATGATGAACGACGCCATCGCGGCGATAATCGCGTGAAGAATCTGCATTAATGGCGCGCCTAGCGGCTTGATCGCCGCTTGTCGAAGCCTGGATATTCGTTTCGCACTTGCACAATTCGAAGCCGAGGCGCAGAGCGCGCCGTCCTTCGATTTCGAGTCGCTGACAAGCATGGCTGAAGCCGCTGTTCCGGACGCTTCCTCGCCCGACCATCACCCCAAACAGAGCACCGCCTGGCTGGCGCTTGGCGCGCTCGGCGTCGTGTTCGGCGATATCGGCACCAGCCCGCTCTACGCGCTGCACGAATCCTTTGCCGGTCATCACCAGATGCCGGTCGAGGCCATGCGCGTGATGGGCGTGGTCAGCATCATCTTCTGGACGATGCTGCTTGTCGTGACGTTCAAATACGTGACGATCATGATGCGCGCCGACAACAAGGGCGAAGGCGGTAGCCTGTCCCTGCTGGCGCTGATCTCGCGCAATTCCGGGCCGGGCCGTTGGACGGCAGGGCTGACCGTACTCGGTGTGTTCGCGACGGCTCTGTTCTTCGGCGACGCAATGATCACGCCGGCGGTGTCGGTACTCTCGGCGGTCGAAGGGCTTGAGGTGCTGAGCCCGGGCTTCGCACGCTATGTGCTGCCGGTCTCGATCGCGATCCTGGTCGGCCTGTTCATGATCCAAAGCCGCGGGACGGAGCGCGTCGGTGCGATCTTCGGCCCCATCATGCTCGTCTATTTCGCGGTGCTGGCGGTGCTCGGGCTGCTCGCGATCCTGCAGACGCCCGACATCCTGTTGTCGCTGTCACCCGTCTATGGGGCGCGGTTTATCGCTTCCGATCCGGGGACGGCATTCCTCGCGCTTGGCTCGATCGTGCTGGCGGTGACGGGCGCCGAGACACTCTACGCCGACATGAGCCATTTCGGCCGGCGCCCGATCCGTATGGCCTGGCTGATCGTCGCTTTCCCGACGCTGATGCTCAATTACCTGGGCCAGGGCGCACTGCTGCTCGCCAATCCGGCCGCGATCGAAAGCCCGTTCTACCTGCTCGCTCCCGACGCCTGGCGTCCGGCGATGGTCATTCTCGCCACGGTTGCCACCGTCATCGCCAGCCAGGCCGTCATCACCGGCGCGTTCTCCGTAATGCGCCAGGCAGTGCAGCTCGGCCTGTTCCCGCGCCTGCACGTGCTTCACACCAGCGCACGGGCCGAAGGGCAAATATATTTGCCCCTCGTCAACTGGGCATTGCTGTGCGCGGTTGTGCTGCTGGTCTTGTCCTTCAAGACCTCGTCCAATCTCGCCTCGGCCTATGGCATTGCGGTCACCGGCACGATGCTGATCACGACGGTGATGCTTGCGGTGGTGCTGACGCGGCTCTGGCACTGGCCGAAGCCGCTCGCCGCTGCGCTGATCTTCGTGTTCGCGACCGTCGATGGCGTCTATTTCGCCTCCAACCTGACCAAATTCACCGATGGCGGCTGGTTCCCGCTGTTGGTCGCAGCCGTTGCGTTCACGATGCTCACCACTTGGGCGAAGGGCCGCACGCTGATCCGCAAGCGGCTCGCCGAAGGCAATATGCCCGTCGAGATTTTCGTCCAGTCGGTCAGCAAGGACGTGCACCGCGTTCGCGGCACGGCCATCTACCTGACCGCGCAGTCAGAGGGCATCCCCCCGTCCCTGCTCCACAACCTCAAGCACAATCAGGTGCTGCACGAGCATGTGATCTTGCTGACGGTTTCCGTGCTGAACGTGCCTTGGGTAAAGGAGCACGACCGTGTGTCGGTCGACGAGCTCGGCTGCGGATTGAAGCGAGTCATCCTGCGCTATGGCTTCAGCGAAGACCCGGACATCCCCGCCGCACTTGCCTTGGCCAAGGACAAGGTCGGCCCGCTGCCGCCGATGAGCACCAGCTATTTCATCTCGCGCCAGACCGTGATCGCCAGCGCCCGCCCCGGTATGGCGTTGTGGCGCGAGAAGCTCTTCGGCTGGATGGTCCGCAATTCCGCCACGGCGATGGAGTTCTTCAAACTACCCGCGAACCGGGTCGTGGAACTCGGCTCGCAGGTGCAGATCTGAGCTACTGCCCCTTGGGTCGCAGGTAGCGGTTCAGCCAGTCGAACACGTTCGCGTACCACTGGATCGAGTTGCGGGGTTTCAGCACCCAGTGGTTCTCGTCCGGGAAGATCAGCAGTTTCGACGGGATGTCGCGCATCTGCAGCGCGGTGAAGGCGGCGAGCCCCTGGGTATAGGGAATCCGGAAATCCTGCTCGCCGTGGATGACGAGCATCGGCGTCTTCCATTTGTCGACGAAGTTCACCGGATTCCACTTTTCGTATTCCTGCGGCGCCTCGTAATAGGCCTTGCCGCCATGCTCCCAGGTGTCGAACCAGAGTTCCTCGGTCTCATAAGCCATGGCGCGGGCGTCGAAGACGCCGTCGTGCATGACGATGCACTTGAACCGGTCGGGCCAATTGCCCTCGATCCAGTTCATCATATAGCCGCCATAGCTGCCGCCCAATGCGCAGGCGTTGTCGATGTCGAGCTGGGCATCGGCCTTGGCGGCGGCGGGCAGGCCGAGCTTCAGGTCCTCGAGCGGCTTGCCGCCCCAGTCCTTGTTGATCGCATCGGTGAAGGCCTGGCCGAAACCGGTCGAGCCGTGGAAATCGATCGTCACGGCACCATAGCCGGGCGCCGAGAACAGCCGCGGGTTCCAACGGTAGGACCAGCCATTGCCGAACGATCCCTGCGGCCCGCCATGCACCAGTAGCTCGACGGGCAGCTTGCCCGTCGCGCCTGCCGGCTTCACGATCTGGCCCCGGACGGTGTCGCCATTCGCGCCGGCGAAACTGAAGCGCTTCACACTGACCGGGTCGAGCTCCTTCAGCTTGTCGGCATTGACGCTGGTGAGCTTGACCGACTTGCCGCCCTTCCAGCGATAGAGGTCGTCCGGCGCCTGGATCGAGTTCAGCGTGTAGACGACCGATCCGTCGGCGAGCGGGTGAACGTTGCCGGCCGTGCCGCCTTCCGTAAGCCTCGTAACCTTGCCCGAGGGCACATCGACCCGGAACAGCGGCTCGTCGAGCACTTCGCCGGCGGTGACGAACAGGCTCTTGCCGCCCGGCGCCCAGGCGATTGAGCCGACCGAGCGGTCCCAGTTCGGCGCCAGCTCCCGGGTCTCGCCGGTCGCCAGATTGCGCAGCATGATGCCGAGCCGGTCGGCCTCGTAGCCCGGCCGCTTCATCGCGGCATAGGCCAGCCATTTGCCGTCGGGCGAGACCGCCGGGAAGGTGTCCGTCGCCTTATTGGCAGCGGTGAGGTTGACCGGGGCGCCGTCAGGACCCACGGCAAAGATGTCGAGGTTTGTCGACAGGGCCTCGATCCGTCCCGCCTCGCGCAGCGCGAAATAGAGCGTCCTGCCGTCCGGGCTCCACGACAATTCCTCGGCGCCTCCGAACGGCTTGGACGGCGCGTCGCCGATCAACTGCGTCGCCACCGGCACGCCGGCGCCTGTCGGCTTGCCGTCGGCCAAAGGAAGGATGAAGATGCGCGAGCGGGTGTTGGGCTCCGCCCAGGCATCCCAGTGCCGCACGAACAGCTGCTCGTAGGTCCGGCCGCTGCCGCCAAGCGCTGCGTCGGTCTTGTCGGTCGCCTTGCAGTCGTAATCGGCGCAGTTCAGGCCGCGATCGCCCCAGATCGCCACCCGGTCGCCGGTCGGCGCGAGCAAAAAGCCGCCCACATCGGTCGCGAGATTGGTCAGCCGCTCAGGCGTGCCGCCGGGCAGCGCCACGCGCCAGAGCTGATCCGAGCCGCCGGCGTTGCTTAGATAATAGATCCATTTGCCGTCGCGCGAGAAAACCGGGTCATGCTCGCTCTTGTCGGCGGCTGAGAACGCGATCTGCGCCGGCTGCGCGCCCTTGGCGCGCGTATCCAGCAGCCAGAGGTGATTGCGCCGCTTGTTCGCAGCGAGATCGGTCTTGCTCAGCGAATAGATTAACCATCGCCCGTCCGCCGACACGGACGGAGAACCGATCCGGTGCATGGTCGCCAGATCGGTCGCCGTCATCGGACGGGCGGAAACGCCGGCGGGAACAAAGGCGGCGCCAAGCGCCAGCGCAGTCAGCGTTTTTCTCATGAACGCGATGCGTAGCATTCGCGTCATGAACGGCAAGTGGGCCGTTAGCCGAGCAGTTCCCGCGCGAAGGCCCGCACATCGGCGCCGATATCGTCCCGTTCCAGCGCCAGGGCGAGATTGGCCTGCACGAAGCCGGCCTTGTCGCCGCAATCATAGCGCGCCCCGCGATAGGTGCGGGCGTGGAACGGCTGATGGCCGATCAGCTTCGCGAGCGCGTCGGTGAGTTGGATTTCGCCACCCGCCCCGCGCTCACCCCTGTCGAGGATCGTCATCACCTCGGGCTGCAGCACGTAGCGCCCAATTGCAGCCAGCCGCGACGGCGCGGTGCCGGCTTTGGGCTTCTCGACAAAGCCGCGCACTTCGGTCACGTCGCCGTCGCTCGCGCCCGGATCGATGATGCCGTAGCGATGGGTGTGGTCCTCGGGCACTTCCAGCACCGAGATCACGTTGCCGCCCTTTTCGCGATAGGTGTCGGCGAGTTGACTGATCGAGGGATTGGCCGGGTTCCATAGCAGCTCGTCGACCAGCAGCACCGCGAATGGCTCGTCGCCGACCAGGTGCCGCGCGCACCACACTGCGTGGCCGAGGCCGAGCGGCTCCTGTTGGCGGACATAGGCGATGTCGCCCGGTGCCAGCCGCGTGCCCTTCAGCGGATCGAGCGACTTGCCGCGCTCGCGCATCGTCGCCTCGAGCTCGTAGGAGATGTCGAAATAATCCTCCATCGAGCCCTTGCCGCGGCCGGTGACGAAGATCAGCTGCTCCATGCCCGCGGCCAGTGCCTCGTCGACCGCATATTGGATCAGCGGCCGGTCGACGACGGGCAGCATTTCCTTCGGCACAGACTTGGTGGCGGGCAAATTCCGCGTGCCGAGACCGGCGACCGGAAACACGGCCTTCCGCAAAGGCTTCATGGAACGGGTTTCTCCCTATGGCTGGCCACGCCCGTAACGAACGACGGGCTGCCCGCAAAGCGCGCTATTGCTTCAATCGTTCCGCATAGCTTTTGCGGAATTTGCGCAGCTTCGGCGCGATGACGACCTGGCAATAGGGATTTTGGTCGCCGACGCGGGCGAAATATTCCTGATGATAGTCCTCGGCCGGATACCAGTCCGACAGCGGTTCGATCGTGGTGACGATCGGGTCGGACCAGTCCGCCTGCGCGCGCGCGATCGCAGCCTTGGCTTCGGCTTCCTGCTTGGGCGAATGCGGGAAGATCGCCGAGCGATACTGCGTGCCGACGTCGTTGCCTTGCCGGTTGAGCTGGGTGGGATCGTGCGTGTGGAAGAAAATGTCGAGTAGGTCGGCATAGGAGATCACCGCCGGATCGAATACGATCCGGATCGCCTCGGCATGGCCGGTATCGCCCTCGCACACCCGCTTATAGCTGGGATTGGCGACATGCCCGCCGGTATAGCCGCTCTCGACTGACTCCACGCCGATCACGTCGTCGAAAACGGCCTCGGTGCACCAGAAGCACCCGCCGGCGAAGGTTGCGATCTCCATTAGTCCGTCCTCGTCACGAAATGCTTGCGGCGGATATGGCGCACGTCACCAAAATGAAAAGGGCCGGCCTTCCATCGAAGACCGACCCTTCCCTTAAACCTTACAGCGCCGATACTATGGGCTGTTCGGGCCGTTGTCGCCGCTGTCGGCCGCCACGATGATGCCCGCCACGACCGCAGCAGCGGCGAGGACGGCGATGATCAGGCTGCCACCGGCGAGCTTGTCGCCCTTGGCCGCGGCGCTCGTACGAGCAGCCGAAGCAACCGACAGCTTCGAAGCCGAGGTCTGCGCCGAAGCCATCGACGGCACGGCGATCATCGAAAGGGCGGCGACGGCAACCGTCGCTGCTTTACGAAAACTCATCAGGACACTCCCTTTTACATCTTTGGTCCGCAGGCCGCCTTTGGCATTTATCCGTTGGCGTGACAATCCTAAAACCGTTCAAACATGGAACACAAGTCCAAATTGCTCGCACTTGCAGCATTTTTGAACCGGTGTACCGCAAAGCCTTCTGCCGACGAATAGTTACGGAACGGTGACCAGCAACCGCGCCGGTCGGGTCGACCCGTTCGACCGCCGCTCCTTACGACAATGGTGGTGGATTCGCCGCTGCCTTTCCGCTACTGCCGACCCCCGACCTGCCGAGCGTGCCGGCTTGGCGTAAGGTGCAAGAGCGGACATCAAGATGCTGATTGCCAACAGGACTTTGAAGCCCTGGAAGGTTTCCGAGCCGGTAGAACTGCCCACCATTCCCGACATGGAAGCGCGGCGCGTGAAGTTTTACGCTGTGCTTACCATTGTGGATGCTGCCGCTATCGCGCTCTCCTTTTTGTTGGCGGGTCTTGTATATCTGGGCGACCTGCTGAGCGTCCACAGCGTAACGATGCTGCTGGTCCTTGCGCCCCTTTACCTTGCGTTTGCGGCGTCCGGCGGCAGCTATGCGGATGCGGTGCTCCGTTCGACCAACGAAGGCGTGATTAAGGCGTTGCGCAGTCTGGCGCTTGGCGGCGCAGCCATTCTCCTGATTGCCTATACCATGAAGGCGGGCGAAAGTTTTTCGCGCGGGGTATTCTGGATTGGCATGATCTCCTCGGCAGTCGTGCTGACGGTTGGCCGTATTTGCATGACCCGGATTCTTCATAGGCTGCTCGGTCGCAACCTTTTCTCTACCGTCGTGATTTGTGACGACGCCGATTACACGGCCATGCCGGGCGATGTTGTTCTGCAAGCCGGCTGGCTGGGCTTCAGTGCGGACACGGACGATCCGTTGGATTATCATCAATTGGCGAATATCGTTGCTCATGCCGATAGAGTGATCGTGTCCTGCTCTCGAGACCGGTACGGTCAATGGGCGCGCGTCCTGAAAAGCATGGCGGTTGATGGGGAGATCGTCACGACGGACAGCGACGATCTTGGCTTGATCGGTATCGGCTGGCACGGCCGCCACCGTACTCTTGTGGTATCAGCAGGCCCGCTGCATCTTCGCGATCGGATATTGAAGCGTGCATTCGACATCGCCGTATCCAGCATTGCCTTGCTGGTCCTTTCTCCGTTGATGGTCGCAGTTGCGGTGGCCATTCGCATGGAAAGCGCGGGATCAGTCTTTTTCCGCCAAAGCCGCATCGGTCGGGACAACAAGATTTTTCAGATGTACAAGTTTCGTAGCATGTACATCGACGCATGCGACAGCAACGCGACCAAACTAACCACGCGTGAGGACCCCCGCGTAACACGCGTCGGAGAGCTGATCCGGCGCAATAGCATTGACGAACTTCCACAACTCATCAATGTTTTAAAAGGTGAAATGAGCATTGTAGGACCGCGTCCCCATGCAATTTCTGCGCGTGCTGCAGAGTTGTTGTATTGGGAAGTGGATCCGCGTTACCGGCACCGACATTCGGTTAAGCCGGGCCTGACGGGACTGGCGCAAATTCGGGGCTTTCGAGGTGCAACCGATCGCACCGAAGATCTCAAAAATCGCCTTAGCGCTGATCTGGAATACCTAAACAGATGGTCACTTTGGCAGGACATTCTGATCGTATTGCGCACGTTCTCCGTCCTGCGGCACGATAACGCGTTTTGACAGCATCTCAGCGCTCAGCTCATGTCCGATCAAAATTCTGACGCAGCAACCCTTGGGGCAAACGGCGCGATCGCACCACACGACGTGTCGATCATTATTCCGACTCTCAACGCGGGTCCTCATCTCGCCCGCCAGATTCCCGCCTTGGCACTACAGGGGTTTCCTCCTTCTGCGTATTTGATTGTTGATTCCAGTTCCAACGACAATACCGTGGAAGAATTCCAAGCATTTGGCGCCGAAGTCATGCGGATCGACCGGTCCACCTTCAATCATGGAGGGACGCGGAAGCGCGCGGTCGAAGCGAGGCCTGACGCTCGATTCTATATTCTCTTGACGCAAGACGCGGTCCCCGCTCGGCCCGACAGTATGAGGCGCCTACTTGCCCCGTTTGAGGATGGCAGGATCGGGTTGAGCTATGGCCGGCAACTTCCCCGGCCCGATGCCGGCGCTATCGAACGCCATGCCCGCCTGTTCAGCTATGGATCCGAAGCAGAACGACGGACGCCGGATGACGGAGCGCACCGCGGCATAAAAACCGTGTTTTGTTCGAACTCTTTTGCCGCTTACAGGCGGGAAGCACTGCTTCAAGCCGGCAATTTCCCTGAAGACAGCTACTTCGCGGAAGACCAGATTACCGCGGGTGCGATGCTCGCTCTCGACTGGGCGATCGCCTACGCGGCTGACGCTGAGGTTTACCATAGTCACGACTACACGACGATCCAGGAATTTCGTCGCTATTTCGACGTTGGCGTTTTCCATGCGCGTAACGCTTGGCTTCTGGATCGCTTCGGCCGTGCGGAAGGCGAGGGCCTTAGTTTCATTAAATCTGAGATGGCCTATCTTTGGGCGCACAAATCGTCGCTGATTCCCCAAGCCATGTTGCGCACGATAGCGAAATATGCGGGATACCGCTTGGGTCGCCTCGAAAGACGGTTGACGCCCGCCCTGAAGCAACGGCTGTCGATGCAACCTTTCTATTGGCGGCGCTGAGACCGGCTCGCCTCCTCCCCCAGCCTTGACGTGAGAGGCCCGAGGCACCAAACGCCCGCCTCCGAAGGAGATGATTGTGTCGAATGAGAAGATTGCGCTGGTCACCGGAATTACAGGACAGGACGGGGCCTACCTGGCACGCTTGCTTCTGGAAAAGGGGTACATCGTACACGGCCTGAAGCGGCGGTCATCTTCGTTCAACACCAGCCGGATCGAAGAGATTTATGAGGATCCTCATACCGCTCATCCTCGTTTCTTCCTTCATTACGGCGATATGACCGACAGCACCAACCTCATCCGCTTGGTGCAAGAGACACAGCCAACCGAAGTTTACAACCTCGCCGCGCAAAGCCATGTTCAGGTGAGCTTCGAAACGCCGGAATACACGGCCAATGCCGACGCTGTGGGTACTTTGCGTCTGCTAGAAGCAATCAGAATCCTTGGAATGGAGAAACGGTGCCGCTTTTATCAGGCATCTACATCAGAACTGTACGGTCTCGTTCAGGAAGTTCCCCAGCGCGAGACAACTCCATTCTATCCGCGTTCTCCCTATGCGGCAGCTAAGCTTTATGCATACTGGATTGTCGTAAACTATCGAGAAGCTTACAAGATGCACGCCTCGAATGGAATCTTGTTTAATCACGAGAGTCCCCTTCGAGGGGAAACCTTCGTGACCCGCAAGATTACGCGCGCCGCCGCTGCCATAAGTTTGGGTCGGCAAGAGCATCTGTATCTTGGAAATCTCGATGCAAAGCGCGATTGGGGACATGCGAAAGAATATGTTCGCGGAATGTGGCTAATGCTTCAGCAGGACGAGCCCGACGATTATGTCCTCGCGACGGGCGAAACCACTCCCGTGCGCACGTTCGTGGAATGGGCATTCGAGGATGTAGGGATTGGCCTCGAGTGGAAGGGCAGCGGGGTCGACGAAAAGGGTTATTGCCGTAATACAGGACGGTGCCTTGTCGAAGTGGATCCTCGCTATTTTCGGCCCACCGAAGTCGATTTGCTGATTGGCGACCCGGCCAAGGCAAAACAGAAGCTCGGATGGAGCCATGAGACCTCTCCTCGCGAACTGGCTCGGGAGATGGTTCAGGCCGATCTGCAAGTGATGCAAGATGCGCCGGTCGTAAAAGGAGTATGATCTTCTACTTCTTTGCCCGACGCACTTCTTACGTCATCGACTTACGCCTCTCCTAATTCAACGCCTTCATTGATCTGAGGACATATGACTTTTCGCATACCGTTGGCCTACAATACGATGGGACCGGCAGAAGCGGCAGCCATTGCGGAGGTTGTTGCTAGCGGCCGCATGACACAAGGCGAGCGGGTGACAGCGTTCGAGGCGGCAATTGCGGCGCGGCACGGGGTCAAACATGCCATCCTGGTCAACTCAGGATCGTCGGCCAATCTGATTGCCATTGAGGCCGCTTTTCATCTCGCCCAATTGCGTCCGGATCTTCTTCCTCAGCCGATCCAGCGGGGTGACGAAGCCATTATCCAAGGGTTAAATTGGCCCTCGACCCTGACTCCCATTCTAAACCGCGGCCTCCGTCCGGTCTTCTGCGATATCGACCTCTCGTCGTTGAACGCCAGCGTCGAACATGTTGACGCCGTGCGCACGGACCGCACACGTATGGTCGTCGCCGTTCCCGTCCTCGGCAATCCCAGCCATCTCGAGGAACTCAGGGACTATTGTCAGGCGAACAAGCTCGTTTTGATCGAGGATGCCTGCGAAAGCATCGGCGCCGTGACAGAACGCGGCAATGCGGTCGGAACCCTCGGACTTGCGGCGTCATTCAGTTTCTACTTTTCGCATCACATCACCACGATCGAAGGCGGTGCGGTGATCACCGACGATCCTCACATCGCGGACCTTTGCTATGCGCTTCGCGCGCACGGTTGGTCTCGCGGCCTTCAACTCGAGAGCTTCCTGGCATTCGACAAAACGGCCATCGACGAGCGCTTCTGCTTTGTCATACCCGGTTATAATGTCCGCTCTACCGATTTGAACGCTGCCATCGGGCTCGTTCAGCTGGAGCGCCTTGACGGTATGCTGGAGGCACGTCGGCGTATCGCCAAGGGCCGGGCCGCTGCGTTGGCTGACACGAATCGTGTTGCCGTCCCCGGAATCGACATTCTGGACCGTCATAGCTGGATGACTACGCCTTTATTGTTCAGCGACCGGGCCCACCGGGACCGGGCCAAGCAGTCTCTCGAGGCGTCGGGAGTAGAAACTCGGCCCATCATCGTCGGCAACATGCTGCGACACCCCCTCGCCCGGTTGCTTGATCTTCCCGCGCATCAGCCAGACCTGCCCAACTGTGACGAGGTGTTCGACCGCGGATTGATGATCGGGCTCAGTCCTATCGCCAATGAAGAGGATGAAGCGGTCGTTCAAGAAGCGCTGATCTCGGCTGCAAAAGCGTAGGACATGAAGGTCGGCCTGACGGGAGCAACGGGTGTGCTCGGTTCACGCCTGGCGACGGCGTTCGGCTCCCATGGACACGAGATCGTGCCCTTTCGCGGCGATGTGCGCGATCCGGCTTCGGTCCAGGATTGGGCACATGGGCTGCCCGTCCTGGTTCATTCCGCGGCCATGGTGCCAGTTCAGCAGGTTGAAAAAAGGATTGACGAGGCAATCGCGATCAATGTCGGAGGAACAGCAAATGTCGCGCGCGCTGCAGCGATCAACTCCGCTCGCCTTATCTATATCTCCACCTCTCATGTCTACCGCTCAAGCACGTGCAGACTGTCGGAAGACGACCCTCTCGATCCAGTTTCCCTTTATGGCATGACTAAACTGCAGGGAGAGCAATGGGTCGGCAAGCTCACCGCAAATAACCTCATTCTTCGCCTGTTCAGCTATTTCGACCGCCATCAGGCAGAATCATATCTCGTGCCCAGCCTATGCCGGCGCATTGCTGAAGCGCCCCTCGGGAGCTCAATCGATCTTTTTGGCGGAGAGAACCGACGCGATATGAGCGACGCCGCCTGGCTTTCCGAAACATGCGCTCGTCTCGCGATCTCGGATGCGCAAGGAGTCGTGAATTGTGCCACGGGGCGAGACGATCGCGTGATCGACATCGCACAAATGTTGGCTGAGGAAATGGGGCGCGCCGATCTGAGCTGGAACATCGTTCAGGACCGGCCAGCCGATAGCCTTCTTGCAGATACAAGCCGGCTTGCGGCCCTGCTGCCTTCGCAAGCGCCGTTCGCATTGAGAGCTTCATTGCGGTCGTATGCGGAAAGATCGCGTACTCAGCACCTGGCTACTCGGGACACGGAACTCCAACCATGACGAAAGTGTCGTTCGTCATTCCAACACTCAACCGGGGCCGATACGTCGTCCGGGCGGTTGCATCCTGTCTCGCTGCGGCGCGCAAAGCCAACGTGACGGCAGACGTGGTGGTTCTGGACAGCCAAAGCGACGACGGATCTTGGGAGGCGCTAAATCAAGCTTATAGCGCGCATCCGGAAGTTCTCTTGGCCCAAAATGCGCGAGGGCTTGGGCCGACCCGCAGCTGGCTGGATGGCGCGGACCTCGTTTCCGGCGACTTCGTCACATTCATTTGGTCGGATGATTACGTTGCACCCGACATTTTGGTTCGGCTTTTGCCCTCGTTGAGCGATGGCGCGGACTTGGCGCTGGGACGAGGCGTTATCCGCGACGTCGACGACGAGAGCCCATTTCCGATTTCAGGCAAATGCCGCCAAGTCGATCCGGAGGAAATGCTCAAGGGCTATTTCGGAACCTCGCCGGTTGTGCTCAACCCGCCGGCCAGCCCCGCTTGCGCGCTGTTCAGCCGGTCGGCGTTTGACTCATGGCGCCAAAAGATGCCCGAGCTATGCCACAGCGACGAACTCGCCGAGCAGTTGATGTGGCGCAGAGCCATCGGGCCCGACATGCTGCTCTTCATGATTGCGCTGGGTAGACAAAACGGCCCCTTTGCATGGATCGAGGATGCTCTGGTCCAATTTTCTGCTCATGCTGACTCCATTACCATTTCTTCTCCCTCTTGGCTGTTGAAGGCAGGTTACTGGGCAGCGCGCTGCGAGGCGTTGCTTGAACAGACGGTTTCCGGACGCGTTTTATCTCAAGAACGGCGAGCTATGACCGCCCGTACGATCTTGCAAGGTATGGCATTGCTGAAGGGCATTCCGCGCCAACAAAAGGGGATCGAGGCCTCGGCCGTCCGGCGGGATGTCAGGCGCAGACTGGCGCAGCTCTTCCAGCAGGAGGGCGGCACGCTGGCGATTTTACCTGATCTCATCCGAGCGGGCGTACTCGAGCTGCGCAAGCTCGCGCCATAACGATGTCGGCCAATCGCTCTCGTAACGCTGTCATTCTGCAAAGCGCTCTGGTCTACGACGGATGGTACAAACTATACCGATTGGCGGTGCAAATGCCATGCGGAGCGGTGGTGGAGCGCCACGTCGAAGATCATGGTTCGGCTGTCTGCGTTCTGCCCTATGATCCGGAGCGACGCTGCGCGCTTGTCGTTTCTCTGCCCCGGCCACCATTGCTTTGGACCGGCTCAGCCCCCTTGCTCGAAGCAATCGCTGGCAACCTGGATGGGGACACGCCCGCTGAGGCCGCAACGCGCGAAGCCTTGGAGGAAGCAGGCGTGCGTTTAGCCGAACTCGAACCGCTTGCGACGATCTGGTCGCTTCCTTCTCTTTCGACGGAGCGCGTTTTCTTGTTTTTGTCTCCTTATGCCCAACATCAGCATATTGGCCTGGGGGGAGGATGCAGCGACGAAGCCGAGTCGGTCACGGCACACGAAATTGCGCTCCCGTTGCTGGCGGAGATGGCTGATCGAAACGAGCTGGGCGATCCCAAACTTCTCATTCTCGTTCAATCGTTGCGACTTCGGCGACCCGAACTCTTCACGCCAATCCTCCCCCCCGAAGCGGCTGCGTAATGCGATCGCGAAAAACCAAGCCATAGGCGACGAGCATAGAGGTTACGTACGCCCCCGCTGTCACCAGCGGCAGCAGAGCCGGCCCTGCCCAATGCAAGACCAGGATTTTAAGCGGCACCGCGATTGCTACAAAGGCTGCCATCGTGGTCAGCTGCTCGCGGACGATGTGAGCGCCGTTCAAGTACATTGCGAATGCGTTGCCCGTACTTTCGACGAGCGTCCAAATCGCGAATGTGATCATAAGGGTAGCTGGAAACGCGAGCTGCCCCTTTGTGAAGGCGGTCCAGATCCACGGGCCAGCCGCGACCATCGTCAGCCCGCCCAGCAGCGCACCTGCCGAAGTTATCAAGAGAGATTTGCGAAGGCCGGAGCGTACGAAATCGATGTCGCCGCTATGCAAGGCGTCGGCATTGGCCGCCCACAACGGAGCATTGAATATGTACAGGGGCTGAGAGACTAACATATAGATCCTGGTCACGACGGAATATGTCGCAACCGCTGCCGGGCCGCTAATCGCCGAAATGAAGGTTTGATCAAGTCCCCAACCAAACATTGCTGCAATCTGGAGGCCGAAGAACAGTCCGCCCGACGCAAGCAATGGGCGATAATCTTGCCAGGACCCACCGCGCAGCAGATCGATCCGAAGCAACCCTTGCCTCCAGATGAAGACGCCGGCAGCGAGTGCGCTGATTTGCACCAGTCCAAACGTGATCAATATATACCCCGCCACGCCGAGGTTGCCGCTGCGCCCCAGTGTCAGCAGCAGCAAAACGGTGACGATCGATCCCGCGGCACTTGTCAGATAGCTGAGATAGCCTCGCTGAATGCCGGCCAGAATACGACCCACCGCCCCGAGAGCAGGCGACGCCCCCATCAGCAACGCGAATGTCATCAGACCTGAACGAGCCTCGACCAGATCGGGGGGGGAAGCCCCTTTGAAGAGCCAACCGATCGGCGCGAGCCAACTGGCGACCGCAAGGCCCCCGCCGAGAACAACACCCCACCCTGCGCTCAAGGCGAGGCCTCGCGTCGCTACAGCGGCAGCCTTCGACTTGTCCCCCGCGGCCATCGCAGATGCTATGGGGGCAACGAGGCCGTTGCCCACTCCGAAATCGAGGAATGTGAGGAGCAGTAGTAAACTCGAGATTGCCATCCAGATGCCGAAGCGGATTGGTCCGAGGTCCGGCAGTGCGATCCGCGCAGATGCGAACACCACCAGAAATGCAAGCCCGCGCGACGCAATGTTCGCGGCGATGGTTAAACGGGCGCGTTGCAAGCGGAGCCGCGTTCTTTGGCGCTCTTCGTTCACCAAGTGCCGCCCGCCGTCGTTCGAGCAAGCACTCCGCCCACGCCATATCTGCAAACGTACCAGGGCACCCTCATTCACACATCGGTTAAGGACAGCTAATGCCCGCGGTGACGGCAAATCGCCTGCCCCTCCTTGCGGACTCCGTTTGCCCCCGGCAAGGGGCGCACATCCTAGAAGAGGAAGAAAATGTACAGTCTTTCTGGTAAGCGCGTATGGGTTGCCGGCCATGGCGGCATGGTCGGGAGCGCGTTGGTCCGGCGCCTTGCAGAAGAGGATTGCGAGATCCTCACGGCCTCCCGCGATGAAGTGGATCTCTCGGAGCAATCCGCCGTTCGGGGGTGGATTGCAGATCGGGCGCCGGATGCCGTGTTCGTGGCGGCGGCGCGCGTGGGCGGTATTTTGGCAAACGACAGCTATCCGGTCGATTTTCTGCAGGAAAATCTCAAGATTGCCGTGAACGTGATCGAGGCCGCGGCGAAGGCGAATGTCGAAAAGCTGTGCTTTCTGGGCTCTTCTTGCATCTATCCCCGACTTGCCCCTCAACCGATACGGGAAGACAGCCTCCTGACGGGGCCGTTGGAACCGACCAATCAGTGGTATGCAATCGCCAAGATTGCAGGAATCATGCTCTGCCAAGCTTATCGCCGGCAATATGGACGCGACTTCATTTCCGCGATGCCGACAAACCTATACGGGCCGAACGACAATTTCGATCTTAATAGCAGTCATGTGATGCCCGCGCTGATACGCAAGGCGCATGACGCGAAGACCTCAGGTGCCAAGTCCCTGACGATCTGGGGCAGTGGCACTCCCCGCCGCGAATTTTTGCACGTAGACGACTGCGCTGATGCCTGTGTGCACTTGATGTCCCACTACAGCGACGATCAACAGGTGAACATTGGGTCGGGGAGCGATTTGACGATCCTCGATCTCGCGCAAAAGATTTGCCGCGTGGTCGGCTTCGATGGCGAGATAACGCGCGATATGAGCAAACCCGACGGCACGCCGCGCAAGCTGATGTCGGCAGCCAAGATCGAGAGTCTCGGTTGGCGGCCGAAAATCTCGCTGGGCGAAGGAATCGAATCCACATATCGTTGGTTCCTGGCTAACCGAGCAGCCTGATCTTTTCTCATAGCATCCGGCTTGCCGCTTTCGGACAGCACGTCAGAGGAACGGCCGGGCTGCGGGCACATGTTGCTCATGCGAGCCGAGGCATTCGGTGTGAAGGCCCATCTGACGGAACCCTCCCCATAACGGAACCGGAACCTTTGCGCTGAGTTGGACCGGCAAAGGGACGAAGGAGGGATCATTGACAGTCGATGCAAACGGTTTCGACCGTGATTATTATCTCGCGCACAACCCGGATGTCGCCGCATCCGGTCTCGATCCGTACCAGCATTACATCACCTATGGCTGGCACGAAGGGCGCAATCCGAACGCCTTTTTCGACGTTAACTATTATCTGAACTCGTATAACGATATCCGAGCCGCCGGCATTGAGCCACTGAAGCATTATATGGACTTCGGTTGGCGGGAACATCGCAATCCTTCGCCAAAGTTCGATGGCGACCGCTATCTAGTAGCTTATCCCGATGTCGCTCAGGCTGGAATTAATCCGCTCGTGCACTTCATCAACTTTGGATCTGCCGAGGGAAGAGTTCATTTTTCCGTCAATCCGATTACGGATGCGTTCGATCAGAGTTACTATTTGTTGCACAATCCCGATGTCGCCGCTTCGGGACTCGATCCATACACGCATTATTTGCGCTATGGGCGTGCGGAAGGCAGAGCGCCTAATGGCCTATTCGACAAGGCTTTTTATCTGAATCACAATCCCGATGTGGCGAATTCGGGACTCGATCCGCTCGAACATTATCTTAACTTTGGTTGGAAAGAGGGAAGAAATCCCTCAGCCACGCTGGACACCGCAACCTATCTTACCGTTTTTGGCCAAAGTGCCGGGAACCCATTGGTTCATTATTTGACCAGCGAGCGCTATGACGGCATTTCGTTTGATCAAGCCGGCAATCCTGTCCTGACCGGATCGGCGTCCCTCACCCGGCTGAGCCCGACTCTCTTGGGAGATGTCCATCTCACGTTATCGTCCGGTGCAATATCGTTCCAGGCCGCCGACAGCCCCCTAGATGGTAAGACCGCCAGCGGTTTCAGCACCTATGACTTGTCCAAATCGATTGGCGAGTTCGGCATTTCCGGCTCAGGAGCGCTCCCGGCCGAGCTCCTGTTCGGGTATGGCCATTACAATCTGACGGGTACGTACAATCAGGGCGGCCACATTGCTACGATCGAATCTGCTGCCGGTCATTTGGATATGAATGCAACCGTCGATAATGGCGGGCTTCTAATTCAGACTGGCTCAGGTGGCGCTATCGTCAATCTGCAAGGCACGGCAGGCCTCGTTTATTCGGGAGGCGCAGGAGCAGATGTTGTTCATGCCGGAAGCAACAACGACTCCATAGCCGGAGGCTTGGGGAACAATGTTATTGACGGCGGTCTCGGGAATGACCTCGCCCGGTGGGACCTGACGCCTGGCCTGTCGGTCGATGCGGACATCAATCGCGGAACGGCCGTCGACCGCAGCGGCGGCAACTCATTTTCCGACCAGCTGATCTCTATCGAAAGCCTACAGGGCGGCGAAGGCAACGACCGGCTCGCGGGCGACGCCGGAAACAACTTGCTTTCCGGCGGCGGCGGAAACGACCTTCTTATTGGGCGAGAAGGGGCGGATTCCTTGCTCGGCGGAGATGGCAACGATATCTTGCTCGGAGGAGACGGAGCGGATCAGTTATCGGGCGGATTGGGCAATGACCTGTTGGTCGAAACCGCCAGCAACGTGACCGTGAACGGCGTGTCCAGCACGATGAGCGGCGGCGGCGACAATGACACCGCCGTGCTCCGCTTCGGAGCGGTTCCCCACCCTGCCGGCGAGCAACGCATTGCCATCGATGGCGGCGTCGGCGCAGACACCTACATCTTCGATCCTGACGGCGGCACCTGGGCGGATGCAATCATCAGATTCAATCATTCCGAGTCTGATTTGCTGGATTTCTCGCACCTGCGCGATTTGGGAAACGGCCAACTGACCTTCACCTACGTATCGGCGGCCTTGTCCGTTCAGGGTCAGAATCTGGTCCTCGACCTCGGCCAATTCCACTCGGATAGCGGCGCAGCGCTTTCCGGGCAGATCGTATTCGACAATCTCAATAGCCCCAGTCAGCTGTCCGCTTCGGACATGATTTTCACTAATGGGCTCGATTGGAAAGCGTTGATACCGGCGAGCGATCTTTCCTTTGCGTAAATATGGTTCGTGGCAGGGGGGGATACCCCCCTGCCACGTGCACTTCCGCTATGATGCAGCCAGGACGAATAATGAATTGGCGCCGGCCGGCGATGTGGCAGCGGTATCGCCGCCCATAGTCAGACTGAAGCTAGCGAAGGAATGAGCCGAACCGGTCCAGTGCGAGCCGGTTGATGAAATCGATGCCAAGCTGGGCAGATTCCCGTCGCTTTGTACGAGCGCTGAGACTGAAATCCGCTTGGGACGACGTTTCGTGCAGGGCTCGGGTTATCTCGCTCGCGTTTACGGCAGGCATCACGGTGAGCCCGGACACATTCGGCAAATATTCTAAGACGCCGATGTTCGGTCCGGCGATCACGGTGCATCCCGCACTCAAAGCCTCGAGAACCGTTAATCCGTAGGATTCGGAAAAGCTGGGCACGACGAAAACATCGGATTGCGCATAAAAGGTTTTGCGGTCTGCGTGATGAAGTGGCCCCATCAACTCGATACGGACATCCGAGCTTTGGCGAAGCATGTCTTGAACACTGGCTAGGTAAGATCGTGAGCCAGGCCGGAGGCCGCCAGCAACTTTCAGGACGACCCTGGATGACAGGCGAGTAGCCCGTACGAAGCGGATAAATCCCTCAATGAGAGGCAGCAGCCCCTTAAGCGGACGTATCTCCGCAAGGAATGAAACCGTTAGCTGCCCACCCTCGCGCGCCGGCGACTGAGTTCGTAAAGCCCTCTCCTCTGCGAGCGTGAACAAGTCGGCATTTTGAAAGAAGTCCGGTATCACGATGCTCGCAGCTCGTACCGATCTGGCGCGATAGCTGCTTTGCCTTTCGTATTCCGATGAAAACACAATCCGATCTGCGCGGGTCAGGATTCGCCGCTCAATAAGGCTGTAGTAGGGAAATTTCTTAAGATCGCGGAACCGCCGGAATTCGATGTCGGCCAATCCACCCCGCGGCATGTAGAAGAAGAGTTGTCCCGGCGCCATAGCGCGGACGATCCGCCATGTTCGGTAGGGGTGCTGCCACGGCCCGGCTTGCCAGTAGGAATGATAGGCAGCGACATCGCCGAAGTCGAAAGAGCTTACCGGCGCGCCAGGTTCCGGCAACAGATCGAGCTTGCCGACATCCCGGTGCAAGCCACGCCCGTCGAACACGTCGCAGGCGATGTCGATTTCCTGCAAGTGCTTTGCCAGCAGCCGCAGCGACTCCGGCGCACCTCCCCATCCCTGCTGAAACTGCTTGATGCCGAACAGCATCCTCTTCGGCGTCAACGCTAATCCTTTCGGCGATCGATCTCGCAAGGTTTGCAGCTCATTAGATGCAGCGCCCCCGCGGGTCAAAGAGAGGTCCTCTGGATTGCGAGGATGGGCGGCGTAATCTACGGGATCCCACGACTGGGTTCGCGAGCGACAATGCACTTCACTACACTGCGCTATCTGGCCGCTCGCAATCGCGGACACACTTCCGACGATGCCGTTCAGCCAGTGGAGCGCGCGCTCTCTGAATGTGGTGTGCGAGGCGTCAACAACGATGCCGGTTTAATTCGCCTTGCCGGCAAGGTTGCGGCACGATCCGGCCTCTATCGGCGCCTCACCTCCTATTCGAACGTGGCGTATCTCGTACCCATGATGGGGCCGTGCTTTTATCGAACATTCCCCCAAGCGCTTTTCGCCGAAGTCGTTCCCTTCGCCTTCGACTGCTGGCCGCCGGAATTCGGTCGCTGGACGCACCTGCTTCGCACGCTGAAGGTTCGAACGGCTTTGTTCACCGCTCGTCAGGCAGCCGAGGAGATGCGGGAGCGCGTGCCTGGCCTGGACGCGCTCTGGCTTCCTGAAGCTGTCGACTCCGCGTTCTTCGATCCAGCCCGGCCGCTCGCAGCGAGAAACGTCGACGTCCTTGAACTCGGGCGCCGGTGGGATTGGTATCATGACGCGATCGCCGGTCATTGCAGGGATCGGGAGTATGTCCATCGGTATCAGCAAACGCCCACGTCGCTGGTGTTTGCGGGTCGCCAAGCGCTGAAGGCGGGTCTGGAGGATACCAAGCTTTTGGTATGCCTACCGTCTTCGCTTACGCATCCCTCTCGCTCCGGCAATATCGAGACTCTCACCCTGCGCTATCTGGAAGGGATGGCTGCGGGTTGCCTGATCTTGGGCCGCTGCCCTTCGGAGTTGCAGGATTTGTTCGGCTACGATCCCGTGATACCAATCGACACTGGTGACCCCACAGGGCAGCTCGACCGGCTCTTGGCCAACCTGCACCAGCATCAGCAGCTCGTCGCCCGCAACCTTGCCCGACTGCATGAGGTCGGCACATGGACGTTCCGCATGGCGACGGCGCTGGGGCTGCTGGAGGAGCGCGGCTATCGGGCTTCCGTGACGGCTCAGCGGCGCTAGAACCGGATTGGAGCTGTACGTGCCTTTGCTGACCATTGTGACTGTGTGTTATCGCAATCCCGCAGATCTTCGTGCCACGCTTGAGAGTGCACCAGACCTGTTGGCCGCGGATAGAATCGAATGGCTGATCGTCGACGGATCGCCGGATGACTCTTGTGCCGCTGTTGCGCGCAGCTTTCCGCGCGCGATCCATCTTCACGGACCCGACACGGGCAAATATGACGCAATGAACAAGGGCATTGCAGCTGCCGGCGGCCGCTCGCTTTTATTCATGAACTCCGGGGATCGGGTCGCCGACCCGAGCGCCCTCCTCGATCTCTTGGAGGAAAGAGAAAACGACCTGGACCACGTTCTCATTTATGGCGACTCGATCTTCGTTGTCGGAGGCCAATCCCTATACGTCGATGCACCAGTCATTGATGCAAAGTCTTTAAATTCCGGCGATCTCCCGACCCATCAATCGATATTGATCCCAACCCTGTTTCATCGGCGCGTATCATATTCGGCCGACATGCATTTCGCTGCGGATACGAAGTTTCTGAAGGAAGCTTTCTCTAGCCTTCCCTATAGTCATGTCCCAATCGCGATCGGCTGTTTCTCCTATGGGGGCGTGTCGAACTCCACCGGGAGCTGGCGATCACTGCTGAAGCAATATAGGGAACTGCGCGACGTCCAAGCGATGGGAATTCTCGAACAAGTCAAGATCGCGAAACTGCTGATACGCCGTAAGTTAGCGCACATTATACTTGGAGAGCGCAGTTTTCGCGCGATTCAAGCCCGGCGCCTTGTGTCGAGCGGGCGCGCACGTGTGGTAAAGGCAGCACGAACGCAAGCCTAGCGCGGCGGAACACCGGGCGCGCCTAATCTTCGTTCGGCGTCTGCTAAGCGAGCGGACAGTGCCTGGACTTGCTTGGTCAGTGCGTCGATTGCCGCGTCATGACCATCGTCAATCAGGAATTCGACAAAGTCGAGCAGGCACGTTGCACGAGCGCTCGGTCTCTTCAGGACCAGTATTCCCAACGTGTCACCTGCTTTCCAACCGCGCGTCTCGATGCGGGCTTCTGCGAGGCCAAAATCGCTTTCGGGCAATGCTTGGATTAGGGAATGGTCCGAGCCGAAATTTCGTTGCGCCAAGAGCGTCCAAGCACTTGCTTCAGTAGTGGCATAACGCAGGCGAATACGAAGCGTGTCGCCGGGCTGAATGTCGACGCCCATTATAAACTCGGCGGCGATGCCGGGATGCTCTTGGCCGGGGTCCAACCGGAGCAGCCAACCGCAACTTCCTTGATCGTGCTGGATGGCCGTGGATCCCGACTGGGCAGGGGTGCCCTCCACCTTGCCCCAGTTGTTGAGAGCGGTCAGCAGACGTTTGCGTGGCCGGCAACCTCGCGCGTCCGCGAGAAAATCAGCGTCATGTGGCGGCGCCAAGGGAATACCACTGTCGCTATATTGCGGGAATGCGTCACCGATGAGCAGCCGTGGATGCGCCCCGGCGGTCTTTCGAAAGTTCTTGGTGCCGCCAAGGACAAGAGCGCGATAATCCTGCTGTTGGTACCCGAAATCCCAGCTCTCGGGCGGGTGTATGATCGGACGCCAGGCCTTCTGTTCGACCGGGCAAGCTGGAGTGATCAGTGTGAGTTCGCGCGCTTGCGGCCCCATTTCAAAAAAGGGTGCGCCCGCGAACCGGTTGCCGACCAGCGTCGTCCCGTACCCATTCAGATATAAAAGCGCCCGCTCCGCGCCCATGCCTTCGAAAAACGTACCCATGCAGAGCGTTCCGCTCCCGCTGTCAAAAACGATATAGGCTGGTTCCGCATTTTGCGGTGGACAACGGCCCAGGAAATTAGACCTGATTTGTAAGTTGCTTCCGAACGTGCCGCTGTTCTCGTGGTGGATATTGCGAGTATTGAGATCCATTCGCGCTTCGATGGTGCAATCGTCGCATCCCCGGAGCCACACCCCTCTGCGCCAGTCGCGGATCGAGCAATTCTTATCGATGAAAAGGTCGAATAATTTTGCTGCGCGTATGCCGTCGCCAGTTTGCCGAGCACCCCCTTGCCCGCCTTTCAAAAAGCACCCCTCAAATCTTGCATGCACCAGATAACTATGGCCCCCGCCATCGACGGGTGCGTGGTTCGCGGCATCGTTGAAGTCGAACATCGTCGCGCGCGGATCGATGGCCTCGAAAGCAAGACCGCGCCAGCTCCACTGCCCAACTTCGACCGGAGAGAAGTCCGGGAAATTGATAAACCAACACGTCTCCGCTCCTGTGTAGCGCAAACGAACGCCCACATGAATCGCCGTCCCGTTCCGCGAGCCTTCGCCAATGAATGACAGCCCAGCCGGCAGCTTCCCCCGGACAATAGGCTCGCTGACGGTAGAGACGCCGGTTTCTCCGGGAGGGACGAAAATATACTGGATATTTCTCGCCGCGGCTTCCTCGATCGCGTCGCGCCAAGCCCGCGTGTCGTCTGTCCGGCCATCGCCCCGGAATCCATAGCGATTGAGACTGACCCCTGTAGCGCCATCCAGCTGACCCTTTACAGCGGGCGCTTGCGAGGTCTGTGAGGCGAGTGCCGCGGTGGCGCCACCGGCCAACGGAAGGACCAGAGACGCGCGGCGGCTAATCGCCACGCCAGTGGGGGTTTGCGTTATCTTTTCCAAAGCTGGCGCGCGGATCCGGCCGATCCCGGCTGCGCCCTCCCGGAGCTGGCAAGTGCGGAGCTACTTTGCGCTTGACCGGCCCTGCGCAGCCGCTCGTTCGCCGCGATCAAAATACACACTTCGATCGCCTTCGAAATCCGTGCATCGGAGGCGAAGGGCGAAAACAACACGTCCCACATCACCACCAACGCCACGAGAGAAATGAGGGCATTGGCCTCCGTTCGCAATCGGACATTCGCATACAGAGCGCGGAATGCCAGCAACATGACGTAAATCCAGATCGGCACTGCGGCGATGCCCGCTTCCACCCATGTGCCGAACACATATGAATGTGAGGGGATAAGGAACTCGCTGAGTTCGCCGAGTTGCTGATACGTATCGGTAGCCTGAAGGCCAGCTTCTTTGAGGCTCGAAAAGTACAGGAGGGAATAATAAGGGTCGCGGGCCCATGATCCATGCCCGATGATCGGGGAATCCGCGATCGCCTGCAACGAAACAAGCGCCTCGGGGCGTCCGCCGATAATCACGTTCAATCCGCTCGTTCCGCCGAGCTGGGCATAGTATTTGGCCTGTGCCGCATGGCCGAGCACGCCGGTGGACGCGAGTTCTCCATAAGCCAGGATCATGAAATTGCCGACAACCAGTCCGACCAGAATAAAACCGACGAAGGCAAGGGGGTTCACCTTGCTCGCAAAGCGAGGGTGGCGGCTAACGTAAGAAGCCAAAAATCCGTAAGCGGAAGCAAGAAGGCAAATAGCAAAGAGCGATCGCGAATTCAGGAACAGACTTGCAAGCCCAACGGCCCCGATGAGGACCGATCCAAAATGTATCGTGAACATCCTCTGTAAAATGCGAGAGGTGGCAACCACCCCGCAAGTGATCGCAAGCCCATATCCAATGCCGAATTTCCAAGGATCTTCAGCCATAAGAGCTGTTGGATTGATCAGGGTATTTGCCGCAAGCGCCAAACCTGCGCCCAACACGTAAGCCATCAGAACTCTTATACGGCCCCGCGACAGGAGCCAGAGCATGACTGTATTGCCGCCAAACAGGGCAATTCTGGACCAGCCCCGCATGTAATCGTTGGGAGCTGTATGCCGCACCAGATCGGTCAACACCGCTCCGACGAGCCATACCCCAAGCAGCAGGAGGAAAAGGCGCATCGGTCGAAGCATTTCGATTGCATGCGGCCGGAGCAGCAACGCGATGAGCAGCGGAAAGGTCAGAAGATCGTGAATATACAGAACGCCGATCAGATCGACTTCCACCAATCGGGTAAAAGGCAAAGCGAAGGCGAAAAGAAGAAGTGCGATTTCGGCATTCATCGCGCGGGCATCAAGCACCTGTACGGGCGCGCTGCGTTCAGAAAGCGCGGAGCCCGCCATCACTTTCCCTCCTGAAGTCGACGCAGTTTGAGAGCAGTGATCCAAGGAACTGCCGAATCCGGCTCCGCCGAGCGGGCGTCAAAGGCCAGCCACTGCTGTGCACACTTTGCGGGAACACGTACGTTCGTGCTTATCGCACGCCCGGATGAAGGCGCTTCAGGAAATGGGATGTTGAGCAAGCGCTCGGTCGAGGCAGCAGGTCCGCAACTTACAATCAGCCGGGGTCGGCTGATTTCAGAACCGGCAGTATCGCCAACCCTTGCACTCAGCTCATACAGGCCAGGCTGAAGCAACAACAGCTGCCGGGCCACAATACCGTCCTTACCTTCGGTGGCTCGCAATCCCAACGCCATCCCGCTCCCGTCGGGACGAGCTTGCTTCACCCCTACAAGGTCGACTTGATCCTCGATCAGCCAATCAAATGGAGGCAGTCGGTCATCGTCGGCGAAATCGGGATTCCGGATCCAAGGGATCGCTGAGCGCGAGATATGTCGGTCCCGTGCGTACAGATCGAGAGCCTTGGCCACCTCGCCCCCTTCCGCAAGCCTGCGGATTGCCCTCGGCATGAAATCGGGGTGGACGGGATCACGGGAGGTGTAGCCAAGGTCGATTATGTAATCGTAGATCGGATCCGCTGATATGCTGGTGCCGATCAACTGGTGGACAAATGCGCCCTGCCAAGACGGCCCATGCCGCAGAATATCAATCAGCGGACGTCTGATCGTCGGATCGTCTGAGGCGGCGACCAGAATGGGAAAAAGCGTATCGCGTGCTGCCACATTGACCCGAAGTGCTCGATCGTAATGGACGAGCGCTTCCGGAATGTTGTTCGCCTGTACGGCCCGTTCAATAAACCATAACTGTGTTGGCAAATCTCGCCGGGAGATTGTCTCGGAATAGACTATCGACTTGGCCGCGGCCCTAGGGTGATTGTTCAATGTAAAGGCGATGCCCAGCACTCGCGCTGCGACCGGATCGACTGGACTTCGGCGAAGCGCGTTCTGCGCGAGATAAATGGCCTGCGGAATAAGCGACGGCTTCAGACCGCCAGTGCTAAGGCGACTTGCCCATTGCGACTTTGCCAGTCCATCCCATGGCGCGGCCCGAAGCGCTAACTCTGGAGCCCGGCTTCGAAATACGTCCGCGAAAGTCACCGTCAGAACAAAATACAGCCCGATCAGGGACGATAGGGCAATCAGGCTTCGCTCAGTCCATCGGCGATGGCGCTCTGCCGCCAGCCCGCCTGTTTTGGGCAGCCTCACCCCGCCGTTTCGCTTCGCTTCACATTGTCACCATAGCCATAGCCGTAATCGTAACCATAGCCGAGGTTGGCGCGCTTGGCATTGAACTTGGTCAAGACGCATCCGACAACCATTGCGTTGGCGCCGTGCAAGCGCTCAAGCGCCACACCTGCGGTGCCCATCTGAGTCGCACCGAATTCGAGAACGAAGATCGTGCCCTCTACCCTGCTTCCAACCAGCGGAGCATCCGCAAGGCCCATTACGGGCGGGATATCCAGTACGACATTATCGAACCGGTCAAGCAGATCCTTCAGAAGTTCGGGAAAGCGAGCACTTGCCAGCAACTCGGGTGCACTTGGCGGATGTGGGCCAGCCGTCAGTACCGCCAGGTTCTCGATGCCGACCTCCTTGAGCAGCTCGGGATATTGAGCGGCACCTGCCAAAATGTTGCTGAGACCGGCTTCGTTCTCAATCCCGAACATATGATGAACCGACGGAGACCGCATATCTCCATCCATTAGCAATACTCGGCGACCGCTCCGCGCAAGCGAAAGCGCCAGCGCGAAACTCGTCGTAGACTTGCCTTCGGCGGGCCGGGAACTCGTTACGGCGATAGTTCGCGGCATGCCGTGGTCGGTCGCGAACGCAAGATTGGTGCGAAGCGACAAATAGGCCTCGCCTAGCGCCGATTTGGGGTCTCTCAGCTGATCGTAAATATCCTTTGATGTTCGTGGAATCGTTCCGATCAAAGGGACACCAAGGCGCTTCTCTACCTCGGCGGGATCCGACACCCCCTGATCGATCTGCTCAATGAGGAAAATGGCGAGAGTGCCGATCCCCAAACCCGCGAGTATCGCGAGCAAGAGATTCAAGGTCAGTTTGGGACTGGACGGCTTCTCCGGAAGCTTCGCACCGTCTACGATGGCAATATTGTTGACGCCAACGCCTCCCGCCACTCCAATCGCCTTGTAGCGCTGGAGAAGCGCATCATACAGCTGACGATTTGTATCAACATCTCGTTGATAGATATTATACTGAATGCTTCGCCGGCGCAGGTCTAGCACTCGCCCGGTCAACTCATTGACCTTGCGGCGCAATGCGTTTTCTCGCCCAACGGCCGATTGATATGTTCCACCCAACGTCTGCGTGACCCGGCCTTCTTCGCGCGAGATCGCACGATCGAGCTGGTCAATCTGTGTTTTGAGGCCCTGAGCTGGTGGATAATCCGGTTTGAATTGGACGAGCAGCTTCGCATAGTCGGATGACAATTCGGCGCGCTTCTGCCGAAGACCGGAAATAGCTTGATTGTCCAACGCCTCAGTTACGGCTGAGCCGGAAGAGCCCAGCCGACTTTCGGCCCGCACGCGATCGGCAGTTGCCTTGGAGAGCTCTTGGTTCAGCGTCGCTAGGTCATCGACCAGCAATGACCGCTCCGACCGCGATTCAGTGCCGTTGGAACTCCCTTCGCTCGGCAGATTCACGATACCTTGTCGCGACGCATAATCGACCAGTCGCCTCTCGGACTCGTCGATCCGCCCGCGCAATTGATTCAATCGGTCTTCAAGAAAATTTCTCGCATAAGAGGTCGCCTCGAAGCGGCGCTCCAGCGTCAACTGGATGAAGTTCTTGCCCCAGGCATCGGCAACCTTCTGCGACAAGGCAGCATCGGGACTGGTGAAGTACACTCGCACCAGCCGAGAAAGCCGACCTGGCTCTACGGTGAGTGATTTCAGGAGAAGCTCTCCGGCAACCCGCACTCTCTCATCGCGATATTGCGGTGTGGGCATGCCATTATGAAACCAGTCTTCCGGCACCGGAACGCGCATCGTCTGGAAGAATTCCGGACTCTGGTCCAGACGCAGGCTGCGCGCAACTCGTTCAGCCAAGGTCTGCGAGCGCAGGAGACCATATTGGGTCTCGTAGAATTCCTGGTCGACCATGCCAGCGCGGGGAGTGGCACCTTCGATTTCGACGACGTTGCGGTCCTCGCGTTGGATTTCCAGCAATGCCGTCGCCGTATATTTCGGCGTCATCAAAAGCGTAACGAGAATACCGGCGAACAGCGCGGCAGCCACTGCGCCAATTAAGATCCACTTGCGGCGCCGCAAGACGGAAATCGCGTAAGCGACAATGGGAGTTTCCTCGCCCCCCCTCCGACCACTAATGTCGGCGGCGTCAAAAGTCGGCTCTACGCCCATGCCTTGGCGCGAACGATCAACCGTAATCAGTTGCAACGAGTTTTCCTTCGAATACGGTCAGCGGTTTTGCAAGATCGCAACCAGCGGGCTCACAAGGAATGGCGACGTCTTCAGCACCGCGTCGAAGACCCTGCGTCCGCCATTCTCTCCCACGTAGATAACGTCATTAGCGAACACTTCGGGATCCTCGTATATGCCTTGTCTGATTGCCCGCAAATCGTAAAGCGCAGCCATCTGCTGCTTGTTCACACGGCGGAACACGATCACATAATTCGCGCTGGCGTATTCCGTAAGCCCTTCCGCCCGGGCAACCGCCCGCTGCAGCGTCATTCGCCCTGTTACAGGATACAGGCCCGGCTTTTGGACTTGTCCGTCGACCGTCACCATCTGATTGACCGTGTCCGCCGTGACCGTCACCTGCGGATCGCGAACATAGCGCATCAAAGCGCGACGAATTTCCCCAGCCAGCTCGGCCGTTGTTCGTCCGGACGCGTCGATCTCGCCGACGAGAGGCAATGCAAGCTTGCCGCTAGCGTCGACCTGAGCGGTCTGGCTGATGTCCGACACGCCGTAAACGTCTATCTTCACCGTGTCGAACGGGCCGATGAGGTACGATCGTTGCTCGAGGATCAGATCCTCTCGCCCTGGGGGCGGCAGCGTTCCCTTGTCGACATACTGCACGTCCGGACGGCCGACGAACTTGTTGGGCGACGCGCAGCCTGCACTGAGCAGGACGACAAGGCACGCCAGCATGGAGGGGCGGAGCAAGGTCAACAGCTTCTCTTCGTTAGATTTCGTTTAAACCGCAGTGCTCATCTAGCGAGAACTACCCGGTCAGGGGAACCCCCAACCTTCGGCAGGCGGTCCGTCGATTTCATGCGGCGCTTGTAAGGCATCAAGCACCATATGACCAGACACGTCGCCACGGCGGCGAGAGAAGGAACGCGAAGCGGATAGTCTACTCCGCTGTGCAAAAGAAGGATCGCCAGCGCCAGCGCCGATGCTCTTCGCCAAAGCGCCCCGTCCGCCGGTTCTCTTGCGGACCAGTTTCGCGGCAGCAATCGGCGCACTACGTAGATGCCAAACCCAGCGAATATCAGGGCGCCAGGCACGCCCCCCGTTAACACAAGTTCCAGGTAATCGTTGTGCGCATGGTTGAAGTAGCCTGGGTTGAGGAAATTGTCCGGCTCGTAAATTCGAAAGACAGGATCGAACGACCCAAACCCCGATCCAAATGGCATGAAGTCCCTGATTATTCGAACGACCAAGGGCGTGTGATCGAACCGCGCTTCGCCCTCGATACTGCCCGTCGCAAAAAGGCGGTCCAAAGCCGTTGCCCGACCAAACAGGACAAGCACGGCGACGCATGCCAGCACGACGGCGGCGGCGATGATCCAGCGGCGTTTTATGCGAGCGCCCGTTGCGGAGCCTGTCGCCAAGGCGACGAAGCCGACTGCCCCAATGGCGCCCAAAAGCAATCCTGCTCTGGAGCCGCCGACGACAATCATAACTACAAATAGGGCGGCGGCCGCGCTGGCAAGCACATTGCGAGCCAGCATCGGCAAATGACGCGTGCCCTCGACTCTCCAGACAGCGAGAAGCGGTAGACAAAGCGCTAAAAATGCGCCTTGGTGGTTGCGATTGGCAAACAGGCCCGTCGCACCGAGATGATGGTAGATATAGTAGTGCAAACCGCCGGTCGCGACCTGCACCACGCCTACCAGACAGCTGAGAATCCCGAAGGCGAGGATAGCCGCCAAAATCCAGTGCTGATCTCGCGGGCGGACCGCTTCTACGCTCAACGCGACCGCTACCGGGACGACGAGGTCGGCCAACGCACTGAGGGTGAGATCCGGCGTAACGGAGATCGGCCGCCAAGGCTGCGCGATGCCCGCCGCCGCGGCCGCATCGCCAAATCTCTCATGTCCTGGCAGCGACAGCCATATCGCCGGCGGCAAGGGGATCGCCTGAGCGATCATCCAAAGGGAGAGAATGCTTAGAAACCATAAAACTGCTCGCCCCCCGTGTCCGCCTCTCTCTCTGGGCAGGAGCATCATCGCGGCGGCTGTGAGAACAGCGGCGGACCGGACAATCAAAAGCGAGGTCACATCGACGCGCGCGGAGCCGCCCCCAATCGCGCAAATTGCGATCAAGCCAATCGCCAACGCAATGCCTGCCCAGCGAGAGAAGCGCGTCATGTCACCGGCGCCTGGGGCCGAGCGCCCAAGCCCTGAAACCGCCCTCATCTTTCCCCCATCGCTTCCGACGTCGTCTTCAGAATCGGCTTGGTGAGATAGCGGAACACGGTCGTGCGCCCGGTCTTGATCTCGGCCGTCGCGGTCATGCCCGGCTGGATCACGATCCGCTCACCGGGATTCTTCGGGTGCATCGGCGCCGTGTCGACGTCGAGCTGCACGCGGTAGTAGCTTTCCTGTCCCGATCCGTCGGGCTTGGAGACGGTCGTGGTGTCAGGGCTGACGAAGATCACTCGGCCCTTGGCGCTGCCGTAGATCGACGAATCATAGGCGTCGAACTTCACCGACGCGTCCTGGCCGGGGCGGATGAAAGCGATCTCCGCCGGCGACAGATGCGCCTCGACGATCAGCCGCGCGCCCGCCGGAATGATCTGCATCACTTCGTCGCCGGGCCGCAGCACCGCGCCCACGGTCGTGACGCGCAGATTGCTGACCACGCCCGCCGCCGGCGCGCGCAGCTCGGAATTGGTGAGCTGGTCGGCGCGCTGGGTGAGCGCCTGCTCGGCGGTGGTGAGCTGCTCCTGCGTCTGCGCATATTCGGTCTGAAGGTCGGCGAGATAGCGGCTGCGCCGGCTGGCGATCTGGCCCGACAGGTCGGACACCGAACGCTGCAGCCGCAGCAGCTCGGCCCGTGCGATGTCGCCGGACTGGACCAGCGGCCGATTGAGGTTCAGCTCCTGCCGCGCAAGCGAAAGCTGCGCGCCAAGCGCGGCAACATCGGCGTTGAGCGCGCCGCGCCTGCGTTCCAGCAGCATGCGCTGGTTGCTCGCCAGCTCCGGAAAGCCGTTCACTTCCGCCGGAAACACCAGCGGCTTGTTGAACAGCTCCGCCTCGATCCGCGCCATCGTCGCCTTCAGCGCGGCGACGCGCGCCTTGCCTTCCTCGACCGCCGCCCCGGTGCTGACCTTGTCCAGCGCGACCAGCAGCTGGCCCTTGGCGACGTGGTCGCCTTCCTTGACCATGATCGCGTTGATGGTGCCTTCGGCGGCCGCCTGCACGGTCTGCACCCGGCCGGTCGGGATGACCTGCCCGCGGGCGCGCGTGATCTGGTCGAGCTCGGCCCAGGCCGACCAGACCAGAAAGCCGAGCACCGCCAGCGTCGCCAGTACGATGACGATCAGGGAGCCGCGCGTCCGGGTCACGCCTGGGCCTCCACCTTGGGCCGCGGAGGCGGCGCCTGGAGCTTCTTCACCACTTCGCCGGTCGGCCCATCGAGCACCACCTTGCCGTTCGCCATCACGATCACGCGATTGACCAGCGACAGCAGCCGCAGCTTGTGCGTGACGACGATCAGCGTCGAGTTCGGCGCAAGCTGGCCGGCGACGGCGCCCAGCGCCATTCCCTCGACGGCATCGTCCAGATTCGCCGTCGGCTCATCAAGCAGCAGCACCGGCGGCTTGGCGAGCAGCAGCCGCGTCAGACCGACCAACGTGCGCTGTCCGCCCGACAGGCCCCGCCCGCCTTCGAAGATCGGCAGGTCGAGCCCGCGCGGATGGCCGCTGACCAGTTGCATCAGCCCGCTCGCCTGCACCGCTTTCATGACGGCATCGTCGCCGGGGTTGGAGAGACCAAGCAGCAGGTTCTCGCGCAGCGTCCCGTTCACCAGGCGATAGTCCTGCGCCAGATAGCCGATATGCTGGCGCAGCACATCGGGCGCGAGCTGTGCGGCGTCCAGGCTGCCGATCATCACCCGTCCCGCTTGCGGCCGGTAAAGGCCCGCAAGCAGCCGCAGCAAGGTCGTCTTGCCGGAGCCGATGCCGCCGATGATCGCCACGCGCTCGCCTTCGCGAATCTCGAGCACCGGCAGGTCCACGCCTTCGCGCGCACCCGGATAGGCGAAGCGCACGCCTTCCAATCGCAGCGCGCCGTTGATCGCGCTCGGGCGCAGGCCCTGCACGTCGGGATCTTCGTCCATCGGCAGCGCGAGGATATTGTCGAGCATCTTCAGCGACGCGCGCGCATAGCCCCATTGCACGATCAGGCTGGGAAGCTGCGTCACCAGCGGACCGTTTACGCGCCCGGCGATGATCGCGCAGGCAATCAGCCCGCCGGTCGTCATCTTGCCGTAGGTCACGGCGATCGCACCGAAGGCGATCAACGCGACATAGGCGATCTGCTGCAGGGTCGAAAAGATCGAGCCCGCGGTCGAAGTCCAGCGCTTGACCGGATCTTCCGACGCGTGGATTTCCTCGATCAGCCGGTTCCAGCGCGAAAGCATCTGCCAGCCGCCGCGATTGGCCTTGATCGTCTCCGCCGCGTCGATCGATTCGACGAGAAGGCCGTTCTTCAGATTGCCGCTGATCTGCGCCCGCTGCGTATCCTTGCGGATCAGCCGCGCCAGCCCCCAGGCGATGCCGAGCGCGATCGGCAGGCTGACCAGCGGCACCAACGCCAACGCGCCGCCCAGCCCGAAAATCACCAGCACGAAGAAGAGAGCGAACGGCAGGTCGGCAAGCAGGAACAGCGAGCCGGACGACATCATCGCCCGCACCTGCTCCAGCCCGCGGAGCTGCGCCGCCATCGTGCCGACGCCGCCGGTCCGCGCGTCCAGTCGCACCGCCTGTGCGCGGGCGAAGAAATATTCGGAGACGTCGTGGTCGATCCGCGCCGATTCACGCTCGATCATCAGCGCCCGCGTCGTCCTCAGCGCAAAGTCGAGGAACAGCGCGACCAGCACGCCGATCGTCAACACCCACAACGTCGAATAGCCGGCACGCGGAATGACGCGATCGTAGATCTGCATCGAATAGAGCGAGGTGGCGAGCGTGATGATGTTGGCGACGATGGTCGCGACCGTCGCCGCGATCAGCACATCCTTGCGCGCCCACATCGCTTTCCAGAACACGTCGAACGCCGAGTTGTGCGTCCGCGCGACCGCAGCTTCGGGCAAGGTCACGTCGAACAGCGCAATGTCCGGATCATAGGGCATCGAGCGCGCCGTCCCGTCCCACACGCGCAGCCGCGCATGGCCTTCCATCTGTTCGGCGAGCAGCCAGCCTTCTTCGGGCGTCCAGGCCAGCAGCGGGAAGCGGTTTGCGCGCGGACGGCCATCGACCCGCCGCGGCAAGTCCCAGCCGGCATTTCCGGCGAGGATGGCAAGACCGTCCTCTCCGCCAAGCACGGCGAGATCGAGGGGCGCGCCCGACCAGTCGGGCGGCAGATCGGCGCCGCGCTCGCGGGCAAGGCGTTCGATAAGTACAGGAAGGGGTGCTGTCATCGACTGATCTGCGGTTGCGGCTGCCAGCGGCAGGTGCGGAGGCCGATGCGCGCGGCCGAAGCCATCGCGCTCACTTCCGCATCCTGCACGGCCAGCTCGGCCTGGGTGACTTCAAGGGCCGCGTTCATCACGTCGAGCCAGCTCCGGCGGCCGACGACGAACAGGCGTTGATAGGAATCGGTAACGCCGCGCGCTGCCTCAGCCGCAGTGCGGCCGGCAATGACGCGTTCGCGTGCTGCGGCATTCTCTGCGAAATCCGCGGCGAGCTGCGTCTGCACATCCACATCGGCGGAGCCCACGCGCATCTCGGCGGCGAGGCGGCGCGCCTTGGCGGCACGCTCCGCCTCGATCGGGGCGAGGCCGCCATTCAGCGCCGTGGTCAGCGACAGGCCAACGCGATCGCCGGTGACTTCGTTGCTGGAAAACTGCGCCGAAAGGTGCGGCAGATATTGCGACCGCGCGACCTTTTGATCGGCGCGTGCGACCTGGGCCGTGGCCTGCAGGCGCTTGCGCGTCGGCGAGCAGGTGGTTGCGCTCTCGACCGCGCCCGCCTCGCTGGGGTGATAGACAGCGGGATCGTAGCTCGGCGGCACATTGGGCGTGAAGCTCGGGTCGGCGAGCAGCACACGAAGCTGCTGCAGGCTGGCATCGGCCTGCGCCTTTGCGGCAATCTGCTGCTGCAGAAGCTGGGCGGTGCGCGACCGGCCGAGCTCAAGATCGACGGTCGGGCTTACTTCCTGCTGCACCCGCCGTTCGATCGACGAAACGAGCGAGCGGTGCTCCGTCAGCCCCTGGTCGAGCGCCCCCACGCGGCGGACGGCGCCGACATAAGTATAATAGGCATTGGCGACGCGCAGCGCGATGTCCTGCGCGGTTTCGTCGGTGATGGCGAGGCTCTGCCGTTCGGACGCGCGCGCGCGGTCGATCTCGCCGCTGATCCGGCCGCCCTGATAGATGGGCTGATCGACGGTCACATTCGCCGTGACATTCTGATTGCGCACGACTTGCGTGCCGCCCTCAAAACCGAACAGCCCCACCGACACGCTCGGTCCCTGCTGCCACTTGGCGGCACGGATGTCGGTCGCGGCGGCGCGATTGTTGAGGCGCGCGGCGCGCACATCGGGATTGGCTTCGATGGCGCGCGCCGTGATCGCTGCCAAGTCGGGCGGAACGCTGGACGGAACGGCCGCAGGCGCGGTCACGTTCTTGTCGGCAGGCGGGCCATAGACTTGCGCACAAAGCAACGTCGACGCGCTGGCCAGAGCCAGCGCGGCGATTCGTCCCAATCCGGTACATGAGAGACTCATCCGCGCATCCGCTAGGGGAGTCCGACGCGCGTTTCTACCCTTAAGCAACGCCGCCGAGCCTCTGCCAACCCGGAAATCAATTTACAAAGGAACCTTTTACCAAACCCTTTGCAAGTTGTTGCGGATTCGTTTCTTCCGGTTTCAGCTCAGGCGCGCAGCTTCGCCTTTGCGCGATACTTGTGCAGCAACGGCTCGGTATAGCCATTGGGTTGGGCGATGCCTTCGAACACCAGGGCGCGAGCCGCCTGGAAAGCGATGCTGGCCTCGGGATCGGGCGCCATCGGGCGATAGAGCGGATCGCCGGCGTTCTGCGCGTCGACCTTCGCGGCCATGCGCAGGAAGGCGGTGTCCACCTGTTCGTTCGTGCAAACGCCATGCAGCAGCCAATTGGCGATCGCCTGGCTGGAGATGCGGAGGGTCGCCCGGTCCTCCATCAGCCCGACATCGTTGATGTCCGGCACCTTCGAACAGCCCACACCCTGATCGATCCAGCGCACGACATAGCCGAGAATGCCCTGGGCATTGTTGTCCAGCTCGTGCCGGACTTCCTCTTCGGTCCAGTTCCGCCCTTGCGCGAGCGGGATGGTCAGCAGCGCGTCGAGCGGCGGCGGCGCCTCGCCCTTCAGCGTCTCCTGCACCGCGAACACATCCACCTTGTGATAGTGAAGGGCGTGCAGCGTCGCCGCCGTCGGGCTCGGCACCCAGGCAGTGTTGGCGCCGCTCTTCGGGTGACCGATCTTCTGCTCCATCATCTCGGCCATGCGATCGGGCGCCGCCCACATGCCCTTGCCGATCTGCGCCTTGCCGCTGAGCCCGCAAGCCAGGCCGATGCGGACGTTCCTGTCCTCATAGGCCTTGATCCAGGTGCTGGCCTTCATCTCGCCCTTCGGCACCATCGGCCCGGCCTGCATCGAAGTGTGAATCTCGTCGCCGGTGCGGTCGAGGAAGCCGGTGTTGATGAACACGATCCGGTCGCGGACGGCATGGATGCACGCGGCGAGATTGGCGGAGGTCCGCCGCTCCTCGTCCATCACGCCGACCTTGATCGTATGGCGCGCGAGGCCCAGCAGATCCTCGACCGCGTCGAATAGCCGGTGGGTGAAGCGCGCTTCCTCGGGCCCATGCATCTTGGGCTTCACGATATAGATCGAACCCTTGCGGCTGTTCCGATACCGCCCCAGCCCTTTCACGTCATGCAACCCGCACAGGCTCGTGACGATCGCGTCGAGAATCCCTTCCGGCGCTTCCTCGTTCCCGGGCAGCAGCACCGCCGGCGTCGTCATCAAATGGCCGACGTTCCGCACGAACAGCAGACTGCGACCGGGCAGCGTAAACTTGGAGCCCGACGGCGCTGTATATTCCCGGTCCGCCTGCAGGCGCCGCGTGACCGTGCAGCCGCCCTTATCGAACGTATCCTCCAGATCGCCGCGCAGAACGCCCAGCCAGTTCGCATAGGCCGCAACCTTGTCCTCGGCATCCACCGCCGCGACCGAATCCTCCATGTCGACGATCGTCGTCAGCGCCGCTTCCAGCACCACATCGGCAATGCCGTGCGGATCGTCGCGTCCGACCGGATGCTCGCGGTCGATCACCAGCTCGATATGCAGGCCGTTGTGCATGAACAGCACCCCGCCTTCCCGCGTCGCGAAGCGGTGCGGGCATTCCTCGCCGGTCAGCGCCTTTTCCCAGCCGGGCAGCGTCTCGTCCAGGAACGCACGCGCATAGGCGATCACCTGCCGCCCGCGCTCCACGTCATAGCCGCCCGGCTTTGCCGCACCGGGGAGTGCGTCCGTGCCGTAGAGCGCATCGTACAGGCTTCCCCAACGCGCATTGGCGGCGTTCAGCAGGAAGCGCGCATTGAGCGACGGCACCACCAATTGCGGCCCCGCCATCTTCGCGATTTCGTCGTCGACATTCTCCGTGCCCACTTCGAACGGCGTCGGCTCGTCGACCAGATAGCCGATCTCGCGCAGGAAAGCCTGATACTCCCCCGGATCGATCGGCTGCCCCCGGCGCGCCGCATGCCAGTCGTCGAGCTGCGCCTGGATCGTGTCGCGCTTGGCGAGGATCTGGATATTCTCCGGCACGTAGCGCGCGAAGATGTCCGCCGCGCCCGCCCAGAAGGCATCCGGCGAAAGGCCGGTGCCCGGCAGGGCGCGCTGCTCGATGAAGTCGGCCAGCACGGCCGCGATTTTCAGCCCGGAACGCTCGACCCGATCGACCACCTGCCGCCTCCCATTGTGCGCTGCACCAATGGGATCGGCGCGACCCTCAAGTCAAATCGTCAGACGATGAAATCGGGATCGATCGTCAGCCGTTCGGGCTCGACCGTTACGGCATGCATGGGCGCCATGAAGCTTTTGCCGTCCGGCTTCTCGATGTCGAGAACGTCGCCCGCGCCGAAATTCTCGACCGCGGTAACGGTCCCGACCGAATCACCTGAGGGCGTCACCACGGGCAGCCCGATCAAATCGGCATGATAATATTCGCCTTCGCCGAGCGGCGGCAACGCGTCGCGCGGCACGGTGAGCGTCTTGCCGCGCAGCGCCTCGGCGGCGGTGCGGTCGGGCACTTCCTTGAAGCTCGCGATCGCCCCTGCGCCGGCGGGGCGCACCGACTTCAGCGTCAGCACGCGTCCCTCGGCCTCGAAGGACGCATAACGCTTCAATCCCTCGGCACTGTCGGTGAACAGCTTGAGCCGCACCTCGCCGCCCAGCCCATGCGCGCCGGCAATCGCGGCAAGCGTGACGCGCTTTTCTTCTCCCCTCCCGCTTGCGGGAGGGGCCGGGGGTGGGCCCGAACGGTCGGCGTTATTCGGATCGGTCATTCCCACCCCAACCCCTCCCTCAAGCGGGAGGGGCTTTCGTTCGTAATCAGCCCTCGGCCGGCTGGTCGGCCGACTGCGGCTCGTCCGCGCCGGTCGCCGCTTCGGTGTCGCCTTCGGCCGGAGCCTCTGCCGACACGCCCTCGTTGGTCGCGTCCGGCGTCGCTTCCTCGACCGCTTCCGCCATCACTTCGACGGTCTCGGCTTCGGCCTCGGCCTTGGCTTCCTCGGCCGCCTTCAGCTTCTCGGCCCGCTCCTCGGCGCGTTCCTTGGCCTTTTCGCCCGGCTCCGCCTTCTTCGGATTGTTGCGCGCCGCACGCTCCTTGACGCCCGCGGCATCGAGGAAACGGAGCACGCGGTCGGTCGGCTGCGCGCCGACGCTCAGCCAATGCCTGGCGCGCTCGCCGTCGAGCTTCACGCGCTCGGGGCTGTCCTTCGCCAGCAGCGGGTTATAGGTGCCGATCTTCTCGATGAAGCGGCCGTCGCGGGGGCTCCGCGCGTCCGCCACGACGATCCGGTAATAGGGCCGCTTCTTGGAGCCGCCGCGCGAAAGCCGCATGGAAAGTGCCATAATCTTCTTCCTTCACTCTTTAGGTCTGGTCGACGGGGAAGCCGTCACTTTTTCTTCAAAAAATTCTCGAAACCCGGCGGCAGGTTGCCGGGCATTGGCGGCAGCGCGCCACCCAATCCCGGAAGCCCGCCTGGCGCGCCCTTCAACATGTCACCCATGCCGCCCGGCAGACCGGCCGCGCCCGCGCCACCCTTGCCGAACATCGCGGCCAGGCCTTTCAGGCCGCCCATCTTTTTGATCTTCTTCATGGCGTTCGCCATTTCCTGATGCATTTTCAGGAGCTTGTTGACGTCCTGCACAGTGGTGCCGGAGCCTTTGGCGATGCGGATCTTGCGCTTGGCGTTGATTAGCTCGGGCTTCACGCGCTCCTTCGGCGTCATCGACCCGATCATCGCGTCCATGCGCAGCAGGATGCGCTCGTCGACCGCGCCGGAGGCCATCGCCTGCTTGGCCGCCTTCATGCCCGGGATCATGCCGGCCAGCGCGCCAAGGCCGCCCATCCGCCGCATCTGCGCAAGCTGGGCCTTCAGGTCGTTCATGTCGAACTGACCCTTGGCCATCTTGGCGGCCATACGCTCGGCATCCTCGACCTGGATGCTCTCCGCCGCCTTCTCGACCAGGCTGACGACGTCGCCCATGCCCAGGATGCGGCCAGCGACGCGCTGCGGATGGAAGGCCTCTAGCCCGTCCATCTTCTCGCCGGTGCCGGCGAATTTGATGGGCTTCTGCGTGACGGCGCGCATCGACAGCGCAGCACCACCGCGGGCATCGCCGTCCATCCGCGTCAGGATCACGCCGGTCAGCGGCACCTGCTCGGAAAAGCTCTTGGCGACGTTGACCGCGTCCTGCCCAGTCAGGCTGTCGACGACGAGCAGGATTTCCTGCGGCCGCGCGACATCGGCGACCGCCTTCATCTCGTCCATCAGCGCCTGGTCGACGTGCAACCGGCCCGCGGTGTCGAGCATCAGCACGTCGAAGCCCTGCAGCTTCGCGGCGTTGAGCGCCCGGCGGGCGATCTCGACCGGCGGCTGGCCCTGCACGATCGGCAGAGTCGCGACCTTCACTTGCTCGCCGAGCGTCGCGAGCTGCTGCTGCGCCGCCGGACGGTTCACGTCCAGCGAGGCCATCAGCACTTTCTTGCGGTCCCGCTCCGACAAACGCTTGGCGAGCTTCGCCGTCGTCGTGGTCTTGCCCGAGCCCTGCAGGCCCACCAGCATCACGATCGCCGGCGGCGCGACGTCCAGCGCCAGCTCCGACGCATCGGCGCCCAGCATCTCGACCAGCGCATCATGGACGATCTTGACGACCTGCTGCCCCGGCGTGACCGATCGCAGCACTTGCTGGCCGACCGCCTGCTCCGTCACCTTGTCGACGAAATCGCGGACCACCGGCAGCGCGACGTCCGCCTCGAGCAAGGCGATGCGGACCTCGCGCATCGCCGCGCGCACGTCCGCCTCGGTCAGCGCGCCACGGCCGCGCAACCGGTCGAAAACGCCGCCCAGCCTTTCGCTCAGGGTCTCGAACATTCGCTCACTCCAACGCCCGCGGAAATGCCAAACGCCAAAAACGCCGGCGGACGAAACCTCGTCGGCCAGCGTGGACGCTCATAGGGAGCGTCCTTATGGTGTGTCGGCGTTCCTACGGAATGCGGGGGCGCACTTAGCGATGGTGCGCGCGAAAAGCAACGCTCCGCTTGGGAAGAAGCGCGCCCGTCCGCCCCACATAATCGTCGAACGCCGCGCCAAAGGCCGCGCGGAGCAGCTTTTCCTCCTCGGCGATGCGGATTGCCGTGCCGGCGGCAAACACCGGCACTGCCCACAATAAGTGCAGCGCATGGCCGGTCGCGACTGCCAGCGCGAACAGGAACATCAGCATCGACACATAGATCGGATGGCGGACGTAAGCGAACGGGCCGGACGTCACCAGTTCATGATCCTCGCGCGTGCGGGCGACCAGGCTCCAGTTCTTGCCCATCGTTTCCGCCGACCAGTGAAACAAGGCCGCCGCATTCAGCAGCAAGGCCGCAATGACCACGCCCGCGGCGATCGAACGCGGCGCGGCGTTCGGCAGTCCGCCATGCACCGCGCCGGCGCCGGCCAGGAAAATACCGAGAATCTGCAGCGCGATGCCCACGATCGACCGCGACGAACGCGCGCTCGCGCTCTGCCCCGCCCGCATCGCTCCGATTCGCGCCGCCAGCACGACAAGCCCGTAAATGACTGCGCCGGCCCAGAATATCCACAGATCAAGCTTCGAGACCGGCATATTAACGCTTCCCACCTATGGTTCCCGGCCGCAGGATGATTGATGCCTCTGGCACCCGCACCATATAGAAGGGAAACGCGCGAAACCGCGCAACCGGAGTTTGCATGACCCAGAGTTATCCCGTTCTCCCTCTTCGCGACATCGTCGTCTTTCCGAACATGATCGTGCCGCTGTTCGTCGGCCGCGACAAATCGGTGGCGGCGCTCGAAAAGGCGATGACGTCCGACAAGCAGATTTTCCTGGTCGCTCAGCTCGACCCGGCGAACGACGATCCCGATCGCGACGACCTTTATGACCTGGGCGTGGTCGCGACCGTGCTGCAGCTCCTGAAGCTGCCCGACGGGACCGTGCGCGTGCTGGTCGAAGGCAAGCAGCGCGCTTCCCTCGATACGCTGGAGCGCGATGGCGAGCATCTGAGCGCCACCGTTACCCTGATCGACGAAAGCGCCGGCGAGAGCGTCGAAGCCAAGGCGCTGATGCGCTCTGTGGTCGAGCAGTTCGAGAATTACGCGAAGCTCAACCGCAAGCTGCCGGCCGAAACCGCGGTCCAGCTCGCCGAGATCGAGGATGCCTCGAAGCTCGCGGACGCGGTCGCCGCCAACATCACCGTCAAGGTCGCTGACAAGCAGTCGCTGCTGGTCGAGTTCGATCCGGCGCGACGGCTCGAAATGGTGTTCGCCTTCATGGAAGGCGAGCTCGGCGTCCTTCAGGTCGAAAAGAAGATCCGCAGCCGCGTGAAGCGGCAGATGGAGAAGACGCAGCGCGAATATTACCTCAACGAGCAATTGAAGGCGATCCAGCGCGAGCTCGGCAACGAGGCGGAAGAGGATGGCGACGAGATCGCCGAGCTCACCGCCAAGATCGCCAAGCTCAAGCTGTCGAAGGAAGCGCGCGCCAAGGCCAATGCCGAGCTGAAAAAGCTCAAGACGATGGCGCCGATGTCGGCCGAAGCGACCGTCGTGCGCAATTATCTCGACGTGCTGCTGGGCCTGCCCTGGGGCAAGAAGTCGAAGCTGAAGCGCGACATCCCCGAGGCCGAACGCGTGCTCGACGAGGACCATTATGGCCTCGAAAAGGTCAAGGACCGGATCGTCGAATATCTCGCCGTCCAGGCCCGCACTAACAAGCTGAAGGGCCCAATCCTGTGCCTGGTCGGCCCGCCGGGCGTGGGCAAGACCAGCCTCGGCAAGTCGATCGCCCGTGCGACCGGCCGCGAGTTCGTGCGCCAGTCGCTTGGCGGTGTGCGCGATGAAGCTGAAATTCGCGGCCACCGCCGCACCTATATCGGCTCGCTGCCGGGCAAGATCGTGACCAACCTGCGCAAGGCCGGCACGTCGAACCCGCTCTTCCTGCTCGACGAGATCGACAAGCTCGGACAGGATTTCCGCGGCGATCCGGCGTCGGCGCTGCTGGAGGTCCTCGACCCCGAGCAGAACAACAAGTTCAACGATCACTATCTGGAGATCGACGTCGATCTTTCGGACGTGATGTTCGTGACCACCGCGAACTCGCTGAACCTGCCGCAGCCGCTCCTCGACCGTATGGAGATCATCCGGCTCGAAGGTTACACCGAGGACGAGAAGGTCGAGATCGCGAAGCGCCATCTAGTCGACAAGCAGATCGAGGCGCACGGCCTGAAAGGCGACGAGTTCGTGCTGACCGAGGCCGGCCTACGCGACCTGATCCGCTATTACACGCGCGAAGCCGGCGTCCGCACCTTGGAGCGCGAGATCGCGAAGCTCGCCCGCAAGGCGCTGCGCCGCATTCTCGAAGGCAAGGTCGAGAAGGTCGAGATCACGCCCGACAACCTCTCCGACTATGCCGGCGTCCGGAAATTCCGCCACGGCGTCGGCGAGGAGGAGAACCAGATCGGCGCCGTCACCGGCCTTGCCTGGACAGAGGTCGGCGGCGAGCTGCTGACGATCGAGAGCGTGACCGTCCCCGGCAAGGGAATGGTCAAGACCACCGGCAAGCTCGGCGAAGTGATGCAGGAATCGGTGCAGGCCGCTTTCAGCTTCGTTCGCGCTCGCTCGCCGGCCTATGGCATCAAGCCGAGCCTGTTCGGCCGCAAGGACATCCATATCCACTTGCCCGAAGGCGCGGTGCCGAAGGACGGTCCTTCGGCCGGCATCGGCATGGTCACGTCGATCGTCTCGACGCTCACTGGCGTGCCGATCCGCAAGGATGTGGCGATGACGGGCGAGGTCACGCTCCGCGGCCGGGTGCTGCCGATCGGCGGGCTGAAGGAAAAGCTGCTCGCGGCGCTCCGCGGCGGGATTACCACGGTCTATATCCCGCAGGAGAACGAGAAGGACCTCGCGGAGATCCCGACCAACATCAAGGAGGGGCTGGAGATCATCCCCGTCCAGCATGTCGATCAGGTGCTCGCGGGTGCGCTGACTCAGCCTTTGACCGCGATCGAATGGACCGAAGCGGACGAACTTGCCGCCCAGCCGCCGGCCGGGCTGCCTCCGGTTCTGCCGGAAGGTGAAGCCGCCGTCCGGCATTGACCCGATTTGAACCATGAATACGCCGCCTTACCGGTTGACGGGAGGGCGGCGTATCGCCTTACTGCGCCGCTGTTTTTCCCGAGTCCCTCGGGGGTGGGACTCGGCAACGCAGAGGGGCCAAAGCAAATGAACAAGCAGGAACTGATCGGGTCGGTTGCGGACGCGTCGGGTCTGAATCGCGGAGATGCGGCAAAGGCCGTCGAGGCGGTGTTCGACACCATCTCGTCCACCCTGAAGCGCGGCGACGAAGTGCGGCTGGTCGGTTTCGGCACCTTCACCGTCAGCCGCCGCAAGGCGTCCACCGGCCGCAACCCCCGCACCGGCGAGCCGATGTCGATCAAGGAATCGAGCCAGCCCAAGTTCAAGGCGGGCAAGGGCCTGAAAGACGCCTGCAACCGCTAGACACGGTCGCGCCGCTCGCCTAAGGGCGGCGCTCTTGCCAGCGTGGGCGCGTAGCTCAGTGGTAGAGCACTGTGTTCACACCGCAGGGGTCGCAAGTTCAATCCTTGCCGCGCCCACCACGCAACAAACCCCGGAGGTTGTTGAAACCTCCGGGGTTTTTGTTTGCCCGCCTCTCTTGAAGCCAGACACGCTCCTTCACTAGGAAGCGCCACTCCCCTTCGCTTCGCAGGTGCCAACGATGAAATTCCCCACCCTTGCCGCGCTGCTTCTGACCGGCATTTCAGCCCAGGCGTCAGCCACCGAAGTGAAGCAAGTCGTCGCGAGCAAGGCGTACAAGGCCACCGTGGCGGAACTCGACCGCGAGCATGAGCGGATCGTGGGCGAGATTGTGAAGCTCACCGAGATCCCGGCGCCGCCGTTCAAGGAAAAGGCGCGCGGCACCGCCTATGCCGAGATGATGCGGCAGGCTGGCCTCGTCGATGTCGAAATGGACGCGGAAGGCAATGTCACCGGCCTATGGCGCGGCACCGGCCCCGCCGGCGGCCCGCTGATCGTCATCGCCGCCCATCAAGACACGGTTTTTCCCGAAGGGACACCCGTCAAGGTGCGGCGTGAGGGCACGAAGCTGTTCGCGCCCGGCATCGGCGACGACACGCGTAGCCTCGCCGTCCTGCTTGGGTATGTCCGCGCGATGAAGGCGGCCGGCGTACAGACCGGCAAGGACATCCTGTTCGTCGGCAATGTCGGCGAGGAAGGGCCTGGGGACCTCCGCGGCACCCGCTATCTGTTCGGCAAGAGCAAATACAAGGGCCGGATCGCCGCCTTCTTCTCGATGGACGGCACCGACGGCAGCCGCATCGTCAATGGCGGCGTCGGATCGAAGCGCTACCGCGTGACCTTCAAGGGTCCCGGCGGGCACAGCTACGGCGCGTTCGGGCTGGTCAACCCGATGGCGGCGATGAGTCAAGCCGTGGTCGATCTCTACAAGGTCGAGGTGCCGAAGACCCCGAAGACCACCTATTCGGCGAGCGTCACCGGCGGCGGCACCTCGGTCAACTCGATCCCGAACGAAGTGTTCATGGAGTTCGACATGCGCTCGGTGAGCGCTGCGGAGCTCGGCAAGCTCGACCAGCGCTTTCAGGCGATCGTCAAAGCGGCGGTCGACGGGGAGAACCACGCGCGGTCGACCCGCGAAGGCACCATATCGGCAGACCTGAAGGTGATCGGCGAGCGGCCGGCGGGCGGCACGCCGGCCTCATCGCAGATCGTCCGGGTCGCGCAGCAGGCGATCGAGGCGCACGGGCTCAAGCCCGAGCTGAACGCCTCCTCGACCGACGCCAATGTGCCGATGAACCTCGGCATCCCGGCGATCACGATCGGCTCCGGCGGCAGCGGCGGCCGCGCCCATTCTCTGGACGAATGGATCGACATCGAGAAGGGCGCGAGCCTGAAAGGCATGCTTCCCGGCCTGACCATGCTGCTCGCCATGGCCGACCTGAAGAACTAGCCGGCGGGCACGCTGGTCGGGTTGTCCTGCTGCTTGTTGTCGCCGGCGGTGCCCATCACCCCGTCGCTTTCGCCGGCGCTGCCTTCGACCGGCTCCTTGGGCATCGGCCCTTTCGGGTCGCGGCTGCCCACCGATTTTTCGTCGGGCGAATCGATGGTCTTGCGCTCGGTCATGATGCTCTCCTTTGCCGGGGAGAACGCCTCGCGCTCCGATCCGTTCAGGGATAGCGCGCGCCGGTGAAATAGAGCCCGTCCGGCGGCGCGTTGAAGCCCAGCGCGGCGCGGTCGCGCGCTTCCAGCGCCTCCGAGAGATCGTCCGCGCTCCATTTGCCCTGACCCACCAGCGCCAGGCAGCCGACCATCGACCGCACCTGATGGTGGAGGAAGGATCGCGCTTCGGCGACGATCCGCACACGGTCGCCTTCGCGATAGACGTCGAGCCGATCGAGCGTCTTGACCGCGCTTTCGGACTGGCAATGCGCGGAACGGAAAGTCGTGAAATCATGCCGGCCGACGAGGCGCTGGGCGGCTACATGCATTGTTTCCGCATCGAGGTCCGTCGGCACGCGCCACGCAAGCCCCGCTTCCCAGGTGAGCGGCGAGCGCCGGTTGACGATGCGATACTCATAGGCGCGCCCGACGCACGAGAACCGCGCGTGCCAGTCGTCGGGAACGATCTCGCAGCCGAGCACCGCGACCGGATTGGGGCGGAGCAGCGCGTTCAGCGCCTCCATCAGCCGAAAGGGCGTCGGCGTGCGCTGCAGCTCGACATGAGCGCGCATGGCGAGTGCGTGGACGCCGGCATCGGTACGGCCTGCGGCGTGGACGACTGCGCTTTCGCCGGTCATCTTCTCGATCGCGGTCTCGACCGCTTCCTGCACGCTCGGCCCATGATCTTGGCGCTGCCAGCCCATGAACGGCCGCCCGTCATATTCGAGAGTCAGCGCATAGCGCGTCACGAGAGCCGCGTGCCCGCCGGAACCGGGAAGCCGCGCAGCAATTCCTCCGCGCTCATCGCGCCGCGCCCGGCCCGCTGCACGCGCACGGGACGAAGCGCGTCGCTACCGCATCCGATCAGCAGCTTGTCGTCGAGCACCGTCCCTGGCTCACCGGCTTGCGGTTCGATCTCCGCCGCCAGCACGCGAATCCGCTCGCCGTTGAGCTGGAAGAACGCCCCCGGCGCCGGGTTGAAAGCGCGCACCTGACGCTCGGCCTGCACTGCGCCGGCGGCGAAGTTCAACCGCGCCTCGGCCTTGTCGATCTTGGACGCGTAGGTGACGCCCTCATCCGGCTGGGGCTGTGGCGGAAACGCGTCGAGACGCCCCAGCACCTCGACCATGAGTGCCGCGCCTTGTCCTGCCAACTCGGCGGTCAATTCGCTCGCAGTCTTGCGGTCGATCGACGCTTCGAAGGTCGCGCGCATCGGCCCGGTATCCAGCCCCGCCTCCATGTCCATGATCGTGACGCCGGTGATCTCGTCCCCGGCCAGGATCGCGCGCTGGATCGGCGCCGCGCCCCGCCAGCGGGGTAGCAGCGAGGCGTGGATGTTGAAGCAGCCGAGCCTCGGCGCCGCCAGGATCGGCCGCGGCAGGATCAGCCCATAAGCTGCCACCACGGCCGCGTCCGCCTCCAGCGCCGCGAACCGAGCCTGCTCGTCCGCATCGCGCAGCGTCACCGGCGTGCGCACTTCCAGTCCCATCGCCTCGGCGCGCTTCTGGACCGGCGAGCGCTGCAGCGCCTTGCCGCGACCCGCCGGCCGCGGCGGCTGGCAATAGACGGCCGCAATCTCGTGCCCAGCCGCCACCAGCGCATCGAGCGCGGGCACGGCGAAATCGGGCGTTCCCATGAAGATCAGGCGCATGGCTTTCCTCAACCGGCTGGCGCGGGCGGGCGCAACCCCCTAATCGTTCCAGCATGGCCTCTCCCGAAATCGAGACGCTCACTCAGGCGCTCGCCCGCCTGCCCGGACTCGGCCCACGCTCGGCCCGGCGCGCGGTGTTGCATCTGCTCAAGAAGCGCGAGACCGCCTTGGCCCCGCTGCTCCGCGCGCTGGAGGCAGTGAACGAACGGCTCGCCACCTGCGGCATCTGCGGCAATGTCGACACCACGAATCCCTGCGGCATCTGCGCCGACCCGCGCCGCGACGCCCGCTCGCTCTGCGTGGTCGAGGACGTGCCCGACCTCTGGGCGCTCGACCGTTCCCGGCTGTTCCCCGGCAAATATCATGTTCTGGGCGGCCGCCTCTCCGCGCTGGAGGGCGTGCGGCCGGAGGATCTGCGCATCGACAGCCTGGTCTCGCGCATCGCCGCCGGCGGCATCGACGAAGTGGTGCTGGCGATGAATGCCACGCTCGAAGGCCAGACGACCGCGCATTACATTGCGGAGCGGATCGAGCGTTTTCCGGTGCGCCTGACCCAGCTCGCCCACGGCCTGCCGGTAGGCGGCGAGCTCGACTATCTCGACGAAGGCACGCTCGCCCAGGCGCTCCGCGCACGACGGCCCGTGGCGTGAGCCCCTTTACGCGAAGCCCTCGCGCACCTAATTTCCCGACATGGCCCTTCTTCCCATCATCGAGACGCCCGATCCGCGGCTGCGTCAGATTTCCACGCCCGTCGAAACCGTCGATGCGGAGCTGAACAAGCTGATCGACGACATGTTCGAGACGATGTACGCGGCGCCGGGCATCGGGCTTGCCGCGATCCAGGTCGGCGTGCCGAAGCGGCTGCTGGTCATCGACCTGCAGGAAGAAGAGGGCGAGGACGGCAAGCCGATCAAGGCGCCGCGCGTCTTCATCAACCCGGAAATCCTCGAAACCTCCGAAGAGCTGCAGGTCTATTCTGAAGGCTGCCTGTCGATCCCCGAGCAATTCGCCGAGGTCGAGCGGCCGGCGACGATCCGCGCCCGCTGGCAGGACCGCGACGGCAAAGTGCGCGAGGAGCAGATCGACGGCCTGCTTGCTGTCTGCCTGCAGCACGAGATGGACCATCTCGAAGGCATTCTCTTCATCGACCACCTTTCCCGCCTGAAGCGCGACATGGTGCTGAAGAAGCTGCTCAAGGCGCGCCAGAAGGCGGCGTAATCTCCCGCTTGTGGGGCGGCGCACGCCCCGCTAAGTTCCCTCTCTGTTCCGGGAGGGAAATCAGGTGGACCCGCTGATCATCACCGCATCGTTGGCCGTCGTGGTGGCGGGCCTTGCCGTCTATGCGTTTCGTCTGACGGCCCAGCTCCGCGCCGCGGAGACCAAGCTTGCAGGCGCAGACGAGCGAGCATCGCAAGCGGACATTCACCGGATGATGCTGGCTGAGGTCTCCAAAGAGCGCGACGCGGCGCGCGAGGAGGCGGCAGCGCTGCGCCCACAGGCCGAGCGATGCGCAAAGCAGGAGGAGGACCTCGCTGTCCTTCGCGCGGAGAAGGAAGCTCTGGCTGCGGCAAAGGCTGCGTTCGAGCGCGGCGAGGCAGAGCGGCGCGATGCGTTCGAAGCGCAGTTGAAGCAGGTGAAGGAACTGGAAGCGAAGCTCGAAGCCCGTTTCGGTGACCTGGCCGGCAAGGCGCTGGAGACGGCGCACGACGCGTTCCTGAAGCGCGCGTCGGAGCGGCTGGTGCATGAAGGCCAGCAGAACGAGGCCAAGATCAAGGCGCTGATCGCGCCGGTCGAAACCACGCTCAAGCGCTATGAGGAGAAACTAAGCGCGGTCGAGAAGGAGCGGGTCGACCAATATGCTGGGCTCCGTGAAGCCGTGCAGACGCTCCACGCCGGGCACACGGCAGTCAGGGACGAAACCGCCCGGCTGGTGAACGCGCTGCGCTCCAGCCCCAAGGCACGCGGACGCTGGGGCGAGCAGAGCCTGAAGAACGTGCTGGAGCAGGCGGGGCTATCCCAGTTCGCCGATTTCGCGACCGAGGTGTCGGTCGACACCGACGACGGGCGTCTTCGCCCTGATGTGATCGTCAACCTGCCCGGCGGGCGCAAGCTGATCATCGACGCGAAATGCTCGCTGAACGCCTATCTCGACGCGTCCGAGCAGGTCGATGACGACACCCGCAAATCGCACCTGAAGGCCCACGCAACTTCGATCCGTAACCATGCCCAGCAGCTCGGTTCGAAGAATTACTGGGCGCAGTTCGGCGACGCTGCCGACTATGTCGTCATGTACATTCCCGGCGAGCATTTCCTGACCGCCGCGCTCGAGCAGGACGACGGACTCTGGGAGTGGGCATTCGAGCGCAAGGTGCTGCTCGCGACACCGACCAACCTCGTCGCGATCGCGCGCACCGTCGCCTCGGTCTGGCGGCAGGAAAAATTGGCCGAACAGGCGGCCGAGATCGCGACGCTCGGGAAAGAACTGCATTCGCGCTTGGCGACGATGGGCGGGCATGTCGCAAGGCTCGGCCGCCTGTTCGGCCGAGATCGCGACGCTCGGGAAAGAACTGCATTCGCGCTTGGCGACGATGGGCGGGCATGTCGCAAGGCTCGGCCGCAATCTGGAGCTGGCCAACGGCGCCTATAACAGCTTCGTCGGCAGCCTGGAGAGCCAAGTCATGACTCAGGCGAAGAAGTTCGAGGCGCTGGAAGTCTCGGGACCCAAGGAAGTGGAGGCGCTGCCGGTGGTCGAATCCTCGCCTCGTCCCCTCACGAAACTCGTTTCCGACCCCTCGGAGGAGGCCGCATAAGTTGCATTCGCGCAACACCGTGCGCTTCTCTGTGGATAACGCTCCGTTACCGAGAGGAAAGCTGTTTCCTTTTGTCTCGGACTGACCCAAATCAGTCGTCTCTAAAGGGAGGGAATCAGAAATGGCGGATGCCAAACCGAAGCGTGCGAACAATGCTCTGTCGAAGCCGGTTCAGCCCTCGGCCGACCTCGCCGCGATCGTAGGCTCGAACCCGATCGCTCGCAGCGCCGTCGTCTCGAAGGTGTGGGAGCACATTAAGAAGAACAATCTGCAGAATCCCGCCAACAAGCGCGAGATCGTGGCCGACGACAAGCTGAAGAAGGTGTTCGGCGGCAAGGACAAGGTGTCGATGTTCGAAATGAACAAGCACCTGTCGAACCATCTGAAGTGATGCCGCCGGGGCGATCCGCCCCGTAACAGCTTCAAACCGCAAAGCCCGGCCTCACCGCCGGGCTTTGTTATTTGGGCGCCCGAAACATCGACCAGAAGCGCGGGCCGCCTTTCGGCACCTGCCATTCGCCGGTCACTTCAAATCCGTGCCGTTGGTAGAGCGGGATGGTGAACGGATTGGGCGTTCCAGATAGGCCGCTTCATCACCCGCTAGCGCCAGTCCGGCCGCAATCGCCTGCGATCCGAAACCGCGTCCCTGATGCCGAGGATCGCAGCCTGCGATGTGGAGATAGTGGAATGGCCTCTCCGGCATATGCGCGTCGATCGCATTGCCCACGCGGAGCGCTCGAGGGAACGCAGTGCCAAGCGCGTGAAGCAATGGTCCGGCCTTGGCGAGCATCTCGCCCCAGCCGACTTGCGCCCGACCCGGCGCGCGCCAGAGCGTCGCCGCCTCCTCGCCCTCGGTCACAAACCGCGGCCCGGCCTTGCCGTCGCTGTCGAACAGGATCGCGAACAGGCGAGGCAGCCGCACGCGGCGCTGAGTCGGATCGGGAAAGATATAAGTCATCGCCGCGTCGGCGGAGAAGGCGGCGGCGAGCAGTCGTGCAATGTCCGTACGGTCGGCGGAAATGGCGAAACGGACTACCGAACGCCCCTCTCCCGGAACGGGAGCGGGAGGGGCCCGCTCGCCGTCAGGCGAGTGGGAGGGTGAGGGACTGTGACTTTCCACGCTCGCTTACGCGTCGCTCTGCGCCCCCTCACCCCGCTCGCGCTATACGCGAGTCGCCCTCTCCCCCCAGGGGAGAGGGGCTTCATCACGCCGCGCCGCTTTCCTTCTTCTTCGCGTAGACGCGGACAGGGTCTTTGCGGCCCTCGACCACGTCCTTGTCGATCATCACTTCGTCGACGCCGTCCATGCTGGGCAGGTCGAACATGGTGTCGAGCAGGATCGCTTCGAGGATCGAGCGCAGGCCGCGCGCGCCGGTCTTGCGGGCGATTGCCTTCTTCGCGATCGTGGTCAACGCGTCGTCGGTGAAGCCGAGCTTCACGTCCTCCATGTCGAACAGCTTCTGATACTGTTTGACGAGGGCGTTCTTCGGCTCGGTCAAAATCTTGACCAGCGCCTCGACGTCGAGGTCTTCGAGAGTCGCAATAACCGGCAGGCGGCCGACGAACTCGGGGATCAGGCCGAACTTCAGCAGATCCTCGGGCTCGCACTGGCGCAACACTTCGCCGGTGCGCCGCTCTTCCGGAGCCGCGACATAGGCGCCGAAGCCGATCGACTTGCCCTGCAGGCGGTCGCCGATGATCTTCTCGAGGCCAGAGAACGCGCCGCCGCAGATGAACAGGATGTTCGTCGTGTCGACTTGCAGGAATTCCTGCTGCGGATGCTTGCGCCCGCCCTGCGGCGGAACGGAAGCTGTCGTGCCTTCCATCAGCTTCAGCAGCGCCTGCTGCACGCCTTCGCCCGACACGTCGCGGGTGATCGACGGGTTCTCGGCCTTCCGGCTGATCTTGTCGATTTCGTCGATGTAGACGATGCCGCGCTGCGCCCGCTCGACATTATAGTCGCTGGCCTGGAGCAGCTTCAGGATGATGTTCTCGACGTCCTCGCCGACATAGCCCGCTTCGGTGAGCGTCGTCGCGTCGGCCATCGTGAACGGCACGTCGAGGATGCGGGCGAGCGTCTGCGCGAGCAGCGTCTTGCCGCAGCCGGTCGGACCGACGAGCAGGATGTTCGACTTGGCAAGCTCGACGTCCGCGCCCTTCTGGCCGTGGGCGAGCCGCTTGTAGTGATTGTGGACCGCGACCGAGAGCACGCGCTTCGCCTGCTTCTGGCCGATCACATAATCGTCGAGGACGTCGCAGATTTCCTGCGGCGTCGGCACGCCCCCGTCCTTCTTGGACACGAGCGCGGATTTTGTCTCTTCGCGGATGATGTCGTTGCAAAGCTCAACGCACTCGTCGCAGATGAACACGGTCGGGCCCGCAATGAGCTTGCGAACCTCGTGCTGCGACTTCCCACAGAAGGAGCAGTAGAGGGTGCTTTTGGAGTCCCCGCCGCTCAATTTCGTCATTCCATCATCCTTCGGTCCGCTGAGCGCAGACCATCGCTGGCAAGGACCATGTTAGCCCTCGCTCCCGAAACCACAATGCCGAATGTGCAGGGTCGTTCCCCGCAAATCGTGGTGAACTGTGGACCAGTTCGGAATATGTGGCTCCGTGCATAGGCCTTCAAGACTGTCGCAACTGGCTTTCCATCCCGCTAAACGGCGCAAATGACCAGAGCGTTTACTCTCTTTGCCGTGCTGGCGTTCGCCGCCCCCGTTCTCGCGCAGACGCCCGCCCCAGCCCCCGCGCCCGCCACCGTAAAGGTGACCCTGACCACCAGCCAGGGGCCGATCGTGCTGGAGCTGGAGAAGAAGCGGGCGCCGCTCACCGCGGCCAATTTCCTGCGCTATGTCGATCAGAAGAAGCTCGACGGCCTCACCTTCTACCGCGCGGTGAAGGCGCCCAACGCGCCCGAATACGGCCTCGTCCAGTTCGGCACCCGCGCCGATCCGAAGAAGACGCTGCCGCCGGTCAAGCACGAGCCGACCAATATCACGGGCCTCAGCCACAAAAGCGGCGTGATCTCGCTCGCCCGCAACGCGCCCGGCACCGGGGCCGGCGATTTCTTCATCACCGTCGGCGATACGCCGTCGCTGGACGCCAACCCGACCGCTACTGGCGACAACCAGGGTTTCGCCGCCTTCGGCCATGTCGCCGAGGGCATGGAAGTCGTGAAGCAGATCCTTGCGGCGCCCACCGACCCGAACAAGGGCGAAGGCGTGATGAAGGGCCAGTTCCTGATCCAGCCGGTTACGATCGTGTCGGCACGGCGCAGCAACTAACGCCCCGCAAGCAGAGATTTTTTTCTTCGCCGGCCCCGTAACGAAGGCATCCTAATCTGCGCCGGCACGTTGTGGACCGGCGATGGGTGGCACTGCGGATCTCGATTGGCGCGAAGCGCTTTACCGGCAAATGGCACGGCAGTCCGGTTTGCCGGCCGGACTAAGGCCCGAATTGATCAAGCGCGCCGAAGCCTGTGTCGAACGCAAGCTTGCCCCCGCCATGCCCGGCTTCTTCGCGCCGCGCGGCGCCGCCGAAGGCTGCAAGGGCGCCATCCGGCAATAGTTCGGCCATATTATCCGGAGCCGGTTGCGCTTCGTTCACATGTCCGGCGATAAGCCGGCGCCATGCGCAAGTTTGTCACTCTTCTCTTGTCCGCCGCCCTCGCCGCCTGCGGAAGCGCCGCGCCCGCCGCGCCCAAGGCCAAGCCCGCGATGTGGAAACTCTCCGATCCGGACACGACCATCTATCTGTTCGGCACCGTCCATGTGCTGCCCGAAGGCATGAAGTGGCGCACCGCGCGCTTCGATCAGACCGTCGGCCAAGCGAAGGAGCTGGTGCTGGAGATCAATGACGTCAACGACAAGGCGGCGTTGGGCGCGCTCTACAAGCGGCTCGCCTTCTCGCCCGGCCTGCCGTCGGTCCTCGACCGTGTGCCCGCCGACAAACGCGCCGAGCTCCAGGCGGCGATCGAGCGCGCGGGCTTCAAACCGGGCCAGCTGGACGCGATGGAGACCTGGGCGGTCGCGGTGACGCTGGGTGCGTCGATGTATGCCGGCATGGGCGCCTCATCGGACAATGGCGTCGAAAACCAGCTCCGCACCGCCTTTAAGGGACGCGACATTGAGGGGCTGGAGACCACCGAACAGCAGCTCGGCTATTTCGACGTGATGCCCGAGGAAACCCAGCGCAAGCTGCTGGTCAGCATGGTCGACGACATGAAGAACGCCCGGGCAGATTTCCAGAAGATGCTCGCCGCTTGGTCGTCCGGCAACACGATGGCCATCGCGCGGACGTTCGACGACGAACTCAAAAAGGCGCCGGAAATCGCGCATGTGCTGATCGACCAGCGCAATGCGAATTGGGTGCAGTGGCTGAAGCACCGCCTCGACCAACCCGGAACGGTGCTCGTCGCCGTGGGCGCAGGGCATCTGGCGGGCAAAGGCTCGGTGATCGACTTGCTGCAGAAGCAGGGGCTGAAGGTCGAGCGGGTGCAGTAGCCCTAAACCCTCTCCCGTCGGGAGAGGGTTGACTCGGCGTAGCCGAGCGGGGTGAGGCCGATCATCCTCACCCGGTCTCGCTCCGCTCGCCCACCCTCTCCTGAGAGGAGAGGGTTGTCAGAAGCCCCCGCCCCCGCTATGCGCGCCGGCTTCCGTCATGGTCATCCCTGGAGGCGTGGCGGAAGTGAACCTTAAACACTGAACTTTGGAGACATGCGATGAGCGAGACGCTGACGCTGTCGGCCGAGGCGCGTGATCGGGCTGGCAAGGGAGCCTCCCGTGATCTTCGCCGCCAAGGCCGCGTGCCCGCCGTGATTTACGGCAACAAGGAAGAGCCCGAAGGCATCCACCTTGGCGAACGCGAGCTGATGAAGGCGCTGATGACCGGCCACTTCATGAACTCCGTCGTGATGATCAACGGCACGCGCACGCTGCCGAAGGACGTGCAGTTCCACCCGGTCACCGACCGTCCGCTTCATGTCGATTTCCTCCGCATCGGCGAGCACTCGACCGTGCACGTCAACGTGCCGGTGCATTTCGCCGACGAGGAAGCTTCGCCCGGCCTGAAGCGCGGCGGCGTGCTGAACGTCGTCCGCCACGAGCTGGAACTGATCTGCGACGCGGCCGAGATTCCGGACGAAGTCGTGATCAGCCTCAAGGGCTTCGATGTCGGCGAGTCCGTGCACATCAGCCAGGTGAACCTGCCGAGCGGCGCCAAGTCGGCGATCACCGATCGCGACTTCACCATCGCCACCATCGTCGCACCGTCGGGCCTGAAGTCCGAGCAGGGCGACAACGAGACGCCGGCTGCCGAATCCGAAGGCGGCGAAGGCTGATCCAAACCTTAGCCCCTCCCCCTCGGGGGAGGGGTTGGGGTGGGGAAGTGTCGGGTGGCGCTGTGCGGTTGCGACAGCGCCACCCCCAACCCAGCATCAGGTAAATCGCGCCCCCAGCGATTTAGGCCGATCTGGGGGATCGGCCGACCTGATGCTCCTGAAGGGGAGGGGCTTGCTTAGTGCAAATCTGGGTAGGCCTTGGCAATCCGGGCGCGCAATATGCGATGCACCGGCACAATGTCGGCTTCATGGCCGTCGACGCGATCGCCGAAGTCCATAGCTTCCCCCCGCCCAAGCGCGCGTTCCAGGGCTGGGCGCAGGAAGGCCGCATCGGCGGCGAGAAAATCCTGCTCTTAAAGCCCGCCACGTTCATGAACGAGAGCGGGCGCGCCGCGGGCGAAGCGATGCGCTTCTACAAGCTCGCGCCCGAAGACGTGACCGCCTTTTACGACGAGCTCGACCTCGCGCCGTTCAAGGTGAAGGTCCGCACCGGCGGCGGCACCGCCGGCCATAACGGCATCCGCAGCCTCGACGCGCACCTGGGGCCGGACTTCCGCCGGGTGCGGATCGGCATCGGCCATCCCGGTCATAAGGACCGGGTCACCGGCCATGTCCTTGGCAATTTCGCCAAGTCCGAAATCGAGCCGCTGACCGACCTGCTCGGCGCCATCGCGGCAGAGGCCGAATGGCTCGCGAAAGGCGATGACGTCCGTTTCATGAACGACATCGCGCTGCGGCTCCAGCAGGATTGAGATGGGCGTCCGCACCCTCTTCGCCACCCCGCTCTATGAAGCCGCGCTCGGCGACGACGCGCTGCTTGCCGAACTGGCCGATGCGGTGCGCGCGCTCGCGGTGGGCGATCGCGCCGGCCGCGCCTGGTCGAAAGAGCATGGCTATCGCGGCTACACCTCCTACGCCTCGCTGAACGACTTGCCACTGCGCGATCCGCGCTTCGCCGATCTGGTGCGCAAGCTCGACAAGCATGCCGCCGCGTTCGCCAAGGCATGCAGCTTCGACCTCGCCGGCCGCAAGCTGAAGCTCGACAGCCTCTGGGTGAACCTCATGAAGCCCGGCGGCGCGCATAGCGGCCATATCCATCCGCACAGCGTGGTCTCTGGCACGATCTACATCGAAACGCCGCCCGGCGCCGGCGCGATCCGCTTCGAGGATCCGCGCCTGCCGCTGATGATGGCCGCGCCGACCCGCGCCCCCGACGCGCCCGAGCCGCTCCAGACTTTCGTCACCGTCGCGCCCCAACCTGGCACGATCCTGCTCTGGGAAAGCTGGCTCCGCCACGAAGTCCTGCCCGGCGCCGCCAAGGCGGATCGCCTCAGCATCAGCTTCAACTATCGGTGGTAGCTGCCGGGGGTAGCTTTCGCCCCCGCCCGCCGCTATCGCTCCCGCGCTTTCACACAATCAGGCGAGCTCATGGGCTTTCGTTGCGGTATCGTTGGCTTGCCGAATGTCGGCAAGTCCACTCTCTTCAATGCGTTGACCGAAACCGCGGCGGCGCAGGCGGCCAATTATCCGTTCTGCACGATCGAGCCGAATGTCGGCCAGGTCGCGGTGCCCGATCCGCGCCTCGACGAGCTCGCCCGGATCGCGAAATCCGCCAAGGAGATCGAGACGCAGCTCGCATTCGTCGATATCGCCGGGCTGGTGCGCGGCGCGTCCAAGGGCGAGGGCCTCGGCAACCAGTTCCTTGCGAACATCCGCGAGGTGGACGCGATCGTCCATGTGCTGCGCTGCTTCGAAGATGGCGACGTGACTCATGTCGAGGGCAAGGTGGACCCGATCGCCGATGCCGAGACGGTCGAGACCGAGCTGATGCTCGCCGACCTCGAAAGCCTCGAGAAGCGGGTGCCAAACCTCGTCAAGCGCGGGCAGCAGGGCGACAAGGAATCGAAGATCGCGGCGTCGGTGCTGGGCCAGGCACTGGAGCTGTTGCGCGAGGGCAAACCTGCGCGCCTGACCCATCCCAAGGATGATGAAGAGCGCCGCCATTTCCAGCAGGCGCAATTGCTGACGTCGAAGCCCGTGCTTTATGTCTGCAACGTCGATGAGGGCGATGCGGCCGAAGGAAATGCCCTTTCCGCACGCGTGTTCGAAAAGGCGAAGGCGGAAGGCGCGGAAGCGGTGGTCGTGTCGGCCGCGATCGAGGCGGAGATCGCCACGCTCGACCCGCAGGATCGTCAGGCATTCCTCGCCGATCTGGGCCTTTCGGAAACGGGCCTCGCCCGGGTGATTCGCGCCGGCTACACGCTGCTGCACCTCATCACTTTCTTCACGGTCGGCCCCAAGGAAGCGCGCGCCTGGACGGTGCACAAGGGTGCTAAGGCGCCCGAGGCGGCGGGCGTGATCCACACCGATTTCGAGCGCGGCTTCATCCGCGCGGAGACGATCGCGTTCGACGATTATGTGAAGTTCGGCGGCGAGGCGGGCGCCCGCGAAGCCGGCAAGCTCCGTCAGGAAGGCAAGGACTATGTGGTGCAGGACGGCGACGTCATGCTGTTCCGGTTCAATGTTTGACCGTTCCGCAATGCGGGCGTGGCTGCTCGCCCTGCTCGCGCTTCTCCTTCCCGCCGGCGCGCCGGCCAAGCCTGCGGCTGCGCCGGTTCGAGCGCCGATCACGCTGCTGATCTCGATCGACGGCTTCCGATCGGACTATCTCGGCCGCGGCGTCACCCCCACGTTGTCGGCACTCGCGCGGACCGGCGTCACCGGTCCAATGCGGCCCTCCTTCCCGTCGCTGACCTTCCCCAACCACTGGACCCTCGTCACCGGCAAGCGCCCGGACGAGAACGGCATCGTCGGCAACACGATGGTCGATCCCCGCCGCCCGAACGAGACGTTCACGATGGCCACCGACGATCCGTTCTGGTGGAACGAAGCGGAGCCGATCTGGGTCACTGCCGAGAAAGCCGGCATCCGCACCGCGACGATGTTCTGGCCGGGCTCGAACGTCACCTGGGGCGGCCATAAGGCCGATCGCTTCCACAGTCCGTTCGAAGGCGGCGTGCGCCCGCAGGACTGGGTGCAGTTCAACGGTTATGTCTCCGACGAGCAGCGGGTGAACACGATCCTCGACTGGATGCGCCGCCCCGCCGCAATCCGGCCGAAGCTCGTCACGCTCTATTTCGACGAGGTCGACGCCGCCGGTCATGAATATGGCCCCGACGATGCCCGTACGACCGAGGCCGTGCGCGATGCGGATGCCGCCGTGGGCAAGCTGCTCGCCGGACTGCGCGCCCTTGGCCAGCCCGTGAACCTCGTCGTGGTCGCCGATCACGGCATGGCGCCGATCAACCCCGATCGCTCGATCCCGATCGACACGCTTGCCAACCCGGCCGATTATCGAATCGTGGAAAGCGGTCCGATCGCCTCGCTGATCCCCCTGCCCGGCCACGAAACGGCGCTGGAAGCGGCGCTGCTCAAGCCGCACGATCATGTCACGTGCATGAAGAAAGCGGACCTGCCCGCGCGCCTGCACTATGGGACCAACCCGCGCGTGCCGCCCTATCTCTGCCTTGCCGAACTCGGCTGGATGACCCGCAAGACCACGGCCGACAAGCCGCTGTCCGGCGGCGCCCACGGCTATGATCCGGCCGTGCCCGAGATGTCGGCGCTGTTCGTCGCCAGCGGCCCGGCGTTCCGCGGTGGCACGAAGGTGGCGGCGTTCGACAATGTCGACGTCTACCCGCTCCTCGCCCGCCTTGCCGGCGTGAAGGCCCAGCCCGGCGACGGGACGATCGCGACGTTTTCACGGGCGCTGAAGCATTGACCTTCCCTCCCGCAGCCGGGAGGGAAAACCGATGCGCTATTGGGAAGACATAGAAGTCGGCTCGCGGTCCAGCTTCGGCCGCTACGACGTCACGCGCGAGGAAGTGATCGAGTTCGCCTCGAAATACGATCCGCAGCCCTTCCATTTGTCGGACGAAGCCGCTGCGCAGACCTATTTCGGCCGCCTTTCTGCGTCCGGCTGGCACACCTGCGCGATGCTGATGCGGATGCTCGTCGAGCACATGAAGACGCAGGATCAGGCCGGCCTCGGCTCGCCCGGCGTCGATGAGCTCCGCTGGATAAAGCCTGTCTATCCGGGCGACACGCTGCGCGCCGAAACCGAGATCCTGGAAAAAACGCCGTCGCGATCGCGCCCCGACATGGGCTCATACAAAGGCCGAACCACCGTGTTCAATCAACATGATGAGCCGGTGATGACCCTTGTGTCGATCGGCCTGATCCGCCGACGTCCGTGACCAACGGCAGCATAGTTCGACGAACGTCACGGAACCTTCCTCCGCCGTATCGACTTATCAGCGCGATCCGGTAACGGAGCGACGTGTCGAACCGGACGGGCTGCTAATAACGCATGAACAAACGCGCAGCTTTGTTATTCGCCCTCGCCCTCGTCGGGGGCTGCAGCCAATCCGATCAGAGCCGAGGCGGCGCCGGAGGTCCGGGCGGACGCGGCGGCGCCGGCGGCACGCCCGAAGTCGGTTACGTCGTCGTCCAGCCGACCAGCGCTGCTGTGACGACGGAGCTGGCCGGCCGAACCACGCCGTTCGCGGCGTCCGAGGTTCGCCCTCAGGTTTCGGGCGTGATCCAGAAGCGGCTGTTTACCGAAGGCAGCTACGTCAAAGCCGGGCAAACCCTCTATCAGATCGACCCGAGCCTGTACCAGGCAAGCGCTGCCCAGGCACAGGCAAACGTCGCCGCCGCCCAAGCCAATGCTCAGGCGGCCCAGACGCTTGCCGACCGTTATCGCCCACTCGCCCGGATGCAGGCGGTCAGCCAGCAGGACTACACCAACGCCGCCGCGCAGGCCCGCCAGACGGCGGCCGCCGTGCAGCAGCAAAAGGCCGCGCTGCAGACGGCGAACATCAATCTGCGTTTCACCCGTGTGCCCGCGCCGATCAGCGGCCGCATCGGCCGATCGCTGTTTACGGTGGGCGCGCTGGTCACGGCCAACCAGACCGATCCGCTGACGACCATCCAGCAGCTCGATCCCATCTATGTCGACATCCAGCAGTCGACGGCGCAGCTCCTCGCGCTGCGCCGCACGTTGGCGCAAGGCGATGTAATGCCGGCCAAGGCTGCCGTCCGGCTGAAGCTCGAGGACGGCAGCGACTATAATCTGACCGGCACCATCCAGTTCTCGGAAGTCGTGGTCGATCAGGCGACGGGCACCGTGACGCTCCGCGCCAGCTTCCCCAATCCGAACGGCGTGCTGTTGCCGGGCATGTTCGTCCGCGCCGTCTTTGCCCAGGCCGTGGACACGCGCGCGTTCCTGGTTCCGCAAGAAGCGGTCGCGCGCGATCCGCAGGGCAACGCGACGGTGCTGGTGGTCGGCCCCGGCAACAAGGCAGTGCAAAAGACGGTCAGGGCCGACCGCACGCAAGGCGCGTTCTGGGTCGTGATCGACGGTCTAAACCCCGGCGACAAGATCATCACCCAGGGTTTGGGCAAGGTTAAAGCAGGCCAGCCGATCCGTGCCGTGCCGGCGAGCGCACCGCAGAAGATCGACCCGAACCGCAAGGGGGCCGGCGGTGGCGCGGGCGGCCGCGGCCGGCGCGGCGGCTAAGTTCATGGCGCTGCCGACACTATGATCTCCCGCGTCTTCATCGATCGGCCGATCTTCGCCTGGGTCATCGCGATACTGATCATGTTGCTCGGTCTCGGTGCCGTGTTTTCGCTGCCGGTGGAGCAATATCCGGACGTCGCGCCCCCGCAGGTCAATATCCGCGCGAGCTATCCGGGTGCGAATGCGCAGACGGTCGAAAATAGCGTCACGCAAGTGATCGAGCAGCAGCTCAGCGGCATCGACGGGCTGCTGTATTTCAGCTCGACATCGACGGCGCGCGGGCAAGTCAACATCGGCCTGACCTTCTCAAAGGGCACGAACCCTGACACGGCGCAAGTTCAGGTGCAGAACCGCGTGCAACAGGCGCTTTCCCGCCTGCCCCAGCAGGTGCAGCAGCAAGGCCTGACAGTCACCAAGTCCAACCCGGACTTCCTGATGATCGTCGCGGTCTACGACACGACCGACCGGCAGAACAACCGGGACGTGGCCGACTGGCTGGCGTCCAATCTGCAGGATCCGATCAGCCGCTTGCCGGGCGTCGGCGACACCAACGTGTTCGGCTCCCAATATGCGATGCGCATCTGGCTCGATCCGGCCAAGCTTTCGGCCTATCAGCTAATGCCCGGCGACGTGGTCAGCGCCATCCAGGCGCAGAACACCGAAGTCACCGCGGGCGAGCTCGGCGCCCAGCCAATGCCGGCCAACCAGATGCTGAACGCGACCGTCACGTCCCAGTCGCGACTGCAGACGCCGGAGCAGTTCCGGAACATCATCCTGAAGACCCAGCCGAACGGCGCCACCGTGCGGATCAGCGATGTCGCGCGGGTGGAGCTCGGTGCCGAGAGCTACAACAACGTCACGCACGTGAACGGACATCCGGGCGCCGGCTTCGCCGTGTCGCTGGCGCCGGGCGCCGACGCCTTGTCGACCGCCGATATCGTGAAGGCGGAAGTCGCTCGCCAGTCGAAGAATTTCCCGGCGGGCTATGCCTATGCCTATCCCAACGATTCGACCGCCTTCATCAAGCTGTCGGTCGAGGAAGTGGTGAAGACGCTGATCGAGGCGATCATTCTTGTCGTCATCGTCATGTTCGTCTTCCTGCAGAGCTGGCGCGCGACGCTGATCCCGACGATCGCCGTTCCGGTCGTGCTGCTCGGCACGTTCGCGGTGTTCGCGGTGGCCGGCTTTTCGATCAATACACTGACCCTGTTCGGGCTCGTGCTCGCCATCGGGCTGCTCGTCGACGACGCGATCGTCGTGGTCGAGAACGTCGAGCGCTTGCTCGAGGAAAATCCCGAGATGAGCCCGCGCGAGGCGACCATCCAGTCGATGAGCGAGATCTCGACGGCCCTTATCGCGATCGCGCTCGTGCTTTCCGCAGTGTTCCTGCCGATGGCGTTCTTCGGCGGCTCGACGGGCGTCATCTATCGTCAGTTCTCGCTGACCATCGTTTCCGCGATGGTGCTGTCGGTCGTCGTCGCGCTGGTGCTGAGCCCCGCGCTCACCGCCACCCTGCTGAAGCGAAAGGAGCATGGCGAAATCCGCTCCACGCGGTTCCCGCGGCTCGCCGCCATGACCGAGCGTGCCCGCGACCGCTTCAATACCGGCTTCGCCCGCATGGTGGAGCGCTACATCAACGGCGTGAAGCGCGTGATCGACCGCAAGGGCTTGTTCCTGATCATCTACGCGCTGAGTGTCGCGCTGCTCGCGCTCCTTTTCTTCCGTCTGCCGACCGGCTTCCTGCCCACCGAAGACCAAGGGTTCGCGCAGGTGCAGGTCCGCCTGCCTCCGGGCGCGACGCTCGGCCGCACGCAGCAGGTGATGGATGCCGTCGAGAATTATCTGCTGCACGGCGCCGATTCGAAGAACGTCAATGTGTTCTTCGCGTCCGCCGGAGGCGGTGGCGGCGGGCCGTCGGGCCAGAACGCCGGCAACGCCTTCATCAACCTTCAAGACTGGTCGCAGCGGCCCGGCCAGAAGAATAGCGCCGATGCCGTAACCCAGCGGATGAGCCGGGCCTTTGGCGGCCTGCGCGACGCGCAGGTTTTCGCGCTCGTGCCGGGTGCGATCCGCGGGCTTGGCCAGTCGAATGGCTTTACCCTTGAGCTGCAGAATACCGGTGGCCTCTCTCGCGAGCAGTTCAAAGCGACGCGCGACAAATTGCTCGATCTCGCGTCGAACGACGCGCAGCTCACCGGCGTCCGCGCCAGTGAATTGCCGGACACGCCCACGCTCCGCGTCGACCTCGATGCGCAGAAGCTGTCGGTGCTTGGCCTGACGCAGACCGACGTCAACAATACCCTCTCCACCGCCTGGGGCGGGCGCTACGTCAACGATTTCATCGACCGCGGCCGCGTGAAGCGCGTCTATGTCCAGGGCGACGCGCCTTATCGCGCGGTGCCTGAGGACCTTTATCAATGGTACGTCCGCGGGCCCAACAGCGTGATGGCGCCGTTCAGCTCCTTTGCGAGCATGAGCTGGCAGACCGGGCCGGTTTCGCTCGCGCGCTTCGGCGGCGTGCCGGCCTATGAGATTCAGGGCCAGGCATCGCCCGGCGCCAGCTCCGGCCAGGCGATGGACCGGATCGAGCAGCTCGCGTCCCAATTCCCGGGCGTGTCCGTCGCATGGAGCGGCCTCTCATATCAGGAACGCCTCTCCTCCGGTCAGGCGCCTTATCTTTATGCGCTGTCGCTGCTGGTCGTGTTCCTCTGCCTCGCCGCGCTCTATGAGAGCTGGTCGATCCCGGTGGCGGTGATCCTGATCATCCCGCTGGGCCTTGTCGGCGCGGTGTTCGCGGTGACGCTCCGCGGCCTTCAGAACGACGTCTATCTCCAGATTGGGCTGCTGACGACGATGGGCCTCGCCGCCAAGAACGCCATCCTGATGATCGAATTCGCCGAGCAGGCGGAAAAGGCCGGCAAGCGCGTGATCGATTCGGCGCTGGAAGCCGCCCGCATCCGTCTCCGCCCGATCCTGATGACCAGCCTCGCCTTTATTTTCGGCGTGTTGCCGCTCGCCATTTCGACCGGCGCCGGCGCCAAGAGCCGCGTCGCGATCGGCACCTCGGTGATCGGCGGTATGCTGACCGCGACGATCCTCGCCATCTTCTACATCCCGCTGTTCTTCGTGCTCGTCCGTCGCGGCACCCGCGACACGCTTGGCTGGCTCAAGCAGCGCCGCCACACGCAAGAGAGCGCGGCATGAAGCGCCTCGTCTCCGCCGCGCTGATCGCGAGTCTCGCCGGCTGTTCGTTCATTCCGCACTATGAACGGCCAACGCCGCCGGTGCCGACCTCCTGGCCGGCGGGCGACCCCTATCTTCGCCAGTCCGAAGCGAACCTGCCGAGCGTCACCTATCGCGACATCTTCCGCGATCCGCGCCTGCAACGAATCATCGAGACGGCGCTCGTCAACAACCGCAACCTGCGCGCCACTTTCGCCAACATTGCCGCCGCGCGCGAGCAGTACCGCATCCAGCGCGCCGATATCCTGCCGGACGTCAACGCGAACGCCAGCCTCACCGAAGCCGATCGCGGCAGCGGCGCGTCGAGCGGCGTCGGCAGTGCAGCGTCGGGCCGGCGCACGACCTACAATGTGCAGGGCGGCATCAGCGCGTTCGAGATCGACCTCTTCGGCCGCATCCGCGCGCTCTCCGAAGCCGCGCAGAACCGCTATTTCGCGACCGAGGCCGGGGCACGGGCGACGCGCCTGACCCTGGTCGGCGACATCGCGAACGCCTGGCTCGCCTATGCGGCCGACAAGGATTTGCTGGCGATCGGCGAGCGCACTGCTGCTTCCGCTCAGCGATCCGTCGAGCTGACGCGTGCGCGCCTCAATGGCGGCGTCGCCCCGCGCACCGACTTGCGCCAGGCCGAACAGACGCTGGAACAGGCGCGCGCGGACGTCGCCCAGAGCCGGACCAATTTGGCGCAGGATGCGAACCTGCTGCAGCTTCTGGTCGGGTCGCCGGTCGATCCGGCGTTGCTGCCCGCCTCGCTCACCGAAGTCGAAGGCACGATCGCGGAGCTCCCCGCCGGGCTCGATTCGACGATCCTGCTTCGCCGCCCGGATGTGGTGGAGGCCGAATATCAGCTCCGCGCCGCCAACGCGCAGATCGGCGCCGCACGCGCTGCCCTGTTCCCGCGCATCAGCCTCACCGCCCTGCTCGGCTTTGCGAGCACGGCGCTGTCGACCCTGTTCACTGCCGGCAGCTTCAATTGGTCGGTCAGCCCGAGCGTCAGCTATTCGATCTTCCAGGGCGGTGCGGCCAAGGCGAATGTCCGCCTGACCCAGGCCCAGCGCGACGCGGCGCTCGCCCAATATGAAGGCGCGATCCAGACCGCTTTCCGCGAAGTCGCCGACGCCCTCGCCCGCCGCGGCACCATCGACGAGCAGCTCCGCGCCCAGCGCGCCTTCTTCGCGGCGGCGGAGGACAATTACCGGCTCAGCCAGGCGCGCTTTCAGGGCGGCATCGATCCGTTCCTGCAGACGCTGATCGCGCAGCGCAGCTATTACAGCGCCGAACGCACGCTGGTCGGCACGCGGCTTACCAAAGCCCAGAACCTCGTCCAGCTCTACCGCACCCTCGGCGGCGACTCCCAGCTCGATGCTACGCGCGACGGGCCGATCCCGCTGTCACCAACGCCCTAGCCGCCGAACACGTCAGCCAGCTCGCGCCGCAGCACCGCCTTCTCGACCTTGCCCATCGCATTGCGCGGCAGGGCATCGCGCACCAGCACGAGCTTCGGCCGTTTGTAAGACGCCAGCACGTCGCGGAGCGCGGCCTGGATCGCCTCGGGCTCGACGACAGCGCCGGCGCGCGGCGTGACCACCGCGATCACTCCCTCTCCAAAATCGGGGTGAGGCGCCCCGACGACCGCCACCTCCGCAACGCCGTCCAATACCTCGATCGCCGCTTCCACTTCGGCCGGATAGACATTGAACCCTCCGGATATGATCAGGTCCTTGGCGCGCCCGACGATCCACAGATAGCCGTCGCCATCGAAGCGCCCGAGGTCGCCGGTTTCGAACCATCCATCGGCGGTGAACGCCTCCGCCGTCTTCTCGGCATTGCGCCAATAGCCGCTAGTCACATTGGGACCGCGCACTTCGATCCCGCCGACGCCTTCCGCATCCGGTCCGGAGATACGGATGCCGACGTCCGGCAGCGGCGGCCCGACGCTCCCGGCCCGGCGCTCGCCCTCATAAGGATTGGAGCTCAGCATGCCCGTCTCGGTCATGCCATAGCGTTCCAGGATGCGGTGCCCGGTCCGCGCCTCCCATTCGCGGTGGGTCTCCGCCGAAAGCGGCGCAGAGCCGGAGACGAACAGCCGCATGTTCGCGCACAGCTCCGGCGCCAGCTCCCGTCGCGCGAGAAGTCGCGTGTAGAAGGTCGGCACGCCCATCAGGACCGTCGCTTCCGGCAAGGCCACGAGGATCGCATCCGCATCGAAACCGGGCAGCCAAAGCATCGACGCGCCGGAGCCCAGCACGCAGTGGGTCGCCACGAACAGCCCGTGGACATGGAAGATCGGCAGCGCGTGGATCAGCCGGTCGACGCCCGAGAACCGCCACTCCCGGATCAGCGTCGCTGCATTGGAGGCGAGATTGCCTTGGCTGAGCATCGCTCCCTTGGATCGTCCGGTCGTGCCGGACGTGTAGAGGATCGCGGCCAGGTCGTCGCCGCCAAGCTCCGGCTCCGCAAAGTCTCGCGCCGGTGCCGTGACCAGTCGCGCCAGCTCGGCATCGTCCACGAACAGTCCCGGCTCGGCGTCCTCCAGGAAATAGTCGAGCTCGGCCCTCGTATATCCCGGATTGAGCGGCACATAGACAATGCCGGCGCGCAGTGCCGCCAGATACAGCAGCAGTGCCTCCACGGACTTGGACGTCTGCACGACCATCCGGTCGCCGGCCTTGAGGCCCTGTTCCCGCAGCGCCGCCGCCATCCCGCCGGAGCGGTCGAGCAGGTCGGCATAGGACAGAACAGCGGCCGAAGGCTCGATCAGCGCAGGGCGTGAAAGGTCGGCGGGGAAGCCCGCGCGAAGTGTCGCGAAGAGACCGGCTAGCATTCCTGCCGGCTCGCGTCCCGCGCCGCGCACGTCAAGCGTTGTGGAACGCCACCGGAATGGACTATGAAAGAACCGGTTCGCGGGCAAAGTCGTTGGATGCGTCGTTTTCCATGACCAAGAAAGCAGATAAGCCGCAAGCGCAGCGCAAGACCGTGAAGTCACGGTTCAAGCAGATCGCCAGCTATGTCGCGCCCGGCGAACGGGCCGCGTTCGAATCCTATGCCACGGGGCTTGGGCTCACCATGTCGGCGCTGCTGAACCTGTTGGTGAGGCGGGAACTGAACCTCGACCGCCTGGCCGCTCTCGAGCCGACTTATCTTCGCGATCTGCCTGTCGCCGAATGCCAGAAAGTGATCGCGCACCTGGACACACCGACGCTCAACGAGCAATTCGCCAAGCACGCCGCCCGCTATAGTCTTGCAGTGGCCTCCGCTTCGGCCATTCTGATCCGCGCCGAACTGGAAGAATCCTGGCTCGGGACCGCCATATCGCTCATCATGATGACCTGATCCCAGTTACTTCAAGTCAATCCAAGTATAAGTGAGTATCACGACTCATTATGAGTCTTTACTGAGACTCCACAAATTCGACCGAATTCGGGACTCTTGCCTTCGCAATTGTTGATTGACTTGAGGTTAACCGAGTCCGATCCTCAGCTTGACTCGGTTGAGTCGGAAGCGGGGTTTCAGAGAATAGTCGAAAAGCGTCCGTCGGATGGCCGACGGCGCGTCGATGGCCTGTTTCTGATCCCGTAGTAACCGAAGGGGTGAGCATATGAGCAAAATGCGTCTCTTGGCATCGGCGGCGATCTCGATCTTCGCGGTCTCGGTGCCGGCTACGGCCGCGTGGGCCGACGACGATTGCGGTTCGCTGCGTGAAGAATTCTGCGAAGCGGAACATCCCGAACTGGTCAGCCCGGCGGACGATCCGTTCCTGGGCGCCGGCGCTCTCGCGCAAACCTATGTCGGCAGCCCCGGCTCGGTCGTTCAGCTCGGCTTTGAGGGCGTCAACCAGTATGACGCTGCAAGCTTCGCCCGCAACTTCATCCCGCCCGACACGATGGGCGCGGTCGGCACGACCCAGTATATGGAAACCTCGAACGGCGCCTATGGCATCTTCGACAAGGCGACCGGCAATCGCCTTTCCGTGGTCTCCGACGTCGCTTTCTGGGCATCCGCGGGGCAGACCGGCGCCAACGGCGATTCCCGCATCATGTTCAACAAGGATGCGAACCGCTGGGTGGTGCTCTCGTTCGGCGCTTCGGTCGCCGACATCCAGATCGCGGTTTCGGATACCGACAATGCGCTCGGCACCTGGAAGTCGACCAAGTTCACCGCCTACACGCCGGCGGCGGGCCTGTTCAATGGGGTGGCGGACTATCCGACGCTCGCGATGGACAAGAACGCGCTGTACATGGGCACGAATGACTATGCCGCCAGCACGCCCGGCGGCAGCCAGACGTTCCGCGGCACGACGCTGAACGTCATTCCGCTGTCCAGCATCTTCGCCGCCGGCGGGCCGACCGTCGCCGGCAACGATCAGTTCTTCTCGCCGCTCGGCCAGTCGAACCCGGACCGCGGCTTCGCGATCCAGGGCGTCAACAGCGATGCGGCCGGCCCGAACGGCAAGGCGTTCGCGGTACAGGCCTATGGCTTCGGCGACACCACCTATAACATCAACAATGCGGCGGGTGCTGCGACGCAGGGCAATGTCACCCTAATCAACTATGCCTACGACAGCAACGGCGCCGGACGGCAGCCCAATGCGGTGCCGGATACGGACGTCAATCCGGCCGACACGATCACCAGCAATAACCGCGTGATCGACACGCTGGACGATCGCATCGGGTCCAGTGTGTACGAGGTCAATGGCCGCATTTATGCGCTGCATACGATCACGCCGACCGGTTCCGATCACACCGCGGTAGCGATCGACGTGGTCGATTCGGCGACCAAGACCCTCCTGTCGCAGACGCTGATTTCAGGCGGCGGCGACTATGACTATTACGAGGGCTCGCTCGCCGTGAACGCGAACGGCGATGTCGTGGTCGGCTATAACCGCTCGGGCAGTCTGGCGACCGGGCAGAGCGGCGTGATCAGCGTCTTCGCCCGGGTGTTCCGGACGAATGCCGACGGCAGCTTGCAGCAGGGCGACAGCTATCTTCTGAAGCAGAGCCTGGTCGACGACTACCATAACGGCTCTCTCGACGGGCAAGTCGCGGCCGGCCGGCAGCGCTGGGGCGATTACAGCCAGGTTTCGCTGGATCCGACCGATCCGACGAAGTTCTGGCTGATCGGGGAATATGCCCGCGAATATAACGACGCGGCGGGCGGCCATCCGGGCGGCACCGGCGGCTCGCGCTGGAGCACATGGATCGCCGAGATCAACTTCGCTGCGGTGCCGGAACCTGCAACCTGGGCGATGATGCTGGCCGGCTTCGGCATGGTCGGCCTCGCGATGCGGCGCTCGCAAAAGGCCGGCGTCCGCTTCGCCTGATAGACAAGCCGAAACCCCTGTCACTTGGGGCCGGAGAGCGACGCGCTCCCCGGCCCCTTTCTTTGCCGGAACCATCGCCGCGCCTGCGCGTAACGGGTTCGCCCCCGAAACATGATTGGCCTGACTCTCGCAAAGAGGGGGCGGACAAGGGGATGAACCATGCGCACGCTTCTGGCGGCTCTGCTCACATGCACCGCGATCACGCCGGCTACCGCCGCTTCCATCACGGCTGCCGATCTCGCCAAGAACCTGCAGTTCAGCCAGACCGGCGCGACGACCGTCGTGCCCGCGAACGGCGGCGCCAATGCGTTCTTTTTCGCCCGCGCCTTCTTCACGCCGGCAGGCGGGTTCGACGCCGGCGACGTGTCGAACTCGGTCGCCTCGTATAGCTTCAATGGCCAGGGCACGAGCGCGCAGGGCCCGTTCCTGATCCACCAGAGCAACCTGACCACCAAGGCGGCAATGGATGCGGCCTATCCGAACGGCGACCTCTATACGCTGACCACCGTCAGCAGCGCGACCAGCGAGTTCGACACGGTCGACATCTTCCTGCGTCCAGACGACGTCTATGCGAGCGCGACGCCGATGCTCACCGCGGCGAGTTTCAGCGCGCTGCAGGGCGTCGACCCGAGCCAGAACCTGACGATCAGCTTCAACAGCTTCATCCCCGACGCGTCGGCTTCTGGCGGCAGCACCTTTTTCACGATCTTCGACCTGACCGACAACATGACGGAGTTCTCGTCCGGCGCGCTCGATCCGTCGACGATGAGCGTGCTACTGCCAGGCGGCACGCTGCAGTCCGGCCACAATTACCAGTTTCAGCTGGTCTTCGACGTGTTCGACCGCGACACCGCGATCACCGGCCAGGGCAACAGCGTGCCGATCGCCGCCAATTTCAACCTACGGACGCTCGGGCTCTTCACGGCGGGCGGCAATGCACCGCCGCCCCCGCCTCCTCCGCCACCCCCACCGCCACCGCCGCCTCCCCCGCCGCCACCTCCACCGCCCCCTCCGGGCGTGCCGGAACCGGCCGAATGGGCGCTGATGGTCGCGGGGTTCGGCCTGCTTGGCGGCGCGATCAGGAAGCGAAAGGGCGAGGTCGCGAGAGCCTGACCCGCTATGATCGCGCCCGGTCGCCGCGGCGGCCGAAAATCGCGAGCAGCACGATCAGCGCTGCCTCGGACACGCTGAGGCCATAAGGCAAGGCGCCCCGCTTTTCCGGTTCCGCGGGAGCGGCGGGGCGCTGCGCCGGTTGCGGTACAGGCGGCTGTTCCCCCGCGACCCGGTCGGCCATCTCGGCGCCGCGGGTGCCGAGCGGACGCTCCGGGCCTTGCGTGGTGTCGCGCGCGGTCTGGTGCTCCAGCTCGGCGTTCAGCTCCGCGCCCAGCAACAGCAGCAGCGCGGACAGATAGAGCCAGGTGAGCAGCACGATCACCGCGCTCAGCGAACCATAGGTGGCGCCATAATGGCCGAAATTGGCGACATAGAATCCGAAGCCCGCGGTCAGCACGCCCCAGCCTAGGGCGGCGAATACGGATCCCGGCGTCAGCCACGTCCATTTCGCGGCGTCGCGGTCCGGGCCATAGCGATAGATCGTCGCCGCGCCGCCCGCGCCGATCGCCGCCAGCACCACCCATGACACGAACCGCCCGAGCCACAGCACGACTTCCGGAGCGCCGGGCAGGAAATCCTGGAGACGCGCGAACACCGCGATGGCCCCCATCGCAAGGCCGACCGCCACCACCGCCCCGAGCACCATCGCCAGGTTGAGCAGCGTCCGCTTCACATAGCCGCGCTTGTCCTCTTCCTCATAGGCGATGTTGAGCGCCGTCACGATCGCGCCCGTCGCCTTGGTTCCTCCCCAAAAGGCGAGCGCCAGCGCCAATGCCAGGCCGACGCCTTTCTTGCCGGCCGCGGTATGCACCACGTTCAGCAGCTGATCGCCGATCAGCTGCGCGGCATCGGCCGGGAGCATGGTCGAAAGCTGCTGGAGCTGCCGCACCACCGACTCCGGATTGGCGACGAGCCCGTAGCTGAGCACGATCGCGCCGAGCAGCGGCACCATCGACAGGAAGGCATAGAAGGCGATGCCTGCCGCGATCAGCGACAGATTGTCCTCGCCCATTTCCTTCCAGCTTCGCTTCAGGACGTCTAGCCATCCCCTTGGCGGCATCTCCAAGGGACTGGCGGCGTCACGCCCCCGTTCGTCGGTCATGCCGGCTGAACGGGATGCCGATGAGCTTGGTTCCGATGCGCGGCGGCTACACCGCCTGCGCCCACTCCGCCTCTTTGAACCCGACCAGCCGCCGGTCGCCGAGGTCGAGCACCGGCCGCTTGATCATCGACGGCTGCGCCAGCATCAAGGCAACAGCCTTGTCTTCGTCCAGGCCCTGCTTGTCGGCATCGGGCAGCTTGCGAAACGTCGTGCCGGCACGATTGAGCAGCGCCTCCCAGCCCAGCTCCTTGACCCAACCGCGCAGCCGCCCCTCGTCGACCCCCGCGGTCTTATAGTCGTGGAAGGAATAGACGACGCCGCGCGCATCGAGCCACGCCCGCGCTTTCTTCACCGTGTCGCAATTCTTGATGCCGTAAACCGTCGGGGCCATTGGTGCCCTCCGTCAGCGGCGCGTTGCCGCGCCGAGTGAACCGGGCGGGCGTCCCCCGGACGCCCGCTCGTTCCGGTTCACTCCCATTCGATGGTCCCCGGCGGCTTGGAGGTGTAGTCGTACACCACGCGATTGATGCCCTGCACTTCGTTCACAATGCGCGTAGCGACGCGGGCGAGGAAGTGTGGGTCGAAGGGGAAGATGTCCGCCGTCATGCCGTCGGTGGAAGTCACCGCGCGCAATGCACAGACCGATTCATAGGTGCGGTGGTCGCCCATGACCCCGACCGTGCGGACCGGGAGCAGCACGGCGAACGCCTGCCAGATCGCGTCGTAGAGCCCGGCGTTGCGGATTTCCTCGAGATAGATCGCGTCGGCCTTGCGGAGGATGTCGCACTTCTCCTTCGAGACCTCGCCGGGGATGCGGATCGCGAGGCCTGGCCCGGGAAACGGATGCCGGCCGACGAACGCGTCGGGCAGGCCCAGCTCGCGGCCCAGCTCGCGCACTTCGTCCTTGAACAGCTCGCGCAAAGGCTCGACCAGCTTCATGTTCATGCGCTCGGGGAGCCCACCGACATTGTGGTGGCTCTTGATCGTCACTGACGGGCCGCCGGTGAAGCTGACGCTCTCGATCACGTCGGGATACAGCGTGCCTTGCGCCAGGAAATCGGCGCCTCCGATCTTCTTCGCTTCCTCCTCGAACACGTCGATGAAGGTCTTGCCGATGAACTTGCGCTTGGCCTCGGGATCGTCGACGCCTTTGAGACCCGACAGGAACAGCGTCTCCGCGTTCACATGGACGAGCGGGATGTTGTAGCTGTTGCGGAACAGGCTCACCACCTGCTCGGCCTCGCCTTTCCGCATCAGGCCGTGGTCCACGAACACGCAGGTGAGCTGGTCGCCAATCGCTTCGTGGATCAGCACGGCCGCCACTGCACTGTCGACGCCGCCCGACAGGCCGCAGATCACCTTGCCCTTGCCGACCTGCTGGCGAATGTCGGCGATCTTGGTCTGGCGATATTCCGCCATCGTCCAGTCGCCGGGGCAGCCACAGATGTGGCGGACGAAGTTCGATAAGAGCCGGCCGCCGTCGGGCGTGTGCACGACTTCGGGGTGGAACATCAGGCTGTAGAAACGCCGCGCCTCGTCGGTCGCCACGGCATAGGGCGCGCCTTCCGACTGGGCGACGACGCTGAAGCCCTCGGGCAGCCGCTCGACGCGATCGCCGTGGCTCATCCAGACCTGGTGCGTCTCGCCCTCGCTCCACAATCCGTCGAACAGGGCGGAGCGTCCGCTGATCTCGATATAGGCGCGGCCGAACTCGCGGCTTTCGGAGGGCGCGACGACGCCGCCCAATTGGTGCGACATCGTCTGTTGGCCATAGCAGATGCCGAGGATCGGTAGTCCCGCATCGAAGATGTGCTGCGGCGCGCGCGGGCTGTCTTCCCACATCACCGATGACGGGCCGCCCGAAAGGATGATGCCTTTCGGCTTCAGCCGCTCGAATGCTTCGGCGGCAGCGTTGAACGGAGCGATTTCCGAATAAACGCCGGCCTCGCGTACTCGCCGTGCGATCAGCTGCGTGACCTGGCTGCCGAAGTCGATGATCAGGATCGAGTCATGCGCATGCGTGTCCATGCGCAAGGGCTGTTAGCAGATGCGGCGCGGGTGAGAAGCCCCGCTTGCCGCCAAGCCCTCCGCTGCTATCCAGTTGACGCAATTGAGGAGGCGGCGTGACCCAGATTTGGCTTATCGAAGCGATCGGCTGGGCCGGCGCCGCCATGATCCTCCTCGCCTATCTGATGCTGAGCGCCGGCCGGCTGCCGGCGCGCTCGATGACCTATCAGGGCCTGAACCTCGCCGGCGCGATCGCTTTCGTGATCAACAGCGGCTGGAACGGCGCTATTCCGTCCGCCGCGCTCAATGTCGTGTGGGCCGCCATCGCCATTTTCGCGCTGATCAGGATGGCGAAGGCTACTTCCTGAACAGCTCGAGTGGCCGGAACGTCACGCGGAACGAGAAGCCGCGGTCCTGGATGTTGCGCTGCCCCGGCAGGCGCAATCCGACCAGCGCCTCGCCATAGGTCGCCCGGCCGAACAGCCACGGCGCCGGCGTCCACGCGGCCGAGACGCCGACGCTCGCGATCATCCGCTCGTCGGGATCGGGCGAATGGCGATTGTTGGTGGTGCCCATGTCGGTGAAGGCCGAGAAAGTGAAATTGCCGGGCTCGAACCCGCCGATCCGCCGCGATCCGAACAGGTTGACCGGCTGGGCGAACTCGATCGAGCCGACCACGGCCTCGTCGACCAGCAAGGCGGTCTCGCGATAGCCGCGCACCGTGTCGAATCCGCCCAGGCTGAAGCGCTCGGGCGCGTAGAGAATGCCCGACGATTTCTGCACCGCGAGCCGCAGCCGCAGCTCCAGCCGGTGCCGCGTCAATCGCCGTGCGAAATTGGCCTGGAGCAGCGCGGAGAAGAAATTCTCGCTCGGCGAGACCAGAGTCCGATCGGCGGGCCGCGTGCCTTCCAACCCCAAGGTGCCGGTGAACGAGACCGCCAGCACCGTGTCCAGCGACCGTCGCGTATAGTCGCCAATGAAGCGCAGCGCCGTATATTCGGTGCGGCCGTCCACCGCGCCGGGCGAGAAGGCGAAGGGCGCTCCGAGCAGGCTGCTGCGCACGCGGCGATGGGCGACCAGCAGGCCGACCGACCCGCTCTGCGCCGCTTGCCACGTGCCGGGCCGCATGCCCCCCGTCAGTGGCCGCTGGACCAGCTTCAGCGTCATGCCGCCTTCGACGAAATATTCGTCCGAACGGATGTCGAGCGGCAGCAGCGCGCCGGTCACGACGGCGGCATCGTTATAGCCCCCGCGCAGCGTCAGCCCCAGGCTGCGGGTCAGCGGCGCGTTGTAATAGGCGGTCACGTCGTCCAGCCCGTCGGTCGAGCCATATTCGGCGCTGACCAGGTCGCCCGCGGTGAGCAACCCGCGCATCGAGCCGCCAACCGACACGCGCTCGCCGCCAACCGAGGGCGAGCGGTTGTTCGCGTAGGAGACGTAGAGGTCGTAGCGCGGCGCCGGATCGACGTTGAGCGCCAGCCGCGCCTCGCCCGGCCGCGCGCCGGGCCGGACATCGGCATTCACGGTGCGGATCGCGGGATCGTCGGCGAGCAGCCGGAAATCATGCTCGATCGCGGCGATATCGAGCGGCACGCGCTCTGCCGCCGGCATCTGCGCGCGAACATATTGCTCGGACAGACCGCGCCGGTGATCGCCGGGGAACACGACTTCGACGGGGTCGGCATTGCCGCCCGCTGTCAGCGCGCCATAGACCAGCCGCAGGTGCAGCACGCCGTCGCCGGATTGGCCGCGATCGACCAGCACGCCCGAATTGACATAGCCGTTCGCGACATAGGCGAGGTTGATGAGCTGGACGAGCGCGACGATGCGGTCATAGCCGACCGGCTTGCCGATCAGCCCGTTGGCCTCGAACTGGCGGCGGACCCAGGCCGCGTCCAGCGCTTCGTCCTCTCGGTGGTCGAGCCGCACGCCGCCGAGCGGATCGGGCGCAGGCGTCCAGCCGGGACGCGGCAGCGGCGGCTGCGACGGCGCGGCGGATTGCACATCCACCTGAGAGAGCGTCACTTCGCCGGTCTCGACCGGCGCAACGGCGGCTGGCGGCGGCGTGGTCAGGCCCGGCTTCGGCTCCGGAAAGGCAGGCGTCGGCAGCGGCTCGGCTTGCGGGCCGGTGCGGACGCGCCCCGCTTCCGGAGGCTGTGCATAGGCCGCGGAGGCGGCGAAGAGGGCGATGACGCTCGCGGAGAGCCCCGCTCTCACGAGCAGCCCCCGGGCGTGAGCGCACCGCCGGCGGGGCTCGCCCCCTGACGCAGATACGGCCCCAGCGGCCGCGCGCTGAGCAGGCTGGTCTGCCCGCTCGCCCGCGCCGCGGCGCACTGGCCGGACAGCACGCGCGAGGCGTCGAGGAACGTGACGGTCGGCGTCGTCGTGCCGGCGGACACGTCGTAGATGCTGGCGTCCACCGCGATCGACCCGTCGACGGCAACCAGGTTCCGCCGGTCGAACGAGTTGATGAAATATTCGGAGTCGAGCACCGCGAACGCCCCACGCTGCTGACCCTGGGCGCGGATCTCGCCGCCGTTCGAAATGATCGCAAACGGCCGCTGGATGATGATGACGCCGCCGGTGCCCGGTCCCGACGAAGTGGTGATCACGCCCGGCGCGCTCACGCCTTCGAGGCGCAGGATGCCGTCGTCGGGCATCGTGAACACGATCGATCCCGCCGCGCCGCTGATCGAGCTGCTCGTCACCAGCCCGCCCTCGCTGATGCGGACGAGTTTGGACGAAATCGAAATATCGCCCGCCTGGTTCGCAGTATCCGCGGGGTTGTTGCTCACACGCAGATTGTCGGTCGAGATCGTCGAACCTGCACCGGTCACCAGCAGATTCGGCGTGTCGATCTGGAGGAAGGCCAGCAAGTCCGGCGTGGCGTTCACGCTGCTGGTCGAGATGCTCGAGCCCGAAGCGAGGCTGACCGAATCGGCCTTGATGAACACCAGACCGGCATAGCCCTCCCCGGGCGCGACCGAGGCCGAGCTGATCGTCGAACCGTCGGTCAAATCGAGCGTGCCGGTCGCAATGTCGATATTCCCGGCGATGCCGAAGCCCTGCATCGTCGTCGACAGCTCGGACCGCTGCAGGGTGAGGACATCGGTCTTGATCGTGATGAAGCCGGCATTGCCGGTCGAATCGACCGCGCCGCGCGAGCTGATCAGGGCGTCGTTAGTCATCGCGAGCGTCTTGGCCGTTATGTCGATGAACCCGGCGTCACCGCTATTGCTGGTATCGGACCGGATCACGCCGCCGCTCGACGTGATGCTGTCGGCAGTGATCGCGATGTTCCCGGCATTGCCCGCGAAGCAGAAGGAACATGCCCGCGAGTCCGATGCGATCAGGCCGCCCGTCAGCGCCAGCTGCCCGACATCGATGGTGACCGAACCGGCGTCGCCCGGCCCTTCCGTTGCGGTGGTGATCGCGCCGCCGTTGAAGCTCAGCTTGCCGGCCTGGATGTCGATGCGGCCCGAAAAGCCGGTCGCATTGCCGATCGCCGAGGAAGAAATGTCCGCCCCGTTCGCGAGCGAAATCGTGTTGCTGCTGATCGTCACGTCGCCGGCGTCGCCGCTGCCGGTCGTGTCGGACGAAATCTCCGCATTGGCCCCGGTCAGCGACAGCGTGCCGGCAGTGATCGCCACGCGCCCGGCATTGCCGCCAACGCAGCCGTCCTGGCAGCCGAGCGTGTCGGCATTGATCCGGCCATTGTTCAGTTGCAGCGTGTCGGCCTGGACGCGGATGTCCCCTCCGGCCCCTGGCCCGTTGCTGTTGGTGCTGATCGAGCCGCCGCCGCTCAGGTCGATCTTGCCTGCAACCACGTCGACCGTGCCGGCAAAGGCCGAACACTCGCCATCGGTGCAGCCGAGCGAATCCGAACTGACAAAGCCGTTGCTGGCGATCGAAAGCGTGTTCGCGGTGATCGTGACATTGCCCGCATCGCCGAAGCCGCGCGTGTCCGACGCGATGTTGCCGCCGTCCTGAAGCCGGATGCTGTCGGCCACGATGTCGACATTGCCGGAGTTGCCGTCCGCGCTGAACGCGGTGTTGGAGCTGATATGCCCGCCGGAGACGAACAGCGTGCCGGTATTGACGCTGATGTCTCCGCCGTCGCTGAGGCCGCGGCTATTGGTTTCGATCCGCGCGTCGTCGAACATCGCGATATCGTTCGCGTTCAGCGCGATCTGGCCGAAGCCGCCGGTCGAGGACAGGAACGTGCTGGACGAGATCGAGGCGTCGGACTCCATGAACAGCGAACCGACGTCGAGCATCAACTGCCCGGCGTTGCCCGCGCCGAGGGAGTCGGTCGAAATCTCCGCCCCATCGCCGGTCATCACGAGCTGATCGGTGGTGACGGACACCGTCCCGGCCGCGCCGTCGCCAAACGTGTCGCTGGTCAGATGCCCGCCATCGAGCTCCACCGTGTGGGCCTTCACGAAAATGCCGAGCGCATTCCCGGACGAGGACGGCGAGGCGTTGGACATGACCTGCGAGTTGACGAGCCGCAGATCGCCCGTGTCCAGCATAAGGACCACGCCGGCCTCGCCGACGCTGCGGGTGGTCGTTTCGACCTTGCTGTCGAACAGGGTCAGCGCGTCGGTGCCGGTGAGGGAAACCAGCCCGCCATCACCGGTCGAACCGAGGCCTGCGTTCGACTTGATCGAGACATTGTCGAGGAACACGTCGTTGCCCGTGATCTCGATCGCGCCGGCGTCGCCCGAGCCGGCGGTGCTGGTCTCCAGCGCGGTGCCGCCCGTCAGCTCCACGATCGGCGCCGAAAGGGTGGTGAGCCCACCGGTGCCGGAGGCCGTCTCCATCGCGTTGCTGTTGATCGTGGACGCATCGATGCTGAGCCGCTCGGTCGCGTCGATGCGGATGAAGCCGCCATCGATCTCGCCGGCCGTGCGCGACTGGATGTTGCTGCCGTTCACGATGTCGATGGTGCGCGCGTCGAGCTGGATCAGCCCGCCGACGCCCGACGCGAACTCGCCTGCGTCGCTGGTCAGATCGGTGAAGTCGAGCGAAAGGGCGTCCGCGGATAGCGAGATGATGCCTGCATCGCCAAAGCCCGAGCTCTTGGTGGAAAGCGTCGCGTTGCGAAGGTTCAGGTCGTTGGTCGCGCCGATGGTGATCGAGCTCGAACTGCCGGTCGCGTCCTGGCCGAAGCTGTCGGAGAAGATGGCCGTCGCCTCGATCGTCACCGTGTCCGCGGCAATGAAGACGTCGCCCGCGTCGCCGGCCGCGAAGGTGCCGGCATCGATCGTCGAGTTGAATACGTCGATCGTGTTGGCGAGCAGCGCGATCCGGCCGGCATCGACGTCGCTCGACGTGCTCGATTGCAGCGTCGCGCTGTCGAGATTGATGCTGCCGCCGATGAGCGTCTGGGTGCCGTCCGCCAGCCCCGCGGTCGTCGTGACGCTGGCGTTGGTCAACGCGACAGCGCGGGTCGCGTTTCCCTCGAACGGCTGGGCGGGGTTGAAGCTGGCCGGACCGTCGCCGACGCCGACCAGGGTCAGCGAGCCGGCCGTTATGTCCGCATCGGCAATGCCGATATTGGCGGCGGACAGCGTAATTGTCGCCTCGCCGGCGCCGATGAAGCCCGAGGCCTGGATGTCGCCCTGCCCGCCCAAAAAGCCGAACGCCTCGGGCGCGGCCACGCTCAAGGTCGAGCCGTCCGGCGTGACCGTTGAGAAGCGCGTCCCGTCGGCCTGCACAATCTCCTGCGCGGTCGAGAAATGCGCCGCGCCGGGCACGTTCACTTGCGCACCGTCGCCGAACACCACGCCGGCCGGGTTGATGAACCAGAAATTGGCGCGCGGCAGCGCCGTCGAGTCGATCGTGCCGTCGATATGCGAGGTCGTGCCGCCGGTGACGCGATTGATGACGTTCAGGATCGAATCCGCATTGGCCGATTCCCACCGCGCCGTGTCGCCCGCGCCGACATCGAAGCGGGAGAAGCTGTGAAACAGGTTGCTGCCCGCCAGCCGCCCGCCGTCGATCGTACTGACGCCCGCGTTTTCGGTGACGGTAGTACCGGTCGCAAAGCCCGGCTGCGTGTCCGGGACGATCGCCGTCTGCGCCGGAGCGCGCGACGCAAGCGCGAGAGCTGCGCCGGCGAGCAGGATCGCGCGGCGCTTCACCGCCAGCCTCCCAGCAACGTAAAGGCCGCCCAGATATTGGGATCGCCGAGCGCACCGCCGCGCTTGATCAGCTCGACCTGCGCGCCGCGCAACGCCTCGGCCTTGGACTGGCCGGCTTTGTAGCGGGTGTAGAAGGCTTTCATCAGCTCCTCCGTCCCCTGGTCGTTGACCTGCCAGAGCGAGGCGAGCGCGCTGGTCGCACCGGCCTGCACCGCGGCCCCGGCAAGGCCCATGCTCGCCTGCTCGTCGCCGACGGCCGTCTCGCAGGCGCTCAGGATCAGCAGGTCGAGCTGGTCGCCGCGCGTCTGGTTGGTCGAGATCAGCGAGCGCAGCTCGGACAGCGGGATCGCCTCGCCATCGGCGACGATATAGCTGCGGTCGGATCGCCCGTTGAACGAGGCGTGGGTGGCGAGGTGAAGCACGTCCGCCTGCCGGGTCGACAGCACCCGCACCAGATCGGCCCGGCGGAAATTCTCGATCAGCGCATCGTCGCCGCCCGCCCCGCCGATCTGATAGGCGAAGCGCGCTTCCTCGCCGGTCCCGATCAGTTGCGGGAAGTTGCCGGCCGGCAGCACGACTTCCTTCTCAAGCGCCGCAGCGACGACGGCCAGGTTCGGCCGCTTCCGCGCACCGCCCGGCTGCGAATAGGCAAGCGCCGGCACGGTCGAGAGCCGCGTCCGCTCGATCAGGAACTTTCCGTCGGCGTCCGTCAGCGCCGCAAACGGCAAGGCGGCGAGCGGGCCATCGGGGATCACGACCAGCGTGGACTCGGGCCCAAGCGCGCCTTCGACGGGCTTGATGAGAATGTCGTAGAGAGCACGCGCCGGCGCCTTCCAGTCGGGCGAGCCCGAGCTGGTTGCCGTCACCATCCTCAGCACCAGCGCCGCAACCTTGCTGCGGTCCGCCTCACGATTGACCGGCAGGCGGCGATAGCGTGCCTGGCCGTTCGGGCCGCCGGCCGCGTAAAGCAGCTCCACCCGATCCGGCAGCAGGATCGGATACAGCAGCACTTCATTGGCGCCGAGCTCGGCCGGTTTGATCGGCGGTCGCGCGGCGACGCATTCGCTGCCGAACAGGCTCTGCAGCTCGGCCTGGCGATATTCTTCGACCACCGTCTGGATCTGATCGATCGCGACCGGATCGTCGCCGGGCGTCGATGCCAGCAGCGTATCGACCAGCGCCTCGAACACCGGCCGGATGCGCAGCGCGAACACCGATTCCTCGGTCACCGGATCATAGGCTGCGAGCGCCGGACGGACGGCGTTCAGCGCGCGGAAGGCAGCGGCGATGTGCGTGGTTCGATTTGCCGGGTCGGCTTCGGCCAGCAGCAAATGCCAGTCTGCGAGCCGATCGGGGAGGATCGATTGGCTCTCAAGGAAGGTCGCCCGGCGCAGCAGCCCTGCCGCTCCGGCCCTGTCCTTGTCGGCCAGCTTCAGTCGCGCTGCGAGCGCCAGCGCCTGGGCTTCGCGCTTGGGATCGTCGCCGGCGCCTGCCGTCAGTCCGCGCACGCCGTCGCGCACAGCCGCTTCGGAGGCGCCGCCCGCATCCAACGCAGCCTCGAGCGCACCTGCCGTCAGCGTCGCGCGCAGATCGGCATCGGCGACGCGGCTCGCGGACGAAAGTGCGTCGAGCGCGGCTTTCAGCGACTCGCCCCGCGCTTCCGCGGCATCGGCCGGCTGGCGGACAGCGATCACGCCCCAGAAGCGGGCGAGCTTCAGCCCCGCGCGCGCCGCGGTCTCGGGACTCATCCCCGCTTGCGCGCGGTCGACCGCACATTGCAGCGCGACATAGGTGATGAACGCCTGGGTCTGGGCGCGCAGGCGGGAATCGCGGAGCCAGGGGCAAGCATCGCTGCCCGCCTGGTTGAGCTCGAGCTGCGGCGTGTCGGGAACATCTTCGCCGCGAACGGCCGATCGCCGCGCACCGCGCGCACCCGTCGCCGCCACCGTGCCGGAGGCCGACACCATGCCCAGCCGGTAGGCGGCGGTCGCGCTGTCGGCGCGGTCGCCGGCGCGCTCGGCATGGCCGAACGCGGCAAGCAGCACTTGCTGCGCCTGATAGGGACTGCCGTTATTGCCCAGCCGATAGGCTTCGCCGGCGGCGTTGCAGAAAACCGCCAGGGTCCTGTCGTCTGAAAGCGCCGTGTCGCCGATCGCGGCGGTCAGCGTGGCGATGGCGCGATCGCCGGCTGCGGCGCGATCCGCCGCCGACCCGATCATTTGCTCCGCGTCCCGCGCAGCGCTCACCAATGCAGGAGACGCCTCGCCCAAGGGCGGGCTCTGCACGCAAAGGTCTTGAACCGAGGCGGCGTGCGCTTCGGCGGGCGCGAAGGCGCCGACCAGCGGAAAAAGCGCGAGCAGGAAGACCGGCCGCATAAGCTTCCCCTGTTTGCAGGCGGCCCGTCTTGTCTTTGATGGCCAGCCTTTCAGAAGGCCGGAAAGCTGTCAATGTAGCAGGATAAAGCCCCTTGATGCGTAAAGAAAAAGCGCGCCCGAACCAGGTTCGGACGCGCCTTTGTAATGACTATCGGGCGACTCAGGCCGCGGCGCTGGCTTCCTCGGCAGGGGCCGGGCGCTTGTCGAACACTTCGTCGATCAGCCCGAATTCCTTGGCTTCCGTCGCCGACATGAACTTGTCGCGGTCGACCGCCTTTTCGATCGTCTCGACCGGCTGGCCGGTGTACTTGGCCATCAGCTGATTGAGATCGCGGCGCATGCGCAGGATTTCCTGCGCCTGGATCTCGATGTCGCTGGCCATGCCCTGCGCGCCGCCCGAAGGCTGGTGGATCATGATCCGCGCATTGGTGAGCGCGACGCGCATGCCCGGCTCGCCCGCCGACAGCAGGAACGCGCCCATCGACGCCGCCTGGCCGACGCAGACCGTACCGATGCGCGGGCGGATGTACTGCATGGTGTCGTGGATCGCCATGCCGGCCGTCACCACGCCGCCGGGCGAGTTGATGTACATGTAGATGTCCTTCTTCGGGTTCTCGGACTCGAGGAAGAGCAATTGGGCGGTGATCAGCGAGGCCATGTGATCCTCGACCGGGCCGGTCACGAACACGATGCGCTCGCGCAGCAGGCGGGAATAGATGTCGAAGCTGCGCTCGCCCCGGTTCGACTGTTCGATGACGATAGGAACGAGACCGCCAACGATGTCGGCATGATCGGGAATGGGCATTGAGCGTCCTTAGTTGGTTTCGCTCCGCTATGTCGTCGGTTCGGTCCGATGGTTCAAGAGGGCGGTCCGTTGCGCCTGCGCCGTCCACTGCCTAGTTTGGGCGGGCAAACCAAAAGAAGGTGATCCATGACAACGCTGCCAGGCTTTCGCCTGAACGAACATGACGAGGACGAGAACCCCGGTCCCGACCGCAGCACCGCGGCGATGATGACGAAGTTTCTGGAGGCGCGGACCGTCCTCCTCTTCGGCCCCGTCGACCAGAAGGTCTCGGAACGGATCGCGACCCAGCTCCTCTATCTCGATCACCTGAGCTCCGAACCCATCAAGCTCATCATCAATTCGCCCGGCGGCCATGTCGAATCGGGCGACACGATCCACGACATGATCGGCTTCCTGAAGTCGCCGGTCGCGGTGATCGGCACCGGCTGGGTCGGCTCGATCGCGGCGCACATTTTCCTCGGCGCCGCCAGGGAGCGCCGCTTCTGCCTGCCGAGCACCCGCTTCCTGATCCACCAGCCCTCGGGCGGCGCCGGCGGCAAGGCGAGCGACATCGCGATCCAGGCGCAGGAAATCATTAAGCTGCGCGAGCGCATCGCCCGCGTCATTGCCGAAAAGACCGGCCAGCCGCTGGAGCGCGTCCGGCAGGATATCGACCGCGACTACTGGATGTCGACGGATGAGGCCAAGGCCTACGGAATCCTCGGCACCGTCATCAAAAACATGAACGAAGTGACGTTCTGAATTGGTAAGGCGGGGCCTCTCGGCCCCGCCTCCTAGATCACATCTTGTAGCTGATCCGCGCGTAGCCGAACTGGCCCGGCACGTCGTACGTGCCCGGATCGAAGTTGTTCAGGCTGCACGAAACGCACGGCGGCGGCGCGGTGTTGAACACGTTGTTCACGCCGATCGTGAAAGCGAACCGATGCTGGGCAAAGCCCGGCGTGAAGGTCAGCTGCACGTCGCCGTAAAACTTGCTGTTCAGCTTGTGCGGCAGGCCGGTATTGGTGTCGATCTCGGTCACCGCGTCGATGTAGCGGCCGGTGAACGACGCATTGAACATGTCGTTCAGCGACCAGTCGATCGTCGCGTTGCCCTTGAACTTCGGATAGGCCTGATCGGGGCTGCCGCGCTCGGTGCCCTTGCGGTCGATCACGACGAAGCCGTTCGACGCCGACAGGATATACTTCAGCAGCCAGGTCGCGTTCGCCGACAGCCCGAAGGTGCCGATGCCGGTCTGCGGCGTGCGGTAGTTCGCCGTCACGTCGATGCCGCGGGTCTTGATGCTGTCCAGATTCTGCAGCGTGCCGTTGATCTGGTTGATGAACCCGTTCTGGGTCCTGACGACCAGAGCACAGCTCGCCGCATCTCCGCGTATCGCGCAGTTGTTGAGCGTCAGGTTCGGATCGACCGCTCCGATCGCGTGCTTCACCCGGATGTCGTAGTAGTTCGCTTCGATCGTGAAGAGCGAAGCGAAGCTCCCGTTCCGTGCCCAAAGCGGGGCATAGACCGCACCGAAGGTCAGGTTCTTCGACGTCTCCGGCTTCAGATTGATGTTGCCCTGGGTAATGACCGGAAGCTGGCCCGGCGGCTCGGCATAGCTGCCATTGGCCGGCACACCGTTCGCAATGCAGTTCGCACGAACCGTGGCGTTGGTCTGGAACTGGCCTGAAGCATCGCTGGTGCAGGGATCCACCACCGGCAAGTCGAAGCGCGAACGGCCGCCGAACAGCTCGCCCAGGCTCGGCGCGCGGAAGCCCGTGGTGTAGGCGCCGCGGATGAGCAGGTCCTCGATCGGCTTCCACAGGCCGGTGCCGGTGAAGGTCGTCTTCGATCCGCTGATCGAATAACGCGAATAGCGGGCCGCCCCGTCAAACTCGAGCGAGTAGAAGAACGGCGTTTCCTTCAGGATCGGCACCCGGACTTCGCCATACACTTCGTCTGTGTGATAGCGGCCGCGGGCCGGCTGCGCCGGAATGTCCGCACCCAGGCCCGCGGAAACGATCGGGTCGGGCACGAAGAATGCGCTCTGGATGCGATGCTCGTAGCCGACGGCGAAGCCGACCGGGCCGGCCGGCAGATCGAAGAAATCGCCGCTGAGGTTCGCGGTGTAATCGTAAAGCGTCTGGTTGCTCTTGTCCCGCTCTGTAAAGCCGATCCAGTTGAGCATCGCAGGCGTGATCGAGCCGGCGCCGCCGAACAGGTTGAGCGGCACGCAGGGCGCGGTGCAATTCGCGATGGGGCCCAGCGCCTGCGCCACGCGATCCGCGCGCACGTTGCCGGTGAAGCTCTGGTGCGCATCGTTGACGCCGAACAGGGCGTTCACGTCCCAGAACCACTCATGCCCGCCGACATGAAAAGAGCCGTCGAGCGTCGCGGTTGCCGACAAGGTGTCGACGCGCTGGTTGAAGGTGCGCTGCCCTGCTTCGATCAGGCGCCGCGCAATAAACGAGTAGGTCGGCGTCCGACCGTTGGGTGTTCCGTTCGGGTTGAGACCGGACTCGAGCGTGCCGCCAAACGGGTTGAAGGGATTGGTCGCGTCGATCGAGAGCGTATCGAACAAGCTGCCTGCGCCATTGCCGGCATCGGGGCCGATGAACAGCGGCTCGAACGCAGCCTGGTTCTGCGACTTGCGGTGGTTGTACTGCGCCTTCACGCGGAAGTTGACGTTGTCGGACAGCTCCTGGCGGAAGCTCAGCCAGGCGCCGTAACGCTCCGACGGCGTCAAAAGATAATTGAACGGAGCGAAGTTGAAGCGGTCCGCGGCGGTGAATGGGCGCAGGTTCGCTGCGGTCGGATTTGCGTTCGGCGGGTTGCTGATCGTGAAGTTGCCGCGCGGAATGCCCGCTGCCGTCGTTCCTGCCGCCCTTGTGTCGAATCGCCCATTAAGCGCCGCGCTGGAGCAGCCGCCGACCGGATCGGTGCAGCTCGTCTGGCCGGGGTTCGGGAATTGCGAGATCGCGCGATCCCGCGACCGCACCGGATCCTGCTTCACATAGGATGCGCCGAACACCAGGTTCGTCGTGTCGCTGGCGATGCCGTAGCTGATGTTGCCGTCGAAAGTGTGGCCGTCGCCCTGACGGAACGTTCCGAATTGGGCCGAGGCGCGCAGGCCCACCTGCTTGGCGACTGTGATGATGTTGACCACACCCGCGATCGCGTCGGAACCATAGAGCGGCGACGCGCCGGCCTGCAGCACTTCGACGCGCTCGATCGAGTTCGCCGGGATGGTGTTGAGATCGACAGTAGCGGGGATGCCGCTCGCGCTGGTGCCATTGACCCAGCGCAGGCCGTCGACCAGCACCAGCGTGCGTTTGGCCGACAGGTAGCGCAGGTCGATTTCCGCCGAGCCCGCGCCGACGCCGCCGCCGTCGGGCGGGTTGCCGAGATTGCCGCTGTTGTTGACCTTCGAGTTGAGGCCGCCGCTCGCCGCTGGCAGGCGCTGCAAAATGTCGGCGACCGAAGATAGGCCGGTCTGCGCCAGCGAATTCTGGTCGAGCGTCACCACCGGCGAGCTCTGGTCGAGCGGGTCGCGGCGGATGCGCGATCCGGTGACGACGATGGTGCCGGATTCTTCCGCTGCCTGAGGGGCGGTCTGCACCTCTTGGGCGAAGGCGGGGCAGGCGTTGGACGCCGCCAGCAAGGCCGCAAGCGCAGTTCCCCCGCGCAGCACGGTCGACAATTGCATAATTTCCTCCCAACCACTTGGTCGGGAGGGTCTAGACCGCCTCGAATCGGGACAAAAGCGGCAGTCCGCCACGGCGCGCGCGATTTACGCAACACCGTGGCAGGAATGTTACACCGGCGTGACGAAGGTAGAGGGCGCTCTATCGACCGTCACCCCGGCCTTGAGCCGGGGTCCCGCTGCCTTTGAGAAGAAGCGGGATGCCGGATCAAATCCGGCATGACGGTGGGATGAACGCTTACTCAGCCGCCGCCTTCTTCTTCCGAGCAGGCTTGGCAGGAGCGGCTTCAGCAGCCGCTTCGCTCACCGCCGTCTCGGTGGCAGGCGCCGCCTTCTTTGCAGGAGCACGCTTCGGCTTTGCCGGCGCCTCCGCGGCGGGAGCTTCGGCCTCGACCGCCGCGGCCGCGCCTTCGCTCTGCGCGGCAGGCTTCTTGGCAGCCGCCTTCTTGGCCTTGGGCTTGGCCGGCGCATGATCGTGGTCGTGATGGTCATGACCGCAGCCGGGGCCATGGACGTGACCGTCTTCGTCCGCCTCGATCTCGGCTTCGATCTCCGCCCGGGTCACGGTGCGATCGGTGACCGCCGCCTTGCCGAACAGGAAGTCGACGACCTTGTCCTCGAACAGAGGCGCGCGGAGCTGCGCCGCCGCCATCGGCTCGTTGCGGATATACTGGACGAAACGATCGCGATCCTCGGGCCGGTATTGCTGCGCAGCCTGCGCGATCAGCCGGTTCATCTCGGCCGCGGTGATCTCCACGCCGTTCTTCGTGCCGATTTCCGACAGCAACAGGCCCAGGCGCACGCGGCGCTCGGCGATGCGGCGATAATCCTCGCGATCGGCTTCCATCTCGGCGCGCGCCTTCTCAGGATCGGCCTCGTGGCTCGCCTCGTGCTCAAGCTGCGCCCAGATCTGGTTGAACTCGGCATCCACCATCGACGGCGGCACTTCGAAATCATGCGACGCGGCGAGCTGGTCGAGCAGCTTGCGCTTCATGTGCGTGCGGGTGAGCCCGTTATGCTCCTGCTCGAGCTGACCCTTCACAAGCTCCTTGAGCTTGTCGATGCCGTCGAGCCCGAGCTGCTTGGCGAAATCGTCGTCGAGCGCCGTGTCCTTCGGCGTGCGAACTTCGGTCACGGTGACGTCGAACGTCGCCGCCTTGCCGGCGAGATTCTCGGCGCCGTAATTCTCCGGGAACGTGACGTTGACGGTCTTCTCGTCATTCGCCTTCGCGCCGATAAGCTGGTCTTCGAAACCCGGAATGAACTGGCCCGAGCCGAGCTCAAGCGACACGCCTTCGCCCTTGCCGCCTTCGAACTCGACGCCGTCGACCTTGCCGACGAAGTCGATCACGACCAGATCGCCCTGCTTCGCCTTGTAGGTCGGCTTGGCGGCCGCCTCGAACTGCTTGTTGCCCGACGCGATCCGCTTCAGCGTCTCGTCGATCTCGCTGTCCTCGACAGGTACGGTCAGCCGCTCGAGCTTCAGATTCTCGATATCCGCCGGCGGCACTTCCGGCAGCACTTCGAGCGAAACCTTGACCTCGGCGTCCTTGCCCGGCTCGAACCCTTCGTCGAGCTCGACCGAGGGCTGCATTGCCGGGCGAAGCTGCTTTTCGGCGAGGAGCTGCTGCACGCCTTCCTGCACCGCAGTCTCGAGCGCCTGCTGCTCAAGCGCCGGGCCGTGCATCTTGCGGACGAGATTGGCAGGCACCTTGCCGGGGCGGAAGCCGGGCATGCGGATCTGCGGAGCGACCTTCTTCAGCTCGCCATCGACGCGCGCCTCGATGTCCTTGGCGGTGATCTTCAGCGTGTAAGCCCGCTTCAGGCCCTCGTTCAACGTCTCGACAGTCTGCATGTCTCGCCTTCTAAAATCCTGTAGATAGTCCCGGCCGTGAGGATCGAAACTGGTGCGGGCGAAGGGACTCGAACCCCCACATCTTTCGATGCCAGAACCTAAATCTGGTGCGTCTACCAATTCCGCCACGCCCGCGGCCGGACCGCCGGTCGCGGGCGTCTATACCAGCCGTCTAATTAGGGCAACCCGCAAGTCGGGCAGGCGTTCCTGTTTCTCTTGAGCAGGAGGAAACATTCCATGGCCACCGTCCCGCCCGACTCGATTCCGGAAACGCCCGCGCCCGATCCGGGCAACGTCCCGCCGGAATCGCCGACGCCCTCCCCCGACACCGACGTGCCTGATCCGGGCGATCCTGCGCATCCGGATACACTCTCCTAGACGAGCATTTCCTTCGCCGGCTCATGGCCCAGAAAGGCGGACGGGCTGGCGCTGGCGCCATAGGCGCCGGCCAGGAAGATCGCGATCAAATCGCCCACCTCTGCATGCGGGAGCGCAACTTGGTCGCCGAGCCGGTCGAGCGGCGTGCACAGGCAGCCGTGGACGTTGACTGTCTCCTCCGGCTCCGCCCCGAAGCGGTTGGCCACGGCGATCGGATAATTCCGCTTCACCACTGTCCCGAAATTGCCGGAAGCGGCGAGTTGATGGTGCAGGCCACCATCGACGATCAGGAAAGTCTGGCCCCCGCTTTCCTTGCGGTCGACGATGCGGGTCAGATAGACACCCGCTTCGCCCACCAGCCACCGCCCGAGCTCCAGGCAAAAGTCCGTATCCCGCAGAATGGCCGGGCGGTCCGCATAGGCGCGCTCCAGCGCCGCGCCGATCCGCTCCACGTCGAGCGGCTGGTCGCCCGCGAAATAGGGAATGCCAAATCCTCCGCCGAGATTGACTGTCGGCGGTTCCGCGCCAGCTTCCTCCGCCAATCGCGCCGCCAGCGCGATCGTTTCCGCCTGAGTCTCGATGATCGCCTCGGCATCCAGCGATTGCGATCCGGAGAAGATGTGAAAGCCGCGCCAGCCCGCCCCCGCCGCGAGCAATTCCTTGACCAGCGCGGGCACGCGCTCGGCATCGATGCCGAACGGCTTGGCGCCGCCGCCCATCCGCATGCCGGAGCCGCGCAGCTCGAAATCCGGATTGACGCGCACGGCCAGATGCGGGCGAACCCCCGCCTTTTCGGCCAACCACAGCGCGCGCCACGCCTCGCCTTCCGATTCCAGATTGATCGTCACGCCCGCGCGGATCGCGGCGTCGAGCTCGTCCTCGCGCTTGCCCGGCCCGGCGAACGAAATCGCGTCGGGCGCCATATCTGCGTTCAGCGCCGTGCGCAGTTCCCCCACCGAAGCGACGTCGAAGCCGTCGACCAGCGGCCGCATCGCTTTCAGCAGCGGCGGAAAGGGATTGGCCTTGATCGCATAGTGGATCGCGACACTCGCCGGAAGCGCCGCCCGCAGCCGCGCGATCCGTGCCTCCACGATTGCGCTGTCGTAAACGAAAAGCGGCGTGTCGTCCGCTTCGGCGACCAGCTCCGCCGTCGTCCGGCCGCCGATCAGCAATGTACCGTCCTGCGCCCGAAAATCCGGCGGGATCGGCCCCATCGGCTTCATGCGCCATGCTCCGCCTTCAGGCCCGCGCGGTCGATCTTGCCGTTCGGCGAGCGCGGCAGGTCGGCCAGCCAGACGATCCGCGCCGGCTGCATGAAGTTGGGGAGGTCGCGCTTCAAGCTTATGCGAAGCGCCTCTTCGTCGCTCGCACGCCCGCGCGCAATCAGCAGGATCGTCTGTCCCAGCCGGGGGTCGGGAATGCCAAGCGCGACGGCCTCGCTGGCGAACCCGCTTGCCACGACGGCCTCCTCGACTTCGGTCGGGCTGATCCGGTTACCCGCCGATTTGATCATCTCGTCCGCCCGCCCGACGAACCGCAGCAGCCCGTCACGGCCCCGCACCGCGGTGTCGCCCGACCACACGGCCGTCCCGCCGTACCGCGACGCAGGCGGCGCCGGACGGAAGCGCTGTGCGGTTCGCTCCGGATCGCGCCAATAGCCTTGCGCCACCAGCGGCCCGCAATGGATCAGCTCGCCCGGCTCCTCATCGTCGCAGACGCTTCCGTCGGCCCGTACGATCAGGATTTCCGCAAACGGAATGGCCGTGCCGATCGCCGTCGGATGGGTGTCGATCAGGGCCGGATCCAGGAAGGTCGAGCGAAACGCCTCGGTCAGCCCGTACATCGCGTAGAGATCGGCGGCCGGAAACAGCGCGCGCAACTTGCGCACGAGCGGCTCGGTGAGCGCGCCGCCGCTGTTGGTGAGGCGCCGGAGACTGGCCGATTCGGGCCATGTCGCCTCGACAAGCTGCACCCAAAGCGGCGGCACGCCGGCCAGCGTCGTGATCCGATGCCGCTCGACCGCTTTCACCACGTCGCGCGGAGTCAGATAGTCGAGCGGCACCGCACAAGCACCCGCCGCCCAGGTCGAGAAAAGCTGATTCTGCCCATAGTCGAACGCGAACGGCAGCACGCACAGCGTCCGGTCATCGGGCGCCAGCTTCAGATAATGCGCGACCGAGACAGCCCCGAGCCAAAAATTCGCGTGGCTCAGCATCACGCCTTTGGGCCGCCCGGTCGAACCGGAGGTGTAGAGCAGGGCAGCGAGGGAATCGGGATCGGCGGCGCTTGGAGCAATGAAATCCTCCCCGGGACGGGGAGCGGGACCAGCGAAGCTGGTGGAGGGAGCCCCGGCAAAGGATGCGCGGGCTGGGTCCCCTCCACCACCGCCTTCGGCGGCGGTCCCCCTCCCCGTCCCGGGGAGGATTTGCGGTTCGAGCACCACCTCACACCCATCGGGCACATCGCCCGCTTCCAGTGTCCCAGCACGCGCCTCCTGCGTCACGAGCAATCGCGCGCCGCTGTCGGCGAGAATATACCCCGCCTGCGCGCGCTTCAGCAGCGGGTTGATCGGCACATGCACCGCGCCGATCCGAGGCGCGGCCAACGGCAGCAGGCAGGCAGCTAACGTCTTCGGCAGCCAGCTTGCGACTCGATCTCCCGGCCCGATGCCCTGGGCGCGCAGCCAGCCGGCCAATCGCCCAACGCTCGCCTCCAGATCGGCAAAGCTCAGCGTCTCGCCGGCGACGATCAGCGCCGGCGCATCCGCGTTTCCAAGCAATGGAAGATGGTCGATCGGACGCGGCGTTGGATCAAGCTCTTGCAACCTCTGCCCTTCCCCGTCCAAACGTCGCGGCGACTAAGGGGATTAGCGCCTTGTGGGTCACCGGGGAATATTTCGACTCCTTCCGTGCGGCTGAGCTTGCTGCGCGCGGTCGGCTCGACGCGCCGGCGCAGCCTGATCCGCTGCTCCGCCTCGAATGGATGCAGCGCACGGCGAAGCATGCCATGCCCGGCGCACGCCCGTTCATCCTGCGCGCCCGCTCCGGCCCGGCCGAGGTGTGGCTGTTCCTCGCGCGATCCCGACCCAACCGCGCGACCGCCCTCGTGGGCGAGCACAGCACCCATTACGCGCCGGTCTTTTCGGGGGTGCCGGACGATCAGATGCGGCGGGCGCTTCTTCAGGCCGCCGCGCGCCGGCTGAAGAATTTCGGGCTTGCCCGCATCACGCTCGAGCCGTTGTTTCCCGAAGACGCTGCCCTGCTTCGTCAGGCCTGCCGCCGCGCCGGGTGGCGCGTGGCGGAGCGCGACGGCCCGGCCAATTTCCTGCTCGACGTCGCTGGCCGGCATTTCGAGGATTATTGGGAAGCTTGCTCGCCTCGCCTGCACGAGCAGGTGGCTGCCGGCAGCCGGCATTTGCACGTCGAGATTACCGACCTCATTACGCCCAAGCTCTGGGAGGAAACCGAACTCCTTGGCGGCCCCGATCCCTTCCTGCGCGCGCTCGCCCAGGATGCCAGCGTGGACCGCACGCTCCGGCTCGGCATTGCCCGCGTCGGCGACGCACCGGTCGCGGCCCAGCTTTGGACGTTCGAGGAAGGCGAGGCGCTGGCGCACTGGCGCGTCGAGGATCGCGAGGCGCGCGACCTCTACCCATCCGCCGAACTGACGGCGTCGATGCTGCGCTATCTGATGAACGTCGATCACGCGGAGACCATCAATCTCGGCAACGGCAGGGAGGCCGATCTGGCGGATTGGGCGGACCAGCGTCGGGTGCTCAAGCGCCTCGAGCTGTTCAATCCGCGCGCGCCTTCGGCCTGGGCGCCGGCGCTCGCCGCTTCGGCTACAGGGCTTGTCCGCCGCGCGCCGCTCGACTAGCGGGCGCGGCGATGGTTCCCGAAACCCACCATGAGGTCGAAAAGACCGTCCGCGCCGTGCTCGCCGACGTGCTCGGCCTCGCGCCCGAGCGCGTCGCCGGCTTTCACGCCGAGACCGGACTGTTCGGATCGCTGCCCGAGCTCGACTCGATGGCGGTGGCCGGCCTGCTGACCGAGATCGAGGACCGGCTGGGCATCGTCATCGAGGACGACGAAGTGGACGGCGACATGCTGTCCAGCTTCGGCGCGCTGGTGACGTTCCTCGACCGGAAGGTGCAGTAAGGGGAGAAGGGAGGGCTTCGACAGGCTCAGCCCGAACGGAGCTTGTCTTCCCCTGCACTCGTCCCTCCCCCGTTCGGGCTGAGCTTGTCGAAGCCCTCCCATTTCTTTCCTCTAAGCAGCCTCAGCCCGTTTCGCCGCAAACTCCGCTTCCGCCAGGAAACGTTCCGCATCCAGCGCGGCCATGCAACCCGTGCCTGCCGCCGTCACCGCCTGGCGGTAATGCTTGTCCATCACGTCGCCACAGGCGAACACGCCGGGAATGGCGGTACGGCTCGTGCCCGGCTCGACCGTGATATAGCCTTCGTCCAACGTAAGCTGGCCCTGGAACAGCTCGGTTGCCGGCGAATGGCCGATCGCGACGAATGCGCCGTCGCATGCGATATGGCTGTGCGCGCCGGTGACCGTGTCCTTGAGGTCGAGGCCGACCAGCCCCTCGGGTTCGCCGCCGCTCACGAACCGTTCGACCGCCTTGTTCCAGAGAACCGAAATCCGCTCGTTCGCGAACAACCGTTCCTGCAGGATTTTCTCGGCGCGGAGCGAATCGCGGCGGTGGATCAGCGTCACGTCGGGCGAGTGGTTGGTCATGTAGAGTGCTTCCTCGACAGCGGTGTTGCCGCCGCCGATTACGACCACTTTCTTGCCGCGGTAGAAGAAGCCGTCGCAGGTCGCACAGGCGGAGACGCCCTTGCCGGCGAGATGCCGTTCGCTGTCGAGCCCGAGCCACTTGGCCTGCGCGCCGGTGGCGATGATCAGCGTCTCGGCTTCGTAGACGTCGCCGCCGTCGCCGGTGAGGCGGAACGGCCGGCGCGACAGGTCCACATCCGTGACGATGTCGTAGTGGAAGGTCGTGCCGACATGCTCGGCCTGCTTCTGCATCTGCTCCATCAGCCACGGCCCCTGGATCACGTCCGCGAAGCCGGGATAGTTCTCGACGTCCGTCGTCGTCATCAGCTGCCCGCCGGGCTGAATGCCCTGGACGACGATCGGCTTCAGCCCCGCACGGGCACCGTAGATCGCGGCGCTCAGGCCGGCGGGGCCGGAGCCCAGAATCAACATGCGTGTCTTGTGAATGGTCATGGCTGTCAGGAATCCCGTTCTTGATCTGCAGATAAGGCGGGAGAGCGTCACGCGCAAACGCGGTTGACCCTGTTTTAACCATTTCGCGTCCAGAACGTCGCCCGGTTGCACCGGAAGGCATGGGCGCGCGCACTCCTCTTCAACGGACCAGGGTCCGACTAAGGCTGCTGATCCGCAGCGAGCGCGGGCGCGTGCGCCGGCATTGGCGCGTGCCGCCCTCGATCATCCAGGCACAGATCGGCCAAGTCGTGAAGCAGGTCGAGCAGGCCGCGCTGGTCAACTGCGCCTCCGCCATCCTGATGGCCTGGCTGTTCTTCGACAGTCCCAATCGACTGCCGGTGCTGCTCAGCGCGCTCGGCCTGATCCTGCTCACCACCTGCGGCCTGTTCATCCTGCCGCGGATGCCGAATTGCCGGGTCCGCTACACGAGCCTCAGGATCGAACGGCGCACGGTGCACCTTTACGCGATGCTGACCGGCCTCGCCTGGAGCGGGCTGGTCGGGGTGCCGTTGCTCACCGCGAGCGAGATCGATCGCATCTACCTGTTCTGCGTGATGGTCGCGGCGATGTGCACCGGCGGGCTGATCCTCGCGATGCTGCCGTTCGCGGCTTTTCTTTACACGGCGATGATGGGCATTTCGCTCGCCCTTACATTCAGCGCGCAGCCCTTCCCCATTCCCTCCGCGCTTTATGGTGCGGACCTGCTCTACGTCTTCATGCTGACCCGCGTCTTTTTCGACATAGGCAATCTGTTCGTCGACCAGCTCGGCTCCGCGGCGCGGCTGAAGAACGCCGAGGAGGCCAAGCGCGAGGAGCAACGGCGGGACATGGAGCGCCGGTCTGCGGAGCGGCTCGCATCGGAGCATGAACGGCAGCAAGCACTCGACGCCGAACAGCAGACTAACCGCGAGCACCTGTTGAAGCTCGCGGACACATTCGAAGCCACCGTCCTCGCTGTCGCACGCAGCCTGGAAAGCGCCGTCGGCGACTTGCAGGGGTCCTCCGTGACGCTGCAGGACATCGGCCGCGACACGAATGCAAAGGCCTCGGCGGCCTCGTCGCGTGCAACCAACGCGACACTTGCTGTCGCGAGCGTTGCCGAAGCGTCGAGACAGATGGTCGAGGCCGTCGATGACGTCTCCGCGCGCGTCGCCGAACAGGTGGAAGCCAGCGCAACGGCCCGCGCCTCTGCCGACCAGACCCGCCGCACGCTAGACGAACTCGCCGCCAGCGCAGCCGACATCGCCAGCGTCGCGACATTCATCCAGGATATCGCAACCAGCACCAATCTGCTGGCGCTGAACGCCACTATCGAGGCAGCGCGCGCCGGCGAAGCGGGCCGCGGCTTCGCTGTCGTCGCGAACGAAGTGAAGACGCTCGCGACGCAGACCGGCGCAGCGATCGGCCGCATCGGGGCAACCACGGCCGCCATCCAGTCCAGGGCCGCGGATGCCGTGGCCGCGGTCGAACGAGCGGCGGCGCAGGTCGAATCGGTCAGCGCCGGTGCCGAGGCGATCGCCGAAGCGGTCGAGCAACAGCGTCAGGCCTCCGATCATATCGGCCGCAATGCCGCCGAAGCAGCCGACGATGCCGGAGACGTTCACAGCAACATCGCCCAGCTTGCCGAACGCGCCCGCGAAACCGACTCGCTCACCGAATCGATGCGCTCGCTTGCCGGCACGCTCGATGCGCAGAGCCGGGCGCTCACCCAGGCGGCTGGCGACTTCCTCAGCCGGTTGAGAGCGGCCTAGTTCCTGCTACGCTCGCCCCATTGGGAGAGCAGCATGGCACGCGATTTCACGATCATCGTCTATGGCGCGACCGGCTTCACGGGCCGGCTCGTCGCCGAATATCTCGCCGCCAACTACCCCACATTGCGCTGGGCGATGGCGGGGCGCGATCAGAACAAGCTCCAGCAGGTGCGGGCGGAGATCGGCGCGCCGCCGGAGCTTCCGTTGCTCGTCGCAAACGCATCCGACCCGGCGAGCCTGGCGACAATGGCGACGCGAGCGGACGTCATCATAACGACGGTCGGCCCCTATCAGCTCTACGGCTCAGAACTCGTCGCCGCCTGCGCCGCCGCCGGCACCGCCTATGTCGACTTGTGCGGGGAGCCGGCCTGGATGCGCGAGATGATCGACGCACACCAGGCACGCGCCCAGACCAGCAGCGCGCGCATCGTCTTCTCCTGCGGATTCGATTCCATTCCGTTCGACCTCGGCGTCCAGCAACTCCAGAAGCTGTGCGCCGAGCGGTTCGGAACGCCCGCGCCGCGCATCAAGGGCCGCGTCCGCGCGATGAAGGGCGGCGCGTCCGGCGGCACCGTCGCCAGCCTGAAGGCGACGCTCGCCGCCGCGGCTAGGAAGCCGTCGCTGTTCAAGCTGCTCGCCGACCCCTTTGCGCTGACGCCAGGGTTCGAAGGCCCCGACCAGCCGAACGGCCTGCTGCCGCGCTACGATTCGGCGATTGGCGCCTGGGTCGCGCCGTTCATCATGGCGCCGATCAACACCAAGAATGTGCACCGCACCAACTTCCTTGCAGGTCATCCTTACGGCAACGATTTCCGGTACGACGAGATGATGGTCGCGCCTGGCCTCGGCGAACTCGGCAAGGCGGCGGCCGAAGCGATTGCCAAGGCGAATCCCTTTGCCGACGATCACGGGCCAAAGCCCGGCGAGGGTCCGAGCAAGGAAGAACGCGAAAGCGGCTTCTACGACATCCTCTTCGTCGCCGAATATGAGGACGGCCGAACCGCGCGCCTGTCGGTGAAAGGCGACCGCGATCCCGGCTATGGCTCGACATCGAAGATGATCGCGGAATCGGCGCTGTGCCTTGCCGAGGATGTGAAAGGGACGGGCGGCGTCTGGACGCCCGGCGCGATCATGGCCGACGCATTGGTCAAGCGCCTCGAAGCCAAGGCGGGACTGAGCTTCCAGCCGGAATAAAGAAGCGCCCCGCTGCGGGGGGTGAGCAGCGGGGCGCAAACGCTTTCAAGCACCGGAGCCTGCGAAGGGGGGTGAAGCGGGCTCCTGCCGGCAAAACGGCCTATGCGTTCGTCGGTTCCCGACAGAGAGACGGCGTTTTCAGCGACCGTTCAGCAGTTCGGTTGAAACGCGTCCGCGTGCGCGGCATGACGCCGCTCTCTCACTCGCAAGGTTTGCCTCATGAACAAGACGTTACTTGGCCTGATCCTCCTGTCCTCGACCGCTTTCGCGCAGGCGCCGCAATTCAGCACCGACCGCCTGAACCAGGATATCAAGACGCTGTCCTCCGACGCGTTCGAAGGCCGCGGCCCCGCCACTCCGGGCGAGGAGAAGTCGATCGCCTATATCGCGCAGGGCATGGAAGCCGCGGGCCTGCAGCCCGCCGGCGACATCGAGAACGGCAAGCGGAGCTGGTATCAGAAGGTGCCGCTGCTCCGCACCTCGATCCGCGACGCGCAGCCGAAGCTCGTGCTGACCGTGGACGGCAAATCCGCGCCACTCGTTCAAGGGCAGCAGATTGCTGTCCGTGCCCCGCTGACCGGGCAGAAACATGTCACGATCAACAACGCGCCGCTGGTCTTTGTCGGCTACGGCGTCACCGCGCCCGAGCGGAAGTGGGACGACTTCAAGGGCCTGGACGTCAAGGGCAAGATTCTCGTCGTCCTCATCAACGACCCGGACTTCGAGACCGGCCAGGGCGATTTCGGCGGCAAGGCAATGACCTATTACGGCCGCTGGACCTACAAATACGAGGAAGCCGCCCGCCGCGGCGCTGCCGGGGTGCTGATCGTCCACGAGACCGCGCCCGCCTCATACGGCTGGAACACGGTCAAGAACTCCAACACCAACACGATGTTCGACATTGTCCGGAAGGACCCCAACGCGTCGCACACGCCGATGGAAGCGTGGATTCAGCGCGACGAGGCGGAAGCGATCTTCAAGGCATCCGGCCTCGATTTCGACGCCGAGAAGAAGCGTGCCCAGACCCGTGCGTTCAAGCCGGTGCCGCTGAAGGCGACCTTCTCGGCTGATTACGACGTCAACGCCGAAGTCATCACCTCGCACAATGTCGCCGGCATCCTGCCAGGCAAAACGCACCCGGACGAGATCGTCGCCTACACCGCGCACTGGGACCATCTGGGCGTCGGCCAGCCCGATGCGCGCGGCGACCGCATCTATAATGGCGCCGTCGACAACGCGACCGGCATCGCCCAGCTTCTCGAGCTCGGCCGCGCCTTCGCGCATGGTCCGAAGCCGGATCGCTCGGTGCTTTTCCTCGCCGTCACGGCCGAGGAAAAGGGCCTGCTCGGTTCCGAATATTACGCCGCCAACCCGCTCTATCCGCTCGGCAAGACGGTCGGCGTGCTGAACATGGACGGCGGCTCGATTGCGGGACCGACCAGGAATTTCTCGATCTCGGGCAGCGCAAAGCTTGGCCTGCTGGACGATCTCACCAGGCTCGCGGCCGAACGCGGCCGGGTGTACAGCCCCGACCCGCATCCGGAGGCCGGCCATTTCTACCGCTCCGACCATTTCTCGATGGCGAAGCGCGGCGTGCCGGCGATCTCGTTCGACGGCGGCAACGATCTCGTCAACGGCGGCACCGAGCGCGGCGAGGAGCTGTCCAAAGCCTATGTGAAGGACCGCTACCACCAGCCGGCCGACGAATGGAGCGCCGATTGGGATCTGTCCGGCATGACCAACGATCTCGCCCTGCTCTACACGCTTGGGACCAACCTCGCGAACGGCCGCGAATGGCCGAACTGGAGCCCGGATTCGGAGTTCCGCCGCGAACGCGACAAGACCGCGGCGCTCCGCAAGTAAAAGGGAAAGGGCCCCGCTCCTGGGGTGAGGAGCGGGGCCCGGGACTTGGGTCGTCCTGGAGACAGGGAGGGGTGGCCCTGCCTTGGTTCAGACAACGGGGAGGGGTGGCCTCGCTGTCTGCGATCAGCTTATCGCGGCCAACCGTCGCAAAGCTATGTCGAGCGTCACACGAATTTGTCGCGATTTGTCGCAGACCGGTATTCGGTCCAGCCGCGGGCGCGCAGCTCGCATGCCGGACAATGTCCGCAGCCATAGCCCCAATCGTGGAGCGTGCCGCGCTCGCCCAGATAGCAGCTGTGGCTTTCGGTGCGGATCAGCTCGACCAGCGCGGCCCCGCCGAGTTCTTCGGCAAGCGCCCAGGTCGCCGCCTTGTCGCGCCACATCAGCGGGGTGTGGATGACGATGCGGCGATCGAGTCCGAGCCCGATCGCCACTTGCAGCGCCTTCAGCGTGTCGTCGCGACAGTCGGGATAGCCTGAGTAATCGGTCTCGCACATGCCGCCGACCAGATGCCGGATGTCGCGCCGGTAACCGACCGCCGCAGCAAGGTTGAAGAACAGCAGGTTGCGCCCCGGCACGAACGTGGTCGGCAATCCATCGGCGCCGAACGCGATCTCCGCCTCCCGCGTCAGCGCCGTGTCGCTGATCTGCCCAAGCACCGGCAGGCCCAGCATATGGTCGTCGCCGAGCTTGCCCGGCCACAATTTGTCGAGGTCGTCGCGCAGCGCGGCGCGGCAGTCGAGCTCGACCCGATGCCGCTGGCCGTAGTCGAAGCCGACCGTCTCGACGCGCGCGAACCGGTCGAGCGCCCAGGCCAGGCACGTCGCGGAGTCTTGCCCGCCAGAAAATAGAACCAATGCAGATTCGGATGAGAGTGTCATACTTCCCGTCACCCCGGCCTTGAGCCGGGGTCCCGCTTCCTTCTCCTCAGGAGAAAGAAGAAGCGGGATGCCGGGTCAAGCCCGGCATGACGAATCTATTCGGCGGGCACGAACGAGCCAGTCGGCTCCGCGTGCGCCACCAGCCCTTCGCGGTGCGCGACGATGTACGTCACCAGCGCTTGGCCCGCCACGTTCGTCGCGGTGCGGCCCATGTCGAGGATCGGGTCGATCGCCAGCAGCAATCCCGCGCCATCCAGAGGCAGGCCGAGCGTCGACAGTGCGAGCGTCAGCATCACCAATGCGCCGGTCAGCCCCGCCGTCGCAGCCGAGCCGATCACGGACACCAGCACCAGCGCGACATAATCGGTGACGCCCAGCGGCAGGCCATAGAATTGCGCGATGAAGATCGCGGCGATCGCCGGATAGATCGCGGCGCAGCCGTCCATCTTGCTGGTCGCCGCGACCGGCACCGCAAAGCTCGCATAGGCGGAATCGACGCCCAGCCGCTCGACCGCGGCCTCGGTCGCCGGCAGCGTGCCGATCGACGAGCGGGTGACGAAGCCAAGCTGGATCGCCGGCAATGCCGCGCGGAGGAACCGCGCCGGGCTCAGTCCGTGCAGCATCAGCAGCGCCGGATAGACGACCAGCATCACGATCGCGAGGCCGAGATAGACCGCGCCCGCGAACCAGCCGAGCCGGGCGAGCGAGTCCCACCCGTAGGTCGCGACTGCATGCCCGAACAGGCCGAACGCGCCGATCGGGCTCAATCGGATCAGCCAGGCAAGCAGCTTGCGCACCACCGCCAGCAGCGAGCGCGCAAAGGCAAGGAACGGCTCGCCCGCCTCTCCCACCTTCAGCGCCGCGACACCGGCGAGCACCGCCATCACCACGATCTGCAGCACGTTTAAGCTGAGGCCAGTCACCGGCGCGCCGTCGACCAGCTTGGTCGAGGCCGAAAGGCCGAGCACATTGACCGGCAGCAGCCCTTTCAGGAAATCGAGCCAGGTCCCGACCGTACGCGGCGCTGCGGCAGTCGCGGCATCAACCCCCGCGCCGACGCCCGGCTGGATGACCAACGCCAGCGCGATGCCGATACCAACCGCGATCAGCGCCGTGATTGCGAACCACAGCAAGGTCTGCGTCACCAGCCGGCTGGCATTTGCGAGCTGGCGCAGATTGCCGATGCTCGCGACGATCGAGGCGAACACCAGCGGGGGCACCAGCACCGTCAAAAGCTGCACGAAGCTGGAGCCGATCAGGTCGAGCGCCGTGACCAGCCCGCTCGAATCCGGCAACGCACGCGCAATGAGGCCGGCCGCCAGGCCCAGCAGCATCGCCGCGCCGATCTGAAGTCCGAAGGAAGCACGCACCATGATCGCCGATCTGGTGCGGCTCCCTTCCGATCCCAACCAAGCTTTTCTGTCAGCCGCTACAGCGCGGCTGCAGCCTCATTTGAGCTTAAGCTCCTGCAGCATCATCGATTCCTTGATGGTGCGGATCGACCCGCGGTCGCCGCTGGCGGCGTCGGCCTGGTGCGGGTCCTGCTTGAGAAAGGCTTCCATTGCCGTATTGCGCCGCATCTGCTCGGCTGCATCGGGCACGGCCTTGTACTTGATCATCAGCCACAGGTCCGGCTCGCCGTCGCGCGGATAGGCATTGGCGACGACCATATAGTCCTCGATCCAGCCCTTGGACTTGGCGAATTCCTGTTGCTTCTTCCAATCCGAATCCAGCCAGTCGAGATACTTCTCGCCGCCGCCGTCCTTGAACTTGATGCCGCTCACGTCCCAGAAGGATCCCGGCGTATAGCTGCTCGCCTGGGCGAACGCCGGCGCGTGGTACGCAAACGACAAGGGCAGCGCGGCGGCCGCCGCGACGAGCATCAGCTTTTTCATTTTGATTCCCCGTTCTTTCCGGCAGGCCCCGCGCCCGCCAGGCCGTACGCGACAGGCCCGCGTCGTCGCCTGCGGCCTCTATGTTCTCGCGGCGACGTGAACGGCAGTCAGATCATCACGAATCGGCGCGGCTGGCAAGCCGGCGCGAGACATGGGCGCCCAGCAGCGCGAACGCCGCGCCTTCCATCCAGCCGCCGAGCACGTCGGTCGGCCAGTGCACGCCCAGCACGACGCGCGACAGGCCGACCATGAAGGCCAGCGGAATGCCGATCAGGCCGATACGATTGTGCACCATCAGCGCGAGCAGCAGATAAAGGCAGGCATTCTGCGCCGAATGGCCGCTCGGATAGCTCAGGTCCAACACCTGATCGAGGTGGGTGTAGAGCTCCGGCCGCGCCCGCGAGAACAGCATCTTGAGGAGCGGATTGGTCGCCATCTGGCAGGCGACCGTCACTACGACGATCAGCGCGTCGCGCCGCCGTTTCAGGACCGCAAGCAGAGCCGCCGACAGCAGCGCCACCACGCCGACGACCTCACCCTTCCCGATTCGTGACAACGCTAGCCAGAATCCGCTTTCCGTCCGCCCGGCGGCCGCGATGCGAGAGGCCCAGGGATCGAACACCGGCGTCCCACCCAGCTTCAAAGCGAAGCCGAGCACCATTATTGCAACGAAAAGGACAAGCGCGGCGCGTAATTCGCGCGTCACTGGACGTTCTTCACCACCTCGCCGCCCTTGATCACGACGGCGACATGTTCGAGCCGGCGCACGTCCTGGGTCGGGTCGCCATCGACCGCGATGATGTCGCCATAGCGGCCGACCGCGATCGCGCCGACCTCGCCGGTCTGGCCGAGCGCTTCGGCCGCGCTCTTCGTCGCCGACTGGATCGCCTGCATCGGCGTCATGCCCCATTCGACCTGCTTGGCGAACTGTTTCGCGTTGTCGCCGTGCGGATAAACGCCGGCGTCCGTGCCGAACAGCATCGGCACGCCGGCCTTGAACGCCTTGCGGAACGTTTCGCGCTGCAGGCGGCCGATCATCTTTTCCTTGTCGAGGCTTTCCTGCTCGGTGCCGTTCGCGGTGCCGGTCGCGAGGATATAGTCGTCATTATAGATATCCATGTCGAACCAGGTCTTCTTCTGGGCGGCGAGGCGAATGCCCTCGTCGTCGGCCAGGCTGGCATGCTCGATCGTGTCGATACCGGCCTGCACCGCCGTCCGGATACCGTCCGGCCCATGTGCGTGCGCCGCGACCTTCAGGCCGAGCATGTGCGCTTCGTCCGCGATCGCCTTCATTTCCTCGAAGCTGAGCTGCTGCGCGCCGACGGCATCGCCCAGCGAGAACACGCCGCCGGTCGCGCAGATCTTGATCACGCGCGCGCCATATTTGTGCAGCCAGCGGACCTTCGCCCGCGCCTCCTCGGGCGAGTTGATCACCGACGCTTCCTTGCGGTCATAGGAGGGCGGCAGCGCATTGTCGTCGCAGTGGCCGCCGGTCGCGCCGATCGCATAGCCGGCCGGCACGATCCGCGGACCCGGAATCCAGCCGCCCTCGATCGCCTGCTTCAGCCCGACATCGTCGAAGTTGGAGGAGCCGACGTTGCGCACGGTCGTGAAGCCCGCCTCCAGCGTCTTCTTCGCGTTCGCGGTGCCGACCGCTTCCCAGAAGCTGTCGGTGTAGCGCAGCGTCCGATAGCCGCCGATCTCCGCGAGGCTGGTCAGGTGGACGTGCATGTCGATCAGGCCCGGCAGGATCGTCTTGCCGCCAAGGTCGATCCGCTTCGCGCCGGCAGGCACCGCGCCGCCGCTCGACACCGACGCGATCCGCCCATCGGTGATGACCACCACCGGATTGTCGAGGGTGCGGCCGGCCAGCACGTCGACCATCTTCGAAGCGGTGACGACGACAGTCTCGGCCGAAGCCGGCGCCGCGATCAGCGCCATGCTGGCAAGCAGGAACGAATGAAACATAAGCCCTCCCAAGGTTTTGGGGAGGGCTAGTCGCCCGCGCAAGCCGCCGCAAGCCGCTATACCCCAAGCCGTTCGCTTCGAGCGAAGTCGAGAAGCGCGTATCTCGACTTCGCTCGATACGAACGGGATCTCTTACTTCGCCAGCTTCTGCGCCATTTCGAGATGGTGCTGCACCACGGGCACCGTTTCGCGGGCGAACGCCTTCAGGTGGGTCGAATCGCCGCCGTCGCGATAGCCCTCGAGCGCGGCCAGCGTCTTGGTGTGCGCGTCGACTTGCTGCGTTGCATATTCCTTGTCGAAATCGGCGCCCGACAGGCCCTGCAGCTTGGTGACGTTCGCTTGCTGCTCGGCCGTCATCGTGCCTGCCGGCGTCACTTTCTTGTCGCTCTTGGCGGCGGCGGCCTTCAGGTTTTCGGTCGACTTGGTGTGATCCTTGACCATGTCGGCGGCGAAGTTCTTGACGCTCGCATCCTTGGCCTTGGTTTCGGCAAGCTTCGACGCGGCGATCTCATACGCGTCGCTGGCCGATGCGGTGTCGGCGAAAGCCTGCGCCGTCATCGGCGCCGCGGACGCAGCCGGCGTGTTCATGCTGTTGCCCGGGCCCGACGCATTGTCGACGGAACCGACCTCGTTCACCGTGGTCGCGTTGTTGTCGGCGGCGGCGGTGTTGGTCTCGTCGTGCTTCGAGCATGCGGCGAGCACGAGGCCCAGCGCGGCGGCGGTCGACAGGGCGGCAAAGCGTTTCATGGCAACTCTCCTCAGAGCCGCCGAACGCCGCGCCCATGCCGATGTTCCGGTTTATTCGGTCGTCTTGCCGTCCCAATGATCATTGTCGTGATCGGCCTCGGCCTGCGCCTTGTCCCGGTGGACGACCTTGTCCTTGTGCTCCGGCGGACCGTAAAGCGTGTAGAGCTTCAGCGGTTCGGAGCCGGTGTTGCGGACATTGTGGCGCGCACCGGCCGGCACGATCACGCCGAAATCGTCCTCGACCTTGTGGGTCTTGCCGTCGATCAGCACTTCGCCCGCGCCTTCCTCGAAACGGAAGAACTGATCGCGGTCCTCATGCACTTCCTCGCCGATTTCTTCGCCGGGCTTAAGCGTCATCACGACGAGTTGGAGATGCTCGCCTGTGTAGAGCACCTGGCGAAAGAACCCGTTGTCCAGCGTCGCGCGCTGAATGTCGTCGACATAACCCTGCTTCATGTGCCCTCCGGTCGTCCGGCGGGGTAACGACGAAGCCGGCGCGCGCGTTCCCTCAGGCCGCGCGGCGCTCCTCGGCGCGGCGCAGCACGTCATAGGCCGCCTGCACCTTGCGAAAGCGTTCGGCCGCGGCGTCGTCGCCGGGCTTCACGTCGGGATGGTTGGCCTTGGCGAGCCGGCGATAGGCGGCCCGCACTTGCTCGAAGCTGGCGTCGCTTTCCAGCTCCAGCACGTCCAGCGCCTTCATCTCGTCGCGAGAGCGGGTGCCGTCGCCGGGGCCGCCCCAGGCGTAATGCTGCGACTGGCGGAAACCGGATGCGTCGCGTTGCTCATTCGCTTCGCGCGCCGCGGCTTCCTCGGCCGAGAGGCCTTCGAAATAGTTCCAGTTGCGATTGTATTCGGCGGCATGCGCCTCGCAGAAATACCAGCGGTCGGGGCTGTTCGGGGATTTCGGCGCGGGCCGGTCGCCCGGCTCCTCGCAGCCGTCACGGTCGCACAGCCGCACCTTCGCCGCGCCCCGCTCCCCGCCATAGGAACGCCAGCGGGGAAAGCCCCAGTCCATTGATCGGGAAGAACGCGCCATTCGCGACCCAGATAGTGAGGAGCACGCGATACTGAAAGCCCCTCCCCTTCAGGGGAGGGGTTGGGGTGGGGCTGTCAGCCCGAACGGCACGACTTTGTTGTCCGCGTCGTGACCGATATCGGCCGGGCCGAGAAACGGGATGCCGGCGCGGTCGCACCAATGAAGCACCACCTCCTCCGGCTCGGCACCGAAATCGGGATCGTTCTCCGGCACCTGGCTGATCCGCCCCATGCGGATGCCCGCGATGCTGCTGATCGACGGATGCCGGACGATCTGGGCGAGATCGCGGTCGGTGCGGTAGAGATACTCCGCCACTTCCTCGATCATCAGGACATGGCCAGTCAGGTCGGGCAGATGCGGCGTGCCGATGAGATGCGCCAGAATGACGATGTTGAACGCCACGGTCGGAGCGTCGCCCACCGAAGGCTCCAGCGATGCTCGGTTACGATCGACGAGCCAGTCCAGCGTCCGCGTGACCGCGGCCTCGCCACCAGCGCGACGGATGTCCGCCGGCATCGGCCCGTGCGCCACCGCTCCGATTTCACGCGCGTATAGGGCGCCGAGGAGCGTGCCTCCGTCCGAATAGCCGAGATAGGTTTTCCGGCGCGCAGCCTCACCCAAACCGCCCATGACCGCATCGACGATCCGGCACGCACCATATCCGCCGCGCGCGAACCACACCGCGTCGATCGTGGGATCGTTGGCGACTTCGATCAACGCTCCCGCCCGCGCCGCATCTGGCCCTGCGAAATGCCCGTCGGACAGAAAGCATTGAGGATGCCAGACCAGCTCCGCCCGGCCTTCTGCCAAGACGGACACCCGGCTCACTACGTCCTCATCGATCCGGCAGCTCGGCGCGACAATGCCGATCCGCATGGGCTCACTCCTTGTTCGGCTTCCCGAACCGGCTAGTAGCGTCGGCATGACGGCTCACAAATCCTATTTCTTCTGCGGGATCGGCGGCAGCGGCATGCTGCCCCTCGCCTGCATCGTGCGGGCTCAGGGTGCAGAGGTGTCCGGTTCGGACCGCGCGCTCGATCAGGGCCGCACCGCGCCGAAATTCGAGTTCTTGCGGGCCCAAGGCATCGCGCTGTTCCCGCAAGACGGCAGCGGCGTCACTTCGCCCGATCAGGTGCTGGTCGCCTCCGCCGCGGTCGAGGAAACCGTGCCGGACGTGCAGGCTGCGACTCGCCTCCACTGCGCGCGGATGAGCCGCGCCGGCCTGCTCGCGGAGCTGTTCAACGCCGCGCCCGTGCGGATCGCCGTCGGCGGCACCAGCGGCAAGTCGACCGTCACCGGCATGATCGGCTGGATCCTGCACGCAACCGGACGCGCGCCGACCGTCATGAACGGCGCGGTGATGAAGAACTTCGTCGGGCAGGACACGCCCTTCGCCAGCGCTCTCGTCGGCAGCGGCGAGGCGTTCGTCAGCGAGGTCGATGAAAGCGACGGCTCGATCGCGCTGTTCGATCCGACCATCGCTGTGCTCGGCAACATCAGCCTCGACCATAAGGGCATGGATGAGCTGCGCGCGCTGTTCGAAGATTTCGTAACCAAGGCGAAGACTGCGGTCGTCAACATCGACCACCCCGAAGTCGCCGCCATCGCGAGCGAACTGCACCAGGACCAGCTCCTCACCTTTGCGTTCGACAAGGAAGCACAGCTTGTCGGCCATCACGTCGCCGAGCATGCGGAGGGTGTCGCTTTCCATGTCACCGAACGGTCGAGCGGCGAGACCGCGGAAGTGAAGCTGCAGCTTCTCGGCCGGCACAATGCCGTGAACGCCCTCTCCGCGATCGGCGCGACGGTCGCGGCCGGCGTGCCGCTCGCCGAGGCCGCGCAAGCCTTGGCGGGCTTCACCGGCCTGCGGCGGCGCCTCGAGCGGGTCGGCGAAGCGCGTGGCGTGATCGTCTATGACGATTTCGGCCACAACCCCGACAAGATCGCCGCGACGCTCGACGCGCTCCACGCCTTTCCCGGCCGGCTGCTGATTTTCTTCCAGCCGCACGGCTACGGCCCGCTCCGGGTGATGGGGCGGGAATTGATCGCCACCCTGGGCGAAAGGCTTGGGCCAGAGGACGTGCTGATCCTCTCCGATCCCGTCTATTTCGGCGGCACCGTCGACCGCTCCGTGGGCAGCGAGACGATCGTCGCAGGCGTCCGCGCCGCCGGCCGGAACGCCGAGCACATCCCCGCCCGCCCCGAAATCGCCGAGCGCCTGGCCGCCCTCGCTCACCCCGGCGACCGCATCGTCGTGATGGGCGCCCGCGACGACACGCTCAGCCAGTTCGCCGCGGAGCTGTTGCAGCGGCTGGCCTGAACGCCGCCTCGACCTCGGCCAACATCCGCTCCTCTTCGCCTTCGTAGCGCGGGGAGAAGTGGAACGGCTCCAGCCGCCGCACGCCGGCCGCATTCCCGATCTCGCCGGCGGCGCAGGTCGTGAGGTGCGCCCGGTCGAGAGCCAGCGCTTCGTCTGCCGCCGAGAAGCGGGATTCCAGGAAGAACAGATCCGCTCCCTTGGCCAGACCAGCGATCGCTGCTCGGTTGAAAGCGGTGTCCGCAACGTCGGTCACATAGGCGACCTTCTGCCCGGCTTCGACGCTGACCAGATCGCGCAACACTTCCAAGGGCCTGTCGCCCCCCGGCGTGCGGATGACGGTGTCGTCTGCCGCCCCGTCCCGGACTGCGGCTTTCAGTTCTTGCAGCCACTGCCCCGGCGCAAGTCCCCGCTCCTCCAGCCGGTTGCGCCAGACATTGACGTGCACCGGCTCGGCGAGCGCATAGCCGATGCTCGGCCCGTGATGTTCCAGCACGACCCAGTCGAGCGTCAGGCCGGGCACGGCGAATGCCTCGTTTAGCGGCTCGCGCTCAAACGCTGCCTTGAACCTGAAGCGCGCGGAAGCCCCGCTCACCTCCCAAACGTCGAACCACAGGTCGGCATCGTATTTGTGCGCGAGGTCCCAGGTGTAGCCCTGCAGCTTGTGCCCGACCGCGTCGATCAGCCCCTCCGGCCCGATCATCCGAACGCGTTTTTCGCGCCCGACGTTCACCCGCAGCAGCGCGTCGAAGCCGATGAAATGGTCGATGTGCATATGGCTGACGCACACCGTATCGACGCGCAGCAGGTCGCGCGCCGAGAGCGGCGACAGGTCGCCCAGATCGAACAAGAGGGCCTCGCGCCGGTGCAGCGCTTCCACGAACAGCGCCGGGTCGCCGAAGCGGTCGTTGACGAGGCGCGGATGCAGCGTTGGGCGCATGAGTCCAGCAACGGCGCGGTGGCGCTTTCGCTCCGTCGCGCCTAGATGCGCGCCATGCCGCATAGCGTTTTCGACCTGTTCAAGATCGGGGTCGGCCCGTCATCGTCGCACACCATGGGGCCGATGTCGGCCGGTTGCGCCTTCACCGAGCAGCTTCGCGAGCGCGGCCTGCTGGACCGCACCCACCGCGTGCTGGCGGAGCTGTACGGATCGCTCGCACTCACCGGCAAAGGCCATGCGAGCGACCGCGCGGTGCTGCTCGGCCTTGCCGGCAAGCGGCCCGACGGCATCTGCCCGGACGAGGCGGATCGCATCATCGGGGAAATTCGCGCGAGCCGTCGCATGCGGCTGGGCGGCGAGCACGAGATTCGCTTCGACGAAGCGCGCGACCTGCTCTTCCATCAGCGCGAGCGGCTGTCCTTCCATTCCAACGGCATGCGCTTCACCGCTTTCGATGCGGACGAGGCGGAGCTGATGTCCGGCGTCTGGTATTCGGTTGGCGGCGGCGCGATCGTCGCCGAGAGCGAGATCGCCGGTAACGCGCCGCCCGAGGGCCTTGTCGCGGACGTGCCTCACCCGTTTCACTCCGGCGAGCAGCTTCTCGCCGTCGCGGCCGAGGCGGGCCTCAGCATCGCCGACCTGGCCCTGGAGAACGAGCTGGCGCGGATGCCGGAAGAAGAGGTGCGCGCCCGGCTCAAGGCGATCCGCGAGACTATGTCCGGCTGCATCGACCGGGGCATGGGCCAGCAGGGCATTCTGCCCGGCGGCCTGAACGTGAAGCGCCGGGCGCCGGAGGTCCGCGCCAAGCTCGTCGAGCGGCAGGAGCGCGCGCTGGCCGATCCGCTGACCGTGATCGACTGGGTCAACCTTTGGGCGCTCGCAGTCAACGAGGAGAACGCGGCGGGCGGCCGCGTCGTCACCGCGCCGACGAACGGCGCGGCGGGGATCGTGCCGGCGGTGCTGCGCTATTACGAGCGCTTCGTCGCGGGCGCGACCGAGGACGGTGCCGATCGCTTCCTGCTCACCGCCGCGGCGATCGGCTCGCTGTTCAAGGAGAACGCCTCGATCTCCGGCGCCGAAGTCGGCTGCCAGGGCGAGGTGGGCGTCGCCTGCTCGATGGCGGCGGCGGGGCTGACCGCAGCGCTCGGCGGCTCGAACGCCCAGATCGAGAATGCTGCCGAGATCGGCATGGAGCATAATCTCGGCCTCACTTGCGATCCCGTCGGCGGGCTGGTGCAGGTGCCGTGCATCGAGCGGAACGCGGTCGGCGCGATCAAGGCGATCGAAGCCTCACGCCTTGCCCTGCTCGGCGACGGCACCCACCGCGTCAGCCTCGACCAGGTGATCGAGACGATGCGCAAGACCGGGGCCGACATGAGCGCCAAATACAAGGAGACTGCGCTGGGCGGGCTGGCGGTCAACGTCGTGGAGTGCTGAGCAAAACCCTCTCCCCTGCAGGGGAGAGGGACGGCCGCGAAGCGGCCAGGGAGAGGGGAAGTCACCCTGCGTGCGGGCTTTGCCCCTCCCCCGGCGGCGGCTTCGCCGCGCCACCCTCTCCCCTTTAAGGGGAGAGGGTCAGATGTTACCCATCCATATCCGCGCGCGTCGGGACACGCGTGTCCGCCTTGTCGCCTTTGCGCACACGGGTGTTCATCGGCTCCTCGCCCGTCGCTTGCTTCAATTCGTCGCGGGTGCCGATATTCTCGGCCGGTCCGGCGCCGGAGGTGCCGCTGTGCGACGGCATCGGCTCGCCGCCTTCGATCAGGTCGCTGTCGTCGTGCGCGCGGGCGGATTCGGTGCGGGGATGTTCAGTCATGATCGCTCTCCTTTACCGCCTCAACGCGCGTAAGCCTCAGCGGATGCGGTAAAAATCGGCCAAGCGGTCCAGCGCGAGGCCGAGCACCAGTTTTCCCGCCCGCGCGGGCCAGCCCAGGCCCCGCTCCGCTTCCGCCAGCCCTTCGTCCGCGCACACGACGCGCCACAGCACGTCCGACAACCCGCTGCCGACATGCGCGATCGCGGCGTCGAAGCGGCGCTTCGCATCGAGCTGCGAGGTAGTGGGGTCGGGCGCGACGCTCTTGCCCGGCCCGCGCGGCGCGACATCCCATCGCATGGTCACGCTCGGACCAAGCCTGGCGCGCTCCCAATCGGCCCGCAGCGTCTCCCCAGCAAGCAATTGCCGGTCGCCGATCCGGCCGCGCGATGCCAGCCAGGACAGCGAGGATTCCGCCAGATTGACCGTGACGCTCCGGTTCCCCGCCCCTTTCAGCGCCCGCTCGACCAATACCCTTCCCATGCCGTTCTCCTGTCTGTCCGAGTCGTTTTCCGCTTGCCACAACGGCAAAGGTGTAGGACAGAGAGAAACCGTTTTGGTTATGAGGTCGTCATGATCACCGCCATTCGCGAAGTCCGCCGCGCCAAGGGATTGACGCTCGAGGAGGTCGGCAAGCGCTGCGATCCGCCAACCACAGCCCAGACGATCGGCCGGCTGGAAACCGGCACCCGTACGGTCTCGGTGGGATGGCTCAACCGCATCGCCAAGGCACTGGGCGTGGAGGCCGGCGATCTGGTCAAGCTGCCCGACCGGCCTGGCATCGCCGTCGCAGCCTTGCTCGGCCCCGACGGCGCGCACGCCCCGAAGCGCGAGGCCGTCGTCGTCGCGCCCCAACCGGCGCCGGAACTGGTCGCGGTCAAGGTGGAAGCATCGGTGGGCGACTATCGGGCAGGCGACGAAATCTGGTGCGAGCGCCTGGCGCCAGACGCCTTCGCTCGCGCGCTCAACCGCGACATCCTCGTCCCCCGACCGGCCGGGCGTTACGCATTCGGCCGTCTGCTCGGCCGCGAAGACGGCAAGCTCCATATCCTGCCATTGGGCGCCGGCGCACGGCAACAAGTCTATGCCGATCCGCCCTGGATCGCCCGCGCGGTGCGGCTCGTCCGCTCGCTCTGACGCCTTCCGTCACACCATTGCGGAAGCGCTTACTGTCTGCAATGTAAGTAGCGTGGCGGACACTTATGATTTCGTGATCGTCGGCGCGGGCAGCGCAGGCTGCGTGCTCGCCAACCGCCTGTCGGCCGACCCCAAGACTCGCGTGCTGCTGCTGGAAGCGGGCGGGCGGGACAAGGGTGTCATGTTCCGCATGCCCGCCGGCATCGCGCAAATCCTGCCGCCGGAAAAACAACACAAAGCGAACTGGAATTACTGGACCGAGCCGCAGCGGCATTTGAACGGCCGCCGCCTCTATTGGCCGCGGGGCCGGGCGCTGGGCGGCTCGTCGTCGATCAACGGCATGGTCTATATCCGGGGCCACGCCAGCGATTACGACCATTGGGCGCAGCTAGGCTGCACCGGTTGGGGCTGGGACGACGTGCTGCCCTATTTCCGCCGTTCGGAGCGCTCCGAACGCGGGGCGTGCGAGGTGCACGGCGGCGAAGGCCCGCTCAACACCTCGACGCGCACGCTCGCCAACCCGCTGATCGACGCGTTCCTGAAGGCCTCGGATGAGACCGGGATCGGCCTCACCGACGACTTCAACGGCCTACACATGGAAGGCGCTGGCGTCTATGATTCGACGACCAGCAATGGCTGCCGCTGGTCGACGGCGAAGGCCTATCTGGAGCCGGCGCTGAGCCGACCCAATCTCGGCATCTGGACCGATGTGCTCGTCGAGCGGGTCATTTTCGAGGACAAGCGCGCGACAGGCGTTGCGCTCCGCCGAGGAGGCCGCGCAGAGACCGTTCAGGCGCGCGAGGTGATCCTGTGCGGCGGCGCGATCAACTCGCCGCAGCTCTTGATGCTGTCCGGTATCGGCCCCGCCGAGCACCTGCAAGAGCAGGGCATCGGCGTGGTGCACGACGCCCCGGACGTGGGTGGCAATCTGCAGGACCATCTCGACGTGATCCTGCAATGGCGTTGCACGCAAGCAGTGTCGCTGAACGCGAACGCCCGGCTGGTCGCGCAGCTCTCGACGCTCGCGCAGTGGATGTTCCGCAAGACCGGCCAGGGCAGCTATATCCCGACGCCGGCGGGCGCTTTCTTCTCGACGCGGCCCGGGCTTGCCGCGCCCGACATGCAGATCCATTTCGTCGCTGCCTTGGTGCCGCCGCACGGCCGCGGCGGCATGGGGCCGGAGCATGGCTTTCAGATGCACGTCTGCCAGCTTCGCCCCGAAAGCCGCGGCACGATCCGGCTGAAGTCGCCCGATCCCGCCGCGCATCCGGCGATCGATCCGGACTATCTCTCCGCACCGGCCGATCTGGAAACCCTGCTCGCCGGTGTCGAGATCACGCGGCGGATCGCGCGGGCACCGGCCTTCGACGCCTATCGCGGCCCCGAAGTCTGGCCGGGCGACGAGGAGACCGATCGAGACGCGATGACGGCGGCCATCCGCGACTGGGCGGAAACGATCTATCACCCGGTCGGAACTTGCCGGATGGGGGCGGACCCGGCGAGCGTGCTCGATCCGCAGCTTCGCGTGCGCGGCGTCGAAGGGCTGCGCGTCGTCGACGCCAGCGTGATGCCGACGCTCGTCACCGGCAACACCAACGCATCCACGATAATGATCGCGGAAAAGGCGAGCGACCTGATCGCCGCTGAAGCTAAAGCGCAGCTCGCGGCTTGATACTGAAGTGGTGGGCGGTGACGGGCTCGAACCGCCGACCCTCTCGGTGTAAACGAGATGCTCTACCAACTGAGCTAACCGCCCGGGTCGCGGCGCTTTGCCGCAAGCCGGGGATCGGGGCAAGCGCCGCTAGCGAATACGTACGCCGCGATCGTGGAGCAGAGGCGCGATCTGCCGGTACAGCTTCGGATAGCGATAAAAGGGCACGCGCGGCCACAGATGGTGAATCAAGTGCAGGTTGTGACCCATGCTGATGAGCGCCAGCAGCCGTCCGCGGCGAAGCGCCGTCGCTTGATAGCGGCAGTCGGATGCGAACGGACGATGCGGCAGCCAGCTGAGGAACACGCCCATCGTCAGCCGGCCAAGCGTTGCGGGGACAACATAGAGCGCAAAGACTTTCGTGCCGTAACCCAGCATCAGCGCCGTCCAGACGCCGGCGCACATCATGGCATGCGCGATCTGATGGGCGCGCCATTCGGCAGGACGCATCACTTTCCAGGCATCGAGATAGCCGAGATTGGGCGTGTTCCTGCCATAGATCAGCCGCCAGAGCGGCACGGGGATCAGGTTGGTCCACACCGACAGAGCCGCCATCGCAAAAATGCGCCAGAGAGGTCCCTGCACAAAACCATCGGGGTCGTTCGGCGCATTGGTGTGCGAATGATGCGCATTGTGGGTGCGGAGCAGCAGCGGCCAAGTCATGCCCAAAAGCAAGGCCGCCCACCAGCCGATCAGCCGATTGACCGGATCGAAGCCGCGCGACCGCACGATGTTGCGGTGAATGGCTTCATGCGCAGGCGTGTATTGAAGATAGGCGCTAAGGCCGAGCGGCAGCGTCAGCCACCAGGGAGAGATAGCGCCGGAAAGGCCGAGGCCGAGCAGCGCAAGGTGCAGCGGGACCAGCAGCGCGATAAACAGCACCGTCGGCCATGCAATCGCCGGCGATAGCGCGCGCGCCGCCTCTCCTTCGACCGCACTTAACAGCATCCATTTGTCCCCTTTGCCGGCGGGGTTACGGGTTGCTGGTTAACGACTGGTTGCGGTCCGAGAGGCGTCGCCCCCGAAATGGTAACAGGTGAGAGCAACTTCGCTCGACAATGGTGGTAAACGCCGCCTACCTGATCGGGACGGGAGGCGAAGCGATGATCCTGACAGCGCTGGCAGCGGCGGCATTCGATCCGGAAGCGGCGACTCAAGCTTATCTGAGCACTCTGAACGGCGCCGCGCGCGCCAAATCCGACGCCTATTTCGAAGGCGGATACTGGCTGCTGCTCTGGGGCGCGCTGGTCACGGTGCTGGTGGCGTGGATCGAGCTGCGCTTCGGCTGGTCCGCGAAATGGAGCGGCTGGGCCGCGCGCGTCGGCAAACGGCGCTGGCTGCAGCCCGCGCTCTACGCCTTTCCGTTCGTGCTGGTCACCGGCCTGCTGACCCTGCCGTGGACGATCTACACCGACTTCCTGCGCGAGCACCAATATGGCCTGTCCAACCAGAGCTTCGCCGCATGGGCGGGCGACGCGCTGAAGGCGCTGCTCGTCAACCTGATCCTGATCCCGCCGGTGCTGATGGGTGTCTATGCCGTGATCCGCCGCAGCCCGAAGCGCTGGTGGCTCTACGGCGCGCTGGTCGTCTCCGCCTTCACGCTGATCGGCGCGGTGATCGCGCCGGTGTTCATCGCGCCGATCTTCAACAGCTACAAGCCGATGGCGGCCGGGCCGCTGCGCGACCAGATCCTGGCGATGGCGCATGCGCAGCACATCCCGGCGGAGAACGTCTATGTGTTCGACGCGTCGAAGCAGACCAAGCGCATTTCGGCGAACGTCTCCGGCCTGGGCCCGACGATCCGCATCAGCCTCAACGACAATCTACTGAACCGCACGTCGCCCGCAGAAGTGAAGGCCGTGATGGGGCATGAGATGGGGCATTACGTGCTCGGCCATGTCTGGCGTGGGTTCCTCGCGATTACGACGGTGTTCCTCGTCCTGTTCCTGCTGTTGTGGTGGAGCGCCCCCCGTTTGCTCGCGCGCTATGGCCAGGGCTGGGGCGTGACGGAGGTGTCGGACCCGGCGTCGCTGCCGCTATTGGTGGCGATCGCGTCGGTGCTGTTCCTGGTCATGACGCCGGTGCTGAACACCATCGTGCGCACGCAGGAAGCCGAGGCGGACGCGTTCGGCCTCGATGCCGCCCGTGAGCCCGACGGTTTTGCCGCAGTGTCGATGAAGCTCAGCGAATACCGCAAGATTTCGCCGACGCCGGTGGAGGAGTTCATATTCTACGATCACCCATCGGGCGAGAACCGGGTCCGGCGTTCAATGCAGTGGAAGGCCCAGCATCTGAACGAGGCGCCTTGAGCCGGCTGGTCCTGTTCGGCCCGGGCTATACGGGTGCGCGCCTCGCCGACAGGTTGCAAGCGCGCGGCTGGACGGTGACGCGCATCGGCCGCGCCGAATTCGACGAGGCCGGGCACGCGCTCGCGAGCGCGACGCACATCGTCTCGACCGTGCCGCCCGGCGAGGAGGGCGACCCGGTGCTGACCCGCTATCGCCCGGTGTTGGCGCAGGCGTCCGCATGGATCGGCTATCTGTCGTCGACCGGCGTCTATGGCGACACCGGCGGCGCGTGGGTGGACGAGAGCGCCCCGATCGGCGCCGGCCGGCGCTCGCTCCGCGCGGCGGCGGACCGCGACTGGCTGAGCCTCGGCGCGCACGTGTTCCGCCTGCCGGGCATCTACGGCCCCGGCCGTTCGCCGCTTGACCGGATCGTATCGGGCCAAGCCTATCGCGTCGCCCTGCCCGGACAGGTGTTCAGCCGCGTGCATGTGGACGACATCGTCTCGGCGGTGATCGCCGGCTTCGACGCACCGCAGGGTGCCTACAACATCGCCGACGACTTACCGGCGCCGCAGGACGAAGTGACCGCCTATGCCGCTCGCCTGCTCGATATGAGCTTGCCCCCGGTCGTCGCCCTCGACGATCTGCCCGCGCCGGCGCGTGCCTTCTATTCGGAGAATCGTCGCATCGCGAACGGCCGCGCCAAGCGGCTTCTCGGCTGGCAGCCGCTTCATCCGACCTATCGCGAAGGCCTGCGCGCGATCAGCGCGACGATCAGCCCGGCCAGCGTCAGCGCCGCCCCGAAAGCCGCTGTCACGGACCAACGATAGCCTTCGAACACCGTCGAAAGGGTCATCGCGATCACCGGAATGATCACGCTCGAATAGGCCGCGCGCGCCGCGCCGATCTCGCGGATGATGCGGTAATAGAGCAGGAAGGCGAGCGCCGAGGCGATCACGCCCAGATACAGCATCCCCGCAACATAGCCGAACCGCCACTCAAACACCGGCGGCCCGGCAGTTACCCAAGCAATCATGCCGTCGGCGATCGTGCCCAGCAGCATGCTCCATGCGACCAGCGTCGCGATCGGCAGGCTGCGTGCGCGCTCCGTCGCCTGTGCGACGTTCGCCGCGGACGCGGACAGCACGCCGATCAGCGTGAAGCCGATGCCCTTGAACACGGCGCTGTTGTCGGCGCCGTCGAGCTTCAGTTCATGCGCGAACAGCAGGCCGATTCCGATCAGCGCCACTAGCGAGCCGAGCATAAATGGACGCGACAGCCCCTGGCCCAGGAAAATCCGCGCGAGGACGGCGTTGGGCACGATCAGCAGGGCGAAGACCACCGCGACGAGGCCCGAGGTCACATAAGCCTCGGCGTGGTAGACGAGGTTGAAGTTGAGCACGAACTGGGCGAGTCCCACCAGCAGGATCAACCACCAGCAATCGCGCGGAACGCGAAGCGAAGTGCGCGTACTCGCGGCATACAGGAACATCGCGATCGTGGCGGCGACGAAGCGGTAAGTGACCGACCAGCCCGCCGGCACCACGCCCAGTTGATCGCGGATCACCAGCCAGGTGGAGCTCCAGATCAGTGTGATGATCGCGAACGGCACGAGCACATGGGCTCGCACGCGTCCCGGAAGCGGCGCCTCGCTCACAGCGCGGCGATGGCGTCCGCGAGAGGCCGGATCGCCGCTTCGTCCTGGTCCCAACTGACCACCAGCCGCGCCTCGCCGACGCCCCAATCGTAGAAGTCGAAGCCGAGCGCACGCAATTTCGCCGCCTCCTCGGCGGTCACCCGCAGGAACACTTCGTTGGCTTCGACGGGATGGACGAGCCGGCCGGCCGCCCCGTTCGCCAGCAACGCCGCGCCGCGATTGGCCGCGCGCGCGTTGTCGAGCCACAGATCGCCCTCCAGCATCGCGAGAAGCTGTGCCGCCAGATAGCGCCCCTTGGAGAACAAATGCCCGGCGCGCTTGCGGCGGTAGAGCGTCGCGTCGGCCAGTTCGGGCTTGAAGAAGATCAGCGCCTCGGCCGACAGCCCGCCATTCTTGACGAAGCCGAAGCTCAACGCATCCACGCCGCCGCGCCAGGTCAGGTCCGCGGGCGAGCAGCCGAGATGCGCAACCGCGTTCGCAAAACGCGCCCCATCCATATGAAAACCCAGCCCGCGCCGCTTCGCGACTTCGCCCAGCGCTCCCACCTCATCGGGCGTATAGACCCCGCCATATTCGGTGGCGTTGGTGATCGACAGCGCGCGCGGCTGGACCTGATGCACGTCGTTGCGGATCGGCGCGCAAACCGCCTCGACCGCCTCCGGCGTCAGCTTCGCGCCTTCTCCCTCGCCCAGCAGCAGCTTCGCGCCGTGCGTGAAGAATTCCGGCGCGCCGCATTCGTCGACATTGATGTGCGCCTCGCGGTGGCAGACCACGCCGCCGAACGGCGGGCACAGCGCCGCCAGCGCCAGCGAGTTCGCCGCCGTGCCGGTCGCGATCCAGAGCGCCCGCACGTCTGTTTCGAACAGCTTAGAAAACGCGCCGTCCAGCCGCTTCGACCAAGCGTCGCCGTCATAGGCAGTGTCGAGCGTGTTGGCGGCACGAAGGGCATCCAGCACCGCGGGATGCGCGGCGGCAGCATTGTCCGAAAAAAAGCGCATGGCTGCGCCTTGCTGCCCTCTGCCGCCGCCGTCAAACTTTTTGCACTTGCGAAGAACCCCGTCGCCGCACAGACTTGCCACTTCCGGGCGGGGGGAAGATGACGACCCAGGCTTTCGACGAAATGGGTGACGAGCCGCGGCAGGCCTATGCCGCGCTCAAGGCCTGGCTCGACGAGACGCCCGACACCTACCTCCAGACCCGGCGCGCCCAGGCGGAACTGTTCTTCCGCCGCATCGGCATCACCTTCGCCGTCTATGGCGATGCCCAGGCCGACGAGCGGCTGATCCCGTTCGACATCATTCCGCGCATTCTCTCGGCCAGCGAATGGGCTGGGCTGGAGCGCGGACTGATCCAGCGCGTCGAGGCGCTGAACGCATTCCTGAACGACATCTACGGTCCTCAGGAAATCCTGAAGGCCGGCGTGATCCCCGAAGAGCTGGTCCTGCGCAACCCGCAATTCTGCCTGCCCGCGATCGGCCGCAGGCCGCCGCACGGCATCTACACGCACATCGCCGGCATCGACATCGTCCGCACCGGCGCGGACCAATTCTGGGTGCTGGAGGATAACGCACGCACGCCGTCGGGCGTGTCGTACATGCTTGAGAACCGCGAAGTGATGCTCCGGCTGCTGCCGGAAGTGATCGGGCGGCACCGGATCGCGCCGGTCGAGACCTATCCGGAGCTGCTGCTGAGCACGCTCCAGTCCGTCGCGCCGCCGAAATGCCGGGGCGAGCCGACTGTCGCGGTGCTGACGCCCGGCTTCCACAACTCGGCCTATTACGAGCACAGCTTTCTCGCCGACAAAATGGGCGTCGAGCTGGTCGAAGGATCGGACCTGCTGGTGCAGGGCGACGTGCTCTATATGCGGACGACCGACGGACCGCAGCGGATCGACGTGCTCTATCGCCGCGTCGACGACGCCTTTCTCGACCCGCTCGTCTTCCGCCCGGATTCGGCGCTTGGCGTGCCCGCGCTGATGAGCGCATTCGCCACCGGTAACCTCACCATCGCCAACGCAGTCGGCACCGGCATCGCCGACGACAAGGCGGTCTATAGCTACATGCCGGAGATCGTCCGCTTCTACTCGGGCGAGGACGCGCTGCTGCACAATGTGCCGACCTGGCGCTGCCGCGAGCCCGACGCGCTCAAATATGTGCTCGACGAACTGCCCAGCCTTGTCGTCAAGGAAGTCGATGGGTCGGGCGGATACGGCATGCTCGTCGGCCCCCATGCGAGCAAGGCGCAGCTCGAGGAGTTCAGGGCGAAGCTCCTGGCCAACCCTGAAAAGTTCATTGCGCAGCCGACGCTCGCGCTTTCGACCTGCCCGACCCTCGTCGACGAGGGCATCGCGCCGCGCCACGTCGACCTGCGTCCCTTCGTGCTGACCGGCGCCAAGGGCGTGCGCATCGTGCCCGGCGGCCTCACCCGTGTCGCGCTGAAGGAAGGCTCGCTGGTGGTGAACTCCAGCCAGGGCGGCGGCACCAAGGACACCTGGGTGCTGAGCGACGAGGGGAGCGGCTGATGCTCTCCCGCACCGCCGGCGACCTGTTCTGGGCCGGGCGCTATGTCGAGCGCGCCGATTTTGTGTCGCGGCTATTGGACGCGACGCTGCGACTTGCCGCCCTCCCCTCCAGTTATGGCGGCGCGGTTGGCGCCTGGAGCAGCGCGCTCGCCGCCGCCGGCATCGAGCCGCTCTACACCGCCCGGAACGCCAAGCTGAGCCAGCGCAGCGCCACCGAGTTTCTGGCGCTCGACCCCGACAACCCCTCGTCGATGCGAGTCTGCATCGAGCGCGCGCGCCACAATGCGCGCGCGGTGCGGACCGCGCTGACCGTCGAGGTCTGGGAAGCGATCAACACGGCCTGGCTGGAAATCCAGCGTTTCGGGACGACGCTGGAAAGCCGCGCGGCGCTGACCCGGCTAGTCGAGCATGTGAAGAATTCGGCGCTACTGTTCGACGGCGCCACCCACCGCACGATGCTGCGCGAGAAATCCTACTGGTTTCTCCGGCTCGGCGCGGCGCTCGAACGCGCCGACAACACCGCCCGGCTGCTCGACGTCAAATACCACCTGCTGCTGCCGCGCGATGAGCCGGTCGGCGGCAGCCTCGACTATTTCCAGTGGACGACCATCCTGCGCACGGTTTCGGCACTCACAGCCTACCGCCATGTCTATAGCGACAGCGTGAAGCCGTGGCTGGTCGCCGACCTGCTGATCCTCAACCGCCGCATGCCACGCTCGCTCGCCGCCTGTTCGAGCGACCTAGTCCGCTATCTCGACAATCTGGGTCAGGCGTCGGGCAAGCGCGGCCCCGCACACCGTCAGGCTGTGGCGATGTCGGCCCGGCTGGCGCGCGGGGATATGAATGCGATCTTCGCCTCCGGCCTGCACGAATTCATCGCCGAGTTTCTGAACGAAAATTACCGTCTGGGGCTGGCCATACAGGAGCAGTACCTGTTCTGATGCGGATACTCGTCGATCATTGCACGACCTACACCTACACGCTGCCGGCGTCGAACGTCGTGCAGGCGCTGCGGCTCAGCCCGCGCGATCACGACACCCAATATGTCCAGCATTGGCGAGTGGACACGGACGTGAACGGATCGATGCGCGAGGCGATGGACGCGTTCGGCAATCCCGTCACCATGTTCTATGCCGACGCGCCGCTGACGTCGCTGACCATCACCGTGACCGGCGTGGCGGATGTCGGCGACAGCCACGGCGTCTATCGCGGACCCGAAACCTTGCCGCCGCTCGTCTATCTCCGGTCCACGGCGCTGACGGAGGCGGACGATGCGATCGTCGACATGGCGCGCGGCTGCCGCAAGCACGACGCGCTCGCCACGCTCCATGCCCTGAACGCCGCGGTGCACGAGCATATGGACTTCGACACCACCGAGACCGACGCCACCACGCCCGCGGCTGAGGCCTATGCCGGCAAGAGCGGCGTCTGCCAGGATTTCGCGCACATCTTCCTTGCCGCCGCCCGCACGCTTGAGATGCCGGCGCGCTATGTTTCCGGCCATCTCGCCCGCGACAGCGATCCGGCGCAGGAAGCGGCGCACGCCTGGACCGAAGCGCTCGTGCCCGATCTGGGCTGGGTCGCGTTCGATCCGGCGAATGGCATCTGCACGACCGACGCCTATCTGCGCGTCGCGATCGGACTCGACTATCTGGATGCGGCGCCCGTCCGGGGCGCAAGGCGCGGCGGCGGCACCGAGACGATGTCGGTCTATGTCCACGCTGCGGATGCGATACGGCAAAGCCAGAACTGAAGGGGAAGAGGGCCGTGACCTATTGTATCGGGATGCTCGTCCGCGAAGGCCTGATCCTGATGGCGGATACGCGAACCAACGCCGGGGTCGATAACATCTCCACCTACAGGAAGCTCCGGCTCTACGGAAACGACGGCAAAAGGCTGATCGCGGTTGCCTCCGCCGGCAGCCTGTCGACGACGCAGGGCGCGATCCAGCGCGTGACCAAGGGCGTCCCCAATCCCGAAACCGGCAAGTACGAGAATTGGGGAACCTTTCCCAGCATCTACGACGCCGCCGTCGCCACTGGCCGGGCGCTCCGGCAGGTGCGCGATTCGATGAAGGATCTGGCGCAGCCGGGTGTTAATTTCGATGCGACCTTGCTCGTCGGGGGCTCGATCAACGGCGAGCCGTCGCGGCTGTTCCTGGTCTATTCGGCAGGCAATACGATCGAGTGCGCCCCCGACACACCCTATCTGCAGATCGGCGAGCTAAAATACGGCAAGCCGATCCTGGACCGCGCGCTGCATTTCGACACGCCGCTCAACGAGGCGATGAAGATCGGTCTGCTCAGCCTCGACTCGACGATGCGCGCCAATTTGGCCGTCGGGCTGCCGATCGACCTGCTGGTTGCGGATGCAGGGGCCGGCCAGGCGCGCATCAACATGCGCATCGAGGAATCCGACGATTATTACCTCAACCTGTCGCTTCAGTGGCACCAGAAGCTCGCCAAGGCGACGGAGGAGTTGCCGCTGCCGCCTTATTGAACCTCAGCGCCGACGGGCGAAGACGATCAAGGCGACGCCCACGACCGCAAGGATCGCGCCCCGCGTCGCCCAGGGCCGCTGATCGAGCATGAAGCTCGACGCCGGCCAATGAACGAGGCCGGTGCCCTGCCCGATCCACAGCAATCCCATCAGCAACGCCGCAACGCCAACGATCGCAAGCACCGTCCTCATCGCATCCCCCGCAGGCTGATGTTCAACGCTGCGAGAGTGTCAGGAGGGAAGCCCAGGCGCAATCTCGCCTTTCCTCCCGTTGCGCGCCTTTGGCTAGGCGCCTTGGTCGGGCATCGACTGGCGGGTGCCGGCCAGCAAGGCCCGCGACCGCTCTATGGCGGCCTCCGATTGACGGACATGCTCTGCCGCTTCCTTGCACGACAATTGCGCCGCGATCACGTTGGCTGAACTCTGGGCGCTCACGCGCGCAAGTGTCGTTTTTTCGGAAGAAAACATCGATGCGCTCCCTGGTTCAGCGGGAGCACGACGATTGTCTCTCAGGCGCCAACATGCCGATCCGAGCTGGCGATATTCCTCCAACCGGCCGGACCGCCTTTAGTTCCGCAAAGCTGACCTAGATGAAGGCGGGGTTCGGTCGGAAGCCTACATCGCAGGCGTGTCTGATGTTCCCGTATCCGCGTACCGAATTTATCGACCCGACAAAGCCGATATGAGACAGCGTCGCCACGCACTCGAAGATGCCAGGCGCGTGCTCGGCGAACTGCGCCGTTTGCCCGTCTTTCCGTTCTAGCGCGGCTTGCCTCTCACGGACAGCAGACGACTCTCTGTCCTACACCACACCTGATCGGGCATATGCTCGTGGATGGCCGAGCCTCGCCTTCGCCCGACATCGCCGCTTGACGGACGGCCACCATTCGCCGCGGAAACTCCACGGCTCATCACCCCCCATTTTCTCCTAAGTAGCTCAGAACGAACGGTAATCCCGCATAAGTTCACGGAAAAGGCGCTTCACCCCTGGAATTTTGTGAACTTAAGGCCCTCGCGCCTGTCGCAGGGATCAGCCGAAGCGGCCGGTCACGTAATTGCGCGTGCGCACCAGCCTCGGGGTCGAGAAGATCGACGCGGTCGGCGCGAACTCCAGCAGTTTCCCCATGAACATGAAGCCGGTGTAATCGGCGATGCGCGCGGCCTGCTGCAGATTGTGGGTCACGATCACGATCGTGAAGTCCTTCTTTAGCTGCAGCAGCGTGTCTTCCAGCTTGGCGGTCGAGACCGGATCCAGCGCGGAGGCCGGCTCGTCGAGCAGCAGCACTTCGGGTTCGACCGCGATGCCGCGGGCGACGCACAGCCGCTGCTGCTGGCCGCCGGAAAGGCCGAGGCCGGAGCTCGACAGCTTGTGCTCCACTTCGTCCCACAATGCCGCGCGGCGCAGCGACCGTTCGACGATCGCATCCAGTTCCGCCTTCGACTTGCTGGCGTGGAGGCGCACCCCGAACGCGACATTGTCGTAAATCGACATCGGGAACGGCGTCGGCTTCTGGAACACCATGCCGACGCGCGCGCGCAGGTCGGCAAGGTCGGTGCGCGGGGCGAGGATATCCTCGCCGTCCAGCATCACCTGCCCTTCGGCGCGCTGGTTCGGATACAGCTCATAGATGCGGTTCATCGCGCGCAGCAGCGTCGACTTGCCGCAACCCGAGGGGCCGATCAGCGCGGTGATCTTGTTACGGGCGATGCCCAAGTCGATGCCATGCAGCGCCTGGGTCTTGCCGTAGAAGAAGTCGAGACCGCGTGTTTCCATGATCAGCGAGTCGGCCGGCGGCAACTCGATGTGCGGCGCTTCGTCCAGTTCGGCGTCAGCGAGGCTCATTTATGACGGGCCTCCCGACCCAGATAGCGTCCGATGATGTTGATGATGAGGACCGCGCTCGCAATCAGCAACGCGCCGGTCCAAGCCAGTTGCCGCCAATCGTCGAAGGCGCTCAGCGCGAACTGGAAAATCGTCGTCGGCAGCGCAGCCATCGGCTGGCTGAGACCGAGATTGAGATACTGGTTGCCGAGCGACGTGAACAGCAAAGGTGCGGTCTCGCCGCTGATCCGCGCAAAGCCCAGCAGGCCGCCGGTGATCAGGCCCGCGCGCGCGCCGCGCCAGATGATCGTGCGGATGACCTTGGCGCGCGACGCGCCGAGCGCCATGCCGGCTTCGCGCAGCGCGCCCGGCTGCAGCGTCAATATGTCCTCGGTCGTCCGCACCACCACCGGCGTAGCGAGGAAGGCGAGTGCGACGGCGCCGGCATAGGCCGAGAAGCCGTGGAACGGAGCCACGAGAAGCTCGTACACGAACAGGCCGACCAGGATCGACGGCGCGGAGAGCAGCACGTCGTTGAGGAAGCGCACCGCATGGGCATAGCGGGTCTGCCCGCCATATTCGCTGAGCCATGTCCCGGCGAGGATGCCGACGACCAGCGCGATGCCCATGCCGAGGCTGCACATGATCAGCGAACCGACGATCGCGTTGCGCAGTCCGCCCGCCGATCCCGGGGCCGGCTGGTCCTGGGTGAAGATCGCGCCCGAGAGGCCGGCGAGCCCCTGGCTCAGCAGCGACCACAGGATCAGCACCAGCGCGCCGAGCGCGACCAGCGTGGCGAACGCGGTCGCCGCGACGAAGATCGAGTTGGAGATTTTGCGGCGAGTCGACCGGGCGCTCATGTCAGTGCCTCTGGCTCGCCAGCAATGCCCGCGCGATCGCGAGCACGGCGAAAGTGATGATGAACAGCACCAGCCCGAGCGCGATCAGCGACGCCGAATGCAGCTCTCCGGTCGCTTCGGTGAACTCGTTGGCGATCGTGGAGGCGATCGTCGATCCCGCGTCGAACAGCGAGTGCGGGAAACCGTGGGCGTTGCCGATGATGAACGTGACCGCCATCGTCTCGCCCAGCGCGCGACCGAGCCCCAGCATGATCACGCCGACCGTCCCGCGCCGGACATAGGGGATGATCACCTTGGACACGACTTCGAACGTCGTGCTGCCCAGCCCGAATGCAGCCTCACGCACTTGCGGCGGCACGGACAGGAACAGCTCCCGGAACACGGCGGCCATGTACGGCAGGATCATCACCGCGAGGATCACCGACGCCGTGAAGATGTTCGCGCCATTGGGCACGCCCGCGAAGAAGCGGCCAATCGCACTGTCCGGCGACAGATGCTCGGCAATCGGCGTTTGGACGTGCGCGGCGAACCAGGGCGCGAACACGAACAGGCCCCACATGCCGTACACGATCGAGGGAATGCCGGCGAGCAGCTCGACCGCGATCGTGATCGGCTGCGCCAGCCGGGGCGGACAGAACTCGCTCAGGAAAACAGCGACGCCGATCGCCAGCGGCAGCGCGATCGCCAGCGCCAGGAAGCCCGTGACCAGCGTGCCGACGATCGGCCCCGCAGCGCCGTACAGGTCGGTCACCGGGTTCCATTCGGCGGTCGTGAAGAAATGCCAGCCGAACGCCTTGAACGCCGGCCAGCCGCCGATCGCCAGCGACACGACGACGCCCGCAAGCGCGGCCATCAGCAAGGTCGCCGCGCTGAAGCAGGCGGCTCGGAACAGATACTCGTCCCAGCGAGCTGCGGGACGCGACACGTTCCGCTCCGCGCCGAGACTCAGCCCGCTCGCGCTTTCCGCACGTGTGGCCACCGGACCCCCAGTAAGTTCTGCGCAAACAACATGCCGGGCAGGCCGCAATACGGCCGCCCGGCGGATGCTCCGAGCGCTAGGCCCGGATTGTGACAGTCGTGTGACTCGGCGCTTACTTCGCCGGCCAGACCGGCTTGCCACCGGAGGTGATCTCGGTCGCCCATTGCTTGCGAACGAGATCCTTCACGGTCGCAGGCAGCGGGACATAATCGAGCTGCGCGGCGGCCGCGTCGCCATTGGCGTAGGCCCAGTCGAAGAATTTCAGCACGCCCTGCGCGGTCTTCGCGTCCTGCTGCTCCTTATGGACGAGGATGAAGGTCGCGCCCGTGATCGGCCAAGCGCCGGCGGCCGGCTGGTCGATCAACAGCAGATAGTTGCCGGCCGCATTCGCCCAGTCCGCGCCCGCCGCCGCAGCGCCGAAGCTCGCCGCATCCGGCGCAACGAAGCCTCCGGCCTTGTTCTGCATCTGGGCGAAGCTCGCGCCGTTCTGCTTGGCATAGGCATATTCGACGTAGCCGATCGAGCCGGCGGTCTGCTTCACGAAAGCGGCGACGCCGTCATTGCCCTTGCCGGCAAGGCCGGTCGGCCAGGCGATCGAATCGCTCGCACCCGCCTTCTGCGCCCATTCCGGGCTCTGGCCGGCGAGATAGGTCGTGAACAGGAAAGTCGTGCCCGAGCCGTCGGAGCGGTGGACGACCGTGATTGGCTTGGCAGGCAGCGCCACGCCCGGGTTGATCGAGGCGATCGCCGGATCGTTCCAGCTCTTCACCTTGCCGAGATAGATGTCGGCGAGCAGCGGACCGGTCAGCTTGAGCTGGCCGGGCTTCAAACCCTCGACGTTGATCACCGGCACCACGCCGCCGACCACCGTCGGGAACTGATAGAGACCCGCTTTCTGCAGCTCGTCGGCCTTGAGCGGCTTGTCGCTCGCGCCGAAATCGACGGTCGAGGCCTTGATCTGCTTGATGCCGCCGCCGGAACCGATCGCCTGATAGTTCAGGCCGACCTTGGTCTGCTGGCGATAGCCTTCCGCCCATTTCTGATAGATCGAGGCCGGGAAAGTCGCGCCCGCGCCCGAAATGTTGCGTGCATTGCCGCCCGCACCGCCCGAGCCGCCACAGCCCGCCAACAACGCCGTCGCCACTGCGAGGCACAGAACCCTGATCATCGAAAAACCTCCGGAATCGGCGCCCCAGCGGGCGGCTTCCGGCCCGTTATGACAGTCGTGTGACTCTGATATGACAGTGGCGCAGGAGAGCGCTGAGGCCGCTCAGCGAAGCAACGCGACGAGGCCGTAAGTCGCAGCAGATATCAGTCCAGCGCACGGCAGGGTCACGAACCATGCGACGACAATGCTGCCGGCGATGTTCCAGCGCACCGCCGATAGCCGCCGCGATGCGCCAACGCCGACGATCGCTCCGGTGATCGTGTGCGTCGTCGATACCGGAATGCCGCCGATGGTCGCGAGGAACAGCGTGATCGCGCCGCCCGTCTCGGCACAGAAGCCCTGCGCCGGTGTCAGCCGCGTGATCTTCGATCCCATCGTGTGGACTATGCGCCAGCCACCCATCAGCGTACCCAGCCCCATCGCCGTCTGACAGGCCAGCACCACCCAGAGCGGCACGCTGAACTCGGCGCCCAGCAGCCCTTGCGAATACAGCAGCACGGCGATGATCCCCATCGTCTTTTGCGCATCGTTGCCGCCATGCCCCAGCGAATAAAGCGCGGCCGAAATGAGCTGCAGCTTACGGTAGCGCCGGTCCACTGCCATCGGCGTCAGCCGCACGCTGGTCCAGGCGACGATCAGGACCAGAACCAGTGCAAGGATCAGCCCGACGGCCGGCGAAATGAAGATCGCCGACACCGTCTTGATCACGCCCGACCAGACCACTGCGCTCACGCCCGCCTTGGCAAGCCCGGCGCCGAGCAAGCCGCCGATCAGGGCATGGCTGCTGCTCGACGGAATGCCGAGCAGCCAGGTCAGCACGTTCCAGACGATCGCGCCGATGAGTGCCGCGAAGATTACCGCGGCATCGATCACATGCGCGTCGACAATGCCCTTGCCCACCGTGTTCGCGACGTGAAGGCCGAAGAACAGGAAGGCGATGAAGTTGAAGAACGCGGCCCAGACGACGGCGTATTGCGGCTTCAGCACGCGCGTGGAGACCACCGTCGCGATCGAGTTCGCCGCGTCGTGCAGCCCGTTCAGAAAGTCGAACAGCAAGGCCACGCCGATCAGCGCGACCAGCAGTGGAAACGCGAGCGTCATGCGTGATCGATCACCAGGCCCTGGATCTCGTTCGCGACGTCCTCGAATTTATCGACGATCCGCTCCAGGTGCGAATAGATCTCCTTGCAGACGATGAACTGCATCGGATCGGTCTTGCAGGCCTTGAACAGCGCCTTCAGCCCCTGATCGTGGATATGGTCCGCATGACCTTCGATCTGGATCAACCGCCCCGTGAGCTCGTGCAGCCGTCCGGCATTGTCGCCGAGCGAGCGCAGCAGCGGCACCGCCTCCGCGACGATCCGCGCCGCCTCGACGATGATGCCGCTCATGTCGCGCATCTGCGGCTCGAACGTGGCGACACCGTACAACCCGATGATGTTCGCGGTCTGGTTCATCTGGTCGATGGCGTCGTCCATCGTCCCGATCAGGTCGGTGATCGCGCTGCGATCGAACGGTGTGACGAACACCCGGCGCACGTCCTGCAGCACGTCGCGCGTGATGTCGTCGGCCTCGTGCTCGCGGCGGACGATCTCCTCGATCAGTTCGGGGATTGCCCCTTCGCCGTGGAGCAGCCGGGCGAGCGCGTCGGCGCCGCCGACCAGGGTGGCCGCATGTGCGTCGAACAGCTCGAAGAAGCGGCCCTGCGAGGGCATCAGCCTGTGGAACCAGCCCAGCACCGGGAAACGTCTCCTTGCACGTGTCTGCAGCGCCGGAAGCACCCGGCTCGCCAGGCCCGATGGCGCAGGCGGGGCGCGAAATCCAGCGATCAATCGCTTGAGCTCGGGCTCGTCCACGGCCGCCGCTGCCTCGTCGAGCGCGAACCATCGAGTCTCGCGCTGGCCACGCTCGGGCCAATCCTCGCTCTGCTCGACAACAGCCAGCGGATACAGCGTGACCGACATCTGGCGCGACAGCCGCGCACGCCTCGTCTTCCAATACATGAAAGAGCCGAGCGCGGTCGGGCACGGGATGCCGCGCACCCCCGCCTCTTCATAGGCCTCGACTGCCGCCGCTTCGTGCGCCGACAGCCCGCGCATCATATTGCCCTTGGGCACCACCCATCGCCCGGTGTCGCGCGACGTGATCAGCAACACCCGGGCCGCGCCATCACTCGCGATACGATAGGGAAGTGCGGCGACCTGCTGTATGACAAATTCCTCGGTTGAGCCCGCCTTAGCCTATTATGACGGATTTGTGACAGAGGCTTTGATGCGGATTAACGACCACCGCGAACATCGTCTGCAAAACGTCCGCTATCGACGTGCCAAACTGACGATATTCGGGACATCGCCCCCCAAATCCGTTACGTATGAAATATATTTGGATCGAGCCATTCATGGACGAGGCGCGGGGGCGCACATGAGCAACGATCAGAAGGCCGTCATCATTGGCGCCATCTCGGGCATCGGCGTCATGATTGTCCTCCTATGGGCGCTTTATCAGGCCCTCCCGGAACCTTCGGGCTCGGACGAGATGGCGAGCCGTATCGGCTATGCGCTTCGCTGGAACGCGATTGCAGCTCTGCCGCTGTTCGCAATGCTGGCGGCCGTCGGTAACGCGCGGTTCCTGAGCGAGGCGATCGATCCGACGCTCGGCAAGGAAGATCGCAAGCTGCTGATCAATGGCCGCGTGACGGACAACACGCTGCAGCAATTCGCGCTGTTCTGGGCCGGCTCGCTTGCGATGGCGGCGGCGCTGCCGGGCGGTCAGGTGCGGCTCGTCGGCGCGGCTGCAATCGTGTTCGTCGTGATGCGGCTCGCGTTCTGGATCGGCTATCGCGTTCGTCCTGTTTATCGCGCGTTCGGCTTCTCCTCGACGGCCTATATGAATCTGTTTCTGCTCCTCGGCTCCATCTGGCTGTCGTTCCGATAAAGTGACCCAGTTGGACGGTGCGACCCGAGACATGAGATCATCCGAGCGGCAGAGTTCTGGCCATGTCCAGGATCATCACATTTCGCAGCCCTTGCGTCGTGTCCAGCCGCGCCTGCCGCACCATCTTTCCCACGGCCGTCAGTGCGCGTGGCCGGCGGCGACGGCGTGCTTCGGCCGCGGGGCGAGCCACACGATCGCGGCGCCGGCGGCGAACACGATGGCGGCAATGACGAACACCGATCCGGTCGCGAGCGCCGTGCTTTGCCCGTCGACGAGCTGACTGACGACCTGCCGCGACTGCTCGGCCGAATAGCCATGCGCCTGCAGGCCGTTCATCGTTTGCTGGGCGCCGTTCAGCACGCCCGAAAGCTGGCCGCGAATGCTCTGCGCGCCGTCGTACCAGAGAGTGGTGACGATCGCCGTCCCGATCGCGCCCGACATGGTCCGCAGGAAGTTCATCACGCCGGCAGCCGCCGCGGTTTCCTCCTCGCCCACCGCACCCAAAGCGAGCGTGGTCAGGGGGATGAAGAAGAACGGCATGCCGATGCCCTGGATCATCTGCGGCAAGGCCAGCGTCCAGAAATCGGCGTCGCTGGTCCACCAGAAAACGCGGATCAGCGAGGTCGCGCCCAGCCACAATATGCCGAACGAGACCAGCAGCCGCTCGTCCATCCTAGTCGAGAGCTTCGCCACCACCGGCGCGACCATCACGGCGGCGACGCCGTTGAAGGCCGTGGCATAGCCGGCCCAGGTGGCGGTATATCCGAGCGAGCTTTGCAGCCATTGCGGGATCACGACCAGGCTCGCGAAGAAGGTGCCATAGGCGAACACGAGCGCGAGCACGCTGACCGTGAAGCCGCGATGGCGGAACACGCGCAGGTTCACTGCCGGATCGTCCTCGAACAGCTCCCAGGCGAGGAAGAAGCTGAATCCGGCCGCCGCCGCCATCGCGAGCGTCACGATCAGCGGCGCGCCGAACCAGTCATGCTCGCGTCCAAGATCGAGCATCAACTGCAGCGCACCCACCCATAGCACGAGCAGCATCAGCCCCACGGTGTCGATCGGCGTCCGCTCGATCTGCGTTTCCGCCTTGCGCAACAGGGCGACGGCCGAGACCGCGCAGATCGCGGCGATCGGGATGTTGATGAAGAAGATCCAGTGCCAGCCCCAATTGTCGCTGATCGTCCCGCCCAGGATCGGCCCTAGGATCGGCGCGACGATCGTCGTCATCGACCAGACCCCCATTGCGGCGGCGTGCTTTTCCTTCGGGAAGATGCGCAGCAGCAGCGTCTGGCTGATCGGCATCAGCGGACCGCCGCACAGCCCCTGCCCGATCCTGAACGCGACCAGCGCGCCAAGGGTCGGCGCCATGCCGCACAGGAATGAGAAAAGGCCGAAGCCGGCCATCCCGGTCGCGAACACCCGGACGGTGCCGAAGCGGCGCGCCAGCCAGCCGGTGAGCGGCACGCAGATCGCCTCCGCAACCGCATAGGACGTGATCACCCACGTCCCTTCGCTCGACGAAATGCCCAGCCCGCCGGCGATGTGCGCGACCGATACGTTCGCAATGGTCGTGTCCAACACCACCATGAAATTCGTGAAGGCGAGCACGAGGCAGGCGAGCGTGAGCGTGGTCTTGCCCATCGCCGGCGAGTCCGGATGCGGTTGCATCAATCCCTCCCGTATCCGGAAACGTCGATCTTCGCCGCCATCGACAGGCCGACGCGCAGCGGATGCTGCGCCAGCTCGCGGGCATCTAGCACGACGCGCACCGGCAGGCGCTGCACGACCTTGATCCAATTGCCGGTCGCGTTCTGGGCTGGAATAAGCGCGAACGCCGATCCGGTGCCGCCCGCGAAACCGGCGACGCGGCCGTGATACACCACGTCCTCGCCATAGAGGTCGGAGGTCAGCTCGACCGGCTGGCCCGGGCGGACCCTGGCGAGCTGCCCTTCCTTGAAGTTCGCATCGACATAGACGCGGTTCACCGGAACGACAGTCATCACAGCGCTGCCGGCGGCGATGCGCTGGCCGATCTGGACCTGCCGGTTGGTGACGACGCCATCCACCGGCGCCCGGATCACAGTACGGGCAAGGTCGAGCCGAGCCTGATCGAGTTTGGCGCGTGCCGCGGCGACGTCGGGGCTCGCATCGATGGTCGTCCCGGCCACCAGCGCTTCATTGGCCGCCCAGCTCTGCCGTGCGGCGCCGCGGGAGGCCGATGCCTGCGCCATGGCGGCGCGCGCCATCGTCAGATTCGCCTGTGCGGTGCGATAGGCGTTGCGCGTCGCCGTCAGTTCCTCGCCGGAGACCGCACCCGACTGGGCGAGCTCCGACCGGCGCTGGAAATCGACACGGGCCTTGTCGAAGCCGGCTGCGGCCGCAGCCATCTGCGCTTGGGCCTGACCGATATCGGCACCGCGCGCCTCCACCTGTGCGGCGAGCGAGCCGCTGGTCGACTTCGTCTGCGCAAACTGACGGCGAGCCGTCAGATACTCGGCCTCAGCCTTGGCGAGCGCAAGCCGGGCGTCGCTGTCGTCCAACCGCAGCAGGATGTCGCCCTTGTGCACTGTCTGCGTGTTGACGACCGGCACCGCCGTCACTGCGCCGGACACCAGAGGCGTCACCAGCGCGGAATCGGCGTTCACATAGGCATTGTCGGTCGACACATGGCTGCGGTCGATCAGCAGCCATGCGGCCCCGCCGATCGCCAGCTTCGCGGCGACCAGCCCCGCAATCACTTTGCGCCGCTTTGGCTTGCGCGCGCTGCCCGGAAGCTCCGGAGGCAGCACCTCCTGATGATCGTGACGGGCATGAAGTTCGATAGGATCTCGTTCGGCCATGATGATGTCTCCTCTGTGGGGGTCAGGCAGCGAAGCCGCCGCCGAGCGCGCGGATCAGCGCCACGTCGAGCGTGAAGGCGCGGGTTTCGAGCTGGGCGACCGTCAGCCTGGCGCCGAGCACGCCTTCTTCGGCCGAGAGCACATCCAGATAGGTTGCGAGCCCATGTTCATATCGTTGCCGGGCGAGGCGGTTGGCCGCCTCGAAATTGGCAAGCGCCGCTCGGGATTCGGAAAGCCGCGGCGCCAGCCGGTCGAGGCTCGTCATCGCATCGGCTACTTGTCGCAGCGCCTCGACGACACGGCCGTCATAACCGGCCACGGCTTCGTCATATTGGCCGCGCCTGCCGCGATACTGACCCTGCAACGCGCCGCCGTGGAAAATCGGCAAGGTCACTGCCGGGCTGACGCTGCCGAAGCCGGAGCCGCTGGCGAACAGATTGCCGATCCCGGCAGCCTGCAGTCCGACCAGTGCGGTCAGGCTGATGTCGGGGTAAAAGGATGCGCGCGCTTCCTTGATCCGCTGGGCCGACGCTTCGACGCGCGCGCGGGCGGCGGCGATGTCCGGCCGCCGGCCGATCAGGTCGATCGAGGCGCCTTGCGGCACGCCCTGCGTCCGCAGCTCGGCCATGGCGGGGCGACCGATCGAGAGTGCCCGGTCCGGCCCCGCGCCAAGCAGCGCCGCGAGCGCATTCTTGGTCAGCGCAATGGCTTCGTCGGTTGCCTCGATCTCGGCGCGGGCCTGCTGCACGCGCGCCACCGCCTGATTGGCCGCGGCCTGCGTATCGAGCCCGCTCGCAACGCGCCCGGCGACCAGATCGGCGGTTTCCGAACGCAGCTGCAGCGCTCGCAGCCGCGTGTCGTGCTGGGCGTAAAGGTCGGCGAGCTGCGCGTAAGTGGACGCAATGCCAGTGGTCAGCGACAGCCGCGCCTCCTCCAGCTCGAAGCGCGCGGCGTCGGCGTCCGACGCGGCCGCCCGGGCCGCAGCGCGGTTCTTGCCCCAGAAATCGAGATCGAGCGAAAGCCCGAGCCCCAGCGAGCCGCTGTCCTGCCACCCCTTGGGCACGAGGGAGGCCGGAATGAATCCATTGCGACTCTGCTTTGCAAGCTCGACCGAGCCGCTCGCGTCGATCGCAGGCAGCAGCGCCGCGCCTGCCGCCTGGGCAAATCCTTGCGCCGTCCGCAGCCGGGCCGATGCCGCCGCGAGGTCTGGCGAGCCGGCCAGCGCCTCGTCGATCAATTGCCCGAGCTGCCGGTCGCCATAGCGCTGCCACCAGCCTTGGGCCGGCCAGATCGAGGTGGTCCCGCTCAGCGACGCCGCCGCATAGCTGCTCGCTGCCCGGGGCGTCGGCGCTGGCCCCAAGTTGGGCACCGCCGCGCAGGCCGAGCAGAGCAAAGGCGTCAAAAACCATGCTGCGCGACGAGGTCGCGCGGCCCGAAATCCGTTCATGACAATGTCCTTCCGAAACTTAAACTGTACGGGACGGTTTATAAATGATTCGGCCTCTTGTCAACGCAAAACCAAACCGCCATGTTCAGTTATAAAGTTGAAGGAGTTAAGCGTCGCAATGCGTGTGCGGACGGATCAGAAGCGGCAGGAAATCGTGAATGCCGCCGAGCAATTGTTCGAGGAGCACGGCTACGACCGGACCTCGATGTCGATGATCTCGGAGCGGGTGGGCGGTTCCAAGGCGACGCTCTACGGCTATTTCAAGTCGAAGGAGGAACTACTCCACGCCGTTCTCGACTATGACGTCAACGAACAGGCCGACCGCCTGATGGGCGAGTTCCTGAACGAGCCGGACCTGCGGCAGGGCTTGGTGAAGCTTGGCGTCGCCTATCTGATGCGGCGCCTGTCATCGCTGCCGATGGCGAATATTCGCAACGTCGCCAATCAGCCTGCTGATTCGAACATTGGCAAGCATTTCTACGAAACGGTGCTGGGCCCTGCCTGGCAGCGGCTCGCCAAACGGTTCGAGCTGCTGATGCACGAAGGCAAGCTCCGCCGCGCCGATCCATGGGTCGCGACGATGCACTGGAAGGGCCTGACCGAATGGGACATGTTCGAAAAACGCCTTCTCGGCGCCATTAAAGGCCCGGACCCGGTCGAAATCGAGCGAATCTCGTCCCTCGCGGCCGATGCGTTCCTGCGTCTCTATGGACCAGAGCTTAAGGAGCAGCGGTCGAATCGCGCAACGAGGGCAGCTATTAAGGCGGTGAGCTGACGCCGGCGTGAGTGCGGAGAGCGTGCCTTGCCTCGAACGCCTGGGGAGGACAGCGACTCGCACGCTCGGCACCCGACTATTTGCCTTCCCTGACCATCAAAGAGGAACGCACGGCCTCGCTGAAGCTTTGGGTTTGATCTTCCGGAGGAGTCTCGCGTGACCTCGTCGCAATTGTTCGAACCGCTCAATGTCGGGAGCTTGGCGCTTGCAAACCGGATCGTGATCGCGCCGATGTGCCAGTATTCGGCCGTCGATGGCTGCACGACCGATTGGCACACCATCCATCTCGGTCAGCTCGCTCTGTCAGGCGCGGCGCTGTTGACCATCGAAGCGACGGCTGTCGTGCCGGAGGGCCGCATTACTTACGGCGACCTGGGCCTTTGGGACGACAAGACGGAAGCAGCGCTCGGCGCGACGCTCGCAAGTGTGCGGCGCTGGTCGAACATGCCGGTCGCGATCCAGATCGCCCATGCCGGCCGCAAGGCGTCCACCGAAGTGCCCTGGAAGGGCGGCCACCAACTGCCGCCGAGCGACCCGAACGGCTGGCAGACCGAGGCGCCATCGGCACTGCCTTTCGCCGCGGGCGAGAACGCCCCCGTGCAGCTCAGCCAGCAGCGCATGGGCGAGATCAGGGACGCATTCGTCGCGGCGGCTCGCCGGGCGGACCGGCTCGGGATCGACGCCGTGCAGATCCACGGCGCCCATGGCTATCTGCTGCACCAGTTCCTCTCGCCTTTGTCGAACCGGCGCGACGATGACTATGGCGGCAGCTTGGAGAACCGGATGCGCTTCCCGCTGGAGGTGTTTCGCGCGGTGCGCGCGGCGTTCTCCTCCGACAAGCCCGTCACCATGCGCGTTTCGGGCGCCGATTGGGTGGCCGGCGGCTGGGACATCGAGCAGTCCGTGCAGTTCGCACGCGAGCTCGAGGCGCTTGGCTGCGCCGGCATCCACGTGTCGAGCGGCGGGCTCGATCCCCGTCAGCAAATTCCCGTCGGACCGAGTTATCAGGTGCCGCTGGCGCGCGCGGTGAAGGCCGCGGTCGGCATCCCCGTGATCGCGGTCGGCCTCATCACCGACTTCGAGCAGGCCGAGGCGATCATCGGCACCGGCGACGCCGATCTCGTCGCGCTCGCCCGCACGATGCTCTACAATCCACGCTGGCCTTGGCACGCCGCGGCATATTTCGGAGCGCGGGTCGAAGCGCCGGCACAATATCTCCGCTCGCAGCCGCGCCAGTACAAGCACCTTTTCGATTACGAACGGGGCTGAAGCGCAACAAAGACGGGAAGGCACAGGAGCACGCGCGCCTTCCCGCAAGTTCCACAGGAGCTTAGTTCTGGACCGTCGACGATTGCGTCTGGGCGGTCTTTTGGAGCTGGCCCTTGCCCATCGCAGAGACGAGTGCGCTGCCATCGCCGGAAACGCTGAAGTTGTTGACCGGGATCAGCGCCTGCGCGTCGCCGACGCGAACCAGGATCGACTGCACCGCGCCCTTCGCGTTGGTGCGGATGTCCTGCACGGCGCCGATCACGCGACCGCGCGCATCCTGCACCAGCGTGCCGGGGGCGATGTTGATGTTCTTCGACACGCTGCCGCTCAACTCGCCCAAGCCGGAGAGCGCGCCGTCGCCGCCACTCGCCGAACCGCTGCCCGCGCCTTGCCCCGCCGCTGATCCGGTAAGGCTCCCCAGGCCGCCCGCCTGGCCCGCAGCCCCGCGTGCGCTTCCGACCGCATTGCCGGCCACGCCGTGTGCTGCGCTCACCGCATTGCCCGCGGCACTGCGGACGGCATCGGTGCCGATCAGCTGCGCATCGGCATTGCCGCCGCCCGAGCCGCTGGCGCTCCCGGCGCCGCCTCCCGAAAGCGACTGCCCGAGCAGCCCGGTGCTGTGCGACGCGCTGTCGCTGGTCGCGCCGGAGCCCGACGCGCCGCCGCTCACATGGCCGGAGCGCCGGTCGATGCTCTTGTCTGCGCGGATCGAACCGCTGTGCGACAGGGAGCCCGCCGTGCCCGACGTCGCCGAGCCAAGCGAGCCCATCGTGCCACCGAGCGTTCCGCCAAGCGATCCGCCGAGGGTGCTGCCCAATCCGCCACCGCCGCCAAGAAGCTGGGCCGAAGCCGGCGCTGCGATCAGGCCGATGCCCAACGCGGTCGTGATCAGAAGATGACGCATTTCATTGTCTCCCATCAAAATTCCGGCGCTTCGACGAGCGCTCGATGAGAGAACGACAGCCGTTGCGGATTTAATCCCGGCCGCCCGGACGCGTCCGGCAATCCCCGCAGACGAGGCCGCGGCCAAAGAGCTTCGCCGGCCCGATCGCGCGTGCTTCTGCCCCGAGCGCAGAGACGCTTCCGAGCCGCACCAATCGGCCGGCCACCAGCGGTGCGGCAAAGGATGTGCCGCGCACGGCTCGCGCGCTTCCGTCGATCGCGGTTGCGAGCATGTCCGCGCCGGGTGCCGCGAAATCGAGGTGCAGCGCGCGACCCGCCTCGATCAGCGCGCGGTTTTTGCCGTCCACGGCCGTCACGGCGATCACGCCGGGATAGGATGCAGGATAGGCCGGCGGCGCCGCAGGGCCGTCATTGCCGACCGCTGCGACGACGGAAAGCCCGCGCCGCTGCACCGCGCTCACCGTCGCCTGGACCAGCGGATTGGCCGGGCCGACCAGGCTCACCGTCACCACTTTCACGCCGCGGCCGGCCATCCAGCCGAGCGCCTTGGCCAGCGCCAGCGCGTTCCCGCCGGCGGGATCGCGTCCGTAGATATCGGCGACCACCACGGGCACGCCCGGCGCCGCGCCACGGACCCGGCCGGCACCGGCGATCAGGGAAGCGACGGCGGTACCGTGGGCGCTCGCGCTCGGCGCGCCGGCGGCAAAGCCGCGCTGCTCGGCCACGCGCACGCCGGCTGCAGCCGAAACGCCGCCATCGATCACACCGGCCGGCGCGCCGCCACCGGCGCCTTCGGCAAAGCCACCCGCGCCGCCTCCGGCCGAGCCGCTCTCGAAATGCAGCGGATTAGCACTTACTGCGCTGCCCGGAGCCAGCTTGCGCAACCGCTTCAGCGCCGCGCTCAGCGACAGGCGCGAAGGCGCCGCCACACGCGCAAAGCGAACATCGGCGCCTTCGATCGCGCCGCGTTCGATCACATGGAACCCGGCCGCCTCCGCCGCAGCGACATCCGCATCGCTGGCGCCCGTCATCAGCAACTCGCCGCGCACGGCCGGATTGCCGTCAGGATCCAGCTCCAGCACACGCGGATAACGGCTGACGAGGTCGCGCAGCCGATCCGTCCGCACGCGGACCAGATCGCGGGCCGTGCTCACCACCGGCAGCGCATCGACGCGCGGCAGCGTCTGCTGCACGCCGCGCAGCACGCCGCCCACCGGCGGAAGGCCAAGCTGAGCCAGCGCCGCCGTGGGAAGGACGAGCCCGAGAAAAAGATATTGCTTCATTCTGCTCCAGCCGAACCGGTCAGGGATTAAACGGCCCGGCTATTTCGTTTAATCCCTGTCAGCATGGCCGGGTCGGGGTTCGAAAGCGAGATGATCGCGCTGCTGCCGCGCTTGCGGCGCTTTGCGCACGCGCTTGCCCGTTCATCCGCCGATGCCGACGATCTGTGCCAGGCCGCCGTCGAGCGCGCGCTCAAGTCGCGCGCCCAGTGGCAGCCCGGCACGCGTTTGGACAGTTGGATGTACCGGATCATGCGCAACCTTTGGATCGACGAGACTCGGGCACGCGGCCGCCGCGATCAGACCTTCGCACCCGAAGAAGCGGGCGTGAATGTCGGCGACGATGGCGCGCGGCGTGCGGACATACAGCTCCAGCTCACCGATCTCGATCGCGCGCTCAACAAGCTCGCCGAGGAGCAGCGGGAGGTGATCGCACTCGTTCTCGTCGAGGGCCTGGCCTATAAGGAGGCAGCGGAGGTGCTCGGAGTTCCGATCGGCACCCTCACCTCGCGCCTGTCGCGCGCTCGCGAAGCGCTGATTGCGCAGCTTGGAGATGCGGCATGACAATCGATCGCGAGCGCCTCGGCGCCTATGTCGATGGCGAGCTGGGCGAGATCGAGCGCCGGCGGTTCGAGGCGGACCTAGCCGCGGACCCGGCGCTGGCGCAGCAGGTCGAAGCGGAACGCCGGCTGCGAACGCTGCTCAAGGCGCGGTTCGATCCGATCGCCGAGCAAACGGTGCCGGATCGCCTGATCGCGGCGGTTCGGGAGGGCGCGGCGGTGACGCCGCTGCCCACTCGCAAGAGCTGGGGCGTGCCGCAATGGGCGGCGATCGCGGCGAGTCTCGTCGTCGGCATTGTCGGCGGCCAGGCATTGCGCCCGCATGGCGAGATCGCCGAACGCGGCGGCGCGCTGGTCGCTTCCGGCTCGCTCGGGCGGGCGCTGGAGACCCAGCTCGCTTCGATACAGGCTCCCGGCGCCGAGGTGCGGATCGGCCTCACATTTAAGGACCACCAGGGCGCCTGGTGCCGAAGCTTCGAGAAAGCGGCCCTGCAAGGCATCGCCTGCCGCGGCGCCGATGGCTGGAGCCTGCGCCAGACGATGGCCGGAGCCAGCGCCGCGACCGAATACCGCCAGGCCGATTCCGGCGCGCTGGCAGCCGCTGCACAAGGCATGGCCGGCGGCGAACCGCTGGACGCCGAACAGGAGCGCAGGGTCATAACTGCCCGCTGGAGGCGTTAAGCGAAGCGTCTCCGGCCAGACACTGAAATCGGCCCACGCGATCAATGATTTGGAAGGCTATTTCCGTCATGGCTTGGTTCGATGAAACCACGCCTTCTCATGTCGCTGATCACCAGAACCCGCACCCATATGGGAGAGGATCAGCGGCAAACGCCGCGCGAAGAGGAGAAGGGACGGTTTGCCGGGCTTGGGATCCGCGGGCGCTACCATATCGTTACCATGCACAATCTGTCGGCCGGCGGCGCATGCCTGCAAATGCCGGTCGAGCCGGTGGTCGGCGAGCGGGTAAAAATCACCTCGGGAACCCTGAACAGGGTTGGTCGCGTGTGCTGGTTCGACGGCACGCGCGGCGGCGTCGAGTTCGAATAGTCATCCCGCGTTTGAGAGGAACATCATGGACATCGACAGCGAAAACCGTGTTTCGGAGCGCGCCGAGCTGCATTTTCTGGCGGCGCTGGTCGACGAACTGATGAAGGCGCTGCTTGAGACGGGAGCGATGAACCGGGCGCAACTGCAGGCGATCGAGAATGCGGTGAGCGTGAGAACGGGCGCAGCCCCGCGCGCATGGTGATCCGGTAGGCGAAGAAGGCTCGGTTCGCCGAAAGTTCAACTCAATTGGCGCAGGCCTGAAAACGGAGGTAAAAACAACGGGGCGCCCTTTGACCGGATAGACATATTGCGGTTCACGTTCGGAATTTGGCGCGACGTCCATTCGCCACCGGGTGTGACCAAGGAAGGCCGTGACAACGCGACCCCGTGCCGGCTCAAAGGCTGCGGCACGAGCCGCTTCAAATATCGCTGCGCAGCACCATATCCAGCGGCACCAATGCCAACTGACCTGCCCGCGCAACCTGGCGCATGGGCATTAGGTAATCCTACCGTACTAGCTTTGTTCGACGTCCTGCAGCCGGTGCTCTAGGTAGAGGTTAAGTATTTGTTGCAAGAGCGAAATGTTTACAGCCATTCAAGTAATCGACGAAGATACCGCGCAGAGAGCCAAGACAAGCTTTTATTTGTCCAAGCACGGATACTCACCAAGCCCTTACGCGAGTGTCGAGGAGTTCGTTCAAGTAAATCGCGCCCCCTCTGGCGTTGTTTTGCTGGCCGCAAGCGGGCAGTCCTCAGACCTGCCGGATCGGGTCCGAAAGATCATTTCGGAAGCGCCTGGCCTTCCGGTCCTGATCGTCAGCCACTCCGTCTCCGCCACATCGGCAGTTGCAGCCGTCAAGGCTGGTGCGACCGATTGTGTCGACGGTTCCTCCCCTGCAGATTTGATCGTCGTGATTCAGAAGGCGCTGAATGAGGACGCGTACTGCCGCGGAACCCAGGCGCAGCAGCAAACGGCAATTGCTAGACTTGACCGGCTTTCGCAGCGCGAACGGCAGGTTCTTCAGGGGCTGGTAGGTGGAATGACCAACAAGCAAATCGCCAGACATCTCGAGATCAGCCCGAGGACGGTTGAAATGCACCGCGCCCACATGCTGAGCGAGCTCGAGGCTGCGACATCCTCAGAGGCGATAAAACTCGCCATAGTCGCCGGGATGGCACCCTTGGCGGATGCCGATCATGTGAGCGCGATCGCGCTCGCTCCCGCTTACGCTCCCAAGAGGTCCCCGAGGCAGATTAAGTCGCCTCAAGCTGCGCCGCTCGACACTCTTCTGCCCTCCGTTGTCGACGTGCTTGAGGGAACGACGGATTGCGTGTTCCTGCTAGATCGGGAGGATCGTTTCACCTACTTCAACAAGGCGGCCGTCGAGACGATCGCCAATGGTCGCGATCTTCTTGGCGCCAACGTTTGGAGCGCGTTCCCCGGCGCACGCGAAACCATTGCCTTCGGAAAGCTGCATCAGGCTGCTCAGGAGCGAAAACCCCTTCGCTTCGAGTTTTACGAGCCGGACTTATCGAGGTGGTTCGACGTGAGCGTCCGCCCAATTCCGAGCGGATTGCAGGTCTTCTTTCGCGATCTGACGAAGGAACGCCAAGCGTTCGCCGAGCTTCGCCGGAGCGAGGAGCGGTTAAGGCTAGCCCTTGATGCGTCGGGTGACGGCGCGTGGGATTTGGATCTGCGAAGCGGACATGTTGAAATGTCGCGCCGCTTCCTCGAACAGCTGCACTATGACCATCAGCTCGTAACCCAGAGCCTAGATTGGGTGAAATCCCGCATTCATTGGGAAGACTTGCCGCTGGTCGAACAGTCGATCGAAGAGCATCTGCTGGACAGGACACCCTCGTTCCACGCCGAGTACCGGCTTCTCAATGGCCTTGGCGAGTGGCGATGGATTCTGGACCGCGGCCGCGTGGTGGATCGCGATATCGAGACGGGACAGGCTCTGCGAATAGTCGGCACAGGCAAGGATGTTACCGAACTGAAGCGACAGCAAGCCGAAGCGGCGGAAGCGCTGCAGCGGCTGGAACTTGCCGGGGCGGGCGCTGGCGCGGGATTCTGGGATTTAAATCTCGACGACAGGACAGTGCGGTTCTGCGCGGCAAGCTTGGCGATGCACGGGATCGACGCCGCTCCATTCGCACCGCTGTCGGAGCAATGTTGGGAGAACAGCGTGCATCCCGAGGACCTCCCCGCCGCCAAGCGGGCGCTTGAGGAGGCTCTCGTGACCGGCGCGATGTTCCGCGCAAACTATCGGACGCGTTCCAGCGATGGCGAGCGGTGGATACTGGGTCTAGCCAGGGTCGTGCAAACTTCGCCGGGCCAGCCCCGTCGCATGGTCGGCCTCAATCTGCAGCTTTCGTCCAGCCTCTAAGGGAGGATTCAACCCGGGCCAGCGGCCAGCACGACGCCTCAAAACTCACGCGGCTTTCAAGGACGCACAGACCTCGGATGCTGCAACGGGTCGGCCATAGAGGTAGCCCTGGCCGTAGGTGCAGCGCTTCTGCATCAATATGTTGCGCTGCTGTTCGGTTTCGAGCCCCTCGGCCACAACCTCGATTTGCAGATCCGATGCGAGGCTGATCACCGCGGAGACGATCGCCGAAATCTCGGCCTCAACGACCATTCTCTCGATGAACGACCTGTCGATCTTGACCACATCGACAGGGAAATCACGAAGGTGCGAGAGGGACGAATAGCCGGTGCCGAAATCATCCAGCGCAATGCGGACACCGGCGTTGTTTAGAACCTTCAAGGCTCTCGCGACAAACTCGGAGCCGCGCTCCAGGAACACGTGCTCCGTGACTTCGATCTCTATAAGGTCTGTCGGGATTTCATTCGCCTTAAGCACGCGCAACAGCCGCTCCGCATAATCGTCGCGCAGGAACTCGGCAGGCGCAGCATTGATCGAAATCCGGCCGAACGGGATTCCCTGCGCCAGCCACTCGCGCATGTCCGCGATGACCCCACGCAGCATAAGGTCGCCGATCTTAGAGGCGAGCTCATATTCCTTGAACGCTTCCTGCACAGTGGCGGGCGGCTGCAACCCTCGTTGCGGATGCATCCACCTCAGCAAAGCCTCGTAACCGGCGAGCCTTCCCGTCTTGAGATCTACCTTGGCCTGGTAATGCGGCACCACCGAGCTTGCGCACAGTGCGACTCGCGCCAGATTGAGTTGCGATGCGATCTGCTGAGCCTGTTCCCTCAGGTGCCCATGGAATATACGCGTGCCACCCCTCCCCGACGCTTTTAGCGCATACAAAGCGGTATCGGCATTGTTGAACAGCTCGTTCGCGGACGAGGCTTGGCTGGGGAACAAGGCCCCGCCAATGCTGGCTCCGGCACTGATCTCCCGCCCGGCGACGCGCATCGGCGCCTTGAGCCGCTCGAGAATCATGTTTCCGACGCGTTCCAGATTGAACTCGTCTTTGACGCCGTCCAGCAAAATGGCGAACTCGTCGCCGCCGAGGCGCGCCACGAAGTCCGCCTCCCTGACGCACTGCTTCAGCACGTCGCCGAACGAACAGAGGAGCTCGTCGCCGGCGGCGTGACCCAAGGTGTCGTTGATCTGCTTGAATCGGTCGAGATCCAGCAACAGGCGGCCAAAGGGCCTCTTGGTCCGCATCGTTCGAAGCGCGGCTGCCTGAAGCCGGGCCTGAAACGCATGCCGGTTGGCGAGCTTGGTCAGCGTATCATGTTCGCTGGTCCACAGGAGCTGTTCGGCGGTCTGCTTGCTTTCGCTTACGTCGCGAGCAATCGAAAGGAGGCTCGTGACTGCGCCAGCATCATCGATGATGGGCGTAACCATCACGTCCCACCAGCGACAATCATAGTCCGATGAGCGGCGGGCAGTGAACCGCGCCACTTTGCCTTCACCTGCTTTGGCCAGTGCCGAAATGGCGCCGGCCCGGTTCGCATCGGGCCAGAGGTCGCTCCACGACGTCCCGATCGCGGCTTCCGGCGAGCCAATTCCCATCGCCCTGGCGCCCGGCCCATTGATCAGCTGCAGCTCGCCAGCGGTGGTCATCACCGTGATGCAGTCGGCGCTCGCTTCCAGGATGCTGCGGTGAAGGCACTCGCTTCGCTTCAGTGCAGCTTCCGCCCCCATACGTTCGGTCAGATCCCGGGAAACGCCGATGATGCCGCGGACCTCGCCGTCCGACATCCAGGGCACTTTAACGGTCTGAAATTGGCGCCTTTCCCCACGAATAGGGATGGTTTCGTCGACCACCACTGGTGCGCAAGTTCGGATGACGGTCTGATCGGCGCTCTCGTAGCCGTGCACCAGGTCGTCATCGAAAAGGTCGTGGGTGCGAGAACCGATCCTGATGCCACAGGCGTCCTGGAGCGCCCTGTTGGCCAGGATGAAACAACCGTCCCGGCCTTTCGCAAATATCAGGTCCTGGACGCTGTCGATGACTGTGGAAAGAAGCGAGCATTGCTGCTCCAACTCGGCCTGGCGCCTTAGTGCATCCGCGAGTGCTGGAGTGGGCTCCGGTGCAGGGTTTGCGGCAGTCGTGAGGTGCGGACGTTCAGGCATCTCGATCGTTCTCCTGCCGAACGATCTGCGCTCGATCTCCTAAGCTCCGTTTGCGTTTCGATACGGTAGAATCGCGAGTCCTCGCCGTCGGCATTCTACCGTAGTTCTGGAAAACCCAGCCCTAACATATCGGCCCCAGCTTACGCTCATCACGCGGGGCAAAAACATGCTGAAACGATTGAAAAGCTTCCTTGCCGACACAGAGCCGGACGATGTCGAGAACAGCGACAAGCGACAGCATAAAAGGCATTCGGTGCTGCTTCAGGCAACATTGTATCCCATCGATGCATATTGTGAGGCTGTCGTGCACGATCTCTCCGAGACTGGGCTGATGGGCGAGGCGGAAATCACTTTGACCGTCGGGCAGGTGGTGCATCTCACCGTCGAGAAAGCGACACTGACCGGAGCCGTGCGATGGACGCGCGGGCAGCGGTTCGGCCTGGCGCTGATCGGCTCTAACGAGATCTGGACCACTCTTTCGGAGATGGAGCATGGGCATAAAGAGGGCCACCAGCCGCGAAACCGGCGCGTGCGCCTGGACACGCCTGCCCAGCTGCGCACGGGACGACCGCCTCGCCCCGTGACGGTCCGCAATCTCTCGCAGCGGGGAATGCTGGTGGACTCGGCGGGCGCGCTGGAGCCAGGCCAGCATGTTCTCGTGCATATCAACAAACGAGAGCTGATCGCCGGCACGGTCCAATGGTGCAACGGGGCCGGACGGCTCGGTGTCCGGTCCGACGAGCCGATCGGCATCCTGTCCATCGTATACTCGGAGGCATGATGCCGACGCCGATACGGTAGGAATGCTGTATTCTTCTGCGAAGGCCGAGCGGATAGAGCGGCGACGATCTCGGTCGGGCGCCTCGGTTCTCCCCTGAACCAAACACCCCCTGGGGACCCGGGCGAGATCACCTTCCTGGACATTCTCCGGCGGCAAGGCAGGCCGTTTATAAGCCGCTGCGTCCGGGGCGGACCGGATAGCCGCAATAGGCATCCCAACGACATCTCCACCCGAAGCCCTCGACCTCCACGATGAAGATCACGCACAGAAGCCGCAAAAAAACAGCGGCTTATGAGATCATCCGGGGATTGTTGGGATTGGCGGAGACGGAGGGATTCGAACCCTCGGTAGGAGTGATCCCCCTACGGCGGTTTAGCAAACCGCTGGTTTCAGCCACTCACCCACGTCTCCGGATGCGGCGGTCGCGCGGCGATAGCAGGGGCTTTGCGCTCGATCAACGGGGCGCGGAAACGATTCGGTCCGGCGCATTTTCGATTCGCCCTGCCGCCCGTTCATTGTGGGGCAAGCCGGATTCCGGCTATTCTTCCAACCGGATAGAAGTGGGGAATGGGCAGATGAAACGGGTTGGGCAAGGCGCAATGCTGGGGCTGGCGGTGCTGGCCGCGCCGCTTTCGGCGCAAGTGCAGACGGTCGACCCCAACACGCGGATCGACGCCGATCTCGGCCCGGCTCCGGCGACGCCTGCTCCGGCGGCGGCGCCTAATGACACGGTTTATTACGGCGACACCTCTCCCCCGGCCTCGCCTGCTCCCGCCACACCCAGCGCGCCTGCCGCCACGACGGCAAGCGCGCCGGCCGGCGAGACCTACAAGAAGGACGACCTGATCGGCGCGGCCGAGGGCGTGTTCGGCAAGGGCGCCAAGGGGCTGGCCGGCATCATCGAGAAGATCCTGAAGGACCAGGGCGAGCCCACCGCCTATATCTCCGGCCGCGAGGCCGGCGGTGCGCTGGTCGTCGGGCTGCGCTACGGCTCCGGCACGCTCAATCACAAGGTCGAGGGGCCGCGACCGGTTTACTGGACGGGGCCGTCGATCGGCTTCGACGCGGGCGCGAACGGCGGCAGCACGTTCGTGCTGGTCTATAACCTGCACGACACGCACGACCTCTACCAGCGCTTCCCGGCCGGCGAGGGCAATGCCTATTTCGTCGGCGGGCTGACCGCGAGCTATATGCGCTCGGGCGACATCGTGCTGATCCCGATCCGCCTGGGCGTCGGCGTGCGGCTGGGCGCGAACGTCGGCTATATGAAGTTCAGCGAAAAATCGAAGTGGCTGCCGTTTTGACGATCTGACGAAGTTCGGATCGTCACCCCGGACTTGATCGGGGGTCCCGCTGCCTTCGAAAGGCAAGAAGGAGCGGGATGCCGGATCAAGTCCGGCATGACGACGGTATTAGTCCGCAAACCTCCAGCGCAGCGTTTCACCCGCGTGGAACGGCACGACCGATGTGCCGGCGGCCGGAATACCTTCCGGCACCTGCACGTCCACCCGCTCCAGCGTCACTGTCCCTTCGTTCAACGGCAGGCCGTAGAAACGCGGGCCATTCTCGGACGCGAACGCCTCGAACCTGTCGAGCGCGCCTTCCTCTTCGAACACGCTCGCATAACTCTCCAGAGCGAACGACGCATTGAAGATGCCGGCGCAGCCGCAGGCGGACTCCTTGGCAGAGATCGCGTGCGGGGCGCTGTCGGTGCCGAGGAAGAATTTGGGCGATCCGGAAACCGTCGCCTTGCGCACCGCGAGCCGATGCGCCTCGCGCTTGGCGACGGGCAGGCAATACGCGTGCGGGCGGAGGCCACCTTCGAAGATCGCGTTGCGATTGATGATCAGGTGCTGGGGCGTGACCGTCGCGCCGATCAGCGGGCCGCTCTCCGCCACGAACGCGGCCGCGTCGGCAGTGGTGATGTGCTCGAACACGATCTTGAGGCCGGGAAAATCGCGGACCAGGCCGGTCAGCACACGTTCGATGAACACCGCCTCGCGATCGAAGATATCGACCGCCGGATCGGTGACTTCGCCGTGGACCAGCAACGGCATCCCGATCCGCTGCATCGCCTCCAGCGCCGGATAGAGATTGCGGACGTCGGTGACGCCGTGCGCGGAATTGGTGGTCGCGTGGGCCGGATAGAGCTTGGCGGCAGTGAAGACACGCTCGGCATGGCCGCGCGTCAGCTCGTCCGGGCTGGCGTCGTCGGTCAGGTAGCACGTCATCAGCGGCGTGAAGCCGGGCGCGGCGGCGAGGATGCGATCGCGATAGGCGCTCGCCGCCGCGACCGTCGTGACCGGAGGCACGAGGTTCGGCATCACGATCGCGCGGGCGAACTGGCGGGCGGTGAAGGGCGCGACCGCCTTCAGCATGTCGCCGTCGCGCAGGTGGACGTGCCAGTCGTCGGGGCGGCGGATCGTCAGCCGGGCTTTAGTTTCCATGCGCGGCCCCTTAACTGACGCAAATGGCCGGGACCACCCTCACCGATCGCGCACTGATCCGTCTCTCAGGCGAGGAGGTGCGCGGCTTCCTTCAAGGCCTCGTCACCAACGACGTGACCGGCGCGCTGCCGGTTTGGGCCGGGCTACTCAGCCCGCAAGGCAAGGCGCTGTTCGACTTCATCGTCTGGGCCGATGAGGGGGATGTGCTGATCGATTGCGAGGGCGAAGTGGCCGAGGCATTAACGCGCCGACTGACAATGTATCGCTTGCGACGTCCGATCACGATCGCGCCGGAACCAGACTTGGCCGTGCATTGGTCGCTTGACGGCGATGTGCTCGACCCGCGGCTGGCAGCGCTCGGAGCACGCTGGCTTGCGCCACCGGACGAGCCCGCCGAAGGTTGGCACGGGCACCGGCTGCGCCTCGGCGTCGCCGAAGGTCGCGCGGAACTCGGCGATAACGCGACACTCTGGCTGGAATGCAACGCGGCGGAGTTGAGCGGCGTCAGCTTCTCCAAAGGCTGCTATGTTGGCCAGGAGAATACCGCGCGGATGAATTGGCGGCAAAAAGTGAATAGGCGGCTGGTCGTCGTCGAGACGGGCACCAATCCCGGCGAGGCGGCGAACGCCTGGTATCCGGAGCTGGGGCTTGCGGTCGCACGGCTGCGCGTCGAAGAGCTGGACAAGCCGCTCGCCTGGGGACGGCCGATCGTCCCCGAGTGGTTGAAGGAGGCCGTTGCTTGAAAGCCTTGTTGCCGTTGCTGTCGCTGCTGTTCTTGGGTGCGTCGAACCCGGCGGTGCCGGTCGAGCGCGTTGAGATCGTCCGCACCTTCCCGCACGATTCACACGCCTTCACCGAAGGGCTGCTCTATCTCGACGGCAAGCTCTACGAGAGCACCGGCATGGAAGGCCGCTCGTCGATCCGCGAAGTGCGGCTGGAGGACGGCAAGGTCGTCCGCCAGGCGGTGATCCCGCCGCAATATTTCGGCGAGGGCCTGGTCAATTGGGGAGCCAAGCTGATCAGCCTGACCTGGCAGAATGGCGTCGGCTTCATCTGGGACCGGGCGACGCTGAAGAAGACCGGCGAATGGCGCTATCCGGGCGAAGGCTGGGCGCTGACGCAAAACGGCCGCGAGATCGTGATGAGCGACGGCACGCCGCAACTCCGCTTCCTCGATCCCAATAGCCTGAAGGAACTGCGCCGCGTCACCGTCACGGTGAACGGCAGCAAGCTCTCGCGCATCAACGAGCTGGAATGGGTGAAAGGCGACGTGCTCGCCAATATCTGGGAGACCGACCGCATCGCCCGCATCGATCCGGCGACCGGGCGGGTCAAGGCCTGGATCGACCTTGGCCCGCTGGTTTCGAAAGTGCCGCGGCGCGGCCTCGACGATGTCGCGAACGGGATCGCCTATGACGCGAAGGGCGACCGGCTGTTCGTGACGGGGAAGAACTGGCCCTATCTGTTCCAGATCCGCACCGTCAGGCGCTGATCAGGCCGCCTTGGCCAGCACCAGCTCGTCGTCGTTCTGATGCGCAGGCGCGGCCTGTGCTTCGGCGTGTTCGGCGCTGTCCTTGACGATCGCCGGGAAGATCACCCGGCTCGCCAGCACCAGCACGAAGCCCGCTGCATAGGCGCTCAGGATCACAACCGGATTCCACAGCAGCAGCACCGCCAGCGTCATCCGCAGATAAAGCGGATTGAAGCCCAGATCCTCGCTGAGCGCGGCGCACACGCCGAGCAGCACGTCGTTACGGGCCATGAACGAGAAACGGGACGCTTTCATCTTGATCTCCTGTGGCGTTCCGAAGCGCGTGCTCCGGGGTTGCGCCATGCTTTGCAGGCACTGTGCCAAACCTGCTAAACCGCTGGTTTCACTGAGTTTCGTTCAACTGGACCTGATCGTCAGCCCGATCGATAAGCCGCCATTGCCTAATTGTTGGTATAAACCGCCACACATTTGGGAAGGAAAGATCGCATCGACAAGGGCGGTACGCTGATCGACGAACAGCGCTATCGGCGAAACCGCGCCGGGCGAACAAAGCCGTGCACGGCGGCGTCTTTACCGCCAATGACGAAACCGCCTTCAAGGACAAAGACCCAATCGGCAGGTCCGGCCGATGGCCCGGCGTGGCATGCGCATAAGTTGCGATCCACGCAATGAACGGCATGTATCGAGAAGGGCCAATATTGGCGGCTCGGAAGCGCCGGTTAGCCTCGCTGTCCGCTTCCCGCTAAAACGGAAAAATGACGCGCCAGACCCGCTCGCGACTGCGCCCTCTAGCAAAGGAGGATCGAAGCGGTTATATACCGGTCGTTATGGAAATGACGGCCACTGCTTCCACCCGCGGACGCCCGCGCGAATTTTGTTGCGACCAGGCGCTCGCGGCTGCGTTGCGGGTGTTCTGGAGCAAGGGATACGAGGGCGCCTCGATGGCCGACCTCACCGAGGCGATGGGCATCACCAAGCCCAGCCTGTACGCCGCCTTCGGCAACAAGGAACAGCTCTTCGTGAAGGCGCTCGACCTCTACGAGCGCGAGAAGATGGAATATGTCGGCGAGGCGCTGGCCGAACCGACCGCGCGCAAGGTCGCCGAGCACATGCTCCGCGGCGCGCTCGACACCCAGACCGGCGTCAACGAGCCCAAGGGCTGCCTGCGCGTGATCAGCCAGGTCGCCTGCGGCGCGGAAGCCGATTCGATCCGCATGTACGTCGTGGAGCGCAGCGCGAAAGCGAAACAGGCGCTGGTCGAACGGATGGAACGCGCCAAGGCCGAAGGCGACTTGCCGCCCGAAGTCGATGCGGAGGGACTGACCAGCTATCTCTATGCGATCGTGCAAGGGATGGCCGTCCAGGCAGGCACCGGCGCCACGCGCGCGGAGCTGGAGCGGATGATCGAGACCAGCCTCATGGTCTGGCCGGGCCGCTAGAAAAAATCTTACCGACCGGTACAAAAAGCTCTTGAACACCGGCTGAACACATTATATACCGACTGGTACAGAGAGTAACGGCGGCAACCGCCGACAGCAGCAGGAGCGGATCCGAAGAGGCACGGGCTAGCGGCCCGCCGGCCGCTTTGGCTTCGCGCCCCTTCGAACCAATGCCGGAGCACGCGAGGGCGCGGAGGCGCTTTTGCGAGAGGACCACGTGTCCCGGCTTCCGGCAGCAAAAAGAGGGAGTCGAACATGGCTTATCTGAACTTCGCCGAGCCCGCCGCCGCGCTGGCGCCCGCCCTGCCCCGCCACGATCCAGTTCCAGCCAAACAGCAGCCCTCGCTGTCCGCGCTCGAATGGTCGGTGGTCGCGCTCGCCCGCCGCGACCGCCTGTCTTCCCTGCGCCAGCCCAGCCGCGTCGCCAAGGCGTTCGCCGCAGTGTTCGGCGGCAACAACGACAACCGGCTTGCCGATCCCCGGCTCGAAGCCCTGCGCCGCGTGTCGGTCCACGCCTGGTATCACAGCTTCGCGATCCCCGAATATGAGGTTGAGAGCTTCTACGAGGCAGGCTTTTCGCCCGAGCAGCTTGAGCTTCTTCTCACCAGCATCAGCCGCGGCCGCAGCGAGCGCCGCCGGAAGGCTTACGCATGAACATGATCACGAAAATCGAGCCGGAGGCGGACTCCGCCGCCGTGCAGGAGCAAACCGTCCCCGGCGCCCGATGGCGCAAGCGGGCGCTGGTGGTGCTGCCGCTCGCGGCGCTGATCGGCGGCCTCACCGTCGCCAATCGCGAAAGCCCCCCGCCCCCCGCCCCGCCGGCCCCGACCGTCACCGTCGCACAGCCATTGGTCCGCGATGTGAATGAGTGGGACGAATATATCGGCCGCTTCGAGGCGAGCCGGACGGTCGAGGTCCGTCCGCGCGTCTCGGGCCAGATAGTCGCCGTCCACTTCACCGACGGCCAGATCGTGCGGAAGGGCCAGGTGCTCTTCACGATCGACCAGCGCCCGTTCGCTGCCGCCCTCGCGGAAGCACGGGCCGGCCTCGCCAGCGCGCAGAGCGACCTCGCCCTTGCCAATGCCGATCTCGGCCGTGCCCAGCGGTTGCTGGCGGACCAGGCGGTGGCGCCAAGCGAGATCGACCGGCTGCAGGCCCGCGTTCGTGCGGCTTCGGCCGCGCTGGCAGGCGCCCAGGCGCGGGTCCGCTCGCGGGCGCTGGACATGGAGTTCACCCAAGTCCGCGCCCCGATCGGCGGCCGCGTCTCGGATCGCCGGATCGATCCCGGCAANCGGCCGCGTCTCGGATCGCCGGATCGATCCCGGCAATCTGGTCGCTGCAGGCGATGGGCCGGCGAGCTCGCTGCTCACGACGATCAACGCGCTCGACCCGATCTATTTCACCTTCGACAGTTCGGAAGCTTTGTTCCTGAAGGGCCAGCGCGCCCGCGAACAGGGCGCCACCTCCTCGCCGGTCGAGATCCGCCTGCAGGATGAAGCGGACTATCGCTGGAAAGGCCGGCTGGACTTCACCGACAATACGCTCGATCCGAAGTCCGGGACCATCCGGGTCCGCGCGGTGCTCGACAATCCAAGTCTGTTCCTGACGCCCGGCATGTTCGGCAACATGCGGCTGGCGAATGGCGGCACCGTCAAGGCGCTGCTGGTTCCCGATGCCGCGGTGCAGACCGACCAGGCGCGCAAGACGCTGCTGGTCGTCGGCCCTGACGGATCGGTGACCGCCAAGCCGGTCGTGCTTGGCCCGGTGGTCGATGGCCTCCGTGTGATCCGTTCCGGCCTGACACCGCAGGACAGGGTCGTGATCTCCGGCACCCAGATGGCGATGCCCGGCGCCAAGGTGCAGGTCCGCGCCGGGCGGGTGCAGCCCGAGCGCATCGCCCAGGCCCCCTCAATCGTGGCGCCGCCGCCCGGCCAGGCGACGTTCGCAGTGCGGTAGCCCACCCGAAACCGTCCATGCCGAGCGAAGTCGAGGCACGCACTTCTGCCCTTCAAAGGCGGGAAAGCGCGCGCGTCCCTCGACTTCGCTCGGGATGGACGGGTGAGTGAATACAGACCTACTCAACTCCAGCGAGGAGAAGCCCCATGCGCCTCTCGCGTTTCTTCATCACGCGCCCGATCTTTGCGGCCGTCATTGCCGTCGTCATCACCATCGTCGGCGCAATCGCCTATCTCGGTCTACCGGTCTCGCAATATCCGGACATCGTGCCCCCGACCGTGACCGTGACGGCCTCCTATCCAGGCGCGTCGGCGGAGACGGTCGCGGAGACCGTTGCCTCGCCGATCGAGCAGGAAATCAACGGCGTCGACAACATGCTTTACCAGTCGTCGCAATCGACCGGCGACGGCAATCTGACGATCACCGTCACATTCAAGCCCGGCACCGACCTCGATGCCGCGCAGGTGCTGGTGCAGAATCGCGTTGCGGTCGCGGTGCCGCGGCTGCCGCAAGATGTGCAGCGGCTGGGCGTGGTGACGCGCAAGACGACACCGGACTTCCTCATGGTCGTCAACCTCGTGTCGCCCGACAACTCGCTCGATCGCGGCTATCTCTCCAATTATGCGCTGACCCAGATCCGCGACCGGCTCGCCCGCATCGACGGAGTCGGCGATGTGCGGCTGTTCGGCTCGCGCGATTATGCGATGCGCGTGTGGATCGATCCGGGCCGCGCCGCCGCGCTCAATCTGACCGGCGGCGAGATCGTCCAGGCGCTCCGGGCGCAGAACGTCCAGGTTGCCGCCGGCACGCTCGGCCAGCCGCCCTATAACAGCGGCAATGCTTTCCAGCTCAATGTCGAGACGCAGGGCCGCTTCACCGATCCCAAGCAGTTCGCCGATGTCGTGATCCGCACCGACGCCGACGGACGCCAGATCCGCGTGTCGGATGTCGCCCGGGTCGAGCTCGGCGCCGCCGACTATGCGTCCAACACCTATTTGTCGGGCCAGCCGACGGTGCTCCTCGCCGTTTTCCAGCGGCCGGGCTCCAACGCGCTTGCCGCCGCGGAAGCCGTGTCGGCCGAAATGGAGCGGGTCTCGAAGACCTTCCCCAAGGGCATGGAATATCGGGTGATCTACAACCCGACCGAGTTCATCGCCCAATCGATCGACGCCGTCATGCATACACTGTTCGAGGCGGTGGTGCTGGTCGTGCTCGTGATCCTCGTGTTCCTCCAGCGCTGGCGGGCGGCGATCATTCCCGTGGTCGCGATCCCGGTCTCGCTGATCGGCACCTTCGCGGTGCTGCAGGCGGTCGGCTATTCGCTGAACAACCTGTCGCTGTTCGGGCTGGTGCTCGCCATCGGCATCGTCGTCGACGACGCGATCGTCGTCGTCGAGAATGTCGAACGCAACCTCGCCCGCGGCATGACGCCGCTGGAGGCCGCCCGAACCTCGATGGACGAGGTCTCGGCCGCGCTGGTCGCGATCGTGCTCGTGCTGTTCGCCGTGTTCGTGCCGACCCTGTTCCTGACCGGCCTGTCGGGCGCTTTCTACAAGCAATTCGCGGTGACGATCTCGGCTGCAACGGCGATCTCGCTGCTGCTGTCGCTGACGCTGTCGCCGGCGCTCGCTGCGATGCTGCTGAAGGACCATGCGCATGATGCGCCCAAGGGCCGCTTCTCTGCGCTCATCCGCGCCGCCGGAGACCGTTTCAATCGGGGCTTCGACCGGATGGGCACGGCCTATGCGGCGCTGACCGCACGCCTTGTCGCCCGGCCGAAGCGGATGATGATCGCCTATGCGGGACTGATCGCCGCGACCCTGGGCCTGTTCTGGCTGACGCCCAGTGGCTTCATCCCGCAGCAGGACCAGGGCTATTTCCTCACCGTCGTCCAGCTTCCGGCCGGCTCTTCGGTCGAGCGCACCGACGCCGTGCTGCGCAAGGTCGCGGATCGCATTCTGCCGGTGAAGGGCATCAAGGGTGCGGTGATGCTGGCGGGCTTCGACGGCCCTTCGCAGACGCTCGCCCCCAATGCCGCCGCTGCCTATTTCCCCCTCAAGTCGTTCGAGGAACGCGGCAAGCTGGGCGTAAGCTTCCAGCACATCATGGACGAAGCGCGCAAGCGCACCGCCGACATCACCGAGGCGCGGATCATGATCGTGCCTCCGCCCGTCATCCAGGGCATCGGCTCGGCGGGCGGCTATCGTCTAATCGTGCAGGACCGCGGCGGCCATGGCTATCAGGCGCTGGGGCAGCAGTCCTTCGGGCTGATCGGCAAGGCCAACCAGACCAAGGGTCTCGCCCAAGTCTACAGCTTCTTCGACACATCCACGCCGCGCATCTTCGCCGACATCGACCGGCAAAAGGCCGACATGCTCGGCGTGCCCGCGGAGAAAGTGTTCGAGGCGCTGAGCGTCTATCTGGGCTCCGCCTATGTGAACGACTTCAACCTGCTCGGCCGCACCTATCGCGTGACCGCCCAGGCCGATGCGCCGTTCCGTGCGACCGAGGCCGACATCGCCAACCTGAAGACGCGCTCGACCTATGGCACGATGGTGCCGATCGGCTCGGTCGCGACCTTCGCCGACCGGACGGGACCGTACCGCGTGACGCGCTACAACCTCTTCCCGGCGGTCGAGATCGATGGCGACACCGCGCCCGGCTATTCGTCCGGCCGCTCGCTGCAGACGATGGAGAAGCTGGCGGCCGAAACGCTGCCCGCGGGCTATGGCACCGAATGGACGGGCATCGCCTTCCAGCAAAAGGCGGCCGGTAACACCGCCGGTCTGGTGTTCGCGCTCGCCGTGCTGTTCGTCTTCCTGGTGCTGGCCGCTCAGTATGAAAGCCTGACCTTGCCGCTGGCGATCATCCTGATCGTGCCGATGTGCCTGCTGGCTGCAATGGCCGGCGTGAACCTGCGCGGCATGGACAATAATGTCCTGACGCAGATCGGCCTGATCGTGCTGATCGCGCTCGCCGCCAAGAACGCGATTCTCGTGGTCGAGTTCGCTAAGCAGGCCGAGGAGCAGGACGGCCTGTCGCCGGCCGAAGCGGCGGTGCGTGCCGCCCGCGACCGCCTGCGGCCGATCCTGATGACCAGCTTCGCCTTCATCCTGGGCGCGGTGCCGTTGCTGATCGCGAGCGGCGCGGGCGCTGAGCTCCGCCAGGCGCTCGGCACCGCCATGTTCTTCGGGATGCTGGGCGTCACCGGCTTCGGCCTGTTCTTCACCCCCACTTTCTACGTCGTGTGCCGCGCGCTGGGCGACCGTCTCGCCCGGTTGCGTGGCCGAGGCCAGGCAGGCGCGCCAGCGCTGTTGCCTGCAGAATAAGGAGAAACCGTCATGCGTTTCCTCGCCGCCGTTTCCGCCCTGACGCTCAGCGCCTGCGCCGTCGGACCCAACTATGTCGCGCCGACGCCGCGCCCGGTGGAAGCCGCCTCGTTCGTTTCCACCACTGCCGCCGCGACCCCGGTCCCCGCGGTGGAAGGCGACTGGTGGAGACTGTATAATGATCCGGTGCTCGATCGGCTGGTCGCCGACGCGTTGAAGGCGAACACCGATATCCGCGTCGCCGTCGCCCGGCTCGAACGCGCCCGCGCCTCGCTGAAGGGCGCGCGCGCCGACCGCACGCCGCAGGTCAATCTGGGCGGCAGCGCCCAATATGGCCGCCTGCCCGCCGCCCAACGCGCGCCGGGTGCGGACCGCGAGAATTGGTCGGTCGATGTCGGCCTCGACGTCGCTTACGAAGTCGACCTGTTCGGCCGGATCAGCCGCAACATCGAAGCGGCCAATGGTGACGTGGATGCAGCCGAAGCGGATGCGAACGCCGTTCGCGTCGCGATCGTCGCCGATACCACCCGCGCCTATGCCGACGCCGTTTCTTCGGCGGAGCGGCTGGACGTCGCGCAGCGCATCGTCGCGCTGCTCGACCGGTCGGTGACGCTGATGCAGAAACGCGAGGCGGCAGGCCTGCAGACGCCGCTCGACACCGCGCGCATCGCCTCGCTCCGCGACCAGCGCCAGGCCGACATCCCGACGCTGCTGGCCCAGCGCCAGTCCGCGCTGTTCCGCCTGGCCACACTCACCGGCCGTGCACCGCAAGAGCTGCCGCCCGAAGTCGCCGCCCGCACCACCACGCTGAAGCTCGACACGCCGATCCCGGTCGGCGACGGCGCGGCGCTACTCGCGCGGCGTCCCGATGTGCGCGCCGCAGAGCGCCGCCTCGCGGCCTCCACCGCCCGGATCGGCGTCGCCACCGCGGACCTTTATCCGCGGATCACGCTCGGCGGCTCGGTCGGATCGACCGGCACAGGCTTCGGCAACATCTTCGGCGCTAACCCGCTGACGTGGCTGCTCGGGCCACTCATCAATTGGTCGGTCAACCAGGGGCCGGCACGCGCGCGGCTCGCCGAGGCACGCGCGGACAGCAAGGCCGCGCTCGCCACCTTCGACGGCACGGTGTTGCAGGCGCTGGAAGAAACCGAGACGGCTCTTACCGTCTACGCACGGTCGTTGGAGCGTCGCGCCGCCCTGCAGTCGGCCACCAATGCAGCGGAAACCGCCGCCCGCATCACCCGCGCCCGTCAGCGCGAAGGCCAGGTCGATTCGCTGGAACTCCTCGATTCCGAACGCACGCTCGCCGACGCCCAGGCCAGCCTCGCCGCCCAGGATGCGGAAATCTCACGCGCCCAGGTCAACCTGTTCCGCGCCCTCGGCGGAGGCTGGCAAAAGAGCTGAGGCACTTAGCAACCGATCACCACCTTGCGCTCAATCGGAACGACACGCGTGGTTTACGATTGCCCGTGCCGAGCCGGTCAGCGCCCAGAGGCGTGGCGATCTCCGCCTCGCCGTCGAAACTGCGCCCGATCCCCAGGCGAAGGCCGCCGCCCGCCGAGTAGAGCGCTCCGCCTCCAAGCCCTTGGCGTGCATTGCCAACATAGCCTGCATCCGCAAACGCATAGACTTGGACGCGGCGGATGGCACCTGATCCTCTTGCCGGCAGGCTCAGCCGCGCCTCGAAAGAGCCGGCGACGCCCGTTTCGCCGCTGCGCTCATTCTCATCATAGGCTCGGCCAAAAAGGCGCCCGCCCAACCCAAGTTCCTGCGAAGCGAGCAACGGCCGCGTAGCGGTTTGCGCAATCCCGGCGGCGCGGATGCTCAGATTGTGCCCGACCTCGCGTGTCCAATCCCCATAAAACTGGAAAAGCCCTAATCGAGCGTCGCCATCGCCTCGCGATGCCAGCGGATCGCCGGCGTGGGTGACGCCCGCGAGCGGTAAGCCGATCACTGCGGACGCGTTGCCGCGAACCACCCCGCCGGCGATCTCGGCTGCCCCGTCCAGCTCGGCGGCCGCCGTAACGATCCGGTCGCGCCGGACGCGCACCCCTAGAATGTCCTGGTCGAGCCAAAGACCTTTGAACGACACGGTGCTCCACACGCTAGCTTTGCGCGACCGGATGAACGGATGCGACAGACCTGTCGCAAGCGCATAGCTGTCGCCCGTCACGTTGAACGGCGCCAGGCTACCACCTGGATGAGTATGTCCGACCGACGCGCTCGACCAGAGCAACGTGCCCCGGTCGTTCAGCGCTGCCGAATATTTCAACTGGGCGAAAATCAACTCGCCTGGGTGGAACGGTGTGCCTGCTCCTAGAACGGACACCTCGTCGCCCTCGCCAATGACGCCGCGGACGGCCGCCACACCTGTGGCCCGTTCCGGCCCCACGATTTCGCTGCCCCGGTTGTCGAGTTGGGCCGCAAATGAAGCTCGATCGTCCGCAACAGTGACGAGGAGAATGCCAAAGCCGTTCTGGCGCACATAGCGTGCGTCGGTCACGCGCACGCCAGCCACATCGCCGGCGATCAGGAGAGCTCTTTCAAACTCGCTGCGGCGAACTGGCCCGGTGCCCACGAGGCGGCGGAGGATTGCATCGACTTGCGCGTTCGGGCGACCGAGACTTCGGACCGCGTCGATGCGCCCCTCATCCAAAGTCACGCGCAAGACGCCCGCCGAAACGGCCTGCGGCGCGATCGATGCAGTTGCGAATAGAAAGCCGCGATCGCGGGCGACACCGGCAATGCTTGCAAGCAGCTCCTTCAGCTCGTCGGCACCGAGTGATCGCCCGAGATAAGGCCCGACCGCGGCTGTAAAGTCTGAGTTCGCGAAAATTGTGCTTTCGACGATCACGGCTCCGGGCGCGACTCTGATTTGCGATTGAGCGACGGCTTCGGCCTGCGTGCGAACTTCCGGGCGTGGCGTTGCCGGTTGCAAGGCCTCGGCTCGGTTGAGGTCGCGCTCGATCACCGCCGGGTCCGCCCGGTCGAGGACGACCTGGGCCGCGGCTGGCGCGGCGAGCGCAAGCGCCGCCATCAGTCCAAACCCTATCCGCACTGCGCCCCTTGCTCTTATGGTTCCCGGCGCAGCAACTAATCGCTTCTTCCTTGAGATTTAGTTGCTTAGGTTTTTGGTCAATAGGCGCTTCACCGTTTCCGAGGAGGTTTCGGTAAGGACTCGAGCCCTAGAACTCGCCGGCTTAGACCCGGAGTTGCTTCTATGATGCACAGCCGAATGATGGCCATCGCACTGGCCTCCGTCACGGCGTCACCCCTTATGGCGAACGACGTGGAATGGCGGATCAGCGAATCCACGGGCAACGTGCAGTTGTTGCACGCCGGTCTGAGCAAAGCCGCGCTGCGCGGCGGAGTTGTCGAGGCCGGGGATACGATCGTGACCGGTCGCGGCGCCCGCGCGGTCGTCACGCGCGGCGAAGAATATCTGATGGTTGCGCCATCGTCGCGGCTTCGCCTGCCAGCTGCGGAGCAATCCGGCACGGTGACGAAATTCGTCCAGGACGTCGGCAACGTCGTCTTCATGATCAAGAAGAAGCTGACCCCGCACTTCTCGGTCTCGACGCCGTATCTGGCCGCCGTCGTCAAAGGGACAACGTTCAGCGTCTCCGTTACGGAGGCGGGCGCATCGGTTCAAGTGATCGAAGGCGCCGTGGACGTGGCGACCGCGGATGGCGGTGCTCACGACCTGCTCAAGCCCGGCGCCGTCGCCCTGGTAAATGCCGGCGATCGCTTTCGCCTTCGCATCGAAGGCGATGGCCCGGCACGCACCATTGTTTCGCCGGCCGTTCCGACGCAGCGGCCGGAGACGCCCGCGCCGGTCGTTCCGGCAGCCTCGACCGCGCCTGCGACTACCGCGGCGGGCCCCTACGATCAGGTGATTTCGACGGCAATTGCCGAAAAGCCGCTATCGCTTTCAGAAGCGACAGGCGGCCTCGTCCAGGGCACAATCGGCGGCGAAGGCGAACGCCAGTTTGCCATGGCAACCGAAGGCACGCGCTCGGCGGCCGATACGATCCGCGCTGCGACCGCCACGGCGCTCGCCAATGAGGTCGGGCGCAGCGCGGAGACCGCAAACGCAGAGGCTTCGCTGAAAAAAGCCGATGCCGACAAGGCGGGGGATAGTGCGGTCCAGGCGTCGACGGATGCCGAACAGTCAGCAAAGGCCGCAGAGGATGCCGCAGCCGCAAAAGCGGCAAGCGATGCCGCGGCCGCAGCCGCGGCTGTCAAGGCTGGAGAGGCCGCAGACCTCGCGCGCGCCGCTGCCGCAGATGCGGAGCGTGCGGCGGCGGCCAGCGCTGAACGACAAGCCCAGGAAGCGGCGGCCGCTGCGGCAGCCGATCAAGCCGCGCGCGCGGCCGAGCTTGCCCGTCGAAACGCGACCGATGCCGCTGCTGCGGAAGCCGCCAGCAAGGCGGCCGCGAAGGCAGCGGAGGACGCGCAAGCGGCAGCCGCTATCGCCGCCCAGGCGGAGTCCGACCGGCTCGCCCGAGAGGCGGCGCGCATCGATGCCGACAAGGCGGCGGCGAAGGCGGCGGCTGATGCCTCGCAGGCATTGGAAGACGCTCAGGCCAAAGCAGCCGAAAAGGCCGCGCGTGATGCCGAAAAGGCTGCGGATGCCGCGGCGCGAGAACAGGCAAAGCAAATGGCCGATGCGGCCAAGGCCGCCGAGAAGGCTGCCAGCGACGCCGCAGCCGAAGCTGCCAAGAACGCGGATATGGCAGCCAAGGACGCCGCGAAGGCCGTACAGGATGCCGTCAAGGTGGCCGACGCGGCTATTCCCGGTGCAGCCGCCCAAGGGCCGGGCCCCTCGTCCAATGCCAGCTCCAACGCGGTCGGACCGGGCGGCAACCCGAACATGCCGCAGACGAAGGCCAATGCTCCTCTGGGCGTGCTGACCGACGTGATTTCAGGCCTGGGCAAGCTGGGCAAAATCAAGAACTGAGCGGTCCGCCAGCGCAGAGGCATTGGGCTTTCGAGAACTCAGACCCTTGGATGCCCCGCAGTTAGCGGCCGGATAGCAAAGCGCCGCCGGCCAACCTTTCCTTAGCAGATCGCGGCTAAGGAAAGGGCTGGAGTCCGCCCGCATGAACCTGAAAGCATGGTCCCGAACACATTGGTCGCTGACCATAGTTTCTGCCGCGGCGGCTGTCGGGCTGGGATTCGGGCTCACGGGCGTCGGCGCGGGCCTCGATCAGCTGCTCCAGCGTCTCCGCTGGGAGTTGCGGAGCCATCCGGCAAGCGGTTCAGTCCACATCGTCGATATCGATGCGCGCAGTCTTGCGGCACTCGACGGCTGGCCATGGCCGCGCAGCCACCACGCGCGCGTCATCGATCAGCTTAGAAAAGTCGGTGCTGCCACTATCGCGTTCGACGTCGATTTTTCCGCTCGATCAACCGCTGGCGACGATGCGGCGCTTGTCGCGGCGCTCGCTCGCGCTCATGGCGCAGTCGTTTTGCCGACTTTTCGCCAACGGTCGGGTGCTGGACAAGCCGAGTGGGTAGATTCGCTGCCGTTTCATGAGGCCCGCGAACAATCGGTGCTCGCAGCAGTCAGCGTCAGGCCCGATGCAGACGGCTATGTCCGCCGGATGCCGATCGCCACGGTGACCCGCGGGCTCCCCCGCCCTTCGCTGTCCGCGATGATCGCCCAAGTGAGCGGCCGCGCGGGCGAACGCTTCAGCGTCGACTTTTCAATCGATCCCGGATCCATTCCCCACCACAGCTTTGTGGATGTGTTGAAGGGGCAGGTTCCGCGCAACGTGCTGGCGGGCAAGCGGGTATTGATCGGCGCGAGCGCGATCGAGCTTGGGGATCAATATGCAGTGCCTCGGTACGGCGTCATCCCAGGCGTTGTCATTCAAGCCCTTGCCGCGGAAACATTGACTGCCGGCACATTCCGACCTGTGGCTTGGCCCCTTCCGCTGCTGTTCGCGTTGCTTGTCGTCGCCGCGCTTCTGCGCACCCGAACCGGCCCGCGCCTCGCGGTTTGGGTTGGCGTGAGCCTTGTCACCATGTTCGCCGGCTCGCTGGCCGCCGAACAATGGATGCATTTTATCGTGCCGCTCGCGCCTGCGTTTGCGGCGATCGCCTTTGCCGCTGCGGCGGTGGCCGCACTGCAGCTGGCTGCCGACACTGAGCGACGTCGGTTGACGGATGTCGAGTCCGGGTTGCCGAACAAGGCGGCCATGGCCCGTTGGCTTCAGGAGAATAGCTTCCACTCGATCGTCGTCGCGCGCGTCGCGGCATTCGAGCGGCTTGCAGCGGCACTTGGGGGTCACGAGATCGGAGAGACGATTCGCCGCCTGCAGGACCGCGTCGCGCTCGCGGTCGAGGGCGTTCCAATCTTCCGGATCGAAGAGGGTGTCCTTGCCTGGCCGGAAGTGCAGGGCGACCGCGCGAGCTTGGAAAATCGGCTCGCCGGCATTCGCACAGCGATGTTGAACCCGATTGAAGTTCGCGGGCGACGCGCGGACGTGACCTTGCATTTCGGCGTGGCGGAGAATGACGGGGACGCTCCTTTGCAGCTGATGGCGCATGCCGTGCTCGCTTCAGAGCGCGCGCGGGAAACGCATCGCGGCTGGCGCGTGCACGACGAGGCGGATCGCGCCCAGCTTGGACGGGAGCTCTCTCTCCTGGGCGAGCTGGACGAGGCCGTTGCGACCGGCGGGCTGCACGTTCACTATCAACCCAAGCTTGATCTCGGGGCGCGGCGCATCCGAAGTGCCGAAGCGCTGATCCGCTGGCGTCACCCTGAGTTGGGCGCGCTTTCCCCCGACGCGTTCGTGCCGCTGGCCGAGCGACACGATCGCATCCTGCCCCTTACCCGTTTCGTGCTGGATACGGCGCTCCGTGACTCAGCCGAGTGGCGTCGCCGAGGCCATGATATGTCGGTCGCTGTAAACGTGTCGCCGCTACTCGTCGTGTCGCCCGACTTCTTCGAAGCTGTGGCTCAAATCGTGGCCGGTCCACACTTCGTGCGTGGCAGCTTGATCTTCGAAGTGACGGAATCGGCGGTGCTCGAGGATCTCGAAAGTGCAATCCAAGCGCTGCATGCCTTTCGGTCGATGGGCATTGCGATTTCGATGGATGACTACGGCACCGGCCAATCGACGCTTGCCTATCTGCAGCAGCTTCCGCTCGATGAGCTGAAGATCGATCGTCGGTTCGTTCAGCACGCGGACAAGGATCGTAACGACGCCGTGCTCGTCCAGTCGACCATCGATATGGCGCACAAGCTTGGTCTGAAGGTGGTCGCCGAGGGTGTCGAGGATAAGGGTTGCTTCGACTTCCTCAAGTCTGCGGGCTGCGACGCCGTCCAGGGTTATTTCACCGGCAAGCCGATGTCGTCCGAGATGCTGATCAGGGAAATGACCTCGTCGACGCGGCGAGCAGCTTGATCGCCACTTGCGGTCACCGTCTGCGGGAGCGCAGGCACTGTTAACCACTTAAGCGTGGAAACGGAGTGCCCAATTTATCGTATAACGACGCATGCCCGAATATAACCTCAGCTTCGTCCGCAACGATGACGCAGTCCATGACTATCACTTCGAGGCCAACAACGATGACGAGGCGAAAGCAGTTGTGCGCGATTATCTCGGCTGCGGTGAAGTGCTGGTCTGGCGGGTAGCACGCGTTTTGGAGCGTTTCGAACACGCCCCCTAAACTGCCGATTGCCGCTCGCTAATACCGAAGGCCCGGACCTCGGGCCACGCCCGTGGGGGTTCCAGACGCCATTTCGTTGAGCAGCGTCGCCATTGCCCGGACCCGTGGGCGGTTATCTCATCCTGACCGTAGGCAATCACCGCAAGGCCATCTCGAATTTCTTCAAGCAGGCTCAAGACCTGCCGCGACAGCGACGCCTGAATATTTGCCGCGACATCACTACGGCCAAGGGGACGGCGAGCTGATGCGAGTGATGGACGTCCGCCGACGGGAAAATGGTGCCCCGAAGACAAAAAATGGGCACTCAAATTACTGGCAAATTTCCGTGGCCAGGTAAACTCGGCAAGGAGCTAGGCACGTTCAGACCGTCGGGTCCTGAATCTCACCTGTAGGAAGTGACGTCGAAACAGCGGGTCGCGGTTCGCAGATCAGACGGTCGCACCAGGCGCGGGCCGGACCCGACCGGACTGGATGATGTCAGTCGAACCCCATGGCTACTTCCTGCACGACGCTGGCCACGAGTTCGCCCGCTTCATTGTAGATGAAGCCGCGTGCAAGGCCCCGGCCGGCGCCCGCCCAAGGACTTTCGGTTTGATAATAGAGCCATTGATCGGCGCGCGCGGGCGCATGGAACCACATACTATGATTGAGCGAAGCGAAGAAGCTGGCGCTCCCTGTCGGCGCGTGCAGTGCTCCAGCAACACCCGCAAACCAGTAGTCCGACATGAACGCGAGCAGGCACTGGTGATCACCTTGATCTTCGACCTCACTGGCCGAGGACATCCTGAACCAAAAATCCTGCTCGGCACCGCGACCTTCCCTGGTGAGCAGCCGTTCAGGTTCTGTGAGCCGAAGCTCGACGGGAAATGGCCGCTGGTAAAGGTCGGCCATGCGAGGATCGAGCTGATGCCGGTTCTTCCCGGCAAAGATCGCCAGATTGTCCAAACGCTCGGGCAGCTCGACGCTGCCGAGTTCCAGTTGATGGCGAACGCCGTCGCGGCACGCCTGGAACGAACAAAGCAGATCAAACATCGGGGCCCCGCCCTGCGACACGATGACGCGCCGCGCTGCGAACTGTTTGCCATCCCTCGTCCGGGTTACCGAGAAGTCGAGCGGATGCGCCGCCTTGCCCGCTTGCAGGAAGAGGGCCGAGCAGTGATGAATCGGCCAATCCGGCACCGTTCGGCGGGCTGCGACGAGCGCTTGTGCCAGATATTGCCCGCCGAAAACGGCGCCAGCATAGTTATCCTGCTGGTGCACGCTCCTAAATTCATCGCCCCCCAGGTCACGGAGATCGATGACCTGGCGCGCGCTGAGTGACGGTTCGGCCGATGCTGTCACGCTTCACCCCATCGTTGGAATGACGAAGGCGTTCTCACCGGTTGCGGAGCCGTCGGGCCAGCGCTGGGTGACGGTCTTGGTCTTCGTCCAGAACCGCACGCCTTCCATGCCGTGCTGGTTGATGTCGCCGAACGCGCTGCGCTTCCAGCCGCCGAATGTGTGATAGGCGACGGGCACCGGGATCGGCACGTTGATGCCGACCATGCCGACGTTCACGCGCGCCGCGAACTCGCGCGCGGCATGGCCGTTGCGCGTGAAGATGGCGACGCCGTTGCCATATTGATGCTCGCTCGGGAGCTTCAGCGCCGTCTCGA